>OZ243949.1:0-2831195 GCA_965214305.1 Pseudomonadales bacterium | reverse complement strand
CGGCATCGGCAAAGATTTGCAACTTTTCGCGCAATGCTCCGAGATCCGTATTCGCGCCCACCATAATGGTCGAGACGACGGCCCGAGCACCGCCGGCGTTGCGGTATCGCACCAAGGCCGCACAGACCTCATCGACCTCGCGATAGCGGGCGGATGCTATCCAGCCATCATAGGCATGGGCAGCTCTTTCAACGCCACCGCCCCAGGAGCCAAGGAACAGTTTCGGCCCGCCGCGTACTTCGGGCCAGGGGCTCAAATTGACCTCGCCGAGGACTCCCGTTGCAAAGAGGGAACGCAGGGCCTCGACATTCTCGCGCAACACTCGGAAGCGCGATTCGAACGGCCTGCCGAACGCGGCGAAATCGGTGGCCGTCGAACCGCTGCCAACGCCCAGCAGCAGACGATCGCCACAGATTTGTTGCAACGATAGAACGCGGTGGGCCAACTCGACCGGGTGGTAGAGCGGTACCTGAAGTACGGCGGTGCCGATCGCCACCTCTTCGGCAACGGTTGCGGCAACAGACAGTGCCACGAAGGGATCGGTAACCATGATACCGCGCCCCACGGCCTGCGCCGACCACAGGCTTGTATAGCCTTCGCCGACATAGCGTCTCGCCTGTTCCGCCAGAGCCCGCGGCCCGGCACCGCCCGAAACAATGCCCAATAAAGCGCCCAACCTCATGCACATGTTCCTCGTGCTGGTGGAATATCGAGTTCAATCGGCTGGCTTGCGCATCCAGCGGCTGGTCGATGCGGTTTCTTGAACGGCACCACCGGCCTTAGCCCAGCCGTTAAAACCCGCCTCCAGATGGGCAACATCCGCATAGCCCATATCCTTGAGTGCCTTGGCAGCCAGGGCGGAGCGCCCGCCGCCAGCACAAAACAAGACGATGCGCCGGTCTTCGGTGAAATAGTCCCGGTAGTAGGGGCTGGCCGGATCGGCCCAGAATTCCAGCATGCCGCGCGGTGCCTGTTGCGCGCCGGGAATGGTTCCGAGGTCGATGATTTCCTGTAATTCGCGAATATCGACGAGCAGCAAATCGTCTCTGATTTGCAACTCCTCGCGCAATTGTTCCACGGAGAGATTCTCCAGTTCGCGCTTGGCTTGCGCAACTTGCTCGGATATTGGTTTGATGCTCACGCTAGGCTCCCAATCAGTCGGACCGCAGCTACTGTATCGTACCTGCGCCCCGGAACTCAGCAACTCATTCGGCGGTCGCGTATCAGTTTGAATTGATTTGGATTTGGAGGCCGCGCCAACTGCGGCGTTCCGTAGTCGAAAAATTCAAACTGCGACACTACCCATTCGGCTAAATCCTGTATCGTCTGAATTTTTTGTGTTTTAGTCCGTCTATTTCAGTAACCTTTTCACCGACTTCCGAGCAAGCGACATGCCGTCAAGAAGACAACTCCTGAAAGCGGGCGCACTGGCCACCGGTTTGAGTGCGCGGGCAAACAGCGCCGCTGACCGCGAGCTGCGCAACGTTGGCAACCGCGTGCGCCGCTATGTCCAGCTAGGCCGAACGCGATTTTCCATATCCGACATCTCCTTCGGCTCAAGTCGGCTGCGCAACGGTGAGGAGCACCTGGTCCACCACGCCCTTGATCGAGGCATCAACTATTTCGATACGGCGGAAACCTACAGCCGTCAGCAATCCGAACGGGTGCTGGGCAAGGCGTTGCGCGGGCAACGCGACCAGGTCTTCATCGCCTCAAAAACCCATGCCTCGGCGGCGGCACGCAAGGAATCGATCATGGCAGCCCTTGAAGGCAGCCTCAGGCGCCTTGCCACCGACCGCATCGATGTTTATTTCAACCATGCCGTGAATGACACCGCCAAGCTCGACAACCCGGAGTGGTTTGAATTCGTCGGGCGCGCCAAGGATCAGGGCAAGATTCGCTACACTGGCATTTCCGGCCACGCCGGTCGTTTAATCGAATGCCTTGACCACGCCTTCGACAAGGACATGGTCGATGTGGTGCTGGTTGCGCACAATTTCGGCCAAGACCCGGCCTTTTACGAATCATTCACAAGCGGCATCGATTGGGTGGCGCGCCAGCCCGGGCTACCCCGAGTGTTGGCGCGCGCCAAATCGCTTGGGGTCGGGGTGGTGGCGATGAAAACGCTCATGGGCGCAAGGCTCAACGACATGCGCCCCTACGAGCGGGACGGTGCCTCCTTCGCCCAGGCGGCATTCCGTTGGACGCTGGCGAACCCGCATGTGGACGCCCTGGTTATTTCCATGACCAGCCAAGCGGACATCGATGAATTTCTCGGCGCTTCCGGCTGGCGCGACCTCGCGGCCGGAGATCGCGGGTTGCTCGACACCTACGCCCGGCTAAACGGCACCAGCTATTGCCGGCACGCCTGCAACGATTGCGAAGGTGCCTGCCCTTTCGGGGTTCCCATCGCCGATGTGTTGCGCACCCGCATGTACGCCACCGATTACCGGGACATCGCCTTTGCGCGCGACGAATACGCCGCCTTAGCCGCCAACGCCGCCGCCTGCCTCACCTGTTCCGGCGAACCCTGCTCGGGTGCCTGCACACACGGCCTTGATATCGGCGGCCTGTGCGCACCCACGCACAACATGCTGGCCCAGGAGCCTGCGGCCTAAGCTCCTGGGGCTAATTACCGCGTATGGACAACTCGTGACCTTGAGCATCGAATCTACGCTGGCCGCATTGCAATCGGGCAAATTGGATTTGCCCGAAGCGGCCGCGCAAATTCGCGATGCTTTTTTTCAGGATCTGGGGCACTCCACACTGGATACGGATCGGCTGCGGCGCACCGGTGCGGCGGAGGTGGTCTACGGCCTGCACAAAACCCCGGAGCAGATCGCCGATCTGGTGGGGGCATTGCTGAAAAACGGCCAGAATGCCTTGGTGACGCGGGCTAACCCGGCGGCCCATGCGCTGGTTCGGGCCAGCGCACCCGATGCCGAATACCACGAAACCGCCGCCATCATCACCGTTAACCAAACCAGGCCCAAGGCCGCGGCGACGCCCATCGCCGTGGTCACCGCCGGCACATCCGATCTGCCCGTTGCGGAGGAGGCGGCGGTGACCGCCGAGTTTTACGGCAACCTGGTGCATCGGGTTTGCGACGTGGGCGTGGCGGGCATCCATCGGCTGTTGGCACGGCTCGATAGGCTCCGCGATGCCCGCGTCCTCATCGTTGTCGCCGGCATGGAAGGCGCCCTGCCGAGCGTGGTTGCGGGGCTCGTCGATAGGCCCGTTATCGCCGTTCCCACCAGTATCGGCTACGGTGCCGCCTTTGCCGGCGCCACGGCGCTACTGGGCATGCTTGCAAGCTGTGCCTCGGGTCTCGCGGTTGTCAATATCAACAATGGCTTCGGTGCGGGCTATCTCGCCAGCATGATAAACCGGCTTTAATCCATACCATGCTTAAGATTCGCGCAGTATCCGACAAGCGCAGCGGCATCGAACGTCTCGGCGGCACCCTGATTAAGCGCTACCGCTGCCACCGAAAGCGCCTCGCCGGACCATGAAGGCCATTGTGCTGGCGGGCGAACGCACTGGTGGCAACGCCTTGGCCGCGGAGCTCGGCCTACCGGCCTCCGTGCTGGTCGAGGTTGCCAATCGCCCGAGTATTGAGCGCGTCATCGACACCCTGCGAACCACCGAGGGTTGCGAAGGCGGCGTCATTGTCGGGCCGAGCGCATCGGTCTGCCGCGAGTCAAAAACACTAAAGGCGCTTTTGGCAGTCGGTGACTATGCGTGGCTCGAACCCGCCGCCGGGCCTTCGGAAAGCGTTTTGCGGGCATTCGATAGCCTCGCATCCTTGCCGGTTCTGATCACCACCGGCGATCACGCCCTATTAAGACCGGAGACCGTCGCCCATTTCATTACCGCCGCCAAGGCCGCGGGCGCGGATGCCGTGGTGGGTTTGGTTTCCCATGCGCGGGTAATGCGGCGGTTTCCCGACACGCGGCGTACCCGCCTCGCATTTCGGGAAGGCGGTTTCTGCGGCACCAATCTGTTCTTGCTGCGCAACCGCGCCGCCCGCCAGGCAATCCTCTTTTGGTCGCAAGTGCAACGCGACCGCAAACAGCCTTGGCGCATCGCAAGACGGCTCGGCATGGCTACATGGTGGCGATATTTGCGGCACAGCTTGGCCATCAAGGAGGCCTTCGCGACCCTGTCCCGGCTGGCGGGTTGTTCTGTCGGCTGGGTAGAATTGCGCGACGAGTACACCGCCATTGATGTTGACAGCGCCGCCGATCTGGCGCTGGCCGAGCGGATAACGGCGCAAACAATCGACAATCGACCCGCATGAAGCAACCCTCAGCCTCAGCCCAGGCCCCACCCCCAAGACTCGGCGTTCGGGCGGGCAAGTTTGTTTTGCGCACGATAGACCGCTTTCTTGCGCGCCACTCGACCGTGCCCACCACGCCCTTTCTGCCGGTAAACGCCTTTCCACAAACCGCGGTGCTGGAAGCGAACTGGCGGATCATTCAAGGGGAGTTGCATGGCGTGCTCAAGCATCCCGAAGACATTCCCACCTTCCACGAGATGTCGCCCGACCAGGTGCGGATTTCCCGCGGCGACAACTGGCGAACCTATGTGTTCTATGTTTTCGGGGCCCGTATTGACGAGAACTGCCGCGCCTGCCCACAAACCGCCAAACTGCTCGATGAAATGCCGAATCTGCGTAATGCCTGGTTCTCCATACTGGCGCCCGGCTACCATATTCCGCCGCATCGGGGACCGACCAAGGCGCTGGTACGCTGCCATCTGGGATTGCAGATTCCAACCGATGCGCAGAACTGCTGGATTCGCGTTGGCGATGAGGTTCGCCATTGGTTGAGCGGCCGCTGTCTCTGTTTCGACGACACCTTCGAACATGAAGTACGCAACGACACACCCCAGGCCCGGGTCGTGCTGTTTCTGGACCTCGACCGTCCGCTGGACCGATTGGCGGGACCCTGCCGAGATGCTTTGCTCTCGCTCATGCGCGGCAGCGCCTATGTGCGCAGGCCACTGGCCAACCTGAAGCGCTGGAACGAACGGATTGGCCGACATGCTGATTGATTTCGCCGAGGCCGATATCGGCCAAGAACTGAACGCCGAGATCTGCATTGTCGGCGCTGGTGCGGCAGGGCTGACCCTGGCCCGGGGGCTGGTGGCCCAAGGCTTGGAAATCTGCCTGCTCGAAAGCGGTGGCTTCGATCACGACCCCGTCACCCAATCGCTCGGGGTCGGCGAAAATGTCGGTATGCCGTACTACGATCTGGAGCAAAGCCGGTTGCGCTTTTTCGGCGGCACCACCGCCATCTGGGGTGGGCGTTGCGCGCCCTTGGACAGCATTGACTTCGCCAAACGAACTTGGGTAACGCACAGCGGCTGGCCAATTAACCGCGATGATCTGGCCGATGGCTACCAAGCCGCGCACCAAGACCTCGAAATTGGCCCGTTCGAGTACGGCGAGCCGCTATGGCGAAGCCTGGACGGCGAACCGCCCGCCTTCGACCATAACCGCTTTGTGATGCCGTTTTGGCGATTCGACGACGTGCGCGAACGCTTCAGCGCAAGGCGCGCTCAAGATATCCTTGAGCACCCCAAGGTGAGCGCATTGATCCACGCCAACGCCATTCACTTGCAAGCTGCCGCCAACGCCGCGAGCTTGGATCACATCCTGGTGGCAAGCTTGGGCGGGCGGCGCACCAAGATCCGGGCCGAGCACTACATCCTCGCCTGCGGCGGTATTGAAAATGCCAGATTGTTGCTGGCGGCGAGGGACGTGGAGAGCACCGGAATCGGCAATCGATACGATCAGGTTGGCCGTTTTTTTATGGAACACGCGCACGGCCGCCTGGGTCGTTTGGAGGGAGGGCGAGCTTTCGAGTTGTGGAACCGATTTCGCAAACGCTTCCCAAGATCCGCCGACAACAGCGGGGCGGGCAAGATCAAAGTTGTGCCCGTTGCTCCCGTTCTCGCACCGGCGCCAAAGCTACAGCACGACCTTGGCATTTTAAACACGGCCCTAACCTTCAAATTGCAGGGCGACCCGCGCCGCGGGGTGCCGGCTGTGCAGCGCATGTATCAGGGTCTGAAACACCAATTGGCGCCCAATCGCACCAATCGTCACCTTTGGCACGGCTATCGAAATCTGGCGGCCTGGTACCAACAGCGCTTGGAACACCGGGTGAACCGCGCACTGACGGCACTCAGCGATCGTCGGTTGCATCTGATGATCCGTGCCGAACAGGCACCCAACCCAGCCAGCCGGGTAAGATTGTCGAACACCAAGGATGCCTTGGGGCTACCCAGGGCCGATCTTGATTGGCGCTTTGCGGAGCAAGACAAACACACGCTACGCCAACTGGCGGAGACGCTGGATGCCGAGTTCGTGCGCCTGGGCATCGGCCGTTTGACACCGGAGCCTTGGCTCTATGAGAGTTCGCCAAACTGGCCACTTGATGCAACGGTGGGCGCTCATCCCATCGGCGGCTATCACCACATGGGCACTACGCGCATGAGCGATGACCCGAAAACCGGCGTGGTGGATCGCAACTGTGCGGTGCATGGCTATCAGAATCTGTACATCGCCGGCAGTTCCGTCTTCGCCACCGGCGGCTGGGCCAATCCGACTCTGACCATCCTCGCACTGGCCCACCGATTGAAGGAGCATCTTGTTTCGCGTAAGGTCTAGCCCGCATATCTCGCCCGCTCGCGCAGCCCACCCAACGGCAACCCAACAATAAGGTCATCTGATGAAAGCCATTCTATTGAGCGCCGGGCAAGGCAAACGGCTGCTGCCGCTCACCGCGAACTTGCCGAAATGCGCCCTGCCGCTCGGTGAGAAAACCGCGCTTGAATGGCAATTGCAAGCACTGGCGGCGGCCGGCGCCGGCAAGGTGGTGGTGGCCACGGGTTTTCAAGCGGGCATCGTGCAAAATATCATCCAAAGCTTTCACGAACTGCCGGTGCGCCTCGCCCACAACCCTTTCTACGCCCATTGCGACAATCTGGGCACCTGCTGGGTGGTGCGGCACGAGATGACGGAACCCTTCGTGTTGATCAACGGCGATACCCTATTCGAGCCGGAGATATTCCACCGGCTGATTGCCGGTCGGCATCCCCACCCCATCACGCTGGTTACCAACCGGAAAGCGCATTACGACGACGACGACATGAAGGTAAGCGTCGCCGACGGTGTACTCAGGCGGGTCGATAAGCAATTGCCCGCCACCGAGGTAACCGGCGAATCCATTGGCATGATACTGTTCCGCGGCAAGGGGGCGGGGCTCTTCCGCGCACAACTTGAGGCCATGATGCTGCACGAGTCGACGCTCAAGCGCTGGTATCTGTCCGCCGTGGATTCTCTGGCCCGCCAAGGGTGGGTCGGCACCCTTGATACCGGAGGCCACGGCTGGTGCGAAATCGACGACCGCCAAGATTTGGACCACGCCAGCAGCACCGTGCCCGGTTGGTGGCGGGATCAGTCGCGCCGTACCACAACCTCGACCCCGTCGGTACCACTCGAGCGCAGACGCTCCTCAGCCAAGTCGTAGACGATGACGGAGCTGGACAGCGAAATGTCCTCCCCCTCCAAGACGGCGTCTTCGTACAGTTCCAACACCTCTTCCCGATATCGATAGTTAATGCGCCCGCCTCGCCCGGTGATGGCGGAGCCCTCATTGTCAAATGAAATGCGGGCCGGCGACCCGTTAAGAATGAGCAGCTCGGGATTTTCCACCGGGCCCTGTATCTCGGCCGTCTCGGCGGTAACCCGCCAATCGGTCGAACGCATCTCGAAATTGCCCGCCATATGCAGCACCCCGTCGTCCTCCCCTTCCCAGGCGCGGTCGGCGCGAATTACTATGGGCGCTTCCCCGTTCGAGGGCGCGGCCTGCGTTGCCGCCATCGACATTGACGCGCCAGGCACCAATGCAACAAGCAACCAACGAATCATCCGGCAAGAGGTACGCGACAGTTGCTGAGATGGCCGGGCTGAATCCCTGATGATCGTACACCGGTATCTGGTTCGCGAGGTGGTGAAGCCTTTGGCCGCGGTTGTGTTACTGCTGGTCGGTATCTTCATGGCCTACAGCCTAACGCGCTTTCTCGCGGACGCAAACGAGGGTGTGCTGAGCGCCTCCGCGGTATCGATTCTGACCGGGTTGAAGGTGCTCATCGCCTTGGAAGTGTTGCTGCCCATCGCCCTTTACGTTGGCATGATTGTGGGGTTCGGCCGATTTTATGCCGATCATGAGATTACCGCTCTGCGAGCCGGCGGTGTCGGCGAGGGGCGTATCATCGCACCGGTCGTCCGGCTATCGCTCGCGGTCGCTCTGGTGGTAAGCATACTGTCTCTGGTGGTGCGGCCCTGGGCCTACAACCAACTGCACGAATGGCGGGCGCAAGCCGAAGCCGCGGCGGATTTGGAAGAGATCGCGCCCGGCCGCTTCCATCTTTACGGCGATACGAACCGTATGGTTTTTCTTGAACGGCGTGATACCGAAACCGGCGAGTTTAGCGGCCTTTTCGTGCGTTCGCGCAAGGCATCGGGCTTGGAGATCATCTCCGGGCAACGCGGCTCAATTAAGGCGTTTGCCAAGACCGACGCCCATCAATTGAGCCTGGAAAATGCCTTCATCTACCGCCAAACCAGCGACGCCGACTGGATTGGCCGTTTCGGAACATTCTCCATCTGGACCCCCAAGCTTATGCCCGAAGTAGCCAGCGAAAGCCCCAAGGCGACACCCACCGTCCGCTTGATGGGTTCCAACAAGGCCGAGGAGCGCGCCGAGGTGCAGTGGCGTTTCTCCACCTCGATATCAACGGTGTTGTTGGCGCTGCTTGCCGTACCCCTTAGCCGCACGGGGCCGCGTGGCGGACGCTACGGGCGCATCCTGCTGGCGGTCGCCGTATATGCCGTCTATTTCAACTTTATCGGTATTGCGCGCTCCGGCGTGGAGCAGGGCACCCTCGACCACCTCTGGTGGGTTCCGTTGGGCCTTGCCATAGTGGTGGCGGCGGGCCTGCTGGCACCGCGACGTTAGCCGGGCACCGCCCACAACAAGAGCGCGGCAAGTTGCTAGGTTTAATTTCATTTGCGCCCATGGCCCGCAAAGAAGCCTCGCACTCGGTGCGCCCATGACCCTTCGTCTTATCGACCGCTATCTGTTCATCGCCTTGCTGCGCGGCGGCGGCCCGGTGCTGCTGGGGCTACTTGGATTGTTTGGCTTTATCGAATTGGCCGAGCAACTTGAGGATGTTGGCAAGGGAACCTTCAGCAGCTTGGACGCACTGCGCATCGTGGCTTTTTCGCTGCCGCGCATCGGCATCGATGTCTTACCCGTCACCTGCCTGATCGGTACCGTGACGGGGTTGAGCGCTCTGGCCAATCAGTCGGAAATCACCGCCATGCGCGCCGGCGGCTTGGCGATTCGGCGCCTGACCCGGCCGTTACTGCTATTGCTCGGGGTTATCATCGCGTCGGTGGTCGCCACTCAGCAATATGTGATCCCCGATTTCGAGCGCCGCGCCGCCGAACTGCGCGCGCGCACACTGGCGAGCACTTCCATTCAAGGCAGCGAATATTGGACAAGAAGCGGATCAAGTCTGGTGCGCGTGGGCGATGTCCGCTACGGCACCGTCCCGCTGGATATAGAGATCTACGAGCTTGATGCACGAGGCGATGTCCTGCAATTGATGCAAGCGGCAAGCGCCGATGTAATCGGCACCAACGAATGGTTGTTACGCGATATTATCGTCATCGGGTTCGGCGACGAAACGGCGACGCGCCGTCATGCGGATCGATTGCTGTGGCGCAATCGCATAAACGCCGAGCAACTGTCGGCGTTTATGCGAGCAGACCACGCACTGGCGCCCTTGGATCTCGCCCAATACATCGACTATTTGCGGGAAAACCACCTTGATGCCCATCGCTATGAGCTGCTCTTGTGGCACCAACTGAGCCTACCTTTCGGGCTTCTCGCCATGGCGTTGCTTGGCGTCCCCTTTGTGACGGGCAACACCCGGGCAATTCCGCTCGGTGCCCGGCTTACCCTCGGCGGCGCGGTGGGTATCGCTTTTTACCTATTGGAACGAACGGTTACGCAACTGAGCCTGCTCTACCAACTGCCGCCCATGCCCGCCAGCCTTGCACCGGATCTGCTGGCATTGGCCGTGGCGATAGCGGCGTTGTTCTACAAACGCTGAATCCGGCAGCGAGTGGGCCTGTTGGGTTTCCCTTGCCGCGCTGGGCGCCCGCTTCGCGCCACAGGAGAGGGCATGGAGCGAGCTGAACGGCGCGGTAAGGGAAACCCAACAGGCCCACTCTTTCCCAAGCATCAGGTTCCGTTGCTTATATCGGCGGACTAGAGGGCCTAGGAAAGTTCGAGAATTTGGGTTTCGGCGACAGAAAATCCGCCCTTGCTGCGGGTGTGCAGCCGCATTTCCGCCCGCCAGCCCTTGGTTTGGCGCTCAATATCAAAACAGCGCAGGGAGGCATCCGCCTTCGAGGCGGAACCGGTGGCAAATACCGCAGCAGTGCCCAAGCGATAGGTGCGGTTGAAATGACCGTGGCCGTGTAGTATCAAATGGGCTCTGTTGGCCACCGCCACCAAGCGCTCCAAGTCGCTGAGCGCCTTGCGCTCCGGCATAACAGCGGGCACCGGCGGATGATGGATCGCCAATATGTGCAGGTCATCAACCGGCGCGGTGGCCAGGCGTTGCACCAAACGCTCACATTGGCCGGTACCCAATTCGCCACTTGCGCGGAGCGTCGGCGTCGGCAAACCGCTATTGAGCCCGTGAATTTGAACGCCATCCCGAGAGAGCTGTGTCGGAAAGCCCGCCCAATGCTCGGGCTCGCCCTCTTGGCCGACATTTAGCCGCAGGTAGTCGCGCCAATGCGTTGCCACCGCCGCCCAGGAATCATCCTGGTAAACATCGTGATTGCCCGGCACGACAAAGACGCGCTCCGGTGTGCCCAGGGTGCGCAGCCATTGTGCAGCGGCTTCAATTTCCACAGCCAAACCCAAATGCACCAGATCCCCGGTGACGACGGTGACATCGGGCCTGAGCACCGCCGCCAGCGCACAGAGCTTGTCCAGCGTGGAACGCAGGTGCCCGCGGCGCCGACGATAGCGCCAAGAGGCATACCCCAACCGCCGCTTCCCCACAAAGTGTTTGGTCGGCACGCCATCGAGACTGGTCAGATGTGGGTCGGAAATGTGGATCAGGCGCATAGGGTGGCACATAATCCCCTTTTTGCGGCATAGGTTGCAATGACATTTGCGTTAATAGTCGGCACTTCCGACGAGCGGCTGTGGGGGCTGACCAGCCGGCAACGAATCGTGCGCCAACTCGCGAGCATCGGCGCTATCAAGCTGGTCGACGACTTGGCGGCAGTGCCCGCCACCGAATCCGTACTCCTATTGCGCGCCGACTACGCCTACGATCTGCGTACCCTAACCGGCTTGTTGCAACATCAGGCGCTGTTGATGGACGGCTCGATTCCAGCGGCGGCCCATGTCGCCTTGCCCCTCGCAAAGGCCGCATTGGGCAAACTGCACCCTCCGACTTCCCAACAGGACGCGACGCACCAGACCAAGACCGAAAGGCAAGCTTCGCCTAAGAGTGGAAGAGAGGCATCGACGGATGTGCGTGACGCCGACGCTGTGCCGGCAAAGCCCGCCCAAACGATTCCGACCATTGATGTTTACGGCCTCGACGGCTTTGAGGCGGTACTGCGCAAAACCGAACCGCCGCTGCTCGCACCCATCACACCGGAAACCAGCCAAGCGCTGCAAAACCGGCTCTACGGTATCTCCTATAAGGGCATCACGGATTTCATCACCAAATGGTGGTGGCCGGTGCCCGCCAAGCAGGCGGTGGGTTGGTGTGCAAAACGCGGCATTACACCAAACGCCGTGACCGGTGCCAGCTTCGCGCTGATGCTGTTGGTTTGTTGGCTATTCTATAAGGGCTGCTATCTTGGTGGGTTACTGCTGGGCTGGTGCATGACTTTCCTTGATACCGTGGACGGCAAGCTGGCCCGGGTGACCGTACAATCAAGCCGGTTCGGACATTGGCTCGACCACGGCACGGACATTGTGCATCCGCCATTTTGGTACTGGCTGTGGGGGCTTTCACTGTCCGGGTTCGCGCCCCGCTTCGGCGTTGATTTCGAGGTGCTGTTGCTGTTTGTCTTTGCGGGTTACGCTGGCGGTCGATTAGCCGAAGGTGCCTTTCACGGGCTCGGTTCGGTCAGCCTGTTCGCCTGGCGCCCCTTTGATGCCTGGTTCCGATTATTCACGGCGCGCCGCAACCCCTGCCTATTGCTGTTGACGCTTGGCTGGTTAGCCGGGCAGCCCGGCGTCGGTTTCGAACTGGTCGCTTGGTGGACCTTGCTTTCAACTATTATCTTAACGAGCCGCCTGCTGCTTGGTGGCCATGCGCGCTTGACGCGAGGCCCATTGAATTCCTGGCTGGCCGACGAAGGCGCCGCCCAACGGTATCCGAGAAGTTTCCGCATCTTTTCGGCGACAAGACGCGCCTATGGTTAATCTTATGAACGCATTACGCGACGCGGCGCCCGATCCGGCCCTTGCGGATCTAATAGGAGCACTGCGCGAGCGTTTCGGAGACCGGATCGACGCCATTGTGCTGTACGGCTCCTATCTGCGCGGCGACGCCCAGACCATGCCCGATCTCTATGTGCTCCTTGATCGATACCCCGCCAGGCCGCGGTTGCACCGCTGGCTGGGTAAGCTGCTGCCGCCCAACGTGTATCGGCTAACCCAGGGTGAGCTGCGGGCGAAGGTGAGCGTGTTGCGTACGCGACAACTGCTGAATGCGGCGACGAAAGACTTCCATCCCTACTTCTGGGCGCGCTTTGCGCAACCCTGCCACCTGCTGCATTGCCGGGACGACAACAGCCGGGCGCGTCTCGCCCGGATTGTCGAACAGTCGGCTCGACAGCTGCTTGCGGCCATGGGTTCTCCCGCCCCGCTGACCACCGCCGCCGCCTATTGGCAGGCCCTGTTCCAGCGCACCTACGCCGCCGAGCTGCGCTCCGAACGGCCAAGCAAATACCGGGAAATCTACGCAGCCAATCAGGCCTACTACGAAGCCTTATTCAACGCACGCCCGCTCACCCCCGACCGCCCCGCCATTTGGTGGCTGAGGCGGGCCGTCGGCAAGGCATTCTCGGCCATGCGCATTCTCAAGTCGGCGATAACCTTCGAGGATCCCGTTGACTACATGCTCTGGAAGCTGGAGCGACACTCCGGTGTTCGCCTAGAGGCCACAGAGCGCCAACGGCGTTACCCGTTTCTGTTCGCCTGGCCGCTGGTCTGGCGTTTGTACCGGGCGGGGGCCTTCCGATAACGCATGATCTACGAATCGATAAGCACTCGCCGCACAACTCTTAGAATTTCATCAATCTGTTCGTCGCTGTGGGCGGCGCTCACACTCATGCGCACCAGGCTGGTGCCGGCCGGAGCGGCGGGCGGCAGCATAAGGTTGACGTAAACGCCTTCCCGCAACATGCCGTTCCAAGCGGCCAGCGCCTTGTCGCGGCCATGCAAGCGAACGGCGAGTACGGGAGAAGGCGCATCGCCCACGTCTAGCCCGAGTTGGGTCAAGCCGTCGTACAGCCGTGTTGCATTTTGCCAAAGGCGTGCCCTGAGTTCAGGCCGGTTGCGTAGTGTACGCAGGGCGGAGCGCGTGCATTCGATGACCGCGGGAGACGGCGAGGCGGTAAACATATAAGGACGGCTGCGATAGGCAAACAGCGCCAATTCCGGGTGTCGGCTGACGCAGAAGCCGCCGGTCGTGCCAAGGCTTTTGCTGAAGGTGCCGACGATGAAGTCCACTTGATCGAGAACGCCCGCCTCTTCCGACAGGCCGCGCCCGGTTTCACCCAACACACCCAGGGAATGGGCTTCGTCCACGAACAGGTAGGCACCGTGACGATTTTTTATTGCGACGATCTCGCCAATGGGCGCCTTGTCGCCGAGCACACTGTAGAGCCCTTCGATAACGACCAGTGTGCGCCGGGCCAGCTCGCCCAGGCGCCCAAGCCGGGTATCAAGGCTCTTGAGGTCATTGTGTCGAAAGGTAAAGACCTTCGCCGGACAGAGCCGGCAACCGTCGAACAGGCTGGCGTGGGCGTCGGCATCCAACAATACCGCGTCTTCCGGCCCAAGCAGTGCGGCAAGTGTACCGAGATTCGCCGCATAGCCTGTGGAAAATACCATCGCATTGGGGTAGCCGTAGAAATCGGCAAGCTCCGTCTCAAGCGCCAGATGCCCGGCATAGGTGCCGTTGGCCATGCGGGAACCGGTGGTGCCAGTGCCCGCCCGGGATAGGGCGTGCTGGCCGGCTGCTATGCCGTCGGGGTCAAAGGTAAGGCCCAGATAGTTGTTGGTTCCCGCCAAAATCGTCGGGCGCCCGGCGACGATGCCCTCGGTGGGGGATTTGAGGTCGTCAATGACAACCCGGGTGGGATCGGTTTCTCCAAGCCCCGCACGCAGCATGGCGACTTCGTGGAATTTGTCGAGCAGGCTCATGGCAATGCGCCGCGCACCGCATTCGCCAATTGGCCAATGTTGCGCACGTCGGCCAATGCTTCTTGCTCAAGAATAATCTCAAAGTGGTCCTCCACCTCCATGACGAATTCCATCACTTGGGCGGATGCCAACGCCAACTCATCGAGCAGGTCGGATTCGGGGGTAACGGGAATATCGAGCGCCATCGTCTGCCCGAGCAATTGGCAGAGCGCCTGTTCAATCGCATCCATTTCGGTCTCCACCGAACATCTGTCGTAATCCTGTGGCCAAATCGTAGCGGGGTTGCCAGCCGGTTAATACGCCGAAGGCATCGTCACCACCTTGCCAAGCGTCCTCTGTCAGTTCCCGCACCTTGCCGGGCGTGAGCATTGGTGCGTAACCGAAGAGGCCCGCCAGTGCTCGGTTCGCCTTAGCCGCAACCCTGAGCAACCCGGCCGGAACGAGTATCGTCGCGTTACGCGACGCACCCACCGCGGCAACGATTGCGGGCCAATCGTAGCCGTCCAAGGTGCCGTCATCGATCTCGAATCGACCCTGGCGACATCGGGCGGGATCCCGGAGCCAAGCGATGATCGCCTCGACCAGATCATCCACATGCAAAAACGCCAAGCGTTGGCGGGGATTGCCCGGCACCATCGTCAAACCTCGACGCATCCAATCCAAGAGCGGGCGCATTTCCTTTTCCCCAGGGCCGTAGATCGCCGGTGGCCGCAAAATGGTGTGGTCGAGATGCGGCCAAGCCTCAAGCACCGCCTCGCCGCTGCGCTTACTGGCTGCGTAATCGGATAACTCCGGCTTTTGTGCGGCGAAGGAAGAGATTAACAGCAGCGGCGGCGGCGGCGATTGCTGCTCGATGGCGAGGCAAAGGTTGGCCACCGCATCAACGTTCGCATCGCGAAAATCCTCGTAGTCACGGCCGCGCACGGCACCCGCCAAATGCACCACCGCCCGGACGCCCGCCAATGCCTCGCAGAGGCCGCCCGTATCACTCAGCTTAACCCGCCAAGGCTCAAGGCCCGCACACAGCCGGCGGGTGGAACGAACGATTGCGCGTGTCGGCACTGCCGCGGCAAGTAACTTGGCAGCCAGACGATTGCCGATAAATCCGGTGAGTCCGGTTACGGCGATTGGCCCTTGCAGACGGCTATCCAATGCGTTCCGACGCAAGGTAGTGGCTCGGTTTCAATTTCCGCTGCCGCAGAGACCGCGCCCACGTTGGGCTGCGGTAATGAAGCGTTGCCAAATTAAGCCACTACCCGACGCAATGGTTTCTGTTATTAGGCTCCTGCCCGCCGTTCAACCAGGGATTGGCCATCGGCATCCCAACCCATGCGGTTGAGAAAACCGGCGCGTGCCGTTGTTCTCGACAACTTGCCGGAGGAGGTGCGCGGCAAGGTACGCGGCGGGACGATATCCACATGGCAGGATACGCCGAAGTGCTGCCGCACCAAGGAGCGGATACTGCGCGACAACTCCGGGCGCTCGTGCTTGCTCTCAACTACCACCACCACCCAAGGCTCGCTACCCGGCTGGGTAACCTCAAAAGCGGTTGTGGTACCGGCGCGTACACCCGGACAGCTTTCGGCCAGCTGTTCAAGATCCTGGGGCCAGATATTGCGGCCGTTGATAATGATGACATCCTTGCTGCGCGCCGTAACCACCAGATTGCGGCCACGTCGATAGCCGATGTCACCCGTATCCAGCCAACCTTCTTCGTCGAGCACTTCGGCGGTGGTTTGCGGATCGTTGAAATAGCCACGCATGACGCTTGGCCCACGCACCATAATGCGTCCACATTGACGATCGGGGACTTCGTACCCGTCGTCGTTGCAGATGCGGAATTCGTAGCTTGGCAGAACCGTTCCGCAATCGACGAGTTTGAGCGCGTCTTCATGATGCGCATCGCAGGGCCGTGCCTCGCCGGAGGCAAGTACGCGATCCTTTTCCACCTTGTCGATATGAATCCCCGCATTGAGTGGCGCGAAGCTAATCGCCAAACCACATTCGGCCATGCCGTAACAGGCAACGAAGGCTTTGGGATCGAAACCGGCGGGTGCCAGGAGCTGACTAAAGCGTTCGAGCAGCCTTGGGTCGATGCGCTCCGCGCCAACACCCGCGACCCGCCAACAGGACAGATCGTATTTTTCGTGGTCGGCTTCGCGCAAGCGCGTCGCGCACAACCCATACCCGGAGGGCGGGCATGAGGAGACGGTACAGCGATTATCGGAGATCAGCTTTAGCCAGAGGCGGGGGCGCATGGCAAAGGTGCGGGGGCTGAGATAGTCAACCGACAGGGCACGTATCAGTGGCACCAGCACAAAACCGACCAAGCCCATGTCGTGGTAGAAGGGTAGCCAGGATACCAAGCGATCACTGGCGCTGAACTTGGCACCGATGTCCGCAATCTCGCGCAAATTGCTCAATACGGCCCGCTGCGACATTTCGACGCCCCGCGGGAAGCGTGTACTGCCGGATGTGTACTGCAAGTACGCGGGTTCATCGTCTACCAGGGGATCCGGCAACAGATCGGCCTGCGGCAGGGCATCAAAGTCGGCAGGGCTGCCAGCAAGCGTCAAAGCGAGCGGCTCGGCTGCCCGGTGCAACAGTTCAAGATAGCCATCCGGCGCGACGCCAATCGCGGCACCGCAACTTTCCAACATACGGTGTATTTGCGCCACATAGGCATCACCGCCACCCATCTGTATCGCGGCCGGTAGGGGCACGGGAATAAGCCCCGCGTATTGAGCCGCAAAGAAGAAGCGATGAAAGAAGGGTGCCGTGTCGGCAATGATGGCGACACGCGAATAGCGAGGTAGCCCGAGGCTAGTGAAGCGCCGCGCCAAGCACAACGCCTCCTCACGCAACTCCTGATACGGCAACACGGCGCTCAAGCGCCCGGAGCCGTCATAGAAGTTATAGCCGCCACGGCCAGCCGCCGCGTAATTCAACGCGTCGGCCAGCCCCTCAAATTGTTCTTTCCGTAGTGGTAACCCACTCTCCGTCGGGGTTGCAACCATACTCTGCCAACGTTCGTTTATGTTGTTTGAATGAACATATCGGCGGAATGACCTTGTCTACATTCCGACCATCCTGAGCCCAAGCATCATTTTTGATCGCTGTTCTAGATTATTGCCCAGAATCCATCCAATGCGATGCCGAATGGAGTTTTGGACTCAACCCATCTTGCCAAGTGGCGAATCCTAACCGATAAGTGGCTAGGAACCAAGCACTTGTTCCAGCCCGGAAATTGTGGATTTTGCCGAGCCGGTCCATCGCCTCGGCACCGCGCCGGGGACGCTATACCCAGATTCCCGCATCAAGCTTAAGTAACCGCTCTGTCGGCCTACCCTCAGGACCGCCGTGGCATCTTGCCACTGCCCGCGCTCCCTGCAACAATTTCCATCATGTTACGAAGAGCCGGGCTGAGGAATACTCCCCCGAATCCATTCAAGTTAAGCGAGGAAACCATGAAATCAAGACGCACATTCCTGAAAAACACCACCGGGCTGGCCGCCATCCCGCTGCTCAACCTGCTAGGTTCCCAATCGGCTTGGGCGGCGGGCGAAGTTAAAATCGCGGAAGATGACCCACTGGCAATTGCCTTCGGCTACAAGCACGATGCGGAGGATGTGGATATCGAGAAGTTCCCGAAGCGGGCGGCACCCGCAAACGAGATGTTCCTCGCGGGCGAAGACCAGTTTTGCGATAACTGCGGCCAATACGCCGAAACGGAGGCGGGTTGGGGAACCTGCACCATCTTCCCCGGCAAGCTGGTCGCCGCCAAAGGCTGGTGCAACGTTTGGGTACCGATAACCTAACCCGCGGCGGAGTCAATTCATGGCCTTGGCCAAGACAAAAGTAATCCCCGACTATCTATTGGCGGACCCGGTCGCCCCGGAAATGATCTGGGAAACCGGCTCGCTGGGGTCACCGGTACTGGCATTGCGCGCCATCTATCGTGCTGCGGGCGTAGTGGAACTGTGGGAATTCGCCACCGCAATTGCGGGGAAGGAAACGGCCGTCGTCGATCTCCAGGCCCCGGACAACCCCCATCCGGCCAATATCTCCGCAATCGTGCCCGGGGTGTGCGCCGACTGCTTGTTCGAGGCGCTGAATGTGCTGCGGAAAATTGGTGGGTATGGGGATTTCAGAGCGGCGTTAGCCCTCGGCGAACCCGTCGCCGAGCGCCTACTGACCGCCGCCGGAGTGAAAGACTACATCGGCTCGCAAGTTGGCTAACAACGTCCTATTCATCTGTTCTTGTTCAAACAGAAAGCTCGCTGGAGGTGAGCGAGACTATCGGCCCGCGCGTTCTTTTCCGCTCGCCCTACCAGACTTTGCGCGTACCGTTTTTGAATCTCGCACAAAGGCATTCCAGCGAATTCGCGATGGAGCCCTATCGGCTCAAGGGGACATGCTGCGAAAGCTCCCCTACAATGCACAACTTGTCCATGGTCCGGATTTGGGCGGGGAAGCCTCTGGTCCGTACTTGCCAGCAGTGCGACGCTATGGGGGACGCTTCTATCAAGAGCTTAACCCGAGAGAAGAGGGTGCTCTCCACAACTCGCCTCATCACTGGATTATCGTGTCTGCCTTGTACGGACCGCTCACACCGGAAGAACTCATTCAACAATACAGTTGCCACACTCTTGACGATGCGGGGATTACAGGGATTTGGACTGACAGCGGCTTACTCACATCTCTGCTATTGGCCTACGCTCAAAAGTTTGAGGTCGGCGTAGTGGTAAATTTATTGGCAGATGCGTCTTACACGGGTTTGTTTAATTGGGACCGCATAACAAGACGGGTTCCCGTTCTTTGGGCTTTTGGAGAACAAAATACCGGACCAAGCTTGCTGCCAGCATTTGGATGGCTCGCCCGAGAAAAGCTATTGGAAGCTCCGGCGGAAGAATTGCTCAACATCAGCGAAGCAAAAACTTACATCACCGACTATGAGGATGTAGTTCTGACTCCCAAGCGTTACCCGCCTTCGGGTTTCCTCGGCAATTCAAAATCACCCGAGGAATGAGCATAACCGGAACTAATCGTCCATCATTCCCAACAGTGGTAAGTCTTAATGCGCCCCCCTGAAGAGATGTGAATTTCAGCTTTGATATCAGGCCGGATAAAATGATACGAACTACAAAGCCCTTTGTCGTCGCCGCAGCGGCTTGCTGCACACTTACGATGATATCGCTGGCGGTCATTTTATACTGGTTCCTGATTTCCAACTTGCCCGATTTGGACCGCGCCACGGCTTTAACGAAGAAGCCCGATTAGAACTCATCAATTTGGTCTATGGTCCAAATAGCTGGCTCAATCAGCAAGGGCAACGAGCAGACGCACTATATCTGCTCGGCGAAATATCGCTCGAAGACGATGACCTCTCAGGCACAATTGCGGTTTGGGATGCACTGATCGACGAGTATCCAACATCCAAACTTGCCATTCAGGTACAGGAACAGATTGATGGAATTAGGCGTGATTTCAACAGAAGACTTGTTGATTTAGAAAGTTCTATCGAAGCAAATCGCTACTTGGAAATAGCAGACGAATGGCTAGCCGCAGCAGAAATTCCCGCTCCCATAATTGATATCAGTTACATACCTGGCGGAGAGGCGACCTTCGACTGGTTCAATTTGATTATCGAGAGATTTCCAGGAACGTCTCATGCTGAACTTGCATACGAAAGAATGATTGAAAACCGTACGACAGCATATAGAAGTGTCGTGAATGACTTCAGTACACTCTCCCCGGAGTCGCTTATAAGGATGCAAGCGATCGCCTCCAATGGAGCCCAAGTATCAGAGGAGATATTTGATGATATGCAAGAGAACTTTCTCGATTCTGACCGGCTACAGCGACTGCGCTTCTTGATCGGACAAGCATATTGGATAGGTGAAGATTTAGAAGAAGCCGGAAACTGGTTTTCCAAGGTGATCGAAGAAGATAGCGATGCCAATACCTACTACAGAGATTTGGCATTTCGCCGACTACAGCATCTTTCTGATTCGGACGATAAAACGGGTAGTTAAAGACTAATTCACATAACCTTGGATGCCCCGAATCACCCCTCCCTTACCTCGGATTGTCAACGATTAGACCCAATCGCCAAAGCTTGAACGCCAAGGTCGGCGCTCCTTGGTTTGTCGCCGCTGGTTTATCCCCAATTTCACAGCGCACGATCTTTTGTATCCGAGCCCATAGCTGCGTCCGGTTCAACGATGGATTTTCTCGAAGCAGCCTTATCGCCATGATCGCATAAGTCCCGTTTCTGGACCTTGCCCAAAGGGCATGGATATTACAGTCCACAAATGGTAAGCCACTGTCTCTAATCCATCCGCATTCATACAGGGTCTTAGCCGCTTTCCTCGGACAGCCTTTCTTGCCGCTGTGCTCTGAGCGTCCGCCAAGCTGTTTGTATGTCGCGAACCAAGCGTCTGGCCAAGTCTCTCCTCGCCGGACTTTCTTGATTGATCCAAAAATCCACCGCGGCAAGTCAACGCCAAGAAAGATTCTATCCCCCATCTACTGCCAAGCCTGCGTAAAGAACTCCATCCGCGTCAACCAGGTGTAGTCCGCTTCCCAAACCATCAGGCCGATCAGCACGAGAAGCACTAAGGGGGGCACCAGGATGGCGTAAATCAGCGCCATGCGTTCCCACATCATGTGCATGAAGACGGCCACGATTAGGCCCGCTTTCAGCATCATGAATACGATGATGAGGCTCCAGCGCAGGTAGCCCTGAAATGCCATGTAATCGACTGCGTAAGAGGCTGCGCTCAATACGAACAGCAGACCCCAAACCCAGAAATAAATCGCGATTGGATGTTGTTGACCTTCGTCAGCCATCTTGAATTCCTCAGCCCTCTCTAGATTGCGAGAATTGCAGCGCCAATGCGTACAAGGTGCTCCCATCAACGGTGCCTTGCTCGTTCCGCCGCACCAGTCGCCGCCGCGTTGCGTGAATCCGAACCATTGCCCGTCTACCAAAGATAAAAGAACGCGAAGATAAATACCCAAACCAAGTCAACGAAATGCCAATAGAGCCCCATTGTCTCGACAATTTCGTAGCGGTTCTTGCGGCCCGTCATAAAGCCGGGGGTCTCCTTGTCCAGGTCGCCGCGCATCACCTTGATGGCGGTGATAATGAGGAAAAGCACCCCGAAGGAAACGTGGGTGCCGTGGAAGCCGGTAATCATGAAGAAGGCGGCACCGAACTGGGGTGCTCCCATAGGGTTGGACCAGGGGCGCACTTGCTCGTCAACGATCAGTTTTGTCCACTCGAAAGCCTGCATCCCCACAAAGGTTGCGCCGAGAATCGCGGTGACCATCAACAGTAAAAAGGTAGGCACCTTGCGTTTTTCGTAGCCGAACTTCACCGCCATGGCCATGGTGCCGCTGCTGGTGATAAGCACGAAGGTCATGATGGCGATGAGCAGCAGCGGCACATTGACCCCGAACGCCGTTAAACCGAATACTTCGCTGGCGTTGGGCCAAGGCTCGGTGGTCGACATGCGCACCACCATGTAGGAGACGAGAAAACTGGCAAAGATAAAGGTATCGCTTAGGAGAAAGATCCACATCATGACCTTCCCCCAGGGGACTTGCTTAAATGCACGCTGATCTGAGGACCAGTCGTCAACGATTCCTTGAATGCCTGGAGCCAGGCTTACGGATTCCGCCACGGTATTCAACCTTCAATCAAGTGGACAACATCAGGCCAAAAAGTATCAGCCAGACAACGAATAGGAAGTGCCAGTAAACGGCGCAAAGTTCCACGCCAAGCCGAGCCTTGGCCATTGATTGGCCCGCCCAGGCGTGACGCGCCGTTCGCCACCAAGCCACGAAGCCGCCCAGCAAATGCAGCACATGCAAGCCGGTGAGCGTATAGAAAAATGCGTTGGCCGGGTTGCCGGAAACGAGGTAGCCGGCCTGGGTGAGTTGCTGCCAAGCCACATATTGGCCAACCATGAAGGCAACGGCAAAACCGAAGCCAAAGATCAAGCCGGTTTTCACACCTGGCCAATTCTCCCGAGCGGCGGCGCGCCAAGCCATCTGCAAACCAACACTGCTGAGAAATAGAATGGCCGTGTTAATCCAAAGCAGTTGCGGTTCCGGCAGCGGACGCCAGTCCTCGTATTCCATGCGTATCGCGTAGGCGCTGACGAACAAGGCGAACAGCGATGTGATCACGGCCAGCAAAACGCCCAGCCCCACCTTGACCGGCGGTAGAAAGCCGACACCGGGCTGGGCACCGACCGGAGCGCTTGCCACCCAAGGCTTGGTATTGACGGTCTGGCGCACCAACCACCAAACCACCACGCCCATCAAGATGGCGAGAAAGACCAAGGTTACCGTCATTCAATCGACTCGCTTGATAGTGTCTCGGCACTGTTCCGGGCGCCTTGAGCAGCCATGCCTTGAGCCGCCGCCCCGAAGCCCGCCCGGAGTTAAGGTTAGGATTTCGCTTTCGCGTCCGCCAATTCCTCCGAGGGCACGTTTTGCGGAATGAAATCCTTCTCGGCACCGGGGACGCCGTAGTCGTAAGCCCAGCGGTAAACCGAGGGCAACTCGTCAAAGTTACCGTGTTTCGGGGGCGTGTGCGGCGTTTGCCATTCAAGGGTCGTGGCATCCCAAGGGTTGTGCCCCGCCTCTTTGCCGCTCCGCAGGCTCTTGATGATGTTGATGATGAAGATAACCTGCGCCAAGGCGACAAAGATGGCCGCAACGGAAATAGCGGCGTTCAAATCTTGCGCCGACTCGGACATGAAGGCCGTCTCGCCATAGGCGTAGTAGCGCCGGGGCACACCCTCGAAACCAAGGTAATGCATCGGATAGTAGATGGCGTAGGTGCCGAGAAAGGTCATCCAAAAATGAATTTTGCCCAACTTTTCGTCGAACATCTTGCCGGTAATTTTCGGAAACCAATGATAGATGGCACCGAATACCACCAGCACCGGCGAAACCGCCATCACCATATGGAAGTGGGCAACCACGAAGTAGGTATCCGACAGCGGCAAATCGACGGTGACGTTGCCCAGGAACAGGCCCGTCAAGCCGCCGTTGATGAAGGTAAAGATAAAGCCGATGGCAAATAGCATGGGCACCGTAAGCTGAATGTTGCCCCGCCAGAGCGTCAGCACCCAATTGTAGACCTTGATGGCCGTGGGCACCGCGATAATCAGGGTGGTGGTTGCAAAGAAGAACCCGAAATAGGGGTTCATGCCGCTCACATACATGTGGTGCGCCCAGACGATGAAGCTGAGCGCTCCAATGGCCACGATCGCCCACACCATCATGCGGTAGCCGAAGATATTTTTGCGGGCATGGGTCGAAAGCACATCCGAGACGATGCCGAATGCCGGCAGCGCCACGATATACACCTCCGGATGCCCGAAGAACCAAAACAGGTGTTGGAAGAGGATGGGGCTGCCGCCCTCGTAGTTGGTTTGCTCGCCCATGGAGATCGTTGCCGGCATGAAGAAGCTCGTGCCAATCAGGCTGTCCAGAATCATCATGATGCAACTGACGAACAACGCCGGAAACGCGAGCAACGCCAGCACCGTGGCCATAAAAATGCCCCAGACGGTCAGCGGCATGCGCATCAGCGTCATGCCCCGGGTACGCGCCTGCAATACCGTGACAACATAGTTCAAGCCGCCCATGGTGAAGCCGACAATGAACACGCACAGTGAAATCAACATGAGAATAATGCCCGCGCCGGTGCCGGGTGTACCGGCGGCGACCGACTGCGGGGGATAGAGTGTCCAGCCCGCGCCGGTTGGCCCGCCCGGCACGAAGAAACTGGCCACCAGAATGAGCACCGCCGCCAAGTAAATCCAATAACTGAGCATATTGACGTAGGGGAACACCATGTCCCGCGCACCGCACATCAACGGAATCAGGTAGTTGCCAAAGCCCCCCAAAAACAGGGCCGTTAGCAGGTAGATCACCATAATCATGCCGTGCATGGTGACGAACTGAAGATAGTTGGCGGGATCGATGACGGAGAAGCTGTCCGGCCAACCCAATTGCAGGCGCATAAGAACAGACAACACCAGCGCCACCAAGCCGATGCCGATGGCGGTAATGCCGTACTGAATCGCGATTACCTTGGCATCTTGGCTCCAGATGTACTTGCCGATGAAGGTTTTGGGATGATAAAGCTCCTCCTCGGCAACCTCGAATGGACCGAGTTCCGCGTCTGTAACGGCATCGTGTGCAACTTGGGCCATGCTATTCCTCCGCTCCAATATCGGTGGCGACCGCGCCGCGGCCAAAGGTATTGATATAGGCGACGACATCGTCCACGGCGGTGTCGTGCTTGAGAACTCTGGACATCTCGGCCATCTGCCAGCCGTACAGGTCGTCCGTGTGGCGCCCGCGAATGTTCGCCTTGAAATTTTCCAATTGGCGCTTCAGATACCAATCGGTCATGCCCGCCATACGCGGCGCGTTGAGCGCCTTGATGCCTTCCGCGGCATAACCGTGGCAGGCACCGCAAGTCACCCAAAGTTCGCGACCGCGCTCAACATTGCCGGCGATAGTGACTTCCGCCGGTTCATCGGGGAAGGTGCCAATATAGGCGATAACGTCTTCAATGGCCTGGTCGTTGGTCAGCGTAGCCATCATCGGCACCATCTGTTGGCCATAGATGTCATCGGGATGGGCACCGCGCACACCGGCCTTGTAATAGTTGAGTTGCCGACGCAAGTACCAAGGCTCCTGACCGGAAATTTTCGGTGCGTTCAGCGCGACCATACCCGCACCATCCGGGCCGTGGCAGCTTGAGCAAATCGCGTAGAGCGGCCCGCCCGCCGTCGGGTCGCCCGGCGCACGTGCGACCAGTTCCGCGTAGGTTGGTTGGGCCGCATACCAGGCATCGTAATCGGCCTGGTCGTCAACGATCACCATGCCGCGCATGGCGAAGTGGCCGATGCCGCACAATTCCTCACACAAAACCTCGAATTCGCCTGTGCGGGTGGGCGTTAGCCAAAGATAGGAAACCAGGCCGGGTACGAGGTCCATCTTGACCCGAAACTGGGCAACGGTGAAGTTGTGTAGAACGTCTTTGGAACGTAGGTTGAATTTGACGGGCTTGTTCAGGGGCAGGTGCAGCTTGTTGCTTGCAATCAACCGGTCGTCCCAGCCATGCGGGTCTTCCGGGTCCATGCCGAAAGGGTTGTCGTCGGTGATTAAACCGGTATCAACGTTGCCGAACTTGCCGTCGTCGCCAGGTAAGCGGTAGGACCAATGCCATTGCTGGCCAATCGCCTCGACCTCGTCGGCGTCGTCCGGCACCGTAACGAAGTCGGCCCATACGATCAGCCCCGGTGCGAGCATAGCCGCCACACCGATGGCCGTAACCGCCGTCAGCCAGAATTCCAGCTTCTTGTTTTCGGGTTCGTATTCGGAGCGGCGGTTCTTGTTGTAGCGAAAACGGATAACGCAATAGGCCATGAAGGCGTTAACGACGACGAAGACGAAGCCCGTAACCCAAAAAGTCACGTCAATCGTGAAATCGATCGTGCTCCAGTTCGACGCCAACTCCGTCAGATACCAAGGGCTCAGCAGGTGAAAGAGTACCGAGCCAACAATCAAAACGATCAACGCAATAGCAAGTGCCATCTATCTATCCATCTCCTATCCGTCTCACTCCACCATGAACCGCACAACGAGCCGCGGCTCGCCATTGCGGGCAGGATCCTTGGTCTTATGCCCTTATTACGAAATTACGAACCGGCGGGGGTATCGCCCGAAATTGTAAAAGGCCACCGGGGCCACTTAGAGGTGTACACATACTCCAATGAAATGCTCTCGGTCGCAAGAGAACATCAGCAATTAAGATGATGCCACGCTCAACAATGGGCTACTCCTTATCGTTGTAGGGCTTGGCAGGCCCGTCCGGGGGATGCATTTTGACAAAGAAATGCCGCGCTGACGAGAGGTAGTTTTGTTCAATTGTTGGCAACAAGCACCATGGCTTGACGTTGGGGACCAAGTCAAACTAGTCTGTAACCAGTCTATAAATGCCATCGGAGATCAACGCCATGCCCGAAGTCGGTGCATTCGAAGCAAAGACCCATTTACCCAAGCTGCTGCGACGCGTTCAGGATGGGGAACGATTCGTCATCACCCGGCACAGCAAGCCCATCGCCGAGCTGGTCCCGTTTCAGCCGCAGGATTCTGATAAGGTCCGAGCCGCAATCGACTTCCTGAAGGCCTTCCAGGCAACCCACAGTTTGGCGGGGCTGCCCGTTCGTCGGATGATTGAGGAAGGGCGCAAGTTTTAATGGCTTGCGTTCTCGACTGCTCGGTCACCATGGCATGGGTCTTTCCAGATGAAGCAACCGAGGCCACCGATCAACTGCGCGACTCGCTCGCGCAGGGGCGGGCGTTTGCCCCTTCCCTATGGCCAATGGAAGTCGGCAACGTGCTGTTGATAGCCACTCGGCGGAACCGAATTCGGGTTGACGAGTGGCCGCAAATTCGCGCCGGTCTGGCTGCTCTGCCCATTGAAATCGACGCCGTGAATCCGGCGCGCGTTTGGGAAGCATCCTTGGAACTCGCAAACTCGCACCAACTCTCCGTTTACGACGCGATGTACTTGGAACTTGCCCTGCGGCTGCAATTGCCCCTCGCCACGCTGGACGGCGACCTTCGCAGCGCCGCCGCATCCTTAAGCCTCGCAACGCCATCGACTGCTGCCACTTGAAGTGACGGCGCCGCTGTAACTGTGCATTAACAGTGTCAGCCGCTCACTTGCGGATGCTGCCTTCCGAGGCTGAGCCACTTGCCGCATTTTTCGCTATCGGCACTCACTCGTGCATCTGTGATTGGATGTAGTTTTCGATGCCCACCCGATCGATGAGTTCGAGTTGCGTTTCCAGCCAATCGACATGCTCCTCCTCGGATTCGAGAATGCTGCGGAACAGTTGGCGGGAAACGTAGTCCTCGTTGGCCTCGCAGAAGGCGACCGCGTTTCTTAACACCGGCATGGCCGCCATTTCCATCGCCAGGTCACATTCCAAAATTTCTCGGGGGTGCTGGCCGATTTGTAGCTTGCCGAGATCTTGCAGGTTGGGCAGGCCCTGCAAAAACAAGATGCGCTCGGTCAAGGCTTCGGCGTGCTTCATCTCGTCGAAGGATTCTTCGCGCTCTTTGTGGGCAAGGCGTTTAATGCCCCAGTCCTCAAGCATCTTGGCATGCAGGAAATACTGGTTGATGGCGGTCAACTCGTTTTTGAGCACCTTGTTGAGGTGGACATTGACATCCTTATGCATGGGTTGCATGGGCGAGCCTCAATTGTTTGAAGGATTTGTGCAGCATGCCACCGTCAAGCCGCACAATCAAGGCTAACCTATTGATTTTTATTGAATATTATTCTCTTTTGCGAATCGGTATTGGGTTGCGATTGGAATGCATACGCTCTTGCTATCAAGAATCGTTTTTGTTTACACTGCACATCGCCATGTATGTATGCTTGTGCAAAGCCATCACCGACAGCGAGATTCGCGAAGCTGCGAGTAACGGCCTGCACGACTTGGATGCCTTAGGTGAATCGCTTGGCGTCGGCGTGGGTTGCGGTAATTGCCGCGAAAGCGCCCAAGCGGTCATCGACGAGCATCTTGCGGAGTTGCTTTCCTACGCCGCCTAAAGCCCCCTCGCATACCCAACCAGGCACCTCTGCCTGTGGAGAAGTCGCAAAGGCGAAACCGGGCCCCACGCAACGCAATCGAGCGACGGGGCGGATGAGAGCGGCTTTGTCGCCGCGTATCCCGAAGGCGGAGCCTCCCGGCTAAAACCCCTGCTCTTCAACATCGCCGGGAATCAGCGGATAGGAAATTCCCGACCACTTCTGCACCACCCGAATCACCTGACAGGCATAGCCGAATTCGTTGTCGTACCACACATAAAGCACAGCGCGGTTGTCCTTGACCAGCGTGGCCCGGCCATCAATAACGCAGGCATGGCGGTTGCCGACGAAATCGGAGGAGACAACATCGGGTGCCTCCGTATAGTCAATCTGGCGTTGCAGGCTCGAGTGCAAGGCGGCATTGCGCAGAAAGTCGTTGACCTCGGCAACCGTCACCTTGCGCGACAGTGTCAGGTTGAGAATCGCCAAGGATACGTTCGGGGTTGGTACCCGAATTGCGTTGCCGGTTAGTTTACCCTCCAGCTCGGGCAAGAGTTTGGTGACGGCGGACGATGCGCCCGTTTCGGTAATCACCATATTCAAGGGCGCGCTGCGCCCGCGGCGGTTCTTCTTGTGGTAGTTGTCGATCAGGTTCTGGTCGTTGGTGTAGGCATGCACTGTTTCCATGTGGCCGTGCATGATCTCGAAACCGCTGTTCATGGCCTTGAGCACCGGAACAATGGCGTTGGTGGTACAGGATGCGGCACCGAGCAAGGTATCCTGCCGGCGAATTTCGTCGGAATTAACCCCCGAGACGATGTTTTTGATATCCCCCCGAGCCGGTGCCGTTAGCAATACCCGGGCGGTGCCCTTGGAAGCAAGATGCCGGCTCATGCCCTCTTGGTCTCGCCAAGCCCCGGTGTTGTCGATAATGGTCGCGTTGTTGATGCCGTAGCTTTCGTAATTGATGCCTTCCGGACCATCGGCGTACAACACCCGCACCACGTTGCCGTTGGCGATAAGGCAACTGTTCGCCTCGTCAACACGCAGGGTTCCGGGAAAGGCGCCATGCACCGAATCGCGGCGCAATAAGGCGGCGCGCTTAATCAAGTCGCTAGGGCCGCCCTTGCGCACCACCACCGCCTTCAGCCGTAATTGATCACCGCCGCCGGTTTTCTCGATCAACAGCCGCGCCAACAGCCGGCCAATGCGGCCAAAGCCGAACAACACGATATCCTGCGGCTCATCCAGCGGCAGCACATGCCGACCAATGACCTCGTCGCACTCGCGCTTGACGAAATCGAGCGGCTTGATGCCGTTTTGCTCCGTTTCCGCCATATAGCGCGTGGCCAGCTTGCCCACATCGATGTGCGATGGGCCGAGGTCGAGCTGCGAGAGCGCCTCGCAAATGGGGTAGCTCTCGAATTCCGACAACTCGTTATGCGCCACCTGCCGTACATAGCGGTGCGTCTTCATGATTTGGATGACGCTTTGGTTGTAGAGCGCCCGGCCGTAGCAGTATGTGACCACGTTTTTTCGATACAGGCGCCCAATGATGGGAATCATGGCCTCGGCCAGGGCTTCGCGTTCCTTCCAATCGGGAAAACAGTCGTCGAGACTCGGTAGGGCCACATGGAATCCTTAAGTTGCAGGGGCATGCCGCGGGGCCGCGCATTATAAACGGTTGACGCGGCATGCAGAACAAAAGCAATGCACAGGCAGCGGCTCAATTTGGCAACGCTTCGTTACCGCAGCCCAACACGGGCGTGGTCTCTGCGGCGGCGGAAATTGAAACTGAGCCACTACCAATGCACGGGTAACGGCTCGCTTTGGAATGTCTGAATTGAACCGTTACCCGAATGATGCTTCAGGGACGAGCCGTGTTAGTGTGTGCGTTATGGCAAGACGAACGGCGCGCATATTGCATGGCATCGACGAGATTGATGCGGAAACATGGAACCGTTGCGCGAACCCGCCCGGCGAACCCTTAAACCCCTTCCTCGCCCACGGTTTTTTGCACGCCCTGGAAGCAAGCGGCAGCGCCACCGCCAGCACCGGCTGGCAGCCGTTCCACCTGATGCTGAGCGAGGGCAACAGGGTACTCGGCGTGGTACCCATGTATGTGAAGGGCCACTCCCAGGGCGAATACGTATTCGATTACGCCTGGGCGGACGCTTGGCAGCGCGCCGGTGGCCGTTACTATCCGAAATTGCAAGGCAGCGTACCCTTCACTCCGGCCACCGGCCGACGCCTGCTGGCCGTCAATGCGGACCCGGACATCGAAAAAGCGCTGCTCGCCGCCGCCGCCCAAGTGGCGGACGAAGCCGGCGTTTCCTCGTTGCATTTCACCTTCATGCCCGAAAGACAGTGGCAACTCGCTGGCCGGGGCGGCTATCTGCGGCGCATGGATCAGCAATTTCACTGGCACAATCCGGGCTACGAGAGCTTCGATGCGTTCCTCGCCGAGTTGTCGTCGAAAAAGCGCAAGAATCTAAAACGCGAGCGGCGCGCTGCCCTGGCCAACGGCATCAGCGTGGAATGGGTTACCGGCAGCGACCTGCAAGAAGCGCATTGGGATGCGTTCTATCGGTTTTATCTGGACACCGGGTCCAGAAAGTGGGGTTCGCCCTACCTGACCCGGGAATTTTTCAGCCGGGTGAGCGCCGCCATGCCCGAACAGGTGCTGCTTGTTCTATGCAAACGCGCCGGCCACTACATCGCGGGAGCACTCAACTTTATCGGCGGAGACACCCTCTACGGACGCAACTGGGGATGCATTGAGGATCACCGTTTCCTACACTTCGAGGCCTGCTACTACCAAGCTATCGATTTCGCCATCGCCCGAGGCTTGGCGCGCGTGGAAGCCGGTGCCCAGGGGCCGCACAAGGTGGCGCGCGGCTATCTCCCCCGGGCCACCTACAGCGCCCATTGGATTCGCGATGCGGGCCTGCGCACCGCGGTCGCCCGCTTTCTGCGCGATGAGCGGCAACACGTGCAACAAGACATAGCGTGGATTGAGCATCAGAGCCCGTTCAAATCGGGCATTCAACTCGATGCCGTCCGGGGCAACGGAGTACGGGGCGAGCTTTCGTACCCGGTACGCCCCGACATTCGCGAGGACCGGCGAAACATGGATGAGAGGGGATAGGATGAGAACATGTCGAAGGATGGCTTGACCATCGACAGACAACCGTTCACCGGGATCATCGGGCCGGTCGCATCAGGGCGGAACCGGGTGGCGGCCCCGTGAGCGCGACTCAACCGAAGCCCGAGCGCTTCTTCAACACTTCCGGGCCTGTGGTTCCGGCGGACCACTACTGCATCCCGCCGCTTGAGCGCCTTGAACTCAATGAGGTGCTGCGGCTGATCCGGCAGAAGCGCTATTTCGTGCTGCACGCGCCGCGTCAGACCGGCAAGACCTCGTCGCTGCTGGCGCTCCGTGACCTGCTGAACGAGGGCGGCGAGCACCGCTGCCTGTACGCCAACGTGGAGGCCGGGCAGGCCGCCCGTGGTGACGTGGCGGGCGCCATGCAGGCCATTCTTGCCGAACTGAGCATCCGCGCCCGCATCACCTTTCCCGGCGGCGGCCTAGATGACGCCGCGCAAGGGTCGTTGGAAGCCGTAGGCCCCCACGGCGCCTTGCGCGAGACCTTGGTGCGCTGGTCCACCGCGGACACCAAGCCGCTGGTGCTGCTGATCGACGAAATCGACGCACTGGTGGGCGACACGCTGATCTCGGTGCTGCGCCAGCTGCGCGCGGGGTACGACATGCGTCCGACGGCTTTCCCGCAGAGCGTCATCCTGTGCGGCATCCGGGACGTGCGCGACTACCGCATCCATTCGGAGGCGGCGGGTGACATCATTACCGGCGGCAGCGCCTTCAACATCAAGGCAAAATCGCTGCGGCTGGGCGATCTCGACGAGGCCGAGGTACGCACTCTGCTCAGCCAACACACAGCCCAGACCGGGCAGCAATTCACGGAAGGCGCGTTGGCGGCGGTGTGGGAGCAATCCCAAGGCCAGCCGTGGCTGGTCAACGCGCTGGCGAACCAAGCGTGCCTCGAGGACAAAGCCAGCCGGGGCCGCGCGCGGACGATCGACGCAGAGGCGGTCATGGAGGCCAGGGAGGCGCTGATCCTGGACCGCCAAACGCACCTGCACCAGTTGGCCGACAAACTCCGCGAGGAGCGGGTGCGGCGAGTGGTCGAGCCGGTGCTGAGCGGCAGCGCCGACGGGGAGGCTAAAACGAGCCCCGATGATGTGGAGTACGTCCGCGACCTGGGCCTGCTGGCGCAGCGCGGCCCGCGCCGGATCGCCAACCCGATCTATCGGGAGGTGATTCCGCGGGAGCTCATGTACGCCAGCGACGACATGATCCTCCAAGAGACCGAGTGGTATGTGAAAGCGGACGGCGACCTCGACGTGGAGGGCCTGCTGGGGGCATTCCAAGGATTCTTCCGGGAACACTCGGAGCATTGGATCGAGCGCTTCCAATACAAGGAGGCGGGGCCGCAACTGCTGTTGCAGGCGTTCCTGCAGCGGGTGGTGAACGGCGGCGGGCGCATTGAGCGCGAATACGCCTTGGGCAGCCGCCGCACGGACCTGCTGATCCTGTGGCCACCCGGCCGCTTCGCCGGAAAAAGCGAGCCCGGGACGCCAGCGCGGCGCTATGTGGTGGAGTGCAAGCTGCTGCGCGGCAGCTTGGAGGCAACAATCCGCGAGGGCCTGGAGCAAACCCTGGCCTACATGGACCGGTGCCAAGGCGAGTCCGGCCATTTGGTGATCTTCGACCGCGATGCATCAAAGCCTTGGGAGGAGAAGCTCTATCAGCGCGAGGAATCCCTCGATGGCCGATCCGTGACGGTGTGGGGCGCTTGAAACGTCATTGCGTCACCACGCGGCTTACCCGTCAATTCTCAGCCTGAATCAGGTATGATTACGAGCGAATGGTTGAGTATCAATTGGCGGCGGCAAAAATTGGTGGGTACGTCGACGCAAAACGTCTCTTGAGGCGTCCTAATGAGGATAAGGTGATGTGCAGGTTCGTTGACCGCATTCCGAGAGCGCGAACACTGGTTCAAGCTACCTTAGAAGCGAGACGCGAAGGCCGACTTCCGCAGCGGTTTACTCGCGATCAGTGGGCTACGGAATGCTCAGTCGGTAGTGAAAACACTCGCCGTAACTTCCTCCGAAAACATCGTGTCGGCAATGGCAAGAATACTGAGCGATTCATCGACCACGGTGACGACTCCTGGTCCTTGGTCGGCGAATACCGAAACTGCAAATAGTTCAGCCGACCGGTTTAACGACGCGAGGATTTCTCTCCCAAACCATTCGTATCCATCCAAGTCTATGGGAGGCGGCTGCGTTTGTAGCGGATTTTCGCTTTCGCGACCTCCCTATGGCGCAGGCTAGGTTTCGTCCGCGCCCGCCGGGGGCTGGGGAGCGTGGAATTCCTGCGTCCACAGATTGTCGTCCATCGGCTCATCCGGCCAATCGGAGAACGGGAAGGGTTGAGCTTCGGAGTTGAACGTTAGGAAGCGAAGAATCTGGTAGACATAGGCGCTCAAGTTATTGCCAAAGCGCAGCAGTTGCTCGTTGGCGCGGCCAGCAACCAGCACGAAGAGGAACTGAATGATCGTCACCACCCAAACCAACAACTCGGCGATGACATAGGCAATGGCATAAAGCGCCATAAGCAATGCGCGGATCCAAACCGAGCGCCGCATGAGCCGTTCCTTAAATTCGTTATCCATCTGTTGCCTCGTTGTCTTTGGTCGCCGCATCCATCCGCGGCCGGGTTCCATTATCATGCGAACCGAATCAACTCGCCAGTCTAGTGCCGGAGCACACCGCCACAACGATAGCCCAACCTGTTTTAGCGGGGCTTATCGCATGGTGCGCCGGGCAAGGGGTAGCAATGTCAACAGATGCAATTCGCGCCATCCTGGGTCATGAAGTAAAACCGGGCGCAGAGGTTCAAATCGAGGGTTGGGTGCGCTCCCGGCGCAGTTCAAAAGCGGGGTTTTCCTTTGTGCAAGTACAGGACGGCAGCTGCTTCGATACCTTGCAAGCGGTGGTGAACGCGGACTTGCCGAATTATCACAGCGATGTTGCAGCGCTCGGCGCCGGTTGTGCGGTGCGCATCACCGGCCAACTGGTGGCCACGCAAGGCCGGCGCCAAGACCGCGAAATTCAGGCGGCCACCGTCGAGGTGCTGGGCTGGGTCGATGACCCCGAATCCTACCCCATCGCCAAAAAACGGCATTCGTTCGAATATTTGCGCACGGTGGCGCATCTGCGCCCTCGCACCAACACCTTTGGTGCCATTGCCCGGGTGCGCAACGCCATCACCCAGGCGGTACACGGCTATTTCCAGCAGCACGGCTTTCTCTGGGTTAACACGCCAATCATCACCGCCAACGATTGCGAGGGCGCCGGCGAACTGTTCCGGGTTTCGACCCTGGGCAGCATCGGGCCTGATAGCGATTTCCGCGAGGACTTCTTCGGCGAGCAAACCTGGCTGACCGTATCCGGACAGCTCAACGTGGAAAGCTATGCCTGCGCACTCTCCAAGGTCTATACCTTCGGGCCGACCTTTCGCGCCGAAAACTCCAATACCAGCCGCCATTTGGCGGAATTCTGGATGATTGAACCGGAAATCGCCTTTGCCGACCTCGCCGACCTGGCCGACCTGGCCGAGGATTTCCTCAAATCGGTCAGCCAAGGGGTGCTGGACGCCTGCCCGGACGATATGGGCTTCTTCGAGCAGCACATCGACCCCGGCACCATTACCCGCCTACGGCAAATCATCGACACCGACTTTGTACGCATGGACTACAGCAGCGCCATCGACGCGCTCAAGGGCTCTGGCCGCCGTTTCGACTATCCGGTCGAGTGGGGTCTGGACCTGCAAACCGAACACGAGCGCTGGCTGACCGAGGAGTACGCCAAGGGCCCGGTTGTGGTCATGAATTACCCCAAGGACATCAAAGCCTTCTACATGCGCCGCAACGACGACCAACGCACCGTTGCCGCTATGGATGTGCTCGTACCCGGTGTCGGCGAAATCATCGGTGGCAGCCAGCGCGAGGAACGCCTGACGGTACTCGACGAACGCTTGGCGGAACAGGGGCTCGGCGAGACACTCTGGTGGTATCGGGACCTGCGCCGCTACGGTACCGTACCCCACGCCGGTTTCGGCTTGGGGCTGGAGCGGCTCGTGCTCTATATGACCGGCATGGAAAACATCCGCGATGCGATTCCGTTTCCGCGCACACCGAGGAACGCAAGTTTCTAGCTCGCAGAGCTCGCCAACGCCCGCGAGCAGGCAGCCCGCTTCATGATCAAATCACTGCTTCGCCTCTTGCCCTTCGTGTACCCCTACCGGCTGCGCCTGGCCGGCGGCATCATCAGCTTTGGGTTTGCGCGGTTTTTCGAGGCATTGGTGCCATTCTTTCTCGCCCAGGGCATCGATAAAATAGCGGGCGGCGACGGCGCGGTGCGCACCCAAGTGCTCGGCATCGCCGTGGCGGTCGCCGCCCGCTATGTTTTTGTCACCTATGCCCGCTATGCGGTGCGCAGCGCCGGGATGCGCGTCGCCTTCGACCTGCGCGGGTCGCTGTACAGCGCTTTGCAGGCACAGGGCGCAAAGTTCTACGCCAAACACAGCATTGGCGACATGATGACACGAGCGGTGGCGGACATCAGCCTGGTGCAGCGCCTCATTTCCATGGGCAGTATCCTGCTCATCATTCTGGTCTATGCATCCGTCGTCGGGTTCGGTTTCATGCTGTACTACTCGCCGTCCCTCACCTTGTTGCTGCTGCCGCCGCTGCCGTTCGTCTATTACTACGCCAAGTACGCCTCACGGCAAATGGGAGCCGCTTCAAAGGAGATGCAGGATCGGCTGTCGGACCTCGGTGCCCAAGTACAGGAAAACCTCTCCGGCATTCGCACCATTCAGGCCATGGCCCAGGAAAAAAACGAGATTGCGCGCTTCGACCGCACCAATCAGTCCTACGCGGACGCCTTCTATCGGCAGGCGAGGATCAATTCGCTGATGATGGCTTGGATGCCGAGTTTGGCGGCCCTATGTTCCATCGCGATCATCGGGTTTGGCGGTTACCAAGTGCTCGACGGCACAATGACAACGGGTGCCTTGGTCGCCTTTCTGATGTATGTGAACATGGTCGTGCAGCCGTTTCGGGTGGCCGGATTCATGGTCAATCTGTTTCAGCGGGCGGCGGTGGCCAGCAATCGGCTTTTCGAGGTGTTCGATCTGAGCCCGGAAATCGAGGACCGGCCAGCGCCTAAGCCATTACCGCCGATACGCGGCAACCTTGCGGTAAACAACCTGACCTTCCGCTACGGCGAGGGGCTGCCCGCCGTGCTCAGTGCCATCGAGCTTGTTGTGCCGCAAGGGGAATCCATCGCCATTATGGGCCGGGTCGGGGCCGGCAAGACAACACTGCTAAAGCAATTCGCGCGTTTGCTCGACCCGCCCGCGGGCCGGGTATTTATCGACGGCACGGATATTCGCGCTTTTCCGCTGAGCGTATTGCGCGCCCAAGTAACACTGGTGCCGCAAGTTAACTTTTTGTTCAGCCAAACATTGCGGGAAAACCTAACCTACGATGATCCCGACCGGTCTCTGGAAACCATATGGGCCGCCGCCGCCGCCGCCGGACTGAAGGAAACCATCGAGGCCTTTCCGGATGGGATGGATACGGTTGTGGGTGAGCGCGGCGTCACCCTCTCCGGTGGGCAGGTGCAACGCGCCACCCTGGCTCGCGGGCTGATTCGCGATACACCGGTGCTGTTGCTCGACGATTGTTTCTCCAGCGTCGATACACAAACCGAGGAACGCATTCTGCAAAGGCTAAGCCGGCTGCGGCGCGGCAAAACGACCGTTCTGGTGTCGCACCGGGTTTCCACGGCTCGACACTGCGACCGCGTGATCGTGCTTGACGCTGGCCGCATCGTCGAGACCGGCAGCCACGACGAATTGATGCGGCGCAAGGGGTTGTATGTGGAACTCGAACGGAGGCAACGCGAGGGCGGCGGTGCAACGAGTCCGGTCGATGCACCCAACCCCGCCCCGTTGCGGCAAGCCAACCGTTGAGCGCTTGAATGTTTTTGTTGTTGCTCAATGGATCGAAAGGCCGGATTCCGCAACGGCAAACGGGTGACGCCGTCCAATGACCGAGACAGGCCAAGCCCAGGTGCGCCGCGACCATTCGCTGTTCGATGCCGAGTTGTCCGGCGCGGTGCTCAACACCGAGTTGCTCAAGCGCCTGTTCAAGTGGCTGAAACCGTATCGGCTGACCTTTGCCGCAAGCGGCATACTGGTGTTGGCCGCGTCAAGCTTGCAAGTGCTGCTGCCGGTCATTGTGTCGCTGGTCGTGATCGACCACGTTATTCGCGGCGAAACCGAGCAGCTTGCGCCGGATTTCGGCATGGTCGAACTGACGGAGGGTCTGGCGACAACGCTGGCTGTGCATCCGCTGGCCGTTGCCTGCCTGCTGTATGCCCTAATCCACCTCTGTTGGACGGCGGCGGCCCACGCGCACCGGCTGACGCTAACCAGTTCCGTCATCAACGGCCTGCGCGACCTGCGGCTGGACCTGTTCAGCCACCTGGAAAGACGCCCGTCGTCCTTTTATGACCGGGTTGCGGTGGGCCGTGTTATGACGCGGGTGACCAATGACATCGAGTCGCTTTACGAACTGTTGCGCGGCATCGGCACCCTAATTGGCGAATTCGTGCCCTTCCTGGTGGCACTGACGATCATGCTGAGCATTGATGTCGAATTGACGCTGATCCTCCTGCTCATGCTGCCCGTCATGGGCACCTTTACCTGGTGGTTCCGCCGCACCACCCGCGAACTGTTTCGGCTGGTGCGCGCTTCGGTGTCGGCCCTCAATCAGAACATGCAGGAGAATCTGGCCGGTTTGCAGGTGGTGCAACTCTCCGGGCGAGAGTCTTTCAACCTGGACCGCTATACCGAAATCAATCGCGAAAACCTGGGCAACGAACTCCGCTCCGCCCGTTGGGAGACGCTCTACGGCGCCCTCAACGACAGCATGGCACAGATCGCCATCGGCATCGTTTTGTATTACGGGGCGGGGGATGTCATCCAAGAGCGCCTGTCGCTGGGTGGCGTGATCCTATTCACCCGCTTCATCGACATGCTCTTTCACCCGATTGTTGCCTTGGGTGAACAAACCAACATTTTATTTCGAGCCATGGCGAGCGGTGAACGGATTTTCCAGGCCCTCGACTGGGACGAGCGTGTACGGGAGCCGGCAAAACCGGTGGCCTTGCCGAGCCGGCTGAAGGGGGAAATTGAATTTCGGCGCGTCGCTTTCGCCTACGAGCCGGGCATACCCGTTTTGCGCGATGTCTCGTTCCGCATTCGCGCCGGTGAGAAGCTGGCGATCGTTGGACCCACCGGCTCCGGCAAAAGCACGCTGATTCGCCTGCTCGGACGTTTCTACGACTTTGACGACGACAGCATCTTCCTTGACGGCATCGATTTAAATCACATCCACAGCGAAGACCTGCGTCGGCGCATCGGCGTGGTGTTGCAGGACTTCCACATATTCTCGGGCTCAATTGCCGGTAACATCGCGCTCGGCGACCCGGCCATTGCCGCCCGCGCCGTCGAACTTGCGGCCAAACGCGCGAACGCGCACGCATTCATTGCGGCATTGCCAGCGGGCTACGACACCCTATTGGCCGAGCGCGGGCAGAATCTTTCCCAAGGCCAGCGCCAACTGCTCGCTTTCGCCCGGGTATTGGTCGCCGATCCGGAGATTCTCGTTCTCGACGAAGCCACGGCATCAGTGGACACGGAAACGGAGCTGCTGATTCAGGATGCGCTGGCCGAGCTAACCGCCGGGCGTACCTCGATACTCATTGCCCACCGCCTGCAAACCATTCAACAGGCCGACCGAATACTGGTGATGCACCTTGGCCGAGTCGAGGCATTCGGCACCCATGATGAGCTGCTGGCCCGGGGTGGCCTATACGCCCGGCTGCACGCCTTGCAATTTCAGGATGGCTAGGAGCCTCTGCCCGCGGAATTCGCGGCTGCAAATCCGCTCTCATCCGCCCCGTCGACCGCTCGATTTCGTTGCATATGGCATGATATTCGCCTCAATCGACCGGCCGACGGGACGGCGATAGCGAATTTTCGCTTTCGCGACTTCCGCAGGCAGAGGCTCCTAGGCGCCCCTGCCCGGGACGGCCGCTATCGTCAAACCATGCGAATCGGTACCTGACCGAGGTTGTTGCCTTCGAGAATGCGGTCTGCCCGATAGCTAGAGCGCACCAACGGGCCGGACGCCACTTCCAGAAAGCCGAGCGACAAGCCGAGTTGCCGATACTCCTCAAATTCTTCCGGATGCACCCAGCGTGCAACGGGCAGATGATTGACCGTGGGTCGCAGATACTGCCCGAGCGTTAGTAGATCAACCCGGTGCGCACGCAAGTCGCCCATGGTCGCCGCGATTTCGTCGGCGGTTTCCCCAAGGCCGAGCATGAGGCTTGATTTCGTGAGCAAATCGTTGCGGTGCCGCTTGGCGTGCGCCAAGACAGCCAGGGTTTGCTGATAGCCCGCCCGCGGGTCGCGCACGGGATGGGTAAGACGGCGCACGGTTTCAATGTTCTGTGCAAAGACATCGACCCCCGAGTCCGCCACCGTCTCGACGGCACCGAGGTTGCCCGCGAAATCGGGCGTCAGCGCCTCCACCGCCGTTTGCGGATTGACCGCCTTGATGGCCCGCACACAGGCTGCGTAGTGGGCGGCGCCGCCATCGGACAAATCGTCCCGATCCACCGAGGTAAGCACCACATAACGCAAGTTCATCAAGCGCACCGACTGGGCGGCGGAGCGCGGCTCATCGGCATCAAGCCAGCCGTTGGGATTGCCCGTATCGACGGCGCAGAAGCGGCAGGCGCGGGTACAGACGCTGCCCATCAACATCAGCGTCGCCGTGCCGTTATCCCAACATTCGCCCAGGTTGGGGCAGTGCGATTCCTCGCAAACGGTTGCCAAGCGATGCTTGCGAACGGTTTGGCGAACCGCCTCGAAGCGCTCGCCGCCGCCCAGTTTGACGCGCAGCCAAGGCGGTTTGCGGCCTGCCGCCAATGCGCCGCTCCCCTGGTTTTTGACGCCGTCCTTGATCGCCCAAAAACCTTGGGGCGTACGAAATTTCTCGCCGCTCTTTGCCGCTCCGATTGTCTTGGAGACTGCCATCGTGAGCCTTGCTGAGAATAGACGGGCCAGAGGCTCCTAGCCGGCGATTCTCGTTTCCTTGATGCAGGTGCGTCGAATCAGTTCATCCCCGACGAACCAATGCCAGGTACGTGCCCGCTTGTCGCTGCCCTCGTTGATTTGGATCATCTCGTACAGGTAGCTGTCCGGTATATCTTTGCGTGACCAATTGAGCATGATGGTGCGTTCATCGACCTCCCATGCGGAACCGACGATGCGCTCGTTGTCCCATTGAATGCGGCCAGCTTTGTACTTGGCGGGGAAGCCCAGTTCTTCGCGCCGGCCATCGCTCCAAGTGTAAATGTTGGTTTGCACATAATCGTGCTCGCCGGACTCGGGAAACGTACAAATCAGATGCGAGGCATGGCGGTCGGTGATAATACCGTCCGGGGCGATCTGTATGTACTCGCCACGCCATTCACCCTCGTGCCGTGCCAACACCGGCATACCGGTTCGGATATCGTCCGCCATGACCTACTCCTGCACAATAAAAATATTGGGATAGTGTTGCGATTTTAATTTTTCGATGTTCGGAAGGCTCCCGGCATCCGAAACGCAGAAAATCCAAGCCGATGCTTGCACATTGTACTAATGATGTATCAATATATCTATCGTAGGTGGTGACTGGTTTTGATGCGCACACGAACGGTCCATCAATTGTGACCCCGGCGACGAATTGTGAAGCATCCGCGGCGCCCGGGCTGCGTTTGTCGCGCAGGCGTTTCGCGACGGGGCTTGTTGCCGGGCTGGCCGTGCCGCGCTTGGCAAAAGCGCAAACAGCCGACGTGCTGGTGCTCGGGGCGGGTCTTGCGGGCCTCTCCGCAGCGCTCACCCTACGGCAGGCTGGCGCCAAAGTGGTCGTGCTTGAAGCGCGTCATCGTGTTGGCGGGCGCGTCCATACCCAGGATGCGTTACCGGATAAGCCCGAAGTGGGCGCGGTCGAAATCGGCAATTCCTACAAGCGCCTGCGGCACTGGGCGCAAACATTCGGTCTCGCCATCGAACCATCGCAATTCCCGCGCGGGCTGACCCTGCATATTGGCGGTGTCACCCTGGATGCGTCGGATTGGGCGGATGCCGCGGTGAACCCCCTTTCCGGCCCGGAACGGCAAATACCCCCCAATCGCATCGGGCAACATTATCTGCGCCAAGAGGTACCCCTGAAGAGCGCCGAGGCCTGGGACGCACCCGAATCCGCAGCTATTGATATCTCGATTACCGAGGCCTTGCGGGCACGGGGTGCGTCCGCCGCCGCCATGCGCCTCGCAAACATCTCCGGAACGCACAACCACAGCGACCACATGAGCGCGCTCGTCCCCTGGCGTTCGGTGCTCTTGTTTCAAAAAGAGACCGGCGTTGGTCGGTTGTCCGCAGGCACCCGGGCCTTACCCGAGGCGATGGCCGCCACGCTCGGTGCCGATGCGTTGCGCCTGGATGCGCGGGTAACGGCTATCGAAGTGGACAGCGGCGGCGTGCGCGTCCTATTGGATTCGGGTGAGTCGTTACAGGCCTCGCAGTGCATCTGCACCCTGCCCGTGCCCTGCCTGCGCAACCTGCGTATCAAGGCGCCGCTGTCGCGGCGGCAGCGTAACGCCATTGCCGCGCTTGCATACACCAAGGCGACAATCGCCCTAATTGATGCCGAACCCTTTTGGGAGGACGACGACCTGCCCCCGAACATGTGGACGGACAGCCCGCTTGAACGGATCTTCCCGCGCACAGACCGGGCGAGCGGCAAAATTGTTGGCCTGAAGGTGTTTGTGAACGGCGATGGCACGGACGCCATCGATGGCCTGAACGACAAAGCGTTCGAAACTCTGGCGCTGGACGCCATCCGAAAAATGCGCCCCGCCGCCCAAGGACGCCACCTCGCCGTGCGTTTTCGCCACAGCTGGGGCACGGACCCCTTCGCGCTGGGCGGCTACACGGCCTGGCCACCGGGTAAGGTGGCCGCCTATCGAAGCGCCTTGCAAGACCCAGTGCAGCGCTTGCAATTTGCCGGCGAGCACATGGCCTTGGACGCACCCGGTATGGAAGGCGCGGTGCGCTCCGGTGAGCGCGCCGCCGAAAAAATTCTGGGTAGCTGACACACTCAACCAGGAAATAGCCATGCATTCGAAAATCAAATTCTTGACGCTCTTGGCGGGCCTGCTTGCCAGCGGCGGTTTGGCGGCGGAGCGGCTCGACCCGAACGACCCGCTGGATGGCCTGGCCATACAACGCAAGGCGCTCTGCTCAACGCTGGACGGCGAGCCCACCACCTTTTGGTGGCATGGCCATGCTTATTCGCGGCGTCAAGGGGAGCGTGACCGGCTGCTGTTCGGTGTTGAAGGCATGAATGTGCGCGCTTGCGGCGCCGATACTCACCCCGAGCGCGGCACCGGCTATCGCATGGTGTCGCGTGAACTCTTGATCTACCGAGACGCGACAAGCGGCGAGGCGCTGACCCGCTGGAACAACCCCTGGACCGGCGAGACGGTCGACGTATTGCATGTGGCCAATGATCCGGTCAATCACTCGGCTTATGAGAGGAATCGCGATGGCACCCCTTTCCAATGGGGCGGCATGCTGACGGAGGGGCAATGGCGCATGAACATCACCGTACCCCTCTTTTATTCAAATCCGCTCGCATCCGCCTATCAGAAGGAAATCGGCGGCACCTATCACGCCACCGAAATGTTCAATTTCTTCGGCGACGCCGACGGTCTTCTGGATGCGAAAACCACGCATGTGGCCAGACAGGTTGGCTGGGCGCGCGTCTCCGACTGGCTGCCGTGGATGAAAATGCAGGGGCGCGAAGGGCTAATCTACATGCACACCGCCGGTCTGGCGCTATCGTCTTGGGATGCCTTGCCGGAACGCATGAAGGAAGAGATTGAAAAGCACTATCCCGAATACAGGAACCCGCCGCCGTTGGACGATACACGCAAGAACGTCACCAGCTGGATGTACTATCAGCGTGTCGCCGAAGGCGAGGAAGAGGCACCGAAACGCGGCGAATAGGAATGCGCCAGAAAGCACGGGGACTCCCCTGATTTCGGGAAAGGCCGTGCCTGTGGGGTTTCCCTTGGGCTTCCCTTGCCGCGCCGTTAAGCTCACTTCATACCCTTTCGCATAAGCAGGAAGCAGGCGCCCGGCGCGGCAAGGGAAGCCCAAGGGAAACCCCACAGGCACTCTCGCTGTCAAGCGGTCCACCTTAAAATCCCGCTCCATGTAGACCGGAGACCACAGCCATCGGCGTCCGCGGCGGGAAGTTGGTGAGATGCAGGGCGCGGGCCCCCCGGTTCCTTGTCAAACGTCATGTGCCGCATCGGCATTCGCGCCCTGGTTCCCGGCGAGGGGCGGCCATCGCTCTGATGCGACCTGTGACGCTTGGCGAGACGCCAGGCTAGTCCTCGCGCGTCAACCCGGCCTGTACCCAGCGTAGATTGATGCCGATTCGTACCGTGCCGGGTGCGCCCCAGGCATAACTCAGGGTGTCCCCCGTCGCTTCATCAATGATGCCGATTTTCAACACCGCGACGCGGGTATTTTGATAGGTCAGCCGAGCCAGTTCCAAGGCGTAGCCGGTCGCTTCGCCCGCATCGGTAATCGGCACGATGAAACCCTCGTCATGCATCCGCAGGTTGCGCATTAGGATGAAATCGTCCGCGGCGGCATCCACGTCAATATGCCGTCTCTGCATACTGACCCAACCGCTGTAGTATTGAACGCGGCGCGCCCGGTGGAGCGCCGCCTCCCCCGCGGCACCATTGCCGCTGAAGAGATGGGTGGCGGTCACCCGCCAATAGTCGGGCAAGGCACCGGGGCAGGTGGCGGCTGTCGTTGGCGCGCCGACAAAGCCGTCGCCCTCAGGCCGCCAGCGGTAAACGCAGTTTGAGTCCTCACCGCCAATGGGAGCGATGCCGGTATCGAGGCTTCCCGGCCGCAGTTCGACCACCCAGTTTGGCGCCGTGGCGACCTGACCGGGCGCCAACGCCAGTTCCAGGCTCAGCTTGTCGGTGCGCTCAAAGCGCCAATGCTGCCGTTTAACAGCGGTTGCATCGTCCAAACGCTGCTGCCAGACCTGCTCATGGTTGTTGAATTCGCCCTCAAGGAGACCGAGCAAATCCTCGCCCTGACCGGCAAGCGCGGCCACAGGCAGCAGCATCGTTGCCAGCCGCAATAATGATGACAACAGCCTCAAGCGCCCTGCCCCGACCAAGCCGCGACGATGTCGGAGGCGGCGGCGGACCAGATGCCCGTCTGCTCGGCAAGGTGCTGCAAAACCGACTCCAAGGCACCGATGCGATGCGGCTGACCCATCAGCCAAGGGTGGATGGACAGGGCGAGTAGCCGCCCCTGCCCGGTGCTCTCGGCCTCCGCCAGCAGGAAATCGCAAGCGTCCTTCACCTGGTCGGCGTACTCCCATTCCGAATGCAGGTTGTTCTGGATGATGAACTGATCGTCGAGTTCCAGCGACAGGGGCAGCGCGATCAACTCGCCGTGCCGGGTAGCAAAGCGATAGGGCAGTTCGTCATTGATCCAATCGCCCATGTAGCGGATGCCCGCCGCAGCGAGCAGGTCCGGCGTATTGTGGCTTTGCGAGCGCGCCGGGCTCAGCCAGCCGGTGACCGGTTTATCCAGGGCCGCGCTCAAGGTTGCCAGTGAACGGTCGATCAAGTCTCGTTCATCGTCAATGGCCAAGTCGCCGTGATGCAGGCTGTCCATGTGCCAGGAGCTGGCCAAGATTTCGTTGTCGCGGCGGTTCAGGCGCTCCAGCAGTTCCGGGTAACGCTCGGCGATGGCCGCATTCACCGCAAAGGTCGGTGTAATACCGGCCGCATCAAGCGCATCAAGGCAGCGAAATAAGCCCACCCGGTTGCCGTAATCGCGCAGCGAATAGTGGCGGAGATCCGGGTAGGGTGTGCTCATGCCACCCGGCGGCGCGAATGGCCGGCCACTCTGGTTCAGCGGAAAAAACTGCACCGCCAGGTTCACCCAGAGGGCCACCCGGGCCCCATTCGGCCAGGCGACCGGCGCACGTTGAGACAGCAAAGACCAAGGGTAACGGTCATGATCCATTCCGTAGCGCCGGTGCGGATACTGCAGATAGGCCGGGTCAAGCGCCATCGCCGCCCTCCCCCGCGTCTGGCCCAAAACCGCCCTTCCCCCGGATTGCCAAGGCCCGGTCGTGATAATGCGCCAAAAAATACTCGGCGATTTCACGCCCCGTGGTCACCCAAACGTTCGGGTGGCCGGTGATGTACGCCAGGGCATCCTCGAATGCGCGTAATCGATGCGGGTGCGCCACCTGGTAGGCGTGCAGGGGCAGGCACATCACCGTGCCGCCCTGTTCGCCTTCCCGATACAACCGGTCAAAAGCCTGCTTAATCATCGCCCCGTAGCGCCTCGGCTCAATGCGGTTGACGACATAAACAATGGTGTCGTTGAGTTCCAGCGAGTAGGGCACGGACACAAATGGCTGGCCGGAGCGCACCCGGACGGGCGTTGGCTGATCATCGTGAAACAGATCGCAGCTGTAGAGCCCGCCGGCTTCGCTGAACAGATCCAGGGTGCGTTCGGTGTGGGTCAGGGCGGGTGCCAGGTAACCGGCGCACCGCTGCCCCGTGTGCTTGGCGATGCTGCGCACCGAGTCTTCGATCATGGCGCGCTCCTGGGCCTCGTCCATGCCGTAGACGTATCGGGTGTTGTAGATGCCGTGGCTGAAGAACTCCCAGTTACGCTCCCGGCACAGCTCGATGATTTCCGGATGATGCTCACAAAGCGCCACCGACAGGCTAACGGAGCCGCGCACACCATAGCGGTCCAGCAGTTCCATCATGCGCATGTGGCCAACCCGGTTGCCGTAATCCCGGGTGCCGTAACCCTGGATATCCGGCACCGGCCGCGGCCAGGCCCGACGTTGCGGGTTGGGCACCGGCACCAGTTCGTAAAACTCGATATTGGGAGCCACCCAAAAAGCGACTTTGGCGTCGCCCGGCCAGCGGATCGGTAAACGCTCGTCCCAGGGCCGGTAGTCGTAGAGCGCCGGATCCTCGCGCACGGTCAATCCTCAGAAACCGAGGCCGCGCGCCTGTCGGATGGGCGGGCAACCGGGATGGTTCTCCAACCAGTCCGCCACCGCCGCGAAGGGTTCCACATCGGCGTACTTGAGGCGGTGGGAAAACACTCGATGTCCGTATAGGCCCGCTGCAAATCAATGTTGATCAGGGCCGCCTTTTCCCCGGAGCCGAAGCGCGCCCGATTGGGGTTGGACTTAACCTCTTGCCAATATTGACGCGGCGTCAGACTGGAGGTTTGCATTACGGGCACAGGCGCACCGGAATGAAAACGGGGCCATCGATAAAAGCATATTGATATATCAATAGCAACTTGATGCGGGGTTGGGTCGTGGCCTTGGCACGTTGGCAACCACTGTGCTGAAGCACTGTTGAATGGCTAACCATTTCGGATTACATTCCTAATTGGTCTAACTATTTCGGAGTTCATTCCGAATGAGTAGCTACCATCGCAGCCTGCAACTGGATATTACGGCTGGGCAGTCGGCGTTCCTGTGGGGGCCGCGCCAAGTCGGCAAATCAACGCTCACGCGCCGCGCCGCCTGGGCGGGGTGGACATCCTACCCTGGGCAATGTTTCTGGATCGCCTATGGGCAGACGCATTCGGGCTCTCGTAACCCCGGATAGTGGCTCAGTTTCAATTTCCGCCACCGCAGATACCGGCCCCGCGTTGGGCCGAGGTCAATGGAGCATGGCCAAACGGAACCAGGGCCCCAAGGCCGGTGGTGTATCAGTTTGAATTGCCTCGGGTTTGGGCACAGCCCCAACCGTGGCGTCCCGAGGTCGAAAAATTCAAACCGACACACTACCCAAGGCCATCCGGTTCGACAGCCTGGGGTTTTGCCCCTATTCTTGCGCGCATCCCATCGATTCCCCGCATTTCTTGACAGAGCCAGCCGCACAGCCCGTCGCCTATTGGCAGCAAGCCTGCGCATCCCTAGGGCGCGCCGACCCGATTCTCGGTGGCCACATTCGCGCACACGCGGGCGCGATGCTGCAGCCGCGCAACGACGCCTTCTTCTCGCTCGCCCGCTCGATTGTCGGGCAGCAGATTTCGGTGCTCGCCGCCGCCGCCGTCTGGGAACGGTTCGTGGCGGCGGTGGGTGAAATCCGGCCGCGGGCGGTTGTGCGCAAGGATGAGGACACCTTGCGCGGCTGCGGGCTGTCACGCGCCAAGGCGGGCTACATCCTGAGCCTCGCCGAGCACTTCCTGAACGGCGGCCTGGACGAGCGGGCCTGGGACCATATGCGGGACGAGGCGGTTATCGAGAACCTGACCCAGGTTAAGGGCATTGGCCGCTGGACGGCGGAAATGTTCCTCATCTTTCACCTGCTCAGGCCCGATGTGCTGCCGGTCGGCGATCTCGGGCTGCAACGCGCCATCGGCAATGACTATTTCGGCGGCGAGCGGCCAACGCGCGCGCAGATGCTTGCAATCGCCGAACCCTGGCGACCCTTCCGTTCAGTCGCCACCTGGTATCTGTGGCGCAGCCTCGATGCCGTGCCGGTCGAGTATTGATCCAGCCTCCGCTCACGAATCCGTTGATTCCGGCAATTTTAATTGCCAGAATTTATTCTGACTGGAAATAATTATTTCCAGTTTTAGGAAGTCGGATTGCCCTCAACAAAACGACCATGCCGGAAGCCCTTAGGGAAATCATACTGGACTTTCAGGAAACCGATTGGCCGACGGGCACGCCGCGCCGCTTGGAGGTTGCCGCCCTGTCCGGCAAAGCCACCATCTGCATCGGGCCGTGGGGGGCACGATCCGCGTATTGCCCGCGTGGCGGTTCCTGCTCAACTTGAACTGAAGGCGCAAACCGGACATATCTATTTGTTGTCAACAGGTTACAAATGGTTGCTAATGACTTATTGCCATGTCATTATGACAATAGGCTCATTGTACGATTCAGGTTCAATTCACGAGGGGCGAACGCCATGAAAGCTTTCCCTATGCGAACAAGCGCTTTAATTGTTGTGTCGGCACTCTTGCCGATCATTCCCGGTAGCCTCGTTTTTGCCCAAGCAGGTTCGGGCCTCGAAATCGAGGAGGTTCTCGTAACCGCAAGGAAGGTCGAGGAGAATCTTCGCGACGTGCCCGTGACGGTAAACGCGCTGACAGAAGCCGCCATTGACGAGCGCGGCATCGCTTCGCTGCAGGACATTGCCGATGCGACGCCGGGCTTTGACTTCGCGCAAGGGTTTGGGCGCAACGACTTTCGCCCGGTCATCAGGGGCCAGTCCAACATTCTTGGCCGTCCCAATGCGGGCCTCTTTGTGGACGGCATCATCATTGAGGAAGGCAATGCGTCCGTTCCATTGGCCGCCTTGGAGCGTGTTGAGGTCGTGAAGGGCCCGCAAAGCGCGCTCTATGGTCGGTCCACGCTAGCGGGGGCCATCAACTATGTACTCAAGGGCCCCGGCGAGCAATTTGGTGCCGAGGCCGCAGCGGAGGTCGGTGAACGCGGCTATTCGCGGGTCAGCCTCCACGCCAGCGGCCCCTTTTCGGATACGCTTGGCGCGGCTGTTACTGTTAGTCGGTACCAGCGCGACGGCGAATACGACAACAGCTTTGCCGGCAACGCGCTTGGCGCGCCGGAGGTTCAGAATGACGTTGGCGGTGAGGAATCGACCAGCTTCACCGGTGTCCTGGAATTCGCGCCGACGGATCAGCTGAACATTCGCCTGCACGGCATTTACGAGTCAACTGATGACGACCAATACGCCATCGGCGTTCTGCCCTACACCCTCAACAACTGCTTCCGGACGCCTCGCGGCACGCCTCATCCGCAGCCGCCCGCCGGCACGCCGGAGGCAACAGCGGTCAACCCAAGGTCGGGAGCATCCCTCCACACAGCTGCCTATGGCGGCACCGGCTATTACTGCGGCAAGGTTGATGTGGCCACAGTGCTGGAGAACAGCGGCGGTGGCGACAACGCCAGCTTGGAAACGGAGTACTTCCCCTTTTCCGGCACACAGCGCGACAGCCTGAGGCTGGGCCTGCGCTTCGATTACGACATCAATGACAATCTCACCCTCACCTCCGTCACCGGCTACAACAGCGTCGATACCGAGCTGGGGCAGGATCAGACCTTCGGGCAGCCCGACTTTGTTACCCTTTTCTTTGGTCAGCCACTCCCAATCCGCCTCGGTTTTTTGACTTGGGACGATAACGAATTCGAGGACTTTTCCCAAGAGTTGCGCTTGAGCGGCGGTTTCGGCACCGGTCTGCGCTACATGGTGGGCGCCTACTACTACGACTCGGAGGAGTCGGGCATGCAGATCACTTCGGCGAGCGGTGGATGTGGAGCTCGTAGTCCGGGGAATTGCAAAGCAGTTTGGGATCCGCAGACGCAGATGTTTGGCGACAATGGCGCCAGCGACGTTGCCAGCGTGTCCGTGTTCGGTTCGGTGGAGTTCGATCTTGCGGATCAATGGACAGTGGGTGCCGAGCTCCGCTACAACGAAGACGACATCGAAGAGCGTCCCGAGGGTGGCGACACATGGCTGGAGGAGAGCTTTGACGCCGTGCTGGCCAAGCTCACGCTGAGTTACCGCTTCAACGACAACACGCTGATCTACGGCAATGTCGGGTTGGGCAACAAGCCCGGCGACATCAATGCCGAGGCGGGGTTGCCCGATGCTGAACGGCCGGTGGATGAGGAAAACGCGGTGAGCTACGAAATCGGCGTCAAGGCCCTATTGATGGAAGGCCGCGCCGAAGCCAATGTCGCGGTGTTCCATACTGACTGGGAGGACATGCAGCTCACCACAACGCGCGTTTTGCAGGTCGGTGCGCAGAATCGCACGTTCTCAATTCAGGAGAACATCGGCGAAGCCAGCATGACCGGGGTGGAGGCGGACATTGGCGTACGCTTCACCGATTTTTGGGATGCGCGCATCGCCTACTCCTATATCGACGGCGAGATTGACGAGTTCATCCTGTCATTGGACGAAGGTTCAACATCAGTCCCGGGAACGTTCAGGGAGGCGGCGCGCATCTTCGGCTACGCCGCCAATGGCGATGTAATCCTTTCCGGTCAGCAACTGCCGCAGACCTCCCGCCATAACGCATCCCTCAGCACCAGCTTCCACGGCCAGCTCAACAGCGAATGGCGCTGGTTCGCCCGGGCCGACTGGAATTACAACTCCAAGCGCTACGCCCAGGTTTACAACTATGCGCACACGGGCGCTCGGGACATCCTCAATCTGCGCGCGGGCGTAGCCAACGACCGCCTGTCCTTGGATCTCTGGGTTGATAATGTGCTTGACGACGATGCTTCCCCGGCGCTGATACGCTATGTCCAAGGATTCCCCGGCCTCTTCGCCCGGGCGATCGGCGCGACCTTGCCTGAAAAACGCCGCTTCGGGGCAACCGTGCGCGTGAACCTTTAGCCCGAGCGGTTGCTGCAAACATGACCGCCGACCCCGGCAAGGCGGGACGGGGTTCGGCGGTTTCTCATCGGAGGGTGGAACACACTTTTGCCGACCCTAACCCAAGCCGCTGAACCTCAACTTGCGGACTTGGCTGATCAGTTGGGTGCCGATTCGGTACTCACCGACGAAGCGGCCCGCACACTCTACGGGCAGGACATTTCCGGTGATTCCCACCCGGTGCTCGCCGTGGTGCGTCCCGCCTCGACCGAGGCGGTTGCGGCGACGGTCGCCTTCGCCAGAGCAAACAACCTGGTCATCGCCCCGCGCGGCGGCGGCATGTCCTACAGCAGCGGCTATGTCTGCCCCGGCGACCGAACGCTATGCCTCGACATGGGCCGCATGCATGAGGTGCTTAAGCTCAACGCCGAAGACATGTACGTTACCGTACAGGCGGGCTGCACCTGGCAACACCTCTATGAGGCCTTGGCGCCACTGGGCCTGCGCACACCATTCTGGGGAACCCTGTCGGGCTTGAAGGCAACGGTCGGGGGCAGCCTGTCGCAAAACAGCCTTTTCTGGGGCAGTTGTCGGCATGGTTCGTCAGCGGATTCGGTGATCGGCTTCGAGGTCGTGTTGGCCAACGGCGAGCGATTGCGAACCGGCGCCGGTGCCCAAGCCGATGCGGCGCCCTTTTTCCGCCACTACGGCCCCGACCTGACGGGGCTGTTCACTTGCGATGCGGGGGCACTCGGCATCAAAACGGAGGCGACGCTCAAGCTCATACCCTCGGGCCCGGGCCAAGCCGGGGCGAGTTTCGACTTTGCCGAGCACAGACCCCTGATCCGCGCCATGTCGGAGGTTTCCCGGCAACGGCTGGCGGATGCCTGTTTCGGTTTCGACCCGGCCATGCAGGCGCAACGCATGAAACGCGAATCCCTGATGAGCGATGTGCGCACCCTGGGCCGGGTGGTCACCGGACAGGACGATCTGCTCAAGGGTTTGCGGGAAGCCGCCAAGGTGGCGGTGGCGGGCCGGGGTTTCATGAAGGATGTGAACTTCTCCCTACACTTCATGGTGGAAGAAGCCAGCCAAGCCGCGGCGGATGCATCCCTGGCCCGCATCCGCGCAATCTGTGCCGCCGAAGGCGGCCGCGAGATTGAAAACAGCGTACCCAAGATTGCGCGGGCGCATCCGTTCGGGCCGCTCAATTCCATGATCGGCCCCGCCGGCGAGCGCTGGCTGCCGGTACACGGCCTGGTGCCACACTCCAAGGCCATAGCCGCCTATGAGGCCATTGAGGCCCTGTTCGCAGACAACAGCGCCATATTGGATGCTCAGGGCATCGTACATGGCACGCTGTTGACCTACGCGGACACCAACTGTTTCGTGATCGAGCCGGTGTTTTACTGGCCCGACGAACTCAACGACCTGCATCGGCACAGCGTCGAGGCGGCGGTGCTGCGCAAGGTCAACGAGTACCCGCAAAACCTCGAAGCCCGGGCGGCCGTGATGCAATTGCGGGCCGACATCATGGCGCTTTTCAAGGAACTCGGCGCCCTGCACCTACAAATCGGGCGGCGCTATCCGTACCGGGAAGGTTTGGCGGAAACACCGCAACGGGTGGTGGGCGAAATCAAGCGCATGCTCGACCCCCAAGGGCTCATCAATCCCGGTGCCCTGGGTTTTTCGACGAGTTGAACAGCACAGGGCAAGTCACCGCCGCGATGTCCCAGCCAACCGATCAGGACGCATCGGCCATCCGGCAATGCAGCGCCCGGGTGGCTCTGCACGGGGCACCGTTCGAAATGCACTACCGGGTGGCCGGCAGCGGGCCGCCATTGTTCCTATTGCATCCCTCGCCCTTCAGCTCGGCGTTCATGGTGCCCCTCATGCGGCGCCTCGCCCGGCGGGCGACCCTGATCGCTCCCGATACGCCGGGATTCGGCGAGTCCTGGCCCATCGCACACAAGGGCGTGGACGCGAGCGACAACGCGGAACAGCAAGAACCGCACGAAGGCGAGCACTCATCGAACGCGGCCAGCCAAGCCCAATCGGCAGCCCGGGGTTTGGTGCCTTATGTCGAAGCGATGATTGCCCTGCGCAAAGCCCTGGGCCTTGATCAAATCGCCGTCTACGGCTCGGCAACCGGTGCCCAGATCGCCATTGAGTGGGCCAAGGCCGAACCCCGGGCCCTGTGTGGCCTGATACTCGACAACGCCGCCAGTTTCACGGACGCGGAGCGCAACCGCATCATGGACGGATACTTTCCCGATCTCAGACCGACAGCGGACGGTGCCCATCTGGCGCGCGCCTGGCAAACCGCCCACGACGCCACCCTCTTCTTTCCCTGGCAGCAACCAGCGGCCGCCCACCGCATTGCACCGGAACTCGGTAACGCGGCCGCAATGGACGCAAGCGCCCGTGCCTACCTAGCGGCCGGTCCCAACTACCAGGATGCCTACCGGGCAGCATTCGAAAACGAACGGGCTCAGCGAGTGCGACCCATCAGCGCACCCCTGGTCATACTGCGTTGGCAGGGCAGCATTCTGAAACCCTGGACGGATCGCTTCGACGACCTCAGTTGGGGCGACCAGGTCGTCATGGCGCATTGCGGGCCGACGTTTGAAGCGCGTTGGAACTGTTTGGAGGCGGAACTCGGCCGCGTCCTGCCGAAGGGCGCCACGCGGGCGCAGCGCCTATGCCTTGATTCGGGTTCGATCCGCTACCTGGACTGCGGCTTCGGCCAAATACGCTACCGATTACCCGACGATGCGTTGCCGCCAAGCACGGCCGGTGGTTTGGGAATTGCCATACACGGATTGGGCGGTGCCGGCGAGCTGTTCGATCCATCCGGGCTCGGCAAGGGCGAGCGATGGATACGGATCGACCTGCCCGGTCACGGCGGTTCGGCAAGCCCGGACGACCTTGGCATCGATCACTGCGTCGAGGCCGTTACCGGGGTCATTAACGAACTGGCGGTCGAACCCCTGCGGCTGTCCGGTACCGGTGTCACCCAAGCGCTCGCCCAAATGGTCGCGGAGCGCAACCCGCACGTCCATGCCGAGGAATCCGCCATGCCCTGGCCGGATGGTACACTGCCGGCGCTTTCTCCGGAGCACTCCGGCGCACACCTTTGGCGGGCCTGGTACTGGTTGCGGCGCCAATACCTCGAACGCAACGAATCGCCGCCGGCACCCGAACGCCTGACGCGAATGCTGCTGGCGCTACTGTCTTCCCAAACGGCGTACCGCGCCCTGCGGCCGCTTCTGGCCCGGAGCAAAGGCAAATGAACGCGACGCCGGAGGGGGCTGGCTCATGAGCGGAATGAACCAACTGTTCACACCGATGGAACTCGATTCCCTGCGCAGCGACGGCCCCATTCCGCTGTACCATCAGCTCTATCAGCTACTCAAGCGGCGCATCCTCTCCGGTAGCCTCGCGCAGGGCGCCAAACTGCCAACGGAGGCCGAGCTTGCCCAGGGCTTCGGCGTGTCCCGGGTTACCGCCAAACGGGTGATGGACCTCCTTGCCGCCGACGGCCTCATCAAGCGGCAGCGCGGCCGGGGGAGCCATGTGGTATTCGAGGCTTCCGCGTCCGAAGTGGAAGCCCCGCTGGTCGGCATGCTGGAGAAGCTCGCGAGCATGTCGAAAACCACCAGCGTCAAGGTTCTGCACATCGCAAAGCGGGCACCCTCCCCGAGCGTGGCCGAGGACCTGCGCATCCCCCCGGACGAGCCGGTGCATCAGGTCACCCGGGTGCGCTACAGCGAAGACGGGGTACCCTTCGCCTATTACGAAAGTTGGACGCGCGGCATCGACAAAGGCTTCAGCGCCCGCAACATGGAAAGTCGCACCCGCTTCGACATCATGGCGGAAAACGGCCACCGCATCAGCCGCATTGAGCAGTACCTGAGCGCCGCCGCCGCCACCCCGCCGGTGGCCGAGCAATTGCAACTCGTACCCGGCGACCCGGTGCTCACCCTGGTGCGCCACTCCTTCGACGACAACGGCGAGGTGGTGGATCTACTGCACTGCCAATACCACCCGGAACGCTTCCACTACCGCATGAACCTCAGCATGGAGGACTACGCGGGCGCCTAGCGCTGTTCAACCAGTTCGAAGAGCGCTCCGTCCGGGTCGGCCACCGTGACACTGCGTCCACCGGCATAAAGCGCGCCTTCGTAAACAGCGGGGCTGGCAAAGGGCACCGCCGTCACCGCCGCAAGGCTTGCCACCCTGAAGGTCGTGATGGCGATGCCGGGTGGTAGGAACCCGGCATGAGCGGGGCGCGGTTTGGCGGCCGCCGGCATCTGGTCGATTTCCAAGAATAGGTCTTTATCATCGGCCATGGTCGATAGGGTGTAGCGTTGCTCAATCGGGGTACCGAACGCCTTCGCCAACATGGTATAGACCATTTCCATCGATTCCTGGCCGAGGGCAAAGCCGAGCTGGCGAACAAGCCACTGCTGGGCATTGCGCATATCGCTGGAGGCAAGCACGTTGATAAACAAGCGATCAATGAAGCTGTGTGCCCGCGGCAACCTGAAACCCGGCAGGTCGTCATTGATCTGCGTGAAATAACAAACCTCTCCGTCCGGGCCCAGGGCCTGCATGGCATGAATCGGCGCCATGCCGTCAAGGCCGCGTGGTGGGCCGATGATCTCAAAGGGCGAGCTCGCCAAGCGTTCGTTAACAGCCCGTACATCACGCACACAGAACTCCAGCGCGGCCCATCCGTAGGTGACCAGCGGCACGAACTCGGGAACCGGCGGCGCCTCGACCAGGCGCAGGTAAACCGCCGCCTTGGAAGCGGGGCCCAGCAAGGCATAGGGGGCACCCGCCGTTGCCGGGGCGTTCCAACTCGCGGCCAAGGCCGCATCAACCAAACCCTGATCGACAACTTCGTAATCGAGCCATTGCTCATAGAGGGCGCGGCTGCGCGCGAGATCAGCCACCGTAACCGTGCCGGCCCTCAACAAATTCAATGGGGGTTACTCTCGAACAAGCACCGGGACGCGAAACGCGCCCCCGGGAGCCTCTGCCTGCGGAAGTCGCGAAAGCGAGATTTAAGGGCACCAGTCGGCGGCGAGTGGGTCCTCCGTGGCGCTTCCCTTGGGGCGCTGGCGCTGGGCACCATTTTCCTGCTTGTGCGAGAGGTAGTGGGACAAGCTGAACGCGCCCCAAGGGAAGCGCCGCGGAGGACCCACTCTAATGGCGAGAATCTGGTGCTGTTGTGGGCTTCATCAGCCGCGGCGGGGCGTTGGTGAGCTGGGCTGGCTAGCCCGCAGTTCATCAGATAACACCTCTTTCGATCAAGGCGCGGATCACGGCGTTCTGCATATTGCCGAAGTGTACAGGGTCGGGCTCAACGACCTCGCCGTCCGCGTCAAGTAGCGAATTGGCGGGATAAACTGCGGCATCGCGGTAAGTATCGGCAAAGAGCCCAAGCCGCTGCCGGGTTAGCAGGTTGAACATACCGGGGCGGCGCCGGTACTCCCGCAGGGCCTCAATATGAACGTCCGCCCAAGCCGCCATAGACTCGCCCCCCGCAGCCTCGGCCAGCACCCGTCCCTGATAATCAATTACCTTGGAACCCATATCAACGGACAGATTCGGCAAATTGATTCCGGCAATGCCAGCGGTGTTAGCGGAAACAACATAGGCGTGGTTCTCGTATGCCCTGGCCAATTTGGCCACATTCTTCGGCGTTATCGCCGCGCTCGCCACCTCGGAGGAGGAATGGCAGAGCAGTTCGGCACCCTTAAGCACCAGGGCCCGGCTTAGCTCCGGGAAGAGAATTTCCTCCGAGGCCAGGGCGGCCAAACGGCCAAGCGCGGTGGCGGCAACCGGAAACAGGCTGTCCGCACCATAGATATCCAAATAGCGATCGAGCACATCGTGCGGCGTTGGGCCGTACATGGAGATCAGGCGGCGATAACGTAAGACGACACTGCCGCCATCATCGATGATGAAACTGGTTTGAAAGTAGAGCTTGGGGAAGTTTGCATCGCTTTCATACAGGTTGCCCGACAGAAAAACGCCGCTGTCCTGGGCAATCCGCCCGAGCTGTTCGTATTCCGGGCCGTCCGGGGCGACACAGGCGCGGCGCTGCCAAGCGGCAACCGGCTCGCCCAAGGGATAGCCGGTGAGGAAGTATTCCGGCAGAACAACCAGTTTCAGGTGCGGGCCGATGAATTGTCGGCTTGCCGCCACTTGGGCCGCCGCCCGCGCAAGAGAGTCATGCATGGCGGCGCGCGCAGCGGCCGCATCGGCATAACCATTCACCGCCTGTACCCTGAATTGCAGCCCCAAGGCGGCGTAGCCGGGAACCGCTTGCCGCTCGCTAACAGCCTGTGTCATATACCTGTCCGGCTAATTGATGGGATTTATATACTTAACTCCATCTTCCACTATCCACTAGATGTTGTGCTCATAAAAACGGCTTGTCACAATTTGTTGTGGTCGTGGGAGTCAAATATATAACTACCTAATTGATCGGGTGACCGGCTTGCGCCCGGGCATAGGCAAAGCCCTTCGGCACCCCGGCCTCCGCCAAAAAACCGTAGAGCGTTTCATCCGGCAAAGCGGCCCGCACCTGTGCCCGCACGGCAAGCAGTTGATCGATATCGATGCCCGTATGCAAGCCCATCGCCTCCAATAGGAAAACCAAATCCTCGGTGACGATGTTGCCGCTTGCGCCGGGAGCGAACGGACAGCCGCCGATGCCCCCGAGCGAACTGTCGATGGTGGTAAGACCCGCCTCCAATGCCGCCATAACATTGGCAAGCCCCTGCCCCCGCGTGTTGTGCAGATGAATGCCGGTCAACCGCTCCCTCCCCACGGCAGCGTGAATGCGCGCCGTCAGCCGGCGCACCTGGGCGGGGTTGCCATAGCCGGTGGTATCGGAAAGCCCGACTTCGTCCGCCCCAAGCGCCACGGCCCGCTCAGCAATGCACACCACCCGATCTTCGTCGATAGGGCCTTCCAAGGTGCAACCGAAGGCGGTGGAAAGCCCCACCTCGAAGCCCGGGCGGCACGACGCCGGCAACGCCCGCAAAGCGGCGACAATGGCCGCAATTTCCGCAAACATCTGCTCATGCGACCGGTTAACGTTGGCGCGGCTGTGGGTTTCGCTAACCGAGAAAGGCAGGGCCATCTTGTCGGCACCGCATTCGATGGCGGCAAGCGCCCCCCTGAGGTTGGGAACCAGCACCGCCACTTTGAGGCCGGCGATGCTCTTGGCGAATGCCACCAATTCCGCCGTGTCGGCGAGTTGCGGCAGGATGCGCGCGGGCACGAAGGAACCCACTTCGATTTCCGGCACCCCGGCCGCCGCCTCGGCCGCAATCCAAGCCTTCTTGGCGGCGGTGGGCATGATCGAATCAATGCTCTGCAAGCCGTCGCGCGTACCGACCTCGCTGATTTCGATATCGATGGGTGAACGTCGCGCTGCCACTATCGCCCACCACCCGGCACGAGAACTTCCATGTTGGACACTAGCCCGCCTACTTCACCAAGCTGCTTGTTTTGGATGCCGCCCCCAACCGCAACGTCCAGCGGCCAAGAAATTCAAACCGCAGCATTCCCGAAAAGCCTTAATGATATATCATAATGTCATTTCCCGCATTTGTGCCCTTGCCTACCGCGCCAACCCCTAACGCGCCGCGGCGGAAAAGGCGCCGCACCGGACGAGAAACGGATGGAACAAAAGCCCGAAAATACCGCCCTGCCCCTGACCCGTTTGCAGGTCATCGAGTTCTCCCACATGGTTATGGGCCCCGCCGCCGGGGTGATCTTGGCCGACCTTGGTGCCGATGTGTTGAAAGTCGAACCGCTCGGCGGCGACAACACCCGGCGTCTGAGCGGTTCGGGCGGCGGCTACTTCGCGATGTACAACCGCAATAAAAAAAGCCTCTGTGTAGACCTCAAAAACCCCAAGGGCCGGCAGTTGGTGTGCCAGCTCGTCGATAAGGCCGATGTGTTGATTGAGAATTTCCGGCCCGGCGCCATGGAACGCCTCGGTTTCGGCTACGCCGCGCTCTCGGCGCGCAACCAAGGGCTTATCTATTGCAGCCTCAAGGGCTTTCTCAGCGGCCCCTACGAAAAGCGCGCCGCCCTTGATGAGGTGACCCAAATGCTGGGCGGGCTTGCCTACATGACGGGGCTGCCGGACCGCCCCATGCGGGCCGGTTCCTCGGTCATCGACATCACCGGCGGCATGTTCGGCGTCATTGGTATTCTGGCCGCGCTCAACCAGCGCCAAACCACGGGCAGGGGCCAGCTTGTCACCAGCGCCCTCTTCGAGACCACCGCTTTCATGGTTGGCCAGCATATGGCGCAGGAGGTCGTGCTGGGCGAGGCCCCGCCGCCCATGTCCGTGCGGCGGTCGGCTTGGGCGGTCTACGACCTCTTCGAGTGCGCGGATGGAACAAAGCTGTTCGTGGCGGTGGTGAGCGACACCCAATGGCGGGCATTCTGCGAGCACTTCTCGCTCCATGACCTGGGTGCCGACCCGGCGCTCGCGACAAACAACGGCCGCACCGAACGCCGCGAGCAGTTCATGCCGACACTGGTTGAGCTGTTTCGCCAACTGCCGCGACACCGGGCGGTGGCCCTGCTGGAAGGCGCCGGTTTGCCGTTTGCGGAAATAAACCGACCATCGGATTTGTTCGACGACCCGCACCTGGGCACCGATGGCTTGGTGGATGTCCACATAACGGAGGGCGAGCGGCGCGGTACACTGGCGCGGTTGCCGAAGCTGCCGCTGGAAATGAATAGTAGACGCTTGGGCCTGCGCCACGATCTGCCGCCCGCCGGGGCCGATTCCAGAGATGCGGCGGCGCGTTGCGGCTGTACGGAGGAGATGATCGGGAAACTGCTGGCCGATGGCGTCATTGCCGAGTGCCAGGAGCCCGCAGCTTAGGAGTTCACGGCGGCTAATCCGCTCGCATCCGCCCCGTTACCGGCTCGATTTCGTTGCGTGGGGCTCGATATTCTCCTCAATCGCCCGCCCAAAGGGACGGCGGCATCGAATTTTCGCTTTCGCGACTTCCGCAGGCAGAGGCTCCCAGGCTCGACATAAAAGACATAAAGATATATTAATATGTCTTTATGATAGTGGCTCAATGTGCAATTCCGGCGCGCCGAACAACCTTTGTTGCCGGGCCGGATGCCTGCGCAACAGGCAATTGAGCCGTTGTCGTCTTTATCGAAGCGAGAGCCGAGGAGAGGGGGTTGGCGGCCTATCTGGTAATCACAGCGCAGATTCATAACCGGGAACGGTTTATCGACGGCTACGCCAAGGCCGCCGCCGAGTTGACGGAGCGATTCGGGGGTGAATATCTGGTTCGCGCACCGGGGTTGAAGGCTCTCGAAGGTGAGCATCCGGGGGGTTCTTTGGTTATCTCCAAATGGCCCGATAAGGCCGCCGCGCTTAGGTTCTGGAACTCTCCGGACTATGCCGAGGCACGTCGGCTGCGCGCGGGCATCGCGGATTGCCAGGTGTTGCTCGTCGAGGAATAGGCCATCATGCAGGAGAGCCCCGGTGCCGTTTCGGGCGGCAGCATCGTCAAGCGCACAACACTCATCGTGCGCGATATGGCCACCAGTCGGCGGTTCTACGAGTATGTATTGGGCATGAGCGTCTGGATGGACACGGAATTCGTTTTGAGTGGCGAGGGCTTGGCGGCCGGCAAGGCGGGCGACCGCACCCACTTGACCATAGTGCGCGCCAAGGATCCGAAGGTGGGCATGATCGGTCTGCTGCAATGGCTCGACCCGCCCTGGCCAGCACCGCCGATACCCCGGACACTAACCTATGGCATGCCGATCTTCGTCGTGGAAACCGACGACGCCGCTGCTTTGGCGCGCCGTGCCGAGGAAATCGGTGTGTCGATTTATGCGCAACCGCACAGCTGGTCGACAAGGGGGGCCGGAGGCGAAACCCGACACCTGATCGGGGTATCCGTTTTCGACCCGGACGGCCACTTCTTCGAATGCAACGAGGTCGCGCGCATCGATCCGCCAAGCACCGAGGAGCCATTGGGGAACTGATATGGCCTTGCGTTTCCAACGCGCCAACTTTCTCGTCGCCAACATGGATCGTGCCCTGGTCTTCTACCGGGATGTGCTCGGTTTCGAACTCGCTTTCATCAAAGAGCCACTTACAGACGGCTATTCGCACGAAATATTTGCGCTTGACCCGTCCCTCAAGGTCGGTTTCGCCACCCTGAGCCTGCCGGGTCAGCCGAGGGTCATGGGATTGACAGAGGTTCCCGGCCTAGTACGGCAACCCAAGCCGCGACGCGCGGCCCTGGTCCTTGAATGCGACGACATCGACGCGACCCTGGAGCGCGCCCGGCACCAAGGTTTCGAGGTGTTTCAGGAGGAGCAACTCATTACCCACGATGGCCGCACCGGCCGCGAAGTGGGTTTGCTCGACGCGGACGGCAATCTGACGGTGCTCTACCAGATTCTGACCAGCCCTCATGCAAGAACCGACTAAGGAGGCCTGATATGGCAGCCGAGACCGCAACCACAGCCCCCAGTGAGGCACCGCGAATCGCATACCCGCCGGCCCGACGGGCCTGGTTCATGGTCGCGCTGCTGACCATCGCCTATGTGGTCTCCTTTGTTGACCGCTATATTCTGGGGTTGCTGATCGATCCCATCAAAGCCGATCTCGGTTTGTCCGACCTGCAAATCGGCCTGGTGCTCGGGCCGGCGTTCGCCATCTTTTATGCGACCATGGGCCTGCCGCTCGGCTACCTCGCGGACCGCGGCCGACGCACCTGGATTGTGGCCGCCGGCATCGCTGTCTGGTCCGCCGCCACGGCCTTGTCCGGGCTCGCCCGCAATTTCATGCAACTCTTCATAGCTCGCATGGCGGTGGGCGTCGGCGAGGCGACGCTAAGCCCCTGCGCCATGTCCATGATCGCCGATTCCTATCCCGAAGAACGGCGCGGCAAGCCCATCGCCGTTTACTCGAGCGCCATTTCGCTGGGCATGGGCCTCGCGTCCCTGCTCGGCGCCGCCGTACTGGCCTGGGCCAACGCCAGCGGACAAACCGCCATACCGGGTCTTGGCCCACTCGCGCCCTGGCAACTTGCCTTTCTCATCGTGGGCCTGCCCGGCCTGCTGCTGGCGGCCTTGTTCCTCTTCGTGCGGGAGCCCCGCCGTATCGTTATCGGCCCACCACAGGCGCAGGCGCACGCTCATCTCGGCCATATGTTCGCCCATGTCGGGCGTCACGCCACAACCTATCTGAGCTTCGCCTCCATCTTTTGTTATATGACCATCGTCGCCTACAGCCACGGCTGGCTAGCTGTTACCTTTGATCGAACTTTCGGTTGGTCCGTCGCCCAATACGCCCTCGCCAATGGCATCACCATGATTCTGCTCGGGCCGACGGCGGTAAATATCGCAGGTTGGCTATCAGACCGCTACACGGCCAAGGGTTTCAAAGACGCGCCGATGCGCATCGCCGTGCTCGGGCTCTTGATCTCCCTGCCCCCGGCGGTGATCGGCCCGCTGTTGGACAATGCCTGGCTCGCCTTCGCGGTATTGTCGTTCTCCAATGTCGGTTTCGCCTTCATCACGGCCACCGGCGTCACCGCGCTGCTCAACATCGTGCCGGCGCGCATTCGCGCACAGACCGTCGCGCTCTACTACATGGCAATCAGCCTATCCGGGTTGATGTTCGGACCAACGCTGGTGGGCGCCCTTAATGATTGGGTGTTCGGCATCGACGGGGTGCGCTACAGCATCGCCCTGCTACCGGCCCTATTCGGCCTACCGGTGGTCGCCCTGGCACCCGTCACCTTACGCCTGTATCGGCGCGCACTGGCCGAAAAACTCGCCGACAGCTAGTGTCCTGTCCCGTAAATAAGTGGGTTTTAGGCGCTAGGCCGTTTCGGTTCCCGGCAAGGCGCGACGACGCCCTGTGGCAGGCCCCACACAAGGAGGAGCAACGCGGCCGGGGGCCGAAACGGCCACGAATAATCACACTTATTTGCGGGACAGGACACTAGGAGCCTGCGGCGTTAAGCTCGTCTCATACCCTCTCGTATACAGCAGGAAGCGGGTGCCCAGCGCGGCAAGGGAAGCCCCACAGGCCCGCTCGCTGCCGAATGGTGAGCCAGTGTGCCGTCTCTGAATTAGTTTTACTGTTTGATTTGCCGTTAATGACTGTCGTTTTTTGTTTTATAAATTGTTTTTTCTTGCCATCAATGCAGCGGAAACTTATTTGCGAGACGGTTAACTAGATCAAAGGTTTACGGCAAAAAGACCCAAGGATGGCGCTCGAAGCGCCGCCGCTCAAACGCATCGATTTCCGCGCGACGACTCAGCGTATAGGAAATCGGGTCCAGACCACTGAGCAACCGAGTGCGCTCGGCCTCACCAATGGTAAAGGGCGTACAACCCAGGTCCGTGTCAATAGACCTGTTTGCCAAATCAACGGCCAATAGCCTCGATGGCGGATCCGCCGCCGCCCAATGAGCCAGCGCCTGTACCGTCGCTTCCGGCACAACCGCCGGCAATAATCCGTTGGCGATGCAGTTTTTGTGAAAGATCGCACCGAAGCTCGGCCCCACCAGAGCCCGCACACCGTACTCGGCCAGCGCCCAAACGGCGAATTCCCGAGACGAACCACAACCGAAGTTGGGGCCGCACAACAGGATGCTGGTGTTGGCGTAAGCCGGCCTGTTCAACACGAATTCGGGGTTTGGTCGCCGCGCCGCCACATCGGTATAGCGCCAGTTGGCGAACAACCCCGCGGATAACCCCTGCCTGGAAACCTGGCGCATTTCCCGGGAGGGAATGATGGCATCGGTATCGATGTTAGCCTGCAACAGGGGCGCGGCAACGCCCAGATGGCGGGTAAAGGGTTCCACCTCAGAGCATTTCCGGCGTACTGATGTAGCCGCGCACCGCCGATGCGGCAACCACGGCGGGGCTCGCAAGGTGCGACCGAACAGCCGCACCCTGCCTGCCCTCGAAGTTGCGGTTGGTGGTGGTGATGACCCGCTCGCCCGGCGCAAAGCCCTCGCCGCCGGCATGGAAGCAGAGCGAACAGCCCGATTCGCGCCACTCGAACCCGGCGGCGCGGAAAACACGATCCAGGCCCTCCGCCTCGGCCACCCGCTTGATGGCGGTCGAAGCCGGCACACAGATGGCCGCAACACCGGACGCAACACGCCGGTTCCGCAACACGGCGGCGGCGCTACGCAGGTCGGAAAGCCGGGCGTTGGTGCAGGAGCCTATAAAAGCGGCATCAACCGCCACCTCCGCCATGGCCATGCCCGGTGCAAGACCAATATAGTCCAAGGCCCGTTCCGCGTTCCGATTCTTCGGTGGCGGCACCCGGCCGGTGACGTTAACACCGTGCTCCGGGGAAGTTCCCCAGGTTACCCGGGCGGCAACTTGGGAGGCGTCGATATGGATCGTCCGGTCGAACGCCGCCCCCTTGTCCGTGTGCAGTTCTCGCCATTCCGCCAAGGGCGGTGCAACCGGAGCATATGGGCGGTTGGCGACGAAATCGAAGGTCTTGTCGTCGGGCGCGATGAGCGCCGTCACGGCAGCACATTCCACCGCCATGTTGCACAGTGTCATGCGTGCTTCCATGTCCAGCGCTGTCACCGCCGCGCCGCCGAATTCGACCGCCGCGCCGGTTGCCGCATCGGCCCCATACTCAGCGATGAGATAGAGGGCGAAATCCTTCGCGCTGACAGCAGCCCTGGGTTGGCCCTCGATCAGCACCCGCAGAGAAGACGGCTTGTTGAACCACAGGGTGGAAGTGGCCAGGGCGTGTTCCGTCTCGCTGGTGCCGATACCCAGGGCCAGGGTGCCAAGTGCGCCTAAGGTGCAGGTATGCGAATCGGGGCAGACCAAGCTCAGCCCGGGCAAGGCGATACCCTGTTCGGCGCTGACGACATGACTGATGCCCTGGTCTTCGTCGCCGACATCAAAGGTGCGGATGCCGAAGGCGGCGGCGCCTTGCCGGGTGCGCGCGATAAAGACCTCCCCACCGGGAATGGCCGTGCTATCGCCGCGACCCGGGTATGTGTCCAGAACATGGTCCATCATGCAAAAAGCCTGGGCGGGGCGGCGCACGGAGAGGCCGCCTTCCTCCAGCGACTTAAGAGCAATGCCACCGGTGCGCTCGTGCAGGCAGACGCGGTCGATATACAGCAGCGACTCGCCGTTTTGCTCGGTGGCGATACAGTGGCTGTCCCATAATTTGTCGAAGAGAGTGCGCGGCATCGGCTGCCCAGCGAAGCAAATTAGATATAATGATACGTCATTATGACTAATATCTTCACAGCCTCGCATCCGCGCGGCGGGCCGGCGTTCGAGTTCAAGACCAATAGCCCGGGGGAGGTTGCCAGCCTCGCCTTGAATCTCGCCACCGCACAGCAACCCTGGGCCGAACTCGGCCTGGCCGGCCGCATTGCCATACTGCAACGTTGGCGGGCCGCTCTGCTTGAGAGACGCGCCGAGATCGTCGGCGCCTTGACCGAAGACACCGGCCGCCGAGTGATTTCCGAAGCGGAATTCGACGGCAGTGTGCGCCGCCTCGACTACTGGACACATAAAGCACCGGCGTTGCTGGGGCAAACCTCGTCCGGGGCATCGGAAGTGATGCCCAGTGTCCGGTATGAACATAATCTGACTCCCCTGGGCCTGGTGGGCGTCATCGGCCCCTGGAATTTTCCGTTACTGCTGGTGCTGATCGATGCACTACCGGCCCTCGTCGCTGGCTGCGCGGTCTTGGCAAAACCAAGCGAGGTGACACCGCGCTTTGTCGAGCCGCTGGCCCATACCTTGGCAACGGTGCCCGAATTGGCCACCGTGCTGGGCTTTGTCCGGGGTGGCGCCGATACCGGCGCGGCAATCGTCGATCGGGTTGATGCGATCTGTTTCACCGGCAGCGTGCCTACCGGTCGCCTGGTCGGTGCCCAAGCCGGACAGCGTCTGATTCCCGCCTTTCTGGAGCTTGGCGGCAAGGATCCCCTGATTGTGTTGAAAGACGCGGACATCGATACGGCCGTTGCTGTCGCGCTCCGGGCCTCGGTGCTCGCAACCGGACAAGCCTGCCAATCCATTGAGCGCGTCTATGTGCAGGAGGCACTCTATGAGCCGTTCGTCGAACGCTTGGTGGCCACCGCCGTCAAGGTGAGTTCGACGGTGGATCGGGCCAAGGGCGGCCATCTGGGGCCCTTCATCGACCCGGCACAGGCGGACAAAGTACAAACGCAGTTGACGGATGCCGTCTCCCAGGGCGCCACCCGGCATTGCGGCGGCGTGGAGCGCCGACCAGATGGCGCCTGGTGCGCCCCCACCGTACTAACCGGTGTCCATCACGGCATGTTGCTGTTCCGCGAGGAAACCTTCGGCCCAATCATTCCGGTGATGCCGTTTGCGGAAGATGCCGAAGCCATCGAACTTGCCAACGACTCGGAGTTCGGGTTGTCCGCAGCGGTTTTGGGCGAGCAGGCTCACGCCTTGACGGTAGCGCGGTGCCTGCGTGCCGGCGCCGTCAGCATCAACGATGGCGGGCTGACGGCCCAGGTGTCCGATGTGGAGAAGGAGTCGTTTGGCGTCTCCGGCTTGGGGCGCTCCCGCGCCGGGCCGAGCGCTCTGCTGCGCTTTCTGCGCAAGCAGGCATTGCTCATTCAAACCGGCGCACCGGCACCGATTGATGCCTTCAAGGAGGCCGGGGACGGAGATTTCTAGGCGCGTCTGTCCTAGGAGCCTCTGCCTTCGGAATTCGCGGATTTTCGCTTTCGCGACTTCCGCAGGCAGAGGCTCCTAGCTCGCCAACTTCGTTGGAGTCCACTGACTGGACGGAACAGAGCCCGATTTCCGGGAAAGAGCGGGCCTGCGGGGCTTCCCTTGCCGCGCTGGGCGCCCGCTTCCTGTTGTACGAGAGGGTATGAGAAGAGCTTAACGGCGCGGCAAGGGAAGCCCCGCAGGCCCGCTCGCCGCCGAACGGTAAAGCGCAACCGCTTATCTCACCAACTTCCCACCGCGGGTGCCGATGCACACAGGGAGAACCCAGCCAAGGCGTGCGAGGGGGCGGGCTACAAGCGAACGACTGCCTTACCGAAGTTTTTTCCGGCCATCAGCCTGCAAAAAGCGGCCGGCGCCTGCTCCAGACCCTCGGCGATGTCCTCTCGGTAGGCAAAGCGGCCATCGCGCAGCATCGCTCCCAATTCGGCTTCCATGGGCGCGCGCAGGTCTTCGTGATCGTAGACAACCAGGCCGCGCATCGTCGCCCGGGCGCGAATGACGAGCCCCGGGTTTGGTCCGGGCGTTGGCCGGTCGGTATTGTACTGATCCATCAGCCCGCACAGGGCGACCCTGGCGTTGACGGCCAACCTTTCCATGACCGCCTGTAGGACATCGCCCCCAACGTTGTCGAAATACAGGTCGATGCCGTTTGGGCAAGCCGCATCAAGCGCATCGCGCAACGGCGTTGTTTTGTAGTTGATGGCGGTGTCAAAGCCCGCTTCTTGCAATAGCCACGCACACTTTGCCGCACTACCGGCGATACCGACCGCGCGCGCCCCCCGGGCCCCGGCCAACTGGCCAACAGTGGCACCGACCGGACCGGCGGCGGCGGATACCACCAGCACCTGGTCCCGCGCCGGCTGCAACAACCGCTCAATACCGGCGTAGGCGGTCAGCCCCGGCATGCCAAGAACACCCAATGCGAGGGACGGCGGTTCAATGTCTGCTGGCAGCGGAGCAAGCAGGTTCGTCGGCAAGCGAACGCGGCGGCGCCATGGGCCGAAAGCCCGCACCAATGCCCCTTCCCGAACGCCGTCGCCGTCCTGCAAGGCACGTAACACCAGTTCGCTCGACATCGGCTCGCCGGGGGCAATGGGCCCGCTGAGATGGCGACCGCTCAGCCGACCGCGCAAATAGGGGTCCAGAGAGATATAGAGGGTTTCGCACAACAGCCCTTCTTCACGCGGAGCAGCGGTGCGCTCAACGGCAAAGTCCTCCGCAACCGGCAGCCCCTCCGGCCGACGAACCAAAATCACCTGTTCGTTGGTGCTATTCACTTCTGCCACCGCAGACACTCCCAAGTTTGAGTTACATCTCGCCGCCAAAGTTTGAAGGCCGCTAATAGGCCACCATGATGCCCGCCAATCCCGAAGTCAACGGCTTGTAATCGCTCGGTCAGGGCTATTCTGTGGTCGTCATTTTGAACGATGTGCGCTGTTTGGCCACAGGATTTTGGCCCATTTCGGAAGATTTGTGTGATTGGCAGCCGGTCAAGCACGGAGAATCTTCCCCGGCACCAAAAAAGCTATACTGTTAGCTCACTGCCACCCTCACCATTGCACCGACGGCGGCTGGCTGCTTCTGTTGAAAGATGTGGACAACGAGCAAATGAGCCAAATAAGTCCAGAATCCGATCCCCGAAATGAGGGAACACGGAAACCGGGATATCATTCCCATGACCCGGCACCGCTCAAACTGCAACCGGCATCCGCAAAGATGCCGAGCGTTTCAACGGACACCCCATATTTCCAAACCCGCCTTGGGCAAATTCGCCACGGGGACTCCCTTGACCTCCTCAGATCCGAAGTAAGATCTGAATCCATTGACTTAATCATGACCAGCCCGCCTTTCGGGCTGGTAAGGAAAAAGGAATACGGCAACGTTGATGCTGAAGAATATGTAGACTGGTTCCGTTCTTTCGGCACCGAGTTCTTCCGGGTACTGAAGCCTGCCGGCTCGTTGGTAATCGACATCGGGGGCTCTTGGAATCGCGGGCAGCCTACCCGAAGTTTGTACCACTTCGAGTTGCTCATCATGCTTTGTCGTGAGATTGGCTTTCATCTGGCCCAAGAGTTCTTCTGGTGGAATCCGGCTAAGCTTCCAACCCCGGCGGAGTGGGTGACCGTGCGTCGGGTCCGAGTCAAGGATGCCGTCAATTGTGTTTGGTGGCTCTCCAAAACACCCTGGCCCAAGGCGAGTAACCGCCGGGTTCTCGTGCCATACAGCAAAGCCATGGAATCTTTATTGGAAACCGGGTACAAACCCAGCAAACGCCCCAGCGGCCATGATATCAGCGCGAATTTCAACAACAACAACGCCGCGATACCACCTAACCTGCTGGCTGTTCCCAATACCGAGAGCAACTCTCGTTACCTGCGCTATTGCAAAGAGCGCGGCCTCAAGCAACACCCCGCCCGTTTCCCAAGCGACGTTCCGGAGTTTTTCATCAGAATGCTTTCTGACCCGGACGATATGGTACTAGACCCCTTTGCAGGTAGCTGTGTGACCGGTGAGGTAGCCGATCGGCTTAAGCGCCGATGGCTCTGCTGCGACAGGTCCAAGGAGTACCTGAAAGGCGCTTTGGGCAGATTTCCCGAAGCCGACGACGAGACTCTATTTCAAGAGTTGCCGGAAGGCAAAGGCAGCAATCGTGCGGCCTATGCCATTCAAAACCCAAATGTGTTGTGGAACAACCTGAAGGAAGAACCCTTGCCGAAAGACGGAGGAATTACAAGACCAAAAGTTTCACCGTAGACAGCACAAAACTGGGGGGAAACCATTTGGCGCAGTAGAATCGCGGGCGAGCCACACCATTCATCGTTATGCCAGCAGCAAAGCCCCAGATAATTGCCTCCGCCCTAATGAACGCCTTTCAAGAGTCGGGCGCGTCAGCGGTGCTAACGTCCAATATCCAGGAAAATCCACGCCGTTTCATCGTGCGAAACGGCGTGGATAGCTTGGAGGCTTGGATTTATATCTGGACCTTGACCCATGGCGGGAGGCCAAGCTTACCCAACGAATTGCGCATTCAAATGACCGGTGTTGAATCCCCGCTGCCAAAAAATCCATCTGGCGTCACGCTCTTACTCGGCTACCATCCCGACACTGGCGTTTTCTGTGGCTTCGATCTTCAACGACATACCGAATTCACAACCGGTTCCCCATCTGTGCAGGTTGGTTTGCGTTGCATCAACCAAGCGCTACAAGATGGGCTCGCCTTTGATCGGAAGTCGAATCAAGAAATTGTGGTTGCATTGCGCGCCGAGCAGCTTGTTAGTTACGCGATACACGCAGCCGAACTCCATAAACGAGGTCAAAGCAGCGAACTTCTGCCCTTGTTAGAGCGAGCCGCCGGTCTCGAGCTCATAAGCGACACCGAAGTGGCCGATCTATCCGAGCACCCCCGGCGAGTCCTCATGATGGTCAGCAGACTAGCGCGGTCGGCGAGCTTTCGGCATAAAGTCCTGTCCGCCTGCGACCATAGGTGCGCGGTCACCCGCATGCAGCTAAAGCTCGTGGATGCCGCGCATATTCTTCCCGTTCAAGCAGCCGATACCGTTGACGACATATGCAACGGCATTGCGCTATCGCCCTCCTACCATAGGGCTTTCGATAATAGTTTGATCTACCTCGACTCTGACTACATCATGCGGATCAACCAAGCTAAAGCCGATGAGTTATCGTCGCTCAAGCTTGCCGGCGGCATCGATTCATTCATGATGCCGCTGGAAAAGAAGATTCATCTACCTTTCGATGAGCGACTAAGGCCAGACCGCTCAATGATAGAAAAAGCCAATCGATTTCGTGGAATAGGCGCTCACTGAAGCAATAGGAAAGTCCGACCAAGTCTTGTTGGCTCCGCGCTGCACTGGCGCTCACTGCCGCACGTTCAGAAAGGCGCTTGATCTGCTCCGTTTCGAGCGCATCCGGTCGAAGCTCCGTGACACTGGGCGTTGGGCGTCACTTCGCGCCGATGCGGGCACCGGCCTCTTCGGAACTTGACTCGTCCGGCCGCTCCATCGCCTCCCGCTCCTGCTGAAGTATGCGCAGAATCCGTGCCAAATATTCCTGGTTCCAACGACCGCGCGCCTCTTGTTGGACAACGCTCGGCGCGAACGCCTCAATATCCGCCTTGCTGATGCTGCCACGTTCTTCCAGCAGGGTCTCGATGGTATCAAGGCGTTGCCGAAGCACCGCGACCTCGCCAGCCACCGCCATGGTGATGGACAGCACCCGTTCGACGTTCGGGTCGGCGAAGAACCAAGGCCGCTTACCCTTGGCCTTGGCACCCGACAGGGCGATGCTATCAATATTTAGGGGATTGCTGCCCGACTCATCCATTGACGACTACCCGCCTAGCTAGGAGCTGCGCCCTAAACCACCATGATATCCGTCTGAGGCGACACCTCAGCACCCTCAAGCGGCGACATGAGCGCCGGTGATGTGCCAAGCCGGTTTGCGGCCGTAATCCTCAACATCGTCCGCGGCCGCGTCCGGAAAGAGTTCGGTATCCACCACCGCCGCAACGCCACCGTGCAGCAGTTCTTCCCGCCTGAATCCCGCGTCCACCATCATCTGATCAAGATCAATCTCGTGCAGTTTTGTCCAAAACGGCTCGTTGTTGTTGAACGCATCCCAATCCCGCATGGCCTGTTCAAAAGCGGGCATGTCGTCGTCGTAGCGCGGTTGCTCAATATGTATCACCAACCCGCCGGGGGCGATGAGGCGGCGGCATTCCGCCATGATGCTGGGCAGCGCCCGGGCCGATGTCTCGTGCAAAAACATGGTGCTTTGAATCCAATCGAAACTCGCGTCCTCGAAACCGCCAAGGTCGGCGCAATCCGCCTGCACGAAGGTGACGTTGTCGATACCGAGACTGCTGGCCCGGGCCGCGCCGTAACGGAGCATGGGGGCGGCCACGTCGACGGCGGTTATGCGGGCTTGCGGGAACGCCTCCGCGATAGGCAGCACGTTGTGGCCGAGGCCAGAACCCAAGTCAAGAATGCGACGCGGCTGAAAGTCGGGATGGTGCCGCCGCAGGTAATCGACGATGCCCCGACCACCGCCGTCGGTATAACGGCCCAGCATCCCCCCGGTGGTGACGAACATGCCCGAATCGTAGTTGGCGGCGGCGCTTAAATCACCGGGAAATCGCTCGGTATAGTAACTGCCCGGCATGCAGTGATGATCCACGGCGGCAAGATAATCGGGAATCGGCAGCCCTTCGCGCAAGCGCAGGTTTTGCCGCATCGAGTGCTGCTCGGCCTTGTCCAACAATGTCGCCAACTGCGGCAATACAACGGACAAGCCCGCTTGTTGGCGCATTTCCATGGTATTGCGGCGCAAGGCACTCCAGGTTTGGTAGATCGGCTCGGCGGCGAGCGCCTTGCGCACCTCCTTCCGGTCGCGTGGCTGGCGGCCGTGTCGGGCCTCGAAGGCCGGTGCTACCCGCATCTCGAACGCCTTGGCCACCCCCGGCATCAGGTTGGCGGCCAGATGACGGTTCAGCTGGGCAAGAAAATTATAGCGTTCGGTTTGATCGTGGGTGGTCGCCGGAAAGACACCGTGCATTCCCACCGCCCGGTAATCGGGTGGGCCGTCGTAGTGTTGTTCGTTCACTGGCCAAGTCCTCCGAGTTGACTGGGGCTGGATGCCGGCTCAGGAATGCCCAAACTTGAGCCACCGTCGAGCCGGTTCGCACAAATGAGATATTAATATATCATTGAGTCTTTATCACTCCGAGCATCCAGCCATGGCCCATCGATTTTCCCAAGCTGTGCGCCTGACCCCAAGAAGCTCAACACCATGAAAGATTTGCCGGAAGATTTCACTTGGCCCAACGGTAGCCGCTTGGCGCTCTCGATTGTGGTGAATATCGAGGAAGGTGCCGAGATGAACATCCTTGACGGCGATGCGTCCCCGGAACCCGTTGACGAACTCGGCGCGATTCCCCGCCGGCCCATGCGAGTACACGGCAACGAATCCAACTATCGCTACGGCCTCGACGCCGGGGCACCGCGCGTGCTCGGCCTGCTTGAGCAGCGCGGCCTGTCGTTCACGGCCACCGCCGCCGCCCTGGCGCTCGAACGGGCACCGGAGCTCGCGCAACGCCTGACGGGGATGGATTGTGAAGTTGCCTGCCACGGTCATCGCTGGGTACACCAGTTCCGCATGGAAGAAACGGAGGAGCGCCAGTTCATTCGCGATGCTTGGCAATCCATCGAGCGCACCGTGGGCACCCGCCCGCTGGGTTGGCTGTCGCGCTTCCTGCATACGGACAACACCCGACGCCTATTGGTGGAGGAGGGGTTCGTCTACCACATGGACGACTATTCCGGCGATCTGCCGTTCTGGGCCCAAGTGGATTGTGGAGAGGCCGGGCAGCGCCCGCTCCTGATTCTGCCCTATGCACTGGATACCAACGACAACAAGATGTGGACCGCGCCCTCGCTGAGCCCCCGCAACTGGGCAGCCTACGCCATCGACACCTTTGATTGGCTGGCCCGCGAGGCCCGGGATACCGCGCCGCGCATGATGTCCATCGGGCTGCATTTGCGCATCGTTGGCCGCCCCGGCCGAATCGGTGCGTTCGAGTGGTTCCTCGACCATGTAAAAGGACATGCCGATGTCTGGGTGGCGACCCGCAAGCAGATCGCCGACGCCTACGCCGCCGCCGTGCCGGTGCCGAAATGAGGGGTGTTGATTTTTTTAGGATTTATATACTTAACTCCATTTTCCACCAGATGTTGTGCTCATAAAAGCTGCTTGTCACAATTCGTTGTGGTCTCGGGAAGCAAATATATAACTCCCATTTTTGCCCCTTGCGGGGAGAACGGACAGCCAATGGCCAAAACGATCAAACAAGTCGGAACACAACGCTATCGGGAAACATTCGGACGTTACTTTGAGGACTTCCACATCGGCGATGTCTACGAGCATCGCCCCGGCAAGACCGTCACCGAGTACGACAATCATTTGTTTACGCTGCTTACGCTGAATACCCACCCCTTGCACTTTGATGCGGAGTTCGGCAAAGCCTCGGAATTCGGTAGAAACCTGGTGGTCAGCCCCTACACCCTTGCCCTACTCATCGGCATGAGCGTAACGGACATCAGCCAAAAGGCCATTGCCAACCTCGGCATGGACGAGGTCAAGTTCAGCGCCCCCGTCTTCGCCGGCGACACGATCTACGGAGAATCCGAGGTAATCGCCAAGCGCGAGTCGAAATCGCGCCCCGGGCAAGGCATCGTTACCGTCAAGACCATCGGCCTCAATCAAGACGGCGCGGTGGTCTGCTCTTTTCTACGCAACATCCTGATACCGGCGGAGGGCGGCGCGGTAGAAGACCGGGTTGAAAATTATTAAATGACCGAAACCGCAAACGCTTACAGCGAATCGGACGAACAGGCCATTCTTGACGCCATCGCCCGATGGGTGGAGAAAGAAGTGAAGCCCCAGGCGGCAGCGCTTGAGCAGGACGACATCTACCCCCAGGCCATGGTTGAGCAGATGCGGGAATTCGGCCTGTTCGGAGCCACCATTGCCGAGGAGCATGGCGGCTTGGGGCTGTCCGCGAGCACTTACGCCAAGATCGTTGCCCTGATCTCGGAAGAGTGGATGGCCCTATCGGGCATTTTCAACTCCCACCTGATGATGGCGCGCATCGTCGAGCGCTACGGCACCGACCACCAAAAGGAGTACTGGCTACCCAAGTTCGTTAGCGGTGAGATTCGCGGCGCCTTGGCGCTCACGGAGCCCAATGCCGGCACCGACCTGCAAGGCATTCGCACAAGGGCCGACGCGGTGGGCGGCGATTATGTGATTAATGGCACCAAGACCTGGATCAGCAACGGCATCGAGGGAGGCGCCGTGGCTCTGCTGGTCAAAACCGACCCGCAAGCCGTGCCCGCCCGCAAGGGCATGTCGATGTTCATCGCGCCCAAAGCGGACCCGAACACCGGCGCGCCGTATCCGGGTTTCAAGACCGGGCGCAAGCTGGAAAAGCTGGGCTATAAGGGCATCGATTCGGCGGAGCTGGTCTTTGAGGATTATCGGCTGGATGCAAAACGCCACCTCGTTGGCGGCATTCCCGGCCAAGGCTTCTACATGGCCGTCGGCGGCCTCGAACTGGGCCGCATCAATATCGCCGCCCGTTCCGTGGGCATCGCGCGACGGGCGCTCAAGGAAGCCACCGCCTACTCCCAAAGCCGGGAAACTTTCGGCAAGCCGATCTGCAAACACCAGGCCATCCAATTGAAACTCGGCGAGATGGCGACCCGTACCCGAGCCGCGGAACTGCTCACCCTGGATGCCGCCCGCGCCTACGACGCCGGCGAACGTTGCGACATGGAAGCGGGCATGGCTAAATATTTCGCCTCCGAGAGCGCCGTGGAGAATGCCCTGGAAGCCATGCGCATCCACGGCGGTTATGGCTATTCCAAGGAGTACCCGGTGGAGCGGCTCTACCGGGACGCGCCGCTCATGTGCATCGGCGAGGGCACCAACGAAATGCAGCGCATCATCATCGCCCGCCAACTGATCGCCCGCAATCCAATCTAGCCCGATGTTTCCACGACTCTTGCCAACCCGGCCAGATTCATTCATGCATAGGTTGGGCTAGCGGGTGATGGCACAATGAGTCTGTTGCAAGGGGTGCGGGTGCTGAGCGTCGAACACTACGGTGCGGGGCCCTACGGTACCCAACTGCTCGCCGAACTCGGCGCGGAGGTGGTGAAGATAGAGAACGCCGCCACCGGCGGCGACTATTCCCGCTCCGTCGGCCCCTACGCGCTTGGGGCTACAGACAGCCAATTCCATCAATCCTTCGGGCGCGGCAAGAAGAGCGTAAACCTGAATCTGAAATCGGAGACGGGGCGGGCCCGCTTCGAACGCATGGTGGCCGATGCCGATGCCGTCACCAACAATCTGCGCGGCGATCAGCCCGAAAAACTGCGGCTTCGCCATACCGACCTGGTGGCACTGAATCCCGCCATTGTCTGCGCCCATCTGTCCGCCTACGGGCGCGGCAACAGCCGCGCATCCTGGCCCGGCTACGACTATCTCATGCAGGCCGAGTGCGGCTTCCTCAGCCTAACCGGCGAACCGGGCGGCCCACCCGCCCGCTTCGGCCTGTCGATGGTGGACTTCATGACCGGCTCACTCATGGCGCTCGGTCTGATCTCGGCGGTGCTGCGCGCCAAAGATACGGGCCGCGGCTGCGATGTCGATGTGTCGCTCTTCGACACGGCGCTGCATCAACTCTCCTATCCGGCGGTTTGGTATCTGAACGAAGGCTTGCATACCGAGCGCCTAAGCCGCTCGTCGCATCCGAGTGTGGTGCCAAGCCAGCTTTTCCGCACCAACGACGGCTGGCTGTTCGTGATGTGCCAAACACCCAAGTTCTGGCAGCTTTTCTGCGCCGCTATCGACCGGCCCGACCTGCCTACGGACGAGCGCTTTATCGACCCGGCGGCGCGCCTGACCAATCGGGAAACGTTGCAAGAGGCCATCGAGGCAACGCTGCGCACGGCATCGACCACCCACTGGCTCGGGTTGCTTAGCGGCCAAGTGCCGGTTGCCGAGGTCAACGACATCGGCACAGCCCTCGATAATCCGTTCGTCGAGGAGGTGGGCATGACCAACGAAGTCACCCATCCCGCCCGGCCGGAGGGGTTGCGTATGCTGTCAAGCCCATTCCGTATCAACGGCGAGCGGCCACCCAACCGGCGCGGCCCATTGCTTGGTGAACACGATGAGGATTTTCCCTAGTTCAGATATCTCACCCACTGTTTTACAAGCGAGCGGTGTCCCGTCGCGCTCCCCGGCTGGAACCGTCCAAAGGGGCGGCGGCATCGAATTTTCGCTTTCGCGACTTTCTGCGGCCCAGGCTCCTAGATGTCGCTGTCCCGGTGCGACGGGTTCCGGACGCCCATGAAGCTAAAGGGGATCCGCGTACTGGATCTGTCGGCCTTTCTACCCGGCCCGCACCTAACCATGATGCTGGCCGACCACGGTGCCGATGTCATCATGGTGGAACCGGCGAACGGAGTTGGCGAACCGACGCGGGTAATCGGCCATCGCGATGCGGAGGATGTCTCGGTTTGGTTCCGTAACATCGCACGAGGCAAACGCAGCCTCAAGATCAACCTGAAGGACGCGGACGGACAGCACCTGTTTTTTGAACTCGTCAAGACCGCCGATGTGTTCGTCGAGGCATTTCGGCCGGGGGTCGTTAAGCGTTTGGGTATCGACTACGCGGCCTTGAGCGCCATTAATCCGGGACTGGTGTACTGCTCCATATCCGCCTTTGGCCAAGATGGTCCGCTCCGGGACAAACCGGCCCACGACCTGACAGTACAGGCGCTCACCGGCCTCGCGGCGCTCAATCGCGGGTTGGAGGACGACAAGCCGGCCGCCCCCAACGTGCCGGCTGCGGATGCCATCTCCTCGCTGATGGCGGCAACGGCCATTCTTATGGCGTTGTTGGCCCGGCAGCGCACGGGCCGGGGCGACTACATCGATCTGTCTATGTACGATGCGCTGCTTGCCTGGACGCCGAACGTCACCGGCCCGGTGTTCGGCGACAACGCGGACCCCGAAGCGAAGACCATGCGCTCTTTCGGGGGTGCAGCGATGTATCACCTGTATGAAACGGCGGACGGCGAATTTCTGGTGCTCGGCGGCTCCGAAGTCAAGTTCGCGCGCAACCTGCTCGCGGCTTTCGGGCGACTGGACCTGCTACCCTACGCGGAGGTCGAACCCGGGCCACAGCAGGCACCCCTACGCGCATTCTTCCGGGAGCGCTTCGCGGAACATCCGCGCACCCATTGGGAGTCGTTTCTGGCACCGGTGGATTGCTGTTGGGCCTTCGTGCGTTCCCTCAAAGATGCGTTCGCCGACCCGCACACCAAGCATCGGCGGATGCTACTCCTCGATAAGCGCGGCAACCGGCACATCGGGGTACCGATCAAATTCGCCGCCGAGCCCGGCCAGCCGAATCTTGAAATTCCCGATTACGGCGAACACTCCCTGGAGATCGGGCGCTCGCTTGGCATTGACGATCAAACCCTCGCCGATTGGCGGGCGCGGGGCCTTATATGACGAACGCCGGATCGGACATGCTTGAGGCTATCATTCAGCTCGCCACGACGACCCGGTTCGAGGATATGCCGGAATCCACGCTAAAAGCGGCCCAAACATTTCTGCTGGATAGCTTGGCCGTTGGCGTCGCGGGGCGGCGACAGCCGCATCGGGACGCCGTGGTTGGCGTCGCCGCAAGCTGGGGAAAGGGTGATATTGCGCGGGTCTTCGGTGACAAGGTGCGCCTACCCGCCACAGCCGCCGCGTTCGTCAACGCCTATCAAATACATTGCCTCGAATTCGATTGCGTACACGAACCGGCCGTGGCCCATGTGCTGACGGCGGTTGTACCCGCCGCCCTGGCCGAATGCGAACAGCGCCCTCGGCCCGTGAACGGGCCGACGCTGCTGCACGCCCTGGTCCTGGGTGTCGAGATGGCGGCGCTGCTGGGCCTGGCCGCAACGGCGCCGCTGAGTTTCTTTCGGCCCGCAACCGTCGGTGTTTTCGGCGCGGCTATGGCGGTTGCCGTGCTGCGCGGCTTCGACAGCGAACGGATGCGCAACTGCTTCGGCCACGCCCTCTCCCAGGCCGCCGGTACCATGCAGGCCCACGAGGAGGGCAAACCCGTGCTGCCGCTGCAGATTGCGGGTGCCGCCCGCGCTGGTCTGGTGGCCGCCGACCTGGCCACGGCCGGAATCCCCGCGCCACGGCACAGCTTGGAGGGCCGCTACGGCTATTTCGCGCTGTTCGAGGAAAGCTGGGAGCGCAACGCTGCGCTCGATAATCTGGGTAAGGTTTGGCAGGTCACGCGGGTGAGCCATAAACCCTATCCATCCGGTCGCGCCACGCACGGCGGTATCGCGGGTGTGCTGCGGCTCAAGCGCGATGGCGTCACTGCGGACAACCTGGCGAAGTTGACATTGAGTGCGCCACCCCTGATTCATCAACTGGTCATCCGTCCCGCCAAGGCCGCGATGGACCTGAACTACGCACGGCTATGTTTCGCCTATGTGGGCGCGGTGGCATTGGTTAAAGGTACCGTTGGTCTGGAGCACTTCTCGGCAACCGGTCTGGGCGACCCCGATATTTTGGCCGTTGCCGGGCGCATCGAAGCCGTGCGCAACGCCACCCCGGACCCGGCCGCATTCATACCCCAAGCCCTAACGGCGGAACTGCGGGACGGGTCGGCGCGCAAAACACGGATCGATGCGCTACCCGGCTCGCCGCAGGCACCGCTCGGCACCGCCGCGCGCCAAGCTAAAATTGAGGCCTGTGTGAGCACCGTCTACGGCACTAGCCAGCGGGCCGAGGCGCTCGCAAAGGCCGTGGCGAGCCTACCGCATTCGTCAAATGCGGCCAGCCTGCTCGACCCCATCACCGACAACTAAACGATGCCCGGCAATTACTTCGACACCTTCGACAGCCAAGCCGTGCTGGAGCAGCACCCCATCGGCACCGACTTCGAGCATTTCGCTCGCCGTTTGAGCCGCGACGAACTGTTCGCCCGCCAAGACCGATTATTCCGGCGTTGCCTAAAACGGGCGTGGCGAATCGGCTTCTATCAACGCCTTTGGCGCGGCGCGGGCATACAACCGGGCGATATCCGGGGGCTGGCCGACATCGAAAAGCTGCCGATATTCGACAAATCGGACCTGATGGCCAGCATTGACGCCCAGCCTCCGTTCGGTGACTTCGGCGGCTTCGATGCGCGGGATCGGCATCATCAGCCGGTGATTTTCCATACCACCAGCGGCACCACCGGGCAACCCCAACCCCTGTTGTTTGGCGCCAAGTCCAGGGAGATTCAAAACCTGTTGCTGGCCCGGCTCTACCGTTTGCAGGGCATTACCGGCAGTGATGTCGTTCATTCCGTATACGGCCACGGCCCGATCAACGGCGGCCATTACATTCGCGAGGCAATCCTGCACTGGACCAACGCGATTTTTCTATCGGCGGGAACCGGCGTTGAAACGCCCTCGCGGCGCCAAGTCGAACTCATGCGCGACTTTGGGGTGACGGTGATTGTCGGCTTTGCCGACTACCTTAAGCGTCTGGCCGCAGCGGCGGCGGAAGCCGGGCTGGTCATGGGCGAGGACATTCGCGTGCGCCTGATCAGCGGGCAGATGGGGCGCGAGAACCGCGCCGCCGTCTCAAACCTCTGGGGCGGTGCAACCTGCTACGACTGGTACGGCGTCGGCGACACCGGCATCATCGCCGGCGAAGGCCCGGACCGGGACGGGCTCTATCTGATGGAGGACGCCCACTATCTGGAACTGCTCGATGTGGATGCCGGCACAGCGGTTACCCCCGGTGCCGAAGGCGATATGGTCTGCACCTGCCTCTTCAAAGACGACATTTATCCGATCATTCGATTCAACACCCATGACGTCAGCGCGGAGCGAACCGGCACCTCGGCGCTCGGCTTCAATCTGCGCCGCATCGAGGGGTTTCTCGGGCGCAGCGACAACATGGTGAAGATCAAGGGCATCAACATCTTCCCGCAAGCGCTGGGGCCGCTGCTCGACGATGTGCCGGAGTTCCTGGGCGAGTTCGTCTGCCGCGTTACCGCCGAAGGTGGCTTTGTGGTTGTGGCGGAGGTGGCCCGGCCCGGCCCGGAATTGCCCGAGCGCATGCGGCGACTGTTGAAAGACAAGCTGGGCATTGCCGTTGCTGTCGAACTGGTGGGGCGCGGTGAGACGGCATCGCTAACGGAAGTGGAACGGCGCCAAAAACCCATTCGGTTGGTGGATGAACGCACCTAGGAGTAGGAGCCTGTCTCAGCTACTCTTTTGCCAGCCAGGAGGAGGGGCTGGCGCTCCCCGGCTGAGGGTGCCCAAATCCACAACAGGAAGTTAGTGGGATATGCAGGCTAATTCAGCCGGTTGGGACGCCCTCGCCTGGGCCGCCGCCTTTGCCGAAGGGCGTGCGCAACCCCAGCACCTTTTGGAATACTGCCTGGCGCGCATCGACCGCTACGACGCGAGCTTTGGCATATGCAACCATGTGGACGAGCGCCGCAACCTGCTTGATCAGGCGGCGGCGTCCCAAGTTCGTTGGCAACACAAGGCCCCCTTGTCGCCGTTGGATGGCACACCGTTCGGCGTTAAGGCCAACATCGCCGTGCGCGGCTTTCCGTGGCACGGCGGCATTGAGGCATTTCGGGCACGCCGGGCGGACGCGGACGCGGATTGCGTCACCCGGCTGCGCGGCGCGGGTATGATCCCCGTTGCGGTATTCAACATGCACGAAGCGGCACTCGGTACAACAACGGATAACCCGGCCTTCACGACCACCCGCAATCCTCATGATCCCAGCCGTATCCCCGGCGGCTCGTCGGGCGGCAGCGCCGCTGCGGTGGCGGCGGGATTTGTGCCAATCGCACTGGGCACGGACGACCTGGGCTCGGTGCGCCTGCCCTCGGCTCTGTGTGGCGTGGTCGGATACAAGCCCGGCCGCGACGAAATTTCCACCAACGGCGTCATGCCGCTTTGTCGATCCCTCGACCATGTGGGCATACACGCACGCAGCGTGCGCGACCTGGCGGCGGTCATGCAAGCCGTTGGGCAAGACAGCGCCGCCGCCGACGCAATCGGCCTCGCCCGCCTATCTCGTCAACCTTCTGCCGCGAATGCCGAAGCCTTCGGCTTGGGGAGTGCGAGGGGACGCCTCTCGCAAAAAAACAATGTGCTCGCAGCTCCCGCAGCCGGGAAGCGCCAGGGGGTATCCCGCCTTGGCGACAGAGTTGGTGAGATAGCTCGTCTAGCCCGCTGGATAGTGGCCCCGGATGCGTCGGCCAGCGAAGCCGTATTGGCAGCCTTCGACACCGTTCTGGCGACCCTTGGCCTCAGCCAAAGTGTTGATTGGACGGATATCGACCTCGCGGCCGTGCGCCGCGCCGGACTGCTGGCGTGCGAGCGCGATGGCGCCAAACTGTACTCGTCGGCATTGAGGGAGCAACCCGATGGTTTCAGCCCGGCCTTTCGGCGCCTAGTCGCCTGGGGTGCCGCCCAACCAGCGGAAAAAATAACCCGCGCGCAAAACCTGGTGGCCACCGCCAGTGACCGGCTGCGCATGGACCTGGACGGGCGGCTGTTGTTGAGCCCAACGACGCTGTATTTGGCGCCGCTGCGGAACGAACCGACTCCAACGAGGCTTGCGGACCTGACCGCACCGGCGGCAATCGCCGGAGTACCGGCAATTTCGGTGCCCATGGGCGAGGGCGGGCACGATCTGCCGATGGGATTACAGATTCTAGGCCGCAAGGGCATTGATGTACTGCGCGCCGCCCATCGGATTTTCCCCGGCACGTCCCGCCCGGCCATAGGAGCGACGCTTTGAGCACCGGCGGCGAAAGTCGGTGAGATAGGTGGGCTAAGCAGGTGCATTGGAGCGACCCTTGATGGAAATTAGTCAACTGCCACGCATTGAGAGCCGGGAATTCATGAACGGTACCGTTATCGCGCTAGCGGAAAGCGGCGAGACGGCTACGGTGCGGTTCCTGCCGCCAGCGGGCATGACCAACCCGCATGGTGGCGTACAGGGCGGCTTCGTGGCCGCCATGATCGACGATGTGGTGAGCCTTGCCACCTGGTTTGCCGGTAATGAGCGGACTTTCGCAACCTCCAGCCTCGCCTGCTACTATCTGCGCCCAGTGCCCATGCGCACACCACTGCTCGCCAGTTGCCGTTTACTGCGGGTCGGGCGCCACCAAGCTGTTTTCGATGCCTTCGTGACCACCGAAGCAGCCAATGAAACCCTGGTCAAAGCCGTGCAGACACAACAATTTCTTTGATTCGCCACTCGCCACCACCTCGTATTTAGGCGATCAACCCCATCTCAATGAGGGCAGCTAAATTGGGGGGTTATCCTAGGTCCCATCAATTTTAGCGAGCAGTTCCCTGACGATACCGCAGTTGATGATCCGGCAACCGATTCCGTTTAGCAGCGAACAAAGCTACTGGCCAAGCTCAATGAGAAAGCGGTAGGTATGGTTTGTCGGGTGGATATGGCTTCTGAAACAGCAGTCGGCTTTCGCGGCCTCGCATCCTATAAACTCGAATGTCACCCGTCAAAAAACGCAAACGCACCCGAACCAATTAGCACGATCAGAGTAGCAACGCCAACGCCGACCCATTTGGAGGTTCGCCTGCCCCTCTCGCTATAACGATAGTTCGCATCAAGTAGAATCCCGGCAAGCTTGTTCGTCAAGCGAAGAATGGCAACGTTTCTTGACTCCCCTTGTGGCAGTTTGTCGGGTGTGATAGCCAGGCATCTGCGAAGCTTCGGAATCTCGTCAAGGATGGATGCGATAAGTTCCCTTTGTCCTTTATAGTACTTGCAGATTAAACTTAAACGCAGTTCAACGCCTGCTATTTTTGAAACGAGACGCAGTTCTGTGTAATCCGCTAGCTTTGCTAGATTATCATTCCAAGCATCATTGCCGTCGACCGCCAACTGCTCCAATAGTGCAATTCTCCAATAGTGCAATTATAGATACATATAGGTCATATGCCTCCCGGCTCATTGCAAGCCGGCTTATGAGCCACCAGCCATAAATGGCAAGTATAACCGCCACTACGGGGGTTATCGCGTTAATGCGGAGGCCTCCGATGATCCTGTCTGGGCTTCGTGAATGTACATCCACGCCTCCTGAGCAATAGATGGAAGCCGTTTATGAACGATTTTGAGCTTCGTGCGAAGCATATCTTCTGAATACCCGTGTCTTACGAGTCCGCCAAAAACCTCTTCCAGGAACGATGAGCCGTAAAAATTCGTTCCGCTCAGATCTACGGTCACTTCGTCGCACTCAGCGATCCGAGGGATCAGAAAATCTTCACGGAAGACTTCGGCACTACGATTACCGTCAGTTCGATATCGTCCGAAGGGACGAGCGCTGAAGTCCGCTGTTACACTAAGAGTTCCATGTTTCATCGTGCGATTCATCCGGGTTGTATGGGGATAGTCCATTGAATAACAGTTCCGCCCACATCAGCGTTGAGCTTAGTGATTTCCTCTTGGTCTTGCTCACCGGACAGACGATAGTGTCCCGAACCACTTACTACCGTCAAGTGCCCCGAGCGCCGATCAACCACTAGTTGCTGAATATCTCGGGACCCCAATCCCCGTCGGTGTTTTCGCGTCTGGGAGGTACGCGTATACCTCATCGCGGCCTGAATCATCTCAGCGTCGTCGTTGAACGGAAACTTTCCCCTCAGTATTTCGAACCAGTCTTGTCGCGGAAGTGTCACGGGAATACCGACACCCCGGTCGCACAACACAATGTATAGCTGACTGTCCAAGATGGCAGCGGTCAGCCACCAACGCTTCGTCTCCAAATGCGGGTAGGCGTGATACTTCACGTTCAACATGGCTTCGCTTATGGCACCACCAGTCAGCTTCTCTGCTTGGCTGGCGTCAGTCCCGCCAAGGTGTTCGTCTCGAACGGCTTTTCCGATCACATAATCGACAATCTCTTGAATGCGGTCGTCATCTTGACCAGCAACAATCGGTAGGAGTTGCCCAGTAGATCTTGGCCCTGTGTGAGCCAACTCGATCAACCCAACCTCGCGCAAAACAAAGCCGATATGGGATGAAATACCCTTCAGGTTGAATCGGACTACCGCAACACCATGATCGCGTTGCAAACGATCAATTTCGGAGTACAGATATACAGAACCGGTCGCCGTTAGCTGATTTGTCTTCGAGAAGTCGATCAAAACCCTTAGCCCTCGGGCAGCCATTTTTCGAACTCGTTCGACAAATCGAATCGTTTCGTCAGCGGTGTTCGCGAACAGAGACAGTTCACGTGGTGCAATGACCCATTCGCGTTTCGATACATTTGCCAATACTTGCTGGCTCGCGAGTCTCTTTTTTCGCTTTCGGCGCGAGTTGGGCTGGCGTCTATGCACGTTTCTTGCGTGGATCTGATGCCATCTGCGCGTTTCTATTGAGGGCTTACGCATCTTTCTCAAGACTCCAATTTAATAGTAGGCCGATTGAACCACTTCTGCGGCAACTGCTTAGATCAGCCTGTGCCAAAGATCGCCTCGGCGCATTAGTTCCGGTCGATTGTGCAACATGCGCGAACAGTCTCTTCGGCCCAGAAAATACCTGCTGCAAAGCCTGGCTGGTAACCTCACAAACCTCTCCGAAGCCTATTTTGACGTGGCCGTCTACCAAAACCCGGACGGGGGCATCGGTCTGCCCTCCCGTATTAACCTTTCCGAGAACTTTTCCACGCTCAGCCGCCAACTCATTCAAAATAGTTGCGTCGGTTAGGCAACAGCCTATTTGAAGGCCTACCAAGAGCACATCAAGAAGGGTTGGGCATTCCGAAACGACACAAAATTCAGTCGGATATACAACCAAATAGATGGCGGGCCGCGCTCGACTACCAAACCCCCCAACAAGTAACTTGTTGCACTGAAGGCTAGTCAATGACCCAGTCCCAATGCGGTTAGTTCATGGTAGTGGCTCAGTTTCAATTCCCGCCGCCGTGGAGACCAGGCCTGGGTTGGGCTCCGGTAACGAGGATTTTCCAAATTGAGCCACTACCTAGCCCATACATAGATTGTCGAACCGTCAAGGACAAGCCATCATAGGCCGCTCGTTTACGGCAAACTGCCCTTATGTTCGACCCCTATCTCAGCGAAGACGCCAGCGCCACGCCCATTGAACTCATCAGAACCGACCGATTCGACGGTTGGCTTGCAGACCAAACGGAGCAAGCACGGCTTGTGGCGGCGCGACAAGGATTCAAGGCCGAGCCCGGGCAGCATTGTTGGCTGCCCAATCGACCCTCGGGCTCCGCCTCCGGCAACAGCGCGGCGAACGCCCAAAGGCGACCCGAGGATAGCCGCGACGAGAGCGCCCGCGTGGCCGTCGGCTGGGATGGCCAATCCAACCTGTCAACCCTGGGTGGCCTACCCCTTGCGCTCGGCGAAGGCGTCTACCGCCTATCCTCGGCAACCGATGAATTGCAGTTGCTCGGCTGGGGTTTGGGCTGCTACCAGTTCAGCCGCTACAAACATCCGCAACGCAGCCCCGCCCGTTTGGTATTGCCCGAGGGTTTACGCCCCGAACGTCTGGCTAATTTGGTGAACGCGGTCACACTGGCCCGCGATCTCATCAACACCCCCGCCGGCGATCTCGGGCCAACGCAACTCGCCGAAGAGGCAATGCAGGTTGCCGATGCACACAACGCCGCTTGCCGGGTGCTGATCGGCAACGATTTATTGGGCGAGGGTTTCGGGGCTATTCACGCTGTGGGGCGTGCCGCCGCCGACCCGCCCCGTCTGGTGGATGTTCGTTGGGGCGAAGCGGGGCATCCACTGGTTGTCGTCGTCGGCAAGGGCGTATGTTTCGACAGCGGCGGGCTCGACATCAAGCCGGCCTCCGGTATGCGCACCATGAAAAAAGACATGGGCGGTGCCGCCGCCGCGCTCGGACTTGCGCAGCTCATCATGGCGGAGCAACTGCCCGTGCGCCTGCGCCTGCTGATTCCCGCCGTGGAAAACGCCATCGCGGGTAACGCCTATCGGCCCGGCGATATTTTGCAAACCTACGCCGGCATCAGCGTGGAAGTGGATAACACCGATGCCGAAGGGCGGCTGATCCTGTGCGACGCCTTGGCCCTGGCCGCCGAGGAAAGGCCGGAATGCATGGTCGATTTCGCCACCTTGACGGGTGCCGCGCGGGTTGCCGTCGGCACCGAGATCGCCGCTCTATTCTGCAACGACGACGCCTTGGCCGAAGGCATTGCCCGGGCGGGCAAGATCGTGGACGACCCGGTCTGGCCCCTGCCCCTGCACGAGAGCTACAACCATCTTTTGGAAAGCAAGGTGGCCGATACGCTAAACTCCGCCAATTCGCCCTATGCCGGTGCCATCACCGCAGCCCTGTTTTTGCAGAAATTCGTGGGCGAAATACCCTGGGCGCATTTCGATATCATGGCCTACAACCTGCGCAAGCGACCGGCACGGCCGGAAGGCGGCGAAGCCATGGCCATGCGGGCGGTTTTCTACTATCTCGAACAAAGATTCCGGCCATGACAACCGCTCTCCCAATATACACATTTGCCGTATCGGCCCTCGGCAGGCCGCAGCAAAACAAGGGTAGTCCGTCTATCCTTGACCGTTGACCGGCCGACAACAGCCCAGCCCTCCGCTCCCATCAAAGGACGAATTTGGCTATGACATCCGCCTACATAAAACAATTGGAAGGTGCCACGGACGGCACGAGCCGGCCTTTGAGCGAGCTGTTGGATAACCTCAAATACAACGAAAAAGGCCTGGTCCCCGCCATTGCCCAAGATATTGCCAACGGCGAGGTGCTGATGCTCGCCTGGATGAACCGCGCCGCCCTCGAACGCACCCTGGAAACCGGCTATGCCTGGTATTTCTCCCGCAGCCGCCAGAAACTCTGGTGGAAGGGCGAGACGTCCGGCCATGTGCAAAAGCTGGTTGACCTGAGTTTCGACTGCGATGGCGACACCATACTCATGCGGGTGGAGCAGGCTGGCAGCGCTTGCCACACCTATCGCCGCCACTGCTTTTACCTGCGCGTTGACGGCGACCGGGTCAGAGTGCTCGGCGACCCGGGCAGCGCGGATCACGCATAATTTTGAGCTTTATGCAGTTAACCCGCATGCGCGTTCGGGCTCGCTCCACCATGAGCGGGGATAATTACGTCACCGCCGCATAATAATGAAATTGCAACTGCACAATACGCTTTCAGGCCGCAAGGAAACGTTTCGGCCCATCGATCCGCAGCGTGTCACCATGTATGTTTGCGGACCGACAGTGTATGGCCATGTACACATCGGCAATGGTCGTCCGGCGGTGGTATTCGATGTGCTTTACCGGGTGTTGAATACCCTCTATCCGAATGTCGTCTACGCCTGCAACGTCACCGACGTGGATGACAAGATCAACCGGCAGGCGCTGGCCAAGGGTGAACCCATAACGGCATTGGCGCAACGCTATACGCAAGCCTACAACGAAGATATCGTCGCGCTCGGAGTGCTCGATACCAGCCTACAGCCCCGCGCCACGGAGCACATTGCCGAAATCGTGGCAATGATCGAGGCTTTGATCGAAAAGGGTTTCGCCTACGCAGCCGAGGGGCACGTGCTCTTCCATGTACCCGCCGACCCCCAATACGGCAGCCTCACAGGGCGCTCGCTGGAAGATATGCTTGATGGTGCCCGGGTCGAGGTGGCGCCGTACAAGCGCGACCCCAAAGACTTTGTGTTGTGGAAACCGTCGACGCCGGAATTACCCGGTTGGACCAGCCCCTGGGGCCGGGGCCGGCCGGGATGGCACATCGAGTGTTCGGCGATGATTCGCAAACATCTCGGCACCCGCATCGACATACACGGCGGCGGCTCGGACCTCGCCTTCCCCCACCACGAAAACGAATCCGCGCAAAGCCGTTGCGCCAACGGCAACGCCAAGGCGGTGCGCTATTGGTTGCATAACGGGATGTTAACCCTGGGCGCGGAAAAGATGTCGAAGTCGCAAGGCAACATCGTCACCATACACGACTTGCGTCAACAGCATGCCGGGGAAACCTTGCGCTACGCGCTGTTGTCCGGCCAATACCGTTCGCCCCTGGTTTGGTCCGAAGGTTTGCTGGAGCAGGCCCGGCGCAGCCTTGATGCGCTTTACCAGGCGTTGCGCAGCGGCGGCGGCGACCAACAAGAAACCGCATCGGCCAATCGGCACGGCACCGGGGCCGACTTCCCCCAAGAGGTACTGGCAGCCCTGCTGGACGACCTGAACACCCCTGCCGCGCTGGCCGCCATGCACGCCATCGCCGCCGCTCTCAACAAGGCCCGCGATCAAGCCGAACAGGCCGAGCAACGGCAACGGCTGCTGCGGGGCGGTTGGTTACTGGGACTGCTCGACACCAGGCCCGATGCCTGGTTTCAAGAAGGGTTCCCGGCCCGATCTCGTGGTAGACCAGACAGCCCTGATGACTTAAGGGGAACTCGTCATATTGAAGCCGAACCCAGCCCACAGACCCCGGAAGCCATTACCCCGGAAGCCATTGAGGCATTAATCGAAAAACGCGCTGCCGCACGGCGCGCACGGGATTTCGCAACCGCCGACCGCATTCGTGATGAACTGGCGCAAGCAGGCATCGAATTGGAAGACCGGCGGGAAGAAACGCTATGGAAGCGTACCTAGGAGCCTGGGCCTTGGGAATTCGCCAAAGCGAAAATAGAGGCTCATGTAGTAAAGTTGACAGTAGACTAAATTATGGGTCTTGTATCGGTTTGAAACATATCCCTACTCGGACAGCAAGGAAGTGGTGGAACATGAGGGTCTCAACCCAACAGGAACACAGGCCCCATGAATCACTTTAAGGGAATTATAACCAATCCTAACCAGTATGCGCCGTATGCTGCTAGAGCGCGCGGATGTATTTCATATCAACTCTTAGTTTCAACTTGCTAGTGCAACGCTCCAGAAGTTAACAAGGGCCGGGTGGGGTAACATCCTCCGGTCAATTACAAAATTGGAGGTTTGCCATGGCAAAGAGCTGCACCCACCTGACCCCGGAGGAAAGATACTACGTCAAGGCGCGGCTGAGTCGAGCCGCTAGGCAGCCACATCCAAGAGCGTTGCACGCATAATCAATTCCGTGTTCATGTATGCAGATGCTGGCGCGCGCTTGAGGGTCATGCCAATGATTTCCTAAGAGCGCTGGAGCGACGTATGGTTCGCAGCGGCAAAAAGCATCTCTCCATGCTGAGACAAGCGTTTTCTGACCAACTTGATTGCTTGCAAATCATGTTATGCTGGTTGGGGTCTTGTTCCCATTCCCACTCTTATCTGAGGCAAACGCAATGAGCAAAGATTCTACCCCCCCCCCCCCCCCCTCCTCCTCGCTAGATTAACCACTGCCGCGCTCGCACTTGTCGCGATGCTGGCCTTGCCTGTGAACGTGCGGGCGCAGCTCATCATCCCAGCGACCGTCGGGACAGTGGCCTGTACGCAAGGAGGTCTCGGTGAAGCACCCGGCTTCGATCTAGTACTATCAAGCATCACCCAAAATTCGTTGATCGTTGGGAACAGCCAGATTACGCACATTGGAAATGCAGCTTACGATGTCTATCTGGAGTTGCTGGAAAATAGCAGTGGAGGGCTGGGGATAAGCAAGTCGCAAAAACTCGGAAGACTTACAGATTCAAGCACTCCCATATCCGCTGGTACGACCCGCTTTTCCGGTCTGAAAAAGAATACGCGCTATGTCGCCATTCTTCATACTGGCAATACCTCTTCTCCTCTTACGAGGCAATGCTTCAAGACCCGCGGCGAGTTCTCGAATGCGGATCAGAACCTGAATACTGAGGGCACGGCCACGCTCGATCTAGCGAAAAATAGCCGCACCGGGTGCTTCGCGGTGGTGCGCACCCGGCAGGACATCACGGACTGCATGTGCAACGGCACACGGGGCGGCACACTGATCCTCGCCGGCCAGACTACGGAGAGCCAGGAGGCCAGGCGGCGCTTGGGATGCCCTAACCTCGACAGCTAATGCTTGTGTCGGATGAGGGCCGGCAGCGGCAGGGCGGCACCGGGGCAGGCCTCGCTGACACAAGGACGGCGCCGGGACACCGGCCGATCCCCGTCCGGCAGGCCGGGGCGGGAGGCGGCCTCCGGGTCGCCCTTCCCGATTGTGGGGATGGTTGAGGATGCACGGCCCGGACCAGGCCGGCCCAAAACCCACAAGAAGAAAACGGATATTTCAAACTGAGCTACTACCCAAAAACTCGGTTTGCCCACCTGATAGGTTCAAACATCTGGTAGGGGTATGGATAGCTAATACCCGCCTAACCCACGATGATATAAGTCAAGGTGCTGGGCCATTGTCCGTCTAAGTTGAGGCCTGCTATCGTTAAGGCAACGTATACCATGATGGACTAGGTTTCATAGTTCTCGGAATGACGCCACAGCAGAACTGCGGCCCATATGTTCATCACGAGCCCGAAGAGCGTGATAAAGCCAACGTTCTCCCAAGTCGCATCCAAGATCCCCACCGCTAATCCTCTCTAGCCAACATCCAGGGTCTCCGCCTAGGTAAGGTTGGCTTGTGCCTTGGAATCGGGTACTTGCGCACGGCAACTGCCTCAACGCAATTCGACGAAGAGACGCAAAGCGTAGTAAGGTGGCTTGTACGCAAAGGAGATAAACATGACCAAGAAAAACGCTTCCGCGCTCAATGGCGGCGTCGACCTGCTGGCCGGGGCCATGAGGCAGGTGTTTCAGGAATGCATGGACGGTCTGGCCGGCAAGATCGATGCGGTGAGCGGAAAAACCGACTGTTTGGCCAACCGGCTCAACAAACAGCCTTGCAGCCTAACGTAAATTTGCCGATTGGCGTCGTACTCAATCAAATTTCTGAGCGGAGGATGTTCGCGTGAACTGTTTTCTGATCGCTCTGCCACCAGATGGCTCGGTTACAGAGTCCGTCGTTTCTAAAACATTCGGCGAGCGCCGCCACAAGATTCAAGAGGGGGTTTGGGTGGTTGCGGGGCAATGCGAAACATGTGCGGATGTTAACGAAAAAATTGGCATTGGCATTCAAGATAATCCGGCAAGCACCGGCGTGGTTGTAAAGCTGTCCGAATATAACGGCTTCGCCCCCCGCTCCCTTTGGGAGAAGTTGGCGGCCTGGGAAAGGCGGTCGTCATGAGCGATACCAACATATATGACCGTCCTGGCGGTCCCGTTTCACCGCCCGCGCATCAACATGCCGGGGGCGGAAACGATAGCGGGCGCAATTTGCATGGGCGCGTATCCGCCATCGAGGCTCATTTGCGGCGCCTGGCCACGAAAGAGGACATTTCGGAGGTGAAAACGCTTGTCTCGGAGAAAGAAGCTTCGATGTCGCGCTGGTTAATTGGCATTATCTTGGTTGCGTTAATATCCTTGGCTGTTGCACTAATCCGTACATTTCTTTCCTAGCGGGCCCGGCTAGGACGCCCTGGCAAAGGAGCGGCCATAGAGTGGCATAACCAATGAGCCAAGCCGACGAAATTCGGGAATACGCCCTCATCCACCATGTGGAACCGGCCCGAGCTGCGGGCCATCGGACCCTGTGCATCAGCGCAGGCGATATTTGCCGAGAATTGGGTCTCCCCGGCAGGGCGCCCAACGTTTGCAGCGCCTTGCAGTCCAGAGCGTTCCTCCAACTCGCCAACATCAAGTTGCTGGAACGCACGGGGCCCCGTCAGAGCACGACGACGCGGTTCCAATACGCAATTTCGGGGAGCCCGGACCCTCTGGACCGATCCACTTCGTCCAAGCTTGCCCCCATGTCTACGCGCAAGGATCGACAGGTCCCGCACGCGCCGTCCCAACGGTTCCTTGAAGGACAGAAGCTGACTGTCGTCATTCAGTGTGCCGGATCCAAAAGCCCCGAAGCTGGTCACTTACACGACTGCGGAAAGCCAATCCTTTTTGTAGCACGACCCGAAGAAGCTCCCCGAGACTCGAACACACTCTATCGGCATCCGGATGACACCGCGGGAGACCGACGAACCTGGCGCGATGAACTGCTCGAATACAATCGCCGCGAAGACAACCCGCTGAAACTCCTCCCCGCTTGGCAGCTCTACCGGAACCCGGTGTACTCGAAGCTCGTCAAAACATTCGGTTTAGACAACGTCTTCATTCTGTCTGCCGGTTGGGGAATGTTGGCTGCGGACTTCCTGACACCCAATTACGACATCACCTTCTCCCAAGCGGAACCGTACAAGAAGCGAACGAGCAGGCAAGCTTATGCAGACTTTCGAATGCTCCCAGCCGAACGCACCGGCCGGATCGTCTTTATTGGTGGCATGAAATACGTTGGCCTGTTCGAGGCGTTGACGGCGGGCTCCGCTGGCGAACGGATCATCTTCTACAACTCCGATCAGGCTCCTTCGGTACATGGATGCAGATGTATTCGCTTCGAGACAACAAAACGGACAAACTGGCATTATGGCTGTGCAAAGGCGCTGATCGCTGGCACACTTGACATTCCCGCTCAATAGCCGACGAGGGCGCACACACGGCAACAAGCCCGAATGCAAGACTGCGTCACCAGGCCCACTAGCGGGGCCCGCTTCTAGTTCAGCAAACGGCTGTTCGCTCCGAAACTCTTGCGCAGAAAATCCATCTGGTCGCCGAGAATGCGGCCACTGTTGATCAACGCCAAGTACTCGGAGAAATTCGGCACATAGGGCAAGGCCAGCAACTCCATACCGCATTCGTGCAGCAAGCGGTTGCCTTTATGGTGGTTGCAGCGCCGGCAGGCCGCCACGCAGTTGTCCCAGATATCCTTGCCGCCGCGCGAGGTCGGCACGACATGATCGCGCGTCAAGGCGCTGTCCGGCAGGTGCTTGGCGCAGTACAGGCAGGTGTTGCGGTCACGGCCAAAAAGCGCTTGGTTGGTGAGTGGCGGAATGCTCTTCGACGGGGGCCGTATCTCGCCATCGCAGGCGACGATACCGTGAATATCCACAACGCTCGGGCTGCCGTCGAACCGGCAATGGCCACCGCGGATGCGCAGCACCGGATCGCCCAACGTCCAGACCACAAGGTCTCGGGCGTACAGGCAAACGGTCTCCTGCCAACTGACCCAATCGACGGGCCGGCCGGTGACATCCAAACGCAGAATGCGCGGCAGGCGTTCGTAACAATCTACCGTGGCGATCATGATGATCGTCTCTCCATGCGGCTCACTGTTCCAAGGCGCGCGTATGATGACGAAAGCGCCCGCAGGGTTCAACGCCCCGTAACGGTAGGTAGCGGCTCAGTTTCAATTTCCGCTGCCGCAGAGACCGCGCCCGCGTTGGGCTGCGGTAATGAAGCGTTGCCAAATTGAGCCGCTACCTAAGGCTGGTAGAGCCTTCAGCCGGGGAGCGCGAGGGGCTTGCCCCTCGCATGAGACTGAACTCAGCCGGGGAGCGCGAGGAGTCGCCGCCAGCTTGTAAGAGAGTTGCCGGGATAGGGGAACTGAGACATCAGAGTGGGCGCGGCAGCCCAAACATCCGGGGCAATGTTTTGACAGCCAAGCGGGCGACGGGCAAAGTGGTGCGCCATGAAGAGAGTTGGTGAGATAGGCGGGCTGGTCGCCTTGTTTTGCCTCGCCCTTGCGGCCTGCGGCAGCCGTGCCCCGGCGGGCACGAGCATCACCGAGGCGGATAGCGATCAGTGGGTTTGCCAGCCCGACGGCGACACCTGGGCCTGCGATCGCAACCCGGCACCCGCATCATCGGCGGTGCCCGAATCGAGCTAGGAGCCTCTGCCTGCGAAATTCGCGGCTGCAAATCCGCTTTCGCGACTTCCGCAGGCAAAGGCTCCTAGGTGCCCCACAGACCCACTTGCTGCCGAGTGGTACTAGAGCTCACGCCATAGAATTGGCGGGATAGGCGGTTCCGCTCGGAAATCCAGGCGCACCTCCGAAACGCGACCGCCTTGGCTAATCGGGCGAATTACAAGGCTTCGAGAATCGCCTCGGCCTTGCTGACATCCAGCTGGCCACCCGTCTCGATCGACAGCTTGGTAACCGTGCCGTCGTCCACGATCATGGCGAAGCGCTGCGAGCGGTTGCCGAGCCCGGATCTGGAGTGGTCAAACCACAGGTCGAGCGCCGCGGTGAAATCACCGTTGCCGTCGCCCACCATAAGCAGTTGCTCGGCGTTCTTGTCCCGGCCCCAACTGTCCATCACGAACGCATCGTTCACGGCCATGCAGATGATGCTATCGACACCCTTCGCCTTGATGGCATCGGCGTTGACAACATAGCCGGGAAGATGAGCGTTCGAGCAGACGGGGGTGTAGGCGCCGGGCACCGAGAACAACACAACTTTCTTGCCCGCGAACAGGTCGTTGGTGGTAACGGGCGTCACCCGTCCATCCCGCAGGATGTGCATGGTAACGTCGGGTAGTTTATCGCCTTCTTTTATGGCCATAGTGCTTCCTTAGCATTGCTGTATCGCGGTCTGCGATGGATTGACATTATGCAAGCATAAAGGTTTGCGCATTACGGTTAAACCGGTCAACGCCCATGGCATGCCGCCATCACGGCGAGCAGGTCGAGTAACATAGGGTTTTGCAACGCCGGAGGCCACCAAACTGGAAGCCATCAACGAGCGTCGCGCACTGTGGCTCGGCCTGCTGGCCGTGGCCTGCTGGTCAACGGTGGCAACCGCCTTCAAGCTCGGGTTGCGGCTGGTCGAGCCGGTACAGCTTTTGCTGCTCGGCACCCTCGTCTCCACCCTGGTGTTCTGGTGTGCGGCCCTGCCCCGCGGCCGCCACCGCCTGGCCCCCAAAGCCATTGGCATCGCCGCACTGGCGGGTACCATGAATCCATGCGCCTACTATATGGTGTTGTTTGCGGCCTACGACCGGCTGCCCGCACAGATCGCGCAACCGCTGAACTACACTTGGGCCGTCGCCATGGCCCTGCTCGCCTGGCCGATTCTGGGGCAACGGCCAACCTTGGGCACACTCGCCGGCATCCTCATCAGCTACGCGGGCGTTGTGATTCTGCTCACCCAAGGCCAATTTGAGGTACCCACCAACCTGAGTCGAACGGGTGTGGCCCTGGCACTCGGCAGCACGCTCATTTGGGCCGGTTACTGGCTGCTGAACACCCGTATTGAGAGCGACCCTGTTGGTCTGATGGCATGGAGTTTCCTGTTCGGCTTAGTCTACGTCGGCACACTTTGCCTGGCCGGCCCCGGCCTGCCGTCGCTCACTTGGGAAATCGGCTTTTACGGGCTTTGGGTGGGGTTGGTCGAGATGGGTATTACCTTTCTCATCTGGCAGCGCGCCCTGCACCTAACCGGCAACGCGGGGCGCATTGGCCAATTGATTTTTCTCTCCCCTTTTCTCTCTTTCCTGCTCATCGGCACCGTACTTGGCGAGGTGATTCGAATTACATCCCTCATCGGCCTCGCGGTGATCGTCGCCGGCCTGGTCGTCGCTCGGCCCGTTGCTACAGGGTCGGCAACCAACGCCTAAGCGCCTCGCCAATCTCGTCCGGCGAGTCCTCTTGGATGAAGTGGTTGCCCCGCACCGCTATCTCGGTTTGGTTGGGCAACGTTCGGCAAAAATCGCGTACCGCACCGGTATTCAAAGCGCCGGGCTCGGCATTGACAAACAGTTTGGGAAGCTCGGTTTTGGCAAGCCAATCCGCGTAATCGGCGACAACAGCGACCACATCCGCCGGCTCGCCATCAATCGGGATCTGGCGCGGCCAGGTCAGGGTAGGTCGGCGGCTTTCGCCGGGTTCGCTGAACGGACGGCGGTACTCGTTCATTTCCTCTTCGGAAAGCGTGCGCAAAATCGAGCCGGGTAGCACCGCCTCGACAAACAGGTTGCGCTCCAAAATCATCGTTTCGCCCGCTGGGGTGCGGAAGCTCTCGAACAGGCCACGCGCCGATTCCGGGAATTCGTCCCAGGAAATGGGGCGCACAATAGCCTCCATGTAGCAAATACCACGCACCGCTTGCCGGTTACGATTGGCCCAATGGAAGCCGAGCGCGGAACCCCAATCGTGTATCACCAGCGCCACCCGTTCGTTCAAGCCCAGGGCTGCGAAGGCCGCATCAAGATAGCGGCTATGCTCGGCAAAGGTGTAGCGCTGCGGCCCCGATTCATCCAACTTGTCCGAATCACCCATGCCGATCAGGTCAATGGCGATACAACGTCCCAAATCGGTAACCTGCGACATGATGTTGCGCCACAGGTAGGAAGAGGTCGGGTTGCCGTGCAGAAAGACGATGGGGTCGCCGACACCCAGCTCCACATACGCCATCCGCTTGCCGAGCACCTCAACGATTTTTTTGCTTGCCAAATGTTTGGTGTTCATAAAATCACCGCCCCTTGAAGTTGGGTTTGCGTTTTTCCAAGAAGGCCTGAATACCCTCTTGGCCGTCCGGGCCGAGCACCAGGTCGGCAATGGCGCGGGCTTCGAGTTCCATCTGCGATTCCATGGTCTGGTCAAAGGTGCCGTTTAACAGCTGTTTAACCCCACCGAAAGCCGCGGTCGGGCCCTGTGCGAGTTGCCGCGCCAGGGCGTTGGCGCGAGACAGCACCTCCGTATCGGCCACCACTTCGTTGACCACGCCCCAAGCAAGCGCCTCGGTACTGTTCAAAACGCGATTGGTCAACATGAGTTCGCGGGCGCGCCGGTCGCCAATTTTGCGCGGCATGAAGTAGGTGGAACTGCCGTCCGGGGTCAGGCCGGCGCGGGTGTAGGCCATCGTAAACACCGCCGACTGCGCGGCAACCGCCAAATCGCAAGCCATGACCAAACTGAAACCGGCACCGGCCGCCGTCCCATTGATGGCACCGATGACCGGCGCGTTGCTGCGCGACAGCCGGGAGAGCCCCATGTGCAGGTCGCCGGTCATTTCCATGATGAGTTGACGCGCGCTGCGGCCGGCTGTCGCAAAAGCGTCGAGGTCGCCGCCCGCGCTGAACATTTTGCCGGCACCGGTCATCACCACCGCCCGCACCGACCGGTCGCTGTCGATGGTTTCCGCCACCGCCCGAAATTCCTTGGTACTGAGCGGACCCATGGCGTTGGCGGATTCGGGTCTGTTGAAGGTGATGGTGGCGACACTGTCCGTCACCTCGTAGATAAGAGTTTCGAAGTCCATGATGCGCTCCGTGCGGCGACCAAGTGGGGATGAAGGTGAGGGCGCGTTTTACCGCATTCGGCAGGGCGGCGGCAAATACCGGCGCTGGTTGGCAGAGCAAAGCAACCAGTTATACTTTCACGTTGCCGGTTGCAAACTTGGAGCACTTCTTGAATTCACATGAGCTATGCGCCCTCGCACTCGCCGCCGCCGTTGTGTTGGCGGGTTGCGAAGCCCGCACCGAGCCGGTTTTGGTTGACCAATCCATCCGGCCGGCAAAGTTAATCGTGGCCAGAGCGGGCACAGCGGCTAGGGTTCACGAATTCGTCGCCCGCGTCGAAGCCGCGCAATCGATTGATCTTTCCTTTGAAGTGGACGGCGTACTGGCTGAGTTGCCGGTTCGCGAAGGCCAAACGATCAAGCGCGGCGACCTCGTTGCCGCCCTCGACCCCACCGATTTCAGCCTCGCTGTGCGCGCGGCGGAGCTCGAAGTGCAATTGGCCCGCCAAGACCTCGACCGCAAACTCAGGCTGCTTGAGCAGAACGGCATTGCCAGTTCGCTCGTAGAGGATGCGCGCGCACTGTATCAGCTCCAGCAGGTGCGCCTTGAACAGCGTCGCGAGGCGCTCTCGAAAAGCCGCCTTGTCGCGCCCTTCGATGCCCATGTGGCGCGCCGCTATCTCGACAACTTCGTGCAGATCAGCAGTGAGGATCCGGTAGTACGGCTCAACGACTTGGGCGAGTTGCTGGTGGTCGCCGGCATTCCCGAGCAACTGCTGGTTAGGGTGGACAGCGATCAGGTGGTAGGGCTTGCGGCAGTCTTTCCTTTTGCTCCGGGGCGCGCTTTCCCGCTCACCTATCGCGAGAACCGCGGCGAAGCCGATGCCGTGGCGCAAACCTACGAGCTGTCCCTGGCCATGCAACGTCCACCGGAATTCAACGTGCTGCCCGGTATGACGGCGGCGGTTCGAGTCACCCTGAGTCCGCCGGCCGATGCCGCCCATGTTGTTCGCCTACCGGCCAGCGCCCTGGTCAGCGACCCGAACAAACAGTTCTTCGTTTGGTTGTTCAACTCCGAAACCCAAGGCATAAGCAAGCGCGGCGTGCGGGTGGGAACACCGGATGCGGGCGGCATTCCGGTATTGTCGGGCCTTGACGGCGGCGAAATCATTGTTGCCGCGGGTGCCAACCAATTGCGCGAAGGTATGCGGGTGCGTCCAATGGACGGATCGGCCATACCGCCCGAGGACGCCGCGGCGAACAACACCTGAGGTCTAAAAGGGGGCCGCGCGGCCGTTTCGAATTGCAACAATGCGGGGAATGCGGCCGTTTCCAGTATCCACCCCGCGAAATGTGCGATGGTTGCCTGTCGGTATCGCTGCTCTGGACGCCGGTGGATGGCCGGGGCGTCCTAATCGCCTTTCCCGACCAGGAGGTGCCGAATATGGGCGACGACAAGCAGTTGCGGGAAATGACCGGCGGCAGGCAGTGGGGGTGCCACTTGCGGGAACGGGCTTCAGCGGCCGCGTATCAACTTCCGCGGATCCACGGGATTGCCGTCGCGGCGGATTTCGAAGTGCAGGGTACGCGACTTTTTCGAACCCTCGCCCATGCTGGCAATCCGGTCGCCGGCTCTGAGACGCTGGCCCTCGCGCACCGCGTAGGGGTGGTTGAGGCTGTAGGCGGAAAGGTAGGTTTCATTGTGCTTGACGATGACTAAACGCTCGTAGCCGCCGAGGCCGGAACCGGCGTAAACAACCTCGCCCCGGGCCGCGGCCTTAATGGTGGCACCGGGCTTCAACTCGAAATCCAAACCTTTGTTTGTTGCACTAAATCCCCGCACGACCGGGCTGGATGTCGGCCACCGCCAAGCGAGTGCCGGCGAGGGCGCGCGCGATCTGGTCGGCGACGGCGAGCCGCGCCGCTTGCTGGAACCGACCTTGGGCGGCGGCACCGCCCGCACCACCGGCGGGTTGGTACGGGCCACCGTGGTCCGGGTACGCACACGCAGTTTCTGTCCCGGATAAATCGTATAGGGCGGCCGCAGTCCGTTAGCGCCTGCTATATCCTTGACTTCGACACCATGCAACCGAGCAATGGCGTAGAGGGTGTCGCCCCGCTTAACGACATGGGTGTGCGTTTTTGACCGAGACGCGGATGCCCGAGGACGGGGTTCGGGTTGGGCGGCGGGTCTGCCGGTGCTGCCCTGTTCAACAACGACCGGACGCCCGGGCGATGTGCATCCCGTCCACGCGAGCACAAGCAGCAAGGCGAACAGGCCGCGCAGCAAGACAGACAGCCAAGCCCATGCACGGCCCCGCAAGAGTGCATCAATTGCCACCACCGGCGGTTGCGTAAGTCGCACCGGGTCAATCCAAAATACCAATCTCATCAGTCTATTGAGGCATTGCCCCAGACCAACGGAATGGCGGTCGTCGGCTTGATAATTGACTCATTTGTATGCTCCGAAGGCGGCGGCTCTCAGGTTCGATGAACACTTCAGCGCGACCAGAACAATCGCCCCAACCACCATCAAGGCAACAGTCAGGCCGATACGGGCGGGCGCATCGGCCGCGGTGCTCCAGGCACCGGGAGACATTAGGACGCCATCCAGTTGCCAAGGCCAAAGTTTGAGCAATGCGCCCGCCATAAAACCGGTTAGAAAACCCATCAGCGGCTCGAAATAGCGGCTCATCAAGAAGCGCACCAAGCGGGCGAACAGCGTAAGGCCGCAGACGGCACCGAGCGCCAACACGGCGAGAACCGTCCAATCCAATGATGCGACAGCCCCTAACACCGCGGTATAGAGCCCCATCACCACCAATAGAAAGCTGCCGGATACGGCCGGCAACAACCAAGCGCAAACAGCCAATGCGCCGCCGACGAAAAACATCGGATAGGAAGGCACCAAGCCGAGGGGTTGGAGCAAGCCAGCCGCCGTGCCCAGCACCACACCCGGCAATCCGCAAACCAACAGGTGCAAGAACGGGCGGGCACGGCCAATATCGATGATGGAAAACAACACCAACCCAAAGAAAAAACCCCATACCAGATTGGGAACCGATGCAAGGGCGGTACTCATCAGGCGGGCGAAGAGCGCGATACTCAGGAGCATGCCAGTGCCCAGGCAGAGCAGAAATCCAAGGTTGTGGTGGTGCCAGAATCGCTTCGGATCAGTCAGCATCCAAGGTAGTGTTGTCAATGAAAACGCGGCGAAACTCTGCACAAGCTGCCGGTAGATGCCGGTCACGAAGGCAATGGTGCCGCCAGAAATACCGGGGACGATTTCGGCGATGCCCATGACCGCGCCACGCAGGAAAATGCCCAACCAGTCGCTAACCCGCATATTTCACCAAGCCGCTTGCTTAACCGCTTGCGCCTTTAGTTGCCAATACGGGAAGTCGCGGCGCGTCGATATCGCATCACCCCTGCACCCCCTTGCGCAACGGCACGAATTTGACCCGACGCACAACATCTTCCTCAAACCCATCCGCCGTGCGGTCGATAACGCGCAACTCCTGATGGTCGCCACCACCAACCGGCAACACCATACGGCCCCCTTCGCTGAGCTGGTCAAGCAACGTCCGGGGTATGCCGCGCGGCGCGGCGGTCACCAAAATGCCGTCAAAGGGCGCTTGTTCGGGCCAGCCGAGAAAACCATCGCCCATTTTGGTGACCACGTTGCCGAGCGAGAGCGCCCGGAATCGTTCCCGGGCAAGGCGCATCAGCGCATCAATTCGCTCAATGGTGAAGACGCGACGGCAGAGGCTGGCCAAAATCGCGGCCTGATAGCCGGAACCCGTGCCGATCTCCAAAACGCGGGGCCGGGATACGTTCATTAGGGTGGCTGTCATCAACGCCACGATCAGCGGCTGGGATATGGTTTGGCCGTGGCCGATCGGCAAGGCCGTATCCTCATAGGCCTTGTGCGCGAGTGCCTCCTCGATGAAAACGTGGCGCGGTGTGACACTTACCGCATCAAGCACCTCGGCATGGTCGATGCCCTGTTCCTCCAAGCGCGCCACCAAGCGTTCGCGGGTGCGTTGCGACGTCATGCCGATGCCGATGGGGTTTAGCGTATTCATAGCGAAAAAGCGTTACTCCACCGCGGCTTCATCAGCAACGATATAGAAGGTCTCTCCCTCTCGAATCATGCCCAGATCGGTGCGTGCCCGGGCTTCGACCGCCGCGTTTCCCTTCTTCAGCGCCACCACCTCGGCGGCGAGGCGGCGGTTACTTTGCCGCTGCCGCTCGCTCTGCTGTTGCTGTTCCTCCAACCGCTCACCCAAAGCCCTGGCGGCAAAGTAGCCGTCATCGCTGAACCAGGCCCGGTATTGCAGACCCAGGATCAACAGAACGAGAGCGGTAACAAGCAACTTCATAAGCCTGTGCCGCCGCAACCGAGTTGCCAAATTGAGCCACTACCCACTGCGTAGCTCCGCTCTGCCCCGGTACTCCGCCCGGTCACCTAGCGCCTCTTCGATACGCAGTAGCTGATTGTACTTCGCCACCCGATCGGTGCGGCTAAGCGAGCCGGTTTTGATTTGTCCGGCACCGGTACCCACGGCGAGATCAGCGATGCTGGTGTCTTCGGTTTCGCCGGAACGGTGGGAGACCACACAGGCATAGCCCGCCTGCCGCGCCATCGCCATGGCATCCAAGGTTTCCGACAAGGTGCCGATTTGGTTGAGTTTGATCAAAATGGCGTTGGCGACACCGGTGTCGATACCGCGCCCCAATAGGGTTGTATTGGTAACGAACAGGTCGTCACCGACCAACTGCACCCGCCGGCCCAGGCGCTCGGTGAGCAGCCCCCAGCCCGGCCAGTCGCTCTCGTCCATGCCGTCCTCAATGGAGACGATGGGATGGGCATCCACCAACCCGGCAAGATAGTCCACAAAACCGGCGCTGTCGTAGCGGTTGCCCTCCCCGGCGAGAACATAGTCATCGTTGGCAAAGAACTCCGAGGCGGCACAATCCAGCGCCAGCGTCACGTCTTCGCCCAGCCGGTAGCCGGCCGCCTCAACCGCGGCGGCAACCAGGTCGAGCGCGGCGCGATTCGAGCCCAGATTGGGGGCGAAACCGCCTTCGTCGCCGACGGCCGTGGTCAGGCCGCGGCTGCCGAGTGCTTCTTTCAGACGATGAAATATCTCCACCCCGCAGCGCAACGCCTCACTGAAACTCGGCTGCCCAACGGGCTGAATCATGAATTCCTGGATATCGAGATTGTTGTTGGCGTGCGCCCCGCCGTTGAGAATATTCATCATCGGCACGGGCAGGCGTATGGGCGGGTGTCCGGCCAACTCATTGATGAACTCGAAAAGGGCAACCCGGTGATCCAGCGCACCGGCCTTGGCCGCGGCGAGCGATACCGCCAGTGTGGCGTTGGCACCGAGTTTCGACTTATTGGCGGTGCCGTCCAGTTCGTTGAGGCGAGTGTCGATGGCGCGCTGCTCCGTGGCGGCCATGCCCTTGAGCGCGGGTGCGATGATTTGCGTCACGCCCGCCACTGTTTTAACAACGCTCTTGCCGAGAAAACGGCTCTGGTCGCCGTCCCGCAATTCCAACGCCTCCCGCGAACCCGTGGAGGCACCCGAGGGCGTGATGGCGCGGCCGAGATGGCCCGACTCGGTCAGCACCTCCGCCTCCAGGGTGGGATAACCCCGCGAATCCAACAACTGTCGAGCTCGCACTGCCAGGATCCGGCTCATTGCCGCACCGCGCTTTCCAAATAGGGGCGCGACTTGACCACTTCGTCAAGCGCTTTGAGTTCGGCGAGCAACTCCGGCATCAGCGCCAGCGGCCAGGAATTGGGGCCGTCGGATTTAGCATTGTCCGGGTCGGGATGCGTTTCCATGAAGATACCCGCAACGCCGGCCGCCACCGCCGCCCGCGCCAGCACCGGCACCATGTGCCGCTGGCCATCGGATGCGTGGCCCTTGCCGCCGGGCAGTTGCGCGGAGTGGGTGGCGTCGAAAACCACGGGGCAGCCCGTTTCGCGCAGCATCGCCAGCGAGCGCATGTCGGCAACCAGATTGTTGTAGCCGAAGCTCACACCCCGCTCGCATACCATGATTTGGTCGTTACCCACCGCCCGTGCCTTGGCAACCACTTGCCGCATATCCGCCGGCGCCAGAAACTGGCCCTTCTTGATATTGACGGGCTTGTCCAGCGCGCACACCCGTTGCACGAAATCGGTTTGGCGGCACAGAAACGCCGGTGTTTGCAATACCGAAACAACCTCCGCCACCGCATGCAGCGGCGTATCCTCGTGTACGTCGGTGAGCACCGGCACCTCCTCCTCGCGCCGTACCTTCTCCAAAATACGCAGCCCCTCCTCGAACCCGAGGCCGCGAAAGCTCAAATGCGACGAACGGTTGGCCTTGTCAAAGGAACTCTTGTAGATAAAAGGCACACCGAGGCGCTCGGCGGTTTGTCGCAACGTCCCCGCCGCCGACAGCGCCAGCTTTTCGTTTTCAACCACGCAAGGCCCCGCAATAAGAAACAGGGGTTGCGAAGGCCCCGCCTCGAAACCGCAAAGACGCATCAGCCGGTGCCGGCCCGTTCGGCCACGGCAGCGGCCGCCGCTTGCCCGGCAACCTCGAATTGCTCGGGCTCGGCGGATCGATCGCATTGCCGCGCGGCGGCAATAAAACCGGAGAAGAGCGGATGCCCGTCACGCGGCGAGGAGGTGAATTCCGGGTGGAACTGACAGGCGACAAACCAGGGATGATCAGCAATTTCAATCATTTCAACGAGTTCGCCGTCCTCGGAGCGGCCAGCGATACGCAGCCCTCCCGCCTCGAACAGCGGTACATAGCGGTTATTCACCTCGTAGCGGTGCCGGTGCCGTTCGTGAATCACCGGTTGCCCATAGGTTGCCCGAGCCAGCGAGCCCTCGGTGAGCAGGCAAGCCTGTTCGCCGAGCCGCATGGTGCCGCCGAGGTCTTCATCGCCGGTACGTTGCTCCAACTGGCCCTCCCGGTCGGTCCATTCGGTAATCAGGCCGATCACCGGGTGAGCGGTGGCTCTATCGATTTCCGTGGAATGGGCGGCTTCGAGACCGCAGACGTTGCGGGCAAAGTCGATGATGGCGGCGTGCAGGCCGTAGCAGATACCCAAATAGGGGATGCCGCGGCTGCGGGCATAGCCGGCGGCGAGGATTTTGCCTTCGAAACCCCGTTCGCCAAAGCCACCGGGCACCAGAATGGCGCTGGCCTGGTCAAGGCGGGCGGTGCCCTCCCGTTGTAAATCCTCCGCGTCGACAAAGTCGATGTTCACGCGCGTGCGCAGCTGAATGCCGGCGTGGTTGACCGCCTCCACCAACGACTTGTAGGCATCCAGCAGATCAAGGTATTTGCCGACGAAGGCAATATTGACGGCACCGCTCGGACAGAGCTCCGCATCGACCACCGCCTGCCAGCTCGACAGGTCGGCCGGGGCGCAATCGAGTGCAAATTTTTCAACCAAAAAGTCGTCCACACCCTGGTTCTTGAGGGCACCGGGCACCTGGTAGATGGTTTCCTTGTTGATAATCGACACCACCGCCCGTTGCTCAACGTTGGTGAACAAGGCGATCTTGCCGCGGGCGTCCTGGGGCAAATCCTGTTCCGAACGACAGACCAAAATGTCCGGCTGCAAGCCGATGGAGCGCAGTTCCTTCACGGAATGCTGGGTCGGCTTGGTCTTGATTTCTCCGGCGGCACTGAGATAGGGCACCAGCGTCAGGTGGATAATCATGGCACGTTTGGGGCCGACCTCAAGCCGGAATTGCCGGATTGCCTCCAGGAAGGGCTGCGATTCGATATCACCCACCGTGCCGCCGGTTTCGACAATCACCATATCCATGCCCTCGCCCACCAGCTTGATGCGCCGCTTGATCTCGTCGGTGATGTGTGGAATGACCTGGACGGTGCCGCCCAAATAGTCGCCGCGCCGCTCCCGGCGGATCACCGCCGCGTAGATGCTGCCGGTGGTGAAGTTGTTGAGCCGCGACATGCGCACGCCGGTAAAGCGCTCGTAGTGGCCCAGGTCTAGGTCGGTCTCGGCACCATCGGCGGTGACAAAGACTTCGCCGTGCTGAAATGGATTCATCGTCCCCGGATCGACGTTGATGTACGGATCCATCTTGAGGACGTTGATGTTGAGGCCGCGCGCCTTCAGAACGGAAGCGAGCGATGCGGTGAGAATGCCCTTTCCCAAGGAAGAAACGACGCCGCCGGTAACAAAAACGAATCGCGTCATGGGCTCCATCTGCATTCGGCCAAGGCTCCAAAGGCCCGACCGGCCAGCCATTTCGACGGACGGAATCGAATAAAATTGACGATTCCCGAGGCGGCCCGGTCAGTGGCCAAGATGGGGTTGCACAATAGCAAAAGGGGCCGGGCAGAACAACGAGGGGCGACCATGCTGTGGTTGGGAAACCACTAGCCGGGGAATTCTAGCCAATTCGATATAGCGGCAACGAACAATCAGCCATCGTACAGCACCCAGGAGTGGTGTCGCCGGAGCGTGCCGTCTTTCAGGGATAAGCTGGGTGTCCTATCGGCCGGGCTATCGAGCTGTCGCACAAACTCGGCGAGCGCCCGATTTGTTGTCGAGAACTCGCCGAGGCCCCGCAGCCAATAGCGCAGCACGAGCAATCGGAAATCCGGCGGAAACTCGTGCAAGGCAATGCGGGGACAGCCCTCGACGGCAGCAAACTCTTGACCGTCGCCGCGCCCATCGGTGGGCAGGGCGCTGTTGGAAGATGAGCGGGCATCAGCTTCGCCAGCCCCGTCCCGCAACGCGGTAGCCGAGACTTGCGGGGCTGGCGACCCATGCAGGGAAATCAGGTATCCCAGCAACTCGTCGCGAGCGGTCTGGGCCTCACCGGATACCGCCAAAGCCCGAACGGCATCCGGCCAGCGCTCCGTCAACAAAGTCATAACCCGGTGGCGCAGAAAGTTGCGATCAAAGGCCGTTTCGGTATTGGAAGGGTCTTCGATCCAGTCGAGTGAGCGTCGGCGGGCCTGGCTTACCAGCTCGTCCTTCGTCAGCGCAAGCCAGGGTTTCAATGTTCGGCCACCGCCGGGTAAGGGGCGGATGCGCGGCATGGCCAGCGGCTCGCGGCCCTGTACCAGGCGCATCAAGACCGTTTCCGCCTGATCGTTACGATGGTGGCCGAGCAGCAGCAAGTCGCCCGCGCCGACCAGTGCATCGTAAGCCGCATAACGGGCGTCGCGAAACCCGGCTTCGCCGCCGGCGGCTTGCACAGTTCGGGTTTTGATCGCCACGCCCAAACGCCGACAAACTTCGGCACAGTGGCGCTGCCAAACATCGGCCTTGGCGTGCAACCCGTGATTGATGTGAATCGCCGTTGGCGCGAACCCCGCAGCAGCCGCAACATCCAGCAAGAGCGTGGAATCGAGGCCACCGGAATAGCCGACGAACAAACGCCGATGCGGAAACGACACAACCTGTTCCCCCAACAGCCGCTCAAGATTGATTGTGTCGTTGTCCACCGTTGTTTCTGCGCCGGCTCATGCCGCGTAGTGGAAGGCAACGCGCTCCGCCCCGAATTTGGCGCGCAGGCGACCGAGCAATTCGTCGCTGGCCCGCACCCGCCAAGCGGCACCGAGGCGAATGCGCCCTTCGGCGCGCTCCGATCGATAACGAATGCTGATCGGACAGCCGCCATTCTCGCTGATATGGGGGGCAAGCATTTCCTTCAGGCTGACGGCCGCATCCGGGATGGTTGCGTCATCGCACAGGTCGATGCAAAGCCCCTGTGAGAACTGTTGGCGCGCATCCTCGATGCCGAACGCACGGTCGGCGGCTATCTTGTAGCCACCGCTGAAATCGTCTTTTTGCACTTCCCCCTCGACGATCACCAGCCGATCCTTCTCCACCTTGGCCCAGTCACGCTCGTAAACCTCGGAGAAAAAGGATACTTCCAGTTGGCCGGAGCGGTCGTCGATCAGCGCAAACCCCATCATGTCGCCCCGAGCTCCCCGGCGCTTGCGTAAGTTGATCACGGTGCCCGCCACCACTTGCTTGCCGCGCCCGACCCGCACCGCATCAATGGCGGTGCAGAAATGATGCAATTCCTCCAGATGGGATTCGATCGGGTGGCCGGTGAGATAGAAACCCAGGCTCTGTTTCTCTCCGTCCAACCGCGCTTCCGGGGACAAGGGCCGCACCTCGGTCGCTGTTGGCGGCACCGCAACGGCCGCGCCAACATCGCCAAACATATCCGCCATGCCCGCTTCCGCAGTGCGCGCCGCTTGATCCGCGCCCTGTAGCGCCTGCTCCAATTCAATCCACAGGCGGGCGCGCACGCCATCGACGGACTCATCGCGGCGCGCAAAATCATCAAGCGCACCACATTGAATCAAAGCCTCAAGCACACGGCGGTTGGCCTTTTTGGCATCCACCCGCACACAGAATTCGGCGAGATCCTTAAAGCGTCCGGCGGTGCGCGCTTCGATAATGGCATCAACCGGCCCCTCCCCGACACCACGGACGGCACCCAGCCCGTAAATCACCTCGCCATCAATGACGCTGAAACGGTACTGGCTCAGGTTCACATTGGGCGGCCGCAGCGGCAATCCCATGCGACGCACCTCCGCAACCAGGGTGACCACCTTGTCGATGTTTTGCATATCGGCCGACAGGGTGGCGGCCATGAACTGGGCGGGATAGTTGGCCTTCAACCAGGCGGTTTGATAGGAAACCAGGGCGTAGGCGGCCGAATGGGATTTATTAAAGGCATAGCCAGCGAACTTTTCCATTTGATTGAACAGGTCATTGGCGAGCTTCCCATCCACGCCGTTGGCAATGGCGCCCTCCTCGAACTGTCGGCGAACCTTCACCATCTCCTCGGGTTTCTTTTTGCCCATGGCGCGGCGCAGCAGGTCCGCCTCGCCGAGCGTGAAACCTGCCAATACGCGGGCGATTTCCATCACCTGCTCCTGATAGAGCATCACGCCATGAGTGCTCTTCAATACGGGCACCAGGTCCGGGTGCGGATAGTTCACCGGCGTGCGGCCATGCTTGCGGCCGATATAGTCATCCACCGCGCCGGATTGCAGCGGCCCGGGCCGAAACAGGGCGATGGAGGCGATGATGTCGTCAATATTGTCGGGCTGCAGGCCCTTGATAAGGTCCTTCATGCCAGACGATTCGAGCTGGAATACGCCGGTGGTTTCCGCCGCCTTCAGGAGGCCGTAGGTGGCCGGGTCATCCAGGGGCAGATTATCGATGCTAAGCGCGTCCGCCGCGTTTCTTTCCGCATTGATGGCTTTCATCGCCCAGTCGATGATGGTGAGCGTTTTCAGGCCCAAAAAGTCGAATTTGACGAGACCGGCGTGCTCGACATCGTCCTTGTCGAATTGCGAGACAAGGCCGCCACCCTGGTCGTCCGTGCTGACCGGCACGAAGCCGACCAGCTGATCCGGCGCAATCACCACGCCGCCGGCATGGCGGCCCTCGTTGCGTACAATGCCCTCGAGCTTATACGCCATGTCCATGACCTCGGCGACCCCTTCGTCCTCCTGAACAAAGGCTTGCAGATCGTCGCTCTCGCGCATGGCCTTCTCAAGCGTCATGCCCACCTCGAATGGAATCAGCTTTGATAGCTTGTCGCCCAGACCGTAGGGCTTGCCCTGGGCACGGGCCACATCACGCACCACCGCCTTGGCCGCCATGGTGCCGAAGGTAACAATCTGGCTTACCGCGTCGCGGCCATAGCGTTCCGAAACGTGGTCGATGACGCGATCACGCCCCTCCATACAAAAATCCACGTCGAAATCCGGCAGGGAGACGCGCTCCGGATTTAGGAAACGCTCGAACAGCAGGTCGTAGCCGATGGGGTCGAGATCCGTGATCCTGAGCGCGTAGGCCACCAGCGAACCCGCGCCGGAGCCGCGGCCCGGCCCCACGGGGATTTGCTGCGCGCGCGCCCAGGCGATGAACTCCATGACCACCAAAAAGTAGCCGGGAAACCCCATATTGCGGATGATGTCGAGTTCGTGTTCGAGCCGCTGCGAGTAAACCGACTCGTCAAGATTGCCGGCACCGACGGCGCGCAATTCCGCCAGCCGATGCTTGAGGCCCGCGCGCGCGGTCTTGGCCAGGTAGCCCTCCAGGGTGTCGCCGGCCGGAACCGGATAGGTTGGCAGGCGGGTCTTATCGGTCTCCGGCCACAGGTTGCAACGCCGGGCGATTTCCAAGCTGTTGTCGAGCGCTTCCGGGATATCGGTGAAGAGTTCGAGCATTTCCGCCTCGCTTTTGAGGTATTGCGCCTGGTTGTAGCGGCGCTCGCGGCGCGGGTCGTCAAGGATACGCCGTTCCTGAATGCACACCCGGGTTTCATGGGCTTCAAAATCGTCCTGGTACAGAAAACAGACGTTGTTGGTGGCAACCACCGGCAGGCCCAATTCGGCGGCGAGTTGCAACGCCTCGCGCAGGTAGCGTTCCTCTTGGGCTCGGCGCTCCCCGCCGGGCTGGCCGGTGCGTTGCAATTCGAGATAGAAGCGCTCCGGGAAATGGCTGGCCCACCACTGGGCGGCATGGCGGGCGGCGGCAGTGTCGCCGCGCAACAGGGCGCGGCCAATTTCGCCAGCGCCTCCACCGGATAGCGCGATTAGCCCATCGGCGTAGTCGGCCATCTTGTCTCGCCCGACAATGCCCCAGCGACGGCGATCGGCATGGGCCAGCGAGGCGATGCGCAACAGATTGCGGTAACCCGGCAGGTCCAGCGCCAGCAGCGACAGCCCGGCTTCCCCGGCACCAGGGTGCTCGCCGCCGCGACCGGGCGTTGTTTGCTGCTCCGAACCATTTTCTTCCGGGCACCGCAAATCGATTCCGGTAATGGGTTTAACCCCCTGCTCCGCGCAGGCCCGGTGGAATTTCATAAGGCCGTAAAGGTTGCTGCGATCGGTCAGCGCCACCGCCGGCATGTTCAATTCCGCCGTGCGCTTGGCCAAATCCGGTAGCCGCACCAAACCATCGGCAATGGAGTATTCGCTGTGTACCCGCAGATGAACGAAGCCTGCGCCGGTCACGACGGGGTTCCCGCTTGAGCACGGCAATGCATTGCGGTTGAGACGCAATGGCTATCGGCAATGCCGCCTAAACGCATCGTTGGCTGTTGCTCACAGGCCGCGCGCACGGGCGCAAAACTCAGCCGATGCGCCGGGCAAGGCCCCAAACGGCCGAGCGCCTCGAGATGCTGCCGGGTCGGGTAGCCCTTGTGCGACTCGAAACCGTAACCCGGATAGCGGCTGGCCAACGCGACCATTTCCGCATCCCGTGCGGTCTTGGCGATAATCGACGCGGCACTAATCTGTGCCACGAGGTCATCGCCACCCACGACGGCGACAGCCGGTACCCGAAGCGTCGGGGTGCGATTGCCGTCAACGTAGACAAGCCGCGGTGCAACCGGCAACCCTTCAACAGCCCGGCGCATGGCAAGCAGGGTGGCCCGCAGCACATTTAAGCGGTCCACTTCTTCCACCTCGACGCGCCCCAGGGCATAGGCCGTGGCGCGTTCGCGAATTTCCCGGGCCAATTGCGCACGCCGATTGGCTGTCAACCGTTTGGAATCTTTGAGCCCCTTGACGGGACGGTCGGCGGCAAGGATGACCGCGCCAGCAACAACCGGGCCAGCCAAGGGACCCCGGCCCACTTCGTCAACGCCGGCGACCAGCCCGGATAGCTCATCAATAGGCAATGGCAAGTGGTACATCAACGGGTCCGCAGCAACTCCGTCACGGCATCGGCGGCACGCTCATTCGCATTTCGGCGCAGCCGCTGATGCAACTCGGAAAACGCCTGCAAATGTTCGGGATGACGAGTCGATTTGTCCAGTTCCACAAGCAATTTTTCGGCAAGGGCCGCCGGTGTGGCCGCATTCTGCAAGAGTTCCGGAACCAGCGCCCGGCCCGCCAGGATGTTGGGCAGGGCAACATATTCGGTGTGTACCAACAAGCGCGCCAGGTGCCAGGCGAGCCTGCCCAAACGGTAGGTGACCACCATGGACCGACGCAGCAACATGGCCTCAAGGGTGGCGGTACCGGCTTTCACCAAGGCCACATTGCAGGCCATCAGCGGTAGGTGGCCATCGCCGCGATGTATCCGCAAGGGCAGTTGCTGACGGTTCGCAACCGCTCTCGCCACGGCCTCGGCGGCGGCGGCGGTGGGGCAGGGAATGACGAACAGGGCGTCGGGCAGCGCGCTATGCAGGATTTCCGCGACCTCTAGGAAGCCTTCGAGCATCATCTTGATTTCGCCCATGCGGCTGCCGGGCAAAAACGCGACCACCGGCGCCCGTTCCCCCAATGCCAGTTCGGCGCGCGCCCGCTGACGGCCGGCGGCATCGCCCGCTTCCGGGTCTATGGCATCAGCGAGGGGATGGCCGACATAAACCACATCGAGGGCTGTTTGGGCATAAAACGCTTTTTCGAACGGAAACAGTGCCAACAGCCGATCCGCCGAGCGGGCAACGCCTTGCACCCGGCCGCGACGCCAAGCATAGACCGACGGGCTCACATAATGAACGATGGGCAGGCCCCGTCGTTTCAGCCAGCGTTCCAACGCCAAGTTGAATACGTTGAAATCCACGCCAACAAAGCAATCGGGCGGCTCGGCGGCGAACTCCGCCTTCAGTGTATTCAGCAAACCGAGCATTTGCGGCAGCTTGGCCAACGGATCGAAAAATCCATTGACAGCCAAGGCATCCATGCTCCCCAAGGTTTCAAGCCCCTGGCCGAGCATGGCCTCGCCACCAACCCCGACAAAACGTACGCAATCAAAACGCTGGCGCAACGCCTGCATCAAACCGGCACCCAATCGATCCCCCGAGGCCTCGCCGGCGACAATACCGATAGAGACGGTGGTGGCTGCTCGCACCTTAAAGCTCTGTCACGGCTTTTCGGCCGGCCGGGGCCGTTGCGAAAGCGAAAATTCGCTATCGCCGCCCCGTCGGCCGGTCGATTGAGGCGAATATCGAGCCATATGCAACGAACTCGGGTGGCGGACGCTACTCCGGCCGTCTCGGGCGCGGGCGCACAATGCCCACCTCAGATGCGTGGATGGATGCAACCAACTGCCGCACCTCCGGCGTATCCGGGTAATCGAAGACAAGCCGCTCGCAGGCTTCATCGACGGTCAGGCCCGAACGAAAAACGACCCGGAAGGCTTCGCGCAGGGCGTTGATGGCTTTGCCGCCAAAGCCGCGGCGGCGCAGCCCCTCCGCGTTGATACCAACGGCACAGGCCGGATTGCCGGTAACGGTGACATAGTTCGGCACATCCTTAAGCACCAGGCTCATCGCCGCAATGTGGGTATGAGCGCCGATCAAGCGGAATTGGGGCACGCCGGCGTAACCACCGAAATTAGCGAAATCGCCAACCGTGCAATGGCCGGCAACAGAAGCGTTGTTAGCCATGACAACATGGTCGCCGACCACGCAATCGTGGCCGATATGAACATAAGCCATGAATAGGCCACGGCTGCCGATGACGGTTTTACCGCGCCCCTGGACCATGCCGCGATGTACCGTCACCCCCTCGCGAAAGACGTTGTTGTCTCCGATTTCCAGCGAAGTGGGTTCGCCCGCGTAGGCCAAGGCCGGGGTATCCTCGCCGATGCTTGCAAATTGGAAGACTCGATTGCCCGCGCCCATACGGGTCGGGCCCTTGATTATGGCGTGCGGACCGATCCGGCAACCGTCGCCAATTTCAACGTCGGCACCAATCACACTCCAGGGCCCCACCTCCACATCGGCCCCGAGCCGAGCGCTCGGGTCGATGCTGGCGCGGGCATCGATCAAGTTCACAGGGGGCGCGCCACGCAAAGAATTTCCGTTTCGCAAGCGAGTTCGCCGGCCACTTCGGAGCGGCAGGCAAACTTCATCAAGGCCCGCCGCTCGACAAGCAGCACACTTTCCATATCGAGACGGTCGCCGGGTACCACCGGACGTTTGAAACGGGTGTTGTCCATGCCCGCCAGATAGAAGATGGAACCCGCCGACGGCGTTTCCCGGGTTTCCATGGCGAGCACGCCGGAGACTTGCGCCATGGCTTCGACAATCAGCACACCGGGCATAATCGGGTGCCCCGGGAAATGGCCGCCAAAGAAGGGTTCATTGATCGTCACGTTCTTGTAGCCCTGTACACGCCGCCCCGGCACCAAGTCGGTGACGCGGTCAACAAGTAGGAATGGGTAGCGGTGCGGCAGGAACTCGGTCAGTCGCGTCACGTCGAGCACACGTTGTCCGGCTGCATCGGTCTGTTGTTCCGCACGCGCATCCGGGGGGCACCGGTCTTGTGCGGATGGGTTGTATTTACTCATCGTCGTTCTTCGTTGAGGACTCTTTCCATGCTAGCCACCCGTTTGAAGAGTTTGTCAAGGCTTCGGAAGCGCAGGGCGTTGCGTTTCCAGGCGGACATCTTGTCATGCAAGATGCTGCCCGAATAGACGCCGGGTTCAACTATGGAACCCGATACATGGGTAACGCCGCTGATGGTGACATGGTCGCAGATGTCGATGGGGCCGTCGCCGCCGACGCCGACCATGCCGGCAAAAACGCAATGACGGCCGACGGTAGTGCTGCCCACCATGCCGACGCAACCGCATATCAGGGTGTGCGCGCCGATGCGGCAGTTATGGCCGATCTGCACTTGGTTGTCGATCTTCACACCGTCTTCGATCACCGTGTCGTCAATGGTGCCGCAGTCTATGGTACTGCCGGAACCGATGGAGACGTCCCTGCCAACCGTCACGCCGCCGAGTTGGGCGATGGGCTCAAGACGGCCCGTCGCATCCGGGGTGAAGCCGAAACCATCCGACCCAACCACCGCATTGGCGTGTACGATGGTTCGCGCACCGAGTTTGACGTCGCTGTAAATCGTGGCGTTGGGCAACAACCAGACATCTTCGTCGAAACGGCAGCGCGGCCCCACCACCACGTTGGCGTAAAGGCGGGCACCGGCCTCCACCCGGGTGTCGGCACCAATGGCAACACCGGGGCCGACGCGGGCCGTTGCATGTATGGCGGCGCTCGGGTGAATGGTCGCGCTCGGGTGGATGCCCTGGTTGAGCGGCGGCGGCACCGCCCAAAGTTGAGAAATTTTTGCGAATGCAAGGTAGGGGTTGGCGACAACGATGGCATTGGTGGGGCACAGGGCAAGATCGTCCCGATGCACAATAACCGCGGCGGCAGCGGTACCGGCCAGCTCATCCCGATAGGCGCTCTGCGAGAGGTGGGTGAGCTGCGCCGGCCCGGCGCTGCCTATGCTGGCGAGACCCGTTATCTCAACGGCGGGGTCGCCAACCAGTTTCCCGCCCAAGGTCTCGGCCAATTCGCCGAGTCGATAGGTCTTGCCCATTTACCGCCGCGAATTGCGAAGGCGGAGGGGAGACTTCTAGGATTCGGAGCCGTCGCTCTTATCGCGCTTCTCGTTGAGTTTCTCCGTCACCCGGCGCGTGATGTCGTGTTTGGGATTAACGTAGCGCAGATTGCCGCGTTCCATGATGACGTCATAGCCCTCCAAGGCGATCAGGTCTTCCAGGACGGCGTTTAACTTGGGTGCCATGACCTGCAACAGTTCCTGCTGCTTATCATTGAGTTCCTTTTGTAGCTTGTTGCGCTGGTATTGGAAATCGAGTTGCTTGCCTTCTATGTCTTTTTGAATGCGGCGTTGCTCGCTCGGACTCATGATTTCGCCGTCTGTTTCAAGTTGCTTCTGCAAGGCGAGGATTGCTTCGCCAAGGCTGCTGAGTTGTTCCTCGTCCGCCTGCAATTCGCTTTGCACCCGCTCCATAAGCGACTGGGCCTCCTCGGTTGAAACCAGCGCCCGCTGCGTATCCAACACCGCGATCTTCAATTCCGCCGCCATCGAAGGCGGTGTAAGAAGAACCCCGAACAACGCCAACCCGGCGAATTTGACCCATAGCCTATTGTTCACGCACCAACTCCTTTCTGATTTTGTCTGCCACCGGCAACAGCGTTTTTCGCCTATTCACCGGGCCAGCGGCTCACTTGGCGAAACAGCCTTGCAACTCGCGAAGCGCACATCATTCTACATGAGTTTGACCACGCAAGCGCGGAACAGCCTTATCCGGTAGTGTCGCAGTTTGAATTTTTCGACCGCAGGACGCCGCGGTTGGCGCAGGCTCCTAGGAGCCTGCGCCGCCCTCCAACGTGCCCGCGTTCAAGTTGGGGGCGACTAGAGTTGACTCCCCCCTATGTACACGGGTAGCTTGCGAAGCCGCTGGGCAACGGTCTTCCGCCGCAACCCCTTGGGCGGCCGCGGACGAGGGCTTGGCCCGCCACCATAGGGAGGGGAGAACCCCGATGCGGATGCTTGACTTGCCGACCGCCGAGGAGCGGCGCGGCACCGGTTCAGCCGGCTCATGAGCGGCATGCGCCTGCGCCCCCTCGGACCCGACGCGCTCGATGCGGAACAACGCGCGCTCTACGACGCCATTCGGACCGGCCCGAGGGCGGGGGGCCCGTTGGATGGCGGGCTGACCCGGGCCGACGGCTCCCTGGTCGGCCCGTTCGACGCCTGGCTGCGCTCGCCGGTGCTCGGCGCCCTGCTCGAAAAGCTCGGCATGGCCCTGCGCACGGACACCCTGGTTCCGGCGGCGGCGCGGGAAGCCGCCATCCTGGTGGTGGCCCGCGCCTGGAGCGCCGACTTCGAGTGGTGGGCGCACCGCCGGGCGGCGCGGAGCGCCGGCCTGAGCGAAGCCGTTATTGAGGCGATCGCCCACCGCCGCCCACCGCCCGCGAACGACCCCGCCGTCCGCGCCGCCCATGCGGTCGCTATCGAACTTGTGTACAAACGGGCGCTGCAAACCGCTACGCTGGAGCAGGCCAAAGCCGCCCTCGGCGAGCGCGGCCTGGTCGAAGTGGTGATGGCGGTGGGCTTTTACCAGCTGGTGTCGGGGGCACTGAACAGCTTCCAACCACCGCCGCCCACGGGCGTGGACATCGAAGGCCCCCCGCCCGTCGGGGAGCACGCCGGATACGACTTCTATCATGCGGCAAGCACCCTGCGGGCGGTGCGCAGGCTCAGGCCCGATCCAATTCCCGAAGCGACGCTGCGCCGGGTGCTGAGGGCGGCCACTTGGGCGCCGTCCGGCGGCAACCGGCAGCCCTGGCGGGTGATCGCGGTTCGCGACCCGGCCGTTAAGCGGCGCCTCGCCGAACTCTACCGCCCGCGCTGGACGGCCTACACCGAACCCCACCGGGCTGAGCTGGAGACGTTGGCGGCATCCTTCCAGGGGGCCGTGGCCGCCGGCGACCACTTGGCCGAGCACCTGCACGAAACGCCGGTGGTGGCCGTGTTCTGCTTCGACCCCGAGGGCTTGGCGATCACCGACGCCGGGCTCGACCGGCCTTCGGTGGTGGGCGGCGGCTCCCTCTATCCGGCGGTGCAGAATCTGCTGCTCGCCTGCCGGGCGGAAGGCTTGGGCTGCGTTCTCACCACCCTGCTGTGCGCCGAAGAGGAGACCGTGCGGGACCTGCTCGGCATTCCCGAACCCTGGGCCACCTATGCCCATGTGCCCATGGGCTGGCCGGTCGGCGGTGGCCACGGCCCCATCGACCGCCGCCCCGTGGAGGCGGTGGCCTACGCCGATCAATTCGGCGAGCCGCTGTTCTCGCCGGAATCCCGGCCAAGCGACTAATCCAAGGCCCCGCCAATCAGTGATCGCCCGTCAGCGGCACAAAGGCAACCGGCAGCACTTCCCTGGTGCTGTGGCGGCCGTCCTCGTGCTTGGTCACGACCGTCAGGTTCTGGGCGGTGGCCTGGGTGCCGACCGGCAACACCATGCGTCCACCGGGTTTGAGTTGCTTCAGTAGCTGCGCCGGTATATCCGGCCCCACCGCGGTGACCATGATGCCATCAAAGGGGGCGGCTTCCGGCCAGCCGAAATAGCCGTCGCCCAAACGCACGGAAACATTCTCATAACCCAAGGATTGCAACCGCTTGATGGCGCCATCGGCAAGCGCCGGAATGATTTCGATGCTGTACACCTGCTTGACGAGCGCGGCGAGTACCGCAGCCTGATAGCCGGAGCCGGTACCGATTTCGAGCACCCGATGTTCCGGTCGCAGCTCCAGCAAATCCGTCATCAGCGCAACGATGAACGGCTGCGAGATCGTCTGGCCGTGGCCAATGGGCAGCGGGCGGTTAGCGTAGGCCGCCCGCAAGCCGTGACGGTCAACGAAATCATGGCGTCGCACGGCCCGCATGGCTGCCATGACCGCATCGCGCAACGTTGCGCGCCCCGTATAACCGCGGGTTGCGCGGGTATCGGATGCGATTTGTTCGATCAATTGGGACTGAAGTTCGTCCACCGTCGCCCCCTCCGCTTGGACGCGCGAGCCGGCTACCCATGAAACAACGCACAGCGTCATGCCGCACACTAGCCGAAGGCACGGAGCGTGTGCCGGGCGGTACTCCCTCGCGCGCGCTGGCCCGAAGGTTCCGGCGTGCGCGGCGGGCAGCGGGTGGGGCATCCAAGCCAGGTTACAGATCCTCCACATGACAACCAAGTCTACACCCCAACGGGTCCTGTATCAGTTTGCATGGCTTTGGGTTTGGACGTTGCGCCAACGATGTCGACGAATGGGCATTATCGCCTTTCCAATTTCCACCGATCCTGTTTTCATTGCCGCACTGGAAAAACTGGGTGGTATTTGATGACGAATGTTAGCCCCTTTCGAATCGACATTCCCGAAAGCGAACTGGACGATTTGAAATCGCGCCTCGCCAATACCCGCTGGCCCGAAAAGGAAACGCCGGAGGATTGGTCGCAAGGTATGCCGCTCGCCTATACACGAGAGGTTGCCGACTACTGGCTGAACACCTACGACTGGCGCCGGGCCGAAGCGCGGATCAACGGCTTCGACCAATTCACCACGGAAATCGACGGGCTCGACATCCACTTCCTGCATGTCCGCTCGCCGCACGAACAGGCCCTGCCTTTGCTAATGACGCACGGCTGGCCCGGCTCCATTGTCGAATTTCTTAAAGTCATTGGCCCCCTGACCCACCCCGAAGTACAGGGCGGTAAAGCGGCGGATGCATTCCACCTCGTCTGCCCAAGCCTCCCCGGCTATGGATTTTCCGGCAAACCGGCCAAAACCGGCTGGGGCGTCGAAAAGATTGCCGAAGCCTGGGCCGCGCTGATGGCAAGGCTCGGCTACAACCGCTACGTCGCCCAGGGCGGCGACTGGGGTGCCCTAGTCACCTCGAAAATTGGGCCGCACGACCCGAACCATTGTGCCGCCATACATCTCAATTTGGTCGTCGCGCAGCCGGACCCCGATACCATGAACGACCTGACACCCCAGGAGAAAGATGCCCTTGCCGCCATGAGCTACTATCAGGAGTGGGACTCGGGCTACTCGAAGCAGCAAAGCACCCGACCGCAAACCCTCGGCTATGGCCTCGTCGATTCACCCGTGGCACAAATGGCTTGGATATTCGAAAAATTCTGGCGCTGGTCCGATTGCGCCGGCCACCCGGAAAACGTCCTGAGCCGCGATGAAATGCTCGACAACGTGATGCTCTATTGGCTCACGGCATGCGGTGCCTCCTCGGCCCGCCTGTACTGGGAGAGTTTCGGCAACCGCAACAACGAGACGATCGCCACCCCCACCGGTTGCAGCATCTACCCCAAAGAAATCTTCCGCTGCTCCCGGCGTTGGGCGGCGCGGCGCTTCAGCAACATCATTCACTGGGGCGAACCGGATCGCGGTGGCCACTTCGCGGCATTCGAGCAACCGGAAATCTTCGTTGATGAACTGCGTACCTGCTTCCGCCCCATTCGATAAAACGGGTCCTGTATCAGTTTGCATTTGCGCCGCTGTGAAGCCCGCAACCGCGTTGGGCCGCAGTAATGGAAAATGGTCAAATTGAGCCACTGCCTGATGGCAATTTGACTCGCGCCGGACACCGGTTAACATAAGCGCCCTCGTTTTACATGGGGTGTTTAGCTCAGTTGGGAGAGCGACGGCCTTACAAGCCGTAGGTCGCAGGTTCGACCCCTGCAACACCCACCATTGGTGCCCGTTGCTCGGGCACCACCCGCTCGGAGCGGTAGTTCAGTTGGTTAGAATACCGGCCTGTCACGCCGGGGGTCGCGGGTTCGAGTCCCGTCCGCTCCGCCAGTTAATCCATCGGCTCCCAGACAACATCGATCGGCCCGAGTTCCCGGTTTTCGCCGCCGGTTTGGGTGAGCGTCATCTCGTGGATCTGCCATCCCAGGCCCGGCTTGTGACGCACCTTGGAGGCATAGGTGCCAAGAAACAACCAGAGCGTATTGGCGGAGCGATTTTCATGCCAAGCCTGTAGATAGCTTTCCATGCTGGCCTCGCCGGCGGTTACGGTGCCTTGGGTGTCGGTCTCCAGCTTTTCGATGGTGACCAGTTGCGTACCGATGAGATGCTGGGTTGAAGAATATTGCGATAGCGCCTCCAGAACCACGTCCATCCAGCTGTCCGGCCCTTGGGCGACCAATTGTTCGCCGTCGGCCGGGCCGGCGCGAACCGTGGCATCTTCGGTAAATATGCGACGGTAGATGGCGCGGCCCTCGGCGATGCCCGCTTCGGTATTGGTGCCAATCACATCCGTCGCCTTGGCGTAAAGCTGTTGCAAATACTGAATATCCAATCGTGCAATGGCTTCCATTTGAGATTCCCGGTGCTTGGACTCGTTTCAACTTCGAATCGGATTTTGCCCGTTCCAGTTCTCGGCGGCACGGGCGATCATGGCGAATCGTTCGATAATGCCGGGGCTGCGCGTCACCACCTCAAGCATACAATCCATCAGCGGACGGGTGTCGTAATAAGCAAATTCGATATCGCCAGCGCGCCCCCGATTGGCGGTTTCGTAGCCAAAGTGGCTCAGTTTCAATGTCCACCGCCGCAGAGACCGGGCCCGCTTTGGGCGGCGGCAACGAAGATTTTCCAAATTGAGCCACTACCCGAGTATCCGTTGATTTGACATGGAGTCAACCCGGTGGACAATCCGGCGTCGCATCCGGTTGAACTTCAGGCCTTGGGTCGATTGGCGTCGGACAGATATGCTAAGGACTCAATCGAGAAAATGGCTGCCAAAAGAAAGTACGATTCGGCCCGTCAACGCCACCGCCAGGCGCACATTCTGGAAACCGTTCGAGCCATGCTTGATGAAATGGGATATGACGGCATGACCATCCGCGCCTTGGCGAAAAGGGCCGGTGTTGCCCAGGGCACGCTGTACAACATCTACGGCGGCAAGGATGGGTTGGTGCTGGCCGCGGTGGACGATTTGATGACAAAACTCACCGGTGGTGCCGAGCGCGAACAATCAACCCAAGGTGTTGACGGGATTTTCGCCTTAAGCCGCATCGTCGGTGCCCAGATTGAGGCAACGCCCCGATATGCCGATGCCATGACGCGGATTCTATTTCACGTCGGGCCGAACGACCCGTTGGCGGATGTGTTGTTTGCCCGAACCCTGCCCTTTGTGAGGACGCAACTGGAAATCGCCCAGCGGGACGGCGATGTGCGCCCCGATATCGACACGAATCTGGTGGCGCGGCATCTTGTCGGGCAGCAGTGGGGCGTGGTGCTGCTTTGGATGATGGGTATGATCCCGCTCAGCGAGAATGGCAAGGAGCGGCAGCGTAGCGAGATCATGACGTTGCTCGGCATCGCCACGGAGGCGGCCAGGCCGCGCCTTGAAGCCCGGCTAGCCGAACTCGACCGCCCCTAGGGGCCCGTGTTTATCCATTCGAGGCTAGACGCCTAGCCCGCAACCGCCCCGCCATCGCGCAACGCTTGAATTTCAGCGGCACCGAATCCGAAACTTTGCAATATCTCGTTGGTATGTGCCCCGGCCGCGACGGCACCAGCGGGCGGCGTTGGCGGAGTGCGGCTAAAGCGCGGGGCGGGCGCGGCTTGATGGATGCCATCGACGGTCACGAAGGTATCGCGCGCTCTATTGTGCGGATGCTCGACGGCGTCCCGGAAGTTCAACACCGGCGCGTAGCAGATGTCGGTGCCGAGCATGATTGCGTCCCATTCGTCGCGGGTTTTGGTCTTGAAGATGGCCTCCAGTTGTTGCCGCATATTACCCCACTCGCCACGGTCCATCTGCTGGGCGAGATCTGCCTGTGTGCCGAGCCCGGACTTCTCCAACAACAGAGCGTAGAACTGCGGTTCAATTGAACCGATGGAGATGTATTGCCCGTCCTTGGTTTCGTAGGTGCCGTAGAAATGGGCACCGCCGTCGAGCAGGTTGCTGCCACGTTCCGGCAACCAGTGGCTGCCGTTCATCATGCCGAATAGCCCGTTCATTAGCAGCGCCGAGCCATCGGTCATGGCGGCATCGACCACCTGACCCTTGCCGGAGCGGTTGCGCTCGAAAAGTGCCGCGACAATGCCGAAGGCCAGCAACATGCCGCCGCCGCCGAAGTCGCCGACGAGATTGAGCGGCGGCGTGGGCCGCCGGCCCTTTTCGCCGATACTGTGCAGGGCCGCGGTTAGAGAGATGTAATTGATATCGTGCCCGGCAGCATGCGCCAGCGGGCCGGTTTGCCCCCAGCCGGTCATGCGGCCGTAAACCAAGGCGGGATTCCGTGCAAGGCAAACCTCGGGGCCAAGGCCAAGCCGCTCCATGACGCCGGGGCGGAAGCCTTCTATGAGGGCGTCGCTGCTTGTCACCAGACGCAGAACCGTTTCCACGCCGTCGGGGTTCTTCAAATCCACCGCTATGCTCTTGCGGCTGCGTGCCAACAGATCGGCAGGGGGCGGGGCCTGACCCGCGGCGCTCGCCCGGTCCACGCGCACCACCTCGGCGCCCATATCAGCGAGCATCATGCCGCAAAACGGCCCCGGCCCGATGCCCTGCAATTCAACAACTTTAAGCCCCGCTAGTGGTCCCATGGGTGATTCCTTAATTTGTGTTAGGCGCCTATTCGGGAAGAACTACCGTGGCGCTGCCCGCCAACGGCGGCGCGGTTCCTTGCCGTTCCAGCCAGACATCACAATCCACCAAGGTTTCTCCACCTGCCTCGCGCACGGCGGTAACCCGGCCCCGGGCGGTGATGTGGTCACCGTCCAGCACCACCATTGGAAAGCGCATAAACAGCCGACGCAGGCAGCGCCGCCCGGCCCAGGCGTGCAGCATGTTCACCATGTAACTCAAGCCCAACGGCCCCTGATTGATGGTGCGCCGGCCGAAGCCGAGTTTTTCCACAACCGCCGCATCCCAGTGTACGGGATTTGGGTCGGCATCCGGTGCGCCGCATGGCTCGATGTTCTGAGGCTTGGTCATGGGCGATGCCACTCAGGCTGTCCGTCGGATACGGGAGGGATAAGGTGCCGGAGCAATGCAACCGTCGTCAAGGCTTGGGTGCCTATTTGCAGCTACCCTCGCGTCTTCGATTGGCCCCGCAACTGACGTATTGTGCGCAATTTGAGCGGTGTGTGACATGTGTACGACTTTGATCGTTGGTCGCATGAACGCGCTTCCGCAAGCGGCGTCGGTGTCTTGGTGACGTGGCTGCCCGATGTTCGCCCAACGTGCGCGTGGTCCGCATACGTCGGCGAGAGCACAGCCACCCGTCTTGGGCGCAGTAGCGTCGCTCCGCTCATGGATCCGCCAGCCCGCCTATTGCACCCATCGCGGTTGTGACGCGCATGCCAGCAGCGCCTCCGTGTCGAGCGCTCTCTGTACGCCGTCAGCGACGGAGTCGATTGCCGATTCCACGGCAGTTTTGTAATCCAGTGTCGAGCCATCGCCGGAACCTGCCTGGCGCAACCAGTCCTCACGAAAAGCATCGCTCGCGAATACACCATGGACGTAGGTGCCCGCAACCAGGCCATCAGCCGAAACGGCTCCGTCGGGACGGCCTTGCAGTTCGAACAATGGGCGTGCGCAGTCCGGGCCCGTTGTTTTTCCAACGTGGATTTCATAGCCCGCGATCGGCGAGCCGGTGCCCAGGCAATGCCCGCGTACCGGATACACGGCCTTGGTGCCCGTCATTTCGGTATGCACATCAAGCAGTCCCAGCCCCGGCGACCGACCGGCCGGCCCGTCCGTGCCCCGGGCATCGTTAATCGTGCGTCCCAGCATTTGGAAGCCGCCGCACAGCCCCAGCACCCGACCGCCGGTGCGTGCGTGCGCGAGAATGTCGTGATCCCAGCCCTGGGCGCGCAGAAAAGCCAAGTCGCCCAACGTTGACTTGGTGCCGAACAGCATGATGACGTCGGCATCGCGGGGTAACGGGCTTCCGGGCGGTATCCAGCGGAAATCAACGCCGGGTTGCATCCGTAACGGATCCGCGTCGTCGAAGTTGGCGATGCGGGACAGCATGGGCGCGACGATGACCAAACCACCGCCGGCGACGGGTTTTCGCCGCGCCAGTACCACAGCGTCCTCGGCTGGCAAATGCCGAGCACCGGGCAGCCACGGAATCACGCCAAAGCCGCGCCAGCCGGTGCGGGCTTCGATAGCGGCAAAGCCGTCGTCAAAGAGTTTGGCATCACCACGGAACTTGTTGATGATAAAGCCCCTGATTAAGGCCGCGTCCTCCCGGGCGAGGACCGCCCCTGTGCCGACCAGGCTAGCGATCACGCCGCCCTTGTCGATGTCGCCCACCAGGCAAACAGGGATGTCGAGGCGGCGGGCAAAACCCATGTTGGCGATATCGCCAGCCCGTAGATTGATTTCCGCGGGGCTGCCCGCCCCTTCCACGAGAATCAATTCATAGCTGTTGGCCAGCCGCTCGAAACTATCGAGCACGGCACCCATAAGACCGGCGCGCCCGCTCATGTAGTCGGCGGCGGTTGGGCTGTCGGCGACCTTGCCCCGCACCACCAGCTGCGCCCTTTTGTCCGATTCCGGCTTGAGCAGAATGGGGTTAAAGTCCACCTGGGGTTCGAGACCGGCCGCTTGGGCTTGCAGAGCCTGGGCGCGCCCGATTTCACCACCGGCGCAGGCGGCCGCGTTGTTCGACATGTTTTGCGGTTTGAATGGCGCCACCGCAATGCCGCGTCGGCGGGCGATGCGGCACAGAGCGGCGACGATCAGCGACTTGCCGACATCCGAGCCGGTACCCTGAATCATCAATGCCCTAGGAGCTCGCATAGCTCACCCACTTGTAAAAAGTGAAGAAACCGCGCGCCACCCCTGTCGAGCGGGGCGGTTGGCCGCCCTGCGAGCATGGGCAAGATCGCGATGCATTATCATTGCGTGATTGCTCATAGCGGACCGTCTATCGCAATGTGGGTGCCGTCGATGTATCCCTGTACGCCGTAAATCTCCGCCAGCCGATCCGCATCCAGGGTCGCTTCGGGTGGACCGTCGGCAACGATCCGTCCATCCCTCATCCAAATCAGGCGGCTCGCGTAACGCCGGGCGAGCATAAGGTCGTGCAGTACGACCAGGGCACCTCCCCCTTGGCCGACATAGTCACGAATCAGCGCCATGACCCGAAACTGATGGTAGGGGTCCAGTTCCGCCACCGGCTCGTCGGCGATCAACAGGGGCGCTTCGGCGGCGAAGGCGCGGGCGCAATGCACACGCGCCAGTTCGCCGCCCGACAAGGTGGCCGTTGACCGTTCGGCCAGTTGTTGCAGATCGCAGGCGACCAGCGCCCGTTGCACGGCCCGCTTGTCGGCACCGCGCAGTCGCCCCAGCGCCACGCCCTGGGCAAAGCGCCCGAGCGCCACCACATCGCGAACCGGATTGGGCCAGGCCAGGGGCCGGTTTTGCGGCAGATAAGCCAGTTGTCTGGCGCGCTGTCGGGGTGGCATCCGAGCCGTGTCCTTGCCGCCCAGAAGCGACCATCCGCCAGTACGTGGCGCAATGCCGATAGCGCCCCGCAGCAGGCTGGTTTTGCCGGCACCATTGCGTCCGAGCAGGGCAACCAATTCGCCGCTCCGCAGGCGAAAGGAGGCGTCTTCAACCAGTGTCACGCCGCCCGCCCGCAGGGTAAGGCCGGAAACCACCAACGCGTGCTCGCCGTACACTTCGCCCATCTCGCCAATGCCCCGTTGCGCAAGCCGATGCATCGCCTCAGCCTTGGTGTGCTGTCGAGCAAACCGGGATTCCCTCTCGCTTGCAAGAGAGCCGGTGGGATAGGCAGGTTGGCATTGGTTGCGAATTAGTCATGAACGGTACGCCGCCGCATGGCGATCCAAATGAAAGCAGGTGCGCCGATCAATGCGGCCACCACACCGAGTTTGAGTTCGTTGTCGGTGGGAACAAGCCGCACACCGATGTCTGCCAATACCAGAATCAAGCCAGCCAGCAAAGCCGCGGGTAGCAGCGAGCGCGCCGGGTCGTGATCGACCATGGAGCGAACGATGTGCGGGGCAACGATGCCAACAAAGCCGATGACACCAGCCAGCGCCACGGCGGCACCGGTAGCGAGCCCTGTGCCGAGCACGACCAGCAAGCGCTGCTTTTTGAGGTTGAGGCCGACGCCGCTCGCCGCCTCCTCGCCGAGTGTCAGCGCCGAGAGGCCGCGTCTGGCGGCGAACAGAACGAACAGGCCGGCCACGAGGAAGGGCGCGGCCAACGCCAGATCGTAAAAGCTGCGATTGGCCACGGAGCCGAGCATCCAGTTAATCATGTCCGCCAGGGAAAACGGGTTGGGGGCGAGATTCATCAGTAAATTCATGAATGCGGCGGCGAAGCTCGAGAGCCCCACACCGATAAGGATGAGCGTGACCGCGGAGGCGGTGCGCAGGGCGGCCAATGCGATCAGCGCGGTTGCCGCGAGGGCACCCGCAATCGCGGCGGTTGGCATTGCCCAGGCGCTTACCGCCGCCAAACCGTAATACAGGGTGGTGGTGGCGCCAAGGGACGCCACCGCCGAAACGCCAAGCACCCCGGGTTCGGCCAGCGGGTTGCGCAGCAGCCCCTGTAGCGCAGCACCGCTCGCGCCAAGGGCGGCACCAACGGCGAACGCGGCCAACGCCCGCGGTAACCGGATCTGCACAACAACCAGCTGATCCCCCGGTTCGCCAAACCCGAGCAGCGCCAGCAAAACCCGCCCGGCATGCATCGGGGTCGAACCCAGCAGGCAGGCGGCAAATAATGCCGCAAGGCAGGCGAGTACCAATACGATCAGTCCGGCCCGCATAGTTCATCGACTCCCTCTGATCCGCGGGAAACACGCGGAGCGCGCAGTACGCGGGGCGATCAATCCTGTACTGGCGCTTCGTCCAGAATCAAACACGCTTGCGTACACCTCAGCGTCCTGGCGCGCTCGCTTGCGGCCCCTTGCTCAGTGCCTCCACCGCATCCATCAGAAACCATCCTCCACAGGCGGTCCAAGCGCCTGCAATTGGGATGACTGGGCGCTCGGTGAGCTGGCTTTGCGCCACCGGATGCCGGGCCGGGCTCCAGGCATGAGGATGGTTGATCGAGCCATCGAAAAAAGCCGCCGCAATCAGGTTGGGCTGTTCGTAGGCGAGCCGTTCCAAAGGTATCGCCCGCCAGCCGGGCCGGGTCTGAAAGTTTTGCAAACCGGCGGTTGTGAACATGGCGTGGATCAGCGAACCCGGCCCGGAAGTGACGCCACCGGGTGTCATGTAAAGTGCGGTGGTGCCGGATACATTAGAGGTGGCCAGTCTATTGGATGGGACATCAACCCGCCCCCTTTGGGTATCTTGACGTACCGTCGAGTCGGGCGGCGACCCCTTCCAATCCACAGGTCCATGCACGATAGGTGCGCCCGCGTCGGCGGCGGGGCTTTGCGGAGATAGACGGGCGAGTCGGCCCAACGTCTCATCCACAACCGCTCGACCCTCGGCGACGGACCCCAGGGCTGCGGCCGCTTCCCGGATTGTGCCCAGAATACTTGGAAAGTCATCCACCCAACCGAGTTGATGTACCGCCAGGCCGGCGCGCTCGAACATGGCCGCCGCCTGGGGTCCGCCGCCATAAGAGCGCACCACGAGGTCGGGTTTTAGAACGATGACATCCTCGGCCACGGGCCGCACGCTGGGCAGGCCCGCGGCGGCTGCGCGCATATAGGAAAATGCGCGCCTTGCGTCTGGTGAAACCGCCAGAATGCGTTCGCGTTCGACGAGCCGCAAGACGTATTGGTCGGCGCAATAGTCGATGCTGACGATGCGTTGCGGACGACCGTGCTGTTCCCGCAATCGATCGTCCGTTTGCTTGCCACAACCGCTGCCCAGGACAGCGACGGCAAATGCCAGCAAGGGCCAAAGCAAGGACGAGGGCTCCTGTTTTGCCGTCTTTCGTGCCAGCCCCTCTCGCGTGAGCGGGAAAATGGTGGCCAGGGCCGCAAGGAAAGCGCCGCGGACCCACTCGCTGCCCGGTGGCATGCTTAAATCTCGCTGCATGGAATTGCGGAATGGGCGGGCTAAAAACGCCACCGCAGACCCAATGAGCCGGACAGGCCGGGCGTGCCGTAGCCGAGAATCTGTTGGTAGTGGGCGTCAAGCAGATTTTCGATGCGTCCGAACAACTCGAAGTTGTCGGAGACCCTGTATCGGCCGTTGATATCGACGCGCACCCAATCGTCCAGTTCGATGCCGCCGCGGTCAGGTTCCCGCCCATTGAAACGCAGCAACACCGCACCGGAGAATGGACCGGATGGCGCGAAGCCGAGAGCAAGGTCGCCCGAGTGCTTGGGCACCCGGAGCAACGCCGTGCCGTCGCCTTCCTTGGCTTGGATGTGCGCGTAATCCGCCGATAGGGAGATCGCATTCGTGAGTTGCCAAGCCGCCGACACTTCAATGCCCCGCGATTCCACCTCGTCGATGTTTTCGTAGCCCCCGACGGCGAACGAAAAGTTGATCAGGTTGTCCGTATCCTGCCGGAAATACGTCAGGCCAATGTGGCCGGCGCCGCTTTCCGGACGCCACTCAACACCGACATCGACCGCTTCGGAACGTTCCGGCCGCAGGGCCGCGTTGGCGGTCGTTGCGCCGCAGCAAAAATAGGTGGTTTGAAAAAGCGTTGGCGCCTTGAAACCTTCCCCCCAGCTAGCGCGCACCCTCAGGCCGGGCAGGGGCTGCAGCGCGGCCGCGAAGCGGGCCGTGGTGGCTGTGCCGAAGCGATCGTGATCGTCGGAGCGAACGCCGCCGGTGAGCGTCAGCGCCCGCGTTGGCTGCCACTCATAGAGCGCGAACAGGCCATTAATGGCGCTATTGTTGCCATTCGCCCTGGCCTCCTCGCGTTCGGTGCCCATCGCCAGGGTGCTCTGCGCATCGATGGCCAGGGTGCCCTGATAGCGGAAAATCGTGCGTTCACCGTTGGCCGCGAAGCTGGTTGCGCCATCGCTCAGGTTCTCGCGGTCGATTTCGGCGCGACCGACAAGCAGCAAATTGTCGAGCCGGGCACCGAAAAGCGGTGCCTTGAGGGCCACCCGCCCGGACAGTTCCTCGGTTTTGCTGAGTTCATCGCCATCGCCGACATTGCCCTGGGCACCGGAGCGAAAGCTGTCGAAATCGGCAGCCGAATCGTTCCACAGCAGGCTGCCTTCAAGGCGTACCTCGCCGCCAAAATTCAGCCCGCCGCGGGCGGAGAGGGTCAGCGATTCCATGCCGTCCTCTTCGGTATTGCCGTTACGCTCATCGGCCCGGGAGATGCCGTTCGTGTCCAATCGGGTTGCCGCAAGCCGGAAGTCACCGGTATCGCCGCCCCGGGAGACCGACGCGCCCCCGCGAAAGCTGGCGAAGGAGCCGGCTTGTGCGAACAGGTTGCCGCCCAGCCCGTGCCCGGGAGCCTTGGTGGTGATGGAAACCACACCGCCAATGGCGTTGGTTCCCCAGAGCGTTGACTGGGGGCCGCTCAGAATCTCGATGCGCTCAATGTTCTCGGTATCGAGACGGGCGAAGTTGTAGCCGCCGCCGGCAGCGGAGGCGTCATTGACCGCCACCCCGTCGATCAGCACCAGCGTCTGGTCGCTGGCGGCACCGCGAATGCGCACACTGGCGGAACCTCCGAAGCTGCCGTTTTGGTTGACGGTGACACCCGGTGCCCGGGCGATGGCGTCGAGCGCGTGACTGAAGCCCATGGCCCGCAACTCGTCCGCGTTGATGATACGCACCGTCGATCCGGTCTCGGCGGGAGTTTGCTCAATGCGCGTGGCGGTGACGAGGATCGTTTCGATTTGCGCTTGCGTCGCTTCGTCGGGCACCTCAGCAACTGCACCAGCGGTCAACATCGTTGCGGCCAGAGTTGCCAGCAAAGGCACAACCGGCCCGCAGGATTCGTATTGGGTCATGTCGCTGTCTCCTTGGCCTCCTAAGCGGGGGCAACGCAATCGGCAAGCCGCCCCGCCAAAGCGACGGGCACGACAACTGCTGAGACCGTGGAAGCGCGAAAACCGGGTGGGGAACGTTGGCCGCACACCAAGCCCGGCAGCCACACTGGCGCCGGTCGGGTCGTTACTTGGGAAGAACAAGCGGTACAACGCTTTTCCCGTTCGCGGACAAGGCCCGGTCCTCGAACGAACGACGCGATGGCAGGTCTCCTGGCTTGCCGATCAACGCTTGTTGGCCGCCTTCCCGGAGATCGCTCCAGTGGCTCATTGGCCGCAAGCTTCTGGCTTACAGTTGCGGGTACAGCCCCGGATTCGCACCGGGTTCCCTTTTGGCCGCCCCTTGGGCAGCACCATCTACTCTCATTCTCGTAAGTGGCGGGGAGTGCGTCAAGGGCCTTGTGTGGGTTCGCACATGTGCTTGTAAAATGCATTCATCGCAGGCAATGTGCTTTCGTGGCTGTGCAGATCACAATACGAGGGGTGGCCGAAGAAGTGCGCGACGAACTTGCCGTGCGAGCTGCCCAGCGGCGCCAATCCATGCAGGAATTCCTGCGCGGCGAACTTCAGCGGATCGCGTCCCGTCCGTCCGTTGAGGACTGGCTCCGAGGCGTGCGTCGGCGCAAGGAAACGGCAGGTGCGCGAATTCCGTCCTCGTTCATCCTGGAAGCGCGCGACGCTGACCGCAAGTGACCCAAGTGGTCGATGCGTCCGTGCTGGTTGCGGCCTTGGTGGATGCGGAGAGCGATGGTCCTTGGGCCGAAGCCTCGATCAGGCGGGGCGGGCTCATCGCCCCTGAGCTTATGCTGGTCGAAGCATCGAACATCCTGCGCAGGCTGGAACGGGCAGCCCTCATTTCCCGCATCGAGGCCAATGGTGCGCATGGCGACCTGTTGCGGCTCGACATTGAACTGTTCCCTTTCGCTCCGTTCGCCGAGCGCGTTTGGGCGTTGCGTGGCAACCTGACCTGCTATGACGCCTGGTACGTCGCCTTGGCCGAAGCGTTCGAGTGCCCGCTGCTGACGCTCGACGGAAAACTCAGCCGGGCAAGTGGTCCGATGTGCGAGTTCCTTGTTCCTTAGCGCTCTCCAATCCCCCCGTTCACTCTTCGTGAAACCACAAGCTGTTGGCCCCCCGTGTTGGGAACAAATAAAGTGTCCGGTCGCACAATTGGGTATTTCAGGTACCCCGGGGTGTGCGGATGGGCGTTGCGAAGAGAGCGGAGGCTGGGAGGAGCATGGAGTTCGAGGATGCGTATTCGATGTGGACGGAGGGGCGTCTGACGCGGGAGCTGGCGCGGGCGGGTAATGGCAAAGCATCCGAAGCCGCCGGAAGCGTTAGTTGGAATGGTCCCGCCCGAGGTGAGCCGCTGCTCCGCATTCGTAAAACTCCCCCGCGTCTTTGCTCCTGCAAACTGGTCAGCGGGTAAACCCTTGTGCCGAATGGGAAGCCCTGTCAGTCAGCGCTTCCATAGGCTCCGTTTATCAAAACGCAACAAAAAATCTATTTGACCAAATTGCCTGAATGTTGAAACACTTCTCGTCCCCACTATCAATGATTCAACCGAAGAGAGCCGCAATGACTCAACAACGTGATGCAACCAAGTGCCCGGTGATGCATGAAGGCACCGGCCCGCGAATGGCTGGCAGTACGGCAAACCAGCGTTGGTGGCCGAAGCAACTCAATTTGAGAGCTTTGCATCAGAATTCCGCCTTGTCCGGCCCTTTTGAAGAAGGCTTCAACTACGCTGAAGAATTCAAGACCCTCGACCTTGACGCTGTGATCGAAGACCTGCACAAAGTCATGACCGACTCGAAGGACTGGTGGCCGGCCGATTACGGACACTACGGCCCGCTGTTCATACGCATGGCATGGCACAGCGCCGGAACCTATCGCGTGGCCGATGGCCGCGGTGGCGGCGCCTCGGGAACGCAGCGCTTCGCGCCACTGAACAGTTGGCCCGACAACGGCAACCTGGACAAGGCGCGCCGCTTGCTCTGGCCAATCAAGCAAAAGTATGGCCGCAAGCTCTCTTGGGCGGATCTCATGATTCTGGCGGGCAATGTCGCCTTGGAGTCCATGGGCTTCAAGACTTACGGATTCGCTGGTGGCCGCGAAGATGTCTGGGAGCCCGAGGAGGACATCTACTGGGGTCAGGAAACCGAATGGCTCGGCGACGAGCGCTATACTGGGGAGCGGGTTTTGGAGACGCCTCTGGGCGCGGTGCAAATGGGCTTGATCTATGTGAACCCCCAGGGCCCCAATGCCAAACCTGACCCGGTCGCCTCCGGTCGCGACATTCGCGAGACCTTTGGCCGCATGGCCATGGACGACGAAGAAACCGTCGCTCTCATCGCTGGTGGACATGCCTTCGGCAAAGCCCACGGCGCCGCCGATGCGGATGAGTTTGTTGGCCCGGAGCCCGAAGGCGCGAGCCTTGAGGAGCAGGGCTTTGGCTGGAAGAACAGCTTTGGCTCGGGCAAGGGCACGGACGCAATCACAAGCGGCATTGAGGGCGCTTGGACTGAAACCCCCATCACTTGGGACAACAACTACTTGGAAGTTCTTTTCAAGTACGACTGGGAGGTGACGACGGGGCCGGGTGGCGCCTATCAATGGCGGCCCAAAAACCCCGAGGCGGCGGGCACCGTCCCTGATGCGCAGAACGGTGAAATGCGCCATGCCCCCATGATGACCACGGCGGACATGGCGCTGCGCATGGACCCAATTTATGAGCCAATCGCCCGGCGTTTCCTGGAGAACCCGGCCGAGCTTGACGAGGCCTTCGCAAAGGCTTGGTACAAGCTCACACACCGCGACATGGGGCCGAGCAGCCGTTATGTCGGCAAGCTGGTGCCGCGGGAGCCCTTGATCTGGCAGGATCCCGTTCCGGCGGTCGATCACGACCTTGTTGACGATGCGGATATCGCTCGCTTGCAGGCCAGCCTGCTTCAATCAGGCCTTTCCATCTCGCAATTGGTCACCACAGCCTGGGCCTCGGCCTCATCTTTCCGCGGCTCGGACAAGCGCGGTGGTGCTAATGGCGCACGCATTCGTCTTGATCCCATGAAGGATTGGCAAGTGAATCAGCCCGCGGAGCTTGCCAAGGTTCTTGCCGTTCTGGAGCAGGTGCAATCAGGCTTCAACAACGCCCAGTCCGGCAACAAGCGCGTCTCGCTCGCGGATCTGATCGTATTGGGTGGCTGCGCGGCGGTCGAGGCCGCTGCGCGGCATGCTGGTCATGCGATCGCGGTTCCCTTCGTGCCCGGTCGAACGGACGCCAGCCAAGCTTGGACCGAAGTGGACTCCGTTGCCCATCTCGAGATCACCGCGGATGGTTTTCGTAACTACATCCACGAGAACCATCAGCGGCCAGCGGCGGAGTTGCTCGTTGATCGAGCGCAGTTGCTGACGCTGACCGCGCCTGAAATGACGTTGCTCGTCGGCGGCTTGCGCGTTCTTGGCGCGAACCACGGCGGGTCGAAGCACGGCGTGCTCACCGAGCGAACGGGAGTGCTCAGCAACGATTTCTTCGTCAACCTTTTGGACATGAACACAAGCTGGCAGAAATCGTCCGCCGACACATCGGTGTTCGAAGGCCGCAACGGCAGCGGCGCGGTCAAGTGGACCGCCACGGCGGCTGATCTGGTGTTTGGTTCAAACTCGCAATTGCGTGCGCTCGCCGAAGTCTATGCCTGTAACGATGCACAGCAGAGGTTCGTGCAGGACTTTGTGGCGGCGTGGCACAAGGTGATGAACCTTGATCGCTTTGATCTGAGCTAGGCGCACTACTTCAAGCGGACGCAACGCGGGCGATTGCTTTATCGGAGCCAATGCATTCAAAATAATGGGATGACACGAACCACTCAGCGCGGCCGGATGCTTAAGATCGGGATAGCGGCATTCCTTGCCGGGCAGCTATTTTCCGTTGCGCATGCGACTGAATGCGATGCAGAACAGCATCTGCACAACGGTGTTGAATGCTGCGCGATGCTGAATGATGAGCAGGCAGGCTGCATCGCGACCGCAACGCTTGCAGCACCACCGTTTGCAGCCTCGGTCTCCGCAACGCTCTGGGCCGAAAGACAAGCGCCGCTCAATCGCCCGCGCTCGACCAGGCCTCCGCCAACGGGTCCGCCTTTAACCTAAAACCCTCTGATTTCCTTGCCTTGTGAGGGCCGTCTGCATATTTATGCGTTGCGGTCTTACGCCGTATTTCAATGGTGAATGGATAAAAGACCATGATCAAATACAGACCCAAGCCGGTGGCGCTCGTGGCCGCCGCACTCACTTTTTCCCAGGCGCTGCCTATTGTCGCGCAAACAACACAGACAACTGAGGACGGGCAAGTCGTCGAGGAGATTTTCGTTATTGGCGAGCGCCGCGCTTATCAAGGAAATTTTGACAATCTTGAAAAACCGTCGGCGGATCAGGTGATCACGGAAGACTTACTTCGCGAGGTTGGCGCGATCAACCTCAATGAGGCCTTGGACTTATCAGCATCCGTGGCACGCCAGAATAACTTCGGTGGTCTGTGGAACGCCTTTTCGGTTCGCGGCTTCGCGGGCGACATCAACTTGCCGAGCGGATTTCTGGTCAACGGATTTAACGCGGGCCGCGGTTTCGCCGGCCCCCGGGACTTGGCGGGCATTGAGTCCGTGGAAGTGCTCAAAGGGCCGCGCTCAGCGCTGTTCGGGCGTGGCGAGCCTGGCGGCACAGTCAATTTGATTACCAAACGGCCGCAGTTTGGGACGGCGGGGGACTTTCGCGCCACCTATGGGCGCTGGAATCAAATACGCCTCGAAGGCGATGTCCAAACCACGGCGGGCGCGGGCGACCAGTTGGGGCTGCGCCTCGTCGGGTTCTGGGAGGATGCGGAGAGCTTCCGGGATACGGTTGAGACCGAACGCCTGGGTTTCTATCCGTCGTTCACCTGGGATGTCGCCGAGACCACCAGCCTGACCTACGAGCTGGAGTACACGGAGCAGGAGATTCCCTTTGACCGGGGCGTCGCCTATTCGGAAACCCACGGCTTCACGCCGCGCACAACCTTTGTCGGCGAGCCGGGTGACGGGCCCATTGAGACCGAGGTGCTCGGCCATCAGCTGGAAGCCCAGCACAACTTCTCCGACAACTGGAGCCTGCTCGCCGGTCTTGGGTACCGGGACACCTCCTTTGAGGGCAGCGCCTCCGAAACCAACTTCGGAGGGCGCCAGACCTACTTCCTGGATGGCCGAACCCTGTCCCGGTTCTTCCGCTACCGGGAGTTCGAGTCGGACTACTTCGTGGCCCGCGCCGAGGTTGCCGGCGAGTTCAACACCGGCTCGCTGCGCCACCGGCTGATCATGGGCGCGGACTATGACCGCTTCGAGCTCAACTGGTTCATCCAGCGTTACCGGCCAGGTTGGTTTCCGGCGGACACGAACATCGACACTCTCGATCCGGCGGCCTATCTCTTCCTGGACGCGTTCAACCCGGTCTATGGCCAGTCTCCGCAACCGGTGCCTGGGCCAAACACCAACCGGGACGAGGACTTGAAAGGTTTCGGCTTCTACCTGCAGGACCAGATCGATCTCACCGACCGGCTGCAAATTCGCCTCGGCCTGCGCTGGGATGACTTTGAGCAGGACCTGACCAACCTGCGCGCGGTTCCGGCGACCACCACCACCACATCGGATACCCGGGTCTCGCCGCAGTTCGGCGCGGTTTACTCGGTCAACGAGAATGTAAGCCTCTACGCTGCCTATGGCGAAGGCTTTCGCCAGCAAGCAGGTTCCGACTATCAGGGCGACCAGTTTGCTCCGAACATCACGGAGTCCGCGGAGATTGGGCTGAAGCTGGATGCGGCGCAGTTGTCGGCAAGGGTCTCAGGCTCGGTCACGCTGTCGCTGTTCCAAGTGGATCAAAGCAACTTTCTGGTGAACGACGACCGGCCGGAGGCCGTCGCGGTCGGGTGGTTTTCCCGAGCCGCCGGCAAAGCGCGCAGCCGCGGATTTGAGGTTGACGCGGACCTCGCCTTCGCGACCGGCTTCAACCTGTGGCTTTCCTACGCCTACACCGACGCCGAATTCACCAACAGCAATCTCGAAGCTGACTGGGGGGCGCGCATCGAGAAGGGCGACCCGCTCATCAACTCGCCAAAGCACCAAGTGAACCTACAGGTCAGCCAGAGCTTTGAGGTGGGCGGCATGCCCGCTCAGGTGGGGGCCGGCCTTCAGCACACGGACAAGCGACAGGGGTTCACGGCCTTTGACTTCAACCTGCCCAGCTACACCACCGCAAGGTTCTTTGGCCAGATCGCGCCCACGGAGCGATTCGCCATTCGCTTTGACTTGGATAACGCCTTTGACGAGACGCACTACACCAATTCCTATGCGGATGTTTGGGTCGAGCCCGGCGCGCCGCGCCGCTACCGCGTGACGGTGTCATCGTCGTTCTAGCCCAACCCAGTCCGGGGCGCGGCCACGGGGCTGCGCCCCGGATGCTCCTCGACCCCCAAACCATGACCAACGATAGTCCGTCAGCAGCGCGGAGCGCGTCGATCGATGTTCTGCGCGGCCTGGTTATCCTGGTCGCGCTTTAATCGGAAATGCCCATGACCACCATGCTCTCAGCCAAGGCGCTCAGCGTGAAACGCTCTGGCCAGCAAGTACTGAAGAACGTCTCTTTCCAAATAGAACAAGGCGAAGTGCATGCCTTGCTCGGCGGCAACGGCGCCGGCAAGTCAACCACCTTGCTCACCTTTCTCGGCTTCCTCGATCCCGTTTCCGGAAGCGCGCGGGTTCAGGGGCGGGATGTGCGCGACAGCCTCAGCCGTACACGGCGAGCAATCGCCTACCTGCCCGAGGCGGCCACCTTGTACGGCCACCTGAATGCCTATGAGAATCTGCGCTATTTTCTGTTTCTCGCCAAGACGGATAGGCACCGGCAGGCACTCGATGCCGCCCTGGACCGGGTGGCTTTGCAGGCCGAAGCCCGCGCAAGGCGTATGCAGACCTACTCGAAAGGCATGCGCCAAAAAGTGGCGATTGCCATGGCCATCCTAAGAGAAGCCCCTATTTTACTGCTCGACGAGCCGACCTCCGGCCTCGACCCCGCGGCGATCGACGAGTTCAATCGGCTGGTGCGGGACCTGGCCGAAGGCGGGCGAACCATTTTGCTGGTGACCCACGATGTGTACGGCGCCTGCCATGTCGCCGACCGCATCCACCTGCTGCACAGGGGCGAGCTCGTCGGTGCCTTTGACCGACCATCAGGATCGGACCGTATCGACACCGAGGCGGTGCATGCCGCCTTCGCCACACAGGCAGCCGTCTCATGAGCCGGCTATTGACCATCGCCCGGGCGGAATGGCGGCTGTGGTTGAGGTCAAGGCTCGCGTTGGGTGCATTGCTGATCCTGGCGCTGTTGCTGGCCGCGACGAGCGTTGTCACGGCACTCAGGATGAGCAAGGAGCATCATGAGCGCACGCATCAGCAGGCCGTTGCTGAAGGGTACTTTCTGTCGCAGCCCGATCGCCACCCGCATCGCATGGTGCATTACGGGCATTATGTATTCCGCGTCCCCCCGCCCCTGTCGCTGATCGACCCCGGTGTGGACTCGGTCACCGGGCAGTCGATGTTTCTTGAAGGCCACCGGCAAAACACGGCCATGTTCGCCGATGCGAGGGCGAGCGCCGAGCTCGGCGGATTTGAGGATTTGACGACCGCCCTTGTCTATCAGTTGTTGCTACCCTTGCTGCTGATTGCCATCGGTCATGGCTTGATCCTTCGCGAGCGCGAGGAGCACACGTTGGCACCGCTGCTCGCGCAGGGCGTGACGGGCATGCAACTCTACGCGGCCAAGTGGCTTGCCCTTGCGGGCCTGTCCCTGCTGCTGTTGCTGCCGCTTGCCATCCTGTGCGCGGTCGCCATTGGGCAGGGTGCGGCGCCGCTCGCTAGCGCGGGCCTAATGGGTCTCTACGCGCTCTATATGCTCGTCTGGTGCAGTCTCATCCTGGTTGTATCGACCTGGGTGCGAGCTCGCGGTCTCGCCCTCGGCATACTTGCCCTGTTCTGGTTGATGAGTGCTTTGGTCATCCCGCGCATTGCGGTCGAAGTCGCGACTAGCGCCATTGCCGTGCCAAGTAAGCTTGAGACCGATTTCAACATGCAGGCCGAGCTGCGCGAAATCGGCGACGGCCACGATGCCGGCGCGCCGGCGTTTCGGCAGCTTCAGGCGAACCTGCTGGCGCAATACGATCGGCGGCGCCTGGAAGACTTGCCGGTCAATTTCCGAGGCATCGTCGCACAGGCCGCGGAGGCGGATTTGACGGAGGTGATGAATAGGCATGCCGAACAGCGCATGGCGCTCGAAGCGGGGCAGGCCGGGTTCGCCGCATCCTTTGGCTGGCTATCGCCGGTCGTTGCGGTATCGACAGGCTCGCGCACCCTCGCGGGAACCGACCTTGCAACCCACCATCGTTTCCTGCGCGAAGCGGAGGCCGTGCGCTTCGGTTTCGTGCAGGGGCTCAATCGCGTTCACGCCGAGCAACTCGCCTATAGTGATGACATCAACCGCAGCATTGATGCCAAAGCCGAAAAACGCGCTCGCGTATCGGCCGAAAATTGGCGGGTACTCGATGAATTTTCTTTTCAACCCGCCGCTGCCAGCGACCGCTTCGCCCGCGCCGATACGTCGATCACCATGCTGTCGATTTGGCTCCTGTTGCTGACGATTGGCGGCATTCTTGCCGCACGGAAGATGCGGCCATGACCGCGCTGATAGGGGAACTCCGGTTTCTCGCGAAAGACCGGGCGGTGCTGCTGTGGCTCGCAATCACGGTGCTTGTCGCGGGCACCGCAGTGCTTCTTGGCTTGCGCGAGGTCGCCACAGAGCACAGCGTCCTGAACGAATTGATCGAAAGTGATCGCGAAGAACGGGAAGTGGTTAAGGCACTTTACCGGGATTGGGGCGACGCGGCCTATTACACCTTTCACCTGACCTATGACGCGCCGTCGGATTTTGCTTTCGCAGCCCTCGGTCAGCGCGACACCTTGCCTTGGAAACACCGTATCCGTGCGCTCGCCCTGACAGGACAGATCTATGAAAGCGACGCGGAAAATCCCGACTTTGCTCTGATTGGCCGTTTCGACTTCGCCTTCGCCGCAACCATCCTGGCTCCGTTGCTGCTGATCCTCCTGTTGCACGACCTGCGTTCCAGGGAACGCGCCGCTGGACGCTATGAGCACCTGAGCGCAACGGCGGCGAGCCGGGGCAGCCCCTGGCTCGCACGAGCGGTCTTGCGGGTTGGCGCACTGCTGCTCTGTCTGATTATGCCGCTCTGGCTGGGCGGTTTGCTTGCTGGAACGAGCGCTGCAACGCTCGCGCTGGCAAGCCTGATTGTGGGCTTGCACATCGTTTTCTGGTGGGGCGTTTGCGCGCTTGTGGAGCGCTTCGGCTGGAGCAGCCCGGTGAATCTGACCGCGCTCATTGGTGCCTGGCTGGCGCTTGCCGTCCTGGTTCCCGCCGCGATCCAGAGTTCGGTTGAAACCGCCGTGCCGTTGCCCGACGGCGGCGAAATCATGCTGACTCAAAGGGAAGCGGTGAATGATGCCTGGGATTTGCCGAAGTCCGCGACGATGACAGCGTTCGTTGAGCGCCATCCGGAGTGGGCGCAGTACATGCACGTCAGCCAACCATTCGAATGGAAATGGTATTACGCCTTTCAGCAAGTCGGCGACCAGATGGCCGAACCGCTAACGCTCGCTTATCGCGAAGGACGTATCAGGCGTGACCGGCTTGCCGGCAGGCTCGCTTGGCTATCGCCGCCCGCACTCGCAACACGCGCCCTGCAAGTCATCGCAGGCACGAGCATGGCTGACTCAATGGCCTATGAACAACGAGTGCGCGGTTTTCATGCGGCCCTCAGGGCCTACTACTATCCCAGGCTGTTTCGTGATGAGGCCTTCTCGGATGAGAGCCTCCGGCAGCGGCCCGATTTTCGGGCAACTCGCGAAATCAATGCCTCGGGGCTCTGAACTCAGCGGGCACTTTGCGACACCTTTGGCGAAGAATACGGGGTCGAGTGCCGAAGCAATCAGAAATCTATACCGCGAACGGCTTTGATGCCGGCGTCGAACGGGTGCTTGATGGCACGCATCTCGCTGACGAGATCAGCGTAGTCGCAGATGCCCGGCTTCGCATCTCGCCCGGTGAGGATCACGCTGGTGCGTTGGGAACGACCCCGCAAGCCCTCGATAACGTCATCCTCCGCTAAAAAGTCATAGCGCAACGCGATATTGATCTCATCGAGAACCACCAAGTCGTATCCGCCGCTCTCCAGCATTTCGCAGGCTTTTGCGAAAGCGGCTTGGGCGGTGGCGGTGTCCCGATCAAGGTCTTGGGTATCCCAAGTGAAGCCTTCGCCCATGGTATGCCAGTCCAGTTGGTCGTCGAATTTCGCAAAGAACTGGCGTTCCCCGGTTTTCCACTTGCCCTTGATAAATTGCACCACGCCGACTTTTTGGCCCCAGCCAAGCGCCCGCGCGATAACGCCGAAGGCGGAACTCGACTTGCCCTTGCCCGCGCCGGTATAGACGAGCACCAAGCCTCGCTCCGTGGCCGATGCGGCCTGCACTCGCTTGCGGTGTAGGGCCTGTTGGGCTTGCATTTTTTCGTTGTGCCGTTGTGCCTCGGTCATGATCCAGTCTCCGGGTTGGAAGCGCCAAGCAGCCCCCGCGGGCGGCGTCGCAATTCGGGCTTTTCGATAATCCGATAGGGTTCAGGATACCTGTTTGTTCTCGGGGAGTGCCATGATGCCACCAAAAATCAATCGAGACCGCGAAGGGCCGCGCTTCGCGCTTTTTGATTGCTGTTACCGGCATCGCATTGCCATCTTTGGCGCGGTTATTGCTCAGATCCTTCGCAGCGGGCGCATCATCAAGCTCGGCGTTTCGCACCGTCTGGGGGGATGAGGTCGGCCTCGCCCGCTACCGTTACAACAGCAGTTGATGACGGTAGCGGGATAGCCCGGCTAGCTCACCAACCACCAACTTCCTTGGGGTACGTTGATGGCCCCCCGGCTTCGCACGGCCAGGCCTCAAGCGCCGCAGTCCGGAAAAGCGCCGGATACCCGGGCAGGATTGGGCCTTTGGGGTTTCCCTTGCCGCGCTGGGCGCCCGCTTCCTGTTGTACGAGAGGCTATGGAGCAAGCTGAACGGCGCGGCAAGGGAAACCCCAAAGGCCCAATCCTGCCCGACGAGTACGCTCCCGCCTAAAACCCCGTCCCATGCGAATCATGGATCACAGGCTTTTGCGGGCTCAGTATCGGGAAATAGTATCCGCAGACCACTCGCCACAGCCGAGTGCGTGATACTCATCAAGGCTGAACAGTCCCGCCTCCATGAACATGCGCACATAGGTTGCGCATTGCTCGTATTTGTCGCCGAAATCGGTATCGGCAAGGAGTTCCGCCTTTAGGCTCGCCAAGCTGACCCGCTCATCGTCCATGCGAATGCCGCCATCGGTGGGCGTATCGAGAAGGATTGAGGTCTTGCCATCCCGCCCCCAGGCGAGCCAAGGCGTTTCAGTGCCGTCGCGGCCCGCGCCCGGATTGCCGGTGTAGGCGAACTCGGCCCAGTACGACATCATGCTTTTCGACAAAAGACGCTGATTTTCATCGTTCGGGTAGATGTAGCCGAGGCCCAGCCCATTGAATTCACCGAACACAAAACCGATTTCCAAGCCGTGCGCGGCACCGAGCGCAACGCTTAGGTCGTAGCCCATCAGGCGCGGCTGCTCGTCCCAGTCGAACCGATAGGTGTAAACGTCCGGGTTACCCGCCCCGGTCATGGCCTCGGCCAGTTGATCGACCCCCCGTGCCTTCCAAGCCCGGCCGCCATAGTGTACGAGCGACCGGTAGGTCTTTTCGTCTTTGAGGGAGTAGAAGATGCCGAGAATGTTATCGGTGTATCTTGGATCCCGTGCCATGAAAAGGGCGGGTTCGTCGCGGTTGGTACCCAGGATGATGGGCACCGGATTGTGGTTTTCGGCATGCGAGAACCGTTCGCTGTTGGCCAAATTCGGCAACACATGGCCGTCGCCGAAATTGTCCGGCAGGTCGATCATGCCGAAGCCGCCACCATCAAGGACGGCGAACAGGTCTTTCGGAGACTTGCCGTACAGGTATTCGCGAAGGGTATCTTTGTCCTGAGCTTGCTGGTGCGCTCTCGCGCTCACACTCGCCTGCGTCAGGCCATCGGCAATGAGTAGACGGTTGACGATTTCCGGGCCGCTGGAAGCGTGGCCACCCTGGTCGGCGTGGCTGCTGCCCGCGAGCGGATCGGTCGCCATAAAGCCGCCACTTTGCACGATGGCGCGATGGAACAGGCCGTCCGCAAGCGGCGTCGCCATCATCGCAAGAACATTGAAGCCGCCGGCGGACTCCCCGAATATCGTGACCCGGCCCGGGTCTCCGCCAAAAGCCGCGATGTTGTCGCGCGTCCATTCGAGTGCCCGCACTAAATCCAGTATTCCGAAGTTGCCGGAATCGTCCAGGACATTGCCACTAAGGAGCGCGGGGTGATTGAACCAGCCGAAGACACCAAGCCGGTAGTTGGTGGCAACCACCACCAGGTTGTGGGTCGTGGCCAGCCGAGCGCCGACAATGTCGGCGGCGGAACCGATGGTGTTACCGCCGCCGTGTATCCAGAGCATCACCGGCAAATCGCGCGCATTTGGCGGCGACCAGATATTGAGATACAAACAATCCTCATCGCCGACAACTTGCGCACTGTTGGTGGTATTGCCGGTGCTCAACAACGATTCGAACTGCGGGCAGGCGGCGTCGCCGGAAAGCGCCTCAATGACGGCCGCGGAACGCCTTGGCGGCCGCGGTGCCCGCCAGCGCAAATCGTCGATGGGCGGCGTTGCGAAGGGCACACCGAGCCAGGCACGGGCACCGAAATCGTCGATGAACCCGACCACCTCGCCGCCCTCGGTGTTTCTTAGGGTGGTATCGTCGCGCACCGGCACCGGTTTCGGCTCAGGCAGATTGGCGACATACAAGAGTCCGCCAGCTATAACCAAAATGCCGATAACGATTAGACTAACAGCCGTCTTGTTCATGCTCGGTTTCCACTATTGCGTCTTGTTTGGGGTCAGCCGCTTGCGATGAGTTTGTTGAGGGCGCCGGACTCGAAGCCGCCGAGGTCGAGTGCAACGAAGGCATAGCCGCAGTCTTTGATACCCGACAGCAACTCATCGCGCACGCGCAGCGCCTGTTCGAACTCTTCGGGCAGCAGTTCCAGCCGGGCGACGGCACCGTGGTGCCGGGCACGAAATTGGCTGAAGCCAAGCCCCGCAAGGATGGCTTCGGCGGCCTCGATCTGCGCTAGGATTGCAGGCGTAATGGACGTTCCATAAGGCACCCGGCTCGATAGGCAGGCCGCTTGCGGCTTATCCGCGGTGCGTATGCCCAGCTGCCGCGCCGCCGCCCGGATGTCGCCTTTGCGAAAGCGGCATTCGGCCAAGGGAGCCCGCACACCCCGTTCCCGCATCGCCTGCAAACCCGGTCGGTAATCCCTCTCGTCATCAAGATTGCTGCCGTTGACTATCAGGGCGTGGCCCTGCTCCCGCGCGATCTCGGCGAGTTCGTCATAGAGTGTCGATTTGCAGAAATAGCAGCGATTGATCGGATTGGCGCGATAGTCGGCATTGCTCATCTCCCGGGTCTCGATCACTCGGTGCCGCATCCCCCACTCGGCCGTTAGCGCCTGGGTGAGAGCCAGATCCGCCCGCTTCAGGGCGGTTGATCCCGAGGTTACGGCGAGCGCTCGATCACCCAACACCTCATGCGCCACAAAGGCCACCAGAGAACTGTCGACACCGCCCGACAGAGCGACGACCACGGTGCCCATATCCGAGATCGTCTGTTTGAGTTGAGCCAGTTTATCGTCCAGCCGAGGCTCGGTATCCGTGCTCTTGCGCACAGTCAGCATCCTTTTTGTTGCGAGTCTTCCAATACGCCTAGGTGCCTCTGCCCGCGGAATCCGCGGCTGCAAAGGCGCCTAGGAGCCTGCGCCGTAGGAATTCGCGGCTGCAAAGCCGCTCTCATCCGCCCCCTCGGCCGCTCGATTTCGTTGCATATGGCATGATATTCGCCTCAATCGACCGGCCGACGGGACGGCGATAGCGGCTTTTCGCTTTCGCGACTTCCGAAGGCAGAGGCGCCTAGCTCGCCAACCTCAGCTTCCACCCGACGTCTCGTCTCGGCGTAGGACAAGCCTTCGGCTCGCGAGATTGCAACGACATTATCATGTTCGACTTTCCATCGCGTCCCGCCACTCGGCAGCCGGACGATCTTTATATCAACCGGCCCGAAGCGGGTGGCAACGGTTCTGAGCGAACGCGCCAACATGATCTTGTAGATGGGTTCAACACGCACGCCGATACTGGAGGAATGCTCCAGAAGCTGATCGGTGAGGGCCGCGCGATGCTCGGCCCTGCAAAGCACCGTCACCATCTGGGCGAGGCGGGATTTCTTCATGACGATTGGCGTGAGGAACACATCGCTGGCACCGCCGGCGAACAGGCTTTCCATGAGCGGCTCAAAGGCCTCGGTGCTCATGTCGTCGATGTTTGTTGTGATCTTGTAATCCGGGGCATCCGGGAGACCCTGTTGTGGACTCGCCTCGGTATAGACGCCGGCCATGGCGCGCAAGACGTTTGGAATGGCGAAATCCTTGTGTCCGATGCCGTAGCCGACCCGCTCCGGCGTGAAGCGTCCGCGCGGCTCGAACCTATGCACAACGCTTTTCAGAATCGCGGCGCCGGTCGGCGTGGTCGCCTCTCCGTCCACAGCCCCAAAACGACAGGGCACACCGGTCAGAATTTCCGCCGTGGCGGGTGCGGGCACGGGAAAGACGCCGTGCTCGCAGCTTACCTGTCCGCCGCCGACCTCAACCGGGCCGCTCAGCACAAGGTCCACATCCAGATGGTGCAAGGCGATCGCAGCGCCGAAAATATCGACAATCGAGTCTGTCGCGCCGACCTCGTGGAAGTGAACATCGTCCAGGGCGGTGCCATGTATCTTCGCTTCCGCCTCCCCGATCATTCGGAAGATGCTGTGGACGGTCTTTTTTATCCCTTGGGAGTAAGGTGAGGCATCAATCAGTGTGCGTATGTCGCCGTAGGTGCGATGGGGGGCCTGATGGTGGTGATGCGCATGGGCCTGGTCATGGCGTGGCTGGCGGCGGGCATCGCCCAAGCGCACCTCAAGCCGCGTACCCGCAATGCCCATCTTTTGATCCGGGCGAATGTCCAGGCTGAACTCGTCGTCGAGCGCCAGCTTCGACAACTCGGCTTTGATGTATTGCGCCGGCACACCGAGATCGATGAGCGCGGCGAGATGCATGTCGCCACTGATGCCGCAGCCGCCATTGAAAAAAAGTGCTTTCACAGGGTTAGCCCGCATATTTCACCAAGGGCTGCGATGGCGTAATTTAGGGTGGCCACCAAGAATCATTCCGCGATGGGTTCCATGAGTCAAGACAAACTGCGCAATACAGAGCGAGTCGGCTACGGAATCGCCGACTTCGGCATCAATCTGTACTTCATTTCGGCGACCACCTGGCTGGTGTATTTCTATACGGATGTTTTCGGTCTGACCGCCGCCGCCGTCGCCGGGGTGGTTTTGGTGGCGCGGCTGGTCGATGCGGTGACCGACCCGATCATGGGCGGCATCGTTGAGCGTTCGCACAGCCGGTGGGGGCGGCTGCGGCCTTATCTGCTGTTTGGCGCACTGCCGCTCGGCGTATCGGCGATGCTCACTTTCACCGTCCCGGCGCTCGGCGCGACGGGCAAACTGTGGTGGGCATACCTCACCTACACCGTCTTCGGCATTGCCTACACGGTGGTTTCCATACCCTATTCGGCGTTGACCGCCTCACTGACCATCGGCCACCAGGAACGCACGGTACTCACCACGATTCGCATGGCTTGCGCCTTTGCCGGCGGTTATGCCGTTTCCGTGGGCACGCCATTGATGGTCGGCTGGTTCGATACGGAGGCGGCGGGGTATTTCTGGTCGATGGTGCTGTACGCGGTCGTTGCCACCGCATTGTTGTGGGCCACTTTCGCCTGCACCGAGGAGCGCATTCAGCCACCCCCCGCACAGAAACTCTCGCTGAGCGATAGCGCCAGGGCCGTTTTCCTAAACCCGCCGCTGCTGATCGTTATTGTGCTGTTCACATGCAGCATGCTCTCGTTCACCGTCCGGCAGGCGGCGGCACCGTACTTTTTCGAGTACAACCTGCAACGCCCCGATCTGATCGGCCCCTGGTTTGCCGTAACGTTGCCGGTGATGTTTTTGGGCTTAATGTTCACGCCGGCCTTGTCGGCGCGTTTCGGCAAGTCCGGGGGCATGATCATCGGTGCCTTGGTCACCCTGATTGCCGCGGTTGGCATGTACTTTACGCCCTATGCGGAAGTCGAACTGATCTTTTTCTGGGGCTGTCTGATGGCGTTGGGGGGAACACCACTCGCCGTGCTTGGCTGGGCCATGTTGCCCGACACGGTGGATTACGCTCAATGGCGCCTGGGTGTGCGTGCCGATGGCGCCATTTTCTCAATGTCGAGCTTCTTTCAAAAGCTGGGCAAAGCGCTGGGCGGCGCCAGCATCGCGGCGGTACTCTCCATTTGGGGCTTCGTGGCGAACCAGGAACAGTCGCCGTCGTCCCTTGCCGCCATTCACGGACTGATGACATTGGTGCCGGCGGGCATTATGGTGTCGATGCTGGTAGCAGCCGGGTTCTACCGCCTCGATGCCGGGGCCCATCGCGAGCTGCTGGCGGCATTGGCGGCAAAGCGGACTTGACCCCCTACGGGCGGCGGCTCAATTTGGCAACGCTTCATTACCCCTAAGACCCCCCCTAAAGAACGGCGCCGGTGCGTTCTGGTCCGTGCTATGCTTGCCCGCCCCGCCGCAACGGAGAGGTGCCGGAGCTGGCCGAACGGGCCTGACTCGAAATCAGGTGATCTCTCACGGGATCCGTGGGTTCGAATCCCACCCTCTCCGCCATAAATGTTCGGAATTTTGGCGGGTTTTTGGTTCCTCCTCCGGTAGGGTCATACTTCCGACTTACCGATTTTGCTGGATTTTCTTCAGAACGACGACGGGAAATGGGCGAGGTTCGTTCACAAGTCGGCCAGCTCCCCACTAGGAGCAGGCTGCGGGTGGGTCTTTGCTAGACTGCGTTTGTAGACACTGCTCATATCTGAACGACACGCCAAACGAGAGACTTGAGCAACAGTTGATCGACAAATTCGTTGACAAGCTGTTTGGCAACCTGCTTCGAGAGATTGGGCGGGCCAACCAGGATGGCTACCGAATTGCACTCCTGCTTCCCGCCTGCCGAGAAGAGTATTTCCGCAGGTGTGCGGTGCATCAACCGAGGGCAGTTCACCTGCTTTGGCTTGGTTGTGACAGTGGAAGCCGTTTTTGTTCTCAACGAGGAAACCTTATGCCTAGAAGCAAGAACATGGCGCAATCTCTATGACGGACCCTGATTTGCGAACGTCCGACGATTTTGCGGGTCGACGTGGGGTGCTGCGTGCATCGCACCGCTGAGTATCTGACCAGCTTGGTTAGCGAACTGCGCAAGCTGCCCCAGGAGACGGAATGGGTGGAGTTCAAGAAAGGGCGGTACTTGATCCGTTCGTTCTTTTTGGTTGGGACTGGGATGTCGAATCTTCGGAAAAAATATATGAATCAATGCATTACGTTGTATTGGGCTGCTTGACGGGTACTTGATCGCCTGATCGCCGTGGCTTCGTTCGGTGCCCGTCTCCCAAGGTGGGGACGTTCCAGGTGGAACTCCATCACCCGCTCCCAGTGCCGCTCCAGATTCGTCTCTTGCACCGCGTCCGGGTCGGACGGAACACCCACCCGTTGCATCGCGACGTCCCGGTTGACCACAATGTCCTTAACCAAGGCTTCGGCGTGGGAGAAGTCGATGCAGCCCCAGTGGACGATTTCATGACAAGGCCACGGCGGTGCCGCGGCAGAAATCCGCGATGCTACGAGCCGTTTCAAGGCTGATTTCGGGGCAGGTTGCGGGGAATATCTCCGTTGCGTGGATGGTGCCCATCACCTGCCGACATTGTGCCTTGACCCCTGCGGCGATCAACAGACGGTAGAAATTGATGCCCTCGTCGCACAGCGGATCGCATTCGTTAACGCTGATTACCGTGGGCGGCAGGCCGCGCACATCCTCCGCGCTTGCGAACCCCGGCCAGGCGAGCGGATTGCGCTCTTCGAACGCTTCGATACCGTAGACCATGCGGCCCTGATTGTTGTGCAGATTGAGCAGGATGCCGTTGTTCTCGGTTGACGAGGGGTTTTGCGGCAGCGGCCACTGCCCGGCGATGTAGGGGCAGAGGGCGTACAACCCTTTGATTAGGTGGATGTCGCCCTCCTGCAAAAGCTTTAGCCCGGTGGCCAGTGTCAAGTTGCCGCCACCGCTTTCGCCCGCTACCAGAATACGGCTCCTGTCGATTCCAAGGGTTTCCGCATTGGCACAAACCCACCTGAGCCCCGCAATGCAGTCGTTCAATCCGGCGGGAAAGGGTGCAATCTCCGGAACCGAGGAGGGGGACAGGGCGTTGCGAAAATCCACCATCGCAACGGCCACGCCCCGGGCGGCGATGATTTTCCCCCAAGCGCGGTAATTGCCGAGAAAACAGGACAGGGTCATCATGCCGCCGCCGTGGATGTAGTACACACAAGGCATGGGCTCGTCGGCATCGGGGCGGATGAACTGAATATTGATGGTATTGCCGTCGGGTTGCGAAGCGATGGCGTGAGTATTGACCGAAAGCCCCGCCGAAGGCGCTATTTCCTCATTGTCGACCATCTCCAAAAATCCGGCTATCGCCTCGCGGGCCGCCTTGGCTTCGGGTGTATTCGCTTGTGCAATCGCCGCCGCACGACTCTCCACATCAGCCTGTTCGAAGGGTGGGAAAGTGGCCAGCATGGCGCGAATACGCGGATCGATTCGAGCGTCGTTGGTGCCCTTGCGTTCGGTCATTTTTTGTCTCCGTGTGCAATTTCAGTCTGTGCCGGTGGCGCTTGCGGTTGCCCGTTGCGGCTCGTTATGAACGCGATCATAGCCCAACTCTATTATTGCGTTTGGGAATATCGATTTGACGTATTTGTTGTACTGCCGGTAAGTTGCATCAATTCGTCCCGTGGCGCCGACTTTGACTGAATGGTGGCAGGCCGCGGGCCATAAACCGAATCCCCGGGAGGATTGCAATGTTCGAATCAGCCAAGTCCTCATTGGCCACCCTTGCGGTTTCACTGACCCTATTGATCGCGGTTGGTGCTCAGGCCGACACTCGCCCCAAGCCCAATCAGTTTTGGTGGCCGGACCAGGTTGATCTTGGCCCACTGCGCCAACATGCGGCGGAATCCAACCCCTACGGGGACTCGTTTAATTACGCGGAAGCCTTCAAAACGCTAGACCTCGCCGCAGTCAAGCAAGATCTCGAAGCGCTTATGACCGACTCCCAGGACTGGTGGCCGGCGGATTACGGCCATTACGGGCCATTTTTTATTCGCATGGCTTGGCACAGCGCCGGCGTTTATCGAATCCACGATGGTCGTGGCGGCGCGGCGGGCGGGCAGCAACGCTTCGAGCCGCTCAACAGTTGGCCCGACAACGCCAATCTTGATAAGGCGCGCCGGCTGCTGTGGCCCATCAAGAAAAAGTACGGGCGCAAAATATCCTGGGCCGACCTGATGGTATTGACCGGCAATGTGGCGCTCGAATCAATGGGTTTCAAAACCTATGGCTTCGCCGGTGGCCGCGAGGACGATTGGGAGGCCGAGCTGATGTATTGGGGGCCGGAGACCGAGATGCTCGCCGACGAGCGCTATAGCGGCGAGCGCGACCTCGAAAAGCCGTTGGCGGCGGTACAAATGGGTCTGATTTACGTTAATCCCGAGGGCCCGAACGGCGTTCCGGATCCGCTGTTGGCGGCGCGCGATATTCGCGAAACCTTTGGCCGCATGGCCATGAACGATGAGGAAACGGTAGCCCTGATTGCCGGTGGCCATACTTTCGGCAAGGCTCATGGCGCGGCGCGGGCGCAAGGCTGCGCGGGGCCGGAGCCAGCGGCGGCCAGCCTGGAGGACCAGGGCTTTGGCTGGAAGAACCGATGTGGCGGCGATAGCGGCACGGCAACGCATACCAGCGGTTTGGAGGGTGCCTGGTCGGTCAACCCGGTTGCCTGGACCACCCAGTTCCTCGACAACCTGTTCGCCTTTGAATGGGTGCAAACCAAGAGCCCCTCCGGCGCAACGCAATGGATTCCGGCGGATGGCCAAGCCGCCAACCTGGTGCCCGATGCGCATGATGCGACGCTACGGCACGCGCCGATCATGTTAACCACCGACCTGTCGTTAAAATTCGACCCGAGCTATCGCGAGATTGCGCAGCGCTTTCAACGCAACCCGGCGGCATTCGAAACCGCCTTCGCCAAGGCGTGGTATAAGCTTACGCACCGCGACATGGGGCCGCGCAGCCGCTACATCGGTGCTGAGGTGCCGAGCGAAATGCTGGTTTGGCAAGACCCGGTACCGGCGGTGGATCACCCCTTAATCGATGCGGCGGATATCGAATCGCTCAAGACGGAAATTCTCGCCTGCGGCCTATCCGCTGGCGAACTGGCGCGCACCGCTTGGGCGTCTGCGGCCAGTTTTCGCGGTACGGACATGCGCGGCGGTGCCAACGGGGCACGGGTTCGCTTGGCACCGCAAAAGGGCTGGGCGGCGAATACGCCCGCGGAACTCGCCATGGTATTGGGCCACTTGGAAAGCATTCAGCGGAGCTTCAATGAACAGCAATCCACGGGTAAGCGCGTTTCGCTCGCCGACTTGATTGTGCTGGCCGGCGCCGTCGCCATCGAACAGGGTGCGAAAGCCGCCGGACAGACCGCCACCGTCCCATTCATGCCCGGGCGAGCCGATGCCACTCAAGCGCAAACGGATGCGGATTCGTTCGCGGTTTTGGAGCCCGATGCCGATGGTTTCCGTAACTACTTCGCCAACGACAGCGCTCGGTCACCGGCGGAAATGCTGGTGGAACGCGCCAACATGCTGACGCTGACGGTTCCCGAAATGACGGTGCTTGTTGGCGGCATGCGTGCCTTGAATGCAAATTCAGGCGGTTCTAAGCACGGTGTCTTCACAGACCGGCCCGGCGTTTTGAGTAACGATTTTTTCGTCAATTTGCTTGACATGTCCACAGAGTGGAGCAAGGCGGAAGGTATGGAAGGTTTGTACGAGGGGCGTGATCGCAACTCGGGAGACCTAAAGTGGACGGCCACGCCGGTTGATTTGCTGTTTGGTTCCCATGCGGAATTGCGTGCCATTGCTGAGGTTTATGCATCCGATGATGCCGCCCAGCAATTTTTGGACGACTTTGTGTCAGCCTGGACCAAAGTGATGAACCTTGATCGCTAGGCAGAGACTCCTAGGAGCCAGCGCCCCAGGAACTCGCGGCTGCAAGTGCCAGTGTTTTGGTTTCCAGGTATTCCTCGAATCCCTCAAGGCCCATTTCCCGGCCATTGCCGCTTTGTTTATATCCTCCAAAAGGCGCGTCCGCTGAGTAGAAATTGCCACCGTTAACATTGATCGTACCGGAGCGAATGCGGCGGGCCACACGCAGAGCGCGCTCCTCGCTTGCGGACCAAACACTGCCGGATAAACCGTAATCGGAGTCGTTAGCGATGCGAATTGCCTCTTCTTCGTCGTCGTAGGCGATGACGGCCAGTACCGGGCCGAATATCTCCTCGCGCGCAATGGTCATATCGTTGGTCACATCCACAAAGACCGTTGGTTCCACGTAATAGCCCTTCTGTAAGTGCTTCGGAATGCCGCCGCCAACCAGCAGCCGCGCGCCTTCCCGTTTGCCGGTCTCGATATAGCCCAACACCCGTTCGCGCTGGCGGGCATTAACCAGGGGCCCCATGATTTCAGATTCCGAATCGGGGTTGCCATAACCCAGAAAACCGAAATAGTTGCCGAGTAGTGTTTCCACTTCGGCTTGCTTGGCTTTCGGAATCAGCAACCTCGTGTTCAGCGCGCAGCCTTGCCCGGCGTGAAAGCAGATAGCGATGGTGCTGAAAAGGCTCGCGCCGAGGTCGGCATCATCCAGGATGATGTTCGCCGACTTGCCGCCGAGTTCGAGAAAAACCCGTTTCACCGTTGCCGAGGCGCGCGCCATGATTTGTTTGCCCACTGCGGTCGAGCCGGTGAAGGACACCATGTCCACCCTCGGATCGGTAACCAACTGATCGCCGCTCGCCTTCGGATCTTCGGAGGTCAGCACATTGAAAACCCCCGCGGGAATATCGGTGTGTCGATGCACAATGCTGCCGAGCGCGGTAGCCGTCCACGGGGTATCCGGCGCGGCTTTCAATACCACCGTGCAACCGGCGGCCAGTGCCGGAATGCATTTCGCCAAGTTTATTTGCAGTGGGAAATTCCAGGGCGTGATGCAGGCAGCAACGCCAACGGCTTCTTTCTCGACCAGGCGACGACTGCGGATGCCCATTACCTCGGCGACCCCGATATCGCGACTCCAAGCGTAGTTGGAGAGCATTTCCAGACTGTGGTCGATGAAATTGATAGGTACACCGCACTGTGGACCGTTGGCACCGCAGATGCCCAAGGGGGCACCGGTTTCGGCGGCGATTTGCACCTGCAGTTCATCCAACTCGGCCAGCAGCCCCGCTTTGAATTGCCCCAGGCAAGTCAGCCGAAAGGCATGGTTGGTCGACCAGTTGGTCTCATCAAATGCCCGTCGCGCCGCCGCGATGGCGAGTTCCGTGTCTGCCGAACCGGCGTTTGCGGTCGGCCCCATGACCGCTTCCGTCGCCGGGTTGATGTTGTCGTAAGTTGCGCCGGATTGGGCGGAAACGAGTTCGCCGTCAATCAGCATTCGGGGTTCGGGGTTCATCCAGACTCCTTAGCATCTGTCGGCCGCGATTCATCCTGGGCCAGGAAGACGCGCTCGATGCGTTCGTGCATATACTCGGCCGTTGGTAGTTCGACCGCCTTTGCGCGGGCCGAATTGAGTACGCACTCAAGGTCTTTGCGCCCCAGGCGGCCCGGCTCACCGAAAAATTGCGCCATTTGCGCATCACCCCCGGATCGCAACACACCGTTACGACCAGCGATAAACAGTTGCATTTGCTCGTTGACCACGCCGTTTGATAGCCCGACCTCGCGCAGCTTGTCCTCGCTCAAGCCGCAGGCTTCGGCAAAACGGGTTGCTTCGGCCATGAGCACGAATTCCCCATACTGTATGAAGTTGTTGGCCAGTTTCAGGGCGATACCGGTTCCCGTTTCCCCCGCGTGGACGATTTTTTCGGCGGAAGTTGCGAACATGGGCCGACAACGCTCAACGAGTTCCGCCGGGCCACCAACCATGTAGCAGAGCGCGCCCGCCGCGGCTTTGTGGGGGCCGCCGGTGATCGGTGCATCAAGCAGCTGTAGCCTCAAGCCGCTCGCTTCGGCGGCCCAGCCAAGAATGCTGGCTTGGGCTACGGTGCTGTGTACCGCTATCGCCGTTGCGGGGGAGGCGTTGGCGAAAATGCCGCCCGCGCCTTGGAGCAGTGCGTCCACCTGTGCATCGTCACGAACACAAATGCCGATATATTGGCATTGCTTGGCCAGTTCCACGACGCTGGCGCAGGGGTTGGCACCCGCCGCGGCAAGTTCGTCCACCGCAGGTTGATGCAGGTCGTAAACATAAACTTCAAATTCCGGCCTAAGCAACCGCATTGCCGAAGGTTTGCCGATGGTGCCGAGGCCAATGTAGCCCACCTTTGTTTTTTTCAATGCGCGCGCCCCACTTTCGCAAACGGCATAAGGTATCGAAACTTCCTACGCTAAAGAAGCCCTACATAACAGGCGGTCGTGTATCAGTTTGCAATGATTTGGATTTGGAGACCGCGCCAACCGCAGCGTCCCGCAGTCGAAAAATTCAAACTGCGACACTACCACACAGGCAACTTGCCAGCCCGGATACTTCACCAGCACTTGATAGGCCGCACCGCTCGGCAGCGAGCGGCCGACGGAGCGGATTTGTAGCCGCGAATTCCGAAGGCAGAGGCTCCTAGAGCCCGGTCTCCGCACGGGACGGCACATTACCGCTGAGCTTGCCGATTTGATGCGGTTGCAGGTGACCGGCCGTCACTTGCCAGCGCAGCGTATCGGCCAAGGTGTCCGCGGTAGCTCGAAAGTTGAGGCCCGTTCTGGCCAGCACACGGCTCGACTGGCCGGGGTTCCATTGGCTGGCGAAGGCAAAGGCCTCCGCCGACCAGCGGGTATCGAATGGGTGGATACGTCGGATTTGGTCAACGGCGTGCCCCAAACCCCGTAGTACCGCCCCCGGGATTGGCGGACAGGCGATCGCCAAGCCGGTGAGCGAGCGCAACAACCGGCCCAGATCACGCCACCCGTGGTAGTGGCCCGCGATGACGTAGCGGGCCGCTTGCGCGTCTCCAACATGCGGGTGCTCAAGCAGATGACGGTGCATGGCGGCCAGGTCGCGGACATCGACGAGTTGGATACCGGTGCTTGTGCCGGGCACCGTTTTCAGGAATATCCGTAAGGCGTTGTTGCCTTCGCTCAGGCCCGGATCCTCAGGGCCGATAACACTGCCGGGGTAGGTGATCTGAATGGGCGCTCCCGCCGCCTGCATCCCGCGCACGAGCGTTTCGCCATCACGTTTTGAGCGTGTGTAGGCGCTACGCAAGTTGCCGAGTGGCGAGTTTTCATTGATGGCTGTTGCCTTGGCATTGAAGAACACGGTAAGGCTGGATACCCAAATCAGATTGCCGACCCCCGCATCGAGCGCACCGCCAATCACGGCGTCGATACTTTGCATATTGGCGGTATAGACGGCCTCTGCCCGGAGCGGGTCCACATCCACCATGGCCGCCGCGTGCAATACCGCGTCGCAGTCCGCAAGGGCGGCCCTTATGACAGGGGCGTCGGTCATGTCCGCGACCACGAAATCATCCAAAGGGTATCCCCGCGCCGCAAAATATCGGCGGGCACGCTCCGCATCGCGGACGAGGCAACGCAGATCGTGGCCTGCGGCAAGCAGCGCCAGTGCCGAATGCGCGCCGACCAGACCCGTCGCGCCGGTCACAAATACTCTCATCGCATCTTTCGTAGACTGACTGTTTTTGCGGATACGCAATCCATCGGTGGAGTTTGGCGCATCTCTCGATACAATTCGCCCCTAAATCAACTTTACGGCGCCCAGTTAAGGAGAACACTATGGCCAATGAACGTCGCGACCGGGGCGTGGAGAAGATCAAGGAAGTCTATGCCGGGGATGTCATGGTGCCACCGGAAGGCTATGCCTTTTCCGATGTCATGCTGGAAACACTGTTTGCGGATGTTTGGACGCGGGACGTACTGGCAATGCGCGACCGACGCATTTTGCTGCTTGGCATGATTGCCGCCCAGGGCGAGTCCATGCCCTTCAAGATACAGGCGAAGGCGGCGATCAAGCGGGGCGAATTGACGGCCGACCAAGTTCGGGAGTGCCTGATTTATATTGCCCACTATTGCGGCTACCCAAGGGCATCCGGTCTGTTGGCGACCATGGAAGAGGCGATTGCCGAGGCGGCTCAAGCGGCCAACGATCAGGCGGGTTGATGAGCGCACTCGGCCTTATCTATGACTGGCAGGCGGCCGGCATCGCGGTGCTGGTTGCCATTGGCACTATCGCCGTTGGCAGGGCGATCTTCTTTCATATTCCCGCTATTCGTGAAACGGTTGCCTATGACACAAGGGAAAACGAAGAAAAAATAGATAAAAAGGACAAATACTATCGAAAACGATTGAAATCCAGCCTACAGATAGGCGTCGGTTTTAATTTGGCATTCGTCTTCATTGTACTGCCCTTTATTGTGACACTACGGGCGCAATCCCCATGGCGCGTGGCTTTGGATATTTTTTTGATATTGATGGTCTATGATTTTTTTTACTACCTCATGCATCGGTTTTTGTTTCACAAGCAAAATTATTTCAAAAAAATACATGGCGTTCATCACATGGCAAGAAGTCGAGTGAGTTCAAAAGATGCATACCTTCTTCATCCCGTAGAAATTTTCTTGGGTATTGCCCTTTATTATCTAGTGACAATTGGCTTTGTTCTGACTTCGGGAGAGCGCTTGCAAGCCACTACGGTAGCGTTCGGTTTTGTTGTCTACTCGCAGCTTAATCTAATAAACCATGCCCGAATCGATTTGGATAAATTCCCATGGAAAACCTTGAACTGGGTAGCCATGAAACACGATGCGCATCACTTAAGCATGCGGCATGGGAACTATGCCACCATAACGCTTCTGTTTGATTGGCTGTTTGGTACGCTTGAAACACACCCTAGAGAGGCCCAACCCCAACTGCACAAACATCCGCACTCACCATGAATTTTGATTGCTCCGACAGTGAATTGACGATTCGCGAAGATTTTGCTGACGCGCATCGAACCGTTTGGCGGATGATCGGCGAAGTGTCGCCCAATCCACAGACGGGAACAAAAACCCTGGTGGAGCGAGTTTAAACCTACCGCTCGGCAGCGACTGGGCCTGTGGGGCTTGCCTTGCCGCGCTGGGCACCCGCTTCCTGCCCATGCGAGAGGGTATGGAGCAAGCTGCACGGCGCGATGCGGGGCCTCTGTGGGCGTGGCCGACCGGAGTAGTCGTGACCGCTCGGTGCGGCCTTGGTCTCAACCAAGAAGTACCGGCCGGTCACCCGCCACTGAGCATCTTCCCAGTACCATCCGTCATCCTTTACATCCAGGGCATTCCCCCATATTCTGCCGCACGGATTCGATTCTCATACGAGAGAACGGAGACCGACGTCCTGTAAGGACGTTAAACACAGCCAATGGACAAGGACTTGATCCAATGCCGGACAGGTACCTGACAGGCCTCCGCGCGGTCATCTTCACGTGCATCCCAATACGAATGGGTTCTGGTCCTTGCCGATCAATAGCCGCATTGAACGATTAGGGAGCGAAGGCGTGAACGTAATGGACTTCGGCAAGCGCAAAGCCGCAAATCATCCCATTTCCATGGTGACCTGCTACGACTACTGGTCGGCGCGGGTACTCAACGAGACGGAAATAGACAGCCTGCTGGTTGGCGACAGCCTCGCCATGGTGATGCATGGTTTCGACAGCACCCTGCATGCCACGGTGGACATGATGGCCTTGCACGGGCGTGCGGTGCGGCGCGGTGCGCCGGATAAGTTCGTGATCGTCGATATGCCGTTTTTGTCGGTGCGCAAGGGCCGGGGCTGCGCCATGGATGCGGTGCATGAACTCATGCAAGCCGGAGGTAACGCGATCAAGATTGAGGGCGAAGCCGGTCAACTTGAGCTGATGGCCCATATCATTGAGTCCGGCGTTCCCGTGATGGGACATCTCGGCTTGACGCCCCAATCCGTTGCGGCCTTCGGTGGCCATAGGGTGCGGGGGCAAAACGAGGGCCAAGCGTCGGCAATACTCGAATCCGCCAAGCGCCTTGAGCAGGTGGGCTGTTTCGCGTTGGTACTGGAGTGCATTCCCTCGGAACTCGGTCGTTTGGTTTCCCGTGAGATTGGCATACCCACTATCGGCATCGGTGCCGGGCCCCATACCGACGGGCAGGTGCTGGTATTGCAGGACATGCTTGGTATGGATCCGTCCTTCAAACCCAAATTCCTGCGCCATTACGCAAATGGCCACGAACTGATTGGCAGTGCGGTGAATCGTTTTCACCATGATACCGGTGCCCGGGTGTTCCCGTCGCGAGCGGAGTGCTACGGCGCAGGTGCCTAGAGTTCAATATTCCCCTCAATGCAAGTCTCCAAAACGCTGGCTGATTGGCGCAGGGTGCGGGCTGCCCTGACGGGCGCCATCGGTTTTGTACCGACGATGGGCGCTCTACACGCTGGCCATGCAGCCTTATTGCAGCGCAGCGTTGCAGAGAATGACATCACGGTTGCCAGCATCTACGTCAATCCGACCCAGTTCGACAATCAGGATGACTTGGCCGCCTATCCGGGGGAAATCGATAAGGACCTTGAGTGTTGCGATGCACTCGGTGTGGACCAGGTTCTGCTTCCCTCCAGGGAGGGGCTGTACGCCGACGGCTATCGCTATCGAATTGAAGAAACCGAGTTCGGCGGTGAACTCTGCGGTGCCCATCGTCCCGGCCATTTCACCGGTGTGCTTACAGTGGTTATGAAGTTGTTGAATCTGGTGTGCCCCAAGCGGGCCTACTTCGGCGAGAAGGACTATCAACAGTGTTTGCTGATTCGCGGCATGACCGAAGCCTTTTTTCTGGATGTTGATATCGTGCCCTGCGCGACCGTTCGCGAGGCGGATGGATTGGCCTTGAGTTCGCGCAATGCACTGCTCACCGCCGCCAGCCGGGCACTCGCGCCGCGCCTGCATGAGTTGCTGGGTTCATCTCAAACCGATCAGGCGGTGGCCAACCAACTCGAAGCGCTTGGATTCGACGTCGACTACGTCATCTCCCGCTTTAACCGCCGTTTTGCGGCGGCGTCCGTTGCCGGGCTGCATGGCCCCGTTCGGCTCATCGACAATGTTGTATTACCGGATACTTGCGGATAAGGCGGGCCCGCGGCGCTCCTCTTGGGGCCTGTTCAGTTCGTTCCACTCCCTTTCTCTCCCCACCCCTGCGGTCGGGGAGATATCCGAGTCACCAACAGGTATTTCCTTCTATAATTCGCAAGTTCCCCCGACGAGACCGATATGTTCGATAGCCTTTCTGAACGTCTTGGCAACACCCTGCGTGGCCTGACAGGCAAAGGGCGTCTAACGGATGCCAACATGGCCGCCGCGATGCGGGACGTGCGCACGGCACTGCTGGAGGCGGATGTTGCGCTGCCGGTGGTCAGGTCATTTACCGACAAAGTGCGCGAACGGGCCGTCGGCCAGGTTGTCGCGGCTTCCCTGAATCCCGGCGAAGCCTTCGTCAAGATCGTCCACGAAGAACTGATCGAGGTGATGGGCCGCGCAAACGATGCGCTGAATCTGGCGACAAGTCCACCCGCGGTGATTCTAATGGCCGGTTTGCAGGGGGCGGGCAAAACCACAACCGCCGCCAAGCTCGCCGGTTTTCTCAAGGAAAGGCAGCGCAAGAAGGTCGCCCTGGTTAGCGCCGATGTCTACCGTCCCGCCGCTATTGAACAACTGCGTACCTTGGCCGGTGAGGTGGGCGCGCACTTCATCGACTCGTCCGCCCAAGAGCAGCCCCTTGCCATTGCCACCCGTGCCGTTGAACAGGCCCGTCGGCAACTCGACGATGTGCTGATTGTGGACACCGCCGGTCGCCTGGCGGTGGATGCGGAGATGATGCGGGAAATCAGCGCCCTGCAGCAAACGCTGAAGCCCATTGAAACGCTGTTTGTGGTGGATGCCATGACCGGCCAGGATGCAGCCAACACCGCCAAGGCTTTCGACGAGGCCCTCGACCTCACCGGGGTGGTGCTGGCCAAGGCCGACGGCGATGCCCGCGGCGGTGCGGCGCTGTCGGTTCGATACATTACCGGCAAACCGATCAAATTCATCGGTACGGGCGAACGGCCCGACGCCCTGGAACCCTTTCATCCCGACCGCCTCGCTTCACGCATTTTGGGCATGGGCGACTTGCTCAGCCTCATCGAAGAGGCGGAGCGCAAGGTGGACCGGCGCAAAGCGGATCGCTTGGTAAAAAAGCTGACTCGTAAGCAGCGCTTCGACTTGGAGGATTTCCGCGATCAATTGCACCAAATGGCCAACATGGGCGGTGTCGGTAATCTTCTGGAAAAGCTACCGGGTGCGCAAAACCTGCCGCCCGCCGCTCAGTCTCGTCTTGATGACGGCATGTTTCGGCGATTTGCCGTCATTATCGACTCCATGACGCCGAAAGAGCGCCGCTTTCCCGATCTCATCAATGGCTCGCGCAAACAGCGTATCGCCCGCGGCAGCGGCGTGCAGATTGCCGAGGTTAATCGCCTACTCAGGCAGCATCGCCAGATGCAAAAAACGATGAAGAAGGTGACCCGCAAGGGCGGCGTGCGCAATATGCAGAATATGATGCGCGGCTTGCAGGGTGCGAAAGCGCATCCGCGAATACGGCGGCGCTAGGGGCCTCTGCCTGCGGAAGTCGCGAAAGCGAAAATTCGCTATCGTCGTCCCGTCGGCCGGTCGATTGAGGCGAATATCATGCCATATGCAACGAAATCGAGCGGCCGACGGGGCGGATGAGAGCGGATTTGCAGCCGCGAATTCCGCAGGCAGAGGCTCCTAGCAGCCTCTGCCTAATTTAGGCAGGCTAGTTTTCCCCGGATCACGCGATTAGAATGTCGCGCCTTTCGCTTGAGGGTTTGCAGATAATGGTAACGATTCGGCTGGCGCGGCAGGGTGCCAAGAAGAATCCGTTCTACCACGTCACGGTAACGGATCGCGCCGCGCCTCGGGATGGCCGTTTCATTGAGCGCGTCGGATTCTTCAATCCCATTGCCCGGGGGCACAGTGAAACGCTGCGTATTGATCTTGCCAGAGTCGATCATTGGCTAGCCGTGGGAGCGCAACCTTCAGATCGGGTACGCAAGCTAATTAAGCGGGCACGCGCACAAGCCGCGACCCCGGCATCCGGTGATACTGCGGCACCCGAGGTTAGGGCAAGCGATCAATCTACCGATGCCGTTGCAACCAGCGAAACAAGCAACGCAACGGCGGATGCTTCGACGGATGCCGTCGATGCGGCGGATCAGGCGACCGATGCCGCTCAACCCAGCGACAAATCCGCCGCCGCCGACGGCGCGGCTGAGCAAAACTGACCCATCCAAAGGCCGAGCAACCGGTTGTCGTCGGCCGCATCGGTGGCGCTTACGGGGTGTCTGGCTGGGTGCGTCTGATCTCCTATACCGTCCCCCCCGAAAATCTTTTGCGCTACAGGCCTTGGTATCTGTGTCGCGCCGGGGTATGGGATGCCGTTGATGTGCGCGAAATACGCATGCACGGCGACGGATTCGTGGCTCGCCTTGCCGACATTGCGGATCGCGATGCGGCCTCGGCAGTCGGCGGCAGCGAAATCGGTGTGTTGGCTTCGAGTTTTCCGCCAGCGCAAGCCGGGGAATATTATTGGCGCGACCTGATCGGCCTTTGTGTGGTGAATGGCGACGGAACGCCGCTCGGCGTTGTGCAGTGGCTGATCGAAACCGGCGCACATGATGTGCTCGTGGTCAGCGGCGAGCAGCAGCGGCTCATTCCCTTCGTGCGACAATTTGTCACCGAGGTGCTACCCGATCAAAAATTGCTGCGTGTCGATTGGACGGATGTTGACTGAGGGCAGCGTCAATTCAAGATGTGGATAGCCGTCATCAGCCTTTTCCCCGAGTTGATCGAGAGCGTCGCCTCCTTCGGCGTATTGGGGCGAGCGGTGCGGCGGGGTGGGTTGGCCATCGAGGTATTCAACCCCCGCGACCACGCCACAGACCGCCACGGCACAGTGGATGATCGTCCCTACGGCGGCGGTGCCGGTATGGTGATGATGGCAGAGCCCCTGTTGGCCAGCATCGAGTCAGCAAGACAGCGGGCACCAACGGTACCCAGGGTGGTTTGTCTCTCGCCCCAGGGCACACGCCTTGATCAAGCGGGCGTCGAGAGCCTTGCGGCGCTGCCGAGCCTGGTTCTGGTTGCGGGCCGCTATGAAGGGATCGACGAGCGGGTGCTGGAACTGGCGGTCGATGAGGAGGTTTCGATTGGCGACTATGTGCTATCCGGCGGTGAGTTGCCGGCCATGGTATTGATTGATGGCATGTCGCGTCTGTTGCCGGGCACTTTGGGCAACAGTGCGTCCGCCGCCAGCGAATCGCATCTTGATGGATTGCTCGAATATCCGCACTATACGCGCCCCGAAACGGTGGGCGGCCGCAAAGTACCCGGCATTTTGCTGAGTGGCGACCATGCGGCGGTAGCGCAATGGCGGCGTGCCCAGGCCCTGCGTCGCACTTGGCAACGCCGGCCCGATCTGTTGGCTAACCGCCCACTTTCCGATACGGAAGAGGCCTTGCTGGACGAGGCGTTGCGAGACGACCAAGGCGAATAAACCGGGCGGCGCGGCGGCGACGGGCACAGGCAAAAAACCGAACGAGGAGATGCAAGATGCGTAGAAACAAAATTCTTGAGGAAATCGAAAACGAGCAGATCAGGGCCGATATTCCCGATTTCTCCGCCGGGGATACACTCGTTGTTCTAGTCAAGGTTCGCGAAGGCACTCGCGAGCGCTTGCAGGCGTTCGAGGGCGTCGTCATTGCCAAACGCAACCGCGGCCTCAATTCTTCCTTTACCTTGCGCAAGATCTCTCACGGTGTGGGTGTCGAGCGTACCTTTCAGACGCACAGCCCCTTGATCGACTCGATCACCGTCAAACGGCGCGGCGATGTGCGCAAGGCGAAGCTCTACTATCTGCGTCAGCGCTCCGGACGTTCGGCCCGCATCAAAGAGAAGGTTTAAACCTGGCCAGCGGCGCCTGGCGTATGCCGATGCACCACCGCACTGAGCGATACCCGATGCTTACCGGATAGAGCGGCCCCGTGAATGACGCGATCGATCAATACATCGACGAGATTTGGCTTGAGAAGGGCTTGAGCGACAATACCCTGTCGGCGTATCGGCGTGACCTCCGAGCTTTGGCCACCGAGGTGGGCAAGGATCTTTTGGAGGTTTCCGAGCCCGATCTGTTGGGTGCCCTGGCCAAGCGTTACCGTGGCGGCTATCGCACATCCAGTTCCGCCCGCTGGCTTTCCTGCGTTAAAGGTTTTTATCGGCACAGCTTGGCGAGGGGCCGGATTGCCCGGGATCCAGCCACGCACATCGAACATCCCAAGCTCGGCCAGCGCCTCCCCGGTGCCTTGAGCGAGGCCGAGGTGGTTGCCCTGCTGCGGGCACCGAACACCGACACCGCCATTGGCTTGCGCGACCGCGCCATGTTGGAATTGCTGTACGCGACGGGTTTGCGCATTTCCGAACTGGTGTCCTTGGGCAGCGTCTCAATCAACCTGCGCCAAGGCGTTGTGCGTGTGGTCGGCAAGGGCGGCAAGGAACGTTTGGTGCCCGTCGGAGAAGAGGCGCTACACTGGGTTGCGCGCTTTGTTCGCGAGGGCCGCAGCGAGTTGTGCGGCGATAGGACGGAAGCCTTGTTCCCGAGCCGTCGCGGGCGGGCTATGACCCGCCAGACGTTTTGGCATGCCGTCAAGCGCTACGCGCTCAAGGCGGGCATGCAAGGCTCTATTTCACCGCACACCTTGCGTCACGCCTTCGCCACCCACCTGCTTAACCACGGGGCCGACTTACGGGCGGTGCAAATGATGCTCGGCCACGCGGACCTCTCCACCACCCAGATTTATACCCACATCGCCCAAGCGCGGCTCAAGGAATTGCACCGTTCGCACCATCCCCGTGGCTGATATGCGGGCTGGCGTGAAGCGGGAATTTAAACGTACCAATTGCGGCGAGCGGGTCTGTGGGGTTTCCCTTGCCGCGCCGTTCAGCTTGCTCCATGCCCTCTCTCGCATAAGCAGGAAGAAGGCGCCCAGCGCGGCAAGGGAAACCCCACAGACCCGCTCTTGCCGGAATCGGGTTCGGGAATCCGGCACTGCTGTGTGCGGTAACGTCTGCGGTCGGAAGTTGGCGAGCCATGCCGACTGGAAGTCTGAGCCACGCTGATGCGAAATGATCAGCGGTATGCCCGCAGGGGCCAGAAACCGATACACTGCGCCCTTGGGCACCACTAATCGTGGCATCACAGAACAATCCGGAGACCGATATGATTCGCACAGTATCGTCAGAACTATCCGCTTATCTTATCGCCGCAGCAAAGCCCCGCCTCACCGGAACCGTCCTTGCCGGCGTTCTTGGGGTGGCCATCACCATGCCGGCTTTGGCGGACGAAGCCTTGCCGGACGCCGGCGATGCGCTGGTCGAAAAAATGCGGGCGTTACAGCCCGAATTGCCCATCGAGTCGGCGCGGGAAACCGAAATGGAAGGCGTTTTGGCGCTGGAATTGAAGCCCGGCAATGTTGTTTACAGCAGCATTGACGGGCGTTTTCTGTTTGCCGGCGATATGTATCGCATGGACGGCGAAAACCCTGTCAACTTGACAGAATCCATTCGTGCCGAACGACGTCTCGGTTTGCTTGAAGGGTTGCGCAAGGAAGATGCGATCGTTTTTTCGCCGGTGGGCGAGCGCAAGGCCTATGTGAATGTGTTTACCGATGTGGATTGCGGTTATTGCCGCAAGTTGCATCAAGAGATGACCGAGATCAACGCCCTCGGTATTGAAGTGCGTTATCTGGCATATCCCCGCGCGGGTGAGGGTTCCGAGTCCTATCAAAAGATTGTTTCGGCCTGGTGCGCCGAGGACCCGCAACAAGCCATTACCGAACTCAAGCTGGGAGAGAGCATTCCGCAACGCACCTGTACCAACCCGGTGATGGCGCAAATGGATTTGGCCAATCGGCTCGGGGTCACCGGCACACCGGCTTTGTTGACCGAAGACGGCCGCCTCATCCCCGGCTATTTGCCCGCCGGGAACATGGCCGAGGCGCTTGGCCTCTAGGAGTCTGAGCGCGGGCTCCCGGGGAAACGATGATGCATTGCGGATACCCGGCATGAATCCGCTGCGTGTCGGTATCGCCGGCCTTGGCACCGTTGCCCGGGGCGTTCTCGAATTGATACGCAACCAGAGCGATCACTTGCAACGTCAGGCCGGACGTATGTTCGTCGTCACAAGGGTTGCCAGCCGCACCCCCAAAGCGGACCTGGATTTGGCCGGTGCCCGGTTTTCCACGGACCTTGCCACCTTGCACGAAGCCGATGTCGATGTCGTGGTGGAACTGATCGGCGGTGAAGACCGGGCACTGTCCTTGGTTGAAGACGCATTGACACAGGGTCAATCCGTGGTGACCGCCAACAAGGCGATCATTGCGCGCCACGGGGATCGGTTGTTGGCGCAAGCGGCCGCGCGGGGCGGTCAAATCGGTTTCGAGGCCGCCGTTGCGGGCGGTATTCCCATCATTGGCGCACTGACGCGCGGGTTGCCCGCATCTCCGATACAAACCGTTGCCGGTATTATCAACGGCACGTCGAATTTCATCTTGACGGCCATGACGGAGCAGGGCGCTTCTTTCCAGGATGCCCTGGCGGAGGCGCAGGCGCTAGGCTATGCCGAAGCCGACCCGACCTTTGATGTGGAAGGTATTGATGCCGCGCACAAACTGGCGATTCTGGCGGCCCTGGCATTTGATATCGGTTTCGGCATGGACGGCGTCTACACCGAAGGCATTGCCGGGGTGACCGCCGAAGACATCGGCTATGCGGCGGAATTGGGTTATGCAATCAAGCATCTCGGTATAGCGCGCCGCGTTGCGGCTGGCATCGAGGCCCGTGTACACCCCACCCTCGTCCCGGACAAGGGCATGTTGGCACAGGTTCAGGGTGTTATGAACGCGGTATTGGTGGAAAGCGACGCCCTGGGCCCGGCCCTATTCCAGGGTGCCGGAGCAGGCGCTTCGCCAACGGCTTCCTCGGTGGTGGCGGACTTGCTCGCCGTGGCGCGCGGCGAGCTGTCGCCCTATCGCGTTGGTCGCGAAGCGTGGCCCTTGGTGCCCATCGGCGAGGTGCGCTGCGCCTTTTATTTGCGTATCCCCGCCCGAGACGCACCGGGCGTATTCGGCAACGTGGCCCGTATTCTCGGTGAACGCAACATCAGTATCGAGGGTGCCGTACAGCGGGAACGGGCCATTCGCATCAACGGAGCGGATGCCAGCTCGTCCTGGGTACCCATCGTCATCCTGACGAATCGAGTTCAACAAGCGGTGCTCGAATCGGCAATATCGGCGGTTCAAGCCATGCCGGAAGTTGTGGGCACCATCAGCTGCATGCGCGTGGAGCATTTTGATTGACAGGCAGTCAGTCGATGCCGCTTCACCCTGGCTGCCCGGTCATTGTGCCCAGCGCCGCAAGGCAAGCCCCAGAGGCACAGTCGCTGCCAAGTGGCGCAGGTTAGATCCCCCTCCATGGCGTTGGTGAGCTATGCGGGCTAATCATTCAGCGCCGCTCATCGTCGAACGCGGTGGCAGTGCGCCGCACCTGCCCGGGGTGCCCGAGCTGTTGCGGCGCGTATATGGCAATCGCGGCATCGGCTCGCCGGGGGAACTGGAGCGATCGCTCAAAAACCTTGCCGATCCCGCCACCTTCAAGGATATCGACAGGGCCGCGTTACGGATTGCCACAGCCTTGCGTGAGCGCGAGCAAATTCTGTTAGTCGGCGACTTTGATGCGGATGGCGCAACGGCTGTCGCCTTAGGCGTATCCCTGCTGCGGGCCTTTGGCGCACAACAGGTCGATTTCGTTGTACCGGATCGCTTCAAATATGGCTACGGGTTATCGCCGGAAATCGTGAGCGTCGCACTCGCCGCAGCGCCGAATCTGCTCATCACTGTCGATAACGGTGTTTCCAGCATTGAGGGTGTTGAACTCGCCAACGCCCACGGGGTCGATGTGATCGTCACCGATCACCACATCCCCGCCGCGGAGCTGCCGCCAGCCCATGCCATCGTCAACCCGAACGTACCGGGGTGCCAGTTCCCGAGCAAGGCCATTGCCGGTGTCGGAGTGATTTATTTTGTCCTGGCGCGGGTGCGTCGCGTGCTGAAAGATGATGGTTGGTTTCAAAAACAAGGCATTCCCGAACCGAACCTCGCCCATTGGCTCGATCTGGTCGCCCTGGGCACGGTCGCCGATGTGGTGCCCTTGGATCACAACAACCGCACGCTGGTGCATCAAGGCTTGCAGCGTATAAGAGCCGGGCGGTGCCGCCCGGGCATTCAGGCGCTGGCAAAGGTTTCCGGGTGTGCTCTTGCCGGATTGCGGGCGTCGGACCTGGGTTTTTACCTCGGGCCAAGGCTGAACGCCGCCGGGCGCCTAGACGATATGACCGCGGGTATTCGCTGCCTGTTGGCCGCAACGATTGAGGAAGCGCTACCCCATGCCCAAGCTCTTGACGACTTCAATCGGCAACGGCGGCAATTGCAACAGAAGATGGTCGCCCAGGCCGAGGTGGTCGCCGGTACGGCGGTGCCGAGCGCGGACGATCGATACGGTGTAGTGGTTTTCGACCCGGGTTGGCATCAGGGAATTGTCGGCATCGTTGCCGGCCGGCTGCGCGAGCGCATGAATCGGCCGGTCGTTGTCCTTGCGCCGGCGGGTGCCGCCGAACCGCATATGTTGCGTGGTTCCGCCCGTTCCATCCCAGACCTGAACATTCGCGATGCATTGGCTGTGCTGGCCAGCCGCAATCCTGGTTTGCTCAGCAAATTTGGTGGTCATGCCATGGCTGCGGGCCTGTCGATCCGGCGCGTTTACCAAGCGCGATTTGCACAGGCGTTCGACGCGGTTGCGCGTGAGTTATTACCCGCCGCGGCACTTCAGGCACGCATCGAAACGGATGGTGAATTGGCCAGTGCCGACATCAGCCTGCAAAACGCCATGCTCTTGGCAAACGCCGGCCCCTGGGGGCAGGCGTTTCCCGAACCCTCCTTCCACGGTATTTTCGATGTCGTCAATCAACGAGTCGTCGGAGAAGCTCATCTCAAGCTCGTTTTGCAGGCCGGTGGGCGCCTGCTGGACGCCATCGCCTTCAATCAGCCCCCGCTCGCCAAGGCGCGAAGTGTCGAGGCGGTTTATAAACTTGACGTTAACGATTACAGAGCGATGCCGACCGTGCAATTGCGTGTGGAGCATCTGCGCGAACTTCAATGATTTCGCTTGTCTGCGCAGCCATGCTCGCTCCGTCCCGGGCGGGGCTGAGCTTTGCACTCGCGTGTGTGCGCAACGCTGGCGAATCTAGCGCGATCATCGCGGCATTGCTCAAAGGATAATTTGCATATGGACCCCATTAGTCAGGGCGCGGTCGGTGCGATCGTGCCGCAATCGGTGTTTGGGCGCACCAAACTGCGGGCGGTCGCCCTCGTCGGGTGTCTGGCCGGCATGGCACCGGATCTTGATGTATTCATCAGCTCCGCCACGGATCCGATGCTGTTTTTGGAATACCACCGGCAATTCACCCATGCTTTGCTATTCATTCCCGTTGGCGCGGCCATTGTGGCTCTGTTGCTGCACAGCTTGGTACGGCACAGGCTCAGGCTGCGGGAAACCTATCTGGCCTGCCTGCTCGGCTACGCCACGCATGGGCTTTTGGACTCCTGCACAACCTATGGAACCCAGTTATTCTGGCCGTTTTCCGACTATCGGGTGGCTTGGAATAATGTCTCTGTGGTGGATCCGTTGTTCACTCTGCCCCTGCTTGGTTCGGTGGTGCTCGCCATTGTTCGCAAACGCCGCGGTTTTGCGGTGGCGGGTTTGCTCTGGGCGCTTGCCTATCTGCTATTCGGTGTGGTTCAGCAACAGCGGGCAGAGGCAGCCGTGGAACGCATTGCGGCGCAGCGGAACCACGAGCCGCAGAATATTTCCGCCAAAGCCGGTTTTGCCAATTTGTTGATTTGGAAAGTGGTGTACGAATACGACGGACGCTACCATGTTGATGGGGTGCGCACCGGTGGGCGCGTAACCTTGTGCCCCGGCACCAGTATCGAGCGGTTTGCCGCTCACCGCGACCTCCCGTGGCTTGACCCGAATAGCCAGCAAGGGCAGGACTTGGATCGGTTTCGCTGGTTTTCCAGCGGCCACATTGCCCTTGATCCGAGCCACCCCAATCGCGTCATCGACATGCGCTACTCGATTGTGCCCAACACCATTGATGCCCTGTGGGGCATCGAGTTCGACCCGGATGCCGGACCGCAACAGCATGTGCGCTATGTTGTGGACCGCTCGCTGCGCCTAGGGCAAAGGAAGCAATACTGGCGGTTGCTCACCGGGGAGGATTGTCGGGTGTTGGATGAGTAGTCGGCCAGATATGCGTTGCCGCAGGATCAACCCGCCCACAGCATGGGCGTTTGGGCAAGCGATACCGCCTACTGGAATATGGGTTCTAGTGCCGTTTCGGTCTACCACGACAAAGGCACCGTCTAGGACATCAAGCCCGCCTTTTTCAACGAATAGGATTGAGGCTCAATCCTTAATCGGAAGTGGCTTGGTTTTACCCTGTCGTTGGCTCATCCGTGTTGAGACCTCTACTTGGCGGGCTAGTCCCGCCGCCCACAATAAAGCTATATTCAATTCAAACAAAATTAGGGAGGCACGAACAATAATGACCTACAGCACCGACCAAATACGCAACATCGCCCTGGTGGGGCACAGTGGCGCCGGCAAGACCGAACTCGCCGATGCCCTGTTGCACCGTGCCGGCAAGATTCCCCACAAGGGTTCCATCGACGCGGGTACGACGGTTTCGGATTTCGACCCCCGCGAAAAGGAGCACAAGCACTCCCTTAAAACCGGTTTCTGTCATTTCGAGCACGGTGGCATTCACGTCAATTTGCTTGATACGCCGGGCCATCCCGATTTTGTGGGACGGGCACTGTCGATATTACCGGCGGTTGAAACGGCCGCCATCGTGGTCAATGCCGCAACAGGCGTTGAAACCATGACCCAGCGCATGATGGAGGCGGCGGCGGAGCGCCATCTTTGCCGCATGGTGGTTGTCAATCGAATCGATGTGGAAGGCGTCGACACCGCGGCGATTCTTGAGCAGATACAGGCCGCCTTCGGCGGCGAATGCCTGCCCATCAATCTGCCCGCCGATAGCGGTGCCGGGGTGGTCGATGTGTTTTTCCATGAGGAAGGCGGGGAAACCGATATCGGCACGGTCGCCCACGCCCACGAACAAATCGTCGATCAAGTGGTGGAGATGGACGACGAACTCATGGAGGCCTATCTCAAGGCGGGCACGATTGCACCGGAAAAACTGCACGACACCTTTGAGCAGGCGCTGCGCGACGGCCATCTGGTGCCGGTTTGCTTTGTATCCGCCGCCACCGGCATCGGCGTTGCCGAGTTGCTTGATGTCATGGTCAAGTTGATGCCGTCACCGGCTGAGGGCAACCCGCCCGCCTTCGTTACGGGCGAGCAGGCGCTGCCCGTCTCTATCAGGCCCGACCCCAACGCCCACGCGGTTGCCCATGTTGTCAAGGTGGACATCGACCCCTTCCGCGGGCGCATGGCATTCCTGCGCGCGCATCAGGGCACGCTCAGACGCGGCCGGCAGATTTTTGTGGGCGATGCGCGCAAACCCTTGAAGATTAACCACCTGCTGCGGCTCAACGGCGCGGAACACACGGAACTCGAAGAGGTCGCCTGTGGCGACATCTGTGCCATTCCAAGGGCGGAGGAACTGTTCTTCAACGCTGTTTTGCACGACGCCCACGATCAGGACGATACCCGGCTTGAATCCGCAACGCTGCCGGAGCCGATGTACGGACGGGCCATCAGCACGGCAACGGACGCCCAAGCGCAAAAAGCCAATGAGGCCCTATCCGTGCTGTGCGCGGAAGACCCAACGCTGAAGCTTGAGCAGATCCCGGCGATGAATGAAACCGTATTGTATGGCGTCGGCGAGTTGCACCTGCGCCTTGCACTCGACGAGGTGGCGGAGAAATACAACGTCAAGGTCACCACCTCCCTGCCTTCCATCGCCTATCGGGAGACCATCACCGCCAAGGCGGATGGCCATCACCGGCACAAGAAACAAACCGGCGGTGCCGGGCAGTTCGGCGAGGTGTTTCTGCGCGTTGAGCCCTTGGCCCGGGGTGGCGGCTTTGAATTCGTTGATGAGGTGGTTGGCGGCGTCATTCCATCGCAATTCATTCCGGCGGTGGAAAAGGGTGTGCGCGAAGTACTGCATGAAGGTGCCATCTCCGGCCATCCGCTGCGGGATGTTCGGGTAACCGTTTACGACGGCAAACATCATTCTGTGGATTCCAAGGAAATTGCCTTTGTGCAGGCTGGCAAACGTGCCTTTATCAATGCGGTGCAAAGCGCCAAACCCATCGTCATGGAGCCGGTCGTGGATGTCAGCGTGGCGGTGCCGGAACAGTGTATGGGCGATGTGGCGGGCGACCTCTCCGGGATGCGCGGGTCGGTCAAGGGCACCAATGTGCTGGCGGGCGGGCGCTTGGAGGTGTTGGGCCAGGCGCCGTTAAAGGAAGTGCAGGATTACCACTCCCGCCTTAACTCGCTCTCCGGTGGTGAGGGCACCTTTGCGATGACATTCAGCCATTACGCGCCGGTCCCCGCCCTCGATCAGCAGGAACTGATCAAGGCATTTCAACAGGACGGCGAGTGAATCCCGCGGCAGTGGCTCAACCCCGGTGGCTCAGTTTCAATTCCGCGCAACTTGCCCAAAAGGCGGGTAAACTGCCCCGCTTTTGCAAGATGGGCGGACAGCAGCGCCATGGCTGAAATCACATCAATTCGGGAGCGTCTTAGACAACTGAGCGAACGCACCGAGGCGCTCAGGGGGTATCTTTGACTTTAATACCCGCCAAGCAAGGCTTGCGGAGGTCGAGCGCCTATTGTCCGATCCCGAGCTTTGGAGCGACCCGGACAATGCTCGGGCGCTGGCCACCGAGCGGGCACGTCTTGAGGAGAGCGTGGCCCCCCTAACCGACCTACCGGAAAACTTGACGGAATTCGCCGAACTGGCGGAAATGGCGTCGGCGGAGGATGACCAAGCGGCGCTTGCGGAGATCGATCAAGAACTCGATACCCTAGAACAGCTAATCAGCGGCTTGGAGTTCCGGCGCATGTTCCACGGCGAGCGGGATGCGGCCAACGCCTTCGTGGAAATTCAGGCCGGTTCCGGCGGTACCGAGGCCCAGGATTGGGCCGAAATGCTCCTGCGCATGTATCTGCGCTGGGGCGAATCGCGGCAGTTCGATATGCAAATTGTGGAACTCTCCCCCGGCGAAGTGGCGGGCATCAAAAGCGCGACCGTACAGGTCGGGGGCAACCATGCGTTCGGCTGGCTGCGCACCGAGACCGGCGTACATCGGCTGGTGCGCAAATCGCCTTTTGATTCGGGTAATCGCCGACACACATCGTTCGCCTCCATCTTCGTCTCCCCCGAGATCGAGGACGATATCGATATCGAGATAAATCCGGCGGACGTCCGTGTCGATACCTATAGGGCCAGTGGTGCCGGCGGGCAGCATGTCAACACCACCGACTCGGCCATCCGGCTCACCCACCTACCCACCAATACCGTGGTGCAATGCCAGAGCGAGCGCTCCCAGCACCAGAATCGGGACCAAGCCTTCAAGCAACTGCGCGCCAAACTCTATGAATTGGAGATGTTGGCCCGACGGGCGGAGCAGGCGGCGATTGAAGAACAGAAGGCGGACATTGGTTGGGGCAGCCAAATTCGTTCCTATGTACTCGACCAGTCGCGGGTCAAGGATTTGCGCACCGGCGTCGAACGCTCGGACCCCGGCGCGGTGCTCGATGGCGACCTTGACGAGTTCATGTCGGCGAGCCTAAAGGCGGGGTTTTAACGCTGCCGTGAAAGCCATTGCCCCCCGATCACGGCAAGGCCCATGACTGAGCGCAACATCGCCGGGAGTCGTCGTGCCAAACACCAGCGATGGGTTGCCGAAGGGGGTTCCTACACGAATGGCTTTCGCCGCGAGGCGGAGGCGGCGGCTTTGCAGGCGGAATATCGGGAAAGCGACAAGGCGGCCCTGGAAGACGCGCCCGTGCTGACGGCGGTGGCCGGTCGGGTGGTGCTGCGGCGGGTCATGGGCAAGGCCAGTTTTGTCACCTTGCAGGATCTGAGCGGACGCATTCAGTGCTATCTGAGCAAAGACGAGCTCGGTGCCGAAGCCTACGACGCTACCCGCTCCTTATGGGATATCGGCGACATCGTTGGCATGCGTGGGCGGCTCACCCGCACCGACCGGGGGGAACTCACCGTGCGCGCCAGCGGTGTTGTGCTGCTGAACAAAACGTTGCGGGCCCTGCCGGAAAAATTTCACGGTCTTACCGATGTCGAAACCCGCTATCGGCAGCGCTACCTCGACCTCATCGTTAACGAGGAATCGCGCCGAATTTTCATGGCGCGCTCGCAAATCGTCAGCGAAATTCGCGCCTTTTTTCAAGAACGGGGGTTTCTGGAAGTGGAAACGCCCATGATGCACGCCATCCCGGGCGGGGCCTTGGCGCGGCCATTCGTCACCCATCACAACAGCTTGGCCACCGACCTCTATCTTCGTGTGGCACCGGAGTTGTTTCTGAAGCGCCTCGTGGTCGGCGGTTTCGAGCGTGTCTTCGAGATCAATCGAAATTTCCGCAACGAGGGACTCTCCACCCGGCACAACCCCGAGTTCACGATGCTCGAATTTTATTGGGCCTACCACGATTATCGTGACCTCATGGTGCTGACCGAGGATATGCTGCGCCGTCTATGCGGTCGCGTCTGCGGCGGCACGGTGTTTTGCTATCAAGGCCACGAGATTGATGTGGGCGGCGACTTTGCCAGTATGAGCATGGCCGAGTCGCTTAGCCGCCACACCGGGCTTTCACAAACGCAGTTGCATGACAACGCCGCCCTGCGCGCCTTGCTGACCGAACGTGGGGTCGCGGTGCGACCGGACTGGGGCTCCGGCAAACTGCACATGGAGGCATTCGAGGCTTGCGTTGAGGAGCGGCTCATCCAGCCCACTTTCATCACCCACTATCCGGCGGAAGTTTCGCCGCTTTCCCGCCGCAACGACGACAACCCGGAGGTGACGGATCGTTTTGAACTTTTCATTGCCGGCCGCGAAATCGCCAACGGTTTCAGCGAACTCAATGACCCGGACGACCAAGCGGAGCGTTTTCGCACCCAAGCGGCCATCGGCAAGGCGGGCGACCACGAGGCCATGCGTTTCGATCAAGATTACATCACGGCATTGGAATACGGCCTGCCGCCCACCGCCGGCGAGGGCGTTGGCATCGACCGCCTCGTTATGCTGCTGACCGACTCGCCCTCCATACGCGATGTGCTGCTGTTTCCGCTCATGCGCGATCGCGGAGCATCGGCCCCATGACCCCCGGCAAGAACGGTGGTATCAACAGTGAAAGTGCTGGCAACGACCCGGTGCGCTTGGAGGCATCTTGGAAGGCGGTACTTGGCGGTGAGTTCGAGAAAGCCTACATGCGCCGGTTGCGGGCGTTTTTGCAGCGGGAGAAACAAGCCCGCAAGGTGATTTATCCGCGCGGCGCGCATATCTTCCACGCCCTTGACTTGACACCGTTGCCTGCGGTCAAGGTCGTCATCATCGGCCAAGACCCCTACCACGGCCCGCGCCAAGCCCACGGCCTGTGTTTCTCAGTGCAGGCCGGTGTATCGCCGCCGCCATCTCTGGAAAACATTTTCCGCGAAATTAACGAAGACCTCGGTGGACAAGGTCGCCAGCTCGACGGCAGCCGCGGCAGCCTTGTGCCTTGGGCGAAGCAAGGCGTATTGCTGCTTAACGCGGTGCTAACGGTGGAGCGTGGTCGCGCCGCTTCCCACCAGGGGCAGGGTTGGGAAGAATTTACCGATGCCATCGTGCAGGTGCTCAACACGAATCGGGAGGGCTTGGTTTTTCTGCTTTGGGGAAATTACGCGCAACGCAAGGGCGATATCGTGGACCGTCGCCGCCATTGTGTGCTAACCGCGCCGCATCCGTCGCCGCTGGCGGCCAGCCGGGGTTTCTTTGGCTGCCGCCATTTTTCACAGGCAAACACATACCTGGAGAGCCGCGGGGTCGCCCCCATCGACTGGTTCGACCTAGGATAGCGCACCATGAATTTTGACTTGACCGAGGAGCAACTTGCCTTCCAGGACACGGCGCGCCAATTCGCCGCCAATGAACTCGCGCCCCGGGCCGCGCGTTGGGACGCCTTGGAGGAATTTCCCCGCGCCGCCATTGCCCAGGCGGGCGAGTTGGGCTTCTGTGGCCTCTATGTGCCGGAGGATGTTGGCGGCCTCGGCCTATCGCGCCTCGATGCCAGTCTGGTAATCGAGGAATTGGCGCGGGGCTGCACGTCCACCGCCGCCTTCATCAGCATTCACAACATGGCCACTTGGATGATTGGCGCCTTCGCAACGCCGCAAACCCGAGAAGCGCTGTGCCCCGGGTTGGCCGTCGGCGAAACCCTGGCTTCCTACTGCCTCACCGAACCGGGTGCGGGCAGTGACGCGGCGGCGCTAAAAACCACGGCCCGTAAAACCGAGGGCGGCTATGTACTCAACGGCACCAAGGCGTTTATCTCCGGTGCCGGCGACACGGAAATATTGGTTGTTATGGCGAGGCTCATCGATGCGGACGGCCCCCGCGCCGGGGCGGATGGTATCAGCGCGTTCGCCGTGGATGCCGATGCGCCGGGTATCTCCTTCGGCCGCAAGGAAGCGAAAATGGGTTGGAACAACCAGGCAACGCGACAGGTCGTCTTTGAAGATGCCATGGTTCCCGGGGCGCGCCTGCTCGGCGCGGAAGGCGAAGGTTTCAAAATCGCCATGCGCGGTCTCGACGGCGGCCGCATTAACATCGCCGCCTGCTCCGTCGGCACCGCCTGCGCGGCAGTACAGCAAGCGCGCGCCTACATGAGTGAGCGCCGCGCCTTCGGACGCAGCATCGGCGGCTTTCAAGCCCTACAGTTCAAGCTGGCCGATATGGCAACCCATCTCGTCGCCTCCCGACATATGGTGCGGTTGGCGGCTTGGAAGCTCGACCACGCGGACGGCGACGCCACGACATATTGCGCCATGGCCAAGCGCTTGGCCACCGACCTCTGTTTTGATATCTGCAACGAGGCACTGCAAATCCACGGTGGCTACGGTTACATTAAAGAATATCCCCTGGAGCGCTATCTGCGCGATTCCCGGGTACATCAAATTCTCGAAGGCACCAGCGAAATCATGCGCGTGATTATCGCGCGGCGGCTGCTTGAGGGAGCAAACGACATCCATTGACGCTGGAAACATCAGTATGACGACTTCTCCATCAGAAAAACTGCTCATCGAGCAGCGCGACCATGCGGTCTTAATCACCATCGCCAACCCGCCGGCCAATACTTGGGACAGCGACAATCTCGGCGCACTGCGGGCCGTGGTTGAGCAATGCGACAACGACCCGGAGGTTTATGCCCTGGTTATTACCGGCCAAGGCGAGAAGTTTTTCTCGGCCGGCGCCGACCTCAAGCTGTTCGCGGATGGCGATAAGGGCGTCGCCCGATCGATGGCCACCCATTTCGGCGATGCCTTCGAGGCGCTCGCCCGTTTTCGCGGCGTCAGCATCGCCGCGATTAATGGCTATGCCATGGGCGGTGGCCTCGAATGCGCGCTGGCCTGCGACATCCGCATTGCCGAAGTGCAGGCGCAAATGGCGTTGCCGGAGGCCACGGTGGGGCTCCTGCCCTGCGGTGGCGGCACCCAGAACCTGGCTTGGACCGTCGGCGAAGGTTGGGCCAAGCGCATCATTCTGTGCGGCGAGCGGATCAAGGCAGAGCGAGCTGAGCAAATCGGGTTGATTGAGGAAGTGGTTGAAACCGGCCAAGCGTTTGAACGGGCGCTGCAACTGGCGGCATCGGTTGGGCGGCAGAGCCCGCCGGCGGTGTCGGCCTGCAAGGGGCTCATTCAACACGCCCGCGCCGGTAACATTGCCGACGCCTATCAAAGCGAGCGGGACGCCTTTGTTGGCCTGTTCGACACCCGTGACCAGCAGGAAGGTGTCACCGCTTTCCTGGAGAAACGCAGGCCGCAATGGGTTAATGGCTGATGGCAGACGCTGTGCAAACCAATACGGACGTTCTCATCGCAGAACACGCCACGGCGGATGGGCACCTTGTTGCCGAGGTCAGGCTTAACGTGGCGGCGACTCTCAATTCCCTGAGTTTGAGCATGGCGCGCACCATAGCCGCCGCCCTGCGTGCTTGGCGCGACGATGAGCGGGTGGCCGCTGTGCTGTTTCATGGTGCCGGTGACCGGGCCTTCTGCGCGGGCGGCGACATTCGGGCGCTCTATGCGGCGATGGCGAAGAATCATGCCGCCGGGCAAGTGGTTGACGACTATCCCTTCGCGTTCTTCGAACACGAGTACCGGCTCGACTACCTCATTCATACCTACCCCAAGCCGGTGGTGGCGGTTGGCCAAGGCGTGGTTATGGGCGGCGGTTTGGGCCTCTTCTCGGCAGCGCGCTTCCGCATGGTTACGGAAAACTCGCGCATTGCCTGCCCCGAGGTGACCATTGGCCTCTTTCCCGATGCGGGTGCCACCTGGTTGCTGCACAATATCGAACCCTCGGTTGCGGTTTTTCTGGGCTGTACGGGTAGCCACATCAATGGTGCGGATGCGCTGCAAATCGGCCTAGGTACCCACAGTGTCGCGGCGGCGGCGCGCCCCGCGATACTCAGCGCCCTGCTGGCCGTGCCCTATGCGAACGACGGCGGCGATGCGCGGCGCATTGGCGCGGCCTTGGCCGGTTTGCCGGCTGCGCCTTTGCCGGCAGCCCAGGTCGGCGATATTCCCGCTACTCTGGGTGTTGCCGGGAGCTATGCCGAGGTGGCGAAAAGCATTGCCGCCCTGGCGGGAACCAGCCCTTGGATAGACCGGGGCATCGCCACCATGCAACGGGGCTGCCCAACCACCCTGGGCATCTGCATCGAACAGTTGCGGCGTGCCGGCAACCTTGGGCTGGCCGACTGCTTTCGCTTGGAGATGACCATTGCCACCCATTGCGCGCGCAACACCGACTTTGCCGAAGGGGTACGTGCGCTGATTATCGAAAAGGACAACCAACCCAGTTGGCGTTTTGGCGATATAGACGGCTTGGATCCGGCGCATGTTCTCGCGCACTTCGAGCCGCCTTGGCCGCAAAACCCCTTGCATGGCTTGGAAGCCTGATGACCCACTGTCGTCGAAACCGGTAATCAGGCCATTGGGACGCCCGCCATTAGCAACGCTATGCCGTGCGCACTCTGAGGTGCCATAAACTTGCGGAACGCCAGGATCCGGCGAGCGACCGCAAGAGTCCACCATGTAAAGCGGAGATAAACGGATGACAACGATTGGATTTGCCGGGTTGGGCAACATGGGTGGTCCGATGGCTAGAAACCTGGTGGCGGCGGGCCATCGGGTGCGCGTTTTTGACTTGGTGCCGGAGTTGATGAGCGCGGTGGCCGGGGCCGAATCCACCGAGTCGGCCAGCGCGGCCGCCCAAGATGTGGATGTCTTTATCAGTATGCTGCCCGCCAGCCGGCACGTTGCCGGGCTCTATCTCGGCGAGGGCTCGGCCGAGGGCGTCTTGGCTTGCCTGCCCGCCGATGCGCTCGTCATCGATTGCAGCACCATTGATCCGGCCACCTCGCGCCTGGTCGCCAATGCCGCAGCCGACAAGGGCTTCGATATGCTCGACGCGCCGGTCTCCGGCGGCACGGCGGGTGCCGAGAACGGCACGCTCACGTTTATCGTCGGCGGGCCCGATAGCGGGCTGCAACGGGCACTGCCCCTGCTTAACCTGATGGGTGCCAACATCCTGCACGCCGGCGGCAACGGTGCCGGGCAAATCGCCAAGATCTGCAACAACATGCTGCTCGCCATCTTGATGGCCGGTACGGCGGAAGCCTTGTCGTTGGGCGTGGACAACGGCCTTGATCCGGCGGTGCTGTCGGAAATCATAAAGCGCTCGTCCGGTGGCAATTGGTCGCTGAATGTCTACAACCCCTACCCCGGTGTCATGCAAGACGCGCCCGCCAGCCGCAGCTACCAGGGTGGGTTTCTCGTTGACCTAATGACCAAAGACTTGGGGCTCGCCATGGAAACCGCCGAACAATCGCGCAGTTCCGTGCCCATGGGCAGCTTGGCGAAGAACCTCTATCGCGTTCACGAGCAGGTCAACCAGGCGGGACAGTTGGACTTTTCAAGCATCCAGTGGTTGTACAAGCCGGAGTTGGCGACCGATCAAGGCTCCTAGGAGCGAGTTTAAGCTTACTACCGGCAGCGAGTATGACCGCGGGGCAAATACAAAACGAGCAGGGCAAGGCCCGGTGGCGTAGCCGCCGGGGCATGCTTGAGGTGGAGATCGCATTGCTGCCCTTTGTTCGCGACTACTACGATAGGTTGGCGGCTGCCGACAGACTGGCCTATGCGCGTCTACTCGAAGAAGACGATTGGACAATTCACGATTGGTTGCGCGGTGCATCAGCACCCGCGGACGCGGCCTTGAGCCGTATTGTCACGCGGATTCGGCAGGCTGGTTGCTAGGAGCCCTCCGGCTTCGGAATTCGCGGCCGCAAAGCCGCTCTACATCCGCCCCGTAGACCGCTCAATTTGGTTGCGGGGGGCTTGATATTCGCCTCAATCGACCGGCCGACGGGACGGCGATGGCAAATTTTCGCTTTCGCGACTTCCGAAGGCGGAGGCTCACAGGGCCTGGAACTTCGTGTTGGTTTGCCGCGATGCGAATGGGCCGGGTCGGTCCTGCACCATTACGGCCAGCACCTGGCCGGTTTCTCCCGTTTTCGGGGAGCATAGAACAACCGTCCCCAATTCCCTGCCATTCGCTCCGATGGCATCACCAACAACGGGAGGTTCCCCAAGCCATTTCAGGGCCCTGATTTTGCGCTTCACTGCGCCGCGATGTTGGGCGCGGGCAACCACTTCCTGGCCGAGATAGCAGCCTTTCGAGAAGCTGACCGCGCCACGTTCGACAAGGCCGAGCATTTGCGGCAGAAAGCGGGCGCTGGTTTTGTCCTCCAGCAAAACCTCTTGACGTTCAATGAGCGCACCGAGCCAGCGTCTTAGCCCCGCCTGCATAGTTCTAGCTGGAGTTTCCTGGGTCGAGTCCGGTAGCACGAACAGGTGGCGGTCGTCATCAATGCGTCCACCCGAGGCGGCGCGCAGTTCCCCTGGTGGCGGATTTGGGCCGAGGTAACCGACCACCCGCAAGGGTGCCGCGGTGGCCTTGGTCCGCGAAAAGGCGAGATAGGGGCGCAGGAAGTCCGATACGACCGCGCAAAGGGAATGGTGCAGCGCCAGGACCACGGCATCGTCGTCGAGCCAGGCGTAGCCGGTACAGACTACGCGCCCCTTGATATTGCACAGGGCCGTGAACTGCGGTTCGCTGCCGAGTTGCGTCGTATCGGAAGTGAGGTAACCCTGCAAAAAACCGGGCGCGTCGCTGCCCGTGAACAATAGCGCCGCCAGCTCTTCGAGGCGGATCAATGCATCGTCGATTGCGGTACTTTGAGAAGGCGATTGCTGACGGCTGGTCGGGCGCATGTCCGTAGTTATTTTCCGTGTTCGACGGCTGATTGTTGCCCGTCGCATTGCTAGTGTCGAGTGCGATGGACAAGCGACTTGGTGAAATATGCGGATGAGCCCGCCATGAGGTTAGGTTCGATCAGTCTGGTATGCGGCCGGCTGCGCCGCACGGAGTGGCTGTTGCACCTTGGCGTTGCCATTGCCGGTGGCTGGCTCTGGTTCGGTAGCGGCGGCGCGGCACTGCTTGGCTTGTGGGCTATAACCTGGAAGCCGCCAAAGACGTTGTTGACCGAGATGCCCCCGCGGCCCCGACGCATCAAACTCTCCCGTTACGCGGTATCCGTCTACTGGGGATGGCGTTGCACCCGAATATTCCGGGACGAACTGGAAGAGGCCGATTTCGTCCAATTGCGGCGCGACTTGCGGGACTTCGGCTGCTAGGAGCGGGCGCCCAGCGCGGCAAGGGAAAGCGCACGGCCCCGCTCGCTGCCAACTGATACCTTGTGCGCTCTACAGAGGCGCCTAGCGCACGGCGGGCCGTACGAGATCAAGCTGCCTTTCAGCGCCGGGAAAGAGAATGGTGTCTTCGCCGACATCCAGGGTTTGCGGGTGATCCAAATTGAAATGCAGGCCGCGGCTTTCGCGACGTTTGAGCGCGGAGCGAATGATGAGCTCGGCGACATCAATCAGGTTACGCAACTCAATCAAGTCATTGCTGACCCGGTGGTTGCTGTAGAACTCATCAACCTCGCGCTTCAGCAGTTCCACGCGATGCAGCGCCCGCGTAAGACGTTTGTTGGTGCGCACGATGCCCACATAATCCCACATGAAGCGTCGCAGTTCTTCCCAGTTGTGGGCGATAACCACGTCCTCGTCGGAGTCCGTCACCTGGCTTTCGTCCCAATGGGGAATTTGCGCCCGGGTCTGGGGTTCGTCGAGCTGGGCGCAAATCCGCTCGGCCACGACCCCGGCGAAAACCAAGCACTCCAGCAGCGAATTACTCGCCAAGCGATTGGCGCCATGCAAGCCGGTGCAGCTGGCCTCACCGATGGCAAACAACCCCGGCACGTCGGTTTGGCCGTTGCGATCGACCAGGACGCCGCCGCAGGTGTAATGGGCCGCGGGCACCACCGGTATGGGTTCGGAGGTGATATCGATACCGAATTGCCGGCACCTCGCCGAGATGGTCGGAAAATGCTCCCGCACAAAGGCCGCGGGACGGTGGCTAATGTCCAGATAGACGCAATCCGCACCGAGACGCTTCATCTCGTGGTCGATAGCGCGCGCCACAACGTCCCTCGGCGCCAGTTCGGCGCGGTGGTCGAAGCGATCCATGAAGCGCTTACCGTCAGGCAGGGTGAGGATGCCGCCTTCGCCCCGTATCGCCTCAGAAATGAGGAAAGACTTGGCGTGTGGATGATACAGACAGGTGGGGTGAAACTGGTTGAATTCCATATTGGCGATGCGGCAGCCGGCGCGCCAAGCCATGGCGATGCCGTCGCCGGTGGAGCTGTCCGGATTACTGGTGTAGAGATACACCTTGCTGGCACCACCGGTCGCGAGGACGACGAAACGGGCCTCAAACACCTCCACGTGTCCCGTGCTGCGGTTGAGCACATAGGCCCCGGCGCAACGGCTTGGATGGCGGCCGAAACGGCTCGGATTGATGAGATCGATGGCGACCCGGTCGTCGAATAGCTCAATGCCCGGCGCATCAAGAACCCGCTCGGTCAGTGTTGAGACGATGGCTTGGCCGGTAGCGTCGGCGACGTGCAACACGCGCCGGAAACGATGACCACCTTCGCGGGTTAGATGGTAGACCTTGTCAACCGTATCGAACCGGACGCCCTGTTGCGTTAGCCGGTGAATGGCATCGCTGGCGCGCGCCACCGTGAATTGCACGATACCCCGGTCACAGAGACCGGCACCGGCGTTGCAGGTATCCTCCACGTGCGCCTCGACACTGTCGGTTGGGTCCGTCACCGCCGCCACGCCGCCCTGCGCCCAATGCGACGAACCCGTATCCTGGCCGCCCTTGCACAACAGGGTTACGCGGGCATGGGGCGCAAGGCGCAGGGCCGCCGAAAGCCCGGCGGCACCACCGCCGATGATGAGAATGTCCGTGCAGAAGCGTTGCGTCATCGTCGCGTCGCGGCCTGTTCCGGTGTCTAATTATATGCGGCCCAGGTGCCGGCCATCCACGCTGGTTGCCGGCCATGCAAGCGAGCGTCCAAATTTGCGGTAACGTCAAGTAACACTAGGGGAAATCTCTCAAACGGACGAGCAACTTGGTGCCGTAGGGGCGGTGTGGCAATTTGCATTGTTCGACCCTGGGACGCCACAGTTGGCGCAACGTCCAAACCCAAATCGAGGCAAACTGATACAGGACCGCGATAGGCGGGGTAATGAGTTACGAACAGATCGCCTGTATCATGCGATCTTTGATCGGCATCTTGGGCTCCGCATCTCTCGGGCCAAAAACGGGTGCATAGGATAACCGCCCGATCAGTGTTGAATAGGGCGTTGAACCGCTTGTTCACGGATGAAAACATCGAAACACGGGCTCCAAGACGAGCGACAGCCCCAACCAACAGGCTGCACGGCCTGCGGCGCTTGCGCGCTAGCCGGCGCGCTGCCCAGTGACGGTACTGCCATAAGCGGCCCGCATTGGGCAGCAAGCCTTTGCTTGGGGCTGCCGTTAGCGGGGCTGGTTGTTGGTGCCTGGATGGGCGACATGCTGGCGGCCGGTGCCTGGTGGGCAATGGGTGGCTTTGTGGGCGCTTCAAGCATTGCCATGGGCTTGTTGCGGTATCGCTTCGACCGTTGGTTGCGGGTGTCGCGGTAATGGGGCCTCTCCAGCGGATCAGGGAGATAATGGCGACCGGCTTAACAGTCGAGGCAAACCGCATGCTTGAACAAGCGTTCCGGCAACGGCGGAACGAACCCGAATAATTGAAAAGAGGCTAGGCATGAAATCCTTATGGACGCTTTGTTTGGGACTGATGTTGGCGGGCAGCGCTGCCCAGGCGATGGAGTTACCGGACTTTACCGAATTGGTGGAGAAGCACTCCGCCTCCATCGTCAACATCAGTTCGGAGCGTCGGGTTCGGCAGCAAGCATCGCGTCCCCAGGAATTCGAGGACCTGTTTCGTCGCTTCTTTCCGGCTCCCAACGTACCACCGCCCAACATGCCGCAACGTGCCCAGGGTTCGGGTTTCATCATTGATGAGGACGGCCATATCCTGACGAACAATCATGTTATCGGGGAAGCGGAAACGGTGTTGGTGCGCCTTAAAGACCGGCGCGAACTCGAAGCCACCGTGGTCGGCACCGATCCCGGCTCCGATCTGGCCTTGCTTAAGGTTACAGCGGAAAACCTGCAACCCGTGCTGCTCGGCCGTTCCGCGGAGTTGAAGGTGGGCGAGTGGGTTTTGGCCATCGGCTCACCGTTCGGGTTTGAATACTCCGCCACCGCCGGTATCGTCAGCGGCAAGGGGCGCAGCCTGCGCAACGAGAATTATGTGCCCTTTATTCAGTCGGACGTTGCCATCAACCCGGGCAATTCCGGCGGCCCACTATTTAATCTTGACGGTGAGGTGGTGGGCATCAACTCCCAGATTTACTCGAATTCCGGCGGCTACATGGGCATGTCGTTCGCCGTTCCCGTCGATGTGGCCATGGAAGTTGCCGAACAACTCAAACAATCCGGGCGTGTGGCAAGAGGCTGGCTCGGCGTGGAGATACAACAGGTCAACCGCGAGTTGGCGGAAAGTTTCGGCTTGGAGCAGCCCCAGGGTGCGCTGATAACACGAGTGTTTCCAGACAGCCCCGGGGAAAGCGGTGGCCTGCGGGCGGGCGACATCATCACCGAGTTCAATGGCCAGGCCATCGACCGATGGGAGGAGTTGCCGCACTACGTCGGCAGAGTGGCACCGGGTAGCGAAGCCAACATCGGTCTGGTACGCGAAGGCAAGAAGATGGAACTGGGCATCGAGATTGGCGAGTTACCTGATGACGGCTTCGCACAACGCGGCCAATCCGGTGCCGATGAGCTTGCCGCCCTCGGGCTTGCCGTGAAACCTTTGCCCGAGGGTGCGCGCGAGCGCTTGAACATCAATGGCGGGGTGTTGGTGGTGCGTGCCGAGGGCCCGGCCGCCGAGGCGGGGATTCGCGGGCGCGACATCATCACCGAGATCAATAGTCAAGCCGTGGAAGGGCTGGATAGTTTCCGCAAGATTGCCAATGCCCTGCCCAAGGGCCGCACCGTCCCGGTGCGGGTGGTGCGTGGAGAAAGACCCTTGTATGTGGCCATAAAGGTCCCGGAGTAGCACACTGGCCTTGCAAAGCCTCCGCCACATCCGCAATTTCTCCATCATCGCGCACATCGATCACGGCAAATCGACGCTGTCCGACCGCCTGATTCAACATTGCGGCGGCTTGAGTGAGCGCGAGATGGCCGAGCAGGTACTGGACTCCATGGATTTGGAGCGGGAACGGGGCATCACCATCAAGGCGCAGAGCGTCACGCTCGACTACGAGGCACCGGACGGTGAACTGTATCGGCTCAACTTCATTGATACGCCCGGTCATGTGGATTTCAGCTACGAGGTGTCTCGGTCTTTGGCCGCCTGCGAGGGTGCGCTACTGATTGTCGATGCCGCCCAGGGCGTGGAGGCGCAATCCGTCGCCAATTGCTATACGGCCATCGACAACGGCTTGGAAGTGCTGCCGGTGTTGAACAAGATAGACTTGCCGCAGTCCGAACCCGACCGGGTGGCCCGGGAGATCGAGGACATCATCGGGCTGCCAGCCGACGCGGCGCTTAAGGTGAGCGCCAAAACGGGGGCAGGGGTGCCCGCCCTGCTGGAACAACTGGTCGCACGCATCCCCGCACCGCAAACCGACCCGGAGGCACCGCTTTCGGCCCTGATTATCGATTCCTGGTTCGACAACTATCTCGGTATCGTCTCGCTGGTGCGCGTGATGTCCGGCCATGTTGCCAAGGGCGACCGCATCCTGGTGAAGTCAACGGGCAAGGCGCACTGGGTGGACGAGGTGGGCTGCTTCCGCCCGAAACGCACTGTCGCAAAGGCGCTGAGCGCAGGCGAGGTGGGCTACCTCATCGCTGGCATCAAGGAGATTCGCGGCGCGCCGGTGGGCGATACCCTGGTGCTCGCGAGCCACAGCGAGGCGCCGGCGCTGCCCGGCTTCGCCAAGGCCAAGCCGCAAGTTTACGCCGGCCTCTTTCCGATCAACTCGGAGCGATTCGAGGATTTCCGGGCCGCGCTGGAAAAACTAACGCTCAACGACGCCTCCCTGTTCTACGAACCCGAATCGTCCGATGCTCTGGGTTTTGGTTTCCGTTGCGGGTTCCTCGGCCTGTTGCACATGGAGATTGTGCAGCAGCGGCTGGAGCGGGAGTACGGCCTGGATTTGATCACGTCCGCCCCCACGGTCATTTATCAAGCCGAGTTGCCGGATGGTTGCCTGGTCGAGGTGGACAATCCCTCGGCGCTGCCGGAGCGCTACCTGTCGCTGCGCGAACCCATTGCGGAACTGAACATCCTGGTACCCCAAGAGTTTGTCGGCAATGTGATCAATCTCTGTGTGGAGCGTCGCGGCACACAAAAGAACATGCAGTTCTCGGCCGGCCAGGTGTCGATGACCTGGGAAGTGCCGATGAATGAGGTGGTCATGGACTTTTTCGACCGACTCAAATCGGTCAGCCGCGGTTTCGGCTCGCTGGATTACGGCTTTCTACGCTATACGGAGGCGAGCCTGGTTAAGCTGGATATACTAATCAACGGCGAACGGGTCGATGCGCTATCTGTCATCGTGCATCGCGACCACGCGCAAAGACGCGGCCGGCAGCTCGTGGAAACCATGCGGGAACTGGTGCCCCGACAAATGTTCGCCGTGGCCATTCAGGCCGCCATAGGCGGGCAGATCATCGCCCGCCAGACCGTCAAGGCGCTGCGCAAGAACGTGACAGCGAAATGCTACGGCGGCGACGTAACACGCAAGAAGAAGCTGCTTGAAAAACAGAAGGCCGGCAAGAAGCGCATGAAGCAGGTCGGCAGCGTCGAAATTCCAAAGGAAGCTTTTTTAGCGGCGCTCAAAATCGACTGATCCCAAGTACGCCTATCTTACCAAGCCGCTTGTCCGTTTGAGGCGCGCCCCATGCCTTGCCCGGTTTCCAGCAAATTCGAGCTACTGCCCGATTTGTAAAGGATTTATATACTTAACTCCATCTTCCACTAGTGTCCTGTCCCGTAAATAAGTGGGTTTTAGGCGCTAGGCCGTTTCGGTTCCCGGCAAGGCGCGACGACGCCCTGTGGCAGGCCCCACAGAAGGAGGAGCAACGCGGCCGGGGGCCGAAACGGCCACGAATAATCGCACTTATTTGCGGGACAGGACACTAGATGTTGTGCTCATAAAAACGGCTTATCACAATTTGTTGTGGTCGTGGGAGTCAACATAGATAACTCCCACTTGAAGCCGTCGGGTCGCAAATGCCGACGCACACCGAAAAGACGCCATGGAACGCGATATACAAAAACGGAACAGGGGAAAACCAGATCATCCCAGAGGCGATGATCAAGAAGCATTTCCACGAAATCGCCTCAACCCCCTAGCCGCATGAGCACCGAAATTCATCCTGACACCAACGCCTCAGAGAGAACCCCTGTCAGATCGCCTGTGTTCGCCGTTCGTGTACGCATGACGGATGTCTTGGTTGCCCTCTACCTGTGTGCGTAAGGTCATTTTGTCTTCTAGTAATCCCAACGTAACGCCGCGGAGTTTCGCGACTGTCAAATTTCTGAGCACACGTAATACAAACCGCGCCGGTGCCGAGTTCACCGATTGGGAGTGGCGCACGCCGGAAGTGAACGCAAATGCTTGGCAGAATGTGCTTGGCGGGAGGGATTCCCTCTTCTTCGCCGGTGGCAGTCTTGGCGAGAACATCGTCGAGGCGCGGCCGAAGGCTGGTGCCCACATCTGGAGTAACCGCAATGCCAACAATCCCAACCAAGGCCCCGGCGAGCTGGTGGTACAGGTCATCACCCCCGGTTCTGGACGTGGGTATAGCACGGCAGGCAGCGCCTACTTCCTGTTCATGGGCGGCAAGGGCTGCGCAAGGGTCGGCCCCGGCGGCGAATTGCTCGGCGGCAACCAAGTAGCCTAGAAGCCCTGTATCGGGGCACGAGATGTGACCGCCGAAATCTTTGAACTCGGTCGGTACAAACTTTCGAATGCGTGTGGGATATGTCCCAGGTTCGTCGAGCTTCCTTATAACGACGTCTCTGTCCATGCATCCACCCTCCCTGTCATTGCTCGATCAGACAACCGCCCGAAATCTTCCTTTTCAATCAGGTGACGTGTCCATATGTTCGCGAAACATTCATCTGAACCAAACAACCGTATGCCTCGCAAAATGTAATCCGTGACTGGCTGTGGGACATCGTAGAGGTCCACAACATCGACTTCCAAATCAACATGCTCGGATACAGCCACTGCAATATCGGCAATCACATCTGGCGATAGTGCGCGTTCCGCAAGCACGCCTAGATCAACATCACTGTTTGGACGTGCCTGTGCTGTGGCACGCGAACCAAACAACATCGCAAGTTGGGCTTCGGTAATGAAGCGCTGCCAAATTGAGCCACTCGCTGCCAACGGTCAAATTTGCGATCGGCGGGTGCTCTGACGCAAAATTAGCCGTTCTACACCGGAACTTTTTACTTTTCCTTCGCGAAGCCGGGCCTTTCGACGATCGGCCCCGGGCAACTATCGAGCGGGGAACCGGGGAGACTGCATGGACATTGATTATCCGCTCCTATTGACTTGGGCGGTGCTGATTAGCGGCGGTATTTGGCTGTTTGACTTGCTCGTTCTGAAGCCGCGCCGAGCGGCGGATCAAGCGGCACCCACCCTCGTCGAATACGCCCGTTCGTTCTTCCCCGTCCTAGCTTTTGTGCTGGCCATGCGCAGTTTCCTGGGCGAGCCCTATCAGATTCCATCCGAGTCCATGGTGCCCACGCTTGAGGTCGGCGATTTCATATTGGTGAACAAATACGCTTACGGCATCCGGCTACCGGTGCTCGGCACCGAGCTCTTTGAGGTCGGTGCACCGGAACGGGGCGACATTATGGTGTTCGTGCCACCGCACGATTCGCGCTACTTCATCAAGCGGGTGATTGGCTTGCCGGGCGACCACATTCGTTACGAGAACAAGGTGCTTTTCATCAACGGTGAACGGGCGCGTTACGAATTCGTTCGCGAATTCCACGATATCGTCGGCCGCAACGCGGTGCCCGTGCGGGAATATCTCGAAGCTCTAAACGATAAGCCGCACACCACCTATCGATACCCAACCGAGGAAAGCGACGGGGAATGGTTGGTGCCCGAGGATTCCTACTTTGTCATGGGCGACAATCGCGACCGTAGCGACGACAGCCGCCGCTGGAAATTCGTTTCCGAAGCGAAAATCGTTGGCAAGGCGGTTGCTATTTGGGTCCATAAGGAACCCGGGTTGCATTGGCCGACCTTCGCGCGCAATCGCTGGATCTGAAGCCGGTTGATGAGTGGTACAAAAGCCTGTGATTATGGATCTATCGGTATTGCAGGAGCGGCTCAACTATCGTTTCAAAGACGAGGCGCTGTTGCGCCGGGCGCTGACGCACCGAAGCGCGGCCGGCCCGCACAACGAGCGTCTTGAGTTTCTCGGCGACGCCGTGCTCGGTTATGTAGTGGGCGATTACCTGCATCGAACCCGGCGCAACCAACGCGAGGACTCGCTCACCTTGTTGCGCTCGGCCATCATCAAGAAGAAGACACTGGCGCTGATGGCGGGCGCAATCCATCTGGGGGAGCACCTGTTCCTTGGCGTGGGCGAGCGGCGGGCGGGCGCCCAGAACCGGGACTCGGTGCTCGCCGATGCGCTCGAAGCCGTCATCGGGGCCGTACACGAAGACGGCGGCATTGAGGCGGCGCGTTCGCTCGTACTGCATCTGTTCGGCGAGCAATTGGACAATCTGGCGGAAGATGCCGAAAAGGATCCCAAGAGCGCCTTGCAGGAACGCTTGCAGGCGCACGGGTATCAACTCCCGCAATACCGCACCCTGACCATCGCGGGCCAACCCCACCAGCGCACCTTCGAGGTAATCTGTGAATCGTCGGAAATGCAACTCTCGGTAACGGCTGCCGGACAAAACCGAAAAGAAGCCGAGATGCGCGCCGCCGCACTTCTACTTGACGAGATGATAAGGCGTGATTTCTAGCCCGCGCTGCGGTTATGTGGCGATACTCGGTCGCCCGAATGTGGGCAAATCCACACTACTCAACGTACTGCTGCGGCAAAAACTCAGCATCACCTCGCGCAAGCCCCAAACCACGCGGCACAATTTGTTGGGCATCGACACCCGGGGGCCCTGTCAAGCCGTCTATGTGGACACGCCAGGCATTCACGCGGGGACGCATCGGGAGATGAATCGCCGCATGGTGCGCGCCGCCGCTTCCGTGGTGGCGGATGTGGACCTCATCGCCATGTTGGTTGACGGGGATAAGTGGACCGCCGCGGACCGTTTGGTGTTGGGCCATGTGCGGCGCTCCGGCACTCCGGCCTGCGCGGTGATTAACAAGATCGACCGAATGCCGGGACGGGCGGCGATTCTTCCTGTAATCGACCGGCTTGCCCGCCTTGATGTCTTCGCGGACATTCTGCCCATCTCGGCTCTGAAGGGCGAGGGCATCGAGGCCTTTCGCGAGGTTGTGTTTGCCCGCTTGCCCCAACAGGCCCACCTCTTTCCCCCGGATCAATTAACCGACCGCAACGAGCGCTTCCTCGTCGGCGAAATCGTCCGCGAAAAATTAGTGCGGCGTCTGGGGGATGAATTGCCGCATCGCACGACCGTGGTGATCGAATCTTTCCGGACCAAGCCGGAGCTGACGGAGATTCGTGCGGACATCGTTGTTGAGCGGGATGGACAAAAACGTATTGTCATCGGCCGACGGGGTGCCATGTTGAAATCCATCGGTACCGACGCACGCCTTGATATCGAACGCCTGCTCGGTCACAAGGTAATGCTGAACCTGTGGGTCAAGGTGCGCGCCGGTTGGACGGATGACCGTGCCGGCCTCGACCGCATGGGGCACGCCTAGGACATATCGAGCCGTGCATCCGCATGCCAGCGATCAGCCCGCTATCGTGCTGCACAGCCGCGCCTATCGGGAAACCAGTCTGCTTGTGAATTTGCTGACCCGCGACCACGGCCGCGTGGCGGTGGTCGCCAGGGGCCGCCGCCAAGCCAAGCGCGGCCATGCTTTGCAGCCCTTCCATGAGGGAAGCGTCGGGTGGCGCGGGCGCGGCAATTTGATGACGCTGACCCACCACGAGCCGGTTAAGGGCCGCTGGCTGACGGGCAATGCCGTCGCCGCCGCCTACTATGTGGCGGAACTGGTTATGCGCCTAACGCGGGAGTGGGAGCCGCAGCCCCGGTTGTTCACCGGTGTGCAATGGGTGTTGCGGCGTATCGACGAGTTGGGTGCGCCGCCGGAGGTGGCATCAAGCCTGCGGCAGTTTGAAAAACTGCTGCTTGAGGAGCTCGGCTACGGTTTCGATTTTGCCCACGATGCACTCAGTGGCGCCGCCATCAATGGCAATAGCTGGTACCGCTTGGAGGCGGAAACCGGTTTCATCAGTGCGGCGGCGCATGAGGGCCATCTTGGTCAAACACTGCTCGATATCGACCAGGGCTGTTACGAAAACCCGGAAACACGCCGGGCCGCACACCGAATATTCCGGGATGCGCTGGCCGTTCATCTCGGCCCAAAACCGCTAATCAGCCGCCGGTTGTTGCGTTGATGCGCGGCCTGAATGTGAGTTTCCCCCGCGGCAACGTTATTATCGCCAGCCCGCAGATGCCAAGGTACCGCCGCACTGAGCAACAGGCTTACGGATGGCGCAAACAGATGTGATAGGGAAGGAGTGAGAGATGCCTCCCGGCACCCCGGCAAACGCAACCGCCGAAGTTGACCGAAAAGCCGCTTTGAACGCTTGGGTGGATGGACTCTGTGCGGGGCGCGATCATCTTGACCGTGCCCGGATACGGGCGGCGACCACCCGGCTGCGCGACGAATTTAATGACCAATACTTCGACAGCGGCCGAGAGTTGGCCGAACTTGTCGCCAACATGAAAATGGATACCGCTTCGGTGTTGGCGGCACTTTTCTACCGTCCGGCACGCCAAGGGGCCATCCACAACGAGCGCTTGAGGTCGGCTATCAGTGAGGAGGCGGCCAACCTTTTCACGATGGTCAACCGCATGGCGGACATCAGCCCGCTCGACCTCAGCAGTTCCCGCATGTTGGCGAGTGAGGCCAAAGATCAAACAGCCAACATCCGCCGCATGTTGGTTGCGCTGATCGACGATGTGCGTGTCGCCGTGCTGAAAATCGCCGAGCGGGTGGTGGCGTTGCGGCTCGCCAAGAACAGTTTCGAGGAGCGCAAAACTCGCATTGCCACCGAAGCCATGACCGTATTCGTCCCCCTGGCGGAACGCTTGGGCATCTGGCGCCTGAAGTGGGAACTGGAAGACCTCTCACTGCGCTACCTGGAGGCGGACGCCTACAAGCGCATCGCCCGACTGCTCGATGGACGGCGCGTCGAGCGGGAGGCCAAAGTCAATCGGATCGTTGATGATTTGCGCACATTGTTTGAACAACGCGGCCTCAACGCCCGCGTGGAAGGCCGCGCCAAACACATTTACAGCATTTGGCGGAAAATGCGATCCAAGCGCATCCCCATCGACGAGGTTCGCGATGCGTTGGCGGTGCGTGTCATCGTGGCGGATGTGGAACGGTGCTATGCGGTGCTCGGCATGATTCATACCCGCTGGCGGCATGTGCGCTCGGAATTCGATGACTACATTGCGGCACCCAAGGAAAACGGCTATCGCTCGATCCACACCGCCCTGATGGGGGATGGGGGTGAGGTGTTCGAGGTACAGATTCGCACCCAAGACATGCACGACGATGCCGAACTCGGTGTCTGCGCGCATTGGCGGTACAAGGGCGGCGGCCAAGAGGACAGTGCCTATGCGGAAAAGGTGGCTTGGTTGCGCCAGGTGCTCGACTGGCAGGATCACTCGGGCGGGTCGCTCGCCGAGCGGTTGCGGCACGAGGCGCGGGAAGAACGCATCTTTGTACATACCCCCAAGGGCCATGTGGTCGATCTTTCCGCCGGTGCCACGCCACTCGACTTCGCCTACCGGATTCACACCGAAGTTGGCCACCATTGCGTCGGCGCCCGCGTCGACGGCCAAACCGTACCCTTGGATACACCGCTAAAAACCGGCCAGTTGGTGCAGATTCAACGCGATTCACGCGCCGCTCCCCGGCGTGCCTGGCTGGAACCGGAGCTGGGCTATGCGCGCACCGCCAGGGCGAGAAGCAAGATTCGGAACTGGCTGCGCGTACGGGGCCGGGCGGTCAATGTGGCGGAGGGGCGGCGGGAGTTGGAGGAATTGGTCGCGGCGCTTGGCTTGCCGCCACTCGCTCCCCAGGCGGTTGATGAATTGGCGGAGGCGTTGCGACTTGACGGCGTCGATGACTTGTACTTCGCTCTCGGCAGCGCGGACCTCTGGGTTGTGGATGTTTTGCAGCACTACCTGTCTTGCCCCCCCGCCGGTGCCACGCGGTTGACCGTTCTAGGGTCGCCGCCCTCCGCAGCTTCACACCCATCCGATACAGGCGGGGCGCACCGCCATTTACTGGAAATCGAAGCGGATGATCGCGAGGGATTATGGCGGGATATCGTCGCCATAATCGGTATCCAAGGGCTTTCCATAGTGGCGAACAGTGGCCGTATCGAACCCGGCAGTAACATCGCCATCCTGACGATGGAGCTTGAGTTGAATCATCTCGTTGAGGTGGCCAGATTGATCATTCAGTTGCGTGAGGTGCCCAGTATCCGCGTGGTGCGCCGCGTTGCCGACCATGACCGTTGACAGGGTGATGGACGCATGAAAATCGTATTACTTGGCCCGCCCGGCGCCGGCAAGGGCACCCAGGCAAAGGTGATCTGCGCCCGCTTCGGCATCCCCCAGATTTCCACCGGGGATATGCTGCGCGCCGCGGTCGGCCGCGGCACCGCGTTGGGCAAGCAAGTGAAGGCCGTTATGGGCCGGGGCAATTTGGTTTCCGACGACATCATTATTCGCCTCGTCGAGGAGCGCATCGCCAGCGACGATTGCGGCGGCGGCTTCCTGCTCGACGGCTTTCCCCGCACCATCGCCCAAGCGGAGGCACTTGAGGTGGCGGGTGTTACCATTGACGTGGTGGTTGAGATTGCGGTGCCGGATGACGAAGTGGTGCGGCGTATGAGCGGACGGCGCGTGCATCTTGGTAGCGGGCGCGTCTATCACATTGTCTTCAACCCGCCCCGCACAGCCGATGTGGACGACGAAACCGGCGAGCCGCTGCTACAACGTGACGACGACCGGGAAGCAACCGTCCGCGCCCGCCTGGCGGTCTACCGCAAACAAACTCAGCCGCTGACGGCGTTCTACAAGGCCCGGTCAAACACTCAGGGTGGCCAAGCCGTAACGCGCTACATCGAGGTGGACGGTTTGGGCGCGGTTGCCAAGGTGAATCAGACGGTGATGCGCGCCTTGCGGGGTGACTAGGAGCCTCTGCCTGCGGAAGTCGCGAAAGCGAAAATTCGATGCCGCCGTCCCTTTGGGCGGGCGATTGAGGAGAATATCCAGCCATATTTGACGAAATCGAACGTTCAAAGGGACGAGCGGCAGCGGATTTGCAGCCGTGAATTCCGCAGGCAGAGGCTCCTGGGTGCCTAAAGCAAGCCCTCAAAGGGCAATATCTCGACCCGAGCACCTGGCGCGAGATCGCCGCTTTGTTTCGGAACGCGGATTAGGCAGTTGGCTTCGGTGAAGGTGCTCATGCGGTTCGATCCCTGGTCACCGGTGGCTTTGACATGCACGCCGTCTTGGGCGTAGGTCGCCAGGCCCCGTTGAAATTCTTCCCGGCCCGGTTTGTGCGCAATGGCCTGTGTTAGTTCCGCGGCAACGGCGACAGGCGCGGCTGGCGAGAGCCCGCAAAGCGTTTCGATAGCGGGCTTGGCGATCAACAAAAAGGTGACGATGGTGGAAACGGGGTTGCCCGGCAACCCGAGCAAGGCGGCGGTGCCCAATGTACCGAAAGCGAGCGGTTTACCGGGTTTCAGATTGAGCCGCCAGAACCGCAATACACCCAGTTTTTCCACTGTATTCCTCACCAAGTCGGCGGTGCCCACAGAGACACCGCCGCTGGTGAGAATCAGCCGGCAATCGCGAGCGGCAGCCGTGAGCGCCTCGGCAATGATTCCGGCATCGTCCGGCAAGACCCCCAGATTATCGATATCCACGGGCAGACGCTTGAGCATCGCGGCAACAGCGAAACGGTTGGCATCAAAGATGTCGCCAAACCCCAGGGTCTCACCGGGTTGGCGGAGTTCATCGCCGGTTGAGAAAACCGCGACGCGCGGCCGTCGCCATACCGATACCCTGTCGTATCCGCTGGCGGCCAGGGTGCCGATGTCAAATGGATTCAGCCGCCGCCCCCGCCGCACGATGGTATCGCCCCGCCGTAGATCGCTGCCGGCGGGGCGCACATTGGCACCCGCCTGCGGTACCTCAAGGAACCGCACCGCCCCCCCGTCGCGGATGCAATCCTCCTGCACGATGACCGTATCGCAACCGGCAGGTACCGGCGCACCGGTGGTAATGCGCACACATTCATCCGCCGCGACGCTGTCCGTGAACGGGTGTCCGGCGAGGCTTGCGCCTTTCAAAACGAGAGAGGCAAGGCCGGGACGCCATTGGCATGCATAACCATCCATTGCCGCTGCCGGAAACGGCGGCAGGTCGGTCTTGGAGTCTATGGACTCGGCCGCAACGCGACCCGCGGCATCCAAGAGCGCGACGGACTCGAACCCTTGCGGCGGCGACATCTGTGCAATAACACGAGCAAGGGCTTCGTTGAGATCGAGCGCTGGAGCCGGTTGGGTCATGGCAAAGGTCACCAACGATTTGGCGGAACAGGAAGTAGGCGATAATGCCGAGGGGACAAAGCCAGGACAACCGGTGGATGACTAAGAGCCTGCCAACCCGTCGTCCGTAACGGGTACCGATCCGCACATCATGGAAGCCACCCTTGTTGGCGGCGGTATCCTGTTCATACCGAAGGACTTGGTGGAAAGGAGTGTGACCGCCAACCGCACTGCCGCCAGATGCCCGGCAACGCAGCCTTCGTCCGACGATTTCGGCCGCTCCGAGGGCGAGATCATGGGTGCAATGCGTCGATATGTGGCAGCAAGCGCCGTTTGACTCTAGAATCAAACTTATGCCTCGACGCTTATCCAGCATCCTGACCGGACCTTAGGGGATGCCTGCCAACCAGCAGGAGCTCTTCAAAGGGCAACGGATGCCCGGGCCGGTCGCCACTTCGCATCCGCCGCGCCGGAACGGGGCAATCAATAATCTCTTGCCAATGGATCGGCCGGCGCATGACTGGTACCGGTTTGTCCTTTCTTTCCCGCCGCACTTGGTCCGCGACTATGCCGACCGATTCGATCTGAACTCCGATTCGCTTCTCCTGGATCCATTTTGCGGCACAGGAACAACCATTGTGGAGGGGAAAAAGCTCGGAATACCGGCAGTGGGCATTGAGGCCGTTCCCTTGCCCTTGCTCGCATCACAAACCAAAGTCGATTGGACTCCGAATCCGGATCGTCTCAAGGCTCACGCACGGAATGTGGCGGAGCGGGCCCTAGCCATGCTTGAGAGCGAAGGCATCAGCGATGACCCCGAAGAAAATGAAGATGCCGACGGCGTAGCGAGCCTTCGCACGTTGCCGGAAAAGACAGCGAAATTGCTATTGAAAGGATCGATCAGCCCGTTTCCGCTTCACAAGGTTCTGGCACTGATTGAGGTCTTGAAAGAGGAGAAAGACTCTCCCTGTTATCGCCATGAGTTGCTTGCGCTAGCCAAGCTCTCGCCGTCGGAGATCGGCAATTTACGGTTCGGGCCGGAGGTGGGCGTTGGAGCAATCAAGCAGGACGCTTCCGTGGTGAGTTCGTGGCTAAACCAGACTTGGCGAATGGCTAACGACTTGGCCGGCTTGTCCGTAATGAGCGAAACCCCGGCCAAGGCACTTGTCGGCGACGCACGCGATATCGGCGGACTGATGCCGCCGCATAGCGTTGACGCCGTGATTTGTTCGCCCCCTTACCCGAACGAGAAGGACTATTTACGCATTGTTCGCCTTGAATCCGTTCTGCTGGGCCTCATCGAAGACAGGATGCATCTGCGAACGCTGAAGCAACGCTTGGTGCGCTCCAATACCCGGAGTATCTATAAGGAAGATGAAGACGACCAATGGATCCTTTCAAACCGGAACATCGCCAAGGTTGCCGGGGAAATCGAATCCCGAAGAATTGCTCTGGGCAAAGACTCCGGGTTCGAGAGAGCCTATCACAGGGTGGCCAAACTCTATTTTGGCGGCATGACCCGGCACTTTCAGAGCCTCTCCAAAGTGCTTAAACCCGGCGCGCGGCTTGCTTATGTGGTTGGCGATCAAGCTTCCTATTTGCGCGTGATGATCCGCACGGCGAAGTTGCTGGCGGAAGTGGCGGTGTCGCAAGGGTACAAACTGGAGGGAATCGACCTGTTCCGAACCCGGCATGCAACGGCTACCGGCGAGCAGCTACGCGAAGAAGTCCTACTGTTGCGCTGGCCAGGTTGAATCCAATGCCTAGGAGGCGCGACATATCGCAGAGCCGCTACACCGACATCATCAAGTGGGTGTTTAAGCGAAACTTCAAAGACGGATCCAGGGAAGTGAGTTTCCCTCGCGCGCAACTCGTCGAAGCGGCTCACGAACTGGGCCTTGAAGCGCCGAAAAATCTGGGCGATATCGTTTACTCGATTCGATATCGAACCGATATGCCCGGCGAGATCAACCGGCTTGCTCCGGTAGGGATGACCTGGGCGCTATTTCCGGCTGGCCGCAGCTACTACGCTTTTCGTCCCGTGACCATCAATCAAATCGAACAGTAGCCTGAATTTGCCGGAAAATCGGGCAAAAACATGGGAAAATTCTCGAATGGACCAGTGGCTTGAGAAGCTATGCGGGCTAGCATTCTTGGCATTGAAACATCTCGCGACCTTTGCTCGGCGGCGGTGTTTGTTGACGGCGCGGTCAGCGAGTGTACGCGCCGGATGCGGCGAGCGCACAACGAGCACATCCTGGCGTTGGTGGATGCGGCGATGTCTGCCGGTGGGCTGGCGGCGGCCGACCTCGACGGCGTGGCCTTCGGCTGTGGGCCGGGGTCGTTTACCGGCATACGCATTGCGGCCTCGGTAGCCCAGGCCGTGGCCCTCGCTGCCAAAGCGTCGATTCTGCCCGTATCCTCCACCCTGGCTTTGGCGAGCGCGGCGCTGGAACGGGAACCGGCCATCGCCAACGGTATCCTGGCCTGCATTCGCTCGCGCCGGGATGCTTGGTATCTTGCCGCCTATGGCGTTGCTGATGGCAAGCTTCAGCAGCGGCACCCCGATTGTCTCGTGCAAGCCAACCCCGGTTGGCCGGAGGTTGGCGATGGCTGGCTATTCGTGGGCGACCGGCCAACCTGGTTGGATGCCGATCGCGAATGCCGAGACGACATTGCCGCCGGGGCCGGCCTGATTGCGCGTCTTGGCGCGGCGGCGGCCGCTCGGGGGGAGGGCCGCGAACCCGAATTCGGCCTGCCGGTTTATCTGGCCGATGACTCCCCCTGGCAGAAGATGCGCTAGTGCCGGAGCCAACCAATAGCTCGCGGAGTTTAGGAGGCTGCGCCGTAGAAGTCTCTGCCTTCGGAATTCGCGGCTGCAAAGCCGCTCCCATCCACCCCGTCGGCCACTCGATTTCGTTGCATGGGGGATGCTATTCGCCTCAATCGACCAGCCGACGGGCCGGCAGTTGAAACCGCCCCTCTATCACCGCCCCGGTCTTGGGGTACAGCGCTACGCGGCCATATTCGATTTGTGTGCGGTCCATGCACCGCCGCAGCTGCCGGGCCAGCACTTGTGGCTTGATGAACTTGGGCTGCGGCTCTGCGATGCAAGCGGTGCGTCCAGTGTGGAACTGAACGGCCGCGAACTCGCCGCCCGCTCGCGGCAAGCCCTGTTGCTCGCCCGGGCTTGCGGTGCCTCGAACCGGCCCGTTGTCGCAGACCTCCTGGCCGGTTGGGGAACCGATGGCCTGTCGCTGGCGATGCGCGGCTGCCCGGTCACCCTGGTGGAACGAGCGCCGGTGGTCTGGGCGTTGCTTGAGGATTTTGTTACCCAATTGGATGTTTCCGCCACCGTGGTTTTTGCCAGCGCCGAGGACTGGTGCCGCGCCAATCGCCGATCCGTGGATGTCGCCTACCTGGACCCGATGTTCGCGTCGCGCCGCAAAATGGCATTGCCTGAGAAACGCATGCAACTGCTTCGGAAACTGGCTTGGCGGGAAGGTGCCGATTTGGCGGAATTGATCAATCTGGCCCGCCTGGCGGCTCGACGCAGGGTGGTGGTAAAACGACGCGCCAAAGAACCCGTCTACGGCGCTCCGGCTTGGCAGATACGCGGGCGGCGCATTCGCTTTGATGTCTATTCGTGCTGAATGACGGTGCCAACCACGCTACTGTGGACGACCACCGAAGCACTCCGCTGGTTGGCGCTTATGCCGATGCCGCTGGTGACCGCCTTGGTTTATGTTGGTTTGTGGTGGGGCCACGTTTGGGTATCCGGGGTGCCGGTCGGGTTAGGTTGGTAGGCGGGCTTACGGGTCGCTCAGCAACGCATAATGGAATTCCGGGTCGATGATACGCTGTGCCACGCCCAGGGCATCATCGACGATGGCGGTGTGGGTCAACTTGCCGTCGCTGTTCTCGATGGCGGCACCGTTTTCCAGCAGTTGCTCCAAGCATCCCTCAAACAGCCGCTTGTCAAAAAATTCCGGCGCATCAATGCCCTGGATGCGCGCTATGCGCCGCGCCAGGCGTTGGCTGGCTTCGAGCAATGCCGTCCGGTCGAGGCCCGGCTTGCGCTTGTCGGCAAGCAAGCTCAGCAAGATATAGTTGCGTTCCAGGAAGGGTCGCGCAATGCCCGCAAGCAGGTGCAGATGGTAGTGTTGCGCCGCCTGGCCGGGTGGCGGTGCCAAACGGTCATCGGCTTCGCGAATAAGGCCTGCGGCCACCAGATGCCGAATCCAACGCGGCGTGGCGGCACCGTCAAAACGGGCGTGCAGTTCCCGGGCCAGATACGGAAACAGGGTTTCGACCATGCGCTGCAAGGACTCGCGTGCCAATGGCCGCTGCCGCTTATCGAGTAGGCAGGCGATCAGAGAGGGCAGCGCCAGGACATGGGCCGCGTTGTTGCGATACCAAGTCATCAAAATGGCGGATGCGGGCCGCAGCGCTATAACAGTGCCGAAACACCGCTCTTCTCGGTTCAACATGCCAAGATGCGCCACATGGTCAATGGCCTCGGCACCGTCCATGTCCGCAATGCGATAGTCGTGGTGGGCACGGTCGCGGTGCAGTAGATCGCGGTAGCAATCGATTTGGCGGGCAAGCATCGTCTCCGCGATGGCCAGCCGCGGCGTACAAAGCATCACCAGCGCCACGAGATTCACCGGATGCACGGAAGCGGCATCGTTGATGCGCGTCAGCATTTCCCGACCCAGCCGCGTCGCCTCCGCGTTGCCGGGTGATGCGGTCGCCAGCCACTCGTCCAGCACCAGGGGCTTGCCGAAATTGACCGCAACGCGCCCGAAGTTCTGACGAATCAACTTAAGGCTACGCAACGGGTCCATGGCCGATTCGCGCCGCTTTTTCGTACCGCGCAATTCCTTGAGGTAGGCTGCCGCCTCGATCAACTTCTCGTAGCCCAAATAAACGGGTACCAGGGCCAGCGGCTGCGGTAGGCCACGACGGACGTGATCGATCGTGAACTTGAGCAGGCCAATGCGGGCCGGCAACAGCCGCCCGGTACGCGACCGGCCACCCTCGGCAAAGAACTCCACGGCATGGCCGCGTCGATACACCTGATACAAGTACTCCGAAAACAGCGCCGCCTGCACGGGCTTACCCTGAAAACTGCGTGGCATGTAGAAGGCACCGCCCTGTTTGAGCAGGCGCCCGAGCACGGACATGTTCATGTTCTCTCCGGCGGCGATGTGCGGCAACATCAAGCCTTTTTGAAACAACAGGTAGGAGAGCAGCAGGTAGTCAATATGACTGCGGTGGCTGGGTAGGTAGACCAGCGTATGAGTTCTGCCGAGGGTAGCGATGCGTTCCAGCCCGTTCACCTCGATGCCGTCGTAAATGCGTCGCCAAAACCAGGTGAGTACGCGCAATGTGGCAAAGATGGTGGGGTAGGACATGTTCGCGGCCATTTGTAGGGCCATGCGCCGCGCCCGTTTTTGGCGAGCTTGCCGCAGCCTTTCCAGGTTGCGGCCGCTGCCATTTTGCATGGCGAGTTGGGACTCGTGCTCGATGGCGTTGCGCACCTTCGGGCTGGCCAACACCTGGCCGACGACTGTGCGGCGGTGCGAGAAATCCGGGCCGAGTGCGGCCACTTTCTGTTGCCGCAACCGCACCCGCAGAAGCCGCGCGGCACGCCGCACCCGGCGCCGCGCATTGCCTTGGGCCGCCTCGCGCAGCGGCAGGGGTTCGCCGAAGTCGACGAGGATCTGTTTACGCGAAATCAACAGGTTTACCAGCCGACGTAAACGCGAGGTAGCCGCCCAATGTTCGGCGAAGAGCAACCGCACCAGCGAGCGCTCCCGGCTTGTGGTGCGCCCCCAGAACACCTGAACGGGTATTAATGCCGCGTTGCTGGCGGCGGCCTTGGGCTCGTCGAGCAGCCGGGCGAGCCGCCGTGGTACCGTGCGCATGGTGTTGCGGCCGAACAAGCCGACCGGACGGTTGAGCACGACGATGCGCTGCGGCTCCCCTTGGTTGCCGACGCGAATGCTCGCTGTGGGTTTGGGCCAACCTCGATCCGTACAGACCAGTTCGAGTACCGCCAGATCCGATAGGGACTGTTGAGCGAACACATAAATCGGTTCGGCGGGCAATGCTTCCGAGGGCTCGCGTGTCAATCGCGGCCGCGCCAACGAACGGATGAGGGTGCGGATTAAGGGGTATCCGTAGTGACGGAGCATCGGGTGCGATGGGTTCTAAGAGGATCGACCTTCAAATAAGGAGTCGATGCGGTCTGTAACCGGGCTGGTGATCTCGACTTCCCAGATATCCCGATACTTGCGCTCGGTGATTTCCCTGGCGTCCTCTTGGGAGCGAATGATGGTGGGACGCAGGAAGATCAGCAGGTTGGTCTTCTCATTCGTAGTGTTGGTGGAGCGGAAGAAAAAACCGAGACCGGGAATATCGCCGAGCAGGGGTACTTTGCGGTTGGTTTCGCTAACGTTGTCTTGAATCAAGCCGCCGAGCACAAGGATTTGCTGATCTTCGGCAAGCACCGTGGTTTCGATTTCGCGTTTCGAGGTGACGACGTCGGCGAAGCCGGTGCTGCCAATCGGCGAGTCCAACACATTGGTGATCTGTTGCGCGATCTGCAAGCGCACCGAGGTACCGTCGTGAACATGTGGCGTGACGGTGAGTTGCAACCCCACATCTTCCCGTTGCACGGTGTTGAACGGGTTGCTTACGCCATCAGCCTGAGTGGTGAAGGAGCCGGTGCGGAACGGCACCTCGTTGCCCACGACGATTTTTGCTTCCTGATTATCCAGCGTCATAATGCTCGGCGTGGAAAGCAGGTTGGCGTCGCTGGCGGTACCGAGCGCGGTGATGATGCTGCCGAAAGAGAAGCCGTCCGGGTCGATGCGGGCCACCGCAAGGGTTGGATTGGAGATGCTGGCCAAGCCCGCAAGCACATCCGCATCGATTGGGTTGCCGTCTTGATCAACACTGAGGTTTCGCAGCAGGTTGGTGATAACGCCATCAAGCGCCGTGCTGGCGAGTGGGGCGGTGGTGCCATCGGCATCGGCAATGGCGGTTTCGGCGCCGATCGTGCGTTGGCCAGTGATGCGCACTTCCACCACCGCGGCTTCGATCAGCACCTGGGTACGCCTTATGTCGAGTTGCGCGAGAATGTCGAGAATTTCGCCCATGGCGCTGGGCGTGGCGCGAATGATGATGGCGTTTAACGATTCGTCCGGCTGGATGGTCGCGCTTTGGCTGCCACCATCGGCGGAACTTTGCTGCAAGCTGCCCCGCAACACCTCGGAAACCGTCACCGCGTCGGCGTATTTCAGGTAAACCACACGCACCCCACCGGTGGCGGTGGCGGGCCGGTCGATCATTTCTACGATCTTCAGGATTTCCGCCACCGGCCGCGGTTTGCCGCGCACGATCAGCGAATTGTTGCGCTTGTTGGCGATTATCTGAATACTTTGGGGCCCGGACGACCCGGAGCCGATTTGGCTTGGCGCGAGCCGCTCCAGCAACTCCACCACCGTCTCCACCCAAGCCTCCTTGAGCGGCACCAACACGGTTTCCTCCTCTTCGGCGACATCAATCTGTTCGATGATGCGCATCAGCCGCAGTATGTTGTCGGCGTGGTCGCTGACGATGACGATATTGGGTTCGAGGACGGCGCCGATATGCCCGTACTGGGGAATAAGCGGCCGCAGAATTTTCACCAATTCGCTGGATTCCACGTTCTGGGCGGCGATGACGCGGGTGACGAGTTCTTCCGGCGCCACCTGGGCGATCCCCGCCTCAACGCCCGGCGACTGCTTGCCGACGGCGTTCTGTTGAATACGGGTGACCGCTCCGGCGGGGCTGGCGACAAATCCGTGTACCCGTAACACGGAGAGAAACAGTTCGTAGATGCCGTTGGCGTTCAGCGGGGTGGTGGAGATGACGGTGACCTCGCCCCTAAGACGCGGATCGACCACAAAGGTCTCGCCCGTTATCTCGGCAACTTGGGTGACGAATTCGCGAATGTCCGCGTTCTTGATGTTGATGGTCCAAGTTTGCTCGGCCGAGTCGTCGGCGACTTCCGCGGCGAGCACCGGCGGTAGCAGTAGATAAAGTACGACGGCGAAAAAGAGCCTGGCGTTGATCATCTCGGTTTTAATCCGGCGTTCTGTGCGCTGGCTTGAAAACTCCCATGCGCGGCTGGTATCGGGCGAGGAGCCCGCGCCATAGGAACTCGCGGCTTCCGCGGGCAGAGGCTGCTAGCGTTCATCGAGTGACGCGGTGATGAAAAAATGTCGCTGGCCGCGCCGCACTTCCAGCCGGGCGGCACCTTGAGCGAATACGTTGTCGATTTCGAGCCGGTCGCGTTCCACATCGCCCACCGGTTGCCCATTGATCGAGAGGATGACATCGCCCGGTTGCAGGCCAGTTTGACGCAGATAGGGGGAGCGGGCAAGGCGATCCAGTCGGTAGCCGGCGGGTTCATCGCCGGGCAGGGGGCTTAGGCCGAGTTCGTCCAGGGTTTTTACCGGCTCGTTCCGGAGCTGTGCCTGGTAGTGTTGAGCCACTTGCGCCGGAGCGGGATTTGCCACCTTTGGCCGAATGGATCTCGGTCTCGGGAGCCTACCCCGATGCGGAGCGAGACTATTCGGGGTGCCCTCCCCTCGCGTTGCCTCGGGACTGGCAAGGTTTTGTTGCGCGGTGCTCGGTTTGGCCAGCTGTGCACCGGTTTCAGGGAACGCCAGCCGCTCCCGGGAACGCCCGCGCTCCAACAACACATGGTCGAGATGCACGGCTACCAAAGTGGCGTTGCCGGGTACCCGGTCGCCGATGTGGTACAACACTTCCGGGCTCCCCTTGCGCGCCAGGATGGCGGTGGATTCGGCCGGGTTCTCGGCGACGAAAACACCGTGCAGCACCAACGGTAGGCGCGTCTCCACCAAGTTTTCGCTTGCCGTGGCCTGCCCGGCCGCGTTGGGGCGGGCCACACCGAACAGGTTGGCGTCCAAGATGTTTGCGATGTCGGCATCGGAGCGCGTGGCATTCGCCGCCCGCGCTTCGGGTAGCGGTGTTTGCAGCGCCGCCGTTTCCGGTGGTGCCGCCACGAACATCAGTGTGCTGGCCAAGGTATAGGCCATGCCCAGCACGATCAGCCATTTGGCGGGTGTGGCCGCGTGCGCAATGATCAATTTGATTAATGCTTCCATCTATTGACTTGTTGGCGGAACTGCTCGTCGCCTGGCGGCAATTTCACAAGACCGGCAGGATACTCGCCCCAACCAGTCAATAACAGTTTCCGGAACAGGGAGTAAACCCGCCTATTTCACCAAGGCCCACGATGATCGCACCGGCTTTTGCCGCCGTGCGCGTACAAACGAGCGCAGGGCTGCTCCGCCTATGGCGAAGCGAGTACGAATGCGCACGGGGCAAAAGACCAGCGAAGGCGCGGGCTAGACGCTCGTTAGGACATTTGCTATGTTCGCATTATGAGGACTGGGTGTAACCGGTCCCGCAGGGCTAAAGGCGGTCCGACGGACGTTCCGCTTGCCTACCGAGTGGGCAAGTCAAAGTCCTCAGTGCCGCCTCCTTTCACCTTGGGGTCGCCTTCTCGGCGGCCCCAAGTATTTTCGGGTCTCCTTCACGAACGTCAAATATACCCGAAATACGCGACGTTCCAGCTCGTTCCAAGACTTGTAGGACAACTTGTGGGGATAAGAGCGCCGGTCTTTGGAGACCTTGTGAGCCGTATCTAGGGTGTCGATCATGGCATGGACGACGATCCCGTAGCGCAGCAACCGCTGCCGATCTGCTCTATGCTCCATTCTGCCAAGCACACGTACCAGTGGGGCAAGCCATCGTCTCGCTTCGGCATCCTCTTCGAACCGTTGCACGAAATCGACAAAGCGAATCACTCTCACCTGCCCGTCCCTTGCGATAAGCGCGAGCTCCGCCACAGCACGCTGGGATGACCGCCGGACAATCCGAACGCGGCGCGACTCCAAGCAGTCCGCGAAAGCAGCCAGCCGTCTGCCCCGGGTATCTCTGTCCACTGAGACGGTTTGCCCGCCTCCGCGGAAGAGTTCCAAGCTTGCCCAAAGCTTCGCCACCAGATACAAGAGGTCGACCAGATCGTGGTTCCGCTCGTGGGAGATGTGCAGGGTATGCAACGTCTTGAAATCCGCCATCGCGAGCGAGCGCAACTTCCCTACAAGTTCGTCCGCTGCCTTCAACACAGGATCAAGATGCTGGTCAACGAATTGACGTGCATTCCGGCGGCGTTCCGAGCCGCGACGTACCTCTTGATAACCGATCTCGAGCACCTTGACCAGCAACGCCCCGAGCAAGCCCGCACCGAGCAACCGCAAGAGGCCTAACTGATCTGCAACTGTCCGCGCAGGTGCTTCTGCCTCAGCTTGAACAATGGCTACCGCCAACAGCACAGTCGTCGCCACGAATACATTCCGCTTGATCCGGCCCCTAGTCACAGACTTGCTCCTACTGGTGTTTGTCGTCTGCCCGGTTTTATTCGCTCGACATCCGCAACGTACACGCGACGTACAAAGGCTCTAATGCCGCTTGTCCATACCGTATCCGTCTCTAATGCCTTGTCTCACAAGGTACGCCGCCATAGCATCGTACGATGCCACAATCACATCAAAGCCGACTCAGCAGATCTAAGATACGCCGTTCAGCTTTAGTCTTTTCCGATATACCCATCTCTTTACTCCGGGTCGCTATTCGTTTTTTTATGTCTGAGAGCTTCCTTTCAATATCAGCGACACTCGTCTCTGCACGAACTCTGCGAGCATGAGAAATTTGATGTTCAACGCAGTCTATCGCTTTATGAAATAGGACACCCCGTTTATCTCCGCGATCAATACAGGCGAGCATTTCCAAGTAGCCTCGACCCCAGTTTTTCTCTTCACTACAAAGCTTCCATATCAGGTCGTGCAATTCTGCTGAATCTGATACGAGCGTTCCGCGTCTTGGCCCTACCGTCTTTTGTATCAGACTGCTTAGGTCGTCGGCTGCCCTGCGTAGATGGATCAATTTTAGATCAAGACCGCTTGTAGATGATACAAGACCAACAGACGCCTCTGCTCGACGGTAAACCCACAAATCGTCTACATGCTCTCCACGATTGAGCGACAAGTCGCAGACGTCATACATGCCTTGAAAGTGCCCGCTCTCTCGTTCGGCACTTACCCAGAGTTCGAAGAGTAAATTTTCCCGCCCGCCGTTATCGTACGCTCGTTTTAGTTCCACGCGCGCGGCGTCTCTATTGCCCGCTTCAAGAAGGGCCCTGCCTTTCATTAAGAGCAGATCGGCATTATTACTAAACTTGGGTTTTTTGAGCAAAGCCTCAACCGTAGTTACCGCCTTCTCGAATTCGCTAGTTTTGATGAGTGCCAACGATTGGCGGATGGCCTTTCTAACTTCGAACTTCGCTGGGCTGGTCTTTCGATAAATGCCAGTTACCCGAGCGTTGATCTCTGCTGGTCTTGTCACCAACTGATCCTTGAGGTCTAATATGAGCCGTGCCGTCGACTCTGGTATCTCGAAGCGCCGTTCTGACTCGATTATTGGGGGCGCATGGATTAGAAAAAGAGACGACAGATGATCAACACTTTCACGCAGAAGCGAGTCGTCATAGCTGACAATCTGCTTTAATTCCTGATAAGAGGCGGATCGGACCAGTGCCAGCGCGTAAAGCACTCTTCTGCTCTCGGGTTTTAATTGTTCTATTTCTCGCTGCAAAGCGGCGCTTCGCACCGCGAGCCCCTCGACTCCATTCCATTCTTTTAGCGCTAGTTTGGGAGGCTGTCCAAGCCGTATCAGTCTGAGGATAGACTGCGTGAACATGGGCGAACCGTCTGAAACCTCATACATCTGCGAAATTAACTTCGAAGCCGGCAACAAGATCTTGTAGCTATCACATACTTGCTTCACAAACTCTCGATAATCTCTATCCGCCAAGCCGGAGATTTCGACACACTGTTCGATGGGCATGCTGACATTACTTCTCGTCGTAATCAGCACGCGGGCGCGACTCCTGTCCGCAATTTGGCGTATAGCCTCCACCAAAGTCCGTTGATCCCCGATGTTCATCGAGTCAAGGTTGTCCACGAAAACAATTGATGGGATGATTTTAAACGTCTCGATCACAGTCCGTTTCAAAGCTGGCATCGATTCGCCTTCGATATCGTCCTCAACCCCCAGTTCTTCGATTATTCTTCTCAGCAATGTTTGCGTGGAATGGAAATGCACTTCCGGTAGATCGATATATGTGTTTTGCGATGCATCAAACTGCTTCTCTTTTGCGGTCAACCACAGCAATTTTTCGAACTCGCTCGCAGCGCTTTTCGCCACCTGGCACGCAAACTCATATGCAATCGACGTTTTACCTCTACCTCCTTCGCCTGCTAAGACCTTTATATATTCAAAATCGTCTGACAACCAAGCCCACAATTGCGAGATGATTTCCTCTCGGCCAATGAAGCTAGGGCAGATCAGGTTCTTGTCCGGCAAGTTATGATCGATCATTTGCTTTCTGCCTGTTGGTCTAAGCAGGCTTTCAGGCGGGTAACGACGCGGCGATAAGAGTATCTCGAAGTCATCGCCGTTCATCGCGGCTCGGCATCTATCACCATCTCGGATAACAGTCTCGTTTTTCCGAAAGATCAGACTATTGTCCTTGTTGTTCATATCTCTAATAAAATATATTGGCTTCTTTAGCCGTCTCTGCGGGATAGCCAACACGCTAACTCTGTGGGTCGTGTCTCCAGTAGATACATCAAAGTCTCGGATTGATAGGTCAATATTGACCCCAGTATATTTGTCGACTGCACTCCTCAGCGGCACCAAGTCGATCGAGACTTCATTGCCACAGATCTCATAGCTCATGTCGCGTTTCGTTTCCTTGACCCCGTACACCAAGTATCCACCGTAGGTGTTGTGAAAACTGATTAGCTGTTTGACAGTCTTAGCCAGAGCCCACTTGGTAGTCGCAAAACTCTCTTTGTAATCAAGCAGTTCGCTCTCTCCGAGGGAGTCTTCTTGGTTGATCCCGATTAGCGTGATGAAATCGTCGGGAATGGATTCATTCTGAATCGACTTAAACAATGCCGTCTTGCGGTTCATCATGGTCCCCATGCGCGAGCCGGGCTAATTTTGACCGGGTGATGATATACCCATCTATGCCTCTTCATATGACTATCCAGCGGTATCCCGACACAATCGGGATTACCTTTAATATCCCACGCTCGATATTTTTTGAGCATCGGCTTCCTCCATTTCATACAAGCAAATTCAAAGCGTCCCAGAACGACCGTGTTTAGGCACGAGTACGCTATAGTAGTCGGTCAGAAGCGTATCAAGTGGTAGTGTCTCAGTTTGAATTTTTCGACCGCGAGACGCCACAGTTGGCGCAGTCTCCAAATCCAAATCAATTCAAACTGATACACGACCGGCTATTTACAGACGGAGGCACATGACTGGGAATAAAGTACTGAAGGAAAGAGTCTGAACGGGAGGTGGGAAAATGATTACATGGGGATTTTAGGCGTACCGAGGAAGGAGAAGGCGAGTATGGGAGCGAAAGTTCAGGAGCTGCACAGTTCAGATGTCTGGTGCTATTCAAGCTCTGCACGGAATTCGCGGTGTAGACTGCCCCGTAGGCCGACACCGAGAAAGCAAAAGGAAGGGGGCGACCGCTCCCATTTGCTGCTGCCAGCTCTTGACATTGGCGGGATGCTTCCCCGACTTAAACGCCTTCAGAGACGACATTAGCGTTCTCCGCTTGGTAGATGGCCCTGGATGCCGCAGCGATGCGCTTGGGCTTCTTCATAGGAGCCGCAGGCCATTAAGTTGTATATCGGATGTACGATACAGGTCTGAACCAGCGTCTTTAGATAGGCTATCTCGATGGCTTCCGGCAAGCCCTCAGACCATCCGCCACCGCGGTGAGAATGTCCGCTAGGAATCGGGCTGAATGAAGGCTCAGGCGTCTGTAGAAGGAAGTTGGAGAGATATCCGGATTAGAAAATCTTCTCCTCCACCGCCACCACTACCTTGTCGTCCGCTCCGCCACCGGGCCAGGGTTCGTTCAAAAGGCGGGTCAGTAGCATGGTAACGCCGATACGGACAAAACCGTTGTCGAGCAATTCCGCTTTCAGCAGCGGCTCGTTGCGGCCTTGTTCGACAACGATGGCCCGAGGCCCGTTCATGAATTCGAGGGTCGCTTGCAGTGGCGGCAATTGCGTGGTTTTCGCCTGTTGCGATAAGACATAGCCGAGCCGTCCGCCAGACCAGGCGAGCGTGCCCTGCGCATCATCCGGCCGGTTGTCCGCAAGATGCAGATAGAGGTTCTGTAAGTCGAAATGGCCGGCTAGGGAAAGTTCGTAGATGCCGAGCCAAGGATTGACCGCCTCGGCAGCAACGGAACCGCTCATCGACGCCGCCATGCGGCTTGGGGCCAGGTTCAGTACACCCTGCAGTTCTGTATGTTCACCGGACAGCGTCCAGGCGATGCCGGGAAACAACCTCAACAACGATGCGGGACGCAGTGCCCAAGTGAATAGGCCGTAATCCCGCCCGCCCAGCAGCAGCTGCCCGGAACCCGCCCAAACCGTGCCCCGCATACCCGTCAGGGAGGCCCCCGGAATAGGTTCCACCAAGGGCGCAAGCAGCCGGGCAGGCGCGAAAACCAAGCAAAACACAAGCAAGGCGATAAGGCCAAATACCACCAGCCCAAGCACTTCTCCGTGCGACCCCACGCGAGCATCGCCTCCGGTACAACCCGCCCTCATACGAACCGGAAACCAAACACGCGGACAACCCTGCATAAACCGCGCCAAAGAATTGGGTTGCGCTGTTCCCCTGCCGGCGCGTCAAAGCTCGTCGAGAAACCATCGTGCAGCAGGAAAAGTTGGCCCTGCGCCGGCAGGGGAACAGCGCAGCACAATTCGCCACCTGCTACCGATAGCCCACCTATCTCGCTAATGACTACACCCCCATGGCCGATCATTGGATTTCCGCAGCGTTATTGACCGGCGATTGCCGGCCGGACCGGATCAGGGCACCAGCAGCGCTTCGAGGATGCGCTCATAAACGGCCGCGAGCGGTTCGAGGTCGTCAATATCGACGCATTCATTGACCTTGTGAATGGTGGCATTGATTGGCCCGAGCTCCACCACCGCGGTACCGAGTGGCGCGATGAAGCGCCCGTCGGAGGTTCCACCGGAAGTCGAAAATTGGCAGTCGATGCCAAGTTCGTCGCGAATGGCGGCCCGCACCACATCGGTCAGCCGGCCCGGCGGGGTCAGGAAGGGTTCGCCGGATAGCTGCCAATCGAGCCACCCGTCGATACCGTGCTTATCAAGCAGGTCTTGGACGATGGCTTTGAGGCCACCGGCGGTTTGTTCATTGGAATAGCGAAAGTTGAAATCGAGGCTCAGTTCTCCGGGGATGACGTTACTCGCCCCGGTACCGGCGGCGATATTCGATGCCTGCACCCTTGTGGGCGGGTAGTGCTCATTACCGCGGTCGAACTCAAGACCAAAGAGTTCGTGCAAAAAAGGCGCTGCCCGATGAATGGGATTTGCCGCCAATTCGGGATAGGCCACATGGCCCTGAATGCCCCGCACCGTCAAACGCCCATTCAACGAGCCGCGGCGGCCGTTGCGTACCACATCGCCAAGCGCTGCCGAGGAGGAGGGTTCGCCCACAATGCAAAAATCGGGAATGCGATTTTCCCGCTGCAAATGCGTAACGATGTGCTTGGTGCCAAATTCGGCAACGCCTTCTTCGTCACTGGTTATCAGGAACATCAGGCGGCCTTTGGGTTGACGATGGCGGCCGAGGAAGCGTTGCGCTGCCACGACCATGGCCGCCAAGCTCGATTTCATATCGGCCGCGCCCCGCCCGTAAAGCCGGCCACCGCGAATAGTGGGTGTAAATGGAGGGGATTGCCATTGCGCGGGGTCGCCGGGCGGCACCACATCGGTATGGCCCGCGAACGCGACAGTCAACGGGCCGTTACCGTATTCCGCCAGTAAATTAACAACGTTTTCTTTGTTGAGGGACGTTGTTGTGAAACCCAGTTTGCCAAGGCGCTGCCGCAGTAGCGCTTGGCAGCCCTGATCGTCCGGGGTGATCGAGGGGCGTTCGATGAGCGCCTTGGTCAGGGCCAGTACTGGCGAGGCGGTGTCGGTCATCCACTACAACCCTTCGCTAACCGTCGGCGTTATGCCAATCCTATGGTCAAGTAGCGCAGCAGTCTCTGCCTGCGGAAGTCGCGCAAGCGAAAAGCCGCTATCGCTTTCCCGTCGGCCGGTCGATTGAGGCGAATACCGAGCCCCGCGCAACGCAATCGAGCGGGCACCGGGATGGATGAGAGCGGCTTTGCTGCCGCGACTTCCGCGGGCAGGGGCTCCTGGCCCATATGGAACTGAATCAATTGTGCGCGTGCAGTTGTTCATTCAGCGCAATGGCCTTGCGGTTGGTTCGGCATTGCACTTCCCCGGTTTCGCTGTGGCGAATGAACAGCATGTCCGAGCCGCCGGCGAGGTCGCGGCCCTTCGCCCGGCGCACGCGCTTGCCGTCTTCGTCGATGACCGCAATGCGGGTGCCTGCCGTGATGTAGAGCCCGGCCTCAATAGCGCAGCGGTCGCCGAGTGGTATGCCGGTGCCGCCGTTGGCACCGATCAGGCAATGCCGGCCGATGGCGATGACGATATCACCGCCACCCGCCAAGGTGCCCATGGTGCTTGAGGCACCGCCGAGGTCCGAATGTTGGCCAACCACCACGCCTTGGGAAATACGGCCTTCCACCATGTTGGGCCCAAGCGCCGCCGCGTTGAAATTGACGGCACCGGAGGGCATGACGGTGGTGCCGTCGCCGAGGTAGGCACCGAGGCGAATGCGGTTGCCGTCGGCGATGCGCACGCCAGCGGGCACCACATAGTTTGCCATCTTCGGAAACTTGTCCACCGCAAGCACCTCGAAGTGGCGGCCCCGCAGGCGCGCGCGCAGTTGTCGTTCGGCGAGTTCGGCAACGGCGATGGCGCCGTCTGTAGTCCAGGCGATGGTTTGCAGGTGCGCGAAAATGCCATCCAGATTCAGGGTGTTCGGTAAGGCGAGGCGATGCGATAGGAGGTGCAGCTTGAGGAAAGCATCGGCGCAGGAGGCGATTGATCGATCATCCGGCAGCAGCACGGCAACCATTTCTCGGTCGGCTTCCAGCATCGGCCGAAGCGATGGCTGGTGGTCTTCGACGAATTGCCGTGCCTGCTCCGGGCCAAGGCTGGCCATACCGGGAGAGAAGGTTGCCTCGATAGCCGCGCCGAGCTCGCCGGTCGGCGATTTCAGGGGCGCGGGGTAGAAACAATCGATTATGTTTTGCTGGCCATCGCGGGTCGCAAGCCCGATGGCGAACGCAAATACCGGCATCAGTTCCTCTGTGGGGGCCCGGTCGCAAGGGGCCGCTACGCTATCAGCCCGTGCAGCACCAAGCAACGATGGCCGCGTTAGGGTAGTGGCTCAGTTTCAATTTCCACTGCCGTGGAGACCAGGCCCGCGTTGGGCGCCGGTAACGAGGATTTTCCAAATTGAGCCACTAGCCGCGTTAGGGAAGCGCCGCGGGCTCAACCGCTTTCCGGTTAACTCACCCCCGGCATCGCATCAAGGGTCTGGCGCAGGGTGTTCTCGAACGCATAGATGAATTCCGGGTCGGTGATCGGTTCACCGGATCGGGTTTGCAGATAGAAGACATCCTCCACCCGTTCCCCGAGTGTGGCAATGCGGGCCCCGAGCACGGAGATTTCCAGGTCGTGAAAAAGCAGGCCGATGCGAGCAAGCAAACCCGGCCGGTCGGATGCCAACACGGTCAGCGTCGAAAAGGAGTCGCTATCCTGATTGACCAGCGAGGCTTGGGTGGGCCGGGATAGTTGCCGCAGCCGTCTCGACACCCACCGATTGCCGAAGGTCCCGATATTGGGACGGGCGATGGCCTTGGTTAGCTGTTTCACCACCAGTTCACGGTCACCGGCCAAGGGTTGGCGCTGGGCATCAAGCACCACATAGGTGTTGAAGCAGAGCCCGTTCTTGGCGGTGCGGATATTGGCGTCGTAGATGGAAAGCCGCAGCCGATCGATCGCAATGACCGAGGCGGCAAACAGATTGGGCCGGTCGTGGGTGTAGACGAAAATCTCCGTCGCTCCCTTGCCGGACAGGTGGCCGGCTTCCATGTTGTACACAAGCACCAAGGGGCCGCTGTCCGGGTTGTGCGCCAGCATCGCGACGGTTAGATCCGCGATACGCCGGGGTCTGTGGCGCAAGAGAAAATCATCGCCAAAAAGCTGCCACACCGGCTCGGCATCGGCGGTGCTCACGCCCGCGACGGCCAGCTTTTCGGCGGTGCGCTCCAAGCACGCCCGAATCGATGCCTGCTTGTCCACCGCCCTTTCCAGCCCGCCCTCCAGCAGCTTGCGGGTTTCCGTGTAGAGCTGGCGCAAAAGGGTATCGCGCCAGCCGTTCCATAGAGTGGGATTGGTGGCGGTGATGTCGGCAACCGTGAGCGCATACAGATAGTCGAGCCGGCGCTCGGAGCGCACCAGGTTGGCGAACTCGAACACCACGTCCGGGTCGTAGATGTCTTTGCGCTGGGCGGTGCTCGACATGACCAGGTGATATTCAACCAACCATGCGACGAGAGCCGTGTCGTCCTCGTTCAGCCCATGGCGGCGACAAAAGCGCACCGCGTCGATCGCGCCGAGTTTTGAATGATCGCCGCCGCGCCCCTTGCCGATATCGTGGAACAGCCCGGCGATGTAGAGTAGTTCGATCTTGGCGACGGTTTTTACGCAACGGTGCGCCAATGGATAGGTTTCGGCCTGGGCACGGTAGCGAAACAGCCGCATCTGCCGAATGACCATCATGGTATGGGCATCGACGGTGTAGATGTGGAACAGATCATGCTGCATCTGGCCCACCACCTCGCCGAACTCCGGTATGTAGCGGGCCAGAATGCCGTAGCGCCGCATCCGGGTGAGTTGTGTAACCAGGGTATGGGGTGCCTTGAGCAGGGCGATGAATAGGCGGTTGTTCTCCGGATTCGTGCGGAAGGCTTCGTCAATGAGATGCAGGTGGTCGCGGATTAGCCGGATGGTTCCGGCGCGCACGCCGGCGATATCGCGCCGGTTGGCAAGTATGACGAATAATTCGAGCAGAGCGCTCGGATGGCGAGCGAACAGATCGCTGTTGGTCGCCTCAATGTGGCTGTCGCGGATGCGGAAGCGTTCATTGACGGCTTCAATGCGTGGCCGACGCCTTGCGAACGACTCCTCCAAAGACTGCAGGACGATGTCGTTTACTTCCCTCAGCGATAGCACATAACGGTAGTACTGATGCATGAAGCGTTCGACACCGAGCTTGGCGGCGGTATCCACATAGCCAAGCCGTTCCGCGAGGGTGCGTTGATGCTGGAATTGCAAGCGGTCGTCTTTGCGCCCGGCAACCAGATGCAGACCATAGCGAACCCACAAGAGGTAGCGCCTGCCGTTAACCAGCCATTCGCGCTCGGCGGGCGTGACAACCCCCAATTGCTCAAGTTCGCCGATGTCGCCGGTGCCGAATTTGCGGGCGCAGACCCACAGCGCCGTCTGCAAATCCCGCAAGCCGCCGGGCGATGCCTTGATATCGGGCTCCAAGTTGTAGTCCACATCCTGAAACCGGCGGTGCCGTTTTTCTTGTTCGTTGCGCTTGGCGCGGAAGAATTTATCCGCGGGCCACAGGCGCGGCCGCGATAGAACGCGGTCGAGTTTTTCCAACAGCAGCCCCTGGGCGGCTGTGGTGGGCGTCGTCAGCCGACGTCGCTCGAACAGGGCGGTGGCCACGGTGATATCAGTCGCGGCCTGTTTGGCGCAATCCCGCACCGTGCGCACACTGTGGCCGATCTCAAGATTAAGGTCGTAGAGATTGCGCAAAAATGCTTCGATAGCGGCCTTGTGCCGGCGCGGTTCAGGGCACAGGATCAATAGGTCGATGTCGGAGCCGGGGTGCAGTTCCCGCCGCCCGTAGCCGCCCACCGCCAGCAGCAGGGCCTCGTCTTCGGTGTTGAAGTGGCGCTGCCAAAGCTCACCGATGAGATCATCGAAGAACGCCACCCGCTCGGCGATGATGGCGGCGATTTCCTCCCGATTCCAATACCGGCTCGCCAGGGCCGCATCCCGCTCGGCGATACGGGCGCGGTATGCGGTGATGTTCATGAGACTAGTGCTCCTAGTGTCCTGTCCCGCAAATAAGTGTGATTATTCGTGGCCGTTTCGGCCCCCGGCCGCGTTGCTCCTCCTTGTGTGGGGCCTGCTTGTGTGGGGCCTGCCACAGGGCGTCGTCGCGCCTTGCCGGGAACCGAAACGGCCTAGCGCCTAAAACCCACTTATTTACGGGGCAGGACACTAGCCCGTCCCATTCATGAATGGGACGGGCTACCGGGCTGGAGTTGCTCCGCTGTACCCTGGGCTGTCGAGAATCGCTCCTCGGCGCGTGCGGTGAGCACCTCAGCGCCCGACGCGGTTACCAGAATGGTGTGCTCCCATTGGGCGGAGAGCTTGTGATCCTTGGTGACGACGGTCCAGTAGTCGGGCAGCATGCGCACATGGCGGCGGCCGGCATTGATCATCGGCTCGATGGTGAACGTCATGCCTTCCTCAAGCATCAGGCCGGTACCCTTGCGACCGTAATGCAGCACCTGGGGGTCGTCGTGAAAACGCTTGCCGATGCCGTGGCCGCAAAACTCCCGCACCACGGAAAAACGGTGCGCCCGGGCGTGGTGCGCAATGACCTGGCCAATATCGCCAAGGTGCCCCCCCGGGCGGATCGCGGCGATGCCCCGGTACAAACACTCCTGGGTTATCCGCACCAGACGCTCGGCGAGCACCGGCGGCTTGCCAACAAAGAACATCTTGCTTGTATCACCGTGATAACCGTCTTTGATGACGGTGGTGTCGATATTGAGAATATCGCCGTCGCGCAGCATCTTCTTGGTGGAAGGGATGCCGTGGCAGACCACATGATTGACGGAAGTGCAGATGGAGCGCGGGAAGGGCGGCATACCGGGGGCGTTGCGGTAGTTTAGCGGCGCCGGAATGCAGCCGAGTTCCTCAACGATGAAGCGGTGGCAGATATCGTCGAGCGCACCGGTGGTGATGCCCGGCACGATGTGTTCACCGATCATTTCAAGGACGCTCGCGGCGAGCCGGCCAGCTTGACGCATGCCTTCAAGATCGGCTTGGTTCTGAATTTTGGCAGCCATAGGGTAGTTATGGTATAAACCGCGCCGCTCCGGAGCAATGCGGTTGCTGTTTCGGGGCCTCGCCGCACGACCGCCCAAGGCCGTGGAAGGGGTAATAAGCGCATCGCTCGTTTCCCCGGTTCCTCCCTCGGGTTGTCCCGGGCATTGCTCGGCTTCTTGGGCCGACCAGCCCGGCGGCGCAAAAGAAATCGCACACGGTTCGACACGGGCTCACGGGTGCCGGTCGCGGGGAGGCGCAAGCCCGCCACCGTGACGGGTTTGAGTCCGGGAACCGTGGAGGCACAACCCGGAGGCGAAAATTGAATATCAACATGCGCGATATGCTGGCCGCAGGCGTCCACTTCGGCCATCAAACCCGTTACTGGAATCCGAAGATGGGGCCCTACATCTTCGGTTCCCGCAAAAAAATCCACATCATCGACCTGGAAAAAACCATGCCCGCCATGCAGGCCGCGCTGACGGAGCTGCGCAACATGGCGAGCCACGGCAACAAGATTCTGTTCGTCGGCACCAAGCGCGCCGCCGCCAAGGTCATCCGCGAACAAGCCACCCGCGTAAACATGCCCTACGTCGACCAGCGTTGGTTGGGCGGTATGTTGACCAACTACAAGACCATCCGGCAGTCCATCCGCCGCTTGCAAAATCTCGAAAAGCAGGAGGAAGAGGGCGCCTTCGCGAAACTCACCAAAAAGGAAGCATTACAACAGCGGCGCCTGATGGACAAGCTCGAACGCAGCTTGGGCGGCATCAAGGACGTTGGCGGCCTGCCGGACGCGCTGTTTGTCATCGACGTGCAACACGAACGCATTGCCGTTAGCGAGGCGAAAAAACTGGGCATTCCGGTTTTGGCCGTGGTTGATACAAATAGCGACCCGGATGGCATCGACCACGTTATTCCCGGCAACGATGACGCCATCCGCGCCATCCGCCTGTACGTCACGGCAGCGGCGGATGCCATACAACAGGGCATCGACAACGCCCGTGGCGGAGCCATCGACGGGGCGCCGGTTGCCGACGAACCCGCCGCCGTCATGGGCGATGCCGAAGAGTACGTTGAGGTTCAAGACGACGACCAAGACGCGAGCGATGCCGCCGCCTGATGCGGCCGGTTTAAGGAGTCAATCGATGGCCGTAACGGCAAAATTGGTCAAGGAACTGCGGGACCGCACCGGTCTTGGCATGATGGATTGCAAACGGGCGCTCGAGGCAGCGGATGGCGACATCGACTCGGCAATCGAACAATTGCGTAAAAAGAGTGCGCTCAAGGCCGCAAGGAAAGCCGGCCGCACCACGGCGGAGGGTCTGTTGGGTCTGCGTGTGGCCGATGACGGCAAACGCGCCGCGCTCGTTGAGGTTAACATCGAAACCGATTTTGCGGCGCGCAATGAAAAGTTTGTCGGCTTTGTCGCCGCGGTGCTCGACGCGACCTATGAAAACGGTGGCGATACCGAGGCGGTGGCGCAACGCTTCGCCGATGAGCGCGAAAGCCTGGTGCAGGAGATTGGCGAAAACATCGCCGTGCGCCGCGTGGCAAGGCTCGATACCGACCTGGGCTTCATCGCCGGCTATCTGCACAATGATCGGCGCAAGGGCGCTTTGGTGGAACTTGACGCCGCCGACCCGACCCTGGCCCGGGATCTGGCCATGCACGTCACCGCGCACGACCCCGTTCCCCTCGTTGTGCGGCCGCAAGATCTCGAGGCGGCGGTGGTCGCCAAGGAGCGCGAAATCTATCGGGCCCAGGCCGATGCCGAAGCGCTGGCCGACAAGGCGGCGGGGAAAAGCCCCAAATCCGCCGAAATCCTTGAGAAAATGGTGGAAGGGCGCGTTCGCAAATTCTTGGCCGAGGTGAGCTTGGTGGATCAGAAGTTCGTCAAGGACGCCAACCTCAAGGTGGGTGCTCTGCTGGCCGCCAACAAGGCGGAGTGCCGCCGCTTTATGCGCTTCGAGGTTGGCGAGGGCATGGCGGTGGAGAAGCAGGATTTCGCGGCGGAAGTGGCCGCGCAAGTCGAAGGGACCACTCGTTAAAGGTGCCTCGGCTGCTCTTGAAACTGTCTGGCGAAGCGCTCGCCGGCGGTGCGGCGGGCGGCATCGATCCCGCCATCTTGGATCGGTTGGCGGAGCAGATTGATCGGGCACGACAAATGGACGCCGAGCTGGCGGTTGTACTCGGCGGCGGCAATCTGTTTCGTGGCGCCGATTTGGCCGCTGCGGGGATGGATCGGGTGACCGCGGACCAGATGGGCATGCTCGCCACCTGCATGAACGCATTGGCTCTGCGCGATGCACTGCTGCGGCACGGCCTACCCGCACAGGCCTGGTCGGGCATGGCGGTTGACCGGGTATTGCCGGCTTACCAGATAAACGCCGTGCGCACCGCGTTGCAGCGCGGCGACATCGCCATTCTCGCGGGCGGCACCGGCAATCCCTTCTTCACCACCGACACGGCGGCCTGCCTGCGCGGCTTGGAGTTGCAAGTACAACTCGTGCTCAAAGCCACCAAGGTGGACGGCGTTTACACGGCGGACCCGGTGACCGATCCCGCCGCGGTGCGCTTCGATGAACTGAGTTTCGACGAGGCCCTGGAGCGCGGGCTCCAAGTGATGGACGCCACGGCACTTTGCTTGTGCCGAGACCAGGGTTTGCCCGTGGTGGTTTTCGATATCAACGCCGCCGATGCATTGACCCGGATTGTGAGGGGTGACAAGGTTGGCACCCGCATCCTGGCTTAGCCCGGGTGCAGCCTTTCATGGGACAAATTTCGCCATTCTGTACGGTTCGATAAACAGGAAGATCAGCCGACCATGAACGAGTTGATTGAACTCATTGAAACGGAAGCCGACGAGCGCATGGGCAAGTCGATTGATGCCATGCACACCGCCTTTGCCCGCATTCGCACCGGCCGCGCGCATCCAAGCTTGCTCGACCCCATCGAAGTGCCTTACTACGGCACGGATACACCGCTCAACCGGGTGGCCACGATTACCGTCGAGGAAGCCCGCACCCTGGTTATCACGCCTTGGGAAAAAAACCTGATCCCGCAGATTGAACGGGCCGTTTTGAAGAGCGATCTGGGCATTACGCCAGCCACCGGCAAGGATGCCGTGCGGGTACCGCTGCCGACGCTGACCGAAGAGAACCGGCGTGATTTGGCACGGCAGGCGAGGCATGAGGCGGAAGCGGCGCGCGTCGCCATCCGCAACATCCGCCGCGATGCGATTCACGAAATGCGCGAACTGTTGAGGGAAAAAGAAGTCACCGAGGACGAGGAGAGGCGCGCCGAACAGCAAGTACAGACCATCACCGATCGGCGCATCAAGGCGGTCGATGTCGAACTGGCCGCCAAGGAAGCGGACCTGATGGAGATTTGACTTTGTTGATTGGGTGGTCTTCCGCGGGAAGCGAATCTTTTGGCCGGACAGCGCCTTATCGATTAGAGGGCTCTATTCCCGCACCTTTGGGTGCCACAACTTTGGCTTTAAGAGGCTGGAATGTCGCAATTACAGGCTAGCGCGCCGGCCATTAAGCCCGCCCGCGTTCCGCAACACCTCGCCATCATCATGGACGGCAACCATCGTTGGGCGCGCCGCCGCCGCCTGCCCGGCGCCATGGGGCATCGAGCCGGGGCCCGCAACGTGCGCCCGGTGGTGGAAGCCTGCGCCGACCAAGGCATACGCTGCCTGACGCTGTTCGCCTTCAGCACGGAAAACTGGCAGCGGCCCCAAGGCGAAATCAATTTGTTGATGGGGCTGATGCGCAACGTTTTCGAAAACGACCTTGAGGAGCTGCATCGCCGCGATGTGGGCCTGCGCATCATCGGCGACCGCTCGCGCTTTCCGGCGGATTTGCAAATGCAAATGAATCGCGCCGAAACCATGACCAAGCATAACTCGGAGATGGCGCTCAACATTGCCGCCAATTACGGCGGACGCTGGGATATTGCCCAAGCGGCGCGGGCGATGGCGCACGAGATAAGGGAGGGCCGCCTCGCCCCGGAGCGCATTGACGAGGCCGTTTTCGGTTCGTTTCTGTCGCTGGCGCCCTTGCCGGCCCCGGACTTCTGCATCCGCACCGGCGGCGAGCACCGCATCAGCAACTTCCTGCTTTGGGATTTCGCCTATACCGAGTTCTATTTCACCGACGCCCATTGGCCCGATTTCGACGAGGGGGAGTTGCGGCAGGCCCTGGATGCGTTCGAGGCGCGCAAGCGCCGCTTCGGATGTCGGGAGTAGGGCCTATCGCCGGCAAGCGCCGCAATCGCGTCATCACCGCACTTGTCCTGGTGCCTGCGGCGGTGGGCTGCATCTATTTGAACCAACCCTATGCCGCGCTCCTGTTTTTCATCGCCGGGGCACTGGGCTTGTACGAATGGGCGGGGTTGGCGCGCTGGGTATCGCCCTGGCAACGCGGTGCCTGCATTGCCGTCTACGCACTGCTCGCGATCAGCGTCTACAGGGTGGCGGCATGGCAACCGCTGGCGCTGTGGGTTGGCGTCGTGCTCTGGTTCTTCGCCATTGTCGGCCTACTGCGTTGGCCGGCTTGGCGCAGCCTTTTCGAATCGCGCTGGTTGGTTACGATACTGGGCGTTGTGCTGATTTGGAGCGCTTGGACGGCGATTTTGACGATAGGCGCGGCGCCCCACGGAAACCATTGGCTGCTCTGGATTTTCGCGCTGATTTGGGGCGCGGATATCGGTGCCTACTTTGCCGGCAAGCGCTTTGGCCAACGGCGCTTGGCACCCAAGCTGAGCCCCGGCAAAACTTGGGAAGGCGCTCTGGGCGGTGCCGCCCTGGCGGCCACGGTCTGCCTCGGCACACTGGCGGTGCTTGGCTTGCTGGATTGGGTTTGGGTGGGTGCCACCCCGCTGCTGATCGCCGTCTCCATATTCGGCGATCTGCTGGAAAGCCTGTTAAAGCGCAGCTCCGGCGTCAAGGATTCCGGTTCCCTGCTGCCCGGCCACGGCGGCGTGCTCGACCGCATTGATTCAGCGCTGCCGGTGTTGCCGGCGTTTGCGCTGGTGCTGGACGCTGTTTGAAAGGTGGCGCGCCTCGGCTAAGATGCGTCGCTCGTACAACCCGGACATGGCCGAAGCATGTTGATCTACCCCCTGGCATTCCTCGTCACCCTCTGCATGCTCGTCGCCATCCACGAGTATGGCCATTTTGTGGTGGCGCGCTGGTCGGGGGTGCGGGTACTGCGTTTCTGCATCGGTTTCGGCAAACCGATCTGGACCCGGCGCGACCGGCACGGCACCGAGTTCGTGCTTGCCGCCATTCCGCTCGGTGGTTATGTGCGCATGCTTGATGAGCGCGACGAATCCGCCGATGTCGAGGTGAAACCGGGCGACGTTTTCTATAATCAGTTGAGTGTCTGGTGGCGCTTGGCCATTGCCGTAGCGGGGCCGCTCGCCAATTTCTTGTTGGCGGTTGTCGCCTATTGGTGCCTCGCCGTGGCGGGCTCCGCCAACTTGGTGCCCATGGTCGGCCAGTTACAACCGTCGAGCCCGGCCGCGCGGGCGGGCATGACGGATTACCGGGAGATCGTTGCCGTCGACGGCCGCACGGTACGCACCTGGCAGGAAATTGTTATGGCGCTATCCGACCGGCTTGGCGACACCGGCGTTATCGAGATAGGCAGCCGGGCTTTTGGCGAGGATACCGCCACCCGGTTGGACGTTCCGATTCATCGCTGGTTGCGCGGCAAGGCGGACCCCGACCTGCTGGAGGCTCTCGGCCTAATACCGGCGCATCCGGCGGTGGTGGGCCTGGTGCAGGCGGATGGCGCGGCGGACGGCGGCGGTGTGCGGCCCTGGGATCGTATCACCGCGATCGACGGTGTGCCCATTGATGACTGGGGTGCCATGGTCGATGCCATCCAAGCCGCGCCGGATCGGGCAATGCAATGGACGGTGGTGCGCGGCGGCTTACCGTTGGAACTCTCCGTAAGGCCGCAAAGTCGGCGGCTCGACGATGGCTCAACGGTTGGCTTTGTCGGCATTGGGCTGGCGACGAACCAGGTGCGCTACGGACCTTTGCAAGCCATACCCCGGGGTCTGTCGGAAACCGCCGATAAGACGCTATTGACGCTCGGTCATCTGAAAAAAATGCTCTTCGGCGATGTTTCCGTGCGCAACCTGGGCGGTCCCATCACCATCGCCAAGGTGGCGGGCGATTCCGCTCAGGCCGGCTGGCGCGTCTATGTCGGTATTCTCGCCTTGCTGAGCATTTCATTGGGCATATTGAACCTGCTGCCGATACCCATGCTCGATGGCGGGCATGTGCTCTATTGTCTGGCTGAAATCATTGCGCGGCGCCCGGTTCCCGAAGCTGTGCAGATGGTGGGTGCCCAACTCGGGTTGGTGTTGGTTGGCAGTATCATTGTGCTGGTACTGATCAACGATATCGCGAGGCTGCTTTGATGTTGGCCACAAATTCTCGTTTCCGTATTTTCAGTTACGGGCTGACGGGCCTGTCGCTGTTGGCCTCTGTTTGGGCGCAGGCATTCACTATCTCCGATATCCGCCTGCAGGGGTTGCAGCGCGTATCAGCCGGAACGGTGTTCAATATCCTGCCCGTTCAGGTTGGCGAAAGCATCGACGAGATCGATGTGCGGCAGCTGATCCGGCTCTTGTTTAACTCCGGTTATTTCGACGATATCCGCCTGGCCCGCGACGAGGATGTGCTCGTTGTTACCCTGGTCGAGCGCCCCGCCATCGAGTCAATCGAAATCGAGGGTAACAAGGCCATCAAGACCGAGGCGCTGCTTGAGGGGCTCACCCAACAGGGCTTGGCCGAAGGCGAAATATTCAAGCAGGCAACGCTGGAACGGGTGGGTTTGGAACTTGAGCGGCAATACGTTGCCCAGGGCCGCTACGGTGCGACCATCGATACCAATATCGAGGAACTGCCGCGCAACCGTGTTGCCATCCGCATCGACATCGAAGAGGGCAAGAACTCGGGTATTCGCCACATCAACGTTGTTGGCGCCACCATCTTCCCGGAGAAGGCACTGCTCAACGAGATGGAACTGCGGCATCCGGGGCTGTTTTCCTTCTTTCGCAACAACGACAAGTACAACCGCGAGAAGCTCACCGGCGACCTCGAAAAAATCGAGTCCTATTACAAAGACCGCGGCTACGTCGAATTTGCCATCCGTTCCACCCAGGTCAGCGTCACCCCCGACAAGCGCCAAGTGTACATCTCGATGAATGTCGATGAGGGCGACAAGTACACCATTGACGAGGTGAATCTGCTCGGCGAATTGAACGATGTGGACCCGGAAACCCTACGCAGGCTGATGCTGGTGGAGCCCGGTCAAATCTTTTCCCAAGCCTGGTTGACGGCAACGGAAGAGCGCTTGGAGGCGGCACTCGGCAATGCGGGCTATACCTTCGCCAGTGCCGGCGGCATTCCGCGCGTGAAAGAAGACGGACAGGTGACCGTTGATCTGGTGGTCGACGCCGGCAAGCGGGCCTATGTGCGGCGGGTCAGCTTCGCGGGCAACCGTGTCACTCAGGACGAGGTGATGCGTCGCGAGTTGCGGCAAATGGAGGGCGGCTGGGCATCCACCGCACAAATCGACCTGTCGAAGCTGCGTTTGGAGCGGCTGGGTTACTTTCAGGAAGTGAACGTCGAAACCCCGGAAGTGCCGGGCACCGACGATCAAGTGGACGTCAATTTCACGGTCCGGGAACAGCCTTCCGGCAGCATTTCGGCGACCCTTGGCTACAGCCAGGGTTGGGGTTTCGTGGTGGGCGCCAATTATCAGGAGAATAACGTTCTGGGCACCGGCAACAGCCTCGGGCTCGGCCTTTCCTACTCGCAGTATCAGAAGTCCGCGAACTTCAACTATTTCAACCCCTATTACACGCTCGATGGCATCAGCCGCGGCTACAACGCCTATTTCCGGCGCTTGGATTGGGATGAGCGCAATATCGCCCGCTACAGCACCGATGCGTTCGGTGTCGGCATCAACTTCGGTTTTCCCATCGGTGAAACACAACGCATCAGCTTCGGCGCCTCGGCGGAGCGCACCGCCCTGACCGAGGGCCGTATTCCGGCGCTGGAAATCAGCGAGTTCTTAGACAATAACGGCGACGACTTCCTCAACTTCAAGGCCAACCTGTCCTGGGTTGGATCAACACTCAACCGTGGGCTGTTCCCCACCCGGGGTCGTTCGCAGACGCTGGCGTTGCAAGCCTCCGTTCCCGGCAGCGATTTGGAATTTTGGAAAGTCACCTATCGCGGCGAGCAATATTTCCCGTTTTTCGCTGGCCTGACGCTGCGCCTGCGCACGGAACTCGGTTACGGCGGCGGTTACGGCGGCACCGATGCGCTGCCCTTCTTTGAACACTTTTTCGCCGGCGGTTTCGGCTCCATTCGCGGCTTCGAGCGGTCCACATTGGGCCCCCGCACCACCAACCCGGATACAGATAGCGAGGGCAACCCCATCCCCTCAAACTATTTCCGCTACGAGGACGGTGACCCCTTCGGCGGCAACCTGCTTATCGAGGGCAGTGCGGAAATCATCCTCACCCTGCCCTTCATAGAGCAAAACCGGCAGTTTCGACCGGTGGTCTTTGTGGACGCAGGCAATGTTTTTAACACCAACTGCCCGGCTGTCAGCCAGAACTGCTTTGGTTTCGATTTCGACGAGTTCCGCTATTCCGTCGGCTTTGGCATCACCTGGTTGACCGCCATGGGCCCAATGACCTTCGGTATCGCCAAGCCCTTCAACACGAGCGACATCGACGAGAAGGAGTCTTTCCAATTTGAGTTGGGTGTCGCTCGGTAATTCCGTGTCCTTAACCATGCACGCGCTGGTTGCGGCACTAGGAGCCTCTGCCTTCGGAGGTCGCGAAAAGAGTGGGTCTGCGCGCTTGCCCTTGCCGCACTGGGCACCCGCTTCCTACTGTATGAGAGGGCATGGAGCGAGCTGAACGGCGCGGCAAGGGCAAGCGCGCAGACCCACTCGCCGACCGATGATGCCCCCTCTAAATCTCGATTCGCAGCGTTGTTGGCACAGGCAGGCTAAGCGGCTTGGGCAATGAACAAGGCACTCTGGCAACCGAATGCGGAGCAAATCGCCGCGGAAATCCGTACCCGGGCCTCGCCCCGCCATGTCCCGAAAAAATCATCGCCGTTGCGGATGCGCCGAGAACGATGAGCGGTAAGGTCGCGGAACTGGCGGTGCGCGATATCATTCACGGGAGAGCACTCAAAAACACCTCTGCGCTGGCCAACCCGGAAGCGCTTGAGCTCTTTGCGAATCTAAACGAACTGACAACCTGAGTATCCAAAATGCGCGCACAACAGGTCTTTATGGAAAGTCTCGTCGCCCAGGGCGTGGACAGCATCTTCGGCAACCCCGGCACAACCGAAAACTCGCTGCTCGACCGTCTTGTGGACTACCCCCAATTGCGCTACTTCGTCGCGCTGCACGAAGGCATCGCCGTTGGCGCCGCCAACTATTACGCCCAAGGCGCCGGCAAGGTGCCCGTCGTCAACCTGCATGTCGCACCCGGCCTCGGCAATGCCATCGGCATGATGTACGGCGCCCTGAAAACGCGCTCACCCATGTTGGTAACGGCGGGGCAGCAGGATACGCGCCTGCGCCTGCGCAGCCCGTTGCTCAGTCACGATTTGGCCGCCATGGCCGCACCGGTTACCAAGTGGAGCGCCGAGCCGCAAAGCCCCGACGAAGTGGCACCCATGCTGCGCCGTGCTTTCCGTATCGCCAGCCAACCGCCCGCCGGACCGGTTTTCATCTCTTTGCCGGTAAACATTATGGAAGCGGAAACGAGCATCACCGATGTGACGCCGGCTCGCACCCATCCGCACCATCCGCCCGCCGCCGACGGGCTGGCCGACGCCGTGCAATCGCTAACGGACTGCCAAGCCCCGGCTATCGTCGCGGGGGACGATATTGCCACCGCCGGCGCCGGAGAGGCGCTGGTCGCTTTCGCCGAAACCATTGGCGCTCCCGTCTGGCAAGTCGGCTTGCGCGCCCAAGTGGTCTTTCCGGGTTGGCACCCCAACTATCGGGGCCGTTTGCCGTTCGATACGGCACAGGTTCGCCGCACATTGGCCGACCGCGACTTGGTATTTCTGGTCGGCGGGTCCACTTTCGACGAACTCTGGTTTGAAGCGGCCAACCCAATGCCGACCGACATTACCCTGATCGAATTGCAAAATTCCGCACAGTGGTTCGAGTTCAACGGCACGCCCGATATCGGATTAACCGGCGACCTAGCTATTTCCCTGGCCGCACTGACCGAGGGGCTGCGGGCGCACGGCGGGCGCTTTGCCGAAGCCGCCGAGGCCCGCAATACCAGCCTCGCCGTCGATGCCGCAAAGGCGCGGGAGGCAGCCCGGGCGCGCCTTGAGAAGCTCTGGGAGCAGCGGCCCATGACACCGGCTCGGGCCCTGCACGAAGTCGCACAGGCCGCTCCGCAAGACGTGATTGTTGCCGACGAAAGCATCACCGCCTCGCTCGAATTGTGGGAACATTTCAACTTTCAGCGTCGTGGGGACTACTACGGTGCCCGCGGCGGCGGTATCGGCCAAGGCATCGCCGGTGCCATCGGCACCCAAGTCGCGCACCCCGGCAGACCGGTGTTCGGGATATCGGGTGACGGCTCCGCCATGTACAGCATTCAAGCCCTCTGGACTGCGGCCCACCACCAATTGCCCATTATTTTCATCATTCTCTCGAACCGCGAATACCGGGTACTAAAGCACAACATGGACATCTACCGCGCTCGCTTCGACGCCCAATCGAATCGCCCCTATCCACACATGGATCTCGCCAACCCGCAACTCGGGTTCGTTGAGATGGCACGAGGCATGGGTGTTGATGGTATCCAAGTGACCGAACCGGATCAGGTTGGCCCGGCCATCCATCAGGGGCTGGCATCTCGCAAGCCCTTCCTGGTTGATCTGGTTATTTCCGGAAAGACGTAAGCCTCCAACCGGCCTATCTCACCGACTCTAATGGGCTAGGAGCCTGGACCGCCTAGCGTCTAGACCGTGCTGCTGTTCGGGCCCAGAAACATTGGGGAACTTCCCCCCGTGGTTTCCGGCCATGCACCAAGCGGATGGGGTCGCGCCGGACCCTTAACCGATAACCTTGGTATAAACGTCTTCGTTGAAACCGACCAGCAGGGTATCACCAAGGCGCAGGGTGGGGGCGCGCAGGTTGCCCGTGGCACCGAGCAAGGCGCTCACCGCCTCCTCGGAAAGCCGCTCGTCGCCGGTGAACGCCTGTATTTTCCGGCCCTTGGCGACATGCGCGATATTGGCGGCGGCGAGTAGCTGCTCGGCCGCATCCCGCTGCAATTTGCGGCTGGCCGGAACAGTTTCGGCCACCTCAATGTTTCTCGCCTCCAGGAACTTGGAGGCCCGCTTGCAGCTTGTTCAGCCGCTACGGAAGTAATACCAATCAACCTTTGTGGAGGCCATCTTCCTTCCTTCACGCACCTTTGGATGGACAGCGGCCATGCTGCCATGATTGCCGATGAACTACAATTTTCCGCTGGCCCGGGTAGTGACTCAGTTTCAATTTCCGCTGCCGCAGGCGAAAAATTCAAACTGCGACACTAGCAACCCGTTCTATTCAAGGTGCCGGCACGCGCTCGAAAACCCGAAAGGCGATGAGCTTCTCACCATCGGAATTGGCCTCGACCAATATCTTTAGGGTTTGCCCATTCGCGCTCAGGCTTAGCGTTTCCCGGCCGGAGGCGTCGCTCGTCTTGGAAACGATAACCAGATTACCCTCGAACCAACCGGCGGAAACGTCCCATAACCCACGCTTGCGCTTGCCCCAGGACACGTCGCGATACAGGCCGTTGTCGTAGCGGATGCCCATGGAATCGTCGTCCTGCTCAATGTGCATCGACCTCGCCTCAAGCACAGGAAAATCCTGGGTGACAAAGGCAAGCGCACCGCCTTGGGGTACACCAACGCGGCCCGCGACAAATTCCTGGTCGGCACGCGCCAGAATTTCGCGGCTGTTGGGCGGTGGGTCGCTGAGCTCCGTGTTGAGTGCCCATTGCCCGTCGATATCGAATCGTTGCGGCGGCTCCACCAACACCGGCGCGCTGGAGCAAGCGGCTACCAAGATCAAAACCAATGGACCGATGCGCCTTTGCAACGCTCGCATCTCGTCTATCCACAACCAACCGGCCACTACTATGACCAATTGCGCCTTGCGGTGCCAGCTTGTGCGGCCCCGTGAGCCTGCGCCAACTGCGGCGTCCCGCAGTCGAAAAATGCAAACTGCGACGGGACCCGGCTCTATTCCGGCAGCAAGATTAAACGCAGCAGGTCGCCGTCGGGACGAAAACCGGCAACCGCAAATAGTGTTGTATCCGAACGACATTGCGTCACAACTTCCCGGGCGCCCTTGGTTTCACAAACGCCGATGGCGTGACGCAATAGCCAAGTAGCCAAGCCCTGCTTGCGATAGTGCCGTGCCACCGTCAGAGCATCAATGCGGAACCGAATCGGCGTAATCGGATGCACGGCATAGACGCCGATGACCTCGCCGTCGAGCTTGGCGACCCGCACCCATTCCGGGTCAATGTCATCGGCGGGCAGTAAATCCCATGGAACCTCGTCCCGATAGGCACGAAACACGGGAACCTTGTGGGGATCAAATCCGCTCATTGCACTCTTATCGGCCTTCGACACAATGCGGGACAACAGGCTAGCGAAACCGTTTCGGCTTGTCGCGCTCGGCGACAAGGAGTGCAGCCATGCGGTAATCTAAAAGCCGGGCAACAACGGAACTCGCATACTTTCGTGACACCCATCACTTGCATAGAAGATTTGCGCCAACTGTTCCGGCGGCGTGTGCCGCGCATGTTTCGCGACTATGTCGAGGCGGGTTCCTGGACGGAAAGCACCTTGCGGGACAACCGCAGCGCCTTTGCCAAAATAAAGCTGCGCCAGAAGGTACTGGTCGATATGACCGACCGATCCCTGCAAACCCAAATGGCGGGGCAAACGGTCACGATGCCCGTGGCGCTTGCCCCGGTTGGGCTCACCGGCATGGTTCATGCGGATGGCGAGATCAAGGCGGCCCGCGCGGCGGAGCGGTTCGGTGTGCCCTATTGTCTTTCCACCATGAGCATCTGCTCCATTGAGGATGTGGCGGAACACACGACGGCACCGTTTTGGTTTCAGCTCTATGTCATGAAGGATCGGGAGTTCGTGGGCCGGCTCATCGACCGGGCCAAGGCTGCCGAGTGCTCCGCGCTGGTGCTCACCGTCGATCTGCAAATTCTTGGGCAGCGGCATGCCGATGTTAAAAACGGCCTATCGACACCGCCAAATCCAACCTTGGCAAACCTGCTCGACATCGCCGGTAAACCCCGCTGGGCATTGGGCATGGCCCGCACCAAGCGACGCGGGTTCGGCAATATCCTCGGGCATCTCGAAAACGTGCGCAGCACCCGCTCATTGGCACACTGGACCGCCCGGCAATTCGACCCCAAGCTGAACTGGGATGATGTGCAATGGATCAAAGACCGCTGGGGCGGCACGCTCATTGTGAAGGGCATCATTGATGCAGAGGACGCCCGCATGGCGGCCAAAAGCGGGGCCGATGCCCTAATCGTCTCCAACCACGGCGGCCGACAGCTCGACGGCGCGCCAGCCGCTATCGATGCCCTGCCCGGTATCGTTGCCGCCGTGGGCGGAGAATCGGAAATCTGGATGGACGGTGGCCTGCGCACCGGCCAGGATTTATTTCGCACCCTGGCGCTCGGCGCCCGGGGCGCGATGATCGGTCGCGCCTACATCTACGGCCTCGGCGCCCTGGGCGAAGCGGGTGTGACCAAGGTTCTTGAGGTTCTTCGGAGAGAACTCGACCTAACCTTGGCATTCTGCGGGTTGCGCGATATCAACGACGTTACCGACAAGGTGATCTGGCGCGGCTGCGGCCGATGAGGCGGGCCACCGGCGTACTCAGCGGCCCGGAAGCCGCCTCCGGCTCCGTCAGTTGGTCGTGCAGCCCAGCCGGGTTCGCTCTGCGGCAGGGAGCAGGTAGGTATAGCCATCACCGCCATCCGTCCGCGCCCCGCACATGCAGGCCAGCCCCAGCCCCATCGTCACCACCAGCGCGACGACGGCCAGAAGGGGAGTATTCATCAACGGTATCGTGGGTACCCTCACATCTTCGGTTGAACAGCGTTCGTGTGAATCCCCCCCCCCCCCCCCCCCGATTTCAAGGAGTACGAGCGCTTTAGCGGCCTCACGGGCGCAGGCTCGATCCCGCACCTTGGAAACCCGCGCCAGAGACGACGCCCTCAACTGTTGTTCTAGCCCACCCATTCCTGAGTGCTAGAATCGGCGGAGCAGGCGACGCAGGAACTCGGGTAGTTGTTCTAGCCCACCCATTCCTGAGTGCTAGAATTCGATGATGCGGCAATTTATTGAATTGAAAGGAGAATTCCAAATTATTCGCAGTCTGAATCACTTAAAATAAGCGAAGTTGTGCTGGTATGGCATTAATTTTTCCCTGCACTTGACCATAGTAGCGACGCATGTTGGAAAATTGTTTGTCGGTGATGGAAAGTACATCAACCCTTCCCCCCGGTGGTAACAGGGGCGGGATTTTGTGACTAATCGAAGTCGCCTTGTCTCCCGATGCACAGTATTTCAGGTAAACGGAAAACTGCGACATCTCAAATCCGAGATCAAGCAGATCATTCCGAAAACGTGTCGCCTGTCTGCGCTCCTCACGAGTGACCACAGGTAAATCAAACATGACAAATAGCCACATGATGCGATAGGGGCTAAGGGATAGACGCGCCATTAAGCCAAATCGCGAATTTTAGGGAAAAGGGAGATCACCTTTTCTATCGTTTCGCCGCGGAAATATCGGGCAACAGCGCGGCACATCCTCAACGCTACCATAGATAGCGGCGAGGTACCCTCATCCCCCAACAGTGGAGTTGTTGGTACAGCCGCTAGGCGAATCTTATTCTCGGCGGTCAAGTCACCCGAATAAGAGTCGACGTTCCGACTGACGAGAAGATCGACGATTGGTCGATACGGCTCAACCAAATCGTCTACAAGATTAAACGGGTTTCTAGGATTCTTGTGGTGCAGGCTAAAGCTTGGATGCAAGCCGGCACCCAAGGTTCCCCTTGCGACACAAGCCCGCAGCACCGTATAGCCGTAATTCAATGCTGCATTGATTCCGGCCGATTGGCGGTCACGTCGAAAGTGTTCTCCAAAAAGCCAACGCCAGTACTCGCGAGCAGCCTGAGCCTCAATGTTGTCGGGATCTCCAGATCTGACTTTGCCGACCATGCGCCGCAAATGTTGATGGGGTTGTTTGGCTAACGCCAATACGTCAGCCTGATTACCTACTTTTGCCCGAACAATGGATTGCCAAAGCCGTTTGCGGCGTGGCTCCGATAAGGTTGCTTGAGCTCGCATCACTTGGAATTGGTGCAAGGCACCTTGAATTGGCAAGGTCCAGCAGGTTGGCATGTAGTTGCGATCACAAAGCACTAGCGGCGTATTCTGAAGAGCCAACGCTTCAATCAAGGCACTTGAGACCGTGCAACCAGGCACGGAAACCAGCACCGCCAAAATGTCGTCCAGGGGCACACGGCCAACCTGCTCACCTTGATGGTCAACGGAAAGGAACCCCCGCACCTTCTTTAGCTGGTGCCCGGGATCGGTGATTTCTACGATTTGACCAACCACAGAGGAGCTAAGCGATACATGCGATACATGCGGGGTACTATTTTTTGCGCCGTTGAACCGAGACGATTATTTGCCTCTCCGCACACCACGGCGCTCGTGGCTCACTCGGCCCGTTGCGCTTACATGCACTTTTACCGCACCACGCTTTTGTAGTGTTCCGGCTGTAGCCGATAAATATTTGAAGGGGTCGTCTTTGTTGCGATGTCTTTTGTCCACATTGGCCTCATGCAACTCCGCAAAGCTCATCCTTCCGTCCCGCACCATTTTTTGTAGTCGATATCGCCTCGGCTCCCCGTTGTTTTCTTCATCTACCATTTCAATACAGTCGTTGATCTGAAGGCGCATTACCAGCCTAGCCGCAGGATGCGGGCGGTACGTCACACCAGGCTGGAAATCGGGTTGATTGGCACGGAAACGCGGGACCACGCGGCCCTCCCACCTACCTAACGACTCGCCCCGTGGGTCTTCAGCGTAGATTTCAATACCCCAATTACTATCGCCCTTGTATGCCTTGTAGGGATCACCCGCTTCATTAGTAACGAGAATAACGCTTTCCCTCCGCGTGTAGCGAAGCCGACGAATACCCTTTTCCTGAGCAAGAGACTGTACGGCAGCGCTGGACTCCGCAGTATTGAACGCAGCGATGAACTCGTTTCGTATCCTGTCTCCGCGAATGGATTCAAGATCCTTGAGTTTTTTGAATTCCGCAACGGGCTTCCTATGAACGACATCACTAACGCCCTCTTTGTTGGGAGGTGAAAGAACCCCGTAGGCTTGCTCATTATGCAGTTGCCCATCCGTTTTCTTCGAATCCCTATCCAGCGGCTTCCGGCGGACTTTGTGGGAAACCACAATATCCCCAACAACTTTGGCAACATCCGCCGAAAAGCCGTTCCAAGGAAGGATGGCTCCCGCCTGTGACTGTTCTGGCCGAAATAACCGACCGGGATTCGGCGACACGCCCTGGATCCTGATGTTCTCTTGGCGAGCGGCGGCGGACACCTTCTGGATCATGCTTTTGCTGGTCAAGCCCACGATGATTGCATCCTCGGCATGATGCCGATGATCCTGACGATTCTTCTTTCCCAAGCCCCAATGATGACGAAGAAGGCTGGTGAGACGCCCTGTGACCACATCGATTTTGTTAGTTGGGCAGATAATCTCCAAATACTCTCGAGCAAGTCGACCAATCTGGCGCGTGTCATTGAGGTGCCGCTCAGTGAAGTCGCCGTTCGCGCTCCAGATTTTGCGTGCGTCCTCACGGAAGCGCCGGCGTTTGGAATATGGGAAGGATTCTGTCCTTGCTAAGATATCGCTCCAACAATACCCGGCTGGACTGCCTCCGAAAGCCTCGAAGGGTGTCCGGTTCCCCTTATCTCTATTGGCTTGGTGGAAGCAGACGACCTTGTTCGCCCGGCTGTCATCAAGTGAGAAACTGAAGGGGATAAGGTGCTCGATTTCAATGCTACCGTTGAACAGATCCGCGCAACCGATTGTCTTCCCGGAAAAGGGGCAGCAACGTCCGGCAGGGCTATCGCTCAACTCTTCCCATAGAAGTAGCCGCAGCCGATTTTCGCGGCTGGGCCTTTGCCCGAGCTCATGCAGTTGCTCGTTCAGATGCTCATTTCGGTCTTGGTTCTCTTTTTGTTCCCTATCGATTTCACCACGCCTCTTGGCACCTAAGGGCAACTCTCGGCCGAGTTCAATGGCGATGGAAGCGGGGTGACCAAAGCGATCGATCAACTCGTTGACAACCAGCCTGATTTGATTGAGTGCGATGTGTACGGTTGGATTGGTGACCGCTCCCCAGCAGGTCTTATCGTCATCATCCGGATTCCCGGTTCCAGGTATGATGTGTTGTCCATCCCGGAATGCTTCTCCGTAATATGGTAGCCGGTCCAGGAGGCGACCTGTCCCATCGTGAACTTTGATGCGGAGCGGGTCGACAAAATCTTGTCGGCTCCCCGCCACGGCTGATGCTGCCTCGCTTTGTTGGGGGAGACGGATTTCGCCCGTTTGGTCGTCAACGATGCCGTCCCGCATTTTTCTAAGCATTAACTTGGCCGCTTTTGATGAAATATGGGTGGTAGCATCGGGAAGTGGCGCATTGGCACAATTCTCGGCCGAATGCTCTTCTAACCCAAAATTGGCCATCAAGTAATCACGCACTTCCTGGTCGTCCTTGGCACCATCTTGAGGGTGCAAATTTCCGCCACCCATCAGGCGTTGTCGGTCTCGTTCTTGGTGATGCGGCGTACCGTTCAGAATTACATCAATGAACTCGTCCTGTCGCTCCAGTGACCAATCATCCCAAGCTTTTCCTACACAATCTTCGTGCCTCATAATCCGGCTAGTTCGGTTACCCTCGAACCCCTTGCGCTTGGGTGTCTCGAAATTGAATGTGAAATCGCTGGTGGCAAGACCCAGTCTCTTGATTTCCTTCTTCATCCCGCCGAACAAAACCTGTCCGTTCTGGGTTCTAACCCGTTCCAGCAGTTTGACAATGGCGTCACGCGCCTCGCCGGCTGTCACGAACACGGTGGATACCCAGCCCGTCCGACCACTCCAGATTGTGTACCTCCTGATATATACGGTATTGCTGGAAGGATGGCATGGCTCGGAATGCGCGGTCCTCATCGTGCATGTAGGTACACTTTCCACGTTTCTGAGGCTTTAGGGGACGTTGATGGAAAATCGCTCTATGAATGCGCTTTTTTGCTTCATCGGTCATTAAGTCGCGATGGTGCGGAGCCTGCGCTGACCAGATTTTCTCGAACTCGTCCTCATAGAGTTCCCGTGTCGGATAAACGTCGTAGAGCCGCCCATTCTCGCCAACACCTGGGCGGGCGCGCGTCGGCTTGCCTTTGCGTTGCCTCTCGTACAGAAAGCTCCCATAGGTTAAATCGGCTCGTGCGCGCAAGTCGTCGAGTGCGGACTTGCGCGCCTCGGCCTCTCTCCGACGAGCAGACTTTTGATCGGCCTTTGATAGTTGCTTTTGTTGTTCGTCCGATATTTCTGATCCGATCAGACCCATTTCCTCCAAAAGCCGACGGGCCGATCTCGAAACTCGGCCGTTTGTTGCTATCTCACTTTGGTCCCTGCGATTGCTTTTGAAGCCGCGCCGCTGATTGATATGGAAAAACGCACGCCCGACCTGCCAAGGGGAAAGTGGACCACGAAGAGCCGTAGCTCGAAGGCTGAGAGGATTCTGTTTTTGTAGCTCCCTGCGTTCTTTTTCGGTTCCCGGGAACAAACCGGCTTTTTCAAGTTCATCCAAAAGAAACCTCTGCCGCTGCTTAAAGCGATCGCGCCGACGACGTACCATTCGCTCCTGTCGTCGAGTAGCCGCTTTGGTCGCCAAGCTTTTTGGCTCCCTCCCCTCCGCGAATATTCGTGACCCCGCCGCAGTAATCGCACAGGGTTCGCCGGAGCCGCCCAATTGCAAAACAGCCCACCCCAGCGAGTTGGTACCGACATCAATACCCAGGCGATAGTTCTTATGCTTCAACTTGACGTTTCCTTAGCTTGAAATTGAATCGATACTAGCGGAGGCCTTTCTTGCGAATCAATGGTGTTTCACAGCTCGTATATTTTCCCACTAAGATGCCAAAAACGCCCGCACAACGCCGGGCGCGGTCGAATCCCCCTTGCGGGAGCGCGGTTTTCGGGTTTTCCAATAGTTGACAATCACCGACATCCGGGTAGTGTAGATGCTGTAGTATTCAGGAATGGGTGGTTTTCACTAGAATTAACAAGTGAGAATTCGCAACATTGGAGGGGTCGCCCGCGGGCGACCCTTTCCTTTTATATCTCCTATATCTCCGGTTTAAGGGATTCCGTATGCAACTTTGCCGCTTGCTTTTCGGGCGCGGCCAAACCGATTTCGCGCCTCCTGCCCAGACAAAAAGCAACCCGAAGTAGAACCCATCCGGATGGTTTCAACAGGGCTTAACCAAGCGGGCCGGGTTGCCCCGGCCTCTTGATAGCTCATTCAAAGGTATAACCCACCTCCAAGCCGTAGGTGCGTGGTGCCCACGCCGCCCATCCATTCGTAGGTGACGGACAGCGAAGCGGTGACCTCCGGAGCGCGCCGAATGTCGAGATGGGAAAAATCAAACTGCGACACTACCGCTGCCGGGCATCCGTTGTGGTTAGGCAACGCATCGGCCATCATTGGCGTGGGTGAAAGCGGAGGAACCACCGTGGCTGAAGCAAAGCAAATTTCAGGACTCAATGCCAACCCGCTGCGCTGGCCCTTGCATTGGCAAATTGCCCTCGCGCTTGGGCTCGCCGCCATCATCGGCTGGTTGGCGGACGAATCGACGACGCTGTTCGGTGTTCCACTGTTGGCGACCCTCGGCTTTTTCGGCGACCTCTTCATCAATGCGCTAAAAATGGTGGTGGTGCCGTTGATTCTCTCCTCGATCATCGTCGGTGTCGGCAATATGGCCAGCCAAGGCGCCTTTGGCCGTGTCGGCGGTAAGACGGTGGGTTTTTATTTGCTCACCGGGTTTTTGGCAATTTTTACCGGCCTGGTGCTCGTCAACCTCATTGCGCCCGGTTCCACCGATTCCGCCCGGGCGCTGGCCGCGGCGCTACCAGACGCTTCCCAAGTCATGAATAAGGTGGAAGGTCGCGGCTTCGGCGACCTGGTGGAGGTAATCAAGCGGGCGGTGCCGTCGAACATCTTTCAGGCGGCGCTTGAGGTGCAGCTATTGGCGTTGATTTTCGTCGGCATCCTCTTCGGCTATTTCCTCTCGCGCCTTAAGGGGCCGGCGGCGGAGACGCTGCAAAACTTTTGTGTCGGCGTACACGATGTGATGATCCTGATTACGCTCTGGGTTATGCGTTTCGCACCGATCGGCGTCTTGGCATTGGTTGGCAAAACGCTCATTGTTTCCGGGTTTGCGGCGCTCGAAGCCCTAGGGCTTTTCTTTCTGACCGTGTTGCTCGCCTTGGCCATCCACTTCGCGGTCTGGTTGCCGCTGCTGTTGCGGCTGGCGGGTGGGGTCAGGCCCTTTGCCTATTACGGCAAGGTGTCGCCCGCCCAGTTGACGGCGTTCTCGACGGCCTCCTCTTCGGCGACTTTGCCAGTCAGCATGAACGCGGCGGAACAGGCTGGTGTGTCCAAACGGGTCACGAGCTTTGTGTTACCGCTCGGTGCCACGGTGAACATGGACGGCACGGCCTTGTACGAATGTGTTGTGGTGGTGTTCATTGCCCAGGTCTACGCACTGGTTTCCGGCGTAGAGTTCGGCATCATGGAACAGGCCATCGTGGTATTGCTCGCGCTGCTGACGTCCATCGGCGTGGCCGGTATTCCGGCCGCCAGCCTGGTTGCCATCGCGCTGATCCTGCCCGCCGTTGGCCTGCCGGTGGAGGCGCTCGGTATCGTGCTCGCGGTGGATCGGCTACTGGACATGTGCCGCACCGCGGTCAACGTCACCAGCGACCTAACGATTACGGCGTTGGTGGCCCGCTCGGAAGGAGAGGCTCTTGACCCACATGGTTGACGGCCATTAACACCAATCATCGATAGGGCCGCGCCAATTTAAGCAGCGCCGTAAAGAACCGTTCGCGCAGGGCCTTGCCGGCATCGCCCTTGGGGCCGAGTCGGCACCAGGCTTCGGCAAGTTCACGGGGTTCTTTTTCAGCGGCGCGTTGGCTCATGCTTTGGTTCAGCGCCTCCACTTGGACCTCTAACCGCAGTTGCCGGTCTTCGGGGGGCGATTCGACACCCGCCTGCAATTCCGCTTCCAGGGTAAGGCGGTGCAGCACCGGCAAGGGCGCATCGGCATCCGCCGGGCGGTCTGCGAAGCAGGGTGCCGGGGGCGCAATGGCACGACCTGCCGCTTCGGCATCGCTCACCTCGATATCCCAGACCTTAAGTTGCCGCAATTCCTCGCATAACAGCTCGATTTCACCGGCCAGGATAAGTTGATTGTAGCCGCGCGCGATGTCGTCAAAGCGTTTGTGCAGGTTTTTCTCCACGCGCTCCGGCAAGCGGATGGCATAGAGGTCGGCGCGCAGCCGGGAGAGGGTACCGCGGTCCGCCTTGGCGGGGTCGTGCTCGGCCTCGGCGAACGCGATGCGCATGTTTTCGCAAACGCTTTCGGCCTCGGCGATGGCGGAATCGCGTTCGCCGCGAACCTGTTGGTGTTTCGATTCGCGGGCCGCGAAGATGCGGTCGCACTGTTCGCGGAATTGCCGCCAGAGTTTTTGGTCGGGGTTGCGGGGTGTGATACCGACGGCTTGCCACTGCCGCTGCAATGCCTTCGCCTCGCGCACTTTCTCCTCGATATCGGCCTGACCGGATGCCAGTGCCTCAGCCGCCGCCACGATAGCCCGCTTGGCGTTCAAATTAGTATCCCACACACCTTTGAGGTGGCCGAAAATACGCTCCTGTAATTTCTCAAAGCGGGCTTCCAAGGGCTTGGCGTGCCGACGGTCTACGGGATGGCGGGCGCGCCACTCGCTGCGGGCGGTGCGCAGAATCTGTTCAGCGGCGCGCATGTCGGCGTTTGCCCAGTCCAGGTTGTCCACATACTCTTCGAGTTGTTCGCAGATTAGACGGCGTTGGGCGAAATTTTGCTTGCGCAGTTCCGCTTGCTCGTTGAAATAGGCCCTGCAGGGTTCAAAGGCGCGTTCCGCGTAACGATTGAATTGGGCGTACAGGGCGCGCCCGCCGGGACCGGAAACCGGTCCGAGCGCATTCCATTCGCTGCGCAGCGCCTTGATACGGCCAGCCCGGTCTTTGGCGTTCGCCGGGGTCTGCTCGGCCAGCGCCTTCATGCTGTCGAGCAATTCGTTGCGCTTCGGCGATGTGGCAAACGCCCGCCAGTCCTGTAGTTCGACGACGCGCTTGGCAAAGGTAATCAGCGTATTGCGATGCGGTCGCGCAATGGCCTCCGGTACCATTCGGGCGAGCTTACGCGCGCTGCCCAGGTTGGATTGCGCGGCCTTGAGGCGTCCTTCGGCAATGTCGGCGCCGGTCTTTTCGATGGCTCTGACGAGTTCGCCCGCCAGCCTTTGTTGCTGTTCGGTGCGGTGCCGGGCCAAGCTGTCGAGCGTTTCGATATGGCTCGCAATGGCCCGCAATGCCTCGGGTTGAGCGGCCCAATCGGGCCAGTGGATGCTATCGCTTTGACGTTGCAGCCTATCTTTGGCTCGCCCCAAGCCGTGCAGTTCCTTCCACAATGCCTGCAACTCGTCGGGGTCTTCGGGCCAGGCGGCTGGGTCTTGCGGAATTTTAATGGATGGAACAGCTATGCTTTGCAAGCGGCGGGTTGCTTGTTCAAGCTCTTGGAAGCGCTGGCATACCGCATCGAAAATGGCTTTATGGGCCTGTTCCGGCTGCCCGCGGCCGGCTTCGGCGCGCCAACGATCGGCCAAGTTATCCTGTATTTCCCGTAGCACCGCCAATGGTTCCCCGGCGGCCAGGCGCTCGTTGAGAGCTTGCAACTCGATTACGAGTGCCGCGAAGTCCGCTGCTTTGGATTCGGCCCCGGCATCCTTGTTGCCCGCAGTGGGTCCACCAGTTGCCAGCGCGGATTTGCCGGCCTCCGCAGCCGCTGCTTCGTCCGCAGGGCTTGCGCCGGCGGCTAGCGTGGGTTCTGTAATGGGCGGCAGCCAATCCGCAACCTTTGGTAACGCCAGGCCGTAACGGCCCAGGCAATTGGCTTGGTCGCGTACGCCGCGCACGCATTCCTCCAGGGCGCGGCGCAATTGCAGAGTTCGAGCGGCACTGTTGTCGGCCGTTTCCCGGCCCAGCGCGGCCTTGAGCTCGGTGGCCCGTTGCGCCAGTTCATCAACGGTGCGTTTGGCATTGCGCAGGCTCTCCAATTCGGTGCGAGCGGTCCGATTGACCTGTTTATCGTGGTTGCGGGACTCCCGCTCCAGTATCGACAGGCCGCGCTCGCCAAGGGCGCACAAGCCGGGCAGCAGGGCTTCGCGATAGGCCTCCGGGCAGGCCAAAAACAGAGCGGCAAATTGCTCGGGGGCGCAAACACCGTCGGTTATTTGCAGGGCGGCCGCAGCCGATTCGCAATGGCGCAACTTGGCCAGCCGAACCGCCGGATGGTTACTGTTGGCGCCGAGCATTACCAGCCGCTCCGCAGCGGTCTCGACGACCGCGGCGTCGGCGAGCAGGCTTTGCAGCAACGCCTGATCCTCAACCCAGGCGAGCGCGGCGCGGCGCACGCGAACATCGGCGTCGTCACGCGCGCAGGCGTTGATTGCGTCGCGCAACGTATCCGCCTTCTCGGCCGTCAGCGCCGTGATGGCGCTTAGACGTTTCTCAGCACGCGCTGACGCAAGCGGATTCCTGCCCTTGAATAGGTTCGATAGCATGTCTGTAGCGCCTCATGTTGTTGTTTTTCGCGTTCGTCGCTACAGGTTGTTGTGTGTGCCGTCGCACAACGGCGTCCGGCGGGTTTGCTTGCAGCCGCAAAAATAGAGGGTTCGATCCGTGTCCGCCTGATGGGCGACGGGCGTGAATCCCGTACCCTTGTGCGAACCATCGCAGAACGGTTGATTGTCGCTTAGACCGCAAGCGCACCAGAAGTATTTCTCGCCGCTCTTGGCTTCAATGGGATAGGGAGCCTTTTGTGCAATTCGGGGTTGTTCGCTCATGATATTCAGCCTCCGCACGTTGATCGGTAGTTTGGGCTTTTCGCCCTTGGCAATAATCCGCCAGCACCTTGGAAAGGTTAGCGCAAAATAGCCGTTGATGTCCCCTCCCGCCGGTTTTGGATCAGGAAAACTCCCGTCGTTCCCACCAAGGGAAGAATTCCGGCATGTCGGAACTCACTTTGCCGCGAAATTCCGGGGGCCGCTTTTCCAAGAAGGAAAGCACGCCTTCCTTGGCGTCGGCACCGCGCCCGAGATGATAGATTGCCCGCGAATCAATGTTGTGTGCTTCCACCGGATGGTCTGCGCCGAGCATCCGCCACATCATTTGGCGGATCAGGGTAATCGACAACGCCGAGGACTGGTCCGCCAATTCACGGATGATGGCGCGGGCGGCGGGAAGCAGGCCGTCCGCGGTTTGCAGGCTTTGTACCAAGCCGCCGCGATGCGCTTCCTCGGCATCGAATAGGCGGCCGCTGTAGCACCACTGCAAGGCTTGGCTGATGCCCACGATGCGGGGCAGAAAGTAGCTGGAGCAGGCCTCCGGCACAATGCCTCGCCTGGCAAAGACGAATCCGAAGCGGGCATTGTCCACCGCAAGACGCACGTCCATCGGCAGGGTCATGGTCACGCCGACCCCGACGGCGGGGCCGTTGATGGCGGCGATAATGGGTTTTCTGCATTCGTAGATGCGCAATGTGAGTATGCCGCCGCCGTCCGCTCTCGGGCCGCGTGGACGGTCGGAGCGGGCATCCGCGTCAAAGGTGCTGCCACCGGGGGACAAATCGGCACCGGCACAGAAGGCGCGTCCCGCTCCGGTAACGATGATGCCGCGCACGGCGTCGGCGGCATCGGCGCTATCGAGCGCGTCGCACATTTCGCGCATCATAACGCCGGTGAAGGCGTTTAATTTATCGGGACGATTGAGGGTTATGGTCATGATGCCGTCGGTAACATCGGTGAGGATGGATGTTTGGTTCATGGGAATATTGCTTGTTGATTGATTGGGTGGGGTTATGGTGCATGACTGCGCCGGCTATTTCGAGCGGGCAACGATGGAAATTGGTGAATTGTTGGCGTTGCTCGACGGGGTGCTTGCCGAGGCCCCGGACGGCCAAGGGGGCGTTATGGCCGATAATGCGGCGATGCGCCCCAAAGTCACCCTGGTCAAGACCGGGTTCGAGGCGCTGCGCGCGTTGGCGGCGAGCGACAGGCCGCCGACCGATGACAGCTTGGCGTTGGTGGTGGCGATTAAGCGCGCCGAGTTGCGCTTAGCCATAGGCCGCTTGGCAACGGAGGCGCTCGGCTACCAAGCCCTGCCGATGCCGGTTGAGCGCCTTGGCGACAACGAAGCGCCAATAGGCGGCGCTTATGCCCGCTTGGCCAGACGGATTACGCTTGCGGGTTCAGATGAGCAGGCCGAGGCACCGGCCATGGCCAAGGACCGTTTGGCCCGGCGATTACTTGGGGAGCTAACAAGCGGCTCGGCGAAAAAATAGGGAGTTATCTATTTGACGCCCACGACCACAACAAATTGTGAAAAGCAGTTTTTATGAGCACAAAATCCAGTGGAAGATGGCGTTAAGTATATAGATCCCAAAAAATGGTACGAGGAAGGCTTGGCCACCTATCTGGCCGCAGCCAAGCCGCACGCGATCCGGTGCAACTCGGTGCCCTGCCCCATCCCGACATTCGGGCCGTTGCCGGCGACCCGGCCCTATCGTTGGGAAGTGCGCATCAACTACTTCCTCGGCGAGGGTTACCGAATCGCCGGCGACCCCCGGGCCGCAACCCATCTACGCAATGCCCGCAACTGGGCGATTGATGAAACTTGGCGAAGCCAAGCCGAATTCGCGTTGGGAAGGCTCAAAATCGGGAATAGGTGACAAAGCGAGCAGGGACGCCGCAGCACGCAACGGCAGCGGATACCCGGGAAAGAGTGGGCCTGTGGGGTTTCCCTTGCCGCGCCGTTAAGCTCGCTCCATACCCTCTCGCATAAGCAGGAAGCGGGCGCCCAGCGCGGCAAGGGAAACCCCACAGGCCCACTCGCTGCCGAAGGGCATCTTAAATCTCACCCCTTGGAGTCGGGGAGATATTCAGGTCAGCCCGGATATCTCACCAACTTGCTGGGAGACGCCGATGCACTCGCACGGCAAGGGAAGACCCGCAGGCCCACTCGCTGCCGAAGGGCACTTTAAATCCCGACCCTTAGAGTTGGCGAGGGCCGCTCGAGTTGCATGGGGCTCGATATTCGCCTCAATCGACCAAGCGAAGGGACGGCGATAACGGATTTTCGCTTTCGCGACTTCCGAAGTCAGAGGCCCCCAGGCCACCGAGTTGCGACCTGAGATCGGAACCCTCGATTAACCCGGAGGTAAACGCCTTGATGGCATCAAAGTCGTAACGGTCGCACGCCTGCTCCAACGTCTTCAGCGCCACGCGCAATTCAGACCAAGGAACGAAATCCTCCGCCGCCCGCATGATGCGCACATGCTCGGTACCGGTCACGTCCTCGCCCACCAACAGTTCCTCGTGCAGCTTCTCACCAGGGCGCAAGCCGATAAAGCGAACTTCGATGTCGCCATCCGGCTCCAGCTCGGTTTTCAGGCGATGCCCCTTAATCAAAGCCATACGGCCGGCCAAGTCCATGATCTTGATGGGTTGGCCCATGTCGAGCAAAAAAACGTCGCCGCCCCGGCCCAGGCTCGCGGCTTGCAAGACCAGCTGCGCCGCCTCCTGAATGGTCATGAAATAGCGGCTAACATCCGGATGGGTCACGGTAACGGGGCCGCCTTTTTCAATCTGCTCGATAAAGAGCGGCACCACCGACCCGGACGACCCCAACACATTGCCAAAGCGCACGATGGAAAAACAGGTATTGGGCGCGGTTTCCTGCAACGCCTGCAAGATCATCTCCGCCAGACGCTTGCTGGCACCCATGACGCTGGTGGTTCGAACCGCCTTGTCCGTGGAGATTAGGATGAAATCCTTAACGCCCGCAGCGAGTGCGCCCTCCGCAGTGTAGAGGGTGCCGAAAGCGTTGTTTTTCATACCTTGGATCAGGTTGTTCTCAACGATGCCCACATGCTTATAGGCCGCCGCGTGGTACAGCGTCTCGGTGCCGTGCGTTTCAATGCAGCGATGCATGAAGGCGCGATTGGTGACCGAACCCAGTTCGTTGACAATGGCAACATCGAGTTGCTCATCGGTGCATATCTGGGCAATTTCGCGCTCTATCCGAAAAAGGCCGTATTCGGATTGATCGAGTAGCACCAGACGCGCCGGGGCCTGACGCACAATCTGTCGACAGAGTTCGGCACCGATTGAGCCACCCGCGCCGGTCACCATGACACTGCGACCCGCTACCGATTTGCGCAGCAGGCGGGGTAGTGGGTCCACTTCGTTGCGGCCAAGCAAATCCCTGATTTCCACATCGCGCACCATGGGTAAGCCGTCTTGCCTATTCAGCATCAGTTCGCCGATGTCCGGCATCAAGCGCACCCGCACACCATGGGGCTCCAAAAAGTTCAGAATCCGCCGACGATCCGCCAAGTTGGCGCGACCGACGGCGACCAGCACCTGTTTGGCTTGCGTATCCCGCAACAATGTTGGCAGCAATTGCGGCCTGTACACCCGCAGACTGTCGATAACGCGGTGTTGCAGCGTCCTGTCGTCGTCCACGAACGCCACGGGTTGGTAATCGCCCTGTCGCATCAGGGCACGAACCAATTCGACGCCGCGCTGGCCCGCACCATAAATGATGACCGGCTCGCGCGTTTGCGAACCAGCGGCGCGCCACTGTAGCCAGCCGCGCACGGCCAAGCGTCCGGACAGGACGCCAAACAGGCCGAGCAGCCAGAAAATCATGGGCACCGAACGCGGAAACCCGGTCAGCGGCACCATGTAGGCAACCACCGCGATCATCACCGCGCCAATCGTCAAACCCCGGGCCGCCGTCCACAGTGCCCGGCTACCCATATAGCGCACGACCTGGCGATAGAAGCCAAAAACAGCGAAAGCCGGCAAAGCGCTCAATGCCGCCAGGAACGCTGGCCACAATCGAATAACATCCAACGACCAATCACCCAGGCGTAGACCAAGCGCCGCCCAGAGGGCGAGCGGCAGCAAGACCGCGTCGAACAGCACCGCCAACAGTTGCTTACTGCTACGCGACAAACTGCTAAGGCGTCTCAACATGCGGATTACACCTTGGGGCCCGACGCTAGTTTGCCGTCCCGGCAATAACCGTTAAAAAGCGCACGGCATCTGTCCTTCCCGGTGCGGCTCGGGTTGTCCGGCGCGCCAAGACCAAGCGGCCAGGGCCAGCGGCAAAACCGCGAGCAGCTGGGCCGCAAATCCATAGAGTGGCGAAGCCGCGAGCTTGGTGGCGGCGAATGCGAGGGGTGTTAGCCACAACACAAACAACACTGCAAAGCCGATGATCGTCCATAGAACCCCGAACCTCGCCGCCAGTTTCTGATACAGATGGGTGCGATGCGGTTCCGTGAATGCCTGGCGGGTGGCTATTCTGACACAGAGCGTGTAGCTGGCGTCAAACCAAAATACCGTTAGCAGAACCGTGCAGGCAAAAAATGGCAGTCCGTGGTAGACGACCAGCCGCACCGCCAAAACAGCCACCATCAATCCGAGAAAGAGACTGCCCGTATCGCCCATGAATAAGCGCGCCGGCGGCCAATTGAAAACAAGGAAGCCCAGCAGGGCACCGGCACCCAGCCACACCAGCACCCCCTCCAACCCCGGCAGACCACCGGTCAAAAGTTGCACGGCCAAACAGAAAAAGAGGCTGTGAACGGCCACCAATCCATCAATGCCATCCATGAAGTTGGTCAAGTTGATGTGCCAGACCAACAGCAGGCCAACGGCTGGGATGGCCCACCAGGGCCATTGCGGGTCGAGTGCCCAATAAGTCAACGCCAGGGCCAGCGCCTGCACCAAAATGCGCAAGCCGCGGCCAGTTTCCCGCAAATCGTCCACCAAACCGATCAATACCAAGGCACCGGCACCGGCCATCAGCCCCCAAAGGGCGGGCATCGATTGGCTCCACCAACCCAGATAGATGAAGATCGGTAAGGCGAATCCCAGCCCGCCGATGGCCGGGGTCGGCACCGCATGAAAACCACGATCGCTGGGCGGTGCAAGAAGATCGTACCGACGCGCCAAAAAAATCAGCAAGCCCTGCAACAACAGTGTGACCGCGAAGCCGAGGCCCAAGGCGATTAATGCTCGCGACGAGTCCAAGCGACGGTTTCCTCAAGTAGCTTTTCGGAGGTATGGGGCGGTTGCCAGCCGAGGCGGCGGTGCGAACCTTGGGCATCGATGCGCAAAGGATCAAAGAGCCGGGAAACCATCCCCGACAGCCCCAGTGGAGCGGCGATTGCCCGCGCGAGCGGTTTGGGGATAGCAAACTGACGGCTGGGATGGCCGTAGTATCGCTGTAAGGCCGCAACGAGGTCGCAAACCCGCCAATCTCGCGCATCGCAGACGTGCAGCACCTCGGCGCCGCACCAATTGACCGACGCCAAGTGCGCCAGCAAAGCCACCAAGTTGGCGAGGCCCAAGATCGAGCGACGCGCTCTAGCCCGAGCCAGGGGCAACGGCAAACCGGTTCTGCATAAACGCATGAGAGCGTCAAAGTTACCGCCAACACCGGGACCGTAGACGAGCGGAGGACGAATAATAGCGAGCGCCGTCGTTGCGCAATCCGTCGCGAGCAACTGCCGTTCCGCACGGGACTTGCTCAGGGCATAGGGACCAATGGGCGCATGGGACGCATCCGGCCGCAACGGCTCCCGTGCTGTCTCGCCGAGAACCTTTGCCGTACTGAGCCAAACGAAGCGGGCAACCCGGGCGGTGCGGGCGGCACAGAACAAGCGCAGGGTGAGTTGGCGATTGACCGCATCGAAATCCGCGGATGCGGCTGCTCGCGCCCGCTCGGTCAGACCGGCCAGGTGATAAACCGTGTCAATGCCCTCAAAGGTGCGGGCAAGTGCCTTTGCGGACAATGCCGGCCAGTCACCGATGGCATCATCCGCCTTCAAGGTACCGCTTTGATGAGCGCGCAAGACCCGGCAGCCGGTATCCTCCAGGCGCCGCACCAGGGCACGCCCAATGAACCCCGATGCGCCGGTGACACAGGCAATCGTCAAGCCCCGCCCATCCTCTGGCCAATGACCCCTTCCATTGGCACGCATCATCAGCTAACCGCAAGGAGCCGGTCAAGCCAATAGCCCGCCTATCCCAGCAACTTCCCTGTGGTACGCCGGAGTCTTCAAGCCGGGGTGCGCGAGGGGATACCCGTCGCTTGTAAGATATGCGGGCTAGGAGCCTGCGCCATAGGAATTCGCGGATGAGAGCGGATTTTCGCTTTCGCGACTTCCGCAGGCAGCGGCTCCTAGCCTAGCGAATCACTCCAACACAATCAGGCTTGCGTTGTCATCCAAGATGCGGGGGCCGATACCCTTTATCTCGACCAACTCGTCCGCCGTTTTGAAAGGGCCGTTGGCTTCGCGATACTGAACAATGGCTTCGGCCTTCTTTTGGCCGATGCCTTTCAGTCCGGCCGCAAGGGTTTCGGCGTCGTCGGTATTGATGTTAACCCCGAGTTCATCAAGGGATGTTTCGCCAGCGGCGGCTGTGTCAGCAGCTTCAAGTTCATTCGCCGCAACCAGAATCCCCGGACCAGCCAGCAGCGTGGCCACCACGGCCATCATCGTGAAAAGTCGACGCATCGTTAACCTCCTGTAGTCGTCTTTGGTGACGGCCAACATAACCCGGCCCTTTGGCCCCGGATGCCAGCCAAGGGCACCGCGATGCGTACTCCGAAGACGTTTTGTTTTGTGCGTGATTTGCCAAGAGACGCCACAGGCCCACTTTTTTCGGGAATCCGGTAGTGGCTCAATTTGGCAACGCTTCATTGACCGCAGCCCGACGCGGGCGCGGTCTCTGCGGCAGCGGAAAGTGAAACTGAGCCACTGAATCCAGCACTATTGCCCACGGCAGGCGGTTGGTGAGATAGGCGGGCTAAGGTGCGTCTGCGGATGCTGAAGGATCGGGATCATGCGAGGTCTCGCCGGCCGTCGCCAAGTCTCGTCGCATCCGGCGAACGCGCATCGCCTGGCGGGTGATGACGCCAAGGGAGGCGGCAAATCCCAACGCCAGCCCAAGCATCAGGGCCAGCAACAACCACCAAAACACACTCAGCGCGGGGGTTTGCCAAGCCAGAAACCGCAACGAGATTTGCTCTTGGTTCACGGCAATAACGGCGAAGACAAACAGGATCAGGGCCGCGCATACCGCCAAGCCGCGCATTAACCCGCTCATAATCCCAGACCCCACAGGGCTTGGCTTTGCGGGCCCGCCGGACGCCGTCGAAAACCCGGCAACGCCCGCACCACCGGGATGCACAGGCGCCATTGCCGAGGACCGCTGAACCCATTGCCGCACATCAATCGTCTTCCGCTTGCTCGTGCGTTAAACCGGCGGCCGTGGGCAGCCTGACAACCTCGGCAAGCCCATGGCCAGCAGCGGTTTGGTTACCGGAACGGGCCGTTTCCAGATTCTCCGCCATCGCTTGCACACTGTCTTCGGCCTGTTCCTCCGCCTTACCTTCGGCAACCTCCGGGTCGGTTATCGTCTTGATCTCGTTAAGCGGCGGCAGCTCCTCCAGCTTGCGCAGGTCGAAGTAGTCAAGAAATGCTGGCGTTGTGCCGTAGAGATTGGGGCGCCCCGGTGTTTCCCGCTGACCGACGATGCGTACCCAACCCCGCTCCAAGAGGGTGCGCACGATGCCTTGACTTACCGCCACACCACGCACTTTTTCGATGTCGCCGCGTGTCACCGGTTGTTTGTATGCGATGAGCGCCAGGGTTTCCAACAACGCACGCGAGTAGCGCGGCGGCTTCTCCTCCCAGAGCCGGCCAACCCAGGCACTCAGTTCCGCGCGCACCTGGAAGCGAAAGCCGGAAGCCACCCGTTTCAACTCATAGCTGCGCCCCGCCGTTTCCTCGCCGAGTTCGCGCAGCGCCTCGCGGATCACTTGCTTACCCCGAGCCGAGTCCAACTCGCCGCGCCGGAACAACTTGAAAAGGCGGTCAACCGAGAGCGGTCCGTCGGCGGCCATAAGCGCACCTTCGACAATCCGTTTGACTTCGTCGATAGCAACGCGCTCAACCTCGTTGGCCATCAGGCGACCCGCACATGAATCGGCGCAAAAGGCCCGCTCTGAACGAAATCGATCAAGCCCTCCCGAACCAACTCGGTAATCGCCAGAAAGGTAACGACCACACCGCGGCGCCCCTCTTCCGCCCGGAACAGAGCCGCGAACGGCAAAAAGTCGGCACTTCCCCCAAGCCGCGCGAGCACATCGGACATGCGCTCCCGTACCGAAAGTGGTTCCATGGGCACCCTGTGGCGCTGATACAGTTCGGCCCGCTCCAGCACATCGGCCAAGGCAACCAGCACTTCCTTCAGGTCCACCGGGGGCTCAGCACGCCGCCGCAGTGGCGCCGAACGCTCCGGCCGCACCAAGAAGATTTCTCGCTCCACCCGGGGTAGGCCGTCCATGCCCTCCGCGGCGGCCTTGATCTGTTCATATTCCTGCAAACGGCGGAGCAATTCGGCTCGGGGGTCTTCCTCGTCTTCATGCTCCTCGTGGCGGGGTAGTAACAGGCGCGACTTGATCGAAGCCAGGGTTGCCGCCATCAGCAAGTATTCGGCGGCCAATTCGAGCTCAAGCACCCGCATCAACTCGATATAGTGCATGTACTGTTCGGTGATCTCGGCAACGCTGATTTCAAGCAGGTCGAGATTGCGGCGGCGTATCAGGTAAAGCAGCAAATCCAGCGGACCCTCGAAGGTTTCAAGAAACACCTCCAGCGCATCGGGGGGTATGTACAGATCAGCGGGCACTTCGTGGATGGCTTCCCCGGCAACAACCGCAACCGGCTCGACCCGGGTGCCGGGCTGCACTTCTCCGGGGCTTTTGGACTGATCGCTATTCATCTGGCACCAGGATTGAGGACGCTTCATCGGTGCTGATTGCCAATGCCGGCACGGACATCCTCAAGGGTGTCGCGGGCTAGGTCTCTGGCTTTTTCGGCACCTTCCTGAAGTATGGCATACACCAGATCGGGCCGGTCTTGAAAACGCGCGGCGCGTTCGATCATCGCCTTCTGCTCCGCATTGATAGCCTCGATGAGCGGGCGCTTACAATCGAGGCAGCCGATGCCGGCGCTGCGGCAACCGAGCGCCGCCCAATCGAGGGTTTCTTGGCTTGAGTATACTTCGTGCAAGTCGAAAACCGGACAGTTCGCGGGGTCGCCCGGGTCTGTGCGCCGCTGCCGAGCCGGGTCGGTTTGCATAGTGCGCACCTTGCGCTCGACCGCATCGGCGGATTCCCGTAGCCGTATCGTGTTGTTGTAAGACTTTGACATCTTCTTACCGTCAAGCCCCGGCAGCTTGGCGTGCTCGGCAAGCAGGGCTTGCGGCTCCGGCAACAGGATGCGGCCGCTCCCTTCCAGATAGCCAAATAAGCGCTCCCGGTCGCCGCTGGAGAGGTTCTGCTGTTCGGCAAGCAAGGCCCGCGCCCGTTCCAAGGCTTCGGTATCGCCGCGTCCCAGGTAAGCGGTGCGTAACCCGTCGTAGAGACGCGCGGCCTTGGGACCCATCTTGCGTAACGCCGCCCGGGCCTGTTCCTCAAAGCCGGGCTCGCAACCAAAAACGTGATTGAAACGACGGGCGATATCGCGGGCCAGTTCCAAATGGGCAACCTGATCGGCGCCGACCGGTACGTTGCCGGCCCGATACATGAGGATGTCCGCGGCTTGCAGCACCGGATAACCCAAAAAACCGTAAGTAGCCAAATCGCGGTCGTTCAGGGTGGTCTGCATATCCTTGTAACTCGGTGCCCGTTCCAGCCAACTCACCGGTGTAATCATCGACAAAAGCAGATGCAATTCCGCGTGTTCGGGCACTTTCGATTGAATGAAGATGGTCGCCGCCCCCGGATCGAGCCCCGCCGCCAACCAGTCGATCACCATCTCCAGACTGTGCCGCTCGATATCAGCCGTGTCGTGGTAGCCCGTGGTCAGCGCGTGCCAGTCGGCGACGAAGTAATAGCACTCGTACTCGTGCTGCAACCGCACCCAGTTTTTGATGACCCCGTGATAGTGGCCGAGATGCAGCCGGCCTGTGGGACGCATGCCGGAAGCAATTCTCCGGCTCGATTCGCTAGCGCTCACAACCAAGGCGCCCTCCAAGAACGATGGGCGCCATTATAAGCGCCTCGCAAGCGGCGCGAAAAATATCAGTCGCGAAGACCGTCAAGGGCAGTAATCTCTGACCGGGTTAGACCAGGGTTTTAGTTTATGGCCAGACAGCAAGTGGGTCTGTGGGGCTTCCGCAGGCAGAGGCTCCTAGCCCGTGGTTTGCCGGGTATTCTCAACCTCCCGCGTGATTGCGGCCATTTGTGTGGATAGGCCGACGGCGTCCTCAACGTCGATTTGCAAGGCGACACCAGCCCCCGGCTCCCCGTCGAAACGTCCGGCATCGCGAATGCGCTCGAGAATCTTGCGAGCGAGTGGGGCCGCCACCAAAAACAACAAAACATCTCGCTTGGCTTCCACCTCAAGGCCGAGAAAGGTCTTTTTCGGAGACCGCCCCTCGCCGCGAGCGCTGCTGATGACTGTCGCACCGGTTGCGCCAGCGCCGCGCGCCGCCGCGATGACCGTATCGGTCTTATCGTGGTCCACAAGGGTTAGGAGCAATTTGAGTTGCATGGCTTAGAGTTCCAATTCAGGAGTGGGGATGCGACGCCGATTTAGCCGGGTGGCGATCATGGCATAACCAAGCACCGATATGATGGGAAAGACGCTGGCGAAGGCAATCAGGCCAAAGCCGTCGATTAGGGGGCTGCGGCCCGGAACGCTGGCGGCAAGCCCCAGGCCGAGCGCCGCCACCACGGGCACGGTCACTGTCGAGGTGGTCACGCCGCCGCTGTCGTAGGCCAAGGGAACGATGGAGCGGCTCGAACCAAATGTTTGCAGGATCACCACCACATAGGCAGCCACGATGTACCAGGGCAGGGGCGTGCCGGTAACAATGCGGAAGCAACCAAGCGCCACGCCCACAGCCACCCCGACCGCCACGGCCAACCGCAACCCCCAGGCATTCACGGCGCCGCCGGAAACCTCTTCGGCCTTCAGCGATACCGCGATCAGAGACGGTTCGGCAACCGTGGTAGCAAAGCCAATCGCCGCCGCAAAGGCGTAGACCAGAAGGTAGTCGTCCCAAACCACGGCCGCGGTCGCATCGGCAATCTTGGCAAGCGCCTCCGCCGGGCCACCCACCACAGAACCGCTATTACCAACAGCCACCGCAGGCACCGCATCGCCCAAGGCGGTAAGGCCGTCCGCACCCACCGCCGTCAGTTGCCGGGCCATGGTTTCGCCGATTGGAAACAAAGCGTCCTCCAAGCCGATGAGAAACAGAGTGAGACCAATGAGCACATAGACGAATCCGGCGACGATACGGCCAAGGTTGGGCAAGCGCCGACGCAGCACGACAACCTGGAAGAAAACCAGCACCGCAACGATCGGCGCCACATCCACCACCGTCGATAACGCCGTGTCGGCAAGATGACTCAGAAATTGCATCATTGCATCACCATGCCGTAGCCGAGCACGAAGATCATGGGCGTTAGGCTCGCAAAGGCGATTAGCCCAAATCCATCGATCATGGGGTTGCGGCCTTTGATGCATTTGGCCAAGCCAACACCGAGCGCCGTAACCAGGGGCACGGTGATGGTACTGGTGGTCACGCCGCCCGAGTCGTAGGCCACGCCAATGATTTCATCGGGCGCGAACAGCGTCATGGTCGTCACCAGGACATAGCCGCCGATAATGAAACGGTGGATGGGCCAACCTTTGAGGATGCGTATGACGCCCAGCACGATGGCCGTCCCGACCGATACGGCCACCACCATGCGCAGATTAAAGGCGTATTCCGTCCGGGCCGAGTCACCCGCCCCGATGACGCCGGCTTCCGCCGCCACCGCCGCCGCTTCCGCCGCCACCGCTATCAATGCCGGCTCCGCCACGGTGGTGCCGAAACCCAGGCAAAATGCAAAGGCAAGCAAGGCCGATAAGCTGCCCTTGTTCGCGAATTCATGGGCGATCTCTTCGCCGAGCGGGAACAGGCCGGTTTCCAAGCCTTGCACGAACAGGGTCAGACCAACGATGACACAAACGAGCCCGACCAGAATCCCCGCCAAATTGGGGAAGGGCTGCTGCAATACAACAACCTGAAAGAAGGCGATGACAAGGATGATGGGCGCGAGGTCTTTTAGCGCATCAAAAAGGCCGCGCCCCAATGTTGCCAACACTCCGGTCATGCCCGTCTCATCGCATAGGGAGCCCAGGCCCTCACCGCATCAATGACACCACCAGCGTTGCTCCGTATTGGCGCGGTTGGGTTGGCGCGGCGAAGGCAAACAGGGTGGCCACCGGCGTGCCGCCCAAGCGTTCGATGTTATCGGACAGATTTTTGCCCCAAAGCGCGAACCGGTAGCGCCCGTATCCTGCTGCTGCGCCGCAACCGGAGGGTTCGTCAGCAACAAAAACGTCAGGACACCAAGGCGCGTCAAATTCTCTCGCATTTGTTTCTCCGAGAACGGATAAGACCAACCGACCCGCATGCAGGACGAGTAAAAAATGGGAATTGTGTAGAAAAATTCGTATCGGCGAAAGCGAATCGACAAGGGGATAGTATCCCAGTTTGAAATTTGAGATCCGGAAGCCGCCCTCAAGCCTGAGTTCTGATCGTGCGGATCAGTTCATTAAAAAATACCGGGGAACTATAGCGTATCCGTCGCCTTGGGTTGCTTCGGGTTTCCATGCCGACGCCGGGGCAGGCTCAGCGCGAGCAAGCCGTAGCCAACCAGGGCGGCACCCAGAGAGCCGAGCAGAATGCCAAGCTTGTCGGCAAACCAATGGGTGTCGTGCGTATGTTCGAACGCGAGCCCGGCGATAAAGAGGCTCATTGTGAAGCCGATTCCGCAAATAAAGGCGGTGCCGGCGAGCTGCGGCCAGGTGACACCGGCGGGCAGCGACACCCAGCGCAAGAGCACCGCCATCGAGATGAATCCGAGAATGCCGATCGGATTGCCGAACAGCAGCCCGACGGCAATACCCAGGGTAACGGGGTTTGTCAAATCCCCGACGCCAATGCCGGAGAAGGAAATGCCCGCGTTCGCGAACGCGAAAATCGGTAGAACGGCCAGGGCAACGGGCGTGTGCAGATCCTGTTCCAGTTCCCGCAACGGCGAACGGTCGCCCGCCGAGTACATTGGGATGCAGAAGGCGATCAGCACGCCCGCAAAGGTTGCATGTACCCCGGACTTCAGCAGCGCGACCCAAAGCACGATGCCCACCAGAATATAGGCGGTGATGCTGGTTACGCCCAAGCGGTTCAGGATGATGGCCGCAAGCAAGGCAAGGCCCGCCGCCAGCAGCATGCCAAGAGAGAGGTCACCGGCATAAAACAGGGCGATGATGGCGATGGCCGCCATGTCGTCGAAAATGGCGAGCGCGAGCAAAAACGCCTTGAGCGAAACCGGAACGCGGCTGCCGAATGCGCCGAGCAGGGCCAGGGCAAAGGCGATATCCGTGGCCACCGGAATGGCCCAGCCGTTCATGGCACCCGCATCCCGCCAATTGAAGGCCGCGTAGATGCAAGCCGGACCAAGGATGCCGCCCAGCGCCCCAATAGCGGGAAGGGCGACGCGGGCGATGGACGAAAGCTCACCCTCAAGAACTTCGCGTTTGATCTCCAGGCCAATCAACAGAAAGAAAATGGCCATCAGGCCATCGTTGATCCAGAGTAACAGCGGTTTGTCGATACCGGCGGTGCCCAGGCTGACCACCAGGCGGGTGTCGAACAGCCATGCGTAGGCACCGGCAAGCGGTGTATTGGCGACGATCATGGCTAGGCTCGTCGCCACGATCAGCAGCATGCCGCCCAGGGATTCGAGACGTATGAAATTGAGCACGGCGGAGGACGGGTTCGAGCCTCGCGGCATCTGCTTCAAGATTCAACTCCTTGTCTGATGCGGTTCAATCAGCGGCCCCTGAGCACTCAAACCGGCAAACACCCCCACGAGGCGCCGGCTTGAGCTTCGGTCTCCGAGTTGCATGGGAAGCATAACATTCGGTAGCGCGTTGGCCTTTGCGGCTTCCCTTACGGATGGAGCGCTGGCGGAACCCTCAGCCGGAGAGCGCGAGGGGGCACCGCTTGCTTATAAGAGCGTTGCTGAGATCGGCGGGCCAGGGCCTGCGCCGAAGGAAGTCGCGAAAGCGAAAATCCGCGCTCACAGGTCCCGTCGACCGATTGAGGCGAATATCATGCCATATGCAACGAAATCGAGCGGCCGACGGGGCGGATGAGCGCGGATTTGCAGCCGCGAATCCCGAAGGCAGAGGCGCCTAGGCCGGTTTGGGTGCCTGGAGACGAGAACGCCGGGTGCGGTTCTCGATCATTTCCCCGTGCAAACGCCGAACACAGTCGCTACCGGTTCGAACGAACAAGAAGGGAAACAGGGCGTGCATCAAGCAAGCCAAGCCGCCCCACAACATCGCAATGCCAAAGCCGGCGGCTTTCTTCAGGTGTTGCGGATAGGTTTCGCCAACCTCTTGCAAATGATCGCCCAGTCGATTCATACGATGCACACCAATTTGCCGATGCAGAAGCATGGTATCCCATAAGAGAGGAAATAATATTCCAAGTATCGCTATTATCTGCTAGAAGTAGAAAATATTTTTCTAGCCTTTATGCCTCACCAAATTTTGCGAACAAGGGGTTGCCCCCGCCCGTGTCCGGCGGCGCGATCGTTTTCATGGGCGCCGCCGCCCGGCTTGGCTGAACGTATAATTTTGGAGCGAACCCATGCAACAGACCCTCAGCCTAGACCGCACCGACCTCAAGATACTCGACCTGCTGCAGCACGATGCCACGCTTTCCATTGCGGACATCGCCGAGGCGGTGGGCTTGAGCACAACGCCCTGCTGGCGGCGCATTCAAAATCTGGAGAAGCAGGGTGTTATTAGCGGGCGGGTTGCATTGCTCGACCGCGACCACCTCAATGTTGGGGTGGACGCTTTCGTGACCATCCGCACCGACCAGCACAACCGCCAATGGCTCGATGCGTTCGCGAAAGCCGTTGCGGCCTTCCCGGAAGTCATCGAGCTTTACCGGATGAGTGGCGATGTGGACTATCTGATGCGGGTGGTCGTACCGGACATCGCCGCCTATGACGACTTCTACCAGCGCCTGATCCGATCAATCGAACTCACCGACGTCAGTTCCAGCTTCGCCATGGAACGCATCAAATACACGACCGTGTTGCCCCTCAAGTACGCCCGGCGCTAGGCGCCTCTGCCTAGCCCAAACCAAAATAGAGATAGCAAAGCGACGCAATCACCAAAGCGCCGATCAAATTGAGCACCAAGCCCTCGCGAATCATGCGTTGCACGGTGAATTTTCCGGTACTGAACATGATGACGTTGGGGGCGGTTGCCACCGGCAGCATGAAGGCACAACTGGCACTCATGGCGGCCGGAATCATCAGCAGGCGCGGGTCGATGGCGGCACCGACAGCGGCGGCGGCAAGAATGGGCATGAGCAGCGAGGTGGTCGCCGTATTGCTGGTTGATTCGGTGAGAAAGGTCACGGTAAGGCAAACGGCGAGAATGACGACGAAGACCGGCCAAACGGAAACCATCGAGACGGCATTGCCAATCGACTCCGACAAGCCGGATGTCTTGAAGGCGGCGGCGATGGCCAGCCCCGCGCCGAATAGAATGAGCACGCCCCAGGGTATCTTCGCCGCCGTCTCCCAATCGAGCAGGCGCCCGCCCTTGCCGTTCGGCACGATGAACAAAACAACGGAGCCCAAAAAAGCCACCATGGCGTCGTTCGTGTAGGGCAGGCCAAACAGCGCCGTCCAGCCGCCCATGGGTTCGGTGCGGGTAACCCAGGCCAGAGCCGTTAGGCCAAATATCGTCAATACACGCTTTTCCTCGGGGCGCCAGGCGCCGCTGCGCGGCAGCGTCAGGGCACCGCGATAGGTCATCGAGCGGGTGAGCCACAAGGCCGTCAATGGCAACAGAACGAGCACCACCGGTACGGCCAGCAACATCCAATCGACGAAACCCATGGTGATGCCGAAGGTCTCCTCGTAAACACCGCGAAAGACCATGTTTGGCGGGGTACCGATGGGTGTGCCCAACCCGCCAATATTGGCGGCATAGGCAATACCGAGCAGCAGCACCGGGGCCAGTTTCGGGTCGCGGGCGCGCTCCAAAACCGCTAACGCCACCGGCAACATCATGAGTGTCGTCGCCGTATTGGAAATCCACATGGACAAAACCGCCGCGGCAATCATAAAGCCGAACACCAGGCGACGGCTGCTGCCGCTGCCCACCGCGCGCATCAGGGCCAAGGCGATACGCCGGTGCGCACCGCTGCGTTCCATGGCCATGGACAGGATGAACCCGCCAAGCAGCAGCAGCACCAGCGGATTGCCGTAGGCCTGCCCCGCCTCGGCACCGGTAATGACGCCAAACATGGGCAACAGGGCAAAGGGCACCAGGGACGTGGCGGGAATCGGAATGGGCTCGAACACCCACCAAATGACGCAAAACAGGGTAACGCCGAGCGTGACCGCCGCGGCCGGCGCCGAACCCGCGGCCAGCATGGCGAACCAAGCGGCAAAGCCCGCGAGGGGGCCAACCAGCAGGGCAATCCATTTGATCGAAGGCCGAGCCATGCCCGTTTACTCAAGCGGCCGGGGCCGTTCGGCGATACCCGGCATCAGGCGGTGAAAAAGGCGATCAGCGTCCAGCCAACGGTGGCCAAAATAGCGGCGAAGGTCGCTTGTGGAATTTGCGTTTTCACATGATCCATCAGATCGCAACCGGTACACATGGAACTGAGTACCGTCGTATCGGAAATGGGCGAGCATTGGTCGCCGTAAACGCTGCCATCCATTACCGCCGCGAAACAGAGCGTCATAAAGAGTTCCGGATGCGACAACCCCTGGCCCGTGGCGACCGCCCAAGCCAGGGGCATCGCCAGCGGAAAAGCCACCGCATAGGTGCCCCAACTGGTACCCGTGGAAAAGGCAATCACCATGGTCATCAACTGCAACAGCACCGGCAACAGGAAGTAGGGAATGGCATCGCCAAGTTGTTCGACAAGGAAGATGCCGCCGCCCGTCTCCCGGCTGATGCCGCCGATGGTGATGGCGAGCATCAAAATCACCGAACCGACCAATACGCCCTTGATGCCGTCTTGAAAGCCGGTCATCAAATCCTTCAGCGACATGCCCTTCGCCAACGCCATGCCGGCGGCAAGCAGCAGCGCCCCGCCGAAAGACCAATGCACGTTGGGCGTTCCAAAAGCCAGGAAGGTGCCAACGGCGGTCACAATCAAAAGGCCAAGCGGCAGCAGAAACTCCAAAACGCTGGCCACATAGCCTTCGGGTACATTGCTGCCCTGCAATTCCTTGGCACTGAGCGGCACGGCACCGGGGGCATCAAGTTCACCCGTGGCGCGAGCGCGGGCCATCGCCTCACCCAATTGCCGACCCAGGAATAACGGTTTTTCAACGCTGAGCAGCAAGGTGCCGAGCACGGCGAAAATCGCATAGAAGCAAAAGGGCACGCTCTGGAAGAAGAAGGCGATACGGTCCGCCTCGGTGGCCAGGAAGCCCACGCCGGAAACGAAGATAAACGCCTGCACATAGCCGGGCCAAGCGTTGAAGGCCAGTTGCGAGGCAATGGGCGAAGCGGTGGAATCGACAATATAGGCCAGTTCCTCGTGACTGACCCGCTCCTTGTCGGCGATGGGCCGCACCGTCGTACCGACCACCACCGTGCTGACCGTGCCGCCCTGGAAAAACACCACGCCCAATAGCCAAGCCACCATCTTGGCGCTGCGCGGCCCGCGCACGAAGCGGACGGTGACGAACTCGGCGAACGCCATGGCCGCGCCGGTGCGCGACCAGATTCCCATCAGCCCTCCGAGTAGCCAAAGATAGAGCACCAACATACTCGCCGCGCCCGTGGTCGCCACCGACGGAATCAATACCTCGCCGGTCAGGTCGTATTTGCCGAGCATCAGGGCTCCGGCGGTAATGCCGCCCAGCAGCGCCGTGATCGGTTCCCGGGTGAGCCAACAGAGCATCACCGCCACCAGTGCGGGCAACAGCGAGAGGTAGCCGAAATGAAATTTGGCGAGGCGCTGATAGTAGGTGGTTTGGTGCCGACCATCCTCCACTTCCGGCACCGCGACGAACTCCTCCTTGACCGCGGGCGCCTCACGCATTCCGGCAACGACGGCGGGGTCAAGGTACGCCTCGGCGACGGGCACGGCGTCAAACGGGACCTCTTCGCCCTCCAGCCGATAGTAAAGCTGGCCCGCGGCGTCTATCCGGGCGTCGAGCGTAATCTGCTCAACGGTCCAAGTCGGCTGCACATAGAGACCAGCGAGCCATGCCACAACCAGGGCAAAAGCGAAAAGGAGAAACCGGCGCATTCCCGAGGACATGGGCGACCCTTGTATTGATTGGGGAAAAGGAGCACATTGTAGCCGGTACGGGTCGCCGCTGTATCGGGGTGGGGTCTGTGGCTTCTGGCCCCGACAACAGCATAAAATCGGCGAGATTGATGTGAAACGAGGTGTTTTGCTGGTCAACCTGGGCACGCCCGCCTCTGCCCGAGTAAAGGACGTGGCGACCTATCTGCGGGAATTCCTGATGGATCCCCATGTGCTTGATCTGCCGGGGCCGCTGCGCTGGTTGGTGGTCAATCTATTGATCTTGCCCTTCCGACCGAAACGTAGCGCAGCGGCCTATGCAAGCATTTGGGACGCTGCCGGGCGCAACACCGGTTCTCCGCTGCTGTACCATAGCCAAGGCTGTCGCGACCGTTTGGCGGAGTGCGTCGATATGCCCGTGGTGCTGGCCATGCGCTACGGTCAACCCAATATCGCCGCGGCGATACGGGAACTCCGGGCTGCCGGTGCCTCGGATATTCTGGTCATTCCCCTCTATCCGCAACACGCCGATTCCACCCGCACAACCACCATCGCCGCCGTTCAAGCCGCCCTGCCAGCGGGTGCGACCCTGCGGGTGTTGCCGCCGTTTTACGACCAACCGGCCTATCTTGATGCGCAATCCGCGGTGATTGAGCAAAATCTGCCCGAGCGCTGGGACCACCTGCTATTCAGCTACCACGGGCTGCCGGAACGCCACATCCTCAAGGCAGACCCAACGGGTAAGCACTGCCTGCAACGCGAACATTGCTGTACGGAACCTTCCGTCGCCCAAGCGACCTGCTATCGGCACCAAACATTGCACACATCCAGGCTCCTGGCCGAGCGCTTGCGCATCGCCCCGGAACGCTACAGCCTTAGCTTCCAATCACGACTGGGCCGACTCCCCTGGCTGACGCCATACACCGACCAGGAGTTGGCCGCCCTGCCCGGCCGCGGCGTGCGCAATCTGGTGGTGGCTTGCCCCGCCTTTGTTGCGGACAATCTGGAGACGCTGGAGGAAATCGGCATGGCGGGCCGAGACATCTTTCTCTCCGCCGGCGGCGATACCTATACGCTCGTGCCCTGCCTTAACGCCGGGCCGCAGTGGATCGCGGCACTGCGCGAATTCTGTTTAGCCGCACCAAGCAACGAAACACCAGAAGACAGCCAAGCCGCATCGCGCTGATCAAGTACCACGCGGTCGGCAGCGAGCGGGTCCCCCTGGCGGTGCTGGGCACAGCCTTCCTGCTTGGGCGAGAGGGTTGGAACGAGCCGAGCGCGCCGCCAGGGAAACCCCAAAGACCCGCTTTATGCGCAAACATGTCGCTCAGCGCGGCGTTGCATCGGCGTGCGCAGCGGCTATTTGGTGAGGGATGCGGATTAAGGCGCGTTGATCGCCCAATCGTAGTCGTCATCGAAGCGGTCGTGCCCTTCAAGCAGTGCCGCGGTCTGTTCGTTCGCATAGCGCCGCAGGTGCGCGAGGACACCCGCGTCATTGTCGCCGAAATCGATTTTGAACCACTCGTAGATGCTTGAGATCAACAACTCGCCATCTACAACCTGTACGCCCCTGGGGTGGTTGATGTAGTCGTTTGCGCCCTGATCAAGCAACCGCTCCAGATTGTCGGCGCGATAGGCCTCGGGGGAGAGATTAGGGCAACCGAGGCTCGCGCAGTTCACCGCATAATGAATGCGGGGGTCGGCCCATAGGGGCCGCAGGATGCCGTGTTCGATCTGATTCAACGTCAAGGTCACGCCCGCCATCGGCAGCAGCTCAAGATTCCAAGGCCCGAAATCGATGATGCCGCTCTTGATGTCCTTGATGGAATCCACCGGAAACCTCGGCACGATGACGAACACGGTCAGGGCGTTGTACACATTGATCCAATAGGCCTTTTGCTCCACCGAGGAATAGGTGCGCGGGTCGAGCCTGGCGAGACCGGTTAGATAGCCCCGTAACTTTGCCGTGTCCTCGGTGCTCGCTTGCAGTGCCGCGTAATCGAAGCGGTTGATGCCCGTGGGATGGTCATCGATGAGATAGGTGTCGAGAATTTCTTGCCAGGGCGAATGGTCTATGGTGGCGGTATTCGACTCGTCGCTGCCTTTCCAGATCGCAATGAGCTCGGGTTGCTGCGCCGCCTGGGCCCCGGCAACAAGGCTCGCGCAAAGAGCGGCCAAAAAGCAGAAAAAAAGGCGGGCGGTGCCGATGCGCGGGCAAGCCCGTGGTGCCAACTCGCCACCCGGCCGCTGAGCGCGGCCCATTTGTGAAAGTCTTAATATCATGCGGTTGCTTTTCCAAATTTCATTCATTTTAGGGCGGGTCGGCCGAACGACTGCCGCCAACGCAATTTGGCAATGGTTGATAGGATGCCAATACCCGCACCAATCGCCCCGCTTAGCGTGCCGCTGATTTTCGACTGGCCGATGCGTTCCCTGGTGTCCACCGCCACTTCCTCGGTAACGAGCCCGCGCTGAATGGCCTTAACCTGCATTTCCACCGTCCAGCCGAAAGCGCGGTCGGTCATGCCGAGCCGCACCAGGGCCTCGCGGCGAATCGCACGATAGGGGCCGAGATCGGTGGCGCGGCGACCCCAAAGCAGACGAATCAAAGCCGTTGCCACCCAGTTGCCGGCCTGCTGAGCGCGGGTCAAGGCACCCATTTCCCGGCGACCAAGGGTTCGCGAGCCGATGACAAGATCGGCGCCGGCATCTATGCGATCAATGAGCTCCAAGGCCTGGTTTGCGTGAAAAGCGTGGTCGCCATCGGTAAATAAGACAACATCCGGCGATGCGAGCGCGGCCATACCGGCAAGACAGGCGGCGCCATATCCCGGCCGCTCTTCCCTGACCACCCGCGCACCCGCTTCACCGGCTTGGGCCGCGGTCGCATCGGTGGAACCGTTGTCACAAACCACCACCTCATCGACGACGGCTTTGCCCTCGTGGCGCAGCGATAGCAAATCACCCACCACGAGGCCGATGGAGGCTTCCTCATTGAGCGCCGGAATAACGACGCCGACGGTCATCCCGCGATACATGGGCCGCAACGGAACCCGTCATGCCGGCGCGTCGAGTGCATCGGCGGAGGCTCCTAGAGCCCCAAACGATACAGGTCGAAACTGTAATTGGCATTAATCGCGAAGGCATCGAATTCGCCGGTGTTGCGGCCATCAAGCACTGTGTACCACCTGAATCCGGCACTGAGCTGATCGGTCAGGTTGAAGGTCGCGCCCACCATAATACGATCCATTTCCTCTTCAACCAGCGGGAAGTTGCCCGGGGCGCCCGGCGGCGAGGGCGGGCCGCAGGGGCCGCAGATATTGAGCTCGCCATTGGAGGCTGTGGTGTGGAACTGGGTCTCGAGAATGAAGCGCGAAGACAACAGAAGATAGGCGTTCAGATTGACGAAGGTGCTGTCCGGCACGCCGCTGTCGCGGCTACGGATTCCGAACTCGCCCGATAGGGCAATGCGCTCAGCGAAGATTTTGCCGACAATAACCGAAGCATCGAAACCGTCCGCGCCGTCGCCAATGGCGGTGGGTAAGCCAACGTCGTAGTTGCCCGCGACAACCAGGGCACCGCGAACCGCCATGCTCGGCAGACCCTGTTCGTTGGTGTATTCGTCAACAAATCGCCAAGTGGCGCCAAGGGAGAGGTCCGTGCGGCCATCGCTCTTGGGCGGCGGACTGTTCGCGGGGTCTGTTTCCGAAGTGCCTATTTCAAAATCGAGGGCGAGGGAGTCGGAAAGCCCGTAGCTTCCACGAAACCAAACCGTTTCTTGGTCGAGCTCGCCGAAGGGCAGCGGACCCTTGACATCGCCGTCGGGGCCGCGCCAGAAGTTGTCGGCGGATTGGGAAACGTAGGTAACGCCGATATCGCCGGACTTGGGCATCGGCAACCAAGGCGAACCCGCGCCCCAAGCCGATAGCGGCAGGGCGAGGGCAAGTAGGATATTGACCAGAATTTTCATTGGTTACTCCGAGAATGGTGTAGGCGGGATTAGCTCTTGATACCGAAGCGGCGGCTCAGGTAGTACCGCACCTTTTCCCGCTCGTCGGGGGTGAGCGCATCGACGGCGGCATCGTGCTGCGACGTTTCAAGGCGAATGCCGGAAGCACCACGAATGCTGGCAACCAGAGTGGCCGCCAAGCTGGCGTTAACCTGATTGCGCTTGATGGGGCAGGCAGCCCGGCTACAAGCAAGCTGGCCAAAAAACACCATCTTGCCCTGTTGATAGATTTGCCCGTATTGATTCACGCCGCCGGCACCACCGCCGATGGACCCCGAACCGAACGCACCGGGCGCAACAACCAAGAACGCGGCAAACAAAGCGCCAATCATGTGCCGCCTGACCGCATGGTATTTGCCGATCATGCTCTTTCTCCTCGCTGGTGGGATGAATAAGCATAGCGCCCGTCGCCTAAGATCACCATAGCCGCGACTTCCGCAGGCGCAGGCTGCTAGCGGCGCCGCGCCCAAGTGACGCAAAGCGCGGCAAAAATCAAGCCGAACTCGACAGGACGCACCCACCAAGGTTGTGCAAAGGGAGCGATTTCAAGGGTGCCCAGGTTGGCACCGGTAATGTAGGAAAGCAGCAGTGCGGAGGCGGCAACCCAAGCCCAGACGCTCGGGAAAATGACGGCAAAGGGCAAAATCCAGAGCCCATACCAAGGGTTGATTACCGGTGAGACAAGTAGGCAGCCCCCGAACAACCAATCGGCCCGCGGCAAAGCAGGTGCCCGGTGCCCCAGGGGCGACCCCAACGGCCCACTCGCGGCCATGTACGTCGGCGGCACCCCCCGGTTGGTGTGCGCTCTAGTCCACCAATGGTACCAATAGGCACCGATAGCAAAAGCGAGTACCGTGCCCAACACGGCCTTTGCCGCCATCGCGGGCAGCACGGCGGAAGCCAGCGCATACAAGGCTGAATTAAATTCCCAGTCCCTCGCAAAGATGACAAGGCTTGTCAAATCGCTCCCGCCCCGGAAAGATAAGGGCGCGTACAGAGCGCCAAGCGTCAGCAGGAAAACCGGCCCTGTCGTTGCAGCCACAGCCAATGTCGGTACAAACTCGGCCAAGGTTGGCCGTCGGCCGGAAGCCGCCGCATGGGCGAGGCGCCCCGCCGCCAAGGCATCATTTGCGGTAGGCGGCGGCCTGACCCTCTGGGTGCTTGACGAGGCGTCGTTATGACCGACGGCTTCCCGTGCGCCCCGGTTTTGGCGCGGAAACAGTACAAACGGAAGCAGCAACAACGCGAAAATCTTGGCACCGACCGCCAAGCCCAAAGAAAACGCCGCCAACAGATTGCGGCCACGCACACTGAACAACAGCGCCACCAAGGCGAGGCAAACGCCAATGCCATCCGGATGCGCGGTGAAGGCGATTTCCTTAATGACCAGTGGGCACCAGGCGTACAACAGCACATGAGGCGCCGGCGCGATGCCGAGCAACAACCGTATCAGCACAAGATCCACCGCTATCAGCATGAGTTGCAGTGGCACCAGGCTAGCCGGCGCCACAAAGTAGGAAAGTACAAATGCCAGCTGGGTGGTGGGGCCGTAGATGGTGGGCAAATCAGGATGGTTGATCTGATCCAGGAGACGCTGCAACACAAGCGGAACCCCGGGGTCGGCAAACGATTGCGCCGGTGCCCAACCGTAGGGCGTACCCGTTTCGGCAAAGCGGTAGCCATCCCAAAGGTAGCGAAACCAATCGTCTTCAAACAGGGGTACGCCGGCCAATCCGACAAGACGAAACAACCAGGCCCACAACAACAGCCGTCCAACCGGCAAACTCTGGGGTCGCTGCCGAAATAATACAAAGACGGCAAAGACCGGTAGCGAAACCCAGCCCATGAGCAGAAAGAATCCAGCCAATTCCGGCGCCCGCCAAGTACCCCGCGAGTACCAGGCCAACAGGAGATAGCCGGCCAGGCAAGCCAGGCCCGCCATATCCAAGGCCAGCCGGTCGCGCCTTCCCGGCCGCGCCGCCGAACCATCGGCAAGCGTCTGCGGCAGCGTCAAAACGCGGCGACCAATAGACCGAACCAGCTCGACGAGGAAGCTTAACAATGGTAGAAGTCGGGCAATGTCGGGGGCCGACTTTGGGCGTGGGTGCCTAATGTGCCGAAAATGTCGGCGGAGCAGCCGTCAACCAGGCAACCAACAAGCGAATCTGGGTGTCGTCGAGCCGTTCGCCAAAGGCGGGCATTAGGCCGTTGCGGCCTTGGGCGATGGAGTAGCGCACGGCCTCGGTGGAATTGCCGTAGAGGCTGAGGTCGTCGGTGAGATTGGGTGCGCCCAACAGCGGATTGCCGGAGCCGTCCGGGCCGTGACAGGCGCTGCAATAGAGCCCATAGGGCTGAGCGCCCGGATGGTTGGACGTTGCACCGGTGGCAAGCGCCCGCACATAGTCGGTGAGTAGGTCCACCGTTTCTTCACCAACGACAGGCAACCAACCGACCATCACCGCCTGGCGCCCGTGGCGGATCGATTGCTCAATTTGCGTCGGCTCACCACCCCACTGCCAGTGCGCATCAATCAAATTGGGAAATAGGTTCGCCTGACCTTGGGCATCGTAACCGTGGCAGACGGCGCAGTTGCGGTTGTATACGCGCTCCGCCGAAGCCATGAGTTTCGGGTCGGCCTGTAAGGTTTCCAGTTTGGCTTCGGCGATGAGTCGGCGCGTCGGGCCAAACTCCGTTGCATGGCGCTCCAGTCGCTCACACAGTTCGCCCCCTTGTGACCAATCCAGCGCACCCCCAAACATGCCCAGTCCCGGATAGAGCAACAGGTAAACAACGGAAATCACCAGGGATGCAAAAATCAACCAAAACCACCAAAGCGGCGCGGGATGCTCGCCTTCCCGCAGGTTGCCGTCCCAGACCGGGCTTGCCTCCTGTTGGTCCGCGCCACCACCAAAATACAGGCTGAATACCAGCCAGATGAGCCCCGCCAAGCTACCGAGGGTCAGAGCGATGACCCAACCGCTCCAAAATTCGCCCGGTAACTCAGCCATCGTGGCACTCGTCGTCCAATGGAATGGCGGCGGTTTTTTCGACCACCTCGTCGGAGGAGCCCCAGAGCGCCCAAACGGCCAAGCCGGCAAAAAACGCCATAACCAGCATGTCGCCAACAAACAGGAACCAGGTCACAACGCTTCCCCAGAGGCCGTTTTGCCCAAACTTTGCAGATAAGCGACCAGCGCATCGACTTCCGTCAACCCCCGCAACGCATCCGGAGCGGCCTCAATGTCGGCATCCGTATACGGATGACCCAGCCTGCGCAAGGCCCGCATCTTCGCCTGAATGGTGCCGTCGGCATCGGCCGCGCGCCGCTCAAGCCAAGGATAGCCGGGCATGATGGAGTCAGGTACCACCGCCCGCGGGTCCAGCAGGTGTATGCGCTGCCAGAGGTCTGAATATTTGCCGCCGATGCGGTGCAAATCCGGCCCGGTGCGCTTCGAACCCCAAAGGAAAGGCCGGTCAAAGGCGAATTCGTCGGCCCTGGAAAAGGGGCCGTAGCGACGTACCTCGGCAAGTAGCGGGCGCACCTGTTGCGAATGGCAGGTGCCGCAACTCTCGCGAATGTAGATATCGCGCCCGGTCAATTCCACCGGCCCATAGGGGCCTGCGTTCGGTGCCGGGGTGGCCAAACGATCATCAAGTACGCTGGGCAATACCTGCACCAGCCCGCCAATCGCCGACACGAAGAGGATGCCGAAGATGAGCAGACCGCTGTTGTGTTCCAACTTACGATGCAGATCGACGGCTTTCATGCGGCCAACCCGTTAACCTTAGGAGGCAGAACGGGAACGATGGCGCGACCCTTAACGGTCATCCACAGGTTGTACGCCATCAATGCCGCGCCGGACAGAAACACGAGCCCCGCCACCAAGCGCAGCGCATAGTAAGGCGCCATGCTGGCCATGATGTCCTTGAAGCTGTAGCTGAGTTCGCCAATGTCATCCAGGCTCAGCCACAACAAACCCTGCGAAACGCCCGCTCCCCACATGGCCAAAACGTAGAGCATCACGCCGGCAAGCGCCAGCCAAAAATGCCAGTTCGCCAACCGGTTGCTGTAGAGTTCGGCACCCACCAAGCGCGGCACCAAAAAATAAAAGGTGCCGAAGGTTATGAGCGCGTTCCAGCCGAGAGCCCCGGAGTGGACATGGCCGATGGTCCAATCCGTGAAGTGGCTGACGACATTGACGCTCTTGATCGACATCATCGGCCCCTCAAAGGTGGCAAGCCCGTAGAAGGCCAACGACAGCACGATGAACTTCAACGCGGGGTCCGTGCTCAGCTTCTGCCAGGCACCGGCCACGGTCATCACGCCATTAACCATGGTCGCCCAGGACGGTGCCAGCAATACCAGACTCATGACCATGCCGAGGGACTGCACCCATTCCGGCACGGCGTTGTAGTGTAGATGGTGCGGCCCGGCCCAAATGTAGCTGTAGGTGAAGGCCCAAAACGCAACGATGGAAAGGCGATAGCTCCAAATCGGACGGTCGGCGTGCTTGGGCAGAAAGTAATAAAGCATGCCGAGGAACCCACCGGTGAGCAGAAAACCCACCGCGTTGTGCCCGTACCACCATTGCACCACGGCGTCCTGGGCTCCGGCGAACAGTGAATAGGACTTCGACCAGGTGACGGGTATCGCCAGGCTGTTGACGATGTGCAACATGGCGATGACGATAATGAGTGCGCCGTAAAACCAGTTGGAGACGTAAATCGGCCCAATGCGGCGCTTGGCAATGGTGCCGAAGAAGACCACGGCGAAGCAGACCCAAACCAAGGCGATGGCGATGTCCAGGGGCCATTCCAACTCGGCGTATTCCTTGCCGCCGTTCCAGCCCGCCAACAAGGAGACGCCCCCGGCCAGCAGCACCGCTTGCCAAGCCCAGGTACAGAACCAGGCCAGCCCCGGCGCAAACAAGGGTACATGGCAGGTACGCTGCACGCTGTAGAAGGCGGTGGCCATCAACGCGGAAACACCAAAACCGAAGATCACGACATTGGTATGCAGGTTGCGCAGCCTGCCGTAACTCAACCACTCACGGCCAAAATCGATGGTCGGCCAGACCAATTCCGCAGCCACATAGACGCCGGCCGACATACCGAGCAGCGACCACAGCATCGCAAAGCCCGTGAGCCATGCCGTGGCGCGGTCGCGATAGCTCTCGGCCGGTGGCATCAAACCCCCAACGCCGGTCCGATACCGCCGCTCCAAAGCACCACGGTGATGCCGAGCAAGCTGACGAAGGCAACCAACAGATAGGCAACCAGTGAAGAGGCCATGAGCATACCGCGTTCCGGAGAGGTTCTCAGCGCCATCGGCAGACAGCGGTAGAGAAGATACAGGCTCCAAATCAGCGCCGGTATCAGCACGATCATATTGATAAAGGCATGGGGCGCCAGATGCGCCAGACTGGCGATAATGACGGGCATCCCCACCAGCACGACGAGCGACAAATGGGCACCGAAATCACGCCTTGCCCCATAGGTTTCAGCCATCCAAGAGGAAACAAGGGCGGTACTGAGAAAGCCGGTGACGAGCGCGAAAGTGTACCCCAGGCTAATCAACACCAAGCCACCGCCGGAGATGTACAGGGGGGCGCCGCCGCCAAGCCGCCAACCAAAGGCGGCCCCGCCGATATAGGCGAGCAGCGGTGGCACAATGCTGAGGGGCGCAACCAATCGAAGCAGCACATCATGGGGTTCGGGGGCCGCGCCCGACAGGGCGTTACAAGCCTCGGAGGGACGCAGCATGAGGCGAACAAGACCCCAGGGATGCAAATAATTACGCATTTCGGACAGGCCCCCGTGGCACCAACTTCCTTGCGTTACGCCGATGCACTGGCCCGGCCCGGCAGTGTCTCAGTTTGGTCGGATGCCCTATGGGAGCCTCCGCCTTCGGAAGTCGCGAAAGCGAAAATTCGCTATCGCCGTTCCGTCGGCCTGTCGATTGAGGCGAATATCGAGCCATATGCAACGAAATCGACCGGCCGACGGGGCGGATGAGAGCGGATTTGCAGCCGCGCATTCCGAAGGCAGGGGCTCCCAAGCCTACCCCATCAGGCCGATGAAGGCGAAGCCGGACGCAACCACAATGGCGAGGACCGCGGTGGCCACGCTAATCGTGTTGACCAGCGATCGGTGGTTGTCCTTGTCCCGCCCGACCATAGCGGTCTTCCAGTCGGCCATATCAGCCCGCATCTTGCTCAGCGTGGCATCCAAATCAGACCGCAATGTGTTCATCTGTTCCGCCATAATCTCGATCCGCTTTTCGAGTTCGCGACCGTCCGGCGTTTCACCCATGCCCGAAGTATACACAGAGGGCTACAGACAGTAATACCGAAACCATCCCGGGGTCGTTTATCCGTTTGAAATGATTTGGATTTGGAGACTGCGCCAACCGCGGCGGCCCGCAGTCGAAACATTCAAGCTGCGACACTACCCATCCCACATACCGTTTGTTTTGACCAATGCGGTCTTCCGCCGTCATCAAGGAACGAGGGCGGGCAACTCCAAGCGGTAGGGCGGCAGCGAATTGAGTAAATCCCGACCGTAACGCTGAGTCACCAAGCGCTTGTCGAGAATAGTGATGCGGCCGTGGTCGGCCTCATGGCGAATCAGCCGACCGCACGCCTGCACGAGCCGAATCGCGGCATCGGGCACGGTAACCTCCAAAAAGGCGTCGCGACCCTGGGCTTCCACCCATTCCGTCACCGCCGCGTCGAGCGGGTTGTCCGGTACCGCGAAAGGCAGTTTGGTCAACACGACGTGGCGACAATAGTCGTCGGGTAAATCCACACCTTCGGCAAAGCTCGCCAAACCAAACAAATAGCTCGGCCGGCCCGCATCAATGCGCTCGCGGTGGCGCTCCAACAGGCGTTGCTTGGCATGCTCGCCCTGAATCTGTAACGCCTTATGCAGTGCCGCCGGCAGTTCAGCCTTGACGTCGTTGAGTTGTCGCCAAGAGGTGAACAACACCAACGCGCTGCGCTCGCTCGCCAACAGTTCCGGCAACAGGGTCGCAATTTCCGCCGTATGCGCCTCGCGGTCGCGGGGGTTGGCGCGCATGGCCGGTACGCGCAGCACGGCGATGTTCGGAAAATCGAACGGGCTGGGAATACGCACAGCCTCCATGCCCGTCAAACCGGCACGCTCGCAGAATCGATCAAAACGACCCGCGGCGGTCAGGGTGGCGGACGTGGCAACGGCGGCGTGGCAACGCGACCAGAGATGTTGCTCCAGCAGGCGACCCGGCTCGATGGGCGCGCTGATTAGTTCGGTGTCCTGCTCCGATCGATGCAGCCAACGGGCATGGCGTACCCCGTCGCCCTCGTCAGTGGCAGCGCTGGCCCTTGCATAGTCTTCGAGCAACCGCGCCGTGGCTGCGCCCCGGGCCTCCAATTGACCGACCACCGGCAACCAATCCTCCGCATCGGCTGCCCGGAGCCAGCCCAGCCCGTCATTAACCGCTTGTTCGAGCAACCCAAGAACTTGCAACGCCGCCCGATGCAAGGCCGCCAATGGCAAGCCCGCAAGCTCGGCCGCGTTGGCTAGGCTCGCCTCGACCCGGCCAAGTGGAAAGCGAAAAATTTGCAGCCCGTCTCGGCGCTCGCTGAAGGCAAGGCCGGCCAATTGTTCGGAGAGATCGCGCAGCGCCCTTTGCAACGCCTCGCTGGCGGCGGGAATGGTCGTTGCCAACTCCGCCAACTCGGCAGGGCGTCCGAACCGTTGCGTTAGGGTCGCAATCGCCGTATTGAGCTGATCGGCCCACAACTCCGTACCCTTAAGCCATGCCCGCACACCGAAGTGCTCCTGCGTCTTAGCGGGCAGATGGTGAGCCTCGTCAACCACCAGGATGCAGTTTTCCGGCTCGGGCAGAACGTAGCCACCGCCCAGACTGAGGTCCGCGAGCAGCAGATCTTGATTGGCGACGATAACGCGAACCCCGTCGAGTTGGTTGCGCGCCTTGAAAAACGGGCAACTCTGGAAATAGGCGCAACGGTTGTTGGCGCAGCCGCGATGGTCGGTGGTTACCTGTCGCCAGGCCGGCTCGTCCACGGCATCCGGCCAACTATCCAATTCGCCGTCCCAGTGTTCGGCGGTGAAGGAGTCGAGCATCTTCTGGTGAATGGCGGCGTGATCCAGCACCGCTCCGTCACCCGCGTTCAGCGTCGGCAAGGGCTCCGTGCGATGCAATCGCTCATCAAGCCGCTTCAGGCAAACATAGCGCTGCCGCCCCTTGGCCAACGCGAAATCGAACTCAAGACCGGCGCATTCCGCCAAATCCGGCAGATCGCGTAGCACGATTTGCTCCTGGAGCGCGACGGTGGCACTGGCAATCACCACCGTCTTGTCGAGCGCCTCGGCGATGGGGATGGTGGGCAGGCAATAGGCCGCCGTCTTGCCGGTACCGGTGCCCGCCTCAATGACGGCAATGCGCGGCGGCGAACCGGTGCAGGCGCGGGCGATGGCGGCAATCATCTCGCGTTGGCCGCGGCGCGACCTAAACCCACGCGCATTCAACCAATCGCGGTAGGCGGTTTGAATGCACACTTTCAGCTTATCGGTAAGAGCGTTCACAGCGAGGCAAGCTTAACGCGAGATGATCCCGCCTCGCATATCTCACCAACTTGCGTCGTCAGCGCTTGATGCGCTTGTGCCGCTCGCCACCAAGATACAGGAGACGGTACCGCTGGCAACACGATGCACTCGCCGCGACTTCCGAAGGCAGAGGCGCCTAGCTTGTAAGAGCAATGCTGAGCGATCCGGGTTAAATCACGCAACGGGGCGGGCGTCAAAGCCCTTCTGGTTGAGGATAAACGCGGCCAACGCCCTCTCCCTCGGCGCCCCACCGACAATGTGGTGGGGCATTTTGGGGTCGAGCGTCGGAATCGACTCGCGCAGCCGGGCGAGCGCGCCGTCCTCGCTTAGATCGATAGCAACCCCCGCACCCGCCTGGCCGACAAACCGAATCAAATTTTCGACCAACAACGCCATGAATCGGTCTTTGGGCAAGCGCAACAGCACACCCGGACAGGTCGCGATAATCGTGGCGCCGCGCCGCGCATTCAGCAAGAGCGCGTCTTCGCCGAAGAAATCGCCGGGGCCCAGGTGGGCTATCGTTCGGCCGCTGCGTCGCACTGCGGCGTGGCCGGACTTGAGTACGAAAAAGTCGTGCGCTGCCGAACCTTCAATGACCAACCGGGCGTCTTTTTCGAAATGGCGCTCGGTCAAGGCGCTCTGTAGCTGCTGCCAGACCGTCGCATCAAGACGTTGCAGCAGGGGAGAATGCTTGAAGCGATGCGCCCAATCCGCCGACTCTTGCGCCTTCGGTTGCGATTGGGCCGCACCCAATGCAAAGGCAACGGCGGCGGCGTCCACATGCAACAGTTGCACCGCGCCGCGCGTGAATATCGCCTCGCAGCCGGGATACAGCGCTTGTCGCGCCTTTGCCGAACCCGGCCGCAAATCGCGTTGCGGCGAGAACAGGCGCACGGTCCCCCGCACCAAATAGTAGCGCCCGCCCAAACGTCGGCCGGGACGCAGCAACCAGCGTTGGGCGGGCACTTGCAAAAGACGGGTTTGACGGGCGGCTGTTACTAATGCCCCGGCATCCATCTGCTGAAACGGGTCGAATTGTTTGAGCGTCTCGGCGAGCATTGGGGCAGGATGTCGAGTTCGAATGCCTTCCGGTAGGCGTATTTTCCTCGACAGGCTGTCCGTCAATATCCCGTCAACGCATCGGCAATTAACCACCGATTATCAGCCACTCTTTTGCGCGCCAGCGCTGCCCGCTCGCTGCCCGGCTGTACCCTAAGCCAACCCATCCGGGCTATCTCATCAACTTCCCGCCAAGGACGCTGACGCACGCAACAGTGCCGAATTGACGAAAGAGTGAGCCCGGGGCGCTTCCCTTGCGGCGCGTTCAACTCGTTCCACCCCTTCTCACATTGACAGGAAAATTGTGCCCTGTGCCGCAAGGGAAGCGCCCCGGGCTCACTCGCTGCCGAGTAGTACTTCAATTCCGCTCAATAAGCCGATGAGATATGGGGGCTAGGAGCCTGCGCCCTAGGAAGTCGCGAAAGCGAAAAGCCGCTATCGCCGCCCCGTTGCGGTTGCCGTCTCAACGAGGTTCCCGGGCAACCGCCCGATAGCCGATATCCGAACGATAAAAAGCACCATCCCAACTAATCTTGGCGACTCTCTCGTATACCTTCCGTTGCGCTAGGGTAACGCTATCGCCCAAGGCCACAACGCAGAGCACGCGGCCACCGCTGCTGAGCACCCTGCCACCGGCAGGGCGGGTTCCCGCATGAAAGACCTTGGTGTCGTCGTCCGGCGCATCCGCTAAACCCGTTATGGTCGCCCCCTTGGCGTAGCTGCCCGGATACCCGCGGGAGGCCATGACAACGCCGAGCGCCACTCGTTCATCCCAGGCGAGCACGGTGCCCGCCAAGCCGCCGGACAGAGCCTTGAGACAGAGTTGCGGCAGATCGGAGCGCAACCGCATCAGCACCGGTTGCGCTTCCGGGTCGCCAAAGCGGCAGTTGAATTCAATCACCTTAGGCGCACCGTCGGCGCCAATCATCAAGCCCGCGTAAAGGAAACCCACATAGGGGGCGCCGTCCGCCGCCATACCGGCCAAGGTGGGTTCGATGATTTCCGCCATGATGCGCCGATGCAGCGCATCCGTTACCACCGGGGCCGGGGAATAGGCACCCATGCCGCCGGTATTCGAGCCCCGGTCGCCGTCATGAACCGCCTTATGGTCTTGGGAAGTAGCCAAGGGCAGTGCGGTTTTGCCGTCGCAAAGGCAGATGAAGCTTGCCTCCTCGCCGGCCAAAAACTCCTCGACGACGACGCGCCGCCCGGCGCTGCCGAAAGCAGCACCGGAGAGCATGGCGTCAAGCGTCGTAACGGCTTCTTGCCGAGTTTGGGCAACGATTACGCCCTTGCCCGCAGCCAAACCGTCGGCTTTGATAACGATGGGCGCTTGCCGGGCCGCGACGAAGTTTTTCGCGGCGGACAGGTCGGTGAAGGTTTGCGACGCCGCAGTCGGAATACCCTGACGTTGCATGAAGCTCTTCGCGAAGGCTTTGGATGCCTCCAACCGCGCCGCCAACCGGCTCGGGCCAAAGCAGCGCAGCCCGCGGGCGGCGAAGAAATCAACGATGCCGTCAACCAGGGGTGCCTCCGGCCCGACGATGGTGAGTGCAATATCCGCGGACTCGGCGAAGTCGGCGAGCGCCGGAAAATCGTCAATGGCAAGGGCGACATTCTCCACCTTCGGCTCGGCGGCGGTGCCGGCATTGCCCGGGGCAACATAGACCGCATCGACCTGCGGGCTTTGGCCTGCCTTCCAAGCCAAGGCGTGTTCGCGGCCCCCGGAGCCGATAATCAGGACATTCATCCATGGCTCCATTGCCGAGTGCTAGAAGCCTCCGCCTTTTTTCCGCCGGGAGCGGTTATTGCAACGCACATCTTCTCAGTGCCGGAAATGACGGATACCGGTAAATAGCATCGCCATGCCGTGGGCGTTGGCCGCCTCAATCACTTGCGCATCGCGCATTGAGCCGCCCGGTTGAATCACGGCGGCGATACCGGCCTCGGCCGCCGCGTCGATACCGTCTCGGAATGGCAAAAACGCATCGGAAGCCATCACCGAGCCGGCCACCGTCAATCCCTCTTCCCGCGCCTTCATGCCAGCGATGCGGGCGCTCAATACGCGGCTCATCTGACCCGCTCCAACGCCGATGGTTTGGCCGTCTCGGGCATAGACGATGGCATTGGATTTGACAAACCAGGCGACCCGCCAAGCAAATAAGAGATCGCGCATTTCCCGCCTATCCGGGGTGCGTTCGGTGACGGTGCGCAGCGCGGCGGCGTCCAAACAGACTGCGTCGGCGGTCTGTACGAGCAAGCCGCCGCCAACGCGCTTGATATCCAAGCCATCGTCAAACTCGGCCAAGGGGCCGCTGGCCAACAGGCGCAGGTTCTGTTTTGCCCGTGCGGCTTGGGCCGCCGCATCGCTCACCGCGGGTGCCACCACCACTTCGACAAACTGCGTATCGAGAATCGCGGCCAAAGTGCTCCCGTCAAGTTCCCGGTTGAAGGCCAGGATGCCGCCGAATGCGGAACTGGGGTCGGTATCGAAAGCGCGCCGGTAGGCTTCGAGCGGATTCGCGCCCAACGCAACCCCGCAGGGATTGGCGTGCTTAACGATGACGCAAGCCGGCTCGTCAAAGGCGGCAACGCAGCGCAGCGCCGCATCGGTATCGGCAACGTTGTTGAAAGAGAGCGCCTTGCCCTGAATTTGTTGGGCGCCGGCAACGGTTCCAGGCCAGGAGGAGGATGCGGTCTGTGCAGTCTGATCCGGCAAATCCGCCGCCACATAGAAGGCGGCGCGTTGGTGGGGATTCTCTCCGTAGCGCATGTCCTGGTGTTTTATGTAGGCGAGCCGGAGGCGCTCGGGCAGGGCGTCGTCGTCAATCGAGCCGTCGCGACCCGAGTGGTCACTGTTCAGGTAGTCGCCGCGCAAATAGTTGGCCACGATGCGATCATAGTTTGCGGTATGGCGGAACGCCTTTTCGGCAAGCCGTCGGCGCAGCGCCAAATCCACCCCGCCCGCCCGCAGTGCCGCTATCAACGGGTCGTAGTCGCTCGGGTCAACCACCGCCAGCACATCCCCATGATTCTTGGCGGCGGCGCGTAGCATGGCGGGGCCGCCGATGTCGATGTTTGCCAACGCCAGCGCATCGGTGCAGTCCGCACGGGCAATGGTTTGTGCGAAGGGATAGAGGTTCACCACCACCATATCGATGGGGTCGATGGCATGGTCCGCAAGCGCCTCGTCATCGGTTCCCCGTCGCGCCAGAATGCCGCCGTGAATACGGGGATGCAGGGTCTTCACCCGGCCATCCATCAATTCCGGGGATTCGGTGTGATCGGCAACTTCCACAACCGGCACCCCCGCCTCGGCGATCGCCCGGAACGTGCCGCCGGTGGCAAGGAGGCCAACGCCGAGTTCGTGTAGGGCACCGGCCAACTCGGCCAAGCCGGATTTGTCGGAGACGCTGATTAGGGCGAGCCCCGGGCATTGCTGCCGGTGTACAGTCATGCCGATGTGCGCCTCAAAGTCGCGCCATGGCGGCCGCGAGGGCAAATTCGTAGCCCTGGGCACCGCATCCGCTGATTACGGCAGTGGCAATATCGCTCAAAAAGGAGGTTTGCCGAAACGTCTCGCGGGCGTGGACGTTGGATAGATGTATTTCGATAAGCGGGATTTCGACCGCGAGCAGCGCATCGCGCAAAGCGATGCTGGTGTGGGTAAAGGCACCCGGATTAATGACGATGTAGGCCACGCCCTCCTCGCGCGCTTGATGGATGCGCTCGATCAGCGCCTGCTCGCCATTCGATTGCATCGATTGCAGTTCATGGCCGGCCGCGCTCGCGAGCAGCGTCAGACGCGCATCGATATCGGCGAGCGTATCGGTGCCGTAGATTTCGGGCTCGCGACTACCCAGCAAATTCAGGTTGGGGCCGTGCAAAACCAATAGCTTCGCCATGCTCTGGACTCCTTAGAGCGAATCGGACATTGAGACTTGGGAGCCTCTGCCCGCGGAATTCGCGGCTGTCGGAACAACGATGCCAAACACGGCCGCCAAGCTATTGCATGGGCAATAAAAGCCGCGCCCTTGTATCAAACGAAAACCATCGGGTTTGCGGGGGGTAGCACAATCCCGCTTCCGCACAGCCCTGATAGCCAATGCCCACCTCCAGGTCTTGCTCGTCTCCGTTCACGGGCACCCGCGCCCGCGCATCGCCATAGTAAACTTCCACCTCGCCAAAATACGCATCCACTTTTTCCTTGCCGGGCGCAATCTGCGGCGCACCCAACACGGGCGGTTGCCCCTCGCCGGTCTTGAAGTTGAACCGATGGCGGTAGAGGTAATACCCCTCGGCGATCACCCACCGCGCCACCAGCATGCCCTCGGCATCAATTTCGGCCGACAGCATGAAAGCCTCGTCCACCGGCAGGAATGCGGGTTCCTCGTCAAGCCAATTGCCGACATCCGCCATGACGGGAGCAACGCAGGCCAATAGCCCCAAAAAACCTATCTGAGCAACTCTCATGCCGTTACCTTATTCTAATCCGCCATGTCTCGATCCGAGCCCGGCCTTTTCATGGTCGAGTCAGCCAATCATGAACAATCGGTCGCGATCGTCAATAGCAGCGATAACGCCATCCTTGGATCGACAGCGCTTTATTGCCTTCGGCCTTGTTGCGCTGTTTTTGGCGGGTTGTCCAACCACACCCCAAGAACCGGATCCCGTCGCCCCGACAACGGCACCAACGGCGGCGGAGACCGGGTCGCCAACCGACCTCGACGCATTGCTCGAACAGGCGAGCATTGCCTTTGACGAACACCGGCTAACCACCCCGGCGGAGCACAGCGCCTACGCAATCTACCAAGAGGTGCTGCGGCTCGACCCGAACAACGACGATGCCCGCCGGGGTTTGGAGAAGATTGTCGAACGCTATGTCGAATTTGCCCTTGATGCCGTGGACCGGCGACAGTTTGGGCGAGCGCAGAGGTTTTTGGAACGGGCCAGGACTGTGGACGCCGACCATCCCGCCATCGCCCCGACCGAAGAGCAAGCGCAACTCATCGAAAACGCCAAGCGCGAGCGGCAAGCCGTCGATGCAAGTCTGCTCAAGCGGCGCAGCGCAAGCTTGGCGCTGAAACTCCAGCAGTTCGGCAGCCGCGCCGTTGCCGCGAATTGCCTTGTGTACATCCATGCCGCTACGGATGCGGACGGACGCTGGCTCTATCGGCAAATCAACCAAGGTTCGCCCAGGTCGCGCATTCGCGCCCGGCTGCAAATCGCGTCCCCACCTTCGGTGGAACTGGTCTGCCTAGGAGCCTAGGCCCGGCAATTCGCGGCTAAAAATCCGCCCTCATCCGCCCCGCCGACCGCTCGATTTCGCGGCATAAAGCCGGAAACAGGGCAGCCCAAGCCCTCGTTTTCAACAGGCTGCCGGGGGTGGAGAGAAAGTGCAGGGAATATGGAGTTATACTATTGATCGAATTTCCCAGTCAGCCGAGCTTCGACAAGCTGGCATTGGTTGGCGGATGCGGCCTTACGCAAAGCCGTTGCTTGCCGCCGAATTTGATCGAATCTAAAAGGAGAGACTTGATATGATCAAACCTAGGAACACCATCGCAATCGCTTTGTTTTGGGCGAGTTTCGCCGCTCTGTTCGGGCCGTCCGCATTGGCTCAGTCCGGCACGGCCACCGCTCAGAACGTCGAGGAGATCTTGGTGACCGCGACGCGGCGGGAGGAGTCAATCCAAGAGGTCCCGATCGCGGTGTCGGCATTCGCCGGGGAGGACTTGGACGCCAGGGGTGTGCAGGATCTCTATGGCCTGCAGGAGGTATCGCCCTCCATCTCCGTCTATAGCTCCAACTCCACGTCCAACGGCGGCACGGTGCGCATCCGCGGCGTGGGCACCACCGGCAACAACCCCGGCCTTGAGGCGGCCGTCGGCACCTTCGTTGATGGCGTTTACCGAAGCCGGGCCGGTCAGGCCTTTTCCGATTTCGTTGACATCGACCGCGTGGAGGTGCTGCGCGGCCCCCAAGGCACACTGTTCGGCAAGAACACCAGTGCCGGGGCGCTGCAGATCATCACCAAGAAGCCGGAATTCGAGCAATCCTCCATGATCGCTCTAAGCGCTGGCGATTTCGGAGCGGTCAAGGTGCAGGCGTCCGCCACCGGCCCGCTGATGGATGACCGCCTCGCCTACCGGCTAAGCGTCAACTACCACGAGCGGGACGGCTACTACGAGGACAACGTCACCGACGACGCCTACGACGGCCGCGAACGCTACACCATCAAGGGTCAACTGCAGTGGCAAGGGGACACTTGGGACAACCGCCTGATCCTCGACTACACCGACAAGGATGAGGACTGCTGCCCCGCCAACTTCCACTCGGTGAACTTTGATGACCAGGGCCCAAGCGCCACGACGCGAGGCGCCTTGAACTTGGGGGAACCTCCAGGCTCAATCATCAACGATCTCCTGGCGGCGAATGGTCGCCCGGCCGAACGCGGTGACGACCACGAGTCCTGGGACGTTGGCGTCAACTTCAAGCCCTTCGAACGGGTGGAGGACAAAGGCATCCAAAACCAGCTCAACTGGAACATCAACGACAATTTGCAGCTCAGCTCCATCACCGCCTACCGGGAATTCGACGTGGAGCGCGGTCAGGACATCGACTTTACCGGCGCTGACGTGGCGCAGCCGCAGCACACCAACGAGTCGTTCGAGAACTTCTCCCAGGAACTGCAGCTGCAGTTCAACACGGAGCGCGGCAGCTACCTGGTGGGCGCCTACTTCTACACCGAGGACATCGTCACCGACGAGTCGATTCGCTTGGCGAAAGATGGGCCCGAATATTTGAGTCGCTACATCGTTGGCTTAGCACCCTTCAACTTATATACCTTGACCAACGCGCCCTTTGGAACGAGCACCGGCGCCGGCTTGGGCACCTACAATCCGGCCACTCGTATGCTGGAGGGCGACGACACCCGCCGGCCCAACTTCCAGGAGCACGACGGCTACGCCGCCGACTACGCTCAGGAGACGGATGGCTGGTCGATCTTCACGCACAACACCTTCGACCTGACCGAGACGCTGACCCTGACCATCGGCGCGCGTTACTCGAACGAGACCAAGGAGGCCATCACGCGCATCAACGGGGTTGACCCGGTGCAGGGCACGCAGCGCGACCTGATGGCGGCCATGCTGCGCAATGAATTCAACGAAGCCCATTGCACCGGCTTGGTCTTCATCGGCTCCCTGTGCAACATCGTCTCCTGGGAGGACAAGGAGACGGAGAAGGAATGGACCGGCACGGCCAGCCTGTCGTGGGCCGTCACCGATGAGGTGAACCTGTACGCCAGCGTCTCAAGGGGCTACAAGGCCGGGGGCTTCAACCTCGACCAGCAAGCCATCGAGATGGATTCCTTCGCCACCTTCCTGGCCACCGGCGGCGATCCCCGCTTCCTCTCTGACAGCGGGCTGATCAGCGACGTGCCGCAGGCGGTCAAGGACGCCACGGGCGACCCTGATGGCCGCAACGGCCTAACACAATTTCCGTGCGGGTCATTAAGAGGAATCGCTAATCAAAACTTGGTTCCCAATGCCAGCGTCGTGCTTCTGGACTGCGCCTTCTTTGATGACGACCATCGCTTCGACCCGGAATTCGTCAATGCCTATGAGATTGGCATGAAGGGCCAGTTCCTGGACGGACGCCTGACCACCAATGTCGCCCTCTTCTACAGCGACTTCGAGGACTTCCAGCTCAACACCTTCACGGGCACCGGCTTCCTGATCAGCAATACCGATGAGATGATCAGCAAGGGTGTCGAGTTTGAGGGCAGCTGGATCCTGGCGGACGGCATCCTCTGGTCTTTGGGCATCACCTATGCGGACACCCGATATGGCGACGACCTCAATGATCCGCGAACCGAAACCGAGCTGTTCCTGGAGCAGGAGTTCGCCTTGCTGGAGGATTGGGGCGCTCTGGAGAACATCGAGGGTCGCCAGATCACCCACGCGCCCTACTGGCAAGGCAGCACTTCCCTGTTCGCGGAGCAGCCGCTCAACGAGCGCCTGTTCGCCTACGGCAACCTGAACGTCGGCTTCCGGGGCGCGCACAACACGGGTTCCGACCTCAGGAATGAAAAGGACGTCTCCGACGAGGTTCTGGTCAACCTGCAGCTCGGCCTCCGTGCCGCGAACGATCAGTGGGATTTCCAAGTCTGGGCCAGGAACCTGCTCGACAACCACATTGAAACCCTGGTGTTCAATTCTGTTTTTCAGGGGGGCAGCTACAGCACCTTCCTGGCACCGCCAAGAATGGTTGGCGCCACGCTGAGGATGAACTTCCAGTAGGTTCTACTTGCGGTCGCTCAATTTGCCCTGTGGCAGGCCCAGCAGGCCAGCACAGAAGGCGCATTGTTGAGGGTCATCACGCCACCCGTGCCGCGCATGGTTGCATCGCGGCACGGGTCATGCGGAGGCCCGAACCTCCCCGCCCTGAATTATCGGGGCCACCATTCGCTCAGCATGCCAATGATTGCGGCCTGTATGCGATAGGGTACGGCTGGGCATTGTCATTTCGGCCACCGCCCCAACCATAGTATGGTGCCCGGTGCGAACTGTTGCACAACCCCGGCCGACCACGCGATGAATTGGATAATCAATTGGAAGCCACTGGCTGGTGCCGGCACCTCAGCCGGTACGGGCAAGGCCGTGCTGGGGGTGGCGGCAGCCCTCGGCGGGCTTTATCTGGCCGCTTGTCTGGCGCTAACCTGGTGGTGGGACCATGAACCCGAGGCCTTTGCCGTGCGGCAACAGGCCGCCAGCCAAGCCGCACAGAACAACCGTCAAGTCGTCACCGGATTCACAACCACCGCAACGCTGTTGCGACTCGTGGAAACACTGCTCGATAAGCGCGGCGGCTATCTATCCAACGATGTATTTCCACCCGGCGTTTGGATGGACAATATTCCCAATTGGGAATTCGGTGTCTTAACGCAAATACGCGACACCGCCCGCGCCTATCGCATCGACTTTTCCCGCTCGCAAAGCCAATCCACGGAAGACCCGGACTTGGCCGAGGCGGAGGGCAAGTTCTTTTTCGACAACGCCAGCTGGGTATTTCCGCCAAGCGAGAGCGAGTACCGGGAGGGTGCCGACCTGTTGCAGGCCTACTTGGCACGCCTTTCCGACCCAAGCCAGCCGGACGCCCAATTCTACGCCCGGGCGGACAACCTGCAGCAGTGGTTGCAGGGGGTGGAGACGCGCCTCGGCAGTCTATCGCAGCGGCTTTCCGCCAGCGTTGGCAAGCGGCAACTGAACATTGACCTCGCCGGCGACGCGGCGGCTGCGCAAGCAACCGCGGCACCGTCCGAGCGGGAGTACAAAACACCTTGGCTTGAGATAGACGATGTTTTCTACGAAGCGCGGGGTCAATCCTGGGCGCTGCTGCATCTGCTGCGCGCCATGGAACAGGACTTCGGGGATGTGCTCGGCAAGAAGAATGCCCGCGTCAGCCTCAAACAGATCATCCGCGAACTCGAACCCACACAGCAGACTATCTGGAGCCCGGTCATCTTGAACGGCGACGGCCTGGGCCTGCTCGCCAATCATTCGTTGGTGATGGCTTCCTATATCTCCCGCGCTAACGCCGCCATCATCGATCTGCGGGCGCTGCTCGCCCAAGGCTGAGGCAATCATTAGGCAGTGGTTCACCGATACGGGACCAATGGTTACAGCGGCGTGGGTTTTGCGTATTCGCTGGTATGATACGCGCCGCCAAGGGGCGGACGAGAGCGGCTTTGCAGCCGCCAATTCCGAAGGCAGAGGCACCTGGCACCAATCAACAACCGGAATAAGTGAATGATGGATACAAACCTGTTGCCGCCCCTGTTGGGCGTCATTGGCATGATCGTCGCGATCGTCATCTACGGGCTGGTGAAACGCTACGACGAAGGCGAACCGGCGATCAAGAAGATTGCCGACGCCATCCATAATGGTGCCATGGTGTTCATGCGGCGCGAATACACCATGCTTGCCCTGTTCGCCGGTGCGTTGCTCGTGCTGCTGTTTGTTTCGGGTTTAGGCGTCGAAACGCTGTGGGCATTCATTGCCGGCGCACTCTCCTCCGCCGGCGCCGGCTGGTTCGGCATGTACACCGCAACCAAGGCCAATGTTCGCACCACCGCCGCCGCACATAGCAAAGGCCCCGCCGCCGCCCTCTCCGTCGCCTTTTTCGGCGGCTCCATCATGGGCTTGGCGGTTGCCTCCCTCGGCTTAATGGGGCTTGGTCTCGTCTATTACTTCTTCGGTGGCGACCCGCACACCGCCCACCACATTCACGGTTTCGGCATGGGTGCCTCGACGGTGGCGCTGTTCTCCCGCGTTGGCGGCGGCATCTACACGAAGAGCGCCGATGTGGGTGCCGACCTGGTCGGCAAGGTGGAAGCGGGCATTCCGGAAGACGACCCTCGCAACCCCGGCGTGATCGCCGACAATGTGGGCGACAACGTGGGCGACGTGGCGGGCATGGGTTCGGATATCTTCGAGTCCTATTGCGGATCGATGATCGCCACCATTGCCATTGCCGCGACCCTGGCCGTCACCGCGGTAGGCACCCTGGCACCGGGCATGGCCGAAGGCGATGGCCGCGCCGCCCTGATGTTTCTGCCCCTGGCGCTCGCCTCCACGGGGTTGGTGTGCTCGATCATCGGCATCGGCATCGTGCGCTCCCGCTCAAGTTCGAGCCCGGCGCTGGCACTGCGTATCGGTATGATTGCAACGCCGATACTCTTCATCGTCGCGTCCTGGTTCGTTATCGACACAACGGGCATATCAAGTGATGTTTGGTGGTCGGTGATCTTCGGTTCGGTGGGCGGCGTCGTCATTGGCCTAACCACCGAGTACTACACCTCGGCAAGGCCGGTTGTGCGCATTGCCGAAGCCGGGGAGACGGGCTCCGCGACCGTTATGATCACCGGCTTGGCCGTCGGCATGCAGTCGGTGGTCGTTCCATTGCTTGCCATCTGCGCCATCATTTACGTCTCGACATGGCTGGCCGGCCTCTACGGTGTCGGTATCGCGGCGGTGGGCCTGTTGGCAACGGTTGGCATGACCATGGCCGTGGACGCCTACGGGCCGGTTGCCGACAACGCCGGCGGCATTGCGGAGATGGGCGGCCTTGGCGAAGACACCCGCAAGATCACCGATTCGCTTGATGAACTCGGCAACACCACGGCCGCCATGGGTAAGGGTTTCGCGATTGGGGCGGCGGCGCTAGCGGCACTCGCTATCATCGCGGCCTTTGTGGAAACGGTTGCCTACAATCGGGACGGGGAGTTTTTGCTGCACATCGGCAACCCGGACGTGCTGGTCGGCCTATTCATCGGCGGCCTGGTGCCGTTTCTGATCGCCAGTGTCACCATGACCTCCGTGGGCGATGCGGCCATGGAAATGATCCAGGAGATCCGTCGTCAGTTTCGCGAAATCCCCGGCCTGCTTGAGGGTAATGCCGAGCCCGATACCGACAAGTGCATCGACATCGCCACATCCGCCGCCCTGAAGCGCATGTTGCTGCCCGGGGCCATTGCCGTCGCCGTACCGCCCGTGGTGGGCTTCGGCATCAGCGCCGAAGCACTCGGCGGTACATTGGGTGGCGCCTTGCTCGGCTGTGTGCTGCTGGCATTGACCATGGCCAACGCTGGCGGTGCCTGGGACAACGCCAAGAAGCACGTCGAGAAGGGCAACCTGGGCGGCAAGGGGTCTGAAGTTCACGCCGCCACCGTGGTCGGCGATACGGTGGGCGACCCGTTTAAGGATACCTCCGGGCCGAGCATGAACATTCTCATCAACGTGATGGCGATTGTTTCGCTGGTGATTGCGCCACTATTGGCCTGATTGGCCTGTTGGCGACTACTCAGGTTCAGCGCTTCCGCTATGCAGTCACCGCATATCGGCTTTGGTGATGCTCTCCTGAGCCACTCCTCCACACGCATCCGCACGGTCACTTTTCGGTTCCTCGGCAGTAGCAGGTGGTCAATTGTTTGCCGTCGGCGAAGAAAAAATACCGCGCAAACGCTTCACGCCGGCTCGAAATTGATCCGCAAGCGCGTGCCCGTCGCTGTCGCGAACCTTTCTAACGTTCGTAGTGACGGTGGCACTCGCCCGCTTTCCATCCTCGCTACCGCGGATTGCGTCGTCTCCATGCGAGCTGCCAACTGCGATTGGGTGAAGCCAGACCGAAGACGTGCTTCTATGAGGGCTTTCGATAAGTCAAATTCAGTGCCCATCCGTGCATAGGCCTCCCGATAGTCGGCATCTTGGCTCCACCTCCTGTGCAGCTCTGTAACCTTGGTCATTTCAGTACCTCCTGAGCGCGTGTGATCGCCAGTTTGATTTCCCGGTGTGGCGTGCGCCGGGTCTTTTTTGTGAATACACGGACCACTACCGCTCTTTTCCCTTGTGCAGCGACATAGAGAGCTCGTGCAATTCCGTCTTGTCCCGTGAGTCGCATCTCCCACAGTGGACCGGTCAAATGCCTGACGTGCGGTATGCCCATTTGTTCCAAGCCCACCATAGTAATCAACTCGCAGATGCGTGCGAAACGCGCCTTCATGTCGGCGGGAAGGGCTTCCAACTCCCTATCCACAGTGTCGTTCAAGGTTTCAACGCGCCACATCAACAGGCGAAGCATATAGCATTCATGCTATGCGCCTCAAGTGTCGCCAGATTTCGTTACCTTCTTATCTGGTGCGAGCTATCCGCTTTCGGCAGAATAACTTTATGTGAAGCGGCTCGCATCATGCCAAACCCATCGCCTCCCATCGATTACGGCAAGCTGCTCCACCTGCTCACCGTCAGCCGTCAACTCAATGGCAACTTCGACCTCGATAGATAAAGGCCACTTGACGCGCACCTGAGTGCGCCAAGTGCGGCGTGCGGTCAAGCACTACAACCTAGATGCTATTCTCGCGGTCGGCTACCGGGTTCGCGGCCCTCGCGGCACCCAGTTCAGGCAATGGGCGACGGCGCGGTTGAGCGAGTATCTGCTCAAGGGCTTCGTGGTGGATGACGAGCGCCTAAAGAACCCGCCAGTCGCCGGAGCCGCGATGCCCGACTACTTCGATGAGATGCTGGATCGCATCCGCGATATTCGTGAGATCGATGAGCTCAATCGGATTGTTGTGATGTGGCTTGATTTCGCGGAAGACATGGAGAGATGCAAGCGCCGCTGCGAAACATATGTCGCTCCGCCGCCGCAGACGGCCACGAGCCTGGCTCTGCGGATTTTGCTACATAATGCCCAATTAAAGTCACATAGCTCCAATTTGAAAGGAACCGAGCTTCTTGGCCACCATGGTGTTTTTGGTCGCAACGTATTGGGGCAGGCCGTTCCGGTACGGCGGGTGATGTTCCCCGGCGATCAGCGGGGCCAGATAACGCCGGGCTTGCGCGGTAATGCCGAAGCCATCGGCGCTGATGTAGCTTTTCGGCATCTTGCGCTCAACATTGGCAACCCGCGAGAGCTTCACTTCGCCGATTTTCCACCGGTAGGGTTCGTCGCTTAAACGCACCACCACGGGCATGACGGCATTCTTGCCCGCGAGGGCGAACTCGACCGCCGCCCACCCCATGGCATAGGCTTGCTCGACATCGTTGCCGGAAGCGATGTGGCGGGCTGAGCGTTGCAGGTAATCCGCCACCGCCCAATGGTATTTGTAGCCCAGGCCTGTTTTGACGATGTTCGCCAGTGTCGGCGCCACACCACCGAGCTGGGTGTGCCCGAAGGCGTCCTTGCTGCCGGCATCGGCCAGAAAAGCACCGTCGGCATAGCGGGCACCTTCGGAGACGACGATGACGCAGTAGCCCTGCTTGCGCACCGTTCCATCCACCTTGGCCAGCAAGGCCGCCTCATCGAAGGGCACTTCCGGAAAAACAATGAGATGCGGCGGGTCGCCACGCTTTTGCTGAGCCAAAGCCGAGGCCGCCGCAATCCATCCGGCGTGCCGACCCATCACCTCCAAAATAAATACCTTCGTGGAAGTCGAACACATGGAGGCGACATCAAGCGCCGCCTCACGGGTGGAGACGGCCACGTATTTGGCCACTGAACCAAAACCGGGGCAGGAATCGGTGAACGGCAAGTCGTTATCGACGGTTTTGGGAATGCCGATGCAGGTGATGGGATAGCCCAAGGTCGAGCCAAGCTGCGAGACCTTGTGCGCCGTATCCTGGGAGTCACCGCCCCCGTTGTAGAAGAAGTAGCGAATGTTGTGGGCGGCAAAGACATCAATCAGGCGCCGATATTGCCGCTCATTATCCTCAATGGTGCCGAGCTTGTAGCGGCAGGAGCCGAAAGCGCCGCCGGGTGTGTGGCGCAATCCGGCAATGGTTGCCGCCGATTCGCGGCCGGTGTCAATCAATTCCTCGGCGAGTGCGCCAAGAATGCCGTTGCGGCCCGCCAGCATCTTGCCAATCTTGTCAGAATGCTGGCGCGCCGTCTCAATAACCCCGCAAGCCGTGGCGTTGATAACGGAGGTTACCCCGCCCGATTGTGCATAAAAGGCATTGGCCCGCGCCATTTGCTTGTTTACCTAAAGAGGATGCTCGACGTATCGAAGGTTTTGGCAGGCGGGGACTATAACAGCATCCGCACCCTCATGCCCCGCAAGGAAAACAAGATTAGTGGCTCAATTTGAAAAATCTTCTTGACCTCGGCCCAACGCGGGCCTGGTCTCTAGGGCGGCGGAAATTGAAACTGAGCCACTACCGAAACACCATATGCCCAGCCGCTGCCGGGTGGTACGCTTGGCCCGGATATCTCGCTAACGCTTTCTCCAGCGAAGCGGATCCCTTCGCGCTTCCCAGGCTGAAGGTGCCAGCGTATTGCAACGAAGTTGGCGGGGTATCCGGGTTAGACCCCGTTCAGTTGGATCACGGGCTTTGCGGGGCTGGGGCAACCCCTCCGCCAGATATACTCAATGAAGATTTACTTTCTCGGCATCGGCGGCACCCTGATGGGCAGCCTCGCCCAGCTCGCACGCGAGCTGGGCCATGCGGTTTCTGGCAGCGACCGGGCACTGTATCCGCCGATGAGCGACCAGCTCGCCGCCGCCGATATACAGGTTTACGAAGGGTTCACGCCGGAGCATCTGCAGCCGCCCCCGGACCTCGTTGTCATCGGCAACGCCAAGCTGCCCAGGGGAAACGCAGCGGTAGAGGCCGTTTTGAACAGCGGCCTACCCTATACCTCCGGGGCACAGTGGCTCGGCGAGGCGGTGCTGCCTGGCCGCTGGACGCTGGCGGTTGCCGGAACCCACGGCAAGACCAGCACCGCCAGTATGCTGGCCTGGATTCTCGACTACGCCGGCCTGGAACCCGGCTATTTGATTGGCGGTGTGCCGCGGAACTTTAACCGGTCGGCGCGTCTCGGCAGCAGCCCTTTTTTTGTGGTCGAAGCCGATGAGTACGACACATCCTATTTCGACCGGCGCTCCAAGTTCCTCCACTATCGCCCCCGCACCCTGGTAATCAACAACTTGGAATTCGACCACGCCGACATCTTTGCCGACCTTCAGGCAATCCAAACGCAGTTCCAGCAACTGCTGCGCTCGGTACCCGGTGACGGGCTGATTGTGGCGCCGAGTGCCGACCCGGCCGTGAATGAAGTGATAGGCCGGGGTTGCTGGACCCCGGTTGCCCGTTTCGGAAACAGCCCCCCGGAAGTCCTATTGGAGCAAGACAACGGGGAACTCTGGCAGCACCGCAATGCCGCGCCCGACGGCAGCGCCTTCGATCTGGCTCGCAATGGCGAGCGGATTGGCCGCATCAACTGGTCGCAACTCGGCTCACACAACATTAACAACGCTCTGGGCGCACTGGTTGCGGCGCACCATGCGGGTGTGTCGCCAACCACGGCCATTGATGCGCTAAATCGGTTTTCCGGGGTCAAACGGCGCCTGGAAGTCATTGCCGAAGTTGGCGGTACGACCCTCTACGACGATTTCGCCCACCACCCCACGGCCATTCGCACGACGCTTGAAGGGTTGCGCCAGCGCGTTGGCCAAGAGGAAATTCTCGCCATCATCGAGCCGCGCACCCACACCATGTCACTCGGCACATTGCGCGCGGACCTCATCGGCTGCGCCGGGGCCGCCGATTGCGTCTTTTGGTTCCGTGGCGAGAACATCGATTGGAACATGGACGAAGTGGTCGCCAAGTGTCCGGTCCCGGCACGGTTGTTCGACGACTTGGACGCATTACTGCATGCCGTGGCGGAACTGCCGCGGCGGCGGCGCCACATCGTCATCCTGTCGAACGGAGGCTTCCAGGGCATTCATCGCAAGCTGCCCGCCACACTTCATGAGCTGTTGGGTAGTGTATCAGTTTGAATTTCTCGGCCGTGGGACGCCGCGGTTGGGGCTACGCCCAAACCCAAAGCCATGCAAACTGAGACACCACCAGCTGTTGACTCCATTGGTAGCCGAGCCTAATGTTTCAAAGCCTCGGCAGAGACTCCTAGGAGCCTGCGAGAGCGATATTGACGGTGGAAACCGCCACCGCCGTCTTCTAACAGGAAGTAGGACGAGGCACGACATTGAAGGCAACCAAGCGGCTCGGCTTTATTCTTGTGCCCGCTTCATTCTTCACCTTGGTCGGCGCCATCGTCTACATGGTGATGCATCAGGTGGTCACTCCGCAGATGGGGCTTTTGCTCGTTATCGCACTGTTTGGCTGTTACGTCGGCTTCGGGATATTGATCGCCGCTTATCGCCTGATAAACAAGCTGAACTAGGAGCCTGCGGGTCTTCCCTTGCGGCGCTGGGCACCCTTTTCCTGCTTGTGCGGGAGGCGGGAACGAGCTGGACGCGCCCCAAGGGGAGACCCGCAGACCCGCTCTCTATCGGCAATCCGGCGTTGTTGCGCGCGTCAGCGTTTGCGGCAGGATCTTGGCTTCTTGATCATCCACGCAAAAATGCCGCGTCTTCGAAACTCATCAGAACATCCGTATCGGCACGCACACCGGCTGCTAGGGCCAGCGTTTTAGGAAGCAGCCGAGCGTAGAAGAAATCCGCTGTACGCCGCTTGGCTCGGCCAAATTCGTCGTCGCCCGCGGCAGCGACCATACGCGCCCACAACCAGGCATAAAGGGTATGGCCGGTGAGGTCGAGAAAATCGGTTGCAACGGCACCGGGAACATTCGCATCGTCGCGCGCTCGGGCAACAACCTGTTCGGCCACGGAGCGCAGCCGAGCAATCGCCTCGCCCAACGGCTTTTGATAACAGGGCGGCACCGATGTGGCTTGCATGCTGTCGAGCAATGCATAGAGCGTTCGCCCGCCATCCCGACAAACCTTGCGGCCAACGAAATCAAGTGCCTGAACGCCATTGGTTCCTTCGTAAATCTGCGCGATGCGAGCATCCCGCACCACCTGCTCGATACCCCACTCCTTGATAAAGCCGTGGCCACCGAAAACCTGCTGCCCCATGACCGCGCACTCAAAGCCGCGATCGGACAGGAACGCCTTGGCTATGGGCGTCAACAGTTCCGACAACTTCTGGCTTTCCACATCGCCCCCATACTTGGCGCGGTCGAGGCTGAGGCCAGCTAACACCGCAAAGGCGCGTCCGGCTTCAGTGTAGGCGCGGATGCTGAGCAACATGCGGCGCACATCCGGATGCACCAGCAACGAATCCGCCGGCGCATCGGCATTTTGCGCACCATCGGGGGAGCGCCCCTGCAACCGGTCCCGGGCATAGCGGGACGCTTGCTGATAGGCCAGTTCGCCCGCACCCAAGCCCTGCAACCCGACGGATAGCCGTGCGTAATTCATCATGGTGAACATGCAGGCAAGGCCGGCGTTCTCCTCGCCAACGCGAAAACCAACCGCATTATCGTAATTCATGACATTGGTAGCGCTGCCGTTGATGCCCATTTTGTGCTCGATGGAACCACTCAGCACAGCATTGCGCTCACCGATGGTACCGTCCGCGTTGGGAATAAATTTGGGCACGATGAAAAGGCTGATGCCGCGAGAGCCCGCTGGTGCCCCGGGCACCTTGGCGAGCACCAGGTGGACGATGTTTTCCGCCAAATCGTGTTCGCCGCTGGTGATGAAAATTTTGGTGCCGGCGATGCGGTAGGTGCCGTCGCCCACCGCTTCAGCCCTTGTGCGGATGATACCGAGATCCGTCCCCGCCTGGGGTTCGGTGAGATCCATGGCACCGCTCCACACACCCGAATAGAGCTTTGGCAGGTACAGCCGCTTTTGCGCCTCGCTGCCGTGGGTGTCAATGCAAATACAGGCACCGGCGGTCAGTACGGCATACAGATAAAGATTGGTGTTGGCGGCCCAAAACATCTCTTCCACCAAGCAACCGAGGAGTTTGGGCATGCCCTGGCCACCGTAACGCGGATTACCGGCCAGACCCAACCAGCCGCCCTGGGCCAATTGATCGTAGGCTGCCTTGAAACCCGTTGGCGTCGTCACCACGCCGTCGTGCCACCGGCAACCCTCGGCATCGGCGGATTGATTGAGCGGTGCCATGACTTCCTCCGCGACCCGACCCGCCTCGCCCACCACGGCGCGCACCAAATCTTCGGAGAAATCGGAGAAATCGGGAATGTCGCGCCATTCCTCGCCGACCTTGAATAGGTCGAACAAGAGGAACTCCAAATCCCGCTCCGGCGCCCGGTACTCCAACATGACAAATCCCCCCAGTGGTGTCCTAAATACTCGATATTAGCCTTGCATCAGAATAAATCCACATTTGCCGGGAATTGTTCCTATGGCGATAAACCGACAAAATCCTTGGCGATTGGCCGCTAGCGGCAGGGGTATTTTGGCGCTAAAACGGGCTGATGGGATTTGTCGACTGGTGGATACCGCGCGTTTGTCGCCTCTGCAACCGGGAAATGGACCGGGATTGCGACCTGTGTACACACTGCGAGGAAAGCTTGGCGTGGAATCGTCACCCCTGCCGTCGCTGTGGGCTGCCCCAACCAACCACCGTCTGCCCACCAACGGACAGGGACGAGGTTTGCATACAATGCGTCCAAACACCGCCGCCCTTTGCGGCCACGATCACACCCCTGCTTTACGCGGGTGCCGTACGACGCTGGGTACGCGCCGCCAAATTGGCACGGGGTCTCGGCGAGGCGAGGCTGCTGAGCGGCCTGCTTGGGCGTGGTGTCGAAATGGCGCAGGCGGATATTCCGGATGGGCTGGTGCCAGTACCGCTTACCAGCGGCCGATTGCTTCGGCGCGGCCACAACCAAGCCGTTCTACTGGCCACTCCGCTGGCGCGGCGCTATCGTTTGCCGGTGCATCGTCGAGGCATCAAGCGCATCAGCGGCCGCAAACCACAACGCGGACAATCACGCGACGCACGCGCCCAAAGTGTACGGGGCGCATTCCGGGCAACGCGGCCATTCGCGGGGCATCTCGCCATCGTGGACGACGTTATGACAACGGGAGCAACCGCCTCGGAACTGGCCTCGGCACTGCTCTTGGCCGGCGCAACCCGTGTCGATCTGTGGGCGGTGGCGCGGGTTCCGTCGGGTTAGCCCGTCTATCTCATCAACTGCCTACCGCGGACGACGGAGCCTCCAGCCCGGGGTGCGCGAGGGGATGCCTCTCGCAAGCAGAGACAGTCGGCACCCTCGCGACGAAAGTGGGTCAGATAGGCGGGCTAGCACTGCTGTTACTTTGCCTGCTGACGACGCCAATACGGGCAATCGCCGCGACCTCCAACGGTATTGACTCGGCACGACCACCCGCGCGGGCTTTGCGGGTTGCCGTTGCCGCCAACTTTCGCACGCCCTTGGCGGAATTGGCCGAGAAATTTACAGACCGATACGGCATCCGAGTGTCCGCCACCTTCGGCTCATCCGGGCTGCTGAGTGCGCAGATTCGTCAAGGTGCGCCCTATGACGCTTTTTTTTCCGCAGATACCCTGCGCCCCCAAGCCCTGATTGGCGACGGCTTGGCCACCGCGCCGGTGAGAGTCTACGCCAGGGGTCGGGTGGCGCTGAGGATGTCTACCCCCATCGACCCGGAGCGACTCGGCGCCGCCCACCGTATCGGCCTACCCAATCCCCGACTTGCGCCCTATGGCACCGCCGCGATGCAATGCCTGCAAAGGCTGGGGGTATCGCAACAACTTCAGAACCGGCTTGTATTCGGCAACAATGTGAATCAAGTGGATCACTTTTTGGAGACCGGGGCATTGCAGTTCGGTTTCGTGGCGCTAAGCCAGCTTGTGACGAGGGATATTCCGCCCGAGCACTACTGGGTTTGTCCGAGCAACTTCCACACACCAATTAACCAAGGTGCGGTGGTGCTGTTGCGCAGCCCCGCGTTCGCCGAGGCGCAAAAGCTACTGAGTTTTATGACCAGTGCCGCCACCCAGGCTCGATTGACGCAACTGGGCTATCAATAGTGCCCTGTTCTTTTGCCAGCGCGAACATCGCGGCCCTTGGTGGGATGGATTCCCCCGCCTTCCCGGTGCCCGAGCGATAGCCGGTGACCTCAGACCTGTTGCAAAGCATCGTCCTAACCGTCGCGCTGGCGGGTATCGTCACGGTCATTCTGTTGGTCGTGGCACTGCCTTTGTCCTGGTGGCTAGCACAGACCAAGCGACAGGGCGCGGCCTTGGTCGAAGCACTGGTTGCCTTGCCATTGGTTCTACCACCGACCGTGTTGGGTTTCTATCTGCTGCTGGCCATGGCCGACGAAGCCTGGCTGGGCACGGGTTGGCGATGGGTGACCGGACAACCGCTTGCCTTCACGTTCACGGGCTTAGTGATCGCCTCGATAATTTATTCCCTGCCTTTCGTCAGCCAACCGCTCACCAGCAGTTTTCGCAACACGCCCAACGAATTGCTCGACGCCGCATCGGTTATGGGCTTTGCGCCGACGATGCGTTTTTTGCGTCTGATATTGCCCATGCACAGCCGCGCGCTCGTGGCGGCGGCGGTGCTGGGGTTCGCCCACACGGTCGGCGAGTTCGGTATCGTTTTGATGATTGGCGGCAACATTCCCGGTGAAACGCGGGTGTTGTCGATATTGCTCTTCGATCAGGTCGAATCCCTCGACTACGCGAGTGCCCACCTGACGGCCGGGTTCTTATTGGTGGCATCGTTGCTGGCGCTTACCCTAACCTACGCAACACTAGCCCGACCTATCCATAGATGAAGGTGGCGTTGCCGCGAACCGATGCACAAGCAGAACGATGAGATCCGACAGTTCTGAGAACCCCATCGATCACAGTGGGGGTCTAACCGTCCGCGGCCACTTCGCGCGGACGGGCGGGTTCGAATTAGCAGTGGATTTGACGCTGCCGGGCAATGGCGTCAGCGCACTAATCGGTGCGTCCGGTTCGGGCAAATCAACGGTATTGCGCATCATTGCGGGGCTGGAGGAGGCCCCTGCGTTTAGGGTGGGCCTTAATGGTTGCGCCTGGGATAAGGTGCCCGCGCACCGCCGTCCGGTCAGCATGACTCTGCAACAACCGGCCTTATTCCCACACCTTAGCGTACTCGACAACTTGAAGGCGGTGCCTCAGGGCGGGCCGCTCGACGAGGCGATAACCCGATTCGGCCTAGAGACTTTGACCCGCCGCAAACCGCGGGCACTATCCGGGGGCCAACAGCAACGGGTGGCGCTGGCGCGCGCCTTTCTCAAGCCCGCCGAGGTGCTGCTGCTCGATGAGCCGCTCTCCGCTCTGGATCTGGTGGCGCGCCGGGAACTGGCGCCAATGGTGGCCCGCCTATGTCGCGAACTCGGCCGACCGGTGGTCTATGTGACCCACTCGCTGCCGGAAGTGCTGCAAGTGGCTGATCATCTAACTATTCTAGAGGCTGGGCGAGTCATCGGTACCGGCAGACCGGAGCAGGTGGCCGCCGAGTTGGACCACTCGCTGTCACCACACATCGACTCCGGCGCGCTTCTGGACTGCGAGTTTCTTTCCTACGACTCCGAAAATGATCTGAGCACGCTCAGTGTGGGCAAATTCGCACTGCGTATTCGCGGTAACTTTGGCAAGGCACCAAGCCCAGTGCGCGTACAGATTCCCGCGCGCGATGTTGGGCTGGCACTAGGCCAACCCACTGGTACCAGCTTCTTGAACAATCTGCCTGTCCGGGTGCGGGCCCTGCAGAACGCCCCCGACGGCACCGTGCTCGTCGATCTGGATTGCGGCGGACAGACCTTGCGCTCTCGAATCACCAAGGTCTCAAGCACCAATCTCAATCTTGAGCCGGGGCTTGAACTGTACGCGCTAATCAAATCGGTAGCCCTGGATACTCGGCTATAAGCAACCAGAGCGTTGATGAGATAGGCGGAGGCTCCCGGGCGTCAGCGTTGCAAAGCGATTGCCGTCCGCCTCGACTTGACCTCGCCGAGCACGATTGAGGACGAAGCATCCTTCACGGCCGCCAGGCTCAGCAGTTCGTCGTCCAGAAACTTGCCGAATGATTCGAGGTCCGGGGCCACTACTTCAAGCACGAAATCCTCGGCGCCCGAGACCATGTGGGTGGTCTGCACTCGCGGGTGATCGGCAACCCAGTTACGGAAATCCCGGGCGACGGCGGGGTTCTGACGATCAATGCGCACGGCGACGAAAGCCTTTACCCGCTGCCCCAAGGCCGCTTCGTTGAGGCGGACGGTGAAACGCTCGATCACGCCGTTCGCCCGTAGCGATTCGACGCGCCGCTGGCAGGCACTCGGGGAGAGGTTCACCCGCTCAGCCAAGCGCACCCAACTGATGCGACCATCGCGCTCGAGCTTATGGAGTATATCTGCGTTGAATCGATCTATAACGCCGTATTTCTGCACAATAATCCTCTTAATACCAATAAAGCTGCTCACTCATAGCCCACAGCAAGGAATATTTCAAGAATCCGACACACCCAATCTCCTAAACTGACACCAATGCCACTGCTAATGGGGGGTTGCGATGCCGCATCTGAAGAAAGTCGATCATATTTCTTACGCTGTCGCCTCCGGCAACATCGAGAAGTGGGCCTGGTTTCACATCGAGGTCGAGGGCGGCACGCTAATCAAGCGCATTGACGATGCCCGCCCCGGCGACCCGAACAGCAGCATGAAGATCTGGTGCATCGACTACGGGAGTTTCGGGATAGCCCTGATCGAGGGCATTGACCGGGCCGAGAAATCGCAGGTGACAACCTTCGTCGAGAAGCACGGGGACCATGCCTGCCAGCATGTCGCCTACGATTGTTACAACCTGGAGGAGTTCGTGCGCCACATGCAATCCATGGGTGGCCATTCGCGTGGCGAGGTGCTCGTGCAGGACGACGGCTTCGGGATTCTCAAACAGGTCTTCGCCAAAGGCTATGCGTCGGGTCACGCGGGTGAGGCGACCTTCCCGGAATACTGCCAACGGCCATCAATCGGAGCGGATGCCGACCAGGTACGGATTACATTCTCAAACAAAGCTGGCGGCGAGTTCTATCGGCAGGTGCAAGACGCCATTACCCAAGGCGACACGGAACCCTTCTTCGATTTCAGCAGAATGCCCCGGGATTGGACTGTGCCAGCGGCGCTCAGAAGCTGAGCCCGATGCTCGGGAACAGCCCCGGCTCCGCCAGAAAGAGCGGGGCTGCGGGGCTGATCTTGCGGTTTTTTCAACTCGTTCCACCCTCCCTCCCCTCTCAAACAGGGAATTATGTTCCTGACTCCCACGGCTACAACGAACTGCGGCAAGTAGCGCTTATGGGCGAGAGCGGCTTTGCGGCCGCGAATTGCTACGGCGCAGGTTCCTAGATGAGTTGCTGCTTGTTACGCACAAGATTGGCGTACTGATTGAAGAGAAAGCGCCGTTGTTCGGCCGGGCACTGGTCAATCTGCTCGCCAAATACGGCAGTGATGCGGGCCTCTTCCGGCACCGCTTCCGGCAAACACCCGAGCCCGACCCGCCGAGCGGCTTCCAAATGGGTGGGAAATACCTTGAGCCCGGCGGTAACACGCCGATCCAATTCGCAAGCCAAGGCTTCCGCATCCGTAAATTCACCCCGAATGCGCTCCCCGAAATGCAGATGGACGCGCCCCTTGAAGCCAAACATGCCCTCCACCATGCTGGCCAAATCCTCACCCGCCGGTTTACGGTACTGACCCTCCCGATCGGTTATGTAGAGTTCGTAGGCTTTGCGGAGCGCACAAGGATCGATTTCGTAGGTAACCGCCACCGGCACGATGCGCACCCGCTCGCAGAGATCGCCAATTTGCGCCAACTCTCCGTTATACGCCAACGCCAACATTTTGATCAGCGCGGGCGCGGTACGATCAAGGCCGTTCTTGGCGCGCCCCTCGCGCTGGGCAATCCAAATCGATTCGCCTTGTTCCTGTAGGGAAGCCCGAATAAAAGCCGATGTTCGCCGCAACGCCTTGTAAACGGTCTTGTTACCCGTTGCGCTGCGTTCCACCACAAAGCTTTTGTTCAGCCGCATGAGATCCGCCGCATAAGGCTTGCTGAACAGATTGTCGCCCACGGCGATGCGCGACGTCTGATGGCCAGCGCGATAGATAGCGTAGTTCATCAACCCGGAATCCATCACGATGTCGCGGTGGGTGGAGATGAACAGGTAGGCCTGGCCGGGCACAAGGTGCTCCAAGCCCTCCACCCTGAAGTCGAGGATGGATTTCGCAATAATCGAATCCATATAGCGGGAAGCCAGCGCTTGGACATCGCGCACCGTTTCGAGATGCGCCGCCCGGCGCTTGAGGTAGCGCGCCGCGAGCACATGGCCGAGACCCGGGAAGCCGTTGGTCAGCCGCGGTAGCAAGAAAAGTGCCGCCGCGTGGCAGAGGTCCGGATCCTCAATCAATCGAGCGACAACCGCCGGAACCTCGTCATCGCGATACGGACGGATCGTTTCGAAATCCTCCATAACGGCAATTTAACCCATAAGTTCCGCCTGTGCGCGAAATTCGGGCCTATATCAGTTTGTTCGGCAATGAGGAATTTCAAATCAAGCCATCACCCGCCTATGCAACCAGCTTGGTTGTGTGCCGGGATGGGCAGAGGCTGCTAGCCAACCTCATCGCGGACGTTAATGAACAACTCTTCGAGTTTGTCGGCCATGGCATCAACACTGCGAAAGCCCGCCTGAAAAATTGCGGTGGCGTTGATCGCGCCGCACTCGAATCCCATTTCGGCAACATCGACCACGCGCCGACGCACGGCATCCCGGTCCGCGTAGAAGCCCTTGCCCGCCTCGTCGCGGGGTGGCGGGTCGAGCATCATCTGCATGCCGATGGCGTCCGGGGCGCGGCCAGCGGCCTCGGCGTGATCGTGGATGGACTGCACCATTTTTGCGACTTGGCCCGCATCCTCAATAGCCGGAGCAAGCCAGCCGTCGGCCATCCGGCCGACGCGCTCAAGCGCCTTGGCGGAACCGCCCCCCACCCAAATGGGCAGATTGGCGCCCTGTGGCGGTTTCGGCTCCATGGCCATGGCGGTGGTACTGTAGAACTCGCCTTCAAAGTCGATTTGTTGTTCGCTCCAACAGGCGCGAATAAGCGCGATCGCTTCGTCCATACGGCGTCCGCGATTGCTGAATTGCTCCTGCAACGCATCGTATTCCGACTCTTGCCAGCCAACGCCCACGCCAAGCCTCATGCGGCCGCCGGAAAGCGTATCGATGGTGCTCACTTGCTTGGCCACCAACAGCGGCTGTCGTTGCGGCAATACCAGCACCTCGGTGCCGAGGCCGATGCGCTCGGTCACGGCGGCAATGTAGGCCAAAGTGGCCAGCGCCTCCATGATCGGCATGCGCGGAGGATAGACGGGGGCGGGTCGCCCGGAAGCCGGATAGCCCATCACAACATGGTCAAAAATATCCAGTTGATAAAAGCCGATGCGTTCGATGGCCTGGGCTAGGCGGACCATTGCCTCGGGACCTTCCCGATAGGCGATGCTGGGAAACTCGACGGATAGTTCCATGCTGTGCTTTAGCTCCTTCTCAATCAGCGGTTATCCAAGAGCCCGTGCCCTAAGCGCCTCTGCCTTCGGAATTCGCGGCTGAAAATCCGCTCTCGCGAATTCCGAAGGCAGAGGCGCCTAGGCAATCGGGTTAGCTGAAAACATGGATTTTGAACCACTTTCGAGAGACTGGAAAGCACTTCAGATACTTGCTCTAAGCCCCAAGCTGTAGCTCACACCGGGGTCGTAGCGCTCGTAGAGCAAGTCGCCCTGGGTCCATTCCACCTGATTATCGAACAGATTTTTCACTTTGAGTTCCAATTCCAGATCGTTGTCAAACAGGAAGAAGCTATAACGGAGCAGCAAGTCGAGTTGGCCTCGGGCCTCTTCTACGATGTTGGGGGCATTCTCGGCACCCACCAAAATGATGCGCTCGCCCGTGTAATTGTATGCCAGCGAGCCCTCAATACCGGCGTCATAGTTCGTGTAGGTGAGGATAAGGTTGCCCAGTATGTCGGACTGGCCGCTGATTTCCCGCTCGTTCTCATACAGGCGCGCAATCTGCCGTGAACCGGTTACCGGCACATCGCTCGGCGTCTCGCCCTCACCGAACAGCGTCACCTCGGAGTCAATCAGCGAGAAGTTGGCATTCAACGTGAAATAATTCCAGGCCTCGCCCAAGCCGAACCAATCGCTGAGGGGCAGGTCTTTACGCAACTCCAATTCGATGCCCTCAAGCGTTGCCTCTTCCCCGTTGAACCAGGTGTAGATGTCGTTCTGTGCCTGCACCTTGCCGATCTCGATGGGATTGTCGAAGTCCTTTCGGAACGCGCCCAGGGAGAGGCTGTCGGCGGCACCGAAATACCATTCAAAGCGGGCATCGAAATTGTCAAGGTCTGCCGGCTGCAGGAATACGTTACCCCGATACAGGTTGGAATCTTCCGGATTGCGGATGGTGGTGCCTGTAATCTCCAACAGGCTCGGACGGTTGACCGTTTTTGAATAGGCGAGCCGAAGCTGCATATTGTTGGCAAACTCAAAGGTAAGCGAAGCGGCGGGCAAGGTGTCTTTGTAATCCTGTTCGACGGCGTTGCTGCTGCCCGCCTCCGTATTACCGCCAAATGCGTCCGCGAAGAGGGTTGTATCCTCAAAGCGCACACCGGCGGCGACGCGGACGCGCGGCCTAAGCTGGGCGTCGAAACCGCCATAGAACGACACCGTGTCCTCGCCGGAGCTGGCAAAGGGGAAGATGCCACTGGCATTGGCCGCGCCCGCGGTGAAATCCCTGACATCCAGATAACCGGACCCCCAATTATCCAATCCGAAGAGTTGCTGCGGTGTCATCAAGGCAATGTAGTCGGGTGCGGACGGTGTTAGGTCGAAACGAAAGAATCGGTCGCGGCTGGCGCGCTCGCGCCGGTAGTCGGACCAGCCCGCCTTGATATCCACTTCAACACCGCCGAGCAACAAGGGCAGCTTCAGGTCGGCACCGAATTCCTCGATATCATCCCGAAGCTTCGAAAATACCCGGTCGGGCGCTTGGAAGACATCGCGCAAATCTCCCGCGGCTTGGCGGTTGGAGGTAACAATTTCCTCTAATCCATCGGCGTTGTCCGCGTAGGTGTAGGTGCGCGTGTCGGGAGAGTCTCGGGTGGCGCCGCCATCAATGGCACGCCAATTGATGGACAGCTGGTCGAAGCCACCGATATTGAAATAGTGCTCGCCCTTGAGTTGTGTGGACCGAATGTAATTTTCCGTCCATTGCAGGCGGTAGCTGACAACCCGTGTGCCGGAGCTGACATCGTCCTCGCTGGAAAAGCCCCGAAACTGCTGAATTTCGTCGTCGGTTTGACGCAATAACACTTGGGAAAGCTGGATTGAGTGGTCGTTGTTGAACTCGACGCCAAGGTTCAAGAAACCACTCCAATTGATGGTTTGCCGGGTTGTGAATTGCCGATAATCGACGGTCTGGGTGCTGCCCCCGTCGACGCCGGTGAACTCGTAGCGTCGGTAATCCTTGTCTCGATTGTTGTAATCGTTGCTGTATTTGCCCGCGGCGAGCAAGCCAACCGACATACCGTTGTTGAAATCGTATCGGTAACCCAATTCCCCGTCGCCGGTGTAGTTGGGCTTCAGTCTGTCCTTTTCGCGTATGTGCCAAAAATTGAAGAAGCTTGCCCCCAAAGCGGCACTCTGCGGCCAGGGGGTGTCCTCGAACGCCTCGCTGGAGATGAGCTTGATGTTGTCGGGAATGTTGCGTGTGCCGTCATCGAACCCGTAGTTGTCATCGCCACCGCCATGATAGGAAAGGCCGTCGCCGCCGGTTGTCTGCGAATCTCCGCCAATTTGCACTTTCGCCGAAATATAGTTTTCCTCCGGGGTGGCCCTGGTGCGGATCATCACCACACCGCCGCTGAAGTCACCGGGATAGTCCGGCGAGAACGTTTTCTGCACCAAGAGGTTGCGTACGATGCTGTTGGGCACGATGTCCAAAGGCACGGTTTTCTGGAAGGGCACCGGCGAGGAAATCCGCGCCCCGTTCAGCAACGTGGAGGAATATCGCTCACCCAATCCCCGCACATAAACGTATTTGCCGCCGACCAAACTCAAACCCGTTACCCTGAGCAGGGCATCGCCCACACTGGTATCGGCAAGCAGCGAAAGCGCCTCGGAATCAAGCACGTTGGATACTTCGGAGGTGGTACGTTTTTCGTCCGGAATGAACTGGCCAAGCACGACCATTTCCTCAATCGGCTGAGCAGATGGGGCAACGGTGGCATCCGGCGATGCCTCGGGCTGCACCGCCTCGCCAACCGCATTGCCAGCCATCAGAATTGCCAACGCCAGCGCCGTCGGAATGCTTGTGATATTTCGATTCATATGCTCACACCAAAAAATCCGACCTTGAACGCGAACATCGCCGGCTCGCAAGGCGAGCCCGGCGATGCCCATACGCTGTTATTGGTTGCTCAGCCCAACCGTCCAGCCGGAGCCCCAATTGGCAATATTCGAACCGATGATTGAGCTACCCGCGGCATCATCGAAATGCGCCCTTGGCAGCGATACCGGGTTCGGCCTGGAGCCATCCTGAGTTAGGTTGGTGGAGCCGTCGAGAAATGCCTGTACAGCCATCTCGTCATCGCCTTCGTTCACGGTTTCGCAAGCCAACCTCACCCCGGAAAACCGAATGCGCGTACCCAGCAGATTCAACGACTCGCCTTGTATGCGCAGGCAAGTGGCGGAGCCGGAAACTTCCGAGTTGTACAGGTGCAAGCCAGTGCCCCGGCGCAAACGAATCGCACGTTCGCCAGGATGCCCGATCATGGTCATATTGGCGATATGGGGTTCCGAGATCGGTGTGGCCTGCTCATCGCCCTCGCGGTTGTCCGCCTCGATCATGTTATCAGCGCCACCCGCCGCTTCCGGTTGCTCTATATGCAGGTATTGGATGCTGCCCACCCAGCCGTCGGTCCAGTCGAGGCTGTCGTCCGCATTGCCGGTTAGCACCACATGCCCGGCGTTCACGGTGCCGCCGAAAAATTCTATGCCGTCGTCCAAGTTGTTGTGTACTTGAACGAAATCAACTTCCGTGCCGTCGCCCACGCCCTGGAACGCAATGCCGTTCAACTGATTCTCCGGATCAACATTCGAACCCGCGTGCTTGACGACCACATAGCGCAGCGTGCCGCTCGAGTCGTTCGGATCAGCACCCCCGAACAAGCCGGAGTTGGCCTCGCCCTCCTTGGTGCAGTTCGCCGTCCCGCCCTCGGCGCCCTGCGAGCAATCGTTGATCGGCGCATTGCCATTGATGACCAGCCCTCCCCAGAGGCCGCGCGCCCCGACCGGGTTCGCAAGGGCGCCGGTCACGTCGCCCACCGCGGTCATGGTGACCGGCGCGGCGCGGGTGCCGTTCGCCTCGATGCGCGATCCGCGGGAAACGACCAGAAAGTCCTCCGCGTCATCGCCAATGATCGTGGTGCCGGACTCAATGGTCAGCACGGCCGAATCCACATTGTCGCCGCCAACGGTGACCTTGCCGTCCAGGATGTAGTGGTTGGAGCGGGTCAGCGTCAAGTCGCCGGCAAGCACCCCAGACAGCTGGCAGGTGCGCCGACCGCCGACCGCGGCAACTTCCGTCGTGCCTTCCGGACAACCAAAGTCGGTTGTGGACCGAGGCATGCCAACCGCCCAACCGAGTGTCCAATCCTCGTCCGCGCTCTTGACGGCGCCAATAAAATCGGTCGCATCAAAGAAGCTATCGCCCGAGAGGTCCGCCGCGTCCACAGACTGCCCGGTGGTCGAAACCTTGCTGCCATCCAGTTCGGCTTGGATAGCCGCAACATCGTCGCCTTCCACGACCGTGCCGCAAGCAAAGCTGACGCCGTCAAAAGTAATGCCGGTGCCGAGTTGCTGAAGGGATGCGCCCTGGACACGCAGGCAGTTTTCGCTGCCTCGCACAACACTATTGTAGAGTTGCAAGCCCGTGCCCCGGCGCAGGCGAATGGCACGCTCGGTCGGATTGCCGGTTATGGTCATATTGGCGATACGCGGCAGCGAACGGGGCCTGGCGTTCTCGTCGCCTTCGCGATTGTCCGCCTCAATACCGCTGTCGCCACTGTCGTCGGCCTGGTCGATTATCAGGTATTGGATGCTGCCCACCCAGCCGTCGGTCCAGTCGAGGCTGTCGTCCGCATTGCCGGTTAGCACCACATGCCCGGCGTTCACGGTGCCGCCGAAAAATTCTATGCCGTCGTCCAAGTTGTTGTGTACTTGAACGAAATCAACTTCCGTGCCGTCGCCCACGCCCTGGAACGCAATGCCGTTCAACTGATTCTCCGGATCAACATTCGAACCCGCGTGCTTGACGACCACATAGCGCAGCGTGCCGCTCGAGTCGTTCGGATCAGCACCCCCGAACAAGCCGGAGTTGGCCTCGCCCTCCTTGGTGCAGTTCGCCGTCCCGCCCTCGGCGCCCTGCGAGCAATCGTTGATCGGCGCATTGCCATTGATGACCAGCCCTCCCCAGAGGCCGCGCGCCCCGACCGGGTTCGCAAGGGCGCCGGTCACGTCGCCCACCGCGGTCATGGTGACCGGCGCGGCGCGGGTGCCGTTCGCCTCGATGCGCGATCCGCGGGAAACGACCAGAAAGTCCTCCGCGTCATCGCCAATGATCGTGGTGCCGGACTCAATGGTCAGCACGGCCGAATCCACATTGTCGCCGCCAACGGTGACCTTGCCGTCCAGGATGTAGTGGTTGGAGCGGGTCAGCGTCAAGTCGCCGGCAAGCACCCCAGACAGCTGGCAGGTGCGCCGACCGCCGACCGCGGCAACTTCCGTCGTGCCTTCCGGACAACCAAAGTCAGGCGGCATCGCGTTGCTCACCGATCCCGCGTAAGTCCATCCCGCCGCCCAGTTTTCCGCGCCGAAAGCACCAATGAAATCAGCTCTGTCGAAAAAAGTGTCGCGGACGCTCACGGGATCTACCGCATCGCCGTTCCGAGATACATTGGTGGCACCCCCCAAATAAGCGGATACCGCACCGTCGCTGTCCCTGCCGTGTGTTTCGGCACAGGCAAAACTAACGCCCTCAATGGTCAGGTCGGTTCCCAACAGGTCGCGACTGGTGCCATCAACGCGGATACAGGTGGCGGAACCGCCCACAAAGCTGTTACGCAGTGCCAGACCCGTACCCCGCCGCAGGCGCAGGGCATTTTCGTCCGGATTGCCATACACCGACATGTTGGCGATGGTCGGATTCGACCGCGGGGTGGCACCTTCGTCGCCTTCGCGGTTGTCGGCTTCGATAGCGTTGTCCGCCGAGCCGGTTTGTTCGATATAGAGATATTGAATGCGGCCTGTCCAGCCGTCCGTCCAGTCAAGCGAGTCGTCGGCATTACCGGTTAGCACCACATGCTTGGCGTTTACGGTGCCGCCGAAAAATTCTATGCCGTCGTCCAAGTTGTTGTGTACTTGAACGAAGTCAACTTCCGTGCCGTCGCCCACTGCCTGGAAGGCGATACCGTTGAGTTGATTCTCGGGATCGACATTGGATCCCGCAAACCTAACGCTGACGTATTTCAACACGCCGGAATTGTCCTCCGGGTCGGAACCCCCAAACAGGCCCGAGTTGGCTTCGCCTTCCTTGGTACACTCATCGGTACCGCCCTCGGCGCCTTGCGAGCAATCGTTGATCGGCGCATTGCCATTGATGACCAGCCCCCCCCAAAGGCCGCGTTCGCCGTCTTCCACATCGCCATCCACTTCCTTGCGGGCGGTGAAAACGATCGGTTGATCCAAGTTGCCATCGTCATCGGAACCATCGGCCATCAACATGCAGCCGCGTTCTATCACGAGAAAATCTTCCGAACTTCCGCCAACCAAAACCGACCCGGGGGTCATGTTCAATGCGCAGCCACCACTGTCCGGCGGCGTAACCCGCAGTGCGCCGCCGGCAATCTGGAAAATAAAATCATTGCCAAGCAGCAGACCGGTCGGATCAAGTTGTCCATCCGTTAGCGCGGTTACATCAATGATGTAAATCGGCTTGTTGTCAAACGCCATCGACGCCGTTTCACCGGAATTAGCGATGATCGATCGCAGGCCTGCCGGGATAACGCTCGCTGTCGTGGCGCCATCGGGCGGTGGCTGTTGCTGGGGTTCGGGATCTGGTTGTGGATCAGGTGGCTGCTCCCGCTCCACCTCTTGTATGACGACCACCGAGCCCGGCGAGGCATTGTCCGAAGAGCCGCCGCAGGCAACCAAGAATAAAGCCCCAAGCGCCAGAGCGCCCATCTTCAACAGCCTTAGATTCATGAAGTTCCCCGGAAAAAATGGTGTAGATCAGGGCGCGCATGGCAGCCCGTAAATCCGGCGAGCAAGTTAGTACGGATATATGACAAAAGCGTGTCGTCTTTGTGACAAAACGGAAACATGATGCACACCGGTTGCCGCAAGCCGACTTCTGCCAAGCTTGGCAATACCGGTGCTTTACCGCCCTGAAATTTTTGGGAATTATGTAGCAAAATCCGCAAAGAACTCTTAAAACCCTTATAAGAATTAGATATGGTAATCCGCAAATGAGCGGAGTCCAAAGGATGGACGGCAAAAAGCGGATCGCGGACACACTGAGCATCACCCAATTGCACCGCATCTTCTCCACCGACGACAAATGCTGTGAGTGGCTTGAGTCGGCGCGGTGGGGCGGCAAGCCCGTCTGCCCGCACTGCGGCGGCGTAGAGCGCGTCTCGAAGTCCAAGAGCTGGCACGCCTACTGGCGCGGCCCGTCGCTGCGGTTGATTCCCGCACCCTGACGGGCTTCGTCGAGTCAGCCGCCGAGCAAGGCTCCATCATTTTCACGGACGATGCCGTAGCGTACTCGGCACTGTCCGCCGAGATTAACTGGCATCGTCACGAGGCCGTCAGGCACGGCGATGGCGAGTACGCGAGGGGGTTGATCGACACCATCGACTGCATGGGGTCGCTGGTGCGCAGCGCCGGGGGGCGGCGGCCCGCAACGACAGGGGCGGAGCGGATGCCGCCGCGCCCGTGTCCGGCAGGGGCCGTTATCGGCATCCCCACCTGTTCAGGAAGTTGGTGTTGTCCTGTGTTGAGCTGAACAGGGGCCGTGTGGTCTTGCGCCCGCACCAGCAGTTGCGGACATCCTGCTGGGTGAGGGGGCTGATCGTGAAGCACCCGGTTGACCCCTCCGTTGGGCCTGAAGCGATGGCTTCGGCCGATATGGTGTAGGTGCCGCCGGTCATGAAGCAGCGTCTCGCGAACACCTGCTTCGGAATAGATCCTGACGCAGCCGCGTAAACTTCCACATAGTAGTTGGTCTTTGCAGTCAGTCCAGGTAGGGCTTGGCTTTCGCCTGAATAGTTGTTTTCACTATTAACGAGATTAGCTGCACTTTTGAACACACTTGCCTTTGTGCTGGCGTTGTAAACAGCGTGATACACAGTGGCATTTGCAGGTGGCGTCGTATCGCCGAGCCGCCCGGTGTATTGGCCCCATGTGACAGCCGGAGCGCTGTAGAGCCCGAAGTTTGAGGTTAAGGTCGTGATGGGGAGATTCGCAGCATTGACCTCAGTTTGACCCATGCAAGCGGTCTCGCCGTCTCGCCCGCTGCTTGTGACGGTCGTCTGCGCCGCTAGCGGTGCCACAAGCACTGCTAGCAGCAAGAAGGTTGCTAATTTAGTGGGGGGGGGTGAACGTGTCATTTGGAATCCTCCAGTTTTGTGGCTGCTCTCATCGTACCACCTTTGCCGTGGTCAGGCAGAGTATATAGGTCCCAAAACTTTCTGCAAAATGCACAATGGGGTTTTGCGGATTTTGCTACATAATTCCCTAAAAAAACGGCGTCACCGGGCGCAAGGTCCGGTACTGGGTGATTCCGCCGGGCTGCGACGCGGAGTTCGCGGCGGGCATGGAGCACGTGCTGGAGACCTACGCGAAGCCGCCCGACCCGGCGCGGGCGCTGGCGCGGCGCGTCGAGTTCTGCCACACGCCGAAGCACGGCAGCTGGCTGAACGTGGCGGAGAGCGAGCTGAGCTGCATGACGCGGCAATGCCTCGCGAACCGCCGCATCGGCGACATCCGGACGCTGCGGCGGAGCTCAAGGCGTGGGCGGACGATGTGAACAGCGCCCAGCGGGGCGTGGAATGGCACATGGAGGTGGACGACGCGCGCCGCAAGCTGAAGTCCATCTATCCAAAAATTAAACTGTGACGGAACACTAGAAGTGTGGTTCATGCATTGTCGCCGCGCAAGCGAGCAATGTGCGCGCGCAACGTCTCGGTGCTCAGTCCCTCGGGAGCAAGCGCTTCTCCGGCGACGATTTTGACCCGGCTCCAGATGCGCCCGGTGTTCTTGAACGTGCCGCCCTTGTGGCTGAAGAAGCTGCCCCACAGGCCTTGTAGCGCGAGCGGCATGGTTGGTGCCGGCGTGACGGCGAGAATGCTCTCGACACCGCGCTTGAAGGTGTCAATGCCGCCGTCGGTCGTGAGCTTGCCTTCGGGGAAAATGCACAGCAGGTCGCCCGCTTCAAGCCCTTCTCGTATATCTTCGAGCGCGCGCTCGTAGATGTCGGCGTTCACGCGCGGCGACTCGATGGGAATGGCGCGACCAGTGCGAAACACGAAGTTCAGCACAGGGATGTCGAATATGCGGCCAAGCATGATGAAGCGCACCGGCCGCGGCACCGAGCCGCCGATGATGAGCGCATCCACATAGCTCACATGATTGCAGACTAGCAGCGCCGCGCCTTTTTCCGGGATGCGGTCGAGCGATTCATGAGTGACGCGATACATGGTGTGCGTGAGCGTCCAGATAAGAAAGCGCATCGCGAACTCAGGTACTTGGTAGAAGATGAAGCCCGCTACAGCGAGCGTGCCGATGGCGAGGGAAAGCAGCAGCGACGGGATGGAAAGATCGAGTACGCTCAGCCAGACAATGGCGCAGACAGACCCCTAAGACCATGAAGAAGGCATTGATGATGTTGGTTGCGGCGATGACGCGCGCCCTCGTCGCCTCCGGTGTGCGCGCCTGAATGGAGGCATAGAGCGGCACTTCGTAGAAGGCGGCGAACACGCCAAGAAGGAAGATGTCAATGAGCAGTCGAGGCGTGCCGTCCGCATACAGAAAGGCGATGGCGCCGCGTGTTTCAACCGGCTCGAGTGCGTTGATTGCGAAGAACACGTCGATCCCTGCAAGGCTCAATCCAAGTGCGCCAAAAGGCACGAAGCCGTGCGCAAGTTTCCAATCGTCTTCGTGGTCATGCTGATTGCGCCACTCTTGGCGCCGATGATTGGCAGCTTGCTGCTGCCATTGGGCTGGGAGTCGATCTTTGTATTTCTCGGGCTCTACGGCGTGTTCGCGCTGATTGCATTCACGAGGATTCCTGAAACAGCACCGAATCCGGGCCGGCACATTCGCTGGCACGCGATTCTGCCGCAGTACGTTTCAGTGCTGACCCGACGCATTCAAGGCAGGCCGGTGCCGCTCATGTACATCCTCGGCAACGCATGCATGTCGTGTCTGATGTTCGTGTTCATCACCAATTCGTCGTTTATCTACCTTGAATATTTCGCAGTCGGCGAGGCGATGTTCCCGTTCTATTTGGTGCCAATGTCGTGTCGATGCTGTGTTTCACCATGCTCGCATCGCGCCTGATCCGGCGATTGTCGCCTGCGCTGCTTTTTCGCATTGGACGAGGCATTCAACTGCTGTTCTTCACCGCGTTCGCAGCGCTTGTCTTCGGCGCAGATGAGATTCCGGTGCTTTTGTTCACGCCTTTACTTGCGCTCGCCATGGGTGTCAACGGTTTGATCGGGCCAGCGGTGTCCGGCCTCTACTTGACGCGCTTCAAACGCCTTGTCGGCAGCGCTTCATCGCTGATGGGCATCAGCGTGTTTCTCATGGGTGGGCTGCTTGGCGCCTTGTCTGGCTTTCTCCATGACGGTAGCTTAAGACCGATGGTCTACACGATGATCGGCGGCATTGTCGTCGGCAATCTTATTGTGTCGGCCATTCCACGGCCTGACGGGGCGCTTGAAGAAGACGGCGCGGAAGGTTACTAGTGCTCCATCAAACTAATAATACCGAATCAGCGTGCCGACAAGCGCCCAATCAGTCATTGTCCCGAATGGGAATGCGCAGATGACGGGTCGGGTTGTACATGATGACGTGCAGGGAATTCTCCCCTTCGTCCTTGGAACTGTTTTCATGCGGGGTTAGCAAGGCAGACGTAAAGCCTTCTGCCACGTCCAGGATGTTGCACCGCTTGAACGGGTGGCCGGCGGCGGGCTGCCAGCGGGTGCCTAGAAGGCCGCTGGCCCCGGCAACACGGTTGCTCAGGCAGTTTGTGGCGGCGGCGTCGCACGAGGTGGTGTCGAAGAACTCGGCGCAGAAGGGAATCTGGTATTCCCGGGGAGTCTCGAAACTGCCGAAATTGTCGCAGTTTTCCAGGAAGAACTGGACGATCACTCCGCCAACGGTGCCTTCTACTGCCGGCGTGCCCGCCATCGGGAAGCCCTGGTATACGCCGATATGGGAGGCATTGCACTGCTCGGCCATCGCCGGACTGGCCAGCAGTGCCAGCAGCAGGATAGCCGCTAGTCTAGCGCGCGGGGGGGGGGGGGGGGGGGGGGGGGGGGGGGGGTGAACGTGTCATCTGGAATCCTCCAGTTTTGTGACTGCTCTCATCATACCACCTTTGCCGTGGTCAGGCAGAATATATAGGTCCCAAAACTTTCTGCAAAATGCACAATGGGGTTTTGCGGATTTTGCTACATAATTCCCAAATTTTTGGTAGTGGCTCAGTTTCAATTTCCGCTGCCGCAGAGACCGCACCCGCGTTGGGCTGCGGTATGAAGCGTTGCCAAATTGAGCCACTACCAAATTTTTTTCGGGCGTTGCGATATTGGGGGGAGATCAGTGCAAAATTTTTTCTATTTTCCTGTTGCATATGCCAACTTGGATAGGTACATTATTCCGTAGGAATTGATTTCCTATAACCACCAAACTAATGGAGGTCGAAATGGACGTTCTCAAAAAAATCAAGTCGCTGATATTTATATCTTTTCCTTTTCTTTTCATGGCATGTGCAATGGAATCCACCTTGCAAGCCACCCATTACTGGCAAGCTAAAAACGCCAAAACAGAGCGTGATTACAAGATCGATAACGGCAACTGTCAGGACGTGACCGGCATCGAACAGATCGCGGCAATGCAAACCGAATCCCCTTCCTTTGAGGCCTATCGCGACTGCATGGTCGAAAAGGGCTATGTGCTCAGAACCTATCACTAGGTAGTGGCTCAATTTGGAAAATCTTCGTTACCGGAGCCCAACGCGGGCTTGGTCTCTACGGCGGCGGAAATTCAAACTGAGCCACTACCTATCACTAACTCCCTCCCCGGGTGCGGTATGGGGGTGATACACTGAGCGGCAGCTTTTCCGCTTTTATACGAGGGTGAACATGGAGCTGGTGCATGTCTACTTTCCGCCCGCGTTGATACTGGCGGTGGTGACCTACTTGATGCGTGACCTGAAGGCGGATTACCGCGATCTCAAGAACGACATCGGCAAACGCATCGACGGCCTGAAGAAAGACCATGCCGACTTCAAGAGCGACATCGGTAAGCGCATCGACGACCTGAAAAAAGACCACGCCGACTTCAAGGGCGATATCGGCAAGCGTTTTGATGGCTTGCAAAAAGACCACGCCGACCTTGCTCAACGTTTGGCACGAGTCGAAGCCTTGCTGCAACCGGCAAGCCAAGCTGCGGACTAGGGGCATCTGCCCGACCCATTCATGAATGAACGTGGCGAGGTTGGCGGCGCAACCCATTCCTGAAAAAGCGGGCCTTCTCAACACCGCCCAGGTGGCCCATGCCATCTTTGAGCACTTCCGTGCCTACCGCCGTGAATTTGTCGCCATCACCGTTGCGGCACGGGGGCGATTCCTCGCCGCCGACTGGCCCGGCGTACAGAGCGCGAGCGCAACGCGCCTGCGCATTTATGGCCAATACATCGACGCCATTCTCAAGGACATTGATGTACCGCCAAGACAAAGCCCGCTGCCCGATAAGGCTTTCTGGCCGGAAGCAAAAAGGCGCTACAGCAAGCTGATCGCCAAGCGGCCGGATGGCGAACTGGCCGAAACCGTCTTCAATTCCGTCTACCGCCGCGCCGTCGGCGATGCCCACCGCATCGACGCGCACCTGTTCGTCCATTCATCCTTTGTCGATGCTCCGCCGCCGCCCGCAGAGCCGGTGTTCAGCACCTACACCGCCATTGGCGGGTTGGCGGCCATGCTCAATCGGTTGTTGGACGAACGGGTCGGGGATGTCGAGTGGCGCGACCGCGGGGGCGACATTGCCAATATCATCGCGGCGTTCGCAGAAGCGGGCATCGCTACCGGCAAGGACGGAGAAATCGAAATCGACGCCGTAAATTCGCTCTTCTACCGCAACAAGGGCACCTATATCGTCGGGCGTTTACGGCAAACTGGGCGGTCTTGGCCAATCGCCCTGCCGTTGGGGTTGAATGATTCCCGCCAAGTTTATGTCGATACCCTCATCAGCGATGAAGACGAACTTTCCATCGTATTCAGCTTCACGCGCGCCTACTTCATGGTCGATGCGTCCTATCCTTTCGGCCTCGTGGAATTTCTGCACGGGCTGCTGCCCAATAAGAGGCGCTACGAACTCTATGCGTCCATCGGCGAGCATCGCCACGGCAAAACCGAGTTCTACAGGGACTTCCTCGATCATCTGCACGGTTCCGACGATCAATTTGTGATTGCGCGAGGCATCAAGGGCACGGTGATGACGGTGTTCACCCTGCCCTCCTATCAAACGGTTTTCAAGGTCATCAAAGATCGGTTCGCGCCACAGAAGGAAGTGACCGCCAAGGATGTCCGCGACCGATACCATATGGTCAAAAGCCACGACCGGGTAGGCCGCATGGCGGACACCCAGGAGTTTGAAAATCTCGCGCTACCCCTTGACCGGCTAGCACCGAACCTGGTCGCCGAACTACAAACCCTGGCCGGTTCATCCATCGCCATCGACGGCCAAACGGTTCGCATCGCCCATCTTTATACCGAGCGTTTGATGACACCGCTAAATCTCCACATCAGCACCGCCCAGGGCGAGGCGCTCATCGACGCGCTCGACGAGTATGGCAACGCCATCAAGCAACTGGCCGCCGCCAACATCTTCCCCGGCGATATGCTGCTGAAGAATTTCGGCGTTACACGGCACGGGCGGGTGGTGTTCTACGACTACGACGAAATCTGCTACCTCACCGATGTCAATTTCCGGGAAATTCCGGAGCCTCGGAATATTGAGGAGGAGATGGCGGCCGAACCCTGGTACTCAGTCGCGCCAAACGATGTCTTTCCCGAAGAATTACGCCGCTTCCTATTCGGCAAACGAGAGATCAAACGCCTGTTTGAGCACCTGCACGGCGACCTGTTCAAACCGAGCTACTGGCGGCAATTGCAGGATGCCATCCGCACCGGGCAAGTCATTGATGTCTATCCATACCGCAGAAAAAAGCGATTTTCAGAAGGCTAACTCGTCCATCTCATTAACTTGCCGGTACGGGCGCTGACGCTGTGAGACCGGCTAGACCTAGGAGCTTGCGCCGCAGGAAGTCGCGAAAGCGAAAAGCCGCTATCGCCGTCCCGTCGGCCGGTCGCAAGCGCTTATCCTTCCGGTATGTTCTCTTCGTACTTTCGTCGTATGGCTCGCGTACTGAATCAAGATCAAAATAATATTGCCTAGTCTTGGCGAACCATGCTATTTCCTCGTGTCTGTTGGCAAAAAAACGGCGAGCACCCATGCCGTTTGAATAGTTCCAAACAATCAAATTGACTAGCAGGCGCACCAGCTAAACAAGAGACGCAGGAGAGGGAACCGGAGAATCATCGGCAGGATCGTAACCGCTTTAGTTCACTCGACAAAGTTGCGTGGATGGGCCTGCGACTGACGTGAGAGGGAACCAAATTCCTAGACGATGTGCGCGACGACACCCGCTGGCAGAAGATAAGGAGTCTGATTTCCGAGAAAAGCCAGGATCTCACTTTCGCCACCATCAAGGCCACCGCAGCGTCTATCGTCAAAGACGTATTCAAATGATTCCCCGGATTTAAACCGCTACAGGCGCCTTGATGGCATCGTGGCAGCGATAGTTGAGCAGCTCAAAATCGTCAATGTTGAAGTCAAATAGATCATGCACCGCCGGATTCAACCGCAACGAAGGCGGAGGCAAGGGTGCGCGCCCAAGCTGCAGCTCGACCTGTTCGAGATGGTTGTCGTAGAGATGGGCATCGCCGAAGGTGTGTACAAACTCACCGGGCCGCAATCCGGTAACCTGGGCGACCATCAAGGTGAGCAGCGCATAGGAGGCGATATTAAATGGAACGCCGAGAAAGAGGTCCGCGCTGCGCTGATACAGCTGGCAAGAGAGCTTGCCCTCGGCCACATAGAACTGGAACAGTGTATGGCAGGGCGGCAACGCCATACTGTCAACCAGGGCCACATTCCAAGCGCTGACGATATGGCGGCGCGAGTTCGGGTTTTCGCGAATGCTGCTCAGCACCCCGGCAATCTGGTCGATGGCGGTGCCGTCCGGGGCCGGCCACGAGCGCCACTGCGAGCCGTACACCGGCCCAAGTTCGCCGTTTTCATCCGCCCACTCATCCCAAATGTGTACGTTGTTATCGAGCAGGTATTTGATGTTGGTGCTGCCGGAAAGAAACCAAAGCAGCTCATGCGCAATCAGGCGAAAGACCACCTTCTTGGTGGTCACCAGGGGAAACCCCGCACTTAAATCGAAGCGCATCTGGTGGCCAAAAACGCTGCGGGTGCCGGTGCCGGTTCGGTCGCCCCGGTGGACGCCCGCATCGCGCACAAGGCGCAGTAGGTCTAGGTACTGTTGCATTGGGGTTTATATGGTTAACTGCATCGTCTACTCAATACGGGAGTTATCTATTTGATTCCCAAGACCACAACAAATTGTGACAAGCGGCTTTTATGAGCACAACAGCCAGTGGGAAATGGTAGTGGCTCAGGTGGATTGCCGCCGGCGCAATGCCCACGCAACCACGAGCACACCAACAAACACCATGGGCAAGGACAACAACTGCCCCATCGTCAGCCAATCAAAGGCGAGAAAGCCGATGTGCCCATCGGGTGCGCGGAACCACTCGGTGACAAATCGCACCAAGCCGTAACCCAGCAGGAAGATTCCCGAAACCAGTCCGGCGGGACGCGGGCGGGCAGCCACCCACCAAACCAGCGCGAACAAGACCACGCCCTCGGCAAATGCTTGATACAGCGGCGAGGGGTGCCGAGCAAAGGCTTCCCAAGGGCCGGTACAAAGCACGTTGATGTTGCGAACCGCATCAGCGGTGCAAGGATAAACCAAACCCCAGGGCATCTCGGTAACACGGCCAGGCAATTCCGTGTTGGCGAAATTGCCCAAACGCCCCAAACCCAAGCCGGTGGGCACCAGAGGCGCGAGAAAGTCCGCAACTTGCCAAAAACCCCGGCTCAAGCGCCGGCCATACCAAACCATGGCGGCAATCACACCAAGCAGGCCGCCGTGAAACGACATGCCGCCATCCCATATCTTGAAGAGCAGCAGCGGGTCGCGCACCAACCCCTCGAACGCATAGAACAGCACATAGCCGAGGCGCCCGCCAAGCACGGCACCGACCGCGCCATAGAAAATCAAATCCGCAATCTGCTGGGCCGACCAGTGCGAAAACGCCCGGCGGCTCTGCACTTGGCCAAGCCGCCAAGCCAAGGCGAACGCAGCCAGATACGCTAAGCCGTACCAACGCACGGCCAAGGGGCCAAGCGATACGATAACCGGATCAATGATTGGATAATGCAACATTGCCAAGGAGGCGGCGACTATGACCGCGCCAAAAATTTTTTCCCGATTGCCTAAGAGCCTCTGCCTTCGGAAGTCGCGAAAGCGAGCAACCGCGCTGCCCGCGCCGGATTTTGCCCCCGGGCGCGAACGCAAAGCATGCACAGGCATACTTGAGAACAGGTCCTGCAGGGTAGTGGCTCAATTTGGAAAATCTTCGTTACCGCAGCCCAAGGCAGGCGTGGTCTCCGCGGCGGCGGAAATTGAAACTGAGCCACTACCTCCTGTAAGCGGCGGCAGTACAGCCGGTGTTTTCGCTGCTATTGTCAGCCGCGGTCGTTCATTCATGAATAGGTCCGGTTAGATGTGTCTCATTCTGTTTGCCTACCGGGTGCTTCCCGGAATGCCCCTGATTGTTGCCGCAAACCGGGATGAATTCTACGACCGGCCAGCGCAATCCGCACACTTTTGGCCCGATGCCCCGGCCGTGCTGGCGGGCCGCGACAAAATCGCCAGCGGCACCTGGCTCGGTGTAAACCGACGCGGACACTTCGCCGCCATAACCAACTTCGCCAGTGCGGACTTGCAACCTTTGCCCGCAGCCCCAACCAACGAGGCATCACAACCAACCCATTCCCGAGGTGCGTTGGCGAGCAATTTTTTACACGGCCATATCCGTGCCATGGAATATGCCCGGGCGCTGCGCGGCGGCGACTACGAGGGGTTTAACCTATTGCTGTGGGATGGCGAGACGCTGGTCTGCACATCCAATCGCGGCCCAACCCAGGCCCTTGAACCGGGCTACCACGGGCTAACCAATGCCGAGTTCGGGGCGCGCTGGCCAAAGGTGGTGGATGGCATCGAAAGCCTGCGGCGGGTGGTCAACCAAGCTTACCCGGTACGCGGTTCGCCAACGCCATCGGCGCATGGCATCGAGCCCTCGCGGCAGATAGCCCAACAAGGGCCGATGGAAGATGCCATCATCAAGCTTTTACGCAACGATCGCACAGCCTCTGATGATAGGCTCCCCCGCCGGGGCCAGCCGCTGGAATTCGAACGGCGCATCGCTCCCTGCTTCATCGTCGGCGAGGACTACGGTACAAGAGCCAGCACCGCCGTAATCTGCGCCACAAACGAGACGACGCTAACCGAACAAGGCTATGGCCGCCGGGGCAGGCCGCTCAAGCGAGTTCGGTTTCAGCTATCGTTGCGCTGACGTGGTTTGGAATCACCCGGCCAAGCCCGGCTTTGACCAACTGGCGCTCCATGTATTCTTGAATTTCCCGCGCCGAATCCATGCGAATCACACGCGACAGCATGCGTCGGGCATCATTGTGTTTGATGTTGCGCAGCACCCATTTGACCTTGGGCAAATTGGTGGCGTTCATGGACAGCACCTGATAGCCCATGCCGACCAGTAATACCGCGCCGATTGGCGTCCCCGCCAATTCGCCGCAAATGCCAAGCCCCTTGCGTTGCGCCCCGGCTTGCCTCGCCACCTCGCGCAAGGCACGCAGCACCGAGGGGTGGAAGTCCTTGTAGAGTTCTGCGACGCGGGGATTATTGCGGTCCACGGCCAACATGTATTGGGTGAGGTCGTTAGAGCCGACGGCGAGAAAATCGACCCGCCGCGCCAACTCCCTCGCCTGATAAACGGCGGAGGGCACCTCCACCATCACCCCGATTTGCGGTTTCTTTACGCTAAAACCCTCCTCCAACACTTCCCGGTGCGCCTGTTCCACCAACTTTTTCGCCTCTTCCACTTCAAACAGGTCGGAGACCATGGGCAACATGATGCGCAAAATGCCATTCAAGCCGGCATTAGCCTTGAGCATGGCCCGCACCTGCACCAGGAAAATCTCTGGGTGGTCCAGGGTGACGCGGATACCGCGCCAACCGAGAAAGGGGTTGTCCTCGGCAATGGGGAAATAGGGCAGGGCCTTGTCGCCGCCCACATCAAGGGTGCGCATGGTGACCGGCCTTGGCTCGAACGCCTTCATGTGCTCGCGATAGAGTTCGCGCTGCTCCTCTTCGGTGGGAAAACGGTCTTGGGTAACAAAGGGTATTTCCGTGCGAAACAAGCCAATGCCTTCCGCACCCCGATCCAGGGAGCGGGTAATTTCACCCGTCAGGCCGATGTTCACCCAGAGCAAGACCCGCCAACCATCGCGGGTAATACAGGGCAATTCCCGAAGCGCATCGATTTCCTCGGCGAACTCGCGCTCTTCCCGCATTAACACGCGATAGGCGCCGGCGAGTTTTTCACTGGGGTTGGCGTACAGCTCGCCGTAGTAGCCATCAACGATCAACGTCTGCCCATCCATCTGGAAAACCGGCGTATCCACCGCGCCCATCACCGCCGGAACACCCAGGGCCCGGGCGAGTATGGCGACATGGGAATTGACCGAGCCCCGTGCGGAAACAATCCCCTTCAACCGCTCAGTGGGTACACTGGTGAGCATGCTGGGCGTGACTTGCTCGCCAACCAGAATCGTCTCGTCGGGAAAGTCGCGCCGGCGCGGGCCGATGTCCTGAAGGTACGCGAGTACACGCAACCCCAAATCTTCCACATCGGTTCCGCGTTCTTTCAGATAGACGTCCTCCATCCGATCAAAACGCCGTTTGTGTTCGCGAATCACGTTCTTTAGGGCACCCTGGGCCCATTCGCCGCGTCGGATGCGCTCCCCCACATCACCGGTTAGGGCGGCGTCATCAAGCATGTGCAGATAGGCGTCGAACAATGCCAGTTCCTCGCGGGAGAGGCTTTGCGCGAACTGTTCGCTGATGCGCCGAATATCGCCACGCACGGATTCCACGGCCTTGTCGAAGAGCATGAGCTCAACGGTGATGTTGGTGGCTTCGCGGTCGGGCACATCATCGAGGTTGGTCGCCGTTTGCATCAGGGTTGCGGTGCCGAAAGCGATACCGGGTGAACCGGCGAGGCCGTTGATTCTGAGATCCCGAGCATCCTGGCCCGCATCAAGCAACGACTCAATGCCGCCGGCCAGCTCCGCGTGGGCAATGGCGGTGGCGAGCTGCGCGGCAAGCGTGACTAAAAACGCCTCTTCGTCGGCGTCGAAACGCCTTGGCGCCCGCTGCTGCGCGACCAACACGCCCAGTGTGCGGCGATGATGCACAATGGGCACACCCAGAAAGGCGTTGAATGGCTCCTCGCCCAATTCGGGCATGTGATGGAATTGCGGATGTTGGCTTGCCACAGGCAGGTTGATCGGCTCCGCCCGCTCACCGACCAAGCCGACCAAACCCTCACCCAATGCCATTGTCGAAGCGCCGACCGAATCCGGATTCAGGCCCTCGTTGGCGGCGAACAAATAGCCTTGCCCCTCCGGCGTCTTGAGGTAGACGGAGCAAACCTCGATGGACAGGGCGTCGCAGACTTCCCGCACAATCACTTGGAGCGCATCGTGCAGTGACGGTGCGCCAGCAACCTCTTGAACGATATGTTGAAGTCTCGTTAACACCGGAAACGCAGATGCGGCACCAGTTCCCCAAGCGCCCTTCTGTAAACATTTTTTTTGAATGCAACCACCTGCCCCAGGGGATACCAATAACTCACCCAGCGCCAAGTATCGAATTCCGGTTTTTCGGAAACGGACAGCCGCACCTCGTCGTCCTCGGCCAACATGCGCAACAAAAACCATTTCTGTTTTTGGCCGACAAACGATGGGCTTGAATCCCAGCGTCGCATATGCTCCGGCAAACGGTAACGCAGCCAACCCTCGGTGCCCGCGATCAGCTGCACGGCATCGCTTTTTAGTCCGACTTCCTCGTACAGTTCCCGATAGAGGGCGTCTTCCGGGGTCTCCGCATGGTTAATGCCGCCCTGCGGAAATTGCCAAGCATTGCGGCCACCGAGGCGCCGCGCCCAAAGCACCGCGGCGCGGTCGTTGACCACCACAATGCCAACATTCGGCCTAAAGCCGTCTGCGTCCACCATGCGAGACCCCGTGCAAAAACCCTAATGGGACCTGGCCCCAAACCAACCAAACGGCAACTGTCGGCTTGACAATTGATGCATCTGTAAACTTCATCCGCGACTAAGAGCGCCCGCTCAACGCGCCCCCGTAAAAGCCGAGCCAAGCAAGCCAACCGATTAAACCCAATCGCCGCGGAAATACCAACCGGGAACAGTTGAGGGCCGTCACCGACGAGCAGATTTCGGTGTTGGCAGGCTTCAGGTTGCTACCGATTGCGAAGCGCGCGCCAAGCTTCAAGGGCCTGTTCGCGGGAACTGCCGAGGTCGATCATGGGCGCGGGATAGCTTTGGTTCAGGTACACGCCAGCCTCGGCAAGGTCATTGGCGTTCGCCTGCCAAGGTGCGTGGATATGTCGGTTCGATAGGCGGCGCAATTCAGGCAACCAGCGGCGCAGATACCCGCCTTCCGGGTCGAACTTCTGCGACTGTGTGATCGGGTTGAAGATGCGAAAGTAGGGTGCGGCATCGGCACCACAGCCCGCCACCCATTGCCAGCCGAAACTGTTGTTGGCGAGGTCGGCGTCCATCAAGCAATCCCAGAACCAACGTGCCCCTTCGCGCCAGTGAATCATCAAGTTTTTGGTGAGGAAGGACGCGGTCACCATGCGCACACGGTTATGCATGGTGCCGGTGCGCCAAAGCTCGCGCATGCCCGCATCGACCAAGGGATAGCCGGTCAGGCCCCGCTGCCAACGCCTCAGTGTCTCCTGGTCGAAGCGCCAGGGGAAGCGGTCGAATTGGGTATCCAGGTTGGCATCGCACATGTGCTGGTGGTGGAAAAGCATGTGATAGCTAAATTCACGCCAACAGATTTGCCGCAGCCATGGGTCGGGATTCGAGTCCACCGCTGACATCCGCGCCTCGCGCCAGACTCGCAGCGGACTGATTTCTCCAAAATGCAGGTGGGGGGAAAGCGCGGAAACACCCGATATGACGGGATAGTCCCGCCTAGCCTTGTAGTTTTCCAGCCCGTCCTGAAGGAATGCATCCAATTGATCGAGCGCACCCTGCTCGCCGGGTGTCCAGTGATCGTGAAATTCGGCATCCCAAGGTATCCCGGGTTTGAGTTCAAGCCTATCTATGCGATTGTGCGGTTGAGCGCAGTCGGCAAGGGTCATGTCGCATGGCTTCGGTAGCGGGCTGTCGGCCGGCATCTTCCGCAGAAGATTTCGGTAAAAGGGTGTGAAGACCCCGTAGGGCTCATCATTGGCCTTCAGCGCTTCATTGGGTTCCCATATGAGCGCTCCCTTAAAGGCATCGAATTGAATGCCGCGCCTCTGCAAAGAGCGTTCGATGCGCGCATCGCGGCGGATTCGCCAAGGTTCATAGCAGCGGTTCCAAACCACCTTCTTGACGGCCAATGACTCGCACAATCCGGCGAGTTCGGCCTCCGCGTCACCCGACAATACCCAAAGCCCGCCCCCGAGCGCCTCGTTCAACCGACACAGGGAATGATGCAACCACCAGCGCGAGGCGCCACCCATTTTCCAGTACCCGGCATTCGCATCATCAAGGATGTAGACGGGAAGCACAGGCCCTGAAGCCGCGGCGGCGGACAGCGCGGGGTTGTCCTCAAGCCGCAGATCCTGACGGAACCACATGATGGTAAGCGGTGCGGAAGTGGCGTCATAGCAAGTCATCGTCCCAATCGGCAAACCTCAGAGGTAATACACAAACACATAGCCGGTCAGCAGCACCGCGATCCAGATCGCCGTCGTACCAATAGGCCAGGTGCGGGCGAAGACGCCCGGGCGCTTGGCCTCAACGGCTATCGACATGTGGCGCGCCGCCAACGCTCGCAGGCGGCCAGCGAGCCGCGTCGCCACGGCCGCCAAGCCGCGCCCGGCAAGGCCCAAGGCGTTGTAAAGAGCCCGCGCGCATCGCAGCAGTAATACGCGCCACAGCCAGTCCGTATCAAGACTGATGGTCTCTGTGCGTTTCATCAGCGGCAGCAACAGGAAGAACGCGAGCCCCGAGAACAGCAGCAACTGCAAATAGAACAACACCTTGTCCGGGCTGTAGGCATCGTAGTCAACCGGATAGGGAAGCAATGGATAAAGCAGTTCCGGTGCGGCACCGAGCAGAATGCACAGGCAGGCGAACAGCAGCATCGCCGCCGCCATGTTCCAAGGCGCATCCTGCGGGCGCAGGCCCGAATCCCGCTGAAAGAAAACGAACCACGGAAACTTGATGCCGGCGTGCAGAAAAACTCCGGCGGAGGCAGCCGCCAGCATGAAATAGACGAACGCCATAGATTCATCGGCAGCCGCTTGGGAGATCAACGTCTTGGTCGTGAAGCCGGATGTTAGGGGAAAACCCGAGATGGCGAGCGCGCCCACAATGCCGCAGATAGCGGTTAGCGGCATACTGCGAAACAGCCCCCCGACATCGCTACAGCGATTGCGCCCGGTTCGATAAACGACCACGCCCGCGCTCATAAACAGCAGCGCCTTGTAGATGATATGGGCAAAAGCGTGGGCGGCCGCGCCATTCAAAGCCATCTTGGTGCCGATGCCCACGGCACAGACCATGAAGCCAACCTGATTGACTATTGAGAACGCCAAGATGCGCCGAATGTTGTTTTCAAGCAGGGCGAAGATGATCCCGTACATAACCATGAACAAACCAATACCGATCAGCAGCGGCTCGCCGGGAAACAGCAGGATCAGCGCCAACACGGCCGTCTTGGTGGTAAACGCGGACAAAAACACGGATCCGGTCGGGCTTGATTCGGGGTAGGCGTCCGCCAACCATGCTGAGACGGGCGGTGCGGCGGCGTTAATCAGAATGCCGATCAAGATCATGGCGGCGTCAAAGTTGCTGGCCGGCATGGCCTCTACATCAATCGATCCGGTGTGTACCGCAACACCCTCAATGCCGACCTTGAGAATCACACCGCCGAGCAGGTGCATGATGGCGTAGCGAATGCCGGCGGCGCGCGCGCCGGGACTGCCGCCGCACCAGACCAACATTGTCGAAAACAGCGCCATCAGTTCCCAGAACAGGAACAGCGTGATGAGATCACCGGCGAAGCAAACCCCCACCGCCCCGGCGGCATAGCCTTGGGCCGCGGCCAGCTCATGCCATTTCGCCTGACGGTAGGCGAACAGGCCACCGACAAAGGCCATGATGGTAAAAATAATCGCGAACAGGCGCCGAACCGGCCCGCCTTCCACCGGTTCGATGCGATAGTCGAGAAACGCCATATCGAGTACGACGCCGTCCGGCGTATGCCAAACCAGCCACAGCGTCAGCAGCGGCGCAAGCAAAACGACGGCACTACGGGCAACGCCTCGCACGGGCCCGATCAAGGCCGCGCCGAGCAACAAAACCAGTGCGGGAGGCACGGTTTCAAGCATCACTGGTCCGGCTCCTGTTCACCGTAGTAGTGCTCCCGGCGCTTCAGCAGGTAGCCCAGGCACTTGGCAACCAGCACCATAAGGAGGCAGGACAGGAAGCCGAAAACCGCGCCGAACCCGAACCAGCCATCCAGCACGAAGTAGCCCTTGATCGAAACCGCGAACTGCCCAACCAAGGTTAAGGCGAGCAGCACGACAAACAGCCGCCAGCTCAGCTTGATTGTGGTGGGCCGAGCCAGCCAATGATCCGTTCGGGCGAGCTTTTTCATCTACTGCCCTGCCACAACCTGACGTTCGAGTTCCAAAACGGGGCCGTTAAAGAGAAAGAAGGCAATGGTCAGCGCGGCGGTCAGCGACAACGCCAATACCGAAGGCCAAGGCGCCTCGCCATGCGGCGGCGATGGCGGGCTCTGCTGCGGTGCAAACCATGCCTGATAGACGATGGGTAGGAAATAGGCGGCATTCAGTGCCGTGCTGGCAACGATGGTGAACAGCACAACATAGTTGTCCGCCTCAAAGGCGCCGGCCAGGATGTACCACTTGGAAACAAAGCCGCCCGTTGGCGGCACACCAATCATGCTGAGCGCACCAATCGTGAAGGCGGTCATGGTGATGGGCATGCGGTAACCGATGCCTTGCAGTTGGTGAACTTCGGTCTTGCGCGACGCCGTATAGATCGCACCAGCGGCAAAAAAGAGCGTGATCTTGCCGAGCGCGTGGGCCACGATGTGGATCGCGGCACCGATCTCGGCCAGCGGCTTTAGCAAAGCGGCCGCCATGATGACGTAGGATAGCTGCGCAACCGTCGAGTAGGCCAGCAGACGTTTGAGATTCTGCTGGCGAAGCGCCACGACGCTGGCCGCGATGATGGTGAATGCCGCCGCATAGATCAGCCAGTCGGTTCCCGGCGATGCGAAAAGATAGTCCACACCGAAGATGTAAACGATAACCTTCGTCAGTGTGAACACACCGGCTTTAACCACCGCAACCGCATGGAGCAGCGCACTCACCGGGGTCGGGGCGACCATGGCGGCGGGCAGCCAGCGGTGTACCGGCATCAGTGCGGCCTTGCCGACACCGAAGGCAAAGAGCGCGAGCAGCAAGCCCACCGCGGGCCCCTCCAGCTTGTTTTCAAGAATGCCCCCAAGCACGAAATCGGTTGTGCCCGCCACTGCATAGATCCAGATGACCGCGGGCAGCAGCAGTCCGATGGAGGTGGTCAGCAGTATGCCCAGATAAACACGCGCGGATGCCACGGTGGCGCGGTCACCCTTGTGCGCAACCAGGGGATAGGTCGCGAGCGTCAGCACCTCGTAGAAAAGGAACAGTGTGAAGAGGTTGCCCGCAAACGCGATGCCAATCGTTGCCGCCAGCGATACGGCAAATAGGACGTAAAAGCGCGTCTGGCGCGCCTCACGGTTGCCGCGCATATAACCAATCGAATACAGCGAATTGATGAACCAGAGTAGGGAGGCGAGCGCCGCGAACAGCATACCCAACGGCTCGACCGAGAAGGCAATGTCAATGCCCGGCAGCACTTCGGCGACGCCCAGGCCGGGGCGCTCACCAGCCAACACCGAGGGCGCGATACCCCAGACAAGGTATGTCAGGGCACCGGCGGACAACAACGTCACCGCTTCTCGCAGGTTCGCGCTGATGCGGCCGGCAAGCCCGATCCCCAAGGCACCGAATAACGGCAACACTACGGCAGCCAGGATAATGTGCGGGTCACTCATGTCGGAACGTGTCCGAGCAGAGTTTCGGCGGCGGATGAGGACAGCCACAGCGGCAAGCCGGGCTCGACACCGAAATACAGATTGGCCAACGCCACAACCCAGATCGCGGCCTGCAAAGCGCGCGGCACCGCCACGGATTGCACCGCTATTTCGTCAGGCTCGTCGAAGACCGCGGACTCGATAATGCGCCAGACATAAACCACCGCCATCAGCGAACCAAGGACGATGACGCCAACGAGGGCAATACCGGGCGCGCCGAGCTCGACAGCCGCGCTGACCAGATACCACTTGCTGATGAAACCCGCGGTGCCCGGCATACCGATGAGGCTCAATCCCACGATCACAAAGGCCGCAAAGGTCCAGGGCGCGCGCTTTGCCATGCCAGCCATATCCTCAATCCGCAAACCGGCGGCAAGCAGCGCGAATGCGGCCACGGCCAGAAAGAGCCCACCCTTGGCAAGGGCATGATTGAACATATGCAACGTCGCGGCCGTCAGACCGGCGGCACTGACCAGGCTGGCCCCGAGCATCATATAGCCAATCTGGGCCACCGATGAGAAGGCCAACAGGCGTTTCACATTGCGCTCGAACATGGCGACGCCCGAACCGACGAGAATGCCGAGTATCGCCAGCGGCATCAGGTAGGCGGCAAACTGAAAGGCATGGCCGGGGAGGTTCTGCTGGAAGACAAAAAAGTCAAAGCGCAAAAGCACATACAGGGACACCTTGGTGGCGCAGGCGGCCAGGAAAGCCGTCGCGATGTGGGGTGCGTAGGTATACGCATTCGGCAGCCAAACGTGCAGTGGAAAGATGGCCGCCTTTAAGGCCAAACCCACGGTGATGAAGCCGGCGGCCGCAAGAATCGGCTCTTGATCCGCAACGTCTTGGATGCGCGATTCCATGTCGGCCAGATTCAGGGTGCCGGTCATCATGTAGATCAGCCCGATGCCGATGAGATAGAAGGTCGCGCCGATCGTGCCCATGATCAGATATTTGAACACCGCGGGCAGTGCCCGGCGATCGGCGCCTCCGGCAACAAGCACATAGCTCGCCAGCGAGGAAATCTCCATGAACACGAAGATGTTGAACGCATCGGCCGAAACCAGGATGCCGTTTAAGCCGGCCAGGGCCAAAAGCCAAGCCGCGTGGAAATAGTGTTCCCGCTGTTCCGTGATCGCGGCAACCAAGCTGCCACGACCACCCATCAGGGCAAGACTCGATGCGCCCGTTACAACCAACAATAAAACAGCGCTTAGAGCATCGACATTCAGTTCAATCCCGTAGGGTGCCGGCCAGGAACCCATGGCGTAGGCGAGTGCGCCGCCATCCATGATCGTTATCGTCAGGCTTACGGCAATTGCGAACGCCAAAAAACTGGTGGCGGTGGTGGCCGCCCAAGCCAGCGCCTTGGGCAGGAGCAAAACAAAGGGTGCCATGAGCATCGGCACCATGACCTGGAGTGCCGGCAAGTGCGTTGCCAGCGTGCTCATCGCTGATCGATTTCCTGGATCTCGTCTTCCTGGATCGAGCCGTATTCTTCCTTGATACGCACGACCATGCCGAGGCCGAGTGCCGTCGTGGAGATGCCCACGACGATGGCGGTGAGAATCAGAACCTGCGGCAATGGGTTTGAGAAAACCTCGACCGCCGTGCCATAGATTGGAGCGGTGCCGCCTTCCACCTTACCCATGGTGATATAGAGCAGGAACACCGCGGCTTGGAAAAGCGTCAGCCCAATCAGCTTCTTGACAAGATTCGGCTTCGCAATGACGGCGTAGAAACCGATCATCAGAAGAATCGCAAACACCCAATAGTGATAGATGCCGAGCAGCCCCATCCGTTACCGCCCTCTCGCCGCGAAAGAATGGTAGATGCTGAGCAGCACACCGGTGACCGTCATGCCAACCCCCGCTTCGATCAGCAGGATGCCCCTCTGCTGGCCCTTGACAGGATCATCCGCCAGCACCGAATAGTCGAGGAAGTTACCGCCAAGCAGGATGCCGAGGATGCCGACGGCACCGTAAAGGATGACACCGCCCAACATCAGGCCCAACAAAACGGGCTGGGGCACGACCCGCAGAGCCGCCTCTTCCCCTTCGAGCAACGAATAAAGAATCACCCCGGCGGCGATGATGGCGCCCGCCTGAAATCCGCCGCCCGGCCCGTATTCGCCGTGGAACTGGATGTAGAGGCCGAGCAGCAGTATGAACGGAATCAACAACCGGCCAACCACGCGCGGTATGAGATAGTGACGCAGGCCGGAACTGGCCCGCGCGGGCATCGGCTGGCCGTTGCCGGGGCCAACCGACAGCAAAAACAACACGCCAATGCCCGCCACCAAAACCACGAATAACTCGCCGAGGGTGTCGTAGCCGCGAAAACTGCCGAGCACGGCCGTAACCATGTTCGGTATGCCGATGTGCTCCCGGGTCTTTTCTATATACCAGGGCGAGATATGCACATGCACCGGTGCATCGGGGTCGCCGAACCTGGGCTTGTCAAACGTCGAATAGATGACGATGAGCGCGGCCGCCGTGACGACAGCAAGGGAAATCAGCGGCCTTGATGAGCCCGCCCGCTCGCGTTCCGAGGTTATCGAAAGGGCGCTTAGGAAGAGCACGGTGGAAACGCCCGCGCCAATGGCGGCTTCGGTCAAGGCAACATCCGCCGCATCAAGCAGGAAGAAGCTTGCGGCAATCAACAAGCTGGCAATACTCATCAACATCACGGCGACGAAGAGGCTGCGGGCGCGGACAATGGCCACCGCGGTAATCAAGAGCAACGTCAACAGAAAGATGCCGAACAGGACGATCATTCAGTGCCTTCGTCCGCGCGCAGCCGCAGGCCCGGCTTGGTGCCGGCAACCAAAGCCGCAGCAGCCAGGGCGTTGGACGCCGTTGGGCTGGTGAGTAGCAGAAAAAGCAGGATCGCCCCAAGCTTGATGGTGGCGAGCGAAAGCCCGGCCTGAAGGATGATACCGACCATGATGAGAATGGCACCCATGCTATCGGTCACGCTCGCCGCATGCATGCGCGTATACAGGTCGGGCATACGCAGCGCACCGATGCCCCCGATAAGCACGGCAATACCGCCGAGCATCAACAGAATCCAACTCGCGATATCGAGCAGTAGCGCCATCAGTTTCCGGCCGCGTCGCCGTTGCGGGTGCGCACGGCACGGCCGCGGAAAAATTCGAGGACCGCGAAGACACCGATGAAATTGATTAGGGCATAGGCGAGCACGAGATCAAGGAAGTCGGGACGACCGAACAGGAAGGCAACCACCGACAACAGCAAGACCGTTTTCGTACCGAATAGATTGACGGCAAGCACACGGTCGTAGAGCGTAGGACCGCGGATGGCGCGCACTAACGCCAACCCCATGGTAACGACTGTTGCGAGGGTCGCCGCGTAGTACATCGCTCAGCTATCGCGCACCGGGTCGCCATGTAAGGCGAGGACGCGCCTCATCATCTCGCCTTCGCGCAGTGCGCGGGCACCGTCGGCGGTCAGGGCATGCACGATGAGCTTGTTATTCCGGGCCTCCAGCGTCAGCGTACCGGGGGTCAGGGTGATGGAGTTGCCAAGCAAAGCCTGATCGACGCGATCCAAGCCGCTAACGTCCAACTCGATGACCTCGGTGCTCAAGTGGAGCCGCCGGGAGAGAACGGCGCGGGCCACCTCAAGGCTCGACCGCACAACCTCACCCAACAACCAAACCCAAAAACCCAACAAACGCAGATCGTAACGCAGGGCATAGACGCGCGTATCGAAATAACCCATGCGTTTGATGACGTAGACGGCCAGCACACAAGAAAAAATACCAAGCCCCACCAATAGCGGCTTGAACATGCCCGACCACAGCAACCAAGCAACAAAAAGCAGCAGTGTCAGGCTGAACTGGGCGCGCAAGGATTGCTCGCCCGAGCCTTGTCGGGGTTCTCTGGCCCACATCACAGTCGCTCAGCCCGGACTGGGCGTTCCCGAAACTAGGCGCCTGCGCCGCAGGAATTCGCGGCTGCAAATCCGCTTTCGCAACTTCCGCGGGCAGAGGCTCCTAGGCGCCTGCGCCGTAGGAAGTCGCGAAAGCGAAAATTCGATGCCGCCGTCCCTTTGGGCGGGCGATTGAGGAGAATATCCAGCCATATTTGACGAAATCGAACGTTCAAAGGGGTGAGCGGAAGCGGATTTGCGGCCACGAATTATTGCGGCGCAGGCGCCTAGGGCCGGAAGTCGAGGGCTGATCTCTGCAAAGCAACACCGCCGGAAAACAAAACTCGCAGTCCCGGGGATAATCCGCGTCGGAACCGGTCATTCGTCCGGCTCGGCAACACAAGGAAACTCTCGACGCAAGGTGGTGTATACGACATTGCGCGCAAGCGGACGCTCGGCCACCAACTCCGGCTTGGCGAGGTCCGCGATAACCAATTCCACAACCGCCTTCAGCGGCACGGGCTCGCCCAGACAAAACTCGGCGTAGTAGGAGGGGAAGCGTCTTGTTTGCCGAGCGAGCCGCGAGCGGATGACGCGATCCATGTACGCCTCCACGTTGGCATATTCGTCGGCAACGTTGTTGGTAACGCGCTCATCGGTGACGATGGCGCCATCAATGAAGCCCTGGATGTAACGGACGCAAAAAATGCCGTCCTTCCCCTCAGGCGCCTCCTCGTAAAAGACGCAATGGGAAATCAGCTCTTCGGTCGATAGCGCCTCCACGGCAACGGCGCTCAGGGGAATCGAAACCATTGCCGAAAATGCGCAAAAAAGAGCGATTCGACGACACATTTATCGGGCCATCCTGTCTGTGTGCTTGAGGCAAATCAGTGTAGCCCGATGCGTTCGGCAACCGCAACCGGGAGCCCGCCTATCTCAGCAATTGGCTTGCGACTCTTCGCTGCGATGATATGGTCTTGCGGATGAACAACCGATTGCATAACGAAACCAGCCCCTACCTGCTGCAACACGCCGACAATCCGGTAGATTGGCAACCCTGGGACGAAACGGCACTTAACGAGGCTCGGCGGAGCGGCAAGCCGATCTTGTTATCCATCGGCTACTCGTCCTGTCATTGGTGCCACGTCATGGCGCACGAATCGTTCGAGGACGCCGCCACCGCCGCCGTTATGAACGCCCATTTCGTGAATATTAAAGTTGACCGCGAGGAGCGGCCGGACCTCGACAAGGTGTATCAAGCCGCACACCAATTACTCACCCGGCAAACCGGGGGCTGGCCGCTGACCCTATTCCTCGACCCCAAAACCCTGGTGCCATTCTTTGCCGGCACCTATTTTCCGAAAACGCCCCGCTGGCAATTACCCGGATTCTCCGACCTGCTGCACCGCATCCGCGATCTATTCGAAAACCGACGCGATGCTTTGCAAGAGCAAGGCCAAAAACTGTTGGAAATGCTGCACCATCTCGACCAGCCAACGGAGGCGAACGACGCGCCCGACGATGCGGGTTTACTTGCCGCGGCACGCCGTCAACTCGGCGAACAATTCGATGCGCAGGAAGGCGGATTCGGCACCGCACCCAAGTTTCCAATGCCCGCCATATTGGACCGGATGCTGCGCCATCAGGCCTATGCGCGCCGCCCCGCAAAGCAGGCGGCCACCGGCAAGGCAAGCCCGGCACAGCGCCCTGTTGGGCGAGATCTTGGCACCCCAAGCATCCGGTCATTGCGCCAACCCCGCGCGGGACGCGCCGCCAATCGCGCCCCGGGCCAGGCCGAGCGCCACGATCGCGAAGGTCTGGAAATGGTGATGAACACCCTGACCAAGATGGCGCGGGGCGGCATTTACGACCACCTCGGCGGCGGCTTTTTCCGATATTCCACCGATCGTCAGTGGATGATCCCGCATTTTGAAAAGATGCTTTACGACAACGGCCAATTGTTGTCGCTCTACGCCGATGCCCTGAGCCTCGGCCCGGATGCGCTGTTTGCGGACGCCGTGCGCGAAACCGCCGAGTGGCTATTGCGCGAGATGCGGCATCCGCAGGGTGGATTTTTTGCCGCCCTGGATGCCGATTCCGAGGGCGAGGAGGGTCTCTTCTACCTTTGGCGACGCGAACGGATCAAGCGGCTTTTGACAGCGGAGGAATATCTGCTGGTGGAGACCCTTTACGGCCTCGATAAGCCCGCCAATTTCGAAGGCAAGTGGAATTTTCATCGCCACGATGCTTGGCGCTCGGTGGTACAACGCCTGTCGATGCAGCCGCCCGAAGCGGCACAACGGCTCGCGAGCGCCAAGCGCAAGTTATTTGCCGAACGGGAAAAACGGGCCAGACCGGAGCTTGACGACAAAGTGCTAACCGCCTGGAACGCCTTGGCTATCAAGGGATTGGCAAAGGCGTCCCTGGCGCTTGATGAGCCCGCCTGGCTCCAAGCGGCCTACCAAGCCGCCGATTTTCTTCGACAACAGCTATGGCGCGACGGCATGCTTCATGCAACTTGGAAAAACGGCCTTGCCAAGCACCGGGGCTACCTGGACGACTACGCCAATTTGCTTGACGCGCTGCTCGTATTACTCAGTGCCCAATGGCGCGAGGCGGATGCCCGCTTCGCCCAAACCCTGGCTGATGCGCTAATCGAGAATTTCCACGACAACGACAACGGCGGTTTCTATTTCACCGCACACAACGGCGAGCCGCTCATCCACCGCCCGAAACCAACCTTGGACGACGCCCAGCCTCCCGGCAACGGGGTGGCCGCCCAAGCCTTGGCGCACCTCGGTGCATTATTCGGCAACAGCGCATGGCTGGATGCCGCCGCCGATACGCTCAAGGCCACTAGAGCCAATATGGAACAGTATCCCGCGGGCCACTGCACACTGCTAACCGCCGTCGAGGAACAGCTTCATGCGGGTGAACTCATCATTCTGCGTGGTTCGCCGGAACAGCTAAGGCAGTGGCGGCAAGCCCTGGAAGGCGGCTATCAACCCTGGCGCCGGATCTACGCCATTCCATCCGACGCCCAGACCCTACCCCCCTATCTGCCAACCCGCAACAGCTCCGAACCCGTTGCCTTTGTCTGTTCCGGCCTAAGCTGTTCATTGCCAATCACCGACATCGCCGCGTTGCGCGAAGAGTTCAATCAACCAAGCCCGGTGCCCAGGTCAGCTTAAGTTCCCGAGCGGCCTTTACCTCGTCTAGCCGACGCATCGGCAAGTTATAGGGAGCGCCACGCAAGCGGTCGGGGTCTTCCTCGGCTTCGTGGCCAAGAGCGATCATGGCGTCAACAAGGCCATCCAACTCCTGCTTGCTTTCGGTTTCCGTCGGCTCGATAAGGAAGCACTCCGGGATCAGTAGCGGAAAATAAGTGGTCGGTGCGTGAATGCCGTGGTCGAGCAGCCCTTTGGCGAAATCCATGGCGGTAACACCGGAAGCTTTGGTCTGTCGGGATAGGGTCAGCGCGAACTCATGGGTGGCACGGCGCTCCGGATAGGCCAGATCAAACCCCGCCGCGGCCAAACGCGCGGCGAGGTAGTTGGCGTTCAAGGTTGAAAAATATCCGACCCGGCGCATGCCGTCCCGCCCGAGCAGCAGCGCATAAGCCAGGGCGCGCAGCAGAATGCCGGCATTGCCCGCAAAGGCCGACAGGCGTCCGATGGTGCCCGGAACATCGGCTCGGGTCAGCCAGCGGTAGGTGTCGCCATCCTTGCCGACCATGGGGATGGGCAAGTGCGGCAACAGCCGCTCCCCCGCACCAACCGGCCCGGCACCCGGCCCGCCGCTGCCGTGCGGGGTGGCAAAGGTTTTGTGCAGATTCAAATGCAAGACGTCAAAACCCATATCCCCCGGTTTGGCTTGGCCGAGTATGGCGTTCAGATTGGCACCATCGTAGTAGAGCAAGCCGCCCGCATCGTGAACCACGCGGGCAATTTCTTCGATACGGCGCTCGAACAAGCCGCAGGTTGAGGGATTGGTCATCATCAAGCCGGCGGTTTGTGGCCCCACCACGGCCTTCAGGGCCTCGACATCCAGATCGCCGGACGGGTCGAGGCCCACTTCGCGCACACGATAGCCGCACATGACCGCTGTGGCCGGGTTGGTACCGTGCGCGGCGTCGGGCACCAATATCTCGCGGCGCCGCGTATCGCCACGAGCGTCGTGATAGGCGCGAATCATCGCCACGCCGGCAAATTCCCCCTGGGCCCCGGCCATGGGCGTAAGCGACATGCCGCGCATTCCGGTTAGGTCTTTGAGTATCTCCTGCAATTCGTGCAGGCAACCCAAAAATCCCTGACTTGCTGATGCCGGCGTTAGTGGGTGGCGGTTCTGAAAGCCCGGCAGCCCGGCCGCGCGGTGCGCCCCGCGCGGATTGTATTTCATGGTGCAGGAGCCGAGCGGGTAGAAACGGGTGTCGATGGAAAAATTTCGAGCGGAGAGGTTGGTGTAATGGCGCACGACCTGTAGCTCGGAAACCTCAGGTAGCCGCGGTGGCGCGGTGCGCAGCTGCGCATCGGGCAGGCCGGCCAGAGCTGCGGACGAGCCCTCCGCCAGCGCGGCGGTATCAGTCGGTACAGTGGTGGAAGACCCCGGTGTTGTCGGTTGTGAGATCGCCAAATCATGCGGCGAATGCGTTGCCGGCTCTTGCCTTAGATGCACTTGGCCCGGGAATTCCGTCAGTGCGTTCGGAAACTGAGCACGGGCACCTCTCCCGGCCCGGGCAATATCAAAGATCGTTTGCATATGAATTTGCCGTTAATACCTGCTGTAAAGCGCGGGCATAGGTTTCAATATCACCATCGGTTCTTTTTTCGGTCGCGCATACCAACAGGGTATTGGCCATATCGGGGAAATAATCGCCAAGCGCAACCCCGCCCAGGACACCCTGATCCAACAGGGCTTGCAAGACCGGAGCGGCGGGCATCGGTAGTTCCAAAGCGCACTCGTGGAAGCAAGGGCTGTCGAACCGCGCACTGACACCCGCAATTTGCGTCAGGCGCGCAACCAGCGCCTGTGTGTTGCGCCGACAGGCGAGGGCAACTTCCGCGAGCCCCCGGGCACCCAACAGCGCCATGTGGATGGTCGCCGCAGTGACGAGCAGACCCTGGTTGGTGCAGATATTGGATGTGGCCTTGCCCCGCCGGATGTGCTGCTCGCGGGCCTGCAAGGTCAGGGTGTATCCCAGTTTACCGTCGAGATCTCGGGTAAGCCCCGCCAGTCGCCCGGGCATTTGTCGCACAATCTCCCGGCGGCAACACAGAAAACCGAAAGAGGGGCCGCCGGACGCCATCGGCACACCAAGGGGTTGACCATCGCCGCACACGATATCGGCGCCCGTGGTCCGGGTAGCCGCCGGGGCGCGCTTGCTCTTGCCGGAGGCCGAGCGTTGCGCGGCACCTGTGGCAGCCACCCCTTGTACGCTGTTCGGGCCGGTGTCTTGGGTGCCGCCAGCGATGCCCGCCGCACCCCAAAGGCCGGGCGGCCTCAACACCGCCAATGTCATTGGATTGACCAGCGCAATCACCAGCGCCCCTCGGGTGTGCGCCCAATCTGTAATGGCGTCCACCGGTTCCAGCAAGCCGAAAAAATTCGGTTGCTGCACGACTACCGCGACGGGGGCGGCAGACTCGCTCATTGCATCGAAATCCGTACTGCCGTTAAGCATGGGCATGGTTTCGATGCGCACGCCCTGGTTGCCGACAATATTGGTAACCGCCTCGCGGTAGTGCGGATGCACCGAACCCGCCATCAATAGATCGCGGTTGCTGGCGCTCTTATTGGCCCGCACCGCCATCAGCACCGCTTCGCCCAGCCCCGAGGCACCGTCGTAAACACTGGCGTTGGACACCTCCATCGCGGTTAATTCGGCCATCATCGATTGGTACTCGAAGATCACCTGCAAGGTGCCTTGGCTTGCTTCCGCCTGATAGGGCGTATAGGCGGTCATGAATTCCCCGCGGCCGGCCAAATCCCAAACCGCGGCCGGAATATGATGATCGTAGCTGCCCGCCCCGGCAAAGCAGAGCAAGCCCTCGTCAAGGCCGGCGCGCTCGGTCATCCAGCGCAGCATGCCCATCTCGCCCATGCCCGCCGGCACCCGATCGAGGACATTGCTGCGAACGGATGCGGGGATTTCGTCGAATAGCGTTTCCAAATCCGCCGCGCCAATCGTATTGAGCATGGCGGCTACTTCATCCGGGGTATGGGGTATGAAAGGCATCTCGTTGTGTCGCTAAAGGCTTGATAGGCAGGTGCTGGTTCAAACGCGAGTAACAGGTTGCACGGGCAAGCCCGCCTCAGTCATCGTCCGCCGCGCAATGTTCATCGTAGGCGCGGGCATCCAGCAATTTGTCCAATTCATCCAGGCTCTCGGGTTCGATCTTGAAAAACCAGCCGTCGCCATAGGGGTCCTGATTGACCAGTTCCGGCGCATCCTCAAGATCCTCGTTGATCTCAACAACGGTACCGCTCACCGGCGTATAGATATCGGAGGCCGCCTTGACGGATTCCACCACACCAGCCTCCTCCGGGGCCGCGACCGGTTCGCCGGGTTCCGGTAATTCCACAAAAACCACGTCGCCCAGCGCATCTTGGGCATAGTCGGTGATGCCCACGGTGACGAGGCCGTCTTCCACTCGAGCCCACTCGTGGGACTCGGCATACCTGAGTTCGTTTGGTGTTTCGTTCATGCATTCCTCGTTGAAAACTTGCGACGGGGCGCACCACTCAGCCGGTTCGGCCGCGCTTGACGAACGGCGGACGCAGGATCCGCGCCGCCCGCGCTTTGCCTCGAATCAACACATCGACCGTTCCCGACGCTGCCGCCGGTAGGCGCGCCAAGGCGATACTGTAACCCAATGTCGGGGAAAAAAGACCACTGGTAATCGTGCCCGCTCCCGCTTCGGTTTGCACCTTTTGGCCGGCCCGCATGACGCCCCGCACCTGCAACGCCAGGCCGGTGAGCTTGGTTGCAATACCGGCCGCCCGCTCGGCCTCCAGCGCTTGTCTGCCAATAAAATAGCGCTCGTTCGGCGTCCAATGAACCGTCCAGGCCAGATTGGCAACCAAGGGGCTGGTGGTCTCGCTCATATCTTGGCCGTACAGGTTCAGGCCCGCCTCCAGCCGCAATGTATCCCGGGCGCCAAGCCCCGCCGGGTGCGCTCCCTCTTTCAGTAGTCGCCGCCAGAGCGCGGGAGCGTCGGCATTCGGTAAGACCACCTCAATCCCATCCTCGCCGGTGTAGCCGGTTCGGGCCAGCATCCAGTGGCCGACGAACAGGGCGTTAAAGCGCTGAATCTCGGCCGCGGCCGGTAAATCGCTGGCGCGGATGAAGGTTTCGAGCGCCCTGGGGCCTTGCACGGCCAGTATCGCCAAATCGCGTTCTGTAATATGTACCCGGGCGCCCGGTTCTGCTTGCGCCATCGCCCGGCCGTCGCCAAGGCGCTTGGCCGGGCCGGTTGCAACGGGCTCATCGGATCCTTGACCGGGGCCGGGTTGCGGGCCGGTTACGGCTACGCCGAGCTGGCCGCCCAGCCAATCAAGCACCTTGTCGCGGGTCGCGGCATTAACCACCAGGCGATAGCGATCGGCTAAGCGGTAGACGATGAGATCATCGAGGATACCGCCCGACCCGTTCAACAGGGTTGTATACAAGGCTTGTCCAACTGTTTTTAGACGAGCCACATCGCCTGCCAGCAACCGCCGCAGAAAAGCCCGGGCGTCATCGCCGCTTATATCGATAACCGTCATGTGCGATACATCGAATAGGCCCGCACCGTCGCGCACCGCCTGGTGTTCGGCGACTTGGGAGCCGTAGTGCAGCGGCATTTCCCAGCCAGCGAACTCGACCATCCGGGCACCCGCCGCAACATGTTCTTGATAGAGGGCAGTATTTTTGCTCATGTCATTAACCTTTGGTGCGGAAACCCCCCAGGTTGGGCTAGGCATCTAACGCAGGCTGCGGGCAATCGGGCCGATGCCGAGGGCTTCGCGGATCAGTTGCCGTTTCAGCGGTTGGGCCGCGTTGACAAAACGCACGCCAGCGTTACGCAGCCAATGCGGGAGGGGTTGACGTAGCCCATAGATCGACCGCAAACCCGCCAGAAACCGCAGCATGGCGATACCGCGCACCTTGCGGCGCCGCGCAAAGTCGCGCCAGAGGCCGGCGCCGCCCGGGTCTTGTCGGCCAGCATCGCGCAGAACCCGCGCAAACCCGGCAACATCCTCAAAACCGAGGTTTACGCCAAGACCGGCCAAAGGATGGACAACCCGAGCCGCATCGCCGATAACCAGCACCCGGGGATGGGGATTCATGCTATCGGCAATGGCTTGGGATACGGGGAAAATCAAACGCTGATCGGCCTTGAGGATGTTGCCAAGACAGTGCTCCGAGGCACGGGCCAAGGCGCTGCAAAACTCGGCATCGTTGAGCCTTTGTCGCCGCCGCGCTTGCGCTGTCGACTGCGACCAGACAACCGACACCGTCTGCGCATCCCGGCCCGGCAAGAGCGCCAAGGGCCCATCGACCAGAAAGCGTTGATAGGCCGTTGCAAAGTGCGGCTGCTCGACTTTAACAATGGTTGCCAAGGCCATCTGATCGGTTGTCAATTCCCCGATACCCACACCGAGCTTATCGCGCACCGCCGAGCGCGCGCCATCGGCGGCCACGACAAGACGTGCGGCCAGGCGGGTGCCGTCGAATTCCAATCTCGCCACCTTCGGACCCGGCTCTATCGCCTCCAGGATAGCACCGGACAGGCAGTTTATGCGGGGGTTTGACTGCAACTGTCGCCAAAGCGCCGCCGTAATACTACTGACCTCAAAAATCCAGCCGAGTTCCGCACGCCCCACCTCTTGGGCGGTAAAGCAGAGTTCCGCCGCACCGCGCTCTTCCCAGACACGCATGGTGCGGTAGGGCGCTGGTGCCGAATCGCAGCCAATAGCCAGCGCCTCAAGTTGTGCCCAAGATGTCGGCGACAGCGCCACCGTGCGTAAATCCATACCCAAGGCACCCCGCAGGCGTTTGGGTGGGCGGCGCTCGACCACCGCAACACTAAAACCGAGTTCGGCCGCCGCCAGCGCGGCCGCCGCACCAACCAAGCCCGCGCCGACAACAACCAGATCCACCGGGTCAATGGAGGCGGTGCCAACGCGGGCCATTAAGCGCCCCCCATGATGGTTTCTATATCCGCTATCTCCTTCGGGGCCGCCGCGGTCAGCACGACCGGGCCGTCGGCACCAATCAGCACCTCGTCCTCAATGCGGATACCGATGCCCCGACAGGAGGTGACCGCTGGCGTACTCGATAGTACGTCAAGGCCCGGCGGAACGTATAGACCGGGTTCCACGGTGAGCACCATGCCTTCTCGCAGCACACGCCACTCACCGTCAACCCGATAATCCCCCACATCATGTACATCAAGCCCCAGCCAATGGGAGCTTCTGTGTGGACAAAACACCCGGTGGGCGTGCGATTCGAGGATCTCATCCAAGCCGCCATCAAGCCAACCAAGTGCCATCAGCCCTTCAATCATGGTGCGCAGCGCCACCTCATGCGGGCGATTGCAGGAAGCGCCGACAACGCAGGCGGCTATGGCCCGCTTTTGGGCATCCAGAACGATTTCGTAGAGTTGCCGCTGGGTATCGGAAAAGCGCCCACCGGCTGGAAAGGTGCGCGTCAGGTCCGCCGCATAGTGCTCGTATTCGCAACCTGCGTCGATCAACACCAGGTCGCCATCCCGCAACGGGGCGTTGTTGGCGGTATAGTGCAATACACAGGCGTTGGCACCGCCTCCCACGATGGGCGGATAGGCTGGTGCGCGGGCACCGCCTTGCAGGAAGGCGTACCGCAGTTCCCCCTCCAATTGGGTTTCGTTCAAACCACCCCGACAGGCGCGCATGGCCCGAACATGGGCAGCGGCGGTGATTGCGGCCGCCCGACCCAGCAAGCGCCGCTCGGCCGGTGATTTGATCAGCCGCTGTTCGTGCAACAGGGTGCCAAGGCCAATGAACTCGCGCGGCGCGACCGTACCGCCGGATTCCCGGGTGCGCAGGGCGGCAACCCAAGCCAACAAACGTGGGTCGAAATCAGGGTGGTCGCCAAGCGTCACATAGAGCCTGGCCTTACCCGCCAAGAGCCCCGGCAACACCGCATCCATGGCATCAAGCGGATGGGCCTCATCCACTTGCAAGGTTTCCACAGCGCCCTCCGGCCCCAAACGCTCGCCGTGATACAGGGTATGTTGCGCCTCGCGCTCTTGACAGAAGAGTATGCTTTCGCCCTCTTCGCGACCCGGCGCCAAAACCAGGAGAGCGTCGGGCTCGGAAAATCCACACAGATACCAGAAATCACTGTTTTGGCGAAACACATATTCAACATCGCGATTGCGCAATCGGGCCTTGGCGGCCGGGACTAGCGCAAGGGTACCCGGTGCCATCTTCGCGATGAGCTCGCGGCGGCGACCGCGAAACTCGTCCACACCAATGGCTTCGGTACTCGTTGGCCTGTTCACGCTATCTTTAATGGCCCCAACGGGGCTGCCCTGCGCATCCATTTACCGATATGCTATCAAGGCTAAGAGGGCGATGCCCGCGACGATGCCGTACAGGTGCCGAGCCCTAGGAGCCTGCGCCGTCGGAAGTCGCGAAAGCGAAAATTCGATGCCGCCGTCCCTTTGGGCGGGCGATTGAGAAGAATATCGAGCCATATTTGACGAAATCGAACGTTCAAAGGGGCGGCGGAAGCGGATTTGCAGCCGCGAATTCCCACGGCGCAGGCTCCTAAGAGCCTCTGCCTGCGGAAGTCGCGAAAGTGAAAGTCCGCTATCGCCGCCCCGTCGGACGGTCGGGCCAAGAGACGCTAACGGAATCGACCCCCTAGATGCCGCAACAAGGGAACTGGATGGTCAGCACAAATCAATCCGGATGGGAAGCGCTGCAAACCGAAGTGCATGCGCTAATCGAGATCAATCGAAAACTGGCGCTTGAGAACCAAAGATTGCGGCAGCTAAATAAGGATTGGGTAGCGGAGCGCAACGCTTTGTTGGCCAAGCACGAGTTGGCCAAGTCCAGGGTCGAGGCCATGATTGGTCGGCTCAAGGGGATGGAGCACTAAGGGCCGTGGGCAATATCACAACCGTCACCGTGCGGATTCTTGGCAAGGAATACGATGTCGCTTGCGACACGGAGGAGGTCGAGGCATTGAAAGCCTCCGCACGTCATGTTGATCATCGCATGCAAGCGATTCGCAGTGCTGGAACCGTCATTGGACTCGACCGCGTTGCCGTGCTAGCGGCGCTCAACATTGCCAACGAGTACCTGTTGGCGGAATCCAAGCGCAAAGAGACGGCAAACCGCATTGATGCGCTGGCCGACAAAGTGCGCCAAGCCGTCGACGAACAAAATTCGGTTGACGCGCTCTGAGCGGGTTTCGCTATACTCGGCGGCAGTCTCCTGGAATGTACGCCAGTGGGTGTCGTCCTTGAGCCGTTATAGAAACCATAGGAGATTTCGGCGCTGTGGCCAGTGTGCCCGCCCGTCGCGAGAACCTTCTCGCTCGGGAAGCCTTAGGCACCGCCCGAGTCCCCGCCTTGAACCACAACGGTTCAGGGCCAACCAACAGCGGCATTATCGGGAGACTATGAGCGCTGGTGGAGCTCTCAGCCCCACTCTTTCCGGTTTTGGAAATCCGGTACCGTTCCGGCGTCGGTACACGGATTCGCCGATTCGCATAGAACAACCTTGATGCAATGAATCGAGCGGCACTTCGTCGGCACTTTCGTAAGATGCGGCGCTCGTTGAGCGAGATCGAACAGCGCCGCAACGCGATGTGCATTGCACGCCACTTTCTCCGTTCACAGCTTGCCTGGCGCGGTCGTCGCATCGCCGCCTACATCGCCACCGACGGCGAACCGATGCTGCACCCCCTGATGGCTTGCCTGGCGTTCATGGGCAAGCGACTCGCCTTGCCCGTCGTGCGGCGGGACAAGCGCATGGATTTCTTTGGCTACCGGCCATCGGATGCGCTGGTGCCCAACCGCTACGGCATCCCGGAACCCGCCCCCGGCGCACCCTTCGTGGCAACGCTATCGCTAAGCCTGGTGCTGACCCCGCTCGTCGCGTTCGACAATAACGGCAACCGGCTCGGCATGGGCGGCGGTTTCTACGACCGGCACTTCGCGGCTTTACCACACAACCTGCGTCCCCCGGTCATCGGCGTCGCCCACGCACTACAGGCCACTAAAGAACTGCCGAGCGCCCCCTGGGATATTCCCTTGGACGCCGTGCTGACCGAAGCCGGCTGGCGCGTTTTCAGCAAGCGCGGCCAACTCGCTTGACAGAACTCCGCCCGCTACCGGGATGCCCTCTGATAGGGCGAGTCCGGACAGTAGTTCGTTGAGTCCGTCTCCCACTTTGCAAAGCGGTTCCCTGCTGCGCATGCGCAGGTCCCCAAGGCGGCGGCGCTGCGAGCCGCTTGCGGTTGGCGCATGCCTTCGTTAACGCAGAAACAGATCCACGGCGGAATTGCCGGTTTCCTCCCAATAGCGATAGCCGATGCGGTCCAGATAGTTCGCCAATCGCACGCGATTGCCTTGCTCGGCTTCAAATCCGACTAACACCCGTCCCCAAGCCGAGCCGTGGTTTCGGTAGTGAAACAGGGTGATATTCCAACGGCTGCCCAATCCATTGAGAAAACGCATGAGCGCACCGGGCCGCTCGGGGAACTCGAACCGATAGAATAACTCCGGCTTGTGGCGAAAAACGCGACCCCCAACCATGTGTCGTACATGCAACTTGGCAACTTCGTTTTCGGTCATATCCGCCACCCGGTAGCCCGCGCTTTCCAAGCCTTGCGAAAGTGCCGCGCGGTCTTCGCCCGCGTTCATCCGTAGCCCCACATAAACCTGGGCTGCGTCTCCACCCGCAAACCGATAGTTAAATTCCGTTACCGAGCGCTTGCCAAGCGCCTGGCAGAAACGCCGAAAGCTGCCCGCCCGCTCCGGGATGGCGACCCCGAATACCGCCTCGCGTTGCTCGCCCACTTCAGCCCGCTCGGATATATGCCGCAGACGATCAAAATTGACATTGGCGCCGCTGACCACCGCAACGAGCTCTTGCGAAGCATCGGATTGCTCTTGTTCAACATACCTCTTGAGCCCGGCGACCGCGAGCGCCCCCGAGGGTTCGGCGATCGCCCGGGTGTCGTCGAAAACATCTTTGACCGCCGCGCAAATCTCATCAACCGTTACCGTGACCACGCCATCGACACAGGCGCGCGCAATCTTGAACGGCTCGCGCCCCACTTGGGCCACCGAAACACCGTCGGCGAAAAGATCAAGCGTGTCGTAAGGCAGGCATACCCGCTTGCCGGCACGCAAGGCCGCGGCGAGACAGGCGGAACCCTCCGCCTCCACACCGATGATGCGTGTTGCGGGACGCAGGTACTTCGCATAGACCGCGATGCCGGCAATCAGGCCACCCCCGCCCACCGGTACGAATATGGCATCTGGCCCGGGATGTTGATTCAGAATTTCCATGCCCACCGTGCCTTGACCGGCAATGACATCGGCGTCGTCGTAGGGATGCACCAGCACATAACCGCGCTGTTCGACGAGCTTGGCCGCATGCTCCGCCGCTTGCTGATAGGTGTCGCCGCGCAACAGGATGCGGCCACCGAGACCGCGCACCGCGTCGATCTTGATGGTCGGCGTATTGCGGCCCATGACGATATGCGCCTTGACGCCGAGCTTGCCGGCGGCCAAGGCCACGCCCTGGGCGTGATTACCGGCGGAGGCCGCAATAACACCCCGCGCCAACTGTTCGCGCGGCAAGTTCGCCATCTTGTTGTAGGAACCGCGTAGCTTAAATGAGAAAACCGGCTGCATATCCTCGCGCTTGAGTGAAACCCGATGGCCAAGGCGCGCAGACAGGCTCGGCGCATCCTGCAATGGCGTCTTCAACGCCACGTCATAGACGCGCGAGGCGAGAATCTTCTTGACGTATGGTTCCAACATTCCCATGAGGCGGCGGGTCATTAAGGAAAGCGTCAACGACAGGAGGCGCGACACTAACGCTTCCGGCGGCACATTGCACTAGGAGCCTCTGCCCTCTGCCTTCGGAAGTCGCGAAAGCGAGTGCTAATACTATTTGGCGGCGAGCGGTGTAAAGTGAGGCTCCGTCATCTGCCCACGCCAATAGGCGCCAAAAAATCAAGGAAACGCCATGTCCCAAGACAGCTTGAAGCGCGCGGCGGCCGCAGCGGCGCTCGACTACATTGATGACAAGCTCTCTCCGCAATCGATCATCGGTGTCGGAACCGGGTCTACGGCTAACTTTTTCATTGATGACCTGGCCCGCATCAAACACAAATTCGATGCGGCCGTGGCCAGCAGCGAAGCCACCGCCGAGCGCCTCGCCAATCACGGCATTGCGGTGCTGGATATCAACGCCGCCGCCGCCGCTCCCTGCGTCTATGTGGACGGAGCCGACGAAATCGATCCAAATCGCTGCCTGACCAAGGGCGGCGGCGGTGCCTTAACGCGGGAAAAGATCGTCGCCGCCTGCGCCCATGAGTTCATTTGCATCGCCGACGAAACGAAGCTGGTGGAACAACTTGGGCGCTTTCCCCTGCCCGTGGAAACAATCCCAATGGCTCGGGGACTGGTGGGACGGGCGTTATTGCGGCTGGGTGGTTCGCCGCAGTGGCGGCAGGGGTTCACAACCGACAACGGCAACATCATTTTGGATGTACAGGGTTTGCGCATTAACAACCCGGCCCGGCTGGAAGCGGAAATCAACAACATCGTCGGTGTGGTCTGCAATGGCCTGTTCGCCGCAAATCGAGCGGATGTCGTGCTAGTGGCGAGCGCCGGCGGCGTGCGCGAACTCTAAGGCGGAACTCCTGGTTGGCGTTAGAGCCGGTAGGTAAGCATAAACCAGAACTTGGTGACGTCGGCGGCGTGTTGGTCCGCGGAGTAATCGGCGTATTTGAAGTCCGCGTCGAAATTGTCGCGTATCGCCCAAGTCAGGGAGGCACCAAACTCGTGGCCATAATCCGCGCCACCTCGTTCCGCCTGAAAATCGTGGAAAGCCAAGGTCAACACCACCGGCCCGCCGCGTACCTTGGCGGTAACATAGAAGTCTTCCACGCCATTTACCGGTGTCGCCAAAAATCGATCGGTCCAGCCCTGAAACTTGTGCAAGGTGCCCAAGGGTGTGCGAAACGCCTGCTCGCCACCATCGCTGCCGAGTACCGCGTAGCCCCCGGTGAAGGTCGCAGGGCCCTGCCGCAGGCTGGCTTCGAGTGCGTAGTACTCGGCGTCATAGGAAGCGGGGTTGTCGGCGTAATCCTTTTGCTTGGCGAAGGTGCCGCGCACCGAGAACGCGCCGAGGCTTGCCGCGTAATCCACTCCATAGGTGGCGTTGGCATTGGGGGGGCCGTTGTCGTTTTCGAAATCCAGCAAATAGGCGAAGGCACCGAAGGTATGGCCATCGGCCGGCTTGAATTCGGCACGCCAAGCATGGGAATCGCCTTCCCAGTCGCCCGGTTGCGCACCGTCGCCCGGTCCGAATATCCGGTTGACATTCAGGATATAGGTATAGTCGAGGCTCATCATGCCGCGCGTGAATTGCAGGCGCAGCCCGTCATAGGTCTGCTCGTTTTGCCGGAAGGCAACCCCGCCCAAGAAGCGTTGTTCGGCGTGCAGAATCCGCTGCCGACCCGCCGTTAGGGTAACCTCGCCGCTGCGATAGCGGACAAAGGCCTGATTGAGATCGAAGCCAAGCGGGTCGGCAACAATGGGATACTCCGTGCGGCCATTTTCCGTGGAGTTGTATTTTTTCTTCGTGCCGGGCGGCAACAGCACAACCTGGTCGGCTTCAATCCCCAAGGATAAGCCTTCGTCCGCGGGCATCATCCAAGACAAGCGCGCCTTCGCCGTGGAAGCCAAGGCGTTTTTATCGAATCCGGCCTGATCCACGCTCTCAAGGCGATAACGAACGCTGAAGTCCGGCACGGTATCGCGCAGCGATTCGGTGAACCCGGCCTGCACCGGCGGCATCACCAGCGAAGCCAACAAAATGAGCGGCAGGCACCCCTTGTTGGAACACCAAAGGCTGCGGGGGGCTGCCGAGGGGTTTAAAGTCATTCGCTGTCCCATTGTCACTCTCCGGGTCGCACACCCTATTCTCCCGCCAAAGCCCTAGGGTACGCCAAAATCGATCACAGAACGAGTCTTCCATAAACTAGGGGCCTCTGCCTTCGGAAGTCGCGAAAGCAAAATCCGCTATCTTTGGACGCATGATAGTTCTCGACGCTGGATCGAACGCCGCAAGCGTGCGTGTGTGCCGGACATGGCGCATGTGGCTCGTCGCCTCGCGCAGCGTAGCGGCGAACTGGCCGCTAGCACCAGCAGCCGGAGGGGGCGATGGCCGGGGACCACACTGCACCGTCTGCGGCGGGAAGTTGGTGAGACAGGGGGACCAGGCGCTTAGGCAGCGCGGCGCTCTTGCTGTTCCCTGCTTGCCTCGGGGCTGGTTTCTTGATGGGAGGGCGCGGGGTTGCTGAATGTCAAGGCACCGTCTTCAAGCGGTGCTCGAAAGACGATTTTGCGATCTTGCAGGTAATTTTGCGTATTGCGCCAAGGGTCGCGGTCGCCCTGCTTGGGAAACAGGTGCATGGAGCGGGCCATATAGCCGGGGTTGAAACCGACAATCCAAGGTTGCAGTTTCATATCAAGGTCCGCCTCGCGCAGCCGCGGTGTGCATTGCCGCATCCCGAGTTCCGCCATACGATTCAGTAGTCGGCATACATAGACACAAGAGAGGTCGGCCCGCAGGGTCCAGGATGCGTTCACATAGCCGAACACATAGGCAAAGTTCGGCAGATTCGAGAGCATGATGCCCTTGTAGTTAACGGTGTCGGGTAGGTGAACATCTTGGTCGTCCACGCTTAATTCGATGCCACCGAGTAATTTGAGTTGCAGGCCCGTAGCCGTGACGAGGATATCGGCTTCAATGTGCTCACCGGATGCGAGCCTAACGCCCGTTTCGGTGATTTCCGCAATTGTGCCGGTTGCAACCGCCGCCGTGCCAGCCTTTATGGCTTCGAACAAATCGCCATCCGGGATGAGGCAGAGGCGTTGATCCCAAGGGTAGTAACTGGGTGTGAAGTGCTTTTCGACGTAGTCGCTGCCCAGTTCACGGCGGGCAATGCCCAGCAGCTTGGCCTTGACGGATTCCGGGGCCAGACGCGTGCGCTTGTATACATGCGCTTGGAACAAGATGTTCTTCCAGCGAGTCAGCGCATAGGCCACTTTCTCGGGCAGAATCTGCCGCAGGCGACGATTGATGAGATCCCGCTCCGGACGCGACACCACATAGGTGGGCGAGCGTTGGATCATGGTGACACGCTCGGCGCTATTCGCCATGGCCGGCACTATGGTCATGGCCGTCGCGCCGCTGCCGATTACGGCGACGCGCTTGCCGGCGTAGTCAAGCTCTTCGGGCCAGGCTTGCGGATGCAATACCGGGCCGGCAAACCGCTCAATGCCGGGCAGCTCCGGTTGATAGCCTTTTTGGTAGTTGTAATAGCCGCTGCACATGAACAGAAAATTACAGGAGAAGAACCGGTCGGCACCGGAATCGAGACAGGTGGCTTGCACCGTCCAGCGGGCCTCGGGGGTTGACCAGGCGGCCGCCGTTACCCGATGCCGGAAGCGGATGCGGGGACCCAGATCGTGCTCTTGCGCCGCTTCGTTGACATAGGCGCGAATCGAGGGGCCGTCGGCGATGGACTTGGTGCTTAGCCAAGGTTTGAAGACGTAGCCAAAGGTGTGCATGTCGCTATCGGAACGAATACCGGGGTAGCGAAACAGGTCCCAGGTGCCGCCAATGGCGTCGCGGCTTTCGAGGATAAGAAAACTGCGTCCGGGGCACTTTGAGCGCAGATGACAGGCGGCACCAATGCCGGATACACCGGCCCCGACGATTAATATATCAATATGTTCCATGGCGTAACGGCCGTTCTCGATTTGAGTGATCGTCGATTGTGCCGGGGAATGGTCGGGCGATCAATTGAACAGATTGCGAGGTAGTGGCTCAGTTTGAATTTTTCGACCGCGGTTGGCGAGAAAGCGCCGCCAATCGGCAAGCGTATCGACATCCCAAGTGGTCGGCAACTCGCCGACGCTCAGCCCAAGCCCGTTGAGCTTGGCGCGAGTCTGTGTGCAGACGGCATCGGTACTCCAATCAATGCCGGTAAAGATCGCCGCATTCGGCCGATGCAAGCCGATAAGCGCATAACCACCGTCCTCGGCAGGCCCAAGCACGGCGTCATGGCTCGCCAACAGCGCCGTCGCCCGTTCAATGTAGGCCGCATCCACCGCGGGCAGATCACTGCCGATGACCATGCCCGCCCCCCCACATGCGTGGCAATGCTCAAGCGCCCGGTGCATTTTCCAACCCAGATCCCCGGGCGGTTGAGACCGAACCGCCAAGTTGAACCGACCCGCCCACTGCCGGATTAGACAATTGTCGGTATCGCCTGCGACCCAAAGTTCCACGCACAACGAAATATCGGCCAGCGCATCCAATATCCGTTCAGTCAAGATACAGTTCGCCTCGAATGCGGCTTGGGTGCCGATTTGACCGGCCAGGCGCGATTTCACATGCCCCGGGACGGGTGCCCGCACAAAAACACAAAGGCGCGGCGGGGGACGATCAACCATAATAATGCCGGGAGAGTTCTTCGGGCGTGGCGCTACACAAATAGCGGAATCGCAACCACCACATCAGCAACACCGTTTTCAGCACACCTTGGTTGCGCCAGCGGCGCGAGGAGCTTTGAATGGGGATGCGAATGCGCAAGGGACGCTGAAGGCGCTTGAGCCGCTTGCTCAATTCGATGTCTTCCATAAGCGGTTGCCTGGGCACCCCGCCCACGGCGGTGAGCAGTGAGCGATGCGCAAAAATGCCTTGGTCACCGGTGCAGATGCCGGTAATCGCCGAGCGCCAATTCATTGCTGTGGCGATCAGACGCAACGCGGGCGCATCGGCAAGCTTGACATCGAATCGGCCCCAAGCCGGGGCTGTCCCGCAAAGCTTGTAGAGTTCGTCAAGCGCCGCCCGCGAGACCCGGCTATCCGCGTGCAGGAACCAAAGCCAGGGCCCGGACGCGATGCGTACGCCTTGGTCGAGCTGTAAACCGCGGCCTCGGGCAGATTGCAGAACCGACACGCCGGCGCGTTTCGCCACCGCTACACTGTCATCGCGACTGCCGCCGTCGATCACGATAATCTCCGGCTTGAATCCGGCGAAAGCCCCATGCGGCGCTTGATCGTCCGGCCTCGCTCCAGTTCTCCCGACCCGGCCGGGCCGCAAATCACCCAGCAAAAGCCGCAGCCGTGGTGCATCGTCCAGTACGGGAATTAGAATGCTAAGCATCAACGGGGCAAACTCGGGTGATTGGCTTTGTCCAACTTGCCGCGCCAAAAATAGCGCACCATCAATTCTCAAATGGAAAATTCGATTGAATCCAAAATGAGCGCCAGCTTGGTTGTCAAGCAACCAACCCGGGGCGCGCTTCTAGTGTGCCGGTGCCCTTGGGCACGCCGGGCAACGCCATAGTCTGGACGATTTCGCTAGGAAAACACAGGTTGCCGGGATAATCGCGGCACACAATGCTGGGCTATGATGGACGCGCTGGCGGCGACCTTGACCAATATCAATGCGCCGCATTTGCAAAGCCGTTAATCGAACGACGTCAACGCACTGTATTGAGGTTGGGAGCCGTATCCATGACACCCGAGCGCAACGACTACCTGCGCTGGACCGCCCTGGTGCTGGCTGCGGCCTTGGTGGGCTGGATGTTGTCCAGCCTAGCCTGGGGAGTCGCGGCGACATTAGCCGGATTGCTGTTGTTGAACTGGTTCGACTATCGCGAGTTTGTGCGCTGGTCGGCGGCACCGCTAACGCGCCCGGCGACACGCAGCATCTTTTGGCAAATACCGCTGGACCGGCTGTTTCAGACCATTCGCGCCAGCCGGGAGCGCAGCCGCGCCCTGGCCGACCGGCTACGCTTTATCGAGACCACCGCGGACGATCTGCCCGACGCCTGGGTGGTGGTTCGCGGCATGGGCGAAATCGAGCAGGTCAACGCCACCGCGGAACGGCTACTGGGCCTTGGACCCCAAGACTGCGGCCAGAATTTTCTGGGCCTATTGCGCGACCCGGCGCTGGTTGCCCTGGTGAACGGCGAGATCGATGAGGAGTTGGTCGAAATCGCATCGCCGGTTAGCGACCGCATGAGATTGGAGGTACGGCGTATTCCCCTTGAGGACCGCACCCTGCTGCTCACCCGCGATGTAACGGAACTCAACCGCCTGTTATCCATGCGCCAAGACTTCATCGCCAATGTCTCGCACGAACTGCGAACACCGCTGACCGTCATCATGGGCTATCTTGAGTCAATCTCGGATGAATCCCTGGACCCGGAGTTGATTGCCGAATTGGTGCACCGGTTGCATCCCCCAACCGAAAGGATGAAGTCGCTGGTCGAAGACCTGCTCACCCTAACGCGCCTGGAATCGGCACCGCCACCGAACGCGGACACCATCAAAGCGATCGATGTCGGTAAACTATTGCAAACATTGCGCCTTGAAGCCGAGCAACTCGCCAGCAACGCGCACGAGCTGGTCTTTAGCATCGAACCGAACCTTGTCATTGAATGCGTACCCAACGAGGTACAAAGCGCCTTTTCCAACCTCATCGCCAACGCGATCCGCTACAGTCCGGGTGGTGGAGGCATTGCGGTGCGCTGGTTCCGTAGCGGCGACGGCGCTCGCTTCGAGGTCGAGGACCACGGCATCGGCATCGCGCCGGAACACCTGTCGCGCATCACCGAACGTTTCTACCGCATCGACCTTCCGGGCAGCCGGGTGCGGGGCGGTACCGGACTCGGGCTCGCCATCGTCAAGCATATCCTGCGCCGACACAATACGCGCCTCCAGGTTGAGAGCGAGCTCGGCAAAGGCAGCTTATTTTTCTGTGTCTTCGCGCTGCAATACCAACCGCAGGAATGAGCTCTTGAGTTACAAATCCTCTCTGCTGTCAGGGGCCTCCGCCCATCTATTCCATAAGCCGCTTGTCCGTTTGATGAATTGCCCATGGTTTTGACCGATTTTCCGGAAAATTCGGGCTGTCGCCCGATTGACAAACTGCGCGGGCCGCGCCCTCGCTTATCTTTTGCCCGTTTGCGCGTCCGCGCTCGCTCCGCCATAGGCGGCACCAGCTTTGCGCTCGCGTGGACGCGCAAACGGGCAAAACGCGGCACGATCATCGCGGCCCTTGGTGAAATAGGCAGGCTGGTCGCGCTTAGCGCGGCTCTGGCCGTCAGCGCCCATGCTGCCGGGACGGGGGAATTACCGCCTTATCAAAGGGTCGGCGGTGTATCTGGAAATCTATCGAGCGTCGGTTCGGATACGCTTGCCGGCCTCATGACGCTTTGGAGCGAGGCATTCAAAAAAGCCTATCCCGATGTGAAGGTGCAGGTGCAGGCCGCCGGCTCTTCCACCGCGCCGCCCGCGCTGATCCAAGGCACATCGAATCTCGGGCCGATGAGCCGTCCCATGAAGGAAAGCGAGATACAGGCCTTCGCGAACAAGTACCGCTACGCGCCCGTCGCTATTCGGGTTGCCTTGGATGCGCTGGCAATCTATGTACACAAAGACAACCCCCTGGCATCAATAAGCATCGAACAGGCGGATGCGATCTTTTCCGTAACGCGGCGCTGTGGTGGCCGTGAAGACATCCATACTTGGGGGGCACTCGGCCTCGGCGGCTCCTGGGCGACGCGGCCAATCAAGCTTTTCGGACGCAATTCCGTATCCGGCACCTATGGCTATTTCAAAACCGCCGCGCTCTGTTCGGGCGATTTCAAGAATAACGTTAGCGAACAACCCGGCTCGGCATCGGTGGTTCAGGCCGTCGCCTCATCGCTGCACGGCATCGGCTATTCGGGCATTGGCTATGACAGCTCCGGCGTACGGGCCATCGCCATATCCGGCGCGGACGATGCGCCGGCGATGCCGGCATCCTTCGCAAACGCCGTTGATCACAGCTACCCGCTCGCTCGCTACCTGTACATCTATGTGAATAAGCGGCCCCGGGAATCGCTGCCTCCGCTGGAATTGGAATTTCTTCGGCTGGTGCTGTCCGGGGATGGCCAACAAGTTGTCAGCAAGGTCGGCTACATTCCGCTACCCGTGGCGGTTGCCGAACGGGAGCGTAACAAACTACTCTGAGGCATCATCTCGTCGGTATCCCGTGTCGCCCATAAGATCAATCACGGCTAGGATTGCCTTTCGGCGGCGGCGTTCGGTCGATAGGCTCACCAAGCGTTTGGTCGCCCTGGGCGGCGGCGCGGTGCTCGCCGCAATCGCGCTGATCTTTCTGTTCTTGATCTGGGTGGTGTTGCCGATATTTGCGCCAGCGAGGGTGGAGCGATTGGACGGCATTGATCTGCCGGACATCCATCCGGTCGGTGTTTTCGTGGACGACAGCTTCGCTACGGCTTCCCTAATCACCCGGTCCGGGGAGCTGATCGTCCTGAACTTCGGGCAGCCGCGGGGGAGCGCTATCCCGGCTGGACGATACGGGCTCAGTCAGGATCCGATTCGAGCGGTTAGGCACTTGTATCCCGCCAGGAGCAGCTTTGCCCTGCTTACAGATAAGCATCGGCTGCACTTCCACCGCATTGCCCGCAGCCCGGGCTTTCAGGATGGGGAAACAGCCCATACCAGCGGCACCGAGGCGCTGTTCGCCGCCGCACCATTGACGCTCGACGACTACATCGGTGCCGACATTGCCGACTTTGATGTCTTTCGGGACGGCGAGCGCTTACTGATCACCCTGCTCGACACGGCAGGCACAGCCGTTCTGCTTGAGTTCCCCGATGTCGATGATTTTTTGCCGCTTGCGCCGCCAAGGATGCACCTTCTTGAGCAAGGCCGCGGGCCATCAGCAACAGCCACCGCAAACGAGAGCGGCCCCATTGCGACCGAAACGGGCAAGGCAGACGACCAACGGGCGGGCACCACCACACTTGCGGCCGCAAACGGCGGCGCTGCCGAGAACAAGGCCGCCCAGATCTTCATCGGGCCGGGTGGTCGCTGGCTCTATCGGTTCTCCGCGAGCGGCACTTTCCAACTCACGGACATCACCAAACCCGAGCGGCCGGTTGCAAGCGCCACGGGTCGCTTGATTCCCGAAGACAGCCAGCTCACCGCCTTGGCACCGATGGTCGGACGCTACTCCATGTTGGTTGGCGACCAACGGGGCATCGTAACGCAGTGGTCGCTGCGCCGCTCCGGCCCATCGCAGACCCTGAGCCCGGTTCGCGAATTCCATTTTGACAACCCGATCGTGCGCCTCATTCCAGAACCGCGACGCAAGGGCTTCGTGGCGTTGACCAACGACAATTTCGCCCACTTGGCGCACACCACCGCGCATCGAAAACTGGCAAGCTTCGCATTCCAAGCCGCGCATTCGACACCGCTCGGTGGCTTTTCGGCCAATGCCGACGGGCTGCTACTGGCGGGGACACAGGGTGTCGAAATTTACAGCATCAAGAACCACCACCCCGAAATTTCCTGGTCAACACTTTGGCGCCAAGTCTGGTACGAGGGCTACGACGAACCCACCCGGAAGTGGCAGAGTTCCGCTGCGGATACCGATTTCGAACCCAAATTCTCCCTTACGCCCCTACTCTTCGGGACCCTAAAAGCGGCGTTTTACGCCATGTTGTTCGCCATTCCCCTAGCCGTGCTCGGTGCGGTGTACACCGCCTGCTTTATGAGCGATGAGCTAAGGCGATGGGTCAAACCGGGCATTGAGCTGGTGGCTGGCCTGCCCACGGTGGTCTTGGGATTTCTTGCCGGCATCTGGCTGGCGCCGCTGGTGGAAAACCAACTCGCCGCGGTGCTGCTGTGCGCGCTGGCGTTGCCGTTGGGCGTACTGTTGTTTGCCCGTTGCTGGACGCTCTTGCCCAACCGTCTGACGAATCGTTGCGAAGGCTGGCTGCCGCTGCTCACGGTTGCATTGCTGAGCCTCATCGGACTGCTGGTCTTCGCCTTCGATGCAACCTTCGAGGCCCTGTTGTTCGACGGCGATACCCGGTTCTGGCTGCAACGCCACCTTGGGCTCGGCTACGACCAGCGCAACGCACTCGTGATTGGCATGGCCATGGGTCTGGCGACCATGCCAATTATCTTCTCCATTGCCGAACAGGCCCTGCACGGCGTACCCGCGCATCTGGCGCAAGGCTCTCTGGCGCTGGGGGCGACCCGTTGGCAAACCGTGCGCCGCATTGTCCTGTTGACCGCCGCGCCCGGCATTTTCGCCGCCGTCATGGTCGGCGTCGGGCGGGCCCTGGGTGAAACCATGATCGTGCTCATGGCCTCCGGCAACACGCCGATAATGGATATGAACCTGTTTGAGGGCTTGCGTACCTTCACCGCCAATATCGCGGTGGAGTTGCCGGAAGCACAGGTCGGCTCAACCCATTATCGAATTCTCTTCCTAATCGCGCTGCTCTTGTTCGCGATGACATTCGTGTTCAACACCGCAGCCGAACTGGTTCGTGAACGGCTGAGAATCCGCTATGCGCGCCTCTAGCCCGTATATCTCAGCAACCGTTTTGCGGGCTAACCAAGCCAACTGGTGGAAGTCCGGCACACCTTGGATTTGGCTAACCGCCGCCGCGGTCGGCGCGAGCATTTTGGCCGTGCTTGGACTCTTCATGCTGTTGGCCACGCAAGGTCTGGGACATTTTTGGCCAGCCGAGGTTATCGCGTTCGACTACCAAACCGAGAGCGGCACGGAGCGGATCATCGGTGAAATCGCCGGTACGGAAACGATATCCAAGGCGCAATACATCGAGGCCGTTGCAACAGCTCAACAAGAAGATGTCCCGGAATCGGTGGAACGCTGGCTCATAAAAACCGGCAATCGACGCGCCGCCGCTCCGGACTTCCGTTGGGTATTCGTACACCGCATGAGCAAGCCAAGCACCCCAAAGGACATCCTTGTTTTTGAGCGCACGGAATGGGGAAACGCCTACGGTTTCGCTACTGCTGTCATCGCCGGGGGAACGCGGGTTTCCGGGCAACCAAACTGGCGAGATATCAGCCGACGCATCGACCGCGCCCGGGGCCTGCGTGGCGAGCTCGACGCACTGGAAACCTCCGAGATCAACACAATCGATGGCGAACTGGAGAGCCTGCGTTTGGAACGCAGGCGGCGGGCTCTGGCCCGTATATCTCGGCAACTTCCCGTCACGGACACCACAGCCTTCAGTTCCGGGGGTGCGAGGGGATACCCCTCGCAAGAAGACGCATCGTCCGCGCCCGGCCGCGCTCCCCGCGGCAGTCTTGAGGTGTTGTCAGGTGCGCCTGGGGGGGGCTCTGTCGCGCACGACCAAGCGAAGCTGGACGACGACAGCGATATCGATGCGGCGGAAGAGCGGCTACATATTGCCTACCGGGCAGCGAGTGTACGCCGCGCCGAACTGGCGGCGGCACTGGCCCGCGATGAAGTGGCAATCCGCTTGATGGATGACAACGAAATCCGCATCAACCTCGGTTCGGTGGTGCGCGCCTGGCAACCCAACAATATGAGTTTTGCCGCCAAACTCGGCCACTATCTGGCAGGAATCTGGGCTTTCCTCAGCGGCGCGCCACGCGAAGCCAACACCGAGGGCGGCGTTTTTCCGGCCCTTTTCGGCACCGTCATGATGGTGCTGGTGATGTCGGTCCTGGTTACGCCCTTCGGCGTGGTCGCGGCCCTGTATCTGCACGAGTATGCCGGCCAAGGCTTGGTCGTGCGCATCACGCGTATCGCGGTGAACAACTTGGCCGGTGTGCCGTCCATCGTTTACGGCGTGTTCGGGCTCGGTTTATTCGTTTATGTCGTCGGCGGTACCCTGGATGATCTGTTCTACCCCGAAGCCCGGCCGGCGCCCACTTTCGGTACACCGGGGTTGCTTTGGGCATCGCTGACGCTGGCCTTGCTCACCGTGCCGGTGGTTATCGTCGCCACCGAGGAGGGGTTGGCGCGCATACCGCGGGTTATCCGGGAAGGTAGCCTCGCGCTCGGTGCCACCAAGGCGGAAACCATTTTCAAAACGATTCTACCGATGGCCAGTCCATCCATTCTTACCGGCGTGATTCTCGCGGTTGCCCGTGCCGCCGGAGAGGTGGCCCCACTCATGCTGGTCGGCGTGGTCAAACTCGCCCCCGCCCTGCCGGTGGACGGCAACTTTCCCTACATTCATCTGGAACGGCAGTTCATGCATCTGGGGTTCCACATCTACGATGTCGGTTTTCTCAGTCCCAATGTGGATGCATCCCGGCCGCTGGTCTACGCCACCGCGCTGCTCTTGATTGTAATGGTGGTGGTACTCAACCTGTCGGCCACGCTGCTGCGCAATCGGCTGGAAGCGCTCTATCGAACTGTGGGAAACTAGGAGCCTTCAGCCGGGGGAGCGCGAGGGGGGGGGATTCCCCTCGCATGAAAGGAACTCAGCCGAGAAGCGCTAGGGGGATTCCCCTCGCATGAGAAGGGATTTAGCTGGGTTACGCGACAGCCACCGATAACTTGCCAAAGAGTTGGTGAGATAGGCGAACTAGCGCCATGGACAGCAACTGCATCGACGTTGATGACCTCCACGTCTCTTACGGCAAGCGACAGGTATTGTCTAATATTGGGCTGCATATCCCGTGCGGAGGGGTAACCGCATTCATCGGCCCCTCCGGATGCGGCAAGTCAACGCTGCTGCGCTGCTTCAACCGCATGACCGACTTGAACGACCAAGCGCGGGTAACCGGCCGAATCCTTTTGAACGGGCGTGACATTCACGACCCATCAATTGATGTTGCCCAATTACGCCGACAGGTTGGCATGGTCTTTCAAACACCCAATCCATTCCCCAAATCGATATTCGAGAATGTCGCCTACGGGCTGCGCCTGGGAGAGAAACTCGCCAAATCGGAACTCGAAGACCGCGTGGAATGGGCACTCAAGAGCGTCGGACTTTGGACGGAGGTGTTTAAACGGCTGCAATCCTCCGCGCTGGAACTATCCGGAGGCCAGCAGCAACGCTTGGTCATCGCCCGGGCGCTGGCCGTTGAGCCCGATGTACTGCTGCTCGACGAGCCCGCCTCCGCGCTCGACCCGATTTCGACGGCGCGCATCGAGGAATTGATCGATGGCCTCAAATCCAACTATACGGTTATCATCGTTACCCCTAACATGCAACAAGCCGCCCGTGTATCGGATTACACGGGGTTTTTATGCTTGGGAAAACTCGTGGAATTCGACAGCACCCAAACCGTATTTACCAATCCATCGCAACCGCAAACCGAGGATTACATCACTGGACGCTACGGCTAGGAGCCTATCTCGACAAGGGCCGCGCTGGTCGCGCCGGATTTTGCCCCCGTACAGGGGCTCGCGAGCGCGAGACTGGCCCCGCCCATGGCGGAGCGCATGCAATGAACCGCCACATCTCCGAACAGTACGGTAGCGCACTGGAAAACCTGCGCCTGAGGCTTTTGGCCATGGGCGGGCTGGTCGAAAAACAGTTGCGCAAAGCCATGCGCGCCTTCACGACACACGACGGCGTATTGGCGCAAGAAGCGCGCACCATGGACGACGCCGTGAACCGGCTTGAACTGGAAATCGATGACGAGTGCATCGCCATCATTGCATTGCGGCAGCCGACGGCCTCCGATCTGCGGCTTTTGATACGCATCATGAAAGCGGCTACCGACCTTGAACGGGTTGGCGACGAGGCGGATCGAATCGCCAAGGCGGCCCTTGCCGTGGCACCGCTACCGCCATCGGAAGACCGGCATTCGGAACTTCTGCAACTCTCCGAGCTGGCCACCGCCATGCTCAGCCGGGCATTGGACACGTTCGCACGGCTTGATGTGGATTCCGCCTACGCAGTCATCGCCGCCGATGCCGAAGTGGACGATGCCCACGATGCCGTAATCCATAGTGCGGCGAATGCGGCCATTCGAACGCCCGACCTGTTGATGAACACCCTGTGGGTCGCCCGGGCGTTGGAGCGAATCGGCGACCACGCCAAGAACCTTTGCGAACACGTTGTGTACGCGGTGAAGGGCGAGGACATGCGACACAGTGGATCCGTGGACGGCGCATAGTTCGGCGTGAAACCGCGCCGCGTCTTCGCCAATTTCCGATTGCTGTTTGGCGGCCGAGCCTTGGCCGCGCTGCTTAATGTCGGTGCCATCGCCACCCTGGCCCGAGGGCTGGAACTTGGCGAGTTCGGCACGGTCGTGCTCGTGCATGCGTATGCGCTCACCGTTCGCGGTTTCGTCAACCTTAGACCCTCCCTTGCCATCGTGCGTTGGGGGATGCCCTTGCTTGAAGGAGACGCGCGCGCACCCTTGCTTAGATTATTGGAACTGACCCGCCGTCTTGATCGATGGGTGGCGCTCGCCAGCGGCGTACTGGCCGCGGCATTGGCACCGGTTGCCGGCCAGCTGCTCGGCTGGGATTCCAACACCGTTGTCTACTGCGCCGCCTTTAGCGCCGCGCTCTTGTTTTCCGGCGTGGAAACACCAAGGGGTTATCTACAGCTAACGAACCGGTTCGATCTGCTGGCGCAACAAATGACGGTGGGGCCGACCATACGTCTGGTCGGTACCCTGGCGGCAAGCTGGGTCGCACCCCGGATTGACGTTTTTTTGGCGGTCTGGGGGGTCTCCATGGCAGTGGAATATTGGTTCCTATCCTGGCGGGGCAGGCAAGGATACGCGGTGGCGAACCTGCATATCTCCCGGTTCGGCGGCGGTTCGTTCAGCGGCTTTCCGGGCATGCCCCGCTTTCTGGCGGCAACCTACTTGCAAGCCATTCTTGAGATGGTGCCCAATCGTCTTGCCACCCTGATGGTGGGCGCGTCTTTGGGGGCCGAGAGCGCCGGCTTATACAAGGCGGCCCGGGATTGCGCCACCGTGGTGGCGAGACCGGCGGCTTTGTTAAGCCAGGCGGCCTTCCCCGACCTTACCCGGTTGCGGCAAGACAACGACCAAAGATTTCGCCGCTTGATCGTGCGCATCTGCGCGATCGCCGGGAGCGCCGGTTTGGGATTGACCGGGCTCGTATTACTGTTGGGCGGCTGGCTTCTCGGTGCCCTGTTCGGCCCCGAATTTCCGGCCGCCCGGATGCTCCTCACTTGGCTGGTGTTCGCGGCCGCTATCGATTTGGGCGGTGCGGCCCTAACCCCGGCCGGATATGCGATGGATCGGGCCAGCCAGATTCTGGCTGGCCGCGCGCTGAGCACCCTGATTTTTATTTGCGGGTTTTTCTTCTTACAAAAGACCTTTGGCCTTGACGGCGTGGGCATGGCCGTGGCGGCCGGTTCAGTTTGTCTGTGGTTGGCGCTACTGGTTGTCGTTGGTCGAAAGCCGACCATGCTCACTAAGCCGCTATAACAGGCTGCCAAGATAATCGACTTCCCAAGGCGTGACCTGTCGGCCAAAGTGCCGCAATTCCTGCTGTTTGACGCAGAGGAAGCCGTGGATGAAGCGGGCGCCGAACAACTCGCGAAGTTTGTCGTTTGCCGCCAGTGCCCGCAACGCCTGGGGGAGATCTTCCGGCAACTCGGCCGGCAAGTCATAGGCATTGCCCGTCACGGGCTCGCTCGGTTCATTGCCTTCCAGCAGCCCCAGCAGGCCGCAGGCGAGGGTTGCGGCGATGAATAGATAGGGGTTCGCATCCGCCCCCGCCAAGCGGTTTTCCACGCGGCCATTGTCGTCGTCGGAATAAGGCACCCGCAAGCCCGCCGTGCGATTGTCGTACCCCCAAGCCAGATTGATGGGTGCGGACAAACCCGCAACGAAACGCCGGTAACTGTTCACATGCGGTGCCATCAGGGCGAAGGCCGGCGACAAATAAGCTTGCAGGCCGGCGATGAATCGACGCAGTGCCCGGGGTGCCTGACCGTTCTTGAGCGCGAACAAATTGTTGCCCCCTTGATCGACCAAGCTCAGGTGGAGGTGCAGGCCGCTACCCGGCAACTCCGGCAACGGCTTCGCCATAAAGCTCGCCAACCGGCCCTGTTGTGCGGCGCAGGCCTTGACCAGGCGTTTGGCCAGAAACAGCCGATCGGCCTGCAGCAGCGGCGCATCCCGGGCAATATTCAGTTCGACCTGGCCGGGACCCATTTCGTGTACCATCGCCTGTATCGGAATGTCAGCGTACGCGCCTATGGTGCGCACCGCATCAAGCACCGGTGCGTATTTGTCCAACGCATCGCCGCTGAACGCCTCACCGCCGAATTCCGCACGTCCGTCCGAACCTGCGGCAGCAACCAGAGCCCGATCCCCGCTGTCAGGCGGCCGCAAAAGATAGAACTCAATTTCCGGCGCAACCACCGCTCGCCAGCCCCGCCGTGCATACAAATCGATAACTCGCTTGAGCAGGTTGCGCGGATCGAAAACCACCGGCTCGCCGTTCTTGTCGTGGGTGTCGCAAATAACCTGGCGGGCATTGCCGGGTCGCCAAGGGGTTGCCCGACAGGTATCCCAGTCCGGCACCAACAACAGATCATCGTCTTTGGGGCAATAGGCCACCATGGCCTCCTTGGCGTAATCGCCGGTAATACACTGGAAAAAAATGGCCGCTGCCAATTGCGCTCTGTCGCCCTTGTCGAACGCGACACCGTCAACGGTTTTGCCGCGCGGCACACCGTTTAGGTCGCATACCAGCAGTTCTAGGTCCTGCAAGGGAATCCCCCTCTTGTTGATAGCCAAGAGCCAATTATGGACAAGCAGCCTAGTGAGATAGGCGGGCTAAGCTGCTGATTTGGATGGTAGCTAGGGGGAGACTCGAACTCCCGACCTCAGGATTATGAATCCTGCGCTCTAAACCAGCTGAGCTACCTAGCCACGATTTTTGGCCTGTCTAAGCGAATGCCACGAACCGGGGGCGATTATAGACCCAAATCCGGGGGACTACATACGATGGTGCTGAATGGTCGTGTACCGGTCTCAATTTCCGCCGCCGTGGAGACCAGGCCCGCGTTGGGCTCCGGTTGATAGGTGGAAATCTGCCGCCAGCCGCCCACCGCGCGAATCCTTGGGCTATGATGGCCGCCTAGGAGCCTCTGCCTGCGGAAGTCGCGAAAGCGAAAATCCGCGCTCATAGGTCTCGTCGGCCGCTCGATTGAGGCGAATATCGAGCCATATGCAACGCAATCGAGCGCCCGACGGGGCGGATGAGAGCGGCTTTGCTGCCGCGAATTCCGCAGGCAGAGGTTCCTAGGTCAGGCAAATAATTGCTCTGTGTTTCGATGCGCGTTAGAAGGATAAATTTGTTTATATATCAAATACATAGCTGTTCTGACGGCACCGTCATCCTGGCCAGGGCCGCACCTTGATCGGGCCGCGCCGGTCGGTGCCCGGCAAAGCGGGCGGACGGTATCTTCAGCTCCGCACTCTATCGGCAGTGCGCATTGTGCTGCTGGGAACACTAGCCGCAGTCGTACCCCCCTCGGCATCTGCCGAGGAGCCGGTGCTCAACGTCTACAACTGGGCGGACTACATCGCTCCGGACACCATCGAAAACTTTGAGCGCGAATACGGCATTGAAGTCAACTACGATGTCTATGACGCCTCATCCATCGTCGATGCCAAATTGATGGCAGGCCACTCCGGCTACGATCTGGTGGTGCATGCGGCGAGCTATTCAACAAGGCTTCAGGAAGCGGGCATCTACTTGGCAATCGACCGCTCCCAGCTCGACAACTGGCACCATCTCGACCAGGCGCTACTCGCGAAATTCGCCCAATTCGACCCCGGCAATCGCTTTGCCGTACCCTACATGTGGGGAACCACCGGGTTTAGCTACAACGAAGCCATGATTCGCGAACGGATGCCGGACGCGCCCGTGGACAGCGCCGCCATGCTGTTCGATCCGGAAGTGGCCGGCCGCTTTGCCGATTGCGGCATCTCGCTACTCGAAGAGCCCACCGAAGTGATTCCGGCGGTGCTGCTGTATTTGGGCCGGGATCCAAACTCTATGGCGCTCGCCGATCTCAAGGCCGCCGAGCGCGTTCTGCAAGCGGTGCGGCCACATATCAAGTATTATAGCTCCACGAAGTTGCTGCTCGACCTGCCTGCCGGTGAAATTTGCATCGCCGGTAGCTGGTCCGGCGACTATGCGGTGGCCATGCAACGCGCACGGGAGGCCGGCATCGGCCTGCCCTTGAGGTTCTCTGTGCCCAAAGAGGGCTCGATCATTTGGTTCGACGCGGCCTACATCCCCGCGGACGCGCCCCATCCCAAAAACGCCCATCTATTCTTGAACTACCTATTGCGGCCCGCAGTGATCGCCGGGATCACCAATTTCACTGGCTATGCCAACGCCAACCGCAGCGCCCACGCCCTCGTATCGCCGCAATACGCAAAGGATCCGGCCATCTACCCGGACGCGGAAACGCTGAGCCGCCTGCACGCAACCCATATTGCCGGGCCCAAATTGGAGCGCCGCCGCACCCGGGCCTGGACGCGCGCCAAATCCGGGCTCTAGGAGCCCGTGAACAACGCAGCCGAACAAAAGCACCGCCAAGAGGAGGGCAAACCCGTCCAAGAGCCGTTTATCCGGATAGAAAACCTGCGCAAGGAATTCAATGGTTTCTCGGCGGTGGACGGGGTAACCCTCGACATTCATAAAGGCGAACTCTTTGCGATTCTCGGCGGCTCCGGCTGCGGCAAGTCCACCCTGTTGCGCCTGCTGGCCGGATTTGAAACGCCTACCGCCGGCCGGATTCTCATTGAGGGTGCCGACATGCAGGGCCTGCCCCCCTTTGCGCGCCCAACCAACATGATGTTTCAGTCCTATGCCGTCTTCCCACACTACTCCGTAGCCGACAATGTGGCCTATGGCCTGAAAAAAGAGGGGCTCGACAAGGGCGAGATCGCCAGCCGGGTTGACGAAATGCTCAGCCTTGTGCAGCTCGACAAGTTCGCCCGGCGCAAGCCGCAGCAACTGTCCGGCGGACAACGGCAGCGCGTTGCGCTCGCCCGGGCACTGGTTAAGCGGCCCAAGCTGTTACTACTCGACGAGCCACTTGCGGCACTCGATAAAAAGCTGCGCGAACGCACCCAATTTGAATTGATGAACATCCAAGAGCAGCTTGGCATCACCTTCATCGTTGTTACCCACGACCAGGACGAAGCCATGACCCTGGCCACGCGCATCGCGGTCATGGAGGCCGGGCGGTTCCTGCAAATCGGTACGCCAACGCAAGTATACGAATACCCCGAAAGCCGTTTCGTGGCGGATTTCTTCGGCACCATCAACCTGTTTTCCGGATATGCCGAAAGGAAGGTGCCGGGGCAGGTCATCTGCGCTGAAACAGGCATTGCCATTCTGGTCGATTCAGCAGCGCATCCAGACTTGGCGGGCGAACTGTCAGTGGCCGTGCGGCCCGAGAAGATTCGGTTGAGCCGACAAATGCCGGCCGAAGAAGGTGCGACCGTTATGCGCGGCATCGTCGAGGATCTCGCCTACTACGGCAACTACTCCATCTACCGAGTCAGAACCGACGCGGGCAAGCTGATCCAGGTATCGAGCCAGAATGTTCAGCGCAGTGCGGAACTGGGGTTAGAGTGGGACGAACAGATCTATCTATCCTGGCCACGGGAGTGCAGTGTGGTGCTGACGCAATGAATGCCTTGCACTCGCAACGGTGGTGGCGGCGCCTGGTCGTCGGCATCCCCGGTGTCTGGCTGCTACTGTTCTTCGCCTTACCCTTTTTCATCGTACTTAGAATCAGCTTCGCCGACCCGCTGATTGGGCAACCGCCATTTACACCGCTCTACGACGCCGAAGCGGGCATATACCTGACAGCGGACAACTATCGCTTCCTCACCGAAGACAACCTGTATTGGGTCAGCTATCTGAAATCCATCCGCATCGCCCTGGTATCGACGCTGCTGTGCCTGCTGATCGGCTATCCCATGGCCTATGGCATCGCCCGCGCCCGGCGCGCGGCGCGCAATCTGTTGCTGCTGCTGGTGATCCTGCCGTTTTGGACATCTTTTCTGTTGCGTGTGTACGCTTGGATGGGCCTGCTCTCCAATCAGGGATTGGTCAATACAGCGTTGATGGGTTTGGGATTGATCGAGCAGCCCCTGCAAATCCTGTATACCGACCTGGCCGTCTACCTTGGCATCGTTTATGCCTATCTGCCCTTTATGATCCTACCCCTGTATGCCATGTTGGAAGGGCTGGACAAAGATTTGCCGGACGCGGCGGCGGACCTGGGCGGCAAACCGAGGCAGGTGTTTTTCGACATCACGCTACCGCTTTCCGCACCGGGCATTGTGGCCGGCTGTTTGCTCGTGTTCATTCCGGCGCTTGGGGAGTTTGTCATTCCCTCGCTGCTCGGCGGTCTGGATACGTTGATGATCGGCAAGACGCTTTTTGATGAATTCTTCGTCAACCGTGATTGGCCGCTGGCGAGCGCCGTGGCGACGGTGCTGGTGCTCATACTGGTGATGCCCATCATGCTCTTGCAACGCCATACCCGGGTCAGGTCGGCGGGCTAGCCTGTATGGGGTGGGTTCTAAGTGTACTACTCGACAGCGGGCGGGTTCGTGGCGCTTCCCTTGGGGCGCGCTCAGCTCTTTCCACCCGCTCTCGCACAAGCAGGAAAATCGTGCCCGGCGTCGCAAGGGAAGCGCCACGGATCTATTCTAATCTCGAGCATCGGGTTCTGTTACTTGCGTTGACGGATTACAGAGCCTTCAGCGGGGGAGCAAGGGGATACCCCTCGCATAAAGACAAATTCGGCCGAGCCGCGTCACCAAAGGGCGCCTTGTTGCGATGAAAGGGCGCGTCACCCTCAGCTGCCTTTGGTTCGGCTTTGCTTTTCTCTACATTCCGATCTTCGCGATGATCGCCTGGTCGTTCAACGATTCACGTTTGATATCCGTATGGACGGGCTTCTCTTGGCGCTGGTACAGCGCGCTCCTACAGAACGAACAAATCATCGAGGCGTTGCTTTTGAGTTTGCGCATTGCCTTCATCAGCGCCACCTTTGCGACCATCTTGGGTACGCTTGCCGCCCTCGCGCTAACCAGAATGGATGCTTTCCGGGGGCGAACGATCTTTTCCGGAATGCTGGCCGCGCCACTGGTAATGCCGGAAGTGATCACCGGTCTGTCCTTGCTGATGCTGTTTGTCAGTTTGCAGATGTTGATCGGTTGGCCCGTGGGCCGGGGTGCCGATACCATCGCCATCGCGCACATTACCTTCGGCATGGCCTATGTGGCGGTGGTGGTGCAATCCCGGCTTGCGATCCTGGATCGTTCACTGGAGGAGGCCGCCATGGATCTCGGCGGACGGCCGCTGGCCGTCACCCTTGATATCAGGCTGCCGCTGATCGCACCCGCCATGATGTCCGGCTGGCTGCTGGCTTTCACCCTATCCCTCGACGATCTGGTCATTGCTAGTTTCGTCTCCGGCCCGGAAGCAAGCACCCTGCCGATGGTTATCTATTCCAAGGTCAAACTCGGCATAACGCCGGAAATCAATGCGCTGGCCGCCATCATCGTCGGCGTTGTCGGCCTCGGCGTCGCCATCGCCGGTTGGTTAATGGTGTACACGGCCAAGCGGGCGGGCAGCTAGCTCGATGCGTCGTGGCGGTCGGCAGCGAGCATCCGGTATCGCTCAAACATTGAAGCGAAAATGGACGATATCGCCATCTTGAACAACATAGTCCTTGCCTTCCAAACGCCATTTGCCCGCGTCCTTGGCCCCCTGCTCGCCGCCGTGAGCGATGAAATCCGCATAGGCAATCACTTCGGCGCGAATAAAGCCCTTCTCAAAATCGGAGTGGATGACACCCGCGGCCCGGGGTGCCCGGGTACCGCAGGGTATCGTCCAAGCGCGGGCTTCCTTTGGGCCGGCGGTGAAATAGTGATGCAGACCGAGCAGTTTGTAGCCGGCTTGAATGACAAGGTGCAGACCCGGCGCCTTGATGTCGAGAGCTTCCAGGAATTCAAGCCGTTCCGCTTCGTCGAGTTCGGCTATTTCCGCTTCGAGACGGTTACAGATGGGTACCACTTCGGCACCTTCGTCACGGGCGATTTCAACAACGGTTGCCAACATCGCGTTAGCATCGAACCCGTCCTCGGCAACATTAGCGATATAGAGTACGGGCTTGGCGGTCAGCAGATGCAAGGGCGCAAGTCGCCCGCGCGCGGTCTCATCAAGGGCAAGGGAGCGAACCGGACGACCCGCCGCAAGGGCTTCCAACACCGGAGCGAGCACCGCGATTAGCGCCTTGGCTTCCTTGTCGCCAGCGTTTGCCGTCCGGCGGTTGCGCTCGTAAGCGCGTTCCACCGTTTCCAAATCGGCCAACGCCAATTCGGTATTGATGATCTCGATGTCGTCGGCGGGTGATGGGCGACCCGACAGGTGTACGATGTTGTCGTCGGCGAAGCAGCGCACCACATGGGCAATAGCGTCGGTTTCCCGTATGTGGGCAAGAAAGCGGTTGCCCAAACCCTCGCCCTGGGCGGCACCGGCAACCAAGCCGGCAACATCGACGAACTCCATAGCGGCTGGAATGATTTTCTGGGGGGCGGCAATCCGTGCGATCCGTTCAAGGCGCGCATCCGGCACCGGAACCACACCGACATTCGGATCGATGGTGCAGAAAGGAAAGTTCGCCGCTTCTATAGCCGAATGGGTCAGGGCGTTAAACAGCGTCGATTTGCCGACATTCGGTAGGCCGACGATGCCGCAGTTGAAACCCATCAGGCTTCGTCTTCCGTACCGGGTACCTCTGGGCGGGCCGGCTCGTGCAGCCGATTCATGGCACCCTGAATGTCGCCGCACACCAAGATTTGCAGCAAGTCGTCATCAAGCCGACAGGCGCTATCCACCCGCATTCGATCCGCTTCCGGCATGGCGACCGTTGTCAGATAACCCAACATCCGATCCTTATGGCCCGGATGACCGACACCGATACGCAAGCGTATGAAATCGCGGCTGCCCAACCCGGTCACTATGCTCTCGATACCCCGGTGTCCGTTGCTGCCGCCGCCCACCTTCAGGCGCAGAAGCCCCGGCGCAAAAGCAACCTCGTCGTGGACAACAAGGATCGCGCGGGGATCAATGCGATAGTAGCGGGCCAAGGTGCCCACCGCTTCTCCGGAACGATTCATATAGGTTGCGGGCATCAGTAAACGCAGCTCGACACCGGCGACGGTACCCTGCCCCACCACGGCCTTGAACTTGCTGGTTTCCGCCAAACCGATGTCAAAACGACCGGCCAAGGCCGCGACGAAGCGAAAACCCGCGTTGTGGCGCGTTGCCGCATAGGCGGGACCCGGATTGCCGAGGCCGACGATTAGACGGATTGCCTGCGGCATCGCGGCGATGGGCTATTCGCTGCCGGATGCCGCCTCATCCGCCTCAGCATCGTCCGCCCCGACTGCCGTCTCGTCGGTTGCCGCCTCGTCATCAACCTCATCGGTAGCCCCGCCGCGCGGTGCCTGCACGCTCACCACCGTAATGTCGCGGTCCGCACCGTAGGCTAGGGCCACAATGCTCACCCCATCCGGAACCCTCAGATCGCTCAAGTGCAGGGCCTCGCCCATTTCCAGGTTGGCGACATCGACCTCGATAAATTCGGGCAGGTTCGCCGGCAGGCAACTGATTTCCACCTCAATGAGATTACGCGAAATGTTCCCGCCCAAACGCACGCCCACGCAGTCCTGTTCGTTGACAAGCCGCAGAGGCACCGAGACCTCAATGGGTTGGTCGGCGCGAACGCGCAGAAAATCAATATGCACCACCCGGTCGCTGGTGGGGTCGCGTTGCAATTCGCGCACCACGGCCGATTCGGCCGCACCATCGACAACAACATCAAGTATCTGCGAGTGAAAGGCTTCGTTCTGCATGACCCGCACGAGTTCGTGCAGGTTCAAAACAAGCGGCCAAGTCTCAAGACCGCCACCATAGATGATGCCGGGAATGCGATCGGCACCGCGCCTTAGACGACGACTCGCCGCAGTACCCGTGGCTTCGCGCCGAGTCGCGTTAATCTGAATTTGCTGGGACATGGTGGCTGCTCTCCAAGAATTCCCGCACTCGGGCGGAAACGCAGGTTGACAAAAAGATGAGCGATAGCGCGTCTTCAAGGCTTCAGGGAAACATTGCGCTCAACGATTCTTCGTAGCTCACGCGACGAATGGACTCGGCCAGCAAGCGGTCGAGGCTGAGCTGCCGAATGCGGTCGCAGGCCGCCGCCTGCTCGGATAGGGGGATGGTATCGGTAACCACTATCTCGTCGATTTCCGAAGCGCCGATACGCTCCACGGCGGGGCCGGACAGCACCGGATGGGTAATATAGGCCACTACCTTGATCGCACCCTGCCCCTTGAGCGCTTCCGCCGCCGTGCAAAGCGTGCCCGCCGTATCGACGATATCGTCGACGAGTACGCAGGTTTTACCGCGCACATCACCGATAACATTCATAACGCGGGTGTCATTGGCCTGCGGGCGGCGCTTGTCGATGATGGCAAGGTCGAGGTCGGCAATCTGTTTGGCAATCGCCCGGGCACGCACCACACCGCCGACATCCGGGGATACGACGATGGGGTTTTCGTAATTGCGCGTGGCAATGTAATCCACCAAGACGGGCGAGCCGTAGACATTGTCTACCGGCATATCGAAAAAGCCCTGAATTTGGTCGGCGTGCAAATCAACGGTAAGCATACGGTCGATGCCGACACTGTCGAGCATGTTGGCCACCACCTTGGCGCTGATTGGTACGCGCGCCGACCGGGGGCGGCGGTCCTGCCGCGCATAGCCGTAGTAGGGAATGACCGCCGTTACGCGGTGCGCGGAGGCTCGCCGGATCGCGTCCGCCATGATGACCAATTCCATGATGTTGTCGTTGGTCGGGGCGCAGGTTGATTGCAGGATGAAGGCGTCGCAGCCGCGCACATTCTCATGAATTTCGACATTGACCTCGCCGTCGCTAAAGCGTCCGACATCGGCATGGCCAAGATCAATACGCAACTCTTGAACGATGCGTTCCGCAAGCGGCCGGTTTGACGTACCGGAGAAAATCATGAGTTGGGCCACGATCTGGATACCTTGCCGGCAATTGCTACATTCAGTTGGCTGGGGTGGCAGGATTCGAACCTGCGAATGCCGGGATCAAAACCCGGTGCCTTACCGCTTGGCGACACCCCAATCTCAGCGGCGCGGTATTCTGAGGTTGGCCTTGCGGGCTGTCAAACTCTCGTATCGACCGGTTTTGTATCAGTTTGCATTGCGCTTGTTTGGATGTCGCACCAACTGCGCTGTCCTGTGAGCGCAAAATTCAAACTGCGGCACCGGCTGCGCCGCTTCCCTCAACCGCGTTGAGTGCGGCCCTGCCCAGCCGCGACAACGCTGGTCTCGCCAACTCACCGGCACCGAATCAACGGCGCAACATAGCTAGGCTGATACGATATCCGGGCCGCTCGGCGGTAATCCGGCGCGGTTGCGGCGGCTGGCTCTCGACATCGAATTCCGCGTACCGAATCCGCCATCCAAATTGCCGAAAAGCGATCAATCGGCCAGCGACATCGGTTTCGGAGTGCATAACGGCAGCCTCCGGTATCGGCTGGCCCAACAACCACCAAGGTAGCATGGCCAACGGCAGGCTCCATCCCAACTGTTGGCGCAGAACGGTGTCGGGAGGACCGGACAACACGGACGCGCCAGCCCCCGTCGTTATTTCAACATGCCCGGAATCGCCTCGCAGCCTTGTGCTGCCCTGGCCAAGCGGCCCCCACAGAACGATATCGTACCGGTCCGCGGTCTGTCGCCAGATAAACCGCCCGGCCTGACGACGTTTGCCCGCGACAACGCCAATCTTGCCTTCGAGCCGAAAGTCCGCCTGCTGCGGCGGCACCGGCAGGCGCGCGCAGCCCGTACCCAGCACCAGCAGCATCAATGCACAGGCGCAACCTGCCGAAGCAAAACAACCCCTAGGCCGCATATCTAATCAAGCCGCTTGTCCGCTTGGGGAATTTCGCATGATTTTGCGGGGCATTCGCTCTGCTACAATCGGCCGTTACCCAAAACATCCACAGGCCTCGCTGAAAGTGGCGATATTGGCATACGGCATCAACTATCGCACCGCCGCCATCGATTTGCGCGACCGGGTCGCTTTCCCGGAGAATGCGCTCGGCGCGGCTCTGATGAACCTCACCCAAGCGGTGCCGGGGCTGACCGAGGGCGCTATCCTCTCCACCTGCAATCGCACCGAGATCTATTGCGCCATCGACCCTGCCGCAGAGCCGGAACTGGAGGGGTGGCTGGCGAGTTACCGGGATGTGCCGATCGATGCGATACAGAGCGCCGCCTACAGCCATTGGGACCAGGACGCGGCCCGGCACCTGATTCGCGTTGCGTCCGGGCTCGACTCCCAAGTGCTGGGCGAATCGCAGATCATGGGACAAGTCAAGTCGGCCTGCGAACTGGCGCGCAATCTCGGCACACTGGGCACGGAGCTGGATCTGCTCGCCCGAATTTCATTGAACGCCGCCAAGCGGGTACGCACCAACACCGATATCGGGCGCAACCCCATTTCCGTCGCCTACGCGGCCGTGGCCATGGCGAAACGGATTTTCGCGGACCTTGGGCGTCAAGCCGTGTTGCTGCTTGGTGCCGGCGACACCATGCAACGGGTGGCGGAATACCTGAGCGACGCGGGCATCGGCACGATGGCGATTGCCAACCGCACCCTGGCAAACGCCGAGCAACTGGCCGCCCGGTTCGCCGCCGAGGCGATGCAATTAACCGATGTCTCCGGCGCACTGCGCGACTACGATATCGTCATCGCCTCCACAGGCAGTTCGCTGCCGGTGGTGGGCAAGGGCGCCGTGGAGGCGGCGATGCGGGAACGGCGCCACAAGCCCATCTTTATGGTCGATATCGCCGTCCCCCGGGATATCGAGCCGGAAGTTGCCGAATTGCCGGATGTCTTCCTCTACTCCATTGACGACCTTACCGAGATTATTCAGGAAAACTTGCAACAGAGGCTATCGGCCGCCGATTCGGCCCAGGCGTTGGTCGATACGGGTGCCCGTCGCTATATCCAAGAACGCCGAGCACATCAGGGACAGCACCTGCTAAGGCAACTGCGGGAGAGCGCCCAAGATGCCCAGTTAGCGGAACTGGAGAAAGCGCGCCGGGCCCTGACCAATGGTGGTGATATCGATGATGTGGTCGCGACTCTGGCACAGGGGCTGACCAACAAGTTGATGCATCGCCCCACAGTCGCCATTCGACAAGCCAGCGCCGAGGGCCGGGTGGATTTGCTCGATTTGCTCAAGTCGCTCTACAGGCTCGATTGAGCCGACGAGACACCCAGCCATGCCGCTGTCAGCATCCGTTATGTCGCGCCTAGCCGAACTGACGAACCGGTTCGATGAGATTTGTACGCGGCTTACGCAACCGCAAATCGTCGCCGACCGCGAGCAGTTCAGGGCGCTATCGAAGGAACTTGCCGAACTGGAACCGGTCGCGGAGGGCTACAAGCGAGTGTGTGCGACCTTGGACGAACTCGCGGAGGCCAAGGAACTCGCCGACGACGCCGACTTGCGCGAGCTCGCCCAAGAAGATGTCGCGGCCCTGACCAGGCGCCTGACCGGGCTGGAGCAGTCATTGCGTAAGTTGCTTATCCCCAAGGATCCGAACGACGCCTCCAACGTCTTCCTCGAAATCCGGGCGGGTACCGGCGGCAATGAGGCGGCCTTGTTTTCCGGCGACCTGTTCCGCATGTACGCCCGTTTTGCCGAGGATCAGGGTTGGCAACTGGAAGTACTCAACGAGCGCGCGGGCGAACAGGGCGGATACAAGGAAATCATCGCCCGGGTCGAGGGCAAGAGTGCCTACAGCCGCCTTAAATTTGAATCCGGCGTCCACCGGGTACAGCGGGTGCCGGACACCGAATCCCAGGGTCGCATCCACACCTCCGCCTGTACGGTGGCGGTGCTGCCCGAGGTTGACGATATCGACGCCGTGGCCATCGAGAAAAGCGATCTGCGGGTCGATCTGTTCCGCGCATCCGGTGCCGGCGGCCAACACGTTAACAAAACCGACTCGGCAGTACGGCTCACGCATCTACCCACGGGCATCGTGGTGGAGTGTCAGGACGAACGCTCGCAACACAAGAACCGCGCACGCGCCATGTCGTTGCTGCAAGCGAAACTGGTGGATGCGGCCCGCTCCAAGCAGCGCGCCGAGCAGGCGGAATCGCGCCGCAACCTGGTTGGCTCCGGAGACCGCTCGGAGCGCATCCGCACCTATAATTTCCCCCAGAGCCGGGTTACCGACCACCGCATCAACCTAACCCTCTACCGCTTGGACGAAGTCTTGCAGGGCGGGCTGGAAGTGCTTGTGCAACCCTTAATTCAGGAACATCAAGCCGATCAACTGGCCGGCATCGGTGGTGACTAGTGCTCCAGACCACGGGCAGCACTTTGTCTTGCGGCGACTGGCTCGTGGCCGGTGCCGGCCTTGCTCGACTCGATGCGGAACTGCTGGCCGCCCATGTGTTGGGTGTCGGACGCGCCGGGGTGCTTGCCCATCCGGAGACAATGCTGACACCAACACAGGTGCACCGCTTGGATGAGCTGTCGCGGCGGTGCAAATTGGAGCCTTTGGCCTATATTCTGGGCCACAAGGAGTTTTACGCGCTGAATTTTCGTGTCGGCCCCGCGGTGCTGGTGCCCCGGCCGGAAACCGAGTTGCTGGTCGAACTCGCGGTTGCGCTGACGCCTCGCAACGGGCGACTGGCGGACTTGGGGACCGGTAGCGGCTGCATTGCCGTGGCAATCAAAACGCATCGTCCCGATCTGGGGGTTATAGCCACAGACATCTCCTGTGCGGCGCTCGCGGTCGCGGCTGTCAACGCGGTGGCCAACCGGACGCAAATCGCTTTGGCGCGGGCGGATTGGCTGGCGCCACTGCGTGGCCCATTCGACTGCATCGTGGCCAATCCGCCCTATATCGGTTGCCAAGATGCCGCCCTAAAATCGCTGCGCGGCGAGCCACGGCGGGCGCTATGCGCCGGTGGCGACGGCTTGGATGCCATACACAGAATCGTTGCCGAAGCACCGGACCGGTTGGCACCCGGGGCCCGCCTTATCCTGGAGCACGGATGTACACAAGGCGATGCGGTGCGGGCCACACTCGCCCGATACGGCTTCCAAGACATCCAAACCCACAAAGACCTTGCCGGCCTAGACCGCGCCACTGTCGCCCAAGCCCCATGAACGACCGGCAATTACTGCGTTACAGCCGCCAGATCATGCTGCCCGAAATCGATATCGAGGGGCAGTTGCGTCTGGGCAATGCCACTGTGCTGGTAACCGGCTTGGGCGGTCTCGGTTCTCCAGTCGCGCTGTACCTGACGGCTGCCGGTGTGGGCAGGCTCATCATCAACGACCACGACAGCGTTGACCTTTCTAATCTGCAACGACAGATCATCCACACAAGTGCTGCCGTGGGGGTTGCGAAGGTACAGTCCGCCGCAGACACCCTGGCCGCCATCAACCCGCTCGTAATAGTGGAAAGCATTGGGCACAAATTGACGGCGACGGGGCTTGACGAACTGCTGCCCCGCGTGGATGTCGTTGTCGATGCCAGTGACAACCTTGGCACCCGGCAGCAACTCAATGCCGCCTGCTGGCGCAACGGCAAGCCCTTGGTTTCGGGTGCCGCCATCCGCTGGGAGGGGCAGATTGCGGTATTCAACCCCAACCAACCCGACTCACCCTGCTATCAATGCCTGTATCCCGAGAGCGACGACCAAGCGCTGAATTGTGCGGAAAACGGCGTCATCGCGCCCCTGGTGGGTGTTGTGGGGTCGATGCAGGCGGTGGAAACCCTGAAACTCATCACCCGAGTCGGTGAGCCGCTTATTGGCTGGGTGCTCTACTACGATGCCCTGCGCGCCGAGTGGCGGCGTTTCCGGCTTGCCAGGCGGCCTGCCTGCCCGGTTTGTGGAGACGGATAGCGCAAGCAAATTGCTGAGATAGGTGGGACAGAAGCCGCAGCTTCACCGCTTCAATATCCACCGTAGCGCAAAGATCCTTGAGTTGGGTCACCGCCAAGCCGGCCATGCCACAAGGGTTGATGCGTTGGAACGGCTCAAGGTCCATAGCGACGTTGAAACTCAAACCATGGTAGGAGCAGTGTCGCCGCACACGCAATCCGAGTGCCGCGATCTTGGCACCGTTAACATAGACGCCGGGAGCATCGGTGCGCGCCACCGCAGTGATGCCGTAGCCGGCCAGCATGGCGATGATGGCCTGCTCAATACCGGAAACAAGGCCGCGCACCGACAACCCCATGCGGCGCAGGTCGAAGAGTAGGTAGCCCACTATCTGGCCCGGACCATGATAGGTAACCTGGCCCCCCCGGTCTGTCCGCACTACTGGAATATCTCCCGCAGCGAGTACATGCCAAGCCCGGCCCGCCTGGCCTTGGGTGAACACGGGTTCGTGTTCGGTCAACCAGATTTCATCGCGCGTCGCCCCGTCGCGGGCGGCGGTGAAGGCGCGCATCGCCTCGAATACGGGCTCGTATTGGGTGCGGCCCAGATCCTGAACGATAACCGGGGTGCCTTGACCCTCGGGCGGTACGGATGCCGCAGTGCCGCTCACTCGAACAGGCGGGTGAAAAAGAGTTGCAGGAAATCGCCGGTCTTGCCAATAAAACCGGCCTCTTCGACAGCATGCAAGGCGACCAGCGGGGCAGTATAAACTTCTTCGTCGTACAGCATTAACCGTAGCGAGCCAACTTCAACACCGTCGGCGATCGGAGCCTCAAGCAGGTTGGGAAGGTCCATCTCGGCTTTCAAATACTCGTAGTGGCCGCGCGGAATAGTGGCAACGGCCGGTGCCGCAAGGCCCAGCTCAACCGATTCCGTCTCGCCATACCAAACGGCATTGGTGGTGAGTGGAACATCGGCTTCGTACAGCCGTTTGGTTTCATAAAAGCGAAAGCCATAGGTCAGCAATTTCTGGGTTTCGCGCACACGGGTGTTGCTATCGGCCGCGCCCATGAGGACGGAGATCAGCCGCATACCTTCGCGCTTCGCCGACACCACAAGACAATATCCGGCCGCATCCGTGTGACCGGTCTTCACACCATCAACGGTGCGATCCCGCCACAGCAAACGATTGCGATTCGGCTGCTCTATATCATTGTATTTGAATGATTTTTCTGAATATATTGCGTAATTTTCCGGATATTGACGAATATAGTCCCGCGTCAGTACGGCAAGGTCGCGGGCCGAGGTGTAATGATCCCGGGCGGGCAGGCCGGTTGCGTTCTGGAATAGCGTTGCCGACATTCCCAACTCGGCCGCCTGCCGATTCATCATGTCCGCGAAGGCACCCTCGCTGCCGGCGATATGCTCGGCTAGGGCAACGCTTGCATCGTTCCCTGACTGCACGATGATGCCGCGCAAAAGATCGGCCACTTTTACTTGGGTACCCTCCCTTATGAACATGCGCGAGCCCGGTGTCTGCCAAGCATTGACGCTAACCATTACCTCATCGTCCATCGACACCCGGCCGCTGCGCAATTCTCCGGCGGCAACGTATCCGGTCATGATCTTGGTGAGGCTCGCCGGATGCAGCGATTCGTTGCTATTGCGCTCGGCAATGATGTGGAGGGTGTCGGCGTCCATGAGCACATGGGATTTGGCCGCAACGCTCGGGGGTGCCGGCACTGCGGGGACGAGCACGACGGTTTCCGACGAATGCGCCGTATCACTGAAACAAAGCAGGGCAAAAATCAAAATTCCGGTGAACATGGGTCTCCTGTCAAACGAAGGGTGAGTGGTGTAATGGCTCAATGTGCAAACTCGTCATCGTCCAAGGTGCGCGCGGGGTCCGGCACGGCCACAATTCAAACTGGGCCCCTGGCGCTGGAACCAACCGATAATGCCGTATCAGTTGGTTCCGGCACTGGTGTGAACGGATACAATTTTCAGGATCAATTTGCCGTCTCCGGGGGCTCGTCGTAGAAGAATTCAGGGACGCCGTGGTTTGCCGTGGCTATCAGTGCCTGCAACCGATCCGCCTCCTTCTCGCCCTGTAGTGGGCCGAGGCGAACGCGAAAAGGGTGTTTTTGCTCATCGGCCAGCCGCACCACCAGTGCCGGCTTGCCCGTCAAGCGCTCCAAGGCCCCGCGCAAACGTTCGGCCTCGTCAATACGACGGAAAGCGCCAGCGTGCAAATAGAGCGCGGGCAGATCGTGCAACGCCATGACACGCACCCGGGCGGTGCCCGCCTGGGCATAACCCAGTTTGACCGCGGCGGCGTAGGAAAGGTCGATAATACGGCCCTCGTGAAACGGACCCCGGTCATTCACGCGCACGATGATGCGGCGATCGTTTTCCAGATTGGTCACCTCAACATAGGAGGGAATGGGCAAGGAGGGGTGTGCCGCGGAAAGCCGCAAGGTATCAAAGGTTTCGCCGCTCGACGTGCGCCTGCCTTGAAATTTGCGCCCGTACCATGATGCCAGGCCGGTCGCATCGTATCCTGCGGTCGTTTCGAGGGTGCGGTACGTTTTGCCGAATACGCTGTAGGAAGGCGGGTTGCCGGTTTCACTTCTCGGCTCGGTGACGGGAACCGGGTCGGGAAGCCGGCTGAGGTCGTCGGGAATGTATTCCGGCGGGCCGTCCACGGCGGGCGAAGGAGCGGACATTGCCTCACCGGCCCGAGTCGGCGGCGGCGCGGTGGTTTGACAGGCCACCAGTACCACCACCAATGAGCAGACGGAAACCGCTAGCCTTCTAGCCCACATACTCCGCCAAACTTCCTATCGCGGACGCCGATGCATCGCCAAAGCCGCGTTGCGCCCTTGCTTGACAGCTTGGCTCAGCTGATGAACCGCTAAGGCATACATGGCGCTGCGGTTGTAGCGGGTTATAACGTAGAAATCGTTAAGGCCAAGCCAATATTCGGCGCCATCCTGCAAGTCCATGCGGAACAAAGCCGCATTGGCGGCAGGGTCGAGATCGCCCGTCCGCACACCCAAGGCGCGGAACTCCGCGACGGTTCGGCTTAGCGCCAAACCCTGATTGACGACCGCTTCGAGATCGCCCCCGGCGGTTTCCACAAGTACCACCACCTCGCCCTCACCGCGCCAACCGTGACGGGCGAAATAGTTCGCCACGCTGCCGATAGCGTCGGTGGTATTGGACCAGATATCACGCACCCCATCGCCATCAAAATCCACGGCATAGTGTCGAAAGCTTGACGGAATGAATTGGCCATACCCCATGGCACCGGCGTAGGACCCCTTCAAATCGAACGGGGAGCGTCGCTCTTCGCGCGCCAACAGCAGAAATTCGGTAAGTTCGTTACGGAAAAAACCGGCGCGGGGCGGATAGTCGAAAGCCAAGGTGGAGAGTGCATCAAGGACCCGATGGGAGCCCATGATTCTGCCAAAAAAGGTTTCCACCCCGATAATTGCGACCACATATTCGGGGGCGACATTGAAGTTCTGCTCGGCGGTCGTCAGCGCCTGGAGATTTTCGTCCCAAAACTCAATGCCCTTGGCAATGCGTTCGTCTGTAAGAAATATCTTTTGGTACTCGTACCACTTGAGCCGGCGTTCCGCGGGGCGGGACATGGCCTCAATGATACTCGGCCGATGTTTGGCGGCGGCGAAGGTTTCGAGCAGCTTTTCCTGCGTGAAACCGTGAGTACTGACCAATTCTTCAATATAGGCGCGGACATCTTCCCGGTCGGAATAGTCCGCACTAGCCGGTCCGTACAGCAGCAGGGCCGTTATGCTAAACAAAACCGTTACTCTCATTGCAGTTTTCACCCCGTCGCGCCCCGTTCTTTCACCAAGACTTGTGATTGTGTATGGACATGATGATGCCAAATCCGGCCAGTGTTGTGATAATCGATGTGCCACCGTAGCTGACCAGAGGCAAGGGGATACCAACAACCGGCAACAACCCGGAAACCATGGCAATGTTGACAAATAGGGTAAGGAAAAAAACCAATGCCAACGCACCGCCCAACAGTTTTGAGAATGTGTGGCGAGACTGGGTCGCGATGAACAACGTCCGCCCGATGATCGCCATATAGATTGCCAACAAGCCGACCACCCCCACAAAACCCAACTCCTCGCCAACCACCGCAATGATGAAGTCGGTATGGCTCTCCGGCAAGAACTCCAGTTGACTTTGGGTTCCCAGACCCAAACCCTTGCCAAAAATCCCCCCCGAACCGATCGCGGTATTGGACTGAATGATGCTCCAACCGGCACCGAGAGGGTCGCTCTCGGGATCAAACAGGGTGATGATTCGCTGGCGCTGGTAATCTTTTAGACCGTACCACATCACTGGGGCCAGAGCAGCCCCGACAATGGTCGCAAGCGCAACCCAGCGCCAACGAACGCCCGCGAATAATAGCACCAACAGCCCGGATGCGATGACGATAACAGCCGTGCCCAAATCCGGTTGTATCAATACAGAGGCCGCGGGCAGCCCGATAAGTACCAATGCCACCAAGCTGTCGCGCAAAGAAGGGGGTAGGGGGCGTTCGTGGAAGTACCATGCAACCATCATCGCCACGGCGAGCTTCGAGAATTCCGAGGGCTGAAAACGTATGAAACCGGGAATTTCCAACCAGCGCGCCGCGCCCTTGACGGTAACCCCGTTGACGACAACCAGCAACAGCAAACCCAACACCATGCAATACAGCCGGGGCGCCCATCGCAAATAGAACACCGGCGGCAACTGGGCGGCAACAATCAATACCAGCACACCAAGCAATATCCGCAATAGTTGGCCCCGAAGTGCCGCCATGTCGCCGCCAACGGCGCTATAGAGAATCACTATGCCGAAACCGAGCACCAACCCCAGCAGATAGCCCAGGACGGGGTCGACGCCTCTGAGCCGAGAAAATGCCACCCGTACGGAATGGGGTGTAAAGCCGACAATCGCTTGGCGGATCATCGCGCGGCCAATTGCGGCAACAGGTAGGCGTCAATAACCTCTCTGGCAACCGGTGCGGCGACGGAGCTGCCGCCACCGCCGTTCTCAACCAATACGCTGACGGCAATAGCCGGATCGTCCGCCGGAGCGAACGCCATAAACCAAGCGTGTTTACGATTGTATTCGTCGAGCAGCGATTCGTCGTACTCCTCGCCTTGGGCAATTTCAACCACCTGGGCCGTACCGGACTTGCCCGCCATGCGGTAGCCGATGCCCCGCCCGATATAAAACCAGGCGGTACCATTTTGCCGATAGCCCATATCGCCGCGATGAACCACGTCTTCCATCGCATCAATCAGATTTTCCCAATCCTGGGACGAGGGCAACACGACATCGGGTATCGGCGGTGGCGGGTCCACCTCGGTGAGCGGCCCGTCGCTAGCCAAGAGCATGCGCGGACGCACCCAGCGGCCACGATTGGCAATCAGCGCTCCCAATGTGGCCACCTGTAGAGGGGTAACCAGTAAATCGCCCTGGCCGATACTAAGGTTGATATTGTCGCCCGGATACCAAGGCTCGCCCTTGGTGCCCCGCTTCCAAACCGGGTCGGGGACCAGGCCGGCGCTGGCACCGGCAACATCCAGTGAGGTCACCTGCCCGTAACCCATCCGACGGGCGAATCCGGCCAGTTGATCGATATGCAGACGGGTGCCGAGGTGGTAGAAAAACACGTTGGATGAGCGATAGATGGCGCGGTTTAGATTGACGATTCCCTGGCCCCCGGCGTTGTTCCTACTCCAACTCCAATCACGATACAGCCTGCGCCCACCGGGCAGGCGAAACGACCCCCGGTCGAGGATTTCCTCTTGCCAATCAACAACACCGTTGACTCGGGCAGCCAGCGCGACCACCAGCTTGAATGTGGAACCGGGGGCGTATTGCCCGTTGATCGTCCGGTCGAACAGGGGCTTGTCGCGCGAACTGACCCAAGCGCCGTATTGATCGCCGTCAACGCCGGACACGAATAGATTGGGGTCGTAGCTGGGGTTGCTCACCATTGCCAAAATACCGCCGGAGCGCGGATCCAGAGCGACGATCGCGCCACGGCGGTTCGCCAGGGCGGCGGCGGCGGCAACCTGAAGCCGGCTATCGAGGTGCAGCGTAATGTTCTGACCCCGCTGCGGCGGATTTCTATCGAGCACTTGGCGAACACGGCCGTGGGCGTCCATTTCCACGCGCCGCGTACCCACATTGCCATGCAACGAGTTTTCGTAGAATTGTTCGACGCCGCGCCTGCCAACATAGCGGGTTGCGCTGTAGCGCACCGCATCGAGACGTTCCAGATCAGCATCGCTAATACGGCGCACCGAACCGACCGAGTGAGCAAACAGCTCGCCAAATGGATAGTAGCGGGCTAATCGCGCTTCCAGTTCCGCGCCAGCAAACCGATGTCGATTGACCGCCAAGGCGGCAATTTCCGCATCCGTCAACGTCAGTTTGAGCGGTATCGGCTGCAACGGCCGATTGCGCCGTTTCAACCGCTCTTGAAATCCCTCGACATCTTCCCGGTCAAGTGAGACAACATTGGCAAGCTCGGCGATGAACGCATCAATGTCGTCGATGCGCTCCCGCACCAAACCCAAGCTATAAACCGGCCGATTTTCGGCGAGTAGGATGCCGTTGCGGTCGTAGATGATGCCACGTGTTGGCGCCAAGGGCTGAACGCTGATGCGATTCTCGTCGGATCGGGTTCGATATACGTCGTACTGCCAGATTTGCAAATGCATCATGCGCACCAGCAGCAGCAGCGACAACAAGGCCACCGCACCGAACATCACCAATGCCCGATTAATAAAGGCTTGCTGCTCTTGGTGTCTGTCTTTGATGCACAGTGACGGTGCCATTGCATTCGGGATTGTGGTAGCTGGTGTTTAGTCGGACGGATCGGTCGCCAACGGTCGCCATAGCCGTTCGAGATCATAGAATTCGCGGGTGGCGGACTGCATGACATGCACCACGACATCGCCAAGATCCAACAACACCCATTCCCCGGTTTCCCGGCCCTCCACGCCGAGTATTGCTTGTTTGTGCGCCCTGGCCACTTCGATTACTTGCTCGACCAAAGTCTTGACGTGTCGATTCGAGGTGCCGCTGGCAATGACCATGAAATCGGTGATATCGGTTAGGCCATCGACGGGCAGCGCCACGATGTCGCGCCCCTTGCGATCCGCCAAGGCTGCCATGACAAGGCCTCGCAAAGCTCGCGGTGCCCCCTGTTGCCCAACACCGGGAACTGGGCGCTCGTTTTGCAGTTGGCTAGTTTCCTGTTGCATAGAGTTTGCGCCTCCTAATATAGGCTTCGACAGAGCCCGGGAGCAAATTGGCGACCGCCCCGCCCGCCGCGATGGCACCGCGTACCGCCGTTGCCGAAACATTCAGCATGATAGCCTCAAGTTTTAGAATACCGCCTTGGGGATCCGAAGACAGCGTCTCGAGCTTGTGACTCTCATAGAGAGCCCGGGAGCCGTGGTCCAAGGCGGTGCCCGGCCGGCTAAGCAGGAGCAGATTGGCGAACTCGAACACGCGCCGCCATTGATGCCAAGAGTGGATTGCACAAAACGCATCGACACCAATGATCCAAAACACCGGCTTATCGGGATATCGGCGGCGGATGCGAGCCAAGGTGGCTACCGTATAGCTTGGTTCCGGACGGTACATTTCCATGTCGTCGGCAATCAGTTCCGGCCAGGGTGCGCAGGCCGCTTTCAACATGGCCCATCGATGCGTCACGGAAGCCAGCGGCGGCGGACGGTGCGGCGGGCGCGCGGAAAGTACCAAACGCACCGGGCAACCAAGCCGTGCGGCCACGGTTCGAGCAGCGTGCAAATGGCCGTTATGTACGGGATCGAAGGTGCCGCCCAACAGGCAGATCAATGGGTCTGGGTCTCCGCTAAACCGAGGGTTCGCAAATTATAATGGATGCTCGCTGGAAATGGCCGCCCGGTGCCGATGGCGCGATTTCTCCTGATCGGCCATGCCATGGAAACGACCATCTCCCAGGGGCTTTTTGGGCAACATCGCACAAACGCCATTGGGTATCTCGCGCAGAAACCGCTTATATGCCCCGTGTCCAAGGGCAGTTTGTTCGGATAAACTGAGCCATCACGAAAACAGTTGCGGTAAGGCTGATGGCACGCGGAATCAATAAGGTCATTTTAATAGGCAACCTCGGTCGCGATCCGGAAACTCGCTATTCGCAAGCGGGCAACGCCGTTACAAAATTCAGTGTTGCCACCAGCGAATCCTGGCGCGACCGGCAAAGCGGCGAACAGCAGGAGCGCACCGAGTGGCACAATGTCGTCTGTTTTGCCCGTTTGGCCGAAATCGCCAGCCAATACCTGAGAAAAGGCTCCAAGGTTTATATCGAGGGAAGCCTGCGCACAGATAGCTGGGAGCAGGATGGGCAAAAACGCTACCGCACGGAAATCGTTGCGCGGGAAATGCAAATGCTCGACAGCCGCGGCGGCGGTGATGGCGCCCCCTCATCCGACTTCGAACAGCGCGGTGCGCCAGCACCGGCTCCGGTGGAAAACCGCCCCCCCGCCAACGCGCCAACGGTTAGTGACGACGATTTTGACGATGATATTCCTTTCTAGGAGCCTCTGCCTTCGCTAGTCGCGAAAGCGAAAAGCCGCTATCGCCGCCCCGTCGGTTGGTCGCTTGAGGCGAATATCGAGCCCTATGCAACGAAATCGAGCGGCCGAGGGGGCGGATGAGCGCGGATTTGCAGCCGCGAATTCCGCAGGCAGAGGCTCCTAGCCCGTTAGCACCACCACAAGCAGCACCGCCCCCAACACCAAACGATAGATGACATAGGGCAACATGCCGGTACGTTCCACCAAAGCGATAAAATAGTGAACGCAAATCCAAGCGCTCAAGCCTGCCACCAGGGTGCCGACGAAAATATCAACCGGCTGTGCCGCAGCGTCGGCGACCGGGGCTTGCAACCCCGCCAAAAGTGCCGCGCCAGCGATGGCGGGAATAGCCAACAGAAAGGCAACACGCGCCGCCAATGTGCGAGAGAGACCGAGCAAAAGAGCCGCTGACATAACAACGCCGGACCGAGAGGTGCCCGGCACCAAGGCAAGCACCTGTGCGCCGCCAATCAATAGCGCCTGGCGCCAACTCAGTGTTTCCCCCCGGCCGCGCCGCCTGTCGGCCCACCAGAGTATGAGTCCGAACACAATCGTCGTTGCCGCTATGATCTCCAATGATCGCAGCCACAACTGCACAGTCTCGTGCAAGACATAACCGGCAACGGCAATCGGCACGGTGGCCAAGGCAATTTTCAAGAGCAAGTCCAAATGCTCATCGCGCTGCCGATAGCGCAGGTAATGCCAACCGCTCACCGAGAAGGCTCGACAATCGGCACGAAAGTAGGCCAACAGGCCAGCCAACGTCCCCAAATGTACCCCAATGTCAAAATGTAGGCCCTGATCCGGCCAACCCGCGAGTTCCGCGGACAATATCAAATGCGCCGAACTGGAGATGGGCAAGAATTCCGTTATGCCCTGCAGGAGTGCCAGCAATAGGGTCTGTAGCGGGTCCAAAGATATGTACCAACATTGATCGCGCCACATTATAGGCATCAGACGGGTCGGCGTTTCGACTCCCCTGGCCAAAGGTCTTGCCCCAACTTGAGGCCGCATTCGGGACGCCGGTTGGATGGGCGTTACGATCCGCCAACCTGCCGCAGACAAGGGAAAAACGATGATACAGTCACGCTGTGGGCGAGTATCACGAAATACCACTGTTCCCGTTGCGCACGGTTCTGTTCCCCGGCGGACGATTGCCGCTGCGCATCTTCGAGCCGCGCTATACAGACATGATCGGCAAATGCATGCGGGAAAGCCGTTCCTTCGGTGTGGTGTTAATCCGCCAAGGCCGAGACGCGCGGCTTGGACCGGAGGATGTACAGCCGCGGATTTTCGATATCGGCACGGAAGCAAACATCGTCGATTTCAACCAACTCGAAGCCGGGATGCTTGGTATCTTGGCACAGGGCGGGAGCAAATTTCGTGTTGTGCAAAGCTGGGAACTCAAAGATCACCTGCTCATGGGTCGCATCGAACATCTGCCCGAGGAACCCTCAGGCATCGCCACCACCGAGCACCGGCCACTGCTCGATATACTGCGCGCACTACTTAAACACCCCATGATCGAACGCCTGAACTTGGCAATCGATTTCGACGATGCACGCGACCTGAGTTGGCGCTTGGCCGAGCTCTTGCCCATTGAGCCGGAATCGAAACAGCGGCTGTTGGCACTCAGCCGCCCGGGGGAGCGGCTCGCCGCTCTCAACGAAATCGTAGACGAGCTACGTCGTTGAGACCTCGGTTAATGGTCGTATCGCAGTTTGAATTTTTCGACTGCGGGACGCCGCAGTTGGCGCGGTCTCCAAATCCAAATCAGCGCAAACTGATACAGGACCCAGGAAATGGCTCAGTTGTATTTTCCGGAGTGTCGGCAACCGGTCTGTTTCGGGCTTCGGCAATGAGGAACGGCCAAATTGAGCCACTACCGCATGAAAGCTTGCCGCAACGACATCTAGCCGTTACTTTTCCACAGTTCATCTCGTAGCATCGGGGAACTGGCGTTTGGACACCATATCCGTCCGCGGAGCGCGGACGCACAACCTAGCCAACATCGATCTGGATATTCCCCGCGACCGTCTGGTCGTGGTCACCGGGCTATCCGGTTCCGGCAAATCCTCGCTGGCTTTCGATACGCTCTACGCCGAAGGCCAGCGCCGCTATGTGGAATCCCTGTCCGCCTACGCAAGGCAATTCCTTTCAATGATGGAAAAGCCCGACGTTGACCACATTGAGGGGCTGTCTCCCGCTATTTCCATCGAACAGAAATCGACTTCACACAATCCCCGCTCAACCGTCGGCACTATCACGGAGATATACGACTATCTCCGTTTGTTGTACGCCCGGGTCGGTGAACCCCGCTGCCCACACCATGGTGAACCACTCGACGCCCAAACCGTCAGCCAAATGGTGGACCAAGTGCTGGCGTTGCCGGAGAACAAACGCATCATGCTGCTCGCACCGGTCGTTGTCGAGCGCAAGGGCGAACACCTGCATGTCTTCAAGGAACTGATGGCCAGCGGATTCATTCGCGCCCGCATTGATGGGTTGGTGGTGGATTTAGACCATCCGCCACGATTGGACAAGAAACGCAAGCATAGCATTGAAGCTGTCATCGACCGACTGCGCGTACGCGACGACATGCGGCAGCGTCTGGCCGAGTCTTTTGAAACCGCGCTGCAACTTTCCGATGGTATCGCGAAGGTCGCCGACATGGACGCGGAGCAGTCGCAAGATCTTGTGTTTTCCGCCCGCTTCGCCTGTCCGGTCTGTGGTTACAGCATCAGTGAACTGGAACCGCGCAACTTCTCGTTCAATAACCCGGCCGGTGCCTGCAGCGAGTGCGACGGCCTGGGTATCAAGCAATTTTTCGATCCCGATCTGATCGTGCGCGACCCCGAAACAACGCTCGCCGACGGTGCCATCCGTGGCTGGGATCGCAAAAACGTCTACTACTTCCATATGTTGAAGTCCTTGGCCGAGCATTACGGCTTCGCAGTGGAAGCACCCTACAGCTCACTTAAACGCGCCCATCGAGACGCCATTCTTTATGGCAGCGGGCGAGAACGTATCGATTTCAGTTATGTCAACGAACGCGGCGACGTCATTACCCGTCGGCACCGCTTTGAAGGCGTCATTCCGAACATGGAGCGTCGCTACCACGAGACGGATTCGTCCATGGTGCGCGAGAACCTGCAAAAGTATCTGCGCGTGCGGCCCTGCCCCGAATGCGACGGCACAAGGCTATGCCTGGAGTCGCGTAACGTGTTCATCGGCCAAACCAGCCTGCCGGAAGTAACCCGGAGTTCGGTGGAGGCGGCATTGACCTACTTCGAGGCTCTGAACCTCAGCGGCCGCCGCGGCGCAATCGCCGAGAAAATCCTCAAGGAGATTCGTGCCCGGCTTCAGTTTCTAGTGGATGTGGGGCTCAACTACCTCACCTTGGACCGCAGCGCCGAGACGCTGTCTGGCGGCGAAGCGCAACGTATTCGGCTGGCCAGCCAAATCGGCGCCGGGTTGGTCGGTGTTATGTATATTCTGGACGAACCCTCTATTGGGCTACACCAACGCGACAATGCGCGACTACTGAACACGCTGTTGAATCTGCGCGATCTCGGCAATACGGTGCTGGTGGTGGAGCACGATGAGGAAGCCATCCGTTGTGCCGACCATATTATCGATATCGGCCCCGGTGCTGGCGTACACGGCGGCAAGATCGTCGCAAGCGGCGGCCTTGATCGTATTTTGGGCGAGCCGAACTCCATCACCGGCCAATACCTGTCCGGCCGCAAATCCATCGCCGTGCCCAGCCAACGCACCGCCGTGAACAAGAACGCCAAAGTGCGCCTTAAGGGCACAACCGGAAACAACCTGCGCGACCTAACCGTGGATATCCCTTGTGGGCTGCTGACCTGTATAACCGGCGTGTCCGGGTCCGGCAAATCGACGCTCATCAACCAAACCCTGTACCCGGTAACGGCACGCGCCCTAAATAGCGCGACCTCGCTGGTGCCGGCACCACACCGAGGCATCGAAGGTCTCGAACATCTCGACAAGGTCGTGGATATCGACCAGAGCCCAATCGGCCGCACGCCGAGATCTAACCCCGCCACCTACACCGGATTGTTCACACCGATACGAGAGTTGTTTGCGCAAACTACCGAAGCTCGGGCGCGCGGCTATAAACCGGGCCGTTTCAGTTTCAACGTCAAGGGCGGCCGCTGCGAAGCCTGCCAAGGCGATGGCATGATTAAGGTGGAAATGCACTTTCTGCCCGATATCTATGTGCCCTGCGATATCTGCAAGGGCAAACGCTACAATCGGGAAACCTTGGAGGTGCGCTACAAGCACCGCAACATTCACGAGGTGCTGGAGATGACGGTGGAGGAAGCCCGGACGTTTTTCGACGCGGTGCCGGTACTGTCACGCAAGCTGCAAACCCTGGTCGATGTGGGCTTGTCCTATATCAAGCTCGGGCAAAGCGCCACCACGCTGTCGGGGGGCGAGGCGCAGAGGGTCAAGTTATCCCGGGAACTCTCCAAGCGCGGCACCGGCAAGACGCTTTACATACTCGACGAGCCCACCACCGGCCTGCACTTTCAGGATATTGCCCAATTGCTTGATGTGCTGCACCGCCTGCGCGACCAAGGCAACACCGTGGTGGTAATTGAGCACAATCTCGATGTCATCAAAACGGCCGATTGGATTATCGACCTGGGGCCGGAAGGAGGCTCCGGCGGCGGTGAAATCATTGCGATAGGTACACCCGAACAGGTTGCCGCATGCCAAGAATCGCACACTGGCCACTTTCTCAAGCCGCTGCTCGCCCCGACCGCTCAGCGACAAGTCGCTTGATGCAGCGAGCTTCGTTGTGCGGTGCCGGGCTAGTGTCCTGTCCCGCAAATAAGTGGGTTTTAGGCGCTAGGCCGTTTCGGTTCCCGGCAAGGCGCGACGACGCCCTGTGGCAGGCCCCACATCAACTCATGCGAGGGACTTGCCCCTCGCGCTCCCCGGCTGAGGGCTCCAAGGAGCAACGCGGCCGGGGGCCGAAACGGCCACGCATAATCACACTTATTTGCGGGACAGGACACTAGACTAATCTCGTTCGTCGGGAGACTTGTCCGTCTCTTCCTCATCGAGATCAAAATCATCATCGACCTCGGGCAGTACCCGATCAACCAGTTCCACAAAGGCCATGGCCGCGGCGTCGCCGCTCCGATAACCGCTCTTCAAAACACGCATATAGCCACCCGGCCGGTCTCGATAGCGGGGTCCGAGCTCGGTGAAGAGCTTACCGACCGCAGCTTTACTGCGCGTCCGGTCGAAAGCCAAGCGCCGGTTGGCTGGTGAATCCACTTTCGCCAAGGTGATCAGCGGTTCCGCCACGCGGCGCAGTTCCTTGGCCTTGGCAACCGTGGTACGAATCGCTTCGTGTTCGATCAAGGAGACCGCCATGTTGCGAAACATGGCCCGCCGGTGCGAACTGGTGCGGTTTAGATGACGTCCGCTCTTGCGATGGCGCATGGGATTATCCTTAAGCCACTTGGTCGTCGAGATGCAGATTGGGAGGTGGCCAGTTCTCTAGCTGCATGCCAAGGACAAGCCCGCGGGAGGCGAGCACTTCCTTGATCTCGGTGAGCGATTTCTTGCCCAAATTAGGTGTTTTCAAGAGCTCCACCTCGGTGCGCTGAATCAAGTCGCCGATACAATAGATGTTCTCCGCTTTAAGGCAGTTGGCGGAACGCACGGTCAATTCCAGATCGTCAACGGGGCGCATCAATATGGGGTCGAATTCATCGGAGTTGTCGTCGGCAACCGGGTCGCCAGAACTTTCGAGATCAACAAATACGGCCAATTGCTGCTGTAAAATGGTTGCCGCTCGACGGATGCATTCCTCGGGGTCGATGGTACCGTTCGTTTCAAGGTCCAGAATCAGCTTGTCGAGGTCGGTGCGTTGTTCGACTCGGGCGCTGTCCACGCTATAGGCCACGCGACGCATTGGGCTGTAGCTGGCATCAAGGCGGAGAATGCCGATGGGACGAGTCTGCTCCTCGTCCTCCTCCAAATTGTCCACCGGAACGTATCCGCAACCTCGCGTCACCTTTGCCTCCAAGCGAATACTGCCATTGGCGTTCAGCGAGCAAATCGGATGATCGGGATTGGCGATCTCCACATCCTGATTCAGCTGAAAGTCTGCGGCCTTTACCTGCCCGGCACCTTCTTTGGACAGCTTGATCACCGTTTCGTCTTGGTTATGTAACTCCACGGCGATGCCCTTGAGGTTCAACAGGATGTCGATCACATCTTCCTGCACGCCCTCAATAGTGCTGTACTCGTGCAATACGCCGTCGATCTGCACCTCGGTGATGGCGCAGCCGGGCATGGAGGACAGCAGAATGCGCCTCAGCGTGTTGCCGAGCGTGTGGCCAAAGCCCCGCTCAAGCGGCTCCAACGTCACTCGGGCACGGGTTGGACTGATATCCTCGATACCGATTTGCCGGGGGGTCAGAAACTCGGTTGCTGACTGAGCCATTTTGTTTTCTCCTAAAGCAGTGGACCATCGCCAACTGAGCGGCAGACACTCTTGGGGAACCTACTTCGAATAAAGCTCCACGATCAGATTTTCGTTGATCTCTTGCGGCAACTCGCTGCGGTCGGGAAAACGCCGGAATTCGCCTTCCTTCTTTTCAGCGTTGACGTATATCCAATCCACCGGTGTACGGGTCCCGGCCAATTGCAAAGCCGATTGAATACGCAGCTGGCTCTTGGCTTTTTCGGTGACGGAAACTACATCATTGGGTAGAATCTGATAGGAAGGGATATTCACGCGCTGGCCATTTACGGCGATTGCCTTGTGCGATACCAATTGCCGGGCTTCGGCACGGGTGGCACCGAAACCCATACGATAGACGACGTTATCGAGACGACTCTCAAGCAATCTCAGCAGATTCTCGCCGGTGGCGCCCTTCTGTCTGTCGGCCTGTTTATAGTAGTTACGGAATTGTTTTTCCAAAACGCTGTATAAACGCCGCACCTTCTGTTTTTCGCGAAGCTGTATCGCGTAATCGGAGGCGCGCCCACGGCGCTGACCGTGTTGCCCCGGAGGATGCTCGATCTTGCACTTACTGTCGATGGGCCGAACGCCGCTCTTTAGAAACAGATCGGTGCCTTCGCGGCGCGCAAGCTTCAGTTTTGGACCCAAATAGCGAGCCATGCTTGTCTCCCTAAACTCGCCGGCGCTTCGGTGGCCGGCAACCGTTGTGTGGTATCGGCGTCACGTCGGATATGCTTTTGATTTTTAAGCCTGCGGCATTCAGGGCGCGCACGGCCGATTCACGGCCCGGCCCGGGACCCTTGACGAAGACATTAACGCTCTTCATGCCGTATTCGAGTGCGGCTGTCCCGGCCCGCTCCGCCGCCACTTGAGCGGCAAAGGGCGTACTCTTGCGAGAACCACGAAACCCTGACCCACCGGAGGTGGCCCAACAAAGCGCGTTGCCTTGCCGGTCGGAGATGGTGATGATCGTGTTGTTAAAGGATGCATGAATATGGGCCACACCATCGGTAACAACGCGCTTAGCCTTCTTTTTTTCCGCCATAACTGAGCAACCCCGATTACTTACGAATGGGCCGACGGGGCCCTTTGCGCGTTCGCGCATTTGTTCTTGTGCGCTGGCCATGCACAGGCAGGCCGCGGCGGTGGCGCAGGCCCCGATAACAACCAAGATCCATCAACCGCTTAACGTTCATGTTGACCTCGCGCCGCAGGTCGCCCTCAACGGTTAGTTTGCCAACCTCCGCACGCAATGCATCAAGGTCGGCTTCGGAAAGCGCACTAATCCGCATGGCGGGATCCACGCCAGCGGCGTCGCAAATCTGCCGTGCCTTGGTTCGCCCCACCCCGAAAATACTGGTTAAGGAAATTCCCGCGTGTTTATGATCGGGAACGTTAACGCCCGCTATACGTGCCATTGCCAATCGACTCCGGTTAGCCTTGCCGTTGCTTGTGTCGGGGTTCGGCGCTGCATATCACCCGTACCACGCCATTGCGCCGCACAATCTTACAGTTGCGGCAGATTTTCTTTACTGATGCCCGTACTTTCATGACCGTTCCTTTTCGTTTGTTTTCCGCTTGTTCGCCCGTGTTTCGCCTGCCTCGAATCCCGGTTATAACCTGATCGTCGCAACGCACCTCCGGGGCCCGGCCAGGCTAGGCTCGCCGACGCCCATATCCTTTGAGATTCGACTTCTCCATGAGTTTCGCGTACTGGCTTGACATCAGATGCGCCTGCACCTGCGACATGAAATCCATCGCCACAACCACCACGATGAGCAATGCCGTGCCACCTAGTTGGAAGGTGATGTTGAAGGCAACGACCATGAACTCCGGCAACAGACAAACCAATGTCACATACAGGGAACCGAAGACGGTCAATCGCGTGACCACGTCGTCTATGTAGCGCGCCGTTTGCTGCCCTGGGCGAATACCGGGCACATAGGCACCCTGGCGCTTTAGATTGTCCGCCATATCCTTGGGATCGAATTGGATGGCCGTGTAGAAAAAGCTAAAGAAAACAATGCCTCCGGCGAACATAAGGATATAGAGCGGCTGGCCCGGCGATAGAATCAGCGCCACCTGCTGTAGCCATCCGAGGCCCGGACCCTGCCCGAACCACTGGGCCATGGAGGCTGGGGCCAATAACAAGCTCGAAGCGAAAATCGCCGGGATTACCCCGGCCATATTGATCTTCAGCGGCAAATGGCTGGGCTGCCCCTGAAAAACGCGGCGACCCTGTTGTCGTTTCGCGTAATTGACGGTGATGCGTCGCTGGCCGCGCTCAATGAATACGACAAAACCCACCACCAAAACGGCCAACATGGCGATTGCCAAGAGCGCGATGATGTTGATATCGCCTTGGCGAGCCGCCTCGAACGACTGGCCGATGGCGCTTGGGAAACCCGACACGATACCGGAGAAGATGATGAGGGAAATGCCGTTGCCCACCCCGCGCTCAGTAATCTGCTCGCCGAGCCACATCATGAACAGAGCGCCCGTAACCAGAGTGACGGTAGCGACAAAGAAAAAGTTGAAGCCACTGGAAAATGCCAACCCCTGATTGGCAAGGGTCACCGCCAGCGACATCCCCTGCACCAGGGCAATGAGCAGTGTTCCGTAGCGGGTGTATTGGGTGATCTTGCGACGCCCGGCTTCGCCTTCCTTACGTAATTGTTGCAGGCTCGGATACATCATGCTCATCAAATTCATGATGATGCTGGAGGTGATGTAGGGCACAACGCCAAGCGCCAAGATACTCATCCGCTCAAGCGCCCCGCCGGAAAACATGTTGAAAAGATCGAGAATGCCGCCCTGATTCTGTTCGAACAGGGCACGCAGGCGATCCGGATTGATGCCCGGTAACGGAATATGGGTGCCTATACGATAGACAAGCAGCGCAAACAACACGAACAGCAGACGGTTGCGGAGTTCCGTAAGCCCCGCCTGAACGCCACCGAGTTGTGGTTGCCCTTGGCCACCAATCGCCATGATCCGATTCCTAAGCCCGTGGTTCTCGCACTAGGCTTCCACGCTACCGCCAGCCGCTTCGATAGCTTGGCGGGCACCCTTCGTAACATGCAGCCCCTTTACCTTGACCGCCCGGCTAATCGAACCGGACAACAGAATGCGCGCCCGTTTCACATCGTGACGCAACACACTGGCTTGTTTCAGCGCATCAAGATCGACCAGGTCGCCGTTCACCTTGGCCAACTCACCGAGCCGCACTTCAGCGGTGACGGCACCGATTCGGGAGCGGAAGCCAAACTTGGGGATGCGCATCTGCAAGGGCAATTGGCCACCCTCAAACCAAGGTTTAACGCCGCCACCGGAACGTGATTTTTGACCTTTCTGACCCCGAGTCGAGGTTTTACCCCAACCCGAGCCCGGGCCGCGGCCCACCCGTCGCTTAGCGCGCCGGGCACCCTCGACTCCACGCAACCTATTCAATCGCATTGCCGTCATTCCACAACCCTGACCATGTAACTCACCCGATTGATCATGCCTCGTACCGAGGGGGTATCCTCGACCTCAACCGTATGCCCAATGCGACGCAAGCCAAGCCCGGCAACACAGGCCTGGTGCTTTTTCAGACGGCCCGACGTGCTCTTGATGAGCTGTACCCTAATCTTGTTCAAAACCCGATCTCCGCCAGTGTCTTGCCACGTTTGGCGGCAATGGCTTCTGGAGAGCGCATTCGCGTTAGGGCGGCAAAGGTCGCCCGCACCACATTCACCGGATTGGTCGATCCATAACACTTGGCCAGCACATTATGCACACCGGCGGCTTCCAGCACGGCGCGCATGGTCCCGCCGGCAATCACGCCGGTGCCCTCTGAAGCCGGTTGCATGTATACCTGAGACGCACCGTGCCGTTCTCTCACCGGATACCAAAGGGTTGAACCATTCAATTCGACATCCACCATATTGCGGCGCGCCGCCTCCATGGCTTTCTGAATGGCCACCGGTACTTCCCGAGCCTTGCCTCGCCCAAAGCCCACCCGGCCCTTGCCATCGCCCACCACCGTGAGCGCGGTGAAACCAAAGATACGACCGCCCTTAACCACCTTGGCGACCCGGTTCACCTGCACGAGCTTCTCGACCAGCCCTTCTTCTTTAACTTCGTCCGCGTAGGCCATGTTAAAACTCCAATCCACCCTCTCGGGCCGCTTCCGCCAACGCCTTGACACGCCCGTGGTACTTGAAACCCGAACGATCAAAAGCAACGCGCGAAATACCCGCGAGCTTGGCGCGCTCGGCAATCAAGCCGCCAACCTTGGCCGCGGCGGCGACATTGCCCGTGGACCCATCGCGCAACCCGGCATCCAAGGTTGACGCCTGGGCCAATACCTTGGTGCCGTCGCCGGAAATCACCTGGGCATAGATATGCCGGGGCGTTCGGTTGACCGTTAGGCGTTCAATACCCAGTTCTCGCATCTTCATGCGGGAACGGCGCGCACGCCGGATTCTTGCTGCCTTCCTCGTGTTCATTCGCCTAACCGCCCCGAGAGCAAAGTATCATTGCAAAATATCCATTGAAGCACCGCGTCAAATCGACGGACGACGTTCATTTTTTCTTCGCTTCCTTACGACGTACCCACTCTTCCGCATAGCGCACTCCCTTGCCCTTATAGGGTTCCGGAGGTCGGAAAGCGCGTATTTCCGCCGCCACCTGACCAACGGCTTGCTTATCCACCCCGGAAACCACAATTTCCGTCTGACTAGGCGTTGCGACATCAACTCCGTCTGGCAATTCGTATTCCACCGGATGGGAGAATCCGATCTGCAAGTTCAATTTCCGGCCTTGGGCCCGGGCTCGATATCCCACGCCCTGGAGCAAAAGCCTGCGTTCGAAGCCAGTGGTCACGCCGGTAACCATATTTCCAACCAACGACCGGGTAGTGCCGGCCAGAGCCCGCGCCGACCTTGCACCGGTGCGGGGGGCGAACTCCAAGCGACCATCGTGCTGCCGCACCTCGACCCCGGGATTGATATCGAACTGTAGACTGCCCTTGGCACCTTTTAAGGTTAGGTGGGACCCATCGAGTTTCACCTCGACACCACTCGGTAGCTCCACCGGATTGTTCGCTATTCGTGACATCGCAACAAATTCCTCAACGAAACTCGGCACCAAAACCCGCTCATGATTCGGATTCTGGCGCTAGCCCCGCCTAGCTCACCAATTTCCTTGCGCTCCGCACAGATGCCTTGCCGTCCTGTCAAGTACGGCAGTGGCGGTCTGCTGTCCACGCGGTCAAACGGGACAGGGCCTTGACGCCCTCGCGAAGAAAGCGGGTTAGCGGGGCGGGCTAGAACACCGTACACAGCACTTCGCCACCGATACCGAGGCCGCGCGCGGCACCATCCGCCATAACACCGCGGCTGGTACTAACCACGGCAACCCCTAAACCACCCCGTACTCGGGGCAATGCTTCGTGCGACCTGTATATCCTCAGGCCAGGACGGCTAACCCGATGCAATTCCTCAATAACCGGCTGACCATCCCGATACTTGAGCGCAATGCGCAACTCCCGTTTGACACTACCACTCTCTGAAAAACCCTCAATGTAGCCCTCTTGTTCAAACACACGACAAATGGCCACTTTGACTTTGGAGTGGGGCATTGTTACGGCCCGATGAGCAGCCCTCTGGGCATTGCGGATTCGGGTCAAGAAGTCGGCGATGGGGTCCTGCATGCTCATGGTGCCGCTCCTACCAACTCGCCTTCACGAGACCGGGAATATCACCACGCATCGCGGCGTCGCGCAGCTTGTTGCGCCCAATACCGAATTTGCGATAAACCCCCCGAGGTCGGCCAGTCAGACCACAACGCTTCTGCAAACGAACCGGGGAAGCATTGCGCGGCAACTTCTGTAGCTGTAGTTGCGCCTCCCACCGGTCGTCGTCCGAGGCGTTTCGGTCGCCAACAATAGCTTTGAGCTCGGCACGCCTACGCGCATATTTGGCAACCACTTTGGCGCGCTTTTTCTGACGTTCGATCACGGAAATTTTTGCCATAGCCGCCTCTAGCCTCCTTGCGCCCCGGTGCGGTTTACGAATGAGTCAACCTTCATGCCGACGGCCTCCTTCCATCGATTGATTGGTTTGTGACATCGCCGTATCGAGCGCGCTAGTTCCGAAACGGAAAGCCGAATTTTTGTAGCAGCGCTCGAGCATGGTCGTCGGATCGGGCGGTGGTCTTGATCGTGATGTCCAATCCACGCAGGGTGTCGATCTTGTCGTAATCGATTTCGGCAAAGACAATCTGTTCCGAAATACCCATGGAAAAATTACCGCGTCCGTCAAAAGAGCGGGGATTCAACCCACGAAAATCGCGGATGCGGGGAATGGCGACGGCAATGAGACGCTCGACGAATTCGTACATGCGGGTCCGCCGCAACGTCACTTTGCACCCCACCGGAAATCCTTCGCGAATTTTGAACGCGGCCTCGGACTTACGCGCATTGGTCACGATAGGCTTCTGGCCCGAGATCATTGTTAGGTCGCTTACGGCGCTATCCATGATTTTGCGGTCGGAAACCGCCTCGCCCACACCCATGTTCAGCGTGACTTTCTCAAGCGCCGGCGTCTCCATGATATTGAGCAAACACAGATCCCGGTGCAGCGCCGGGCGAATCTCGGTCAAATAGCGTTGATATAAATCTGCCACGCTCAGTTCAGCCTATGCGTTCCACCAGCTTGCCGGTAGATTTGAAATAGCGAATTTTGGTTCCGTCCTCAACGCGAAACCCCACCCGGTCAGCCCGCTCCTCCGCATCATTCCAGATCGCCACATTGGATGCCTGAATGGGACCCTCGCGTTCGATGATGCCCCCTTGCTGACCGATGTTTGGATTGGCCCGCTGATGCTTCTTGAGCATATTGACCCCCGAGACGAGCAGGCGTCCGTCGCCCAGCACCTCAAGCACCTCGCCACGCCGGCCCTTGTCCCGGCCAGCAATGACAACGACCTCGTCCTCTTTTTTTATCTTGAGCATCTTTCCCGATCTTGAACGTCTTGTACTTGCGATGCAGCCACCTCGGGCAGCTCTCGCTAGAGCACCTCCGGGGCGAGCGAAACGATGCGCATAAAGTTCTCTGTACGCAGTTCCCGGGTCACCGGACCAAAGATACGGGTACCCACCGGTTGATTTTGTTGATTGAGCAGCACAGCGGCGTTTTCATCAAAGCGGATCAGCGAACCGTCCGGCCGCCGCACACCCTTCTTAGTACGTACCACAACCGCGTTCATAACCTGCCCCTTACGCACACGGCCGCGGGGAATCGCCTCTTTAACGGTTACCTTGACAACGTCACCAACACCAGCGTAACGCCGTCGCGACCCGCCGAGCACCTTGATGCATTGCACTCGGCGCGCACCGCTGTTGTCGGCAATGTGCAGCACACTTTCCGCTTGGATCATTTCGATCCGGCTCCTATCCCATAGCTGCGCGTTCGTCGACGCCGCGCAGCCGCCAAGATTTAGTCTTTGAAATCGGTCGACACTCTTCGATTGTCACCCGGTCACCAATCCGCGCCTCGTTACGTTCGTCATGCGCGTGCAACCGGGTGGTACGTCGGATGATCTTGCCGTACACCGGATGCTGCACGATCCGCTCAACGCGCACGGCAATCGTCTTGTCCATTCGATCACTGGTTACAACGCCAGCGAGACTACGCTTTACCGCGCCTTGCTTGTCATCAACCACTCGCCTGCTCCCGCATGACTGTTTTGACCCGTGCGATATCCCGGCGGGTCTCCTCTAAAAGATGCGTTTGACCTAATTGCCCGCTCGCACACTGCATGCGCAGATTGAAATGTTGCTTGCGCAATTTCAGTAACTCCCCTCGCAACTCGGCATCACCGAGCGCCCGTAATTCCGTTGCATTCATCAGATCGCCGCTCTCTTGGCAAAGGTGGTTGCGAACGGCAACTTGGCACCAGCCAAATCAAAGGCGCGCCGCGCAACGTCTTCGGAAACACCGGCGATTTCATAAATCACGCGGCCCGGTTGTATCAGCGACACCCAGTACTCAACACCGCCCTTGCCCTTACCCTGGCGCACCTCCAAAGGTTTTTTGGTGATGGGTTTATCGGGAAAAACCCTTATCCAGACTTTACCGCCACGACGAATGTGCCGGGTCATCGCCCGTCGACCGGCTTCAATCTGCCTAGAGGTCAACCGTCCCCGACCAACCGCCTTAAGGCCATATTCGCCAAAGCTGACGCGGCTGCCGCGAAGAGCCAAACCCCGGTTACGCCCTTTTTGCTGTTTCCTATATTTGGTTCTCGACGGTTGCAACATCTTTATAAACCCAGTGTTTTAAGGACAGCAGCCCTGTCAGCCTCAGCCAATCAGGCCGCCGCCTGTTCTCCGGATGCGAAAATTTCCCCTTTGAAAATCCAAACCTTAATGCCGAGTACGCCATAAGTGGTTTGGGCTTCGAAAGTCGCATAGTCGATATCGGCGCGTAGCGTATGCAGAGGCACGCGACCTTCGTGGTACACCTCCGAGCGGGCGATTTCCGCACCACCGAGTCGTCCGGCAACACGAACTTTGACGCCTTTGGCGCCAAGTCGCATGGCATTTTGAATCACGCGGCGCATGGCGCGGCGGAATTGCACTCGACGCTCAAGTTGCTGCGCGACATTCTGAGCAACCAAATACGCATCCAGTTCCGGTTTGCGAATCTCCTCGATGTTGACGTGTACCGGAACGCCCATCATCTCCACTAGGCGCTGACGCAGCCGATCCACGTCCTCACCCTTTTTACCGATCACGATACCCGGTCGCGCCGTATGGATGGTGATGCGAGCCGTTTGTGCGGGCCGTTCGATACCAATACGGCTGACCGAAGCTTGGGCAAGCCGCTTACGCAGGTAATCGCGCACTTCAAGGTCGTTCAGCAAGTACCGTGCGTAGTTCTTGCGATCCGCATACCAAATTGAAGCGTGGTCTTTGACGATACCAAGCCGAATACCAACAGGATGTACTTTTTGCCCCATAGCAAGCTACTCGTCCGTGACAGTCACGGTGACGTGGCAACTGCGCTTGAATATGCGGTCGGCGCGACCCTTGGCGCGTGGTTTGATCCGCTTCATGGTGACCCCCTTGTTAACGTAGATCTCCGCGATTTTTAATTCATCGATATCCGCATTTTCGTTGATTTCCGCATTGGCGATAGCCGACTCGATCACCTTGCGCACCAAAGCCGCACCTTTCTGAGTGCTAAAGGACAGCACATCGAGCGCGGTGCTCACCGGTAGTCCGCGCACCAGATCAACGACCAACCGCGCCTTGCGCGGCGAAATCCGGAGCCTTTTTGCCGTTGCACTGATCTGCATTCCCATTTATCTCTAAAAGGACGGCAACCCTACCCGGCGAAACGGCAAGCTTGGACGGTTATATTGATGCATTATGTGCATTATGCAATTTTTACCTGCTATAGCGTTCGACGGCATTACCGTCGCGCCTTGCGATCCGCGGCGTGGCCCCGGTAGGTGCGGGTCGGCGCGAACTCGCCCAGTTTGTGCCCGACCATCTCTTCATTGATATAGATCGGAATATGTTGCCGACCGTTATGCACGGCGATTGTCAATCCGACCATATCGGGCAGAATCATGGAGCGGCGCGACCAAGTTCTAATCGGACGCTTCTCGTTATTACGGATCGCGCTCTCCACCTTTTTCATCAGGTGCAAATCCACGAATGGGCCCTTGCGCAACGACCTCGACATCGCCTATCTCCTACCTCGGCGCCGCACAATCAATTTGTCGGTGCGTTTATTATTGCGGGTTTTATGTCCCTTGGTGGGAACACCCCAAGGCGTAACCGGATGCCGGCCGCCGGAGCTTTTGCCCTCGCCGCCGCCGTGTGGATGGTCAACCGGATTCATGGCAACGCCACGCACCGTCGGCCGCACACCGCGCCAACGCTTGGCGCCTGCCTTGCCAAGCGACCGAAGATTGTGCTCACTGTTGCCCACCTCCCCCAGAGTAGCCCGACATTCGGTACGAATGCGCCGCATTTCGCCGGATTTTAGCCGCAGCGTCGCATAAACCCCATCCCGCGCCACCAATTGGGCAGAGGTGCCAGCGCTGCGTGCCAGTTGGGCACCCTTGCCGGGTTTTAATTCCACACAGTGGACAACGCTGCCCACCGGGACATTGCGCAATGACATGGCATTGCCCGGACGGATGGGTGCACTGCCGCCGCTTTGCACTGGGTCGCCAGCCCGCAAACCCTTGGGCGCAATGATATAGCGACGTTCACCGTCGGCGTATTTGAGCAGGGCAATATGTGCCGACCGATTCGGGTCGTACTCAAGACGCTCCACCACTGCCGAAACCCCATCCTTGTTGCGCTTGAAATCGATAACGCGATAGTGACGCTTGTGCCCCCCGCCCCGATGCCGCGTGGTGATGCGGCCAATATTGTTGCGACCGCCGGAATTGCTCTTGCTGTCGATGAGACCTTTGTGCGGCTTACCGCAGTGCAGATCGGGGTTAACCACCTGGATGACGAAACGCCGTCCCGGCGAGGTTGGTTTTGCTTTAAGGACCGCCATCAGTCCGCCACCATGTAATCAAGTTCTTGACCGGAGGCGACCCGAACATAGGCTTTCTTCCAATTTTTCTTTTTGGAAAGACCCCGCCAGGAACGTTTGACCTTACCGCGTACATTCAGCGTGGAAACACCCTGCACTTTTACTCCGAAAATTTCCTCGACGGCCAGCTTGATTTCCGCCTTGGTTGCGTTCGGGGCGACTTTGAATGCGTACTGATTACTCTTATCGCCGAGTATGGAACCCTTTTCCGAAATATGCGGCTCAAGCAGCACGTTGTAGAGACGTTCAGCGTTCACGTCAGGGCCTCTTCGAGCTCTTTTAGGGCCGCTACGGTTATCAGTAGATTGTCGCGGCGAATCAGGCTAATCGGATCAACCGCACTGACATCCAAGACATCGACCTGTTTGAGATTGCGTGCGGCAAGGAATAGATTTTCATCGACCTCTTCAGAAACGATGAGCACATTTTTCAATTCGAGTTCTTTGAGTTTTTGGACAAGGGCCTTGGTCCTAGGGCTATCTAAGCGGAAGGATTCAAGGGCCAGCAGGCGGTTCTGGCGAATCAGCTCGGAGAGGATGCAGCGCAGCGCACCACGATACATCTTACGATTCACCTTTTGCGCATGGTTCTGGGATTGGGCGGCAAAAGTAACACCACCGCCGCGCCAAATGGGGCTGCGAATGCTGCCCGCCCGAGCCCGCCCGGTGCCCTTTTGGCGCCAGGGCTTACGCCCACCACCACGCCGTTCAGAGCGCGATTTTTGTGCTCGGGAACCTTGGCGGGCACCCGCCAAATAGGCAGTAACCACCTGATGCACCAAGGGTTCATTGAACTCCCGGGCGAAGGCCTCTGCCGACACCTCGATGCTGCCCTCGGGCCGTACAGGCAAATTCATGACCGAGCATCCGCTTTGATCGCGGGCAGCACCCGCACGTCACCGCCTGCGGGGCCGGGTACAGAGCCCTTAATCAGCAGCAGGTTGCGCTCCGTATCGATACATACGATTTCCAAGTTCTGGGTGGTTACGCGCGTATTGCCGAGCTGGCCAGCCATCTTTTTGCCTTTGAACACTCGCCCCGGGGTCTGGCACTGGCCGATGGAGCCGGGTGCTCGATGTGAAATCGAGTTGCCATGCGAATTGTCTTGGCCGCGGAAATTCCAGCGTTTGATCGTTCCCGCATAACCCTTGCCCTTGGAAATCCCCCGCACATCGACCTTCTGGCCGACCTCGAACAAATCGACGCCAATTTCCGACCCCGGACTCCAAGCATCGTCAACGGTATCAACACGAAATTCCCAGAGGCCGCGCCCCGCCCCGGCACCCGCCTTGGCAAAATGACCCGCCAATGGCTTCTGCAGCCGCGTCCGCCCACCAGTGGTAACCTGAATCGCGGTGTAGCCATCGGATTCCGGCGTTTTGATTTGCACGACGCGATTCGGCTCAACCTCGATAACGGTAACGGGCACAGAGGCACCCGCCTCGGTAAAAACCCGCGTCATACCGCTTTTTCTGCCTACGAGGCCAATAGCCATGGTCATTCCCTTGGCAAGATTTGCAATGGTCAAGACCACGCGCCCATGCTTCATTGCACAGAGCAGCGGGGTCTAGAGATGTGTTCCAACGACTCCCCATCGGAGCCCTGCGACACCTTGCGCACAAAAAACGCCAGCCAAAAGGCCAGCGCTCTTTAGTTCAAACTAATCTGCACTTCCACACCCGCCGCGAGATCGAGCTTCATCAGCGCATCCACGGTTTTTTCGGTGGGCTCAAGAATATCCAGGAGACGTTTGTGGGTTCGGATCTCGTACTGGTCGCGGGCATCCTTATTGACGTGCGGCGAGATAAGCACGGTAAACCGTTCCTTGCGCGTTGGCAGGGGAATGGGCCCTTTCACTTGGGCACCGGTACGCCTCGCCGTTTCGATGATCTCTTGGGTAGAGACATCGATCAATTTGTGATCGAACGCCTTTAAGCGTATACGAATGCGCTGGTTCTGCACCAAAACGGTCTCCAAAACCTCTAAAAAAACCACTCAATCCAGCCCGCTGACCGGGTTGAGTGCTCTCCTGTTAAAGAACCCCCGAAAATCGGGAGGGCAGATTCTACAGATGCCGCTCCGGTGCCGCAATAGCCGAATCCAAAGGGGGTAATGCCGCAGTTTGAATTTTTCGACCACGGGACGCCACAGCCGGCGCAGCGTCCAAAACCAAGGGAATCCTCAAACCAACACAGGAACGTCCAAGCGGAGGTTATCGATTCCAACGTTGCGGATTAAGACGATGGGCTCCATTTGGATGTTGGGTTGAATCCGGTACGATCGCGCAAGCGGGTGCGTCTATCGGTTGATAATGCCTTCGGCGATGCGCTCGGGCACTTCGGCATATTTCGCAAACTCCATCGTGTAGGTGGCCCGCCCCTGGGTGGCGGAACGGAGGTCCGTCGAGTAGCCAAACATCTCCGATAGCGGCACATCGGCGCGGATGATTTTGCCAGCCGGATTTTCATCCATACCGGCGATTATGCCGCGCCGCCGGCTAAGGTCACCCACCACATCCCCCATGTAATCTTCCGGCGTAACCACCTCAACGCCCATAATCGGCTCCAGGAGTACCGGCTGTGCCTTGAGCGCCGCTTCTCGCAAGGCCATTGAGCCTGCGATGCGAAATGCCATTTCCGACGAATCAACCTCGTGAAACGAGCCGTCATACAGGGTGGCACGCAGATCAATGAGCGGATAACCCGCCAGCACACCATTTTGCATTTGTTGCTGTATGCCCTTGTCCACCGCGGGAATGTACTCCCGGGGCACCACACCGCCGACGATTTCATCGACAAACTCGTAGTGATCGTCGCCATTTTGATAGGGCTCGACCTTCAGCCAAACATGCCCGTACTGCCCCCGGCCACCTGTTTGTCGCACAAACCGGCCCTCGGCTTGGATACTGTTGCGAATGGTCTCGCGATAAGCCACCTGGGGTTTGCCGATATTGGCTTCGACTTTGAATTCACGCTTCATGCGATCAACAATAATATCCAGATGCAATTCACCCATGCCCGAAATAATGGTTTGCCCAGACTCCTCGTCGGTTGCCACGCGAAACGATGGGTCTTCTTGGGCGAGCTTGGACAGGGCGACGGACATTTTTTCTTGATCCGGAATCGACTTGGGTTCAACGGCCACGGAAATGACCGGCTCCGGAAACTCCATGCGTTCCAATGTGATGGGATCGTTGCGCGTGCAGAGTGTATCGCCGGTGGTCACATCCTTAAGACCGATAGCCGCTGCTATATCGCCAGCCCGCACTTCCTTGATCTCGTTGCGGTGGTTTGAGTGCATCTGCACCATTCGGCCGATCCTTTCCCGCCGGCCCTTAACAGGGTTGTATATCTGGTCCCCGGAATTAAGAACACCGGAATAGGCACGGAAAAAAGTGAGTGTGCCGACGAAGGGATCGGTGGCAATTTTGAACGCCAATGCGGAGAAGGGTTCCTCGTCGTCGGATATTCTTGTTGCCCGGGTCTCGCCGTCTTCCAATACGCCTTCAATGGCCTTGACCTCGGTGGGGTTGGGCAGATAGTCGATCACCGCATCAAGCATGGCCTGCACACCCTTATTCTTGAACGCTGAGCCGCACAGTGCCGGGACAATTTCATTGGCCAGTGTGCGCAGGCGTAGGCCGGTACGGATATCGTCTTCGGATAGGTCATCCTCCTCCAGGTACTTATCCATCAACTCCTCGGTCGCTTCGGCGGCGGTCTCGACCATCTTCTCGCGCCAATGTTCAGCTTCCGGGCGCATGGCTTCCGGGATATCAACCAAATCGTAGGTCAAACCCTGATCCTGGTCGTTCCAGTAAAGTGCCTTCATACGGACAAGATCGACGACACCCTTAAAGTTCTCCTCCGCACCCACGGCCAGCTGCACCGGCACCGGATTGGCGCCCAGGCGATTTTCGATCTGACCCACAACGCGCAAGAAATCGGCACCGGCGCGGTCCATCTTGTTCACAAAGACGATGCGTGGCACTTCGTATCGGTTAGCTTGCCGCCAAACTGTCTCCGATTGCGGCTCCACCCCCGAGGTACCACAGAAGACAACGACAGCGCCATCAAGTACGCGCAAGCTGCGTTCAACTTCAATGGTGAAATCGACATGGCCGGGCGTATCGATGATGTTGATTCGATGTCGCTCAAACTGTTGGTTCATCCCCTGCCAAAAACAGGTGGTTGCGGCGGAGGTGATGGTGATACCCCTTTCCTGTTCCTGCTCCATCCAGTCCATAACAGCGGCACCATCGTGTACCTCGCCAATCTTGTAGGAAAGGCCGGTATAGAACAGAACGCGCTCGCTGGTGGTGGTTTTACCAGCGTCCACATGCGCTACGATGCCGATATTGCGGTATCGATTAATGGGAGTTTCACGAGCCATCGACGCTCTCCATGTACACCCGAGGGGAATCTAAATTTGGCTTTAGAAGCGGTAGTGTGCGAAGGCCCGGTTGGCTTCCGCCATACGGTGGGTATCCTCGCGCCGCTTCACCGCAGTGCCGCGACCCTGGGCCGCGTCCATCAGTTCCCCGGCCAACCGCAACGCCATGGTTTTCTCGTTCCGGGAGCGGGCGCAATCAACAAGCCAGCGCATGGCTAGCGCCTGTCGACGCGAGTCACGAACTTCAACCGGAACCTGATAAGTAGCACCACCCACGCGTCTGGACTTAACCTCGACAAAGGGCGCCACCGCTTCGAGCGCCTTCTCGAAGGTCTCCACCGGATCGACCTTGTCTCGCTCCTCAATGCGGGAAAGCGCACCGTAGACAATGCGTTCCGCGACGGATTTCTTACCGCTCACCATGACATGGTTGATGAACTTGGCAACGGTTTGATTGTGGTACTTGGGATCCGGGAGGACTTCCCGTTTCGCAACGACTCGGCGTCTTGGCATGTTGTACTCCTTACTTCAGGTTGATCCCCGAGACTAGAGCCGGGGCCTTACTAAACCTCTAAGGTCTTAGGGTTGAACGAGTCTCAACGGCTAGAAAAGAACCCGGTACAAAACAAAAGATCATGGCGAGCTCGTGCTGAGGCCCGAGCTAGCGGGGTCGCTTGGCGCCGTATTTTGAGCGCCCCTGCTTGCGATCCGAGACACCCGAAGTGTCAAGCGTTCCGCGAATCGTGTGATAGCGGACACCGGGCAGATCCTTAACCCGTCCACCACGAATAAGAATGACCGAATGCTCCTGCAGATTGTGCCCTTCGCCGCCAATATAGGAGGTCACTTCGTAGCCGTTGGTTAAGCGCACCCGACAAACCTTGCGGAGTGCCGAATTTGGTTTTTTAGGCGTCGTGGTATACACACGCGTACATACACCACGTTTTTGCGGGCTTCCCTGCAGAGCCGGAACAATATTTTTTCGGGCCTTGCGCTTTCTCGGCTTTCTGACCAATTGGCTTATCCTAGCCACCGTTTCTCCTTAATCGACGCACCAACGCCCCAAAGGGGGCGCGATTCTATAGTTCCAACGCGCCACCCGCAATCGCTTGTCGCCCTATTCGCCGGAGCTGAAAGCCTCTGTCAATGCGGCTTCGATATCGTCCGTCGTGGCTCCTTGTTCCTTCGCATAACGGTCCTCGGCTTCCTCGGCGCGCCGACGTTTGCGGTCACTGTGATAGGTTAGACCGGTGCCCGCCGGAATCAGCCTCCCCACCACAACATTTTCTTTAAGGCCTCTGAGATAATCCTGCTTGCCGGTGACGGCCGCTTCGGTGAGCACCCGAGTCGTCTCTTGAAAGGAAGCCGCCGAGATAAATGATTCCGTGGCAAGCGATGCCTTGGTAATCCCCAGCAAAATACGCTGATATTCCGCCGGCTGCCTATCTTCGGCAAGGAGTGCCTCATTGACTTCGAGAACGCGCGTGTATTCGACTTGCTCGCCCCGGATCAGTTCGGATTCAGCCGGATCGGTGACTTCCACTTTACGCAGCATCTGCCGCACAATGACCTCGATATGCTTATCGTTAATGGTAACCCCTTGCAGCCGATACACCTCCTGAATTTCATTGATGATGTACTTCGCAAACGCTTCCACGCCCTTCAGGCGCACAATATCGTGCGGGCTCGCCGGCCCATCGCAGACCACCTCGCCCCTCTTGATGGGCTCACCTTCATAGACACGAATGTTGCGCCACTTCGGAATCAGCGTTTCGACCGGATCGCCTTCCGGTGGGGTAATGACCAAACGCCGCTTGCCCTTGGTTTCCTTACCGAATCCAACAGTGCCGGATGCTTCCGCCAATACAGCGGGCTCCTTGGGTTTGCGCGCCTCGAAAAGATCCGCCACACGCGGCAGGCCACCGGTGATGTCGCGGGTCTTCGAACCTTCCTGGGGAATGCGTGCAACCGTATCGCCGACACCGATCTTGTCGCCGTCCTCCAAATTGAGAATAGCGTCGCTGGGCAGCAAATGGTGGGCCGGCACATCACTACCCGGTAGCAACAGTTTCTCGCCCTGGTCATCAACGAGCTGCACCGCAGGACGCAATTCCTTACCGGCACTGGGCCGATCTTTTGGATCCAGCACGGTAATGTTGATCAAGCCGGTGAGTTCGTCCATCTGCCGATTAATCGAAAGGCCATCCTCCATTTCTTGAAATTGGATAGTTCCTCCCACCTCGGCGACAATCGGGTGGGTATGCGGATCCCACTGGGCAATCATTTGTCCCGAGTCGACAGCCTCGTCTTCGGCCACAAATATCAGGGCGCCGCGGGGTAGTTTGTAGCTTTCCCGCTTGCGACCGGTGTCGTCCGCAACGGCAATCTCACCGGATTCCATAGCAACCAGTTCACCGGAACTGCGCTTAACCGTTTTTAGGTTGTTCAGGCGAATGGTGCCGCCGTGCTTGACTTGGACGTTGTCAATAGCCGTGGCCCTTGATGCGGCACCGCCGATGTGGAAGGTGCGCATGGTTAGCTGTGTGCCGGGTTCACCGATGGACTGGGCGGCAATAACACCAACCGCCTCGCCAATATTGACCAAGCGCCCGCGAGCAAGGTCGCGCCCGTAGCACATCGAGCAAATGCCGAACCGGGTGTTGCAGGTAATCGCGGAGCGCGCCTTGACCTCGTCAATACCAAGCGAGTCAAGCTTCTCGACCCAGGATTCGTCCATCACCGTATCCTTGCGGACCAGCACGGTGTTGCCATCGCTACTCATAACGTCTTCAGCAATAACGCGGCCAAGCACCCGGTCCCCCAACGGCTCCACCACATCGCCCCCTTCAATGATGGCGCTGACCCTGAGCCCATCGGTCGTGCCACAATCGTGCTCGGTGATGACCACGTCCTGGGCAACATCCACCAAGCGACGAGTCAGATAACCGGAGTTCGCGGTCTTTAGGGCGGTATCCGCAAGACCCTTACGGGCACCGTGGGTTGAAATGAAGTACTCGTTGACATTAAGCCCTTCGCGGAAGTTCGCCGTAATGGCGTTTTCGATGATGCTACCGTCTGGCCGCGTCATCAGGCCCCGCATACCCGCCAACTGCCGGATTTGCGCCGGCGAGCCCCTAGCCCCCGAATCCGCATAGACATAAATGGAGTTGAATGAATCCTGTTCTTCTTGCTCCCCGGAACTGTTGACAACCAATTCCTTGGAGATGCCATCCATCATGGAGCGCGCAACCAGGTCATTGGCTCGCGACCAAATATCGACAACCTTGTTGTACTTCTCGCCCTGGGTAACGAGCCCGGAAGCAAACTGGGATTCGATTTCGGCAACTTCGCGCTCCGCTTCGCCGATGATCCGGCCCTTCTGCTCCGGAATCACAAAGTCGTCCACACCGATGGATGCTCCCGACGATGTAGAGTGTTTGAATCCGGTGTACATAAGCTGGTCGGCAAAAATGACCGTTTCCTTTAGCCCGACATTGCGATAGCAGTCATCGATCAGGTTTGAAATCGCTTTTTTGTCCATCGGCTTGTTGACAGCCTGAAACGGCAGTTCCTTGGGAACCACATCGTAAAGCAACACACGGCCCACCGTTGTATCGACCCTTTGCAGTCGGGGTATTGGCGCACTCATGTCCGCGATGTCCGCGCCACCAAAGTCTGGCATCCGGACACTGATACGCGCATGTAAGTCAATCTCGCCCGCGTGATAAGCACGATGTACTTCGTCGGTATCGGCAAAAAACATCCCCTCGCCCCGAGCATTTACTCGTTCGCGGGTCATATAGTAGATGCCCAGTACCACATCCTGAGATGGCACGATGATCGGCTGACCGCTAGCCGGCGACAGTATGTTGTTGGTGGACATCATCAGCGCGCGCGATTCGAGTTGTGCCTCAAGCGTCAGGGGCACATGAACGGCCATTTGATCACCATCGAAATCAGCGTTGTAGGCCGTGCAGACCAAAGGATGCAATTGGATGGCCTTGCCCTCGATCAATACTGGCTCAAACGCCTGTATACCAAGGCGGTGTAGTGTCGGTGCACGATTCAACAATACCGGATGCTCGCGGATGACCTCCGCCAAAATATCCCAAACCTCGGCGGTTTCCCGCTCCACCATCTTTTTCGCGGCCTTTATGGTGGTAGCAAGCCCCCGACCTTCGAGCTTGCCGAAGATGAACGGCTTGAACAGTTCCAGTGCCATCTTTTTGGGTAAGCCACATTGGTGCAACTTCAGCGTCGGGCCCACCACAATGACGGAACGACCGGAATAGTCCACGCGCTTGCCCAAGAGATTTTGCCTAAAACGTCCCTGTTTGCCCTTGATCATATCCGCCAGCGACTTTAACGGCCGTTTGTTGGAACCCGTGATTGCGCGGCCGCGGCGACCATTGTCCAGGAGCGCATCAACCGATTCCTGAAGCATGCGCTTTTCGTTACGGACAATGATGTCCGGTGCTGACAAATCCAGCAATCTCTTGAGGCGATTGTTACGATTGATAACCCGGCGGTAGAGGTCGTTCAAGTCAGAAGTCGCGAAGCGCCCGCCGTCAAGGGGCACTAGGGGCCTTAAGTCCGGCGGTAGCACCGGCAGGACGGTTAGCACCATCCATTCCGGTCGGTTCCCCGACTTCTCGAACGCTTCCATCAGCTTTAAGCGTTTAGAAAGCTTTTTGATTTTGGTTTCGGAGTTGGTAGCGGGTATCTCTTCCCGCAAAGTGGCGATTTCAGCTTCCATGTCCATGTTCAGCAGGAATTGCTGAATCGCCTCGGCACCCATGCGCGCCTCGAATTCGTCGCCGAACTCCTCAAGTTTCGCGTAGTACTCTTCATCGGTCAGCAGTTGCCCTACTTCAAGGTCGGTCAAGCCCGGGTCAATGACCACATAGGATTCGAAGTAAAGCACCCGCTCAATATCACGCAGAGTCATATCGAGCAGTAGGCCAATCCTGGAAGGTAGCGACTTCAAAAACCAAATATGGGCGACCGGGCTCGCCAGCTCAATATGGCCCATGCGTTCCCGGCGAACCTTTGCCAAAGTCACTTCAACGCCACATTTTTCACAGATAACGCCTCGGTGTTTTAGGCGTTTGTACTTGCCGCAGAGGCATTCGTAGTCCTTCACGGGGCCAAAAATACGTGCGCAGAACAACCCATCCCGTTCTGGTTTGAAAGTGCGGTAGTTGATGGTCTCGGGTTTCTTGACTTCGCCGAAGGACCAAGAACGGATCATCTCCGGCGATGCCAAACCGATACGCAACGAGTCGAACTCGTTAGTATTCCCTTGATCCTTCAATAGATTCAGCAAGTCCTTCAAGGTCTTCCTCCGGCTATCATGGGTTCATATCGGCCGTGGCCAGAACGCCCCGGTCAATCCATTTCCAATTCGATATCAATTCCCAGCGAGCGGATTTCCTTAACGAGAACGTTAAAAGATTCCGGCATTCCCGCCTCCATGCAAAAGTTGCCGTCCACGATGTTCTTGTACATCGTGGTACGTCCGCCCACGTCATCCGACTTAACAGTGAGCATTTCCTGGAGTGTGTAGGCCGCTCCATAGGCTTCCAGCGCCCACACTTCCATCTCACCGAAGCGTTGTCCGCCAAACTGCGCCTTGCCGCCGAGGGGTTGCTGAGTAACCAAGCTATAGGAGCCTGTGGAGCGGGCGTGCATTTTATCGTCAACCAAATGATTGAGTTTGAGCATGTACATGTAGCCCAAGGTCACCGGGCGGTCGAACCGGTCGCCGGTACGTCCGTCGTAAAGAACCGCCTGCCCATTCTCGGGAAGGCCGGCCAACGCCAACATGTGCTTGATTTCGGTTTCCGAAGCGCCGTCGAATACAGGGGTGGCGATTGGCACACCATCGCGGAGATTCTGCGCAAGCTCCCGGAGTTCGCCTTCGTTCAGCGACTTCAGGTTTTCCTGTCGCTCGCCAATGGTGTTGTACACCCTGTGCAACTGCTCGCGGAGTTCTGAGTTGTTGGCCTGAGCCTCGATTAAGGCATTGATTTGCTCGCCAATACCCTTGGCGGCCCAACCCAAGTGCGCTTCGAGAACCTGCCCAACGTTCATACGAGAAGGAACGCCCAGCGGATTCAAAATGATATCCACCGGTTCACCGTGTTCATCGTAGGGCATGTCTTCAACGGGCATGATCACCGAGATAACGCCTTTGTTGCCATGCCGACCTGCCATCTTGTCACCCGGCTGAATTCGGCGCTTGATGGCCAAGTAAACCTTAACGATTTTCAGAACACCCGGCGCTAGATCATCGCCGCTTTCCAGTTTTGAGCGTTTGTCCAAATATACTTCGTCGAGGACATGACGTCGTTCGTCAAGTTGCTTCTCCGCCCGTTCGAGCTGGGCGTTGAGCCGATCGTCGGCCATGCGAATTTTGAACCAGTCATCGCGTTCAAGACCATACAAATAATCCGCATCGACAATGCGATTACGGATATCATTCGGGCCACTCGCCGCCTTACTGCCGACAAGAGCCGCTTCCAAGCGCTCGAAGGTGGCGGCTTCCACAATCCGGTATTCGTCGTCGAGATCTTTGCGGACTTGCGTCAACTCGTCCTGTTCTATGTCCCGGGCACGCTGGTCTTTTTCGACCCCGTCGCGGGTAAAGACGCGGACATCAATGACAGTGCCCTTAACGCTGGTGGGCACCCGCAGCGAAGTGTCCTTCACATCCGATGCTTTCTCACCAAAAATGGCGCGTAGTAGCTTCTCTTCCGGCGTCAACTGCGTTTCGCCCTTGGGCGTTACTTTGCCAACTAAAATATCACCCGTATCCACTTCCGCGCCGATATAGACGATGCCGGATTCGTCGAGCTTGGACAAAGCGCCCTCGCCGACATTGGGGATATCGGCAGTAATCTCTTCTGGGCCAAGCTTCGTATCCCGGGCAACACAAGTCAGTTCCTGAATATGAACACTGGTGAAACGGTCTTCCTGCACCACACGCTCGGAGACCAAGATGGAATCCTCAAAGTTGTAGCCATTCCAAGGCATGAACGCGACCCGCATGTTCTGCCCCAAAGCCAATTCGCCAGTATCCACGGAGGGGCCGTCTGCCAAGATATCGTCCCTGGCAATCCGGTCGCTAGGTTTAACCAACGGACGCTGATTGATGCAGGTATTTTGATTGGAACGAGTGAATTTGGTGAGATTGTAGATATCAACGCCCGCTTCCCCAGCCTCGGTTTCCGCATCGGCAACCCGCACTACGATGCGACCAGCATCAACACTATCCACCACACCGCCTCGGTTGGCGATAACACAGACTCCCGAATCGCGCGCCACATGCCTTTCCATGCCCGTGCCTACGAGCGGTTTCTCCGCCCGCAGCGTTGGCACCGCCTGACGTTGCATGTTGGAACCCATCAGCGCCCGGTTAGCATCATCGTGTTCCAGAAAAGGAATGAGCGACGCGGCAATGGAAACCACCTGCTTGGGCGAAACATCCATGTACTCGACGTTGTCCGGCGACGTTTTGGTGAATTCGTTCCGGTGCCGAACATCGACCAGCTCGTCAACGAAAGCGCTATTCTCACCGAGCGGTGAACTGGCTTGAGCGATTACATATTCCGCCTCGTCAATCGCGGAGAGATACTCAATCTGTTTTGTAACCTTGCCGTTGACGACCTTTCGATAGGGAGACTCCAAAAATCCGTATTCGTTAGTTCGCGCGTAGGCCGCCAAACTATTGATCAAACCAATATTGGGCCCTTCCGGGGTTTCAATGGGGCAGACACGGCCATAATGAGTGGGGTGGACGTCCCGCACCTCAAAACCCGCCCGTTCCCTAGTCAAGCCGCCGGGGCCAAGTGCCGAGACGCGACGCTTGTGGGTAACCTCAGAGAGTGGATTGTTCTGATCCATAAACTGCGAAAGCTGACTGGATCCGAAAAACTCTTTAACGGCGGCCGCCACCGGCTTAGCGTTGATCATGTCTTGGGGCATCAAGCCCTCCGACTCTGCAAGGGACAGACGTTCCTTGACGGCCCGCTCGACCCGAATCAACCCAACCCGGAACTGATTCTCAGACATCTCGCCAACGGACCGGACCCGCCGATTACCCAAATGATCGATATCGTCAACTGAGCCTCGGCCATTGCGAATGTCGATCAATGTTTTCAGGACATCAATTATGTCCTCCCTAGCGAGAATACCTTGGCCCGTTGTGTCGTCGCGCCCAAGCCGCCGATTGAACTTCATGCGCCCAACAGCGGAAAGATCGTAACGCTCGGAAGCAAAAAATAGGTTATTAAAAAGATTCTCCGTCGCTTCCCGAGTTGGCGGTTCACCGGGGCGCATCATCCGATAGATTTCGAATAACGCCTCCAGACGATTAGTGGTTGAGTCGATGCGTAGCGTATCGGAAATATAGGGGCCGCAATCGAGATCATTGGTATAAATGGTCTCGATCTTGTTTATACCGGCTGCCAACAACTGCTCCAATACGTCATCGGAAATCACGGAATTGCAGGGAAGTAGTATTTCGCCCGTTGATTCGTCGATTAGATCGGTCGCGGTAACGCGACCCAACAGATATTCGCGCGGCACGTCGAGACGTTTCAAACCGCTATCCTGCAACAATCGAACGTGGCGCGCCGTGATCCGGCGACCCGCTTCAACGATAATGGTGCCGTCGCGGCTCTTCATGTCGAACGATGCCACTTCGCCACGCAGACGCTCGGGCAAAAGGTCCACGGAAAAGCCATTCTTCTTGACTCGGAAAATATTCTTATTGAAGAACATGCCCAGAATCTCTTCACCGGAATATTCGAGCGCACGCAGAATGATGGTGGCCGGCAATTTGCGTCGCCGATCAATGCGCACAAAAACGCAGTCTTTCGGATCGAATTCAAAATCCAGCCAAGAACCCCGATATGGAATGACTCGCGCCGAATACAGGAGTTTGCCGGAACTGTGAGTCTTGCCCCGGTCGTGATCGAAGAATACCCCGGGCGAGCGGTGTAATTGGGAGACGACGACACGCTCGGTACCGTTGATTATAAAGGTGCCATTTCCCGTCATCAGAGGAATTTCCCCCATATAGACTTCCTGCTCCCTTACTTCCTTGACCTTTTTTGCCGACGACTCCCGATCATAAATGATGAGTTGTACTTTCACACGGAGCGGTGCCGCGAAGGTAACGCCCCGCAGCACACATTCTTTAACATCGAACACGGGTTGGCCCAAGCGATACTCCACATAGCGGAGCTCCGCGTTCCCGGAATAGCTCTGCACCGGAAATACCGACTGAAAAGCGGCATGCAAGCCGACCCGCTTGCGTTTGTTGGGCGGCGTATCCAACTGCAGAAATTTCCCGTAGGAGTCCACCTGAATGGCTAGCAGGTACGGGAGCCGCATAGACTCCGGCAACTTGCCAAAGTCTTTACGAATACGCTTTTTTTCGGTGAAGCTATAAGCCATTGGAATTATCCTCGCGCTGCTATAACAACGAAACGTCAGCACCCCGGGCGGGCGTCGGCGGAACTACCGAAGCCGAGCTCAACTATTTGAGCTCGGCTTGGGCACCAGCTTCTTCGAGTTGTTTCTGGATGTCTTGAGCTTCGTCTTTGCCGACTCCCTCCTTGACCGGACTCGGGGCACCATCAACCAATGCCTTCGCTTCCTTGAGACCAAGCCCCGTAATTGCACGAACCACCTTGATCACGTTCACTTTCTTATCACCAAAGGAGCTTAGAATCACATCAAATTCCGCCTGCTCCTCAGACCCCCCACCATCTGCAGCGTCGCCGTTCATAGCGACGGGAGCAGCGGCCACAGCCGCCGCCGCAGAAACGCCGAACTTCTCCTCCATGGCCTGAATCAGTTCCACCACCTCCATAACACTCATTTCGGCGATGGCGTTCAGTACGTCGTCTTTAGACAATGGCATTATTTATCTCCTCGAATCATAAATTGTGTTCCCGACCCCATGCGTGTTTTAGCCACCGGAATCCTTGGCTTCACGAATCGCGGCCAGCGTTCGCGTCAATTTTCCGGGCACTTCGCCAAGCGTTCTGACTAGTTTGGCGATAGGTGCCTGAATCACAGCCATTAACAGGGCGATGGATTCCTCGCGAGTCGGTAGCTCGGCAATCCGATCAAGCTGACTCGCATCAAGTAATTGCCCGCCAATAGATAGCGCTTTGACTCGTAGAGCTCCGTAGTCTTGCGCGCAGTCCTTGATTAGACGCGCGGCCGAACCGGGTTCGCCGCGAGAAAACGCCAACAGCGTGGGACCCGCCAAAACGTCGTTTAGGCACTCATATTCGGTGCCTTCTACCGCACGTTTGGCTAAGGTATTGCGAACGACCTTAAGGTAGACGTCGCTGTCACGAGCCTTACGGCGCAAGCCCGTCATCTCATCGACAGTCATTCCCCGATAGTCAGCGAGTACCGCCGCTATTGCTTCGCTTGCCTCCCGATTGACTTCGGCGACAATCTCTTGTTTCTGACTCAGCTTCAAGGCCACTTGGCCACTCCTAAATTTTAGCGTTGCCGGCTAGATATCCAACGATGATTGATCGATGGCGACACCGGGGCCCATCGTAGTGGATAACGTGATCTTCTTCAGATAAACGCCTTTGGCCACAGCCGGTTTGGCCTTTTTTAGATCTGTAACCAGTGCCTCAACATTTTCTTTGACTTGGGTTGTGGAGAAGCCCACCTGGCCGACACTACCGTGGACGATGCCGCTGCGGTCCGTGCGATACTTAACTTGGCCAGCCTTGGCATTATTTATGGCGGTTTCGACATCCGCCGTCACGGTGCCGGTCTTGGGATTCGGCATGAGCCCCCGAGGGCCTAGCAAGCGACCAAGTTTTCCAACCACGCGCATGCAATCCGGCGTTGCTATGATCACGTCGAAATTCAGGTCACCGCCTTGCAATCGTTCCGCAAGATCGTCAAGGCCAACCACATCGGCACCCGCAGACTGCGCCTGTATCGCCTGCTCGCCTTGGGCAAACACGGCTACCCTAGCCGTTTTACCGGTACCGTGGGGTAGCGTAGTCGCACCTCGCAGGGCCTGGTCAGAACGGCGCACATCGACACCAAGGTTGACCGATACATCGAAACTTTCTTCGAACTTCCCCTTCGACAGATCGGAAAGTAGGGCCACGGCCTCATCAATGGGATACGCTTTGTGCTTGTCGGTGCGCTCGGCGATGGTGCGCATACGCTTACTCAACTTAGCCACTAGATCGCCTCCAATTCCACTTCTATGCCCGCACTGCGGGCACTCCCAGCAATAGTGCGTACTGCGGCATCCATATCCGCCGCCGTTAGATCAGGATTTTTGACCTTGGCTATTTCCTCAAGTTGCGCTCGGCTTACTTTGCCGACTTTGTTGAGATTCGGTTCACCGCTGCCCTTGTCGATACGAGCCGCTTTGCGAAGTAGAACCGATGCTGGCGGGGTTTTGGTCACAAAGCTAAAAGTGCGGTCTGTGTAAACGGTGATCACCACCGGTAGCGGCATGCCTTGTTCCTGATCTTGTGTCTGGGCATTGAACGCCTTGCAGAAATCCATAATGTTCAAGCCGTGCTGGCCAAGCGCCGGACCAACCGGGGGACTCGGATTAGCCTGGCCCGCCGGTACCTGAAGCTTGATGTACGTGCTTACTCGCTTGGCGCTCTTTGCCATATTCAATTACTCCGACGCGGTTCAACCACAGTAATCCAGCCGGGTTTCAACCTTTCTCCACCTGATCGAAATCGAGTTCCACCGGCGTCTCACGCCCGAATATTCTCACCGACACTCTTAGGCGGCTCTTCTCGTAGTTGACCTCTTCAACAATGGCCTCGAATTCGTTGAAGGGGCCATCGACAACGCGCACCAACTCGCCGGGTTCAAATACCGTCTTCGGACGCTCTTTCTTGCTCCCCTCAACTCGCTCCAGAATAGCCCCGGCTTCTTTATTGGTTAGCGGTGCCGGATGATCGGCAGTGCCGCCAATGAACCCCATGACCCTCGGCGTCTCGTTAACGAGATGCCAAGTTTCGTCGTTTAATTCCATTTCAACGAGTACATAGCCGGGAAAGAACTTGCGCTCACTACGCCTCTTTTGGCCAGCCCGCATTTCCACTACGTCTTCCGCCGGTACCATAATTCTGCCGAAGCAATCCCGCAGAGAGGACAGTTCCACCCGCTCCTGGAGGGTGCGCGCCACACTCTTCTCAAAACCCGAATAGGCGTGGACCACATACCATTTCTTCCGTCCGGCGACTGCTTCCGACATATCAACCAACCCCGAAGTGGACGGCGTATCGTCTATTGAACCGTGCCATTACCCAATCACCAAGGAAACCAGCCAGCTCAAGCCCGAATCCAAAAGCCATAAAATCAAAGCGAAAACCAATACCAAAACCAACACGATCACGGTCGTTTGCAGCGTTTCCTGGCGTGTTGGCCAAACGACCCGACGAATTTCGGCCCGAGACTCCTTGAACAGCAACCAGATAGCGCGCCCCCGCTCGGTCTGCAGGGCCACGCCGACAGCAACAGTCGCAATGCCGAGCAAACCCAGTACCCTCAGTAACAGCGACGAATCCTGGTAATACCAGTTTCCGAAAATGCCGAGGCCGAGCAAAACCGCCGTGATCAGCCATTTCAACCAATCGAAACCCGACAGGGACTCCGTATTAGCGTTCAACGTTGTCGCTCCGATGCGGTCGCCGCCCGAATGTTCGCTGCCAAGGCAAAAACGCCCGAGACATTGGATTGTTGGGGTTGCTGTCCGATAACAAAGCAAAGACCCCGTTTTGAGTTGCGTTACCAGCCAATATGGCAGGCCAGGAGGGAATCGAACCCCCAACCTGCGGTTTTGGAGACCGCTGCTCTGCCAATTGAGCTACTGGCCTATTAATGGGTTATCTTGGTGACGACCCCGGCACCAACCGTCCGTCCGCCTTCCCGAATCGCGAACCTTTGGCCTTCCTCCATCGCAATCGGTGAAATCAATTGAACCGCCATATTCACGTTGTCGCCCGGCATAACCATCTCAACATCCTTGGGCAATTCTACGGTGCCGGTGACATCGGTGGTTTCAAAGAAGAACTGGGGACGATAACCCTTGAAAAACGGGGTGTGACGGCCACCCTCGTCCTTGGACAGCACATAGACCTCCGCATCGAATTCCGTATGAGGAGTAATACTGCCGGGAATAGCAAGAACTTGGCCGCGTTCCACCTCATCCCTCTTGATACCGCGCAACAACACGCCAACATTCTCACCGGCGCGACCCTCATCAAGCAGCTTGCGGAACATTTCCACACCGGTACAGGTGGTCTGTTGCGTTTCGCGGATACCGACAATCTCAACCTCATCGCTAACTTTGACGATGCCTCGAGCAATCCGGCCGGTCACTACGGTACCGCGGCCGGCAATGGAAAAAACATCTTCAATGGGCATAAGAAAGGGTTGATCGATGGGGCGCTCCGGCTCGGGAATATAATCGTCCAATGCCTCAACAAGGGCATGAACCGATTGGACGCCCATTTCACCGTCTTCGCCTTCAAGAGCCTTCAGGGCACTACCGACGACGATAGGCGTATCGTCGCCGGGAAATTCATACTGATCGAGTAATTCGCGCACCTCCATCTCAACGAGTTCAACGAGTTCATCGTCGTCAACCATGTCGGCTTTATTCATGTAAACGACGATTCGAGGGACGCCGACTTGGCGAGAGAGCAGAATATGCTCGCGGGTCTGCGGCATCGGTCCGTCAGCCGCGGACACCACCAGCACCGCACCATCCATTTGTGCGGCACCGGTGATCATGTTCTTCACATAGTCCGCATGGCCGGGACAGTCAACATGGGCATAGTGACGCTGCTCGCTTTCGTATTCGACATGCGCCGTTGCGATGGTGATGCCGCGAGCCTTTTCTTCCGGGGCATTGTCGATCTGATCGAACTCCCGAACTTCGCCCCCGCGCGCCGCGGCGCACACCTTGGTCAAGGCCGCCGTCAACGTGGTTTTACCGTGGTCCACATGACCAATCGTTCCCACATTCACATGCGGCTTAGTTCGCTCGAATCGTTCTTTAGCCATTTTTTCCTCGTGGTGCTCTAACCCTAGTTTTTACGGCCAACCCGACCACAAAATTTGCCGTCGTGCCAGCTTGTTGACTCGAGAGTCAGTACTGGTGCTCACAATCGGATTCGAACCGATGACCTCTTCCTTACCAAGGAAGTGCTCTACCTGCTGAGCTATGTGAGCAACACAATCATCCGGTTACGCCAACCATGGCGAAAATAACCGTATCTTCGCCCATTGGGCACTGCTTGGAGCGGGTAGCGGGAATTGAACCCGCGTCATCAGCTTGGAAGGCTGAGGTTCTACCCCTGAACTATACCCGCCATATTCCGGCCTTGCTGGTGGTGGGGGAAGGATTCGAACCTTCGAAGGCTGAGCCGTCAGATTTACAGTCTGATCCCTTTGGCCACTCGGGAACCCCACCCGAATCCAGTTGCCGTCTTTACTAATTCCGCCTCCAGCACCGGCACAAATCCGGCTTTCAAAACACAAAATGGGCCGCGCATTCGGGAAATCATCGCAAACGCGCGGCACCATATTCCGTGTTCCGTGTAGCAACAGAGCACGCCGTTCCCGTCGCCTTGTCGAAACTCAAAATCCGCAACCGCCAGTATCCCGCCGCCAAGCGGTTTGACCGTCATCCTTTTCAGCCCCCCGGCCAGCCAATTGAAGGCGAGGTGATGTCCTGGTGCCGCCACAAGGAATCGAACCCTGGACCTTCTCATTACAAGTGAGCTGCTCTACCGGCTGAGCTATGGCGGCTGAAAAGGGAGCGGGATTTTATAGAAAGCGAGGGGTAGGCGCAATCTGATTCAGGCATACTTTCGCAACGACACCTCGCCGCCATTGAATCGACGCTCCCCATCAATGCCTTGGACGCGCAATTCGCCTTGGTCGGTCACACCCAATACAACACCCCCATAGCTGCCGTTGCCATGCATCACGCGAGCCAACCGACCCTGGCAGATATGCGCCTCGTCATAGGCAGGCCGCATTGTGCCGAAACCGCTCTTGCGGAATTTATTGACAAAGCGCAACACGTTGGAGATTAAACCGGCGGCAATCAACTCGCGACCTTCATCAACGCCAAGCTCCCTAAGGCCCGTGACTTCTTGGTCGACGCTCTCCCGCAAATCCCGAGGTATTTCCAAGTTCAGGCCGATGCCAACGACACATTCGAGGGGTCGCCGCCACGCCACCAATTCAATCAGAATGCCGCATGCCTTGGCTCCGTCAATGAGCACGTCGTTGGGCCACTTCAAAGCGACATTCGGCACACCAAGCTGTTGGATGAGATCAGCAACCGCCAAGCCAACCGTCAAGCTCAAGGCTCCGACACTGCACGGTGAACCACCCAGTGCAACACCTATACTGACCATTAAGTTACGAGCGAAGGGACTATGCCAGCGCCGACCACGACGACCGCGGCCAGCGGTTTGCAACTCAGCAAACCAGCAGCAACCATCAATGGAGCCTGTTTTCGCCTCTTCCATCATGCGCAGATTGGTTGAATCGATAACGGGATACACACGCAAATCGCGCGTCCGGGCAAGCGCAAAGGGAGAAAGCGCCGCGTTTATGCGTTTGGAGTCGAGAATTACGGTATCTCTGGGAGCAAGAACCTCGCCTCGCTCGACCACGAGCCCCATCTCCTGTGGTGTAACGGGCAAGGTCTCAAACTCCCGAGCGGGAACGCTGCCATCCCGAAACAAGCGGTTCAATAGGCGGGACAACGCCTGTTCACTTTCCGGCACTAACCATGTCCTGTCAAAAAATAGAAGCGCAAAAGCTCCGCCACGGACCATGATGAAGCATGGCCGGCGGATTAGCGACTATCTAGGAGCCTCTGTCATACGGGCAACCGAAAGGGAAAGATGCGGCACAGCAGCGCAGCAAGCCCTTCGCTCACGCGGACCCGAACTTGCGGACACAAAAAACCCCGCCAAGGGCGGGGTTTCGCTATAAAAGCCTGACAACGACCTACTCTCACATGGGGAAACCCCACACTACCATCAGCGCTGTGCCGTTTCACTACTGAGTTCGGGATGGGTTCAGGTGGTTCCAGCACGCTAGTATCGTCAGGCAAACCGTGAATCGCCGACCGGCACACAAACTGGTCGGCGCACAAAATCAGAAGATATGTAGCTCAACGCGGGCGATGCGTCGGCAACGAGCGCCTGGCTTCGGCGCGATGCGAAAACAAATAACACCGCAAGCCGAAAGCGGCATGCTCGATTATATGGTCAAGCCGCACGGGCAATTAGTACAGGTTAGCTCAACGCCTCACAACGCTTACACACCCTGCCTATCAACCTCGTCGTCTACGAGGGCCCTTCAGAAATCTAGAAGATTTGGTGAGATCTCATCTTGAGGGGGGCTTCCCGCTTAGATGCTTTCAGCGGTTATCCCGTCCGAACATAGCTACCCGGCAATGCCACTGGCGTGACAACCGGAACACCAGAGGTTCGTCCACTCCGGTCCTCTCGTACTAGGAGCAGCTCCTCTCAAATCTCATACGCCCACGGCAGATAGGGACCGAACTGTCTCACGACGTTCTAAACCCAGCTCGCGTACCACTTTAAATGGCGAACAGCCATACCCTTGGGACCGGCTTCGGCCCCAGGATGTGATGAGCCGACATCGAGGTGCCAAACACCGCCGTCGATGTGAACTCTTGGGCGGTATCAGCCTGTTATCCCCGGAGTACCTTTTATCCGTTGAGCGATGGCCCTTCCATACAGAACCACCGGATCACTAAGACCGTCTTTCGACCCTGCTCGGCCCGTCGGCCTCGCAGTCAAGCACACTTCTGCCTTTACACGCACTGCATGATTTCCGACCATGCTGAGTGTACCTTCGTGCTCCTCCGTTACTCTTTGGGAGGAGACCGCCCCAGTCAAACTACCCACCACACACTGTCCTCGATCCAGATAATGGACCTGAGTTAGAACCCCAAATTGATCAGGGTGGTATTTCAAGGACGACTCCACGAAGGCTAGCGCCTCCGCTTCAAAGTCTCCCACCTATCCTACACAAACCAAGTCAAAGTCCAGTGCGAAGCTATAGTAAAGGTTCACGGGGTCTTTCCGTCTAGCCGCGGGTACACGGCATCTTCACCGCGATTTCAATTTCACTGAGTCTCGGGTGGAGACAGTGTGGCCATCGTTACGCCATTCGTGCAGGTCGGAACTTACCCGACAAGGAATTTCGCTACCTTAGGACCGTTATAGTTACGGCCGCCGTTTACCGGGGCTTCGATCACAAGCTTCGGCCAAAGCCTAACCTGATCAATTAACCTTCCGGCACCGGGCAGGCGTCACACCCTATACGTCCTCTTACGAGTTTGCAGAGTGCTGTGTTTTTAATAAACAGTCGCAGCCACCTGGTATCTTCGGCCACCAATGGCTCAGGGAGCAAGTCCCGTCACCATTAGCGGCGCACCTTCTCCCGAAGTTACGGTGCCATTTTGCCTAGTTCCTTCACCCGAGTTCTCTCAAGCGCCTTGGTATTCTCTACCCGACCACCTGTGTCGGTTTGGGGTACGGTCAGTCTCGACCTGAAGCTTAGAGGTTTTTCTTGGAAGCATGGCATCAACGGCTTCCCGCTCGTATAAGAGCGGTTCGTTATCACACCTCAGTCTTGAGATCCCGGATTTTCCTAAGATCTCGACCTACATGCTTGAACCTGGACAACCAACGCCAGGCCCGCCTAGCCTTCTCCGTCACCCCATCGCAGTCGCGACCGGTGCAGGAATGTTAACCTGCTTCCCATCGACTACGCCTTTCGGCCTCGCCTTAGGGGCCGACTAACCCTGCGCCGATGAGCGTTGCGCAGGAACCCTTGGTCTTCCGGCGAGGAGGATTTTCACCTCCTTTATCGTTACTCATGTCAGCATTCGCACTTCTGATACCTCCAGCATGCCTTTCGGCACACCTTCACCGGCTTACAGAACGCTCCCCTACCATGCCGAGCTTCCAAAGGAAATTCGGCATCCGCAGCTTCGGTGGACAGTTTGAGCCCCGTTACATCTTCCGCGCAGGCCGACTCGACCAGTGAGCTATTACGCTTTCTTTAAAGGATGGCTGCTTCTAAGCCAACCTCCTGGCTGTCTGGGCCTTCCCACATCGTTTCCCACTTAACTGTCACTTGGGGACCTTAGCTGGCGGTCTGGGTTGTTTCCCTTTCCACGACGGACGTTAGCACCCGCCGTGTGTCTCCCTCGATTGCACTCACCGGTATTCGGAGTTTGCATGGGGTTGGTAAGTCTAGGTGACCCCCTAGCCCAAACAGTGCTCTACCCCCGGTGGTGAAAAACGAGAGGCTCTACCTAAATAGATTTCGGGGAGAACCAGCTATCTCCGAGCTTGATTAGCCTTTCACTCCGAGCCACAGGTCATCCCCTAATTTTTCAACATTAGTGGGTTCGGGCCTCCAGTTGATATTACTCAACCTTCACCCTGCCCATGGCTAGATCGCTCGGTTTCGGGTCTACTCCTACAGACTCAAGACGCCCTATTAAGACTCGGTTTCCCTACGGCTCCCCTATACGGTTAACCTTGCCAGTAAAAGTAACTCGCTGACCCATTATACAAAAGGTACGCAGTCACCCGTCGTTAAACCCGACTACAAACGGAATTATCCCGAAGGATATTTCCGAGAGCCGGGAGCAGACAGGCTCCCACTGCTTGTATGCATCCGGTTTCAGGATCTGTTTCACTCCCCTCACAGGGGTACTTTTCGCCTTTCCCTCACGGTACTGGTTCACTATCGGTCAGCGGAGAGTATTTAGCCTTGGAGGATGGTCCCCCCTCGTCATAAGACAGTTCAGACAGGGTTTCACGTGTCCCGTCCTACTCGATTTCACTTCAGATTCGTTTTCGTGTACGGGGCTATCACCCTGTATCGCGTTACTTTCCAGAAACTTCCACTAACAAATCAGAGGCTTAAGGGCTGGTCCCCGTTCGCTCGTCGCTACTGAGGGAATCTCGATTGATTTCTTTTCCTCCGGGTACTTAGATATTTCAGTTCCCCGGGTTCGCTTTCATACCCTATGGATTCAGGTACGAATACCGCTAAAGCGGTGGGTTTCCCCATTCGGAAATCCCCGGATCAAAGCCTGTTAGCCGGCTCCCCGAGGCTTATCGCAGGCTACGACGTCCTTCATCGCCTTCCGCTGCCTAGGCATCCACCAGATGCACTTAATTGCTTGACCATATAATCCAACACGCCAGTTGGTTTATACGGCATCTCGTTGCCGGGCAACTTCGCAGTGCAAAGTCGCACCAAGACGCATCTTTTGCTCTACCGTCCACCGAAGCACGCCTTGCTTAGTAGCATGACGACAACTTTCATTTCATACAAAAGGATTAACACTCTTTTGAGCTTAATACCCTTGTCGCGGACGACAAAGCTCGCTTGCCGTGGATACGGCAAGCTACCCGCGTTGTTATTGCATTGAATAACAATGCGGCTACATATCTTTGAATTATTAAAGACCCAAGGATCCTACCAAGCGTTTGCTCGGCAGATGAAAAAATGCAGACCCCAAGTGGAAAAGCCAACCCCGGGATCGGGTTCTCGGATTCATTGACCAAGGAGATCAGAACTTGAATTTGGTGGAGCCGAGGAGGATCGAACTCCTGACCTCCTGCGTGCAAGGCAGGCGCTCTCCCAGCTGAGCTACGGCCCCGTATTCTTGACCGGCGAGACCGCGGTGGAATAGTTTGACTGGTGGGTCTGGGTGGATTTGAACCACCGACCTCACCCTTATCAGGGGTGCGCTCTAACCAACTGAGCTACAGACCCGCTGCAATCTCCAACAGGCTAGAAAAGTAGCAACAAGCCATTCGTGTGGGCGCCGTTTTGTGCTTAGGAAGGCTGGACTGTCGCTTGTGCCAACGAGGCACGAAGCAATTGTCCAAATCAATCGCCTAAGCCAACGGTCCCCTTTGCGCACCGCACCGATTCAAATTGATTCGAAAAGCGGGGCGCTTCGGGACATTTGGATTAAGGAGGTGATCCAGCCGCAGGTTCCCCTACGGCTACCTTGTTACGACTTCGTCCCAGTCATGGACCACACCGTGGTAACCGTCCTCCGAAGTTAGACTAGCTACTTCTGGTGCAACCCACTTCCATGACGTGACGGGCGGTGTGTACAAGGCCCGGGAACGTATTCACCGCGACATTCTGATTCGCGATTACTAGCGATTCCGACTTCAAGGAGCCGAGTTGCAGACTCCTATCCGGACTACGAGCGGTTTTTCGGGGTTCGCTCACCATTGCTGGGTCGCAGCCCTTTGTGCCGCCCATTGTAGCACGTTTGTAGCCCACCCCGTGAGGGCCATGATGACTTGACATCATCCCCACCTTCCTCCGGTTTGTCACCGGCAGTCTCCTTAAAGTTCCCGGCATTACCCGCTGGCAAGTAAGGATAGGGGTTGCGCTCGTTACGGGACTTAACCCAACATCTCACGACACGAGCTGACGACAGCCATGCAGCACCTGTCACACGGTTCCCGAAGGCACCAATCCATCTCTGGAAAGTTCCGTGGATGTCAAGGGGTGGTAAGGTTCTTCGCGTTGCATCGAATTAAACAACATGCTCCACCGCTTGTGCGGGCCCCCGTCAATTCATTTGAGTTTTAACCTTGCGGCCGTACTCCCCAGGCGGAGAACTTATCGCGTTAGCTGCGCCACTAAGCCCTCAAGGGGCCCAACGGCTAGTTCTCATCGTTTACGGCGTGGACTACCAGGGTATCTAATCCTGTTTGCTCCCCACGCTTTCGCACCTCAGCGTCAGTATTGGTCCAGGAGGCTGCCTTCGCCATTGGTATTCCTTCCTATATCTACGCATTCCACCGCTACACAGGAAATTCTACCTCCCTCTACCATACTCAAGTCCGACAGTTTGGAGTGCAATTCCCGGGTTGAGCCCGGGGCTTTCACACCCCACTTATCGAACCGCCTACGCGCACTTTACGCCCAGTAATTCCGATTAACGTTCGCACCCTCCGTATTACCGCGGCTGCTGGCACGGAGTTAGCCGGTGCTTCTTCTGTGGTTAACGTCAAGACCTGCGGCTATTGACCACTGGCTTTTCTTCACCACTGAAAGTGCTTTACAACCCGAAGGCCTTCTTCACACACGCGGCATGGCTGGGTCAGGCTTGCGCCCATTGCCCAAGATTCCCCACTGCTGCCTCCCGTAGGAGTCTGGACCGTGTCTCAGTTCCAGTGTGGCTGATCGTCCTCTCAGACCAGCTATGGATCGTTGCCTTGGTAGGCCGTTACCCCACCAACAAGCTAATCCAACGCAGGCCCCTCCGACAGCGGGAGCTTCCAAGGATAGGCCCCCCTTTAATCCCTCATCCCTAGGGAGTCAGGATGTCATACGGTATTAGCTCGAGTTTCCCCGAGTTGTCCCCTTCTGCCGGGCAGGTTCCCACGCGTTACTCACCCGTCCGCCACTTTACTCGCGCCCGAAGACGCTTTCTCGTTCGACTTGCATGTGTTAGGCCTGCCGCCAACGTTCAATCTGAGCCATGATCAAACTCTTCAGTTAAAGAAGCTCGTGCGAGTTGCCTCGCACAGAATCTATCAAGGCTCAAGCGAATTGATGATCCGTTCCGCAGTCTACGAAACGGACACCCACACGAATGGCTTGTTTTTGGTTCTATAAATATTTATAGAACAACTACTTATCAATTTTAAAGAGCGGGTCCCGAGCGCTTGGAACGGGGACAAGGGGTGCGTATTATACGCTGCTCGAATGACTAATCAAGGACGAACTTGCAGGAATTTTCGCGCCCTAACCTAGCAGCCTACATATCTCACCAATCTCCTGTATGGGCACCGGGCTCTTCAGTCGGAGAAGCGCGAGGCGCGAGGGGGGTGTCCCTCACAAGAAGATGCAGCGCCTAGCTCGGATATCCCGCCAGCCTCCTACTTCGGACGCCGATACACTCGCCCCGCTTGGCCGTGCCCCATTCGGTAGCTCTGACGTATTGTCGAGTTCACCAACGGCACCCTCTTGTCAGCACGGCCAAGCGGGACGACGCTTCTAGCACTGGGGACGAGAGTTGGTGGGAGTATGCGGCCGAGAGATCAATCCGTTCGCGCACGAACGAGCAAATACCAATGCTTTTTACCGCGTCGAACAAGATAGTACTTGCCGTAGAGGGCGTCCGAGAAGTCGAGTTCGCGCTCGGCGTCCTGTTGCAGACCGCCGTTGATAGAAATACCGCCACCTTCAACCAACCTGCGGGCGGCACCCCGCGACTTGGCAACGCCGCTCTCCGCCAATGCGGCCGTCAAACCAACAGGGCTCGTACCGAGCTCGGTGAAATCCATCCCGTCGAGCCTGAGTTGCTCAAAGTCCTCTTCGTGAAGCGAGTGTACGCCACCCCGGAACAGACACTGGGTGATCCGTTGAGCGGAACGCAACGCGGATTGCCCGTGTACCAGCTCCGTCACCGCCTCTGCCAAGCGAATTTGCGCTAAGCGACGCTCGGGCGCATCGCTCACATCCGATTTCAAACCATCCACTTCGGCAAGGTCGAGAAAGGTAAAGAACTTCAGCAAACGAATCACATCGGCATCCGGACAATTCAACCAATACTGATAAAAGCTGTATGGCGAGGTCTTTGCAGAGTCGAGCCAAATTGCACCGCGCGCTGTCTTGCCAAACTTCACGCCATCCGCTCGCGTTACCAACGGGACCGTCAGGGCGAATACTTCGCGCTGTAATCGTCGGCGTATCAAATCAATGCCGGAGACAATATTCCCCCACTGGTCGCTGCCACCCACCTGAAGCGAACAGCCGTAACGCAACGCCAATTCCAAATAATCGTTGGCCTGAAGAAGCATGTAGCTGAATTCGGTGAAGGAAATCCCGGCATCGGCTCGCTCCAGACGAGATCTCACCGAATCTCGCTGAATCATTGCGTTGACGGAGAAGTGTTTGCCCAGATCGCGCAGAAATCGGATAAGATTGAGATCCTTGGTCCAGTCGAGATTGTTCACCACAACCGCACCAGATTTGCCGTCGAAATCGAGAAAAGATTCAGCTTGGCACCGAATACGCTCGACCCAAGCCCCCACCACCGCTTCGTCATTGAGCTTGCGCTCGTCCGACTTAAAAGACGGGTCGCCGATGAGGCCCGTGGCACCCCCTAGAAGCAAGATTGGCCGATGTCCCTCCAATTGAAAACGGCGTAGCGTCAGCAATGGCACCAAGTTTCCAATGTGTAAGCTGTCGGCGGTGGGGTCGAAACCGCAATAGAGCGTACGCGACGCACCGGCAAGATGTTCCTCAAGCCTCGCGAGATCCGAGGCTTGGGTCAACAAGTCCCGTCGCTGTAAATTTTCGATTATCATGGATCCCCCAGCGCCCTTTGACCAACTACTTCGGAGCGCTGCAATTTAGCAGATTGTCCACGTTAGCAGATTGTCCACGGGCAAATCCCGGCACCAATCACAATTTTCGCCTGTGCGCCGAGAAATTTTCATAAGTCATCCATTATTGGGGGTTTGCAACGCACACGAAATGCCTATACTGCGCGGGTCTCAATAGCCATGAGTATGCTGTTAGCTTTTGGATTTTTGAAAAGTTTTGGCTAGGCCGATCAACAAGCAAGAATGAATCAAAAACCAACTTTTGCGCAGTTCAGGCGCGAGCTAGGTGCGGGAATATTGTGCGTGTGCCGTTGCTATTCGATAAGCCGCCAACAAACCAGGCCGGCGGTCGGCAGTTTCCGCTCAGCCAAGCAAATATGACGTTGCAGAGTGTTATGTTGTTCCCCCGGACTCATCTCATCGCACTTGCCATAGTCGGCCTTTGTCTTTGTCCTTTCGTGGTGGCTCGTTTTGTCAATCAATCCGCAGCTATCGAGGTTAAACCGAATCTCGAGACGCCCACAGCCTCCATCAACAAAATCCACTCAACGGCTATCCGTGAGACCGCCACGGTGCCTCGGGCTCTCAGCCACACGGAAGAAAACTTGGTAGAGTCAGACTCCGTTAGCCTTACTGCCGGATCGAAAACTGAAATCTTACGGATTCAGTCCGGCGACAGCCTCGCAACGCTGTTCAAGCGCAAGGGAATTCCCTCGGCAGATCTACACAGGCTCATCAACTCGCAACCCTTCGGGCAGCGTCTAAAATCGATCTATCCGGGCCACCAATTAAGCATTACGAAAAACCAAGATAATTCGCTTGTAAATTTGACCTACTCGCCCGGCCCCCTGAAAAAACTGGTATTCTCGCGTGTGGGTGGTACCTTTGAGGGTATTGAAGATATTGCCGAGCCAGAGCGGATTATCGAATACCGCCATGGCAAAATCGACCACAGCCTATTCGTCGCTAGCCAGCGTGCCGGGCTTGATGATGCCGAAACCATGCGTCTGGCAAAAATTTTCCAGTGGGATATCGATTTTGTACTCGACATCCGCGCGGGGGACACTTTCCACGTTCTGCTTGAAGAACTGCATCTTGGCGATCAGTTTGTCGGTTACGGCAACATCTTGGCCGCCGAGTTCGTGAATCAAGGAGAGAGCTACCGAGCCGTTCGCTACACCGATACAAACGGACGGTCGAACTACTTTAGTCCCGACGGTAAAAGCATGCGCAAGGCTTTTCTGCGCGCTCCGGTATCCTTCACACGTATCAGTTCCAATTTCAACCTTAAACGCAAGCATCCGCTCTGGAATAAAGCCATGCCACATCGTGGAATTGATTATGCCGCTCCAATCGGCACTTCGATATTGGCTCCCGGAGACGGAACGGTTGTGACCGCTGGTCAGACAAAAGCAAACGGCAACTATCTGGTCATTCGACACGCCAATGACATCGTCACCAAATATCTCCATCTATCCCGGTTTGCACGTGGTATCGGTGTCAATACAAGCGTGCGCCAAGGACAAACTATCGGCTATGTTGGCAACACGGGTTGGTCCACCGGTCCTCACCTGCACTATGAATTTCTCGTCAACGGTGTGCATAAGAACCCACGCACTGTGCTCCTTCCCAACGCGGAACCGATTCCAACGAATGAAATGGAGCGTTTCATTGAAACTGCCGCCCCGCTCTTTGCCACGCTTGACGGCCGCAAGCAAGTTCCACTGGCTCTTGTGAGTCGCTAAGCCTCAATTCCGGCACCATTTTGGAAAATAGCGTCGTAGGTGGAGGTGCTGTCCCGTTTGGCTGTGAGCACCGGAGGGGGTCGCGGTGGCTTATTCATGAGTGGGGCAAGGCTATGGGGGCCCACTGCACGAACGTTCAAATCGCAAAGGAATTCCCACACCCACAAGTAGCAGCGGCGTTCGGATTACTAACCACAAACTGGGCACCTTGCAGATCTTCTTTGTAATCGACTTCGGCACCAGACAGATACTGATAGCTCAAACTGTCCACAACCATCGTGACACCATCCCGTTCCACAACCGCATCGTCATCGGTAACAGTCTCGTCAAACGTGAATCCATAGGAAAATCCGCTACAGCCGCCACCGGTAATAAAAACTCGTAACTTGAGGTGACTACCTTCCTCATCAATGAGTTGCCGCACCTTGTGGGCGGCGCGTTGCGAAAGCGCGATTTGTGCCTGCCAAGACATAAGACTACTCCGTCTACCCGCCTATATCGCCAACTTCCTACTGCGGACGCCAATACATCGTGCAAGAATGTACGCTAGTCGGCATTAGATAAGCTGCCAATGCCCTCTTCGTCAAGCGGCAACGAGACTACAGGCGGCACATTCGCGTCGGTAGCGTCCTGCGGCACCATGCGGCCATCAATCACCGCTCCATTGTGAACTTCAACGAGTTTGTAGTGCAAGTCGCCGCGCAAAGACGCGTTCTTACCGAATTCCGCACGAACGTTGGCATGCAGATCGCCTTCCACCCTTCCGCAGATGACGACATCGGACACTCGAATATCACCTTTTACCGAACCCTCTTCGCTAACCACCAATGTCGCCTTAGCCTCCTCTTCGGCAACAATATCACCAACGACCGAGCCATTGACGTAAAGTTCGCCGGAAAAACGCACATTGCCCTCGATCAAGGCGTTAACGGCAAGGAGCGTAACACCCTTGTCGGCCTTCTGCTTCGCCATGGTTGCGACCCTTTGCTAGAAGCTATCCATGTTAGCGCAACTGATCGCTTACCGGATACGGAGTACTAGGAGCCAGCTCCGGAGGTCGCCGAGATGCCCGTCTCCGGCCAAGCAAATAAGCGCTCAACCCCCGTTGCCTTTCCAGAGCCAAACGCCACCTTGACCAATATGGACTTTGGACGAAAGCCCGCAGGTAATCGCAACGAACCGGATAGACGTTTAAAGTAGCGAAACTTGAATTCAATCGGGTAGACACTCAGATTGGAGACTTCCGCCAACGACAGTGTGCTTTCTTGTCCATCCTCGATGCCCGACAGAGCCAACCACAAAGTTCCGCTAACCCAGTCGCCCATGTCCGTGGGCCGAGTCAACAACAACCGATATCGAATATCGCCAACCCCATCAGCCTCAAATATCTCCAAATCCGCGATTTCCAGTGGCTGGTCGGTCGAAGACGAGTCCATCAGCCGCCGGTAGAAACCGACTTGCTCGCGCAAGTCTCTTATGGTTTCGCGAAGCACGGACATCTCCTCACGCTGAATTGCGAGTGCCTGGGAATCAATTGCACCCGCCAATTTCGAGTCCACCAACTGTCGACGAATATCGTCGAGCTCGCCCTCAAGGATTTCGATACGCTCGCTCAGCTGTCCTGCGAGGTTGTGATCGAACTCCGACTGATTAATCGCGAAGAAATACCCCAGTACACCGGCAAGCAACACCGTCAAAACAGAACCCAGCCAAATCAGCGAACGCCGAAACGGTATCGCTGGAACGACGACCATAGGCCCCCGCGTCCACAGTTTGTCGGTCCAAAGCGCCACGGCTGGTCGAAAGTCCAAATGCCAAGTGCTCAAATGTAAACTATAGCAACGACGCTCACATTCGGCCCAGTCGGGGTGCCCGCAGGTTCGATTATCTATAAACTGTACCCCCGTTATGAATTATCTCTGGATCAACGCCGCACACATCATTGCGATGGTGTGCTGGTTTGCGGGCCTGTTCTATCTTCCGCGGCTCTTCATCTACCATCGGGCCGCCACCGACAGGGCCAGTCGCGAACGTTTTGTAACAATGGAGACCAAGCTTTACCGCATCATCATGAATCCGGCGATGGGCGCCACCCTCTTGTTCGGGGTCTGGGCGCTCGTCATGGCTTGGGATTCCCATGGCAATGCCGGATGGCTTTGGACAAAAATAGCGCTCGTCGTAATGTTGATTGGATTTCATCACTATTGCGCGAGAATCATGCGCTCCTTGGCAACGGGAAATCTGCCACACAGCGAGAAATTTCTACGCATTTTCAACGAAATTCCCACCATATTGCTCATATTCGTGGTGGTCCTTGCAGTGGTCAAACCGTTCTAGCTAGCACGCCTTCCATGCATCGCAACAAATCCAAGAGATTGTTTGAGCGCGCCGCCCGCTCCATTCCCGGTGGCGTCAATTCTCCGGTTCGAGCATTCAAGGGAGTGGGTGGCGATCCGGTCTTTTTCTCATCGGGGGAGGGTGTCAATCTGTGCGACGTCGATGGCAACCTTTACATCGACTATGTGGCTTCTTGGGGTCCGATGATTCTCGGTCATGGCCATCGTGGCGTCGTGGAAGCTATCAAGGCACAGGCTGACCGTGCCCTCGGCTTCGGTGCGCCGACCGGCCAAGAAACGGAACTGGCCGAAAAGATCATTGCCATGGTGCCCGGCATTGAAAAGGTCCGTTTGGTCAATTCCGGCACTGAGGCAACCATGTCGGCAATCCGGCTTGCTCGAGGCTGTACCGGCCGAGAGCTCATCCTAAAATTCGACGGCTGTTACCATGGCCATTCCGATTCGCTACTAGTCAAGGCCGGCTCCGGGGTACTCACCCTTGGTATCCCCAACTCGCCTGGAGTTCCCGAAGCAGTAGCGTCAAAAACCCTTTCAGTTCCCTTCAACAATCTGGACGCGGTTAAACAGGCTTTCGACACTTACCCCGAGCAAATTGCCGGGGTCATCCTAGAACCCGTGGCGGGTAATATGGGTTGCGTACCGCCAGTGACTGGTTTTCTGCAAGGGTTACGCGATACGACCACAAAGGCCGGCAGCCTATTGATCTTCGATGAGGTAATGACCGGTTTCCGCGTGGGGAGCGGTGGTGCCCAAGCTCGCTACGGAGTCACACCGGATTTAACCACGCTAGGGAAAATTATCGGAGGCGGGCTACCGATTGGCGCTTTCGGCGGCGCGTCCAAGCACATGGATATGATCGCGCCGGATGGGCCAGTCTATCAAGCCGGTACGCTTTCGGGGAACCCGCTGGCGGTGGCTGCGGGAATCGCCACGCTGAACGAACTAGATGAACCCTTCTATGCAATGCTCAACGAGCGAACCGAAGAGCTGGCGGTGGGCCTGCGCAGTCTAGCCGCTGAACATGGCCAACGGCTGACCGTCAATGCCGTTTGCGGCATGTTTAGCCTGTTCTTTGATGCCGCCGAGACAGTTACCGAATACAGCCATGTCGCCAATTCCAGCATCGATACCTTCAATCGATTTTTCCATGGGATGCTGGATCGCGGCGTTTACTTGGCACCGAGCGCTTTTGAAGCGGGTTTTCTGGGACTGCAACATACTTCCGATGTGCTTGATGCAACCCTCTCCGCAGCCGATGATGCATTCGCCGCACTAGCAAAGCATCGGCGCACGGCTCCGCAGTTGCCGGTTGGATGAAACACGGGTTCCGGCACCGCAAATGTACGATGTTTACGGGCTCGGCAATGCCCTGGTCGATATGCAATACCAAGTTGACGAGGGTTTTCTGACCAAACACGGAATCGCCAAGGGCCATATGACCCTCGTTGATGAGCGGCGCATGACAACGCTAATCAAGGAGCTTGCTGACCGACAACCCGAACAAACCAGCGGCGGGTCCGCGGCCAACACCGTTGTTGCCGTCCAAGGCTTCGGCGGACGGGGTTTCTATTCCTGCAAGGTGGCGGACGACGAAACAGGCCGCTTTTTTTTGCGCAACATGGCCGAATTTGGCATCGATACCAATTGCGGCGATGCTCTGGCCGTCGGCGGCTCGGGCCGATGCCTTGTACTCATCACAGATGACGCGGAACGGACCATGAACACCTTTCTCGGCGTGTCGAGTGCCCTCGGCACCGCCGAGGTTAACGAATCGGCCCTCGCCAAATCCAGAATCTTCTATGTTGAGGGCTATCTCAGCTCATCGAGCCGGAGCTTGGAAGTCGCCACCAACTGCCGACATCTTGCAGAGCAACTGAGTGTTGAAACGGCGGTCAGTATGTCCGATCCCAGCATCGTTAGCCTTTTTCGTGACAATTTGCGGCAGCTGCTCGGCAACGGGGTGAATTATCTTTTTTGCAATGAAGAGGAGGCACTGACCTGGACCGGCACCGACCGACTCGACATTGCCCTAGCCGAACTCAAGGATATCGCTCGAACCTGCAACATCACGCTCGGCGGGCGAGGTAGCTTAACGGCCACCAAAGAACACGCGACCGAGATACCCGGCTACAAAGTCACCGCTCGGGATACCAACGGCGCCGGGGATATCTACGCTGGCGCTTGTCTTTACGGATGGACGCGGGGTATGGAGGCGACAGCCGCGGCGAAACTGGGCAATTTTGCTGCGGCAACCCTAATTCAACGCTACGGCGCACGTCTGCGTCAAGCTGAGCATTACCGGCGGGTTCTGTACGCATTCGAGCAGGCGGACAGACCACCGCCGCCACTGGATTAGCTTGGATATCCCACCGAATATTGCACCCAACCCCGGGCATCGGGGAACTGCAAAGACCCGAGAAAAATCTTTCCCGGCCGATATAGTCATCGCAATTTACTTCTGGTAGCTTACACGCCCCTCAATCAACCCTCTCGCTCGAAGAGGGCGAGTTGTGCATGGCATAACATAAGCAGCGTAGAGAACGAAGCAGATGGAGTCATCAGGGCGAGGCAATGATGTCGTGGGTGCGAGCGACTCCCCCTTCAGACATTTTAAGCCCTATCAGCCGAAACAAGGCGAATCCTATATGAGTGACGAGCAGCTTGAACATTTTCGTCACATACTCAACCGCTGGCGGCTCGATCTCATGCAGGAGGTTGACCGCACCGTTCACCACATGCAGGACGAAGCGGCCAATTTCCCCGACCCGGCCGACCGTGCCACCCAGGAGGAAGAGTTCAGCATCGAACTGCGCACACGGGACAGAGAGCGAAAGTTGATTAAAAAAATTGATCGCACGATTGAACGGCTTGATCAACTGGACTACGGCTACTGCGATACCTGTGGCGTGGAAATCGGGTTGCGGCGCCTAGAGGTCAGACCAACGGCAACCCAGTGTGTCGATTGCAAGTCACTCGATGAAATAAGGGAACGGCAACTGCACGGCTGACCCATTTTGGCTGCAAGCCGGCACACCGCCATCGACATGCAAAAGGCCGGACGGTTCGCCCCTTCTCCAACAGGTCCCCTACATCTCGGCTCGCTCTATACAGCGCTGGCGAGTTTTTTGGACGCCCGCTCGCAAGGACACGACTGGCTGCTTCGCATCGACGACCTTGATCGGCCACGTATAGACCCAAGCGCCGAAACGAATATTCTGCACACCTTGGAAATGCACCACCTGTATTGGGATGGCCCAATCGGTCGCCAGAGTAAGCGCGAACGCATCTACCGAGACGCCCTTGCAACGCTGCGGCACCAGGGAGTTCTCTTCCATTGCACCTGTGCGCGCAAGAGTCTCCGCAACCTGCCCGTCTACCCCGGCACCTGTCGCAACAATATCCAGCCAATCAAAAATTCCGCCGTCCGCGTTCGAGTGGACACTGCAACGCTAAATTTCGTAGACCTGCTCCAAGGCGAGCAGACGGAGCTGCTCGCGCTGAGTGTGGGAGACTTTATCGTCAAGCGGCGCGACGACATCGTCGCCTACCAGTTAGCAACCGCTTTGGACGATAGCGAACCTGAAATCGCTCGCGTGGTGCGCGGCCGGGATCTGCTTGACAACACAGCGCGCCAACTCTTTCTCATGCAACTACTCGGACGCCCGCAACCCGAATATGCCCATCTTGCGCTACTTTTGAACACCGACGGTAAAAAGCTATCCAAACAGACGGGAGCCCGGGCCATCGACGGCAACCGCCCGCGTTCCAATCTATATCGCTGTCTGGAACTGCTCGGGCTTCGGCATCCGCCGGACTTGGATATACCCGAGCTCCTAGCTTGGGCGACGAACCAATGGAGCCTCACACGGGTACCGCTCAAAGACCGGATCATAGAAACTCGGTGAACCACCTTTGTTACCATGCACGCATGGCCGACTTATTGCTGATTGAAAGCGATACCCAACAGAGTAAAGCGCTGGCGCGGATACTCGAAAACGCAGGTTTTCGGGTTAGACGGCAAGATACACAGGAAGCGCCCGCCAAATACCAACTGGCCGGTATCGACGGCATCATTGGCGGTGTGGACGTTCTCGATAATCCCGAATTTCTCCGCCACCTTTCGTTAAAGCCGCTAATCATAGTGGATCGGAGTGCAAGTATTCCCAAAGCGGTTCGCGCCATGCAACTGGGTGCCGTCGACTACCTTGCCGCACCGGTCGAAAGTAGCGCCTTAATAACCTCGGTCAACGAGGCACTATCGGTCTCTTTGGCCCCTTCCCGTCCAGTCAATGACATTGAACCATCACCACCCATCATCGGTTCCAGCAAGGTCATGTGTGAGTTGCGAGATCGCATAAGGCGGGTCGCGCCAACCGATACCACCGTCCTGTTGCAGGGTGAACCGGGCACGGGCAAGGCGTTGCTCGCCAATGCCCTACATTGCGCGAGCAAACGCAACCGAGCACCACTGATTAGGGTAAGTTGCACCACCATACCGGAGTCGCTAATCGAACAGGAATTGTTCGGATCTGGTGAAACGGCCGGCAACTCCGTGGGTGGTGGTCTGCTGCAAGCGGCGGACGGCGGCACACTGTATCTGGATGAAGTCGGCGAATTGCCTCTGCCGGCCCAAGCTCGATTGTTGCAATTCTTGGCAAGCCAAGCAGTGAACAGGCTTCCAACAACCACCGCTAAGAGATTGAATGTCCGCTTCGTAGCGGCATCACAACTCAACCTGAAACATTTGACCGGCCAAGGCCGATTCCGAGACGATCTCTACTATCGTTTGGACGTGGTATCGCTACATACGCCACCGCTACGAGAGCGGGGACAAGACGTTTTGGAATTAGCGGACCACATACTCGCACGGGTTGCCGAATTGTTAGATAAACCCACACCGAAACTTTCCGCAAAGGCGCGCGAGGCTATCAGCTCCTACCATTGGCCCGGAAACATTAGAGAGTTGGAAAATGTCCTTGAGCGAGCCGTCATCCTCTGCACAGATAGCTTAATCGACCCTGGTTTACTAGCCATCGATATGGCAGCCCCGGAGCCTTCCGGCAGTTCGGCAATAGCATCCGAAAACAGCTCGCTTGAGCAGTATTTCCTCCGCTTTGTGCGCGAGCACGAAGACCATTTGACCGAAACCGAATTGGCGGAAAAGCTCGGCATTAGTCGCAAAAGCCTGTGGGAGCGACGCCAGCGATTTGGTATGCCGCGCCGCAAAACCCGCAAACGCGGACCGCGCAGAGCAAACTGATGCGCCGCAATCGCAAGGGCCGGAAAACGCCGGCAAAGGAAACATCCGCGCCAGCAACCAAGCTTAAGGCTCGCGCATTCAATGTAAGCCGAGACCGAGTGGACGCAAATGCACTGGATGTAGTTGACCGGCTACGAAATGCCGGTTTTTGCGCCCTGCTGGTGGGCGGTTGTGTGCGCGACCTATTGCTCGGTGCCGCCCCGAAGGACTTCGATGTCGCCACCGATGCCAGGCCAGAGCAGGTGCGCGGGCTATTTCGGCGGTCGCGATTGGTGGGGCGCCGCTTCAAGATCGTGCATGTGCATTATGGCCGGAAATTTATCGAGGTCTCTACCTTCCGAAAATTGCCGGCTAATGATGAAAAGGGCGATCGGGCGGCCCACCCCACCGGTCTAATTCTACGCGACAATGCCTATGGCTCCTTGCATGAAGATGCGTTTCGCCGCGACTTCACGGTCAACGCGCTGTACTACGACCCCCACACCGATGAGATTCTCGATTTCATCGACGGTTTCAAGGACCTGCAACGCCACCAACTGCGCTTCATCGGCAATTCGCAGGAGCGTTTGCGCGAAGATCCGGTGCGGCTGCTCCGCGCTTTGCGCTTCCAAGCAAAACTCGGTTTCAACTTGGACGAGGGCATTACCCACGATGACCAATCGACGGCCAAGCGCTTGACCGCCATCCCGCCCGCCCGTCTATTTGAGGAATTCATCAAGCTGTTCTTATCCGGCTATGCGAACAATGCTTGGCAGGCCATTCAAGCATCGCCGGTCCGGCCTGTGCTCTTCCCAACGGTTCCTCCGGACAGCCCGCTGATTCGTCTGGCCATGCACAGTACCGACCGGCGCATCGCCGAAGACAAGCCGGTAACCCCGGCCTTCCTACTCGCCGTGATGCTGTGGGAGGACTATTGCCAACGCATCAAGGAACTCACAGGTGGTCGCAGGGCCAATCGCAAAACGAAGGAGGCCGCTCCGGTCGCCGCTCACGAGGCTATTGCCGAACAACGGCTGAGGGTGGCCATTCCACGTCGCCTTGTGAGCTTCATTTACGACATCTGGCACTTGCAGGAGCGGTTGCAAATTCGGCAACCAAAGCAGGTTGTCAACACCTTGAATCATCGACGATTTCGAGCCGCATTCGACTTGCTGCTGCTGCGCGCCGAGGCCGGTACCGTCGCCACCGAACTGGCCGCTTGGTGGGAAGAAATACAAAGCGCCGACCAAGAGCACCGCGAGACCATGTTGAAAGGCTTGGTTAACAGGCCTTCCACCAATCGGCGACGCCGACGAGGGCGTTGCAAACGCGGATGAGCGAGGCTGAAACCGGCTGCCGGAGAAGCAACTCATGCATAACCACCTTGATGGCAAAGCCACACAACTTGCACAATTGTGCAGCCGCATGGCCCACCGTGATTGGCCGAAATTCATCGTTGTGGAGGGTCCTATCGGCGTTGGCAAAACAACGCTGGCGCATAATTTAGCGGAAATATTGCGTTATCCCCTGTTACTGGAGCCAGCGACACAAAACCCCTTCCTAGACCGCTTCTACCGCGAGCGCCGTCGCCACGCCCTACCAACACAGATTTTCTTTCTGCTGAATCGGGCGAGACAATTGTCCAATCTATCGCAGAACCCAATCGTTCCACCCGTGCTGATAGCCGACTACCTCATGGATAAGGATCGGTTGTTCGCCCAACTCACCCTCGACCCCAATGAATTGCGACTCTATGAAGAGATCTACGCCAATCTCGAACTCAATCCACCCATACCGGATCTGGTGATTTACCTCCAAGCACCGGTCAACCTCTTGCTGGACCGTATCCACCAGCGCGGTATCGAGTTCGAGCAGCAAATGGACTCCCGCTATATCGAGTCCGTAGCCGAGGCTTACGCTAAGTTCTTTCACTTCTATGACAACGCGGCACTACTGGTCGTCAACGCCGCGGAAATCGACTTCGCCCATAATCTCAATCATTTGGAAGCATTGCTGAACTGTATCCAGGATACAACGGGTAGGCGACGGTACTTCAATCCGAATCCGAGCCTACTTTGAAGCACCATGGCTACAAAACGTAATCCATTGAAACGACCGGCGGCCCACGAATTACCCGCTTGGAAGCAACTCAGTCGGCTGGCGGGAGAACCAGCTTGCGCACGAATTGCGGATCTCGCAAGTGATGCCTCCAGAAACGCCGCCCTAAAGCTGCGAGTCGGTGGGCTGCTCTTCGATTTTTCCCGACAACGGGTAAATGCGCCGGTGTTGGCGCAGCTGTTTGCTCTGGCAGCGCAGCGTAGCTGGCGCGAACGCATGCGTGAGCTATTCGACGGTGCGCCCGTTAATTCAACCGAGGGTCGGCCAGCTTTGCACACGGCGCTGCGCAGTCCCCCGGAAACTCTACCCGAGACGGCCCGCCAAGTTCCGGCGACCTTGTCCCGGCTCAAGCGGTTTAGCCAAGCGGTCACCACCGGCGGCTGGGCCGGCTTTTCGGGCAAGGCAATTACGGACGTAGTCCATATCGGTATCGGCGGTTCGGATTTAGGGCCCCGCTTGGCGGTAGAAGCCCTAAAACACACCCCCGGATGCCCAAGGCTGCACTTCGCCGCGAACATCGATGGTCACGCCATTGTCAACACACTTTGTAATCTCGACCCCGAAACCACCCTCTTTACGCTTGTCTCCAAGTCCTTCACCACCCTTGAGACACGGGTCAACGGGGAAACGGCTCGCGCCTGGTTCGTTGAACGCACCGCCCGCCCGGATGCGCTTGATCGCCACTTCGTGGCCGTGACCGCCAATAAAAGAGCGGCCTTGGCCTTCGGTCTGCCGAGGCAGAATCTTTTTCCCATGTGGGATTGGATAGGCGGGCGCTACTCGCTCTGGTCCGCCGTCGGGTTACCAATCGTACTCACCGCCGGTGGTGACAACTTTGACGAGTTCCTAAAAGGTGCCAACGTCATGGATCGGCACTTCCAAACCGCAGCGGCGCAATCGAATGCGCCGCTGTTGGCCGCGTTGCTGGGTATCTGGAATACCAACTTCCTGGGCGCCTGCAGTCATGCCGTACTTCCCTACGACGAGCGCTTGCGGCTACTGCCCGATTACCTACAGCAACTGGAAACCGAAAGCAACGGCAAGCGCGTGCGGCACAACGGAACCCCCACAGGCATACAGACCGCACCGGTTCTTTGGGGTGGGACCGGCACCAGGGGGCAGCACGCCTTTCACCAGCTACTGCATCAGGGTACGCGCTCTTTCACTGCGGATTTTGTTTTCTGCGCAGCCGCCGAACACCATCTGGACAACCATCATCGCTGGTTGATCGCCAATGCGCTCAGTCAAGGCAAAGCCACGGCCTTAGGCAACGATGACGACAACCCCCACCGCAACGTGCCCGGCAATCACGCCAGCACCACCATTGTGTTGGACCGATTGAACCCGTCAACCCTCGGTGCCTTGCTCGCCTTCTACGAACACAAAGTGTTTTGCCAAGGGTTGATATGGGACATAAACTCCTTCGACCAGTGGGGGGTGGAGTTGGGTAAGCAACTGGCGCAAACCGTGCAGGGGCAGCTTGGCGGTGCGGACCTGGCCGGGCAAGACGCGGCGACGCGAGCACTGATCGAGTACCTGATCAAACGGCGCGCCACCGGGGAAAACCGACAGGCGCAGGGCAGGCGCATCCCTTCTCGATGACTTGGCCACAGAACCGAAACATCCCATATTGGGATAACGCGAATCGGCAGCCGCCACAGCTTGTGATCGGTGCCTGAGTCGCTTGCGAATAATGCAGAAGTTGAGCAAAGAATGATGACAACGAACTATCCCGTCAACGCCCTTATGGCAGGACGCGCCCATCTTGACGATGATCGATACCGGGCGATGTACGCCCGTTCGATCAAGGATCCGGAGGCCTTCTGGTCGGAACAGGCCGACCAATTTCTTGATTGGAATCGTCGCTGGCAATCCGTATTTGATGCCGATATACCGAACGGACGGGTGCGCTGGTTCGATGGTGCCGTGCTCAACGCCTGTTACAACTGCATCGACCGCCACCTCCCCGAACGCGCCGACCAAACCGCTATCATCTGGGAGGGCGATGATCCTAGCGACGATGCCAAGCTGTCCTACCAGGAACTTCACGATAGGGTCTGCCGGCTGGCCAACGGGCTGCGCTCCCGTGGTGTCGCCAAGGGCGACCGGGTTTGCATCTACATGCCGATGATTCCCGAAGCGGCCATCGCCATGCTCGCCTGTGCCCGCATCGGTGCCATCCACTCCGTTGTGTTTGGCGGCTTCTCTCCCCAATCTCTGAAAGACCGCATTCTCGACTCCGACTGCAAAACGGTCATAACCGCAGACGAGGGCGTGCGCGGAGGGCGCACCGTACCGCTGAAAGCGAACACCGAAATGGCCCTGGCCGAGTGCCCCAATGTACACACGGTTGTCACGGTCAGGCGCACCGGTGCCAACGTTGCCTGGAACGACGGCAGAGACGTCTGGTACCACGAGTTGACCCGAAAGCAGCCGCCGAACTGCGAACCGGAGCCCATGGCCGCAGAAGACGCTCTCTTCATCTTGTATACCTCGGGCTCCACCGGCCAACCCAAGGGAGTACAGCATAGTACGGCCGGTTATCTTCTCTATGCGGCGATAACCCACAAGTATGTCTTCGATTATCACGACGGCGACATCTACTGGTGTACCGCCGATGTCGGCTGGATCACCGGCCATTCCTACATCGTCTATGGCCCCTTGGCCAACGGCGCGACCACGCTGATGTTCGAGGGCATCCCCACCTATCCCGATGCCGCCCGCTGCTGGCAGGTGGTGGACAAGCATCGGGTGAACATCTTCTACACCGCGCCCACGGCCATCCGCCAACTCATGGGCCAGGGTGATGAATTCGTCAACGGCACCTCAAGGGCCTCCCTGCATCTGCTGGGCACGGTGGGCGAACCCATCAATCCCGAAGCCTGGGAGTGGTACCACCGGGTGGTCGGGGGCGGCCGCTGCCCGATCGTGGATACTTGGTGGCAGACCGAGACCGGCGGCATCATGATCGCCCCCCTGCCCGGTGCCACGCCCCTCAAGCCCGGCAGCGCCACCCGGCCCTTCTTCGGCGTACGGCCCGCCTTGGTGGACGCCAACGGCCAGCTCATCGAAGAGACCGAAGCCACCGGGAACCTCGTGCTCACCCACTCCTGGCCGGGCCAGCTCCGCACGGTTTACGGCGACCATCAGCGGGCCATCGACACCTACTACTCGGCCTATCCGGGCCACTACTTCACCGGCGACGGCGCCCGCCGCGACGCCGATGGCTACTACTGGATTACCGGCCGAGTGGACGATGTCATGAACGTATCCGGGCACCGCATCGGCACCGCGGAAGTGGAGAGCGCCCTGGTGCTGCACGAACAGGTCGCCGAGGCGGCGGTGGTGGGCTTCCCCCACGACATCAAGGGCGAAGGCATCTACGCCTTCGTCACCCTGATGCACGGCGTCGATGAGAACCTCGACGGCATTAAGCAGGAGCTCATCGACTTGGTGCGCAGCGAAATCGGCCCCTTCGCCAAGCCGGACGCACTGCAGTGGGCCCCCGGGCTGCCCAAGACCCGCTCCGGCAAGATCATGCGCCGCATCCTGCGCAAGATCGCCGCCAACGACTTGGACAGCCTAGGTGACGTGACCACGCTGGCGGAGCCCGCCGTGGTGGAGGATCTGGTCAGGAACCGAGTGAATTGACGCCGATTTGCGGTCTCACCTAAATGCGCTTTCAATTCTCGTTCTGGAGCGGACCCGATCGGACCTACGAGTCCAAGGCCAAACCCGCCCTCGCACGGCGCTCTGGGTGATCAGAATTCCGGCATCCGAGCTGCAGCTACGAAGTATGGTCTTGGCGAATACGCTCTGACGCCAGCAGCTTCCCCGGCGTCAATTGTGCGGAAGTAGTAGCCGTAGCAGGAACCATGAGAGTGTTGTCGCCAAACTCGCCAAGCCATCGGCACAACCGCTCCGTTGCCTCTCTAGACAGCCCTTTCACTAATGGGGAGGCTTGGTTTGAAAGCAAGGAGCGAAGCTCAGGGATGCCCATAGGCGACGTCCTACCCTCGAAGATGGTGCGATTGCTCAAGTCTAATGGCGCGATCTTCTACAACCACAAGTGGCGCGTTCGGAAGGGCCTGCCTCAAGACAGGTCAGACATTGTTTCAGGGTTTCCAGTCAGACAAATACTCATCTGGCAACGCGCCGGAGGCATCAACTTCAACCCCGGCTACTTCTTGCCGAATTATGAGGTTATATACCTCATAGCCAAGCCTGATTTCAAACTGGCTCCAAAGGCGAATGGCCAAGGCTGCGTGTGGAGAATCAATCAAGAAAACGATAACCCGCACCCCGCGCCCTTCCCTGTCGATCTGGCTTCGCGCTGTATTGAATCCGTCGGAAAGGGGCCGGTTTTAGATCCGTTTATGGGAAGCGGAACAACCGCAATCGCCGCCGAATATGCAGGCGTTGAATGGGTTGGCATTGAGCAATCCGAGCAGTATGTTCAGATGGCAAACGACCGAATTAACCGCGTAATTGCCCGCAAGCGATAATGGTTGTGACAGACGCAGACCTATTCGCCAGGTTGCGTGGCGTACTCAAGCGTGGGTGGATACCGATACCTGATTACCACGGCTATCGCGGCACTGGTGCCCCAGGAACCATACTGGAAGAACTGCTAGGCTTGCAGGTAAATAACCTTGATTTGCCTGACGCGGGCAAGTGGGAGATTAAGTTCCATAGCCGATCCGCGCTGCTGACGTTGTTTCATCTGGAAGCGGAGCCAAGAGGTCATATGCACCACATGGTGCGCGAATTTGGCTGGCTGGATTCCAAAGGGAGGACCAGTTTTAGGCACACAATTCACGGACGCTCAGATAGGGGGTTTTACATTGCCAATGAGAGTGAGAGGATCACTGTAAGAAATGACGGCGTGAGTGACATGGTATGGCCGTACTGGACGCATGACAAATTGATGAATGCGTTTGCCGCCAAATTCAGGCGGTTGATAGTGGTCAAGGGTCAGAAGAACAGAGGCCAGATCAAGTACGAACAAGCGCACCTATACTGGGAGCCACAGATAACCAAGTTCATTGAAGCGGTAGAAAGGGGAATTATAGCGATTGACTTTGATGCCAGAACAAATAACGGGCGCGGACTTCGCAATCACGGAACGAAATTCAGAATTAAGTATGATGACCTGCGGCATCTTTACAACAATCGCCAGAAGTTCGATAGCTGATGGATTTATGGTCTGGGAGCGTGACGGAAGCCGGATACCATCTTAAGATTCACATAACCCCAGACCACCTTTTGGTACAATTAAGTATATAGTTCCCTAACAATACCCAACTCGATCTTCCAAAACGTCAAATTTAATGTTTTCAATAAGTTGAGGACGGTTACTACCCTTCAGCGCTCGGCACGGGCCAAGAACTCGGCCTCGGTGCGGCAGTCAATGATCCAGTCGCCGATCTCCGCCAGCCGCTCCGGATCGGTCACGTCCCTGATCAACTCCGAAAGCCTCTTCGCAGCCCGCGCCCCGAACTTACGATCCGCCTGCCGATGTAGCTGCGCCCGCTGGTCCGCTCGCGCCAGCGCCGCGCCACGCTCCATACCCCGGGCCTCGCCCTCGGCAAGCCAGTGGTCCACCATTGACTTCATCATCAACGTTTTCATCTCGCGCACCTCTCCCAGTTCAGAAATTCTCAGCAACTCCGGCTCCAGAAGCACCGCATCCGCGCCTAAGTCCGGCGCCACCGAGTGCCAGACCCACTGGACGAACGCCGAGCGCAGATCCCGATGCTCCGGGCCACCCAAGCGCTTCGCCATCCGGTCCAGAACGCCGTCCGCGTCCCGCGCCAGCCCGCCTTGGAATATCCCGACTTGCGAAGTCACTGCATTGCCCGCTGGCAAATCCTCAATCGCCATCCGTCCCAAGTCAAGCAAAGTCATCTCGGGCCAGTCTCCTTTGCCGTCCGGTGTCAGCGCGGACAGGCGCAAAGGGCTGCGCCATGGACGCAGGCCGTTGTAAAGCACCACCGGGCGGACCAGCGGCAGGATGCGTCCCCTTGGGTGTTGATCCAACTCGCCCTGCTTGGCCAAGTCCTCCACCAGCAGCGACGAGTAGGTGTTCAGTCGCACCGGCATCAAGCGGTCAAGCCCGCGCTGGAACTCAATGGGGACGATGAGGCTTCCGCCGCCGTGCAGCCGCGCTCGCCAAACGCAGTCCCCATCACGGCGTTCAAGACTGGAACTGAGCCATTCGCCGGGCAGGCGTTCCAAGGTAGTCCATTCGATACGGTCGAGCAGTTCCTGAGGGAGTACGATCTCGAAGAGGTCTTCCGCCATGAGACGGAAGCCGTAGAGCGACTTGAAGGCCAAGTCGTGGGGCTGCGGCTTGACACCCTTGGACCGACTGGCACGCTTCTCGGGCGGACTGTCCATGGCACCATGTTGACGGACCGCCACGGGAAAGTCTGTACGTCATCTCTGCGCCGATTGGGTGAAATCGCCGCCGCAAAACTGAGGACATCGTGCGCGCCCGCCACGGGCCAAAATCGCATAGACCGCTAAGCCGATTGCGCGTAGTTCTCCACTTCCTTCATGCTGAGCTTGATGCGGCCGCGCTGATCGACGTCGAGCACAACCACATCGACCATTTGGCCCTCTTCAAGGTAGTCCGTCACGATTTCGACTCGCTCTTTGGCTATTTGCGAGATGTGCAGCAAGCCATCCTTGCCCGGTAAAATGCTGATGAAAGCACCGAAGTCGACGATTCGCTCGACCCGGCCGTTGTAGATGCGTCCGATTTCCGCCTCCGCGGTAATTTCCTGAACCCGGGCCACGGCGGCATCCTTGCTCTCCGCATTTTCCGCATAGATACGCACGGTGCCGTCGTCCTCGATATCCACATCGGCACCCGTCTCATCAACAATGGAGCGTATGGTGGCGCCGCCCTTGCCGATAACGTCGCGAATCTTGTCTGGATGCACCTTGAGTACCGTCATGGTCGGCGCATTCTCTGAAATCTGCTCACGGGACTTGGCCAGCACCTGGTTCATCTCCCCAAGAATATGCAAACGCGCATCTCGCGCTTGTTCGAGTGCGGTCTCCATGATTTCTTCGGTGATACCATCAATCTTGATATCCATTTGCAAGGCAGTCACGCCAGCGGCCGTGCCCGCCACCTTAAAATCCATATCCCCCAGGTGGTCTTCGTCACCCAGAATGTCGGTGAGTACCGCAAACCGATCGCCCTGTTTGACAAGGCCCATGGCCACGCCCGCCACCGGTGCCTTAATCGGCACACCCGCATCCATCAACGCCAGCGAGGAACCGCAGACGCTGGCCATCGAACTCGACCCATTCGACTCCGTGATCTCGGATACCACCCGCACCGTATAAGGAAATTCCTCCCCGTCCGGCAGCACTGCGGCAATGCCGCGGCGGGCAAGGCGACCGTGCCCGATTTCGCGACGCTTGGGCCCGGTCAACATGCCGGCTTCCCCGACCGAATAGGGGGGAAAGTTGTAATGCAGTAGAAAATGGTCTTTGTAGCTGCCTTCCAAAGCGTCGATAAGGGCGGCATCCCGCAACGTTCCCAGGGTCGCCGTGACGATCGCCTGGGTTTCACCGCGGGTGAACAGCGCGGAACCGTGGGTTTTTGGCAAAAGACCCACTTCCACGGCGATGGGTCGCACCGTGCGCTGGTCCCGCCCATCAATTCGCGGTTCGCCGTCAAGAACCCGTTGACGCACCAATTGCTTTTCCACCTTGCCAAAAAGATCGGCCACCAGATCCGCATTCTGAGCGGCATCCCCATCGGCGCTAAAGCGTTCCACCGTCGATAGCCGCAGTTGCCCGACCCGTGTCTGCCGTTGCAGCTTGTCGGTGATTCTGTACGCCTCTCCCAATTCCTCGGTGACCGCATCTCCAATCGCCTGCAAAAGCGCTTCGTCAACCGGCGCCGGCTGCCAATCCCAAGCGGGTTTGCCGGCTTCCTCGGCCAGTTCCCGCACGGCCTGGATCACCACCTGCATTTCCTGGTAGGCAAACAGCACGGCGCCGAGCATCTCGTCCTCGCTCAACTCCTTGGCTTCCGACTCAACCATGAGCACGGCGCTTTCCGTACCCGCCACCACCATGTTGAGGTCGGAGCTGGCCAATGCCGAATAGCTTGGATTGAGGAGATACTGGTTGTTGGTGTAACCGACGCGAGCAGCGCCGATGGGGCCCTTGAATGGAATCCCCGATAAGGCCAGGGCCGCAGAGGTACCAATCATGGCCGCAATATCCGGATCCCGCCCCTTATCCACCGAAATGACCGTTGGAATCACCTGCACCTCGTTCATAAAGCCCTTGGGAAACAACGGGCGAATGGGCCGATCAATGAGGCGGCTGGTGAGTGTTTCCTTCTCGGAGGGCCTGCCTTCCCGGCGAAAGAAGCCACCGGGGATTTTGCCCGCCGCATAGGTTTTTTCCTGATAATTCACCGTCAGTGGAAAAAAGCTCTGGCCGGAGCGAGGCGTCTTCGCTCCCACCACCGTGGTCAGTACGACCGTGTCGCCAATGGTCACCAAGGCGGCGCCGGTCGCCTGCCGGGCGATACGCCCGGTCTCAATGCGTACCGTTTCGCCACCAAACTGAAATTCCTTAATCGTTGGATTCAACATAGTCTCCTTGGTTTGTAAGCCCGCTGCCGCCTTGCTGGCCGGCTCGTGGCATCAATGCGTGAATGGGTGTCGCTACCTTCTCAACTCGAGGCGCTTGATCAGTTCCTGGTAGCGCCTGAGATCTTTCTCTTTTAAATAATCCAGCAGGTTGCGGCGTTGATTCACCATGCGAATCAGGCCACGCCGCGAGTGATGGTCCTTTTTGTGTGTGCGAAAGTGGTTCTGCAGGGAATTGATGTTGTGGGTCAGGAGCGCAACCTGAACCTCCGGAGAACCGGTGTCCCCCGCCTTGGTTTGGTAATCTTGAATAATCTCCGTCTTCGCATCAGCCGAAAGCGCCATTGTGTTCTCCTAATACGCTTGGTCAAAAAAACACGCGCCAACCAGGCGTATTTCCAGTTGGCTCGTATCCGGTAAATTCATATCATCGGCCCGCACGACCATCGGGCGTTCCGGTCAACAGGCGGCGCGGAGCAATCCGGCCATCGTCGAGCACCTCGCCGACGCCAAGAAAGCGGCAGCCGGACCGAGAAGATTCCAATAGGCGCACCCAGCCCTCGGTCGGGGAGTGGGGGACGATGACGGGCTGGCCGTGCAGCAAATAGTAAGCCAAGTCCTTATTCAACAAGACTTCGGGCCAGTGCCGCACGGCGCTCCAAACGGGTTGCAAAAAGGGGTCCAGGGAGCCTTTTTCGCGTGCTTCCCGCAACGCATCAAAGGTGATTAGATCGGATTCCGAGTAGGGGCCAGCCAAGGTACGCCGCAACACGGTGACATGGGCACCGCAACCAAGCATTTCGCCGATTTCCTCAGCGATGGTGCGCACATAGGTTCCCTTGCTGCAATGAGTCTCCAATTCGAATTCGTCGCCCTCAAAGACGATCAGTTCGTTCGAGTAGATCGTCACCGTGCGGGCTTCGCGCTCGACCTCAATGCCTTGCCGCGCCAATTTGTACAAAGGTTGGCCCTGGTACTTTACAGCGGAGAACATCGGCGGTGACTGTAAAATCTGGCCGCGAAAATTTTGTAACGCCGACTCAATCTGCGATTCGCCAATGCCCTCAACCGGCCGTTCCGAGACGATTTTGCCGTCCGCATCGCCACTGTCAGTGGCTACCCCAAGCTTGATGCGCGCACGATAGCGCTTATCCGAAGCCAAGAGATATTGCGAAAACTTGGTCGCTTCGCCGAAACACAAGGGCAACACACCGGTAGCCAGGGGATCAAGGCTCCCCGTATGCCCCACCTTGCGGGCACCGAACAGCCACTTGGCTTGCTGTACGGCATCGTTTGAACTCATCCCGCCCGGCTTGTCGACCACGAGGATGCCGTTGACCACGCGCCCTCTGCGGCTACCCATGGCCTAGGGTACCCTGATCGGCAGCCAGAGCCTGGGTGATGAGCCTCTCCAGCCGGGGGCCGCGCTCCACCGAAACGTCATAATGAAACCGGGGTTTGGGGGTGGTACGCATGGCATGCCGCCTCGCCAAGGCGGTACGGAAAAAACCGGAGGCGCGGTTAAGTACCGAGACCAGCTCGTCTTGTGCCCAGGGTTCCAATGGTTCGAGTGATGTCACATAGATATCGGCATAGGACAAATCCTTGCTCACTCGCACATCGTTGATATTAACCGCGCGCAGGCGCGGATCCCGAACCCGCTGCCGCATGATGTGCGCAAGTTCCTCGCGCACAAAATCGGCTATCCGCAAATCGCGTTGAAAATCTTGCATGGTCGGTCCAGGCGCCTTAGAGCGCTCGCGCCACCTCGCGGGATTCAAAGACTTCGATGAGGTCGCCGGCCCGAACATCGTTGTAGTTGCGCACACCGATGCCACATTCCGTACCGTTGCGCACCTCCTGAACATCGTCTTTGAAGCGACGCAGGGATTCCAATTCGCCTTCGTAGATGACAACGCTGTCGCGCAACACCCGGATGGGCCGGTGCCGGAAGACACTGCCCTCCGTCACCATACAACCGGCAATCTGCCCGAAGCGTGGCGAACGGAATACTTCGCGCACTTCCGCGATACCCAATATCTCCTCGCGGGTCTCGGGCGCCAGCATACCGCTCAGAACCTGTTTGACGTCGTCGATCATTTCGTAGATGACGCTGTAGTAGCGAACATCGATACCTTCCCGCTCGACCAAGGCTTTCGCGGCGTTGTCGGTACGCACATTGAAGCCAAACACCGCCGCGCCATAGGTAAGCGCCATATTGACATCGCTCTCCGTCACCGCTCCGACACCGGAACCAAGCACGGATAGGCTCACTTCGTCATTGCCGAGGTCTGCAAGCGATTGCACGATGGCTTCCAGGCTACCCCGGACATCGGCCTTAACCACCAGCTTCAGTATGCGTTTTTCACCTTCCCCCAAATTGGCAAACAAGTTGTCCAGCTTTGCGGCCTGCTGCATGGCCTGGCGCTGCTCCTGCGACTTGTCGCGCCGGAATTCGGCGAGATCGCGGGCGGAGCGCTCGTCGGTCACGACCGAAAAACTGTCTCCGGCACCCGGCGTACCGCTTAAACCGAGCACCTCGACCGGTTGCGACGGGCCCGCTATGGAAGTTTGGCCGCGTTGATCGTCGAGCATGGCCCGCACACGTCCGTGGTATTCGCCAGCAATAATAATATCGCCCTGCTTGAGCGAGCCATTCTGAACGAGTACCGTAGATACGGGCCCGCGGCCGCGGTCGAGGCGAGATTCGATGACCACCCCCCGCGCCGGCGCATCGGGAACGGCCTTAAGCTCAAGAAGTTCCGCTTGTAGCAGAATAGCCTCCAACAACTCGTCAATACCCTCGCCGGTAACGGCTGAGACACGCACAAACTGGGTGTCGCCGCCCCAGTCTTCCGGAGCAACGCCCTTGGCGGCGAGTTCCTTGGAGACCTGGTCGGGGTTGGCACCGGGCAGATCGATCTTGTTAACCGCCACAACAATTGGCACGTCCGCCGCCTTGGCGTGCTGAATGGCTTCTTCCGTCTGCGGCATAACACCGTCATCGGCGGCCACGACGAGCACCACAATATCCGTCACCACGGCGCCACGGGCGCGCATCGCCGAGAATGCCGCATGACCGGGCGTATCGATGAAGGTGAGGCGACCCTGCTTGATTTCAACCGCATAGGCACCGATGTGCTGCGTAATTCCGCCAGCCTCGCCACTGACCACCCGAGTGTTGCGTATGAAATCCAAAAGCGAGGTCTTGCCGTGATCGACATGGCCCATGACAGTAACCACCGGCGCCCGAATTTGGCCCTCGCCTTCAATTTTGAGCGACTGCTCCAAAGCCTGCTCAATGGCATCGTCGTGGATGAGCTTGACCCGGTGGCCCATTTCCTCGACAACCAGGCTCGCAACATCCTGGTCAATCGTTTGATTGATGGTTGCCATGACGCCCAAGCCCATCAGTGTCTTGATGACTTCGCCCGCTTTGACGGACATACGCTGGGCCAACTCACCCACGGCAATCGCCGCCGGCAATTCCACTTCCCTTGCTATGAATTCGGTCGGCTTAAATTCACCGCCGTGCTGCTCAAGTTTGACGGCCGATGGGCGCGTTCGGCGGCGGACACGGCGTTGCGACTTGAGCGATAGTTCTCGGCGACCTGGGCGACCGCCACCGAACTCTCCACGACCAGCGCGTTCCCGGTCTTTGGCCTTGCCTCGCTTACCGGATTTTTCACTCGCTTGCGCCCTAGCTTGGGCTTCCGCCGCGGCAGCGGCGACCTGGGCGGCAGTATCTTCCGGTGTTGCCTCCGCTTGCGCGATCTGTTCGGTCAGTTTTTCTGCTTTCCCCTTGGCCGTCTTTTCTTGAGCGGCCTGTTGCTCGGCTGCCTGACGTTCCGCCTCGGCCTTGCGCTGCGCCTCCAACTTTACAGCTTCTTCTTCGCGCCGCCGTTCCTCTTCGGCCTTGCGCTCCAGTTCCAACCGGCGGGACTCCTGCTCGGCGGCCTTGCGAGCAATTTCCTCGGCACGGATGCGGCGGGCTTCCTCTTCCGCTTGAGATGGTTGTGGCGCTTCGGCAGACACCGCTTTTTCCGCCAAGGATTCGGGTCGCTTCACATAAGTGCGCTTGCGCCGCACTTCCACGGCGACATTGCGGCCAGCACGACCCTGACCGGTTCGCAAGGTACCAACCGACTTCTTGTTTAAAATGATTTTTTTGGGTGCGGAAATGGAGGAGCCGTGGCTCTGCTTGAGGTACGCCAACAACTTTTGCCTTTGGTCTTCGGTAACAGCTTCATCATCACTGGTTTGCGGCAGGCCAGCTTCGGCTATCTGCCTTAATAGGCGATCCACGGTCGCGCCCACCTTCTCGGCGAGTTGTCTTACCGTTACGTCCGTCATGCGATGTTCTCCGGCAACGCCACCTTACCCGCGTCTATCCGGCGACACCGGCCGCGGCGCTCTCGCCCGCGCCGTCCGAAGATTCCTCAAACCAGGGAGCACGGGCAGTCATGATGAGTTCCGCAGCCCGCGCTTCGCTCATATCTTCGACAATATCCAGTAGATCCGGTACCGCCAGTTCCGCCAAATCCTCCCGCGTGACCACTTCGTGACTCGCAAGACGAAGAGCTAGGTTGGGCTCCATGCCTGCTATGTTGAGTAGGTCTTCGGCGGGTTGTCGATCACCGAGTAGTTCTTCATCGGCGATGGCATTGGTCAGTAGCGCATCTTTCGCTCGATTACGCAATTCCTCCACAATCTCTTCGTCGAAGCCCTCAATGGCCATCAATTCCTCAATAGGCACATAGGCAATCTCTTCAAGCGTGGTGAAACCTTCCTCGACGAGCACCGCCGCGACATTTTCGTCCACCGCAAGCGCCTCCATGAACTCGCCCATAAAGCGGCCAGCTTCCGCTTCCTGCTTCTCGGCCGCCTCTTCCTCCGTCATGATATTCAATGTCCAGCCGGTCAGGTCGCTTGCCAGACGCACATTCTGGCCGCCACGACCGATGGCCTGGGCCAGGTTGTCCTCATGAACGGCAATGTCCATCGAATGGGCATCCTCATCGATAATGATGGAGGCAACCTCGGCCGGGGCCATCGCATTTATGGTGAGCTGGGCTGGATTTTCGTTCCACAGAACAATATCAATGCGTTCCCCCGCTAATTCGCCGGAAACAGCTTGAACCCTCGATCCGCGCATACCGACACAGGCCCCGACTGGATCGATGCGGCCATCGTTGGTTTTTACGGCGATTTTTGCGCGGGAGCCGGGATCCCGGGCCGCGCCGCGAATTTCGATGATGTCCTCGGAGATTTCGGGAACTTCGATCTTGAATAGCTCCCGCAACATTTCCGGCGACGTTCTGGTCAGAATGAGTTGTGGACCCCGATTGTCCGGACGTACCTCGAAGAGCAGGGCGCGTAGACGGTCACCAACCCGGAAGGTTTCCCTGGGGATAAGATGCTCGCGCAGCAGCAATCCCTCGGCGTTGTTGCCCAAATCGACAACGACATTGTCGCGGCCAACCCGCTTGACGGTGCCGCCAATCAATTCACCCACGCGCGGCAGGTATTCCTCCACAACCTGCGCCCGTTCGGCCTCGCGCACTTTTTGCACGATAACCTGCTTGGCCGTCTGGGCGGCAATACGGCCGAATTCAACGGACTCCACATGTTGCTCAATAGTGTCGCCAAGCGCCAAGCCCGCCGCACGGTCGTCGTCCGGGGCAATTTGCGCCGCCGGATTGGGTTCCTCCTCGGCCTCCAAGTCGAGGACCGTCCAAACGCGGAAGGTTTCGTACTCGCCGGTTTCTCGATCAATCGCAACGCGGAACTCGGCACCTTCCTCGTAGCGCTTCTTGGTGGCCGTCGCCAACGCGCTTTCGATGGCACCGAAAATGACATCTTTGGAGACGCCCTTCTCAAGCGAAACCGAGTCAACAACCAACAGAATTTCCTTGGACATTTCCCCTTTTCCTCAATCGAATTTCGGCACCAGCCGAGCCCGTTGCACGTTTTCGAGCGGCAATACATACTCCCTGCCGTCAAGCCGAACCAGCGCCTGAGAATTCTCAACATCCGCCAGCAGGCCCACGAAGCGCCTCCTACCGTCAAAGGGAAAGTTAAGCCGCACATCCACCATCGCGCCGATGTTGGCCGCAAACTGCTCCTCCTTGAACAAAATGCGGTCCAGCCCCGGAGAGGACACCTCGAGCGTATAACCACCAGCGAAAACATCCAGGGCGTCGAGCACATCCCCAACCTCGCGACTCACCGCCTCGCAGTCATCAATGGTTACCCCTTCCTGTTTGTCGATGTATATCCGCAATTTCGATCGCTTTCCCGCGGAAAAGAACTCAACACCCCATAGCTCGCAGCCGAATCGCTCTACTGTCTTGCTGAGCCGTTCTTCGATTTGCTTTTCCGTCCTGTTCACAGCGCACCAACAAAAAATGGGCTTACGCCCATTTCTACTGCAATCCCCGCCCGAGGCACTCACTAAAAAGCCCCATAGAGGGGCTTTTCAGATTCCGTTGGTAGCGGGGGCAGGATTTGAACCCACGACCTTCGGGTTATGAGCCCGACGAGCTACCAGACTGCTCCACCCCGCATCGGGAAGGGGGAACATTATAGTGACGTGCGATCAAGCTCGCAACCATTATAACAGCTTAGGTAGTGGCTCGATTTGGCCGCTCTTCATTAGTGCCGGCGCACCCTCAAGTGTGCTGGTGAGCGCTGGTTTCGGGAACCTGGTGCCGAAGGCGAGACTCGAACTCGCACGGGCTATCGCCCACTACCCCCTCAAGGTAGCGTGTCTACCAATTTCACCACTTCGGCTATAGGCTGGCGCACTAATGCGTTGCTATACATCGGGGAGACCGGAATCTACTCCTTCTTCTTCCGGAGTCAACTGCCGTGGAACCTCCAATGATTCCTCGACGCTCGGAACGCCAAGTTCCTCAAGCGTTTCCGCCCGCTCCTTAGCGAAATAGGCCAGCCCAAAGGCTATGACAAAGAACCCGATCGCCAGCCACACCGTCAACTTGGTCAGAAAGGAGGTGCTGCCCGCACTGCCAAACATCGTATTCGCGGCACCGGCGCCGAAGGCGGCACCAACATCCGCGCCGCGCCCCTGTTGCAGCAGCACCAGCCCGCCAAGCGCAACAGCATCGAGCACCAACAAAATCAGCAATATCGTTTCAACAGTCATGTTGTTTCTCGGTTCACCGCCATAGAACGCGACCCGGCGGCGACAATTTCCAGAAAACTTGACGGTTCCAGCGAGGCACCCCCAATCAAGCCGCCATCGATATTGCCCTGATTGAAAAGTTCCATCGCGTTATCCGGCTTGACACTGCCGCCATACAAAACACGCACCGATGCGCTCACCGCCTCGCTTTTCCCTGCGATGACGGCACGAATAAACGCATGCATGCGCTCCGCCTGCTCGGGAGTTGCCGTCCGGCCCGTACCAATCGCCCAAACCGGTTCATAGGCAACGGCGCCGCGACCCAGGTTAGCAGCGCCGACCCGGTTCAGCACGGCATCTAGTTGCCGGCTCACGACCGCTTCGGCTAAACCCGCCTCCCGGTCACTGAGGGATTCACCCACACAAAGAATTGGCGATAGCCCCGCATCCAGGGCAACAACAAATTTTTCCGCCACCAATTCGTTACTCTCGCCACCATGGAGCCGCCGCTCGGAATGGCCAACCAAAACCCAGCGCCCACCCAAATCCTTAATCATGGAACCGGAAATCTCGCCGGTGTATGCGCCTTCGGTTTCGACATGCAAATCTTGCCCGCCCAGCTGTACAGGACTGCCGACAACGGCGGCGGCAAAATCCGCCAAATAGCCAATCGGCGGCAACAACAGCATCTCAACATCATCCGGAAGCGGGGTTTGCTTCAGCTGTTCGCAAAACCGCGCCACCCGTTCCCTGGAGCCGTACATTTTCCAGTTACCGCCGACTATCGGCCGACGAGCCTTAGCTGCCATGTCTTTCCATGCGGTTGTCCAGACTCCCTACAATGCCCTGCGCCCCCCGACATTCACGAAGGGGCATGAAGCGCCCGCCGCACGGGGCGCGGAATAGTAAACGCTGGTGCCCCGCGTCACAAATGGGGATTTTTCGGCGCGGAGACAATTTATCCCGATTCGGGAGAGGGTTTGGGACGAGCCGAACGCGCCCCAAGGCAAGCCCTAGGCGCCTCTGCCTGCGGAATTCGCGGCTGCAAATCCGCTCTCATCCGCCCCCTCGGCCGCTCGATTTCGTTGAATATGGCATGATATTCGCCTCAATCGACCGGCCGACGGGACGGCGATAGCGGCTTTTCGCTTTCGCGACTTCCTACGGCGCAGGCTCCTAGGAGCCCGCTCTTCCCCAAGCATCGGGTTCTGTTGGTTGTATCGGTGCATCGCAAGCAGGTTGCTCAGATAGGCGGGTTAACAAACCGATCAACAATCAAACCGCCTGCCTGACGGTTGCCGCGAGTTCTTGGGCAATGGTTGTCGCTTCCGCCCGGTCCTCGCTTTCGACCATGACTCGAATAACCGGTTCCGTACCGGAGGGCCGAATGAGTACCCGCCCGCGCCCGGCGAGACGCCGCTCCCTGTCAGTAACCGCACGCACCACCTTGGCACAGGATGCCACCGCAGATGGATTGGCGACTGCGACGTTGACCAGCGCCTGGGGTAACTTGCTCATGCCCCGTTTCAATTCGTGGATGGTTTTGCCGGAGTCAACCACGCACACCAAAGCCTGCAAGGCGGCAATGATGCCATCCCCCGTCGTCGACAAATCCAGACAAAGAATATGACCGGACGACTCACCACCCAACCGCCAGTTCCGGCGGCGCAGCAACTCCAGTACATAGCGGTCGCCAACCCGAGCGCGCTCGAAGGGGATGCCAAGCTCGGTCAAGGCACGCTCCAAGCCGACATTGCTCATAACGGTACCGGCGACGCCCCCTTCCAGGCTACCGCCACGCCAACGATGCTGGGCGAGGATGAACAGTAATTCATCGCCATCCACCACTTCGCCGCAGTGATCCACCAAAATGACACGATCGCCGTCGCCATCAAAGGCGATGCCGATATCGGCGCGCTGTTCCCGAATCGCTGCGGCCAAGCTTTGAGGATACATGGACCCACAATTCGCGTTTATATTGAATCCGTCCGGCGCATTGCCAATGACGCTGATGTGGGCACCCAACTCCTGGAATACGCCGGGCGCAACATGGTAGGTAGCCCCGTTGGCGCAATCGAGCACGACCTTGAGCCCCTGCAGTCGGAAACCTCGGCTTAGGGTCGCCTTGCAAAATTCGATGTAGCGACCGGGCGCATCGGGGACGCGAGTTGCCTTGCCAAGCCGCTTCGATTCGGCACAGACCATCGGCTTTTGCAATTGCGCCTCAATTTCCGCCTCAACTTCGTCGTCGAGCTTGTTGCCTTTGGCGTCAAAGAATTTGAGGCCATTGTCTTGGTAGGGATTATGGGAAGCGCTGATGACGATACCCGCATCGGCACCCAGGGTTCGGGTGAGGTAAGCGATGGCGGGCGAGGGCATAGGGCCAAGCAGGCTTACATCGGCACCGGCGGAAACAAGGCCCGCCTCCAATACGGACTCCAGCATGTAACCGGAAACGCGCGTGTCCTTGCCGATGATGATGCGGCAATTGCCCCGTCGGGTGAAAACGCGGCCCACCGCCCAACCGAGATGCAGGCAAAACGCCGGTGTTATGGGAAACTTTCCGACCGTGCCCCGAATACCGTCGGTACCGAAAACCCGCCTGTTGTTTGGGGCATCCAAGGCGAGTTAGTGCTCTCCCGCCGGGTCGCCGATAGGCGTTTCCGAGGGCCCGGATTGACTACCCCGCCCCCTGTCTTGCCGGTTTGGATCACGCGGTTTGGCACCTGCCATGATGTCGTCGATTTGTTCCGGCACTAGGGTTTCAAATTCGATGAGCGCATCCGCCATGCTGTGCAGCTTGTCTTCATTCTCAGTCAGCAGGCGAGCGGCTTGCGTATAGCACTCATCAATGATGCGGCGCACTTCCTCGTCAATGGCGCGAGCGGTCTCGTCCGACTGGGGTTTGGGTTTAACGCCCACCGACATGCCAAGAAACACCTCGCCGTCATCTTCGTCGTACATTAGCGGTCCAAGCCGCTCCGACAGGCCCCACTTGGTCACCATGTTTCTTGCCAACCGGGTCGCGCGCTCGATGTCGTTGGAGGCGCCGGTAGTGACCTTCTCCACGCCGAGGATCATTTCCTCAGCAACGCGGCCGCCAAATAGCCCGCATATCTGCGCCTTGATTTGTTCCCGGCTCAAGCTGTAACGATCCTCCTCGGGCAAAAACATGGTCACGCCCAATGCCCGCCCGCGCGGAATGATGGTGACCTTGTAAACGGGGTCGTGGCCGGGCACCAATTTGCCGACGATGGCATGGCCCGCTTCGTGATAGGCAGTATTGCGCTTGTCCTCTTCCGACATCACCATGGACTTGCGCTCGGCGCCCATCATGATTTTGTCCTTGGCCTTTTCGAGTTCCATCATCTCAACAAGCTTTTTGCCCGCCCGGGCCGCAAACAGGGCGGCTTCGTTAACCAAGTTGGCCAAATCCGCACCGGAAAAGCCGGGCGTACCGCGCGCAATGATGCTCGCATCAACATCTTCGCCAATTGGCACCTTGCGCATGTGTACCTCGATGATTTTTTCCCGGCCGCGGATATCCGGCAGGTTCACCACCACCTGTCGGTCGAACCGCCCGGGCCTTAACAGCGCCGGATCAAGTACATCCGGGCGGTTGGTGGCGGAGATGACAATGATGCCGTCGTTGGGCTCGAAACCATCCATCTCGACGAGCAGCTGATTCAGCGTTTGCTCGCGCTCATCGTGGCCACCACCCAAGCCCGCGCCTCGGTGACGGCCCACCGCATCAATTTCGTCGATGAAAATGATGCACGGCGACTGCTTTTTCGCCTGTTCGAACATGTCGCGCACCCGAGAGGCGCCGACGCCGACAAACATCTCAACAAAGTCCGAGCCGGAAATGGAGAAGAAGGGAACCTTGGCCTCGCCAGCAATAGCCTTGGCCAACAGGGTCTTACCCGTGCCGGGTTGGCCGACCATCAGAATACCGCGGGGAATGCGCCCGCCCAAGCGCTGGAACCTACCGGGATCGCGCAAAAACTCGACAAGTTCATGAACGTCCTCCTTGGCCTCGTCAACGCCCGCGACATCCGCAAAGGTGGTCTTGATTTGATCTTCCGACAAAAGGCGGGCCTTGCTCTTGCCGAAGGACATGGGCCCGCCTCGCCCCCCGGCACCACCCTGCATCTGTCGCATGAACAACATGAACACACCGATGATGAGCAGGATGGGAAAGCTGGCGAGGAATAATTGCGACCAGATACTCTGTTTCTCCGGCTCGCGGCCAGCAAAGCTGACATTGTGATTGTAGAGGTCGTCGAGCAGTTTCGGGTCTTCGATATCCGGGCGGATGGCACGGAACGCATCGCCCGATTTGGTGACGCCAGTGATGACGAGACCCTCGATCACCACTTCGCTAATCTCGTCCAAACGCACCTGCTCAATGAATTCGGAATAGGCGATTTGTCGCGGCTCCGGGCGCATATCGAAGTTGTTAAAGACAGCCAACAACACGGCCGCGATCACCAGCCATAAAAGCAGATTTTTTCCCATATCGGACAAGGGTTTACCTCAGTTTGAGCCAAGCAGCACCGATACCGGGGGCTACCCATCAATGCGAAAGCCTACACTACACGCACAGGCCGCGCCATTGGCGATTATCCGCCCCGGTAGTTTAACGCCACCGCATAGTTTTCCCGAGAGTCCGGGCGCGAAGCCGCAGGTTTCATAATCCGCAGGCTATCGAATCGACGCCGGGTTTCGCGCAACCAAGCCTCAATGCCTTCACCCTGAAATATCTTGACAACCAGAGCGCCGCCGGGCTTCAGCCAGCGCACCGCCGCACCGCTGGCGAGTTCCACCAAATCCATCGACCGGGCCTGATCCGCCGTGCGTATACCGGAGATATTGGGTGCCATGTCGGACAAAACAAGGTCCATACCCGCTGTTTCGCCCGATTGAGTCGTCGACAAGAGCCGCGAGATATGCCGATCAACCCCGCTGTCGCCACAACAACCTTGGACGAATTGCACGTTCTCGGCACTTACCTCAAGCGGCCGCGGGTCCACGGCCAGCACCCATCCACGCTTAAGCCGTTCCGCCAGGTAAGCGGTCCAGCCGCCGGGTGCCGCGCCTAATTCCAAGACCCTGTCGTCGTCGCGCAGCAACCCAAAACGCTCATCGATCTGCTTGAGTTTGAAGTGGGCGCGCGAGACTCGCCTTTCGACCCGGCTGGCCTTAACAAAGGGGTCGCGCCGCTGGCGGTCCAGCCAGCGCGCACTGGACTTGGTGCGCATCGCTAGCCGGCAACTCAGAGATGCTCGACATTGCCGATTTCGTACTCCACCTCGCCTCCGGGTGTGGAAACGAGCACAACATCACCGGCCGACTTGGCAATGAGTGCCCGGGCAATGGGCGACATGACGGATATCTTGCCTTCCTTGAGGTCGGCCTCGTCCTCACCGACGATCTTATAGCGCACCTCTTGTCCCGCCTCGGTGCCCAATAGCGTAACGGTCGCGCCAAAGATCACCTTGCCAGAAGGTTGAATCTTGGTGATGTCAATAATCTGGGCGTTGGCAAGCTTGCTTTCGATTTCAACAATGCGACCCTCGTTGAACCCCTGCTGCTCCTTGGCAGCGTGATACTCGGCGTTTTCGCGCAGGTCGCCGTGCCCCCGAGCAACCCCAATGGCATGGGAGATCTGTGGCCGCAATTCAAATTTGCGGTGCTTGAGCTCATCGCGCAAGGCTTGGGCCCCCGCAATCGTCATGGGTATCGTCATGGCTAGCCGGAAGCCAAGTCGGCGTGCAAATTCTGCAAGCGCCGCACCGTCGTGCCGCCCCCTTCTTCTCTTAACTCGCGCCGATGGCGAATGGCATGGCAGAATGCCTCACCTCCGGCCAAGGTGGTGGTGTAGCACACTTTCTTCAACAGCGCGAGTCGCCGGATGACGGCGGAATCGGCAATCGACTGACGACCTTCGGTGGTATTTACAATCAAATCGACCCGCTCATTCTTGAGCAGGTCCACCACATGGGGACGGGCGCCCTCGGTAACCTTGTGTACGGTTTCGCAATCGACACCCGCCGCCTCGACCAAGCGCGCGGTGCCGCTGGTGGCAACGAGTTGGAAACCCAAATCGCGCAACTCCCGCACCAGCCAGCCCACGCGCGATTTATCGGAATCCTTAACACTAACGAAAGCCCGGCCCCGATCGGGCAGACGCTCTCCGGCAGCCAGGGTCGCCTTGGCGAAGGCCTCGCCGAAACTGTCGCCAACGCCCATGACCTCGCCGGTCGATTTCATCTCCGGACCCAAGATTGGGTCTACGCCGGGAAACTTGTTGAAAGGGAATACCGACTCCTTGACGCTGATGCAGTTGGGCACGATTTCCCGCGTGAACCCCTGTTCCTGCAAGCCGACGCCCGCCATGCAACGCGCGGCGACCTTGGCCAGTGAAACACCGATGCACTTCGAAACAAACGGCACGGTGCGCGACGCCCGCGGATTCACCTCAAGCACGAAAATGTCTTGGCCCTGAATGGCGAACTGCACATTCATCAGGCCCACCACACCCAACTCCAGCGCCATGAGCCGCACCTGTTCGCGAATGCGGTCCTGAATTTCGGGATCAAGACGATAGGGCGGCAGGGCGCAGGCGGAATCCCCGGAGTGAACGCCCGCCTGTTCAATGTGCTCCATGATGGCCCCAATCAATACCTCGCGGCCATCGCTCACCGCATCCGCATCGACTTCAATGGCCTGATCGAGAAAACGGTCGAGCAGCACCGGCGAATCGTTGGACACATCCACGGCACCTTGGAGGTAGCGGGCCAATTCGTCTTCGTTGTAGACAATTTCCATGGCGCGGCCACCCAGGACGTAGGAGGGGCGCACAACAATGGGGTAACCGATTTCATTCGCACCCGCCACACCGTCGGCGATGCCCGTGGCGGTGCGATTCGAGGGCTGTCGCAACCCAAGCTTTTGCAACAGGGCCTGGAAGCGCTCCCGATCCTCGGCCCGATCAATGGCATCGGCGCTGGTGCCAATAATCGGTACACCCGCCTTTTCCAGTTGCTCCACCAGCTTGAGCGGCGTTTGCCCGCCGAACTGCACGATGACGCCGCCCGGTCTTTCGACATCGACTACAGCGAGCACATCCTCCAGCGTAACGGGCTCGAAGTACAGTCGGTCGGATGTGTCGTAATCGGTGGAAACGGTTTCCGGGTTGCAGTTGACCATGATGGTCTCGTAGCCGTCCTCGCGCATCGCCAGGGCCGCGTGTACACAGCAGTAATCGAATTCGATTCCCTGCCCCACACGGTTCGGGCCACCGCCAAGTACCATGATCTTCTTGCGCGCGGACGGATTGGCTTCGCATTCCTCTTCGTAGGTGGAATACATGTAGGCGGACGCCGCCGGAAACTCCGCAGCGCAGGTGTCTACCCGACGAAACACGGGCTTGATGCCCTGCGCCAACCGCGCCATGCGCACTTCCGTCTCGCTGACACCGAGGAGCGCGGCGAGGCGGGCATCGGAAAATCCCTTGCGTTTGAGCCGGTACCAGCAATCAGCCCCCAGTGCCTGTAAAGGCCGACCCGTTAGTTCCCGTTCCTCGGCGATCAGGTCGTCAATCTCGGCAAGAAACCAAGGATCAATGGCAGTCTCTCGATAGACTTCCTCCACCGACCAGCCCGTGCGGAACGCATCGGCGACATACCAGAGCCGATCGGCACCGGCGGATTTCAGTTCTCGTTTAAGCGTTGTCCGCGCCGGGTTGCCGCTCATCCCGCCAAGCACCGGGTCCAGGCCCGCATGACCCGTCTCCAAACCACGGCAGGCCTTCTGCAACGATTCTTGGAAGGTGCGTCCAATGGCCATCACCTCGCCAACCGATTTCATCTGCGTGGTCAGCCTGGCATCCGCCTGCTCGAACTTCTCGAACGTAAAGCGCGGGATCTTAGTGACCACATAATCCAGGCTCGGCTCGAAAGATGCCGGCGTGACCCCGCCGGTGATGTCGTTTTCGAGTTCGTCCAAGGTATAACCCACCGCCAACTTGGCGGCGACCTTGGCAATGGGAAAGCCGGTGGCCTTTGAAGCCAGCGCCGAAGATCGCGAAACACGGGGGTTCATTTCGATAACCACCATGCGCCCGGTGTCCGGCTGTATGGCGAATTGGACATTTGACCCCCCCGTATCCACGCCAATTTCCCGCAGTACCGCGATGGAAGCGTTACGCAACAATTGGTATTCCTTGTCGGTCAGCGTTTGCGCTGGCGCCACGGTGATGCTATCGCCGGTATGCACACCCATGGGGTCGAAATTCTCGATGGAGCAGACGATGATGCAGTTGTCCCGCGAATCGCGCACCACCTCCATTTCGAACTCTTTCCAGCCGAGCAACGATTCGTCGATGAGCAGCTCTGTGGTCGGCGAAAGATCGAGGCCGCGCGCACAAATTTCCAGGAACTCCTCCCGGTTGTAGGCCACCCCGCCGCCGCTGCCGCCCAGCGTGAAAGATGGCCGGATGATGCAAGGATAGCCGAGGCGGGTCTGCACCTGCACCGCTTCTTCAATGCTGTGCGCGATGGCCGAACGCGGCGTTTCCAAGCCAATGCGGCGCATGGCGCGGTCGAAACGCTCGCGATCCTCGGCCTTGTCAATCGCGTCCTGGCTGGCACCAATGAGTTCCACACCCCAGCGCCGCAAGACGCCCTCGCGCACCAAGTCGAGCGCACAGTTCAAGGCCGTTTGCCCACCCATGGTCGGCAACAGGGCATCCGGGCGTTCCATCTCGATGATTTTGGCGACCGTGGGCCACTCCACCGGCTCGATATAGGTGGCGTGCGCCATGGCCGGATCGGTCATGATGGTCGCCGGGTTGGAATTGACCAAGATGACACGGTAGCCCTCGTCCTTTAGCGCTTTGCAGGCTTGGGCACCCGAATAGTCGAATTCGCAGGCCTGCCCAATCACGATGGGGCCGGCACCGATAATCAGAATCGACTCAATGTCCGTGCGCTTGGGCATCGAGCCTCATACCTCGGAGCAAAGCAACGCAGCGCGGACTATGCGGGCTAGGAGCCTGGGCCTTAGGAAGTCGCGGCTGCAAATCCGCTCTCATCGCCCCGTCGGCCGCTCGATTTCGTTGCATATGGCTCGATATTCGCCTCAATCGTCCGGCCCCCGTGCCGCCGATAGCGGATTTTCGCGTTCGCGACTTCCGCGGGCAGAGACTCCTAGGCACCGGATTCCTCCATCAGCCGCACAAAGTGGTCGAACAGGTAAGCACAGTCCTGGGGTCCGGGGCTCGCTTCCGGGTGGCCTTGGAATCCGAACGCCGGATGATCGGTGCGACGAATGCCTTGCAGTGTCTTGTCGAACAAGGAAATATGGGTTGCCTCCAGACAGTTCGGCAAGGTCGATGCGTCCACCGCGAAACCGTGGTTCTGGCTGGTTATGATGACTTGGCCCGTGTGCAGATCCTGAACCGGATGGTTCGCGCCGTGGTGGCCGTGCGGCATCTTGACGGTTTTGGCGCCACTGGCCAGCGCCATGAGCTGGTGGCCAAGGCAAATACCAAACATGGGCAGCCCGGTATCCAACAGTTCCGCGATGGCACGAATCGCATAGTCACAGGGTTCGGGGTCGCCGGGGCCGTTGGACAGAAAAATGCCGTCGGGCTCATGCTCAAGCGCTTGTTGCGCTGTTGCGGTTGCCGGGATGATGGTGACCCGGCACCCGCGAGAGGCAAGCAAACGCAGGATATTGCGCTTGACGCCGAAGTCGTAGGCGATCACATGATGTTGCGACTGGTCCGGCGTTTCGTAACCGCCGGCCAGATGCCAGGCACCCTCGTTCCAGGCTTCGGGCGCCGAGCGACTAACCACTTGGGCCAAATCCATTCCCTGCAAGCCCGGAAACGCCCGTGCGGCGGCCAGCGCCGCTGTTGCATCGGCTTGGGAACCCGCAGTAACGCAGCCCGCCAAAGCTCCCTTTTCACGAATGAGCCGGGTCAACCGGCGCGTATCCACATCGGCGATGGCCACAACCTGCTCTTCAACCAAGTATTGCTCAAGGGAGGCATCCGCCCGCCAGCTGCTCAGACGCCGCGGCGTCTGCCGTATCACGAGACCCGCCGCCCAGACCCGATTGGATTCAACATCCTCGTGATTGACCCCGGTGTTGCCGATCTGCGGATAGGTCAGGGTGACGATCTGCCGGGCATAGGAAGGGTCGGTGAGAATCTCTTGATAGCCGGTCATCGCCGTGTTGAATACCACTTCGCCAACGGCCATGCCTGAAACACCGATGGATTGCCCGTTAAACAGGCTGCCATCCTCCAATGCAAGCAACGCTGATGTCACGGGATACGCCCTACTCCTGCCCCGCCCAAGTAACGGGAAACAGTCAATTCTCGTAAATAAGGCGAGACCGATGGCCTCGCCTCTTTGGGGCAGAGATTTTAGCCTACCGCGAAGGGCATTACACGAGGAAGTTTGGCTCTAGGCGCCTGTGCCCGCAGAAATCGCGAAAGCGAAAATCCGCTATCGCCGTCCTGTCGATTGAGGCGAATATCGAGCGGCGGACGGAGCGGATGAGAGCGGCTTTGCAGCCGCAAATTCCGAAGGCAGAGGCGCCTGGGGCGGGTGGTATATGAGTTTATTGTGCGCGGCCCGTGTAAACCTCGACGGGCCGCTCAAGAGTGGCGACTACCGCAAACCCAGCACATCGCGCATGTCGAACAGCCCGTTTTCCTTATCTTGCAGAAAGTGTGCGGCGCGCAGTGCGCCTTGGGCAAAGTTCATGCGGCTACTGGCGCGATGGGTGATTTCCAGCCGCTCCCCGGTGCCGCCGAACAATACCGTATGCTCACCGACGGTATCCCCGGAGCGCAGGGTTGCAAAGCCGATGGAGCGCCGATCGCGGGCGCCGGTCGCGCCCTCACGTCCGTAAACCGCCACCTCGTCAAGGTTGCGATCAAGGGTGTTCGCCACGATTTGGCCGAGGCGCACCGCCGTACCGGAGGGGGCATCGATTTTGTGTCGGTGGTGTAAATCGATAATTTCGATATCGGTGTCCGCACCGAGCACTTGGGTGGCGAGTTCTGTGAGCCGAAAAACCAAGTTGACGCCAACGCTCATGTTGGGTGCCATGACAATGGCAATCTCCCCCGCCGCCTCGCGAATCTTTGCCATGCCCGCCGCCTCAATGCCGGTGGTGGCAATCACCGCCCGCTTGCCCACCGCGCGGCAAACCTCAACCGCCGATAGCGCGGCAGCGGGAATCGTAAAGTCGATAAGCACATCAAAGCGGTCGGCAACATCGGCCAACGAGTCCATAACCGGCACGGCCAAGGGGCCAACACCCGCCATTTCCCCGGCATCCGTGCCGACCAATGACAAGCCGGGACGCTCCACCGCCGCGCCGAGCACGGCCCCCGCGTCTTCCGCAACCGCCTGCACGACGGTACGCCCCATACGCCCGGCCACCCCGGTAACCGCTACTCGCATCATCCTAGCCCGCCTATTTCACCAAGCCGCTTGTCCGTTTGATGAGTTTCCCATGATTGGGCTCGATTTTCCGAAAAATGCGGGCTGCCGAATCAATCCGTCAACTTGTCGAAAAAGTCTTTGACACTCTGAAACCAGCCGCTGCCCTTGGGTGAGTGCTTTTGATGGCCTCCCTCGCGCAAGCTGTGTTCCAACTCGCGAAGAATTTCCTTTTGCTCGTCGCTGAGCCGTACCGGTGTTTCGACGATTACTTTGCAGAGCAAATCACCCACGCCGCCGCCGCGCACCGGGCTCACGCCCTTGCCGCGCAGACGAAACATCTTGCCGGTTTGTGTTTCGTGGGGAATCTTAATTTTCACGCGGCCATCAAGGGTCGGCACCTCCAGGTCGCCGCCTAAAGCCGCCTGGACAAAGGAAATGGGCACCTCGCAATAGAGATTGCGTCCATCGCGCCGAAAGATGGCGTGTTCGCGAACGTCAATTTGCACATAAAGATCGCCGGGCGGGCCACCGCGCAGACCCGCCTCGCCCTCAGCCGCCAGCCGAATGCGATCCCCGGAATCGACGCCGGGCGGCACCCGCACCGATAACTTTCTACGCCGTTCGACGCGCCCGCTACCGCCGCAAGACCGGCACGGATCGGTAATTATCTTGCCGGCACCGCGGCAGCGCGGGCAGGTTTGTTGGAGAGAGAAAAAACCTTGGGCCACGCGAATGCGCCCGGTACCGGAGCACTCCGGGCAGGTTTCCGGACGGGTGCCCGGCTTGGCGCCACCGCCATTACAGTCTTCGCAGGTCGCCAATACGGGCACGGAGACTTCCACCTCATCACCGCGCACAGCCTGTTCAAGGTCGAGGGTCAGCGTATAGCGAAGATCGGCACCCTGCTCAACGCCGCTGCGTCCGCCGCGCGCCGCGCCGAAAATATCACCGAACACATCGCTGAAGATGTCGCCGAAACTGCCGTTGAAGCCACCCGGCCCAGCTCCGGCGGCGGGGTCAACACCAGCGTGGCCGAAGCGGTCGTAGGCGGCACGGCGCTCGCCATCCGACAAGATCTCATAGGCTTCGGAAGCTTCCTTGAACCGCTCTTCCGCATGGCTGTCATCCGGGTTGCGATCCGGATGATATTTCATTGCAAGACGGCGATACGCCTTCTTCAGATCGTCATCCGAAGCGCCCCGGTCGAGACCAAGCACCTCGTAATAATCGCGTTTCGCCATTTACTTTTTATCGTCGTCCTTAACTTCCTCGAAATCCGCATCCACGGTGTCGCCCTCGGATTGCTTGGTGCCTGTATCGGCCGTCGCATCCTGGGCCTGGTCGGCGTACATCTTCTGGGCAAGAGCGGCCGAGGCTTCCGACAATGCCTGAAGTTTCGCCTCGATATCTTCCTTATCCTCTTTCTTTAGGGCTTCCTCAAGTACACGGGCGGCGTTCTCGATCGCCTCCTTCTCGGCGTCGGTCGCCTTGTCGCCGGCATCCTGCACCGCCTTGCGGGCGGCGTGTGTCATGGCGTCGGCTTGATTGCGCAAATTCACCAGTTCGGCGAATTTTTCGTCTTCGGCGGCATGGGCTTCGGCATCGCGCACCATCTGCTCGATCTCCTCATCGGAGAGACCGCTTGATGCCTTGATGACGATAGACTGTTCCTTGCCCGTGGCCTTGTCTTTCGCCGATACGTTGAGAATGCCGTTGGCGTCGATATCGAAACTGACCTCGACCTGTGGCATGCCGCGCGGCGCGGGCGGAATGTCGCGCAGGTCGAACTGACCCAGCGATTTGTTTTGCCCCGCCTGTTTGCGCTCGCCCTGCAGGACGTGAATGGTTACCGCCGTTTGATTGTCCTCGGCGGTGGAGAACACCTGGGTCTTTTTGGTGGGGATGGTGGTGTTTTTCTCGATCAGTACACTCATCACCCGGCCCAAGGTCTCGATACCCAAGGAGAGCGGTGTGACATCAAGCAACAACACATCCTTCACATCGCCGGCGAGTACCGCCGCCTGGATGGCCGCACCGACCGCGACGGCCTCGTCCGGATTGACATCGCGGCGGGCTTCCCGATTGAAGAAATCCTTAACCTTGTTCTGCACGAGCGGCATGCGGGTCTGGCCGCCGACCAGGATCACGTCGTCAATATCCCCGACATTCAAGCTGGCATCGCGCAGCGCGGTACGACAGGGTTCCAAGGTCTTTTCAGCCAAATCCTCCACCAACGATTCAAGCTTGGCGCGGCTGAGCTTCAACACCAAGTGCTTGGGCCCGGTCTGGTCCGCGGTAATGTAGGGGAGGTTAACTTCCGTTTGCTGGCTGTTGGAGAGCTCGATCTTGGCCTTTTCCGCAGCCTCCTTCAGGCGCTGCAGCGCGAGCGGATCGTTGTGCAGATCAATGCCGTTTTCCTTTTTGAACTCGTCAGCCAAGCATTCAATGATCCTAAGATCGAAATCTTCGCCGCCGAGGAAGGTGTCGCCATTGGTGGACAACACCTCGAACTGGTGTTCGCCGTCAATTTCCGCAATCTCGATGATGGAGATATCGAAGGTGCCGCCGCCCAGGTCGTAGACCGCAATTTTTGCATCCCCGCGTTTCTTGTCGAGGCCGTAAGCGAGCGCCGCCGCCGTCGGCTCATTGATGATGCGCTTGACATCCAAACCGGCGATGCGACCCGCGTCCTTGGTGGCTTGGCGCTGCGAGTCATTGAAATAGGCGGGTACGGTAATAACGGCTTCGGTGACCGCTTCGCCGAGATAGTCCTCGGCGGTTTTCTTCATTTTCTTGAGCACCTCGGCCGAGACTTGCGGGGGCGCGAGCTGCTCATTCTTTACCTCAATCCAAGCATCGCCATTGGTCGCCTCGGTGATAGCGTAGGGCACCATCTTGATGTCCTTCTGCACCACATCATCCTTGAACTTGCGGCCGATTAGGCGCTTGACGGCAAACACCGTATTGGTCGGGTTGGTCACCGCCTGACGCTTGGCATTCTGGCCGACCAGGATTTCGCCATCGTCGGTGTAGGCAATGATCGAGGGCGTTGTGCGGTCCCCCTCGGAGTTTTCGATGACCCGGCTATCGCCGCCTTCGAGCACGGCGACGCACGAGTTGGTTGTGCCCAGGTCAATTCCGATGATCTTTCCCATTTTTAAGTCTCCAAAAATTAGGCTGGCTTGCGCCCTGCCGGCTAATCCTCGTTCATGGGGGCGCATTGGGCGTTTTTCAACGCACCCGCCCCCTGCTTAGCCCGGCCTATCCATGAATGGAGGTGGCGAGGTTGGCAAGAGTGATGAATAGGCCGGGTTAGCATCTTTGGTCATGCCTCGTGCGTCAGCACTCCTGGGCATCAACGGGATGAGGCTTACTCCTGTCCGGTGCTGTCGGGGGGCATTTTGCTGACAATCACCTGGGCGGCACGAACCACGCGGCCGTTTAGCAGATAGCCTTTGCGCACCACTTCCATAACCGAATTGGGTTCGGAGTCCGCATTGGCGACAACCGCCAGGGCTTCCTGTTGAGAGGGATCAAAGGGCTCGCCGTGCGGATCGAGCTGATCGATGCCATGCTTGCCCAAGGTGTCGAGAAACAACTTCAGCGAGAGTTGCACCCCTTCGCCCACTGCCGCCGCATCCACCGCGGTAGCGGCGCTTTCCACCGCCTTCTCCAAACTATCCGCCACCGACAAAAGATCAGCGGCAAATTTTTCGAGCGCAAAGCGGTGCGCATTTTCAACATCGCGCGCGGCGCGGCGGCGGACGTTATCCACCTCCGCTTGGGCACGCAGAGCGGCGTCACGCAACTTCTCAACCTCTTCGCGAGCCGCTTCAAGGGATGCCAACAGGTCCTCGGTGGAATCGGGCTCGGCGTCTTCGGCGGCCTGGGGTTCCGCTTCAAGGTCTGCCAATTCACTGGCGTCCGCGGTATCCGTTGCTGCGTCCTGGCCACAAGCCTCGTTCGTTTCGTCAAGGCCAGCGGCCTCGGCGCCCTGTTCGCCGCCGCCGTCTGTCGCCGGCTTGGGGGATTCATTCATCATGATTCCAAGTTCCTTGTCATGCCAAAGGGTTAAAGCAATCCCAACACGGAAAGGGTTCCGGGTTTCGGGGAACCAAACACAAGCAATCCTGCTAGGAGCCTGCGCCCCAGGAATTCGCGGCTGCAAATCCGCTCTCATCCGCCCCCTCGGCCGCTCGATTTCGTTGAATATGGCATGATATTCGCCTCAATCGACCGGCCGACGGGACGGCGATAGCGGCTTTTCGCTTTCGCGACTTCCTACGGCGCAGGCTCCTAGGCCAATATGGGAACGCCGGAGGCAGATTCAACCCTGGGCTCTTAGCCCGCTTCCTCAAGAAGCGTTCGGGCATAGGCCCGTGATTTTTCCGTAACGCCCGCGCCAGCCAGCATACGCGCCAACTCGTCGATGCGAGCCTCATCGCTGAGGCATTGAATGGAAATCTCCTGATCGGCATCTTTTTTGACCAACAGATGCGCATCACCAAGCACCGCCACCTGGGGCGCATGGGTCACACAAATCACCTGGGTGTGGTGGCCCAAGCGGCGCAGCAGGCGACCAATCACATCGGCTGTTGGCCCGCCCACACCCACATCCGCCTCGTCGAGCACCAGGCAAGGCAAGCGGGCACGTTCCGCCGCGACCATCTCGATAGCCAGACTAATGCGCGCCCGTTCGCCGCCCGACGCCACATGCTTCAAACCGCCGGGAGCATAGTTCGGATTGGCCGCGACCAAGAACTCCACCGTTTCCAAACCCTGTTCCGAATCGGCGGCGTCGAATTGCACCGTCAAGCGCCCACCCTTGATGCCCAAAGTGTCCATACAGGCACTCACCGCATCGGCAAAACCCCGGGCAGCGACCCGGCGCTGGTTTCCCACTGCTTTGGCGGCCCGCTCAAATGCGTCGCGATGCCGAGCGGCTTGTTCCCGCAGGCTATCGCATTCATCCCGGGAGGCGCACAGCGTTGCCAACTCCGTCTTTAGACCCTCGGCGTGGTTGGCGAAGTTCTGTGGAGGCACGCGATGCTTGCGCGCCAGTTCCTGTATGAGATTGAGGCGCTCTTCAAACTCCGCGAGTTGTTCGGGATTTAATTCCAGAGCATCAAAGTAGGCGCGCAGGTCGCGCAGGGCATCATCGCCGAGTTCGAGCGCCCCGGTCAGCGACTCCCTGGCGTGCTCCAAAGCAGGATGGATGTCGTCAATATCGCCCAGGTCGCCCTGGATGCGGCGCAACGTATCCAAGGCCGACAACCCCTCAACGGCACCCATTACCGTTGCCTGGATCTGTTGCGCCTGGGCAAGGCGGCGGTGCTCGGTAGCAAGCGCCTCGAAATCACCCGCAACAAGATTCAGGCCGTCCAATTCGGCGAGTTGGTAGCGCAGCAACTCGGCGCGGTTTTCGACATCGGTGAGTTCCGTTTGCAACCGTCGCGCCGCCCGCTCAGTACGTTGCCAATCCCGGTAGGTCTGGACCATCAGGTGCCGAGCGCCGGCGTCTACGCCGTACGCATCAAGCAGCCCAAGTTGTACGTCTTTTTGCACCAGCCTTTGGTTCTCGTCTTGGCTGTGAATGTCAACCAAATCGCCCGCGAGCGAGCGCAATCGGTTCAAATTGACGGGCGTGCCATTGATAAAGGCTCGGGAGCGCCCCTCCCGCGTGATGAGGCGCCGCAGCAAGCAGCGGTGGGGTTGTTCCGGATCGCCGAGTTCATGGCTGTGCAGAATCTCAAGCACCGACTCCCGCCCCTCGACGTCAAATTCCGCGTTAACCTCCGCCCGTTGCGCCCCCGGCCGGATCAATCCCGGCCCGGCCCGCTCGCCGAGCACCAATGCCAAAGCATTCAGAAAAACGGATTTGCCCGCGCCCGACTCCCCGGTTACGACCGTTAGACCACGGGAAAAGGCAACATCAAGGGCACCGACAAGCGCGAAATTCGCAATGGTGATCTGCTTAAGCACGGGCTAAATTTTCCAATCACGACGGCCTACCCACCGCCAACCTTGACGATCAGGGGAAAATCCCATAGTACTCCAAAGCACCGCAATTGCCCCAAAGCAGCAACATGGCAACAGAATCGGTAGACGACCGCGCTGAACAACTCTTCAAGTTGTTGGTGGAATGTTATATCGACGATGGCAAGCCGGTCGCCTCGAAAGCGCTGGCCGAACGTCCCAATGTGCGCGTCAGCGCAGCGACCGTGCGCAACATCATGGCCCGCTTGGAAGATCAGGGCTTGGTCAAATCACCGCACACATCCGCCGGCAAAATACCCACGAGCCAAGGGTTGCGATTCTTCGTCGAAAGCTTGCTGTCGGTTGAACCGATCAACGAGACCGGCATCCACAACCTTGAATCCCGGCTCAATGCCGATATGCCGCCATCAAAGCTGGTGGAGTCGGCCTCGCGCCTGCTCGCCCTAATTACAGAAATGACGGGAATCGTGACGCTGCCAAGCCGCGAAGGGCAGGCATTGCGCCATGTGGAATTTCTGAACCTGGAAGGCGACCGCGTACTGGTGATTCTGGTCTACAATGACCGCGAGGTGCAGAACCGTGTCATTCATGTGCAGCGGGACTACGGCGATGGCGAACTCCTACAGGCATCCAACTACCTAAACCGCGAGTTCGGCGGGCTGTCGCTGGTGGAAATCCGGCAGGAACTCATCAACAGCATGCAGCGCGACAAGGACCGCATGAATCGCCTCATGCAAGCCACGCTCGACCTGGCCAGCCAAGCCTTCGAACCCGACGAACCCGAAGAAAGAAGCTTTGTTGTCTCCGGCGAGTCCAAATTCCTGGATCTCAGCGAAGACACGGAAACGGTTAGAAGCCTTTTCGAGACATTCTCACGCAAGGGCAGCATCCTGCACCTGCTCGACCAAAGCCTAAACTCCCGGGGCATCCAACTTTACATCGGCGAGGAGTCAGGCTACCGGATTCTCGATGAACTGAGTCTGGTCACTTCCTCCTATACGGTGAATGGGCAAATCGCCGGCGTACTCGGTGTTGTCGGGCCGACGCGCATGGCGTATCAGCGCGTTATCCCGGTGGTGGACATGACGGCGCGGATGCTCGGCAAGGCGCTGCAACACCCCTAGAAACCCCTGCCTTCGAAGTGCGCGGCTGCAAAGCCGCTCTCATCCGCCCCGTCGCCCGTTCGATTTCGTTGCATAGGGCTTGATATTCGCCTCAATCGACCACCAATCGAAGGGACGGTGATAGCGGCTCTTCGCTCTCGCGACTTCCTGGGAAGCAGGCGCCTAGCCCTAGGAGTTCGCGGCTCGTAACCGAGCTTTGGGCTTGTGGCGCAATGGGGGCTTTGCCGCCCCGAGGCGAAGCGGCTACCATTCCCCGTTGAACCTAGGGAGTCGTCCCAATGAGGCTGTACGCCGCAACCACCATTCTTGCCGCCGCCGTGCTGTTGGCCGGATGCTCAATGTCCATGCCGAAAATGCCGCAACTCAAGATGCCTAAATTCAAAATGCCCAGGGTACACCGGGTGACGGTGCAGCAGGGCAACGTCATCACTCAAGATATGATCGATTCCCTGAAACCCGGCATGACCCGCGCCCAAGTAGCCTTCATCATGGGCGAACCCGTGGTGCGCAACACCTTCGACCGCGATCGTTGGGATTACATTTATACCCTTGATATACCGGACATTTTAGACGACGAGAAGCGGATTAGCCTGTACTTCGAGGCAGACAAGCTCAGCTACTTCACCGGCGACTATGTGCCAAGCGACGAGCAGCCCGAGGAAGCGGAGCAAGCTGTGGAAGGGACGGCACCCGAACAAACCACCAAAGACGGCAATTAACCTGATTAAGAAGGGATGGCCGGGCTAGATAGGTTCCGCGCCAATGCGGGGATGAATCGTCGCGCTCAGTGGCACCTGTATCGAAACATGCACGTTGTGTTCCGCGCCCTCAAACGGGCAAGCGGAGCGCCAGCCCAACGGCTGGTGTTTTTTATGGCTGGCAGGCGGTAGGTCTGTCCCGGCGCTTGCACTCCTCGAATGCGGCGGCGCAGGTGGCGAGGCATTGTTGTTTCAGATTTTGGGCGGCGGTGGCGGTGGCATCGTCCTTGTCGTAGACCCCGCGAATTTGCCAACAATGCGTCGTGCAGGCACTGTGGCCGCAAGCGTCTTCGCAGGCCCTCGCCTTCCGGTAACGCTCCGCCGACTCCTCCCAAAAATCACCGGAGCATCCGGCCATCAGCATGGCAATCAACACCCAAAACCTCATATCCGACCCTCTGCCGCAGACCAAACTGTATACAGATTTTTGGAAGTTAACCGGTTTGACTTCCATTCGCACTAAATGATTGATCTTCAGTGTGCCGCGCCCATCAAACACTGGCGTCGCTGCCCGCGCCGGTGCACGTGTCAGTTAATGGGTCAGCCTTTCGCCGGACTCTTCATCATCCTCCGGCGCGTCCAAACCCCGAATTACTTCGTTCATGGCCCGCGCCCACCGCAGGAACAATTTCCGCGGTGGAAAGTGATTGACATGATTCGTTATCCCGCCCTGAGCCGCCGCGCTTCCTTTGGATCCATCACTAACGGCCGGTACAGTTCCACTCGATCACCCGCTTTCAGAACGGCGTCTCGGCCAACCGGTTGACCGAACACGCCAACGGGCATCATCGCCAAGGGGAGATGGCAAAATGGGGGAATATGCCCGGCTGCTTGCAGTACATCGGAAACTGTTGCGCCGTCTTCGACCTCCAAGCCAACCAGAGCCTGACCGTCGGCGGTGCCGTAAGCGATTTCAACCCGCATTGTCTCTATCGTTGGCGCTCGCCGCCCAGCCATGAGCCGCTAGGAGCCTAGTCAGGAAAACCAGCCGCGGATCGTATCGAACCCGATAATCGTCACCAAAAACACCGTCAACACCCCCAAGGGCGCCACAACCCCGCCCAGTGTCCGCCAAGTGAGTTCCTGTGCCTTGCCGCCCAAACGCAGTTGGCTTTGCACCACCTCCTTCGGCAACACATAAACCGCGAACAGCGCGATAAAGAATCCGCCGAGCGGCAGCATGATGTTTTGCGACAGATAATCGACGAAGGCGAATATCGTCAGTTCCCCCACCACATAAAAATCCGACCACTCGTTGAACGAAAGCACCGTGCCGATGCCGAGCAACCAGCAGCAAGCGCCGAAGCTGATGGCTACCCGCGAGCGTTTGGCGTTGTACTGCTCAACCAGGTACGCCAGCGCGGGTTCCGCAATGGAAATCGCCGACGTAATGGCCGCAAAGCTCACCAGCAAAAAGAAAATGGTCCCGAACAGCATACCTAGGGGCAACTGCCCAAACGCCAGCGGAATGGTGACAAACATCAGCCCCGGCCCCTGCCCCGGCTCCAAACCGTTGGCGAATACAATGGGGAAGATCGCGAGCCCCGCCGCCACCGCCACAATGGTATCGAGGGCGGCAATGGTAATTACCGTACCGGTGATGGAAGCCGAACTCGGCACATAGGCCCCGTAGACCATGATGACGCCCATGCCAAGGCTCAGGGAGAAGAACGCTTGGCCCATCGCAATCAGGAACGCCTCGCCGGTCACCGCCCGCCAGTCGAAGTGGAACATGAATTCCAGGCTCTGGGCGAAACCGCCGCTGGTAACGCCATAGCCCAATAGCACAAACAGCAACACAAACAACAACGGCATGATCCAGCGGATGGCGGTCTCCAAGCCGCGAATCACGCCGCGGCCGATAATGAAAACAGTCACCGCCATGAACACCGTGTGCCAAAACAGCATCTGCCAAGGGTTTGCCAAAAGATCGTTGAACGCCTGGCTGGCGTGCTCGGCGGAGATGCCGACGAAAGTACCGTCGGCCATGCGCAAGATGTAATGGAGCGCCCAACCCGCGATCACCGCGTAGTAGGAGAGGATTAGAAAACCGGCCAGTACACCCATCCAACCAAAGAAAGCCCATCTCGGGTTCCTGTGATGCTGCTGGGTTAGAAAGCGCATCGTGTTGATCGGGCTGCGGCGCCCCTCCCGGCCAATGAGCACCTCGGCGAGCATGATCGGCACACCCACCAGCGCCACACAAATCAGGTACACCAAAACGAACGCACCGCCGCCGTTCTCGCCCGCGACATAGGGAAACTTCCAGATATTGCCAAGCCCCACCGCGGACCCGGCGGCCGCCAGAATAAATAGCCAGCGGCTCGACCACATGCCGTGCCGCGATTCCGTGTTGGTCGCCATTACCTTTCCTCTTCCCGGTTGGATCAATCTTGTGCGCACTCCTTGCGCGAGTTTTGGTCGTGTATCAGTTTGCATTGATTTGGCTTTGGAGACTGCGCCAACTGCGGCATCCCGCGGTCGAAAAATTCAAACTGCGACACTAACCGAATTTTGGCGCAAAGGCCGCAAAGGCGACAAGCGGCTATAATCCGCGTCCGCAGCAGGAAGCTGGTGAGATATGCGGGCTAAATCCGAGGTGCGCCACTTTATCGCTCGCAACCGGCGGGCCGCTCACAACTACTTTCTGGAGGAGCGCTTTGAAGCCGGATTGGTTTTGGAGGGTTGGGAGGTAAAAAGCCTGCGTGCCGGCAAGGCGCAGTTGGTGGATAGCTATGTATTGCTGCGCGACGGCGAAGCCTATCTTTTTGGTGCCCAGGTTAGACCCCTTGCCAGCGCGTCCTCACACCTTTACCCAGACCCGACGCGCAGCCGCAAGCTGCTGCTACAGGCCCGGGAACTGGCCAAAATATTCACCGCTACCCAGGCCCGCGGATACGCCTGTATCGCCACGGCACTGTATTGGAAGAACAACCGGGTCAAGTGCGAAATCGCGCTCGGCAAGGGCAAGAAACAGCACGATAAGCGTGCCAGCACACGCGACCGGGACTGGGCCAGGGAGAAGCAACGGTTGCTGAAAAGGCACTGATTGAAAGTCAGGCGTCGGCTCGAACATCCCGAGATTATGCGCAAGGGGTTGTGCTTACTTGGGGTACCGGCACAGCACCCGGCATCGCCCGCATCAAGGATTCCAACCTCATCGCTCAATCGTACGATATCTGTGTGCCCGGGCTAGCGCGGATATCTCACCAACTTCCTAGGCTCGAGATGCTGTCTCGCTTGGCCGTGCGGACAGGAGGAGGCCAGAGGCAGCACGCCCAGTGCTCTCGCTGCTATTAACGGCCGCGGTCGTTCATTTATGAATGGGTCGGGCCGGGTTTCACGCAGCATCGAGAACGCGGTAAATTCAGATTGATAAATCACCGACAGATCGGGAGACCTCTGATGGACAACCCCTTCGCCTCCGCAACGGAACTTGCCGCCGCGATCAAGAACAAGGCGGTCAGTTCGATCGAACTGATTGATCTCTACATTGATCGCATCAAGCGCTACGACGGCCAAATCAACGCCGTGGTGGTGCATGACTTCGAGCGGGGGCGCGCCGCCGCCAAGGCTGCCGACGCCGCTTTGGCTCGGGGCGAGGCGCTCGGTCCGTTGCACGGTGTGCCCATGACCGCCAAGGAGTCTTTCAACATCGAAGGATTGCCCACCACCTGGGGCATTCCCGAATTGCGCGACAATATCGCAACTCGGGATGCGGAATTGGTACGCCGCCTGAAAGGCGCCGGTGCGGTTTTTTTCGGCAAAACCAATGTGCCGCTGAACCTGGGGGACTTCCAGAGCTTCAATGAAATTTACGGAACCACCAACAACCCTTGGCATCTTGGGCGCACCCCGGGTGGCTCGTCGGGGGGATCATCCGCCGCGCTCGCCGCCGGTTTGACGGGCTTGGAGGCCGGTGCCGATACGGGCGGCTCCATTCGTAACCCGGCCCACTTCTGCGGCATCTATGGACACAAACCCACCGGGGGCATCCTTCCCGACGAAGGCCATGCGCTGCCCGGCATGGCCGCACCCTTAGACATCACCGTGGTCGGCCCCATGGCCCGTTCCGCCGCAGATCTGGCGCTATCCATAAGCATCGTCGCCGGCCCCGGCCGTACCGATACCGCCGGGTGGCAACTCAACCTGCCCGGCCCGGCCAAAGGGCGGCTTCAGGACTTCCGGGTGGCCATTCTGCCCACCCACGAACGTGCGCCCGTATCCACGGAGATGGCGGATCGGGTGCAACAGGTCGGCGACCGGCTCGCCCGGCTTGGCGCCGCCGTATCGGACGCGGCCCTGCCGAATATCAACTTGGATGAGAGTTTCGAAACCTATACCAGCCTGCTTTGGGGCGTGATGGCAATGGGTCTTTCCGAAGCAGAGAAGGAAGAACTACGCCAAGCACGAGCGGCGGGCGGTGGGGACGACAGCATCGCCGGTTCCCTGATTCGATTCGGCGTACAGGAGCACAGCGAATGGTCGGCGTTCAACCATCGGCGTTTCGTGCTGCGCAAGGCATGGCAGGCGTTCTTTCGCGACTGGGACATTTTCATCTGTCCGCAAATGGCCACCGACGCCTTTCCGCACGACCACGGCGAATATCTCGAACGCCGCATCCAGGTCGATAACGCAAGCCAGGATTACTTTCAGCAGCTCTTCTGGGCGGGCACCGTTAACGTCGCACACTTGCCGAGCACGGTCTTCCCCACCGGGCCATCCAAGGCGGGTTTGCCCATCGGCCTGCAAGCGGTAGGTGGCGAGTTCAACGACTACACGACAATTGAATTTGCGCGCCTAATGGCCGACGAGATTGGGGGATTCCGGCCACCGCCGGACTACCCATAATGGGTGTTGTTTGGGAGTTATGTAGGCGCACTAAACCGCAGGTTCAACATTCAGCCGCGCACACTCCGCCGCAAGGCGCATGGCTTCCTCGTCGCCGCCGACGGTGAGCCCGGTGATACCGCAATCCTCCCAGTCGCGAAAACGGCGACGTATGCGCTCGCGGGGGCCGACCAGCGCGCCTTGGTCAACAAATTCGTCGGGCACCGCAGTGGCGGCTTCGTCTTTGCGTTTTGCCAGGTAAAGTTCCTGAATCCGCTCGGCGGCATCACCGTAGCCCCGGCGCACCATCATTTCCTTATGGAAATTCTTGTTCTTGTGGCCCATGCCGCCCACATAGAGGGCAATGTTTGGTTTGAGCCGACTTAGGGCCGTGCGCACCGCCTCGGCGTCGTCTTCGGTGATCATTATTTGGGTGCCGGACTGGACTTCGAAATCCGCCTTTGTCTTGCCGGCTCGAGCAAGGCCCTCATCAATCCAATCCTGATAGAGGTGCGCGGATTCCGGCACATAGCCCAACGGTAGCCAACCATCGGCAATCTCCGCCGTTAGGCGCACGGTGGATTGCATGCCCGTACCGAGCCAAATGGGGATGTTCGGATTGGTGTGCAGAATCGACTTGAGCGGCTTGCCCACACCCAAAGCCCCTGCGCCCGTAAAGGGCAGGCTCAGTTCGATGCCATCGTGCGTCACCGGCTCTTCCCGCGCCCAGATTTTTTTCATAATGGCAACGTAATCCTTGAGGCGGTAGTAGGGCCGCCCCCAAGGTTGCCCGTACCAGCCTTCGACGATTTGCGGCCCGGAAACGCCGATGCCGCAAATCACCCGGTTGCCACCGGCGAGTTGATCCAGGGTCGCCATGGCCATGGCGGCGTTGGCCGGGGTGCGTCCGGCAAGCTGAATCACGGCGGTGCCAAGACGAATACGCTCGGTGTGCGCGGCGATGTAGGCGAGCGGCGTAATAGCATCCGAACCATAGGCCTCCGCCGTCCATACCGAGTCGTAGCCCAACCGTTCCGCCAATTGCACCTTCTTCAGCGGCAACGCCATGTTGGGCCCGGAATAGCCGAGTGCGAGCCCTAATTTCATCAATCACTCCCACGCATAGCTTAAGCGCACACCAAAGGTGCGCGGGCGCATCGGGCCGAAGAAATGTGAAGGTATGACGCCGCCGTTGTTGTTCAAGCCGTCGAAGGTATCTTCGTTGGTTAGATTCTCAATATAGGCGCCAACACCCCAATTGTTTGCCGCCTCGTAGCCGACCCGCACGGTCATGTTGGCGAAGGCGTCGATTTCGGTGGATTCCAGCCCTTCCCAACCGCCGCCGCGCTTGGATTCCCAAAACAATTCGACGCTGGCATTCACCGCGCCGCCCGCATCGCCAACCGGCATATGGCTGTTCACCACGAAGGCACCCGTCCATTTCGGTGCCCAGAATAACGACGAGCCTTCGCAGCCCTCAACATCCTCCAAACCGCAAATGTCCTGTAGTCCGGTAGCTTCGGAATCGAGATAGGACAGGCCGAGATAGGCATCAAAGTGGTCGCCGAGCGCGACCCTCAGGGTACCCTCGACCCCCCAACTCTCCACTTCGCCCACGTTTTCCACGGCGGACGCACCGCCATCAAAGACGACCACTTGCAGATCTTGGTACTCGTAGTAGAACCCGGTCAGGCTGACTTGTGCCCGGCCCGACGCCAAGCTGCCCTTGTAGCCCAGCTCATAGGAATCGGCGACCTCCGGGTTGAAGGTGTTGGGCCGGTACCCATCGGCCTGGGATACATCGGTGGTGTTGGCACCCACCGCGTTGCCTGCGGCATCCAACAGGGCGAAACTGCCGAAGCCGCCGGACTTGAAACCCTCCGTGTAGCTGGCGAACAACATGGCGTCGTCACTGACCCGGTAGCGCGTCACCGCCCGGATTTGGGTGTCGGTCCAGCTCCTCTTGCCGCTGACCGGGCCATCCGTTGAGAAGGTATAGGCCCAATAGGCGCCGAGATCGCTATTCGGGGTCGGCACATCAATGGAAAACTTCTTCTTGTCGTCGCTGTAGCGCACGCCGAGGCTGGCATCCCAACGCTCGGTGGGGGCGTAGGTCAAATCGACATAGGCAGCCCAACCGGAGTAATCGCCGACAATGCGCCCGGATTCCACCAACTGCCCATCGGCGCTTGGCGAGAACGGGGAGCCATAATAGGCGTACAGTTCGGAACAACCGCTGAACGTCATGCCGTCATTGTAGTAATAGCCGTAGTACTGGCAGAAAAAGTCCTCGTTGCCGGAGAACTGGAACAGGGCATCAATTTCCTCTTCGTAGTAGGAGGCACCCGCGTACCAGGAGAAAGGCCCCTCATTATTCGAGGTAAGGCGCAGTTCCTGCTGGAAATAGTTGCCCGTCTGGTCTTGGGTGTAGTTGTTGATGTTCAGCGGGGTGCCGTCGTAGTCTTCGGCGTAGTAATAATCGTGATCCTTGTAGCCGGTATTGGAGCTTAGCGTGGCGACGTCGAGATCGTATTCCAGCTTCAGGCCCAGGGTAAGAATGTCGGCATTGTCCGCATCGCCGGCACTCTGGTCGGAATCGGCATCGTCCGCATCGCCGCGGACGTTCACATCGCCAATTGCCGTCTCAAGCGTCTCCCAAATATCTCCCTCCTCAACGGCGCGGTAGACGCTGCCCGATTGATCCCTTTCCTCATATTCGGCGTAGGTTTGCACCATAAACCGGTCGCCGTCGTAGGTAGTGGAGAAGCGAGCGGCCTGCTTGTCGTGCTCAATTAGTCGGTCGTCGTCAAAGCGGTTATTGACAAAGCCGTCTTCGTGGGAACTGTAGGCGGCAAGCCGTAGGGCGAAACGTTCGCTGACCGGGGCGTTTACCGCGGCCTCGAGGACGATGTGATCGCGCTCCGCCACATCGACATCCGCATAACCCGAAGGGCCGCCGCCGGTTTCCGCCTTGGCGGTATGTACGCTGAAAGCGCCGCCGATGGAGTTGCGGCCAAACAGAAAACCCTGGGGGCCGCGCAGAATCTCGGCGCGTTCCATGTCGAACAAACTGGTCACGGCGGAGCCGTTGCGGCCTTCGTACAGATCGTTCTTGAAAAATGCCGCCGACGGGTCGCCGCCGACACCGAAATCCTGGGTGCGCACACCGCGTATGCTGATGGCGTCGATGAAGCTGTCCTGGCTGTTGCCGGAAACGCCGGGCGTAAACGAAACCAAATCTTTCACATCGTTCAGGTTGGCGGACCTCGCGAACTCGCCGGTTAGCACGGTGATGGCCAGGGGCACTTCCTGTTGTGACTCACTGCGTTTTGTGGCGGTGACCACCACTTCCTCAATGGCCTGTGCCTGGGCAAGATGCGGGGCACTAGCCAGAGCCACGGCAATCGCCAAGGGTCGGGCCTTAAAAATCGGGCGCTTGAACCGGCTGTTCTGTTTTTCCATGATTGGATTCTCCTATTTTCCCCACGGGCGCAACCACGCCCAGATGCGGCAAACCGCCGCCAATTAAAACACATCACGCAATCCGGTAGTGTCGCGGTTTGAATTTTTCGACCGCGAAACGCCACGGTTAGCGCAGCCTCCAAATCCAAATCAATGCCAACCGGGGCACGGCCAGGTAGTGGCTCAATCAGGTAGTGGCTCAATTTGGCAACGCTTCATTACCGCAGCCCAACGCGGGCGCGGTCTCTGCCGCGGCGCAAACTGAAACTGAGCCACTCCCCACGACCGGCAATCCATAGGTTCATAGAGTGGCGGCGAGCTCCCGGCGCATGGGTTCGAGTTGTTTTTGGTAGCGTCGCCAACGGCCCACCGAGCGGCTGTGCGCGGGTTCGCGTACTTGTGCGGCGCTGGCGGTTGAGACGGCACCCGCATAGGTGTGGAAATTGAGGCAGGCGTCCTCAAAGGACAATTCCAGAAAATCGAGCAGCGAGCGAACATTGGCCTCGAAATCGGTGGTGGTCGCCTCGTAGGAAATGTCGTAGAAGCGGCCATCGAAACGCCGCCGCCAAGTCTCCATGAGTCGGCGATAGCGGCCATGATGACGCGCCATTTCCCGCTGGTCGTAGGAGTGCAGGTAGGCATCGGCGAAAAGTTGCTTGAAACTGGCAAAGCAGGCGTCCATCGGCTCGCGCACCAGATGGATGATTTTGGCATTCGGCAGCGCCGCCAAAATCAGCGGGATGCACAGGTAATTCTGCGGTAGCTTGTCCACAAAACGGGGCCCATCGCCGCGCACCCGGCGCGTGGTTTCAAGATAGGTGGTGCCGAGTGCGCGAGGCTCGATCTTGAGGGCCGCCTCGAACAATGCGGCGGAGAATCGCTTGGCATCGCGGTGTTCCGACAGGCGCCGAATCGCGAGGCTGAATTGTTGCAACTCGCCCGCCGAGGTAACGGCGGAATGGCTCGCGACAATGCGTTCAATCAGCGTGGTTCCCGTGCGCGGCTGGCCCAATACAAAGATCGGGGCGGTGCTGGGGTTGCCGGGCGGCTGCGCGGCCAACCAGCGTTCGTCGAAATGCGCTTCAAGAAAGCGGAACATCTCGATTTCCGTGGCCTCGTCATATTCCACCGTTCGGCGGCGAGCGGCCGCGCCCCGCGCGAATGCCTCGAAAGCCGGTGCCCACCGCTCAAGATCCTCGTACTCCTTGCCAATGGCGTAGTAATAGAACGCCCGCAGCCGCGGGTGCAGGCCGGGCTTGTCGAGGAGTTGCCGCATTGTGTTGATGTGGGTGTCGTCCTGTACCTTGCGCGCACCCGCCAACGACCAATGCGCCTGTGGCGAGTTCGGCTCGATGTCGAGAATCTGCTCGTACAGGGCAAGCGCCTCGTCGGTGGCGCCGAAATAAACGTGATTATTGGCAAGATTCAACAGAAAGCTGGTATTGCGTGGCCGCTTGGCACAGGCTCGGGCAAACCACTGCCGCGCCAACCCGTATTCGCCGAGCAACGAATAGACGGTGCCAATCAAATCATGCACCAACGGGTCCTCGGAATCGTGCTTGACCGACTCGGCCAAGGCGGCATCGGCACGATTGACCTGGCCCTCGCCCACAAACAACTTGGCAAGCTGTGCCCAAGCGGCGCTGTGCGTTGGATCAAGCATGGTGACCGAACCGAACGCCTGAAAGGCGGTCTTACGGTCTTTGGCCGCCAAAGCAACCAAACCCACCAGGAAGTGGCCCTGCACCAATTTCGGGGCCATGCCGAGAATGCGTTGGCAGAGTTCGCCCGCCTGCTCCAACCGGCCTGCCTGCAGCGCCGCGAAACCTTCTTTCAACGAGGCTTGTATCTGTTTAGCGCGCATATCTCACCAACAGACGTACTTGATAGGGTGTCAAGGTCGCCACAGGGAGCGCGGTCAAGCCCGGGTGATGCATTGGCGTGCGCAGCAGGCAATTGGCGAGATGGGCGGGTTAGTCATGAATCCTCCAGGCTCCGCTTGAAACGAGTATAGTCGGCTTGGTAACCAACGGCTTGTATTGATTGGAAAGATGGCATCAACCAAGACCTTGCGGGAACTCGACCGCCAACAGTACCTTCACCCCTTCACCGACTTCGCCGCCTACCGGAAGAGCGGCGGGCGCATCTACGCACGCGCCGAGGGCGTCTTTATCGAAGACACCGAGGGGCAAAGGCTGCTTGATGGAATGTCCGGGCTTTGGTGCGTAAACCTCGGCTACAGCCAACCCAAGATCGTGCGCGCGGTGGCCGAGCAACTCGAACGCCTGCCCTATTACAACAGCTTTTTCGGCTGTGCCAACGAGGCGGCGGTGGGGTTGGTCGCGGCCTTGCTGAAGGTGGCACCCGTCGGATTCAGCCACGTTTTTCTCAGCAATTCCGGCTCCGAAGCCAATGACACGAATATTCGCCTCGTACACCGCTACTTCGACCTGATCGGCAAGCCGGAAAAAAAACTCATCCTAAGCCGCGAGAACGCCTATCACGGCAGCACCATTGCATCGGCCAGCCTGGGCGGGATGTCGTATATGCACAAGCAATTCAAGCCGCTGCCCTATATTCACCATGTCGCGCAGCCGTATTGGTTCGACAACGGCGGCGAACTGTCGGCGGAGGAATTTGGGCGCCAAGCCGCCCAAGCCGTGGCGGAGAAGATCGACGCCCTGGGGGCCGACCGGGTGGCCGCCTTTATCGGCGAGCCGGTGCAGGGCGCCGGGGGGGTGGTGATCCCGCCATCGACCTATTGGCCAGCGGTGCAACGGATTCTCGACGAACGCGATGTGCTGCTCATCAGCGACGAGGTAATCTGCGGTTTCGGGCGCGTCGGGCATTGGTTTGCTTGTGAACACTTCGGCACCAAACCGGATCTGATCACATTCGCCAAGGGCGTTACCAGCGGCTACCAACCGCTTGGCGGCGTTATCCTCGGCAAGCGCGTTGCCGAAGTGCTGACCGGCCGTGGTGGCGAGTTCGCGCACGGTTTCACCTATTCCGGACACCCCGCTGCCTGCGCGGCGGGGATGGCGGCCCTCGATCTCTACCGGGAACTGGGCATCAACGAATATGTTGCCCAATCCATCGCCCCTTATTGGGCCTCGCGCTTTGCCGAATTGAGCAACCACCCCATCGTCGGTGAAGCGCGCGCAGTCGGGATGCTCGGTTGTCTCGAACTGGTACGCGACGCACCAACCCGGGCCCGGCTCGAACCGGGCGGCAAGGCCGGCCTTGTTTGCCGCGATGCCGCCATCGACTCGGGTCTGATGGTACGGGCGGTGCGCGACAGCATTATCAGCGCACCGCCCCTGGTCTGCACGCAAGAGGAACTGGACCTGTTGTTTGATCGCTTGGTACGGGCACTTGACCGCACCGCCGCACACTACGGGATCAACTGATGTGACCGAGCGGCGCCGCTCCCTCGGCCAACGGGACATCGTGATGTACACGGTGTCGGCGATTCTATTGCTGGAAACCTTGTCCGCCGCCGCCTCCATTGGGGCCGCGGCAATCTTCTGGTGGCTGTTTCTTGGTGTGGTCTTCCTCATTCCGTTTGCGCTGATCTGTGCCGAGATGGGTTGCACCTACCCGGAACAAGGCGGCATCTACGCTTGGATTCGGGATGCCTTCGGTGGCCGCTGGGGAGCGCGGGCCAGCTGGTGTTATTGGATCAACACCGCCGTTTGGTTGCCGGCAATTTACATTTTGTTTGCCGGCATTCTGGCCCAGCTTTTCTTTCCGGGGCTGCCGCTCGCCTGGCAAATCGGCATCGGTATCGGCCTCACCTGGGTGAGCATGGCGCTGAACATGGTGACGCTGGACGTCGGCAAATGGGTGCCGAATCTGGGCGCAACGGTCAAAGTCTTGATCTTTGTCGTCATTATCGCGGCGGCAGGAGTGCATGTGCAGGCCGAGGGATTCGCTAATCCAATCAACTTCGAGACCATCAAACCGGACTGGGGTAGCAGCCTCGCCTACATTCCCGCCATCATCTACGGCATGCTCGGCTTCGAGTTGGTCAGCGCCAGCAGCGCGGAAATGATCGACCCCGGTCGTGACGTGCCGCGCGGGGTTTTGGCTAGCGGACTGCTGATTCTGTTGCTGTATACCTTCGCCACTTTGGCCGTGCTCGCCGCCATCCCGGCGGCGGAGGTGGACTTGGTGGAGGGCCTAATCGCCACCCTGGAACGTCTCTTCGGCGATGGTTCCGTCGCCCAAACCCTAGTGACCGCGCTCGGCATCGGCGCGCTCTATACCTTCTTCGCCAACGGCGTGACCTGGGCCATCGGCTGCAATCGAGCCGCCGCCGAAGCCGCACGGGAAGGCGAACTGCCGCCCTGGTTGGGCTATGAGACGCGCTCGGGCACGCCAATGGGCGCGGCCCTGGTGATGGGAGCGTTCAGCACCTTCATTCTTATTCTCTACGGAGCCTTGGCGGGAACCGGCGAAGAACTGTTCTGGTCATTGTTCGCGTTCAGCGCCGTGATCTTTCTACTGCCCTATCTCGGCCTCATGCTGGCCTTTGTCCGCACCCGCACCCGCGACGGCGAGCGAGCGCGTCCGTTCAGCCTGCCCGGCGGCAACGCAGGCGCGAAAGGCGGCGCATACCTCTGTTTTTTGATGCTCGGCGCATCGGTGGTGCTCTTCGTCTATGTACCCGAGGAGGGCATTCAACACGCCGTTCTTTGGGGTGCATTGGGCACCTTGGCGATGGGAGAACTGGCGATTTGGTGGAGCGGGCGCATTCGGCAAAATTGATGGTGCGCCACCCTTCCAGTCCGCATATTTCAACAATTTTCATCACTAGTGTCCTGTCCCGTAAAATAAGTGGGTTTTAGGCGCTAGGCCGTTTCGGTTCCCGGCAAGGCGCGACGACGCCCTGTGGCAGGCCCCACAGAAGGAGGAGCAACGCGGCCGGGGGCCGAAACGGCCACGAATAATCACACTTATTTGCGGGACAGGACACTAGGAGCCTGCGCCGTAGGAATTCGCGGCTGCAAATCCGCTCTCATCCGCCCCGTCGGCCGGTCGATTTCGTTGAATGAGGCTCGGCCTCCCCCTAGCCGTCCTGCCGCCCGAATGCTCCCGGCTCGACGGGGCTCTGTCCATGTCCGGCTGCCCTTTATTCACCAAGGTATTCCAGCGGGGCAAGGAAGACTGAGGCGTAGTGGAAGCCGGATGCAGCCACAGTCCGCGCATCACCAGCGCAGCGCGATATCAAGCACTATGCCGTGCTCCGCTCCGGTCGTGTCGCCCTTCCTGCGGGTTGCCGTGAGGCCGAACGACAGGTCGGGCGCGTTGACGGCATCAGCCATCGGCATCAGCCGCCAGCCGACGCTGTAGTCGCGGCCGAAGGGCGAGCTCCCGTATCCAAGGCGCGGCGTACCCACGAAGCGTCCGCCGAACGCCGATAGGCCGTAGCCCGCCTCAGCCGTCCAGCGCGACGCGTCGAGGCCCGGTGCGTCGGCGGACCTTATGCCTGTAGCGGCGAACGGACCGCCGGAGAACAGCGCGTCGATGCCGCCGCCCGAAGGCCCGCCGACATCCTGGCGCAGCGACAGCGACCATCCGAGCGCCGATACGGGACGCGGGTCCCATGCCAGCGATGCCGAGAACCCGCTCCGCCGCGCCGCGCCGTCGGCATGCGCCACCAAGGCGCGCGCCCGAACCTCCATCGCCAAGCCCAGAGACGGCGCCGACAATGCCAAGCCACCGCCGACATCCACCCCGAAGCCGGTCTCCGCGTCTCCGCCGTCATGCCGCGCGGCAACCTCCAAGCTCGGCATTAGGCTCGCCCCGGACAAGGCCCCGCCGCCGAACGCGCGCCCCAGATCGAACCGGTAGCGGCCCTCCAAGCCCGCACGCGCACGGCTCGCGGCCCCCTCCGATGCCGCAAGGCCCGGAACCGACTCCGAATCCGTCGCCGTCCACAGCGCGTCCGAAACCAACGACAGGCCCGCGCCGCCGCCGGATAGTAGCTCGCCCCGCAAACCCGCAGCCGCCATGCGCCAGCGCGTACCTGCGGAAATATTCTCGCCTGCCCCCGTTTTGAGCCTCACCTCGCCCCCGCCGAGGCCCGCCGCGCCCCATATCCTCAAACGCTCCGAAAGCCGCGCCGCCGCGTAGGGCACCGCCGCCGTCAGCGTCGCCTCCACGCCGCCGGCGCCTGCCGACAGGCCGTCGGGCTGGGGCGCAATGCCCGCATCGCGGTAGGCGCCCTCGCTCACGCTGCGCGCCAGCGCCAGGCCAGCTAGCCAGCCGCCCCGGGCGTAATCCGCGCCCAAAAGCCCCGTCGAAACCTCGCCGTCCAGCGAAAGGGAGTCCTCGCGACCGTCGAAGCGGCTATGCGATGCGCGGCCCCAAAACGCCACGCTGCCCCCCGAGGCATCGCTGCCGCCGGTTAGCGTGAAGCTTGATCCGGCCAAGGCATCGCGCAGGCCAAGCGCGCCGGAACGCGCCGCCGCAGATTGCCCCGCCGGACCGCCGGGGCCGGTGCCGAAGCCCCCGGAGCGTGGCGCACGCGCATCAAAACCGCGCGCCATGCCGGACATCGCTAGCGGCGCCCCGCGGACCACCGCCGACCCGGCATCCGCGCCAACTACCCTGTCCGGGGCCACCCCGAAGCCCAGCGCGTAACCCGCGAAGCTGCCCTGCATTCCCGGCGCGCGCGCCGCGTCGATGCGGCCAGTAATTCCGTCTAGCGCCTGTTCCGCCACTGCCCGACCGAAGCGGGCTAGATACGCCCCCGGTAGCGATCCGTCATTCGTGATCGTGCCCGTGGCCACTCCGTCGGCGACGGCCACCTTAAAAGTCTCACCGTGCCCCGCGAGCGCCAAGTGAATGACCACCTCAAAAGTCTCGCCATCGTCGTCGTGTGCGTCGCGCAACGTCGAGACCGATATCCTCTTCTCGGTTTCCCCTTTGCGGAAGACCGCCACCGACAACCGGGCGCCTTTGTAGTCCACGCCCTCCGTCGCCGATGTCGGCGATGTCTCCCGCGTCTGCCAGAACACATGGGCTTTGCCCGGCGAGGGCGCCGAGAGGCGCATGGTGAAGTCCATGGCGGCACCCTCGTCCGCCTCGGCGTCGTCAACCGAAACCGTTAGCGACATCTCGGCCGCCAAGGCTGGCGCGACCGGATCGTCGTCGTCCAAGATGTCCGCCGCCACCGAGGACAGCGCGCCCACCGCGTAGCCGTCCCCCGCGTTCAGCGCCAGCGTCACCGAGCCGTTCGGCTCGTCCGTGCTGTCGTCCACAGTCGCCACCGTCAGCGTTGCGCTACCGGTCGCGGGAATCGTCACCGTGCGGTCGCCGGTCGTCACGCCGTAGTCGCCCGTCGCCGTCACCGTCACGCTCACCGCAAGGCTCGATGCAGGGGCTGGCGTCGCCGTCAGCGTGAAGGTGGCATCCCCGCCTTCAGTGCCCCCGGAGACCGCCGTGATGTTCACCTCCGGCGTTTGCGGCACAGGTTCTTCGGCCTGCTGCCCGACGGGGACGCCGCTGCACTGAGAGGTGTCGCCGGCATCGCACGCCGCCTTGCGATTGAGCTCCGCCACCACTGCAACCCATCGGTCCCAGCCCTTATCGACATAGCTCTGGGCCTCGGTCACCGTCATCGGCTCGTCGTCGCCCGTCTCCTCCCCGAGCGCGATCAGCACCCGCACCCAGCGGTACGAATGCAACTGGCCGTGTTGCGTTTCTTTAAGCCACTCCCGGATATTCGCCACAAGCTCCGCGTTCGGCACGAAGGCGGATGTTGGCGCTAGCGCCTCACGCTTCTTCAGCGCCGCAATCACTTCTGTCCAGCGGCTGCTCTGCGCGGTGTCCTGTTTAGCGATCTCCTCCGCCTCGCTGGAGGTCATCGGCGTCAGGCTCACAAGATCTACCTTGACCGGGCCCAATGCCTTCAGCACCCGCTTCCAGCGAGTTACGCACTCCGAACTGCACGAGGTCTCGCGCGTCCAGCCGCGGATCCGCGTCACCAGATCCACCTCGTCGTCGTCAATAAACAGCGTGTGCGACGACACAAGGCCGAGATCATAGTGATCGGTATCCGTCAGGACCAGCTTCACCGTCTCCAAGGGCTCGTATGCGTCATCGTCAATCATGGTCACCGGAATGTCCACATAGGTGGCATCCTTGGCCACTGCGACCGTGTCCGCCACCGTGAAGTCCGCATTCCTTGTCGCCGCCCACTTGGTGTCGCCCAAGGTGTATTCGAGCGTCAGCGCCGCGGCCGGGGCCGGACTGAAGTTGACCCGCACATTGTGCGTGCCGCCGTCCTCGGCCGCGCCCGACGAGGTCGAATCGAAGCTCGCCACCGGCACCACGTCGTTGTCCGACACCGCCACGCTCGCCGAGGCGGAACTGCCCACCGTGTAGCCATCGCCGGAGGTCACGGCGGCATCGATCGAGCCGTCCGCCTCGTCGACGGCATCATCGTCGGTCGCCACCGTGAAGTCCGCCGTGCCGCCCGCGCCCACCGTCACCGTGCGCGCGCCCGCCTCGCCCGAAGCGGCGAAGCTGCCCGTCTCGGACACCGTCACCGACACCTGAACGTCCGAAGCGGGCGCCGGCGTCGCCGTCAGCGTGAAGGTGGCGTCGCCGCCTTCCGTCACCGGCGAGCCGCCGGAGATGGCGACCTCCGGCGCTTGCTGCACCTCGGACTGCTGCCCGACGAGACCATCGACGGCGGGGGCGCATGCCTCAAGGCGCTCTAGCTCCTCGCGCACCTCGCGCCAGCCATCCCACGCCTGCTCCCCGACGCGCGCCTCCGCCGACGTGTAGGGCCGCAGCGTCGCGTGCGTCTCCGCCCCGAACGCGATCAGCACGCGCAGCCAGTTTTCGCCGTGGTTGCGGTCGGCGCGCCCGCGGTTCAGTTCGTAGTAGCCGCGCACCTTCTTCACCAGCTCCGCCGAGGTCGCCGTACAGGCCAAAGCCGGCACAATTGGATCCTCCAAGGCTGGCGCGACCGGATCGTCGTCGTCCAGGATATCCGCCGCCAGCGAGGACAGCGCGCCCACCGCGTAGCCGTCCCCCGCGTTCAGCGTCAACGTCACCGAACCGTTCGGCTCATCCGCGCTGTCGTCCACGGTCGCCACCGTCAGCGTCGCGCTGCCGGTCGCGGGGATCGTCAGCGTGCGGTCGCCGGTCGCCACGCCGTAGTCGCCCGCCGCCGTCACCGTCACGCTCACTGAAAGATCCGCCGCCGGCGCCGGCGTCGCCGTCAGCGTGAAGGTGGCATTGCCGCCTTCGGTGCCGCCGGAGACCGCCGTGATGTTCACCTCCGGCGTTTGCGGCACCGGTTCGTTCTGTTGCCCGGGGGTGCCGCTGAGAGCGCTCCCGCAGGCTTCCAATCGCTCCAGCTCCGCGCGCACCGGACGCCAGCCAGACCTCCATATCGCCTCGCCCGCACGGGCCTCGGCCACCGTGTAGGGCTGGAGTGTGGCGTGCGTCTCCGCACCGAAGGCAATCAGCACCCGCAGCCAGTTCTCGCCGTAGTTGCGATCCGCGCGGTTACGGTTCGCCTCGTAGTAGCGGCGAACCTCCTGCACCAAGTCAGCCGAGGTTGCGGGGCAGGATCGATCGTTGTCATACACTCGAACATATCGCAGAGTTTCCGTTTGCTTTAAGTAATATTTAGAGTTAGAAGATAGCAGGAGTTCGACAGCAATGTCGTCGTAACCCTCGCGGGCGGGCACATCGTCATCCAAGGTAGACATGGAAAAGGTGATCGAGGACTGTCCAGCCGGGAAGACGACGCACTTTGTTCCTTCATCCTTCTGCGCAAGGAAGTTGCCATTGCCGTAGTGCGAGTCCCGCAGATGAAGGCAGACTTGGAAGCTCTCCTTCGGAGCCTGGCCCTCCGCTTTGATGGTGAAGTCCACGGTACCGCCTTCGTCAACCCAAGTGTGGTTCCAGTAATCAGGTATCTCCGGCGCTTCGCTCGTGAGGCTCAAGATGGGGCGGTCGCCTGAGTCGTTGTCCTTCACCACTATCCATATGTAAGGCCTCCAGCCGTTACCGGAAAAGCCGGCACGGGTGCGCAGCGGCTGCGTGCGGCCAGTGTACGGCGTCACGCCTATCCGCCTGTCATTCTCATCCACTTCGTTGTCGACCGTGGGGACGCTCGCAGGAAGCTCGCGCGTGCCCGCCGGGATGGTGTAGTTGATGAATCCACGGCCATCTTCGATAAGCACGGGCACCACCAAGTCCACCGTCTGCGCCGGAGTGACTCGAAGGGTGAAGGTCATAGGCTCGCCTTCCGTGACCGCGGGACCGGCCTTGATCTCAATCTTCGGGCGATCGTAGAAACTGACTTCGGCGCTCGTTGCCGGCGCGAGGCCTGCTAGCAGCGGCAGAAGGAGGAGGGGAGCAAGAATGCCGGTGCGGGAGAGGTTCTTGTTGCTGGTCATCGCTGCCTTCTCGGTGGGATTCATACGTTGCGGTACCGGAGGCATCTTATGAGATGGACGCCCTCCTCAGCAACCATCCCAGCCACGCCCGCCGCTCAGACAATACCCATCCCTTCAGGCTCATGTCCGTATTGGATTACGCTCTTGGCCGGAAAGTCGCCCTATCAGCTAGTGTTGGCGCTGCCATCTCCGGTCTAATGGCCGTTGTCGTCTTGGCCTTCCCCGCCCTGATCCCCCTCGCGGCTCCAGTGATGGCCCCCCTTGCCGTACTCGGTTTCTGTGCAGTTGGCGGCAAAGTTGTCGTTCTCGGCAAGGGTTGGTACGAAGTCTATAGGCACATTTCCGGGCAACTTCCCAGCGGACATGCAACACAACTGTTGACGGTGCAAGTGCCCGACTCCACCAATCCAAAGCCCGAGTGTCGTTCAAGTCTGGACGCCACCACATGGCTCCCGGGTTCTTGTTCTTGGTCGCGAACTTACTGCGGCTACTTTTGCATGCATCGTGGCATAGCATGGCGCGGATCGAGGGTGAAGCCGTGAGGGGAGCTGCTCCCCGCCATGTCGCCGGGAGCGAGCGGACCGCAATGGTGAAAAGTTGCAAAAATGATTGTAATTGCGTTGATCCAATCAGTGCTTTCTTAAGCTGCTTTCTAGAATAAACTCCTTATAGAGCATGAAATTAAACCGAAAAAACATGAGAGGATAGCACCGTAATCTGCAGATGCTCCGTATCCCGCCGATAATATGACTCATTCGCAAGCATTGTCCCCAAGTACGCTGCTGCAATCGGTTCCTGTGGTGGAGTGGGCGGCGGCTTCCGCCCCTGAGCTGGTGCAGGTGGCCGTGGCCTTTACGGGCCGTCTACTGGCCGATCTGGGCGCCACAGTCGTGCGCGTCGAGCCAGCTAAGGACGCGCTATCAAGTCTTCGCAGTGCTCCGCTGGAAGATCTGTCTGCGGGCAGCGTGCTTGCAACATTTTTGCATCGGGGCAAAACAGGGATTGACGAAGCCGCGGCCGACGATGCGTTGCGCAGATCGCAACTGGCGGTTCTGAGCACCGCCGGGATGGCGGAAGAACACCCCAAGATCGAAAGCGCATTGAGTACCGTGCGGGTAAGCTGCGGGCGCCCCGGTGCCGGGCTCGACGAGGCGCCAACCTCGGATCTCGGCATCCAGGGGCTGGTCGGCCTAACGGATCTCTTCGGCGAACCGGACGGGCAACCTTTGGCGATGGGCGGCCATCAAGTGGCCTATTCCACCGGCTATGCGGCCTTTTGCGCGGCCATGGCGCTGCTTGCCAAACGCCGGCTCGGCGGCCAGGCGGACTGCGCGGAAGTGAACGCTCTGGACGCTCTTGCCTGGGTTAACTGGAAGGGTATCGCCGCCGGCACCCTGGGTTTTCCGATTCGGCGCGAAGGTTACGCCGCCCAAGCGCCGGTGCTGCGTTGCGCCGACGGCTATTTCGCATTTCTGCACCTACCCCCCAACTGGGACGAAATACGCGCCGCTGTAAACGACCCTCGCTTAGAAGATGACCGCTTCAAAAGCCCGGGACGGCGCGCCAAAAACGCCGCCGCGCTCAACAAAATTCTGGCGGACTGGGCGCGCCCGCAAACGCGCGAGGCTCTCTATGCCTTTTGCCAGCGCTGCGCCATTCCCGGCGGACCCGTGCTCTACGGAGCGGACTTGCTGAAGGATGCCGGTTACCGCTATCGCCATTATTTCGCATCCGTACAGCACGGCTTGGACCGCGTTATCGAATTGCCGGGCTTACCTATAACGGTGGAAGGTACGGCCATGCCGACAGAGCCCGCCGCAAATGATGGCACGGACAGCTGCACGGGATTTGCAAGCGGCGATGCAAGCACTGCTGAGGGCACCGCGCCAAATCACCCCGCGGCATCCCGAGGCCCCGCTCAACCGGCGACCTCCGCAATCGGCGACCTGTCCATAGGCGCAACCCATGTACCCCGCAGTGACGATGAGCCGTCCAGCGAGGCATTGCCGCTGGCGGGCATGACGGTATTGGATTTGGGCATCTTCACCGCCGGCTCGGTAACTTCGACGCTGCTGGCCGACCTCGGTGCCCGGGTCATCAAAGTGGAATCGGAAACCTACTCGGACCCATTTCGCGTCTGGCCCGGAATCAAGGGCGATTCACCACTGTTCACGTTCAACAATCGCAACAAGCTCGGCGTCAACATCGATCTCAAGACCGAGGCCGGCCGGGAAATTTTCCTCAAGCTGGCGGCCAAGGCCGACATCGTGGTGGAGAACTTTCGTCGTGGGGTCATGGAGCGCCTGGGGATTGGCTATGCCGTGCTCAAGGCCGCCAATCCGCGCATTGTGCTTGCGTCCATTTCCGGCCAAGGCGCCTCCGGCCCCGGTTCTGCCCATGTGAGTTTCGGCTCCACCCTTGAGGCCATCGGCGGCGTGGCGTCGCTAACCGGTTACGCCCAAGGCCCCTGCTACATCAGCGGGCGCAATCTGAACTATCCCGACCAAATCGTTTGCCTCTACGGCGCCGGCGCGGCCTTGGCGGCACTGCTCAAGGCACGCGAACTTGGCACGGGCATGCATATCGATGTATCGCAACGCGAGGTGACCAGCCTGGCGGTCGGTGAACGGATCGGTGCCGCGAGCTTGGAATCGGAAATCGAATCCGAGCGGACATTTCCGGGCAACAGCAGCCTCAACGCCACGCTTCAAGACATTTTCAAGGTCGAGGACGGCTGGCTTTGCGTAACGGTTCCAAATACCGGAGCGAATTTGCGTCTGGCGCAACAACTGGGATGCGCCGACGAGCAGGTTGCCGGGGAACTGGCGGCCTGGCTCGCCAATCGGCCCGCCGAGGTGGCCTGCCGCACCTTGCGCCCGTTGGGCATCGCCGCCCACAAGGCCAACACCGGTGCCGAGGCCGCGCTCGAGCCCGCAATTCGCGAAGGCTGGGCATTTGCCCGCACCCCGGCGGACAAAATGGTCAAGGGCTTTCCGTTCCAGTTCCTCAAGACACCACTAAAAATCTACGGCGAGTCGCCCAAAATGGGCGAGCACACGCAAAGCGTGCTTGGTGATCTGTGAGGCTGCTGAGCTAGACCGACCTATTCATGCATGGGTCGGGCCAGAAGCCTGTCGGAATTAGGTGATTTACCCCCTTGCATCAAATCACCGCTTGCACAAAGTCACCGAGCGTCCACAGCCAATCGCGTTGATCAGGCGTATAAGTGGTGTGGGTGGGTTCGGGCACTACCAACTGCACGTTATGTGATTCCATCTGTGCTGTCTGAGCTTGGGAAATACCGGGTTCAAGGGTCAAAAGATGTTTCCGCGAGATTTTGGACGCCTCGACAAGCACCTGCCGCCATCGATCCTTACAGGTGGATTTCGCGCCCAACATGGTGAGGCTAGTGGCTCCCTTCGGAGGCGCGGCCCGATACGCTCGAATACTCGGAAATAGAAAGTCCGGGCGCTGACCTTTCTCGGTAACGGCACCGCGAACGTAGGATATTTCGTAGGCGTCAAACACGGCCGCAAGTTGGTGTTCGAGCGAATAGCCCATGCGGGATTTCCTCCTATTCTGTACCCCTAGTGAGAACCGGATGAATCCGTCAACATCGGCACCGCCAGATTCGAAAAAACCCCGCTCAAGACGATCAGCTACCACTCGTCGTTCAAGCCGCCGAAACAGAGCTTCTTCATGGGTAAGCCAAGTTAGGAGAGCCCGATCAGGGTCGTCGAGTGGGGAAACAGGCGGCGATGATTTTCTCGCGAGATCTGAGAAATAAGCCGTACTAGGAAATTCGGTGCCCAATGGCTCAATGATCGCATCAAGTTTCGCCGCCTCGGAGTCTTCGAACTCGATACCCAATTCGTCCAAGATCAAGTGGGCAGCGAAATCGAGTTTGGGGCCATCCGCACCGAAGCCCTTAACATCAAAACTCCCACCGGGTTGCACCCCGAAAAGCCAAGACAACTGACGTGCGCCGGTCGACTCGGCGGGGGTTACGATGAAGTAGAGCGTTTCCGCACTGTCAATCGCGAGAAACAGGGCATCTCCCGCATGCATCGTTTCCGTCACCGCATTCGACTTGTAGTAGATTCGCCACTCTGCGCTACGGTGGGGCTGGCCTTCCCGCGTGTTGTAGTAGGTTGCCGTGGAATCGACGACGATTGTGTCTTCGTCGTGGCTAAGCCAAATGTAAACTGCAGGGAAATTCATCCTGCGGGTTTCCCCCAAAAACTCTTGCCGCATGGCCTTGGTAGTGCCTATCTCGTGTTGATTGGAGCTTTTTGGCTCGGCATCAACCGCCGCTAATAGCTTGGCACCCACACCCCTGAAATGATCGCGTAGCTGACCGTACTTCATTGGTGTTCAAAAAGGGATTTTTGACGCTGCAACGCAGATGCCATCTTGGGCGCCAAATGGCGCGCGATCGCCTTCGCCACCGGTACGGCAACCGCATTTCCGAATTGACGGTACGCCTGCGTATCGGATACGGGAATTCGGAAACCGGAAGCGCCCGGGCCGTCAAAGCCCATCAATCGAGCGCACTCCCTGGGAGTTAGGCGGCGCGGCGGCCTTCCCGGTTGGCGCACAAGGATTTCCGATCCATCCTTGTAGTACCGGGCTGACAGAGTGCGGGCAACATCGTTGGGGCCGACCAGGCCAAACCCGAAGCCGTTACCCTTCCGTCGATGTTTCTCCGCGTAGGCTTGAAGATACCCCCAAAGGTGTTCCGATAATGTATAGCGAGACGCAACCTTGGCAAGCGGACCTTCAGTATAGCCCTCCTCGGGTGCCTCTGAGCCATCCTCGGGATGCAGAATAGAGGCGAGACGCGGACCATCCGACAAGCTGGGAATGGGCATGTCGTCGAATGAGAAGTCTGTTGCGTCTCGGAAACCCGCAAGAAAGATACGCTCACGGTGCTGGGGCACCCATGAACGGGCGTTGATCACGCTCGTGTCGAGATGGTAGCCGAGGTCGGTTTCGAGCGTGTCGCGTATTACGCCAAATGTGCGCCCTTGATCATGATTGAGCAGATTTTTAACGTTTTCGAGCAAGAAGAAAGGTGGCCGGTGATAAGCAATGATCCTCGCCACATCAAAAAAAAGAGTCCCTTGGCTCTCGCATCGAAATCCGTGAGGCCGGTTGAGAGAATTTTTCTTCGATACGCCCGCAATTGAAAACGGCTGACACGGGAAACCAGCGAGCAGCATGTCGTGAGGAGGAACCACCTCCGCTGGAATCGTGGTGATATCGCCCGCGATCAGTCTTTCAGTTTTGAAGTTCGCTTGGTAGGTCAACTGGCAAAAGCGGTTCCATTCAGATGTGAAAACGCAAATACCGCCTATGGATTCAAAGCCGAGACGAAAGCCCCCAATACCCGCGAACAGATCGATAAACGTGAAATCAAAAGGGGCATCGGCGCAGACGGCGGGGATGGTCTGCTGTCCACGGAGGTATTCGACCGCCGCTTTCCTTGGGATTGTTTCGCCACGGTCCCATCGATGGATGGTGCGTTTGGTGTAACCTGTTGCCGTCGCAGCCTCGGAGACACTAAGGCCCGCGTTGAGCCTGAGTCTTCTGAACTCGGTTTGGAAGTTGGCGTTTTCCACGGGACGAATCGTGACATAATGGCGTACGAGTGTCGAACGGGGGCCTGGGAGGTTTAATGGAAATCAAACCCTTGGATAACTGCGGTGCGGAGGTGCGGGGCGTCGACTTGTGTGCCATGTCGGATGAGGAGGTGATGGCCGTCGCCGATGCGCAGGGCGAATACGGTGTGGTTTTCTTCCGCGATCAGACGCTGACGCCGGATAGCCAACTGGCGGTGGCCCGGCGGTTCGGGCCAATCAATGTCAATCGGTTCTTCACGCCCGTACCCGAGCATCCCGAGGTCGCCCTAGTGCTCAAGGAGCCTCACCAAAAACATAATATCGGCGGGGGCTGGCATACCGACCACTCCTACGACGAAGCGCCGGCGCTCGGCTCGATGCTGTATGCGCTGGAGTTGCCGAGTGCGGGCGGCGATACCTTGTTCGCGAATATGTACAAGGCATACGAAGCGCTCTCCCCTGGCCTGAGAAGTACCCTTGCCGGATTGAGCGCCGTACATTCCAGCAGCCACATTTTCGGATCGAACGGGGCCTATGCGCGCCTCCAAGACAAGCGTTTTCACAACATCGAGCAAGCCAACCAAGATGCCGTACATCCGGTCGTGATACGGCATCCGCGGTCGGGCAAGCCGACACTTTATGTCAACCCGGGGTTCACCCTGCGCATCGATGGCTGGACCGACGAAGAATCGCGTCCCTTGCTTGAGCATCTCTACGCTGTTGCGATACGCGATGAGCACTGTTGCCGTTTTCATTGGGAAGCCGGCAGTGTCGCGTTTTGGGATAACCGGGCCACTTGGCACCATGCCCTTAACGACTACCCGGGGGAGCGTCGCCTGATGCACCGGGTGACCGTGGATGGCGGAACCTTGTCCCCGTATCGCGCCAGCCGCTGAACGCGGGGGGCAGGGGTCTTGTATTGCGGCTGGCCAAATCGGTTTTGGGCACCCCAGGCTAGACGCATCAAGCGCCCTTTGGTATAAACCGGCGCTCCCTTTTTTCAGGCTCCGACATGTCCCGAGTTTGTCAGGTAACCGGAAAGCGGCCAATGGTCGGCAACAATGTCAGCCATGCGCACAACAAGACGCGGCGCCGGTTCGCGCCGAACCTCCACTACCACCGATTTTGGGTGGCGAGCGAAAAGCGTTATGTGCGCCTGCGCGTTTCATCCAAGGGCATGCGCATCATCGACAAGCTTGGCATCGACTCGGTGCTCGCCGATATCCGGGCGCGCGGCGAGAAGGTCTGAACTACCGAAGCCACCCATCTGTGGCGGCTATTTGCGTCAACCCTATCTTCCCCACCCATCGAATTGAGGCAGCACCTCGTTAGCGAACGCAACGGAGCATCCCATGCGCGATAAGATCAAACTCGTGTCCACCGCCGGAACCGGCCACTTTTACACCACGGACAAGAACAAGCGGCGTACGCCGGACAAACTTGAATTCAAGAAATTCGACCCGGTTGCTCGCAAACACGTCTTGTACAAGGAAGCCAAGATCAAGTAACCCGGAGCAATCCCGACAATCCGCATCCCACCTCTCGGCACAACCCCGCAGGGCGCGGACGGCAATGCCCGAGCTGCCGGAAGTTGAAACCACAAGGCGCGGGCTGGAGCCTCGCATTGTTGGGCGCAGCCTGGAATCTTGGGTAATTCGCAACCCGGCGATGCGCTGGCCGGTCGAAATTCCCGCCCGTCTTCAGAGCGAAAAGCTGTTGGCCCTGTCGAGGCGAGGCAAATACCTGCTCTTCGAATTTTCCGCGGGCAAGCTGATTTTGCATCTCGGCATGTCCGGCAGCCTGCGTTTCGCGCCGCCCGGCGACGAACCCGCAAAGCACGATCACATCGACTTGAATTTCTCCGGCCGCCGAACGCTGCGCTTCAACGACCCTCGCCGCTTCGGTTCGGTGCTCTGGTGGCAACAGGGCACCCCGGAGCATCGCTTATTGGCGCACCTGGGGGTGGAACCACTAACGCCGGACTTCACCGGCGCGTATCTGAAACGGAACGCCCGGCACCGCAAGGTGGCCGTGAAGAACTTCATCATGGATAGCCGCATCGTTGTTGGAGTGGGCAACATCTACGCCGTCGAATCGCTGTTTGTCGCGGGTATCCGTCCGACGCGGGCCGCCGGGAAGGTGACAGGCCGGGCTTACGATGCACTTGCGCAAGCAATCAAGGCGGTTTTGCATCGATCATTGCGCGAGGGCGGAACAACATTACGAGACTTCGTCGGCAGCAATGGCCGCCCAGGCTATTTTAAACAGCGGCTAAACGTCTATGGCCGCGCTGGCGAACCCTGCCGAAACTGCGCCAAACCCTTGGTGAATCGGCGTCTCGGTGGCCGGGGCACCGTGTTCTGCCGTTATTGTCAGATCTAGGAGCGTACTGGTTTGCGGTGGAGGCGGAAGTCCGCAAAGTGTTCGTCAGGGTTCCACTCCAATCAACACAAACGGCACCGCTGGCACACCGCGACCTTGTCTCAATACGTTCAGTAAATCCCGCTCATAGTAAGGAACGCCGCTAGACATCTCTTTCTCAAGGGATTTCATCGGCAATATCTCGATTCCGACATCAACGATGTCGGCAACGTAGAAACCGAGGTGTTTAACAAAGAGATCATGCGCGACGAAGGCGTACTTTCCAAATTGTACTTCGACGGCGACCCGGCATGGTTTTCTCTTTGGAAACTTTAGTCTTGCAAGCGCGGGCATTCACTTCCGCTATGACATCAAGTATCTCCTGCCAAAGAGCGGGCCGATGTATTAACAAATATTCCTCGCCGTTCAGATGCGAATAGCGAGCTGCGATTCGCATTAATGACCGCCGTTTGGCAATGTGGGGTCATAGATGGGTTTGCCCATCGGGCGAGTTCGGAGGGTGCCGGCAGCCAAGGCGGCCACTCGGTTCCTGGCAACCTCAACATACTCGGGAACGATATCGCAACCGTAGGCAACTCTGTCGTGCATGAGAGCGGCGATGGCCGCGGAACCGACTCCCATATAGGGGTCGAATACCGCATCGCCAACATTAGTCATTGAAAGTACAAGTCGTTCAACCAATTCAACAGGAAATTGGCAAGGGTGCAGCGTTTTTTCCGGATGATTGCTCTTAACATTGGGGAACATCCAGACATCGCTCGGGTTCTTGCCTTTGGGGTTGCCAGACAATTTGCCCGCATTCGGCCCTTTGAAATGGCGCTTTCCGGGGTACTTGGAAGGCACTCGGATGGCATCTAGATGCCAAGTGTAAGCGTCGCTTTTTGTCCACCAATTGATTGTTTCATAACGGCCTGACAACCGGCGTGTGCAGTGCAGACCGTGGCCAAAGTGCCAGATGATTCGATTGCGAAGCTTGAACTGGCCGTCTTCCAACTTGCGCATGAAGGAGAGGTTGTTCTCGCAAGCGAGCACGGAGGCGTTGGTCATTGGAAATTCGAGCGGCGCGGTATCGGGTTCGGCAACATCAGGCGGCATTCTACAACAACCCCCGCTCCGCCATGGACACCGTACGTTCCGCGCCGATGACAAGATGATCCAAGACCCGCACATCAAGTTCGCTGAGAATGCAGACGAGTCGCTCGGTCAGCTCGATATCCGCCACGGAGGGCTCGGCGATACCGGAGGGATGATTGTGGGCGAAAATCACGGCGGCGGCGTTGCAGTACAGGGCCCGCTTGGCAATCTCGCGGGGGTACACGTTAGCCCGGTCCACGGAGCCCAGGAACATCTTTTCGAACCGCAGCAGCCGATGCCGGGTATCGAGGAACAGGCAAGCGAAAACTTCCCGTTCCAAGCCGCCGAATTCGGCGGTGAGAAACAGCACCGCGTCCTGGGATCCGGCGAACGCCCGGCCGTTGATTAGCCCGCTGGCGGCATAGCGGGCGGTAACCGGCAACACCGCCTTCAGGCTCGCCACCTTGGTTGGACCAAGCCCCTCATTTTTCAGCAGCATCTGTGGCGATGCATCAAGTACAGCGCGCACCGAGCCGTATTTCGACAACAGCCGATGCGCTAAGCCCAGGGCGCTGTAATCGCGCGTACCGGTGCGCAGCAACACCGCCAGCAACTCCGCGTCTGTAATGCCTTCGGACTCCGCCGCCAAGAGCCGCTCTCTCGGACGCGCCGACGATGGCCAATTGCGGAGGGCCTCGCCATCCGCGCCATAGACGCCGCTAGCCACGCCAAGCCGCCCAATATCCGTCCATAGTGCCACCGAGACTTCATCAACCCGTCCAGATGGTGGATTTTGCTTGGTTGCACCAACGCCGTCGTTCCGCCAAAGCCCTCAATTCGTGTAGGAAGATCGCGCCGGAAAAACGCAGACATCCATAACGCAAGCCGGGCGCCTCGGCTATGCAAAGAACCTGGGCACCCGCGCCTGCCTTGGCGACTCGCGGCTGCAAAGCCGCTCTTATCCGCCCCGTCGTCCGCTCGATTTCGTTGAATATGGCTCGATATTCGCCTCAATCGACCGGCTGACGGGACGGCGATAGCGGCTTTTCGCTTTCGCGACTTCCGAAGGCAGAGGCTCCTAGCCCGGATATCTCACCAACCCTATTGCGGCGCCAATGCCGCGCTCACCGCAGGATGCACGAAGTTGCTGATGTCGCCACCAAGGGCGGCGATCTCGCGAACCAATGTCGATGAGATGAAGGAACATTCCTTCGAGGTTGGCAGAAAAACATACTCGATTTCCGCATCCAGCGACCGATTCATCTCCGCCATTTGGAATTCGTAATCGAAATCCGTCACCGTGCGCAGGCCACGCAAAATGAAAGTGGTGTTTTTGCTGCGCACATAGTCCACGAGCAGCGAATTGAATCCCTCGACAGAAACTCGGTCGCCGTGCTCGGCCAACACCGTTTTGCAGAGCGCGATGCGGCCGTGCAGATGTGTTTTCGGGTCTTTTTGGGCGGAGGTGCCGATTGCCAACACCACATGATCGAATAGGTTAAGGGCCCGCTTGACCAGATCGGTATGGCCGTTGGTGATGGGGTTGAAGGAGCCGGGATAGATTACGACGGACATGAGCGGCGCTGAATCCCAAAAGGGCGGCGATGGTAACGGCAGCCCCGGAACGAGGCAAGGAGCCGCTTTGTTTGGTCCTGTATCAGTTTCAAATTCCGCCGCCGCGCTCTATTCGCAGGCAGGCGTACTCCATTCGCGAGAAATGTTCAGTCCATCGGTGTCCGCGGCCGCAAGTTGGTAAGATCATGCAGGCTCCTAGCGGTGAGGAGGCCGAATTGGGCGTCACCGGCGACGGCCTGTTTGAGCACCGTCCAGCCCTTGAAGTCGATCGCACCGCCTCGCTCGAGTTCGTAATAGACCAGGGTATCTTCCCGCAACAGCCCGCTCCCCCGCAGGGCTTCAAGCGATGCCGTGAGCAGATTCGAGGCAAACGGTGGGTCAAGAAAGACCAGATCGCACGGATTGATCGCCCGTTTTGGGGAAGGCGTTGGCATCTTGGCCGCGGATTGGGCCGTCGCACCGTGCAAAAAACCCAGCGCCGATTGTCGGCGTATCACGCAATTCTCGGTACCGAGCCGCTCCGCGTTCCGACGCAGCGCAACAACCGCCTCCCGGCTGTTGTCAACCAAAACGGCGCTGCGGGCACCCCGCGAGAGCGCCTCGAAACCGAGCGCGCCACTGCCGGCGAATAAATCCAGGCAATGGCTATCCGCCACCTCGGCCGCCAACCAATTGAATAGGGTTTCACGCACCCGACCAAGGGTCGGACGCAAGGACGCATTGCCCCGGAGCCTGAGCTTTTGCCCTTTCCACCGCCCGCCGATGATGCGCACTTGATTTTTTGACATCGGAGCCCCGGTTACCGAACCACTATCGCTCACCTGTATAGTGGCGCGATGTTGAGCGAAACCAAGCCGAAAAACGAGAGCAAGCTGTGGCGGCGTTTGCGAAGCGGCCTGAGCAAAACCCGTGACCGCCTAGCCGCGGGCATTGGCGATTTACTACTCGGCGAGCGCGCCATCGACGACAGAGTTTTGGAGGAACTGGAAGCCGCGCTGCTGTTGACGGATGTTGGCGTCGATGCCACCCAACAGATCATCGCGGCACTCACCAAGCAAGTAAAACGTCGGGAACTAAGCAACACGGCCGCCCTGCACCGTGCCTTGTCGAGTTTGCTCAAAGAACGGCTGGCGCCCTTGCAAAAGCCGTTCGAACTGGGCCGGGCGCGCCCTTGGGTGATTTTGTTCGTCGGCGTCAACGGCGTCGGCAAAACCACCACAATCGGCAAGATGGCGCAGCTTTTGCAAGCGCAGGGGCATGCCGTGTTGTTGGCGGCGGGCGACACCTTCCGGGCGGCGGCGGTGGCACAGTTGCAGGCTTGGGGCGAGCGTAATGGCACCGCGGTCATTGCCCAAAGCCAAGGCGCAGACAGCGCTTCAGTGGTCTACGATGCCGTTCAGGCCGCCCGTGCCAGGAGCTTTGATGTGTTGCTTGCCGATACGGCGGGACGGCTGCAAGCCAAGGCCAACCTCATGGAAGAATTAAAGAAGATCGGCCGCGTGGTCGAACGTCTTGATGCACAAGCGCCGCACCAGGTGCTGTTGGTGCTTGATGCCGGCAGCGGCCAGAACGCGCTTGGGCAGGTGGCGGAATTCGATGCGGCGGTGGGCGTTACCGGGTTCATTATCACCAAGCTCGACGGCAGCGCCCGGGCCGGTGTGCTCTTTGCCATTGCCGAACGGCTACGCCAAATGGGTAAGGCCATTCCGGTGTATTTCATCGGTGTCGGCGAGGGGCTTGATGATTTGCGGCCCTTTGTTGCCGAAGACTTTGTCGATGCGTTGCTCGCGCCCGATTAACCGAGCGGGGCGGGAGCATACCCGGTGCCCGCACCGCTATCGATCGCAGCGGGAGTTCATCCATGAATAGGAATAGGTTGGGGTAGTGCCGCCGCATGGGCGGCGCCCAGCATGGAAGGTGATGAAGGTGAGTGATTGCTCTTGTGGCGAGCAACATGGGGCAAATTGAATTTCATAACGTGCTGAAGCGCTTCGAGGATGGCTTTGAGGCGCTGCAGGATGTTTCCGTTGCCTTTGAAGAAGGTTCCATGACCTTCCTTACCGGCCATTCCGGTGCCGGAAAAACAACTTTTTTGAAACTCTTGCTCTGTCTCGACTGGCCAACCCGGGGCCGGATCCTCGTCAACGGCGTAAATCTTGGGAATCTTCGTGCCAAGGGCTTGGCTTGGTACCGCCAAGGTCTTGGCGCCGTCTTTCAAGACCATCACCTGTTGCTTCAACGCAGCGTCTTTGACAACGTTGCGTTACCGTTGCGCGTGGCCGGCATGCGCGAGCGGGATATCGGCCGGCGGGTGCGGGCGGCTTTGAGTCGCGTGGGTTTGTTGGAGCGGGAGTCGATGCTGCCGCTGCAAATGTCCGCCGGCGAGCAACAGCGCGTGGGGATTGCGCGGGCGGTCGTGATTCGGCCCCGCGTGCTGATTGCCGACGAGCCCACCGGCAATCTCGACCCGGAACTCTCGCGTGACATCATGCTGCTCTTCCAGCAATTCAACCAGGTGGGCACCACCGTTATTGTTGCAAGCCACGACATGGCGCTGATTGGCCGCTTGAATCAACGCATTGTTGAATTATCGCGGGGCCTGATTGTCCGGGACATAAGGCCGACACCGGGCAATGCATGAGCCATTTGAGAACGCCATGAGCGGCTTGGTGGGATATGCGCGCTAGCCCACCTTGGCCGCGGCCGTCCTATCCGTGGCGTTGGTTGCGGGACCATGTTCGCGTGGCCGGGGAATCGCTGCGCTACGTCTCGCAGCGGTTGAGCGGAACCTTGCTGGCGTGGTTACTGGTGGGCATTGCGTTGGCGTTGCCGGCGGGCCTGCTGCTCGTACAGTCGAGCCTATCCGAACTGACCGGACGATGGGACAATCGCCCGGGTCTCTCAGTCTACTTCGAGCCCGGCGCGAACCCGGCCGTGCTCGCCACCGCACTGCGCCAACAACCCGATGTTAAGCGTATCGAGGTGGTCACACAGCAGCAGGCATTGGCCGAGTTTCGCGCCCATGCGCTCTTGGGCGAGGCCATTGAGGTGCTGGAATCCAATCCCCTGCCAGCGTCTTTGCGGGTCGTACCGATTGCGGGAACCGATTTTGCGGCCTTGGAGCAGCTCGCCGAACAAGCGCGGCAACATCCGGGCACACTTGAGGTGGTATTCGAAAAGACTTGGCTGGAGCGGGTGGCCAATGCCACCAAGGTCGTTCGGCGGGTGGGCGCCATACTCGCTGCGTTGTTCGGGCTCGGTGCGGTTCTGGTTACAACCACAACGGTACGCCTAGCCATCGAGGCGCGGCTTGGGGAACTCCGGGTGATGAAACTCGTTGGCGCCAGCGACCCCCAGGTACGTCGGCCGTTCCTCTATCTGGGTTTGCTTTACGGGTTTGGCGGCGGGATGGCGGCGGCGATGTTGTTGAGCGGAGGAATCATGGTCTTGGAACCGCCGCTCGCGAGGTTGCTGAGCAGCTTCGATATGACGTTTGCGGCGCCGTTCGGTATCCGTTTTCTGGGGTTGCTGCTCGGCGTGGGAGCGGTTCTGGGCATTCTTGGCGCCGCCGCCGCCGTTCGGCAGCGGCGGGCAAGCCTGCAAATTCTGTGAGGGTTTTTGGTGGGCGGAGCGAGCACCACCGCATTGATCAACATGCTTGCGAATGGAGCGGCCCCGGGCTTGCCTTGGGGCGCGTTCAGGTCGTTTCAACCTTCCTCCACTCCCCCTTTCCCTCCCGTACAAGCAGGAAGATTGTGCCCGGCACCGCAAGTTGGCCGGATCTGTGGGTTAGAGGCTTGAAATTGCCCAAAGCATCCCCACTTTGTTGATTAGCACTCCATAGATGAGAGTGCTAAAATCCGCTGCCGCAGGCTTTCCCGGCAAGGGCGCGTTCCAGCCAGTAAGTCGTGGCGGGCGCGGATTAGAGAAGCAATTGGAGTAGCAGGAAGATCTTATGTCAACGAACCTGTTGTCGATGAGCAGCTTGTCGCCGGGGCGCGACCTTGCCGGCTATGTGCAAACCGTCAGCGCCTTCCCCATCTTGTCGGCTGAGGCGGAAAAAGCCCTGGCCGAACGCTTCTATTTTGAAAATGACCTTGAGGCCGCCCGCGAACTCGTACTTTGCCACCTGCGTTTCGTGGTGCATCTGGCAAGAACATATCAAGGTTACGGCCTACCCCAGGCCGATCTCATCCAGGAAGGCAATGTTGGCTTGATGAAAGCCGTCAAACGCTTCAAGCCGGAGGTCGGTGTTCGCCTCGTGTCCTTCGCTGTGCATTGGATCAAGGCGGAAATGCACGAATTCATCCTGCGCAACTGGCGTATCGTCAAGGTCGCCACCACCAAGGCGCAACGTAAACTCTTCTTCAACCTTCGCGGTGCCAAAAAGCGGCTCGCCTGGCTCACCCAGGAGGAAACCGAATCGGTGGCGAACGAACTTGGCGTTGCCCCGGAGGAAGTGACGCGCATGGAGGGCCGGCTGGCCGCGATGGACCTCGCCTTCGACGGCTACGATACGGGCGAGGACGAGGGCAATGCGCCAGCACATTATTTACCCATTGAAGGGCTGGCCGGCACCGACCCGGCGGAATTGGTCGCCGCCGATGAATGGTCCGAGGCATCCGGCGAATTGCTTTACTCGGCAATCGCCAAGCTGGACGAGCGTAGCCGCGAAATAATCGCCGCACGCTGGCTGCGCGAGGACAAATCGACGCTTGCGGAACTGGCCGAGCGTTACGGGGTATCCGCCGAACGCATCCGTCAGCTTGAGCGCAATGCCATGAAAAAACTCAAGGCCAGCTTTCTCGATCAAGCAGAGCCCGCACAGCCAATGGCGGCCTAAAATCCATAGCGCTTGCGCTTGATGCGTCGCACCTACTTGCGGCGTCGGGGCCGCATGACAAGGGGCCAGAGCCTTGCCCTGGAAACACTTTCCGGCACCTATATCGTTGCTCCCGAACCGAGTGGCTGGCCCCAGGTGTTTTATCGCGCCGCGCCCCTCGGCGTGGAAATCGGGTTCGGCATGGGCCAAACACTGCTCGATTGGGCGACCACCCATCCGCATCTCAATCTCATCGGTATTGAAATTTACGAACCGGGCATCGGTGCGCTGCTCGCCGGTATCGAGCGGCGCGGGCTAACCAATCTTCGCGTACTGCGGGGCGATGCGGAAGAACTTCTCGATGTCGGCTTCCATCCGGCAAGCCTTGCCGAAATCCACATTTGGTTTCCCGATCCCTGGCCCAAGAAACGCCACCACAAGCGACGCCTAATTCAACCGAAATTCACGGCACTGCTGGCGAACCGTCTCGCCCCCGGCGGCACCTTGAGTATCGCGACGGACTGGGCTCCCTATGCACAATGGATTGCCGCGGTGCTCAGAGCGGAACCGGCACTTCAGGCGGGCGCGGCCGCAAGCGAACGCCTCGAAACCCGATTCGAGGCGCGGGGGCGGCGGCTCGGCCATGAGATTTTTGAATTTCATCTTGGGCGTTGCGACGGCGGCTCAATTTGAGTTTCCTCACCGCCAAGGCATGACGTGGCCGGAGATGCGGGCTCCTAGAGAAAGTGTTGCAAAAGCGTATCGAGATGCCGCAGGCCCAACGGAGTGGCGGCAATGCGGTCGGGCTCGGTCAAGCCAAGTGCGGTGGTTTTCCGCCAAGTCGGTTCCACAGCATGCCAAGGCAGGCCCGTGCGCGCCTCGAATAACCGCTGTTCAACCCCGCCGACAAGGCGCAGGACGTTCATCATGTACTCCCCCGGCAGTTCCGCCGCGCTCACCCGAACCTGTTCGATGCGGCGGGGGTCTTGCAGATAAAGACGCGGTTGACGAGGATTTTGTGTGCGAACCGTCGCCAACATGGTTTGACTCGCCGCGGCCGCCGGATTCGTCGGAAGCCGCAATACAGAATCGCTGGCCACGCCCAATTTGCCGTGGGCACCGGCACCGAGACCGAAGTAGTCCGCAAACGTCCAGTAGACCAGATTGTGCTGGCAGGCCGCGCCGGGTCGCGCGTAGGCGGAAATCTCATAGCGTTGCAACCCCGCTTGTCCGAGCAGGGCGCGTCCCGCCGTTTCCGTTTCGAATAACGCCTCTTCGTCGGGCAGATTGGGGGGCGGACGGCGGGCAAATTCGGTCTTCGGCTCGATGGTCAGTTGATACCAGCTCAGGTGTTCCGGCGACAGCGCGAGGGCGGCCGCCAAGTCGGCGAGCGCTTGCTCCGGCGTTTGGCCGGGCAAGCCGTACATGAGATCCAGATTGATGTTGTCGAATCCCCCGCGACGGGCGGCGGCCACGCAAGCGTGCGTTGCGTCGGGACCGTGGATGCGTCCGAGCCGCCTTAGCGACATCGGTGAAAACGATTGGGCACCGATAGACAGCCGGTTGATACCGGCTTCGCGGTAGGCGCCCAGATCGTCCCGCTCGGCCGCTCCCGGATTGGCTTCCATGGTAATTTCCGCGCCGCATCGAAGGTGGGGCTCAATGGTTGCAATGAAAGCACCCAGTGCGCGGGCGGAAAAAAGGCTGGGGGTGCCGCCTCCGAAAAACACCGTGTCAAACTGACGGGCTAGCCCGATAGCGTCGGCCAGCGCCTGGAACTCCTCCTGCAATGCCCGAATATAGGCGTCCTCTTGCAAGTCTCCGGTCAGCGGATGGGAGTTAAAATCGCAGTACGGACATTTCTTCACGCACCAGGGAAAGTGGGCGTAGAGGCCAAGGCGCGGGGGAACCAATTTTTGTAGCGAGTGCATCGGCGTGCGCAGCAGCAAATGAGCCGGATAAGCTGGCTAATTGCCAAGCCGCTCGCGCAATGCGGTAACCAGGTAACGGGCCGCTTGGCCTCGATGGCTGAGGGTGTTTTTCGCTTGCGGTTCCAATTCTGCCGCGGTCTTGCCCAATTCCGGTATTAGGAAATGCGGGTCGTAGCCAAACCCATTTTCGCCACGCGCCTTGTCGATGATGGTTCCCCGCCATTCGCCCGCGGCGATGAGCGGGGCCGGGTCGCCGGGCTGTTCAAGATAGACAAGCGCGCAGCAAAAACGGGCGCGGCGGTTGCTGACAGCAGCCAAGGCACCGATCAGCTTGCGGTTATTCGCGCTGTCGTTCTGGTCGGCACCGGCGTAACGCGCCGAGTAAATGCCCGGCGCCCCATCAAGGGCGGTGACAGCGAGCCCCGAATCATCCGCAATGGCCGGCAAGCCCGAACCGGCACTGGCATGACGAGCCTTGTGGAGGGCGTTTTCCACAAAGGTGGATGCGGTTTCCGGGGCCGCCTCAATCCCCAATTCAGCTTGCGCGACCAGTTCGATACCCAGGGGCTCAAGGAGTGCCCGCAGCTCCCGCAGTTTCCCCGCATTGCCGCTTGCCAAAACAACCCTCATCGAACAAATTTAGCCGCGTATTTCAGGATGCCTCGGCGCCCGCAACAGGAAGCCAGCGGTATGGGCGGGCCACAGCGTCGCACCGCGGTCGGTTGGGAACTTTCATGCTACTCGCTTGAATGGCATGGCCAAGATCATTCACCCCAAAATAATTCCTGTTGAAAGTCAAGGTTGAAGGGTTGCTCGGCGGCGGCTGTGATGGCGATGGAGAAACGCAACACTTCCCGATTGGCGTGGCGCACTTCGGCAAGATAGTACAGGGCGTCGCCTTCCCGAACCTCACGAAATTGCAAAGGGCTCAGTTGCCCAAGCAGGTTCTTGGCCTGCCCGACCAGATCAACCTTCGCACCCTTGCCCTGCGGGTCGAGCACGGAAAGATTCAGCACGCTTAGATCCCGTGCCCGGACGATACCGTAGGTGCTGGCGACATCCGCGTTCAGGAAAGTGCTTGGAAAAACCACATAATGGACTTCAAAGGCGCCGATCTTCACCTTCTGCTCGGCAAACGCGGAATTTGCCAATGCACATAAAAGCGCCAGGGCGGTAATGGCGATTCTGCTTGTAACCGGCGGTACTCGAACCGATCGCCAAAGCAACAGGCACCGATTCAAGCGCCCCCCCCTTCCGACCGCCCCAGCCGGTAGAAGGCGATTGACCCGAACAGGTTGGGGAACAGGTTGGCCAGCGGCTTGTTGATGTGTCGGGCATTGACCACGAAGCGTTCGATGATGCGCAGCCCCTTGCGCGTCACCAGCCGCTCGAAATCCTTGAAGGTGCAGAGGTGGATATTGGGGGTTTCGTACCAGCTGTGCGGCAGGTGTTTGGCCATCGGCATGCGTCCTTTCAGCAACAGGTAGAGCCGGCCGCGCCAATGGCCGAAGTTGGGAAAGGTGACGATGCACTCTTCGCCGATGCGCAGCATTTCATCAAGCATGCGCTCGGGCAACTGCACCGATTGTAGCGTCTCGGTCATAACCACCATGTTGAAACTGTTGTCGGGGAAGTTGGCGAGCCCGTCGTCGAGGTCTTGTTCGATAACGTTGACGCCCTTGCGAATGCAGGTGGTGATGTTGTCGGCACCCACATCAAGTCCATAGCCGTTCACCCCCTTGTGACGTTGCAGATGGGCCAGCAAATCGCCCTCGCCACAGCCAAGGTCAAGCACACGGGCACCCGGATTGATTAGGTCGGCGATGATTTTCAAGTCAGGGCGCATGCTACGTTGTTCGGATAGGTGTCGGACGGGGCCACCTGCTCAATCTCATCCGCCAGCCGGTTCATATAGGTGCCGAATACCTCGACATAGCGCGGTAGCGGTAGCAGGAAGGAATCGTGCCCGTGCTCGGATGCAATGATGGCACCCGCCACGTTCTTGCGTGCGGCGATCAGGGCATCGACGATTTCCTCGGAGCGCTGCGTCGAGAAGCGCCAATCCGTCGTGAAGGAAATCACCAAAAAGCGCGCGGTCGCGCGGCGGAACGCCGCCGCCAAGTCGCCGTCGAAATCGGTGGCCGCATCGAAAAAGTCCAGCGCTCTTGTCATCAGCAGATAGGTGTTGGCGTCGAAGCGCCTGGAAAAGCTCTGGCCCTGATAGCGCAGGTAGCTCTCGACTTGAAATTCGACATCCTTGGCGCGGCGTAAATCGCCCCCTTTTAAGGCGCGCCCGAATTTCTGCCCCATGCCGTCGTGCGATAGGTAGGTGATGTGCCCGATCATGCGCGCAAGCCCCAGCCCCTGCCCGGATGCCGCCTTGGTCGAGCGATAGTCGCCGCTTTTGTATGCGGGATCGGACACGATGGCCTGGCGGGCAATCTCGTTGAAAGCGATGTTCTGCGCGGACAGCTTGGCGGCACAGGCGATCAAAACGGCGGCGGCCACGCGCTCGGGCAGGTCGATGGCCCATTGCATCGCCTGCATCCCGCCCAAACTGCCGCCGACCACGGCGGCGAAACGCTCGATGCCTAGATGATCCGCCAGCAATGCTTGGCTGCGCACCCAGTCCGCAACCACGACGTTAGGAAAATCGCGTCCGAACGGTTTGCCGGTTGCGGGGTTCGTCGAGGCCGGGCCGGTGCTACCGTGGCAGCCGCCCAGGTTGTTCAGCGCCACCACAAAAAAACGATTGGTGTCCACCGCCTTGCCGGGACCGATACAGGCATCCCACCAGCCGGGTTTGGTATCCGTCTGCTCATGCCAGCCGGCCGCATGGTGGTTGCCGGAAAGTGCGTGGCAAATGAGCACGGCGTTGTTGCGGGCGGCGTTGAGCACACCGTAGGTTTCATAGACCAGGTCGAAACCGTGCAGCGTTTCGCCGCATTGCAGCTCGAATGCGTCGTCGCAGTGAAATCGTTCCGGCGTGACGAGGCCGACGGAAGACTCCGTGGCCGAGAACCGGGAATGCGGGGAAGCCTTGTCCATTTTGAATCAAGCGCCCCAAGCTTGGGCGCCAAACTGATGCCGCGCAATCCGTCGATATCGCCAGAGCGTCAAGTGACGCATCTTGATGGGCGGTTTCGGTGTCATACAAGCGCACCAAAGATCGACGAGAGCATGCGCTGCGCCACGCCAAGCACCAAAATCACCAGGATGGGGGAAAAGTCGAGCCCGCCCAGGGGTGGAATCAACCGGCGGGCCGGACGTAGCAGCGGGTCGGTGAGCTGCTGCAGCAAACCCAGGGCGGGGTGATAGTTACCGGGTGCGATAAAGCTCGCGATAATGACGATGAGAATGCACCACCAGAAGATATCGAGCATGCGCATCAGCACATGCAGCAATCCGCCAGCGGCAATGGCAATCACCCCGCCCGGGTAGAAACCCGCTATAACCTTAAGCGCGTAGATCATGAGCGCTGCGATCATCCAAGCGCCGATAAAGGAGGCCAGATCCAGGTTGCGCAAACCCGGCAGCAGGGTGCGCAAAGGGCGCAGCACCGGATCGGTTGCCTTGATGATGCCCTGCGAAATGGGGTTGTAGAAGTCCGCCCGGCAGGCTTGCAGCAGAAAGCGGGCCATGAACAGGAAACAGGCAATTTCCATCAGGAAGCGAATGACAAACTGAATTACACCGTTCATTTAGACCCGAATTCCTCTGCAAGTTCCCGTGATCGGAGGTGCGCACGCCCCAAGCCCGCAACGATATGCCGACGGACGCCGTGCTCCTCGAACGTGTTGATGGCGCCTTCGGTGGTACCGCCCGGCGATGTTACGTTGCGCCGCAACATCGAGGGCGTGAGCTCGGTTTCCCCGGCCATCCGCGCCGCGCCCAAGGCGGTTCCCACCGTAAGGGCGGTGGCCAGTTCGGCCGATAGCCCCAGGCTGCGGCCAGCTTCTATCATCGCTTCCATCAGATAGAAAAAATAGGCCGGGCCGCTTCCGGATACGGCGGTAACGGCATCAAGGGCGGCCTCGTCGGCAACCCAGAAGACCTTGCCGACCGCGCTGAGAATAGCCTCCGCCGCTTGTTGGTCCGCCGGCGCGACGAAGGCGTTGGCATAGAGCCCGGTCACACCGGTGCGCAGTAAGGCGGGCGTATTGGGCATTGCGCGCACAATGGGTTGCTCGCGAGCACAGAGACCGGCGATGCCGGCGCTGGGGACGCCAGCGCATATGGACACAATCAGGGTGTCTGCGGGAACCGCCAAGCCCGCCAGTACAGCCGCCAACATTTGCGGTTTGACGGCCAGCACCAAGATGTCGGCGCAATCGACAGCGGCTTGATTGTTCATGGTCGTGCGGACACCCAAGGCGTCAATGGCGGCGCGACAGCCGTCATCCGGATCACTTGCGATTAGCCCGGCGGCGTCGCGGCCCGCGTCGATGAGGCCGCGCATCAGGCTTTGCGCCATATTACCGCCACCGATGAAAGCGATATTGCGCACGTTCAAGGGTTTTCCGCCCGCGTTGTCGCGGGTACAGGCCGCTCGCGCGGGCCGAAAATCGCACTGCCGATGCGTACTTGGGTGGCCCCGTGCGTGATGGCTGCCTCCATATCCCGGCTCATCCCCATCGATAAGGTATCCCAGTTTTTGCCGCCGAGGGCGGTCATTGATACAAATAGGTTCTGCATGCGCGCGAAGCTTAAATCGGGATTGCCCGCCTTTTCCAATACTGTCATCAGGCCGCGTACCCGCAACCCCGGCAGAGCACAGGTGATCGCCAGCAATTCGGGCAGCGCGGCGGGGGCCACGCCGGCTTTCGCGGGGTCCGCATCGATGTTGACCTGCAACAGCACATTGAGCGGCGTTTGCGGGTCGCGCTGGCTTGATAACCGACGAGCGATTTTCTCCCGGTCAAGCGTATGCACCCAATCAAAGTGACGGGCGACCAGGCTGGTTTTGTTCGACTGCACCGCGCCGACGAAGTGCCAAGTGATTTTTAGGTCCGCCAACCGGGTGGCTTTGACAACCCCTTCTTGAGCGTAGTTCTCGGCGAAGTCTCGTTGGCCGGCGCGATAGGCGGCGGCGATGGCGGCAACGGGCTTGGTCTTGGCAACGGCGATTAAGGCGATCTCCCGCCCTTGGCGTCCACAGGAACGGGCGGCGGCATCAATGCGCGCGTTTACGGATTTGAGATTGTCGGAGATAGAAGCCAAGCCGCGCCGCCCTCACCATCCGTCTCAAAGGACCGCATCATCGCTGACTGCCGAAACCCTCAAACACTGGGTCGAGCCGACACTGCAAAAAGGCTTCGAGGAGGGTAAGAAGACGAATTGGATAGTTGCTGCCTTCATATTCTCTCTACAACACAGAGCGGTAGTGTATCAGTTTGAATTTTTCGACTGCGGAACGCCACAGTTGGGGCTGCGTCCAAACCCGAGGCGATTCAAACCGATGCGCCACCCGGCCACAATCACTGTCAAGTACCATTAAAACCGTTGAATAAATTTAGTTTATAAAATAAATTTATTCCCCCGGCTAAATTCTTCTAAGGATCCTTCGGCGATGATCGAATTGACCAATCCTTTCCGTCCCGGCGCCGGCCATCAGCCGCCATATTTGGCGGGCCGCCAAGCTGAAACGAGGGAATTTAGGCGACTGCTTGGACAGGACTCCATTCTTGAGAATCTAGTTCTGACCGGCCTCAGAGGTGTCGGAAAAACCGTCTTGCTGGAGACCCTAAAGCCTCTTGCGTCCGAGAAAAGCTGGATATGGGTGGGCGCTGACCTGTCAGAGTCAGCCAGTCTTACCGAAGAAAGCATTGCTACGCGCCTCTGCACCGATCTCTCGCCCATAACATCGGCCATTGTCGTCTCCGAAAGGCGAATCAATCCCATCGGCTTTGCAGGCGATCCGGCAACCCAGGAGGAGACCCTCGGCTACCGGCAACTCCGGCGCCTATACGAACACACACCGGGGTTGGCTCTTGACAAGCTAAAGGCTGTGCTTGAGAGCGCATGGCTTGCAATCTTGAGAACCAATAGCATTAAGGGCGTCATTTTTGCTTACGACGAAGCGCAAAATCTGGCTGATCATTCTGAAAAAGACGAATTTCCCCTCTCGTTGCTGCTCGATACGTTTCAATCGCTTCAGCGCAAAGGTTTGCCGTTAATGCTGGTGCTCACGGGATTGCCGAATCTGTTCCCAAAACTCGTGGACGCGCGCACTTTCTGCGAGCGTATGTTTCGCGTCCTTTTCCTTGAGAGCCTTTCCCGCAAGCACAGCGAGGCGGCAATCCAAAAGCCGTTCCAAAGTATGCCCAATGTACCGCCGCTTGACGAATCGTCCCTGAACACAATTATCGACATGTCAGGAGGCTATCCCTACTTTATCCAGTTCATCTGCCGGGAGGTCTATGATGTCTTTGTGCAATGTTGGCAGCGCAAAGAAGCCGCCTCGGTTCCTGTTTATGAAATCCAGCAAAAACTGGACACGGATTTTTTTTCCGCACGATGGGGGCGAACGACAGACCGGCAACGGGACTTGCTATTCGTGATCTCACAGTTACCCGAATGCGATCACGAGTTCAGTGTCCAAGAAATTGTTGAACAATCGCGCAAGGCCCCGGGGAGCTCTTTCAGCGGAAGCCACGCCAACCAAATGCTCGCGGCGCTGGCCCGCCAAGGCCTGATATTCAAGAACAGGCATGGCAGATATTCATTCGCCGTTCCGCTGCTCGGCGACTACATCCGCCGCAACTTCCAACCGGGCTAACCGATGTCGCAGAAAGCAAATAGCATCAAGAATCTTACGCACATTCGTTTCAGCGGTGGCCTTTCTCTTTCTTGTTCTTGAGCCCGGTAATCACGTCCGGCAACGGCATATATCCCTCCGCCTTTGGCGGCGGTAGAGGCGGCGAGCTCGCGCTGAGCCACCACCCAATCTCGCACACCAAAAAGCGTTATCTCCTACAGCGCAAAGATTGGGGGCGGGGAATAATTGTTTTTGGAATCGGGCGCTGGTGGGCGTACTGATCCCGAATGATTAGCCGGGCCCGACATTAACCCGACCTATTCATGAACGGAACGATTAGTCCTGGGTTTTTATGGGCCGGGCATGGTATCGCCTTGAGCCACGGTGAATTTTCAACAGTCGATGGATGCGCCGAACAACATCTCGAAGTTGCTTGCCCAAGGTGTGCGACGCGGCGCGTCTGATCTGCATCTTGCCGCGGGCGTCAGGCCGATGTTGCGGGTCGATGGGGAGTTACGACCGCTAGAGGCGCCAGCGCTCGTACCCGATGCCTTGGATGCGGCACTTCGCGGCCTGATGAATGACCGTCAATGCGAGGAATTCGAGCACTTTCTTGAAGCCGATTTTACTGTCGAACTGCCGTCGATAGCGCGCTTTCGCGTCAATGTGTTCCGCCAGAGCGCCGGGGCGGCGGCGGTGTTCAGAACCATTCCGTCCGAGGTTCCCACAATGGCGGGCCTGGGGCTCGGGCCGCGCTTTGCGGCGATTTGCCGGCAGCGCCGAGGGTTGGTGCTGGTCACCGGGCCTACCGGTTCGGGAAAGAGCACCACCCTTGCCGCCATGATCGACTTCATTAACGAAAATCGTGCGGGCCACATCCTGACGATTGAAGACCCGATTGAATTCGTGCATGTCGGCAAGCGAGCTCTCGTCAATCAACGCGAAGTGCATCGGGACGCAAAAAGCTTCAATCGGGCCTTGCGCGCCGCGTTGCGGGAAGACCCGGACGTCATTTTGGTGGGGGAAATGCGGGACTTGGAGACGATTCGCTTGGCGTTGACGGCGGCAGAAACGGGGCATCTGGTGTTCGCTACCCTGCATACGATATCGGCGGTCAAGACGATTGATCGTATTGTCGATGTATTCCCGGCGGAGGAAAAATCGGCGGTGCGCGCCATGCTTTCGGAGTCTTTGCGAGCGGTGGTTTCCCAGGCACTGCTCAAGCGCGTCGACGGCGGCCGGGTTGCCGCCCACGAAATCATGCTCGGTACACCCGCTATCCGTAATCTCATCCGCGAAGGCAAGGTGGCGCAGATGTTTTCGGCGATGCAGACCGGTACGGCCATGGGCATGCAAACCTTGGATGGTTGCCTACACCGCTTGGTCGATGAGGGAGCCATAGACAGAGAAACGGCAAAGGCACAGGCGCACAATCCGAAGGAATTCTAGGAGCCCCTGCCTGCGGAATTCGCGGCGGCAAAGAGTGGGTCTACGGGGCTTCCCCTGCGGCGCGTTCTCCGAGCCAGGTTTCCGCAATCAATTTAGCGGCCAGGGCGTGATTGTCGGCAGCGGCCGCAAGCCACTTCGCCTCTCTTGTAGTGAGCCGTTCGTCGGCAAACTCCACGGTAAGCAAATAGCGTTTTTGTAGTCGTTTCGCAAAGTTTCTGGCGCGGCCCGACATCTCGCTTTCGGTGCCGTCCATGTTGAGGGGCAGGCCGACAATCAAGCAGGCGGGCGACCAATCGGCAAGGGCCCGGTCCAATTCGTGCCAGTTGGGGTTGCCATCTCGGGCGGCAACGGAGCCGATTGGGCTTGCCGTGCCGGTAACAGTCTGGCCGGCGGCGAGCCCGATGCGGCGCAAACCAAAGTCGAAGGCGAGCACGGTTTGGGCCTGGTTTTGTGATGTTTGCATCAATACCTAACCGTTGGGAGCCTCTGCCTTCGCAAGCCGCGAAAGCGAAAATTCGCGCTCATGCGTCCCGTCGGCTGGTCGATTGGGGCGAATATCGAGCCCTATGCAACAAAATCGAGCGGCCGGCGGGGCGGATGAGCGAATTTGCAGCCGCGAATTTCCAGGGCGCGAGCTCCCAAGCGCGCCCTTTGGGGATGCTGGCGCTGGCCTCAGGCAACTCCGGCCTGGCTGGACATCAGCCGGATGTCGATTCCCAAGCTGGCAGCGGCTTTATCGATGCGATCTTGATAGGGCACATCGAACAGAATTTCCTCACTGGCCGGGCAGGTAAGCCAGGCATTGTCGGTCAGCTCGTCCTCCAGTTGATTTGGCCCCCAGCCGGCGTAGCCGACCGCCACCAGATAGTTGTAGGGGCCGCGATTGTCGGCAATCGCATCGAGAACGCTGCGGCCGCTGGTAATCATCAAGCCGTGGCCCAAACGCATCGATTCGGGAAAGTTGCCGTCATCCGAATGCAGCACGAAACCGCTCTGTTTGGCTACCGGACCACCCTCCAAGATGGGCACCTCGGCCAACCCCGGCGACCCGGAGCGGCCGGATTGCTCAATGAGTTCGGCCACCGATAGGGAGGTGGGTCGATTAATCATCAACCCCATCGCGCCACCTTCGCCGTGCTCGTAAACGTAGGTGATGGTGTTGCCGAAATAGGTACCCACCTGACTGGGCATAGCGATCAGGAAATGGTGCTTCAGATCCACCCTGGACTCCGACCCGTTGCGTGTATGATGTTGGCAGCTTCCGGCAAGAAAGTATACAACCGCGCGACTACGGCCACCGCCCCAGTAGGTGGTGGCTCAGTTCGGCAACGCTTCATTACCGCAGCCCAATGCGGGCGCGGTCTCTGCGGCAGCGTAAAGTGAAACTGAGCCACTACCTCCCAGTGTAACCCGGAAATAATCTTAGGAGCCTCAAACTCGGGTTCGGTGCCGTTTTCCTTCCGCCTCGGTGGAATGACCCTATAATGGGGATGAAAAGGGGACAGCGGCATGTCGAGCAGGAACGATCAGAAATATATCCCCATTGCCGAGCAAAAACGACGGTTGAGAGACTTCTGCGACGGGGAGGCTCGCGATATTCCTCCAGTCTTCGCTGGAAGAACCGAAGTCCTCGCGGATATTGAGAAGGCGGCGGAAGTCACGTTGCGCCGATGGCAGGCTGGAAAGCCATTTCCCGGTTTGACCCGCATGGTGCAGGGAGCACCCGGGGCGGGTAAGACCTCTCTTTTGTTTCACTTGCAGAGGCAGTGGGAAAAACGGCGCGATGCAGGCGACCAATCCGCGCCGATCGCCGTCAACATCCGCATGGGGGCACTGATTGACCCGCACAAAATGCGCATGGCGATTGACGAGGCGCTGCCAAAGGGCGCGGTGCGCGAATGGGGCCCGGTTGTCTCCGGCGCATTAGCGTCTCTGGTTGCGCCCGCAGTGGCGGCGCGCGCCGTATCGGAGGGGGCAAGGGCGCTGTTCGAGCAGCGCAAGTTCAGCCATCCGATCGTCCTGATGGTCGACGAAGCGCAGGAGACGCGCCCGCACCAACCAGAGGCCGAGACCTTGCGCTCGCTGCATCAAGGGCATCTGACCGAGCTTCCCGTTTTGCCCGTGCTTGCCGGATTGGGGCATCTGTCGGAGCATATGGGACAGCGGGGTATTGGCGTGACACGCACCTCGCGGGAGGACCGTTCGGTGCATACGCTGGGCGGGCTGACGGAGGGGGAAACCCGCGACCTGTTTAATCGCTGGATGGAACTCTTTGGCATTCGCCCCTCGAAACAGACCCTTTCGCATTGGGCGGACGCGCTGGTGCGCGATTGTCAGGGCTGGCCGATGCATGTCAATCATTTTCTCGCCGCGCTGGCGAACCAGCTCGTGGAGGCGGCGGACCCCGGGCAACTGGCCTCGGCGGATTTGGGCACCGCGCGCCGGGAGGCGGCGGGACGACGGCTCGTCTATTACGGCACCCGCTACGACCACCCGCATTTGCGCAAGCGCATTGCGGAGGTCGGACAGGCGATGGCGGATGCACGCCTGTTGGGGCCTGCCGACTACGGGACGACACTCGGGCGGATCGCGAAGGCGTTTGGCGGCGTCTCCGAGGAGGCAGCGGAGGCGTTTTTCTCGACGCTGCGGGAACGCGGGTTTTTCCAGCCCGCCAGCGACCCCAACATGCTTCCCTCGGTGGCGGACAAGATGGCACCGACCTATGTTTGCCCCATCCCGTCGCTGGCATCCTGCGCCGCTGCCCGCCTCAGTCAGGCCCACCTTGCCGCGATGATTGGGGACGGTACCGGTTTGACGCGGCTGGCGGCGGGCGACACCGATCTCGGCGGTCTCGACGCCATGGGGCGGACACCCTTGCATGTCGCCGCCGAGTCCCGGTGGGAGGACGCCGTGCGAGTGTTGCTTGAGGCGGGGATCGATCCCGAGGCCCCGGACGCTTCTGGGATGTCAGCGAGAACGGCCTGGCCGGACTTCGACTGGCCCGCCCCCAACCCTTCGTTGCACGGGGGGCGCGATGCCGTCCTGTTGGACAAGCCGGAGCAGCCGGACATTTCCCAAATCGATGGCACCGGGGGCACTGCGTCCAGCAGCCCTGAAGGCATGGACTAGCCGGGCGTTTGCGGAGAAAACCAATGATTCACTCGGTAACCTTGTAGGCAACTTCCCACTTTTAATGCGCCCATGCTCTGCTCATCGAATCAGAGTGAAAAACCATGAAATACCTATATCACCCGACCATTCTTCGCTCATCGTTGCCCGATAGCGACAAGCGGCGTTGCGACAAGGCAATCCGGCTGTTTCGGGGCAATCCACATCACCCCAGCTTGAACTACGAGCACCTTGGTAGGAACTCGAAGCAGAACCATTGCTCGATTCGAGCATCGAAGGAGTTACGGTTGATTCTGGCAGTGGAACCAAGTTTTGAAAAGCCAAAAATCGTGGTTTTTGTCAACATGGATCACCACGACGAAGCATACCGATGGGCAGAGCGGCAAGGGTTCTTTACCAACCCGGAAGAAGGGTTGGATATGGACAGCCGGTTGGTCGCCCAGCGTATCGAGGCGGACAATGCCACCGTCCTGGAAAATTTTGAAGATTGGCAGGTTTTCCTCCATCCGGATCAAGAACCGCTCGTAAAACGCCAATACGCTGAGGCAGCACGCATTCGGGGTGCGGCCGGCACCGGCAAAACCGTCGTCGCGCTGCATCGAGCAAAAGAACTTGGACATCGATTTACCGGGAAAAAGGTGCTGTTCACGACCTTTAGCCGGTCCCTCACGGAGCATCTGAAAGGATTGTATGAACGCATTCCCGATGCAGCCACAAACGTAGAGTTCAATAATATCGATAGGGTCGCTTTCAGCTTGGCAAATCCCGCTATAGATCTGAATAAGGCCAACGAGGTTTTCGATCAAGCCTACCAAGCCGTAATCCATGGCAGCAGGCTCGAAAGATGCGGCGCCGATTATCTGAAGGACGAAATTGACAAGGTGATCAAGGGCAGGGCGGCAACAAGAGATGAATACCTCGATACCGACCGGTTCGAGCGGCTTGGCCGCCGACGCAAGTTCAGCCGAGCTGACCGCGAATTATGTTGGCAACTTCACGAGCAGTGGGATGCAAGAATGCAGGCGGCGAAAATCACCCACTTTGCCGACGCTATGATTATGGCCCGCGATCTCGCACAGAAGAAAAATACTCCCGAATACCGTGCCGTCATTGTGGATGAGGCTCAGGACATGACCTTGGTTGGTATGCAACTCGTGCGTGCCCTGGTTGCGGGCGATCCGGGAAATCCGGTTCCGCCGGATGGCCTGTTGATGTTGGACGATGCGGCGCAACGCATCTATTCGGGTGGGTTCCGTTTGGCCTGGGCGGGTATCCGGGTTTCCGGACGTGCGGAAATTTTGCAGACCAACTATAGGAATACCAAGCAGATCATCGAAACGGCAAGAGCCATTCGCGGAGATATCCTGCCTGTCCGGGAAGACGATGACGATGGTGCCGCATTGCACACAAAGTTTGAACATGAGGACGGTATTCGGCCGCAGTTCATGCAGGTGACCAAACAAGGCGAGATTCCCGCTATTGCAGAAAAAATCCGGGAATTAATCGATGATTGCGATTACGCCGTTGATACGATCGGCGTATTGACGCGCAGCAACGGCGATTGCTCGCAGATTAAGGATTTCCTTGAGCGGCGATGGCAAATTCCTTGTGTGTTATTGAAGGACATACGTGGCGACAAACCATTGGGCAAGGGGATACGGATTGGTACTTTCGATCGCGGCAAGGGTCTTGAATTTCGTGCGGTACTCATCCCTCGGTTGGGTGCTTCAATTTTTCCTAGAACGGAGGATGAACGGAATAGTCAACTAGCAATCCCCGGTATGGTGGATATGCACAGAGAACTGACGGAGGAGGATCGGGAAGCCCGCCAGCTCGACCTTGATCGCTTGTACGTCGGCATGACCCGCGCCAAGGAACGGTTGTACCTCATCGCGGATGAATTGCCCTGTCCAGAGATTGAATGCGCGCGTAACCTGATGGATTGATTGCTGGATAATCATCGCTGGGCCAAGTAGCCTCTGGTATCAGATAAAAATAGAGGTTCGACCTGTTCCAATGAGAGCCATAATATTCTTAGTCGCTCTATTTATATTTCAGGCTGCGAATCAGTAAAGGTTGCCCTGCTTTTCCGAAACCACTGAGCAAATCAACACCGCGCATCAGAAATCAAACGAAAATTGATCGGTATCGATCTGTCTCCAAATGTTTGTACTGGGCGTCCCTTAAGCAATCAGCACTCCACCCCCTCGTAAAAAATCGCGAACCAATCTAGGCAAGGGGGCCCGAAGCACGGACGTATCCCGCCGATTTTCCAAGCCCGGGAGCAACAATGAATCTCTACGCATCTGCTTGTTTGCTGGTGATGTTGCCCGCATCCGTCCTTAGCGCAACGGCAAGCGATATCACCGTCCCCTACTTTCCGTCATCGACGCATCCCCTGGGCCTCGCATCTCGCGCAGAGAATGCCGCCAAGGGCAATCGCGACGCCTTGGACTGGCTGCCGGAGCAGAACCGGTGTTGGTTCGCACAGCGCGTGGTGGCCGTGAAAACCAAGTACCGGATGACGGTCGATAGAGACGAAGCCGACACCTTGGAGGCCATACTGGTGGCGTGCAAAGATAACAGCCTCACAGCCGCAGTTTGTGATGGCTGGGAACCGACGGCGCAGGGGCTCCTAGGCGCCTGCCACTTGGCATTGGGTTGACCCCTGGCACTTCTCTTGGGGCGCGTTAAGCTCGTTCCGCCCCCTCTCGTACCAGCAGGAAAATTGTGCCCAGCGCCCCAAGGGAAGTGCCAGGGGCCAACCCAATGCCGAAAACACGATCTTTTCCTTGCATCGGCATACCGCAAGGAAGTTGGGAGATGGGCGGATTAGCGAAACGAACCCCCTCGTCGTTCAAAGCGCCATTGGCGCACGATTTCGAGCCGGTCGTAGTTTTTGCGTAAATCCGTTGGGAAATGGCTGAAGGGCGCGGCGAGCCGAACAATACGCAGGGCCGCCTCGTCGAGTGCGGGGTGCCCCGAGGATTCCAGAATCCTAGCCTCCCGCAACGCGCCGTCGTAACCGATAACAGCCAGAACGGCGAGTTCCCCCGCAAGCCGGCCGGGTGGATAGTTGGCCCGGCCGATGCGCTCCACCTTCTTCTGCCACATTTCCAAATAGGCCAACTCGACGGCGGATTGGGCGGAAGCGTTGGTGAGCCGTTTCGATCTCGAACGCACCGCGCCGCCAGATTGGCCGAGTTGCCGCTGCGTGTGGGAACTGGCAATGGTTTTTGCCAACTCGGCATAGTCCGGCCTTTCCCTGGTTGCGGCCTGTTCTTTGATGGCAGCAGATACTTGAGCGGGGTCGGCGGTTGGCAACTGGGCTGCGGCCATCCCCTCCCAGGGGCGGTCTTCAGGGGGTTGTTGATCGATGCGGTAGACAGGCCCCTCGCCATCTGCTGGTGCCTGTTCGACTGATACTTCGGTGGGATCGGCCAATGCGCGCCGCGCCTCGTCGAACGACTGATGTATCGTCGAGTCGCGGTGACTGGAAGGGCTCGCCGGCGTATTCAGTTCATCGGTTTCCACCACGCCCGTAGCACCTCCGGCTTGGGTGAACAGGATATCGATGGCGGCTGGTTGCGTTGGGTGCGTTGGCGGCGGCAGGTTCACCAGGAGAATGGCGAGCGCGTGCAGCGCCAAAGCCAGTATGAGGGCCGCGGCCATTAGCCAGCGGGAATGCTTGCCCCGGTTCGGGAAGGAAGACGGCGCTCGAATCGCTATAGACAGGGTTGGCCTGCCTCCATGGGCGAGGCTTGCGCTCGCCTGTACGCGCAAACGGGCAAAATCCGGCGTAATCATCACGGCCCTTGGTGAAATAGGCGGGCTAGGGCATCAAGCAAATCACCCCCGATATCCAAGCAGAACTGGTCGTCACATTCCCGGATACAGGTGGGGCAGGTTATGTTCACCTCGGTCAGGTAATCGCCGATGACGTCGATACCGACAAACAGCAAACCACGGTGTCGCAATTCGGGGCCCAACTCGGCGGCAATCCAGCGGTCTCGTTCGGTAAGCGCCCGGCCTTCGGCGCGCCCGCCAGCGGCTAAATTGCCGCGTGCTTCGCCAGCCATCGGTACGCGAGCGATGGCATAGGGAACCGGCTCGCCGTCGATAAGCAATATGCGCTTATCGCCATCGGCTATTTCCGGCAGATACAACTGCCCCATGATCTGCTCGCGCCCGCCGTAGGTCAGAGTTTCCAAAATCACGCCGAGATTGGGGTCGCCCGCCATCACCCGGAAAACCGAGGTGCCGCCCATGCCGTCGAGACGCTTGAATACCACGTTCTTGTGCTCGCGCTGAAACTCGCGCAGCACGTCCATGCGCCGGCTCACCACCAAGGGCGGGCAACACTGCGGAAAGCGCGTGGCGAAGAATTTCTCGTTGCAGTCGCGTAGCGACCCTGGCCGATTGACCACGACCGTGCCCGCTTCTTCCGCCCGTTCCAGCAAATAGGTGGTGTAGATGTACTCCATATTGAAGGGCGGGTCTTTGCGCATGAGGATGGCGTCAAAGTTCCCGGCCGGTTCCAAACAGGCGTCGCCAAGGTGGTACCAGGCGCTTCCCGCCGCCATCAGGGCTTCGGCATCGTCGGGGGCCAAGGAGGTGGCAAAGGGTTCGGCCAGCCGCAACGGTCGGGTAAACAACTGCACAAAGTTGTCCTTGAACAGCAGGTCTTGCTGTTCAAGGTAGGCAACCTCCCAACCGCGTGCTTGGGCGCTGCGAATCATGGCCAGCGTCGAATCCTTCTTGAGCGAAAGACTCGACAGCGGGTCCATTAAGAAAGCGATGCGAGGCACAATTCCTTCCCTCGGGCAAGGAGCACTTTGGAAATTAACCGCACTGTATGCCGCTCGGCAACCCCATGCATCTGGGGATCTTTTATCAGTTTGAATTGATTTGGATTTGGAGACCGCGCTAACTGTGGCGTGCCGCAGGCAGAGGCTCCTAGGGGTGATCCGATACGCGATTCCAACCCCAACCGTGGCGAATGGCGGCCAAGGCCGCGAGCGGCGCCGTCTCCGCGCGCAGGACGGGCGCGCCCAGCGAAAAGATGCCCAAGCCGCGCATCCGCGCCAAACGGAGTTCCGTTTCCGTCCAACCGCTTTCCGGCCCCACAAGCACGGTTGTCTGTTGCTTCGCTAGCCGCAATGGCAGTGTCGGCCCTTGTGGATGCAGCAACAGCGTGCGGGTGGGGTTGGCCGTTTTGATAAAGTCATTGAAGGTTCGAGTGGGGTGAATGTCAGGCAGATGGGCGCGGCGGCTCTGTTCGCAGGCACCAATAACGATGCGCCGCCAATGGCCGTAACGGGCTTGGGCGCGGCGCTCCGGTGCCTTGGTGCGAGCCGCTGCCAAGGGCCAAATCGCGGCGACGCCCAATTCGGTGGCTTGGCGCAACAACCGGTCCATTGCGTCGTTTTTGAGCAGCGCCTGGGCAAGATGCAGTTCGGGATGCGGCGCGGCGTCTTCGGTGATTAGCGCACCTGGTGCGAGGGCGCAGGCGCCGGTGTTGGCGTCAATCACCCGGGCCTGCCAGACGCGGCCACTGCCGTCAAAGATTTCAACGCTGTCGCCCGTCCGCGCCCGCAATACGCGAACCAGGTGGTGGGATTGGCGGTCACTCAAAAAAACGGGATGCGCCCCGGGGTCTTCAACAAAAAGCCGGGGTGTCACTGTGGGCCATTGCTCCTTGGGCCGCGGCGGTACGCAATCCTACTCGCCCTTGAAGTTGGCCGGACGCTTTTGCAGAAATGCCCGAATACCCTCCTTGAAATCCGCGCTTGCCCCGGCTTTGTTCTGTAATCTGGCTTCCAGATCCAGTTGCTGCTCGAAGGCGTTGTGCCAAGTGTTCCAATAGGCCTGCCGAATGAACGCCAAAGAACGCGGGCCGTTGGCCAGCCGTTGGGCGATCTCCATCGCTCCCCGCATGAGCGCCTCGCGATCATCGTAAACGCGATTCACCAATCCCCACTCCTGGGCTTTCTCCGCCGTTAACTTCTCAGCCAACAAAGACAATTCCATCGCCCGTCCCCAGCCAATCAGGCGGGGCAACATGAAGGTCGAGCCGCCATCCGGCACCAAGCCGATGCGCCCGAACGCCTGCAGAAAGTAGGCGTCTTTTTGTGCGCAAACAATATCCCCCATCAGGGCAAAACTCATACCGACCCCGGCCGCCGGGCCGTTCACCGCTGTCACGAACGGCATCTCCAGATCGCGTAGGCGGAAAAGAATCGGATGATAGGTGCTGCGCAGGCCGGCACCAGAACCACCACGCCGGTCGTTACGGCCTTCATCACGCAGGTTGGCACCGGCCGAAAAGCCGCGTCCCTCGCCGGTGAGCAGCAGGCACCGGGCACCGTTGGCCTTGTCCTCAACCCGCAACAACGCCTCGTTCAAGTCATCAAGCATCTGTGCGCCAATCGCATTGAGCACTTCCGGATGGTTGAACTTGAGCACGGCGATCTTGCCATCAAATTCCAGCGAAACTTTTTCCATGTCTTGCTCCGAAAAGCCATGCACCTTAGCGGATCAGTAGCCCATCCGCATGTTTTGCATTGCGGTGTGGTGCGGTTCATCAAATGTGCATTGCTTTTGTTTTGGCTGCCGCTCCAACTCCGGTGTCCGACGGCTGCAAAATTCAAACCGCGGACACCAATGCATCGTTCAAGCCGGGCGGCTAGGAGCCTCTGCCTGCGGAAGTCGCGAAAGCGAAAAGCCGCTATCGCCGTCCCGTCGGCCGGTCGATTGAGGCGAATATCATGCCATATGCAACGAAATCGAGCGGCCGACGGGACGGATGAGAGCGGCTTTGCAGCCGCGAATTCCGCAGGCAGAGGCTCCTAAGAGCCTGCGCGGGCTATAATTCGCGGGCACTAGTGATCCACTGGAACCGAGTGTCGCAATCCACACAACAGCATGAACAGCGGGAGGCGAGCCCGAATAGAGCCTTTATGCCGAATATATCCGGGCTGGGAGCCCGCCCGCAATGAAGCCGGGCTATACGGGATTCAAGCGGATCCGGAAAGCCAGCCAGTTCTCCATGAAGGGGCTGCGGGCCGCTTGGCGCGACGAATCCGCGTTCCGGCAGGAATGCACACTCGGCCTGGTGCTAATCCCCCTGGCTTTCTGGCTCGGGCAAACACTGGTGGAAACGGCTCTGCTGATCAGCGCCTACGCCATTGTGCTGATCGCGGAATTGCTGAATACCGCCGTGGAGGCGGTGGTCGACCGCGTTGGCGAGGAGCCCAACGACCTGGCTGGCCGCGCCAAAGACATAGCCTCCGCGGCGGTGGCCCTGGCATTGGTGCTGCTCGCCGTTATCTGGGTGTTGGTGGCCGCGCACCGTTTCCTCTAGGCGCCTGTACCAAATCGGCCAGCGCATAGCGTTGCTTGATGTGTGCCGCAATCACCCCGGATGCATTCCATAAACGCCTGTCATTTGATGGCTTCCAAGGTCGTCATCCGAGCCGGAAAATCAGCTCGGCGCCGACCCGGGAAATTGCTCGCGTAACAAGCGTTTGAGTATCTTGCCGCTGGGATTGCGCGGGATCTCATCGGTAAAGGCCACCGCCTTGGGTTGCTTGAAGCGGGCGAGCCGCCCCCGGCAATAATCAAGCACCTCCGCTTCGCGCAAACTATCGGAAGACCGAACCACAATAGCCAGGGGGCTTTCCCCCCAGGTCTCGCTCGGCTGCCCAATCACTGCGGCCTCGACGATGTCCGGATGAGTGGCCAGCACCCCCTCTATCTCGGCTGGATAAACGTTCTCGCCGCCCGAGATAATCATGTCTTTGATGCGGTCTTGAATGGAAACGAACCCTTCTTCGTCCATCACCGCAACATCACCGGTATGCAGCCAGCCGTCGATGAGGGTCTCGGCCGTCGCATCCGGCCGGTTCCAGTACTCGCGCATGATGTGGGCACCCGCAACCAGCACTTCCCCGGGTTGGCCGGGCGCGCAATCCTCGCCCTGGCCGTTGACCACCCGCACGGAGGTGTGAAAAAACGCCTTGCCGGTGGAATCCGGCTTACGCAGGGCGTCGGCGGCATCAATCAGGCAAGCCGGGCCACAGGACTCGGTGAGCCCGTAAACCTGCCGGATAGCGATGCCCTGCTCCATGAACCGCTGCGTCAGCGATACCGGAACCGGTGCCGCACCGGTCATGATCCAACGCAGATCCGGGTGTTCGAACTGCTCGAATTCGGGAACCTTTAGCATGAAATTCAGCATGGCGGGAACCATTAGACCGGTGGTGATCTTCTCCCGTTCCAACAGTTGCCAAGCCAACAAGGGCTCGAAGCTGCGCATGATGACCGAGGTGGCGCCTTGGTAGACATTGACCGCACAGGGGGTCAGCGCACCCACATGAAACATGGGCAGGGCACCCAGAAATCGCTCGTTTTCCCGATAATGACAATTCACCGAGACGGTCAGAATGGCCCAAATCGAGCTGTTGTGCGTATGCACCACGCCCTTCGGCAAACCCGTGGTGCCCGAGGTGTACATGATGTAGAGCATGTCGTCATCCGCCCCGCAAATATCGGGTTCGGCTCTTGATCCCGTATCGCGGAACTCATGGTAGCTTTCGGCGAACCCGGCGACTTCCGCATGGCCCGCCACTTGCAACCACTGCCGGATATCCGTCTTTGCACCGCGGCTGTGCAAATCGGCCACCGTATCGATGAACTCCTCCCCAAAGATGAGCCTGGTGACACCAGCATCCTTCAAGATGAACTCCAGTTCATCGGCTACCAGCCGCCAGTTGAGCGGTACCACCACCGCCCCGATTTTGGCCAGCCCGAAATAGGCTTCCATAAACTCGGCACTGTTCATCAGTAGCAGGGCAACCCGCTCTTCCTTCTGCACGCCCGCATCGACAAAGGCGTTGGCGATACGATTGCTGCGTTCGTTCAATTCGGCGTAGGTCAGACGCAAATCGGCGTGGCTGTCCACATAGGCTTCCCGGCTCGGACTGAGGAACGCCCGCTTGGTTAGCAATAAACCCAGGTTGTTGCGCATGTTGTCTCCTTAATATCTGTTGCGGCCAGCGGTTGCGCGCCATCGGCCAGCGGCTCGCCAAGGGGTGCATTTTGCCCGCTCCGCGCCAATCTCGCAGCAATTCGAGCGTTGTGGTGGCGTCTCGTCTTACGTCTCTACGGCCATGCCAGCCCGGACAGCTCAGCAACTTCCTTGGGCTACGCCGATGCACTCTCGCAGCCCTCTGCCGGGGAGCGCGAGCGGAGATCCCGCGCTGGCAAAAGAGTTGGTGAGCTGTCCGGGCTAAGGAAGCGGAAACGTTACGAAACGAAAAGAAACAGAATTTTTCAGTGTTTTGCCTTGATACCGGTGTCGAAACTCGTAAAATGCGCGGCCTCGCTCTTGAGTTGGCATGGCTGGCTTGAGATGGAGAAACAGGCGTGGCGCGGTTCTCTCTCCCCTTCCTCCCTTGACCGCGAAGACAGCACCCCATGGGTCTGTCGCCACGCCTTCTTTATTTTCCTAGGTGCCTAGACAAGGCATATCGAATCGGTAGAATCTGTCCACCCTTTGTACTGGTCAAAAAAGCCCAGTATGGAACTGGAAGACCTCTACCGTATTGGTACGGTGGCCAGCCTGACCGGCATCGGTGTCGAGCGCCTGCGCGCTTGGGACCGCCGCCACGGCCTGGCGCCCGCCAATCGCTCCGGCAAAACGCGCTACTACAGCCGCGCGCAACTTGAGCGCCTGAAGCGCATCAAACAGCTCGTTGATCGGGGCCAGCCCATATCCAGTTTGGCTGGTCTTTCCGACGCACAACTCTCCGCACGGCTCACCTCGGGCCACGAGGTCACCGGTTTCGCACCGCGCCTGGGGCTCATCGGGCCAAATCTGGTGGTGCTCGAACATCAATCGAATACCACGGTTGAGGTGGCCGCTCGCTGGGCGAACCTTAACGCCTTCGCCAGCGACCCCGACGGTGCCTCGGGTCTTGATATTATCGCTGTGCAACTGTCGGTACTCGGGATGCCGCCGATTGAGCAAATTGAGGCGCTCTGCCCGGGGGTTCGCATTCTGGCCCTTTATCAATTCGCGGCGGACAAACACTTGCAGCGGGTCCGCGACCACGGTGTCGAGGCGCTGCAATGGCCGGTGGGGTGGGCTGCAATCGAACAGGCCTGCCTGGCCGGCACAGGCCACCCCCTGCGGGCCGGGCGGTCGACAGCGCGGCGTTTCACCGATGAACAACTCATCGCCATCGCGGCAAATTCGACCAATCCAAGCCAGGCGCCGCAGCATCTGGTCGAATTGATTACAAGGCTCAACGCCTTTGCGGATTTCAACCTCGCCTGGCAGGGCGCGGACGAAGCGCCGGCAGCGGTGGCACCCCTGCATGAGCGCATCCACAGCGATGTCACCCAAGCCCGAGCGCAACTCGAAGCGGCGCTGGCGGTGCTGGCGGAGGCGGAAGAACTGATCTAGGAGGCCCTGCCTTCGGAATTCACGGCTGCAAATCCGCTTCCGCTCGCCCCTTTGAACGTTCGATTTCGTCAAATAGGGCTCGATATTCTCCTCAATCGCCCGCCCGAAAGGACGGCGATATCGAATTTTCGCTTCCGCGACTTCCGCAGGCAGAGGCTCCTAGGGGCCAGACCTTCTGGTCGGCGGCGAGTTGGCCCCCGGGGCTTCCCTTGCCGCGCTGGGCACGCGCTTCCTGCTGTACGAGAGGGGGTGGGAGCGAGCTTAACGGCGCGGCAAGGGAAACCCCGGGGGCCAACGCTTTCCAAGCCATCCGGCTGCACAGCCGCCCGCCGAGGAGCACGAGGAAACGCCCTCGGCACACAAAAGATCGGCTGAGATAGGCGGGCCGGGAGCAAAACCAAGAAAGCCGGACAAAATCTGGACAAAATGCAAAGAAACCCAAAATTAGGGGTTGACAAAGCGGTTTTGTACAGTACAGAATGGCGACTCACTTGATTTCAAGGCGTGTGTGCAGCTTCGCAAATGTCCTCCCTTTCAAGTGTCCTTCCCCCCAGAGACGAAGCTGCCCTCAGAACCCCCCTTCTGACACGCCTTTTTTCACTCCCTCAACCCGTTAACAGTTCCAGTGCGGCCCGGGCCCGAGTCGTAACGTTGTTTTTATAGTCCTCTAAGTCGAAATCACCGCCCTGGCCCATCGCACCAAGCAAGTAGCGCTTGTAGACGCCCTGGCCAATGGCGGCGAGACGCCAATGGGAGAACGCCCGATAGTAGCCGATGCCCCGCAAATCGCGGCCGGTGAGTTCGGTATAGCGCGCACTGAGCGCTTCCCGGCTCGGAAAACCGCCCGCCGCCGTCGCCGCAACCGCTGGCGCTTCCTCCTCCGGGCCAACCCAGGAATTCAGCAGATAACCCAGATCCGCCAAAGGGTCGCCCAGCGTACAGAGCTCCCAATCGAGTACCGCACACACCCGTCCGCCGCCAACGATCATGTTACCCAGCCGATAGTCGCCGTGTACGATGGCCGAGCCCAGCTGTTCCGGCATGGACTCTTCCAAAATGTGCGCGGTTTCCTCCATTTCGGGAATCTCGTGGGTTTTTGTCGCCTCCCATTGCCGTTTCCAGCGTTTCAGTTGGCGCGCCAGATAGGCTTCGCGACGGCCGAGATCGCCCAAGCCAACCGCATCCGGTTCGATGCAATGCAGGCTGGCGAGCACTTCAACGGCGTGCATCCCGATGGCGAAGCGCTCCGCCCGCGGTAAGTGCGCCGCTTCCTCGGCGCCGTGCAACACCTCTCCCGCAACGAAGGCCATCAAGTAGAAAGGCGCATCATTGACCTCGGTGTTCCGGCAAAGCCCCAGGGCGGCGGGCACCGGCACGGCGGAATCGCGCAAACCCTCGATAATCCTGAACTCCCGCGCCATGTCGTGGGCGCTTTCAAGCACATGGCCAAGCGGTGGGCGACGCAGCACCCGAGCCAAACCCCGACGATCCGTAAACCGATAGGTCAGGTTGGAGCGGCCGCCCGCTATCAGGGTGAACTCAAGCGGCGGTTCGATTTCCGCCACATGCTCCACCAGCCAAGCCGTAACCCGGGCTTCGTCGATGCCTTCCATGTGGGCTCCACCCAAACTGGAACAATCAATTTACTGCTTTTGCAGTGCCCTATGGAACTGGATCTCGTCACCAAAATTACCCGGCCCGCGAGCTAGTATTCTGCGCCCTGGGCTTTAAGTTCCGGCGAGCGTTTGGCGTACCGCCGTGCGCCAACCATCGAGCAGGCGTCGCCGCCGACCGCTGTTCATCTCCGGCACGAAAGAACGGTCGATTCCCCAATTCCGTTCATCGAGGCTCGCCGTCAGGCCCGCCCCGAATCCCGCCAAGGTGGCCGCGCCTAGGGCGGTGGTTTCCACAAAGCGCGGGCGCGTCACCGGAACGGCCAATATGTCCGCCATGAATTGGCACAGCCAGTCGTTCACCACCATGCCGCCGTCAACACCCAGATTATCGACCGGGGCGCCGTCGTCCGCCATCGCGCCAAGTAAGTCGGCTGCCTGGTAGGCGACGCTCTGTAGGGTGGCGGCCACAATGTGCGCTCGCGTACTGTCCAGTGTTAGCCCGGTAAGAGTGCCCCGCGCCCGCGGGTTCCAATGCGGCGCACCCAACCCGGTGAATGCCGGCACGAGGTACAGGCCCCCGGTATCCGCACCCAACTGGCGGACGATGGGTTCGGTTTCGGCAGCCGTCGCAATGATCCCCAAGGTGTCACGCAACCACTTGATAGCCGCACCCGCCACGAAAGCGCTGCCCTCCAAAGCATAGGTTGTCGCGCCATCAAGGCGATAGCCAACGGTCGCCAACAGGCCGCTGGTCGATTGCAGCATGCGCCCGCCCGTATTGGTAACAACAAAGCAGCCCGTGCCGCAGGTAACCTTGGCGGCACCCTCAGCGAAGCAACCCTGGCCCACCAGCGCCGCCTGTTGATCCCCAGCCACGCCGGTGATGGGTATGTTTGCGCCGAACCAATCGGCATCGGTTGCGCCGAAGTCTCCGGCACAGTCGCAAACTTGCGGCAGCATGGCAACGGGAATATCGAAATAGCGCAGCAATTCCTCGTCCCAGGTTTGTCGGCGAATGTCGAACAGCATGGTTCTCGCGGCATTGGTGGCGTCGGTGAGGTGTGAACGGCCTCCGGTTAGCCGCCATAACAAAAAGGCATCCACCGTGCCAAAACAAAGCTCGCCGGCGGCGGCGCGCTTTCTCAGGCGTGGGTCGGCATCCAACAACCAAGCCAGTTTGGTGGCCGAGAAGTAGGGGTCTGCAACCAGGCCGGTACGGGTTTTGATGTGCGCCTCCAAGCCGTCGTCCTTAAGCCGCTGACAACGCGCCGCCGTGCGGCGGTCTTGCCAAACGATGGCGTTGTGTACACAGGCGCCGGTTTGGCGCTCCCACACCAGGGTCGTCTCACGTTGGTTGGTAATGCCGATGGCGCCAATGTCGGCACCGGTGACCGCCGCATTGGCCAAAGCCTCGCGACAGGCCGCAAGGGTCGTGCTCCACAGGGTTTCCGGATCCTGTTCAACCCAACCATCCTGCGGAAACGCTGTGCTGAACTCCCGTTGCCCCTCGCCAAGCAGCCGTCCGGTGGTCAGGTCGAAGACAATACCCCGGGAACTCGACGTTCCTTGATCGATGGCGAGAACCAAACTCATGCGAACCCCTCCAGGCGCCTCTGCCTGCGGAAGTCGCGAAAGCGAAAAGCCGCTATCGTCGTCCCGTCGGCCGGTGGATTGAGGCGAATATCATGCCATATGCGACGCACGCAACGGTGCCCGGTTTTTCCAACGGCAATACACAGGATATCCACCGATTCGTTCCTTGCATTAGCTCAAAAACCGCATTATGTTGTGCCTAAATTAAAAACCAACCCAACATGTAGCGGTCAACCGCATTGTTCCAAGCGATACGGAGGGAGCCAAGGCCATGCAGACCAACGTCCATGAAGGCAACACCGCGCCGACCACCCCCACCAACAGGGCGCCCGCCCGGGCAACACTGTCGCCTAGTGTCGCCGCCACCGCTCCCGGCCATCTCAAAGTCATCAAGCGCACCGGCGAGGTGGTGCCCTATAGCGACGACAAAATCGCCATCGCCATGACCAAGGCGTTCCTGGCCGTGGAGGGCGGCACCGCCGCGGCCTCGCCGCGCATCCGCGAGCTGGTCGCCGCGCTGACCGAGCAGGTCAGCACCACTTTTCGTCGCCGCCTACCGTCCGGAGGCACCGTTCATATAGAAGAAATTCAAGACCAGGTGGAACTGGCCCTGATGCGCTCCGGCGAACAAAAGGTGGCGCGCGATTATGTGCTGTACCGGGAAGAACGCGCCCGCGCCCGCGCCGCCAAAACCGCCGGGGCGCAAGCCCAGGAACAGCTCGACATCTCCGTAACCTGGCAAGACGGTCGCGTCGAGCCGCTTGATGTCGGCCGCATTCGCACCCTCGTATCCGAGGCCTGCGTGGGCTTGGACGATGTGGACGCGGAACGCATCATTGCAGAAAGCCTCGCCAATCTCTACGACGGCATCAAGGCCCACGATGTCGGCACCGCACTGCTTATGACGGCCCGCACGCTGGTCGAGGAAGAACCCAATTACAGCTACGTCACGGCTCGCCTGCTGCTCGACCAGCTGCGCAGCGAAGCACTCCGCTTTTTGCATGTGCAAGTACCCGGAGCGGCCAAGGGCGACCACTCCGCAACCCAGGCGCAGATGAGGGAGCTGTACCCGCTGGCGTTGGCGCGCTTCATCGAAAAGGGCGTTGAACTTGAGCTCGTCAACCACAAACTGCTTGAGTTCGACTTGGCGGCTCTCGGTTCCGCCATCGACACGGAAAGAGACTTGAAATTCACCTATCTCGGGCTGCAAACGCTCTACGACCGCTACTTCATCCACAGCCACGCGGATAACATCAAGTTCGAACTACCCCAGGTATTCTTCATGCGCGTCGCCATGGGCCTCGCCGTGGAGGAGGACGACCCGACCCGGCGCGCCATCGAATTCTACAACCTGCTGTCGAACTTCGATTACATGAGCTCCACGCCCACCCTGTTCAACTCCGGCACCCAGCGCTCGCAACTTTCCTCCTGCTTTCTCACCACGGTGCCGGACGATCTCGATGGCATTTATCGAGCCATTCACGACAACGCCATGCTCTCCAAATGGGCCGGGGGCCTCGGCAATGACTGGACGCCGGTGCGGGCGCTCGGCTCCTACATCAAGGGCACCAACGGCAAATCCCAAGGGCTGGTACCGTTCTTGAAAGTGGTGAACGATACGGCGGTGGCGGTCAACCAAGGCGGCAAGCGCAAGGGCGCGGTCTGTTCCTATCTGGAGACCTGGCACCTCGACATTGAGGAATTTCTGGAACTGCGCAAAAACACCGGCGACGACCGTCGGCGCACGCACGACATGAACACGGCCAACTGGATTCCCGACCTGTTCATGAAACGTGTCAGCGAAGATGGCGACTGGACGCTGTTTTCCCCGAACGAGGTTCCCGATCTGCACGACCTGTATGGCCGGGCGTTCGAGGCTCGCTACCAGCATTACGAAGAACAGGCCAAGGCCAAGAAGCTCCTGCACAAGCGCATCAAGGCGCGGGATCTATGGCGCAAGATGCTCTCCATGCTGTTCGAAACGGGTCATCCCTGGATCACCTTCAAGGATTCCTGCAATGTGCGCTCGCCGCAGCAGCACATCGGCGTGGTGCATTCTTCCAATCTATGCACCGAGATCACGCTGAACACATCACCCGAGGAAATTGCGGTGTGCAATCTCGGTAGCATCAATCTTGTTGCGCATGTTGAGAACGGCGCTCTCGACATGAAGAAGCTCAAGAAAACCGTCCGCACCGCTGTGCGCATGCTCGATAACGTCATCGACATCAACTACTACTCCGTGGACCAGGCGCGCAACTCGAACATGCGCCATCGGCCGGTGGGGCTCGGCATCATGGGATTTCAGGATGTGCTCTATAAACTGCGCATTCCCTACGGCTCCGATGCGGCGGTGGAATTCGCCGACCGCTCCATGGAAGCGGTAAGCTACTTCGCCATCGAAGCCTCATCCAAATTGGCGCGGGAACGCGGCGCCTACCCGAGCTTCTCCGGGTCGCTGTGGAGCTGTGGCCTGTTGCCCATCGACTCGTTGAAACGCCTGGCCAGCGAACGCGGCGAGGCATTCCTGCAGGCCAATTTTGACACCCGGCTCGATTGGGACAAGCTGCGCAGCAAGGTGCAGGTTGGCGGGATGCGCAACTCCAACGTCATGGCCATTGCGCCCACCGCGACCATTGCCAACATTACCGGTGTCTCCCAGTCCATCGAACCGACCTATCAGAACCTTTACGTTAAATCGAACCTGTCCGGTGAATTCACGGTCACCAATCCCTATATGGTGCGCGATCTCAAAGCGCTCGGCCTTTGGGACCAGGTGATGGTCAATGATCTCAAGTACTACGACGGTTCGCTTAGGCGTATCGAAAGGGTCCCGGAGGAGCTGAAGCTGCTGTACGCCACCGCTTTCGAGGTCGAACCCCGCTGGTTGGTGGACGCGGCGGCGCGGCGGCAAAAGTGGATCGATCAAGCGCAGTCGCTGAACCTGTACATGGCCGAGGCTTCCGGCAAGAAGTTGGATGTGACCTATCGCATGGCTTGGCTGCGCGGCTTGAAAACCACCTATTATCTGCGCGCGCTCGGTGCAACCAGTACGGAGAAGTCCACCCTTGATCGCGGCACCCTGAATGCCGTGCAAAGCGGGCTGGTGTCGGCCGCCGAAAGTACAGGTATGGACGCATCCACAAACTTGGCGGCACAAAACATGCAACAAGGCAACGGCACCACCGCCGATCAGGCATTAGGTGCCGCCGCACCCGCGCCCGCCGCCTGCTCCATTGATGATCCGGACTGCGAGGCCTGTCAGTAGGGGTTCGGCGGGCAAAGCGTGGGAGACTTATGTACTTGAGTCGCAGCGGTGCTCGGTCAACTAGGCACATAAAACCCACGAAGTTAAGGAGAGACAAGCATGCTCAGTTGGGACGATTACGAAGACAATGCGGCACACAAGGCACCGGGGGCCCAAACCAATGGGTCGCCAGCGCCTGCCGCGGGTGATGCGCCGGATGCGAAGCCTCTCGGAGCTGGCGGGGACCCTTCCGTCAACTTAATGAATGAAGGGGAAGCGGCGGCAAAGGATCCTGTGACCGCAGATCGTCGGCAAGACCATGCGGTGCCGGCGGCAAAGCCAACGGAAGCTGTTGACGGCACAGACCAGCCGCATCGGCCGCCACAAGACGGCCCGGCGTTGGCGGTTGCGGCCAGACACAGCCGGGCGGCCGAGCCATCAGCAAACCGCACACAGCCTCCCAGAGCCGCCGCGGTCGCCGCCCAGCCCGCCCTCTCGGCCCCGCCCCCCCCGGCAGGCTCCGCCCCGGTTTCTCCGGTGCCAACCGCCGCAGTCGCCGTCGGTGCCCATGCCGACTCGTCAGCCGAGCGGGAATTGGCGCGGGCGGCCATTCTCGCATCGAATATGGCGGACGAGGACGAAAACCTCGAGCGCGTCACCGTCGACCAGAAAGCCATGATTAACTGCCGCGCCGATCTCAACCAACTGGTGCCGTTCAAATACGACTGGGCTTGGCAGAAATATCTTGATGGCTGCGCTAACCACTGGATGCCCCAGGAAGTCAACATGACCGCCGACATCGCCCTCTGGAAGAGCGAGGGCGGCCTCACCGACGACGAGCGCACGATCGTCAAGCGCAGTCTCGGCTTTTTCTCGACCGCCGATTCGCTGGTCGCCAACAATCTGGTACTCGCCATCTACCGCCTAATCACCAACCCGGAGTGCCGTCAATACCTGCTGCGGCAGGCGTTCGAGGAAGCCATCCACACCCACGCCTACCAGTATTGCATCGAATCACTCGGCATGGACGAGGGCGAAATCTTCAACATGTACCGGGAGGTGCCCTCGGTCGCCCGCAAGGCGGCTTGGGCGCTGAAGTACACCCAACAACTGTCCGACCCCATGTTTACCACGGGCTCCCGGGAAACGGACCAGGCGCTTTTGCAGAACCTCATCGCCTACTACTGTGTGCTCGAAGGCGTCTTCTTCTATTGCGGTTTCACGCAAATCCTGTCCATGGGGCGACGCAACAAGATGACGGGCACATCGGAGCAGTTTCAATACATCCTGCGCGACGAATCCATGCATGTGAATTTCGGTATCGATGTAATTAACCAAATTAAGCTGGAAAACCCAGATCTGTGGGACGACGAGGCCCAGAACCTGGCGCGCCAGATGATTCTTGAAGGCACCCAGCTGGAGATCGAGTACGCACAAGACACCATGCCCCGCGGCGTGCTCGGCATGAACGCCAACATGATGAGCGAATACCTGCGCTTCATCGCCAACCGCCGCCTTGCGCAAATCGGACTCAGCGAGCAATTTCCGGGCGTAAAAAACCCGTTTCCGTGGATGAGCGAGATTATGGATCTCAAAAAGGAGAAGAATTTCTTCGAGACGCGGGTGACGGAGTATCAGACGGGCGGGGCCTTGAGTTGGGATTGAGCCCACGCATCATTCCGCATAACATCCACGACAATGACAAAGGCTGGCGCAACAGAGTCGGCGCAACAGAGTGACGCAAACGGCGGATTTCCATCCGAGCCAGGGTGGGACTAGACAGGGGGGGGTCTGGTCTAGACTAGACTAATAGGCACACATAAATGACCACAAGCGCCTCGCCTGCGGTGTCAATCATCAAAATTGGGATAATGGAGAGTTGGAAATGGAAGCAAGGCCAAGGCAGAGTGATTTAAACACTCGCCAATATATCTTATCGCAAACAGTGGCCGTGGCGGCCCTGTTGTCGGCACTGATAACCTCCCCGGTGTCTGCCCAGCAATCGGCACAACAATCAACGCAATCGGGTGGAAGCGGTGTCATTGAGGAGATCGTCGTCACCGGCACCGGCGTCGAGCGCACCGGCTTTGAAACGCCGCAGTCGGTGGCCAGCTTCAATGAGCGGGATCTGAGGTCTTTCACCTCGTCAAGCCAAGCCGACATCATGACTCAACTGCCCGGCATCAGCGCCGAGGGCGGCGGCGGCGAAGTGGCCACCAACGTCTTTCACCGCGCCCTGCCCTCGGGTGGCCAGTTTTCATTTACCCCGCTGCTGTATGACGGCATGCCCGCATTCACGACCTTCGGACTGAATTCCTCCGCCTTTGATGTCTATTTCCGCAACGACCTCGGCATCGAGCGCGCGGAGTTCGTGAGCGGTGGCGTGTCGAACCTTTTCGGCCCCGGCTCGGTGGCCGGCATCATCAACTACATCTCCGCCACCGGCGGCCCGGAACCGCTGGGCACGGTGCAACTTGAAGCCGCCGAGGAAGGCCGGTTTCGCGGCGATGTCTTCTTCAGCGGCCCCATCGGCGGCGCCACTTCCAACACCTTCTATGCGTTCTCCGGCTACTTTCGCACCGATGAGGGCCCGCTCGAATCGGGCCTCGACACCGAGGGCTTTCAGCTTCGGGGCAACATTCGGCATGAGTTCGGCGACGGTTCCGGCGCCCTGACGCTTTATACCCAGTGGATCGACGACAGTGTGCAATTCTTCCTGCCCCTGCCCGTTGACGGCAATTCACGCAAGCGCGTTGACGGCAACGACGGCGCCAAGGTGTTCACCATGAACACGGTCGAGGCGATCGGTCTCGGCTACGACACACCGGACGGCCGCTTCCAGACGCCGATCAACGACGGCGTGCTCACCCAGGGGCAGATGATCGCCGCGGTGCTCGACAGGGACCTCAACGACGCCTGGACGCTGAACGCCAAGCTGCGCTACGCGCACTACGACCACCAGTTCAATTTATTCCTTGATGGCGACGCCTTGGGCCCGAACACGCCCGAGACCCAATCCGAGTACCTCAGTCGGCGGGACATTGATCCGGCTTTCCACAGCCAAGCTTCATTCCACTATGTGCAGTCCGGCATGAATCTCGCTCCGGGCGATCTCGTGTTCGGCAACCGCACCCTGGACCGCTGGCGGGACGCCACCGACATGTCGGTGGAAGCGAGCGTGAGCGGCGAGTTCTCCATTGGCGAAACCGTGCATGGGCTGACCATCGGCGGCTTCTTCTCGAACTCCCAGGCCGACGACCTCAACTACATCACCACCTATCTGGCCGATTTCCGCAACGCCCCGTTGCTGGTGGACGTGCATCTGATGGGCGTGGTTGAAGATGCTGCGGGACAGCTGGTCATGGCGGAGGATCCGAACGCGATGTATCACTGGACCCGCAACGGGTTGGCCAGAAGCAACGGCCTGACCGGCAACCGCGACCGCAGTGCGCGCCGCTATGCCTTCTATGTGGCCGATCAGGTCGAGGCTGGCCGGTGGTCCTTCGATGTCGGCGTGCGCGTCGAGCGCCTTGAAGGCGATGTCAAACAGTTCAACACCAGCCCCCATGTGATGAGCAATGATCCGAGCGTCAACAATCTCATCGAGGCCGTCAGCTACACCAACGGTTCGCTCACCAGCGATTCTCTCAGCGCCACCGAATGGGCCTTTTCCGCCGGTGCGCTCTACCGCTTGAACGATGAGTTCAACCTATTCGCCAACGCCTCGCGCGGCTTCTTTTTCCCGCAGATCCGCAGTGTGCCGTTCAATGCGCAGGGCGAGCTGGCCTCCTACGAAGGCGAAATCATCGACACGGTCGAGATCGGCCTGAAATACGAGACCGAGGCGATCTCCGCTCAGGCGTTGTTCTTCCTATCGACGCTCGACGACCGGCGCAATGTTGACTTCATCAACGACCCCAACAACCCCGGCAACATCATCGAAGACGTATCGCTGCAATCTACCGAGGCTTACGGCATTGAAGCCGGCCTGGTCTGGTACCTGAACGATTACATCAGTCTGAACGCCAATGTCACGCTGCGCGAGCACGAGTTCACCGAGGCCGAGGGCAATCCGGCGATTGTCGGCAACGAACTGCGCCGGCAGCCGACCGAGATGGCCAATTTCGGTGCCCGTTTCGACATGGCGGGCTTCGATGCATTGCTGATGTACAACTATCACGGCAGCAATTTCGCCAACGATTCGAATACCGTCAGCCTCGATTCCTATGGGCTTTGGCGGCTGGAGGCCGGATACAGCCTCAGCTTCGCCAACGACGACAGCATCCGCATCAGCCTGCATGTGTTTAACCTGACGGACAGCCAAGGCATCACCGAAGGCTCACCGAGACAGGGCAACGCCCAGTCGGGCCAGCCAGCGCAGTTCTTCGTCGGGCGACCGATCCTGCCCCGGCGCATCTCGCTCAGGCTATCGTACGACTTCTAGCCCGCATGGCGTGGAATCCGGGCTTATTTCAGCAGCGAGCGGGCCCGGGGCCGATGGCCACGCAAGGCCAATAGCCGCGCCACGCGCCCCCTATGAATGTCCTCGATTACGCCATCATCATCGCCTATCTGGCGGGGCTGCTTGGCCTTGGCTACTTCTGCAAGCAGCAGCATTCCAAAAAGGACTATTTTCTCGGGGGCCGGCAACTCGGCGTCTTTCCGCTGACCCTGTCGGTTATGGCCACCCAGCTGTCGGCCATCAGCTTCATCTCGGCACCCGCCTTCGTCGGGCTGCGCGAGGGTGGCGGCATGGTCTGGCTGTCCTACGAGTTCGCCGTGCCGCTCGCCATGCTGCTGCTCATGGTCTATGTGCTGCCGGCCCTGTACCGCTCCGGCGTACTGAGCATCTACGATTTTCTCGAAAGCCGTTTCGGTCTCTCCACCCGTCTGCTGATCTCGCTGGTGTTCATGGTCAGCCGCGCTTTCGGCACCAGCGTGGCCATCTACGCAACCGCGCTCATTCTCAACACCGTCATGGGCATCAACTTTTACGCCGCCATCGCCGTGATCGGTGTGATCACGCTCATCTATTCATTTCAGGGCGGCATGAAGGCCGTGGTCTATTCGGACGCGGCGCAGATGCTCCTGATACTCTCCGGTATCACCCTGATCCTGCTGTTCTCATTGCACGGCATGGGTGGTTTCGATGTCTTTATGGCAAATATCGACAGCAGCCGCCTAACCGTTCTGCGCACGGATTCCTGGGGCTTTGCGGGCGATGAATGGGGGCTTTGGCCGATGCTTTTCGGCGGCATCGTGCTCTACGCATCCTATTACGGCTGCGATCAGACCGAGGCGCAACGCACCCTGTCCGCAAGAGATACGGCCTCGGTCAGGCGTATTCTGATGCTGAACGGGCTGGCCAGATTTCCGGTGGTGCTGCTGTACTGCTGTACCGGTCTCGTACTCGGCGTTTTCACGGTACTGAACCCGGATTTTCTGGCCCAGCTGGATCCGCAAGCCCCGGATACGCTGGTGCCGCTGTTCATCGTCCAGTATATGCCCAATGGGCTGATCGGATTGCTGATCGTGGCCCTGCTGGCGGCATCAATGTCTTCCCTAAGTTCGGTGGTGAACTCCCTCTCGGCCGTCTGCGTTGAAGATTACACGCGCTTAAGCGGCAAAAAGCCCGGCGGCGCGAATGCTGTGTACTGGTCGCGCGCGACGGTGGTGTTCTGGGGTGTTGTCATTATGGTGCTATCGGTTTTCACCGGCGACATCGCGCCCACGGTGATTGAAGCGATCAACATGATCGGCTCGATATTTTACGGGCCGATACTGGCGACTTTTCTGCTCGCGATCCTAAGGCCCGGAGTGGGTTCGAGCGCCGCTAATGCCGGCCTGTTGACGGGGGTGAGCCTGAACATCTATCTCTGGATTGCGCAGCCCCAGGTGTTCTGGCTTTGGTGGAATCTGATCGGCTGCGTCACCTCCATCAGCGTCGCCCTGCTGGCCGCTGCCGGCGCGCGACCGGGGCGCAGTGCGGCGGCAGACGCCCAGGCAGCCAGCAACACCCTCGGGGGCATCGTCTGGCGGCGCGGCGAAACCGTTACCCTGCTGCTGGCGTTTGCGGTCATGCTGCTGATTGGCTGGCTCACACCGATTGTTCTCGGCACATAGGAGGATGAATTAATTGAACAGCATTCGCATCGGCATGATGGGCTTCGGCCAGATTGGCCGCCAGATCTATCGGCTCGCACTCGACGATGTGCGCTACGATCTGGTCGCCGTCTCCGACATCGGTCGGCCGGAAATACTGCATCATCTGCTCACCAAGTCCGGGTCGCGCCGGATTCCCGTGCGGCTTGAGGGGAACTACCTGGTCGGCCAGCGGACGCAAAGCGGCAAGCCACCATGCAAAACCCGACTGCTACCCGCCGACAAGCCCGCCGAGATACCCTGGGATGTTTTCGGTGCCGATCTGGTCATCGACACCACCGCGCGATTCCGCACGGCCCAGGCGCTGAGGCCGCACCTGGACAACGGTGCCCGGCGGGTGCTGCTGTCAACGCTCCCGGAAGGAGAGATCGACCGCGTCGTGCTTTACGGGGTCAATGAGGGCGGTATTGAGGCCGGCGATCGCATCATCTCGGCCGGCTCCGCTTCCACCACCGCCATGGCACTGGCGCTCAAGGTCGTTGCCGAAGCGGGCGCAATCGAACACGCCACCCTGACCTCCGTACACGCCTACACCAGCGATCAGATCCTGCAGGACTACGCCGGCCCCGATTACCGGCGCAGCCGTTCCGGGGCGGAGAACATCATTCCCAACGAAACACCGGCACCGCATTGGGTGGAGCGACTGATGCCGGACTTCAACGGCAAGCTCAGCGGTTTTGCCCTGAACGTGCCGGTGCAGGCGGGCTCGTTGCTGGACATGACGGTGGCGTTCGCGGACCCGGACATAGAGCCCCGGACGGTTAACGATCTCTACATCGCCGCCGCGGCCACCGAGCCCGACCTGATCGCCACCACGGACGACCCGATCGTATCCTCCGATGTCAAGGGTTGTTCACAATCCATCCTCGTCGATCTACAGGGCACCCTGAAGGCCGGAAAGAAGTTGATTAAGGTGCTTGCGTGGCACGAATCCCTAGGCCACGCCCGGCGTATTCTGGATCTTGTCGCCCTGTACGCCGGCCTTGAGGCACCCCCAAACAAGCCAAACAAGGAGGTGGCCTGATGCGTGTTGCCATCAACGGGTTCGGGCGCATCGGCCGCGCCGTATTCCGCATTGCCGAGCAAAGCGACGAAATCGAGATTGTTGCCATCAACGACCTGTTCGAGCACGATGCGCTGGCCTATCTGCTTACCTACGACACGGTCATGGGCCGCTTTGCGGGCGGTGCGGTCATCAAGGACGGCGAACTGGTTACGCCCCGCACCCGCGCGCGCATGTTTCGGGAACGCGACCCGCAGCAACTGCCCTGGGCAGACCTGAGTGTAGACGCCGTGGTCGAGTCGACGGGGGTATTCCGTGCCAGAGAGCAGGTGGCGATGCACTTGGAGGCCGGCGCCAGCCGAGCACTGCTGACCGTTCCGGCCAAGGACGCCATTGACTACACCGTGGTGCTCGGCGTTAACGATCAAGGCCTCAAACCCGAACACCGCATCGTTTCCAATGCGAGTTGCACCACCAATTGCCTGGCACCGATCGCCAAGGTGCTCAACGACGGGTTCGGCATCCGCGAGGGGGTGATTAACACCGTACACGCCTATACGAACGATCAAAGCCTGGCCGATGTGCCCCATTCCGATTGGCGGCGCAGCCGGGCGGCGGCGGAGAACATCATCCCCACGTCCACCGGGGCCGCCAAGGCGGTGGGAGAGGTGTTGCCGGAGCTCAATGGACGTTTGGATGGCATCGCCTCGCGGGTACCGGTACCCGACGGCTCGGTGGTGGATCTGTTTGCGGAGCTTGAGCGGCCGGCCAGCGTGGCGGCCGTACACGAGGCGGTACGGGTCGCCGCCGCATCCGAACGCCTCGGCAATGTCTTGGCATTCACCCGTGAGCCGGTGGTGTCTTCGGATATCATCGGCAACCCGCATTCCTCAATTTACGATGCGTCCTTCACCCGCGTCTCCGGTGGCCGTTTCCTGAAGGTTTTGTGCTGGTACGACAACGAGTGGGGTTACTCTAATCGGGTCTGCGACCTGCTCGCCATGATGGCGACGTTTGATTAGTGCCCGCCGCCATGCGGGCCAGGAGCCTCTGCCAGACGCGATTCGCCCAGCGGCTTACCCGGGAACTCTCCCTGCTCTACGCACCGGCCTTGGCGCGCGAAACAGCCGCCCGACTGGTGGATCTGGCAACGCACCAACCCCCTTTCATGCCGGCCGAAGTGAATCCGGAGTGGTCGTCGGACAGCGCGGCCATCGCCGGGTCCGAAGCCCTTCGCAGCCGGGCCGAGCGCAACGACTGCATGTTGATCGTCTACGCCGACACCTTGGTTGCGGATGCGCAGCCGCCACTGCAAACGCTGCAACGCTTTCTTAAGGCTCGGGTCGGCAACACCTTCGGACGCCTGCACATTTTGCCGTTCTTTCCATCCTCATCAGACGACGGCTTTGCTGTCATCGATTATCGGCGAGTGGACCACCACCACGGCGGCTGGGAGGACATCCGCGCCCTGTCGCAGCACTACAACACCATGTTCGACCTGGTCATCAACCACTGTTCGCGGGAAAGCCTGTGGTTTGCCGACTTCATCGGCGGCCGTGACCCCGGCCGTCGCTACTTCATCACTTTGCCCGAGGAATCCGACACCAGTGCCGTTGTGCGGCCGAGAGCAACCCCCCTCGTCTCCGCTGTCCAAACCTATGCCGGCGTCCGCCATGTGTGGAACACATTCAGCGAGGATCAAATCGATCTGGATTTCACCAATCCGCATGTTTTGTACGAAATCGTTGACATTCTCTTTTTCTACATCGCCCAAGGTGCCCGCCTGCTCCGGCTTGATGCGGTTGCGTTTCTATGGAAGCGTTTGGGCACCAGCTGCATGAGCCTGCCGGAAACCCACGCGGTGGTCAGGATACTGCGCCTGCTGATCGACTACGCGCGCCCCGGTGTGCAATTGTTGACGGAAACGAATGTGCCGCACACTGAAAATGCGAGCTATTTCGGCGACGGCGACGAGGCGCACCTGGTCTACCAATTCAGCCTGTCGCCGCTGCTTCTGTACAGCTATGTTTTCGGTAATGCGGCCTATCTAAGCCAATGGGCCGCCGCTTTGGAAAGTCCACCGGATGGCTGCACCTACCTCAACCTGATCGCGTCGCACGACGGCATCGGTCTCAGACCCTTGGAAGGCTTGGTTCCGGAGGCCGAGATTGGGCGGCTGGTTGAACGCATGCAAGAGCGGGGCGGCTTTGTCACGCTACGGGAAAAATCCCGCGGCAAGGACGGCACCAAACTGGCGCCCTATGAAATTAACATCGCGCCCTTTTCCGCCTTCGGCGGGCGCGCCGAAAACTTACCGGCCTACTTGGCCGCCCACGCCCTGCTCATGAGCTTTCAAGGCGCGCCAGCCATCTATATCCATAGCCTGCTGGCCACATTGAACGATCTCGGTCTCGTCGGAGAGACGGGGCGCACCCGGTCGATCAACCGCGGACGATGGCGTCTCGACGACTTGGAAGAACGTCTATCGAACCCGCAGTCTATCCAGGCTTCGGTGTTGGCCTGGTTCCGGCGCACCATCGCCTTGCGTAGCGCCCAGGAAGCGTTCGCACCGGAAGCGGCGCAGCGGGTCTTGACCAGCCCGGCCGGTGTCTTCGCCATGCGCCGGGAAAGCGAGCGGCAAAGCATTCTGGTAATGGCATCGGTGCGCGACCAAGACCAACGCCTGTCGTGCGCCGACTTGGGCATGCCACCCGGCACCTACAAAGACCTGCTCACCGATGCCCATATAACCGTTAATCAGTGGCTCAATCTGGAGGCTTACCGAATTCTATGGCTCGACCAGGGTGCTTGCGGCTCAAGCTCTTAGTCCGCGTATCTCAGCCATTCTATGCGCAAGATTAAGGCACCACTCGGTAGCGAGCGGGGCCCTGGGGCTTCCCTTGCGGCGCTGGACACCATCTTCCCGCCGGCGCGAGGGGGAACAAAGCGAGCTTAACGGCGCCGCAAGTCGGTAGCGAGCGGGGCCCTGGGGCTTCCCTTGCGGCGCTGGGCACCATCTTCCCGCCGGCGCGAGGGGGAACGAAGCGAGCTTAACGGCGCCGCAAGGGAAGCCCCAGGGCCCCGCTCTTTCCCGGGCAGAGGCTCCTAGACGCTCGAAAATTGTTCCCGGTCGGCTGCTACCGCTCGCAGCAGGTCGCGGTAGACATCCCCATAGACGCTGGTGACACGATGCCAAGAGGGAAGAAAGGGAATCTCCTCGCCGCCTTCGAGATAGGATGCTCCCGCCTTTAGGATGTTGGTGGCGAATAGCTCCACCGCCTGCTCCTCGGCATGCCGGTCGAGCCGCAGCCCATTCATTGCCGCGTCGTTGGCGTAAGACTCAATAAGGTCCAGGGCAATCCGGTAATAGCAGGCTTTGGCGGCGCGAATCGTTCCGGTATCGAATACGGCCCCATAGGTCGCCAATTTCTTGAACAGGGCCTTGGCGATATCCGAACTCATGCGTGACAGCCCGCGGCTTGCATCGTCCGGCGACAAATCCTGGTGTTTGTGGTCGTAGCTGTCGGCAATCTCGACTTGGCAAATGCGGTTGGTGGCGTAGTTGCGATACATCTCCGAGAGCAGGCCCACCTCAAGGCTCCAATCGGAGGGGATGCGCAGGCTGTCGAGCACCCCGAAGCGCATGGCGAACTCCCCGGCCAAGGGGTAGCGGAAGCTGTCCAGATAATCGAGGTAGGGGTGCCCTCCGGTCAACTGCTTCATGGTGCGGATCAGCGGCGATAGCAACAGCCGGCAGACGCGCCCGTTTAGCTTCCCATCGGCCACCCTGGCGTAGTAGCCCTTGCAGAACTGATAACCGAAATCGGGATTAGCGACCGGGTAGACCAGCCGCGCCAGCATACGACGGTTATAGGTCGTAATGTCGCAGTCGTGTAGAACAACCGCCTGGGTGTTGGCCAACGCTCGAACGTAACCCAGACAATACCAAACGTTGGTGCCCTTGCCGCGCTCCCGGGGGGCGAGCCCTTCGGCGGCGAGCCTGGCCGTCAGCGATTTGAGCCGGGGGCCGTCGTTCCAGAGCACACTGTGCGATTGCGGCAACACCGAGAAATAGTCGAGCGCATGGCGAAACTGCGCTTCATCGGCGGCATCGAGCCCGATGATAATCTCCGCCAGATATGGTGCCCGTTGCAGTTCTTTAACAATGTTGGCGAGCGCCGGCCTTGCCAATTCCGCGTAGAGGCAGGGCAGCACCAAGGCCACCGGCCGTTCCCGGGCGAACCCGAGGAGCTGTGCTTCAAGCGTTTCGGTGGATTGTCCGCACAGGTCGTGCAGCGTGGTGATTATGCCGCCTTGGAAAAAATCGCTCATGCAGGTTCCGTTGCGAGAGAATGTGACTCGATGATCTGAACAACGCACCGCGACCAAGCCGCCGGCCCGGCTTGGGGTGCATGAAAAACCCGGTTTTGCCTGGGCAGGATGTAGTTTCCGTTGCGGCCCGGAAAAACGAGCGCGAAGTCCGCCGCACACATCATTTCCACGTCATTGGGTGCATCGCCGCAGGCCAGCCTGGCTATTTCGCCAACCCTTTTATCCGCAAGCGATACTCTCTCAGGCTCCCCGGCTGGGTTCGTCCTCAGGCGAGAGGCTGGCCCGCCACTGTGGCGGCGGTGCTGAAGGCGCTCGGCCACGGCCGCCACGGCACCCGCTTTGTTGCGCCCCCCGGTTACCTGGTGGAACCTGCCGCCCAATTCCAGATTGAGCCCCAAGGCGGCAATCCGCCGCCTAAACGCCCGCAACGCCGTCGGCGTTCCCAACCAGGTGAGCGGCTCGGAGGCCATACGCTGTTGGGCAAGCAGGGCGGCTTCCACATTGAGCCCGGTGTGCGCGGACACTTGAGCCGGGGTCATATCCCCGAAACCGCGGAATTGGAATTCCGCGACCCCGCGAAGCTTGAGCAAATGCTCGCGAATTTGTTGGTAGCGCATGCCCTCACACTCGATATCGTAGTCGCCCCGGTGGTGGGCATCACCCGCGCCTTGCCCGGTTGCCCCGCCTGCCTCGCCAACTTGTTTGCGGGCCAGCGGTGCTCTGTCGCGTTCCCCGTTTGAGTGCGTGCTCATGCGACGGGCTAGCCCGACACCATTTTCAAACACCAACCAAGGGGTGCTGGCACAGTGGTCAAGCAGCGCAACACCCTCCGCAAAAGTCTTGCTGGTTGCGACTACCAAGTGCAACTCGACCGCACCGCTCAATACCAGGGGCAAACGAAACAGCGCATCAATAGCCGCGGCCGCCGCCGCCAATGGGTATTCGTCATCAAGTAGGGTGCCGTCCAGGTCTGTTGCGATTAGCCATTGCATAAGCAGGTGGGCTAAAGGCGCCCACAGAGCTTCCGCAAGGCATCCACAAACGCCAGCGGTTGGTCCAAAAACAAATGATGCCCGGCATTCTCAATGGGCACCGAAACCACCTCGCCGGGAATCAGCGACTCCAGATGTTCGCGGGTCATCTCCGAGAACAAGGCGCTTTCGGAACCGTAGATCAATCCGACCGGTGGCTTTAGGCCGGTGTAATCCGCCGGCTCCCGCTCGGCGTCGCTGAGGGTATTCGGCAAATCCTCATCGAATTTCCAAGCCCAGCCGCCACCCTCCACGGGCATTAGCGAATGTCGGGCAAGATATTCGAGAATATAGGCGTTGTCGCAAGGTTGCGGCGGTTGCAGCCGGAAGCGGGCCAGCGCCGTCTCGCGGTCGGGATAAACCTTGGAGCGGCCGCCCATGCTGCCGTATTCCGGTGGCGGTTCGTCCGGGTGGCGTAAGCCCGAATCGGCCAGCACGAGCACGCCGAATCGGTTCGGGTACAGATTCGCCGCCTTTGTTGCCATGTTGCCGCCGAAACTGTGGCCAACCACAATGACATCGTCGCCGAAACCCGCCGCATCGCAGACGCCAACAATTTCCCGCGCATAGGTTTCGGCATCGTAGGCGTAGCGGTAGTCCGAATCGCCCATGCCGGTAAGATCCATGGCCACCACCCGGTAGCTGTCGGTCAATTGCGGGGCGATGAAATCCCACCAGCGGGCGTGGGCATTCATGCCATGGATGAGCAGCATGGGACGCTTGCCGCGGTCTCCCCAAGCGCGGAAGCACACTGCGCAGGCATCCACTTCAACCGAGCCAACCTCGGCCTCGGTTTCCACTGCCTGGAAAAACCATTCCGGAATGGCTGAGGAGCCGTCTTCTTTTTCCCAGCGCGCCATCTCTACAAGGCCCCGTAGCGTTCCAAGTGAAAATCAACATTGCCGAACAGGGTGTCGACCGCGGTCAACCGTTTGAAGTAGTGGCCCACCCGCAGTTCGTCCGTCATGCCCATGCCACCATGCAACTGCACCGCGTTCTGGCCAACGAAGCGTCCGCCGGTACCGACTTGCACCTTTAGCGCCGAGACCGCTTTGCGGGCTTCGGGGCCATAGCCTTCCCGCATCCGCATCGCGGCCATATACATGAGGGATTTAGCCTGTTCGTGCTCCATGAACATGTCCACCATGCAGTGTTGGAGAACCTGAAACTTGCCGATGGGCTGGCCAAATTGCTTGCGGGTTTTGCAGTATTCCACCGTATCCTTGTAGAGCACCTCCATGCAGCCGACCGCCTCGGCACCAACCGCCAGTGTGGCCTCGTCGATCACCTGCTGCAGAATCGGCAAGCCCATATCGGCCTCGCCGAGCAGCGCATCCTCGTTGACCGCAACGTTTTCAAAGGCAATCTCGGAGGCGCGGGAGGCATCCACGGTGGCATAGTCGCGGCGACCAACACCCGCGATATCCGCCGGCACAACAAAGAGAGATACGCCCTGCGCATCCCGTTGCTCGCCGGATGTGCGGGCGGAGACCACCAACAGATTCGCCGCCGGCCCATTGAGCACTACCGCTTTATGGCCGTTGAGCAGGAAGCCCGCTTTCGTGCGCACCGCGGTGGTGGTCAGGTCGGCAAGATTGTAACGGCTTTGGGGTTCCGCAAAGGCCAGGGCCGCCTGTAGGGAACCATCGACAATGCCCGATAGGTAGCGCGCCCGTTGCGCCTTGCGGCCGCCCAAGCGAATAGCGCCGCCCGCCATCACCACTGTTGCCAGAAAAGGCTCCACCACCAGGCCCTTGCCGAACTGCTCGCACATGAGGATGCTCTCGATGGGGCCACCACCAAAGCCGCCGTCCTCCTCCGCAAAGGGCACGGCCAGCCAGCCCAAATCCGCGAAGGCGCGCCATTTGTCCGCATCGTAGCCAAGGTTGCCCTTAACGGTCCGCTGCCGTGCGGCAAACGCATAATCGTTCCGCAGGAAACGGGCGATGCTCTCCTGAAGCAGCGTCTGCTCGGAAGAAAAGGAAAAATCCATCAGTCAATTAAGGCCTGTTAGCGGTAGTGTCGCGGTTCAAGCACCAGTAGGCGGGCGTGCTCATCGACGCGCTGGCCCGGCTCGCAGTTGATTTCCGTGACTTCGCCGGCGCAGGGCGCGTAGATGCTGTGTTCCATTTTCATCGCCTCGACAACGGCAAGCAAGGCACCCTTTTCAACTCGATCGCCCAAGCCGACGGCGAGGCTGATTACTTGCCCCGGCATGGGCGAAACAATCCCATCGCCATCAATAAGCATATCGACGGGTTCCCTGGTCACGTCTTGCAAACACTCGAAAACCCAGGTTGCTCGATCAAGCATGAGGAAGATGTCGGCACCTTGCCGATGCACGGAGGCTTCCCGGAGGCGCCCATCGATTTGCGCGCTTAGCAGACCTTCGTCCATACGCACGTTATCGAGACCGAACCGTTCCTCATCGACGACGACAAGATGGGCGTCAACCCGAACGGACTTGATCGCATCCCCCTGCCTGAGCCGCACCTCCGTGTGTGGTAATTGATTGGGCCGCCACCCGTCCGCCCGCAACCAGGGGCCGCTGCCTTGACGAACAGCGGCAATCCCCGCCAATGCCCAATGCTCGCTTTGCAACCGCGGCACCACGGCCTCATGCACATCATCGGCAAGATGCGTCCCGTAATCGCCCGCGATAAAGCGCGGATGCTCAAGCAGGTTGCCCAAATAGGCGGCATTGTGCTCGATGCCCGCAATTTCCGTATGGTCGAGCGCTCGAACGAGTGCCCGGCGCGCCGCTTCCCGATCTTTGCCGTGGGCAATCAATTTGGCAATCATGGGGTCATAGTGAACGGAAACCGAATCGCCCTCGGTGACACCCGTATCGACGCGAATCCCGCTCGGGAACCGGAGCCGCCGCAACTTGCCGACGGAGGGTAGAAAACCCTTGGCCGGACTCTCCGCATAAAGGCGGGCTTCAATGGCGTGGCCTGTCGCCTCGGGTTGCAAGGCAAGCGCCTCGCCTTGTGCGATGCGCAATTGCCATTCCACCAAATCGATGCCGGTAATTGCCTCTGTAACCGGATGTTCAACCTGTAGCCGGGTATTCATTTCCATAAAATAGAAATCGGTTTCGTCGCCGCGCCGCTCGGCGATGAATTCAACGGTGCCCGCGCCGGTGTAGTTGATCGCCCGCGCCGCCTTGACCGCCGCATCGATCAAGCGGCCGCGCAAAGCGGCATCCACGGTCGGGCCGGGCGCTTCTTCGATAACCTTTTGATGGCGGCGCTGCACCGAACAGTCCCGCTCGAAAATGCCGATCGTCCTGCCCTCGCTGTCGGCGAGCACCTGTACTTCAATGTGTTTCGGATTGACGAGATAGCGTTCGAGCAGCATGCGGTCGTCACCGAAAGCGGCCATCGCCTCGCGCCGCGCACCTTGCAGCGCCGCCTGAAAGTCCTCCGCTTGCTCGACCAGGCGCATGCCCTTGCCGCCACCGCCGGCGGACGCCTTGATTAACAGGGGAAAACCCACTTTATGGGCCGCGTCCACCAAGGTGGCGTCGGCTTGATCGTCGCCCTGATAGCCGGGAACCACGGGGGTCCCCGCCGCGGCGACCAGGCGCTTCGCTTCAATCTTGGAGCCCATGGCGCGAATCGCCGCGCTCGACGGCCCCACGAACAGGACCCCGGCTTTCTCGCAGCCTTGGGCAAACTGTTCGTTTTCGCTTAGGAAACCGTAGCCGGGGTGAATGGCATCGGCCCCGGATGCCCGGGCCGCGGTCAGAACGGCATCGATATTCAGGTAGCTGGCCAAGGCTGGGGCCGGGCCTAGCCGTTGTGCCTCGTCGGCCCGGCGCACATGCAGGGCACCGGCGTCCGCATCCGAGTAGACGGCAACGGCGCGCATGCCCAGACGCCTGACCGTTGCGATGATTCGGCAGGCGATTTCACCCCGATTGGCGATGAGCAAGGTGTTGATTTTCATGGTGAGTTGATACCGGAAGAATGGGATCGCTGCTTAAGCATCTCGTGTGAGTGCCACATCGAAGTTTACACTCGAACAATCTTCATCGCCTTGTCCCCCGGATGATTGAGGATCTGTACCGCTATCCAACCGGTGACGGACTTCGTGAAAATCGAGAGGGGCGTCCGGTCGGAGGGATTATGCGGGCGCACGATGCCGCGCCGCCAGCGTCAGGCCGCGCCTCGCGCTTCGCGCAGCACCGCATGGAGGGCCGGGCGGTGGCGCCGGTATCGAAGACGTCGTCGACAATCAGCAGGCGGTCGTCGCGATCAATGTTCTTCAGCAGGTAGTTTAGCCCCTGTATGCGCACCTCGGACGACCGCCCGTCGATGCCGCCGCTCACATCCGAAAAACACCGAACCGCGATTTCGGCTGCTCCGCTTTGCGGCACGCCATCGCCAACGCCAAACCCAGGGCGCGCCGCGTGTCGATAGGGTCGATTACACCGTCGTCCCAGAGCCGGGCGCTGGCATAGTAGGGGTGGCCCTGGGCATCGTATTGGTCGCGAATCCCCGCCATAAACGCTTCCTGTTCCGCTTCGGGCCAAGCTTTGCCGGTTGCCTCAAGGCCGTCGCGGCGCACCGTCGCGAGCACATGGGCCGCCTGTTCACCACCCATCACCGAGATGCGCGAGTTCGGCCAACTCCAGAGCATGGTGCCGGCATAGGCTCGTCCGCACATCGCGTAATTGCCGGCACCGTGGGAACCGCCGATGAGGACGGTGAACTTGGGAACCCGCGCACAGGCCACCGCGGTCACCATCTTGGCACCGTTCTTGGCAATACCCTCGTTTTCGTACTTCTTGCCGACCATGAAACCGGTGATGTTCTGCAAAAATAGCAGCGGCGTCCCGCGCCGGTCGGCCACTTGAATGAAATGCGCGGCCTTCAGCGCGGATTCCGAGAATAAGATGCCGTTGTTTGCCAAGATCGCGACCGGATAGCCCTCGATATGCGCGAAACCGCAAACCAGCGTTTCTCCGTAAAGTGGCTTGAACTCGTGGAACTCGCTGCCGTCCACGAGACGGGCGATGATCTCACGCACGTCGTAGGGAGTGCGGTTGTCACGCGGCAACAGGCCGTAGATTTCGGCGGGGTCGGCTTCCGGCGCAACCGGGGCGCGCGTCGCCACCCTGGGCCGATAGCGCAGCTGGGTATTGGCGACAATCTCCCGGACGAGTGCCAAAGCATGGTCGTCATCGGCGGCCAGATAGTCGGCCACGCCCGATAGCCTGGTGTGTACATCAGCACCGCCGAGGGCCTCGGCATCCACTTCTTCGCCGGTGGCGGCCTTGACCAGGGGCGGGCCGCCCAGAAAGATGGTGCCCTGATTACGCACGATCACCACCTGATCGCACATGGCCGGCACATAGGCGCCACCGGCGGTACAGGAGCCCATTACAACGGCGATTTGCGGGATACCGTTGGCGGAAAGGTTGGCTTGGTTGTAGAAGATACGACCAAAGTGGTCGCGATCGGGGAATATGCCGTCCTGCAGGGGCAGGAAAGCGCCGCCCGAATCGACGAGGTAGACGCAGGGCAGGTGATTCTCGGCGGCGACCTCCTGGGCACGCAGATGCTTCTTTACGGTGATGGGGTAATAGCTGCCGCCCTTGACGGTGGCATCGTTGACGACGACGGCGCAAGGCTGGCCGGCAATCCGCCCGACGCCGGTGATGATGCCGCCCCCGGGCGGCCAGTCGTCGTACAGCTCGTAGCCGCCGAGCAGGCCGATTTCCAGGAATGGCGCACCGGGGTCGAGCAGGCGCTCCAAGCGCTCGCGGGGTAATAACTTGCCGCGCGCGCTATGCCGCTGACGCGCGCGTTCATCGCCACCGAGCACCAGCTTGGCGGTGAGTTCCCGCAAGTCCGCCGCGAGCGCCCGATGATGTTCACTATTGGCATTGAAATCCGGGGAGCCGGTGTCGATGCTGCTGCGCAATACCGCCATTTCTACTATCGATCAGGTATCTTCAGACTATATTCTCGTCACATGCGGCCTGCAATCACCGGTCCTGTATCCGTTTGAATTGATTTGGATGAGGTGGCTGCGGACTAGGAGCCTGCGCCATAGAGTTGATGCCATAGGCGGGCTAGAATACGCGCCCTTGGGCGGAATGGCGGCTTGGCATTGCCCGGGCCGCCCGGGCCGCGAAATCGATATCTGGAGTAAATCACAATGGGCAAACTCGATGGAAAGGTGGCGCTGGTCACCGGCGCCGGCGGTGGACTCGGGCGCACACACGCACTGCTGCTGGCCGCCGAAGGTGCGGCGGTGGTGGTCAACGACCTTGGCGGTGCGCGGGACGGCACCGGGGCCGGGGCCAGCATGGCCGATGGCGTTGTGGCGGAGATCAAAGCCGCCGGCGGACAAGCGGTTGCCAACTACGGCTCGGTTACCGACGAGGCGGCGGCCCAGGCCATGGTGCAAGCCTGCGTTGAGCACTTCGGCAAAATCGACATCTGCATCAATAACGCCGGCATCCTGCGCGATAAATCCTTCAAGAACATGACCAACGATCTCTGGGACATCGTTGTCGATGTGCATCTGCGCGGCACCTACCTTGTGGCCAAGGCCGCCTGGGATCAAATGATTGCCCAAGGCAGCGGCGGGCGCATCGTCAACACCAGCTCGACATCCGGCCTGATCGGCAACTTCGGCCAGACCAACTACGGCGCCGCCAAGGCCGGCATCGCCGGGCTGACTCGGGTGATGGCGCTGGAAGGCATCAAATACGGCATCACCGTCAATACCCTGGCACCCACCGCCTGGTCGAGATTGACCGCGGACATCTTGCCGGAAGATGTGGAAGAGCGCTTTGCCCCCGAAAAAGTCTCGCCCCTGGTGGTTTGGCTGTGTACCGACGATGCCGCCAAGGTTACCGGACGCCAGTTCTGCGCCGGGGCCAACAAGATTTCTCTACTCTCCTGGCAGGTTACAGAGATCGCCCAAGAGGAACCCATGGACGCCCCGATGACGGTGGAGGCGGTCGGCGAGCGCATGGCGGAAACCATGGAGTCTTGGCCGAAGTTGCTGCGACCGATGGATGTGTAGCGCATGTATCTCACCCTATGACAACGGCGCCAACAAAAGCGCGGACCGCCTCGGTGACGCGCAATACCCGGGAAACGCAAATCGAACTGGCGTTGAACCTTGATGGCACGGGCGCGAGCGACTTGGCAACCGGGCTGCCCTTCTTTGAGCATATGTTGACCCAAGTGGCCCGCCACGGCTTGGTCGATCTGCGCATCCGCGCCACGGGCGATCTGGAAGTCGATGCACATCACACAGTGGAGGATGTCGGCATCGTGCTCGGTCAGGCGCTCGCCCAAGCCGTTGGCGATAAACAGGGAATCTCCCGCTACGGCCACGCCTATGTGCCCCTGGACGAAGCCCTGTCACGGGCCGTTGTGGATTTATCGGGACGCCCTGGTCTGGAGTACCGCTGCGACTATGTGCGCCCCCGTGTGGGTGATTTCGAGGTCGATCTGTTGCGCGAGTTCTTCCAAGGGTTTGTCAACCACGCCCGGGTGACGCTGCATCTTGACAACCTGCGCGGTAACAACGCCCATCACCAGGCGGAGACGGTATTCAAGGCGTTTGGGCGCGCGTTACGGGCGGCAGTGGCGTTCGATGCGCGCATTGCGGGGCAGGTGCCGTCAACCAAAGGCCTGCTCTGAGCAAATGCTGCTAATACCGGCGATTGATCTACAGGGTGGTCGTTGTGTCCGCCTGCAACAGGGCCGCATGGACGATGCCACCGTCTATTCCGACGAGCCCGTGGCGATGGCACAACGCTGGGCGGAGGCTGGCTGTCGACGCCTGCACATTGTTGATCTCGACGGTGCCTTTGCCGGCCTACCCAAGAATCGTGATTTGATCGCCCGCCTGGTTGCTCGGCTGGCGGGGATGCCGGTTCAGGTGGGCGGGGGTATTCGGTCGGTTGAGACCGCTGCGGCCTATCTTGATGCCGGTGTTGAGGCGGTGATTGTGGGTACTCAAGCGGTGCGGGATGCGGGCTTTCTCCCGAAGCTGGCTGAAACCTTTCCGGGCCGCGTGATCTTTGGTTTGGATGCCAGAAACGGCCAAGCGGCAACCGACGGCTGGGATGCCACCTCCAGCCGCAGCGCGCTCGAACTCGCCACCTGGGCGGGGGGACTGGATTTGGCGGGTATTGTCTATACGGATATCGAACGCGACGGCATGTTGAGCGGGCTCAATATCGAAGCAACGCTGGCTGTGGCGCAAGCAACCGCCTTGCCGGTGACCGCCGCGGGTGGTGTAAACGACCTGGAAGACCTTGGCCGCTTGAAATCCGCGGACGCCGCCGCCGGCAATCGGTTGTTCGGTGCCATTACCGGGCGCGCCATCTATGCCGGAACCCTGGACTTCGCCGCGGGCCAAGCTCTGCTTGATGGTTAACAGCATCCGTTTCTTCTCCGCCGCCCCCTCATCGCGCCACCAACACCTCTGCCTTTACAACGGACAGGGCCCGTTCAAGCCAGTCGGCATTGTCGGCCGAATCGATCCGCATATCCGGCAACACCCCACCGGCCTGAATGGAAAGGCCGCCCGGCCGATAGTAGTAGCCGGTGGTCAACTTCAGCGCCCGGTCGCCCAATGCCAACACGGATTGCACGCTGCCCTTACCGTAGCTTTGGTCGCCGACCAAGATGGCGCGCCCGTGGTCCTGCAGTGCGCTCGCCACAATTTCCGAACCCGAGGCCGAACCCCGGTTAATCAGCACCGCCAAGGGTGCCCCCCGCAATAGATCGCCCGCGCGTGCCCGGTGTTCCAATCGCTCGGCGTTTGGGCGACCCTCGGTGCAAATCAGCAAGCCCCTATCAAGCAGCGTATCGGCAACATCCACGGAAGCGCCGAGCACGCCGCCGGGATTGTCGCGCAAATCGAGCACCAATCCCCGAATGGCGACAGCACCCCGAACGGGAGCATCACCCCGGTCGTCCGGCTCGATTTCAGACGGGTCGCCGGAGACCGGACGAGGACGCCCGCCGCCAATGGCGGCAGCGCCATCCTCGTTCAACTCGGCCAGGGCTTGCGCGAACTCCCGGCCAGTGCGATTTTGAAAGCGTGCGATGCGCACATACGCAAACCCGGGTTCAAGCCAGCGGGCACTGACGCTACGCATGGCAATGTTCGCTCGCATTAGGTCGACATCCACCCTATTGCCAGAGCGAACCAGCGAGACCCGAACCTCCGTTCCCGACGGGCCGCGCAATAGCTCCACCACTTCCATCAGTTGTTTGCCTTTAAGCGGTACGTCGTCTACGGCGATGAGGCGGTCACCCTCCCTCAGCGCGGCCGCCGCGGGCGTGTCGGCCAAGGTTGCGGCAACGGCGAAGTAACCCGCCACCAAGCCAAGTTCAATGCCGATGCCGCCAAAGGTGCCTTCCGTGTCCACTTGCAGGCGCTGATACGCCTTGGCATCGAGAAACTTGGAGTGATCGTCCAGGCCGTTCAACATGCCTTTGAGCGCGTCGTCGAGAAGCTGCCCGTCGGGAATTGCCTCGACATAGTTCGATGCGATGAATTGGGCGGCTCGCTGGATGCTGTAAGCCCGGGCGGAATCGACACCACCAACACCGGCCGGCCAAAGCAGGAACATCAGGATACCGAGCGCAATGCCGGTCACCATACTGGCAACGATACCGAACAGGGTGATGATTCGAAGGCGCATCGCGGCAGTTTAACCCGCCTATCTCATCAACTCTTTGCTTTTGCCGCGAACACTGACTACAGATGTGGCGACAAGCTAGAATAGGATTTATTGCCACCTATTTGCCATCACCCGAAAACGGAGGTAATGGCTCAGTTTCAGTTTTCGCTGCCGCAGAGACCGCGCCCGCGTTGGGCTGCGGTATGAAGCGTTGCCAAATTGAGCCACTACCAACACGGAAGCAAACGCGAACCTTCAGGGATTAGGGCTATTTTGCAAGACCGTCTCAACAAGAAGACCACGCTGCTCGTTGTGCTCGACGGCTTCGGCCATCGGGAGGCCATCGAACATAACGCGATTTTCGCCGCCCAAACGCCCAATTGGGACCGCTTTCTGGCAACCCGGCCGCACACCTTGATATCCGCATCCGGCACCGAGGTTGGCCTGCCCGGGGGGCAGATGGGTAATTCCGAAGTTGGGCATATGAATATCGGCGCGGGCCGGGTTGTGTTGCAGGACTTGAGCCGTATCGAGCAGGCCATCGAGCAGGGCGAACTGGAAACCAACCGGACCCTGACAGCCTTGTTCGACAAGGCTTTGCGTTCCGGCGGTGCGCTGCATGTCATGGGGCTGCTGTCGCCGGGCGGCGTACACTCCCACGAGCGGCAGATTTTCGAGCTGTTGCGGGTTGCCGCCCACAAGGGATTGAAACAGCTCTATCTGCACGCCTTCCTGGATGGTCGCGACACGCCGCCCCAAAGCGCAACCGCTTCCCTTGAGAAAGCCCAGGAGCTGTTCGGGGAGCTGGGCACCGGCCGTATCGCCTCGATCACGGGGCGCTACTACGCCATGGATCGAGACCAGCGTTGGGAACGCATCGAACAGGCCTATCGCCTGCTGGCGGAGGGCGTTGCGCCATTTCGGGCCGAAGACGCCCCGGCGGGCCTCCGCCTCGCCTACCGGCGTGGCGAAACGGATGAATTCGTGCAGCCAACGATCATCGCCCCCGGCGGCACCGCAGCACCCGGGCTGACACCACAAGACAGGGTTTTGTTCATGAACTTTCGCGCCGACCGTGCCCGGCAACTAACGCGCGCCCTGACGGAGCCCAATTTCAACGGCTTCGAGCGGCGCACCTTCGTGACGCCACTCGATTTCGTCACCCTGACCCGCTATGCGGATGACATCAAGGCCGGCTGCGTCTTCGAACCGCCGCATTTAACCAACACCCTCGGCGAATGCTTGGCCCAGCTCGGCGGACGGCAATTACGCATCGCGGAAACAGAAAAGTATGCCCACGTCACCTTTTTCTTTTCCGGCGGCCGGGAAGAGCCCTTCGCCGGCGAAGAGCGCATTCTGGTGCCCAGCCCGAAAGTGGCCACCTACGACCTGCAACCGGAGATGAGTGCCCACCAGGTTACCGATGCACTCGTCGAAGCCATCAAGTCAAAACGTTTCGATCTGATCGTTTGCAACTATGCCAACGGCGACATGGTGGGGCACACCGGGGTGTTCGATGCGGCGGTGCGGGCAGTGGCCTGCCTGGACGAGTGCCTTGGACGGCTGGAAATGGCCCTGGACTCCGTCGGCGGCGAGATGTTGATTACCTCGGATCACGGTAACGTGGAGAAAATGTACGATCCGAATTCCGGGCAGCCGCATACGGCGCACACCTCGGAACTCGTGCCGCTTGTCTACATTGGCCCCGAGCGCCTCAGCCTGCGCGATGGCGGAATCCTTGCGGATGTTGCGCCCACGCTGCTCAAGCTCATGGGTATCGAGCAACCCGTCGAAATGACCGGGCGCTCGCTGGGGAAGTTCTGATGTACAAGGCCCATACCGATTCGAACGGCGCAACCCCCGCAGGTTGCCCATGTTGGGAGCCTGCCTAGCCACCTCTATGAGCGGGCGTTCCTGGTGTGCATTGCGCTATCGAGCATCGGCTTGGGCGCTGTGCCTGTTGCCACTTTTGCCGGGCCCCCGCGCCGCTTCCCCAGAGGCCGCGCCCGCCACCGACGATCAGGAAATACAGGGGCAACTTAACGAGGTTACCAATCGGCTCAACAGCTTGGATGCCTGGCTCTCCGAGGCGGACCGACAGCGCACCGAACTGCTTGCGGATCTGCGCGAAAAAGACAACGCCGTCGCCGTCGCCGCAAACGCTGTTGCGGAAAGCGATGGGCACCTAGCCGAAATTGGCACCCAAGTCGAAGAACTGCGCGCCCGGCGCCATCAATATCGAATCCGCCAAAGCCTGGAAGCGGCCCGTATCGGACAAGTTCTGGCAGCCGCCTATCGGCTGCGCGGACAAGGCTTCCTGAAACTGCTGCTCAACCAGCAAGACCCGGCCCAAGCGGGGCGTCTGTTGGTGTATCACCGCCACCTGATCGATATCCGTATGGAGGCCTACGAGTCGTTTCGGCGGGCTTCCGAGCAATTGGGCCAAAACGCAACCGCATTGGCGGCGCGCCGCGCCGATCAGCGCATCGAGCGGCAAAGGCTGCTGCGGCGTCACGACGAACTCAAACGCAACCGAACCGAACGACAGGTGCTGATTGCCACTTTGGAAATGGACGTTGCGGACAAGACGGGCCAGCGCAAAGCGCTGCTATTGGACCAACAACGCCTGCAAGCACTACTCGCGGCGTTGCAACGGCAAAGCACCGATCTCGACGATACGGGCTTCGCCGACCGCCAGGGCGCGCTGCCCTGGCCGCTCCGGGGGGCTCTCCTGAACCGCTTTGGCGATGCGCGCGCCGATGGCCGGCTCAGGTGGCAGGGCTTGTTGATAAAAGCCGAACCGGGCAGCCCCGTCAAAGCGATTTTTCGTGGGCGCGTGGCCTTTGCCGAATGGATGCGGGGGTTCGGGCTGCTGACGATTCTCGACCACGGCGACGGCTACATGACACTCTACGCACACGCCGACCGCCTGGCCAAACGGCGCGGCGACCTGGTTGAGAGCGGAGAAATCATCGCCCATGCCGGACAAAGCGGCGGCCTCGAAACCAGTGGGCTCTACTTCGAAATGCGCCAAGATGGCATCGCCTCCGACCCGCTCCCATGGCTCGACGAACCAAGGCGTTAGCCCGCCTATCTCAGCAGGCTGCTTATCCGTTCGAGGAATTTTCTATGCTTTTGCCCGGTTTTCCCGCAAATTCAGGCTGCCACTCGATTGGCAAACCGTGCGGGTCGCCGCCGGCGATGAAAGTGGGTGAGATAGACAGGCCGGCCTTGTTGACCGGCGACTAACAGCCTTCGGTTATACTCGGCCGCTTGCCCAGTTTGGAGCCCTCGTCAATGGAACGAGAATGCGTGAATTTCGCTGTCGTCATCGGCGGCGTACCGGCCTTGGGGCGCGGTGTTTTACCGGCTGATGACAAGCTGGCTGCGCCCGCTACATCATGCGCGGCCCAATCCCGATAAGACATGCAACCATTATGGATCAGGTATTCGAATTCATAGGCAACCACCCGATTCTCGTCGCGGCTTTTGTGTTGCTGTTGGCGCTTTTCATTCGCAACGAGACAAGGCGCGGCGGGCGCTCCGTAACGGTGCAACAATTGGTTGATCTCGTCAATCGCGAAAATGCCCTGGTGCTTGATGTGCGGGACAAAAAGGAATTCGATGCGGGACACATTGTCGATGCGCTCAACATACCCTTCGCCGCCCTGGACAGCCGCATAAACGAACTCAAAAAGCACCGCGAGCGGCCCATCGTGGTTGCCTGTAAGATGGGCCAGCATTCCGGCACCGCCGGCTCCATACTCCGCAAACACGGTTTCGAGAATGTCTCCCGGCTCACCGGTGGCGTTACCGAATGGCGCAACCAAAGCCTGCCAGTGGTGAAAGCATGACCGCCCAAATTCGTATCGAACGCATTTACCTCAAGGATGTTTCCTGGGAATCGCCACGCAGCCCGCAAATCTTCACGGAGAGCTTTCAGCCCGAGGTGCAGGCGGACATCAACACCAAATCCAATCGCTTGGACGACACCCACTATGAAGTGGTGTTAACCGTCACGCTCCGCACCAAGCAGGAAGGCGGCAAAACCGCTTTTATCGTTGAAGTTCAGCAAGCCGGATTGTTCGCCGTGGAAGAACTTGAAGGCGAAACGCTGCAACGCATTCTTGCCACCTTCGGCCCGAACACCCTATTCCCCTATGCCCGGGAAGTCATCGACAATTTAACGCTCAAAGGCGGGTTCCCGGCACTGCACATCTCGCAGGTCAATTTCGAGGCCCTGTACGCCGAAGCAATACGCAAGCAGCAAGACGAAAACCCGGAAATTAGGCACTAGGAGCCTCTGCCTGCGGAAGTCGCGAAAGCGAAAATTCGCTATCGCCGTCCCGTCGGCCGGTCGATTGAGGCGAATATCATGCCATATTCAACGAAATCGAGCGGCCGAGGGGGCGGATGAGAGCGGATTTGCAGCCGCGAATTCCGCAGGCAGAGGCTCCTAGGAGCCTGCGCCGTAGGAAGTCGCGAAAGCGAAAATTCGCTCTCATCCGCACACGGCATCACAGGTTCAGCTCGGCAATCTTGCGCGTCAATGTGTTGCGGCCCCAACCGAGCAATTCAGCCGCCTCCATGCGCCGCCCGCCGGTATGTTTCAAGGCGGCAACGATCAGTACGCGCTCGAAGGCCGGATGCGCGTCCTCAAGGATGGGTTTTGAACGGTTTGTGGCAAGGGCGCCGGAAACCCATTCGGCCAGCGCATCTTCCCAAGATTGACTTTGTGGATGTGGCGAACCGCCTTGCAATTCCGGGGGCAGATCGTCGATGAGTATGCGCCGCCCGGTAACCATCACCGCCAACCAGCGGCAGGTGTTCTCCAATTGCCGCACATTGCCGGGCCAGGCCAGTCCGGACAAATAATCCAGCGTCTCGGCAGCGAATTGCTTGGGCGCCTCGCCGATTTCCCGGGTCGCCTGTTCCAGGAAATGCGCGGCGAGCAGCGGGATGTCCTCGCGACGCTCGGCCAAGGCCGGTACGTGTACGCGGATAACGTTCAGCCGATGGAATAAATCCTCGCGAAACTTCCGCTTGCGCACCAGCGTCTCAAGCTGTTGGTGGGTTGCGGCAATGATGCGCACATCCACCTTGATGGAATCGTAGCCGCCGACGCGATGAAATTCGCCTTCCGCGATGACGCGCAGCAACCGGGTTTGCATCTTCATCGGCATGTCGCCGATCTCGTCCAAAAACAGTGTTCCCCCATTGGATTGCTCGAAGCGCCCGATACGTCGACCCGCCGCGCCGGTAAAGGCGCCCTTCTCGTGGCCAAACAATTCCGACTCGATCAATTCACCGGGAATGGCGGCCACGTTGAGCGGCACGAATTGACGATGCGCCCTCGGGCTGTGCTGATGCAGGGCGCGCGCGACCAATTCCTTACCGCTACCGGAAGGGCCGTTAATGAGTACCGTGACATGGGAGCTGGAGAGTCGGCCAATCGCCCGAAAAACCTCTTGCATGGCGGGTGCCTGGCCAATGATGTCCCGGCTTGAGTCAACCCGCGTTTCGGTGCGGGTCTCGCGCCGCTGCCCGTGCGCGATCGAGCGCCGCACCGCCGCCACGGCCTCGTCAATGTCGAAGGGCTTGGGCAGGTATTCGAAGGCACCGCCTTGGTAGGAGGAAACGGCGCTGTCGAGGTCGGAGTAGGCGGTCATAACAATCACCGGCAACTCGGGGGCGGAGGCGCGCAAATGTTCCAAAAGCTGTAATCCGTCCATACCGGGCATGCGGATGTCGGTAACCACGGCGGCGGGTCGCTCCGCCGTAATGGCATCAAGCACCGTTTCGGCATTGGCGAAGGATCGGTTTCGTATGCCGACGCGATCAAGCGCCTTTTCAAGCACCCAGCGAATGGAGCGGTCGTCATCGACCACCCAAACCGCCGTGGACGGGTTTTCGCCGTGGCTATTCATGCTTCCTCCACAAACCGTAGCGGCAGGATGACCGAAAAACGGGTGTGCCCGGGGTGGCTCTCGCATTCGAGCACCCCTTGGTGGCGGCGCACGATGTTCTGGGCGATGGCAAGCCCCAACCCGGTGCCGTGCGGCCGACCGCTAATCATCGGATAAAAAATGCGATCGATGAGTTCGTCGGGAATGCCGGGGCCATTGTCGATGACGTCGATTTGCACGACGAGCCGATGGCGTCGGCCAGCGATCGTAAATTGGCGCAATGCCCTTGTGCGCAACGTAATGCGCGCATTGGATGCGCCCTCCAGCGCGATGCAAGCGTTGCTCACCAGATTCAACAGGGCTTGAATGAGTTGGTCTTCGTCCGCCTGCACCGGCGGCAGGCTAGGGTCGTAGTCGCGCGCCATCTCAATTTCCGGTTGCGCCAGATCCGATTGCGCGATCTGTGCAACATGCTGAAGAACGCGGTGTACGTTAACCGCCGCAATCTTGAGCGGACGGCTCGGACCCAGCATGTTGTCCACCAATTCGGTGAGTCGGTCGGTTTCGCGGATGATGATCTGGGTGTATTCGGCAAGGTCGGGACGATTCAACTCCCGGCCGAGCAGTTGGGCGGCACCGCGAATACCGCCCAGCGGATTCTTGATTTCGTGGGCGAGGCCGCGGACCAGCTTGGCGGTGGTCTCCTGAACGTTGATTAGGCGATCATCCTGGTTAATTCGCATCAGCCGGTCCAGGGGTTGCGCCTCAATGAGCAGGTCCCCACCGTTAATGGGCACCACTGTAAGATCAACAATCAACTCTTCGCCGTTGGGCAGTGTCAAGTGCTGCTGCCGAAGGATGAATGTTTGGTCGTCGCCGGGCGGGCCGGGCGCGGTCTGGAGCATCTTGGCAGGTATGCAAAACAATTGATTCAGGGAGCCGCCGAGAACCCGTTGAGCGCTCACGCCGAATAGGGCCTCCGCCGCCGGATTGACCAGCTTGATGGCAAGGTTTTGGGAAACCACCACAATGGCGACGGTCTGGTGCTCAAACACCTGCCGACCTCCCAAGCGAACGGGCGCATTCATAGCAGAGACCACAGACAGTGTTCTTGCGCCGCACGGCCGGGCGAGCGGTTGCCGCACGGTCTTGCGGAGGCACCGGAAAACCAAATTTGGAATTGGAAAGCCACGGTAGGAAAACCGAGCAAGAATCGGTCCAGTTCCCAATCATAAAATCGCTCTGGCCTGAGGCCGCACTGCACCAAAATAGTGCAACGGGGCCGGCCAGGTCAATGTGGGCTTGTCGGAAGCCGTGGCTGTGGGTGCAGCCTTGAGTGTCGCAGCAGGTGGAAGGTGCTCGGCTGGCCCGTGAACAGCACGGTAGCGTCTGCATCGACGATACGCAGTTGCAGTTGGTGCGTTCCCCGGTCGATGTTGACCAGCAGGAATTCTAGCCCGCCTACCTCACCAACTTCCTGCTGCGCGGGCAGGCCGTCGAGCAGCAGCTGTACGCGATGGGCACAGTGCAAATCGGGCTGAATTTGTGCCTGCACCAAGACATGGCCCGCGTTGTCGCGCACGGCCATATCATTTTGCGGTGAGGTGATCTCGGCAATGCGGTAGGAAGCCGGGCCCTGTCCGCTGTCGGCGTTGCAGTCTTCGCCCCCGGCATCGCCGGCCCGATGCGCAGCAGCGCTTGCCGCCGCAAGGGCCAAGAAAAACACCATCGTCGTCATGCCGCGTACCGGCCACAAGCCCGGCAGTCGAATCGGTTTTCTCGGCCGTCCCCGCGCAGCCCCCGGCTTGGAGGCGCAACGGGATCTTCCCTGCTTACAAGGAGATGGGTGAGATAGGCGGACTCGAGTCGGGAGATGCGGCCCGAGGGCGTTGCCGGTGAGGATGCGTTGCCGGTGGCTGTTGGCGGGTTTCGCGGGGGCAACCATAACAACCAAGATTATGGCCGCCCCCGCAAGGAGGGTCTGTAGGAGATCTACCCTAGACGGAGTAGTACATCTGAAACTCTACCGGATGGGTGGTGGAATTCAGACGGTCCACCTCCGCCTGCTTCAGTTCTAGGTAGCCATCGATCATGCTGTCGGCAAAGACATCGCCAGCCCTCAGAAAATCGCGATCGGCATCCAGTGCCGCCAGCGCCTGCTCCAGGGAACTGGCAACGGTCGGCACGCCTTGCAACTCCTCCGGCGGCAGATCGTAGAGGTCCTTGTCGAACGAATCGCCCGGATGAATCTCATTGCGAATACCGTCAAGGCCCGCCATCAGCATGGCGGCGAAGGTCAGATACGGGTTGCCGGTGCTGTCGGGGAAGCGCACTTCCACGCGGTACGCCTTGGGGCTGCCGCCCTGGATGTAGGGCACCCGCACCGAGGCCGAGCGGTTGCGCGCCGAATAGGCGAGCAACACCGGCGCCTCAAAACCGGGCACCAAGCGCTTGTAGGAGTTGGTGCTGGCATTGGAGAAGGCGTTGATCGCCCTGGCGTGTTTGATGATGCCACCAATGTAGAACAGCGCGGCATCGGAAAGCCCGGCGTAGGCATCGCCGTGAAAAACGTTGCTGCCGCCGGAGAAAATGGATTGATGCACATGCATGCCGTTGCCGTTGTCGCCAACGAGCGGTTTCGGCATGAAGGTGGCCGTCTTGCCGTAAGCATCGGCGACATTGTGTACGCAGTATTTGTAGATTTGCACTTCATCCGCCTTGCGCACCAAGGTGTTGAAGCGCACACCAATCTCGCCTTGGCCGGCGGTGCCCACCTCGTGGTGGTGTACTTCGACAGCAAGGCCCATAGCCTGCATGGCGGAGCACATGGCGGAGCGCAGGTCGGCACCGGAATCGACCGGCGGAACGGGAAAGTAGCCGCCCTTAACACCCGGCCGGTGGCCGAGATTGCCGCCCTCGAAATCGGCACCCGATTCCCAAGCCGCTTCCTCGGCGCTGATCGAATACATGGCACCACCCATTTCGACACGGTATTTAACATCGTCGAAAACGAAAAACTCGCACTCGGGGCCGAAAAAGGCCGCATCGCCGATGCCCGTGGAGGCGAGATAGGCTTCCGCCTTCTTGGCGACGGAGCGCGGGTCGCGCTCGTAGGGTTGCATCGTGGAGGGTTCGACGATGTCGCAGCGCAGATTGAGCGTGGCGTCATCGCGGAAGGGATCTAGAACCGGGGTGGCATCGTCCGGCATCAGGATCATGTCGGATTCGTTGATCGACTTCCATCCGGAGACGGAAGAGCCGTCGAACATGAAACCGTCGGCCAGGGCATCGGCGTCCACGCGGTCTGCGGGTACGGTCGTATGCTGTTCTTTGCCGCGTGGATCCGTAAACCGCAGATCCACCCATTTGACGTCGTTGTCTTCGATAAGCTTCAGTGTGTTTTCTGACATTTCTCTACCTTTGCGTATCTACCTTGTGCGGTAGTCTCAACCAAGGCGGATGGTGAGTCCGTCCGCCGCACGAAACGCCCGGCCGGCGATCAAGCAGACCGTGCGCACCCCTCTTGTGGCGCTGGTGTCCATTCCAGAGCATAGCCTGGCGAAGTGAAGCAAAAACTATGCCATATCAAAATGGGACGGGGCCCCAAGGGAAGCCCCGCGGGCCCGCTCTATTGGATTGGCGGAATGCGATACAGGGGGTCGCTCAGCACCCCGACCGTCAGTGCTCCGGTATGACGGCACCTAAGGCCAATCCGTTCGGGAAGATTTTACGGCCAAGGCTCTCTCAAGGCACTGTTCGAGTGCGCGATATATGCACACGCACCAAAATTGAGCGTAAGCCATGCGTGGCGGCGCCGTTTCAATCGCTGATGCCCCGACACCCCATCCGTTGCAAATGGGGACCAGGAGCCTGCGCTCTAGGCATTCGCGGCTGCAAATCCGCTTTCGCGACTTCCTAGGGCGCAGGCTCCCAGTTCAAGAATGCTCAAATTGAGCCACCACCGAACAGCAACCTTCCTATGTAACCCCTTTACTTATCGACTGACTTTAAGGCGGATGCGAATTTCCCGTCCGCGCCACTCCGTTTCCACCACTGCGTGGCCATGAATCCGGCACCAGGCGGGAATGTCCCGCAAGGCGCCCGGGTCCGTCGCGTACACATCCAACAGCGCCCCCTGCGCCAAGCGGGCCACGCGGTCTTGAGTTCGGATAACCGGGAGCGGGCACAGCATCCCCCTCGTATCCAAGGTTGCAAGAGGAATGCTTGCGTTTTCATCGGAGCTAGCCCGCATATTTCACCAACTTGCTGCCGCGAATGCCGGCGCCTTCAGCCGGAGGGCGCGAGCGGATATCCCTTGCAAAAAAAGGCGCAGGCTCCCAGGAGCCCCTGCCCTAGACATGCCAAGATGCCGGTATTTGCGACGGCGGCATGGGCACCACCGCAAACTCGCTCTTGGCACCACCGGGTTCGTCGGCGGCCAAGGTTACGGTTGGCGCGTTCCGCCCCTGGCTGTAGCGCGCCAACAGGCGCCCCGCCAATTGCATGTCCGCGTCGCTCGGTGTCCCGTCGAGCAAACCGAGCGGGCCGTTGTGGCTGATGGGCCGCAGCGCGATGAACTGCCGCCGATAGCCTTCCAGATAGGCGTTTTCACCCTCTTCCCGGCCAAGAATCAATTTGAAATGCGGTGCCGGACGAATATGTCGCCCAACCTTGAGCAACATGATGTCGTCGAGTTCGTAGTCACGGGTACCGCGGCTGCCCCAAAGGTCGGTGAGCTTTCTGGCATAGCGTTCGTCGGTCAGGAAGCAACAGCCGCCAGCGGGTTGCGCCCAGTCCATGAAGCCGAAGTGCCGGGCCAATTTCATTTGCGGTTTGCGGTTGCGGCCATGGAATCCGTAAAGCGCCGCCCGGTCCACCCAACCTTCGCGTTCGGGCAGGGTTGGCCGCAGGTGCCGCGCGCAGAGGGGACGCAATAGCCGATCGTCGGCCCCGGATTCCCGGGCGATGATGCTCATGGTGTCGCGCCGCTGACTCTTGGGACGTTGGCCGACAACCTCACCGGTAATAACAAAATCGAAGCCGTGCCCGTGCATGAACGACCAGGCCAACGCCTTGTCCACCATGAATATCTTGCAATCAAGACAGGGGTTTAGGTTGCGCCCATAGCCGTGCTTGGGCGTCAGCAACACCTTCTTGTATTCCTCGATGACATCAATGATGTGCAGCTTGATGCCGAGCCGCTCCGCCACCCACAGGGCGTTATTGCGTTTCGGAACGGCGCGGTGTTTGGTGCGAATCGCGTGGGTGTGGCCTTCAACGCAGAAGCCGGTGAAGAAGTTGATGCCCTCGACATGCACCCCCTGCTCCATGACCACCTTGGCCGCGAGCATGGAGTCGAGCCCTCCGGAGATGAGCGCGACAGCCTTGATCGGTTTCGCCATAATCGCCGCCTGAACTTTTGCTAAGCCTTTCGAGGATGGTCGCCCGCAGGGTGTCGGTCTTCGCCACCGACCGGTCAATCGGACTAGGCGCCTTTGCCGTATCGGCTGTGGCTCGCGCAGTGTAGTGCCACCCCGATATTGGCGCAACGAAGTGCCTCTCTGCTTGAGCGACATGTCAACCGGTTGTACCGCCAATTGTAGAGAGCACATGAAGGCCCGGCGGCCCGGGGAATGGCTCCAGATCGACCACACGGGCGTGTCGCGCGACGGCGCCACGCTCAAGGAGTTCAGGGCGACCTGCCCGCTCGGCAAGCAGATGGTGGCGCGGGCGTACTCAAGGGTAGCCGAACTCGAAAAATCCCATATGTGGTGAACCCGCACATTGGTTTGACCAGTGTCAATAGACAGCATACACTCGGCCGGTGATCCAATCGTTTCGGCATCGTGGTCTGAAAGCACTCTACGAAAATGGACGCTCAGCGCGAGTGGCGCAGGAACACGTTGCGAAACTTCTGCGTATCCTTACGGCGCTGGACCGGAGCGTCAGCCCAAGCGGAATGGATATTCCCGGTTTTCAGCTGCATCCGCTCAAGGGCCGCATGCAAGGGCGCTATGCCGTTTCCGTCTCATCCAACTGGCGGGTCACTTTCCGGTTTGAGGACGGCCACGCAGCCGATGTGGACTATCTGGATTACCACTAGGAGATTTGACATGGCAATGAAGAATCCGGTGCATCCCGGCGCCATCGTGCGGGAAGATTGTTTGAAGCCGCTGGCGCTGTCCGTTTCGGAAGGTGCGAAGCGGCTCGGTGTTGGTCGTCAGACGCTTTCCCATCTGGTGAACGAAAAGGCGTCCGTATCCATCGAAATGGCTTACCGGCTGTCAAAGGCATTCGGCTCCACGCCCGAAACATGGCTGGGCATGCAATTGGCCTTTGATTTGGCGCGGCACCGCCATCTGCAACAGGAGATCAAGGTCGAGCGCATTGTTGCCGCATAGATCGCGGGTAAAGACGGCGCCTCGCGTATAGGAGCCTCAAGCCAGCGCGAAAGGGCCGCCGCGATTAGCCGCAGGCGCCTCAGGGCCCGAGTATATCCCTATCGGCGTTTGCGCCAACCCCGGTTGGCCCTGCGGGAAGCAGCGGCGAACGAGGCGCTTGGCCCGGCGCCCGAGCTCCGCCGGAGGCCATGCCGCCCTCGAAATCGGGGAAACCTCATCGGGACCAATATACAAAGAAATCCCACTGCCTAAACGGCTCGAATTAACGGGAAACGGACAATCCGGATTTATTTGCCGAAACCAACCTCTCCCATATTCCGATAATTCACCCGTTAAATTCTCTATAAATCGCCCTTTATTTTTTCTATAAATAACCCGTTAAGTCTTGCAACGCCCGTGGCTGCTTCCACGCTCGCCGCCGATGTCGGCGGCAGCGGCAACGGGCTGAAACGGGATACCGCCGCCGAGTACCTGGAAGACCTGGAACGGCTCATGGTGATGGAAAACCAGCCTGCGTGGGGCGAGCATCTGCGGTCGCGGGCCACTCTACGAACCACGCCGGTCAGACACTTCGTGGATCCGTCAATCGCGGTGGCCGCGCTTCGCGCCGCGCCGGAAAGCCTGGTGCGCGATCTTGAGTTTCTGGGCTTCCTTTTCGAGTCCATGGCGGTCCGCGACCTTCGGATCTATGCGCAGGCCACCGACGCGCGCGTCTATCACTACCGCGAGCAGGACGGGCTGGAGGTCGATGCGATTGTTGAGGCGGCGGACGGCCGTTGGGCTGCTTTCGAGATCAAGCTGGGCGAGCGCCGGATTGCGGAAGGCGCCAAAAGCCTTCGTAGGCTGGCCGAACGCGCGAGGGGTAGCGGCCACGAGCCCCCGGCGGCATTGGCAGTGATCACGCTGAACGGCTACGGTGTTACCGACGGCAACGAAGTGGGCATCATTCCGATCGGCGCACTAGGCCCCTAACTCGAATATCCCGCCGGCATTCCGAGCAGCGGAAAACCCCTGCGGAGAAAAAGCGCTTCGTCCCCGCCCCGTCAGCGCGGAAACAACCCCTCCATCACACCCGGTTCCAGTCCCACATGTGCTTGAACCCGCACACACTGTCGCCATCGCCGTTCGCTTGCAAGAGGAAGCTCGCAAGGTGAATTTCATTCTCCGAGCGATTCCAGGGCACACACCCAAGCGCGGAATCGAGGGCATTCGGCGAGCATGCGGCCCATGCCCGTGGCCTGCGCCACAAGGGTGCCATCCCGCACCTTCTGGTAGCCGGGAATTTGCCGCTTGATTCTCTTGCTCGGCGCGGTGCTCGCGTTGTCGTTGATATCCTCCGGCGTGGAAAATTCGCTGCGAACTCGGCGAAGTCCATCCACGGCATCCGCAGTGGCGTTGACGGAGCTCGCGAATGCATCGACATCCGAGAACAGGAGGCTTTCAAACTCGTGCCTCTGAACATACGGAATCACTCTGTCCTCTCGCCAATTTGAGGCAAGCCGATCTTTCAGGGCATTGCCAATCTCCCGCTCCAACTCCTCACTCGATTTCTCACCTTTACCACGAAAGCCGTAGAAGTCCACGAGCGAACTCACGGCATCGAAGCTAGGGAACAATCGGGCCATGTCCCCCGCCAGCCGCTGCGTCGAGACGTTGCCGCCCTGCGGGCCACGCCTGCCTGCGCCCAGCACGACTGGAGTGGGATGAACCCCTCTTTCCCGGAGATGGGCCGCCAGAACTTTCCTGATAAATTCTTCTTCGGTTTGCCCTTCCACCGATATCGCGACCCGCATCACGGGCGACCGCCCAGCAAGTTCTTTTGCCAGAGCTCGCCTGCGGTGAAACTGCCATCGCCTTCCAACCAATTGCGATAATCGTCGCGCTTAAGCTGCCTGCATTCGGTGCGTCCCTCGCGCATGCCCAGCACCAGAATCTCATCCAGACTGAATGAATCCACAAACAACGGCGACTGCGTGGCCACAATAACCTGCCGCTCCTCCGCCACCGACTTGACCATGCTGCCTATCAGATTCACGGCAGCAGGATGCAAACCGAGCTCCGGTTCATCCAAGAGCACCACGCCGCCCAACGTCTCCGGGGGCAGATTAAGTAGCGTTACAAGCGCGAAAAACCGCAGCGAACCATCGGAAGTAAGGTGGGCGCCGAAAGTCTTTTCTGTCCATTTGGCCTTCCAGCGCAACGACACCTTCCCATAACTTTCCTCTATCGCAAACCGGTCGAACACCGGCAAGACGCGATTGATCTGATTGCAGATCAGTTCATACAGCTTGATATCCTCCTGCTCCAATCGATGCAGCACCGCAGCCAAATTCCCGCCGTCCGAACGCAAAAAGTTGCTATCGTCCGCGTCCCATCTTTTGTTGAAGTTGGAGACATCGGACGTATTGTGAAATTGATACACAGCGCAATTGTTAAGCAGGCTGACGATTACGTTCGCCGTCGTGACAGTGCCGCGCTCTTCAAGGATATTTGCTTCGGTATGCGAACTTCCCAGATGTTTCCAAGAAGCCTCTGTTCCCAAGCCAGCCTTGCTAAAACGATACTTCTCGTCGGTGAAAACAAACCGATCCGGATGGGCATAAGCGAGAGTGAAGCGATATTCGTTCAAACCCGACTCTGTTCGCATACCTAATCCCGCGTCAATGACCGAGGTGCGCTTGCTGCCGCCAAACAACTGATCGTCCGCTCCTCCTTGCTTATGAACAAATTCCTGAAGCTTGCGGGACCTGAGCATCCAGCTCAACAAGTCGAAAAAGCGCATGAAATTGGACTTGCCCGAACCGTTGGCGCCGATCATCACGGCGGCATTGGGCAGTTGCTCAAGCTTGATGTCCGCCAAGGACCGAAAGCCTTTGATCTGGATAGATTCGATTTTCGGATAGCTCATCAGTGTCTTTCCGTTTAGTGCAAACGCAGCGCGCTATCGCCGCCGCGCCGTGGCAACGACGGCGACCGACGCTCCCGCAGCTGCTGCTCAGGCGCACTCATGGCGCGAGAATAAACGAAATTCCGCAAAAGCGCGCCAACCTGTAGCGGCTCAGGACATTTCGGACTTTTTGGGCCGCCGGATCAGGCAGCATCCTCGATCTCGACAAGGTACTCGTTCGGCGTCCGGCAATCCAGCGCCCGGTGGGGCCGCCGGTAGTTGTGGAAGAACTCGTGCCGGGCGAGCCTTGGGGTTACGTCGGCGACGGTGAGGGGGCCGTCGTAGAGGTTCCGGAACTCGATCCGGGCGGACCGGTTGGCGCGCTCGACGCAGCCGTTCCACTGTGGCCTTCGGGGCGGCAGGACGTGCAGTGGGATGCGCATGGCCCGGCAGGCGCGCTCGAAGTCGGCCATGAACTCGCTGCCGCCGTCCACTTGGATGGAGGCGACGGGGAAGGGCATGGCCTCGACCACCGCCTCCAGGAAGCGCTTGGCGTTGCCGGCGGTGGCGCGGGAGAAGACGCGGGCTTGAGCGGTAAGTCGGCGATGGCCCTGGAGAGGATGCGCCCGACGGTGGAGACGGACAGCGCCAGGCCGTCCCCGGCCAGCATCGTGCGCAGCTTGGCCTTGCCCATGTAGGGGTGCTCGCCGCGCAGCTTGAGCACGGCACGGTCGTCGGCGTCGGTCCAGCGACGGCGGCGGACCGTTCGGGGGCGGGTGCTCCTCGGCTTGAGCGCGCGGACGCCACCGCGCCGGAAGGCTTTGCGCCAGTCGTAGTAGGTGCTGCTGGCGAGGCCGACGGTGCGCAGGGCCTCGCCGCGGCGCATGCCGCCTTCGACCATCCGGTCGATGAGTTCGAGGGCGCGCGGGCGCCGGTCGGCGGCTCCCGCCGTGGCGGCGTCGATGCGCAGGCGCTTGCAGGAAGGTGGGCAGGCGTGCAACAGTTTCATGCCCGGGCTCCTTGTTCTTTAGGTGAATCAAGCATGCCTGAGCCGGCGGCGGGGCGCATCGCGCCGCGCCGCCGGGCCCTTCTGCTCCGGTCGCCTACGGCTCCCTCCGTTCATGGCCCGGCGCCACCCTCCCCGTCCAGTCGGTTCATGGGCCCAGGCCCCGGGGAGGAAGTTCCGAAAGGTTTCTGAGCCCACACACAACCGCTCCGCCCGCATCGAGTTCTGGAACCGGTACGACGGCCCCCTCACCGTCGCCGGCGTCGCGCCGAGGCTCGCCGAGCACGAGTTCTTCCACAACTACCAGCGGCCGCACTGGGCCCTGTCAACGCAAAGCAGTAATGTCGTGTTTGTGCAATTCAGAGATGTCGTCTTTTTGAGTGCAAAGATGTTTTTTGCTTTGGCAGGGGGCATCGGGTTTTGGGAAGAGAGGACGTATTGATGAGCGGCGAGGAGATTGACCGCTTGGGTGTGGTTCGCAAGGTGGCGGCGAGGCGTCTTCGGCAGCGTGAAGCTGCCGAGCGGTTGGGGATGAGCGTTCGCCAGGTTCAGCGTCTGGTTCGGCGGTATCGCGGCGATGGAGCGGCGGGGTTGGTTTCGAGGCGCCGCGGGCGGCCGCCGAACAACGTGATTGACGCGGCTGTTCGCCGGGAGGTGATGGACCGGGCGCGCGAGCGCTATGCGGATTTCGGTCCCACGCTGGCTTGTGAGAAGTTGACGGAGGTTCACGGGTATCGGCTGAGCGCCGGGACGCTGCGCCAATGGATGGTCGCGGACGGCTTGTGGAAGGCGAAGGCGCGCCAGCTTTCCCAGCCCAACCGCAAACCGCCGGCGGACCATCCGTGGAACCGGATGATCCGGCGCGACATCGCCGAAGCCGAAGCGCGTCGAGGCGCCCGATGAGGGCGGCGGGGACCGGGGCCGGCGCCCGCCCGGTTCCGGCGCTTCGGTCGCTACGCTCCCTATGCGCCGGAACCGGGCGAACCCGGGGCCTTCATAGCATCCTCACTCGCCCAAAAGACGACATCTCTGCATTGGAGAAAACACGACATCTGTGCTTTGGGTTGACAGGCCGCACTGGGCCCTCGACTGCCGAACACCAAACGAGTATCTTGTCCACCTTGAGGGCATGTCCGACCCGACGACCAAAAATGCCGAAATGTCCTGAGCCGGTACAGAACCCGCACACACCGACTTTATTGGGGTACAATAGAAAAAACAGCTTTGGAAGGAGAAACCAACATGAAGCGTAAAGCACCGGAACACAAACTCCAGCCTGCCCCCCCCCCCCCCCCGAATCCAAGGCTTGGGCGCGCCCCTCAATCCCCTAACTTAACCTCCGGTCAACGCAAGGCACACCCGGAGGACGGGACAAGCCTTACGAAATCGAGCCTTCCTACCCGCCATTGTCATAAAACCAGCCCGACCAGTCCCGGGAAACGGCCTTGGAGCGCTCCCACCGTGGTTGAGCTTGAGATGTTGGCCGCAGTCACGGCGAGTGGAAAATATGTTTATGACAAGGAGAATAACTTCTATCGTCCTTCCTGATTCCTAGCTAGGGTGCGGGGAGGGCTTCTCCGGGTCGGATCCAAGCCATAGCGCCTCATTGACCACGGCTTTCATGCCCTTGCAGGCGCGGCGCCCGGATCAGAAATCGATGCCGCGCAGCGCCTTGATCCCCGCTCGGAACGGATGCTTGACGGCCCGCATCTCGCTGACCAAGTCCGCGTATTCGCACAGCCCCGGCTTGGCGCTGCGGCCCGTGAGGATCACGCTGGTTCGCGCCGACCGCGCCTCGAGGCCTTCTATGACCGAGGCTTCCGACAAATACCCGTAGCGCAGGGCGATATTGATTTCGTCCAGCACAACACGGCCGGCAGGCTTTCCAGCCTGCCCCAAGGAGCCCGACAGGCTTGGTCTTGGAGTCGATCGCCTAGGCGACGGCGCAATCGAAATCCTGCGCCTTTCCCGAAGGTTCGTTGCTTGCCGTCACGGGCCGGCGGAATCAGGCAATCAGGCGCGAGTTGATCAGGCGATTGAGGCTGATGCCCTCCTCCGCCGCCTTGATCGCAAGCTCGCGATGAGTCGCAGGCGGAATGCGCACAACGAATTTTCCGCTGTAGGCACGCTCGGACAGCGGCTCCGGCGGAGGTTCGCCTGTGGTTTTCATGTCGGCCAGCACTCCGCCAACCAGTTTACGAATACCCGCCAGCGCCTCGGCAGGGGTAGTAGCGACCCAGCTCAGCGAGGGAAACTCCGCGCAAAGCCCAATATGCTCTCCATCCTCGGCGGACCAAGTAATTCGATAGGTGTAGTAGTCAGTCACGTTGATCCTCCATTTTTTCGATCGCCTTGAGGACTTGGCGAACCTGATAGGCCTTGGCCATTCCGCCCCGACTTTGTATATTCACTCTCGGGTCCCCCGGCCACGGCATCCGATATACCCGATGGCTGGTTCCCGACCGCCGTGGCGCACCGAAATAGGCATCGCATATCCTGCAAAGATCACGGAAACGCACTCCGCCCGGGTTGCGCCGCAGCGAGTCGATATCCATATTCGCCTCCTAGCGTGTGGCCATGATACCACTATCGATACTAAAGCCTCGGTGCAAACGCCCTGGGCAGTTTGGATGCCGCGGCAACCGCCAAAGAGATCGGTCCAACAGGCCGACACCGGTCGCCGACAGGGATGGAGCCCGCAATGTGCTGAAGTTTGAACAAGTTCACGGAGGCCTGCGTCACCAAGCATCTCAAGCCCACAGCCAATCCAGTTCTGAGAAAGCAAGCTTTCTTTCGAAATTGATGATGTTGTCATGCACGTTCAAGATCAAACAACGTTCGCTGCCGCCGTTCCGCAGCCCCCGCAAGCCTCTTCCGATCATCTGAAAATAGAGATTCGGGCTAAACACCGGGCGGGCCATGTTGCACTTCATAGTGGAACGGGCGTTTCCGAAAATAGTCGCAAGGCGGGCGAATAAGGAAGGAGTTACAGTGTCTCGCTATAATCCCTTATGATTCTGACTCCAGAGTTGATCGCTAACATCCAAGAGGCGACCCAATGATCGGACGACAGTTGCAAGCGAACGATTTGCGGGAACTTCCCGCCTATACAATCTCGGAAGCTGCCCATTATCTCTCGGTGCCGGCGACAACCATTCGCTACTGGTCAATGGGTCGGAACCGATACAAGCCGCCGATCCAAGTGCCCGGCCATGTGAGCGCCAGGGTATGGACATCACCCACATTCTTGAAGGCTTGAACGGGCCGCAGCGCGAGGCCGTATCCGCACCGCTTGGCAATGCGTTGGTGCTTGCCGGGGCGGGCAGCGGCAAGACGCGGGTGTTGGTGCACCGCATTGCCTGGCTGATCCAGGCGGAAGGCGTTTCACCGTTTGGCGTGCTGGCCGTTACCTTCACCAATAAGGCGGCGGCGGAAATGCGTCAGCGCATCGAAGCGCTACTCAACATTTCCATGCGCGGGCTTTGGGTCGGTACTTTCCACGGCATATCCCATCGGCTGTTGCGCATGCATTGGCGTGAGGCCGGGTTGTCGCAGAATTTCCAGGTGATTGATGCGGACGATCAGCTGCGTTTGGTCAAGCGCGTCATGCGCAGCCTCGGTATCGACGAGAACCGCTGGCCGGCAAGGCAGGCGGCTTGGTTCATCAATCATCACAAAGACGAGGGCCGGCGCGCCAAGTCCCTACCCGACGAGGACGATCTTTTTCAGGAGACACACAAGCGCATCTACGCGAGCTACGAGGATGTTTGCAACCGGGGCGGGATGGTCGATTTCGCCGAACTGCTGCTGCGCAGCCATGAACTCTGGTTGGATGAGCCGGATGTGCTGGCCCATTATCAAAGCCGCCTGGCGCATTTGTTGGTGGATGAATTTCAAGATACCAATCGCATTCAATACGCTTGGCTGCGCGTTCTGGCCGGCGCGCGCGGCCATATGATGGCGGTGGGCGACGACGACCAGTCCATCTACGGATGGCGCGGGGCTCGCATCGAGAATATGCAGAGCTACGAGCGCGATTTCCCTGCTGTTCGAACCATCCGCCTGGAACAAAATTATCGCTCGACAGGCAATATACTGAACGCGGCCAACGCTCTGATTCGGCGGAACGCCGGACGGCTTGGCAAGGAATTGTGGACGGCGGGCGGCGCTGGCGAGCCCATCAAGCTCTATGCCGCCTACAATGATCTCGACGAAGCCCGCTTCATTACCGAGCGCGCCGAGGCAATCATCGAAAATGGCGGCAGTGCCGACGATGTTGCCGTGCTGTATCGCTCCAACGCCCAATCGCGGGTGATTGAAGCGGAGTTGATGCGGGCGAACATACCCTACCGCATCCACGGCGGGTTCCGTTTCTTCGAGCGTGCGGAGATCAAGAACGCTCTTTCCTATATGCGTTTGATGCACGACCGACATTCCGACAGCGCCTTTGAGCGCGTGGTCAATACTCCGCCCCGGGGCATTGGCGAGCGCACGGTGGAGGCGATTCGTACAGAGGCACGGCTATCCGCCGATGCGGGGACGACGCTTTTTGAGGGCGGCACCGACACTGGCGCGCCCCCCGCCAAAGCGCTACCGGGCGGCGCGGCACCAGCGGGACTGACGCCGGCGCGGCCCGGCATCTCCCTGTGGCAGGCCAGCAAGGAAGCCATTGCCAATGGTCGCCTGAAGGGGCGGGCGAGCCGCTCCGTAGCGGATTTTCTGAAGCTGATTGACGACCTTGCCGAGGCCGCCGAAGGCGAGGAACTGCATCAGCTTACCGACATCGCGGTTCGGCAAAGTGGGCTGCTTGACTATCATGGCCGGGAGCCCGGCGAACGCGGTTTGGCGCGCAAGGAAAATCTGCTGGAATTGGTCAGCGCCGCCCGACAATTCAATGGCGAACTGGTTTTTCCGCTACGGGACGATACGGCGGCGGAGGTCTCGATTTTGCAGGAATTTCTCGATCAAACGGCACTCGATGCCGGCGAGACCCAGGCCGGCTCCGGACCGGCGGTGCAACTTATGACGCTGCATTCGGCCAAGGGGCTGGAATTCCCCACTGTATTTCTTTCCGGCATGGAAGAGGGCCTTTTCCCCCACCGCATGTCCACCGAGGAGCCGGGGCGCCTAGCGGAAGAACGCCGTCTTTGTTATGTCGGCATGACCCGCGCCATGCGACAACTCTATCTCACCTACGCGGAAACAAGACGCCTGCATGGCAGTGAAACCCGCAACCGCAATTCGCGTTTTGTCGATGAATTGCCGCCTGAATTGATCGAAGAAATCCGTCTGCGCGCCGGGTTGGCCGGGACGTTTGGGTCATTCCGGCAACCGGACCAACCATCCGGGCAGGAACCCGGGCAAGCGGACGGCGCACTGCGCTGTGGCCAACGTGTTCTACACGCCAAGTTCGGCGAGGGCGTGGTACTGCACTGCGAGGGTGCGGGGGAACGCGCCCGTGTGCAGGTGAATTTCTCCAGCGCGGGCGAAAAATGGCTGATGCTCGGCTATGCGAACTTGCAACCGCTGGACTCCTAAGAGCCGCTGCCTGCGGAAGTCGCGAGGTCGTCGGGTTGGGGAGAGGGCTTACTTTGCGCCCAGGCATGACGGGGTCCTGCAGTGCGGCACCGACCGCAGGACCGGTACTTGTGTCCCGTGCGCCACTACTGTAGCTAGGCAGGGGTGCGTATCGCGGAAACGGGCAATGGAACCAAAGCCGGGCAGTCCGGTTGAGCAGTTACCACGCGGAAAAGACCATGAGCGCAAACAACAACCAACTCGAAAACCGTCTCTGGGGCGCTGCCGACGAGCTGTGGGCCATCGAGCAAGAGAATCCCGACCTCAAGGACGTGCTGCCCAAAACCTACAACCGGCTGGAGAACGCCACCCTGGTGGAACTGCTCAAGTTGATGGGCTCCATTCCCATGGACATTGAGGGTGACGCCTTCGGGAAGATCAAGGAATACCAGCTCTGTCTTCCGCCAGAGGATTTGCGTGAGCGATTTACAGCCTCATCGGCACTGACGTTTCAGCAAATCGAGAACCTGAATCTTCGAAACGTAACCCTCCGCCAAACCGGAGATCTCCTCCCCAAACTCATCTCCGGCGAGTTGGATGTCTCGAAACTGGACATCGACATCCGGGACGCGGCATGAGCACCCGGGTTCCGGTCAATCCCGATCTGCTCCACTGGGCACTGGAACGCGCCGGTGTAAGCGCCGATGCGCTTGCGGAAAAGTTCCCGAAACTGAACGACTGGCTGGGGGGCGAGCTTGCGCCCACTTGCAAGCAACTGGAAGCCTTTGCCAGGGCGACCCATACCGCCATCGGTCTGCTGTTTCTGCCGCAACCACCCGAAGAGCCATTGCCGATACCGGACTTTCGCACGCTGCCCGAGGCGCGATTGTCCCGCCCGAGCGTCGATCTTCTGGATACCATCTACCTCTGCCAGCAGCGCCAGGCCTGGTATCGGGACTATCAACGCTTGCAAGGCGAGGCGGCGGTTGCTTTTGTTCGCTCCGCCTCGGCGGCGGACGAGGTGCCTGGGGCGGCGGCCGGAATCGCTCAGGCCATTGGTTTCGATCTTGCCGAGCGACAACAGTCGCCGAGCTGGTCCGAAGCGCTGCGTCGCTTCATCTCCCGCGTCGAACAGGCCGGGATATTGGTCATGGTCAGCGGCGTGGTGGGCAGCAATACCCGTCGCCCCTTGAATGTGGAGGAGTTTCGCGGTTTTGCTCTGGCTGATCCCCTCGCGCCGCTGATCTTCATCAACGGCAGGGATTCCAAGGCGGCGCAGATGTTCACCCTGGCCCATGAACTGGCCCATCTGTGGCTGGGAGAGAGCGGCGTCTCCGATGTCCAGGCCGCGACCCAGCCGGATCAGCAAGTCGAGCGCTGGTGCAACGCCGTGGCGGCGGAATTGCTGGTTCCGCTTGAACAGCTTCGCCCGAATTACGATCCGGAAAATGAGCTGCATGAAGAAATGCAGCGCCTCGCCCGCCGATTCAAGGTCAGCACGCTGGTTATCGTCCGCCGCTTGTTCGATCTGGGGGTGTTCGACCAGGAGACGCTAATGAAGACCTATCGCGCGGAGCTTGAGCGCGTGAAGGCGCTGTCCGCCAGGGAGGACGGTGGCGGTGATTTCTACAACACGCTGTCCGCCAGAACCGGAAAGCGGTTTGTGAAAGCGCTTGTGGCCAGCACGCTGGAGGGGCAAACCCAGTTTACCGATGCGTTCAGGATGCTGGGCATCAAGAAAACCGCCACTTTCTACGAGGAGGCCCGGCGTTTGGGATTGCACGGATGAATTACTTGCTCGATGCCAACGTCTTTATGGCGGCGAACAATCTCCACTACGGCTTGGATTTCTGTCCCGCGTTCTGGGACTGGCTGATCGCGGGCAATGCGCAACGGAAGGTGTTCAGTATCGAGAAAGTGGGAGATGAAATCTCGGCTGGTGACGATGCCTTGACCGGGTGGGCTGCAGGATCCGGCAAACATCTGTTTCTCAAACCGGATCCGGAAGCCCTGAAAGGGATGACTCAAGTCAGCCAGTGGGTCACGGAAAACGGCTACACCCCCGCGGCCGTGAACAACTTCTTGCAGGTGGCGGACTACTGGCTGGTATCCCACGCGCTGGCGCACGGTTTGGTGGTGGTCACCCACGAGAAACCCGCGGATACGCCCAACAAGGTGAAAATCCCCAATGTTTGTGTCGGGCTGGGTGTAAAGGTGATGACGCCGTTCGAAATGCTGCGCCATGAGCGGGCGCGTTTTGTCTTGGGTAACGCAGCGTGAATGGCCGCCTGAGAGCAAAAGGCCAACGCGAAACGGGTGCCCGCCGGCTACACCGGCAACGCGGGCAGGAAGATTGCTGCTCAGAGAATCGGCGAGATACCCCGGTTAGGCCATGAATTCCAGGGCCGTTGCCGCAAACAGGCTAAATCCCACCCAAGCGTTGTTTAGAAACGCCTTGAAGCAGGCTGTCGGCTCGCGTTTGCGGATGATGCTCTGTTGATGGGCGAATAAGCCGAGTACGGCGACCAAGCCAGCGCTGTATAACCATCCGAAACCGCAGAGATAGCCGACAGCGGCAAAGCCCGCCCAGGCCCCGGCTTGCAGCATTCCCACCGCCAAGCGGTCATGGCGCCCCAACAAAACCGCCGTGCTCTTCACGCCGATCATTAGGTCGTCCTGCCGATCTGTCATGGCGTACAGGGTGTCGTAGGCGACAATCCAGGCGACGCTTGCGGCGAACAATACCCAACCGGCAAGTGGCATCTGTTGGCGAACCGCCACGAACGCCATGAGCACCCCCCAACTAAAGGCGACGCTCAAACCCAGTTGCGGCAAGTTTGTCCAGCGTTTCAGGAACGGGTACAGCACGGCAATACCCAGGCCGGCGACGGCCAGCAGCCGGGCGGCGTTGTTTAGGAAGATCAACAACGATGCGGCAGCCAAACAGAGCAGGGCGAATAGGACAACCGCCGACCCAAGACCGATCTCTCCGGTCGCGAGCGGCCGCTCGCGGGTACGCCGCACATGGGCATCGAAGTGACGGTCGGCAATGTCGTTAATGACGCATCCCGCCGAGCGCATAAGGAAGGTACCGATGACAAAAACCGCGATCAGCGGCAACGGCGGCAATCCTTCGGCGGCCAGCCAAAGCGCCGCCAGCGTCGGCCAAAGCAACAACAACGTGCCTACCGGACGGTCGAGGCGCATCAAGCGCAGGTAGGGCGAGACGCGCGCGGCTAACACGCGCCCCGCGCGGCGCGGGCGTTTAAATCCGGGTTGCATTTTGATGATCCGTCGCCGTTTGCCTTCCCGACTATTGAACGCCCGCACCAGCATGGCTCGATACAGGATTCAAGCGATCAAGCTGTTCCTTCCAATCCATCTATACACCCCAACTTGACATCTAATTTGGCACAATATTTGTCCATTTAGTTAGTTGAATTTTAATGCTTTTAGTAAAAAAGCCATTTTCTATGACTCATTTTTTGACACCATGCCTGGTTGACTGCCCTTCCGTGTGCGACGACCCGCAGGCGTCGCTATCGGCAATGCCCGAACCTCGTCCAGCGTCCCTATCCGCCCGCTCTGCAACGTCACGATCATCCCCCCGATGATCTCAAAAATCCGACGCTTCAGGCTCATTTCTCGCTGGAAAGCGCGCCCCCGTTCAAGCTCATTTCTGGTTTAAACAAGGCACCGCGTTGATTTTTCAGAGCCGCCGAAGTAGGTTAGCGCCCCCTCGCAAACAGGAACCTCCGGTCTCCCAAATGAAAAAGTGGCAATGCATTGTATGTGGATGGATTTACGACGAGGCCGAGGGGTTTGAGGAAGAGGACATTGCGCCCGGTACGCGCTGGGAAGATATCTCCGAAGACTTCGTGTGCCCCGAGTGCGGCGTCAGCAAGGAAGATTTCGAGATGATTGAAATCGCTTGATTGCCCGGGCGCTTGGTGTTCTGTCGCGTAAATAAGCGAATTTTAGGCGCTAGGCCGTTTCGGTTCCCGGCAAGGAGCAACGCAGCCGGGGGCCGAAACGGCTGCGAATAATCACACTTATTTGCGGGACAGGACACTAGACGGCAACATGCCCCCTATCCGCCGGTGCCCAAGCGCGTAGCAACGCCTCCGCGTCCTCCGGCGCCTCCCGCAGCAACCGCTTGCCCTCCTCAACGACCGCTTCGATCAAGTGCGCGTGGCGGCTCAGGTCCGCGATGCGGAACTGGGTATCGCCGGTTTGCCGGGTACCTAGAATTTCTCCGGGGCCGCGTAACTGCAAATCCTGCTCGGCAATGAAAAAGCCGTCTTGGCTTTGCCGGATGACACGCAGCCGCCGCCGGCCGGTTTCGCTCAATGCATCGGGGCACAGCAGCAGGCAGTGACTCTTTGCACCGCCCCGCCCGATTCTGCCGCGCAGTTGATGCAGTTGCGCCAGACCCAATCGTTCCGGGTTTTCAATCACCATAAGGGTCGCGTTCGGCACATCAAGACCCACCTCGATAACGGTGGTGGCGACCAATAGCTGATAGTCGTTGGCGTGGAAACGCTCCATGATCGCCGCCTTCTCCCCGCTGGTCATGCGCCCGTGGATTAACCCGACACCGATGCCCGGCAATGCGGCTTTGAGAGCCTGCCAAGTCGCCTCGGCCGATTGGGCTTCAAGTTGATCGGAATCCTCGATCAGGGTGCAAACCCAATACGCCTGACGGCCCTTGGCGAGCACGCCGCTGATGCGTTTGAGCACCTCGTCGCGGCGGGCGGCGCTGATGAGCCGGGTTTCGATGGGCTGGCGGCCCGCCGGCAGTTCATCAATGGTGGACACGTCCATATCGGCGTACAGAGCCATCGTCAGGGTGCGGGGGATCGGCGTTGCCGTCATCACCAACTGGTGCGGCGTCGTCCCCTTGGCGCGCAACGCCATGCGCTGGTGTACCCCGAAACGGTGTTGTTCATCAACGATGGTCAGCGCCAGATTCTTGAAAGTAACATCGTGCTGAAAGAGCGCGTGGGTGCCAACGGAGACCAGCGCTTCCCCGTCCGCCAGCAACTGCAGCCGAGCCCGCCGTTCTTTACGTTTCAAGCCGCTGGTCAGCAGCACCACGTCGATGCCGAGCGGCGCAAGCCAGCGGGAGAAATTCAAATAATGTTGCTCGGCCAGAATTTCCGTGGGTGCCATCAGCGCCGTCTGTCCACGGTGTTCGGCGGCGCGCACGGCGGCAAAGGCGGCAACCACCGTCTTGCCGCTGCCCACATCGCCCTGCACGAGACGCAGCATGGGTGTGGTGAGCGTCAGGTTGTTCAGCACTTCCTTAACCACCCGGCGTTGCGCCCCGGTTAGCTCGAAACCCAGATTCTTCAGCAACATTCGGCCCAGTTGTTGGGCACGCGGCAGCGGCCGTGCGGACTGATGCCGCCGCTGGCTTTGCCGGTGGCGCATGATGAGGTAGTAGGCGGTTAATTCATCGCGGGCGATGCGCTCTTGGGCGGCGGCAATTTCGGCTTGGCCGGCCTGGGCCGGTGGCTGATGCAGATAGAGCAGCATTTGATAGGGAGCACGCTCATCCCCGGGCCAGTCGATAGCGCGCAACTGTTTCACCAGCCCACGCAGTCGGCCCTGGGTGAGCCCCTTGGTGATGGGGTACAAGGGGGTCAGCCCGCCCTCCAATGGCGGAGGTTCGGCTACGAAAGCCTGATATTCGGGGTGCGTCATCTCCAAAGACGCGGGCCCGAAACGCACATCACCAAAACAGCGCAAGCGCTGGCCGGTTTTCAGGCTGTCGAACTGACGCTTGGCGAAGTGGAAAAACCGCAGGCTCAGATAGCCGGTGCCGTCTTCCATCGTCACCAACCAACTGCGCCGACGCCCCTGGACGATGCGGCTTTCAACCACCCGGCCTTCAACAAGGCATTGCTTACCCGCTTCGAGCTGCCGCAACGGCACGGTGCGCGTGCGATCCTGGTAGCGATAGGGCAAATGCAACAACAGGTCGATCAACCGGTGTATGCCGAGGCGACCGAGCGTCTCCGCAAGGGCGGGGCCGACACCTTTCAGCACGGTGATGGGGTCGTCGCCAGTCGTTTTTCTTTCCTCGCCCACAAGCCAGTCAATGGGATGGTGATGGCTGCGCGCTCTAAAGCGCCAGGATACCCTCAACCTCGACCAATGCGTCCCGCGGCAAAGCGGCCACACCCACCGCGGCGCGGGCGGGGAAGGGTTCGTCGAAGAATTCCATCATCACCCGGTTCACCGTTGGAAAATCGTCCATGTTGGTGAGATAGATGGTCAGCTTCACCAGCTCCGCCGTTGTGCCGCCAGCGGCGGCGATCACCGCGCAGAGGTTACGGAATGCTTGCCTTGCTTGTTCTTCGAATCCGGCACCGACCAGCTCCATCGTGATTGGGTCCAGCGGTATTTGACCGGACAGATAAACGGTGTTGCCGGAGCGCACGGCCTGGGTATAAGCCCCGATGGCCGCTGGCGCATTGGATGTCGTAATGGGTTTTTTCATCAGGACGGTTCCTGGGAGCCTCTACCCCTATATCTCACTAACTTGCGTCGGCGGCGAATGGGGCCTTGATTGCTTTCATTGATGCGTGCGCCGCATGGTAATGACGTTGGGAATGGCGCGCAGGCGCCGCATGACCCGTGCCAGGTGGACGCGGTCGGAAACGCTGACCACCACCACCACCGAACTCACCCGGGCATCGCGTTCCTCGACATTGATGCGCTCGACCCCCGCATTGACCGCGGCGGTGGTTGCCGCCAACTCCGCGATAACACCCTTTTTGCGATTTACCTCGATGCGCAACGCCGTGGTGAACTCCTGATCCGTGTGGGCGGCCCAACGGGCGGGAATGGTCTGTTCGGGGTTGCGGCGGCTGATTTCGCGCATGTTTTTGCAGGTTTCCATATGCACCACCAAGCCTCGCCCCTGGGTCATGTGCCCAACGATGTTGTCGCCCGGCACCGGCCCGCAGCAACGGCCGTAGGTGACCACAAGACCCTCGCCCTCCTGCAGTTCCATCGGCCCCTCGTGTTCCACCGGTACGGCCTCGAACGGGGAATCGTCCGCGGCCAGTAACCGTTGCGCCACGGCGTAGGCCATCAGCTCGCCGTGGCCGATGGCCTCCAGCACCTCGTCAAGCTTGCGCACGCCAAATTGCCGGAAGACCCGCCGCAAGCGCCGGAAATCCAATTCGTTGATGCTTGTGCCGGCGTTGGTCAGCGAGCGATTCAGTAGTCGGCGGCCCAAAAGAATCGACTCGGCGCGTTCCTGGTTCTTCAGCGATTGCCGGATGGCCGAGCGCGCCTTGCCGGAGACCGCGAAACTCAACCAATCCGGGCTCGGCTTCGCGCCCGCATCGGTAATGACTGCAACGCTCTGCCCACTTTCAAGCTGTTGCGACAGGGGCGCGAGGGTGCGGTCGATGCGGCAGGCAATGCAATGGTTGCCGATGTCGGTATGTACCGCGTAGGCGAAATCCACCGCGCAGGCACCGCGCGGCAGCTCCATGATGTCGCCCTTCGGCGTAAAGACGTAGACGTCGTCGGGAAACAGGTCGATCTTCAGGCTTTCGATGAATTCCAGCGGGTTGCCCGCCCGCCGCTGCAATTCCATCAGATCCATCACCCAGCGCCGGGCGCGCTGGCCGCCTTGGGTTTTTTCATCGCGGGCCTTGTAGAGCCAGTGCCCGGCGATACCGTGGTCGGCCACCTCCGCCATATGCGTGGTGCGAATCTGTACCTCAATGGGTACGCCGTGCATCCCGAACAGGGTGGTGTGCAATGATTGGTAGCCGTTGATTTTGGGGATGGCGATGTAGTCCTTGAAACGACCCGCCACCGGTTTGTAGAGGTTGTGTACGATGCCGAGCGAGCGATAGCAGGCATCCTCGTCTTCGACGACGATACGAAACCCAAACACATCCATGATGTCCTCGAACGATTTGTGCTGGGTTTTCATCTTGTTGTAGATGGAATAGAGGTGCTTTTCACGGCTTAACACGGTGGCCGCGATGCCTTCTGCGGTAAGCGCCGCCTGGATGGATTGGTGGAGCTTTTCCAGCAAGGCTTTGCGATGGCCCCTGGCGCGCTCGACCCGCCGCCGGATGCTTTCGGCGCGCAACGGATGCAGGGCGGCGAAACCCAGGTCTTCAAACTCCACCATCATGTTGTGCATGCCCAGCCGGTTGGCGATGGGCGCGTAGTAGTCAAGGGTTTCGCGGGCGATGCGTTGGCGCTGTTCGCGGGACATGACGCCGATGGTGCGCATGTTGTGCAAGCGGTCGGCAATTTTCACCATGACGACGCGGATGTCTTTGGCCATGGCCAACGCCATCTTCTGAAAATTTTCGGCCTGGGCCTCGGTGCGGCTGCCGAACATCGTGGTCAGCTTGGAGACGCCATCAACGATTTCGGCCACCTGTTTGCCGAAACGGCCGCCGAGTGTCGATTTGGCGACTTCCGTATCTTCGATTACATCGTGTAGCAAGGCGGCCATGATGGTCTGATAATCCATGCGCATTTCGGCAAGGATTTTGGCGACCGCCAGAGGGTGGGAGATATAGGGATGACCGGTGCGCCGGAATTGGCCCGCGTGGGCTTTGGCCGCATAGTCATGGGCACGGCGGATTTGCGCAACCTGCTTTTCGGGCAGGTAATCGCAAATATTCCCGGTTAGGGAGTCTATGCTGCAGGGGGCGGCAATATCCTCCCGCCGGGCTGCCTCCGCCAGCCTTGAAACGAAATAGGATTCAGAGTTCGCCTTCTCCGCCGTCGTCATCTCCAACGCCGAATGTCACTTCCAGTTCGTTATCCTGAGAGGCGGCTTCCTGCTCGTCAAGAATCTCGTGGTTGATGAGCCCCTCGGCAATTTCCCGCAAGGCGATGACGGTAGGCTTATCGTTCTCTTGCGGCACCAGGGGCTCCGCCCCAAACTCGCGCATCTGGCGAGCGCGCCGGGTGGCGAGCATCACCAGCTCAAAACGGTTATCGACGTGCTCAAGGCAATCTTCTACGGTGACCCGTGCCATGGCTGCTCTCTTCAGACCCAAGCGAACGGCGCATTCTATTGCCGCCCCGCGCCCATAACAAGCGCAAGCCACATCGGGAAGTGTCGCAGCTTGAATTTTTCGACCGCGGGACGCCGCAGTTGGCGCAGCCTCCAAATCCAAATCAACATACCCGCGAAAGAGTTGGCCCGCGGCGCTTCCCTTGCGGCGCCGTTAAGCTCGTTCCGCCCCCTCTCAAATAGCAGGAAAAGGGTGCCCAGCGCCGCAAGGGAAACGCCGCGGGCCAACTCACACCGGCTAGCACCCCCTCATGGAGTCGGAGGCATAGACGTCGGACTAGGCGAGCAGCTTATCGATCAGCGCGCGTTGGCGAGCGACTTGCACGCCGCATCTCAGGCGCTCGGCGTGCAAAATCGCCTCGATATCGCCCAAGGTGGTGTCGAATTCGTCATTGACCACCAAATAGTCGTATTCGCGATAGTGGGCAAGCTCGGCTCGGGCTTCCCTGAGCCGGCGTTGAATGGTCTCCATGCTGTCTTCGCCCCTGGCGATGAGGCGTTGCCGAAGCGTGTCGATGGACGGTGGCACCACAAAGATGCCGATGGTGTCGGGTACGGCTCGGCGCACCTGGGCAGCGCCCTGCCAGTCAATCTCAAGAATCACGTCGCGGCCTGTGGCCTGAGCACGCCGCACCGTTTCCCGTGCGCTGCCATAGTAATGGCCGAACACCTTGGCGTGTTCGAGAAAGCCGCCTTCCCCCGCCATCTTTTGAAAGCGCTCGGGGTCGATGAAGTAATAGTTGACCCCTTCTGTTTCCGTGGCCCGACGTGGACGGGTGGTGTGCGATACGGAAACACTAAGCCGCGCATCGCGTTGCGCCAGCGCTCGCACCAGGCTGGTTTTGCCGGCACCGGAGGGCGCGGATATGGCGATGAGTAGCCCGTTGTTGGTCATCACTTAGCGGCTATGCGTCATTCTACGTTCTGCACCTGCTCGCGAATCTGCTCGATGACGACCTTCAGATCAACGGCCCTTGTGGACATTTCCGGCAAAAGCGACTTGGCGGCCAGGGTGTTGGCTTCGCGCATCATTTCCTGACAAAGAAAATCGAGGCGGCGCCCGTGCGGACCGGGGCCGGATTGATGCGCGCGCGCCTCATCCAAGTGGATGGAGAGCCGGTCGAGTTCCTCGGCCACATCGGCCTTTTGGGCAAGCAGGGCCACTTCCTGTTCAAGGCGCGCCGGGTCCAGGGTTGTGGTCAGTTCCTGTAGACGCCCCATCAACCGCTGCCGGATTTCCGCGGATAAGGCACCGGCCAGGCCGCGCACCTCGGCGACGCCACCGGCGATGTCATCGAGCTTGGTGGTGATGGCAGCGGCCAACTCGCGGCCTTCGCGTTGACGCTCCGCAATCAGCGCTTCCAGGGTTGTCTCGAATAGGCTAACAACGGCGGGCGCGGCCTCGGCCGCATCAATGGCGGCGTCATCACTGAGCAGGCCGGGCCAGCGCAGCAGTTCCATGGAGGTCGGCGAGTGGATTTCCGGGGCGTCGCGGCGTATCTGTTCAAGTACGGCAAGCAGTTTCAGCAGCAAGGGACGATTGATCTCGACGACATCAACCTGGCGTGTGCCCTCGGCGCGCAAGGTGCAATCAACCTTGCCGCGCTTGAGATGGCGGCGGGCGAGGTCGCGCAGGGCAGTCTCCAGTACACGCAGGGGCTCGGGCAGCCGGAACTGCACCTCCAAATAGCGGTGGTTTACCGACCTCAGTTCCCAAACGAGTTCCAAGGCGGGCGTTTCCGTTTGGCGGCGGGCAAAGGCGGTCATGCTCTGCAACATGGTGGAAGTGTAACGCGGATGCCGCGGCGCGTCCGTATAATGGGCGGCGCGGATGAGCAATGCATGGCCGTGTCGGTGTTGGGCGCGATCAGCCCGGCCCTTGGTGAAATAGGCGGGCCAGCCCGGACATCTCAGCAATTCTTTTACAAACGAGGGGTGCCCCTCGCGCTCCCCGGCTGAAGGCTCTGGCGTCCGCAGCGGGAAGTTGGTGAGATAGGCGGGATAAAGTTTTTGGATGGCGTGACGATGAGCGGGATTGACAGGCGGGAATTCGTTCAACTGATGGTGGATCAGGGCGTTCTTCGGTTTGGTGATTTCACCTTGAAATCCGGTCGTCGCAGTCCCTACTTCTTCAATCTGGGCGCGATCAGCGCCGGGCCGGCACTCAAGGCGCTAGGCGAGTTTTACCTTGATGCCCTGGTCGCTGCCGGGTTTACTTGCGATCTTTTGTTCGGGCCAGCCTACAAGGGCATCCCGATTGCCGTGGCAACCTCGGTCGCCGCCGCCCGGCGGGGCATCGATTTGGCGGTTGCCTTTGACCGCAAGGAAGCCAAGAGCCACGGCGAGGGCGGCGTTTTAATCGGCGCGGCATTGCGGGGCCGGCGCGTGGTCTTGGTGGACGATGTGGTCACCGACGGCGCAACCAAGGTTGCGGGCGCACAACTCATCGAATCCGCCGGCGGCGTCTTGGTTGGTGTCATGATTGGGCTCGACCGGCGCGAATTGGTCGGCGGCGCAACGGCTGTGGCACGGCTGCAAGCGAGCCTCGGTGTGCCGGTGCAAAGCGTTGCAACGCTTGACGATGTCATCGCTTGGCTAGAAACGCCACCCGCCGCCGATGCTTTGAGCCCGGCGCTCGCTCGTTCCGTCAAAGCCTATCGGGACGAATTTTGCGGCGAGGGCGGCGCGGCGCCCTAGACACCTCTGCCCGCAGAAGCCACGACAGCGAAAAGCCGCCATCGCCGTCCCGTCGATTGAGGCGAGCGGCATGCCATATGCAACGAAATCGAGCAGTCGCCCGTGCGGATGAGGGCGGCTTTGCAGCCGCGCATTCCGAGGGCGGAGGCACCTAACCCGCCGTGATTTTGGTGCCGACCCCGGCGTCGGTGAAGATTTCCAGTAAGAGCGCGTGGGGCACCGTGCCGTCGATGATCTGGACGCTTGCGACCCCGCCGGCGACCGCATTCAACGCGCAGCGCACCTTCGGCAGCATGCCGCCGGCAACAGTGCCTTTTTCGATCAGTTTCCGCGCCTCGGCACCAGTCAGGCTGGCGAGCGTTTCCCCATCTTGCAGAATGCCGGCGGTATTCGTCAGCAGCACAAACTTTTGCGCGCCGAGCGCCCGGGCCACGGCGTCGGCCACCAGGTCCGCGTTGATGTTGTAGGACTCGCCCCGGGGCCCCACGCCGATGGGCGCGATCACGGGAATAAAGCCGGCGCGGGTTAGGGTGTCGAGCACATCGGCGTTCACCGACTCGACCTCGCCGACATGGCCGATGTCGATAATCTCGGAAGGTTTGGGGTCGGCGCGGGAGAGTTTCAGCTTGCTGGCCTGAATGAGGCCGCCGTCCTTGCCGGTGATGCCCACCGCCCGCCCGCCCTGTTGATTGAGCCGCGTGACGATCTCCTGGTTGACCAAGCCGCCGAGCACCATTTGCACCACGTCCATGGTAGCGGTGTCGGTGACGCGCATACCGTCAACGAAACGGGTCGGGATGTTGAGCTTGGCCAGCAACTCGCCGATCTGTGGCCCGCCGCCGTGTACAACCACCGGATTCATGCCGACCAGCTTCATAAGGGCCAGGTCGCGGGCAAAGGTATTCTTCAGATGCTCGTCAACCATGGCATTGCCGCCGTACTTGACGACGACGGTCCAGCCCTGGAACTCGCGAATGTACGGCAGCGCCTCGGTTAGAACGGCGGTAACGTTCTGTGCTTTGTCTGCGGGGAAAGGCATGGGTTGGATTGGCGGCAGTTATGGCGGGTTAGAATTTCAGCGCCGGGTCCACCCCGTCAAGCTGCGCTTGAAAGGTCTGTTGAATGCGCGCAAGGGCGCTTGCCCCATCCGCCTCGAAGCGCAGGGTGAGCATGGGGCTGGTGTTGGAAGCGCGGATCAGTCCCCAGCCATCGGGGTAGTCAACGCGCAGGCCGTCGAGCGTGGTGAGCTCGCCCTCACCGAAATCGGCATTGCGGGCAAGAGCGTCGATGATTGCGAATTTGCGTGTTTCGGTGGTTGCGATCTTTAGCTCCGGTGTTGCGTTGGCTTCCGGAAACTGTGCGAACAAGGCATCCACACCGCCGCTCCGCGGTACCCCGGCACCCAGAATTTCGAGTAGGCGCGCCGCCGCGTAGAGGGCGTCGTCAAAACCGTACCAGCGCTCACCGAAACAGATGTGGCCGCTGAACTCGCCACCGAGCAGGGCACCGGTTTCCCGCAACTTCGCCTTGATGTGGGAATGCCCGGTACGGCACATGATGGCTTTACCGCCAAGTTGTTGCACCAGGGCGCCGAGACGATGGCTGCACTTAACGTCGTAAACGATGGCGGCGCCGGGATTGCGCTTAACGACGTCTTGGGCGAGCAACATCATTAACGTATCCGGCCAGACGATGCGGCCACCGCCGGTGACCAGGCCAATGCGGTCGCCGTCACCATCAAAGGCGAGGCCGCAGTCGGCACCCTGTGCTTGGACAGCGGCGAGCAGGTCTTGCAGGTTGGCCGGATCGGCGGGGTCCGGGTGATGATTGGGAAAATCGCCATCGACCTCGCAATAGAGTTCAACCACCTCGCAACCCAACGCCCGCAACAGTTGCGGCGCGACATTGCCGGCCACACCGTTGCCGCAGTCAACGACCACCCTGGGGGGGTGGGCAATCTTTACATCGTTCAGGATGCGCTCGATATACTGGCGGGTGATGCTGGTTTGGACGACAGCGCCCGCATCCAACGAGTTCCGACGTTGGCCAGCAACGCCCACCGCATCTTCAATAGCCGTTCCATCGCACGGCCCGGTAGCGGGTTGCTCAATACGCAACCGCAGTTGCGCGATGGCCTCACCGGCCAGGGCTTTGCCATCCAGCACCATTTTCAAGCCGTTGTACTCCGCGGGGTTGTGGCTGCCGGTAATCATCACGCCAGCGCGGGTATGCAACTCCCGGGTTGCGAAATACAACAGCGGGGTGGGTACTTGGCCAATATCGAGCACCTCCAAGCCCGCCGCGATTAGCCCGCTCGACAGCGCCGCCTTCAGGGCGGGGCTTGAATGGCGGCCGTCGCAACCAACCGCAACGCGGCCTTGGCCGGAAGCGGCGGCCTGGTCGGCGAAGGCAAGGCCAACGGCATGGACGACATCTTCATTGAGATTGCGGCCGACGATGCCGCGAATGTCGTAGGCGCGGAAAATGGTGGGGTCGAGGCGCATGATTCAACCAAACCGCTCATGCGCGGGCGGCGCAAAGAATATCTCCGCGAGCTGGCCCATGAGGTTCTGCGCGAGCGACGCTTTGCTTTGGTAGGGCAGCGTCAATTCGCCATCCGCCCAGATGAGTGTTGCGGCATTGGTATCGGCATTGAAACCAATGCCCTGCCGGGACACGTCGTTGACGACAATGGCGTCGAGCCCCTTGCGGTTGCGCTTGTCGCGGGCATGGTCGAGCACCCGGTGGGTTTCCGCCGCAAAACCGACGACCACCGGACGATTCGGCAGCGCCGCCACTGAGGCGATGATGTCCGGGTTTTCCTCGAAAGCGAGTTCAAAGCGGCTGCCGACCGCCTCTTTCTTGATCTTCTTCCGCCTGACTCGGGCGGGGCGAAAATCGGCAACAGCGGCCACCCCGATAAAAAGATGCTGCTTTGCGACCCGGGCATGGACCGCGTTGTACATCTCCTGGGCGCTGCCGACGCCGATAAATTCGACGCCCGGCGGCACCGGCAGATGCACGGGGCCGGAAACCAGCGTCACCTCCGCCCCCGCGGCCAGAGCGGCGGCGGCAACGGCGTACCCCTGTTTGCCGGAGCTCTTGTTGCTGAGGTGGCGTACCGGGTCGATTGCCTCGACCGTGGGGCCGGCGGTTACCAGTACGCGAATCCCGTCGAGACAGGGCGGCGCAAAGCTCGCGGCAACCGCGTTTAACAAGGCCTCGGGCTCGACCATGCGGCCGGGGCCGTTGTCTCCGCAAGCCTGTTCGCCATCGGCGGGGCCGATTAGCTGGTGGCCGTCAGCCCGCAGCATGGCCGCGTTGCGTTGTGTCGCCGGGGTGCGCCACATGCCCTGATTCATGGCGGGCGCAAGCATGACGGGTGCCTGGGTTGCCAAGCATAGGGTCGCCAGCAGGCCGGGGGCCGAACCCTGTGCCAGGGTCGCCATGAAGTGCGCGGTGGCCGGGGCGACCAGCACGCGGTCCGCCCAGCGGGCCAGTTCGATATGGCCCATGGCGGCTTCGGCTTGCGCATCCCAAAGGTCGTCGCGAACCGGGCGGCCGGAGACGGCTTGCAAAGTGGTGGCGGTAACGAATTCGCGGGCGCTGGCGGTCAGCACAACCTGTACTTGTGCGCCTGCTTGACGCAGCAGCCGGACCAGCGTGGGCGCCTTAAAGGCGGCGATGCCGCCGGTGACCCCGAGCAGAATGTTTTTGCCCGCCAAGTTCATGCGCGCATGGTAGCAGTTATGGCGGCTCGTCGTGCGTTGCTTCGCCGCCGCTCACGGACACCAACCCTGCCCAGGCGCAAATCCCGCTGTCGTTTCAGCCCGGATTTTCTCGGCCCAAACGGACTGAGGCAGGTTTCTCAGTTCAGAGATCGATGTCGGCGCTGACGCGATGCTTCCAACGGGCAGCGAGAACCGTTCCGCCACCTAGGACTAAGCCATCGGAACCAAACAGCTCCAAAAGCGTGAGCGCGACGCGGGCGACGACGATGCCGGGGTTGCCAGAAACTGGGATCTGCGTGTGGCTCATACACCATTCCCCAACTCGACGTTTTCCACTGTTCTGAGCATGAGTTTGGATGATTGGCTCATCAGGGCGTCTTCGCAGCCGAACAACCTCCATCGACCTTAGTGGTCGGACGCTGCTACCGCCGTGACTTGGTCGGCTCCTAACCAGCGCCGCCCCGACAAATGCAAGTGGCTTCGCATACTACAGGTTCGCCTCAAGTGCTTCCAAAAACCCCGTCGGATAGCGAAGCCGACCTTCCCGAGCGCGGCGCACAAAACCACTCAAGGCACGGCAGGACAGATCCGGCCATCGCTCAGTAGCGTATGCGGAAAGCCGCCCCCGACGCCGGTGGATGGGGTATTCGGACACGTTTGCCGACATCCTCGCGCCATCCATGCACCAAGCCGCAGTTGGCCATCGAGCGCTGTTGGATAGGAGTTCGTCTTCATCTGAATCGTAATGCCCCGGTTCCTCCAGCCGGTACCCGATCCACGCTGCAACCGGCACGGACACGGCGTTGCCAACCAAACGCCAACGGTGTCGTTTGCCCTTGTGGTCACGCAGAGCCGACGTCCATTTCGCTGGAAAGCCCTGTAACTGCTCAGCCGTCTCGATTGTAGGTGTGGCGACCCGTCCTTCGGGGAGCAAGACTGCTGGCGGCGACGGAATTCCCAAGCCAGAACCCGCCTTGAGGGGGGGAGCCGCGTCGGCGGTGATGCCGTGCCCGGATCGGCCTTCAGTCCAATAAAAGGCAATTGGAAGTTTAAGGTCCGCTGCTGGCCAACTCCGATTTGGCGCATTATCGGAGAGCAACACCTTGCGCGGGTCCCCACGTTGGCTGGCGACGATAAACACACGCCGGCGTCTTTGCGCCAATCCGAACGCCCGGCTGTCAACCACCCGATAGGCCCAACGGTAGTCGAGCGCCTCAAGCTGCTCTAATATTCGGCGCATCGCGGCACCACCGCCCAAATGGAGCATGAAGTACACATTCTCGATGACGACCCACGGAACACGCTGCGCTCCGAGCAAGCGGAACAGGCTGTCAATAACTTGGCTTTTGTCGCCTTGCAGCCCCGATTTGTCGCCGGCCATGGAAAGATTCTGGCAAGGGAAACCAGCGGTAACGACTTCGGTCTCTTCCGGCAGCGCCTTGAGTTCGGTGACGTCTGTGTCCACATTCACATTAGGGAATCGATGACGAATCACCGCCAATGCTCGGCTGTCCTTCTCGCTCATCAGCAGTGTCTGGTGGCCTGAGCGCTCTAGCCCCAACTCAAAGCCGCCGATGCCCGCGTACAGCCCGGAAACCAACATGAACAGCGCCTCCAAAGCCGCCGAGGATCTTCATAATCTGTGCGGAGTGTACACAAAGCCCGCCACGGTGGACCGGATCCTAGACCTAGTTGGTTGGACCGCAGACCAAGACCTCTCCGATGCCCGTCTGCTCGAACCAGCGGCGGGCGATGGCGCATTCCTTGATGCAGCAGCGGAGAGACTGGTGAACTCACTGGCGAATCACGGCCAAGAAGCCAGAATCAAGAACCTCCGCGACCGCATACTGGCGTTCGAGCTGGTACCCAATGAAGCGGCGAAGGCGAGGCGGCGCTTGGTCGCCCGGCTCATCGCCCTTGGAGTTCACCAAGCGACAGCGCGAGCCTGCGCCAAAGCTTGGGTAAAGACCGGGGACTTCCTGCTTGCCGACCCGATACACAAGGACTTCAGCCATGTGGTTGGCAATCCACCGTACACCAGGTGGTCCAAGATTCCGTCCCCATTGAGGTTCGCTTACACCCGTCGCTTACCGAAAACGATTTCACGCGGCGATCTGTGTCTGCCTTTTCTGGACCGCTCATTCGACCTCCTGGCTCCCCAAGGCAAGTGCGGGTTTATCTGCTCCGATCGCTGGCGGTACGCCGGCTACGGCGAGGCTTTCCGCCAGAAGTGGCTGCCGATGATGGACATTGAGACGGAAGACGCCGGGCAGCCAAAAGACGTTTTTCACCGGGATGTCTATGTGTACCCCGATGTTTTGCTGGCATCACGCCGCCTCCACCCCAAGCCGAAAGCGGGAGGGCTAAGAAAGCGGGGCCAAACACTCGCCGACCTTGGTTGCACCATTCGGGTGGGGCCCGCACTTGGCGTTGCGGCGGCATTCTTGCTGAATCCTGGAGAAGGCGAAGTGGAGACTGAGTTGATGCATCCCTGGATCGATAGCTGGGAAGTTCAGTCCAACGGCATTAGCCCGAAAGGGCGGCGGGTAATAGCCCCATATGATGCTGATGGATCCTTGATTGAACTTGATGACTTCCCTACCTTCGCTGAGAGACTGAATCAGTTCAAGGAACGACTTGAGAATCGGTACATCGTGCGCCAAGGCGCTCCTTGGTACCAGACAATCGACAGGATTCGGAAATCGGATTGGTCCCCTCCAAAACTCCTGATTCCTGAAATCGCTAAGGTGCCCCGGGTTGCTCTTGATCGCAGCGGTGCGATTCCTTCTCACGGCATTTATTGCATTTTCTCTCCAGAGCGGGATATCGAGGAAATCTATGAGAGGCTGAGCAAGGGGAAGCTCGCAAAAGCTCTTACGCCCCTTGCACCTAAGGTGAAGGGAGTCTATACGCGATGCTATCGGCGGTTTCTTAGTGCAATAGTCGTCTAAACGTCGTGAATGGGTTTAAGCAACTTCTTGATGATGCAAGAGTACTTCTCACCCAACACTGGCCGCGCCGGAAACATCTCCTCAAACACTTTATTCAAGTCATCTGCAAATCCGTGCATCGAGACTATCATGGCCAGAAATCTACTTACGACACTCCCACCCGGCACGGGGAAGGCGGGATAACTTTCCGGAAGCCAGTCTGGCGCGTTGGGCAGAGCGTAGCTACTATGCCCAATCGACTTGCATAACTGAATATGATCGTACCGATGCTTCCACCCCGCGCCAACGTCACCGGGCTCAATTCGAAACGCTAGCTGACCTCCCTCTGCCAAGATAACCAAATGAAAGGCTGTATGTGAATTATGACTGACTACGGGCGCAAAAAAAGCACAGGTTACTCCCTTTACATCACACGGCATTGGAATTAGCGTCAATATCGATTGTGCCGTACTGATCGGACTCATAACAGTCTTATTCACCAACTCCGGGCTCGCAATCTCTATGCCTAGAGTTTCCTCCGCTTGCTTCCGAACCTTTCTTGACGCTTTATTTACCCACCATCTTGCACCCCAAAGCGCATAAGGCAGAACTAGCTCTTTGAGCTCCCTGCCATCATTAGATGAGGTCATCAGATAATCCGACTTCGCGGGGAGAAATTCAGGTCAGCCTTCATAGCAACATATCGACGCGGCCATGACCCTTCAATATCCGCCGCGAACTCTCGGGGCTCCGGATCTTCACCACGAGGTTCCGCCAATAAGAATGTTGAAACGTCCTCGCAAAATACAGCGTCAGGCCAGTTCCTATCTGACTCAAAAAAAATATCCCGCAATTCGGTGTCCTTTCTTAGCTCAGGCCACCAGAAGCATGGCGACGGCACCCAATCGCTGTGGCGGAATACCGTTTTCTCGACATATCGACCGAACAACTCTCTATCTAGACCATATGGCGGTTCAATTTGGGTAACCACCGCGTTCCATGACGACAACTCGCTGGCCGCTTTCCCTAGAAGGACGGGCATTCGAGACAACAGATGGGGTAGGTCAATCAGGACATCCTGAAGTACCAAGACCTCCTTACGCAGCCACCGATCCAATTCGGCCGCCGCCACGCGCGCAATTGCCTCCAATGCCAGCAAATCGTCCTTACTGGCTCTGCTTTTCAAGTCGCCCCGCATTTCTGGCGGAAGCGAGCGATTTATCTCAAAAAAGTCGCTAAAGGTGACCTCTTGGATATCTTGGCCGACCTCCATCTTGGGGTTTAATGCCCCCGTCGCGCGCCGGGACAAGTAGTCCATCGCACTAGGCGGAAAATTCAAAGCCTTCCAAATGTGATCGTTAAGACGATCGCGAACAAAATCAATCTGTCCCCTCCGTTTCACCGCAGCCCCAGGCAAGTGGGGCCAATACCAAGGAGCAAAATCCCCATTGCCGGGCCGGTCCCAAAGTCGTTGCATAGATAGATGCTGGGTATTCAATGCTAAATCCGCTATAGATTCATGGTCTCCGTACAAATGTCGAAGATCGAAGTCAACATTCGGATTCTGTTAGCCCAAAGCAGTAATGTCCCCTTTGCGCAAAGTTAAAGTGTCCCCTTTTTCATCGGGGAGGGGCTGTCTTGTCGAGTGCGGAGGTGTTGTTGAGCATGCGGGAGTCGGATCGGGCGGGAGTGATTCGCGATGTGGTGGAGAAGCGCCTGTCGCAGCGCGAGGCGGCGTTGCGGCTGCGGTTGAGTGTGCGCCAGGTGAAGCGCCTGGCGGCGCGCTACCGGGAGCGGGGCGCGGCAGGGCTGGTGTCGGGGCGGCGGGGCAAGCGGTCGAACAACGCGATCGACCCGGCGGTGCGCTGTGCGGCGCTGGACCTGGTTCGCGGGCGCTACCCGGATTTCGGTCCGACCCTCGCTTGCGAGAAGCTGGTGGAGGCGCACGGTTTCAAGCTGTCGGCGGAGACGCTGCGGGGCTGGATGATCGAAGACGGGCTGTGGCGGCCGAAGGCGCGTCGGGAGGCGCGCGCGCATCCGAGCCGGCCGCGCCGGGATTGCCTGGGCGATCTGGTGCAGATCGACGGTTCGCCGCACGACTGGTTCGAGGACCGGGGGCCGCGGTGCGCGCTGATCGTGTACGTGGACGACGCGACGTCGCGGCTGCTGGCGATGGGGTTCTGGCCGGCGGAGACGACCGAGGCCTACATGGAGACGACGCGGGCGCATCTGGCGGCCCACGGGCGTCCGGTGGCGTACTACTCGGACCGCCACAGCATATTCCGGGTGAGCCTGCGGGGCCGGGAGGGTGGGTTGACGCAGTTCGGCCGGGCGCTGGGGACGCTGGACATCGCGCCAATCCACGCCGGCAGTCCGCAGGCCAAGGGCCGGGTGGAGCGGGCCAACCGGACGCTGCAGGACCGGCTGGTGAAGGAGATGCGGCTGCGTGGCATCTGCGGCATCGAGGCGGGGAACGCCTACCTGCCGGCGTTCATGGCGGACTACAACCGGCGTTTCGGCGTGGCGGCGCGCAACCCGGCGGACGCGCACCGGGCGGTGTTGCACAACGACCGGGAGCTGGATCTGATCCTGTGCGAGCAGCACGAACGCAAGCTGGCGAAGAACCTGTCGATCAGCTTCGAGGGCGACACCTACCAGGTGACCGGGCAAGGCCGGGGCTACCGGCTGCGGGGTGCCGCGGTGACGGTGTGCAAGGGCTGGAACGGCGCGGTGGCTGTGCTGCGCGACGGCCGCGAGCTGCCGGTCGAGTTGCTTGCCGGGGGCGGGGATCCGCCGCCGGTTGAGGATGGGAAGAGCGTGCGGTCGCGGGTGGACAGGGTCAAGGCGCGGCAGCGGTCCCGGCCGGACTGGAAGCCGCCACCGGACCACCCCTGGCGACGCTCTTTCAAGACCGGCGCGGGGGCGGCCGCCGGATAGCCGCGGCGCGGCCTTGCGCTCCGGTCGCTACGCTCCCTCCGCGCAAGGCCGAAGGGGACATCTCTACTTTGGAGAAAAGGGGACATTTCTACTTTGCTTTGACAGTCAACATTCGGATTCTTGTTAAGTGATACGATATAGTTTATTTTAGTGGAAGCCCTCATGTATCCAATGACTGATTCAGCGGTCAGTCTCGCACCACCGAAATCCAGATCAGCCAGATTGTTATCTACAATAACTATATCGAACCCAGACAGCTCGTCAGGAGTCGTATTCGTTTCAAACAGCGCTTTGATCGCTTTCTTCAAGCTATCTCCATGGAGCGAGGTAAACTCACAGCCTGATTCACCAAGCTGGAACTCGGCTTCTTCACATGCTTCCTGCCGGTCATCGCAAATCAATATCCTAGTGCTCATTTCTTCATCCCGTCCAAGCAAGTTCAATTGTGGTGGCGTAACCCCCATGGGGAATTACAAAGCGGGCCTCCGCCCCTCTCTGACTAGCAATCATTCTGACGATGGCTAGGCCGAGACCCTGCCCACCCAGCGCGATGGAACGATTGGCATCAGTTATCTCTGTCCGTCGCTCAAAAGGTTCAAAGAGTATGTTCGATTTCTCTATCGGTACCGCCAACCCAAGGCCCGTGTCGCTGATCTGGAGCCGCTGATCGCGGCGCTCGACTACGCCGTCGAAACGGATACTCTTCCGATCGCAATCGAGCATGGCATCCCAAGCGTTAAAAAGAATATTCTGTAGAACTGCACTCCATTCAACAAAAGCGCCAATGGGAAATCGCAACTCTCTTGGAATACCGCCGAAATCGAATGCCACACGGGGCATGCGCTGTCGCACCGCTTTCACCACTTGGTTGGCTATCAAGGAAACCGATAGGCGCTGAGTTGCCTCCCGATCCTCAGTATCGGCTAAGGGTGAGAATAGTTCTCGGTAAGAGTTGAATCGTTTGTGGAAGTTAGCCAAGTCCATAGCAGCCTTATCAAGCGTTGGCGATCGGATTTCCTTGGATAGCTTCTTGAGTGTCAGTGCCACATCTGCGACGAGGTTTGCCTCACGGGCAATTTCGTGGTCCATTGCAAGGGCTGCCATACCCGCTGTTGCGAGCGGACCTAGTATAGCCGCGCGGCTATCCAATGCCTCGCTCTCTGCCTTGACGACACGTTCAACCGTGACTAAGTCGCGTTTTACTTCGCGGTAAACGTCGGCAGGTAAGCTTGGCTTGTTTCGTTCCAAGGTCTGGATCGCTCCGGCCAATACTTGCGGTGGCTTGGTTGTCCCCCTCTTCCCCTGTAGTTGTCGATCAACCAACGCTCGGTAGCGATTGGCATAGAAATCCAACGAGAAGCGCACCAGATCCCTGAGCTGCTCAAACGAATCGTTCGGTGTCAAGCGATCCCGCCCAGGTTGAATTTGAAGCCAGTCGCCAGAATTTTCGCGTTGTTGAAGAACGTGCCTCTCATGATTAGTATCCACATCAACAACACCGTAGATACGGCCAGGGTTGGGCAAGTCGAGCAGATAGCGACCCGAAATTTTTAGACGTTGCGGCAGGAGTTCGGAAGTAATCAAGCGTCGGCCCTGATCTGCACCGATGTTAAGCCAGTCGTGACCTCCAAGGTCCTTGGATGAGCCATAGTAAGGCAATCGGAAACCAGCATCATACACGGACACATTGCCATATTTACGCAAGTACTCGCGCATTTCCTTAACTGGTAATTTTTCCGGTTGATGACCTTCAGGCTTGAAAATCAGTACTTCGAAACGAACTTGGTCGAGCGCAGGTAACTTCGGATCCGAGTCATTTTCGCCATCAGTTATGCTCGCCACTTCTGGTTTCCTTTGCACTGGAAACTCCACGATCTCCCGAAAAGTCCGTGATTCCTTCAGTCCATCGGGATAGTCTCTAGCGAACTCCACCATGACCGTTGCCCTAGCACCGTGTCTGTCACGGCCGTCCTCAAGGCTACCCGTGATACGCGCTTTCCAGTTGGAGAAAAGCGTTCGATGCATCTTGTCAAAGCTGTCTTTTGCGCTTTCGAGGTCAGGCGCATTTAGATCAACATAAAAATCGTACGCGGATTTTCCGTTGGTTCTCCGATTAGCGCCACGAAACGGGGAGCGCAATATCCAAACGTCTCTGCCTAGGGCTTCAATAGCATCGGTGTCCCAAGTCGTTCGGAGTCCATTGAGCTTGATTTCCGTCCCCACACGAGAACTGTCGGCGTACGATCCCGCTTCAGGCTCCGACTGCCAATCGACACTGACGGTCTGGATGTCCTTACCGCTCTGAATCCTCCGCCAGTCCACGAAGGCGAAGAGCATCAGATCAGGACGATCCCTCGAATTGCTTTGTAGCTCCATCTCCTCCGCTAGAAACTGCGCGGACAAGCGGCCAATTCCCTTGGAGCCTGTCATCGGTCGGGCGAGTGTACGGGAAACCCGCTCCTCAGCCCTGTGGGTAGTCCCGACCCTTAGCCAGTATTCGTGAAACTCCTGCTCCGAGATGCCATGGCCATCATCCGTCACCACGATCCGATCTCGATCCAAGTCAATGTCGATTCGGCAGGTATGAGCATCGGCATCGTAGGAATTCTTCACAAGTTCCGCTAACGCGATATGTGCCCGACCGATCAAGCGCTCGCCCAACTCGCGGAGCAGGGCGGCATCGACGCTAAAATTTGCTGATTTCATGGGTTTACGCGGCTCAGGCAGACATTGCCGCGTCGCGTTCCGCGGCGGTCGATGTCAGGTTGGCGATACCAAGACACTCACAAGTTCAGGTGAACTCGCTCAATTGACCAATAAAGTCAGTGTGGATTGTCCTTTGATGGGTGTCAACGTCGCCATCAAACCCCAAACACCTTCATCACCTCATCCCCCAAGTGATTGATCACCTTCACCGCTATCCGCCCCGTTGAGGGCTTCGGGAACGCCCGCGAGGTGTCACTGTTCAACGTTGCCCAGGCATCGGGGTCGATTTCGGCTTTTAGGGTGGTTTTGAGGGATTTGTAGGGGTCGCCGGCACCGAGGAAGTAGGCTTGGCGAACGAAGAAGCTCTCTTCGTTGTAGTCGGTGTCCACGAACCAGCAGGCGATGCCGTCGGCGTCATCGCTGCGGACTTCGCCGGTGGCGGGGTCGAAGACGTCCACGCCGTTGATCTTCACTTTGAGCCAGTCGGGCTCGCCGTCGGGGCCGGTGGCGGGTTCGATGTCGATGTCGGGTTCGCCGAAGATGACGAAGAGGTTGGCCTTGTCGGTCTTCTTGAGGTCGTCGGCCATGTGCAGGTCGGCGTTCATGCGGGCCTTGAGGACCGGGACGCGGCCGAGCTTGTTGAACTCGGTGGCGTGGGCCTCGTAATTGAAGGCGCAGGCGATCAGGGCGTCGAAGCCCGCATCGGCGGCTTCGCGCACGGCGCGCACCAAGTTGGCACGGGAGACGGTGCCGAACTCCGGGCCGATGAAGACCCCGGCCCGCTGCTCCTTGGCGGTTTTCGCATCGCCGCCCTCCGCGTAGCGGCCTTCGGCGCAGACGAGGTTGCCCGGCCAAGGGTCGAGCGACCTGAATCTGATGTGGCTGCGCTTGTCGGCCTGCTGGACGCCGGCGGCGCGCAGGTTTTCGAGCACCATGTGGGCGAAGTCCTGAACCGGTGCGCTGCCGCCCGCGTCATAGGTGGCGCGGGGTTCGGCGATCATCAGCTTGTCGTCCTCATCGAGTGCCGCCAAGCGATGGGGCGAGACGCTCTCCACCGTGAAAGGGCCGGCCACGCGGGTCTTGGCCTTGTCTTCGTATGGCTTGTCGTAGAGGGTCTCAAACTCGGCGCGAGCGGCGATGCAGGCGTCGATCTCGCGCTGGCGGGCGATGCGGGCCTCCCAGAAGCGGGCGTGGGCATCGTGGGCCGCGTCGTTCCAGCCCTCGTCCGCTTCGCGGGGGACTTCCCATTCAAGGAGACCGTTGGCTGGAGCGGATTCGCCGGAGGGCAGGGTGACGGTGGCGCCTTCGGCAGCGGTGAAGTCGATGGCCTCGCCCTTGCGGCCGCCTGTTTCGACTTGGAAAGGCGTGACATGGCCTCGCAGGGCGTGGTTGAGGTCAGTGAGAGCGGCCTCCACATCCGGCTGCATCCGCTCATAAATCACATCGATTTCGGTGTTGTTGGCGATGGACTTCAGGGTGATGTGCGGCACCCGTTCGTACACGAAGCCTTGACGGATATCACCGTAGGTGGGCGATTCAGAGGGCGAGCTGCGCGACAGTTCAGCCTCCTTGCGCTGGCCTTCCGCGCTGTCGGCGAGCAGGTAGTACGGGTAGCGGGCGCCCATCACACGCGAACGGGCAAGTGCCAAGGCGACGCGGGAGGTATCGATGGTGATCCAGCGGCGGCCCCATTGTTCGGCGACATAGGCGGTGGTGCCGGAACCGCAGGTTGGGTCAAGGACGAGGTCGCCGGGGTCGGTGGTCATTAGGATGCATCGCTCAACTACTTTACTGCGAGTCTCCACAACATATCTTTGCTCTGAGATAAAACCCGAGGTGTCCTTCCAAACTTCAGAGATAACTTTCAATGGATAATCATCAATATAGTATTTCCAGCGAATCTTTTTACCAGCTTTTACCACTCTACCAGATTTCTTCAGACTGCCCATTCCTGTTGGATAAGTCAGCTTCCAATGGCTATTTACGTTCGGCCTGAAAGTCTCTCCTTCAAAGAGAATCGGCGTATCTTCTGATGCAGGATTAGAACTTTCTAAACTGACAAATTGCAAAATACGTGCCAAAGGAAAGTGCTGCTGCGGATCATCCATCTGTTCTGAAGTGAGTACTTTCAATGATGAGTCAGGCAACTCAACAATTTTGTAAAAGTTATCAGTAGTCTTTTTGGTATAAAGTTGACGGTACTTTGTAAATTCTTTGGTTTTTGCGTACCAAACCAAATAGTCACTAGTCCTACCAAGTTCTCCCGAAACCATGCTCCCTGTTTTTGCAAATATGATTTGCCGCACAAAATTTTCCTCCCCAAACACCTCATCCATCACCGCCCGAACCCTGTGTACATTCTCATCCCCAATCTGCACGAAGATGCTGCCGCTCTCCGTCAACAGATCCCGCGCCACCGTCAGCCGGTCCCGCAGATAGGTCAGGTACGAGTGAATGCCATCGCGCCAAGTGTCCCGAAACGCCTTCACCTGCTCGGGCTCCCGGGTGATGTGCTCCGCCTTGCCGTCCTTCACGTCGCGGCTGGTGGTTGACCACTGGAAGTTGGAGTTGAACCTGATCCCATAGGGCGGATCCATGTAGATGCACTGCACCTTGCCGCGCAGGCCCTCGCGCTCGGCAAGGCTGGCCATCACCTGTAGCGCATCGCCCAGGATCATGCGGTTCGACCAATTGGCGTTATGCCGGTAGAACTCCGTCTTGGCGTCCCCGTCCGGCAGGCCGTTGAAGTCGCCGAAGATGTCGGTCTGGAAGCCGGGCTCGGCGGCGTCCTTCTCAGCTTGGACCTTGCGGCTCATGCGGGCCAGATCGTCGATCAGCACCTTCGGATGCACCTTCTCCTGAATGAACAGCGGCGGCGCCTGCACCACCAGATCGGACCAGTCCGCCATGTCCTTGCCGCGCCAGACCAGTTGCGGATCGAGGTCCGGGTTGCGGCGCTGGTAGGCGACCTGAATGGGGTTCTGGTCGTCCGAGCGCATCACCGGCTGATACTCGGCAGTGGGGATGTTGCGCCGCTTGGCCCCGTCATGGGTGAACGCCTCGACGGACTTGCGCTTCTGCTTGGTGGTTTTCTTGGCCAAGTGTTCCCCCTCAGTGACCCAATTCCGGGCACAAACGTTCCCTGTCAGCAGGCTTCAAGATTCGTCCGTCTCGTCCCAAAGCGCTCGCAGCACGGTGATGAGCGCCGGAATCTCGTTCTCGACCACACCCCACACTATGTCGTCGTCAACGCCGAAATAGCCGTGAATCAGACGATTTCGCAAATCGATCATGTCGCGCCAAGGGATTTCGGAGCGCCGATCGCGCACCTCCTCGGGAAGTCGGTTTGCCGCTTCGCCAAGCAATTCCAGGTTTCGGATCGTCGCGTCATAGACAAGGCCCCTCTCGAAAAAGGAGGTTCGATCCATCCCATCCGTATAGGAAACAACCTTTTCCGCAGCCTCAATCATATCCCGCAGATAGCAGCGCCAAGCCCGGCCGGGGCGAGCGTCGGACCGATCAGACATAGATGGCCTCCCGCTCGACGAAGGGTCGCAGTTCCGGTCGGAGGGTCTTTGGCGTCACGAGATCGACGCGCCGCCCGAAGACTTCCTCCAAGTAGGACGCCGTCCGGAAGTAGGCCCTGAACGCTGCGGGGTCGTCGAACCTGACCAGAATGTCCACGTCACTGCCTTGAAAAGCCTCGTCCCGTACGATCGATCCGAACAGCGCCAGTTCGATGACGCCAAAGCGCTGCTCAAGAGTCTGCTTATGTTGTCGCAGTAGATTCAAGGCTTGGTCTTTCGTTATGGGCACGCCATGGCCACGGCCCTTGCTGCGCGCCAGCCGATCCAGCTCGGTGCCCATCACAACCGGATCCCGGAACTCGAGGAACGCCCACCGGCCATGGCAACCGTGCGCATTCACGCCCGGCACCCAGTAGGCGTCCATGGCTTCCTTTTTGGCCTTGGCATCCTCGCCTCGATACCCCTTGACCTCGGCCACCAAGTGCAGCGGGTTGTCGGCACCCGCGCCGTCATCGACCAAGGCGATGAAGTCCGGGATGTACCTGCGGGTCTCGCCAGCAAACTGGTAGGGCACCTCGAACCCGAGATTGTGGTTCCTAACCCAAGCGAGCACACTCGGATGCGCATCAAGGACGCGGCAAAGCTCCCCTTCCCAACCACTGTCGAGAATGGCCCAGTTCAGGTGGCATCGGCCACCTGTAGCGTAGCGCAGTGTACGGGAGGTGGTGAAGTTGACGTGCCGGGTGGTGCCAGTGGGATTGTACGGATCGAGCAGGGCCTTCACGGGCTGGCGACCCAGTTCAGCACGGGTGATGGCCGCTGAAATGCGCTCGCAGGCCATGTCGGCCAGATCAGCAATCATCAACTGCGCCGGTCGGGTGTTGCCCGAGCAGATGAGGCATTCCTTAAGCCATTGCCCGGCGATGCGCTTCAACTGGCCGAACAGGTGCAGTTCCGGCTCGCCATTGGGGTCGCGCCAGTGGTTGTAAAGCAGCCGCAGGGTTAGGTGGTAGAGCAGCGCGCGCGGTCGCACGCGATCCAGATGGTCCACAGTCAGATCGTGCCCCTGGCCGATGATACCTTGGTTGTGGGTGATCGTCGGCCCCACCAGCTGCGGGCTGAGTTCCAGCTTGGAGTCCTCGGTGAAATCGGCGCTGAGTTGGTCGTCCGGCAGTTCCACGCGGTAGCCGGCCACTCGGGGAAAGCGGATTTCGGCATCGTCCCGCTCCGGCGAGAGCGCCTTCACCTGCACGGTCTCGGCGGGCTTCTGGGGCGGGGCGACCACCGGCTTGGCGGTGAAGTCGAAGGGGATGCCGAACACATCGGCGTATTCGGCATTGAACAGCCCCTGCTCGTTCAGGTCGTAGGACTGGCGGCGCAGCGAGCGGCCGATCACCTGCTCGCAGAGCAGTTGGGTGCCGAAGGCGCGCAGGCCGAGCACATGGGTGACGGTGTTGGCGTCCCAGCCCTCGGTGAGCATCGCCACCGAGACCACGCAGCGAATGCCGCCGCCCAAGCGGCCAGCCTTGCCGACGGTGTTCATCACCTCCCGCAGCAGGTCCTGGTCGGTGAGCTTCTCGGCCTGCTGGCGGTCGCCGGTGCGCTCGATGACCTCGCGGCGGAAGCGGGCGATCTCGTCGGCGGCTGCGGTGCGGAAGTTCTTGTCCAGCGCCTCGCCGGATTCGAGCTGGCGGCTGTCTATGAGCAGGGTTCGCGGCCTCGCCAAGAGTGCGCCGTGCTCGTCGAAGTTGCGGAAGAGCGCCAGCCGACCGTTGTGGACGAGGCGCTCGCCGCCATCCGTTTGGCGTTCGAAGCCGGAGATGTAGTCGTAAACCAGCTTCGAGGTGGCCGTGTTGTTGCAAACCACGATGAAGCAGGGCGGCACGTCGATGCCCGCCTCCTCCCACAGGCGGAATGTCTCCTCGTAGTGGCCATAGAGCGCCTCCAAGGCCGTTTGCAACTCCCTGGGCAGGTCCAGTGGGTTGAGCGGCGCGCCGCCACTCCAACCCTTCTTCGGCATCTTCTTGCCGATGTGCTCCCAAAGATTGCGGAACATGGGCGTCTCAGCGCCCGACACGTTGTCCACCACCGGCACCCGCGGCAGCTTGACGATGCCGCACTCGATGGCATCCATGAGCGAAAAGTCGCTGACGGCCCAAGGAAACAGCGTGCCTTCCGCGTAGCCGGAGCCGCGCAGGAAGAACGGCGTGGCGGAAAGATCGATCACGCGCGCCAAGCCAAGCTTGCGCTGCGCCGCTTCAAGCCCCGATATCCATACCCGGGCCGCCTCCCGGTTGCGCTCCGCCTCGCGGCGGTCGTCGCCGGTGAGCTTGCCCTCGTCACCCTCTCCCGGCTTCTCCCGATAACAGTGGTGGGCTTCGTCGTTGAGGACCAGGATGCCTTTCATGGTCATCAGTTCGGGCATCACCCGAGCCAGCATCTGGCCTTCGGTTTCGCGGCTGGCAATGGCTGGCCCGCGACCTTGGAGCAGCGCGCGGCTGCCCTTGGCGAGGTCCAAGGTCTCGCGCAGCTGGAACGCATGGTAGTTGGTGATGACGATCTTGGCCTTGTCCAGTTCCCGCAGCATGTCGGCGGGCACCAGTTCGCGGCTGGCGTAGTAGCTGTCGGGGTCGTTGGGCTGCAGCACCCGCAGCCGATCGCGGATGGTGATGCCCGGCGCCACCACCAGGAAGCCCTTGGTGAAGCGCGGGCTGTTCGGACGACGCACGGCATTCACCGTCTGCCAAGCGATGATCATGGCCATCACTGCGGTCTTGCCTGCGCCGGTGGCCAGCTTGATGGCCATCCGCGAAAGGCCGGGGTTGGCCTGCCGGCTTGCGGCTTCAATCTCTTCCAGAAAGCGGCTGCCGCCCTTGCCAAGGCGGGGCGCGACCTCGGTCAGCCAGATGATGGTTTCCACGGCCTCGACTTGGCAGAAGAACGGGCGGAAGCCGGTGAACCGATGATGGCGCCAGTGCTTGAGCAGCCGTGCCGTTTCCGGCGTCACCCGCCATCGCGCTTCCGGCAGCGCCCGCCACTGGGCAAGCTGCTGCCGGAGACTGTCGATGAGCGCAATGAGTTGGTACTGCTGCTCGCGGGTCGCAAGCGCTTCGCTTTCCGCATCAAGGGCGAACTGGGCCTGTTTCCCGCCCGCCTTGCGCGCCCTAGGGATCGGTGAGATGAACGACACTTTGCGCCGCCCTTCGCCAATGGCGTCGGTCGGCTGCCGTCCCTCGTCCAACACCCAATGCCGGGCCGGAACCTCGTAGGGCGAATTGAGGATGGGGGATTGGTGAAAGGCATCCGGCATGGGGGTAGTTTACCGCCAGCAGCAGCACCCACGCATTAGGTCGTGCCTTGAGCGCGCTTTCCTGTCGGGCTTGGCCGTTCGGGCGCGACATTCTCTCTCCCTCTTAGCGTATTGAACTTGTCTTTTGATGGACATTATTGCTTTTTGTACCGAAGCCCAAAAATAAGAATTTCCGAACAGAATGGGCGCTGAAAGTTCGGCGGCCATGTACACTTCCCCCATGAGCAATGCGGGGGATAAAACGAGTTTTGGCGACCGAGAGGTAAGCGCGGACGAGAAAGCTCGGCTGGTTGGCGATGTATTCGATGCCGTCGCGCATCGCTATGACCTGATGAACGACCTGATGTCATTGGGTAGCCATCGGCTGCTGAAGCGGTTGCTGGTGGAAATGGCCGGGGTTCGGGAGCATTATCGCGTTCTCGATTTGGCGGGCGGCACGGGCGATCTTACCCGCTTGATCGCGCCCTCGGTGGGCCCGACTGGTGCCATGATACTGGCGGACAGCAACGCAACCATGCTCTGCGAAGGCCGGGACCGGCTGCTTGATGGCGGTATTGGCGGGGTGCGTTGCTGCCGCGCCGCCGCCGAGACCCTGCCGTTTCCCGCCGATTACTTCGATCGCGTTGTCATCGGCTTCGGCCTGCGCAACTTTACCGACAAACAAACGGCTCTCGGTGAGATCCGGCGCGTGTTGAAACCCGGCGGCGTTCTCTTGGTGTTGGAGTTTTCCAAGCCCGCCAACCCGGTGCTCGAAGGGCTGTCCGCCACTTGGCAAAGTTTTTGGCCGGCAATGGGTCAGCTGGTGGTTGGCGAGGGCGGTAGTTACCGCTACCTCGTCGAATCGATTCGGGTGCATCCGGGTCAGGAGGCCCTAAAGCTGATGATGGAGGATGCCCGTTTCGGCGAAGTCGAGTTCCATAATCTGCTCGGCGGTATTGCGGCCATTCACCGGGGGGTGGCTTGAGATGGATAAGGCCGCGCGTCTACAGCCTCCTCAGATCGCTTGCCATTAACTCGCCGCGGATTCTGGCCCGGTTATAGCGACACGCCGATGCAGCGACGCCTTCTACAAATCGCGCGAATCGCCGCCCGCCACCGTCTGGATGCGGCCCTGCCCAACGATCTGTTGCTTGATGGCGAGTTGCCGTCCGCCGTCCGTGCTTTCCTGCGCTTCTGGCCCGGCCGCTGGTTGCCCGTCCGCGGTGCCGAAGCGCCCGTGCGCCTGCGGCGGATATTCGAGGAGCTCGGCCCCGTCTTCATCAAGTTCGGCCAACTGCTTTCCACCCGCCGCGACCTGCTGCCCGATGCCTTCGCCGATGAACTGGCCAAGCTGCAGGACCATGTGCCCCCCTTCCCGGGCGAGGCGGCAAGGGCCATCGCCGCCGCGGCGCTCGGCGATGCGTTTGCTGTGCGCATCAAGCGGTTCGACCCGGAACCCATCGCCTCCGCGTCCATTGCCCAAGTCCACGGTGCGCGGCTTGCGGGCGGCGAAGAGGTGGTGGTTAAGATTGTGCGGCCGGGCTTGGAAGCCATAATCCGTGCCGATCTTGAGGTGCTTTTCCGGCTCGCCGCCTGGCTCGACAAACACATTGTCGCCAGCCGGCGCCTGCATCTGCCCGAGCTGAGCCGCGATTATGCGCAGGTGGTGTTCGGCGAATTGGACATGGTGCGGGAGGCCGCCAATACCCAACAGCTGCGCGATAACTTCGCCGCTTCGCCGCTGCTCTATGTGCCGCGGGTCTATCACGACCTGACCCGGCCCAATGTGCTGGTAATGGAGCGGGTCGATGGCGTGCCGATCGGCGATGTGGCGGCGTTGCGGGCGCACGGCACGAACATGGAAACGCTGGCTAAGCGTGGTGTCGAAACTTTTTTCACCCAGGTATTCGTGCATAACTTTTTTCATGCGGACATGCACCCCGGAAACATCTTCGTTGATGTGCGGGACCCGGCAAACCCGCGCTACATCGCCCTTGATTGCGCCATTATCGGCAAGTTGGAAAAACGCGATCAGGACTATCTGGCCCGCAACCTCCTGGCCTTCTTCAACCGCGACTACGAGCAGGTGGCGCGCTTGCACCTGGAATCCGGCTGGATACCGCAGCACACCAACCAACGAGAATTTGAGCGAGTGATTCGCGAAGTTTGCGACCCCATATTCGCCAAGCCCTTAAGTGAAATCTCTTTCGGGCATTTCCTGGTTGAACTGTTCCAAACGGCGGCGCGTTTCGATATGGAGATACAGCCACAACTGGTGCTTCTGCAAAAAACGCTGCTATACATCGAGGGTCTGGGGCGTCAGCTCTACCCCCAGCTGGATCTGTGGCAAACCGCCAAACCCTTCATGGAGGGGTGGATGCGCGAGCGCGTCGGGCCCTTGGCGGTATTGCGCGGCTTCGCGGAACGGGCACCGGAACTGCTCGAACAGCTACCCCGGCTGCCGGAGTTGATTATCGAGACGGGGCGCAAGCTGAACGGCCTGGAAAGCGGCCAGCGCGAACAACAAGCCCGGGTGCGCCTGCTGGAGGAATCCGTGACGCAACTGCACCGGGGGAGACGCCGCCGCCGGCTTTCCGGCGCGGTATTGGTGGGCATGGCGATCTTTCTGCTCTGGGAACCCGCAATCCAGGCCGCATCCCAAGGGTTCGGCACCCTTGCGGGGATTCTGAGCGCGGCGCTCGGTTCCTACCTAATGGCCAAGGCCTAGGAGCCTCTGCCTTCGGAATTCGCGGCTGCAAATCCGCTTCCGCTCGCCCCCTCGAACGTTCGATTTTGTCAAATAGGGCTCGATCTTCGCCTCAATCGCCCGCCCAAAGGGACGGCGATGGCGAAAAGGCGGAATCGAATCAAGCCCGCCATGCGCCCGGACGTCACCCGGCGGGGGCAGGGTCCCGGCGATGACCACGGCATCGGTCACATGGGCTCCATCTTGAATCCCTTTGGCGTGCCGCGTTTAATCGTGCTTGTCACTTAGCAGAGCGCGGAGGGCCCCATTGGAACATTTGAGATTCGCCGAGGAGATCGTGTTGCTCCTCTTGCACGACGGCAAGGGCAAGTTCGCGCATTTGGCCGATTGGTCTTCGCGCTACGCCTTTGGCGGCAGCGTGTTGATGGATTTGGCGTTGGAGAACCGCATCGATACGGATTTGGAAAAGCTGATTTTGCTGGATGCAACCCCCACCGGCGATGACATGCTCGACCCGATACTTAAGGAAATTGCCGAGCAAACCGAACCGCGCGGGCCGCGATACTGGGTGGAGCGCGCCGCCAGCATGGAAGAGGCGATTCGCGACAAAGCGGTGCAGCGTTTAGTCGAGCGCGGCGTGCTGGAAAGGCACGAAAACCGGATTTTGTGGGTGTTCCACGCCCAACGCCACGAAATTGTCGACGACAAACCGACCCGTGATGTAAAGCTGCGGATCATGAAGGTGCTGTTCGGCGACGAGCTGCCGAGCCCCCGGGATGTGGTGACCATCTGCTTAGCCGATGTTTGCTGTGTATTCCGGGAATTGCTGTCGGCCAGTGAACTCGAATTGGCCGCGGAACGCATTCAGCAACTACGGCAACTGGACCTGATCGGCCAAGCGGTGTCCAAGGCGATTTGGGATATCGAATCCTCGCTGGCCAGCACCGTACAGTTGCACGTCTACTAGCCCGCATCCAAGGTCATTGCCAGCCGCTGTATTGACAACCTTATAATTGAGACCCCCGCAAGGATTTCCCGCCGCCATGCCGCACCCTGCCAATCTCGTCGCCATCGTGCTTGCCGCCGGCGAGGGCAAGCGCATGCGCTCCAACTTGCCGAAAGTGTTGCATCGGCTCGCGGGCCGGACGCTGCTGGAGCATGTGCTGGGCACCTTGGCGACGATCGGGGTACGGAATACGTTGGTTGTGGTCGGCCACCAAGCCGACCAGGTGCGGGCCGCCGCCGGTGCCGATCTGTACTGCATTCATCAGGCGGAGCAACTCGGCACCGGCCATGCGGTTGCCCAGGCCCTGGCATCCGTGGACGACGACGCCACCGCGCTCGTTGTCTACGGCGATATGCCGCTCATTGCGCAATCGACCCTGAGCGCTTGTGCGTCCGCCGCCGCCAAGGGTGCCTTGGCCATCGTGGTGGCGAACCTGGACGAGCCGGCGGAGTTGGGCCGTATCAAGCGTTCCGGCACCGGCCGGATCAAGGGTATTGTCGAGTTCAAGGACGCCTCGCCCGAGCAGCAGGCCATCCACGAAGTCAACACCGGCGTATTGGCGCTGCGGGCCGCTGAACTCAAAAGCTTGTTGGCTCAGGTGGTGCCCGACAATACCCAGAACGAATATTATCTAACCGATGTGGTCGGCTTGGCGGCGCGGCGCGGCCTGCCGATTGTCGGCCTGTCGGTGGCGACACCGGACGAGGCCCTGGGCATTAACGACCGTGTTCAATTGGCCGCGGCGGAGCGCGCCTACCAAGGGCGCGTGGTGCGGCAATTGCTGCTTGATGGCGTCAGCATGGCCGATCCCGCACGGGTCGATGTCCGCGGCCAAGTCCGTGTCGGGGAAGATTGTTTCTTTGATGTGAATGTCATCCTGGCCGGCCGTGTACAACTTGGTAGCGGCGTGTGCTTGGGTGCCGGGGTGATGGTGGAGGATGCCGTGCTCGGCGATGGTGTTGTCGTCGAACCCCATAGCGTCGTGCAGGGCGCGAAGGTGGCGGCGCATTGCCGGCTCGGCCCCTTTGCCCGCATCCGCCCCGGCACGGAGCTTGGCGAAGGGGTTCGCATCGGCAATTTCGTCGAAACCAAGCAAGCGCGTTTGGGCCGGGGCACCAAGGCCGGACACCTCGCCTATTTGGGTGATGCGGAGCTCGGCGAGCATTGCAACGTTGGCGCCGGCATGGTCACTTGCAACTACGATGGCGAAAACAAACACCACACCGAGATTGGCGACGATGTTTTTCTGGGTACCAACAGTTCGTTGGTGGCGCCGGTTAGGGTCCAATCCGGTGCCTTCATCGCGGCGGGCTCAACGATCACGGATGATGTCGGTACCGACGAATTAGCGGTGGAACGAAACGAGCAGCGCAACATCAAAGGCTGGACCCGGCCAGGCCGACGCCCAAACAGCAAGCCCGATGCCACAAGCCGGCGTTGATCCCCAATGACTGCCTAGATAAGGCACCGGGAACCTGAGCCCGCCATAAGCACGAACCTGTTTGGATTTTCAAGGTTAAGCCGCCGCCAATGCCCGAAAAAACGTTCGATTTCGGCCCCAAATGAGGCCCCAAAGGCCAAAATTGGAAACAAGTTAGCGCTCATGCCCCCCTCCCCGGTTGAGGGCTCCGTGGCGTTGGCGAGTAGCCCGTCCCGTTAGCAATAAGGAGATAGAGACATGTGCGGAATCGTTGGCGCCGTGGCCGATCGCAACGTGGTGCCAATACTCCTTGAGGGCTTGCGGCGTTTGGAATACCGAGGCTACGACTCCGCCGGCATTGCCGTCATCCCGGATGACGGGGCGCACATGCTGGTACACAGATGCGTCGGCAAGGTGCGTGAGCTGGCTACGGCATTGCGCGATGAACCGGTGCGCGGCCATGTCGGTGTTGCCCATACCCGCTGGGCAACGCACGGCGAACCGAGCGAGTGCAACGCTCACCCCCATGTTTCCAATGGCCGCGTTTGCCTTGTTCACAACGGCATCGTTGAGAATTTCGAGGCGGTGCGCGGCGAACTCGAAGCTGCCGGTTACCGTTTTGCGTCCACCACCGACTCCGAGGCCATCGCCCACCTAATCGACCATCACCGCGTACAAACAAAAGACTTGCTCGAAGCGGTGCGCGGCGCCGTGCGCCGACTGGAGGGGGCCTATGCCATCGGCGTGATTGTCCGCGATGAACCGGGCCGTATCCTGGCAACGCGGCTGGGCAGCCCGTTGGTGGTGGGCGTCGGCATCGGCGAGAACTATATCGCCTCCGACGTGCTCGCCCTCAAGCCCGTTACCGACCGCTTCATCATCCTTGAAGAAGGCGACTTGGTGGAAATTACCAAAGACGCCATCTGCATCTACAACCCGGCGGGCGAAATCGTGGCGCGCCCGACGGTCAAGATGGCAACGGCCGACGACGAGGTGGACAAGGGCAACTATCGCCACCACATGCAGAAGGAAATCTTTGCGCAACCCCGGGTGCTGGCGAATACACTGGCGGGCCGCATCGGCCGCGAGCGGGTACAGGAACAGGCCTTCGGGGTGAAAGCCACCGCCGTCTTTGACCGAACTCGGGCGGTGACCATCGTTGCCGCCGGCACCAGCTACTATGCCGCTAGCATCGCCCGGTTTTGGATAGAGGAACAGGTGGGCATCCCCTGCACTGCCGAGGTGGCCAGTGAATTTCGCTACCGCAAGCCCGTCATTGCCCCGGATAGCTTATTCGTTTCCATTTCGCAGTCCGGCGAAACGGCGGATACCCTGGCCGCCCTGGGCGTCGCCAGGAAGCTGGGCCACTTCGCTACCCTGACGCTGTGCAACGTCGCCACCAGCTCTTGTGTGCGCGAATCGGATCTGGCGCTGATGCTGCAAGCCGGGCCGGAAATCGGCGTGGCCTCCACCAAGGCGTTTACCGCGCAACTCACCGCCCTGGTGCTGTTGGTGCTGTTGCTCGGCCGGCGCAACGGGCTCAGCCCGGCCAAGGAGGCGCGGCTGGTACAGGGCTTGCGGCAGCTGTCTGAGAAGGTGACGGCGACGCTCGCCCTGGATACCAGCATCCGCCTGGTCGCCGAGCGTTTCGCCGACCGGCGCCATGCGCTGTTTTTGGGCCGCGGCCCAATGTATCCGGTGGCGCTTGAGGGGGCGCTCAAGCTCAAGGAAATTTCCTACATCCACGCCGAGGGCTGCCCCGCTGGCGAACTCAAGCACGGCCCGTTGGCGCTCGTCGACGCAGACATGCCGGTGGTCGCCGTCGCCCCCTATGATGAATTGCTGGAAAAGTTGCGGTCGAACCTTCAGGAGGTGCGGGCCCGCGGCGGCGAGTTGTTTATCTTCGCTGATCGCCGCGCCGGTTTCCGCGACGGCCCCGGCGTTACCGTCATTCCGCTGCCCGAAGTGGAACCGCTGTTCGCGCCCATCATCTACGCCGTACCGCTGCAAATGCTCGCTTATCGGGTCGCGGTACTCAAAGGCACCGATGTCGATCAGCCGCGCAACCTGGCCAAGTCGGTTACGGTGGAGTAACCCGCGCCCTTATTCGCCGCGCTTTTCGGCGAACTTGGCGAACAGAATGCCCACTTCAAACAGCAGCCAGGTGGGCAGGGCAAGAAGCAATTGGGAAATGACGTCGGGCGGCGTCAGCAGCATGCCGCCGATGAAACAGCCGACGATCACATAGGGGCGCTTGTTGGCGATGCTCTTGGCGGTACTGATACCGGACCAGACCAGCAGCAGGGTGACGATGGGTATCTCGAAGGCGAATCCGAATGCAAAGAACATGGTCAGAACGAAATCGAGATAAGCGTGGATATCCGTCATCATGGTGACGCCCTCGGGCGTAATGCTTGCCATAAAAGCAAACACCAGCGGGAAGACGAGGAAGTAGGCGAAGGCCATGCCCAGATAAAACAGCGCAATGCTGGAAACGAGCAGCGGGCGGGCAAAGCGCTTTTCGTGTTTGTAGAGACCGGGCGAGACGAAAGACCAGGCCTGATGCAACAGCACCGGCATAGCGATGAAGATGGCCGCGTAAACCGCAAGCTTGAAGGGCGTTAGAAACGGTGAGGCAACCTGGGTGGCAATCATGTTGGCGCCATCCGGCAGATGCGCCATCAGTGGCGCGGCGACCAAGCCGTATAGGTCGTTGGCAAAGAAGTAGATCGGGAAGAACAGCGCCAATACGGCGAACAGCGCACGCAGGATACGCTGGCGGAGTTCCACCACATGCGCCATGAAGGGCATTTCCGCGCTGTCCACCAAGGCGTCGTGCCCCTTGGCATCGTCAACGGGGTTGTTGCGGCCCTCCTCTTTTGGTGATTCGCTTTCTGATTGCATGATGGCTTGTTTTCGAGAACCCTCCCCTTGGCGCCGCCCAACACCAAGCAACAAAGCCCGGGGGTCAGCCGCGGGTGGATTGTATTGATTGCGGCTCGGCGGATGCGGCGGCGGGCGGCCTGGGGGGGCCTTGTTGGGGCGCGGGGTTCACCTCGGGTTTTGCCGGGGTTGCGGCGGACGACGGGGATTCGGATGTGGCGTTCGCGGGGGCCGGGGATTGCTGTATTTGCGCGGCAAGATTCGCGGCCTCCGGCACGCTTTGCGATGGCGGCGAAGCATTGGCGGTTGCCGGCGCCAACGGATCGGAAATATCGAAACGGGTCGCCTCCCGGGCGGCGCTAGTGGTGGCCTTCACCTCGCGCTCGATGCGCTTCATTTCTTCCGCAACCGCTTCGTTGTGCAGTTGTTTGCGCACCTCGTCCATGCCGATTTCCTTCTCGATTTCGGCCTTGACGGATTGAAAGCTGCGGCGCAGCCGGCCAAGCCAAAGCCCCAGGGCGCGCATCGCTTCGGGCAAACGTTCCGGGCCGATGACCAACAACCCGACAATCACCGACAGCATCAATTCTGGAAAGCCGATATCAAACATGAGGTTGGGCGAGCCTCCCCAGCTCACCAACGCCCCGCCAAGGACGACAGAGCCTTCAGCCGGGGTGCGCGAGGGGATGCCCCTCGCAGAAAGACAGCCCCTGCCGGGGTGCGCGAGGGGATGCCCTTCGCAGGCAGATAGGCCCAGCCGGGTACCGATAAGACGGCTCTCGCTGGCGAAAGGCTTGGTGAGATAGGTGTGCTAGACACGGGTTTCCCGCTTGGTTTCCCTTTTTTGTCCGGCAACTTCCCCTTCGATAACGCCCGGATCCTTTTGTCCGGCGTTTTTCGATTCGTCCTCGGCCACCGCCTTGCGGAAACCGCGAATGGCGTTGCCGAGGTCGGCACCGATGTTTTTGAGCCGCCTTGGGCCGAATATCAGCAACACAATCGCCAAGATGACGAGCAGTTCAGTGATTCCAAATCCTCCGGGCATGATTGCCTCCTTGTGCAAATTTAACGCCAGCGGGGTGCGATTGATATCGGCTGACTGAGCGAATGACCATTGCGCTTAAGCCTACGGTATGGCTATTCACCACGCAAACGAGCTGGTGGCTTGCCGATGCCGGGCACGGCACTCGATGCCCGTGAAAGAGTGGGCCCCCGCAGGGCTTCGCTTGGAGCGCCGGGCACAATTTCCCTGCTTGTGTGAGGAGGGGTGGGGTGGGGTGACCGGAGAGGGTGTGGAACGCGCTGAACAGGCCGCAAGGGAAGCCCCGCGCACCCACTACTCGCCGCCAATTGATGCGCTTGCGCTACATGAATGGTTCGGGCTAGGAGCCTTCGAAAGTCGCGGCGACGCTCACTCACCGCCGTCGTTTGCGCAATTCCTCAAGTGTCCGTTGCTGTGCCGCCGCCTCGGCAAGGCGGGCCGCCGCCACGGAGAAATCGAAATCGGCGGCCTGTTCGGCGAGCGTGTGTTCCGCCGCCTCGCGGGCCTCAATCGCCGAGGCTTCGTCGATGTCTTCGGCGCGCAATGCGGTATCGGCAAGGATGGTAATGATGCCGGGCTGTACCTCAAGGTAGCCTCCGGAGGCAAAGAACACCTCTTCATCGCCATTCTCCAAGCGCAGCTGCACGGGCCCGGGGAGGATGCCGGTAAGCAGGGGCGCATGGCCGGGCAAAATGCCCAACTCGCCCAAGCTGCCCCGCAAGCTGACCATGGCAACCGCGCCGGAGAAGATTTCCCGCTCGGCACTAACGATATCGCAGTGCATGGTTGCCATCTAAAGCGCCTTCGCCTTCTCTACCGCATCTTCAATGTTGCCAACCATGTAGAAGGCGTTTTCCGGCAAATGGTCATATTCGCCGTCAAGGATGGCCTTGAAGCTGCGCACCGTGTCTTCCCTCCCCACAAACTTGCCGGATTGGCCGGTGAACTGCTCCGCTACAAACATGGGCTGGGAGAAGAACTGTTGCATCTTGCGCGCCCGGTAGACGAGTTGCTTGTCTTCCTCGGAAAGCTCGTCCATGCCGAGAATAGCAATAATGTCGCGCAATTCCTGATAACGCTGCAAGGTCTGCTGCACCCCCTGGGCCACATCGTAGTGTTCTTGGCCAACGACATTGGGGTCGAGCTGGCGGCTGGTGGAATCGAGGGGATCGACGGCCGGGTAGATGCCCAGGTCGGTAATGGCCCGCGACAGCGTCACCGTGGAGTCAAGGTGCGCAAAGGTGGTCGCCGGGGATGGGTCGGTCAAATCGTCCGCCGGCACATAGACCGCCTGCACAGAGGTGATCGAGCCCGTTTTCGTGGTGGTAATGCGTTCTTGCAGGGTGCCCATCTCCTCGGCGAGGTTGGGTTGATAGCCCACCGCCGACGGCATGCGCCCGAGCAGCGCGGAAACCTCGGTGCCCGCCAGCGTATAGCGATAGATGTTGTCGATGAAAAGCAGCACATCGCGGCCTTCGTCGCGGAACTTCTCCGCCAAGGTCAGGCCGGTAAGGCCCACCCGCAGCCGGTTGCCGGGCGGTTCGTTCATCTGGCCGAAGACCAGCGAAATCTTGTCGAGAACGCCGGCTTCCTCCATTTCGTAATAGAAGTCGTTACCCTCGCGGGTGCGCTCGCCAACACCGGCAAAAACGGAAAGGCCCGAGTGCTCGATGGCAATGTTGCGAATCAATTCCAGCATGGTCACGGTTTTGCCGACGCCCGCGCCGCCGAACAGCCCCACCTTGCCGCCTTTGGCGAAGGGGCAAATCAGGTCGATGACCTTAACGCCGGTTTCCAGCAACTCGTTGCCGCCAAGCTGGTCTTCGTAGGATGGTGCCGTGCGATGGATGGGCATGGTTTCGGCGGCTTCGACCGGGCCTTTTTCGTCAATCGGATTGCCAAGCACATCCATAATGCGCCCCAAGGTCGCCTCGCCCACGGGAATCGAGATCGGCTGGCCGGTGTTGGCCACCTCAAGCCCGCGCGACAGGCCATCGCTGGAACCCATGGCGATGGTGCGCACTACGCCATCGCCGAGCTGTTGCTGCACTTCCAGCGTGGTGCCGCTGCCGCTGACCTTCAAGGCGTCGTACACCTTCGGGACATCTTCCCGATTGAATTGCACATCAATTACCGCCCCGATTATCTGGACGATGCGGCCACTTTCATTGGTTGGCATAACTTCCCTTTGCTCTGCGTGTTCTGGATGGTTGTGAGTTAGACCGCCGCGGCGCCGCCGACGATTTCCGCGATCTCTTGCGTAATCGCCGCCTGGCGGGCGTTGTTGTAAATCAAGCGCAGCTCGTCAATGAGCTTCTCGGCGTTTTCGGTGGCGTTTTTCATGGCAATCATCTTGGCGGCCTGTTCGCAGGCGCTGTTCTCGACCACCGCCTGATAGACCTGAGATTCGATGAAGCGCATCACCAAGCCATCAATCAGCTGGCGGGCATCCGGTTCGTAAAGGTAATCCCAGCGGCGCTTTAGTTGTTCGTCCTCTTCCGGGTCCAAGGGCAACAACTGCCGAATGGCGGGCGCCTGGGTCATGGTGTTGACAAAATCATTCGATACGATGAACAGCCGGTCGATACGGCCCGTCTCGTAGGCATCGAACATGACTTTGATGCTGCCGATGAGTTCGGAGAGCACCGGGGATTCGCCAACGTTGTTCACCGCCGCCGTGACATTGCCGCCGATGGAACGGAAAAAAGCCGCCGCCTTGTTGCCGATGAGCGCCAGATCCGACTCAATGCCCCTGCCGTGCCACTCGGCCATGTCCCGCACCAAAACACGCAACAGGTTGACGTTCAGGCCGCCGCACAGCCCCTTGTCCGTCGAAACAACGATGTAGCCGACGCGCGCCGCCTCGCGCTCTTGCATGAATACATGGCGGTACTCCGGGTTGGCGTTCGCCAGGTGCCCGATGACCTGCCGAATCTTTTCGGCATAGGGCTTGCCTTCGCGCATGCGCTCCTGGGTGCGGCGCATCTTGCTGGCCGCTACCATCTGCATGGCGGAGGTGATCTTCTGCGTGTTTTCAACGCTACCGATCTTCTTGCGGATTTCCTTGCCGACCGCCATTACCGCGCTCTACCGACAAAGGCCCAGGTTGCTGGCGCGGGGCTCGAGCACCCACACCACCAACGCCGTTTCGCAAGGCTGAAATTTGCAATGGGCCATTCGCACTACCAGGTTTGGGTTGCCTTGAATTGTTCAATGGCATCGCGCATGGTCTGCTCAATGGCCTCGTCGTAGGCACCGGTTGCATTGATGTTGTTCATCCAGTCGGCCTGTTCGGCGTGCATGTAGGCGAGCAGCGCCGCTTCGAAATCGAGCACCTTATCCACGGCGACATCCGCCAGGTAGCCCTCGTTGGCGGCGAACAGTACCACCCCCATATCCGCTACCGACATGGGCGCGTACTGCTTCTGCTTCATGAGTTCCGTAACGCGCTGGCCGTGTTCCAGCTGGCGGCGGGTGGCATCGTCAAGATCCGAGGCAAACTGGGAGAAAGCGGCCAATTCCCGATACTGGGCGAGCGCCAACTTGATGCCGCCGGCAATCTTTTTCATAAACGGCACCTGCGCCGAGCCGCCCACCCGCGAAACGGAGATGCCGGGGCTCATGGCGGGCCGCAGACCGGCGTTGAAGTTGTCGGTTTCAAGGAAGATTTGGCCGTCGGTGATGGATATGACGTTGGTGGGTACGAAGGCGGATACATCGCCCGCCTGGGTCTCGATGATGGGCAGCGCCGTGAGCGAGCCGGTTTGCCCTTTAACACGCCCATCGGTGATCTTTTCGACATGCTCGGCATTGACGCGGGCGGCCCGCTCCAACAGACGCGAGTGTAGGTAAAAAACATCGCCCGGGTACGCCTCGCGTCCCGGCGGGCGGCGCAACAACAGGGAAATTTGCCGGTAGGCCCAGGCTTGCTTGGTGAGGTCGTCGTAGATAATAAGGGCATCCTCGCCTTCATCCCGGAAGAATTCGCCCATCGAGCAGCCGGAGTAGGCCGAAATGAATTGCATGGGGGCCGGGTCCGCGGCACTGGCGGCAACAACGATGGTGTTGTCCATCACACCCTGTTCTTCAAAGGTACGCACAATGTTGGCGATGGTGGACATCTTTTGGCCGATGGCCACATAGACGCACTTGATGCCGCTGTTTTTCTGGTTAATGACCGCGTCCACGGCAATGGCGGTTTTGCCAATCTGGCGGTCGCCGATGATGAGTTCCCGCTGACCGCGGCCGATGGGCACCATGGCATCGATACACTTCAACCCAATCTGCACCGGCTGGTTGACCGATTGGCGGGCAATAACCCCCGGTGCCACTTTTTCGACCGGTGCCGTCCCGGGGGCGTTGATCGGGCCCTTGCCGTCGATGGGTTCGCCCAGGGCGTTGACCACGCGACCGAGCAATTCGCGGCCCACCGGCACCTCCAGGATGCGCCCCGTGCAGCGGGCCGTCATCCCCTCGGAGAGCGGGAGATAATCGCCCAGCACCACCGCCCCGACGGAATCGCGCTCCAAGTTGAGCGCCATGCCGTACAGCGCGCCCGGGAATTCGATCATTTCGCCATACTGGGCGTCGGCCAAGCCGTGAATTCGCACGATGCCGTCGGAAACGCCGACCACCGTGCCTTCGTTGCGCGCCTCGGCGCGCACATCGAGGCTGTCGATGCGATGGCGGATGATGTCGCTGATTTCCGATGGGTTCAGTTGTTGCATTTCCTAACTTCCTGATTCTTTCCGGCGCCTAACCGGGCAAAGCCCTCCAAGGCTTGCCGAGCTATTGGCATTTGCTTGCGGGGCACTAGATCCGGGCCAGGGAATCGGCAAGCTGATCGAGCCGGCCGCGCACCGAGCCGTCGATAACCGTATCGCCCGCACGCACCACCGCCCCGCCGAGCAATTTGGCGTCCACGCTGCTGGCGAGGCGGACTTCTTTGCCGAATCTGGTCTGCAAGGCGGCCTTGAGGCGCTCTGTCTGCGTTTCCGTGAGCGGAAAAGTGGAGCGCACCTCGATATCCAAGCTTTTCTCCTGTGCCGCCTTCAAGGCCTCAAAACGGCTGAAAATTTCGCGTAACAACGGCAAACGCCCATTGTGCGCCAACGCCAACAGAAAATTGCGGCCCTGTTCCCCCACTTCCTCGCCACAAACTTCGGCCAACCGCAACGCTTTCTCCTCGGCGGGCACCTGCGGGGCCGCCAACAGCAGGCGCACGGGTGCTTCGTCCGCAGCGGCGGCCAGAAGGCCTAAGCGACGCGACCAGAGCGGCAAAGCATCGTTCGCCAACGCCAAGGAAAATACCGCGTTGGCGTAGGGCCGGGCCAGTGTTGCGAGTTCCGCCATTTGCTTGCCGCTACCGTTTCCTGCGATCGCCGTGCAGTCGCTGAGATGTAGGGGCCGGAGAAACCATTAGAGTTCCGCCGCCAGACGTTCGAGCATGCGGTTGTGGTGGCTGGCGTCTATGGTTTCGCCGAGCACCTGTTCGGCGCCGCGAACCGCCAAAGCCGCCACTTGGGCACGCAAGGCTTCCCGGGCGCGGTTGACCTCCTGGTCAATCTCGGAGCGGGCCGCCGCCAGCAAACGTTCGCCTTCCTCGCGCGCCTCGGTCTTGGCGTCTTCGATCAATTGATTGGCGCGCTGCCGGGCTTGCTCAACAATTTGCGCGGCCTCGGCCTTGGCTTGGGCTCGCTCCGTCTCCGCGCCGCTCGCGGCCTCGGCCAGTTTGCGTTCAGCCGCCTCGCTGGTCGCAAGCCCTTCGGCGATGGTTTCCTGCCGCTCACGCATGGCGTCCTTGACGAACGGCCAGATGTACTTCATGCAAAACCAAACGAATACAAAAAACGTAATGCTTTGGCCGATGAGGGTCAGGTTGATATTCATCGCTTTCTCCGAATCCGCTAAGCCGGTTGCCGGCAGCCCGGACTAGTGCCCCGCCGCGCGTCGCAACCGAAAATACGCACGCAACGGGCCATTAGGCCACGGCGAATATCGCGTACAGACCGATGCCCACCGCGATCATGGGCACCGCGTCCACCAAACCCAGCACGATGAAAAGCTGGGTGCGCAGAACCGGCAGCAATTCCGGCTGCCGGGCAACGCCCTCGATGAATTTGCCGCCGAGAATGGCCACGCCAATCGCCGCGCCGATGGCGCCAAAGCCAAGCATGAGCCCGGCCGCAATATAAAGAAGAACTTCTAATTCCATTGTCGCTCCATAGTTGCCAATGTATTTGCCGCCCAGTGGGCGATCTTCCCGTCAAAGCCGTCCAACGGGCCCGAGATTTGCGTAGATTTGCATGGGCCGCCCGCTAATGATCCTGAGTATCATGGGCCTGCGTCAGATAAACGATGGTGAGCACCGCAAACACAAACGCCTGCAGTGTGATCACCATCAGGTGAAACGCCGCCCAAGCCCACTGGAAGACGCCCCCGGCCAGCGCGTAGGCGATGCCGCCGGAGAACATCAGGGCGATGAGCACGAAGATCATCTCCCCCGCGTACAAATTGCCGAACAACCGCAAGCCCAAAGACAGCGGCTTGGCGATCAGCGTAACCGTCTCCAGCACAAAGTTAATGGGGATGGCCAGTTTGGAAGGAAAGGGGTGCAGGAACAGTTCGCCCATAAAACCGCCCACCCCCTTGCACTTGATGCTGTAATAGATGATCAGCGCAAACACCGAGAGCGCCAAGCCCATAGTGATGTTGGGGTCGGTGCTCGGCACAACCTTCATATAGTGTACGCCCAGCGAGGCCGCCAAAGAGGGCAGCCAATCCACCGGAACGAGGTCCATCAGGTTCATGAGGAATACCCACACAAAGATGGTGAGCGCAAGCGGCGCCACCAAATCGTTTTTGTGGGTAAAGATGCTCTGCGTGAGGTCGTCAATGAAATCCACAATGATCTCAACGAAGTTCTGCAAGCCGCCGGGGACGCCGGGGGTGGCGCGTTTGGCGGCGCGACGGAAGAGATAGAGAAAGATCAGCCCAAGTCCGATGGACCAGAGCATGGAGTCAACGTGGATGGCCATAAAGCCCATCGCCTGGGCTTCCGCGGCGGAATGGGCGAAGCCCCAGGTGCCGTCCGGGTGCTGGCCGTAGGTGAGATTGGTCAGGTGGTGCCTGATGTATTCGATGCTTGTCTGGGTTTCACCCGCTGCCATGCTCTGTACTCGAATGCAGTTCCGATGCCCAAGCTATTCAGACGCCCCGATTGCGCCGCGCCGGTCTCCAAGAGCGGTGCCGCCAAATAGGCCAAATGCACCGCGACCAGCCCGCACCCCGCACACATAAGGGGGCACTCCGTGTGCAAGCGGGGCTTCGGTGGGCTGAAGGCGGCGCGCATTATACGGATGCGTTCTAACGCATTCAACGCGATTTGCGGGTTGGTGTCCGGTCTATGGCGATTCCGAGAGCGGCTTTACAGCCGCGAATTCCTAGCACAGAGGCGCCCCGGTCAAAACAAGGCTGGCACCGACGGCGCCGCTCCCAGCCGCAACAGGGTATCGCCCAAATCGCTGGCGGTGCCGACCACCGGGGTGCCGAGCCGCTCGAACTTGGCGCGCAGGCGCTGGCCCTGTTCGACCAGGTCGTGCGCCGGAATGCCCACATCGGCGAATTCCTCCAGGCGGTTGTTCGCCCGGTCAACGCAGCTAACGCGCGTTTGCATGGTGGTGAGTTCCGGGTCCGTCGCAACCGTCACGCGCCGCAACAAGGTCTGGACATCATCGCGGCAAATCGTTGCGTCGATGTAGGTATTGGGGTCGCTGGTGTCCTCGCCAAGCAGGGTTAGGGCCGCATTGGCGCGCAGGCTGAACTTGCCCTCAAGGCCGGAGCTGGGCTCGGCAATGCCGCACACATCGAGAATGTCCGGGTTGACGGTGAGGGTGGTGCTTGCAACATCGGTCGGCGCAAGCCGTTCGCGCAGACGCCCCAGGCTCTCGATGGATGCGTGGGTGAGGTGGCAGGCGGCGTGGTGTTTGAACAGCGAAGCCAAGATCAGCCAATCGTCGGCCAGGCGCGCAAGCCTGGCGTCGTTGACGCTGCCGGTGCCCGCCGCTTGGATATAGCCCTGGTTGCCATTAACCGCGTTGGGATTGGCGGTAAACCCGCGAGCGGCCAGACGCGCCGCGTTGAGACCGCGTTCCGCCGCCTGGCCCGCATGCAGCGGCTTGGTCATGGTGCCGAAATTCGCTTTGACGCCGGCTGCGGTAGAAGCCGCCAAACCCATGGCGACGGCATATTGGGCAGCATCGAGCCCCAGCAGGTGCGATACGCCGGCGGCCGCGCCGAAGGTTCCGTAGGTGGCGGTGGTGTGCCAGCCGTTGCGGTAGTGTTCAATGCCGATGGCGTTGCCAATACGGCCCGCCACTTCCACACCCACCACAAATGCGGCAATCAATTCCGCGCCGGTCGCGCCAATATCCTCGGCAATGGCCAGCACCGCCGGCAGCACCGGCGCCGTGGCATGGCAACCCACGCTGGCGTTGGTGTCGTCAAAATCGAGCGCGTGGCCGCTGGCACCGTTCAACAGGGCCGCCGTGGCGGGGTCGAGCCGCAACTCCGAACCGATCACCGAACAGGCCCCGCGCCGTGCGCCGTACTCCTGCCGCAAAATCTCCGCGAGCGGTTCGCGGCTACCCGCCAAGGCGCAACCGAACCAATCGAGCAGACATTGGTGGGCGACGGTCTTAACGTCGTCCGGCAGCTCCGCATAGGCAAGGCCCCCGAATCGTTGCCACGCATCAAGATAGTTCATCATGCTTCTCTGTTATCCATGCTCAAACGCTTAAACTCGCTCGCCCCACTTGCTGTCCGGCTCGCCGATGACGGCAGCCAACTCTGCCCCCTTGATGCGCATGAGCGCCCGCTCCACCTCGGTGGAATAAACGTTGAAGCCGCCGCGCAGCGTCAATTAGCGGTAGGAAGGAACCGTCGAACCGGGTGCTGTTCATGGGTTGTGCGTTATCGATCTCGATATCAGTGGATACGGCTCAGGATACCGTCGAGTTCATCAAGGGAGCTGTAGCTGATGGTGACCTTGCCGCGGCCCTTGGCGTTGTGGCTGATCGATACGGGCGCACCGATACGTTCCGTCAAAGACCGCTCCAGAGCCAGCCTGTCCGGGTCTGCTGCCCGGGGCCTTGCCAACCGCTTATGAGGGTCACCCGCCAATAGCTTGCGCGCCAGGGCTTCGGCTTGGCGGACGTTTAAGCCCTGGTCCACAATCCGGCGCGCCGCCGCGGCCTGGGTACCGGGCGGCAGTGGCAAAAGCGCGCGGGCGTGGCCCATCTGTAAGGCGCCCTCGTTGAGCAGTTCGCGCACCGCACTCTCCAGATGCAATAGGCGCAGCGCATTGGTGACGGCCGCGCGCGACTTGCCCACCGCGTCCGCCAGTTGCTGGTGGGTCAAGCCGAATTCGTCGTGCAGGCGCTGTAGACCGCTCGCCTCGTCGAGCGGCTTGAGGTCTTCGCGCTGGATGTTTTCAATCAACGCCATGATCGACGCCTGTTGATCAGTGAGGTCCCTGACCACCGCCGACACCGCGTTTAACCCCGCCATGCGCGCGGCCCGCCAGCGTCTTTCCCCGGCCACGAGCTCGTAGCCGCCCTGGGGCCGGGCGCGCAACAGCACCGGCTGTATCAGGCCCTGTGTTCGAATCGATTGAGCCAACTCGGCCAATCCCGCCTCATCGAAAGAACGCCGTGGTTGGTAGCGCCCCGGATGAATTTCCGCGAGCGGAATGGTCGCCTGATCCGCAAGGTTCGCTGGAGACGCTGCGACGTTCTCATCGAGCAACGCACCGAGCCCCTTGCCCAAACGTTTGTTGTTCATCGGCTAGCGCCTATAGACCTCTTGGTCGCGGTTGGTGAGATAGGCAAGCATAACGGTCTTGATGGAACGCGCCTACTCGGAAGCGCTTAGTGCTACGCCGTGCCTGCGGGCGAGTTCGTTGGCCAATGCCAAATAGGCGGTGGCGCCGCGGGACAGGCGATCGTAAAAAATGACCGGCTTCCCGTGGCTGGGGGCCTCCGCCAAACGCACGTTGCGTGGAATCACCGTGCGAAACACCTGATCGCCGAAATGCTCCAATAGTTGCCGGGATACCTCTTGCGTCAACTTGTTGCGGGGGTCGTACATCGTGCGCACCAAACCCTCCACGGCAAGGTTTGCATTAGCGCTCGCACGAACCTGTTCCAGGGTTTCAAGTAAAGCGGTGAGCCCCTCCAACGGATAATATTCGCACTGCACGGGGATCAACACGCTGGTCGCCGCCACCAAGGCGTTGACGGTGAGAATATTCAGCGCGGGGGGGCAATCGATAAGAACATAGTCGTAAGACAACGACAGTTCGGCGATTCGTTCGCGTAACCGCGATTGACGGCTTTGCTCCCTGAGCAAGGCAACCTCGGCGGCGGTGAGGTCATCATTGGCGGGGACGATGTCGAAGGAGCCGGGGGATTTCCAAATGACGGATTTGGGCGTCGCCCCCTCGACGAGCCATTCGTAGACAGAGCGCCGCAGGCGATTCTTATCGACGCCGGCCCCCGTGGTCGCGTTGCCTTGGGGGTCGAGGTCGATCAGCAGCACTTTCTTTCGGTATATGGCAAGCGATGCGCCAAGGTTGAGGCTGGTGGTTGTCTTACCGACCCCGCCCTTGCGATTAGCCACCGCGATCACGCGCGCCAAACGTCCGCCTCCGCAACTTCCAGCACACCGTGCCATGTATCGAATTCGGGCAGATGCGTCCAGTGGCGCCGCAGTGCCGCGCCGGTCAAATCGGTCGGCAAGGCGGTATCCGGCGTTTTCCGGGCATGTACCATCTTGTCCAAAACCAGCAGCCGTCCCCCCGGTACCAAAGCCGCTCTTACCAAGAGCCAGAGCTCCGCCATGGGCATGACCGCACGAGCCACCACCGCATCGTAGCCGCCCGCTGGCAACCCGGCCGCGTCCACGCAGCGCACTTCAACGTTCGGCAATTTAAGTTCGTCGCGCACTCGCTGCAAGAAACGCACCTTCTTTTCGCTGCGATCCACCAGGGTGACGGTGAGTTCCGGCAAGGCAATGGCTAGCGGGATGCCGGGCAAGCCCGCCCCGGAGCCTATATCGGCTATGGGCAGGGGCGGCTTGCGCTCCCCGGCTGAGGGCGTTTTCGTGCGAGGGGCAAGCCCCTCGCGCTCCCCGGCCGAGGGCGTTTTCATGCGAGGGGCGGGCCCCTCGCGCTCCCCGGCTGAGGCCGTTTTCATGCGAGGGGCGGGCCCCTCGCGCTCCCCGGCTGAGGGCTCTGCAAGCGGGGCAACTGGATCGGGGTTTGTGGGGGGCAGTTGGGAAGATGGGTGGGGCAGCCCCCGGAGCAGGGGGGTCAGGATAAGGCTGTCGAGTAGGTGTCTGTGGCCAAAACGCCCCAGATCGGCAGCCGATACCAACCCCGCCACGGGGTTCCAGCGCACAACCAGTGCGAGATAGGCGGCAAGCGCATGGCGCTGATCGCCGCTCAACGCCACCCCGGCACGGCGCAATGACGCCCGGTCGGGAAGCGTCGCGGCGGGCGGTTCGCCATGCTCGGTGCTATTGCGCAACCGCTGACCGCCAGATCATCCGGAAGAAGCGGCCCGTGGTTCGGCCCGGCCGCGACTGGCATGCACTAACAGCACCGAAAGCCCGGCCGGGGTCATGCCGGGAATGCGCGCCGCCCGGGCGAGTGTGGCGGGACGAACCGCCTTAAGTTTCTGCCGCAACTCCATGGATAGGCCCGGCATTGATTGATAGTCGAGCTCGGGAGGCAGCGCGATGTTCTCACTGCGCCGGATCTTGGCGATCTCCGCATCCTGGCGGCGCACATAGCCCTCATACTTCACTTCCGTTTCGACTTGCCGCAAAAGTTCCGGGTCGGCATCCAGATCGCCAAGCACCCGCATAGCCTGATAGATGGTCGCTTCCGGGCGTTTGAGATAGTCAATTAGCCGAACTTCGCCACCGAGTTCCACGCCGGCGTCCCCTTCGAGCAGGCGGGCGGAGGCGCTGCCAGGGCGGATCCGTTCGTCTTTGAGCCGCGCCAGCAGGCGTTGCCGGGCCTCGCATTTGCGCTGATGGGCACGCCAACGCACATCGCCAACAAGCCCTAGGTCGCGGCCGATGGCGGTCAAGCGCAGATCGGCATTGTCTTCGCGCAGCCGCAGCCGGAATTCGGCGCGGCTGGTGAACATGCGGTAGGGCTCGGTGGTGCCCAAATTGATGAGGTCGTCGATCATCACGCCGATGTAGGCTTCATCCCGGCGCGGATACCAGGGCGGGCGGCCCTGCACCTTGCGTGCCGCGTTGAGCCCGGCGAGCAGCCCCTGGGCGGCGGCTTCTTCGTAGCCGGTGGTGCCGTTGATCTGGCCAGCGAAAAAAAGCCCGGTGATCGCTCGGGTTTCCAGCGAATATTGGAGATCGCGGGGATCGAAGTAATCGTATTCGATAGCGTAGCCGGGCCGCGAGATGTGGGCCTGCTCAAAGCCACGGATGGAACGCACGAGGCCAACCTGCACATCGAATGGCAAGCTGGTGGAAATGCCGTTGGGGTAGAGTTCCGTTGCGTCTAGCCCCTCGGGTTCAATGAAAATCTGGTGTCGTTGGCGTTCGGCGAAGCGCACCACCTTGTCTTCAATACTGGGGCAGTAGCGCGGCCCCGGCCCCTCGATGGCACCGTTAAAAAGCGGGCTGCGATCAAGCGCCCGGCGGATAATCTCGTGCGTGGCCGCGTTGGTTTCGGCGATATGGCATGAAACCTGTTGCGGATGCGTTTCCGGCATGAAGGAAAGGTTGGGGGTCGGTACGTCACCCGGCTGTTCGGTGAGCACGGAAAAATCCACGCCGCGCCGGTCGATGCGCGGCGGTGTGCCGGTTTTCAGCCGCCCCACGCGGAAGGGCAGCGCCCGCAGCCGTTCCGCCAATGCATTGGCGGGGGCATCGCCGGCGCGCCCACCCGGATGCGTCTCGCCGCCGATGTGCATCTTGCCGCCCAGGAAGGTACCGGTGGTTAGCACCAGGGCGGGTGCCCGGAAGCGCAAACCCATTGCCGTTACAACGCCGGCCACGGCATCGTTCTCAACCAACAGATCCACCGCGGGCTGCTGGAATAGCCGCAGATTTTGTTGGCCTTCGACGATGGCGCGCACGGCGTTGCGGTAGAGGGTTCGGTCGGCCTGGGCCCGTGTCGCCCGCACCGCCGGGCCCTTGCTGGCGTTAAGCACCCGAAACTGAATGCCCGCCAGATCCGCCGCCTTGGCCATGGCGCCGTCGAGCGCATCGATTTCGCGCACTAAATGACTCTTGCCGATACCACCGATGGCCGGGTTGCACGACATCTGGCCAATGGTTTCGATGCTCTGGGTTAAGAGCAGCGTCGAGGCCCCCATGCGGGCAGCCGCCAGTGCCGCCTCGGTGCCGGCGTGGCCGCCGCCGACGACGATGACATCGAAATGTTCCGGGTAATCCAACATCCGTGCTCCGGCATCCTGGGCACCGCCAGCAGGCGGACCGCGCATTATAGCGCCGGTTGCCGAGCCCGCCTATGCCGCCAACGCTATGGTGGTGGCTCAATTTGGTAATGCTTCATTACCGCAGCTCAACGCGGGTGCGGTCTCCGCAGCAGCGGAAATTGAAACTGAGCCGCTACCAACTCTATCGGGCGGAATCCGCCGGGCCGGATTTACTTACCGATGCAGAAGGTGCTGAAAATTTCGCTCAGCAAGTCATCCGGCGCCGTTGCGCCGATGATCTCACCCAAGGCCAGATGGGCGTGGCGCAGTTCCTCGGCGATGAGCTCACCGGGTGCCCCTGCCGCCAGCCGCTGTTCGGCGGCTTTCAGGGCATCCAGCACCCGCGTCAATGACAGCAAATGGCGACGGCGGGCGCTAAAGGCCGATTCCGCGCCGGTGAACCCCACCCGTTGTTTGATGGCTTGCCTAAGGGTATCGATCCCCTCGCCGGTAAGACAGGAGAGGCGCACCCGCTCGGGCTTGGTTGATCGATCAAGACCCGGCCGGGCACCAACCAGGTCAATCTTGTTGTCCACCCAAAGCGCATTGGGCCAGTCGGCGGCGGGGGGTTCGTCCCCGGCGGCCAAATCGCGCAGTATCAACACCAGATCCGCTTGGGCGGCTTCCCGACGCGCGCGCTTTACGCCTTCTATCTCCACCCGATCCTCGGTTTGTCGCAAACCGGCGGTGTCGATCAGGCGCAACGGCAGGTTGTCGATCACCATGTCTACCCGCAGCGGATCACGGGTGGTACCGGGGATGTCGGTGACAATGGCGGTTTCTTCGCCGGTCAGCCGATTCAAGAGGCTCGACTTGCCGGCGTTGGGCGCGCCCACCAAGGCGATATTGACACCCTGACTCATTAATACGCCCTGGCGCCCCTCGGCCAAGAGTTGTTGCACCGCTTCCATCAAGGCCGCAAGGCGCGCCGACACCCGGCCTTTCTCCAGAAATCCAACCTCTTCGTCGGGGAAGTCGATGGCGGCTTCAACATATACCCGCAACTCGGTAATGCGTTCACTCAAGCCATTGATATTCGATGAAAAAACTCCGTTCAAAGACTGTAGGGCGGCGCGCGCGGCCGCGGCCGACGTGCTCGCTATCAAATCGGCCACGGCCTCCGCTTGGGCGAGGTCCAACTTGCCATTGACGAAGGCCCGTTCGGTGAATTCGCCGGGGCGTGCGAGCCGCGCTCCCCGGGCAAGCGCCGCCTCTAAGACCGTCTGCAAAACCACGGGGCCACCGTGGCCGTGAAGTTCCACGACGTCCTCGCCGGTAAAGGATGCCGGGCTTGGAAAATACAGGGCAATGCCTTGGTCGAGAGCGGCACCCGCCCGGCTGAAGTTACGCAGCACCGGGCGACGCCCGGGCAAGCTACCACCCGTTATGCAAGCGCCTATGGTTGCGGCATGAGGGCCGGAAATACGCACGATGCCAATACCGCCCCGGCCCGGTGGCGTGGCCACCGCCGCAATGGTTTCAACACTCTCAGCCTGTTCGGACATTTGCCAAATTCCGGGCGAATGGCGGACATCTCAACCCTTGGCCAGAGCGGCAGCTTCGGCCTGACGCATCACATACCACTGCTGCGCCACCGACAAAACGCTGTTGATGAGCCAATAGAGCACAAGGCCGGCGGGAAACCAAAGGAACAGCACGGTGAAGATAATGGGCATCATCTTCATCATCCGCACCTGCATCGGATCGCCCATGGCCGGCGACATCGACTGTTGCAAATACATGGTTCCGCCCATGAGCAGGGGTAGCACGAAGAACGGATCCTTCGCCGCAAGATCCTGGATCCAAAAGAAAAATGGCGCTTGCCGAAGTTCAACGCTCTCAAATAGCACCCAATAGAGCGCAATGAATATGGGCATGGGCAACAGCATGGGCAAACAGCCGCCGAGAGGATTTACGCCCTCTTTTTTGTAAAGCCCCATCATCTCCTGAGAGAGTTTCTGGCGATCACCCGCATAGCGTTCCTGCAGGCGCTTCATCTGCGGGGCGACGCGGCGCATATTGGCCATGGACTTATAGCTGGCCTGCGACAACGGATACAGCACGAGCTTGACGAGCACCGTGAGTAGAATGATCGCAACACCCCAGTTGTCCACAAAACCGTGCAGCCAATCAAGCAGCAGAAAGAGCGGCACCGCCAACCACCACAGGAACCCGTAATCAACGGTGAGATTCAGGTTGTCCGCCAGCTCTTCCAAACGCTTTTGATCTTTGGGCCCCACATAAAGACGGCTGCGCCACTCGCCTGTGCCGCCGGGTGCCACCGACAACAGTGGGCCGGTGTACCCAACCGTATAGGTGCCATCGCCGCGCCTGCGCCCGTAGTAGGTGTTGTCTTCGCTGGCGTTGGCGATCCAGGCGCTAAGAAAGTAGTGCTGCAGCACGGCAATCCAGCCGCCCCGCTCGGTGGCGCGGAAGGGGCCTGCATCGAGATCCTCGAATTCCAGCTTTTGATAGCGGGTCTCCGCAGTGGTCAGGGCCGCTCCCACATAGGGCTGGGGTCCCATGCTGAACGTGCCGGGGCCCGGCGGTTGCAAGCCGTCCCGCTTGATTTGCGCAAACAGGCTGGCTTGGAAAGGGCGGTTGTGTGGATTCTCGACGCGATAAGCGAGATCAATCAGATAGTCGTCGGCGTGGAAACGGAAGGTTTTTTGTACCCGGACGCCGTTATGGGTGGCGGTGAGAACCAAGTCCTGCGATTCCCCCGCAGACAGCTCCAGGTAGTCGGTCTGAGCCTCGAACAGCGGTCGGTCTGTGCCGGAATCCAAGCCGTCCGGCCCGATCAGCCCGCTTTGCGCCATATAGACGCGGCCATTGCCAACATCAAGCAACTTGAACGGCTGGTCCGGTTGGTCGAGAGCCACCGGATATTGCGGCAGGCGAACACGGCGAACATCCCCTCCCAACCGGTCGATCCAAATTTCCTGGGTCGGGGTGGAAACACGCACCAAGCGACCGGATCTGGTTTCCGCAACCGTCGGCGAGGTTGCTTCCGGGGGGGTGGCCGTGCCAATCAAGGAGGCATCCGGAATGTCCGAGTCCATCGCCGGGTTGCTTGAAGCCTCGGGGACGGCCGCGGCATCAACAGCGCCCAGTTCCGGAGACGCCGCCTCGGGGATGGGGGCCCGGGGCTGCATGTAGTCTTCGTTCCAGGCCAAGATCAGCAAATAGGCGGCGGCGGCCAAGCCGATCAGCAAAACAATGCGTTGCACTTCCGGGGCGAACACGGCTGCTACCCTTCGCTATTGGGCGGCAGGTCGATGCCGCCGGGGTGGAAGGGATGACATTTCAAGAGCCGCTTTATCGTAAGCCAGGAACCCTTAAGCGCCCCCCGGCTTGTCAGCGCCTGGACAGCGTATTGGGAACAGCTGGGGTGAAACCGGCACTGTCCGCCAATGAGCGGGCTCAGCGTGAGTTGATACAGGCGGATCAAGCCAATCAATGCACGGTTGGTGCCCCGATGTAGTCGTCCCAGCCAAGAGCGTCCCGACGGACGCCCCCGGCTGGAGGCCGCGGCGTCCGCAGCGAGAGTTTGGCAAGCTGTGCAAGCTAAACGGCTACCCATGGTAAATGCTTTCCCCTACTCGTGTTCGCGGATTGCGTCATCGCGCCCAACTCTTCTTCTAGCCAAGCTCGCAACTGCGCCCTGTCCAGGGGTCCGCGCAATTGCACCACCACATCCACCGGCGGCAAGTCGGGGCGCGCATTCCGAAAAACCTCACGCACGACACGTTTGGCCGCATTGCGCCGATTGGCTTGGCGCAGCGCCCGCTTACCGACAATCAAGCCGAGCCGGGCGGAAGGCATTGTATTCGCAACGGCGAGGATTCGTAACGGCCCACGGTTTCTTCTGATGCGGGCCTTGCGCAGCACCCGCTCGAACTGTGCCGCCTGTTTTAGGCGGTAGCGCTTTGGAAAGCGGTATCTTCCCGTCGGCACATCAATATGTCGCGGACGTTGGTTCGCGGATTGGGTGGGGTGGCCGTCGGGCACAGTTGGGGAGCCGCTGTTTTCGCCCGCCGCCACAGCCGCATCGCCGCGGCGACTGCTCACAAATTTTAAACCGTCAAACGCTTGCGGCCCTTGGCCCGCCGGGCATTTATGGTGCGGCGCCCGGCTCGCGTGGACATGCGCGCACGAAAACCGTGAGTGCGTTTGCGCTTTAGGTTGCTAGGCTGGAACGTCCTTTTCACGTTGTTGCCGTTGCCCCGCCGATAAGGGGGCGCGATTCTAGGGGCCGCGCTCGGCTGGTGTCAACGCGAATGCCGATTTGGCGCTCGTCGCGGCACTACATCGGTGTGCAAAGCGGGAGGTTGGTCTGATATGCGGGCAGAGGCTTCTCGGCTTGATCGGCGTTTGATGTACACGGAGTTCAACGAATAGAGATATAAATTAGGACAGTTGTTGTTTGTTGTTGATGCCCTTGGTGTCTGTGCAAAAGCAACAGGACTCTCCACGCGATGAGCCGTTGCGGGTCATGCGAACCTGTTGATAAGGCTTGCGTCCAAGCTTGGATGGATTGGGAACTGGGAGAAATTCAACAACTGTCCACAGGCTCTGCAACGATCTTGTTATTCGTGCAGCGTCCGATATCTAATACATTGATTATTAGAAAATATTTTCATTTATCCACAATCTATGCAAAGGGTTGCTCACTAACCAGGGCCCGCAATCAACGCTTGCTCTCGGCCGGCCGTCCAACGGTAAGCGTCTGAATTTATTGGCACATCGCAACCGTTGCGGGCGACGGGGACACAGATGGTTTCAAGGCGATTTGACCCCAAGTAGAATGCTCGGTCACAACGAATGACAATCTCATTAATCGGGGCGAATCAAAGTGGGAAGGACAGACTGGCAATACTGTGTTCAACAACTGCGAGACGAACTGTCGGCGGGGCAGTTCGATACCTACATCAAGCCGCTGCAGGCAAAGCGCAGCGATGGCCGTTTGCAGCTTTTCGCACCCAGTCCATACGTCCGAGACCAAGTTCAAGAAACCCATCTTTCACGCATTGAGGAATTGCTGGGGCAAGCCGATGCCGCCGGCGAGTCAACGATGGTTGAGGTGGCGATTGGCGATCTGTACACGGCACCGGCAACGCCGTTGCGCGCGGATGGCTCCAGTGGCCGGGGAAGGCCCGGAAAGAAGCTAAAATTCAATCAATTAGAGAAAGCTCGGTGCGGCAAACAGGCACTGAACAAAGATTTTACCTTCGACACCTTTGTGGAAGGCAAATCGAATGAATGGGCCAAAGCGGCGGCGTTGCAGGCGGCGAATCAATCCGGGCAGTCCGCCAACCCGCTGTTGCTCTATGGCGGCGTGGGTCTCGGTAAAACTCACCTGATGCAAGCCGTCGGCAATCACATCCGGCGGTATTCCCCCAAAAGGCGAATGATCTGCGTGAGATCCAAGTATTTCGTCGAGGACATGGTCAATGCCCTGCGCAAGGGCACCATGTTGGATTTCACCGAATTTTATCGCTCCGCCGAGTGCCTGTTGATTGACGATATCCAATTCTTCGCCGACAAAGCCCGCTCTCAGGAAGAATTGTTCCATTTATTCAATGAGTTAAAGGAAAGTGGTCGGCAGATGGTGTTCACCTGCGACCGCCATCCAAGCGAGATAGACAACCTGGAGGAACGGCTCAAATCGCGCTTTGTTTGGGGTTTGACCATGAAGGTGGATCCGCCCGAATTGGAAACGCGGGTGGCGATACTGTTGAAAAAGGCGGAGGCAGAAAACGTGGTGCTCGAACCCCAAGTTGCTTTCGCCATTGCCGAGGTGGTTCGGTCGAATGTGCGGGAGTTGGAAGGTGCTCTGAGCCAGGTGGTTGCCAACGCCAAATTCATAGGCACAAAGATTACCGTGGACCAAGTCAAACACAGCCTGCACCATCTTTTTGCCAGACAGAACCGACAAATGAGCATCCCCAACATTCAGCGCGTCGTTGCTGAGTATTACAACATCAAGATATCCGACATACTCTCGAAGCGCAGGAGCCGGAAAGTAGCCCGCCCGCGTCAAATAGCCATGTATTTGTCAAGAAAATTGACGAAGCATTCGTTGCCGGATATTGGCGAGGCATTCAGTGGCCGGGATCACACCACCGTTTTGCACGCCTGCCGAAAAATAGAACAATTGATAACAGAGGGAACGGCCGATGTGGTGGAAGATCATCGGAATTTGAACAAACTGTTGTCCGCCTGAAGTAAACTAGGCCCATTGCGGGCGTCGTCGGGTTTGTTGCATGAAATTTAGTGCTGATCGAGAAACGTTGTTGCGTCCATTGCAGCTGGCTACCGGTGTTGTCGAACGGCGGCAGACTTTACCGGTGCTTGCCAATCTGCATGTGCAAGCCACTAAAGATGGCCAACTCAGGCTGACCGCAACGGATATGGAAGTTGAATTGGTGGCGCAAATTGATTCGGTGACGGTCGAACGGGAGGGCGAGGCCACCATTCCGGCCCGCAAGTGGGCGGACATTTGGCGGTCACTGCCCGAGTCCGCCCAAGTCTCCGTTGAAGTCGGGGATGAGCGGGCGGTACTCCACTGCGGCCGCAGTCGTTTTTCCCTGGCCATATTACCCCCCTCGGATTTCCCAAAGATCGAAGGCGCCGAAGGAGAAACCCGGCTTCAGCTAAGCACTGCCGATATGCGCCGTTTGGTCGACAAGGTGGGCTTTTCAATGGCGCAGCAAGACGTGCGTTATTTCTTGAACGGCATGTTGCTCGAAGTGACCTCCGATCATCTGCGGGTCGTTGCGACCGACGGACATCGCTTGGCTCTCTGTACTCTGCGAAATGGCGTAAAGGGCCTGGAAAAGCTACAGGTGATCGTGCCCCGCAAGGGCGTTCAAGAAATTGCCCGTTTGCTCGATGAGTCCGATGGAGAGGTGCAACTTTCGATCAGCGCCAACCATTTGCGGGTCGGGTACGGGCGATACAGCCTGACATCGCGGCTCATTGACGGCACATTCCCCGATTACGAGAAGGTTATCCCGGCGGATATTTCCAAAACCGTGGTTGGTGACCGAGATACGCTGAAATTGGCCTTTCAGCGGGCGTCGATCCTCAGCAACGAGAAATACCGGGGCGTGCGCTTAACGGTTGAGGACAATCAGCTCACCGTCCAAGCCAGCAATCCGGAGCAAGAGGAGGCGGTGGAGGTGGTTGATGTCGGTTATGAGGGCAGTCGCCTCGAAATCGGCTTCAACGTGGGGTATCTCCAAGATGTGCTGAATGTGCTGCCGGCCGCGGACCTGAGGCTGGGGGTTTCCGACGGCAATAAAAGTGCGCTGATCGAAAGCGCTGGCGATGCCCTTGCTAGCTACGTTGTTATGCCCATGCGGCTATGACGCCGAGCTTTGCATCTAGGAGCCTCTGCCTTCGGAAGTCGCGGCTTTTCGCTTTCGCGACTTCCGAAGGCAGAGGCTCCTAGGATATGACACCCATCCGTAACTGAGCGATGCCGGATGCTTGCGGATAGAGCGGGGCCCCGCAAGAAGTGCCATAGCGCCCCGTGACCATCCGCGACCTAGAGATTTCCTGCTTGCGCAACCTAAGCGCGGCCAAACTGAGTCTCAATGCGCAGTTCAACTGTTTGTTCGGTTCAAACGGCGCGGGAAAAACCACCGTTCTGGAGGCGGTGCATATGCTTGCCCGGGGGCGCTCCTTTCGCGGGCGTCGAATTGGGCCCGTTATCCAAAGCGGCGAACCCGGTTTGCTTGTTCGGGCCAATCTTGAAGGTGGGCGGTCTCTCGGACTAAAAAGAGAACGCTCCGGCAAAACACAGCTTCATGTCGACCACAACGAAGTGAGGAGGCTCTCCGATGCGGCGGCTTTGCTGCCGATACAGCTAATACTACCCGGCGTCAGTGATCTGGTATTCGGCGGTCCGGCAGAACGTCGGCAATGCCTTGATTGGGGTATGTTTCATGTGAAACCCGGCTATCTGCCGGTACTCCGGGAGTATCTTTCCGCAGTTCGCCAGAGAAATACGGTCCTAAGGTCTTGGGATGGGCCTCGCTCCCTGTCGGCACTCGGCGCATGGACGGATACGCTGTGCAACAAGGCGGAAACGGTACACGAATATCGCAGCGGCTATGTTACCGACCTGAGCCCCCACCTTCATTCCGCTCTTGCTGATTTGGATGCCAATTTTTCCGTTGAAATGAGGTACAAGAATGGCTGGGGAGATGGGGATTTCGCCAGATTTTTGAGAGATTCGGTCGATAACGATGTAAGATCCGGTTCAACCGGATTGGGCCCACATCGCGCCGATCTGTCGTTCAGGGTTTTGGAAAAAGACGCCGGTGCCATGCTATCGCGTGGTCAGGGAAAATTGCTGGCGATTGCGCTCGTGCTGGCGCAAGCGCAATTGTTAAAAAGTGCGGTTGGGCAACAAAGTGTTTTTCTAATCGATGATTTGGGTGCCGAATTGGACAACGCTCATGGCGCTAGAATGCTTGCTCTGCTGCAATCGAGTGGGTGCCAAGTGATTTCCACATCGACCCAGCCACCCCGCAAGGAAATTAATGCCTCGTTCGGTATCGAAAACGTCGCGATGTTTCATGTGAAACAGGGTCATATCGAAGCCCAGGCTCCGAGCCCGCCTATTTCACCAAGCCACTCGTCCGTTTGATGAGTTTGTCATGATTTTGCTTGATTTTCTTGAAAATTCAGGCTGTTGCCTGATTTACAAACCGCGTTGGCCGCGCCCTCGCCCGTCTTTTGCCCGTTTGCGCGTCCGCGCTCGCTCCGCCCTAGGCGGGTGTGGCCTTGGGCTCGCGTGTACGCACCAACGGGGAAAATCCGGCGCGGTCATCGCGGCCCTTGGTGAGGGCCGCAAACGCCGATGCAATAGCCGCACCGAGCAATACCGAATGCTTGCCGATAGAGCGGGCCCGCGGTTGACGTATTTGTGAATTGATCGGCGAACCAAGGTTTCCAGACGAGGAAGATAATGTCCGAAGGCACCTATAATTCTAGTAATATCAAGGTCTTGCGAGGTTTGGATGCGGTCCGCAAGCGCCCCGGAATGTATATTGGTGACACGGACGATGGCACTGGTCTGCACCACATGGTGCAGGAGTTGGTTGACAACGCCATTGATGAAGCCCTAGCGGGCCATTGTGACGCGATTCAGGTGATTGTTCATCCGGGCGAATCCGTAACTGTTCGCGACAACGGCCGCGGTATTCCGGTTGATATTCACCCGGATGAGGGGGTTTCAGCAGCCGAAGTCATCATGACCACCCTGCATGCGGGAGGAAAGTTCGATGACAACAGTTACAAGGTCTCAGGTGGTTTGCACGGTGTGGGCGTGTCGGTGGTGAACGCCCTTTCCAAGGTGTTTCGCCTGACTGTGCGGCGAGATGGCAATGTCTTCGAGCAGACCTACACCGATGGTGTGCCGGATGCGCCTTTGAAGGTGGTGGGAGAAACCGATGCGTCCGGCACCGAATGTTATTTCGAACCATCGGCGGAAACCTTCAACAACATCGAATTCCACTACGACCTATTGGCAAAGCGGTTGCGCGAATTGGCCTTTCTTAACTCCGGCGTCAGCGTCCACTTGGTCGATGAACGTACCGGCAAAGAGGAAAATTTCATCTACGAGGGGGGCTTGTGTGCCTTTGTCGCCTACCTCAACAGCCATAAGATGCCGTTGAACGAGCTGTTCAGCTTTGATGTGACCCGGGCAGACGGCCTCGGTGTCGAAGTGGCCATGCAATGGAACGACAGCTTCCAAGAACAAGTCTTCAGCTACACCAACAATATTCCCCAGGCGGATGGCGGTACGCATTTGGCCGGTTTCCGCTCCGCCCTCACGCGAACACTCAATCAGTACATAGAACAAGAAGGCTTGTTGAAGAAAGATCAGGTTGGCACAACCGGCGACGACGCTCGCGAGGGGCTGACGGCCGTGATTTCCGTCAAGGTGCCGGACCCGAAGTTTTCCTCGCAAACCAAGGACAAGCTGGTGTCCAGCGAGGTTAAGCCCGCCGTGGAACAGGAATTGAACCGCTACTTTAGCGCCTATTTGGCGGAACACCCCAAGGACGCCAAGGCGGTGGTCACCAAGATGATTGATGCCGCGCGAGCGCGCGAAGCGGCGCGCAAGGCGCGGGAAATGACGCGGCGCAAAGGCGCTCTCGATGTGGCCGGCCTGCCCGGCAAGCTCGCCGACTGCCAAGAGAAGGATCCGGCGCTCTCGGAACTCTATCTGGTCGAGGGCGATTCGGCGGGTGGCTCCGCGAAACAAGGCCGTGACCGGCGCACCCAGGCCATTTTGCCCCTACGCGGAAAGATCCTTAATGTTGAGAAGGCGCGATTCGATAAAATGCTTTCTTCTCAAGAGGTTGGCACCTTGGTGACAGCGCTCGGCTGCGGCATCGGCAATGACGAATTTGAGCCCGAAAAGCTCCGCTATCACCGAATCATCATCATGACCGACGCGGATGTGGATGGGTCGCACATCCGCACCTTGCTGCTCACTTTCTTCTTCCGACAGATGCCGGAATTGATTTCCCGAGGCTACATCTATATCGCTCAACCCCCGTTGTACAAAGTGAAGAAGGGTCGTCGCGAGCGCTATGTCAAGGATGACGGTGAACTGGCCGATTACTTTTTGCAACTGGCTTTGGACGACTCGCGGCTGTTCCCGGGCGGCGGGGCGTCGGCCATGGCGCACACCGAGTTCGCATCCTTGGCCGGGCGCTATCAGGCACTGCAAGTGCGCTTGAACAGCCTGTCGAAGGTTTATCCGGTGGCGGTGACCGAGCCGCTGGTCGAGCTGCCCATCGTCGATCTGGACATGTTGCGCGACCCAAGCCTTATGCGTGATTGGTGCGAATTGCTAAGCCAGCGCCTGGGCGATGGGGCCCGGGTCGAAGTGCAATTTGATGTTGAGCATCGCGCTTATTGCCCGCTGTTGGAAGTGGTGGATCGGGGTATAACGGAGCGCCTGTTGCTGCCGAGAAGTTTTTTTGCCGGTGCCGACTATCGGGCCATCGCGCAACTGGCCAAATCGCTTGATGGCCTGCTTGAAGACGGTGCCCGGGTGGAGCGGGGCGACCATCAACAGCCGGTTGCCACCTTTGGCGAGGTGGTGGCGTGGATATCCGAAGAGGCGCGGCGCGGCGTTGATATACAGCGCTACAAGGGCCTTGGTGAAATGAACCCGGATCAGCTTTGGACAACGACCATGGACCCTGAGGTGCGGCGCATGTTGCGGGTGACGGTCGATGATGCGGTAGCGGCGGACCGCATGTTCACCACCCTGATGGGAGACCGGGTGGAGCCGCGTCGAGCGTTCATTGAGACCAACGCCCTGTCGGTTGTAAACCTCGACGTCTAGGGGCCTCTGCCTTCGGAAGTCGCGAGAGCGAAAATCCGCTCTCGCGCCGTCCCGTTGACCGGTCGATTGAGGCGAATATCGAGCCAACAGAAGGGGGCCAACCCCAAAAAACTTCTGGAAAACGCTAGCTAATGATGTAACCAGGGTTCTGTGGCCCATGCTGGCGGGTCCGCCAACCACCGCCTCACAGTGGCTTGAATATCGTCTGAGCCCCTTCGGAATGCAGCCGCCCATAGAATTCCAATGCGTAGCGATCAGTCATTCCTGCAATGAAGTCGCATATCGTTCGGCCACGGCTGGTGTCGTTGTGCCGCAATTGCGCTTGGTAGTCGTCCGGCAATAGTAGATCGCCATCAGGCTCCGACAGTGCATCAAATATAGCCTTAACGATTCTTGAGCCACGGTACTCTACCGTCTTCAAATTGGGCGAATTCACAACGAGCGCATAAGTCAAGTGCTTGACCACCTCGACCCGCACACGGAGTTTCTCATCAAAGGTGATACGGGACAGCGGCGGACAGCACTCATTGTATTCGATCTCGACAGCCTCCACATACTCATCGACCAGTTCGGAAGTCAAGCCGGTTCTAAGGGCACCATCACCCGACAGATGCGCGAATGGATGGTAAACCTTTGCCGCCGCCTCCAGCGCTTGGCCGTCAGAGCGACGCTCTCCTTGTGCGACGGCACTACCAAGACGCCCTTGCCAAATATCCATGACATGCTGGACTATCTCGTCGTCCTCCAAATCCGTCTTGTCCCGAACGGCCCGCATGATTGGTTGTAAATTTAGCGCTGAAATCATCGACATCGGGGACACGAGCTCGGCCTTCAGAGCGTCCTCCAAGTCATATGTGGAGTAGGCGATATCGTCGGCGAGGTCCATGATCTGGCACTCCACCGTCTTGAATTCAGTCTCCAACCGTGTTGGCCCGGCCACCCTTTCCTTGACTCTTTCCACCAACTCCCTTTCCGACTCATAGTAGCCCTTGACCAACCCGGCTTTCGGCCGACGCTCAGGGATGCACTTGTCGTATTTGAGAACGGCAGCCAAGGTTCTATAGGTCAGGTTGAGTCCAACGCGCCGGTCTACCCCCGTTGGTTCCTGATCTTCGCCGAAGTCCAGATGGGGCTCTTTCTTCTCCAGCTTTGCCAGAATTCTCAAAGTCTGGGCATTTCCCTCAAAGCCGCCATCCTCGCGCATGCACTCATCCAGCGCACGTTCCCCATTATGTCCGAACGGAGGATGGCCAAGATCGTGTGCCAAGGCCGCCGTTTCGATCAAATCAACGTCAATCGGATCTTCCCGCAAATGGCAGGACTGACCGTTCAACCGCAACGAGATGGACTTTGCGATCTGGGCTACTTCCAAGGAATGGGTCAAGCGATTACGGAAGAAGTCTGATTCCGCGCCTGGGAACAGTTGCGTTTTGCCTTGCAACCGCCGGAAAGAAGGAGAGTGCAGAAGCCGAGCATAGTCTCGACGGAAAGGGCTTCGGTAGGAACCTCGGGGCTTGATCGGCCGTTCGCGCACAACATCACCTTCCCCATAGAGTGGGCGCATCGTGACTGAAGGCCAGCGCTTACGAGCGAGCTTTGTTGCGAGGCATCGGCGGTTCTTCTCCAATCGGGCGGCTCCGCTGCGCCTCTTTCCGCGCATCCTCCCTCAGTCGGTTGAAGTACCTCCTGAGCGGTTGCATATCCCGTTCCGCCAGAATAGCGGCATACTCCCCCACTGAATTTGGCTTTTGCGACATGCGAGTCTCCCGCGCTCAAATCACCTCATCAACTATGGTGACTCTACACCTCAAGGTCAACGAGCACTACCGCCGTGTCCGCCTCAAGCGGATCGAGGTCCAGTGCGGCCGATCGGGCCGGGTCTGGATCATGACCGGGGCATTCCCACGGAGGAGACGCTGGCCTTGATAATGGCGCTGAGTTGCGGAAGTCGGGTTAGGGGCAGCAACCCGGTTTCGCTATTGGCCGAGCCGCCCGGCCCCGGCAACCTTTGTCTGCTTGAGTTCCTCCATCAACCGGCTCATTAGGGCTTGGGCCTCGCGGTTTATTTCCTTGGAAGATTTGCCTTCCGTGGCAATGGGGGGAGCGATGCGCATTTCAATGACTCCGGGATGCTTTCGGAGTCGATGGGCTGGCCAAAAGGTGCCCGCGTTGTGCGCCACAACGACCACCGGGGCTCCGGTTGCGGCAGCCAGGGCGGCGCCGCCGGCTTGAAAGGCACGTTGTTCCCCCGGCTGCGCGCGCGTTCCCTCGGGGAACAACAGAACCCAAATGCCTTCCGCCAGTCGCCGCCTGCCCTGGGAAATGAGTTTCTTGAGAGCGCTGCGGGGCGAACTGCGGTCGATGGCGATGGGCCGCATCATGGCGTAGCTCCAACCGAATAGCGGAATGCGCAGCAATTCGCGCTTGATTAGAGTGGCTTGCGGTTTGAACACGGATTGCAAAAACAGCGTCTCCCAACTGCTTTCGTGGCGGGAGAAGACGATGCAGGGTCGTTTTGGAATGTTCTCGGCACCACTGAGCCTGCCGGTAACCCCACAGGTAATGCGTAGCCACAGCAGGGCGAATCGCGACCAAACGCCGACGCCGAAGGCGAAACGCCAGCGGTACGGCAGCGCCCACCCCACCAAAAGCACCAGGGTACCCCAGAGGGCGACAGTCAACACATAGACCGAGTAAAAGGCGAGGGCACGAACGGCACCGATCCAACCGCGATTATCTGGGTTGCCCAAGAAAACACCATATGTTGTTTTAATAGGGGAATGATGTAGCAAGATCAGCAGGTGAAACCCATGATACCGCACTGGCCCGCGGCGGCGAACCCGGGGCCACAAACAGCCAATGCCGCCACTATCAGGGCGGCGGCAAAGCCATCACGCAGAGCGCCGGTTTGGTGAACGACCGCTTGCTAAGTTGCCCCGCCCGTTCGCGCTGCGCCACCGCGGCATGAGCTTGTTGATCGCCGTGCTGACGCGGCTGCTTGGTTGGCTGCCTTTGGCGGCGATGCGCGCCATTGCCCGCGCGGTTGGTTGGTTGCTGTTGCATTCCCGATCGGATATGGCGCGTATAACCAAGATCAACCTATCGAAGTCTTTTCCGGGCTTGGATGAGCGGGCCGTCGATAGGCTCGCCAAACAAAGCCTGTCGCACACCGCCTGCCTGTTTTTTGAAAGCGGTGCCCTGGTTCGTTGGCCAAGCCACCGTCTGCGACAATTGATCGTTGCCGAAACCGGCCGCGACCGGCTTGATGCCGGGCTGGCGACGGGCGGCGTGCTGCTTTTGGTTCCCCATTTCGGCAGCTGGGAGTTTATTTGCTTCGCCTTGGGGCCGCTCCAATTCGTGGCCCTGTACGAGCCGCCCCGGCTGCGCTCGCTTGAAACACCGTTGCGCCGGATGCGCGAGCGGTTTGGCGCGCGCCTGCACCCGATTAATGCAAGCGGGCTGCGTGCGGCTTACCGCCAGCTCGGGCAGGGAGGGCTGGTTTGCCTGCTGCCGGATCAGGTTCCAGAGGTCTCCGGGGGCCTGTACGCGCCCTTCTTCGGACACCAGGTGCTGACGGCTACCTTTGCGCATCGCTTGATTGCGCGCACCCGTCCGGCGGTGATGCTCGGCAGCGCCCGCCGTGTGCCAGCGGGATTCAGCTTGGCTTACGAGGCCGTGGGCGAGGCCTGGGCGACAAGCCCGCAAGCCTTTGCGCGGGGCCTTAACCGCGCCATTGAAGAGCTCGTCCGCCGCGACCCGGCGCAATATCAATGGGAATACAAGCGCTTCAAGCGACAACCCGAGGGCCAGCCCGAATTTTATCCCAAGCGCTAGGAGCCTGCGCCCTAGGAATTCGCGGCTGCAAATCCGCTCCTGGTGGAGACGGGGAAACCGCGATCCGGCTAATCCGCCAAACCCAAGCACACTGCAAGGAGTTGATGGTTGTTGTGCCCAATCAAGCCAAGAGCGCGGGAACGCTCTTCGTGCTGGGAGCGGATCACATCATTGCAGGACGCCGCTCACTTCGGTTTGCCGGTCAAGGAAATGGCCTCGAGCAATCGCCAATGGCGAGAAGTATGGCGGCTATGTTTCATACGGCCCCTCAGATCCCATTAGCTTCGTTCCCCAACATCGCGGTGCCCTGCGGCATTTGTGCTAGAGTGCCCTCATGTCCACAGAGACTCGGATAGCAGTTCTTGAGAAACGTATGAATACCGTGCAAGCAGAAGCCAAGGCAATGCAGGCTGAATACAAGACCGACATAGCGCGTCTCGCCGAAGAATTCGCGAAGCGGGATGCGAAACGGGATGTTGAGGCAGCTAAGCGGGATGCCGAGGCGGCCAAGCGCGAAACCCGCCTGCTGCTTGCGATTGCAGCCATGCTCGCGGTCGGGTTCACGGCACTGGGCTTCTTCACCTGATCACGCCTTGAGGTCGTTTAGGCATCGCCGCCAACTCGCATGGTCGAAGGCAACGCGCTCGGAAGCCATCACCAATCTTGGGATTGAGCGCGATGAAGAAGAGAGGCAATGACGATGTGGACTCAGGAAACACCGAAACGCGCTGTGGCATCTTCTGTGACATCCGGCCACACAAATTATGCAGGATGAGGCACTTGAGGCGTATCGGGCCGAGCGGCGCATTTATGATCGGCAGTGGCGTGCGCGCAGGGCCAGCGCAGCGAATCGCCCTGCTACATCAATTGCTACATCGATTCAATGCGCTAGGTGAGAAAATAGCATAAAAAACAATCACTTACGAGGTAAGTCTGGTATCCTCCCTCTCCGCCATAGGCGTTCGGAATTTGACGGTATTAACTGTTCTGTACAGGTTGTCAGAGTCGAGAACATGAGCATCCCAATCCCCATTGCTGTGATAGACGTTGAGACCACGGGCTTCAGCAACACCGACCGCGTTGTTGAAATCTCCATCGCCACACTGGACAGGAAATCTTTGGATGTGGTGGAGGAATACGACACTCTGGTTAACCCGCTCAGGGACGTGCCGGACGCTGCTTCGGACATTCACGGGCTGACGGCATCCCAGCTGGAAGCCGCGCCCACCTTTGAGGAAATCGCGCCCGCCCTAGCGAAGCGGCTCGACGGCGCGGTGCTGGTTGCCCACAACGCCAGCTTTGACATGCGCATGCTCGGCAACGAGTTTGAGCGATTGGGCATCGCCTTTGACCCCGGAAAGCCTTTTTGCACTTGCAGCGGGAACGGCAGAATGTCGCTGAAGGACGCATGCGGCGAATACGGCGTTGCGATGGAGCGGCACCACAGGGCGCTTTCGGACGTGAGGGCGACGGCGGGGATATTCGGCCTTATGGTGCAAGCCCGGGGGCGCGGGCTGTTGAAACCCTGCGTGGTGGCCGCATGCGCTGCGGGCGAACAAGGCGATGTGGTGGTGCGGACGTTGCGCCGAGAGGCGTTTGGTGGACCCGCTGTGGATCGTGTCCGGCGTTCCCCCTGGAAGGAGCCACGGCTGCACTACAGGTATGAGGTCAACGCGGCGCTGGACGACAACCACATCACGGAGCGGGAGTGGGGCCACCTTGACGATCTGGCGGACGCCCTTGGGCTGACGGAGCCGGAACGGCTGTCGCAGCACATGACGATCTACCGGCGAGCGGAGGAGGCTTCCAAGCGGGACGGGCGCATTTCCGGCAGGGAAAGCCGGCACCTGCAAGCGCTGGCCGAAGCCTTGGGGTTGGACGTGGCCGTTCCCGGCCAGACCCAACAGCTCCTGGAGTGCCGGTGGGATTCAGGAACGGGCGTATGCTTCACGGGTTCGGGCGGCGCTATGCTGAGCCGCAGGGAGATGTGCGCCATTGCGAAGCGGATTGGGCATGTGGTCTTTTCCAGTGTGTCGCGGAAAGTGGACGTTTTGGTGGCAGCGGAAATCTCCAGTTTTTCAGGTAAGGCGAAGACAGCAAGAGACCGTGGAATCCAAGTGGCTGACGCGGGCACCTACTTGACCCACGCCTACTCAATCATTGACCATGACCTGCGCCTACTCAATCGTTGACTAGGTTCGACGTCAAACGCCTTGCGGGCGGCTAAAACTGCCCGATTGGGGCCACCACGAAGCCACAGTCACGCTGTGCGACTCCACTTTTCCATGCAAGCCCCAAAACCACCAACTTAGTTCCCTTTCAAAGCATGTTAGCGCAAAGCCGTAATGTCCCCTTTGAGCAAAGCTAAAGTGTCCCCTTTTTGCCTTGTGCGGGGGTTGTGTTTTGGCGTTTCGGGAAGGGGTTTTGAGCATGAAGGAGGCGGATCGGGTTGCGGATGTATTCGGTGGTCGCAACTCCTTCAGCCTCGGCGGCAGTGTGCTCGGCGAGAACATCATCGAGGTGCGCCCCAAGGCTAGTGCTCACATCTGGAGCAACCGCAATGCCAGCAATGCCCAACAAGGCCCCGGTGAGCTGGTAGTAATGGTCATAGAACCGCAAAGCGATAGGGACTATACGCACAGAGGCAGCGCCTACTTCCTGTTCATGGGCGGCAAGGGCTGCGCGAGCGTCAACGCGTGGGGCGCGACGGCAGCATCCAGTAGCCGGACGCAAGCCGCAGCGCCCTTGCGAAGGAAGAGGGCGGCTTCAAGCCAACACCCCGCCTGTTGACACGGCACAGGCCGCCGTGGCGGGTTTTGTTCAAGTAAAGACCGGGCCGCCGCATCCAAAACGGACAGCCCGCATTCGATCAAGCGATTTGCCCGGTCACTGGTTTCAAGATCGGGCCGCCCACCGGCCAGGCGGATGCAATCGATTTCAACCGATGCACGACTTTGCGATTTTTCCAACGAAGTAACTTTCCTGTCTCACACCTCGGACATGTCGCATCGCCCTCCGGCGGGCGACCGAATATCTCGACATCGTATCCCTCTCCGATCAATTCGTTGACAAAAGAAGACGGCGCGCCGCCGTCGGCCAGTTCCCCTCAATCCGGCTGGTCGCGTTGCGCGCGTCAACATTGAGAACTCGCAACACCGCAAGCCCGCTCTCGGAGTCGCCATAGACCGGACACCAAAGCGTCAACGCCGCCAAAATGTTGGTGAGAACAGCACGATCAACGTGAAGATCTCCAATCGCCCGAGCAACATGGCGAACATCAGCAGCCAGGTTACGGCATCGGGTAGCGCACGGTAATTCAGTGCCACCTCACCAAGTCCGGGGCCCAAATTGTTGAGGCAGGCGGCGACAGCCGAAAACGCCGTTTTGAAGTCGAGGTTGGAAATCGCCATCACTAGGCAGACCATCGTCAGAAAGATGATCACATAGGCCGAAAAGAAGCTCCAAACGGCATCCGCCACCCGTTCCGGCACCTTGCGTTTGCCGAGTTTCAGGGGAAAGACGCCGTTTGGATGGATCAAGCGTCGAATCTCACGCAGACATTGCCGGAAGATCAGCAACACCCGGATCATCTTGATGCCCCCGGCGGTGGAACCGGCGCAACCACCGACGAAAGCCGCAAACAACAGCAAAACCGGTGCGACGGACGGCCAAGCGCTGAAATCCCGCGTGCTGTAGCCCGTTGTCGTGGTGATCGATACCGCTTGAAAGATGCCGTGGCGGATGGGCGATGCTTCCGAGCCCGGATGCGCGATGAGCACGACACAAACAGCCAGGGCCACTGCGGCGAGCACAAAGAGATACATGCGCAGCTCGATGTCCTGCCCGTACAGCAGCGGGTTTTTACGATTCCAAACCACAAAATGCAGCCCGAAATTAATGCCCGACAGCACCATAAAGAAGATTGCGACGCCCTCGATGGCGGGGCTGTTGAAATAGCCGATGCTGGCGTCGTGCGTCGAAAAACCGCCGATGGCTACCGTTGAGAAGCTGTGGCAGATGGCGTCGAACCAATTCATGCCCGCCAGCCCATAGGCCAGCGCGCAGGTAACCGTCAGGCCGAGATAGAGATACCAAAGCGCTTTGGCGGTTTCGGTGATGCGCGGCGTTAGTTTCTTGTCTTTGACCGGCCCGGGTGATTCCGCCCGATACAGTTGCATGCCGCCAATGCCGAGCATCGGCAGAATGGCCACCGCCAACACGATAATGCCCATGCCGCCGTACCATTGCAGGAGTTGACGGTAGAACAGGACGGATTTCGGTAGATCATCAAGGCCGGTGATGACGGTAGCGCCGGTGGTGGTGAGCCCAGACAGCGATTCAAAGGCCGCATCGGTGAAACTCAGCGCGACGCTGTCGGCGAGGTAGATGGGCAGTGCGCCGAACAACCCCAGCCCAACGTAGAACAGGGCGGTTATCATAAAGCCATCGCCCGCGCGCAGATCCCGATCCGTGCGATTGGGTAGCCAGAGCGCAAGGCCGCTCAACGCGGTAATGGCAAAGGCGATAACGAAGGTTTGGATGGTATCTTCGCCGAAGATGACGGCCACGACGACCGGCATCAGCAACGCCAGGCTGAACAACGACAACAGGATGCCGGTAACGCGCAATATGACGGGAAGATGCACGGCTAAAGACGTTTTCTACCAAACTGACCTAGGAGCCTGCGCCGCAGGAAGTCGCGAAAGCGAAAATTCGATGCCGCCGTCCCTTTGGACGGGCGATTGAGGCGAATATCGAGCCATATTTGACGAAATCGAACGTTCAAAGGGGCGAGCGGAAGCGGATTTGCAGCCGTGAATTCCTGCGGCGCAGGCTCCTAGGAGCCTCTGCCTCCGGAAGTCGCGGCCCAGGCACCAGCCCGGCACCCGGAGTTTCCGCTATTCTTGCCGACCTCGCCACGTTCATTCATGCATGCATGGGTGGGGGACAGTACACTAGAAGAAAGTGAACCCGACCTGAAAGAGCCGTTCGACCTTGCCGAGTTGCCGCTTATCGGTCAGAAAAAGGATCACATGATCTTCGGAGCACACCACTTCCTCGCCCAAGGCAACAAGAACGTTGTCACCGCGTACCAGCGCACCGATGGTCGTTCCCGGCGGCAGTTCGATTTCCTTCACCCGCCGCCCCACCACCTTGGAATTGTTTGCATCGCCGTGCGCAACCGTTTCCATCGCCTCGGCGGCGCCGCGTCTTAGGCTATGTACCCGGGCGACATCACCGCGCCGCACATGGGTTAGCAGGCTGGAGGTGGTTGCCTGTTGCGGCGAAATGGCGATGTCGATATCGCCGCCCTGCACCAGGTCAACATAGGCCGTTTTGCCGATTAGCGTCATAACCCGACGCACCCCGAGCCGTTTGGCCATGAGCGACGACATAATATTCACTTCGTCGTCATCGGTGACGGCACAGAAGGCGTCGCATTGGTCGATGTTCTCGTCGATCAGCAATTCCCGATCGGTGGCGTTGCCTTGCAGAACCAGGGTGCGGTGCAGCGATTCCCCGAGTTCGGCGCAGCGCCGTTCGTCCCGTTCCAGCAGCTTCACCGAGAAATAGGGCTCGATGGCCCGCGCCAGCCGTTCGCCGATTTGCCCGCCGCCGGCGATAGTGATGCGCTTGAAGGCGCGCTCCACCTCATGCAAGCCGGCCATAACCGCGTTGATGTGGCCGGCCGCGGCGATGAAAAACACTTCGTCATCCGCTTCGATGATGGTGTCGCCAATGGGCGGTACGGCTTGCCCCTTGCGAAAAATCGCGGCCACCCTGGTGTTGACGTTGGGGAGCTGTTCGCGCACAAGCCGCAGTTCCTTGCCGACCAGCGGGCTGCCTGCTCCGGTGCGCACCGCCACCAGTTTCACCTTGCCCTCGGCGAAATCCAGCACTTGGAGCGCGCCGGGGTTTTCCAGTAATTGCTGAATCTGGTCGGTGACCACCTGCTCGGGGTTGATGAGCACGTCGATGGGCAGGTGCTCCTTGGAGAAAAAGTAGTCGTTGCTCAGATAGGCGGCGGAGCGCACCCGGGCGATTTTGGTGTGGGTGCGGAAGGTCGAATAGCAAACTTGGCAGGCGACCATGTTGACCTCATCGCTGCCGGTCACGGCGATCAGCATGTCGGCGTCTTCCGCGCCGGCATCCCGCAGCACATAGGGATGGGACGCCCAGCCGGTCACGGTTTGAATGTCGAGCCGGTCGCGCAACTCCCGCAGGCGCGCCCGGTCGGTGTCAACCACGGTGATGTCGAATGCTTCGTTGGCGAGGTGCTCGGCGAGTGTGCCGCCCACCTTGCCACCGCCCAGTATCAGAATTTTCAACGGCGCTTCTCGATGGCGGCGACGTAGAGGCCGTCCGTGGCCGGATCCAGCGGCAGCAGTTGCCAGCCGTGGCGGGTGGCGCGGCCCGTGGGCAGCCCGATGGCACCGGCATGTGCGTCCGACCGCTTGCTCAAAAATGCGGCTACCACTTGATCGTTCTCCTCGGAAAGTATCGAACAGGTGCAATAAAGTAGCGTACCGCCCGGACGCAGGCTGTACCATAGATTTGTCAACAAAGCGGCCTGTTTTCGGGCGCTGCGCCTGATGTCCGCGGGTCCGCGAAGCACCTTGATTTCCGGGTGGCGGCGCAGGGTGCCGGTGCCGGAACAGGGGGCATCAAGGAGCACCAGGTCGAAGGGTTTCCCGTCCCACCAGTCCAGGCTGCCGGCATCGGCAGCCAGGCAATCGAATTGCTCGTGCCCCAATCGATGCGCGATTTCCCGCAGGGTATCGAGCCGTTTGGGGGCATTGTCGATGGCTGTAATGGCCAAGCCCGTCCGCGCTTCGATTAACCCGAAGAGCTTGCCGCCGGGGGCGGCGCAGGCGTCAAGCAGGCGTTGCCCCGGGGCGGCTCGATCAAGCAGGGGCCGCAAGGCGAGTTGCGCGGCAATGTCCTGAACGGCGACCCAACCCGCGTTGAACCCGGGCAGGGACGCTGCCGGCTGCGGCGCATTGAGGATCAGGGCGTTCTCCGGCCACGAACGGGCGTACCCGATGCCTTCGGCATCCAGCCTTCGTCGATAGTCGGCCGGCGCTATTTTGCTTGTGTTGATGCGCAGGCATAGAGGGCCGCGGCTGTTGTTCGCAGCCATCAGCGCCCCCGCGTCGGCACCGTACTCGTCATTGAGCCTTTGCCGTAGCCAGTCCGGGTGATTCGTTGCCGCCGCTGGCGGGTCGCCGGGCAATTTGCGCAACACGGCGTTGATGAGCCCTTTGGCCCAAGCCTTGCGGAGCTGCTCAGTGGCCGAGACGGTTTCATTTAGGGCGGCGTGCGGTGGAATACGGGTATGTTGCAGTTGATAGGCGCCAACCAGCAACAGGCCGTAAAGATCTTGGTCTTGGTCGCGTAGCGGCTTGGCGAGCAGGGTGTTGATTTGCTCGGCCAGCGCGAAGTAGTGGCGCAAGCAGCCGTAGGTGAGCTCCAGGCTCAGGCTCGATTGATTGGGCGTGCCGGTCGCCCAGTCGGTGGTGCGTCGCCCGGAAAGGATCGCCTTGAGGTTGCGCGCGGCCCGGGCTCGGGCGGAAGAATCGGCGCGACCACGCACAGCCGCTGTGTTGCCCGCCCCCGTCTTCGGCAACACTTGATGGGCGGCCCGGGTTTGGGCGTCTGCCTTGGCGTTGCCCGCTGAGCGCGGCCCCGCTCGGTGCGCCGCGCCCGCGCCGGCGGCCCGCGTGGCCCGCGAGCGCGGCTTGCGGCTCACTGAAAACGCGCTCCGGCAAAGAACAGGTTAGGGAAGCCGTTGCGCGCATCGGCGGCCGCCATTGTACGGCCTTTGCCGCGGACCACTTTTAGGCTGTCTAGAGACAGCAGGCCGGAACCGCAGGCGACGAGGATTTCTCGTTTGCCGGATTCAACAATGGTTCCCGGCTCGGCTGCTGTGGGGCGCTCAAGCGGTGTTGCCGATAGCAATTGCACCCGGGTGCCGTTTAGATGGGCAAAAACGGGCGCCCGATGCGCCAGGGCGCGGATGCGGCGGTCGAGTTCGTCTGCGCGTCGCCCCCAATCGGGAATGCTGTCGTTGCGGCTAATTTTGAGTGCCCGGGTTGCGGTGCCGGTTTGGGCCTCGGGCTTCAGCGTGCCGATTTCGGACAGCACCGCCAGCAGCAGTTCGCCACCGAGTTCGGCGAGCGCGCCATGCAAATCCAAGCCCGTTGTACGGGCACCGATTGGCAGGCGCGCTTGGCGAAAAACCGGGCCGGTGTCGAGGCCCTCGTCCATCTTCATGATCGATATTCCGGTTTCCGTGTCGCCCGCCATCAGCGCCCGCTCAATAGGCGCGGCCCCTCGCCAGCGGGGCAGCAATGAGGCGTGTACATTGATGCAGCCTAGCCTTGGCTGTGCCAGAGCCGCAGCGGGCAATATCAGTCCGTAGGCCACGACTACCAGAACATCGGCATTGGCGGAGGCCAGAACCGGCTGAATATCGGTGGCGCGAGCGGGGGTTGCGACGGGCAGAGTGGCCGCCAAAGCCGCCTGCTTGACAGCGCTGGGCACCGCTTTTCTGCCTCGACCGGCACGCCGGTCGGGCTGCGACAGCACCAGTTCCGGTCGGGAACCGTTGCCGAGCAGTTGTTCGAGGATCTGGGCGGCAAAACCTGGGGTGCCGGCAAAGGCGAGTGTCGTCATGACGGTGTTGGCTTGGCGGGGATGGGTCGCCGTCGATCAAGGCCGCTTCAGTTTTTTGCGTATGCGGTTGCGCTTAAGGTTGGAAAGACGGTCAACAAACAGCCGCCCCTCAAGATGGTCGCACTCATGCTGAATGCACACCGCTAGCAGGCCGCTTGCCTCCAGGGTGAACGGCTCACCGTTGCGGTCAAGGGCCTCTACCTTGGCGTGTTCGCGGCGTATCACCGGTTCATAGAAGCCGGGTACCGATAGGCAGCCCTCGTTGCTTTCGACGCGCTCGCCCGACAACGACAACTCCGGGTTGATGAACACCCGGGGTTCATCCCTTTCCTCGGAAACGTCGATTACGATGATGCGCTGGTGTACATCCACCTGGCTCGCCGCCAGACCAATGCCGGGCGCGGCATACATGGTTTCCAGCATGTTATCGATGAGTTCACGGACCCCGTCGTCCACGGCTTGCACGGGTTTTGCCTTGGTGCGCAGCCGCGGATCCGGGTACTTCAGTATGTTTAACAGCGGCATGGTTTGCAGCGGGTTGTCGCCAAGCGTTGGCCACCATTATAGAGCACCGCGTTTGCGGATTGCGGGACGGCGAGCGAAAGGCGCACATGGCAAAGCGGCGATGGCCGCTATTTTTTGCTCGCGGCCCCGGGCATATCTGTGCGCTTTGCAAGACGTGGCTGAGCGCAACCCGACATGGCGCAATCTCTTTCGGCCTCCGAGGCGCTTTTGTATCTCTGCCAACAGGGCACAAGGCGCGAGGTGCGGGCTTGGCTGGCGCAAGCCGGTGACCCGGTTGCGGCCTTTGCCCGACACGGCAAGCCCCCGCCTTGGCCGGTGGAGCGGCTGCGCGCCGCTTCGATTCAATACACAACCCTTGAGGACGATGCGTTCCCGGAACCCTTACGGCACATTCCGGATCCGCCTCTGGCGCTTTTTTACCGGGGCAATCCGGAGCCCGGCGTCGGTGCCTGGGTGGCCATTGTTGGCGCACGGATGGCAACCCGTCGGGGCTTGCAAATGGCCGAATCCTTGGGCCGCGCACTGGCTCTCCAGGGTGCCACCCTGGTTTCCGGGCTGGCGTTTGGCATAGACGGCGCGGCGCACCGGGGCGCTTTGGCGGGTGCCGCCGGCGCCACCTGGGCTATTTTGGGCAGCGGCTTGTTGGACATCTATCCGCGCAGGCATCGTGGCCTGGCCGAACGCATCATCGAATCCGGCGGCGCGGTGTTGAGCGAGTATGTTCCCGACGCCGCCCCGTTCAAGGGGCACTTTCCGGAGCGTAACCGACTGATTAGCGGGCTTTGCGAGGGGGTGGTGGTGATCGAGGCCAGCCGTCGCAGCGGTTCGTTGATTACCGCCCGCATGGCGGGCGAGCAGGGGCGTGACGTGATGGCGGTGCCGGGCGCGGTGGACAGCCCGTTGAGCGAGGGCTGCCACTGGCTTATCAAGCAGGGCGCGGCCCTGGTGGAGGATGCGGGCGATGTTTTGGCGGAACTCGGCTACAGCGTTGCCGAACGCGAGCCGCCACCGCCGCCACCCGCGGAATTGGTGCCGGTGTACAAGGCGGTGACGAATTTGCAGGCCTCGCCGGATGCCATCGCTCAGACGCTTGGCATGTCGGCCGATGCCGTCTTGGCCGCTTTGGTGCAGCTGGAGCTGGCCGGATTTGTTCGCCTAACTTCCGACGGGTATATTCGCGTCCCTCGCTGAAACCGAAACCCGGAGGCTTTTGTGAGCTTTGTAGCCGTTCTAATGGGATCCGAATCGGACTGGCCGGTTATGCAAAATTGTGCGGCCGTGTTGGATCGTTTGGGCATAGACAACGAGGTGCGTATTGCATCGGCGCACCGCACGCCGGAGGCGACCGCCGCCTATGTCGCCGATGCGGTCAACCGCGGTTGCGCGGCCTTTGTCTGTGGTGCCGGTATGGCCGCGCATCTGGCCGGCGCGGTGGCCGCCCATACGGTGCGACCGGTCATCGGTGTGCCAATCGATAGCGGGCCTTTAAGTGGTTTTGACGCCTTGTTGGCCACGGTACAGATGCCCGGCGGCATTCCCGTGGCCACCGTGGCGGTGGGCAAGGCCGGGGCGCGCAATGCCGGCTACCTCGCTGCCCAAATGCTTGCGGTTAAGGACGCGGCCCTCACTACCGGGCTTGAGCAAGACCGGGCCGAGAATCGTGCCAAGATCAAGGCGCAAAACGAGCGGTTGCAGGCGGAGTTGCGGTGCTGAGCGCCGACTGTGCGCGTGGCCGAACAAGCTGCCGTCAACGAATTTCACGTTCGTATCGCCGCCCGGCATCTGCGCGGCGGCGGGTTGGTGGCGCATGCCACTGAGGGTGTTTGGGGGTTGGCGTGCGATCCATTCAATGCGCGCGCCGTGGCGCGCTTGCTTGCGGTTAAAAATCGCGACCCGGCGAAGGGGTTGATTGTTATCGGCGCCCGTGCCGCTTTTTTTGAACCGGAGCTGGGTGTCCTGCCCAGCGCCCAGCGGGCGCGGGTTGAGTCGAGCTGGCCCGCTGCTGTGAGCTGGCTGGTGCCGAACAGCCGCTTCCCCTGGTGGATCAGTGGCAATGCCCGGCATGGGCAAAGCCGGGTGGCAATACGGGTGCCGGGGCACGTTCAGGCACGGGCCATCTGTGCTGCTTTCGGGGGCCCCCTGGTATCGACTTCCGCCAACCCCTCCGGCCGGCCGAGCACCGCGAGCGAGCTGCGGGTGCGGCGCTGTTTTCATGCCAGCGTGGACTATGTGGTTCCCGGCCGCACGATGGCGCGCAATCGTCCGAGTGAGTTGCGCACCCTTGATGGCCAGGTATTGCGTTAGTGGCCGGCCCGCCTATCTCAGCGCTGATGGACCGATACGCGGTCATTGGCAACCCCGTGGCGCATTCCTTGTCGCCCGAAATCCATCAAATTTTTGCGACCCAGACCGGCGAACGGCTGTGCTACGAGAAACTGCCGGCCCCGCAAACGGGTTTTCGCGAAATTGCCGAGTCGTTCTTTGCGGCGGGCGGCTTGGGGCTGAACGTGACGCTACCCTTCAAGGTGGATGCATTCGACTGGGTGGACGAGACGCACGGCGCGGCCCTGCGGGCCGGTTCGGTCAATACCATCAAACTCGAAGATGGCAATACGCATGGCTTCAGCACCGACGGCGAAGGGCTCGTTGCGGACTTGCGGGCACTCGGCATTGAGGTCGCCGGACGCGACTTGCTGGTGCTTGGTGCGGGCGGTGCCGTCCAAGCGGTCTTGCCATCGCTGATCGATGCCGGTGCCCGAAGGCTGGTCGTTGCCAATCGCACGGCGGCGAAAGCGAGGGCGCTGGCTGATCGATACCCCGGTCCGGTCGAAAGCAGGCCGCTGGAAGCGCTGGCACCGGGGTTTGACCTGGTAATCAACGGCACCGCGGCCGGCTTGCAGGGCACCGGGGCCCTGATTGATGAGCGTATCGTGCGCGATCTGGCCTGTTACGACATGCTCTACGCTCGGGATGGCGATACGCCCTTCTGCCGCTGGGCGACAGCGGCTGGCGCGGCGACGGTTGCCGATGGTCTGGGCATGTTGGTCGAGCAGGCCGGTGCCGCCTTTGCCATTTGGCGCGGCGTTCACCCCGAAACAAGGGCCGCGCTTAAGCGGTTGCGCGAACCGGTGGCTGTGGTCGCGCATCCCGAGCGGCGGGGCCCAGCAAAGCAAACGCACCCATTGGATCGGAAATAGAGGAATGCGGTTATTGCCGTGTACGCTTCCTTGCCCATGAGTACGGGGAAGCAAAACGCAAAACGCAACCGGCCCCAGGTTGTTATCATGCTGGCGGCGTTTCCGCTGCTCTGTGCTTTCGGGGTTTACAGCCTAATCTGGCTGGCCGAGCGCGGCGCCCTGTTCAGCACAACCAACCAGGGTGCCTTCGTCGATCCGCCCGTCCTGGCGCGGGAGCTGGGGTTGCTCGACGAGGCTGGCCTGGTGGTGGACGGCCGGGACGGTTGGTGGGTTTGGCTGGCAACGACGGATTGTACAGAGGCCTGCTTAGGCGCCCTGGAAGTGATGCGCGGTTTGCGGCAACGCCTGAACGAACATGCCGAGCGGCTTCGTTTGGCGCTGGTTAGGCCCCCGCAATCCAATGCCTTGCCGCCGGCTGGCCAATTCCCGCAAACGCGCCGTTTCACCAGCGCTGGCGAGAAAGCCTTGGCGGCGGGCATCTATCTTGTGGATCCGGCCGGTAATGTGGTGCTTAGGTATCCGTTGGATTCGCCGGTCTCACCCATCTTGGAGGATTTGGAGCGGCTTTTGGAGGCACATAATCCGTAGCTTGCATGGAGCCGAGATGGACGGCATCGCCCGGCAGCGAGTTGGCCGCGGGGCTTCCCTTGCGGCGCTGGGCACCCTTGTCCGGCTTATCTGAAAAGTTGTGGGACGAGCTAAACGCGCCCCAAGGGAAGCCCCGCGGCCAACTTTATTCGCAAGAATCCGGTGCTGTTTCGTGCGACAGCGCCTTAGTGTGCCGGGGTGGAGATTTCATCAATTTGTTCGGGGTAGGAGCCCTTAATGAGGAAATTGGTTTTGGCGAGCGTCGCGCTGGCTTTCGTTGTTGTCGTGCTTGGGGCTTACACCCGCCTGGTTGACGCGGGCTTGGGTTGTCCGGATTGGCCGGGTTGTTACGGCCATTTGGATATTCCCCAGACCGCCGAGGAGATCAGTATCGCCGAGACGCGCTTCCCGGATGCGCCGGTGGAGGCGGACAAGGCTTGGACGGAGATGGTGCATCGATACGCCGCCACAGCGCTCGGGCTCCTGATCTTGATCGTCGCCGCCCAGGCCATCCGGCAGCGGCATCGGGTGCCTTGGAAGCTGCCGATTGCGCTGGCCCTGTTGGTGATGTTGCAAGGTGCTTTCGGTGCCTGGACGGTCACCTTAAAACTCTGGCCGCAGGTCGTTACCGCGCACCTGCTGGGCGGTTTCGCAACATTGAGCCTGCTTTGGTTGCTGGCGTTGCGTTTGGGTTTGGGCTCGGGGCTCGGCGTGCAGGCAAGGCATTTTCGGCTCGCCCTGGCCGCCTTGGCCGTGTTGGTCGCGCAGATTGCTCTCGGTGGCTGGGTCACATCGAATTATGCCGCGCTCGCCTGTCCCGACTTCCCCACCTGCCACGGCGCCTGGCTACCGTCGATGGACTGGGCACAAGGATTCAACGTCTTCCAGTCCGTTGGCCCGAACTATTTGGGCGGTCTTTTGGACAGCGAAGCCCGTATCGCTATTCAAGCCGCCCACCGATTGGGGGCGTTGGCCGCTTTAGTGGTTGTGGGTTTGTTGGGGTGGCGGTTGCTGGCCAGCAATAGCCCGCTTGCCCCTTGGGTCATCGGCTTGCTGGCGGTGCAACTGTCGCTCGGCATCGCCAATGTGCTATTGGCGCTGCCGTTGTGGGTGGCCGTTTCCCACAACGCGGTGGGCGCACTCTTGTTGCTCGTTCTCGTTACAGTAAACTATCGCGCTTTTCGGGGGACAGCCTCTTGAACGAGACCACCTATGCGGTCGCGTCTTGGCGCGATTATGTGGAAATGTGCAAGCCGCGCGTCGTGCTGCTCATGCTGCTGTGCGCGATCGTCGGCATGTTTCTCGCCACGCCGGGCATGGTGCCCTTGGACATATTGATGCTCGGCACCGTCGGCATCGGGTTGGTCGCCGCGTCCGCCGCCGTCGTTAATCATATTGCCGACGCCGAAATCGATGCGCGCATGGCTCGAACCGAGCGGCGCCCTGTTGCCACCGGCCGGGTAGGCGTTGCACAGGGGTTGGCTTTCTCGGCGGTGCTTGGTGTTACCGGCATGGCGGTGCTGTTTCTCTGGATCAATCCGCTGACCGCTTGGCTGAACTTGGTGTCCTGGGTCGGCTATGGGCTGGTTTACACCCTTTTTCTGAAGCGGGCGACGCCCCAGAACATTGTGATTGGCGGTTTGTTTGGCGCGGCCCCTCCCCTGTTCGGCTGGACGGCCGTTACCGGTGCCGTGGAACCCGGCGGCTTGCTGCTCGTGCTCATCATCTTCGCGTGGACGCCACCCCATTTCTGGGCGCTGGCGCTGGATCGGAAGGAGGATTACGCCACGGTGGATATCCCCATGTTGCCGGTGACGCACGGTGAACCCGCCACCCGTCGGCACATTCTCTATTACACGCTGATTCTCATTGCCTCAAGCTTGGTGCCCGTTGCCATTGCCATGAGCGGATGGCTGTATTTGCTGGCGGCGCTCGCGCTTGGCGGCGGCTTCCTGTATTGGTCGGTGGTGCTGTTGCTGAATTGCGACCGGGCCGCGCCCATGCAAACCTTCCGTTACTCGATCATCTATCTGTTCGCGCTCTTTGTTTTTCTATTGCTTGACCACTATTGGTTTGTCTCGGTTTTTGGCGCCTGAACCACACCGTTCTCGGCGGCCGCGGCCGCATCGGCCCGCTCATCCCGTGCTGCTTCTTCGCCCGGCAAGTAGCGCATTGCGGCCAAAATCAGCGCTATGCTCAGGCCCATCATCAGCAACCCCCAGGCCATGGCGCGCCGCAAGGCCGCGCCGTCGGCCAGCCCGTCGACAATGTAGAAATCGCTGATCTGCCCGATCACGAAGGGCCCGAGTGCGAGGCCGACGAAGGTGATCATCAGAATGTAGAACGCCGAGGCGGTGGCGCGCATGTGCGGCATCACCAGATCGTTCGCGGTACTGGCCGCGCCGCCGACCCACATGGGCGAGGTGGTGCTGAATAGAAAACTGAACAGATAGGCGAGCCAGGCATGGTCGGTGAACAGAAAGCCGAGACCGCTCGGAATGGAAAGTACAACCGCAAGGATGCCGATCCACAAACGCGCATTGGCGGTTTTGGCCTTGAGCCGGTCGGATAAAAATCCGCCCAGGGTGACCCCCAGCCAACCGCCGATTGCGCCACCCAAGCCGAGTAGGGTGCCGGCCTCGGCGAGAGCGACGTCGTGAACGCGCAGCATAAACGGCGGCGACCAAAAGCCGTTGCCGTAGGTGACAAAGGCGATGCAGGGAAAACCACAGGAGATCAGCACAAAAGCCCTGGAGCGGAACATCATGGCAAAGGTGGTCGGTTCGCGCAGGCGCAGCGCCTGTACCCAGGACAGTGCCGCGTAGACGCCAATACCGAGTGCGGTCCACTGAATGGTGCTCGGCATCAGCAGATTCAAGCCGTAAGCGACCAGTGCGACCAGAAACGCCGTCAATAGATTGAGGGCGAGCGCGCGCGCACCGCCGATGCTTAGCAGGTTGTGTGCGGTGAAGGGCGGCAACACCGAATACAGCGAGCGCAGGGTTGCGCGGAACGGATGCGGCTCCGGTTCGATGACGAGCCCCTCGCTCAGGCCGCGCACGGGCTCCCGCACAGTCCACATCCAAACGGCGATCAGCAATCCGGGAAGGCCGACGGCAAAAAACGCGGCTTGCCAGCCTTGCAGGCCGAAGGGTGCGAGGGTGGCGTCGGGAAACGCCTCGTTCCAACCATCAACGATAACGCCGCCGATGAACAGCCCCACGCCCGCGCCGATGTAGACGCCGCTCGAATAAATGGCCAGGACGGTGGCGCGCACCCGGGGCGAAAAGTAATCGGAGAGCATGGAAAACGCGGCGGGCGAAGCGCTCGCCTCGCCCACGCCCACGCCGAAGCGGTAAGTGGCCAGTGCGCCAAAACTGCGGGCGGTTCCGGAGAGCGCCGTCATCAGGCTCCAAAACCCCAGGCCGATGGAAATTAGGCTCTTGCGCGACCAGACATCGGCGAGTTTGCCCAGTGGAATCCCGAATATCGCGTAAAAAACGGCAAAGGCGGTGCCGTATAGGAAACCGATATCCGCATCCGAAATGCCCAGATCCGCTTTAATTTCCTCCGCCAGTATGGAAATGATCTGTCGATCGATGAAGTTGAATATGTAGACGACCAACAAGATGCCGAGCACGTATTTCGCGTAACGGCCGCCGATTTCCCGGTGCTCCGGATTTTTGTCATTGGCGTTCAAGACGCATCCTGCCGGGCGAGGGGCCTGGGCGGTAGGAATTCACGGAATCCGCTCTCATCCGCCGGGTCACTCGATGATCTTGTTGATCGCGTATTCGACGATGCCGCGTGCCCCCGCCGCTTTCAGTTGCGGAATCAGTGTGCGCGCGACCGCCTCGTCAATGATGGTGTTGAGCGCAAGCCACCCCTCGTCGGACAGTTGCGATACCGTTGGCGTCTGTAGTGCGGGCAGCAAGTCGGTGACGGCCTTGAGGTCTTTGCGGTGGGCGTTCAGCATCAAACCCACCCGGCCCTCCGCGGCCAGGCAGGATTGCAGCATCAGGGCGATATTTTCGAGTTTGGCGACTTTCCAGGCGTCGTCCATGGTCGCGTGGTTGGCGATCAGCCGCGGTGTGCTGGTCAGCACATCGTCTACGATACGCAGATTGTTGGCGCGGATGGAGCTGCCGGTTTCGGTGACCTCGACGATAGCGTCGGCCAGCCGCGGCGGCTTTGCCTCGGTGGCGCCCCAGGAGAACTCGACGACCGCGCTGACCCCATGCCGTTGCAGATAGGCCTCGGTTACCCGCACGGCCTCGGTGGCGATGCGCTTGCCTGCAAGGTCGGCGATGGTGCGCACGGAGGATTCGTTCGGCACGCATAGCACCCAGCGCACCGGTTTGCGGCTTACCTTGGAGAAGCGCAGTTCGCAAATCTCCCGAACATCCGCGCCGGTCTCAATAACCCAATCGCGGCCGGTGATGCCAGCGTCGAGAACGCCCTGTTCAACATAGCGGGCCATCTCCTGGGCGCGCACCATCATGCAGTCGATTTCGTGGTCGTCGATGGTGGGGTAGTAGGAGCGCGAGTAGAAGCGGATGCTGTAGCCGGCCCGCTCGAACAGTTCGCGGGTGGCTTCCTGCAGGCTGCCAGCGGGAATGCCCAGTTTCAACAGGCCGCTCATGGGCGGGGTTCCTCAATGGATGTCGGCGCGAATGCTATATGCAACAGCGGTCTGGTGTCGAATAAGGATGGGTTTTTGACCTACAGACGATGCGCCAGGCTGCCGTAGGGGAGGAATTTGTTGTTGGAGTGCTGCTTGATCCAGGCCGTTAGATCGGCGGGCCAGGCGTTGCGCTCGCGCAGGGCTTTGGCCATGGCGATTACCGGTGAGTGGGCGTCGGCTTGCCAACCTGGAAACATCGGTTCGGCCAGGGTGAAAAAGCGCACCAGGGCGACTAAATTGGCGCTTGCCAATTGTTCAATGGCGGGTGTCCAGTTCACCCGATTGGCATGTGCCGCCCCGGCCAATTGCTCGACTTCGGCGGCGGATAACCCGAAACCCTCGGCTGGTGGGCGCCGCGCCGCCGCAAGCAACCGGCCCAACACCGTTTCGTTTAGCTCGGCAATCTGCTCTTCGGGGTTCCAGGTGCCCACACTCATTTTGATTTCCAATCGACAACGGACGGCGCCTAGGAGCCTCTGCCTTCGGAATGCACGGCTGCAAATCCGCTGCCGCTCGCCCCTTTGAACGTTCGATTTCGTCAAATATGGCTCGATATTCTCCTCAATCGCCCGCCCAAAGGGACGGCGGCATCGAATTTTCGCTTTCGCGACTTCCGAAGGCGGAGGCGCCTAGGCCAAAACCCAACCTAGGCCAAAACCCAGGTTGTCGCAACATTCACCGCCTATAATTGCCGCTTTCCGTCAATATCAACAGCATTCATGCGCCGAGTTCCGCTTGCCGTCTGTGCGCTCCTTGCAGCCGTCGTTGGGGTTGCTGTTTGGTTTGTGCGGGACGCCAATCGGTTCAAGCCCGTCCTCATCGCCCAAGCGGAGCAGGCGCTCGGCATGTCCATTGACGTTCGCGGTGGCCTTGAGTGGCGGTTGCGTCCGGGGGTGGGGTTGCTGGCAAGCGACCTGCATGTACGACACCAGGGCCGCGCCTGGGTTATTGACCGGCTGCTGCTGCGGCCGCAATGGCTGTCGATCATTCGCAACCCAACAACTTTTGCCAATTGGCGTATCGTCAACGTTGATGTTGACGGTCTGAGCGTGGCGGTGGGCGGCGGCAACCTGCGGGCGCACCGGTTGGAACTTCGCGATATCGGCCTTGCCGGTCCGGTGCCCTTTACCGCCAAACTTGCCTACACCCGGAACGCCCGCGCACCCATCCGTATCGAATTCGACGGCGCGGTGATGTTTGCCCCCCGCCGCTTTCGCGCCAGCAACCTGATTTTCAAGCTGCCGCATGGCGATGGCATTTGCAATTTGGAGGTTCTTGTTCCGACGTCCCTTGCCGAGGTCCGAGCTTGGCCTGATACCCAAGCGGCGGTTGCTTCGCCGGCCGCGTCCGTTCCGGGGCTTGCGGCTGTATCCCAAGCCAATTCCGCATCGCCGCAAGCTCCGGGGACGGTGCGGCCCAACCGCCAACAGGCGGCAGCGCAGCCGGCGCTGCTGCCGCTGGACATCATGCGCGGCTACGATTGGGATGGGCACTGCGAGATCCATCGGCTGGCGCTGGCCAGCGAGGCTGTCGAGACTGTGCGGATTGTGCTCGATAACAAGGAAGGCGGCAGCATTGTCTCCGTGCGTGCCCCATCCTTTCTGGGCGGCTCGGCTCGGTTGCAGATGGTGGTGCGGGCCGGGCAAACACCCGTTGTCTGGGAGGTTGCGCCGCACCTTGCGGGCGTCGATAGCCGGCGCCTCGGGGCGGCTTTCGGTGTGGCCAGCGTCATCGCCGCGCCGCTGAATCTGAACGGCGCGGTGGGTATGGAAGGCAATACGGCGGCGGCGCTGGCATCCTCGCTTGATGCGGATATTCGTTTTGCCACCGGTGCCGGAACAATCGATGTTGATTGGCTTGCGGTACCTTTGGCAAGGATTGTGGAATCCCAACCACAGGCTGTTGCCGCAGAGCCCGCGACGGTTTATGGCTATCAAACCCTAACCGGCCGATGGCGCGCCACCGGCGAGCGCCACCGTCTAAACATAAGCCTGGACGGCGCCAGCCTGGCATTGGCGGGCAGCTATCGGATGCTGGCGGATCAATTGGCGCTAAGGGGTGCCCTTACCCTTGGCGACAGCGCCAAGCGCTGGGGTTTGCCCTTGCCCCCAGGCGTTACGGCATTGCCGTTCCATTTCCATTGCGGCGGTGCGTTGGGCCGGCCGGACTGCCGCCTGGATGCGCAGCGCACCTTCCTCGGCGGCACCGTTGATAAGGCCCGGGCCAAGGCGGACGAATTCATCAATAGCTTCGTGCCGGAGGATTATCGGGAGCGGGCGCGCTCGCTGCTGGATTCTCTGCGCTCGCAAGTGGAGCGCTCGGAGACGAGTCCAAAATGAGCGCGCCAAGGCGGGATTGGTTTGCCGCCCGGCTGCTCGCCTGGTTTGACCAACATGGCCGCAAAGACCTGCCTTGGCAACGCCACCCCACCCCCTACCGCGTTTGGGTTTCCGAGGTCATGCTGCAGCAAACCCAAGTGCAGACCGTTATCCCCTATTACAAGCGCTTCATGCGGCGCTTTCCCAGTCTTGCCAACCTCGCCGCCGCCGACCTCGACGAGGTATTGGACCTATGGACGGGGCTGGGTTACTACGCGCGGGCACGCAACCTCCACCGCGCCGCCCGGCAAATCACACAAAACGGCGGTACCTTCCCCATAACCGCCGCCGGGCTTGAGGCGTTGCCCGGTCTCGGGCGTTCGACGGCGGCGGCCATTCGGGCGCTCGCGCTCGGCCAGCGCGCCGCCATCCTGGACGGCAACGTCAAGCGTGTGCTCAGCCGCTTCCATGCCGTTGACGGCGATATCGCCCGCGTCGGGACACTGCAAAAACTGTGGTGCCATGCCGATACCCACACGCCCAAAGACCGGGTGGCGGACTACACCCAGGCGATCATGGATCTCGGCGCCACCCTCTGTGTGCGCACCAGGCCGCGTTGCGCCGCCTGCCCGGTAGCAAAGTCTTGCAAGGCGCTGGCGTTGGGCCGGGTGGCGGACTTTCCCGTGCGCCGTCGCTCGGCCACCAAGCCGGTGCGCAGGGCGCGGATGTATGTCATCAGCATCAATCGAGGCGCTTGCCTGTTGGAGCGCCGCGCCCTGGGTGGTGTATGGGGCGGGCTCTGGACGCCGCCGCAACGGGGCATGCAGGTGTCGCCCGCGCAAATCTGCCGGGAGTTCGGCATCGAGCCGCAGGCGGTGGTCTCGCGGCGGGCGGGCGGGGTGTTTCGCCACACCTTTTCCCATTTTCACTTGGACATCGAGCCCTATTATTTGCTGCTCGGTGAACATCCGGCGCTGATCGGCGAGCGCGATGACCTGCGTTGGTACCATCCCGCCGAAGATCGGGGTTTCGGTTTGCCCGCCCCGGCGATTAAGCTACTCGCCGCGCTCAAGTGATGCCGCAAGAGTTCAGGGGCACAATCCCGTATCCGTTTGAATGGCTTTTGGATGCGCCGCCAACTCTGAGGCCCCGCGGTCGAAAAATGCAAACCGCGCCGCCACTGACGCCACTAGGAGCCTCTGCCTGCGGAAGTCGCGAAAGCGAATTTGCAGCCGCGATTCCGCAGGCAGAGGCTCCCAGGAAGATGATGAATAACCCGGAGCCGCCATGAATCGCACCGTATTCTGTCGCAAGCATCAGCGTGAACTCGAAGGCTTGCCCGCCCCGCCGCTGCCCGGCCCCAAGGGGCAGGCGATTTTCGAGAACGTATCCCGCCAGGCCTGGTCGGAGTGGCAGGCCGTACAAACCATGCTTATCAACGAAAAGAACCTGCGGTTAATCGACCCGGAGGCACGTCGCTACCTGAGCGAACAAATGGAGAAATTCCTCGCCAACGAGCCCATTGACCGCATTGAGGGCTATGTGCCGATGCATTTAGAGTAGCGGCTGTGCGAAATATCCTACGCGCATTTAAGCCATGTCGGCGGGCATGAGTAGCCGTTCGCTCAAGCCATTGTTCAAGGGAAACACTATGATGATCGGGAAACCCGTTGGTTCCATCTTGGTGCTGTGTGGTTTGTGGAGCATGTTGGGCAATAATATTGCAATCGCCCGGGAAGATACGCAGACGGGTCAGCCTCCCCGGATGGAATCGGAGGCCATCGACTCGGCAAGCCCGGTGCCCGAAGCGGCGGAACAGGCCGCCCAGGCACCGGCGGCAACGGAAGAAATTGTCGTTACCGGCTCCCGCATTCGGCGCGATGAGTTCAGCAGCGCTTCGCCCATTACCGTTATCACCAGTGAGTCCTCGGCGCTGGCTGGCTTGCTCGACAGCGCCGACATTCTGCAGGGTTCGACCATCGCCGCCGGCCAGCAAATCGACAATACCTTCTCCGGCTTCGTCACCGACGGTGGCCCCGGGGCGCGTTCGGTATCGTTGCGCGGCCTCGGTGAGCAACGCACACTGGTGCTGGTCAACGGCAAACGTTGGGGGCCTTCCGGTGTCCGCGGTGCCACCAATTCCGTGGATTTATCGGCGTTGCCGTCGTCCGTGATCAGCCGCTACGAGATACTGAAAGACGGCGCTTCGTCGATCTACGGTGCCGACGCCATTGCCGGGGTGGTGAACGTCTTTACCCGCAAGCGCATTGAAGGTTTGCAAATCAAAATGAGGGCGCCTTCTACCGGGATGAGCGCAACCCCGCAACCGCCTATCTCATTCCCGATTTCGAGACCTATTCGATAACGTCCTTTGCAGACAAGGATTTCGAGATTGCCGGGCGCGGCGCCAACGCTTATTACGAGCTTTACTACAACCATCGCTCCACCAAATTCAACAGGGGCCATCGCCAGTTCTTTCCCGCGGTGTCGGCCGCCAATCCAACCAATCCGTTCGGTGCCTACGGTGCGCTGGCGTCGCTCGGCGGCTTCGCGGTACAGCCGGTATTGTCGAGCTACGAGATACTCAACCCGGTCTCCAATGTTGCAATCGACCGCATCAACCTCTTCGTCGGGCTCAGCGGAGACATTGCCGAGACCTGGGCCTACGATGCCCATGTTGGCTATAGCTGGTCCGACGGATACTACAAAAGCCAGCAGTTACTAGCCGATAGAGTGCGGGCGTCGTCGAATGTCACCCTGGACGAGGCGGGCAATCTGGTTTGTGCCGATAACAGCATCCCCGGATGCGTGCCCGCCAACCTGTTTACCCGAGATGCCCTGCTGCACGGGCGCCTACCGGCGCAGCTGCTGAACTTCCTGCGCAAGAACATCCGCGGCGATACCACCTATAAGACCTTCCAGTTCTCCGGGCACGTCACCGGCACCCTGTTCGAGATGCCGAGCGATGAACCGATTGTCGTCGTCCTCGGCGTGGAATACCGCGACGAAGACATTAACGATGTGCCCGACCCGGATGCACAGATCAACAACATTTGGGGCACCACCACCGCCGGCATCACCAGTGGCGACGATCAGGTGCTGGAACTTTTCGGTGAATTGGAAATTCCGTTATTAAAAGATGCGCCGCTTGCGGAAGCATTCATTGTGAATGCCGCCGGGCGCTGGACGGATTACAATTCCTACGGCGACGACACCACCTATCGCCTGGCCGTGGATTGGCAAATGCTCTCCTGGTTGCGCTGGCGCGCCACCCGCGGCACCTCGTTTCGGGCCCCCGACCTATTCGAGCAATTCTTGGCGGCTCGTCGCGTTGACGTTAAGCGATGTCAACGCGCCTGCCGACGTCACGGTTTGGCAGACCGCGAATCTGTCCGCCAAACCGGTGCGTTTCAGGCCGCGGGATATGAAGGCGCTCGCTGTGTTCTGGCTGAACAACGACCGGTTGCTGGTGGTTGGCCGTCAGAAGTTTGATTTCCGCGTCGGGGGAAAGACGACCAAGTGGTTCCGGGACAAGGCCTACATCTACGACGCCAATGGCGAAGACGAACGGGAGCTGTTTAGGCGCCGGGAGGATGTTGGATCCCTGACCCTCTTCAATCGGCTGCCGCTTAAGGAAGACAAGGTGTTGGTTTCCGTGTCCGGCCATGAGTTTGTTGAGGACATCTACGAAGTAGACCTGAATAGCTTCAACGCCAAGCGCGTTTATCGAGGAGCGGAAGCCGAGGCTATCATCGGCGATTACAAGGGCGATATTCGAGGCAAATTGAAATTGCGGGGAACCGGTGACGGCACCCACCTGCAATACTCCTACAAGCACCCGGAAACCGGAAAATGGGAGCCGCATCACAAATCCTATGCGGCGAAACGAGAAGGCATGAATCCGGTGGCCTTCGATAAGGATGGTCGCCGAGTCTATATGCAGGACAATACCGGCAGAGATAAGGCGGTAATTCGCGCCTACGACCTCATTACCCGCACATTGAGCGAACCCCTCTACGGTGGCGGCGAAATCGATGCGTTAGACGTGCTGCAGGCAACCAATTCCGAGGAATATGGCGCGGTTATCGGCTACATCGGCAGGCGCGAACGCTTGGTGGAGAAGTTCACCGAACCGAAGCGGCGCGCGATTCGTGAGCAACTCGACAAGCTGCTGCCCGGGTTGACGCATAACACGAATAACCATTCGGACGACCTGACGGCTATGGTGGTATTTTCTTCCGGGCCGCGGGAGCCGGGCATCTATCATCTGTTGATCAATGGCACCCAACTCATACCCCTGGGGCGCAGTTACCCGCATCTGCTACCCGAAAAGCTCGCGGATATGGCATTCGTTAGCTACAGGGCGCGCGACGGCCTGACGATTCCCGCCTTCCTCACCCTGCCCCGCGAGGGCAACAAACCCTTTCCGGCGGTGGTGCTTCCGCATGGCGGGCCCTGGGCACGCGATTTCTTGGGCTGGGATCGATGGGTGCAGTTCCTCGCCAATCGCGGTTATGCGGTGCTGCAACCGCAATATCGCGGATCCGAAGGGTGGGGCCAGAAGCTGTGGCGGGCCGGCGACCGCGAGTGGGGCCAAAAGATGCAGGACGACAAGGACGACGGCGCACACTGGTTGGTGGAACAGGGCATAGCCGATGCGGACCGCCTCACCATATACGGCTATTCCTATGGCGGTTATGCCGCGATGGCCGCGAGTGTCCGGCCCAACTCGCCGTATCAGTGCGCCATTTCCGGTGCCGGGTTGGCGGAACTGCGCACCTTCGCCAAAGCCACCTTCGAGTCGCCTTATATTCGAGAATTTCAAAACCCCACCGTGGCCGGGCTGTCGCCCCTGGACCGAGCCGCCCAAGCCTCCATCCCCATCTACATATTCCATGGCGACCGGGATCAGCGGGTGCCCGTTGAACAGTCGCGCAAGTTCGCCAATGCGCTGAAGCGGGCGGGCAAGGACGTTGCATACACCGAAATTGTGGACCTCTGGCACAGCCTGCCCTGGTGGCCGCAACACCATCTCGCGGTGCTTGCATCGATAGAGGACTATCTTGCCAACGACTGCGGGCCGGGCGGACTCTAGGCGCCTCTGCCTGCGGAATGCACGGCTGCAAATCCGCTTCCGCTCGCCCCTTTGAACGTTCGATTTCGTCGAATATGGCTGGATATTCTCCTCAATCGCCCGCCCAAAGGGACGGCGGCATCGAATTTTCGCTTTCGCGGCTTCCGCAGGCAGAGGCTCCTAGGCGCCTAGATTTCGTCCAACTCTTCCGCTCTGAGGGGGCGCGCTTCGCACTCAAGCATTACGGGAATGTCGTCCTGTATGGGATAGGCCAATTGGCTCGCCTTGCACCAAAGCTCCTGCCGCTCCTTGCGGTAGGCCAAGGGTGCCTTGCTAACGGGACAAACCAGTATTTCCAGGAGTTTGGAGTCCATTTGGGCCTCAATGTGCGAAGGGATGGTTGAGCACGATGGTTTCCGAACGCTCCGGCCCCGTTGAAATGATGTCGATTGGCACGTTCACCACCTCTTCGATACGGCGGACATAGGCTCTGGCGTTGGCCGGTAGCTGATCGAGGGATTTTGCGCCCACCGTGGAGCTGCTCCAGCCGGGCAATGCTTCAAAGCGCGGTTTGATTTGGGAATAGTATTCGCTGCCGAAACGCGGCATACCCTCAGCCCCGCCGGGCTCTTCATAGCCCACACAGATGCAAATTCGCTCCAACCCGTCGAGCACGTCGAGTTTCGTCAGGCATAACCCGGAGACGCTGTTGATCTGCACCACCTGCTTCAACGCCACCGCGTCGAACCAGCCGCAACGCCTGGGCCGCCCGGTGGTGGTGCCGAATTCCCGCCCCCGTTCGGCCAGCCGCTTGCCCGTGCTGTCGAACAACTCGGTGGGAAAGGGGCCGGAGCCCACCCGCGTAGCATACGCCTTGGTGATGCCGAGCACATAGTCGAGATAGACCGGCCCGAAACCGCTGCCAATGGCCGTGCTGCCCGCAGTGGTGTTCGATGAGGTGACAAAGGGATAGGTGCCGAGGTCGATATCAAGCAGTGTGCCCTGGGCGCCCTCAAACAGAATATTCTTGTCCGCTTCGCGCAATCCGTGCAGCAGCGCCACCACATCGGCAACCATGGGCTTAATTTGTTCCGCCACCCGCGCGCAGCCCGCCAAGGTTTCGTTGAAATCCACGGGCGCGACGCCGTAGTACCGCTCCAGCACGAAGTTTTGATAGTCCATCACCGCGCCGAGTTTGTCGGCGAAATCCTGCCAATAGCAAAGATCACCCAAACGCAGGCCGCGCCGCGCCGCCTTATCTTCATAGGCCGGGCCGATGCCGCGCAGGGTGGTGCCGATTTTGTCGTCGCCACGCGCTTTTTCCCGGGCCTGGTCGAGTTTCAGGTGATAGGGCAGGATGAGTTGGCAAGCCGGGCTGACGCGCAAGCGCTCCCGAACCGGAATGCCCCGCGCCTCCAGGGCGTCGATTTCCGCGAGCAGCGCCTTTGCTTCGAGTACCACGCCATTGCCGATAAAACACTGGACATCGGGCCTTAGAATGCCGGAGGGAATCAGGTGCAGCACCGTCTTGCTGCCGTCTATCACGAGTGTATGGCCGGCGTTGTGCCCGCCCTGGGTACGCACCACGGCGGCGGCCCGCTCGGTTAAGAGATCGACGACCTTACCCTTGCCCTCGTCACCCCATTGGGTGCCCATGATGACGACATTACGGCCCATTTTGTTCTTCATTAGCGACCGTTCGGCAACCGCAGGGGAGCGAGCCAGCTCGCCAATCGGCGACTGAGGGAGCGCGGTGCCGCGCCAACGGGCGGACTATCCCTCGTTGTCCTTCAGATATTTGAAAAACTCGCTGTTCGGGTCGAGTACGAGCAGATCGCTTTTATCACCGAACACCTTGGCGTAGGCGTTGATGCTGCGGGTGAACTCGTAAAACTCCGGGTTTTTGTTGAATGCCTGGGCATAGATCGAGGCGGCCTTGGCATCGCCGTCGCCGCGGATTTGTTCCGCCTCCCGGTAGGCTTCCGCCTCGATAACGACGGTTTGCCGCTCGGCGTCGGCGCGTATGCCCAAAGCGAGTTCCTCGCCCTGGGCGCGATACTGGCGGGCTTCGATTTGCCGCTCGGAGTTCATACGGTCGTAGACGGAACTGGATACCTCGGGCGGCAGGTCGATGCGCTTAACGCGCACGTCAATCACTTCAATGCCAACCGCTTCTTTCATGACGCGGTTGAGGTCGGCGGTCAACTCCTGCATGAGTTGGTCGCGCTCGCCGGAAATGACCTCGTGCATGTCGCGCCGGCTCATGGCGTTGCGCAGGCCCTCGTTGACCCGTTCCTGCAAGACCCGGTTGGCGCGCCCCTCGTCGCCGGAACTGGCGGTGTAGTAATTTTCCACGTCAACAATGCGCCACTTGGCGAAGGAATCGACGATGAGCGGTTTCTTTTCGAGGGTGTAGTAGGTTTCCGGGTTGGAATCGAGGGTGAGCACCCGGGCGTCGAACTTCTTCACCTCCTCGGCGATGGGCAGCTTGAAATGCAGGCCGGGCGGCACATCCGCGCGGCTAACGGCACCGAACCGCAATAGAATGGCCCGCTCCGTCTCGCGCACAATGTAGATGCTCTGCATCAGCAGCAGAAAACCCACCAGGGCGAGAACGACGAAAACGATATTGCGAAGATTCATGCTAGACCTCTCATGCGCGGATCAGGTTTACAAATGGTCAGCGGCCGAGCTGGCGGCCTTGTTTTGCGGATGCCGAATTGGGCAATGCCATGATCGGCCACTTAACGTGTGTCGCGAGTGCCGCGGCCACTGGCTATGCGGTCGTTAATTTCGCGCAACACGGCGTCGGCGATGGAGCGCACGGCCTCTTGACCCGCCACGCCCCCGGCGGCCCCGCCGCCCTGGGTGAGGCGGTCTAGCGGCAGATACATCAGGTTGTTGCCGCCTTCCACATCCACCATGATTTTGGAACTGTTCGACAACACCGCCTCAATGGCGTCGATATAGAGCCGGTCGCGAGTTACCCGCTGGGCAACGGTGTATTCGGCGAGCAGTTTCTCGAAACGCTCCGCCTCCCCTTCGGCGCGGGCCACCACCTGGTCGCGGTAGGCGTTGGCTTCCTCGATGAGTTTCTGCGCCTCGCCCCGTGCGGTGGGGATGACGCTTTCCGCGTAGGCGTTGGCCTCGTTGATAACGCGCTGTTCGTCCTCTTTGGCTTTCTGCACATCGTTGAATGCATCCCGAACCTGGTTTGGCGGGGCGCTCTCGTCGATATTCACCTTGCTGACGAGAATGCCGGTGCCGTAGCGGTTGAGATAGGACTGCAAGCGCTCCTGCACCTCGATGGCGATGGCCTCCCGCCCATCGGTGATGACCTGATCCATGATCGAGCCGCCCACCACATGCCGCAAGGCGCTTTCCGTGGCGTGATCGAGGCTGTTTTCGGGGCGACGCACTTGCACGAGGAAAGAAATGGGGTCATCCACCACATATTGAACCGTCATGCTCACTTCGACGATGTTCTCGTCCTCGGTGAGCATGAGTGCCTCGTGCTTCTTGGAGCGCACCTGGGTGACGTTGACTTTTTCGACCCGGTCAATGATCGGCGGGTTCCAGTGTAGGCCCGGCAGAACAATGTTGTCTTGAACCGCGCCGAAACGGAACACCGCGCCGCGCTCGCCCTGGTCTACCTGGTACAGGCCCCAAAGCCCATAGACGGCCGCCAATATAACGATCCCGATGCCGAACAGGCTGGCGCTGACGCCGCCGCCACCGCTCTTGTCGCCACCGTTGCCGCGACGCTTGCCGAAGATGCCGGCCAGTTGCGACCGCAATTTCTTGAACGCCTCATCGAGATCCGGCGGTCCCTGATCGCCCCGGTTGCCCCAAGGGTCCCGGCCGCCGCCCGGTTCGTTCCAGGCCATTTGCTGCTCCGTCTTTTGGAGGGGGCACAGATTTTAGCTCGGTTGCGCCGCGAAATCTCTTGTAATGTTGTCGATCGGGGTTGGGCGCAGGCGCCCAGCCTGGACAGCTCACCAACTTTCTGGTGCTCACGGCGATGCACGCGCCCGCTCTATCGGTGAATATCAGCGTGCTCGCGCCCCAGCATGGCGTTGACGCGAGCACAAATGTTCGGGTCGGCGCGTACCCTTAGCAACGCACCGCCATCTTCGGTGGTCTCTTCGCCGAGCACGGCGCCGCGCGCGTAGAGCCAGGCCCGAATGCGCCCCGCGGACAAGGGCAAGCGCACCGACATGGGTGCCTGCACACCCAAGGCAATGCCGATCGCCTCGATTAGCTGCGCCAGACCCCGCCCGGTTTTTGCGCTGACCCGGGCACCGGCCTTGTCTGCCCAGCCCAACAAGTCCGGCGCACCGCCCGCAACAAGATCGCATTTGTTCAGCGCCAAAACCGTCGGCACCGACTCGGCGCCGATTTCCCTAAGTACCTGCTCCACCTCAAAGCGGCGGCGTTCCGCATCCGGCGCACCGGCATCAACGACATGAACAAGCAGATCGGCATTTATCACCTCTTCAAGCGTCGCTTTGAAGGCATCGATAAGCGTCGGCGGCAGATTGCTGATGAACCCCACGGTGTCGGCCAGCACCACTTCGCCAGCACCGGGCACCCGCAGTTTGCGCATGGTGGGGTCCAAGGTCGCAAACAAGCGATCTTCGGCGACGGTGCGGGCGCTCGTGAGCGCATTAAACAGGCTGGATTTGCCGGCGTTGGTGTAACCGACCAGAGAAACGGTTTTGGCACCGGAGCGGCTCCGGCGGCGACGCCCCTGGCCACGCCGCTTGGCTACTTGGGCAAGCCGCGCCCGCACCCTCCTGAGCCGTTCGCCCAGCATGCGCTTGTCCAATTCGATTTGCGTTTCGCCGCCACCGCGCAGCCCGATGCCGCCCTTCTGCCGATCGAGATGCGTCCAGCCGCGCACGAGACGGGTACGTGCGTGTTCGAGTTGGGCCAACTCCACTTGCAGCTTGCCCTCAAAGGTGCGCGCCCGCTCGGCAAAGATGCTGAGGATGAGCTCCGTGCGGGTCATAACGCGGCAGCCAACCGCCCGCTCGAGGTTGCGCTGTTGCCCTGGCGAAAGTTCTTGGTTGACCAGTACCAAGTCTGCCGCGATGGCGCTTACCCGGGTGCCAACCGCATAGGCCTTGCCTTCTCCGACCAACCATTTGGGGTGCGCTTCCCGGCGTTTGGCGTTCATTTCGGCGGCCACGCCAATGCCTGCGGAGCGCGCCAGTTCGCGCAATTCAGACGCATCGGCGGCGTCGGCTCCCGACAACTCGATATTGAGCAATAGGGCATGGTGCCCGGGCGCAAATCGATCGAAGAACAACGGCTAGCTCAACAGGAAGCCCGGCAGCGGCTCAATTTGGCTAATCTTCATTATCTAGGAGCCTGCGGCGATGGAAATTGCAACTGAGCCACCAGAGAAACCCGCTGTTAGACAGCGGGCGCACTAATCGTCGTCCCGGTCGTTCGTCGGTGCAAGCCGCACATTGCGTGCGGGCACTACGGTCGAGATGGCGTGCTTATAAACCATTTGGCTGACACTGTTGCGCAACAGCAGCACGAATTGGTCAAAAGACTCGATTTGGCCTTGCAGCTTGATGCCGTTGACCAGATAAATGGATACGGGAATGCGCTCCTTTCTGAGCGTGTTCAGGTAAGGGTCTTGTAGCGAATGCCCTTTTGACATCTGTGGTCTCCTTGCCAATTTGGCGTCAACTGGCAGAGCTTGCCGCACTCGGAACTATGGGGGCAGAGGCCCGCTATTACAAGTGTTGTGCGCGACCCACGCGGGCAAGGACTTGTTCGGCATCGGCGGCGGGGTTTTGTCCGGCAAGGCGGATTAGCGCGGGCCACCGGCGTAGCCAAGTGAGCTGTTTTTTGGCCAGTTGCCGGGTCGCCGCAATCGCCTTGGCGCGCATCGTTTGCACATCGATTATTCCATCAAGATGCTGCCACATCTGCCGGTATCCAACCGTGCGCATGGCAGGCATATCGGGATGCAGGTCGCCACGGGCTTTGAGCGCCCGCACTTCACCGGCGAAATCGGCGGCCAGCATGGCATCGAACCGATTGGCGATGCGCCGGTGCAACAAGCTCCGGTCCCGGGGCAGGATGCCGAACGTCAACACCGGTTCACCAAGCCGGTTTTCGGCACCGGTGTTTTCCTGTTCCCGCCAAAACTCGGATATGGGGCGGCCGCTGGTCTCATAGACCTCCAAAGCCCGCTGCAACCGTTGCGCATTGTTGGGATGAATAGCGGCCGCGGCCAGCGGATCCACTTGAGCGAGCCGTTGGTGCAGTGCCGGCCAACCGATGCTTGCCGCCTGGGCACTGATCGCGGCGCGAACCGCTGCGCTGGCCCCCGGCAGGTTGGCCAAACCGTCGCGAAAGGCGCGGGCGTAGAGCATGGTGCCGCCGACCAATACCGGCAATTTGCCAAGTCGGCGCGCTGTCGCCACCTCGCGGTCGGCATCCTCGACGAACAGGGCCGCCGAATAGGTATCCGTCGGCTCGCGGATATCGATTAGGGCGTGCGGGAACCGCTCAAGCGTGGCGGCATCCGGCTTTGCCGCGCCCAGGTTCATGCCCCGATAGACCATCGCCGAGTCCATGCTAATCAGGTGACAGGAGAGGCGCTCGGCAAGCGCGAGGGCGGTGGCCGTTTTGCCCGAAGCCGTCGGGCCCAGCAACATCAGAATGGGCATGGTCGCATGGCGAACACAGGGCGAAACTATTGTCCGCGCAAGAACTGCCGGTCGAGATCATCCAGCGTCTGTACCAGATAGGTTGGTCGTCCGTGATTGCACTGCTCGGCGTTTTCGGTTTGCTCCATGTCGCGCAGCAGGGCGTTCATTTCGGCGATGGTCAGGGCGCGGTTGGCCCGCACCGAACCATGGCAGGCCATGCTGGCGAGCAAATCGTCCTGGCGATTGCCGATTTCCCGGCTGGTGCCGGTTTCGGCAAGTTCCGCCAGCACATCCGCGGCAAGCTGTTCCACATCGGCACCGGCCAGCAGGGCCGGTACTTCCCGAACTGTGACGCTGCTCGGACCTGAGCGGTCCAGCACTAGGCCCGTGGCGGCGAGCTCGGCGGCGGCGCGGGCCGCCAATTCCGCTTCCGCCTCGCTGGTATCGAACGCCAGCGGCACGAGCAGCCGTTGCGAAACCACGCCCTTATGGGCCGCCGCTCGCTTGAGCTTTTCGTAGGTGATGCGCTCGTGGGCGGCATGCATGTCCACCACCACCAGCCCCCGGGCGTTTTGGGCGAGGATATAGATGCCGTGTAACTGGGCAATGGCGTAGCCAAGGGGGGGCATGTCGCTGTCTTGGGTGGCATCCGGCCCTCCGTAATTCGCGAAGGCTTCCGCCACCGCCAGCCTGGTGCCACCCGCTCGGGGCGCACCGAGGCCGAGCTCTTGGGTGGTGCCGATATCCCCCGCCCACCCCGTCGCGCCCGTCGGCAATGCCCCGGAGCCCGGGGCCTGCGACCGATTCGGCGCGTATCCCGAGGCTGCTGGCGCCCCGCCGAACCGCCCATCTTGCGGTTGCCGCGCCCCGTGCCCGGAAGGGCTGGCCACCGCGCCGGGCCGAACATCGCGCAGTGCCCGGTTTAGCCGGGCAAACAGGAAATCGTGTACATCCCGCGCCTTGCGAAACCGCACTTCGTATTTGGTGGGATGCACGTTCACATCCACCGCGTCCGGCGGCAATTCCAGATAGAGGGCGAACAGCGGATGCCGGCCATGAAACAATACGTCTCGATAGGCTTGCCGAATGGCGTGGGCAACCAATTTATCGCGCACCGCCCGGCCATTGACGAAGAAATACTGGCGATCCGCCTGCCCCCGCGAGTGGGTGGGCAGGCCAACCCAACCGCGCAGGCACAGGTTGCCGCCGGCTTCGTCGATCGCGAGGCTCCTTGCCACGAATTCGGCTCCGAACACGGCTGCGAGCCGCGCCTTGGAATCTCCGGCGGGCATGGCAAGCCGTTTCGTGCCGACCCGCAGTTCCATGCCCGTTTCGAAACGGGACAGCGCCAAGCGGCGCAGCACGGCTTCGACCTGCTGGGTTTCCGTGCGCTCGGACTTTAGGAATCGCCTGCGCGCCGGCGTGTTGTAGAACAGGTCCTCCACCTCCACCGTGGTGCCGGGTGGATGGCCGCGCGGCCCATCGCTCATCACCGAGCCACCCTGTACGGCGATATGGAAACCCATCGGCTCGTTGCGGGCGCGACTGGTAACGGTCAGCCGGGAGACGGAGGCGGCGCTGGCCAATGCTTCGCCACGAAAGCCGAGACTCTTGACGCCGAGCAAATCGTCGATATTGGTGACCTTGCTGGTTGCGTGGCGGTTCACGGCGAGCGGCAAATCGTCGGGGTGGATGCCGTGGCCATCGTCCAGGACCCGCACCCGCTTGACCCCGCCCTGTTCGATGACGACCTCGATGCGGCTCGCCCCGGCGTCCAAGCTGTTCTCAACAAGTTCCTTGACGATGGAGGCCGGGCGTTCCACCACCTCGCCGGCGGCAATTTGGTCGGCCACGAACTGTGGCAGCAAGGCGATACGGTCAGCCACAGTTCACCAGGCGAATGCTCGCCATCGAGGAGCCTCTGCCTGCGGAATTCGCGGCTGCAAAGCCGCTCTCATCCGCCCCGTCGGCCGGTCGATTTCGTTGCATAGGGATCGATATTCGCCTCAATCGACCGGCCGACGGAACGGCGATAGCGGCTTTTCGCTTTCGCGACTTCCGCAGGCAGAGCCTCCAAGCATTCATGAACGCACCGGAATGACGATAACTTGGCCGACACGAATGCGGTCGCCGCGCAGGCCGTTGGCGCGTTGCAGAAGGATGGTGCTGGTACCGTGCCGTTCGGCGATTTCAGAGAGCGTGTCGCCCCGTTCCACGGTATAGCGAAACTCGCCAGCAGCGACGCGCGCCGCCAACGCCGTGCCCGCCGGTGGCGAACTCAGCATGTAGGCATGCACGCCCGCATGAATGGCACGGACGATGCGGTGCTGATAGTCCGCTTGGCTAAGGCGTCGTGCCTCCCTGGGGTTGGAGATGTATCCGGTTTCCACAAGCAAGCTTGGAATGTCCGGCGATTTGAGTACGACAAAGCCCGCCTGGCCCACGGTATCGCTGTGCAGTTTCGCAACCCCGCCCAGCTTCTTTAGCACCTGCTCGCCCGCTTCAAGGCTGGCGGCCAAATTGGCGTCCATGGAGAGATCAAGCAACACTTGGGCGAGCACATCGTCCTTGTCGTCGAGACTGACGTTGCCGACCCCGCCGATAAGGTCTGCCCGATTTTCCTTTTCCGCCAGCCAGCGTGCTCTTTCACTGGTCGCCCCGCGTTGCGACAAGGCGTAGACGGAAGCACCGTGCGCCGCCGAGTTCGTGAAGGCGTCGGCGTGTATGGACAAAAACATGTCGGCCCGCTCGCGCCGCGCAATCTCAACACGCTTGCGCAGGGGTATGTAGTAGTCTCCGGTGCGCACCAGCACCGCCCGATAGCCGGGGGTTTTGTTGAACAGCGCCGCAAGCTTGCGCGCCATTTGCAGAACCAGCGTTTTCTCGTGGAGGCCGTGCGCGCCAACCGCGCCCGGATCCTCGCCGCCGTGGCCCGCGTCGACGGCGATGACGATAGCGCGCGCGCCGCTCGCGGGTTCCGGAACGGGCGGTCTCTCGCGGCCTTTGTCAAACAGATCAATGACAAGCCGGTGGCCGTAAGGCGGCACCGGTTGGAGTACGAAGTGTTTGGGTTCAAACGCATCGGCCATGTCCAGGACGATGCGTTGGCCACCGTCCCTGGGCGCCGTGCGCACGTTGCGGATGCGCTTGTGTCCCCGGGCGGCCTTGCGGGCATCAAGACCTTTGGCGAGGGTGGCGTTGTGCAAATCGATGACGACACGGTCGGGGCCGGTCATCTGGAATACCGCGTAGCGCACGGAAACGGAGGTTTCAAACACCACACGGGTATGCTCGGGCGCTTCGTGCATCCGTACCCGCTCGACGAGGGTCGCGTGCGCGGGCAAGCAAAATATTGCGGCGGCGCAACCAGCCAGGCTGTACCGCCAAGCCGCTTTGCGGAAGACCCTGAATAGTGCCGACCGGCTGCCCGGGCGCCTCTGCCTTCGGAAATCGCGAAAGCGAAAAGCCGCTATCGTCGCCCCGTCGTCCGGTCGATTGAGGCGAATGTCGAGCCTACGCAACAAAATTGATCGGGCGACGGGCGGGATGAGAGCGAATTTGCGGCCGCGAACTGCCGCGGCCCAGGCTCCTAGCCCGGATCTCTCAACCATTTCCCGCCGCGGATGCCGACGCACAATGAAAGTTGGCTTACGAAACAAGGCGGTTCTCGCGAAACTCAGCGGTTGCCGCGGCCGAGCAACCGGACTTGCGCGCAACGTCCAAGGTCCTCAACGCCCAGAACAATATCGATATCGGGGCTGGGCAGCCGGTCGTGGGCGCGTTCCGGCCATTCAATAAGCTTGATTGACGGGGTGGCCATAAGTTCGTCGATGCCGATGAAGTCGAGTTCCCGGCTGTCGCCAATTCGATAGAAATCGAAATGGAGGACGCTGAATTCGTCATAGGGCTCCAACAGCGTGTAGGTGGGACTCTTCACGGCGCCCCGGAAACCCAATGCGCGCAGTATGCCGCGTACCAACGTGGTCTTGCCAGCACCAAGTTCGCCACTAAGAAAGGCGACGGCATCGCTGCCGTAGCCGGTTGGTGTACTCAGCAGTGCGGCCAGCTCCGCCCCCAGTTCCAGTGTTGCCCGCTCGCTGCCGAGCGGTGCGCTGACGGAAACGGGTGAGATAGGCGGGCTAGCGGGAAGTTTCAACGCAACAACTCGGAAATCGTATCGAATAGGTCGGTGGCGATCAGGCCGCGTCGGCCGCGGCGTTCGGCGGCCAAATCCCCGGCTCGGCTGTGCAGGCTGGTGCCCAGGGTCGCGGCCTGCTCGGGGTGCAGGCCCTGGGCGAGCAGGCCGCCGATGACGCCGCTTAGCACATCGCCCATGCCAGCGGTGGCCATGCCGGGGTTGCCGTGGCCGCAGACCCCAAGCAGGCGCTCCGCCGCGCAGATGCTGCCCGCGCCCTTCAATACCACAATGGCATCGAAATGTTGCGCCAGTCGCCGCGCCGCGCCCGGTCGGTCCCCTTCGATTGCCGCTACGGTTGTGCCCAGCAATTGAGCGGCTTCGCTGGTGTGCGGCGTTAGTATCCTGACGGGAGCATCGGAACTTTTCGACGCTTTGTTGGCGGCGGGCAGCGCGCCGGATCTTGCCAGCCAGCGTAGCCCGTCCGCGTCGATCAGTTGCGTTTGCGGCCCGGCCAGAGCCATCTGGAAAAGCGCTTTACCCCAGGGGCCGCGACCGATGCCGGGGCCGATTACCAGAGCGGTTGCCCGAGTTAACAAGTCGGCTACGGCCTTTGTGTTCTGCGCATCCTGAACCATGACTTCCGGGCGCCGGGACAGCATGGCGGCGCGGTGCTCCGCCCGGGTAACAACGCTCACCAGCCCGGCACCCGTGCGCAAGGCGGCTTCCGCCGCCATGAGGGGCGCACCGCCCATGGCATGATCACCGCCGACCACAACAAGATGGCCGGCGCGGTGCTTATAAAGGTTGGTGTCGAGCAAGGGCAGGTGGCGCGCATCGAATCTCAGCAAGGGGCAGCCCGGCACCGCGTTTAGAGTCGAAGGCGGAACACCCAGGCTCGCTTGTACGAGTTCGCCGCGCAATTGCAAACCCAAACCGGTGTGCAAGCCCAATTTGGGGCCGATGAAGCTAACGGTGAGATCGGCGCGCACGGCGGCACCGCAAACCGCGCCGGTATCCGCGTTCAAGCCCGTTGGCAGATCCACGGCGAGCACCGGTAGGCCGCTGCTGTTGATGCGCTGCACGGCTTGCGCGAAAGGGCCTCGGGGCGGGCCACTCAAACCGGTACCGACCAAGGCATCGACCAACAGGGTGCCCCGTATGGACGCGGACCCGGGTTCGGATGCAACGCCGCGCTCAGCCGCCCATTGCCGGGCCAGCTCGGCGTCGCCTTGCAAGCCGCCCGTGCCGATTTGCAGAACCTGCGCATCAATCCCGATGGCACGGGCCAAGCCGGCGATGACGTAGCCGTCGCCCGCGTTGTTGCCCTTGCCGCAGAATACGGTGATCGAACGCGCCTCGGGCCAACGCCTCATCAAGGCATCGAAGGCCGTGCGGCCCGCGCGCAGCATGAGCTCGAAGCCGGGGATGCCGTGCTCGACAATGGCGATGCGGTCAAGTTCGCGGCATTGGGCGCTGGTATATAGGGTCGTCACCGTGCCGCATTATACTGCGACCTGCCGCGACGAATGGGCGGCAAGTGCCACGGGGATACCTTGATGCAAACAGACGGGCGCTCGTCATCCCTGATATCTCTGGGCGACGACATCAAAAGCTGGGCGCACGAACTCGGTTTTCAGCGGCTAGGCATCTGCGGGGTAGACCTTTCCGACCAGCAACCGCATGTGCATCGTTGGCTTGCGCGGGGATTCCACGGCGAGATGGGTTATCTCGCCCGCAATGTGGACAAGCGGCTAAATCCCCAGCTCTTGGAACCCGGCACCTGTACCGTGATTTCAGCGCGGATGAACTATCTCCCGGCGGATACGGAACCGTTGCAAACACTGGCCGAGCCGCATCGGGCCTATATCGCGCGCTATGCGCTGGGCCGCGACTACCACAGGCTGATGCGGCGGCGCCTGGCCAAACTGGCCAACCGCATCAATGCTAAGGCGCAGCGGCTCGACGCGCGCTTTCGGGCCTTTACCGACAGTGCCCCCGTGCTGGAAAAGGCGCTTGCCGAACGGGCCGGCTTGGGCTGGATCGGCAAACACACCCTGCTCATTCATGCGGATGCGGGAAGTTGGTTTTTCATCGGCGAGATCTATACCAATATCGCGCTGCCGCCGACCGAGACCGTTGCGCGGGACCGATGCGGCAACTGTCGGGCTTGCATGACCGTATGCCCGACCGGTGCCATCGTCGGCCCAAAGCAACTCGATGCGCGGCGCTGCATCTCCTATCTGACCATTGAGCACAAAACCGCGATACCCGAGGCATTGCGTCCGCTGATCGGCAATCGCGTATTCGGTTGCGACGACTGCCAGCTTTATTGCCCCTGGAATAGAGACGCGCCCGCTTCCGAGGAGGCGGCCTTCTCGCCCCCCGTGCCCGCGGGCGAGCGGCTCGACCAGGCAACGCTGCTGCAATTGTTCGGTTGGGACGAGGCGACCTATCTGCGCAACACGGAAGGTTCGCCCCTGCGGCGCGTCGGCTACGAACGCTGGCAACGTAATTTGGCCGTTGCGCTGGGCAATGGGCCCCCGTCATGGGAAGCGATCCAAGCCCTGCGCGACCGATTGCCCACCGCCTCGCCAATGGTCCGTGAACATATCGAGTGGGCCATTGACCGCCTGACGGGCGCCTGGGAGCCTGGGCCGTAGGAAGTCGCGAAAGCGAAAATTCGATGCCGCCGTCCCTTTGGGCGGGCGATTGAGGAGAATATCGAGCCCTATTTGACGAAATCGAACGTTCAAAGGGGCGAGCGGGAGCGGATTTACAGCCGTGAATTCCTGCGGCGCGGGCACCTAGATACAAGCGCGCAGGAAATGCTCCCGGTAGTAGCGCAGTTCCGCAATGGATTCGCGGATATCGGCCAGGGCGGTGTGTTCGTTCTTTTTTGTGAATCCGGCCACCAGATCGGGCCGCCAGCGTCGGACCAGCTCCTTGATACTGCTGACGTCGATGTTTCGGTAGTGGAAATAGCCCTCCAGCTCGGGCATGTATCGGGCGAGAAAGCGGCGATCTTGCCAGATGGTATTGCCGCATAGCGGGGAACTGCGCTTTTCGGCCTGGGACCGCAGAAACTTGATGGTCGCCGCCTCGGCTTGTCGTTCGCTCACCCCGCTCATCCGCACCCGCTCAAGCAAGCCGGAGGCGCCGTGATGTTGCCGGCTCCAATCGTTCATGGCGGCGAGCTGCTCTTCGGGTTGAGCAATGGCGAACACCGGCCCCTCCGCCACTACGGCCAGATGGTTGTCGGTGACAATGGTGGCGATTTCGAGGATGGTGTCGCGTTCCGGGTCGAGCCCCGTCATCTCCAAATCGATCCAAATAAGGCGGCTATTGCCGGCCATTGCGCCAGCACTCCTCATCCCGCGACACGGCCCGGTCGCCCCACTCAAAGAGCCCGATCGCAAGATTAGGCATCGAGCCGATAGGCGTTGCCGTCGCGCACCACCCTGCCCGCGGTTGGCCCGGCGAAATGCGTACCGATCACCAATACCGGCCGGTCGGCGTATCGGTCCAGAAACGCCTTGCGTGTGCGGGCGCTCATGTCGGCGTCTACATCGACCGCGCTCGACCAATCGGGATGCGCGATCTGGCAGGGGTGATGTATGAGGTCGCCCGTGATAACCGCCTCTTCGCCCCGGGACCGAATGTGTACGCTGACATGTCCGGGCGTGTGGCCCGGCGTCGGCTCAAGGCAAATCTCCGGGCTTACCTGGTGATCGGAGGCCACCAGGTCGGCAAGACCCGCATCGAATATCGGTTGTACGGAGTCCTCCATTATCGGCCCCATGTCGGCACCCGGGTCGTGCTTGCGCCAATGTGCCATTTCCGCCTCCGCATAAAGGTAGCGAGCGTTGGCGAAAGTCGGCTGCCAGCGGCCCTCCACCAGCCGGGTGTTCCAGCCAACATGGTCCACATGCATATGGGTACAAAGGACGGTGTCCACCGCATCCACAGCAAAGCCGGCGGCGGCGAAATCCTCAAGAAAGCGGTTTTGCATCTGGTTCCAGCGCGGGTAGCTGCGTTGTTTGTCGTTGCCGATGCAGGTATCGACAACGATGGTTTCGTCGCCCCGCTGAATGATTAGGCTGTGGAACGACATGAGCATCCGATCGTCCCGCATATAGGGCTTCAGCCAGGGCAGCGACTGGGCCATATCCGGTGGGGCCTGGGGGAGGATGTGGCTACCAATGCCCGTGGAAGTCAACTCCACAACTCGGGTCACGGTAAGTTCGCCAATGCGCCAACGCAGGAAATCGCTCATGGTTGCCCGCCGTTTTTTGACAAGGGGTTTTCGCCACTATAACAGGGGCGCGGCCGAGTTGTGGGGAACGGTCGCCAGCCGCCCCGTCAGCCGGGGCCGCGCCGCGCCGCCCTCGGGATGAAAGTGGGTTAAATAGGCGGGCCGGGAGCCGCTGTCTTCGGAAGTCGCGGAAGCGAAAATCCGCTATCGCCGTCCCGCCGGCTGGTCGATTGGGGTGAATGGCATGCCCCATGCAACGAAATCGAGTAGGCTTGCCCAACCATGTCCGACACGCCGCGCATTCTGCCCTGCCCGACCTGCCGCAAACCGGCCAAATGGGTAGCCGCCAATCCGTATCGCCCCTTCTGTTCAAAACGATGCCGATTAATCGACTTCGGTGCCTGGGCGGGAGAAGAGCACAAGATTCCCGGAGAACCATTCGACGACGTGCTCTCGGAAGATGTGAATCCTAGTGCCACTTCCGGCTGATAATCGGGATCGGGGCATGCCCTCGCGCTCCCCGGGACAGCACGCTGGATAGCGCGGCCCTAACGTCAATGGTTACCCCGCACACGCGGCTGTTGGAAGCCGCTGATCTCGACCTCGGCAAGGTTGATTTGTTGGTGCAGGTGGTTGACCCGGCCAGCTTCCGCGCCGCCCATGTGCCGGGTGCGGTGCCGGTCGAACCCCGGGAGCTGGTGTGCGGCATACCGCCCGCAACCGGGCGACTACCCTCGCTTCAACAATTGTCGGTGCTGTTCTCGCGCATCGGCTACCAAAGGGATATGAAGATCGTCGCCTGCGACGACGAGGGAGGTGGCTGGGCTGGCCGTTTTTTGTGGACGCTCGACGTTATCGGTCATCGCAACTGGGCCTATCTGAACGGCGGTATGCACGCCTGGCTGGCCGCTGGCCGAGCTGTGGAAACCGGCCCCGGCCACCGGCCGGTGCCGACGGCGATGCGGATCGAGATCAATCCCGCCCCCATTGCCGAAGCCGAGGATGTGCTCAAAGCCATAGGGGATCCGGGCCAAGTGATCTGGGATGTGCGCTCGGCGGAAGAGTTTGCTGGCGCCCGGCGCGCGGCGCGGCGCGCGGGGCACGTTCCCGGTGCGGTCAACATCGATTGGCTGGCGCTCAAAGACCCGCTCGACAGCCAACGCCTGGTTCCCGATATCCGGCAACTCCTCGACGGGCACGGGATTTGCCCCGACAAATCCATCATCACCCATTGCCAGACCCACCACCGCTCCGGGCTTTCCTATCTGGTTGCCCGACTGCTGGATTATCCCGACATACGCGCCTACCACGGCTCCTGGTCGGAGTGGGGAAACCGCGACGATTTACCCGTAACACTCGATGGCTAGCGGATTTTTTGCTGCGGTTCAGCGTTTGCTGCCCCAGCACGCGATCAGCCGGGGCATGGGCCGGCTGGCCGCTTCCGAAAGAGTTTGGGTCAAAGCGACATTCATCCGCGTGTTCAGCGCCCTTTATGGCGTGGATTTGAGCGAGGCCGCACGCACAAACCGAGCCGACTACCGTTCATTCAACGATTTCTTCAGCCGGGAACTGAAATCCGGAGTGCGCCCGTTTCCCGCCGACGAGCGGGCCATCGCCTGCCCCGCCGACGGCACGATCAGCCAGAGCGGGCCTATCGAGGCGGGGACGCTGTTGCAGGCGAAAGGCGTACGCTACCCTCTTAGGGCGCTCGCCGGAGAACTTGGCAACGGATTCGATGGCGGCAGTTTCGTTACCATTTACTTGGCACCGCACAACTACCACCGCGTACATACGCCCTGCGCCGGCGTGCTCACCACGGCAAGTGCGATACCGGGGGCGTTGTTTTCAGTGAACGCCGCCACCGAAGCGTCGGTCACCAATCTGTTCTGCCGCAACGAGCGCCTGGTCGGCCGGTTGGCCACCTCGCACGGCGATTTGCTCATCGTGCTGGTCGGTGCCCTGATTGTCGCCAGCATCGCCACGGCTTGGCCCGGCCCGGTTTCGCCCTATCGAAATGCCGCGACCGTCCATCCCGGGGTAACTTTGGCCCGGGGGGACGAGCTCGGGCGCTTCCTGCTTGGCTCCACGGTCATTCTATGCGCCCCGCCCAAAGCCGCTTACCTCAAGGAATACTCAGCCGGGGAAACCGTTAAGGTCGGCGAAACCCTGGGTTATTGGGGCGGTGCAAGTGCTGCGCGGTGGCGGCGGAATTGAGTTCAATCCGATGGTTCGGTTCCTTGGTCGAGAATCCGCATGTACCTTTCGTATAGAAATACCCTATCCCGAAGCCTGGCCGTGATTTCAGCGAGGATTCCCAATTCCACAAGATGATTGATCGACTTGCGAATTGTCGGTGATGAGATGGGAAGCACCTTGGCCGCGTCACGCACGGAAAGGAGCGGGTTGGACTGTATGTATTGATGAACTTGCAAAGCGGAGCCCGCCGGCCTACCCAGCTCTTCGATAGCGACTCGATCCTCCGCAAAAAGTTCCAGTATCTTTTGGGCTGTTTCCACCGCTTGACGGGCGGTAGATTCAATGCCCTCCAGAAAGAAACTCAACCAACCCTCCCAATCCCCAGCCGTTCTAACCCGCTGCAAGAGATCGTAGTAGGTTTGCCTATGGGCTTTAAGATAAAGGCTCAAGTACAAAACGGGTGCTTTGAGGACTCCCTCGGCGTGCAGCATAAGCGTGATCAACAAGCGTCCAAGGCGACCGTTGCCGTCAAGAAATGGATGGATAGACTCAAACTGCACATGCGCGAAGGCGGCGCGCACCAGCAGCGGCAGCGGGTTCTGCAAATCGTGAATAAACCGCTCTAAATCGCTCATACAGTCGGCGACTTTTTGCGGTGGCGGGGGCACATAAAGGGCATTGCCTGGACGAGTACCCCCTATCCAGTTTTGGGAACGCCGGAACTGGCCTGGGCTTTGGTGGCTGCCGCGACCCTTGCTCAAAAGTGTAGCGTGAACATCCTTGAGTAGGCGAGTAGAGATTGGCAGGCCGCTTTGGAGCAGCGACATGCCCCGGTTCATCGCTGCAACGTAGTTTGAAACTTCTGCAACATCGTCAACCGGTACGCCGGATGCCGCATCGGATTCGAATAGCAGCAATTCGGACAACGATGATTGGGTACCCTCGATTTGCGAGGACAGCAAGGCTTCCTTGCGGACGTACATATAGAGAAACAGCCGCGTGTCAGGCAGGATCGAGGTTACACCGTCCAGCTGACCCAAAGCACGATTGGCGGCGTCAATCCGGCTGTAGAACGGGCGTAGATCAACCGCAGGATTGGGGGGTAGTGGCGGCGGTACGAATGATCGAACCAACTCTCCGGCCACCGAACCGGAGATGTGGTTGCCTAAGCGGCTTGGGCGTTGCTCAGACATGTCGGCAAAGAAAGTAATCCTGTGGCGAAATCCGCGAGACCTATTAGTCGGCTTGACGGCACAGCCTCCAACGCTCCTTCCGCTCGACCTTCATGAGTTTGCGGTTGATGTCCTTTGCCGCAAGGGCGGGGCCTAAACTTGGAATTTCCTTTGCAGCCACTCCAACGCCGCACATCGCGCCAGCGGACCCCTTTCGATCTAGCGCTTGTGCGCGAAACCCCACAGTATTGCACCCCAACAATTCCCTAAGAAAAGATCCTTTCCCAGAAGGGACGACTAAGAAAGGATATTTAGATATTGTTTCTTAGGCGGCCCGGCTTGTTGGCTCAGGCTCCTAGATATTGCTATCCAAAAACGCGGCTAGCTGCGATTTGCTGAGCGCGCCAACCTTGGTAGCCTCGACTTGACCGCTCTTGAACAGCATGAGCGTGGGGATGCCGCGAATGCCGTACTTGGCGGGAGTGGCTTGATTGGCGTCGATGTCCAGCTTGCAGACCTTGAGACTGGCGCTGTATTCGTTGGCGATTTCGTCGAGGATGGGCGCGATCATCTTGCAAGGCCCGCACCACTCGGCCCAATAATCAACCAGCACCGGTTTGTCGGATTGCAGAACGTCGCTTTCAAAGGCACCGTCCGTGGTATGCACAATACCGCCATCGCCACTGCCGGACCGATTCTCGGTTGCCGTCGATTCCGCCATTGCATGATCTCCGATTGCTTGTTTTAAGGCTTGAAGGCCATAAAGTCTAGCACGGGTGCCACTCGCTAACCCGATCTATTTATGAATGGGCCGGGCTAGGAGCCTGGGCCTGCGGAAGTCGCGAAAGCGAAAATTCGATGCCGCCGTCCCTTTGGGCGGGCGATTGAGGAGAATATCCAGCCCTATTTGACGAAATCGAACGTTCAAAGGGGCGAGCGGCAGCGGATTTGCAGCCGTGAATTCCTGCGGCCCAGGCTCCTAGGCGTTTGATGCGTGGAACAGCGCGGGATTCCCGCGAAAGAGACGACCTTTGGGGCTTCCCCGGCGGCGCCGGGTACCCTTTTCCTGCTCGCGAGATGACGTGAAACGAGCTGAGCGCACCGCCAGGGAAGCCCCAAAGGCCATCTCGCTGCCGAGCGGCACAGGCCCCTCTCTAGCCGTTGGCCTCGGTGAGGATCCCCGCCATCCGTTTGGCGAAGTAGGTGAGTATGCCGTCGGCACCGCCGCGCTTCAGGCAGAGCAGTGATTCCGCAATGACCGCCTCGTTCAGCCAGCCCCGTTTGATGGCGGCCATGTGCATCGCATATTCGCCGCTCACCTGGTAAGCGAAGGTCGGCACACGAAACTCCGCCTTGACGCGCCGGATAATGTCCAGATAGGGCATACCCGGCTTGACCATGACCATATCCGCGCCCTCATCAAGGTCGAGGGCAATTTCGTGCAATGCTTCGTCGCTATTGCCGGGATCCATTTGATAGGAAAATTTGTCGCCCTTGCCCAAGGTGGCGCTCGACCCCACCGCATCGCGGAAAGGCCCGTAATAGGAGGAGGCGTACTTGGCCGAATACGCCATGATGAGCGTATTGATGTGGCCGTCACCGTCCAGGGTCTTGCGAATAGCGCCGACCCGGCCATCCATCATGTCCGAGGGCGCGATCACATCGCTGCCGGCCTGGGCACAGACCGCCGCCTGTTTGCAAAGCGCTTCCACCGTGAGGTCGTTTTGTACATAGCCCGCGTCGTTGACGATGCCGTCCTGGCCATGGCTGGTGTAGGGGTCGAGGGCGGCATCCGTGATGACGCCAAGCTCTGGAACGGCGCGCTTCACGGCGGCGACGGCGCGCGCAATGAGTCCATGTGCATTCCAGGCTTCGGCACCGTCAAGGCTGCGCAGGGAAAACTCGATATTGGGAAAGAGTGCCACCGCCGGAATGCCAAGCGCCGCCACGGTTTCCGCTTCGCGAACGAGTTGGTCGATGCTGTAGCGCTTGATACCCGGCATGGACTCCACCGGCTCTGTTCGATTGTTGCCATCAATGACAAACATCGGATAGATGAGATCGCCTACCGTCAGCGTCGATTCCCGGACCAGGCGGCGCACAAAGGTTTGGGCGCGTACACGGCGCATGCGTGTTGCGGGGAACTGGCGCGGCATGGGTCTTTTAGTGGTGCTGGTGCCAACCAAGCCGTCAACTTGGTCGAATTTGGGCGGTCTTGCGCCACTGGCTGCCGGGGCGGCGACGCCGCACGGGTACCGGCGCTCGCCGTATTGTATTGGCGGCGGGCCGCATAATTTGGGTTTGTGCATCAATCCACGCCATGGCGTCACGCCAAGCTGCCGTTTCTTTGCGCGCCGCACGACTATCGAGCATATCGACCACGCCCTGGCCGCCACCGATGGCTTCGCTGTAGACGGGGCTATCACGAAATGTCGCGACAACGGGTTGTTGCAAACGGCCGAGAGAGTGCTTTAACCGGGCATGGGTGTCGGCATTGGGTTGAACGCGATTGGCCAATACGCCCAGGGGCTTGGGGGCCGCCCGGAAATGCCGCTCGTTCAACACCGCGGTAATGAAATGGCTGCCGATACGAATATCGATGGAAGAGGGCAAAATCGGTACGAGAACGACATCCGCTTGGTGAATGAGCCATTGACATTCGCGTTCGTCGCCGTTGCTGTGGCCATCGACGATGAGCAAGTCCGTATTTGGCGGTGCCAGCTCTCGCAAGGAACATTCCTCGCCAACGCATTCCCAAGCACGGATCACCGGAACCGGAGGCAGTGTCGGCACCCGCTGCGCGGCCCAATGGGCGCCGGCGCCCCGGGGGTCATTATCGACCAGGGCGACCCGCTTGCCCGCCGCCGCATAGGCAACCGCCAGATTGGTGGCGACCGTGGTCTTGCCGCAACCCCCCTTGTCATTCATCACCAGCACCCGGCGCATACCGGGCCCGGCCCATATATCGCCTGACATCATATTTGCCACCCTTTCATCAAGTCACCGCGGCCCCCACCGCAAACTCGTGGCACGGCCCACCCGAGCAACTCCCCGACGCCAGCGATCTCGGTGCTGGTCTGGGGATGCGGGCGGGCCTGTCCTTCCAGTGGCCGCCCGCTTGTGAGCAGTCGGGGCAAATATACCACCAACAACGGGTTATTGAGGCTCCTATGCAACGAAATCGAACGGTCGATCGGGCGAGCGCATCGGCGCACCCCGGGCAAGTTGGTGCGATATCAACGAAGATTTTCCAAATTGAACCACTGTCGATGCGGGGCGCTGCTTGACCCTGCCGGGGCGGGTCGCTTTAATTGTCGCCCCGCCGCGGTCGCCGGGGCAGCCAAGCAAACCGGAGCCCAAACCATGAGCAAGCCAGTAAAATTCCTCGTCGGCGCAGCGGCCTGCTTGGCGCTGCTCTTTGCCTTTGCGCCGGACCTGTCCGCCAAGCGATTCGGGGGTTCGTTCAAGTTTAGTTCCGCCAAGAGCTACGCCAAACCCAGTTGGGGCGGTTCTCGCAGTCGCCTCGGCACGGCGCCCAAAAGCCGCCCCGCCAAGCCCGCACAGGCCGCCAAACAGCCCGCTGCGGCCCGCTCCCCGCTAAGGCGCGGCGAGCCCAGCGCCCAAGCAAGACAACGCCGGCTCGCCAGAACGCCCACCGACCACTTTTCCAGCGCCAAACAAAAGAACGCCTATCAACGCTATCAAAACCGACAGCAATCGAGGTTCAGGGGCAAAGCCAGTGCGGCCAGCGCCAACCGCGCACAAACCGCATCGAACCCCATCCACAGACGTGCGGCCAACAACGTCGGCCAGCGCTCAGGCACCTATTGGGACCGGCGTGACCGCTTCTACGGCGGTTGGAGCGCGCCCGGTTACGTCTATGGCGGCGCAGCCAGCTACGGCATGTGGGACGGGCTCTTTCTCGGCTTCATGCTGAGCAACGCCTTTTCGCCGTCCTACGCCAGGATGGCCTACCACCACCAAAACGACCCCGATATGCGGGAATGGATGAATCAGATGGAGGCGCTGGCCATCGAGAACGATGAGGTTCGCCAGCAGCTGGATCTCCTGCAAGCCGAAATGGCAAAGATGAGCGGCGTTCCAATTGACCCGTCCTACTTGCCGGAGGGGGTTGATCCGGATCTGGTGCTGGCACCGGCGGTGGTCGCCAACTTGCGGCCCAGCTTCCGTCTGTGTACCGCCGACCAGAACGGCAACTATCATCGTTTTGGTGAGATTTTGCGGCAAGCGGCGGCCACTTCGATCAACGTCGAAATCCTCAACACCGCCGGCTCCATGGAAAACCTCGAATATTTGGAGGACGACCGTTGCGACGGTGCCTATGTGCAGCGCAACGCCTTCACCGCCTACGCCGAGCGCAACCCGACGGGCAGCTACAACTTCGAGCGCGTTGCTTCACCCGCCCTTGAATACGCACACATGGTCTGCAACCGAGCCAGCGGCGTGGACGATGTGGGCGACCTCATCGGCAAGACGCTGCTGATCGGCGAGCTGGGCTCCGGCACCGAGGTGACCTGGGCCGACTTTGTGGGTATGGACAATAACTACGCCGAAGTCGCCACGCGCAATATCGGCGGCGTCCGGGCACTCAACGATGTGGCCGCCGGCGAGGCCGACTGCCTGCTGTACGTTGCCTCCCTAAACACCGGCCTAATGCAAAAGGCCAACGAACTCGGCGATACACTGGTCATGGTGCCCGTCAACGATTGGGACTTTAATGACCGGAGGTACGGCGGCGGCAAACTCTTCAAGGGGCACATCGACCAGTCCGGCGAACCGGTCTATGTGTTCACCGATTTGCCCAGCGGCCAGTACGGCAACATTCAGGATGGGTTGTTCTCATCGGCGGTGGAAACCCTGTCGGTACCGGTCGATATGGTGGCAAGCCTTGCCTGGAGCGAACGCAACGCCACCGCCTACGACGCCCTAATCGGCGCTGTTCTGGATTCGCAAAGCCAAATCGCCGATGCCACCCATGCACGCTAGGAGCCTCTGCCTGCGGAATTCGCGGCTGCAAATCCGCTCCCCCCCATGAAAACCTACATCGGCCTAAAGACCAAGGCACTCAGGGAGCGGTTCAAGGGCGACCGGCGGCGCCGGGTTCGCGTTGCCGCTGGCTTGCCGTTCAATCTTCGTGTCGGCTCCCGCATCCTGTTTTCCGAGGCCCCTTTCCTGTTGGCGGGCGAGGCATTCGGTGTCGGCTATCCGGGCGATGAGTCGCTGGTGGCGGGCTACAGCGAAATCGCATGGGCGGGCCTCAAGACGTTTCGCATTTATGTGCGCGACCGTGCGACCGGAGGCGAGAGCCTGCTGCTGTTCGTCATGGGGGAGAACGCGCCGGAAGAACTCTATCTCTTCGTCAACCAAACTGAGATCCCATTGCACCATGCCGGTTTGGCGGAGGTTCCCGACGATGGGGACGAGATCAATGCCGCGGATTTCTGGATCGGCGAATCCGCGGGCATCATCGGCATGCCGCTGTTCCACACGCCGGACGACCTTACCTATCGTCGCCTTTGGGATACGGACAGCGACAAGCGTATTACGCCCCTGGCCTTCCAAGAGCAAATTCATACGGATGCTCACGGCGAAGATTGCGCGACGGTGCAGCATCTTGGTGAAATGCTCTACGCTCGGGCGGTAGAGGGCACCGGCGGCCAACTCGACGAATACCTGCTGCCCTCGGTTGAAAAGCACGATGCGGGCTTTTGCGTTCGCATTCGAGTGGGGATGGCCCTGTCGCTCGCCGACCTGTCGTTCCCGGATACCCTCTGAGGGGATGGCGCTGAATAACCCTGTAACCCTAAGCGGCTCAATGCGAGCCATCGGAGACCCACTATGTTGAGCAAACTGGCGTTTTGGAAGAATTACGGCGAGGGCAAACTGGCCCAGGCGGGCGATACGATCCTCGCCGGCATGGTCAAAATCGACCCGGAAGGCATGTCCAAGGCGGAAATCGCCGCCGAACGGGAAAAATTCGAGAAGTTCAGCCTGGAAGTGGAGGAATATCGCGCCGCCCACAAACGCGAAGCTGCTGAGGCGGAGGCCGCGCGCACCGCCTACAACAAGAAAATGGACCAAATTCGCGCGTTGGAGGTGGCCGCCGGCAACAGCCCGGACAAGGCCGGCAAGCTGCAAGCGGCGGCCGATAAGCTGAAGTCCGAGGCGGCCGAGCTCTTGCAGGTGGCCCACACCGAAATCGAGGAGGCGGAAATTGCCAAACAGGATCTTGATGAAGTGGAGGCCATTCAGGCGGAGATGGCGCAAACGATCAAGATGCTCGAATCGAGCCTGCAAAAAGCCCAGGCGGAAATGGAGCGCGCCAAGCGAGCGGAGGATCGGGCCAAGAAGCGCGCTCGACATCAGGAACGCTTGGCGGGAATTCGCAACGAAGCCGAAGGGGCCGGATTGGCCTCCAAGGTGATGCGGGAACAGGCTGAAAAATCGCGACGCAGCGCCAACGCCGCCAATCGCCGCGCCGAATTGCTAGGCGATGCCAAGGACAAGCAGGATGAGGTTTACGCGGATGCGGATGTCGCCTCGATCTTGCAAAGCGTGGACGAGGCGGACAAGCCCCCCGCGCCCTCGCTACCGGACAAGCTGTGACACCGGGAGCCCCTGCCCGCGGAATTCGCGGCCGCAAATCCAGGTTCATCCGCCCCGTCGCCCGTTCGGTTCTGTTGGTTTTTTTGTGCTGTGTGGCGACCTATTCGGCGGCGGACGACCCCCCCTTGCAGGTGGTTGCCAGCGTTCTCGAACCTTGCGTGATCGAGTCCGCCGGTCAACCAAGCGGCTTTTCGATTGAGCTGTGGCGGGCGCTGGCGGAACAAGCGGGTATCGACTATGAGATTTCGATACAGCCGTTCGCGGAGATGCTGTCGCTGGTGGGCAGCGGGCGGGCCGATGTGGCGATCGGCTGCATTAGCGTTATCGGCGAACGCGAGGCCGCCTTGGATTTTACCCACCCCATTGCCGATGGCGGCCTGCTTGCGGCGAGCATTGTCGATCAGGGCATCGTGCCGAGATTCAGTGCCCGCAGCGAGAAGATGTTGCTGGTACTAATGGGCCTACTGGGTTTCTTTGCCCATCTGATGTGGTGGTCGGAGCGCGGGCGGGATGCCATCAGTGATCGTTACTTTCCGGGTATCTTCCAGTCCCTTTGGTTCTGCGTGGTGACAATGTCCACGGTGGGCTACGGCGATGTTACGCCGCAACGGTGGCTCGGGCGCGTCGCCGCCGCCCTGGTCATCGTGCTCGGCGTCTCCGCCTTCGGCGTTATCTTCGGCCAATTCGCCGCCGACGCAGAGCGTTCATCGGCGGCCCATCCGGTCGAGTCGCCGAACGACTTGCGCCGCTACCGCGTGGCCACCAAGACCAACACGGTCAGCGCCAGCTTCTTGTTGTCACAGGGTGTACGCGCCGCGGAGTTCCCCAGCCTGGCCGAGGCTGTCGCGGCGATGCGCGCCGGCACCATCGACCTAATCGTTCACGACGCGGTGGCTATCCAGTATCTCGTACAGCAGAATGCCGACCTCATCCAAGCGGGACCCGCTTTCGGTTTTCACCATCTCGGGTTTGCGCTACCCCAGGATTCCCGATGGCGGGAGCCGATCAACAGCGCCCTGCTACAACTGCGTGCCAGCGGCCTGCACGAGGCTATTCGTAACCGCTGGTTTTACGATCCTTGACCCTCCGGATAGCCCGCGGCGGGTCATTCCCCCTCCCGCCTTCCGAGTGCCAGGAGCCTGGCCCCGACAAACGGCTTCGCGACTTCCGCAGGCAGAGGCTCCTAGCGCTTTGCCCGACTCTGCAAGACGGCCAGAAAAATAACCCCGGCAAAGCCAAGCAGCGACCAGACCGGTACCGGAATGCCGAGAAACGGCGGTTCCGCCACGCAATCGCCGGTACCGGAAACCATGACGTCAATTATTTGGGAGAACTCGCCGAATTCGAGCAAACGGCCGAAATCCATGCAGACGGGCACTTGGTCGGCGGGCAGGCTCTTAAGCCACAGTTGCCGGACGGCAAAACCGGCGCCCGCGAGCGCGGCGAAGATGGTCAGCAGCGGGTAGATGCCCCATCGCGGGTTATGGGCGATGCCAACATAGGCCAGCAATCCCGCAATCAGAAACCATAAGCGCTGCATCAGGCAGAGTGGGCAGGGCTCCATCCCCTCCACCGCGTGCTCCAAAACCAGGGCCGCGAACACCAGGCCGCCGCACAGCGCCACAATCGCGAGCGCGTAATCCCGGGCATTGGCGGCGAGCAGAGCCTGCATCAATGGCGCGTTCATAGGGTCTTTTCGCCACCCACCGTCAACACCACCTTGCCGATAGCCCGGCGCTCCGAGAGCTCCCGCAGCCCATCAACATAGCCTTCAAGGGGAAAGGTGCGGCCCACAATCGGCTTGATCTTGCCCGCCGCAAAATAATCGAGAATCTCTTGAAAGTTCCTGGTGTATCCCTCCCTCGAGCGCATCGACCAGGCGCCGAAGAAGACACCCACAACCTGGCAACTCTTCAGCAAAATAAGGTTGATGGGCACTTTGGGAATATCGCCGGCGGCGAAGCCGATGACGAGGACGCGCCCATACCAGTTGATGCAGCGCATGCATTGGTCGAACAGCGCGCCGCCCACCGGATCGTAAATCACGTCGGCCCCCTTGCCGTCCGTCAATGCCTTGACCTTTTCCTTGAGCTCGCCGTCGCTGTAGTCGATGGTTGCATCAGCCCCCGAGGCCTCGGCGGCGGCGAGTTTTTCCGGCGCACTCGCGGCGGCGATAACGCGTGCGCCCATGGCCTTGCCGAGTTGTACGGCGGCGATGCCGACCCCGCCAGCCGCCCCCAAAACCAGCAGGTTTTCTCCGGGTTGCAGCACGGCGCGCTGTTTGAGCGCGTAGTAGGAGGTGCCGTAGGTTGTGTTGATACCGGAGGCCTCAACAAAGCTCATGGACTCGGGAATCTTGTGAACACGGCTACCCTCCAGCGCAATCCGTTCGGCGAAGCCGCCGTGGCCCGTGCCGCCAAACACCCGGTCGCCCGGCTCGAAACCCGTCACCTCGGCACCGGTTTCGATGACCGTGCCGGCCACCTCGCCGCCCGGCGAGAACGGAAACGGTGGCCGCATTTGGTACTTGCCTTCGATCATCAGCAGGTCGGGAAAATTGAGCGCCACGGCGCGAATATCGATCAACAGCTCCCGGGCACCCAAAGACGGCTCGGGCACCTCCTCGAGCGCCAACGATTCCGGCGGACCGAAGGCTTTGCACAAAACAGCTTTCAAGAGCGTTCTCCCTCAGTAGCTAAGTTTCACTGCGGCGGTTGCAGATAGGACTCAAGGAAGGTTTCGAAATCCACCTCGTCCGCCGCCTCTATGGCTTGTTGGTCGGCAAAGGATTGCCGTGCCAAGGCGCGCTGCCGCGCCAGCTCGCGCCTGGTCGGCGGATATTCGTCAAAGTAGCCCTTGTGGGCGATGGATTGATTGAGCGCAAAACGAAAGAACGGCGTTTTTTGGCTGGCCATGGCGTCGAGCAGGCGCGCGGAGGGTGTCAGGCTGGCATTGTGCGTCCGCGCCCGCTGTTGTTCGACGGCGTCGGTGTATTGGTCTGTGTTGTGTACTTGATCGAGCAATTCGGCAATCAAGGCACAGCCATCAAGGATGGCGTCGGCTCGGTGCTCCCGCAATTCACCGCCAAGCCGCAGCCCCGGCTCGCGCCCGCGCTCCACCACGGCGAGTTGCATTGCTGCAATCGCCGCCGATTCCTCCGGGCTGTCCTTCGGGCTATCGGCCAGCAGGCAACAAAGCAGGAAAGTGTCCATGAATCGTATCTGCGGCTCGTCGATACCCACGCGCAGGAAAGGATTGAGGTCGAGGCATCGTACCTCCACATATTCCACCCCCCTCCGCCGTAGCGCCGTCAACGGCCGTTCGCCGGGCTGAATGCGCCGTTTGGGACGGATGGCACCGTAGAATTCATTTTCAATCTGCAATAACGCGGTGTTGAGTTGGCGGTAATGGCCCTGTACCCGAACACCCATTGCCGCATAGGCGGGATAGGGTCGCGTCAGCGCCTGATGCATCGTTGCGGCGTAGGAATCCAGGCTGTTGTACGAAATATGCAGCCCGCTTTGCGCATCGCTCTGATAGCCCAGGCGCCCCATGCGCAGCGAGGTGGCGTGGGGCAGGTATAAGGTGCCTTCGTCGAACCCGACGAGGCCGTGCGGCACATCTTGGGCGAAGCTGCGGCAGATAGCCGGGGAGGCGCCGAACAGCCAGGTGAGCAGCCAACCGTGACGGCGAAAGTTGCGAATGAGCCCGAAATAGCACTCGGTGATGAAGTATTGATTCGCCTCGCGGCCGAGCAGGGCGGCGTATCGCTCCCAGAAGGCATCGGGCAGGGAAAAGTTGTAGTGGATGCCGGAAATCGTCTGCATCCGGCGACCGTAGCGGCAGCCCAGGCCGCGCCGATAGACCGTCTTGGCCATGCCGATATTGGAGGTTCCGTAGCGACCAACCGGAATATCCTCATCGCCGCCGACCAGGCAGGGCATGGAGGCAACCCAGAGCAGTTCATCCTCAAGGCAGGAATAGACGAAGCGGTGGATGTCGTTAAGCTGGCCGATGCAGGTTTCGGGCGTATCGTGAATCTCGGTGATGAGCTCAAGCTGCGCTTCGGAGAAGTCTGTGGTGATATGGGGATGCGTCAGGGTGGAACCCATCTCCCGCGGGTGGCTGTGCCGGGACAGGCTACCGTCGGGGGCGACGCGCAGGCTTTCTTTCTCGATCCCCCGGCGAATGCCCGTCAACTCCGCGCAACCCCGCCGCAAGGCATCGAGTGTCGCCGCCCGAATCGAAGGCCTACTCGGATACCCGGCCATCGCCTTGTCAGAAATCGAGGGATGGCCCGGCAGCGGCGATGGCGGGGTCCACATCGAATTTGTTGAAATTCTCGATGAACTTGGCAACGAGGCGCTTGGCCGCCTCGTCGTAGGCTTCCTTGTCAGCCCAGGTATTCCTCGGGTTTAGCAGAGCGGTGTCAACACCGGGTACCGATTCGGGAATGTCCAGGTTGAGCCCGACCAGCCGGCTGATGGCAATATTCTCCAGGCCGCCGGTTTGAATGGCGTGGATGATTGCCCGTGTAACCGGAATCTTGAAGCGCTTGCCCAAGCCGTAGCCACCGCCCGTCCAGCCGGTATTAACCAGGTAAACCTTGGACCCGAAACCCTCGATGCGCCGGATCAGCAGGTCGGCGTAGACGGCGGCCGGCCTTGGAAAAAAGGCGGCGCCGAAACAGGTGGAAAATGTTGCCTGATAGGGTTCCGTGGCGCCCACCACCGTGGACCCCACAGCGGCCGTGTAGCCCGATAGAAAGTGGTAGGCGGCGGCCTCCTTGCCCAATATCGATACCGGCGGCAACACGCCGCTGACATCACAGGTTAGGAAGATCACGTTATTGGGTTCGCCGGCGCGGTTTTCGGGAACACATTGTTCGATGTTGGAGCGGGGGTAGCAGGCGCGGGTGTTCTCGGTTAGGGAGGCGTCGGCGTAATCGAGGTGGCGGGTGTCGGGGTCGATGACGACATTTTCGACGATCGCCCCGAAACCGATGGCGTCGAAGATGACCGGTTCGTTCGCGCGGCTCAAATTGATGCACTTGGCGTAGCAGCCCCCCTCAAAGTTGAACACCGTGCCCTTGCCCCAACCATGCTCGTCGTCACCGATCAAATACCGCTGCGGGTCTGCGGACAGCGTGGTTTTACCCGTGCCCGACAATCCGAAAAACAGGGAAACATCGCCGTTTTCGCCCTTGTTCGCCGAGCAGTGCATGGGCAGCACGTCTTTTTCCGGCAGCAGGAAATTCAGCACGCTGAACATCGATTTCTTCATTTCGCCCGCATAGCGCATCCCGGCCAGCAGCACCTTGCGCGCCGCGAAATGAATCATGACCGTGGCATCGCTCGCCGTGCCGTCGCGTTCGGGTTGGCAGACGAACTCCGGCGCGCTGACAACTTGCCAAACCTCCTTGTTGTGCGGGTTGTAGTGCTGCGGTGCGATAAAGAGTGCTCGGCCGAAGAGCGCATGCCAAGCGTATTCGGTGGTGACTTCAACAGGCAGGTAGTGTTCCGGATCGGCGCCGACGTGCAGGTGGGACACGAAGCAGCCACTGTTTTCCAGATGCAGGCGGGCCCGCCCCCACAAGGCATCGAATACGGACGGCGCAACGGGTTGGTTGACGGCGCCCCAATCGATTGCCTCGGACGTGGAGGGTTCCTCGACGATGAACCGATCCGCGGGAGAACGGCCTGTGCGCCTGCCGGTTTCGACAACGATGGCACCGTTGCTTGCTAAGCGGCCTTCGCCGCGAACCACCGTCAGTTCCGCGAGTTGCGCGGCGCAAAGTTCGGTTTCGACCATTGCACGAGAAGTACTATCAATTTGCGCGGCCATAAATGGATGCAGTCCCCCGGAGTTCGTGTCTTACTTATCGCAATCCGCATGGTTCCAAAGCCGACGGGGCGCGTCAATGCCAATCAATCACAGGCAGTGTATCAGTTTGAATTTTTCGGCCGCGGGACGCCACGGTTGGGGCCGCACCCAAACCCCAAGCAATTCAAACTGCGAACTACCCAATCACGCCGCCGCCGCCTGCTATAGTCTTGCCTCCGCTCGCCGCCCACACCGATGCAATGCAGGAAACCGCACCCGATCCGCTGTCGGAACCAATGATCGCCGCATTGGTGGGGGTGACGCGGCGCGCGGGGCTGGCGATTCTGAAGATTTACGAGTCGGATTTCGAGGTGCGGCGGAAGTCGGATACGTCGCCCCTCACGCAAGCGGACCTCGCCGCCCACAAGCTGATTGCGGCGGCCCTTGCGGAATTGACACCGGAAATCCCGCTGTTGTCCGAGGAATCGATGCCGCCGCCCTACAGCGAACGCCGACATTGGCGGCGCTATTGGTTGGTTGACCCGCTAGATGGCACGCGAGAGTTTATCAACCGCAACGGGCAGTTCACGGTGAATATCGCCTTGATCGAGGGCGGGCAACCCGTGCTTGGTTTTGTTGGCGTACCAACCCTTGGCCGTGTTTATGTTGGGCGCGTCGCCGCGCACCGGGCCGAGTGTTACGAGGCTGGCAAAGTGCGGCGCATTGCGGCTCGCCCTATGGCTGCGCATCGTTCGCTGATGGTGGTGGCGAGCCGCAGCCACGGCAACGACCGGCTGGAGCGCTATTTGCGGAAACTTTCCGCCAAGTTTGCCGATATCGAGCGCAAGGCCGTGGGCAGTTCATTAAAGCTTTGCATATTGGCCGAGGGCGGTGCCGACCTCTACCCGCGGCTGGGGCCAACCTCCGAGTGGGATATTGCAGCCGCCCAAGCCGTGCTCCAAGCGGCGGGCGGGACGCTTCGCCGCTTGGATGGCCAACCCGTCACCTACAACAAACCGGAATTCCTAAACCCGGATTTTGTCGCGGTGGCCGATGACGGCTTCCCCTGGGCTGCATACCTGCCGCCCGAATAGCCGGGAGCGGACGCCCAATCCGGGCATCCGGCGCCCTAGCGAGGCATCCGCACCCTAGAAATAAATTGAATAAAAAACAAAAGCTTGAAAGCCTCTATGGAAAAGCTGGGATGCGGGAAGATGATGGGGATTGGCCTCAACTAGCCGGCGCCATATGTTTGTGCGTTCGCCCTGCCGAAGAGAATGACACTGTTTGTACATACAGCGCCGACTAGCGAGGTCTCAAAGAATGCCCAAAATTCCGAGGGAAAAAAAGACGATATCCGACCCGTTGCCGCCCCTCCCAGGAAATCACAAATAACATCAATCAGTTAGATTGAGTGAATCCATACTTCTTCCACACTTTGGAGTGCTCTTAAGCCCCGTGCGAACCAACATCGCCGGACACGCGCTACTGGCCGCGCTCCCTATCGGCGGCCTTTGAGCTGTACAGGGCTGTCGTAGCGCAGAAATTCCTCCACCGCGCCGGGCATCAGGCCATGGTCGGCCCGCAGCATCGCCAGTTGCCGCGGATTGCGATACAGGGCGAGCAGCGCATTGCCCATGAGGTTGGCGGTGGTTTCGTGCCCGGCCGCAAACAGCAATTGGATATTGGCGTTAGCAGATTGTTCTCGGATAGCTCCAGCACGGGGCTGGTTTCGCGCAGTTGCCGATACAGCGGATAAGGATCGGCAACGATCTCCGGGGTGAAAATCTGTTCGAATGTGAACGACGGCATGGCTCGTTGCTTAAGCAAGGCTATTCGTGAACGAAAGTAGCATTATCGACCAACATGAGATAGGAACCTTTTAAGCCCCTCTTTATCCTTAAACATCCTTAAACGACCCGTCGATGCGATCCCCATTCGAATACTTGATAATCGCTTCGTACTTTTGAAAGGTCGGTGAAGTGCTTTCCTGAACGAATCCATCCACGAATTGCCCGGCCTCGGTAAGTGACTCAAACACATGTTTTTCTCCGCTTAGTGGGAGGACCACCACGCAATCGACCATGCGATCAAGCGTATCGCCGAGTTCACCGAGAAACTGATTGATCAGCCCCGCACAATCTTGGGCCAGCCTGCTCTTGAGGGCATCAATCTGTTTGTCTCCCATTAAGTCGATCTGCTTAAGCCGTTCTCGGAACTCTTCATCGGGCGTCGTTTCATCAAAGCTCGCATCCGCCCCCACGCTCAAAAACGCATCAACAATGGTCGAATAAGGAACATGCAAGATTCGGAATCCAAGCGATTTTAGTTGATCAATCGAATTTTCTGTGAACTCCCCCGCCAAGATAGCTCCGAGAAATGGTTTTTCCCAACTGTGCTTCTCGGCAATCGGCAAAACCGCGCCTTGGATTTCCTGAGCTTTGTTACGAGAGTGCTTTGTGTACCGCCGCCAGGCAGCTTCGATAAACGCAACGGGTTTACCCTGCTTTTCTTTACTGCCGCCTTTTTCTATTACGAAGTCAAGATCGTGTTCATTCCCATATCGATCAGCCCAAGTGATTTTCTTGCCGGATCTTACCGATGGCCTTTCGCCCGGAACATCAAGAAATAGATCCCTCGCGGCACAAAAAGCCTGCAGCTTTGAACGCATCAGATCCTCAAGAAAATTGCCGATCTTTTGGCCGAAACGATGCGATGGACTCTTAGCCAAGTTTCAGCCCTTCACCCATAAAATGCCCTCCTTTAGAGGGACGCGATGCTTCCTGTTGCGCCATCTAATGTTCCGGTCACGAATTTTTTCGAATCGATACCTTTTGAAACCAGCCGCAAGCGCTAATTTGCCTAACCAATCGTCGCATGGCACATAAACACCATATGGTGCCGAGTCACCCACGACAAACGCCACCTGTCCGCCGCTTGCCGTTAAACGGCGCAAGGTCTGCCAAACACTACTCAAGTCTAAAAAGTAGGCCGCGACCATCGTATGGTAAGTCTTCCTGCCACCCTTCGTGAGCCGCACTTCTTCAAGTTCCCTACACACCGGCTCAAGCTGGTCTCTAATAGTCTCCAAAAGCACATCATCTAAAATTCCTGACAAATTAAGGCGTTCGGCAGCCGAATGCTGGGAGCATGAGCACACTAGATGCTTTCGTACCGCATCATGGAGTTCTCCCCACGAATCGACTTGCTCCCAAAATGTCATCTCAAGCCGTGTGGCGTCGGCGTAGTCGTAGTTATTTGGGTAGGGCGGTGAAGTAACCACCAAGTCGAATTCAGACTCGCCCATATCGACGTTGCGCGCGTCGCCACGGATTACATCAGCAGAACCGCGGAACCGCCCACTCGCATACATCAAATCTTGTATTAACATCCTCCGCCGTTCCCCAAACGCCGGATAAGGATGCTTTACTTTGGCTTTAGTCTTTTGTGGCAACACATATTGCCACTGCGCAGTCCCCACAGAACTACACTCCCTGAGAATGCACGTCAGAGCAAGCCAAGCCAACTCCAGAGACCGATCAGACGCATCGCTCTCCACCCGCTCGGTTTCGTACGCTTTCTTAAGCGATTCCAAGGAGACCAAGGCTTCCGGATCGTAGCATTTCAATAACAGAGCCGATCTTGTCCTGGGTTCTGCTGATCTCAGTTCCCGGGCTTTTCTCAAAATGCGCGACAAGAGGTCGTCAAGTTCCCCGACATCAACGCGCCAATTTGTCTTGGCTTTGGCAATCCGTGAGATGAAGGGGTGCGCCTCGATTCCCATCGAGTAGGCCCCCTCGCCCGCCGCCGCAATAAGGGTTGTGCCAGAGCCGCAAAAGGGATCGAGTATACGATTGGCGTTATACTCTTGAACGACATTCTTCACCCACTCCGCCGAGAATCCTGCCGAGTATCGAAACCAGCGGTGAACGGGCAGCTTCAGATTGTCCGCGAAGGTTCCCCACCTGGCCGATGACTGTGATTGTTTAGCCAACACAGTCTCAGCCCGTTCAACTGCAACACTGCCCCGAGCGGCCTCGAACCCAAACAAATCAACTATCGGGGCTTCGGACATAGCCTGGACACCGTCATCCATACCCAGAATCTCCTGTGGCTCGCGCGGCTTGGGCATCAGATGGGTCGCTCGTGCGCTCAACAAATCAAGATGGGCGCAGTGATAATTTCAGATAAATTAGAAATTGTTCGGCTAGCCAATCCGCGCCTTGATGGCATCACAGGCTTCCCGCATGGCACCCCGTGCTGCGGCAACCGTTTCCTGCATACTGAAGTAGCCGTGTATCAAGCCGTCGTAGCGCGTCAATTGCGCTGTGCCGCCCGCCGCTTGCAGGGCGGCGGCATAGGCTTCGCCCTCGTCGCGTAACGGGTCGAATTCCGCGGTTTGCACCAGCGCCGGCGGCAAATTCGCCAGATTGCCGCGCAACGGCGACGCATAGGGCTCCGAACGGCGGTCGGTCTGCGGGACATAGTGGTCCCAAAACCACTGCATGGCTCGGCGTGTCAACAGATAGCCTTCCGCGTTGGCGATATAGGAGCCGGTATCGAAGTCGGCATCGGCCACGGGGTAAACCAGCAGTTGCAAGGCGATGGCGGGGCCGCCCCGGTCACGAGCCATCTGCGACACCACGGCGGCAAGATTGCCACCGGCGCTGTCGCCGGCCACGACGAGCCGCTGCGCATCCACGCCAATCGAGTCACCGTTGGCGACCACCCAAGCCGTGGCGTCGTAACAATCGACGGCGGCACCCGGATAGCGCGTTTCCGGGGCCAGCCGATAGTCCACCGACACAACGGCCTGCCTGGTTCCCGCGCACAGCCGGCGGCAGGTTTCATCATGGCTGTCGAGACCGCCGAACACCCAACCGCCGCCGTGGAAATACAGAATCACGCCGGATTGGTCCGCACCGGGCCGATAAATGCGTACCGGAATGCTCGCTTCCGAACCCTGAATCGTGCGGTCGGAAACCTCGCCAACCGCGGTGGGAACCTCGGGCGGCGGGGCCAGTTCGAATTCCCGCGCCTCAGCGGGCGTCATCGTACTGAAATCCGGTATGTTCATGGACTCCATCATTTGTAGAACGGCTTTGGTTTCGGCATCGAGCGGCATGAGATGGCTCTCCTTGGTGACGATACGAAATGGGGAGCAGAGGCTAACACTTACGTCCCGCCGCCACCATTCAATACGGGCCGAGGTGGAGGCTCAGTTTGGAAAATCTTCGTTACCGCAGCCCAAAGCGGGCCTGGTCTCCGCGGCGGCGGTGCCCGCGCTGGGCCGCGATCACGAAGCGTGGCCGGATTGAGCCACTACCCGGGCCGAGTTCCCCGAGCCGAGCGGCTTTGCCGCCGCGAATTCCGGGGGCGCAAGCGCCCAGGAACCTTTTCCGATTGGGGCGATGGTCAAGCCGATAGCCGCCGCGGCACACTTGTTATAATCGCCAGCCCGCCAAAACCGATACCACAGCTTATGAGCAACGCATCCAAGGCCGAATGGGACGCGCTAGCCGCCAAGGAACTGCGTGGCAAGCCCCTGGAAGATTTAACTTGGATGAGCCCGGAGGGCATTCCCGTCAAGCCGCTGTACGGGCTTGAGGATCTCGAGGAGCTTGAGCATCTCAACAGCACGCCCGGCTTTGCCCCCTTCGTGCGCGGACCGCGCGCCACCATGTACACCAATCGCCCTTGGACCATCCGCCAATACGCCGGCTTTTCGACCGCCGAGGAATCAAACCGCTTCTATCGGGACAACCTCGCCGCCGGACAAAAGGGGCTTTCCGTCGCTTTCGACCTCGCCACCCACCGGGGCTACGACTCCGACCACCCCCGCGTGCATGGCGATGTCGGCAAGGCGGGCGTCGCCATCGATTCCGTGGAGGACATGAAGATTCTTTTCGACGGCATTCCGCTTGATGCGATGTCGGTATCGATGACCATGAACGGTGCCGTGCTGCCGGTGCTCGCCGGCTATATCGTTGCGGCCCAGGAGCAGGGCGTGGCCGCCAAAGACCTCTCCGGTACCATCCAGAACGATATTCTCAAAGAGTTCATGGTGCGCAATACCTACATCTACCCACCGGCACAGAGTATGCGCATCGTTGCCGACATCATCGGCTTTACCGCCGAACACATGCCGCGCTTCAATTCGATCTCGATATCCGGCTATCACATGCAGGAAGCGGGCGCCAACCTGGTGCAGGAGGTGGCATTCACCTTGGCCGATGGCATTGAGTATGTGCGTGCCGCGCTCGCCACCGGTATCGCCATCGACAAGTTTGCGCCGCGCCTGTCTTTCTTTTTCTGCATCGGCATGAATTTTTTTATGGAGGTGGCCAAGCTGCGCGCGGCGCGCATTCTGTGGGCGGAGCTGATGCGGCAGTTCAACCCGCAGAGCCCCGCCTCATCCATGTTGCGCACCCATTGCCAAACCTCCGGCGTGTCCCTGCAGGAGCAAGACCCCTACAACAACGTGGTGCGTACCACCATCGAGGCGCTCGCCGCGGTATTGGGCGGCACCCAAAGTCTGCACACCAATGCCTTTGACGAAGCCATTGCGCTGCCGACACCCTTTTCGGCGCGTATCGCCCGCAATACACAGATCATCATTGCCGAGGAATCACAGGTGACACGCACCGTTGATCCGCTGGCGGGGAGCTATTTCGTGGAAAGCCTCACCGCCTCCATCGTGCGGGAGGCGAAGCGGCTCATCAACGAAGTGGAGGAACTCGGCGGCATGACCAAGGCGGTTGCCGCCGGCATGCCCAAACAACGCATTGAGGAAACCGCCGCCCGCCGACAGGCGCGCATTGAGCGGGGTGAAGAAGTCATCGTCGGCGTCAACAAATACAGTCTCGACAAAGACGATACCGAAGTGGATGTGCTGGAGGTCGATAATACCCGCGTGCGGGAAAGCCAAATTCGGCTTTTGCGGGAAATACGCGAGACGCGCGACGAGCCCAGCACCCAAGCCGCCTTGGCCAAACTCACGCAAGCGGCGCGCAGCGGCGAGGGCAACCTGCTGCAACTGAGTGTTGAGGCGACTCGCCGCCGCGCGACGGTGGGCGAGGTATCCGGGGCGCTTGAGCGCGTTTGGGGCCGCCATCAGGCGATAGTGCGCATAACGAAAGGCGTCTACGCCCAAGCGCACCAGAATAGCGAGCAATACCAACAGGCCGCCAATGAAATCAAGGTATTCACCGAGTTCGAGGGTCGCCCGCCGAATATTCTGGTCGTCAAGATGGGCCAGGACGGCCACGACCGGGGCGCCAAGGTGATTGCCAACGCCTTCGCCGACCTGGGCTTTGAGGTGCGGGCCGGAGAGCTGTTTCAGACCCCTGCGGAGGCAGCTATCGATGTCCGTGATTGCAATGCCCATGTGGTCGGCGTTTCCACCCTGGCGGGCGGCCACAAAACCCTGGTGCCGCAGCTCATCGAGGAACTCAGGGCGCTGGGCAAGGAAGATGTGATTGTGGTTTGCGGCGGCGTGATTCCAAGGCAGGACTACGCCTTCCTCAAGGAGGCCGGGGTGGCGGCGATTTACGGCCCGGGCACGAACATACCCAAAGCGGCGAGCGACATTTTACGGCTCATACCCGGCCGCAACCGCTGAGGTGCGGTTTTGCTGGGCGCCCAGGAGCCTCCGCCTGCGGAATTCGCGGCTGCAAAGCCGCTCTCATCCGCCCCGTCGGCCGCTCGATTTCGTTGCATATGGCATGATATTCGCCTCAATCGACCGGCCGACGGGACGACGACAGCGAATTTTCGCTTTCGCGACTTCCGCGGGCAGAGGCTCCTAGCCCGGATGTACCACCAACTGCAAGGACGTTAAGTATGATCGGACAATTGAACCATGTTGCCATTGTTGTGCCGGATCTGGCCGCCGCGGCAAGCCTCTACAAGACCCATCTCGGTGCCCGGGTTTCCGACCCGGTGCCGCTGCCGGACCACGGCGTAACCACCGTTTTTGTGGAATTGCCCAACAGCAAAATTGAGTTGTTGCACCCTCTTGGCGAGCACTCGCCGGTGAGCAACTTTCTCGCCAACAACCCCAGTGGCGGCATGCATCACCTGTGCTACGAGGTTACGGATATCCACGCGGCCATCGAGCACCTCAGGGCCCAAGGCGCCCGCGTGCTCGGCGACGGTAAGCCGCGTACGGGCGCACACGGTTTACCCGTTGTTTTCCTGCACCCCAAGGATTTCTGCGGCACCTTGATCGAGTTGGAGGAAGTTGGCGGCTTGGCCTCTGTTGCGTAGGTGTTCCTCCGGCTACTCGAACTCCAGGATGGGCTGATCCACGTCCAAGCTCTCGCCCGGCTTGGCGAGGACTTTTTTGACGGTCACGTCGTCGGTGGCGCGCAGGCTGTTTTCCATTTTCATGGCTTCGATTACGGCGAGTTCCTCGCCCGCTTTCGCTTCCTGGCCCGCCTCGATTGTAAGGCGAACCAGCAATCCGGGCATGGGAGAGAGCAAGAAGCGGCTGAGGTCCGGGGGCGCTTTTTCCAGCATGTGCCCGGCGAGTTCCGCGCCGGCCGGGGAGAGCACTAGGGCATCGACCTCCGCGCCCCGGTGAAACAGCCTATACCCCGCGCCGACGCCATCAATCTGCACCTGAACCGGCTTGCCGTTGACCTTTGCCGCAACAATAGGCTCGCCGATTCGCCAATCGGTCTCGATTCGGTACAGGCCCTTGGCATTGTCGCTTTCCTGAGCCGCTGGCGGTTGGCAGAGCACCTCGCAGCCTTCCGGGGTGGCCGCCACTTCAACCGCATATTGCACATCGTTGGCCAGCACCACCCAGTGCCGCCCCACCCGGTAATCAAAGCGTTTGGTTTGCCCACTGATTTCGCCACTTCGGGCGGCGCGCTTGCAATGCACCATGGCGGCGATGGCAACCAAGATCCCGGGGTCGCTTTGTGGCACGTCCATAGGGCGGAAGCCTTGCGGAAATTCTTCGGCGATGAACCCGGTGGTGAGGTGGCCCTCGCGAAAGCGCGGATGCGCGACAACCGCATTGAGAAAACTGATGTTGTGGTTCAGGCCGCGAATGACATAGCCATCCAGAGCGTCGTTCATGCGCTCGATAGCCTGGGCCCGGTCTTCGCCCCAGGTGACCAGTTTGGCGATCATCGGATCGTAGAACATGGAGACTTCGCTGCCCTCCACGATGCCCGTATCCACCCGGACCGTCTCGGACTCTCGCGGCGGTTGATAGCGCACCAGCCGGCCGATTGAGGGCAGAAAGTTGCGCAATGGGTCTTCCGCGTAAACCCGCGCCTCGATCGCCCAGCCGTTGAGCGTCACGTCCTCTTGGCTGAGCGGCAGTGGTTCACCGGCGGCAACGCGGATCATCAACTCCACCAAATCCAGGCCGGTCACCTTTTCGGTGATGGGATGTTCCACCTGTAGACGGGTATTCATTTCCAAGAAATAGAAATTCCGGTTCGCATCGACGACGAACTCGACGGTGCCGGCGGAGCTGTAATCCACCGCCTTGGCCAGGGCCACGGCCTGTTCGCCCATGGCTTGTCGCGTCTGTGCATCCAGAAAGGGGGACGGTGCTTCTTCAACAACTTTTTGGTGGCGACGTTGAATGGAGCATTCCCGCTCGCCCAGATAGATGGCGTTGCCGTGCGTATCCGCCATAACTTGGATTTCGATGTGCCGCGGCTGTTCGATGAACTTTTCGGCGAGCATGCGGCCGTCGCCAAAGCTGGACTTGGCCTCGCTCGCCGCGCTCGCAAAGCCCTCCCTGCATTCGTTGTCGTTGTGTACCACACGCATGCCTTTGCCGCCGCCGCCGGCGCTGGCCTTCAGCATGACCGGGTAACCGATTTCCCCGGCAACCGCCACGGCTTGGTCCGGCCCTTCGATCTCACCCTCGAAACCGGGAATGGTATGTACGCCCGCCTCGGCGGCAATGCGCTTGGAGGTGATCTTGTCGCCCATGCTGGTGATGGCGCGCTCGCCCGGGCCGATAAAGGCAACCCCCGCAGCGGCCAGCGATTTTGCAAACTCAGCGTTTTCCGAAAGAAAACCATAACCGGGATGCACCGCCTCGGCACCGGTGGAGGCGACGGCATCGAGTATTCGATCAACACGCAGATAGCTGTCCGCGGAAGCGGCGGTGCCAATACGCAGCGCTGTATCGGCCATGCGCACATGCAGTGCTCCGGCATCGGCATCCGAATGCACGGCAACGGTGGAAATCCCCATTTTTTTCGCGGTTTTTATGACGCGACAAGCGATCTCTCCGCGATTGGCAATCAGTATTTTTTTGAACATGATCGAATCAAATCAATTCCATAATTTACATAGCCGGCCAAACATCAAAGTGGAATGTTGCCGTGTTTGCGCCAAGGGTTTTGCAGTGATTTATCGCGCAGCATGGCAAATGATCGGCACAGGCGTTGGCGCGTCTCCCGGGGTTCAAAAACGTCGTCGATATAACCGCGGCTCGCGGCAACAAAGGGATTGGTAAATTTTTCACGATATTCATCGGTACGCGCCTGAATCAAGTTTTCGTCGTTCTTGTCTTGGCGGAAGATGATCTCCACCGCACCCTTGGCCCCCATCACGGCAATCTCGGCGCTCGGCCAAGCGAAATTGACGTCCCCGCGCAAATGTTTGGACGCCATCACGTCGTAGGCACCGCCGTAGGCTTTGCGGGTAATCAACGTGACCTTGGGCACCGTACACTCGGCATAGGCGTAAAGCAGTTTGGCGCCGTTTTTGATGATGCCGCCGTATTCTTGGACGGTGCCGGGCATGAACCCCGGCACATCCACCAGAGTGAGTATCGGAATATTGAAGGCATCGCAGAATCGCACGAAACGGGCACCTTTTTTGGATGCGTCGATATCAAGACATCCCGCCAGCACCATGGGCTGATTGGCCACCACGCCCACCGTTGAACCCTGCAGCCGCATGAAGCCGATAACAATGTTCTGCGCGTAGTTCGGCTGCAGCTCGAAGAACTCGCCCTCATCGGCAACCTTCAGGATCACCTCCTTGATGTCGTAGGGTTTTTCCTGATCGTCCGGCACCAGTGAGTCGAGCGACGGTGCCAAGCGATCCGCCGGGTCATGCGTGGGCCAGGTCGGCGGCTTTTCCTTGTTGTTGTGCGGCAGATAGTCGAAGAAGCGGCGGGTGAATAGCATGGCCTGCACATCGTTGGACAAGGCCAGATCCGCAACGCCGGATTTGCGGGTGTGGATGCTGGAACCGCCGAGTTCTTCCGGCGTCACCACTTCGTGGGTCACGGTTTTCACCACACCGGGGCCGGTAACGAACATGTAGGAGGAATCTTCCACCATGAAGATGAAATCCGTGATAGCCGGTGAATAGACCGCGCCGCCCGCGCACGGGCCCATGATGACGGAGATTTGCGGCACCACCCCGGAAGCGAGCACATTGCGCTGAAAAATTTCCGCGTAGCCGCCCAGCGAGGCCACGCCTTCCTGAATGCGAGCACCACCGGAATCGTTCAACCCGATGATCGGCGCGCCGACCCGCATCGCTTGATCCATGACCTTGCAGATTTTTTCGGCATGAGCTTCGGAGAGCGCGCCGCCGAAGACGGTGAAGTCTTGGCTAAAGACAAAGACCAAACGGCCATTGATGGTACCGTAGCCGGTTACCACGCCATCGCCGGGAATCCTCTGTTCGTCCATGCCGAAGTCGTTGCAGCGGTGTTCGACTAACTTGTCCCATTCCTCGAAGCTGCCGTCGTCGAGCAGCAGCCGCAGCCGCTCCCGAGCGGTCAGCTTGCCTTTGGCGTGCTGCTGCGCAATGCGTTGCTCGCCGCCCCCAAGCTCCGCTTGGGCGCGTTTCGCTCGTAGCGTGGCGACAATATCCCGCATGAAATGCCCTCGTTATTCCCCGCGATGGCGGAGAATACCCTGAGGCAAGCCGCCGCACCACAACGTTTGCCGCGTTCTGGTTCATACGGATTTGAGACTGTTTTTCCGCACGGCATATCGGATAACATGGCGACCGATGAAGCTTTCCCTGTTCAAGCGCCCCGCTCGCCGCCGCATCCTGGCGGCTCTGGCCGGCCTTGTGGCCGCTACGCTTGTCGTCACCCAGGTTCTGGCCGAATTGCATGGCCATGACGATGTCTGCCCGGAAGAACACTGTGTGCTTTGCGCACATTCGGACCCCGGTGTCACCCCGGCCACCGTCGTTGCCAAGGCCCCGCAACAAACTTGGGCATGCCGCACCGCCATTAAGGATAAGGCGGCACCCTTCATCGCGCGTCCGTTCGCCAACCGATTCTCTCGCGGACCACCCCTCTCCTGATTGATGCGGTCCCGTTACAACGTGCGGCCTCACCGCGAGGTCGCGGCATTCGTCCATTTGTCATCAGGAGAAATTCATGCAATCCAAACAGCTACTCTTGGCGCTGGCAGCCTGTCTGTCGGTACCCGCATACGCTGCGGAATCCGAAACCAAGGGGACGGTTCCCATTATCGAAGAAGTCCTTGTCATCGGCCATCCGCTTGCTGCGGAGGGTATCGTCCAAGCACACCGTGTGCTTGCCGGCGAAGAGCTCAAGCGCCGGGTGTTTGACAACATCGGCGCAACGGTCGCCGGCGAACCCGGCATTCACAACAGTTCATTCGGCGTGGCGGTGGGTCGCCCCGTTATTCACGGTCTCGGCGGGGCACGGGTGCGCATGCTTGAGGATCGTATCGATACCATGGACGTTTCCGTCACCAGCGGCGACCATGCGGTAACGGTGGATCCGTTCATTGCCGATCGGGTCGAGATCTTCAAGGGGTCGGCAACATTGCTGTACGGATCCGGTGCCATCGGCGGGGTGGTGGACACCCACACGGGACGCATCCCGGACGCGGTCCCCGACCGTATCACCGGCAAGCTCGATGTGCGGGGGACAGACAACAATGACGGCAAGAGCGGATCGTTTCGGCTTGATGGCGGCGTTAACAACTTTGCTTGGCATCTCGATGGTTTCGCCCGGGATAGGGACGACTACGACATTCCCGGGTACGCGGAGTCTGCCCGTTTAATGGCTATGGAGGATATGCATGACCACGAAGACGAGCATGAAGAAGACGACGAGCACCACGAAGACGCAGCAGATCAGGACGCTCACGATGAGCATGGCGACGAAGAGGAAGAGCGCGCCTATGGTAGGGTGCCCGGCAGCGGTCTGGAGGCATACGGCGGTGCCGCGGGTTTCTCATTGGTCGGCGAGCGCGGCTTTGTTGGTGTGTCGGTAAGCACTCTCGACTCGGAATACGGTATCCCGGGCCACAGCCACGACCATGAACACGATCACCATGGCCACGACGAGGATGAACACCACGACGAGGACGAGCACGAGGACGAACACCAGGATGAGCACGACGGCGATGCTCACGAAGAGCATGGCGACGAAGCTCCGCCGCTCTTGGAAATGAAACAAACGCGAGTCGATGTGGAAGCCACTTTCAACGATCCATTGCCGGGTTTTACCAAGGCAAACCTGCGTTTCGGCATTAACGACTACGAGCATGTCGAAGTTGTGGAAACAGAGGATGTCTCAGTAGTTGGTACCACCTTCGACAACGAAGCCTGGGAAGCGCGCTTCGAGCTAACCCATCGAAACTGGGCGGGCTGGAGCGGCACCCTCGGCGCGCAGTACGGCGACCGGGAGTTCTCCGCGATCGGTGATGAAGCGTTCACGCCGCCGGTGGATACTCGCTCTTTCGGCATATTCTGGGTCGGCGAGCGTTCGTTTTCCGGCTTCCAATTGGAGGCGGGTGCCCGCTATGACCGGGTGAAACACGAGCCCGTTACCGGTGGCAGTGAAAGCTTCAACGGCCTGAGCGCGTCCTTGGGCGCCATCGTGCCGCTGGGCGACCTTTGGCGGGGTCGCTTGCTGGCCGACTATTCCACCCGCGCCCCCGCCGGGGAGGAGCTCTATACCGACGGCCCGCACTTCGCCACCAATAGCTTCGAGATCGGCGACCCCGCTCTTGATGAGGAAAAAGCCTTCAATCTATCGGCAATTCTGGACGCGCGGAGCGAGCGTTGGTCACTGCACGGCTGTCTTTACTTGACCGAGTTTGGCGACTTCATCTATCAGCGTGCCACCGGCATGGAGGAAGATGGGCTGGCCGTGCTGCGGTTCAGCCAAGCGGACGCCACCTTTGTCGGGTTCGACTTGGAAGGCACCGCTAGGGTGGCCAGCTGGGAGGACGGGCATCTGCACCTCAGCGCCTTCTACGACATCGTCTCCGCGGAGCTTGATATTTCCGGCAACGACAACCTTCCCCGGATTCCGCCGCAGCGGGCCGGGTTGGGCTTGGAACTCAACTGGGGAAGTTTTGACGCCAACATCGATTACATGCGCGCCTTCAAGCAAAACGACGTGGCCGATTTCGAACTGGCGACCGACGCCTACGACGATCTGCGCGCCTATATCGCCTGGGTTGGCGATTGGGGCAATAGTTCGCTTAAGATTTTCCTGCAAGGCCGGAACCTAACCGACGACGAGCAGCGGCTGCACACATCCATCGTCAAGGATCTGGTGCCGCAGCCGGGCCGCACCATTGAGGGAGGGGTACGCATTTCGTTCTAGCGACACACGGAGAGCGGGCCCCCGGATTCTTAAGCATGGCTTGGGAGAACATACATTGCGCCGCGTCGACGACATTCTCGAAGAGAAATCCGAAGAGGTGGTCTGGATTGGGCCGCTTGAGTCGGTTTTCGATGCCCTAAAGCTCATGAACAAAAAGAATATCGGTGCCGTTTTGGTGCAGATAGACGGCTACCTCGTCGGCATCCTCTCGGAGCGCGATTACATGCGCAAAGTGATCCTGGACATCCATTCATCGAAAAAAACCAAGGTATCGGAGGTAATGACCCGGGATCTGGTGACGGTAACCCGGAGAGACTCCATCGTGCATTGCATCGCTCTGATGAAGAAACATCATGTGCGCCATCTGCCGGTGGTTGAAGACGGCAAGGCCATCGGCATGGTCTCTCTGCGCGACCTGTTTCTCGACGTTATTCACCAGAAAGTTGGGGATATTGTCGAGTAGCGGGCTCCTAGCCCGGCGGAACCAGCCACTGCCGGGAGGTATGCGGGGGCGCGTCAAGGGCCGTTAAAAACGCTTCTAGCCGGCGCAGTTCATAGGGCAGCAGGTTTAGCGGTTTCGTCTCGTTGTGCCCGACGATGGCCGGTCTGGCTCGGTTGTAGTGATCGAGCGTCTGCGCCATCGTGCTGATCTGCCCCGCATGCATGAACGGCTCGGTGCCGCCGAGGTTGCGCAACGAGGGTGTTTTGCGTGCGCCGACCAAGTTCGCGCCCGTTCGCGCAAAGCGCAATTCGGCGCAGTTGCCGGGCTGGGCGTCACTGTGGGGGCCAAGACAGTTGAACGGGTCTCGTAGCGCCAGTTCGATGCCCGCGATGCGCCCCTTGTCCGGCAGCTTGCCCGGAGCGGGCAAGACCCCGGTGTTGTGGAATTCGAAATTGGTCAACAACGGGCCATTATGGCAGTTCAAACATTGCGCTTTGCCGATGAACAGGCGCAGGCCCTCGGTTTGCTGGCGGGTTAGCACATCGGCCGACATCTTGGACGCTGCAACCGCCGATTCCACATAGTGGTCAAAGGTGGTCTTTCCGGGCAACAGCAGGCGTTGGTAAGCGGCGAGGGCTTTGCCGACGTTCACGAAGATGCCGGTGGCCGATTGCGTATTTACCGGTTCCGATAGGGCTCCGAACAGTTCCTCGTACTGGCTACGATAGATTGGGTCTGCGGCGATTAGCCGCGCAATCGTTGCGCGATCAACGCCCTGTTCAAGCGGGCTCGTCAGCGGGCTCAGCGCCTGGGACCAAAGGCTGTCTTTGCGGCCATCCCAGAAAAACCAGGGGCTGTAGGCGGCCCCGACCAAGCTCATCGCGTTGAGTTCGCCCACCTCAAGACCCCGGGCGAGCGCCAAGCCGTCGGTGAAACGCCGCGCCGGCTGATGGCAGGTGGCGCAGGAAACCTGGCCGTTGGCGCTTAGGCGAACGTCGAAGAACAGGCGGTGGCCGAGGCGTTGCGCCCGCGGGTCGTCCGCCACCGCATTGCCGGGAGCGGCGGGCGGCGGCGGCAGATTGCCAATCCAAAGGGAAAGCAGGGCTGCTTGCTCCTCGTCCGTCCAAGATGCTTGGGGCGGGGATATGCGGAACCAAGCCCAAGTCGCCGCCAAAGACAGCGCCAAGAGAGCAAATGCGATGGCGTTGCGTAACATGGCCAATGCTTAGCGAGGCGCCGCCCCCAAATTATCAGTCTGATGGAGCACTAGAGGTGAACTTCCCAAGTGACGGTATCGGCACCGCCTGCGGCGTTGATGTGAACCACCACTTGCCAAGCGCCGCCCATGTGGAATTTCATGCCTTCCACAAGGTAGTTGCCGCCACCGAGATGGTCTGTTGCGCGCGGTGCCGTCGGCAATCCGTGGTCGTGTGCCGGCATACCGCCGGAGATGCTGAGTTCCGCATTGTCTACCGGCTTGCCCTCAGCGCTGCGCAATTGAATCACCCAAGAATGCATTTGGTTGATCGCCAACGGTTCCAGCGAGCTCGCATAGGCGGCGGAATAGCGTCCATGCTGGCTCGCCACGCTCATTGCCGGGTCGGGCTGGGGCAATACCTCCTCAGCATGCATTGATGGCGCAACGACTAGCGCCGCAATGGCCGCGCGGAATGGCGCAATGGCGCCGCCCAATACGGGGCGGGCGAAGACGCGGATGGCGCGGACGAAGGAAGATAGCGGCTTGGATTGGTTCATTATCATGCAATATGCTGGCGACTTCGTATATGCGCTCTCTAACTTGCTTGGAGCGGGTTGAATTTGAACATACCCAGTGGGCCTGTGGCGCTGGCCGTCGCTTGCTGTTTGGTTTTTGCTGTCGCCGCTTCAGGGGGGGTGATTCGGGCGCGGCGGGCTAGGAGCCTCCTAGGCCAGAACCCCGTTCGGTATCGCAGGTTTCAGGTCGGGGAGAAAAACCGGCTCGCCGCCTTCCACCGCGCAACCCAGCAGTGTTGTTTGTCTGAAGGGGTTGTCAACGCGGTCGTTGTTGGGGATGAGTTTGCCGTCTTCCAACCCGCCGAAACAGATGTTGCCCCGGCGGTTTTCAGAAACCGAATCGGTGCTATCGGCCGGCCGGGTTGCCGTCGCCGGGCTGGCGGCCTCGGCCGCACTGAGCGGGGCGGCGAGCAGGAAGCCGCCAAACAGGATAAACGCCAATGGGCGAACAGTGGGCAATTCTCGACTCCGGAGCAGGTTCAGCGGCTAGTCTATGAATTTAAGATGACATTTTTATGAAGCACACATGAAGATTGCCGGTCTTGCCCGGCTATCTCCCCTTCCCCAACTTTTCAGCAAGCCAGCAGCCCACTCGCTGCCTTGTGATGGAGTTAAGCGCTGGCCCGCCTCGGCTCCAGTTCGACAACACCGGCGGATTTCGGGTCTTGAACAGACCAATCAAGAATGAAAAAGTTGCCGTCGGCACCCTCGATCAGCGCGGTGCCACGCTTCATCAGCGTTAAAAAGCGCCGCAACACGTTGTTATGCGCCTGCGGCCAGTAAAAATTCGACTTCATTCGCCAACCATCTATGATGTCACCGACGAGATAAAGGCGATCGCAACCGTGCTGTTTAAGAAAATCCAATAGCCGGTCGGCTTGGCAACCCTTTGTGCCCAAATGAATGTCGGATAAGAAAATTGCTCGATAGCGGGCGACGCAGCGCGCCGATTTGCAGCCGCGAATTCCTAGGGCGCAGGCTCCTAGCCTGGCCGTTTCACGCATGAAACCTCGGGTGATTTCTTGATTGTTCAAGTGATTTGTTTGGTTTTTGGCGCGGGGCTGGCAAGTATCCACTGCGGCATCACCATTTGGCGCGGCGCACGCCGGGCGGACCAAACGCAAAGGGTGCCATATACGATTTGGGAAGCACTCATTGTGTTTGTAACAGCGAATACGGCGGCCTTGGCCGCTGGCGTCGAGCCTACCGAAAACTGGTCTTTGGCGGCCCCGCTCTGGGTAGCGGCAACCCTGATGCAAACGCTGTTCTTCTCCGCCAGCCTTGAGCTGGCCCGGCTTGCGGCCTTTCTGGTTGGTCTTGCCATGAGCGGATGGATATTTGTCATGTCAATCCAGGTTGCCCTAACCGTCAGCGGCATCTCATAAAAAGCGGTCATTGCCGGAACCCCGTCGCGCCGCATCGGCGCAGCGAACGATCTCAAAGGCGTTGCCGTGTTTCTAGCCGCCGATGCCAGCAGCCATATGACCGGCTAGGCGCCAACAGTCTGTGGCGGCATGTTTATGTGGCGCTCATGCCGCAAGGGCACCGAGGCGAGTATATTGGCGTCCGCGGCAGGAAATTGGTGAGATATACGGATTAGCACGAGCAGCGCATAAGAAATCTACAAGGAAGCCATATGAAATCGATTGTCTGCGATATGTTGGGTTGCGAGTTTCCGCTATTGGCATTCAGCCATTGTCGCGACGTGGTGGCGGCGGTAACTAATGCCGGCGGTTTCGGCGTGCTGGGCGGGGTGGGGCATACGCCGAAGACCTTGGATATGGAACTTGCCTGGCTTGATGGCCAGGTAAAGGGCAAGCCCTACGGCCTCGACCTCATTGTGCCCACCAGCATGGATGGCCGCGACGAGATGCCCACGGCGGCCGAGATTGAGGCGAGAATTCCACCGGAACACAAGGAATATGTGCGCAACCTGCTCGCGCGGTTCGATATTGCCGCCGACGATATCTACGACTCAGCGCCGCGCGACCGCATGGGCACCAGCATGCGCGAGCACGGTGCCGAACAGCTGCTCGACGCCGCTTTCGACCACCCCATCAAACTCATCGCCAACGCCTTGGGCGTGCCTCCCGCCTTCATGCTGGAACGGGGCAAGCGCGAAGGCGTGCCGGTGGCCGCGCTGACCGGGGCCCGCGAACACGCCATCAAACACGCCGAGGCCGGTGTGGATATTCTGGTAGTGGCCGGGACCGAGGCCGGCGGACATTGTGGCGAGGTATCCACCCTGGTGCTGATTCCCGAAGTGTTGGAATCGCTGCAAGCCTATGGGGAAATTCCGATTCTGGCCGCGGGCGGCATCGCCACGGGCCGGCAAATGGCGGCGGTGATGGCCATGGGCGCGCACGGCGCTTGGACGGGCTCCGTTTGGTTGACTACCGCCGAGGCGGAAACGGCGCCGGCGGTTAAGGAAAAGTTTCTTTCGGCCAGTTCTCGGCAAACGGTTCGCTCGCGCAGCCGTACCGGCAAGTACACCAGACAACTGCGCTCGGCCTGGACCGATGCCTGGCATGAGCAAGCGGCCCCCGAGCCGCTGCCGATGCCGCTGCAAAGCCTGGTAAGCGAACCGGCCTTGGGCAAAATCGCTAAACTGGCGGATTCCGGCCACGCCGGTGCGAAGCAACTCACCACCTATTTTGTCGGCCAGGCGGTGGGTTTGATGAATCACGTGCAATCGGCCAGGCAAGTGGTGTACGAGTTCATGGAGGATTTCGCCGAAGCAACCGAGCGATTAAACGGTTATATGGCGGAGGACGGCTGATAGCGCACGGACAAACGGAGTTATCGACAGGATGGAACAAGCGGAGCCGCGCACCGGCCTGACGAGATTGCTCGACCGCATCGAGCTGCTTGGCAACAAGCTGCCGGATCCGGCGGTGCTCTTTCTGATGCTGCTGATCCTGGTTTGGCTGGCCTCCGCCCTGCTTGCGCAATTCAGCTATGCCCACATCGACCCGCGCACGGGCAACCCCCTGGAAGTTCACAATCTGGCAACGCCTGAGCAACTCACGCTCTTCCTGTCGCAGATGGTGCCCACCTTTGTCGGCTTTCATCCGCTGGGCGTGGTGCTGCTCGCCATGCTCGGCATCGGCGTTGCCGACCACACCGGCTTTATCCGCACCGGCCTAAAAGCGCTGTTGAATGTGACCGCAAAGGCCATTCTGACCCCAATGCTCTTGTTTATCGCCATCGTCAGCCATACCACCGTGGATGCCGGTTACGTCTTGGTGATCCCCTTGGGCGCGGTGATTTTCCAAGCCGCCGGACGGCATCCGCTGGCGGGCATTGCGGCGGCCTTTGCGGGCGTTTCCGGGGGCTTTAGCGCCAACTTCGTACCCTCGGCACTGGACCCGCTGCTACAAGGAATTTCTCAGGCCGGCGCGCAAATCATCGACCCGGAGATCTTGCTTAATCCGTTGAACAATTGGTTTTTTACCTCGGCCTCCACACTGTTGATCGTCGGCCTCGGCTGGTATCTGACCGATCGGGTGATTGAGCCGCGCCTCTCCGGCACCGCACTCGACGGCGATTTGGCCACGGCACAGGCGCTGGAGCCGTTGACCGCGGACGAGCGCAGGGGGCTGACAGCCGCGGTCGCCGTTATGGTCGCCGCCCTGCTTGCGCTATTCATCAGCATGGTGCCGGAGGGTTCGGCTTGGCGATCCGAAGAGGGCCTGTTGACGGCCGGTTCCGCACCCCTGATGCAGAGCATCGTGCCGCTCATCTTTTTGATCTTCATCCTGCCCGGTATCGTCTTCGGCTATGTCGCCAAAACCATCAGTGGCCACCGGGATATTATCGCGGGCATGTCCCAAGCCATGAGCGGTATGGCCTATTACCTCGTCATGGCTTTTTTCGCGGCACTCTTTATCGCCGAGTTCGGACGCTCGAATCTCGGTGCGCTGATGGCATTGGAGGGCGCGGCGATTTTACAGGCCGCGGCCCTGCCCGCCTTCGTCACGGTGGTGGGTGTCGTCCTAATTACCGGTGTTGTCAACTTGTTTGTCGGCTCCGCTTCGGCCAAGTGGGCTTTGCTCGCGCCGATTTTGGTGCCCATGCTGATGCAACTTGGCATTTCCCCGGACCTCACCCAAGCGGCCTACCGCGTTGGCGATTCAGCCACCAACATCATCACCCCGCTCATGCCCTATTTTCCGCTCGTCGTGGTGTTCTGCCAGCGCTACGTTAAAGGTGCCGGCATCGGCACGGTGCTGGCCATGATGCTGCCCTATGCGGTGACATTCCTCCTGATATGGACGCTATTTCTGCTTGCTTATTGGGCCACCGGGCTACCGCTGGGGTTGCAGGCGAGTTACGAGTATGGACCCTAAGGCTCTCCAGAGGCTCCCAGCGGCGAATAACTCTTAGCCGCCTCGTTCAAAGACCCGTTTGAAGCGCCGCGTTTTGCCCTTGCGGGGGTTGATGGTGACGCTCATTAGCAAGCTGCCGTCGCGTTGAATTTCGAGGGTGCGCTTAACCTTGCGGGTAGTGGATTCGTAGTTGGATTTCAACGTCTTTGAGGACCAGGTGCTATGCAGGCCGCGATAGGCACCGGGGCGAATCTTTTCTTCCCCGACACCTTGATAGCTCAGCAATAACCCATGTTCGTGTGGTTCGATGCTGAACGATTGGCAGCGCAGCATTTCCGGATTGGGAATGCCGGCATCGCCTTCGGGCTTGGCACCGCCGCCCATCGGCACCGGAACACCGCCGACGCTCACACTGGTGCTGAAGTTTCCCTCCAGGCCCTCCCACCAGCGCACGTTGGCATTATCGGGCTGTACTTTTCGGGTACGCTCGATGTTCACCACCCAAGTGCCCAAGAGTTCCAGTTCGCCCGTTTGTGCGACGACCCGTTGCGCGGCCACGACCAAGATGCACAGAGGCGCAACGAGCCATGCTAATGCGAGGGGGCCAGCGTGCAACGCGCTAATCTTCATGGGCCAAAATCTGTTCGGTCTCCTATCGGTTTCGTAAGATGGCCGCATAATTCCCAATAAAAGCGCCCCCGCCGCAATGCCCGTATGAGCATCCCGGAGGGGGCGCAAGCCGCCTTGTTTTGCGGGCTGGTCCGCATATTCACCGAGAACCGCGCGCGGCTTAGCCGGCAAGGTCGATCTTACGAGGTTGGGCATCCATTGCCTTGGGGAGCAGGATTTCCAGAACGCCGTCTTCGTACTTTGCGGCAATTTCGTCGCGGTTGATCGTTTCCGACAGCGTAAGCCGGCGGTGGAAGTTGCCGCTGATGCGCTCGTTGCGCAGCACCTTGGCGTCTTCACTGGTTGCGGTTTCCTCGCGCTTGCCGACAATCGTTAGGGCATTGCGATCCACACTGATATCAACATCGTCGCGTCGCACCCCGGGCAGGTCCACCCGAATGACGTAGGCGTTTTCGATTTCGCGGATGTCCAGCGCCGGTGTCCAGTTACCCGCGTTGGAGGCGAATTCGCCATTAACCGCACGCAGGTGATTGTTGCACAACCGATCCACATCGCGCTGCCAGCGCACGAGGGCATTATAGGGATTGTAACGAGTAATGGTCATGTCGTCGTTCTCCTGTTTCGGTTTCGATTGCGCCAGATTTCTCCGGGCGTTGGCAGCTAGATGGGGACGACGAGCGCGAATTCAAGAGATCATTAAGGTAGAGGCTTCCATGCGGCTCAAAACGTCGGTGTGGTTGGCCACTAATGGTAAGGTTTGACGCAACCATGCCCGATGGGGGCAGCACAGGGAGGATCAAACATGGGTTTCTATGCCGATCACATCTTGCCGCACTTCATCAATTGCTGCTGCGGGGCAAAGCCCGTTCGCAAGCAACGCGAGAAGGTTGTCCCCCATGCAGAGGGCCGCATTCTTGAGGTTGGTATCGGCTCCGGTTTGAACATTGAGTTCTACAACCCCGACAAGGTTGCAATGGTATGGGGGTTGGAGCCATCGCTCGGCATGCGCAAAAAAGCCCGCCCGAGGGTGGCGGCGGCACCCTTCGCCATCGAGTGGCTGGACTTGCCGGGCGAGGAAATTCCCTTAGACGATGCGAGCGCGGATACGGTGGTAATGACCTATACGCTTTGCACCATCCCCGATTGGAAAACCGCACTGCAAGAGATGCGCCGCGTACTCAAACCCGGGGGCAAGCTGCTGTTCAGCGAACACGGCGCGGCACCCGATCCCGATGTGCGGCGTTGGCAAGACCGTATCAATCCAATTTGGAACAAAATTGGCGGCGGCTGTAATTTGAACCGCGAAATTCCCCGGCTAATCAGGGAAGGCGGTTTTAACCTAGGTGAGTTGGAGACCATGTATGTTCCATCCACACCCAGGGTGGCCGGCTATACCTATTGGGGATATGCGGGTTAGGGTCCTCTTGCATCCATCGCGGCCGCACAAGCCCGGGTTGAATTCCGGACAAGGGAGCCGGACCATCACCGCCGTTCCGGACGCCCGTCCGCATTCTGACCGGAATCGGATGGCTCGGGACCAAACAGGGCGTTGTAGAGCCCGGCCACTTCATCGTAGATGTCGAACCTCCCCTTCGGCACCGCCCATCGATTCCTGCGCGCGGCTTTCGAACCCTTGGGGTCCTTTCTCCGGTTCTTGCTTGCCCGGCGGCGCTTCAGTTCGGGCAAAGGCTGCCCCGGCGAGCCTGCGAAAAGCCCGTATTGCCGAATTTGCAGGTTTTGGTCGTCAACATGCAGCACGATGACGCAGCCGCTGGGTTGGTCGGCCAGGCGTTGCGATGCGTCCCAGGAGGCCTGTTTGCTGGACAGGATGGCCGCCTTCAACTGGATGTGCCTGGTCACGCCATTGGCGGTGATTGCAAGATCATATCCGCCGGCGTCGAACTCGGGACGCACAATCTCGGTCTCGAAATGACCGCGTCGCCAGATCTCGGTTCCGATGGCCGCAAGAAACGCATGCGTCGTTATTGACTCCCGAAGTCGGGAATGGGTGACGTGGGGGTCAGTCGAAGTCATGAGCACTGCTTGGCCGGGTCCTGTATCAGTTTGAATTTTTCAACCCTGGGACGCCACAGTTGGGGCTGCGCCCAAACCCGAAGCAATTCAAACTGATATACCACCCTTGGCCGATATCAGGGGGCCGGGCTGACGAGTTGGACGCGGCGGGAAATGCAAAAGTTCCGGGCGCTCCGGCCGAATGTCAGCGGTTTCCGGCCAGCCTTGTTTGGACGCCATCGGCTGGAAGCGGTTTTGTCGCAAGCGCCTCGAAGACGGCGACGCCGGGCAAAACGGCCCTGTGGCGGGCTGAACCGGCTTGGTTGTCGTTGTGGTTCGGTGCCGCGGTCAATTCGGACGCCGTCATCCGACCTTTAGAAAACGCCGCGCCGCGCCTTCCAGAACCAGGCAGGTGAGGCGCCCGGTGGCGAACGCGCCGGTGTCGATACCGATGCGGTTGGGACGCACCTCGGGCTCGTCAACCACGACGTGGCCATGCACGACAACCGCCCCATGGTCGTCGCGGCTGGCCAGAAACTCCTCCCGGCCCCAGAGCAGGTCCGCCTCCCGCTGCCGGTCGATGGGCACGCCGGGGCGCACGCCCGCATGCACGAAGGCGTAGCCGCCCTCAACGTGGTATGGCAGCAGCGCCTCAAGAAACCGGCGGTGAGGGGACGGCAACAGGCGTTCCAGATCGTCCCGCAGCGATGCCATGCGGGCTGGGGTGCGCGGTCCGGGCGGGGCCGATACGCCGTAGCTCAGCAGGGTGGCGCCTCCGCCGGCGTTGAGCCATTCGAATCCCACCGCGGGGTTGTCGAGGAAGGCGAGCAGCCAAGCATCGTGATTGCCGCGAACGAAACGGGTTTCGAAGCCCGGAGCGGGGTCGTTCAGCAGCAGCTCGATGACCCCGCGCGAATCCGGGCCCCGGTCCACGTAGTCGCCCAGCAAAACCAGAACACGGCGCCTTGCGTCCGCCTTCGCGGCGTCTTCGCGTATGCGGCCCAGCAGTTCGGACAGGACGCGCGCCTCCCCGTGTACGTCCCCCACCGCATAGACCCGCGTCCCCGGCGGCACGGCGGCTGGATGTCCGGCCCTGGGCGGCGCCGCTTCCGGAAGCCGCGCCGCAGCGGCCTTCCGCCAGCCGGTTATCGGGGCCATTCGAACCTTCCATAGTTGCTTCGACGCTTTCATGTTAGCCGACGGTTGCGCCCATTCACAGACTGCGCGACCTGACGGTCGCGGATGGAGTTTCGCTGGCGCGAAACTCCGCGTGTTAGCCCAAAGCAGTAATGTCCCCTTTGCGCAAAGTTAAAGTGTCCCCTTTTTCATCGGGGAGGGGCTGTCTTGTCGAGTGCGGAGGTGTTGTTGAGCATGCGGGAGTCGGATCGGGCGGGAGTGATTCGCGATGTGGTGGAGAAGCGCCTGTCGCAGCGCGAGGCGGCGTTGCGGCTGCGGTTGAGTGTGCGCCAGGTGAAGCGCCTGGCGGCGCGCTACCGGGAGCGGGGCGCGGCAGGGCTGGTGTCGGGGCGGCGGGGCAAGCGGTCGAACAACGCGATCGACCCGGCGGTGCGCTGTGCGGCGCTGGACCTGGTTCGCGGGCGCTACCCGGATTTCGGTCCGACCCTCGCTTGCGAGAAGCTGGTGGAGGCGCACGGTTTCAAGCTGTCGGCGGAGACGCTGCGGGGCTGGATGATCGAAGACGGGCTGTGGCGGCCGAAGGCGCGTCGGGAGGCGCGCGCGCATCCGAGCCGGCCGCGCCGGGATTGCCTGGGCGATCTGGTGCAGATCGACGGTTCGCCGCACGACTGGTTCGAGGACCGGGGGCCGCGGTGCGCGCTGATCGTGTACGTGGACGACGCGACGTCGCGGCTGCTGGCGATGGGGTTCTGGCCGGCGGAGACGACCGAGGCCTACATGGAGACGACGCGGGCGCATCTGGCGGCCCACGGGCGTCCGGTGGCGTACTACTCGGACCGCCACAGCATATTCCGGGTGAGCCTGCGGGGCCGGGAGGGTGGGTTGACGCAGTTCGGCCGGGCGCTGGGGACGCTGGACATCGCGCCAATCCACGCCGGCAGTCCGCAGGCCAAGGGCCGGGTGGAGCGGGCCAACCGGACGCTGCAGGACCGGCTGGTGAAGGAGATGCGGCTGCGTGGCATCTGCGGCATCGAGGCGGGGAACGCCTACCTGCCGGCGTTCATGGCGGACTACAACCGGCGTTTCGGCGTGGCGGCGCGCAACCCGGCGGACGCGCACCGGGCGGTGTTGCACAACGACCGGGAGCTGGATCTGATCCTGTGCGAGCAGCACGAACGCAAGCTGGCGAAGAACCTGTCGATCAGCTTCGAGGGCGACACCTACCAGGTGACCGGGCAAGGCCGGGGCTACCGGCTGCGGGGTGCCGCGGTGACGGTGTGCAAGGGCTGGAACGGCGCGGTGGCTGTGCTGCGCGACGGCCGCGAGCTGCCGGTCGAGTTGCTTGCCGGGGGCGGGGATCCGCCGCCGGTTGAGGATGGGAAGAGCGTGCGGTCGCGGGTGGACAGGGTCAAGGCGCGGCAGCGGTCCCGGCCGGACTGGAAGCCGCCACCGGACCACCCCTGGCGACGCTCTTTCAAGACCGGCGCGGGGGCGGCCGCCGGATAGCCGCGGCGCGGCCTTGCGCTCCGGTCGCTACGCTCCCTCCGCGCAAGGCCGAAGGGGACATCTCTACTTTGGAGAAAAGGGGACATTTCTACTTTGCTTTGACACGCGAAACTCCGCGCTCGTCGCTTAGATCAGATTCCGGTATGTTTCTGAGCCCGCACAGACTGACCGCGCGCGGACCGCGCTCCGAGCGCGGGGCGCAGTGACCGAAGCCGGTCAGCATTCGGCCCGAGAGAGTTCGCAGTGGATTGGCCGCATGATATGCTCGAAATTGCAAAAGCCACTCGCCTTCAAGGGCCTGTCGGGCTCCCGTTCTAGGCGTTGCGCCTGGCGGAACGCGATTCCATCGGCTGCGGGCGACCGTTGAAAACTACTTTACGGGGCACGGAAAGAGATTGAGCAACTCAAACCAGCGTGCGGCCGGGGCCGCATCGGTCTATCCGTCCCATGCCGGGTTTCCCGACATGGACGACTACCAAGGACGCGGGGACGGCGAGAACTGGCTGCGCGGCTTCTTCGACCGGCTGCGCCGCGGCAGGGCGATCATCGCCGCCTTCACCGTGCTCGGCCTGCTGGCTGCGCTGCTGTACCTTTGGCAGGTCACGCCGAGTTACTCCGCAAGGGCGAAGATCCTGGTGGGCTTGCCGAAACAGAATGTGATCAATGTGGAGCAAGTGCTGCAGAGCATTCGCACCGACCGGTCGACGATCGAAAGCGAAATCGAGGTGATCCGGTCCCGCTCGCTAGCGGATAAAGTGGTCGATAAGCTCGGCCTCGTCGACGAGCCCGCATACAATGGGCGGCTGCGTCCGCCGCGCCGCTCGCTGCTATCCCTGCTCAATCCTTTGAACTGGATTCCCGACCAGTGGCGGGCCCCGCTCGTTGGCCGGGATGCCGCAGCGGCTGCGCCGGTCAGCGAGGAGGAGCGCGCCCGCCGCACGCGGTGGGCCGTGACGAGTGCGGTCATGGGGTCGGTAACGGCAAGAATAAGCGGGCGTTCGCGGGTGATTGTCGTGACTGTGCGGTCCGCCGACCCCGAGCTAGCCGCCGCGGTCGCCAACGCGTTCGCGGAACTCTATCTGGTCGAACAGCTGGAGAGGAAGTTCGAGGCCACGCAGCGCGCCAATGATTGGCTGAGCACACGGGTGGACGAACTGCGCGAACAGGCCGAGGCGTCGGAGTTGGCGGTTGAGGCCCACCGTCGGCAGCATGGATTGATCCAGAGCAACGACACCACGGCGACGGAGCAACAGATATCCGGCGCGATGACCCAGTTGATTGCGGCGCGGGCCAAGACGGCCGAGGCGGAGGCGCGGCTGCGCCAAATCCGTTCACTGCTCGACAGCGGGCGCGTTGAGTCGGCATCGGACGTGCTGGCGTCGCCGGTGATCCAGAAACTGCGCGAGCAGGAGACCAACGTGGCCCGCCAGGCGGCGGAAATGGCGACGGTCTATGGTGCGCAGCACCCGGACATGATCAACATCCGCGCGGAGTTGGAAGAGGTGCGCGGCAATCTGGAGGCCGAGGTCGGGAAAATTGTCCGAAGCCTCGAAAACGAGATGGAGGTCGCCCGTTTTCGCGAGCTGTCGCTTGAGGGCGACTTGGAACGTCTCAAGGACGATACGGAGCGGCTCAATGACGCCCAAGGTCGCCTGCGTGTGCTGGAGCGGGAAGCGGCGGCCAATCGCACCCTGTTCGACTCTTTCCTGAGCCGCTGGAAGGAGACTGGCAACCAAGAAGAAATCCAGTACGCCGATGCCCGCATTCTCTCGCAGGCGCTCGTGCCCCGCGCCCCGTCTTCGCCGCAGACGTTTCAGATAGTGGGCGCGGCGCTGGTGTTTTCGCTTGTTCTCGGCATCGTGCTCGTCTATTTGGTCGAGAGCCTCGACAGCGGCTTTCGCGGCGTGGAGCAAGTCGAGCGCCTGACCGGGTTTGGCGTGCTTAGCGCCACCCCAAAGATAAGCGTCGCCAAAGGCGGCGACAACCCGGTGGACTACCTCCTGGAAAAGCCCGCATCGATCTTCGCTGAATCCTTCCGTACCCTGCACACCAGCCTCAAGCTGACGGTTGGCGAAGGCATCGGCAAAATCATTCTGATCGCCTCGTCGATTCCGGAGGAGGGCAAGACCACCGTGGCGGTGAGCCTCGCACGGATATTGGCTCAAACGGGCAGCCGTGTTCTGCTGGTCGATGCTGACCTGCGCCGCAACCAGGTGGCGGAGGTGCTGGGGTTGGAGGGCAAAGAGGGCTTAATCGGCTTTTTGACATCGGAAAACAAAGCGCTTTCGGATTGCTTGCAGCGCGATGAGGCGGGCGGCATGGACGTCATCGCTTCCGGTGGCTCAAAGGTGTCGAATTCGGCGGATCTGTTGCGCTCGCAACAGGCAAAGAACCTGTTCGCCGCCTGCGAACGCCAGTACGACCATGTGATCGTCGATTCGCCCCCGACGCAAATGCTCTCGGATTCGCGGGTGCTGGTCGACATGGCGGCCCGGGTCGTGTTTGTCATTCGGTGGGCCAGCACCCGTCGCGAAATGGCAATGAGCGGGCTGCAGAATCTGGCTAAGGCCGGCGCGAACATGGCTGGCGTGGTGCTGAATCGGTTCGAAGTCCGCGCAAGCGCACGGTACGGCTACTACGACTATTCCTATGGCTACGGCTACGGTCGTGCGCAGCACTACGCGCGCTACTACACGGACTAGGAGCCTCTGCCTGCGGAAGTCGCAGGCAGAGGCTCCTGGGTCGCCCTCCGCCCGGCGCGGGAGTGCGGAACGCCGGGGAATCCTTGCCGGTGCGCTGTCGATCGCGGCTGGGCTCGCATTGGCGGCCGCGGCCGTTCCGCTCGCCGGTTCGGGCTTGGCGGAAGTGCCGGGCAATTCCGTTTTGCGTCGCCTGCACGACGGCAACCCCGGTGCAACGGCGCTGCGGCAGCTGATTCGCTCGCGCGAAGCGTCGCTTGCTTGGCGGCAGACGGGCCGGGCGGCCAAGGAGTTGGGGCTGGCCCGCATGATGCTGGCGGAGTCGGCGCCGGAGACGGAGCGGGCTGGGCAATACGCGCTCGCCGAGCGCGCGCTGCTGCGCGGCTTGGCCTTGGCGCCGGCGGATCCCTATGCTTGGACGCGGTTGGCGCTGGTGCGAATGGCGCTGGCGCGCCCAGCGCAGGAAGTCGCGCGCGCGCTGGTCCCGGCCTTGGCGAGCGGCCCGAACGAGGAAGCATTGCTGCGTCCGGCCGCTCGCGCGGCGCTCTACGGATGGGAGGGGCTCGATGCAGATGGCCGGCGCGGAGCGCGCTCGCTCGTGGGGGCCGCTTGGCGCGCCGACCCGGTCGGCACCGCATCGGCCGCCGCCGCCTTGGGAAGGGCCGAGCTGCTCGCCTACCTCGTGCTGCCCTCGGCAGCGGACGGCCGCTGAAACAGGAAGTCCGCCTGCACCGGGGTTCCGTCGCGCAGGCGCACGGTGTTGAACCGGCCCGTTTCCCTGAATCCGCATTCGTCAAGGTACGCGCGCACGTCCGGGACAAGCGCCTGCCCTGCGTACAGCTCCTCAAAGGAAGCCTCCACATAGATGTGCTCGAACGCATCGAGCAGCGGCAGGCAGGCGCGCAGCACCTCCAGCTCAAATCCTTGGACATCGATTTTAAGCAGCGCGGGCGGAGCGATATCGGCTCGGTCGAGATAGTCGCCGAGCGGCCCCGCCGCCACCGGGATCGCCCCCACCTCCTCTGTGCCGGGGAAGCGCGTCACTTGCCGAGGCGTGATGGGCAGCAGGGAGGAGCTGTCCGCAGCGGCGCTCAAGTGCAGCGTCGCGGTGCCGCGCTGAGGCGCGATGGCCGCCCGGATGAGCGTTGCGCAGGCATCCCCCGCAAAGACCCGCCGATAGCGCGCCGCCGCCTCCGCAAGCGGTTCGAAGGCAACGATGCGGGCGCCGGGATTCAGCGCCCGCGCAAGCAGGGAGAACTGGCCGACGTTGGCCCCAACGTCCACGACGGTTTGCAGGCGCAGTGGCCCAAGCGCTGCCCGATGCTCGATCGCGGCGCCCACCCCGAAGCGCAACCCGCGCCGAAACGTCGAGTCGGGCAGCAGCCGCAGCAGCTTGAGGGCCCGCCGGAATGCTTGGCGCAATATGCGGGCTAGGCACATGCCGGAACGTGATCGAGTGACGGACGGGCGGCGCCCGATTTTCTGAGGGCGAAAGAGCGCGCTTGGGCCGTGCGCGCCCGCTCAAGCCGCGAGGGTTTCGATCACGTCGCCCTTGCGCTGAAGCACCGTCACGCCTTGGGCCAATGCCGCCTTCTTGAGATCGTCATGGATATGGAAGGCGGCCAAGGCGAACCGCTGCCGGCGGCCGGCGTGCTCAGGAAACAAGCGCCGGAAATTCGGCGCCTTCTCGTCGAGCAAGCGCTTGAGGTCGTTTCCGTGCGCCTTGTACTTGACCTCCACCACGAACACCTCGCGGCCGTTCACCAGCAAAAGATCGAACTCGTCCTCCAAGCCGGCATGGCTGCGCGTGACGTTCTTGTCCATGAAGTCGAAACGCATCCCCGCCAGCACCGGATTGGCCTTGAGGCTGTTGTGGTAGAACTCCTCGGCCACAGCGCCCTGGCTGTTGTCCACGCCGCCATACATCTTCGCCAATCGATCCAGCTTGGCATCGGTCCTCGCCATCTGGGCATCGGTGCGGTCCTGCTTCGCGGTGATTTCCGCCAGATGGACAGCGTTTTCCGCCAGCAGGGCCTCAGTGCGGTCCTGCTTTGCAGTAATTTCCGCCAGCTGGGCATCAATCTTCGCGCGATTGGCGGCGCTTTCCGCCAGCAGGGCCTCGGTCCTCGCGTGATTGGCGGCGCTTTCCGCCATCTGGACATCGGTGCGATCCTGCGCCACGGCCAAGCCGGCAACCAGCGCTTTCAGTTCCTTGTCGTTCATGGAGCAAACCTCCTTGCGGCTCAAGGAGCCAAGTATATCCCTATCGGCGTTCGTGCCAACCTCGGTTGGTTCTGCGGAAAGCCCCTTCGGATTGAAAATCCCCTAATTCGGCCTTGGGACGCGCCGAATCGGTGGCGGAGTCGCCGCCAACCGCGAGCCCGCCAACGCCCAAGGTTCGGACGATCGGGCGGGCGCGCTCATTAGAGAATGGAAGCATAGATCTCCTCCTGAGCCGCCGCCATATGGGACCACGAGAGCCGATCCTTCGCGAAAGCGCGCCCTCGCGCGCCCTTGGCACGGGCACCTGCGTTGTCGCGCAGCGCCTCGACCATAGCGTCGCGCAGCGGGGTGGTCGCATTGGGAACTATCCATCCGGCGTTCGCTTGCGCGATCTCGGCCCCCACGCCCACTTGGTCCGAGATCACAAAGGGCAGGCCGCTGGCCATTGCCTCGATGACCGCGATGCCGAAGCTCTCGGTTTGGGATGGCAGCACGAAAAGGTCGGCGTCGGCAAGCAGGCCGAGCTTGTCCGTGCCTGTGACCAAGCCTGCCAAGGTCGCGCGTTCGCGCAAGCCACGCTCTCCGAGCCAGGCCTCCACCTGCTTTTTCATGCCGCCATCCGGCCCCGCGATGACGAGATGCGCTTGGCATCCGAGGCGCAAGGCTTCGGCGAAGGCATCGACCAGGAGGTCCAGCCCTTTCTTTGGGTCAAGACGCCCTAAGAACAGCACGATGGGCCGATCACCAATCTCCGGATGGAGAGCGCGGAAGCGCCCCTGCGGCAGTTGCGCGTACTGGCAAAAATCGAGGCCTATCGGGAGCACCGCCGAGCGGGCGCCAAATATGCGGGGCAGCGCCTCCCGCTTCTCTTTCTCCGTGGCAAATTGCACAACGGCAGCGGAACGGGTCACGGAATCCTGAAACCAAACCTCGACGGGTTTTTTCTTCCACCGCTTTTCCCGGTAGTGCCAGGTACCTAGCGACCCATGCGGATGCAGGATGTAGGGGACGCTTGAGCGAGCGCAGTCGCGTCCGCCCGCCCGAGTGGGGAATAAGTAAAGGGAATGCAGATGGACGATATCGACGCTCGGAATGGTTTCGCGCAGGCAACGAACCAGCCCGGGCGAGTAGGCCCAAGCGCGCGAATAGCGAATTGGATGTTGATAGATGATCACGCCGTCGCGCTCCTCGACTTTGCCGAATGCGGCGATGCCCGGTTCGGAAGCGTGCAGCATGGTGGCTTGGATCGATACAGTATGCCCGCGTCGAGCCATTGACCACGCCATTTCGTAGCAAGCCTTGGACGGGCCGCCGGCTTGCGGGGCGAGCGTGGGGATCACATGGAGTATTTTCATTGATCGCCGCAATCCGGCAGGCCCAGTCCGCGGCGCAGCCCAGAGACGTAGGCCGGCACTGACCATTGGGCAATGACCGCTTGCGCCCGCTCGGCGAAGACGGACCGCAGCTCATCGTCCCCGGCCATCCGTTTAAGCGCGTCAACCAAGGCATCGGGTGAATCATGGGGAAAGACCAAGCCGCACTTGCCGGCCACCAAGTCGGGGGCGCACCCCACTATATCGGAAACGATGATCGCGCAGCGGAAGTTCATGGCCTCGTTGACCACCAGCCCCCATGGCTCTTTTGTTTTGGAGGGAAGCACGAGGATATCGGCAGTCGCGAAGGCGCGCCCGATTTCTTTTTGGTCCAAGAACCCGGCGAACACCACTCGGCTGGTGGCGCCCCGCTCCGCCGCCCGCGCTTCGCATGGGGCGCGCAACGGTCCGTCGCCCACCATCAGAAGCACCCATTGATCGCCTAGATTCGCGTCGAGAAAGGCTTCGAGCAGAACGAGCGGTTGTTTTTTTGCGAGGAACTTCCCGCAGAAGATACATACCTTCTGGCGGGGCGCGATGCCGAACGCCAACTTTAAGGATCCACATCGCGGCGCGTAGCACGCCCACTCGCCTGCGAAACGGGCATTGTCAACGACTTGCGGGGCATGCACCAGTTGCTCCGGCCTGCCGCCGAAGTCCTCAAAGCATCGCCGGTTGAGCTCGCCGACGTAAAGCAACGTATGGGCAAGCCGAAAGGTCAAGGTGTAGACGAGCCGACGAGCTAGCCGTTTGAGGAGCGATCGTGAACCGAGGTTGTAGGTGTCGGCGCGGATTATCGTCCGCTTGCCGGTTAGTCGCGCGGCAACGATGGCCGCGAGGTGGGTGAAGTTATTGTGGCCGTGAACGCAAACAGCGTCGTAGGAGCCTTTAGCCACCCGTCTGATCAGGCCCGGGTTGACCCACTTCCAGAATCCTTCGCTGTTCCGCCAAGGACTCGCATTCGAGAAGGTGTGGCTGGTATAACCTTCACGCAAGTTCAGCCCCCAATCGACCTTGCGGGAGAATTCAGCCTCGTAGCCAGGATTTTCCTGCATGAAAAGAACCTCCAGCTTGATGTCGGCTTCGTGGGCCAACGCCTGATGCAGGGGCAAATGATTGTGGATTGGATACTGGACCACGAGGCATAGGCGCACGGATTCGCGTGGCTCTCGCTGGCCGTTCGAGACGATTGCCTCAGCCACGCTTGTCTTCAAAATCACAGGGGGCTTGATGATGAGCGCTTGCTTGCGCCTGACCGTGCCGCCTCCCCCGATACCGAAAGGTCGATTCCCAAGACCTGACGAATCGCCGTCACCACGTCCATGCGATCTTCACTCATGCGGCGTTCAACCTCATTGGATTTTGCGTCGGCTAGGTATCGGTACCAGAAGCCTTGCAGGACGTGAAATTGCCTGCCGGCTCGTCCATCGAGAAAGCCGAGCTGAAGCACGTAGCGATACAGGAACCAAACGCACACGCGCATGCCGCGGGGACAGGACGCATACACCTCCTTTTTGAGCCAACGCTTTGATGCCGGAGTGCCTAACGGCCACAGCCGTGCAACCAGCATATCGTTTGTCGCGCGGCGCAGAAAGCGATGCTTCCTGTTCAACATCTCAATTGCTTCAAGACTCGCATAGCGGTTGTGCTTTTCGGTCCAGAACGTCAGCGAACGCAGGTCATCATTGATGATTTCCCCGTCGAGCGTGATTGAAGGACTAGCCCCGATGGTGTGCTCGTCCATCCATATATTCTCTAATCTTCCGCAGCCATAGCGGAAAAGCCGCAGTAAATAAAACTTGCGGAAGCCGCCAAATCGGATGAGGCAACCTTGAAAGATAACGCGTATCCGCAGCTTGCCTCCTTTGATTTCCGGTCCTAGCTTGGGCAGGCGTGCCCGAATATCGGCGACAAGCGCGGGCGAGAGTCGCTCGTCAGCATCAACCCGCAGCACCCACTCGGTGTTCGCATCGAGCTGTTCCAGCGCCCAGTTGAATTGGTTTGCATGGTTTGTCCACTTGCGCTGCAAAACCCGAGCACCATGCCGCTCGGCTATCTGGACGGTCTTATCCGAGGAGAAGCTATCTACGACCAGTATATTCTCGGTCAGCGCTCGCACGTTGGCTAGGCAGCGCGCTAGATGAATGGCTTCATTCTTTGTGAGAATTACCACCACCAGCTTCATATTTTTATCCTCGGAGCCGTTCATAGGTTCGTGGCTTGCCGTGCGGGACAGGCGGTGCTACGCCTGAAATGGCGCTCCCGCTGTTGCGGAGCACTTGCCGCGCCGCAACGAACAGGCAAAGGGTGAAAGCGGTGGTTAAACGGTGGTCGCCCGCAAAGGGCGAGAACGGGATATGCCACAATTGGGAGAAGCCCAGATAGAAGATCAACAAGGAAAGCGGCTCCCGCGCAGCGCAGAGATTGGCAAGCGTCGCCACAATCAGCAGGGCAAACCAAATCCAGAAAATCACGCCCCCGATGCCAGCCTGCACCCAGGTGCCAAGCAGCATGCTATGGGTGGGGATTCTCGATTCGTATTGGTAGGAGTGATGCAGCCCCATCCCGATCTCGTAGCCGTAATTTCTGCCTTCCAGAATGAGTCCGGCGTAGTAGGGGTCTTTCGCTTTGGAGCCATGGCCGAGAATTGGGCTATCCAATATCGCTGGAATGGATGAGAATACAGCTATTCTGCCGCCTATCAGAACCCCCAAATCACCTTGATTCTGTAATGCGAAAGTTGCCGTTGACACTTCATCCATGTAGCCCTCTGATGCAGCTAATTTGTAGAGTTCCAAAACGCCCAGTCCGGCCAAAAGCGAGCAAGCAAGCCAGCCGGTGACTAGGAATGCGGGTTTCACCCTTGATCCGCGTAGCGAGAGGCGAAGCAGGCCCTGTGCGAATAAGGCAAGCGAAGCCAGCAGGGCGCAAGCGAACATCGACCGAAAGCCAACCACTAGGCTGTATGCGCCGACTGCGAGCAGGGGGGCTGTAGCGAGAATCGGATTCCACCGGATTGGACGCCATAGGCCCGCCAGAACAGCGAGCAGGGCAACGCCATTGCCGATGCCGAACTTCCAGGGATAAGTGTCCGCGAATAATGTGGGCGCGAGCCAGAACGAGAGCAGCTTGCCAAGCGCGAGGCCGAGGGCGAACAGCACAAACCGGCGGCGGCTGCCCTGCAGCAGCAGGTACAACGCGCAGGCATTGACCATGAAGGCGGCAATGTTCGCCCAGCCCCTTGAATAGTCGAGAAAGTCTGTTTCGCGAACAATGTCGGTCAAGATCTGCGCGGATAGCCACAATCCAATCAGGCCCAGAAAGGCGAGGGCGGTGGGATTTCGGAGCAAGTGGTTGCGGGTGATCAGTAGGAAGGGCAGGAGCCCGGCCAAAAGGATTTCCGAAACGTAAACTTCGCCGACTACTTGGAAGCGTAAGAAGCACAAGATCCCTATTAGAAACGAGATTAGGCTCAATCGGTTTTGGCCTTCCCGCATGGAAGATCCCGCCCGCGCCCTTCCTTGCTGCGCAGGGAGCATTGCGGGGCCTGGGGCGGGAGGGGGATGTGGTTGGCCAGTCACGGTCGCAGAACGGGCGGGCGGATTAAGTCCTGTAAGCGCTCAAGCAATCCGCGGGGGTCAACCAGCCATCGCAAGGCCCTCGCCAGAAGAAAGGAGGCAAGGTCTAGCTGTCTCGGCTCCCGGCCAGTCAAGCGTCGAAAATACCGTTGCTCGTCGCGCGCGAACTCGGCGTTCAGGCGTCCGCTCCCGGAGATCGAATCGGGGTGGATGCGAAACAGCGACCAGTAGCCCTCCGCCATATGCATCCGCGCGCCGGCGAGGCACATGTCGAGGTAGAGCTCGGCATCCCAGCTAGTGCGGTTCGCCACGTTGAAGCCCGATGTCGCTCGAAAGGTATCGGCCCGAAAGAAGGTGGATGGCTGCATTATCACTGCGGCCCTGCGGGCGAAGCGCCAGCGGGAGAAGGACGCGGACCGGAACCGGCGAATCGAGTTGCCGTCGCCGTCAACGATGTAGCCGTGCCCGACCACGATATCCGCGTCCGCATGCCGCCTGAACTCGGCCACTGCGGCGCGAACGGCGCCTGGCAGGTATTCGTCGTCGGCGTTCAGGTAGGCGAAGATATCCCCGGTAGCGAGGGCGAACCCCTTGTTCAGGCCGTCGGGCGGGCCGCGGTCGGGCTCCAGCACCACTGCGGCCAGCCGGTCGCGGAACCGCTCGATGATGTCACGGCTGCCGTCCGTGGAGCCGGGATCCACCACGATGTGCTCGATGTCGTCGTGGTCCTGCGCGGCCACCGAGCGGAGCGCCCGCTCCAGATAGCGCGCCTGATTGAACGACACGGTTACGATGGACACCCGCATGGAGGCTTTCGGCTATTAGGCTGGTGGCAAGTAAGTGTACTCTAGTCGAAATGCGGCGAGAGCAACACTAGAATTGTCGCACTGCTTGGTCGAACAAGTCCAACCGAGATGCCGCCAGCCCCGCTTGTTTTTCCTCTATGCCCAAGGCGCGAACCCACTTGAAGCCCCTCGTGCCGGTGGTGTTGGCGGGCGGCGTCGGCAGCCGCCTGTGGCCGCTGTCGAGGGCGCTTTTCCCCAAGCCCTTCCACGCCCTGTTCGGCGACCGCTCCCTGCTGCAGAACACCGTGCTGCGGGCGGCGGGGGTCACCGAGCGGCCGCCGATCGTGGTCTGCAACGAGGCCAATCGCTTTCTGGTCGCCGAGCAGCTCCGGGCGCTGGATCTGCCTTGGCAATGCATTGCTTTGGAGCCGGAGGGCCGCAACACCGCGCCGGCCATTGCGCTGGCCGCCCATCTAGCCCTGGCCGAGGCGGCGGGGGCGCAGTTGCTGGTGCTGCCCGCCGACCACCGGATCGAAGATGCCGAGGGCTTTGCCGCAGCGGTCCGGGCCGCCCGGGAAGCGAGCGAGGGCGGCGCGGTGGTGACCTTCGGCGTCGTGCCGTCCCGTGCGGAGACGGGCTACGGCTACATCGAGCTGGCGGCCGCTGGCCGGGCGGGCGTCCAGCCCGTTCAGGCGTTCGTCGAGAAGCCGGACGCCGGGCGCGCCCAGATCTTCGCCGCCTCCGGGTGCCATCTCTGGAACAGCGGCATGTTCGTGGTCGATGCCGGGGTCGCCTTGGCGGAGATCAAGGCGCACAACCCCGAGATGGCGGCGGCCGTTGCCGAATCGGTCGAGAGGGGCGGCTCGGACCTCGACTTCTTCCGCCCGCATGAGGCGTTCCTGCGCAGCCCGAGCGTGTCGTTCGACATCGCGGTGATGGAGCGGACGGCCCGCGCCGCGGTGCTGCCGGCGGACTTCGGCTGGAGCGATATCGGCTCCTGGGAGTCGGTGCTGGAGGCCGCCGGGGCGGATGGGCGCGGCAACCGCTTTGTTGGCGATGTGCTGCCCCTGGATGTGGACCGCACCCTCGTCCATTCGAGCCATCGCCTGGTGGGCGCCATCGGCGTCGATCATCTGGTCATCGTGGAGACCACCGACGCGGTGCTGGTCGCTGACCGCAGCCGGGTCCAGGACGTGGGCGCGCTGGTGGCGCGGCTGCGGGCTTCGGGCCGTTCGGAGCACAGCCTGCCCGCCGAGGTGCATCGTCCTTGGGGCAGCTACGAGGGCGTTGGACGTGGCGAGCGCTATCAGGTCAAACGCATCCGGGTGAAGCCGGGTGCGAGCCTGTCGCTGCAGTTGCACCGCCACCGCGCCGAGCACTGGGTGGTGGTGCGCGGCGTCGCCGAGGTTACCCGCGGCAAGGAGACCTTCACCTTGCGCGAAAACCAGAGCGCCTACATCCCCCGAGACGTGCAGCACCGGCTGCGCAACGCGGCGGACGGCACCTTGGAGCTCATCGAGGTTCAGGTGGGCGACTACCTGGGGGAGGACGACATCGTCCGCTTTGAGGATCAGTATGGGCGGGGGCCGCGCTAGACGAGCTTGCCTCACACCCCCTGGGCGAGAGGCGCCTTGTGGAACCGCATCAGCGCCACTATGATTCGCCCATGTCAGAGGCTATCGCGTTCGACACCCACCGCTTCGTCAAGCGCCTGACCGACTCCGGCTTCACCGAGCGGCAAGCGGAGACGCTGGCCGAGGAGCACGTCGCTTTGCTCAACGCCAACCTCGCCACCAAGACCGACGTCGTTAAGATCGAGGCCGGCGTTGAGGCGCTGCGGCAGGAGACTAAGGCCGCCATAGCGGCATCGAAGTCAGATTTGCTGAAATGGATAATCGGTGCGTTGATCGCGCAGGGCAGCCTGATCGTCGCGCTCGTCAAGCTCCTGTGAAGGCTGCCGGATGGAAGTACCGGCATCGGAAACACGGCGCTGGCCGTTGGCAGGTCAGTCGGCATGCCCAATCCCGTAGCCTTAATCACTGGGGTGACGGGGCAGGACGGCGCTCGTCTGGCGGAATACCTGCTGGGCCGCGGCTACGAGGTGCATGGCGTCGTGCGTCGCGCCTCGTCCATCAACACCAAGCGCATCGACCATCTCTACGTTGATCCGCACGAGCCGGATGTTCGTTTCTTCCTCCACTACGGCGACTTGACGGACGCCACCAATCTTATCCGGCTGGTTCAGGAGGTGCGGCCGGACGAAATCTACAACCTGGGCGCGCAAAGCCATGTGCAAGTGAGCTTCGAGACGCCGGAGTACACCGCCAACAGCGATGCCCTCGGAACGCTGCGGCTGCTGGAGGCGGTGCGCCTGCTTGGCCGCGATCAAGAGGTGCGCTTCTACCAAGCATCGACCTCAGAGCTGTTCGGCGATGCCCCGCCCCCGCAAAGCGAGACGACGGCCTTTCGGCCCCGCAGCCCCTACGCGGCGGCGAAGCTCTACGCCTACTGGATTTCGGCGAACTATCGCGAGGCGTACGGCATGCACGTTTGCAACGGCATCGCGTTCAACCACGAGGGGCCAACCCGGGGCGAGACCTTCGTGACGCGCAAGATCAGCCGGGCGGCGGCCGCCATTGCCCGGGGCAGGCAGGAGACGCTGTATCTGGGAAACTTGGACGCGCGGCGGGACTGGGGGCACGTGGATGACTATGTGGACGGCATGTGGCGCATCCTCAACCACCCGCGCGCCGACGACTTCGTGCTTGCCACCGGCGAAGCGCATTCGGTGCGCGAGTTCGTCGAGCGATCCTTCGGGGAGGTGGGCGTCGAACTCGCCTGGGAGGGTTCGGGGCTGGCGGAAAAAGGGCGCGACGCCGCCACCGGCGCGGTGCGCGTGGAAATCGACCCACGCTACTTCCGTCCGACCGAGGTGGACTGCTTGATTGGCGACGCGGCCAAGGCCCGCAAGGAACTGGGGTGGCGCCCGAAGATTGGGTTCGCCGCCTTGGTCGCCGACATGGTGCGAGCCGACCTGCGGCGGATTGACGGCGGCGGCTCCGTGCCGGCGCGGCATGGCTGACCTCGACTACCCGCTCGACGGCAAGCGCGTTTTCGTCGCCGGACACGAGGGCATGGTCGGCTCGGCCATCGTCCGCGCCCTGCGCAGCCACCGGCGCTGCGAGGTCTTGACGGCGCCGCGCCGGACGCTCGACCTGCGCCGGCCTAGGCAGGTTGAATCCTGGATGCTCCGCCACCGTCCGCAGGCCGTGTTTTTGGCGGCCGCCCGCGTCGGCGGCATCTCGGCCAACCAAAGCCGTCCGGCGGAGTTCCTCCACGACAACCTTGCGATTGCGGCGGCGGTCGTCGAGGCTTGCCGCCAGGCGGCGGTCGGGAAGCTGCTGTTTCTGGGATCAAGCTGTATCTATCCCAGGCTCGCGCCGCAACCCATCAGCGAGGCGGCGCTGCTGACTGGCCCGCTGGAAGCCACCAACGAGTGGTACGCGGTGGCCAAGATCGCCGGCGTCAAGCTCTGCGACGCCTACCGCCGACAGTACGGCTGCAATTTCATTTCGCTCATGCCGACCAATCTCTACGGGCCGGGAGACAATTTCGACTTGGAGTCGGGCCATGTGATCCCCGCGCTGATGCGCCGCATGCACGATGCGAAGATGGCCAGACGCGATTCGGTGGCGGTTTGGGGCTCCGGCGCGCCCCGGCGCGAGTTTCTGCATGTGGACGACCTGGCCGATGCCTGCCTGTTCCTGATGGAGCGGTACGCGGTTGAAGGCCCGGTCAATGTGGGCAGCGGCGAAGAGTTGTCCATTGCGGATTTGGCGGCGCTGGTGAAGGATGTGGTAGGCTTCCGGGGCAACATCGTTTTCGATGCGTCGAAGCCCGACGGAACGCCGCGCAAGCGGTTGGACCTCGGACGGTTGGACCGGCTGGGCTGGCGGGCGCGTCAAGCGCTGCCATCAGGCTTGGAAGACACCTATCGATGGTTCTTGGCCACTTGGGTCGAAACAGGGCGGCTGCAAAGGAGTGTCCAATGAAGGCGCGGTTGATCCGGTTCCTGTCCGCCATATCCCAAAAGGTCGCCCTGCGGCTCTTCCTGATTGATGAGATTGTTCGGGTGGGAGGGCGCGCGCACGCCCTTGCCCTAGTTGCAGAGACCATGCGGGATCCTGCAACTTCGGAGGATTGGGTGCAGCTTCTTCGATTCGTTGGATCGGAGGAGCCGGTATTTCTCGTCGATGTCGGTGCTCATCACGGGGACTGGGCCGCCGGGTTCTTGAGGTACTGGGAGGATGTCGAGGTTGTGGCGCTGGAACCGGCCGAGACTGCTTTTCGGCGGCTCCAACGGCGGTTCAAGCATGATCCCCGTGTGAAATGCCTCAACTACGCAATCAGCAATCAAGACTGCGAGCGAGAGATGCTCGTTGATGACGGCCAGACAGCGCTGAACACTTTTCATCACTATACCGACAGCATCAGGAAAGTGTATTCGGCCAAACACGCAAGGACTGAGAAAGTGAGTTGCCGCAAGCTCGCCTCAGCAGTGACTCTGCCGTTGGGCCGCATAGTCGTTTGCAAAATTGACGTGCAGGGCCATGAAGTATCGGTTGTCGAAGGCTCCCTCTCTTGGTTCCGCAATGTGGACGCGGTACTGTGCGAGGTTTCGTTCGGCCCGGAGTATGAAGGTCTGGCCCCGAGCTTCGCTCGTGTCGCGGCTGCACTGGCATCTCAAAATCTCTATCCCATCGCATTTCAGTGCTTTAGGATGACGGAGTCGAACTACGCCTTCGAACGCGATGTGCTGTTCGTTCGGGAATCTCGGCTGGAGCGGGCTTTCGATCATCCGCAAAAGTAATGAGATGCCTTCGTGGTACAGTGCCGACCATGGTATTGGTGGATGAAAACTACCGGGACAACTGCCAACTGCGCGAACAGGATATTGTCGATGCGGAGCGGTATCTGTCGATGCGGGACCGGGCGCCGGCAACCGGGCGCGGCGTGCCGTTCTTTTCGGGGCGCGAGCCGGAGATCGGCGCTTTCCGGGAGATGGCCAACGGCCTGTCGCGGGGCTTAGCCGCCAACGCCTCGATCGTGGTGGAGGGGCCGCCCGGCGTGGGCAAGAGCGCCCTAATGTGCCAGTTCATGGAGGAAATGCGGGCCCTGCCGCCGACCGGGGGACGGCGGTGGCTGCCCGTGCCGCTGTCCGCGGGCAGCGCTTGGCGCGCCTGCGTCGCCGCCATGGCGGATTCGAGAAGCTGGCCAGGGAGCTTGTCCCGGCCTTGCTGGAACGTGGCGGGCGGTTGCTCTACAGCGAGCTTTTCGACCTCGTGGAGAAACACGGCCGACGAATTTTCGCGTCGTCCGGCACCAACGCCACGCAGTTCATCCGGGATGCCGAGCACAGCGGCTTCCTCGCGCCCGACGAACACGCCTATTCCATGCCCATCCCCTCGTTCGCCCGACATCTGCTGTGCGGGTAGGCGGGTTTGGATAGAATAAGCCCAATTTTTGATGATGCCCGCTCGTCTGCTTTTGCCCAAGTTCGCGCCCAGCCATGCTGAACACGCGCTGGCTTGCGGTCGAAGCTGGCCTGTACGCATGGTCCACGCTGGATACCGGCGATCGATGTGCGATCATCGGTCGGGTGCGCGATGCCTAGGGGGGCGATCCGGTGCGCCCCGCCGCCCTCGCCGCCGGGGGCGAGCGCACTGCGTTGCTGAGCCGCTTGGCGCTTCATCGTGGTGACGGATGACACGGCTGCGGCCCTAGGGGAGATCGGTCGGACAAGAGCGCCTCTCCGTGTCGTGATCTCCAACGGATTCGGCCAGTTCTTCCTGCGTCAGGCCGCAATCGAAGCGGCGCGGCATCCTCACCGCCTTCGTCACCGGCGGCTATCCGACACCCGTACTCGGGCGCTTCCTGCGCCTCGGCGGACTCGATCGTATCGGCGCGGCAAACCGCCTGCTCGCACGCGGGGCACCGCTTCCGACCGCGCGGGTCCGGCCGCTGTGGGTCGGCGAGCCCTTCCATCAGGCGGCATTGCGGCTGCGGGGTCTTTTCCTTCGCGCCCAGGGGGTTTCGGTCATTTTCGGCAGCCATGCCGACCTGGATGAAGGAGAAGCTATTCCAAAAGCGCCTGCTGGGGCAGGCGTTGCGCGGCTTCGACCCCGATTTCGATAGCGAAGCGAAACTGGTGTTCGCCGAGCACCACCAGTCGCACGCGGCCAGCGCTTTTTTCCCGTCGCCGTTCGATTCGGCCGCCGTGCTCACCATAGACGGCGTTGGGGAATGGGCAACGACGACGCTCAGCTTGGGCGAAGGCAACCGAATCGAGGTGGTGCGCGAGCTGCACTTTCCGCATTCCCTTGGCCTGCTCTACAGCGCCTTCACGCAATACCTCGGCTTCCGGGTCAATTCCGGCGAGTACAAGGTCATGGGGTTGGCGCCGTACGGCGAGCCGCGGCACGCCCGCACGATCCTCGACCGCCTGATCGATGTCAAGGAGGACGGCACCTTCCGCTTGGATATGAACTACTTCGGATACTGCACCGGGCTGCGGATGACCAACCGCCGCTTCGAGGCCCTGTTCGGCCAGCCCGCCCGCAGGCCGGAGGACCGGCTTGAGCCGTTCCATATGGACATCGCCGCCTCGGTGCAGGCGGTCACCGAGCAGGTGGTTGAACGCCTGGGACGGTCGATTGCGAACGAGACGGGAGCCCGCAACCTGTGCCTGGCCGGCGGGGTTGCCCTCAACTGCGTCGCCAACGGCAGGCTGCTGCGCAGCCGCGCCTTCGAGAATATCTGGATTCAACCGGCTGCGGGGGATGCCGGAGGCAGCCTAGGCGCCGCCTTGATGGCCTACCACCACTACTTGGACCGCCCTCGGCGCCAGATGACAGGCGGCGACGGGATGCAGGGCGCCTATCTCGGTCCGGCATGGGACGACGAGACGGTCGCGGCGCGATTGACGCGGGCGGGGGCGCGCTTCCGCCACCTAGAGGACGCGGAGCTATTGGAAAGCGCCGTCAACGCGCTGGCCAGCGGCCAGGCGCTGGGCTGGTTCCAAGGCCGGATGGAGTTCGGCCCCCGGGCGTTGGGAAACCGCTCGATCCTCGGCGACCCGCGCTCGCCGGCCATGCAGCGCTCCCTGAACCTGCGCGTCAAGTTTCGGGAAAGCTTTCGTCCCTTCGCGCCCTCGGTGCTGCGCGAGGACGTTGCGGACTGGTTCGATCTGGATATCGACAGCCCCTACATGCTGGTTGTGGCCGATGTCCGCCAGGACTCGCATTCGATCTCATCACGCTACCACCGTTGCGGGAACGCCCCGGCGACATCCCTCTTCTGGCCGAGCATTTCGCCATCAATATGTCCGCGGAGCTCGGACGCGACCTGTTCGCCGGGTTTTCCCAAGAAGCCCGTCATGCCCTTTGCGAGTACGCTTGGCCCGGTAATGTTCGCGAATTGAAGAATGTGGTCGAACGCTGTGTTTATCGAGCGCAAGCGGATGCGGTGATTGGCGAGATCATATTCGACCCCTTCGATTCCCCGTATCGTCCGGCGACCAGTCGGCCTGGCACCAGAACCGCGGTTGATATCGGCAACCGGCCCGCGATCCAAGTTCCCATGTCCGCCACCTTGCCGCTCAACCTCAGGGAGAAGGTGCGCGAATATGAAACCGCTGCGATTAACGCGGCCCTGGACGCGGCCAAGCACAATCAACGCAAGGCGGCGCAGCTGCTGAACCTCAGCTACCATCAGTTGCGGGGGTATTTGAAGAAGTACGAGATACTGCGGCGGGAATGATTGGGTGACGGCGGATGGCACTGGCGGCACTTGATTTACCGATAGGGGCGAGCGTCACGGCCAAATACGGCGGGAGGCGCCCCGGTGGCGGGGCAGACGAGATTTGACTAGCTTCCCCCAACCCGCCGAGAACCCGATATACTGCGCCCCCCACGGAGAGGTGGCCGAGCGGCTGAAGGCGCTCCCCTGCTAAGGGAGTATGGGGTGAAACCCATCGAGGGTTCGAATCCCTCCCTCTCCGCCATAGGCGTTCGGAATTTGACGGTATTAACTGTTCTGTACAGGTTGTCAGAGTCGAGAACATGAGCATCCCAGCTGGAAGCCGCGCCCGCCTTTGAGGAAATCGCGCCCGCCCTAGCGAAGCGGCTCGACGGCGCGGTGCTGGTTGCCCACAACGCCAACTTTGACATGCGCATGCTCGGCAACGAGTTTGAGCGATTGGGCATGTGGTCTTTTCCAGTGTGTCGCGGAAAGTGGACGTTTTGGCGGCAGCGGATATCCTGCTGGCGGTGCTGGAACCGCAAACGCAGCCGTACTGCGTGCCCAGCAAGGTGCTCTCGTACTGCTGCGCCGGACGCGCCATCGTGCTCTCGGCGGATGCCGGCAACCTCGCCAGCCGAATTGTCGCCGGGCAGGGCTGCGGCCGGGTGGTGGCGCCCGGCGACGGCGCGGCGGTCGCCGAGGCGGTTTCCGAACTACTGCGGGACGACCGGGAACGGGAGGTTTGCGCCCGGCGCGCCCGACGCTACGCCGAGCAGTCCTTCGATATCGAACCCATTGCCTCCCGGTTCGAGGAGTTGCTGCTGCGGGTCGTCGAGCGGCGCCGGCAGGGGCGTCCGGGCTAGCCGATATCGCGGCGTCATCTGCGGAATGCAGCCTTGATCCCACGTTGTTGGGATAGCGGTGCAATGAGTACCGTGCTAAATTGCGGCAAGTTAATGGTACGCAAGGTCTAGCGATCAAAGAAATTTGGCCGCTTTGCTTTACGAAAACGAGGTGGCTGCGATGGCGGACAGGCTGATGCCCTCGCCAAAACGCGAGGACAAAGTGGTGACAAGCCGCTTGGATACAAGGCACTTAGGGCGGTGGAAGAACGTTCAATCTCACTTGAAAAGCGCATCTTCATGCTCTATTCCCTCGAAGCAGAGCACCCCGTTGGAACCTGTTTCGGATTCGGCAGGCCGGGACTCTTCCTAACGGCAGCCCACGTCATCGCCGATCTTCCGGCGGACGTGATTCGCGTCGTATCGGTCGGCTCGGAAGTGGCTCTCTGGCCGATCAGCGAGATGCGACTTCAGCAATCTGCCGATTTGGCGGCACTCTATATCCCCGATGCCGTCCAAGATCCGCGTTTCGAGTGTTTCAAGCTCGGCAAGCCTCCTTCGGGGGATGCTGACCATGCTCTGGGAGAAGTCATCTCCGTCGGCTATCCGCTGCTGGCGAACGAGAAACCAGTGAGGCGGCGGTTGATGCGCGGCCATCTCCAAGCGCACTACGTGTATCAAGCGGACCCGTATGAATACAGCGCGTTTGAACTGCCATAAGTTTGACGTAGGGTTTGCTTGGCTGGTGTAGTGATGCTATGGTTCTCCTTCACCATGGTTCGCCTCACTATAAGATTAGCCGAACGCACCCATCGCGCCTTGAAGGAGGCGGCGGCGCGGCAGAATCGCTCAATGGCGGCAATAATCGAGGAAAGTCTGCGGCTCAGAGGCATGCAGCCGGTCGAGACCGCACAGGAACTCGTCGCCAAGGCTAGGCGGAACGCCGGTCTGGATGCCGAAGAAGCGCTGGCGCTGGCGTTGGAGGAAACAGGGAACTATCGAGCGGGGCGGTAAGCCCTCGGTTGGATCAATGGCCGAGGATGGGGCAGGCGTATGAACAGTGTGCCATCCGCAGCTTGGGTTGTGGTTTCGCCGCGCCGCTTCTTGGATTTGCGACTGTCCGGCAGGAAGTGAGGCAACTTCGTCAACAAGCGGGGCTTCGGCAGGCGGATGCCAAGGCGCCTGCTAGCGGTAATAGGCGGATCAGGACCAGCCGATGACGCGAGGTCATTGGTCGGGGCGCAAAAGCCGGATCAGGCCGGTTGGCGGACGCAGCACCGCAATCGCCAGCGAGCCTGGTCGCTGGTCGAGAAACGTCAATGCCCGGCGGGCGACCAGCACGAACACCAGCCACTCGCCGATGGCCAGCGCCGCCGCAGCGCCGTCCACGCCCAAGCTGGGTGCCAGCGCGACGGTGGCCAGCAGCGCCAGAGCGGCGACCGGCGCGTAGGCCACCGCGATGCGCTGGCTGCGGTTCGCCGCCATCAGCGCAGTGCCCGCAGCGTTCCACAGCAGCGTGGCGACGGCGGTGGCCAGCAGGAGCGCGAACAGCGGTTGGCGCACGACGATCTCCCCGCCGGTCCAGAGCGCCGCCGCTCGGGGCCCGATGGTCAACAGCGCCGGCAGCGCCGCAGCACCCGACCAGACGGCGAATTGCACCGCCTGGGTGTTCAGCCGCCGCAGCCGTGCGCGCTCGCCCTGCCCATGCGCGAACGTGGCCTCGACGCGCAGGGTGGCGAACAGGATGCCGGCAAGCTGCACCGGCGCCCGTGCCAGCAGGCGCAGGGTGGTGAAGACGGCTGCCGCGGCTGGCCCGACGACGGCGCCGACCAACACGACGGGTCCCTGAATCACCAAGGCGTTGCCGAGCGCCAGCCCCGATAGGCCCAGCGATGCCGGGGCGAGGCGGCGCATCTCCGCGATGGAGGCATCGGCCAGCCCGGGGCGCAGCCAAGGGCTGTACCGCCGGGCCAGCGCGGCCAAGCACGCGAGCCCCGCCAACTCGGCGAGCGCCAAGGCTAGGGCCGCTTCGCCGGGCCCGCCCCCAAGGGCAATGGCCAACACCGCCAAGGCGAAGCCGATGGCGTGCGTCAGGCTGAGCACGAGGGCAAGCAGTCCGTAATGGCCCGCCGCGGTGAGGCCCGCCCCGAATAGCCCGGATTGCAGATGCGCCAGCGCCGTAGCGATGAGCAGTGGCAGCACGATGCCATCTTCGCCCAACTCGGCGAGCCCCAGCCAAGCAGCCAAGGGCGTGAAGCCGAACAGTGCGCCTCCCGCCGCCGCAGCCCCTAGGGACAGGCCGGTAACCAGCGCCCAAGCGCTTTGAAATCCCGCCCGGGCGCCCGCGATATCGCCGCCCGCCGCCCGCATTGCGGTTTCGTTGGCCACCGTGGCGGAATAGCCGAAATCGACCATCATGAACCAGCTCTTTAGCGCGATGGCGACGAGCCATTCCCCGTACAGGGCGATGCCCCAGAAGTGGAGGTACAGAGGAACTCCGGTCACTTGGAATGCGAGGACGACCGCTTGGTAGAAGGCATGCCCGCCGAGACCGCGTCGAATTCGCACATGCGGCGCGGGGCGCATCGCCCGGGAGCGCTCCGCCGGCCCGGGCATCAAAAAGCGTTCCGGTCGCCGGCCAAGAGTGGCACGCTTCGCGCCACGATCCACAGGTCCAGCCAGACCGACCACTGGCCCACGTACCAGAGGTCGTAATCAACCCGTCGCTCCATGTTCTCGACGGTGTCGGTGCTTCCCCGAAGCCCGTGGATTTGCGCCCAGCCGGTGATCCCCGGCTTGATCCGGTGGCGCAGCATGTAGCCCGGAATCAGCCGCCGGTAATGCTCGTTATGGGCGAGCGCGTGCGGCCGGGGGCCGACCACGGACATGTCGCCGCGCAGCACGTTGAAGAACTGCGGCAGCTCGTCCAGGGACGTGCGGCGAAGAAAGGCGCCGATTGGCGACAGCCGGGGGTCTTTGGCGCGCGCCTGCTGAATGTTCTGGCCATCTTGTGCCACCGTCATGGTGCGGAACTTGAGAACGCGGATTGTGCGGCCGTCGATGCCGAACCGGCGCTGCCGGAACAGCACGGGGCCGGGCGAAGTGAGTTTCACTGCGGCGGCGATCAGCAGCATCGGAACGGCGGCCACCACCAGCGCGGCACAGGCGAGAACGACGTCCTCGGCACGCTTGACCCAGCCGTTGATGCCGACGAACGGCGTCTCGAAAACACTGACCAAGGGCTGGGCCCCGAGGTTCACCCATTGGGCGTGCAACAGTTCGTCAGTCAGTGGGGTTGGAACGACGTACACGTTTGCCGACGTGTCGGAGAGCGCTGCAACAAGTCTGCGAACGGCGTCCTCCTCGCTTGGGGGAAGCGCGATGAACACCGCCGAGAGCTCCCCCCGCGCAGCCCAATCCACCAGCGCGCGGAAGTCGCCCAGCAGCGGGGCGGGCAGTTCCTCCGCCGCTCCATCGGCGCCGTGGTCGGCGAAAAATCCCACCAGCGGCGCTGCGGGGACGAACTCGGACCGGAGCAGCCGGGCGATGTGGCGCGCCTGCCCGTCAACCCCCGCAATGGCCATTGGCGCCGCTTGTCGGGAGGCTTGCGTGAGGCGCGCGGCGAGGTGGTGCGCGGCCCGCCAGGCAATCAGGCCGAACGTCGCGAACAGGGCCCAAAGGCCGATGGTCACCCGCGAGTAGTACCCGGTCAGCTTGGTCATCCAGCCGATCGCCAGCAGGCCGCCCAGCGTCAAAGCCCAAGCGGCTAGGATGGTGCGGAACTCCCGGGTGAGCGTCGGGGCCCTGCGGCGCCCGTCGGCTATGGCGGTGGTGGTGAGCAGGTAGAGCAACACGGCGACCACGCCGGCGAGCACGTAGCGGTCGGCGTCGTCGAGGCCGCGCAGCAGGTAGGCGAGCCAAAGCGCCAAAACGATGGCCAAGCCATCCCCGCATCGGGCGACGACGGTGGCAGTGGAGCGGTTTTGAATGGCGATCATTGGGGTGCGCCTGCTGCGCAATCCGCGATGCGGTACGATGGTGTCGATTCTAGGGAACCGTATGCCATGTGCCACAATCCAGCGCGTCTTGTCACAGGGATGGTTGTCAGAATCAAGGACGGTTCTCCGGCGCAAACCCCAATGCGACGCCATGTTGAAAGAATCGGAGAACCAGCACAAGACCGATGGCGAACCGTTCCGGCCTTCCGCTGAACGGACAGGTTGACATACGATGGCCTTAGTCGGCCTGCAAGGGGCGCTGATCGAATGTCGCCGTCAACCGTGATTCTCGGTGTGCTCGTCGCCTTGGCGGCGGCTGCGCCTCTGCCCTTCGGAAGCGTCCCCGAATGGGCCGGCGGGATGCTGGCGGGCAGCGTCGGCGCCCTTCTTGCCGCTTGGGGCGCGTTGGCTCTTAGGGGCTCGGTTCGGCTTGTTCGGCCTCCGGCGTGGTTTTGGCTGGCAGCGGCGCTGTTTTTGGCGGCGCTGGGCTGGGGGGTCGCGCAAACGCTGACCGGCGTGCCGGCAGCGCTGTACGCCTTCCGAGGGGAGGGCGCGGCGGCAATCGGGCCGGTGGCGCTGGACCCGGCCGCGGGACGGGCCGCCGCCGTGCAAATCGCCGCTTGCGCCGGCGTTTTCTGGCTGGCGCTGCAAACCGCACGGGATGCGAAGGGCGCCGCCTGGGCGTTCACGGCCCTCGGGTTCGCCGCTGCCTTGCACGCCCTGTACGGGCTGTTGGCGCATCTCTCGGGAACCAACACCATCCTGTGGTTTGCGAAGACCGCCTACTACGACGTCGTGACTGGAACCTTCGTCAATCGCAATACCTTTGCCACCCACGCGGCTCTGGGGTTGCTCTGCCTTGCCGCGGCCTTGCGCGAGACCTCCGCAACCACCCCGGCCGACTCCGTGCCGGGGCGGGAATGGCTGCGCCGGCTGGTGGCCGAAGCCCCTTTGCGCAAGGTGTTGCTGCTCGCCGCGGCGCTGCTGGTGGGCAACGCCATCCTGCTTTCGGAATCCCGCGCCGGCACCCTGTCCGCGCTGCTGGCGCTGACCGCATTCCTGGCAATACTGGCTTTGCGCAGCGGGCGGGCGCTTGTGACGGTAGCCGTGGCGGTGGGTGCCCTGGGTGCCGGATTGCTGTTCGCCACACTGGGCGAAGGGCTCGAACGGCGGCTGTGGTCGGCCGATACGGACTGGGACGGGCGCCGGCAGATCGCGGCGGAGACTCTGGATGCCATCCGTGCGGCGCCGCTGCGCGGCGTGGGGCTCGGCGGCTTTGAGGCGGCACACCGGATGCACCGCGAAGCGGGCGGGACGGTGCGCATCGAGCGGGCGCACAACGACTATCTGCAAATCGCGCTGGAATTGGGGGTGCCGGGTGCCTCGGCATTCCTCGCATCGCTCGGCACCTTAGCGTTTTTCTGCGCCCGGGGTGCGCTGCGTCGGCGGCGCAATGCCGCCTACCCGGCCGCCGGGTTTGCCGCCTGCGTCTTGGTGGGTACACACGCCGCCCTGGACTTCAGCCTGCAGGTGCCCGCAGTGTCCGTGCTGTTCTCGCTGATGCTCGGCGTGGCAGCCGCACAAGCTTGGCCGCGGATCAAGGGGGGGGGGGGACCACGAATAATCGCACGAATTAGCCGGACAGGACGCTAGGGCCAAGCCCATATTCGGCTTCATCCACATCAGGCGCCGAACTGAAGTGGCGCTCGAACCCTAAGCTGACGTTGAGACGCCCCTAGGAGAGGATGAACGGGGAATATTCCAAGATTGGGTAGTGGCTCAGTTTCACTTTACGCTGTCGCAGAGACCGCGCCCGCATTGGGCTGCGGTAATGAGGCGTTGCCGAATTGAGCCACTACCCAAAATTGCTCTTGATAGACACCGATTTTTGTGGAAAATAGGCCACCTCTGCTCGGCGGGATTTCAGCGTTGCTGGAATGGAGAGAAATTTCACTGAGTTGTTCAGCGATTCGGGCGGTGCTCGCCAATCCCGTTTCGCCCAGAGCGACGGGGGCGCATTTGGCTATGCAATGTAACTCGGAAATCAATCGGCACACCCCTCTTAATCCCCCCCCCCCCCCCCCCCCCCCGGCCGGGGCGCGGTGCTCGCGCGTTCGGAGCTTGACGGTGCGGGCAAGGCGGTCCTCGGAGATCGGCAAAGTGGTGGGGCGCTGGATTGTTGTCGCGGGCCTGCTGGTGGCGGGGCCGCTGTCCGGCCATGCCGCCTTGGAGTTGGCCGAAGGGCCGGGCGGCTCGGTAGAAATCGTCATCGATGGCGTCGCGGTCGGCATACCGGCCTCGGTCGTTGAGGCCGTAGAAGCCGCCGTCGCCGAGCACGGCAACGATCCAGACGGCTTGGCGGCGGCGATGGAGGCGCTGGTGGTCGCGGCCTCCTGTAACACGGCCGCAGCCTGCGAGCGCTTGGCGGCGGCCGTCGTCAGCTTGGCGGTGTCTAAGTCGAACCAGCAAGCGGACATCGTCGGGGCCATCGTCCAAGGCGTGGCTGCCGCCGTGCCGACCGCTAAAGCGGACACCCTGCTGGCGGCGGTGGGGGCCGCCCAGGAGCCGCGCGGAGACCTAGCCGGAACGGCGCAGGCCACGGCGCAACCGCCCAGATCCGCCAGCCCGATTGAATGAGCGCGGTGTTTCCCGTGCAGCACAGCGGTAGCGGTGCGGCGGTGCGGTCCCTGATGTTGGGCTGGGCCGTTGTGGTTCTCGCGGCCTTTGGGGCTGCCCCAGCCGTCGGGGCGGAGGCGGTTCGGGGCGAGACGGTGTTGGACCGGCCGCGCCCCGACTACGACGCGCTTGGCTTGCGCATCGGCGGATTCGACCTTTTCCCGTCGGTGGAGGTGGGCCATCGTTGGGACGACAACATATACCGCATCGACAACGAACAGGCGGAAGACGCCGCCGAGTCGGACTGGATCAGCTTCGCGCAGCCCCGCCTGCGGGCGCTGTCCCGCTGGTCCAACCACTCCCTTGCGCTTGACGCCGGTGCGCGAGTGGACCGATTCTGGGAAAACGAGGGCGAGAACAACACGGACTGGTTCGCAGTCTTGACGGGCCGCTTGGATCTGGGGCGCAACGCCGAGTTTCATGCAGCGGCCGAGATGCAGGACCTGCGGGAGGGCCGCGGCGGCTCCTACTCCATCTCCGGCGGCGAGCCCGACACGTTTGAGAAACGCAGCGCGTCGGTCGGGTGGCACAGCCGCCTGAATCGAGTATCGCTGTCCTTGGACGGCCGTTACGACGACTACGACTACGACAATCCCGTGCGTCGCTTCCGCGACCGCAGCGACCGCGAATGGCGGGGACAGGCGGGCTACCAAATCCCCTCCGGCCACGAGGTGTTCGTTAGGGCCACGCGGTTTGAGCGCCGCTACGATACCCGTCGGAACGGCTTGGACCGCGACTCCGACGGTTGGGAGTTCGCCGTCGGCGTGGACATCGATCTCGGCGGGTTGCTTTTCGGGGAGCTATTCGCAGGCTACCGGCGTCAATCCTATGAGGGCGTCGGGCTGAGGTCGGTGGAGCGGCCGAGCTTCGGTGCCGCCATCGACTGGAACCCGACCGCCCTGACGACGCTCAGCGCAAAGGCTTCACGCATCATTCAGGAAACCGTGCTCGACGCCTCGGGCGTGCTGGTGACCCAGGTGGAGGTTGACGTGGCCCATGAATTGCTTCGCAACTTGGTGCTGACCGCGACCTTGGACTTCAGCAGCAACAACTTTCGGGCCTTGGCCGAGCGGGCGCGGAACAAAGGTGACATCTGGGGTGCTGAGGTCGGCTTTCGCTGGCTCGTCCGCCGCAGCCTGCACCTCAACTTCAGCTACCGTCACGAAACGCGGGACTCGAACATCCCACTTGACGACTACGGCAACCATGTCGCCTCGCTGGCGCTGACGCTGCAGCTCTGAGACATCAATGAAATTGCGCGGTCGGCTCGCCGCCTTGGCGGCACTTCTGCTGTCCGCAGCGGCGGTGGCGGTTGACCAGACTGGTTCGATCGAGTATCGGCTTGGTGTTGGTGACCGCCTCAAGGTGACGGTGTTCGGCCATGAGGATCTCTCCGGCGAGTTCGCCGTCAGCGAGACGGGCATCGCCTCGCTGCCGCTCGTGGGTGGCCTGACCTTGGGTGGCCTGACCGTCCGGCAGGCCGAGCGGGCCATTCTGGACGCCCTTAAGCCCGACTACCTGCTCAATCCAAGGGTCGGCGTCGAGATTCTCAACTACCGGCCCTTCTACATTCTCGGCGAGGTCAACGACCCCGGCTCCTATCCCTACGTCAACGGCATGACGGTGAACGAGGCGGTGGCCATCGGCGGCGGCTTCACCCATCGCGCCAAGAAAACGCAGATGGTGGTCATCCGGGCCTCCGACGCCGACAAATCCGAGCAGCCAGTGGCGGTGACGGACCCGGTTTTGCCCGGTGACGTCATCAAAGTGCTGGAACGGTTCTTTTAGTGGTGTCTAGGCGCCACATCGCCGACGAGATGCCGCCAGGGGTATCGCTCGTCCTTCACGCCGAAGCACGACGGGCCGGCGACGAACTCGGGTGGCCGCCGGAGCGCGGTCTCAACGCCATGTGCGCCGACCTTTGGCGTTCACGGCCCCCCTAACCCCCAGAGTCGGAAACGCCGAATACGTCTCGACCTCGTGCCCCCCGATGATCACTTCCCGGCCAAACATCAGCCAAGCATGGAAGTCGAGTGTTCGTTCGGGAGTGTCGTTCCGGCGCACACCAAAGACCAAGGCGGCCTGAATGCCCCGTCGCCGCAGCATCCATTGGGCTGCGATCGCCTGCGGGAGGCACTTCACAGGGAAAGGCAAGTGACGGGCCACCTTCGCCACCGCCCTGCCGATCTCTGCGGGAACGGGCGAACCCGATGCCGCGAACCTTGCAGATCTGCCCTGCGAATGCGGCAGCCACAGGCGCGCCGGGATGAAGCGCGTGAGCAATCGCGCCTGCAACAGCGTCAAAGCCGCTTCCACCGCCAATCTCCTTTTGGTCGCTGGCAGCGATCTGAAGCGACGAACGACCTTGGGAATGAGAGACGCTTCCACACCGATTACCATCGCCCTCGACGCCACCGCTGGTTGGCAAACCGCCGCAGCGGCGCAAAGCCCCTGTAAGGAGTTCAGAATCGGGTTATTCTACTTGACCATTGTTTTTCGGCAACGGCCAATTCGTGCAAGGCGACCCCGCCCGCCTCGTCAGTGGCTCGACGCGCGCCAGAACCGAGCTCGGCTGGTGCCCGCGCCCAAACCATAAACCCGTTGCGCGACGACGGTATCCGGATTGGCGGCTGTGCCTTGCGCGCCCCGCCGGTGCATCCCGCAAATTCCGCCTGCCAATGCGTTGCCCCTGTTTTCGCTTCCCGTCTTTCGGATACAATAACCTACATGAACTTTTCGGACTCCGCCCCTCTTGCGCGCAACGAAGCGGTCGTGTTCACCGAACTCGACGGCGATGTGGTGATGCTCGATGCCAAAGCTGGGCGCTACTACGAACTCGACTCCGTGGGCAGCCGCATCTGGACGCTGCTTGAGGATAAGCCCACCTTGGCGCAGTTGCGGGACGCGCTGGCGGTCGAGTTCGACGTTGGCGGCGAAGCCCTCCTTGAGGATATCCACCAATTTATGAGCGAGCTTGCCAAGCGCGGGCTCGTCGCCGAGGCTGGCGATGAAGCGGAGTGAGCCGGTTTCCGCCGGCCCTAATCCGCCACGCGTCCGCAAGCCGAAGGAAGGCGTGCGCCTGCTCGGCCCCGTGGATATCGCCCCCCTCGAAGCCATTCTCTCGCGCCTGACTGATAACGTCTGGCGCGCCGAGGACGAAAGCAAGCCGAACAAGTTCAGCTGCTTCCATCACACCCGCCATATGATTTTCCGCTTTAGCAGTTTCCGGGACGTCCGCGTTTTCCGCTCGCGCCCGGCCTGGCGCATCTGGAGCGGTTCGCTGCTGCCGGTAATGGCCGAGGCGAGCGCTGCCTACGGCTTCTCCGAACCGGTCTTTCCCAAGGCGATGTTCGCCCGGCTCGCCGCTGGCCACCGCATTGATGTCCACACCGACGGCTACAGCGCCGCCTGCCAAACGCACAAGATCCACGTTCCGGTTCGCACCGAAGCCGCCGCCGTTATCGAGGTGGACGGCATCGAGCGCCATCTGCGCCAAGGGCACGCCTACGAGATCAACAACCTTATGTCGCACAGCGCCTTCAACGCCGGCGACCGCGACCGGGTGCATTTCATCTTCGAGGTGTTCGACGGATTCCCGCAGGGCGGCGGATGAAGGGCGGCGGCTGGTTCGCCACGTACGGGCTGCTCATTCGTTCCGAGTTGGCGCTGCCGCTATTCGCCCCCGCCGGGCCTGGCGAGCCGGATGCCGTCGTTCGCCTGGGCGCGGTGCCGGAGGCGCTGCCCCAACCCAGCCGCTCCCGGCGTTATTGGCAGGCGGCGCCCGGCGACTTCCTGCTGCGCTTCGGAGATGCGTTCCGCTGCCGCGTGACGGACGGCCGCGAAATCACGGTGCATCTCCTGGACGGCGGGCGCGAGCGGTTCCACTTTGCGAGTTCCGTCTGGACCGCCCTGCTGATGCAGCGCGGATTGCTGCCGCTCCACGCCAGCGCGGTATGGACGGAACAGGACGGCGCCGTTCTTATCATGGGCGACTCCGGCGCCGGCAAATCGACGCTCGCCGCAGCGTTGATGGCTCGGGGCTTCAATATGCTCACCGACGATGTGGCCGCACTGAGCGCCGCTGTGGGTTCGCCGCCCCGCGTCGCGCCCGGCTATCCGAATCTGCGCCTGAAGGCCGATGCCTTGGAACAGGTCGCCACTCTGCCCAACGGCATCGACGGCCTGACGCGGCACGGCACGGACAAGCATCTGCTGCAGGCGGAGAGGTTCGCCCGCAAGCCGCAGATTGTCCGTGCCGCCTATGTGCTCAAAAGAAGGACCGCCGAAGCGCTCGAACTGGAGAAAACGAGATCCGCCGAAGCCTTCCGAACCTTGACGCGTTTCATCCACCGCCCCGGGTACGTCCATGGATTGGGGCTTGTCGAGGCATACTTCAACATCTTGGCGAGCATCTCCGGGAAATTTCCGGTGACGCATGTGATCCGGCCCGCCGAGGGCATCAAGCCCCGCGCTTTGGCCCGCCGCATCGAATGCCATCTCGCCGACGGTTCCGTTTAGATCGCGCCACAGCCTGCGTTCGCTCGCGTGAGCCGACTAAAGCATCATCCTTTGTTTGATCTGCGGCTTGATGCCGCCCTAGTTGCTAGCTAATAGGATCAGGAGCGAGGCAGATAGTTCACCGTCTCTTCAGGATAGGTACCTCTCCCGCTCATAGTGAATGATTCGATCGTCATTTCGGTGATGGCGGGAGTGGACCAAGGCCGTTTTTCGGGAAGAGCCGGATCGTCTTTACGATGATTGGATCGGGGGGGGGGGGGGGGGGGGGTAGCTAAGTTGCGATTCGCGGTCGACTGGCGCTTCATTGGGTATTCCTTCTTCGGAGAGACGGATGGGTCAGTTCCCCTATCATAGCAGAGTTCCGCATTTGCTGACTCTTGGGCAACGCGTTTGGAACGGCACAAGAAAACCCCGCAAGCGGCGGCGTCAGTCCGTCTGCCAGTCGAGGAAGCTCAGGGCGCGTACGATTTTTCCGGGTTGCCTGCGGTCGTCGGGCAGCCCGGCACTGGCTTCAAGGTAGGCGCGCAGCCTCGCCATGTCGAGGTAGCGGGCGCGGGCCGGCGTGTCGGAGCGGGCGGCGAGCCGTCCGGCAATCAAGGGCAGCGCCTCGCTCAAGCTATCGAAGCAGGGGCGGTGGCGCGCCGGGTCCGTCTTGTCGGTATGCTCCGCAACGCATGGGGGCAGCACGGATTTCAGGGACTGCCGGAAAAACCAGCGCGAACTGCGGCCGTAGCGGAACTGCTCGGGCGGCAATCCAAGGACGAATTCAATCAGGCGCCGGTCGAGCAGCGGATAGCGGTACTCGATGCCCGTTCGGGCGCCGCTCGCCGCCCAGTCCTGGATGCGCTGCTCGAGATGTCCGCTCCCCAGCCGTACCAGTTGCGTCTGCCGGACGCTGACCGGCCGGGCGGCGAGCCTGCCCTGCGGCGGGCGCCGATGCTTGCGGGCCAAGGCCGGATGAACGAAGGATGGCCGCAGCATGCGGGGCCTTTGCCCCTTGAGCAGCGCGGAAACCGTATTCGAGGCACGGGGATGCACCAGCGGCAGAACCGCTTGGTGCGCCAGGAAGCGCCAGCTCCTCTGCCGTCGCCGCGCTTCCCTTAGCAGCTGGCGCCACCGCCCGCCCCGCAACAGCATGGGGTAGTAGTCCGCGCCGCTTGAGGAAGCGATTTCATCGCCGCCCCAGCCGGAAAGGATCACGCGCACATCCAATTCGGCGGCGCTGCGCTGCACCAGCGCCTCGTGCATCAGCACGCCTTGGTGGTCGGCCACCCGGGCGCCGTCGAGGCCGAGCCTTGCCAATGTGTGCTCCACCGAAACGGAGTGGTAGCGCGGATGGAGGCCCTCCTGCGCGCAAACCGATTCGATCAGGCGGTATTCGGAAGCCTCGTTCTCGGGCTGGGAATCGTTTGGCGGCGGATGCCAGCACAGCGCGTGCAGCCGCCGGGCCGAAGGCCGCAGCTCGCGGGCCGCCAGCACGGCCACGCTCGACGAGTCCAGCCCGCCGCTCAGATGCGCGCCGACCGGCCCGGCGCCTTGCAGCCGGTCGCGCACGGCGCGGCGGTAGTGGTCGAGGAATTCCCGCTGGTAGTCCTGGTTCGACCCGCGGCCCGCGGCGGGCGCGTCCTCCGGGCGCCACCAGCGCCGCAAGCGCTCGCCTCGCCCGTTGGCGGCGATGCTGTGGCCGGGCGGCAGGCTGCGCACGGCGCGGAAGAAGGTGCTGTTCGTATCCGGCGTATTGCCCATGAGGTTAATGACGGCATGGGCCTCGTCCAGATCATCCTCCACGCCGGACGCGGCGAGCGCCGCTGCAATGTCGCTGGCGAAGACGAAGCGCCCGCCGCCCGCCAAGGCGTAATAGAACGGACGGGCGCCCAGCGCATCGCGGGCGCAGAACAGCAGGCGCTTTGCGGGATCCCAAACCGCGAAGGCGTAGTCGCCGTGCAGCTGTAGGGGGCAGTTCTCGCCCCAGCGCCCGTAGGCCCGCAGGATCAGCCCGCAATCGGTTGCGCCGATGCTTTCCGCAGCGCCGAGGCCGAGGGCGCTGGCGAGTTCGGCGCGGTTGTCCAGCCGCGCGTCGGCCACGGCGATCAAGCCCCGGTCGGAGCATCGGGCTTGCCAAGCGTCTTCTTGCCCTTGTTCCCCGGCATCGGCCCGCAGCGCCCGGTATCCGAAGGAGACGGCGCCCCCGTTGATCCGCCCCGCGCGCCCTAGTCCCGGCAATTCGGCTAGCATCGCGCCGATAGGGTCCCGGTTCGGATCCGGGTTCGCGGCATCGCCCGCTGCGCCCCGGTGGCATACCCCGCAAATTGTCCGCGCCAATGCTCGACTCCTATTTTCATCCCGCTTCTCATCGAAACCGGGCACCCGTTATTGTGCCAGTTGTTGGAGCAGCCCCGCCAGCATGCCAAGCAAATGCCAGCCTTGCCCCGCAGTAGAGGCCGCACCTGCAAGGGCGACCCGAACCACAATTGCGCTCTCCCCCTATCGGGATTTGACGGCTAAATCTCAACCCGCATCAATGGATGAAAATCAACCAAGGCTTGGTTGATTTTCATCCATTGATCGGTATCATCTGTGCCTTGTTAGGCCGTATCGTCAGATCAGATTGCCACCATGCCAGCTCGTCAATCCCCCAACACTCCGGCTCGGTTGTTTGAACGCCACATCGCCGACGCGGTTCGCGAGGCGTTGACGGATACCCCGGTCGTCTGTCTGCGCGGGCCGCGTCAGACCGGGAAAACCACGCTCGCCCAGCACTTGGCAAACGGCTCGCCGCCGAGAGCCTATGTCACTCTCGACGACGATGCCACCCGCGCTGCCGCGCAGGCCGACCCCGTCGGGTTTCTGGCCGGATTGCCGGGGCCGACCACCATTGATGAGGTTCAGCGCGCGCCGGAACTCGCGCTCGCGCTGAAGGCGGCGGTGGATGCCGACCGCCGACCGGGGCGGTTTCTGCTCACCGGCTCAGCAGGCGGGCCGCTTTGGGCGCCGTTTGCCGAGGCATTGGTGGGAAGGATGGAAACGCACACGTTGTGGCCTCTGTCGCAGGGTGAAATGGCTGGCGTGCGCGAGACCTTTGTCGAGCGCGCGTTTGCAGCAGACCTGTCCGCCATCGGCGCCCAGCATCCCAGCGGGCCGCCTCCGCAGGTTAGCCTCGAACCCGAAACGCCCCGGCAGTTGCTGGCCACGCGGCTTTGCGCAGGCGGCTTTCCAGAGGCGGTGGCCCGCAAAGCCCGCCGCCGCCACGCTTGGTTTGATGCCTATGTCGAGGGGATCACCCAACGCGACATCCGTGACCTTGCCAGCATCGTGCGCGGCCCGGAACTGTCGCGTCTGCTCGCGATGCTCGCCAGCCGAGCCTCCCAGCCCGTCAACTTCGCCGATCTGTCGCGCTCGCTCAGCATTCCGCAAACCAGCCTGAAACGCTATGTCGCGCTGTTCGAGGCCACCTTCCTGATCCGCTTCCTGCCCGCTTGGACGGCGAACATCGGCAAGCGGCTGGTCAAGGCGCCGAAACTCATCTTCAACGACCCTGGCTTGCTGGCGCATCTGCTCGCCACTGATCCTGACCGCCTCGACGCCAACCCGACCCTCTTCGGTCCGGCGCTGGAGAACCTGGTCGCGGCGGAGCTTGGCAAGCAGCTGGGATGGTCTGCAAAACAGTGCCGCCTGCACCACTTCCGCACCCACTCGGGCATCGAGGTGGACTTGGTGCTGGAAAGCTCCGCTGGCGATATCGTCGGCATCGAGGTCAAGGCTGGCGCCAGCCTGCGCCCGAACGCGGCGCGGGGGCTGCGCACGTTAGCCGGGCTTGCGGGCAACCAGTTTGCATGCGGCATCATCCTCTACGCCGGCACTGCCTCGGTGCCGTTTGGCAATCGCATCCGCGCGCTGCCGATTGATGCGCTTTGGGCCTGACCCGCGTAGTCCGCGAACAGCGATGGCATCCGCCGCCGGGCGGCTATGAATTCCGGCGGGAATCGGCGAAATCGTAGCCGAATTCCGCGATGAGCTTGCGCTCCCTCAGAGCGACCAGCTCCCGCAGCTCGTTGCTGTAGCGGCCCGTGAACCCCTTGCCGCGCGGGGAGGCGTTCGCGGGGGGTTCCAGTTTGAGGTAGGCGGCGATGTTTTTGGTGATCGGCGCCCCGGTTTCCTCGAACAGCAGCAGCGCCTCCTCGCGGAGATTCTCGAACCGGCCGTAAAGAATCCTCCGCTCCTGCTTGGGGTGTGCGGGTTCAGGCACATGTGGGACTGGGGTTGTTTCCGCCTTGGCGGAGCGGGGACGGAACATCAGGTCGAACAGCCAGCCGTAGTAGCCGGCGCCGTCGGGATAGCGGGAGAAGTCCTCCGACATGAGTCCGGGCCCCTGCCTGCGCCCCGGCCCCCTCGCGGCCGTCGTTTTGGGCGCTGCCGCCGCCAGGCGGCGCAGCAGCGCGCGGCTCTCGCCGCTGCCGTCCCCGAGATTGAGAAACCGCGCGACCGTGCGCTCGAAGTCCAGCGCGCCCTGCTCGGAGAGAACCTGAAAGACGTATTGCCGCTTGCGGCGGTAGTCCTGGTGCATGGACAGATACCAGTCCCAGGGATTGCGAACGAACCCGATGACGGGCAGGCGCGAGTGGGCGGTCGGCAGGTCTTCGAGGCGCCCGTGGTACTGAATCATGCGCGCGCCCGGGAATTCCCCCAGGATCAGGTTGTTGAGGAAGGTGCCGCCGGTTCGGGAAACATGGATGAAGACGAAGTGGTCGGTGACGATCATCGCAGCATCGCCCGTGGCGGATTCGCTTTGCCCGTTGCGGCTTCGGGCCTAGCCCCCGGAAACCTTGTGTCTTGTGTCCCGACCGCTAGCTAGCTGAATAAGCACTACTACGAAATTCAGGGTAGGCACAACACTCACCCGGCGGGGTCCCCAGAGGGAGCCCATTCATCGTGGAAGATCCGATCGTCATTTCGGTGATGGCGGGAGCGCGCCAAGGCCGTTTTTCGGGAAGAGCCGGATCGTCTTTACGATGTTGGATCGGGGGGGGGGGGGGGGTAAGTTGCGATTCCCTATCGGGCGCTTGATTTTTCATTGGACTCATCCTTTCCGTCGACATAAGGATTGTTTTCCATGATAACAGAGAATGACGGGGCACTTGGGGAGGCCAGCGGGAGGATGAATTGCCTGCTACGCCAGCCGCCCCAGCCACAGCGCATCCAGAAAGGCTTCCCAGGGCATCACCTCGATGCCGTCAACGAGGCGGCGCACAGGCTCCAAGCACACCAGCACATGGCGTTTGGCGATGCCTTCCTCCTCAAGCGCCGCAAGTCCGGGTTTGGTGCATAGCACGCTCCTGCTCGACTCCCGCCCTCATCCCGCATTTGGATTTGGTTCGCTCCCCCGCCGGGTCAACGCCAAGGGTTGATCACTTCGGCGCCCATGTCCAGGAACGGGGCCGTGTCCCGGGTGGCAATGCGGAAGCCGGAATGGATAGCGATTGCGGCGATCGCCGCGTCGGCAAAACCGATTTGGCGGCCATCGCGCCGGGCCGCCGCCGCCCGGACTGCGAAAACCCGCGCCGCCGGTTCGTCGAGTGGTTTGATCCGCCCCTTGAACACCCGTTCCACGGCTTCATCGATGCCTTTTTCAAGTTTTTGGCGCCGCGAGCCCGATGCCAGCAGCGCCGCGCCGAATCGGAGTTCCATGACCACGATCACCGGCAGCCAGAGTGACTCCAGATCCTGTTGATTCAGCCACTCCATAACACCTGGGTTCGGCGCCGGTTTCATGGTTTCGGAGACCAGGTTCGTGTCGAGAAGAATCACTCGAACACGGCCGGGTCGATGGGCGTCCGGTCGCGTCCGAAAGAAACGTCACCGAAATCGGCATCTTTCCAGATGGAGCGGAGAAGGTCGCCCGGCCGCGCGCGGTCGGCGGGGAACAGCCCGCGCCGCAGGAGGCTGCGCGCCAGCGCCTCGGCACTGCTCCCTTGGGCCCGGGCCTGCGACTTCAGCGCCCGATGCATCTCGTCGGGGATTTGGCGGATGGTGATTTGCGCCATGGTTGGCCTCCTTGGTGGAAGTTCGGCGGCACGAATCCGAATGATGGCATTTTTTCAAGATGCTATCAAACGCGGGATCGCGGAGGATCATTATTGTCGGCGGATGGCATCCGCCGACAGACGGCTATGAATTCCAGTTGCGGCGGTAGTCCTGGTGCATGGACAGATACCAGTCCCAGGGATTGCGAACGAACCCGATGACGGGCAGGCGCGAGTGGGCGGTCGGCAGGTCTTCGAGGCGCCCGTGGTACTGAATCATCCGCGCGCCCGGGAATTCCCCCAGGATCAGGTTGTTGAGGAAGGTGCCGCCGGTTCGGGAAACATGGATGAAGACGAAGTGGTCGGTGACGATCATCGCAGCATCGCCCGTGGCGGATTCGCTTTGCCCGTTGCGGCTTCGGGCCTAGCCCCCGGAAACCTTGTGTCTTGTGTCCCGACCGCTAGCTAGCTGAATAAGCACTACTACGAAATTCAGGGTAGGCACAACACTCACCCGGCGGGGTCCCCAGAGGGAGCCCATTCATCGTGGAAGATCCGATCGTCATTTCGGTGATGGCGGGAGCGCGCCAAGGCCGTTTTTCGGGAAGAGCCGGATCGTCTTTACGATGTTGGATCGGGGGGGGGGTAAGTTGCGATTCCCTATCGGGCGCTTGATTTTTCATTGGACTCATCCTTTCCGTCGACATAAGGATTGTTTTCCATGATAACAGAGAATGACGGGGCACTGGGGGAGGCTATCGGGAGGATGAATTGCCTGCTACGCCAGCCGCCCCAGCCACAGCGCATCCAGAAAGGCTTCCCAGGGCATCACCTCGATGCCGTCAACGAGGCGGCGCACAGGCTCCAAGCACACCAGCACATGGCGTTTGGCGATGCCTTCCTCCTCAAGCGCCGCAAGTCCGCGCCAGTCGCGGGCGCCGACGTTGGCCTTCGCCTTCACCTCGACAGCAATGCCCTGAAAAACGAAATCCACCTCGAATCCCGATTTCGACCGCCAGTAACCGGGCGGGTCAAGCTGGCGGTAGCTGCAGTACGCGGAAATTTCCTGGTGGATGAAGCTCTCGAAGGCTTCGCCGTATTCGGGCGTGCCCGGCGCCAAGCCTTGGCGGCCTTGCAGGTGCCGCGCCAATCCGATGTCGAACAAATAGTACTTCGAGGTGGAAACCGCCTTGCGCTTGCGGGTCTCCGTGATGGCCGGCACCTCGCGGGCGATGAACGTGTCCTTGAGGATGTCGTAGTAGGCTCTCGCCGTGGAGGCCGGCACCTGGGCGTCGTTCGCGAAGCTGGCGAAGTTGACCATCTGCCCGTGGGCCAAGGCTGCGGCGCGCAAAAAGCGGCTGAACGCGCCAACGTTGCGTGCCGCCGCTTCCGCCGCCACCTCTTCTTTGAGGTAGTCGCCGGCATAGGCGGCCAGATCCTCGCGGGGCGCGTCGGAGAAATAGATCGGCGGCAGCAAACCGTGCTCCAAGGCGCGATGCAGGTCGAAGCGCGCCCCCAGCTCATGCCGGGTGAAAGGGTGCAAGGCGCGGGACCGGGCGCGTCCGCCGAGCAGGTTCACGCCCTTGCGGCGCAGGCTGCGGGCGCTGGAGCCGGTCATCAGAAAGCGAACGCCATGCCGCTCGATCATCAGATGCACTTCGTCGAGCAGTTCCGGGAGTTTCTGGATATCGTCAATGACCACAAGGGAAGTTTCGGGCGTCAACGCCTCGCGGATCAGCGCCGGGTTGCGCGAGAGCCGGAGAAAGAGCGCTTGATCAAGCAGGTCGTAAACCGGGCAGCCGGCCAACTGCTGGCGGATCAGCGTGGACTTGCCGGTCTGGCGGGGGCCGAATAGGAAGCAGGACTTGCCTGCCAGCACTTCCGCAATCTGGAGATGGCGCGGCACATCGGAATGGATCATTGGTGATAATCAGCAGAGCTATTGCTGATAATCATGACAATCAACAGCAGACCTGTCAATCACGCGGACCCGCCCCGCCGCCGGTGCGCGGCTCAGGTTCGAAATGTTTCTAGATCCCGCACATCACCAAAATTTTGGTAGTGTATCAGTTTGACTTTTCCCTCCGGCTTCCGCTGTTGGTACTGTCTCAGTTTGAAAATCACGGTGGTGGCTTGGCTCGAAGATCGTGCCTGCCGGCATGGGCCAGCCGGTCCCACAGGCCGCCCCTGGCCTGTGGGACCGGCTCCCTTTGGTCAGCGGATGCGCACCCCGTCCTCATAGAGATGGCCGTCCGGCTCGTTATAGCCGGAGGGCAGGCTGCGGCCGCAGCCCTCGCCACTCGACAAGAAGCTGCTGTTGCGGGTTTTCCTGACTGCATACGGCTTGGGGTTGCTCCTAATTTCATCAACCCAGATGGCCATCATGCCGCTGCCGATGCTCCCGCCAAAGCCCTTGATCACGGCTCCGGTCCTGGGCCGGATATCCAGGGTGAGGTCCCGGTTCAAGGCTCCGGTTCCAAACGTGGCATAACCGCCTTCTCGACTCGGGGCGAGATTTTGCCACGCTCCACCCTCGCGCCGCCATTCCAGCTGGTTCCATTCAGTGGATGGCTGGGTTTTGACTTCAATTCTGACGGTTGATCCGCCAAAGTCTCTGAAGGCGACGGCGGGATTGGTGGACGACAGGCGCAGATGCCAGCGCAAGTGGTCGCCGCCGCAGCCGCCCACGTGGTAGCCGTTGATGTTGCCGGTGACGGAGATCGTGCATGTTCCAGTTGTGCAGGCGTTCTGCGCCATCACCGCCGATGGCAGGGCCAGCGTCAGGGCCGCCAATGCGACGATGAGCGCTGTCCGGTGTCCAAGATGTGTTTTGTTCTGGGGGGGGGGGGGGGTGGAGCGGATCATGGGGTTGTCTCCAATTGGTGAGAGCTCTCATTATACCACCTTTGCCGTCGGAGTGAATTTCAAACTGATGCACTACCAAAGTTTTGCGATTCGAGGTAACTTGGGGTAACTTCGGTATAAATGGATGCCCGAACCAACCCTTACGCCCCCGGAGCCGGCGCCCCCCCGCCCGAGCTGGCCGGACGCGATGAACTCATCGACGAGGCCGCCATTGCCTTGGATCGGATACGCAATGGCTTGGCGGCCAAGAGCCTGCTCATGGTGGGGCTCCGCGGCGTGGGCAAAACCGTGCTCTTGAACCGCATCTTCCGGGATGCGGAATGCCGGGGCTTCACCACGCTCCTGCTCGAAGCGCCGGAAGGGCGCTCGCTGCCCGGCTTGCTGGCCGCGCCGCTGCACAGCGCCCTTGCGAAGATGAGCCGCCGTGCCGCTGCCGGCGATGCCGCAAGGCGGGCGCTCCGGGCGCTTGCCGGATTTGCGCGCGCCATGAAGGTCAATTTCGGCGACATCAGCATCGGCATCGATATCGAGGCAGAGCCGGGGTTTGCGGACAGCGGCCACTTGGACTTCGACCTGAGCGATCTGCTCGCTGCGGTGGGCGAAGCCGCAAAGGACCAGAACACCGCGTTCGCACTGTTTATCGACGAACTGCAATACGTTGAGGAAAGCCAGCTTGCCGCCTTGATCGCCGCCCTTCACCGCGCCGCCCAACGGCAACTCCCCGTCACGCTCATTGGCGCCGGGCTGCCCCAACTCGTAGCCCACGCGGCCGCCGCGAAATCATACGCCGAAAGATTGTTCCGCTTTCCCGAAATAGGCCCGCTGCCCGAGGATGCGGCCCGACACGCCCTTGAAGCGCCCGCCAGGAAGCGGAATGTGCTTTTTCATCCCGATGCCCTTTCGGCGATCGTGCGGCGCACGCAAGGCTATCCCTACTTCCTTCAAGAATGGGGCAAGCACAGTTGGGATTGCGCCGAGGCATCCCCGATCACAGCGCAAGATGTCGATGCGGCCACGGCGCAAGCCACCGCGGAACTGGATGCCAGCTTCTTCCGCGCCCGTTTTGATCGGCTGGCCCCGTCGGAAAAGCGCTATTTGCGGGCTATGGCGGAGCTGGGTCCGGGGCCGCACCGTTCGGGGGAAATCAGCGGGATGCTCGCCAAGGGCGTGGCAGTCGTCGCGCCGACTCGCGCCAAGCTCATCGCAAAAGGCATGATCCACAGTCCCGCCCACGGCGACACCGGCTTTACCGTGCCGCTGTTCGACGAATTCCTGCGGCGGGTGCTGCGGGATTGACTCGCAAGCCTTTGCGAGCGGCGTCCGCGCCCGGAAGCGCTTCGGAGCAGCCGTTGCGCCATTACCAGGGCTACGGCCTGCGCTTGGAGTCGAGCGTCGATTTGCCGTGGCCCGCCGCCGCTCCGTGCCCCGGTGACGAAGCGGATCTGTCCGTTTGCGGCGGGGCGGTGCCGCAGGCGCTCGCATCGCCGGCGGACGAATGCGGCTTTTGGCAGACGGCGCCCGGCGCCCTGCTGCTGAATGCGCCCGGCATCGCCCGTTGCCTGGTCTGCGAATCCGGCCGGCTGATCCGCTTCGATCCGGCGGAGGACGGCGGCGGCGGCGCGGTGGCCGCGGCGCTTGAATCCGCGCTCGCCGCCTGCCTGCAGATGCGCGGCGTCCTGACCCTGCGCGCCAGCGCCGTCGCCACGGCCGAGGGCGCGGCGGTGCTGGCCGGGCGCGCCGCGACCGGCAAATCGACCCTGGCCGCGGCCCTGGCGGACCTCGGATACCCGCTGTTGGCCGACGGCATCGTTGCCGTTGCTGTTGCCGGCAACGGCGGCGGGGCGCCGCGCGCCCTGCCCGGATTTCCAAGCATGCGCCTGCAAAACCGCGCGCTGAAAATTCTGGACCCCTCTTGGCAGTCCGCCGCCGCCCCCCTGCGTTCCGGAACGAAAAGCCGCATGGTTCCCGCCCGCCGCTTCCACGGCGAAGCCATGCCGGTGCGCGCCGTTTATCTGCTCAACCGGAAGGCGGATGCCGAAATCGCATGCAAGCGGCTTTCCCAGACCCAGGCGTTCGCCGCGCTGACCGCGGCCACCTGCCGTTTGCGGTTCCTGCGCGGCTTGGGCGCCGAGCGCGGCCATTTCCGCGCCGTCGCATCCGTCGCCAAGCGCGCGCCGGTGGAGCGCCTCACCTGGCCTGCCGCCGCCTGCGCGCCGCCGACCGCAGCCGATTGGATGGCTCAACGCCTGCCGCCGCCGTGCCCTTGATTCTGCTCGCCTCCTACCCCAAGTCCGGCAACACCTGGATGCGTGCGCTGCTGTCCAACTACCTGAGCGAAGGCGAGGAGCCGGTTTTCGTCAACGCGCTGGTGAACAGCCCCATCCTCAGCCGCCACGAGTTCGACGAGCGGCTGGGGCTTGCGTCCGCGGCCCTGACCGACGGCGAAATCCTGCGGCTGCGTCCGCATCTTAATGAATCGCTGGCGGCCGAAGCCGCCGACGCTGCCGTGCCCGCCTTCGCAAAGACGCACGAGCGCTTTCCGCGCCTGCCGGACGGTGCGCCGCTGTACGCCGCGCCGATGTTTTCGGGCGCGGTCTGCATGGTGCGCAACCCGCTGGATGTCGCCGTCTCCTACGCGCATCACCTGCAATGCGACCTCGACCGCGCCATCGCGACGATGGGCGATGCCGAGGCCATGCTCGCGCCCGAGCGCAACCGCATCCACGCCGCGCTTCCGAGCCATGTTTGCGACTGGAGCGGCAATGTCCTGAGTTGGCTTGAGCAAACGGAATTGCCGCTGCGAACGATACGCTACGAGGATATGCACGCGAACCCCGAAGCCGCGCTGGAGGCGGTGGCCGCTTTCGCGGGCTTGCGCCGCGATTCCGCCCGCCTGGCCCGGGCCGTGGACCACTCGCGCTTCGAGCGGCTGCGCGAGCAGGAGGCGCGCCACGGGTTCTGGGAGCGCCAGCCCACGGCGCCGAGCTTCTTCAGGGGCGGCCGGGTGGGCGACGGGCGCGGCGCGCTGAGCCCGGAGCAGATTCGGCGGATTGCGGACCGGCACCGCCCGGCCATGGCCCGGCTGGGCTACCTGGAGGAGGCCGAGCGCTTCCTCGCTGACTGTTGATCTGGGCGGATTCGCTTTGACCGCCGCATTTGGCCGCCAGTCAACGGCCAGATATCAGATCATGTTGTCAAAATAGGCGATGGTTTTCTTCAGGCCCTCGCCAAGCGCGATGGACGGCTCCCAGCCCAGTTTCTCCTTGGCCAGCGCGATGTCGGGACAACGCCGGGCGGGGTCGTCCTCTGGCAGCTCCTGGTGGACGAGTTTGGACTTGGTGCCCGTCAGCTCGATCACCTGTTCCGCGAGTTCTTTAATGGAGAACTCATCAGGATTGCCCAGATTGACCGGCCCGGTCAACTCGTCGGGCGCATCCATCAGCCGCCGGAAACCTTCGATCAAATCGTCCACGTAACAAAATGAACGGGTTTGGCTGCCGTCGCCGTGGATAGTGATGTCGTCGCCCTTGAGAGCCTGGACGATGAAATTGGACACCACCCGCCCGTCACCGGGATGCATCCGGGGGCCATAGGTGTTGAAGACCCGGGCCACCCGGATATTCAGATTGTGTTGGCGGCGATAGTCGAAGAACAGGGTTTCCGCGCAGCGCTTGCCCTCGTCATAACAGCCCCGGCGGCCGATGGGATTGACGTTGCCCTTGTAATCCTCGGTCTGGGGGTGGATGTCCGGATCTCCGTAAACCTCGCTGGTGGAAGCCTGGAATATCTTTGCCCGGACCCGCTTGGCCAGCCCCAGCATGTTGATCGCGCCGTGCACGCTGGTCTTGATCGTCTGCACGGGATCGTACTGGTAATGCACCGGAGACGCCGGGCAGGCGAGATTATAGATCTCGTCGACTTCGATATAGAGGGGGAATGTCACGTCATGGCGCATCAGCTCGAAATGGGGGGAATCGAACAGGCCGAGGAGGTTGTCCTTGGCGCCGGTGAAGTAGTTATCGACGCACAGGACATCGTGCCCTTCGGCAACCAGGCGCTCGCAGAGGTGAGAACCGAGAAAGCCGGCCCCTCCGGTCACCAGGATGCGTTTTCTGTATTCCATCACTACTGTCCGGTCAGTCCGAAGCTCTCCGGAATTTCAGGATTGAATTGCCGTCAAATAATTGAAGGAAATCGAAAAATATCGGCAGGAGAGGCGCGCAGGCCGCGCGAACCAACTCCACCATCCGGCGCCGGTACTCCGGCGCATGTGACAGTCGTTTCCTCGACATCCGGACACCTCGCTATCCGAACATCAATGCGTGCCGCCCTCAGCCAAGCACCACCGAGGCCGCTCGATGATCGAAATCCGCCCACAGCCACAGCCAGTTCACCGGCTCAAATACCTTCCCGCCTACCCGTCGCCAAGCAGGTGCCGGGCGAACGAGGGGATGGGCATGGAATAGGTGTATTCGTCGTCCGCGGGCGCAAGGAATCCGCTGTGCTCGGCATCCCGCACAAACCGCGTGATATCCGCGCCGGACAAATCCGGCGACACCCCCCGGATGGCTTTCGCCAAGTCGGCGGCGGGAAGCCGTGATTCGCGGCCTTCGAAAAGCGGAGCGAGCCTCCTTGCCAGATTGCCGAACTCGATGTTGCGGCGCGTCAGCCGCGCGATGCGCTGCCGGTAGTAGTTCGCGCGCGCCCGGTCGCCCTCGCGCAACGCCGCCTCGAGGTCGGCGCGCTCCGCGTCCATGCGCTCCGGGCCGGCCTCGCGAAGCTGGCGGATGGCGGCGTTGAGGTACACGGCCAGATGCTGCGGCCAGTTGGCGGCGCGCGCCAGGATCGCCTCGCGCCACGCCCCGCCATTGCGCACGCCGAATGCCTTGAAGCACCGCTCGACCGTCTGCCCGGCGGCCCTGTCGTCGAGCCCCCGAAGGTGGCTGATCTCCGTCTCGCGCCCCGAAAAGAACGGCACCCCGCGCCCGGTTGCCGACGCCCGGTCCCGCATCGACAGATACCGCTCCATATCGACGATGTCTTGGTCGCGCAGTTCGCAGTCGTCCCGGTAGTTTTCATCGACCAATGCCATGACCGGCATTGTGCCACAGAAGCTCCCTCCGGCGCGTGCGCCTACCGGCTGCCCGTCGGGTCACACGAATTGCGCTGGCCGTCTGTGGGGTCGGGGATGGGTAAGCGACGTCACCCCCACGGTGCGTCACCCCCACCTGTCACCCCAGGACCATTTTTTTGTCGGGAGCGAGTGCCGCCGACCGGTGCGCAGATGCTCTCGATGCCGTCGAAAGCAGCTCCATGCGGCCCGAACGGACACCCAGACATCGAAACTCTCCCCCCCAAATGACCCGTTGAACGCGCTCACATCAACCGCTGCCGGACAAAAAACGAGCCCTGGCTGTCACCCCTACCAGCAGGGCTGGACGATCCGCGATCATCGGGCAATACTGCGCTCGGACCCGTACGCACGTGCGGATCTGGGCGCAGCCTCGGACGTGACCGGCAAGTCAATGCAGTCCGGGGCTGCGTCGGCCTCCTCGCCGATTCCGATCTCACCGCAACACACGAGCGCCGTCATCGCCGGTACGTGGGGCGATGGTGGCCTCTGACCGCCACCCGTTCAGGGGGGAACAACGACACGCCCGCCACAGAGGCGCAAGGACGACCCCGAGCGGGTCTACTCCGACCCGGCACAGTCAGCTCACGAAGGCTGTTCGCCGAATATCCGCGCTTTTACGCAGCCACCAACAGCCGCTTAGATTCGAGGGCAATCAGGAACGGAAAAGGCGAGGAGCCGCTTTCGGATCTCCGACTTCGGTAGCCGGCATCGCGGGTGGGCGGCAATCTTGCCGAGTCCGACGTACAGATCCTCTTGGTCGGTAACGCCGTGTTCGAACATCCGGTCGAGCAGCCAGAGGACTCCGTGACATCGAACGTCCTCTTCCTCTGCCAGTTCGCGCAATCCCCGATCTCCGGTTAGCAGCATCCACCCGTTGGTCTTGGCGAGAGCAAGGGCGAAGCTGTCCGGAACAGACAGCGGTCTTCGCTTGCGGAGATAGCCGAGTGCCAGCGAAACCCCGTCGCCATCCAGCTCCTCGACACGAAGCCCGAACCTGATGAAGTCCGGCCCGCCATGCTCCCTGAGCTCGCGTTCGTAGAGCAGGTCCGGGACGGTGAACTCGAACGGGAGCCGGAAGACCGGTTCGACTAGGCTCCCGCGTTCGAGGTCAACCAGGACCGAGGTGTCGGACACCAGAACCTTCACGGCACTCACGCTCCGGCAAGTTCCGCGTCCAGGCTCGGCGGTTCGTCCATGCGCTGGTTGAGCTCGTGGACGGAATGGCCGAGCAGTTCGGCAGCCTTCGCTTCCGAGATCGCTCCCTCGGACAGGGCCCGAAAGCACAGACGCTCGAATCGCAAGGGGCGCTCGCCGGGCATCGCCCCGGGCTCCCTGTATGGCGGGCTGCGCCAGCCGCGGCGGGTGAATTCGTTGAACAGCGTCCGAAACGCCGACGCACCGAGGATCCCGAGGTCCTTGCAGCGGTAGGTGAGCGCCTGGACGCTCACGCCGAAGATGCGCTTGAGATCGAAGAACTCGCCCCAGCCGATGGACTTGCGGTGCTTGCCGATCTCCGCCCGCAGCGTCTCGGCGGGCATCAGGAACGCGCCCGCGAAACGATGCGCTGCTTTCTCCTCGTCGACTTTCGCTGCCGGGTCGAGGGCCATGTGGCCGAGCTCATGCGCGAGCGTGAAGCGCTGGCGTTCGCCCCAATCGTCCCGGTTGACGACGACGACCGAGGCAAGGCTCCGGTCTTCGCGGCGCACCCGTGCCGTGAGCCCGTCGATGTTGGGCAGGCTCATCGAGAGGACCTTGATGCCGCGTTCCTCCAGCAGATCGACCAGATTCGGGATCGGATCGAGACCGAGACCCCAGTGGGCGCGCATGCCGAGCGCGGCCGGCTCGGCTTCGGCCGGGTCGTGCAGCACGGGCCAGGGGGCGTCACGCGGCATGTCCCACGCGACGGTGGGGAGCCCCAGGATCTCCTCGATCGTGAGATACCGTTCCAGGAGGTGCAGGACGTTGGCTTCCACCTGCGCCTCCTCGCGGCGGCTGGTGAGCCGCTTCTTCCGGAAATCGACGGCTTCGAGGCGAATCTTGCTGTCGCTCGCGAGGTAGTTGATCGGGACCTCGAGGGCGTCGGCCAGCGCGATGAGCACGCCCGAGCTGGGCATCGACTCGTCGCGTTCGTACTTGCTGATCGCCTGCGCCGTCACGCGGTTGCCGATTCGAGCTTCCAGGTCACGGAGGGACAAGCCGCAGGCGCGGCGTGATACTCTAATGCGTTGCCCTACAGTCATTTTCAACCTCTCTCGTTGCGGTTGACAAAATATAGGTAGAGATGATATCTGTCAATTGCAGGGGTTGAACTGCGACCGGGGCATCCCCGTGTAGACGAGCGAACCCCACGTTCCGTTTCGGAGATTGAGACCATGACTACTCAGCTTTCGTTCTTCCCGGTCGGCAACGGCGACATGACGCTCATCCAAACCGAGGGGGGCAACAGGATATTGATCGACATGAACATCCGCTCTGCCGCCGACGATCCCGATGACGATACGCCCGACGTCGCCGCGAAGCTGCGCGACAAGCTGGTTCGGGACGCCGCGGGACGGCTCTACGTCGACGCGCTGCTCCTCAGCCACCCGGACGAGGATCACTGCCGGGGGCTGCGCAGGCACTTCCATCTCGGACCGCCCGAGGAATGGTTGAAGTCGGCGGACAAGATCGTGATCCGGGAGATCTGGTCGTCTCCCATGGTGTTCCGGCGCGCGTCCCGCCGGCATGTCCTCTGCGACGACGCGCGAGCGTTCAATGCCGAGGCCCGCCGCCGCGTGCGCGTCTTTCGCGACACGCCCCGGAACGTGGGCGACGGTGACCGCATCCTCATCCTTGGCGAGGACGAGAACGGCAAGACGGACGACCTGCAAGGGATACTTGTCCGCGTGGATCACCAGTTTTCGCGGATCAACGGGCAACACGACCATTCGATGACCGCCCTTCTCCTCGCGCCGTTGCCGACGGACGATGACGACGACGAGGAGGTGCTCTCGAAGAACAACTCGAGCACCATCTTGCGCTTCTCGCTCTCTGGTGCGGGTGTCGCCGACAAGTGCCGCATTCTCACTGGAGGGGATGCCGAGGTCGCGATCTGGGAGAATCTCTGGCAGCGGCATCGGCGGCAGGCGGACTGGTTGTCCTACGACATTTTGCTATCGCCCCACCACTGCTCCTGGCATAGCCTGTCCTACGATAGCTGGAGCGAGATGCGCGAAGACGCCGAGGTCTCGGAAGATGCGCGCAACGCGCTTTCGCAGGCCCGCAGCGGCGCGACCATCGTTGCCAGCAGCAATCCGATCGAGGACGACGATAATGACCCGCCCTGTATCCGGGCCAAGCGCGAGTACGAAGCGATCGCGAGCGACGCGGCAGGCAGCTTTGAATGCGTCGGCGAACACCCGTCCGCGAAGTCTCCGGACATCATGGAATTCGAGGTCGGCGCCCATGGCCTGCGCCTGACCGGCGCATTGATGACGGCGCCCGCCGTGTTCGCACCGGGAACGATCGGCCGGCAGCCGCACGCGCACGGGTAGCGCGGAGAATGGTCCGCGCCGAAGTCGGGCATGCGGTTCGGCGCGCCCTCGACCTGATCTGCGAACATCCGGCGGTTCGCGCGGTCGGTGCGGCGGAGCTCGACGAGGCGAGCGGTATCGTCACGGTCGAGGCGACGTTCGCGGTCAATCTGCCGAGCGAATGGCGGGGCCACGGCGAGAGCCCGTCGGGCGTCAGGCTTCGCGAGGAGGTGCGTTTCGGATTTCCCGGCGGATTTCCTCTGGACCCGCCGGAACTGTCGTTGCGCGGGGATTTCAGCCGGAACCTCCCGCACGTGCAGTCCTGGCTGGTGGACGGTCGCCCCGCGCCGTGCATCTACGACGGGGAGCTTGCCGAACTGCTTCACAGCGAGGGGATGGCCGGCATCCTCAACCAGACCGCGGTGTGGCTCGAACGGGCCGCTCTCGGAATCTTGATCGACCCGGACCAGGGCTGGGAGCCGGTTCGCCGCGATTCGTTCCACCACGTTGTGGTTGCCGATGCGGACTTCTTGCGCGGCCTGGTGGACCGGCGTGGCGGCCACCGCTTTCTCGAGATGCAGTATCTGAGGTGGTCCGGCATCGACGGCTCGCCTGTCGTGCATGGACAGATCGGAAGCGCGAGATCGCCGGTCAGTCGCCGCTCGGTCGGCGGGCTCTTCGGCGAGGGAGGGGTCGGTGGGGAGCCGCCCTTGTGGCGCGGCCGATCGCTGGCGCTGGTGGTGTGGCCAGGCAAGCATCCTTCGGGAGCGCCGATCGTCAACGACACCTATCTCCCCGAGACGGTGCAGGACGTTGACGGGTTGAGGCAGCGCGCCGTGCTCTACGGTTGCCGAAGGGAGCTCGATGCAGGGCTGAACTGGCTCGGGACTTGCGTGTCCGCCTCGCCGCCTTCGGGTCGCTGCACGATGGCGGTGATCCTGTTGGCCCGCAGGCCCTTTGCCGTCATTGGAAGCGCGAGCCCGATCGAGCTCTGTCCCTACCTCATGGAAGTCGCCCCGACACGCATGCTGGCCGACGGGGAGGCCACGCCAGTTCATCCAGCCGGACACCGAAACACGATCTCCCGGGACTTGCTCGCCCGCATGGCAGGACTTGACGCGGGGGCCAAAGTCCCCTCCTGGACGCTTGTTGGTGCAGGCAGTCTGGGTTCGAAGATCGCGCTCCATCTCGCCCGGGCGGGAGGGGGTCCCAGCACGGTCATCGACAGGTCCGCGATGGCGCCGCACAACGCGGCGCGCCAGGCGCTTGTGCCGCCGTCGGGCGAACTGCAGATCTTCTGGAACGACGCCAAGGCACGCATGCTCGCGCAGGCCCTGCAGGGGCTGGACCAAACGGTCACTCCCATCGCGGAAGATGCGGTCCGCATGCTTGTGTCGGGAAAGCATGCGAAAGGCGCCTGGTCGAGAAAGTCCTGGGCGGTCGTGAACGCAACCGCCTCTCCCGTCGTTCGCGAAGCCTTCGCAGCGAGCGATGCCGTGCCCGCGCGGGTTGTCGAGACGTCGCTGTTCGCCGGCGGCAGGGTCGGGGTCGTCACCGTCGAGGGGCCGGACCGGAATCCGTCCACGACGGACTTGATGGCGGAGTTCTACGCGCTCCTGGGAGAGCAGCCGGAGCTTGCATCGATCGTCTTCGACCGCGATGCCTCGGTCTCCCGCCAGGAAACCGGCCAGGGTTGCGGTTCGCTGACGATGGCGATGTCCGACGGACGGCTCTCGCTGTTTGCGGCCGCAATTTCGGAGCACCTCCTGGTCCGGCAGCGACAGGGATTGCCCGGTGAAGACGGTGAGCTGCTGCTCGGCCGATTGTCGGAGGATGGGCTTGGTCTCACCTGGCGCGCCCATCGAGTATCCCCGCGGATCGTGGTTCCGACGCGGAACGGAGAAGCCTGGAAGGTTCATGTTCACCCCCGGGCGCTTACCAAAATGCAGGACGACGTGTCGCGCTGGCCCGGTGTCGAGACCGGTGGCGTCATCATGGGAAGACTGTCGGAGGTCTCGCGGGTGGCGCATGTCGTCGACGTGATCGAGGCGCCAGCGGACAGCCGCCGGGCACGCGACGAATTCGTCCTTGGCACCGAGGGATTGCAGCGGCGGGTGCGGGAGTATTCCGACGCCGTCGGCTGGTCGCTCTACTGCCCGGGGACATGGCACAGCCACCTCTCTCCGGGCGGGCCGTCGGCCAAGGATCGGGCCACGGCACAGGCGGTCGCGCTGGCGCGTCTGACGCCTTCGATCTTCCTGATCACGACCCCCAAGGGGTTCCATGCGCTGGCGGCCGGCACGTCGCCGGATGCCGAGGGGTAGCGCCGCATGATTGACATGCTGAACTCCCTGTTCGATCCCTATGACCGAAAGGCGCGGCTCGCACCCGCACTGCTGTGCGCGCTCCCCCTGTTCGTATCGCTCCTTCTCCTGGTCCCCGAGGTCGGGACCCTCTGGGGTGCCATTGGCGGGCTCGTTCTCTACTGCGGCGGAGCGACGCTCCTCACGCAGGTCGGTCGCGATCGGGGAAAGGTCCAGGAGCCGGCCCTCTACGCGTCCTGGGGCGGGAAGCCGTCAGTGGCCATGCTGCGCCATTTCGATACGCGGCTCAACGCGCCGACGAAGAACCGCTATCGAAACTTCCTGCAACGTGCGGTGCCCGGACTGGCGCTGGCGTCACCCGAGGAAGAACGAACCGACCCCGAGGCTGCTGACGACGGTTACGAAAGCGCAAACGCGTGGCTCCTGGCACAGACCAGGGACCGGGAGCGCTTCGGGCTACTGTTTGCGGAGAACATCAACTACGGATTTCGCCGAAACGTGTGGGCCCTCAAGCCATGGGCGTTCTGCCTGCAGGTGATCGCGCTTGTCGTCGTAGCCTTCGTTGCGTTCGAATTCGAGACGGGAAAATCCTCCATTCAGTTCCGCGCATTGGCTCCAGAGCTGTGGGTAAGCCTCATGTTAATTTTCGTGCATGCCTTCTTCTTCGTGTTCAAGATCCGCGCAGCCTGGGTCCGGCCAGCGGCCGACGCCTACGCTCGACAGCTTCTGGCAGCCTGCGACGCTCTCCATACCGGCCGCACGGTATGAGTACAGCCATAGCCAGACCGTTCGTTCCTTCCGAATCGCTCATGAACTGGGGGAACATCCGCATCCAGGCACTGTTGAAGCGCCACGAGTCCGGTCTTCGCGCGCGCTCGGCTTCGAGTCGTTCGAGCGGGCATTGCACGCGCTGTTCACACACGCCGAATGCGCGGCGATGCGCGAGGCGCTGGAGCGCCAGCGACGTGGACCTGCCCCATGTGTTCATCGACGGGCACACGCATCGCCGGGTGTACCGGGGCGAGAAGACCTGTCTCTGTGCGGTGGGCCCGGTGACGGCGATGCGCACCCTGTATCGGGCACGAGCGGGCGAGCGGGCGGTGGCGGCGCTGAAGCGTCGGGTGGGCATCGTCGAGGGGTACTGGACGCCGCATGCGGCGCGCCAGGGCGCGATGTTGTGCGCGCACCGGGTGCCGCGCGAGGCCGAGGCGGAGTGGGGGGCGTTGGGCAACATGGCGCCCTCGAAGAGCCTGCTGGACCGATTGCCCAAGGCGCTGTCGGCGCGTTGGGAGGACGAGCGCCCACAGTTCGAGGCGCAGGTGCGCGATGCGACGCTGGATGTCCCGGACGCCGCATGCACGATGGGGGTGTCGCTCGACGCGGTGATGGCGCCGATGAAGGGCAACGAGGGGGGGGTGGGTACCGCGAGGCGAGCTGCGCATCGGTGTCGCTGTATGACGCCGAGGGCGAGCGGCTTGCGACGCTGCGCATGGCGCGCAGGCCCGAGGAGAAGAAGGCGACGCTGAAGACGATGGTGGCCGCCGAGGTCGAGGCGGTCTTGCGCAAGCGCCCCGACCTTGAGCTCGTCAAGATCGCCGACGGGGCGAAGGACAACTGGACGTTCCTCGGCGAAGTCCTTCCAGAGGGCGTCGAGCTCATCGACTTCTTCCACGCGGCCGGGCACCTCAAAGACGCCTTCGACGCGGCCTATGGGGCTGACGCTGCGCAGGCGACGGCGCAATTAGAGAAGTGCCGGCATCGGCTGCGCCACGAGACCGGTGGGTTCCGGGGCGGGTCATCCGGGCACTGCGCCATCTGCGCTTGCAGCATCCGGGCAACGAACGCATCGCGCAAGCGCTTGGCTAATTCCGCAACCATCGACACCGTATGGGCTACGCCGAGGCGAAGGCCTAGGGCTTGCCCATCGGCTCCGGCGTCGTGGAGGCCACTTGCAAGACGCTGGTCACGCAACGGCTCAAGCGCTCGGGGATGCGCTGGAGCATGCACGGTGGGCAGGCGATTCTCACCCTGCGCGCGCGGCTACAGAGCGATCACTTCGACTCGGGATGGGCTGTGCTATCGGACACCTACCGCAGCGAAGTCGCCGCCCCCGATGTCGCCGCCCCCGATAATGTCGGGCCTCTGCGCCGCCACATGAGAATCCGCTGAAAAATGATCAGTTTCGAGGACACACCCTCTGTATGGGTGCAGATCACATAATGACATTAAAATCAATAAGTTACGAATAATTTTCTGCGGTGATACGACACTTTGTCAGGAAAGTGGTACCGATGGGTCCGGCGAATCGATCTCTGCCATACCGCACCCCTGCATCTACAGGCCCAAGCACCCCGAAATGCTCAGTTCGAGACCCACACCCTTCTGTATTCCATCACTACTGCCCGGTTAAGCGGCTCGCCGAATCATCCGAATTGCGTTGGTCCGTCTTGGCGAACGAACAGCCAGTTCACCGGCTCAAATACCTTCCCGCCTACCCGTCGCCAAGCAGGTGCCGGGCGAACGAGGGAATGGGCATGGAATAAGCGTCTTTGTCGTCCGCAGGCGCGAGGAAGCCGCTGTGCTCGGCATCCCGGATGAACTGCGTGGCATTGGTGCCGGACGACGTGAAAATTCGCTCGCCGAATTCTTCCACGAGGTCGAAAAGCTCGCTGTAGGCCAGCCGCCCGCCGCGTTCCAGCAGGGCCGGAACGAGCACCTTGGCCAGCTTCTCGAATCCGCCGTGGCGGCGGCGCAGGCGCGCCAAGCGCTGCTCGTAGTACCTTGCGCGCGCCCGGTCGCCCTCGCGCAATGCCGCCTCAAGGTCGGCGCCCCCCGCGTCCATGCGCTCCGGGCCGGCCTCGCGAAGCTGGCGGATGGCGGCGTTGAGGTACACGGCCAGATGCTGCGGCCAGTTGGCGGCGCGCGCCAGGATCGCCTCGCGCCACGCCCCGCCATTGCGCACGCCGAATGCCTTGAAGCACCGCTCGACCGTCTGCCCGGCGGCCCTGTCGTCGAGCCCCTGAAGGTGAATGGCGCGTCCACCGGACAGGCGCGAGACGCTGACATCGTCCAGCGACAGCAATGTTCCGGGCAGGCCGAAGGCGCAGAACGAGACCGGCGCCCTGACGATGCCCTGATGCAGAGCGCTCAAGGTGCCTCCGCCCGCGTGGCGCTCGCCGGGCCGGATGCCCTGCGCCTCGTCGATCATGAGCACGATCTGCCAGGACTGCCAGGCGGGACGCCGCGCCGCGGCCTGCGCGATGGACCTCGGTGGCCCCTCGCGCGAGGCACCGAGCGAGAAGCCCGGCACGCCTCCGCCCCGGTCCAGGAACTCCCTCGCCCTCGCCCTCGCCCTCGCCGGCTCGAGCTTGCCCCAATAGTCGCCGAGCTTTTCCAAGAGGGTGGTTTCGGCGGATTCCGATGCCAGCAAGTCCGCCGCCAGCCGGGGGACAATGGCCGCGTCGATCGCGTCGGCGATGTCCGGCGGCGATTCCGCGCTGCCTGCGGACAGCGGCACCGGCAGCCACTTCCGCCCCCCGGTCGGCGGCAGGGACCGCATTTCCTCCATGAACTGGCACATCAGCGCACTCTTGCCCACGCCGGGCGGCCCCTCCACCACGATCGAAGCGTTAGCGGCCAAGCCTTGGGACAGGCCGTTAGCCATCTCCCGGAAGGCGCTGATCTCCGTCTCGCGGCCCGAAAAGAACGGCACCCCGCACCCGGTTGCCGACGCCCGGTCCCGCATCGACAGGTACCGCTCCATATCGACGATGTCCTGGTCGCGCAGTTCGCAGTCGTCCCGGTAGTTTTCATCGACCAACGCCATGACCGGCATTGTGCCACAGAGGCTCCCTCCGGCGCGGGCGCCTACCGGCTGCCCGTCGGGTCATACGGGTTGCGCTGACCGTCTGTGGGGTCGGGGATGGTGACCTCGCGCGCGATGAACTGCGCATACGTCCCGATCTCGGCTCCGCCGACGACGATCTGTCCCTTGGTGGTCCTCGCCCAGGCGTGGAACTCGAGCGCACGATCAGGGGCCGCGCTCCGACGTACGCCGAAGACAACTCGGCTCGGAATGCCTCGCCGGCGGAGCATCCAGTGCACGGCCATCGCCTGCGTCAAGCAGCGGGCGGCAAAGGGCACCCGGCGGGCCACCTTGCGAACGATGCGCCCGATCCGCGAGGCAGACCCATCGGTCGCCGCCCCCGGGCTTGTACGAAGCGCCCCCGGAAGAGGCGATGCAGCGATGTGGATCCGGTGTCGCCACCACCGCATCGGGACGTGGTCGGCGAGGAGCCGCGCAACGAGCATGAACAACACCGCCTTGAGCACCAGCCTCTGCGTCGCGGCGGGCAGGCGGACGAACGCGGCAAGCGTTTTCACGCCGCCGGGTCTCCACTGCCCGTCGCCGGCCACTGCGCATCACATGGCAGGAGCCCGCGCAATGGCATGATCGGAAACGCAGGGGTGCGGGTGACCACGGTGCTCATGCGGCGAGAAAGCGCCGGGACGTTCCTTCGAGCACGAGGCAGGTAAGGCGATCGGTCGCATACGCCCCGGTATCGATGCCGATCCGGTTCGGGCGGACCTCGGGATGCTGCGTCAGCGTATGGCCGTGGACCACGACCCGGCCGTGGTCGCGACCGTCGTGGAGGAACTCGTCACGGATCCAGAGAAGGTCCTCTTCGCGCTGGTCCTCGAGCGCGACGCCCGGCCGTATCCCGGCGTGCACGAAGGCGAAGTCCCCTTCGACATGCCATCGGGCGAGCCCTTCGAGGAAGGTTCGGTGACTCGGTGGCAAGGCCTGCGCGAACGCCTCGCGCAGCCGTTCGAAGTACGCCGTGTCGCGCGGGCCGGCCGCGGCGCTAACGCCGTAGCTGAGCAGGGTGGCCCGCCCGCCCGCTCCGAGCCATTGCGGCCCCGCTTCGGGATCGTCGAGGAAGGCGAGCAGCCAGGCGTCGTGGTTGCCCTTGAGGAAGACCGTCTCGAAACCGGGGGCGGGATCGTCTTTCAAGAAATCGATGACCCCGCGCGAGTCGAGCCCGCGGTCCACATAATCCCCGAGGAACACCAGCACCCGCCGTTCCGCACCACGCTCCTCGCGGATCCTACCCACCATCCGGACCAGCGCGGCGAGCGCACCGTGGATGTCCTCCACCGCATAGACGCGCGTACCGGGCGGGGACGCAGGGCGTGTGAGCCCTGGCATGCGGCCGGCGGCGGAAGAGGCGCCGAAGCATTGCATGTCCTCCGTGCATCGTTGCCGGCCGGTACTGCGTTCCACCGTCTCGGAACCCCGATGGAACAGACGCACGGGTATCGCGGTCATGGCCAACTCTCAGCCCAATGTACCGGCCCGCGCATGGTGCGGGTAACATGCACCGGGGCCGCGCCGGGCATTCCCGCCGGGCCGATACATGCTCTCGCAATCCCTCTGATCGGGCGCTCCGGAGATCGATGCTGTGCTGGAATCGCGCTACGTAGCAGCCTCCCGGAGCGCTGGCGGGAATCGCCGGAGCCGCGCCACCGGCGGCTGTTCGCATGACGGATCCGGTGAGAGACGGGGCGGCGGTGGTGGGGGCGCCGCGGGAGCTGGGGAGCGCGACTTCATCCCTGCCGTCCGGCGCCCCACCTCCGCCGCGCGATCTTTAATAGCCAGCGCACGTTATAGATCAGAGGGTAGAGAAGGAAGAGCCGATCGGGCATATCGGGCTGCCCGAAGTGGTGCGGTGCGAACACGTTCGTTGCGAGCGCGTGCACGAGGTGGCGCGGATCGGGTTTCGTCAGCAGATGCAACACCTTCAATTCGAGATGCCACCGGACGTTCGGCCAGTTTTCGGGCCTGTTCCAAGTGCGCTGCGCGATCCGCTCGAGGAAGCGACTCCGTCGCGCATCGAACGGCAACGACGCGGCCGCGCGCGGGTGCGCGACGTGCAGCGCCTGCGCGCACAGACCGAGTGCGGGCGCCACGGCGATGTCGATCCCCCGCGCCCGGCACCAGTCGAGCGAGCGAGCGAGGCCGGACTCGTCCATCGACACCACCAGGGCCGCGATGTCGCAGAGCCACTTGAGACGGTGCCAGCAGTGCTGAAGACCATGGCAGGCGAGGTAGCCGAGCTGGGCGTCGTCACCCGGAGTCCGGAAGGCGTATCCGCCGACCGTCGTGACGGCACTCTCCGCATGGAGACGATCGAACGATACGTCGAGCAGGTACGGGTTGCCTGTCAGGCGCCGGTGCAGTTCCAGCACGAGTGGCGGTCCGGCGTCGGCGCGCGCCGGTCGTGCGAGTACGACATCCTTCACGAGCCTCGCGTACCAGCGGTTGCGCGCTGGCGTCTCCCGGAAGGTAGGTGAGCGTCGGTACCAGCCACGCTCGCGCAAGGTCCGCTCGGCCGCGGAGAACGCGTCGGGCGGAACGAGCAGATCGATGTCGATCGACTCTCTGGTCAGCGGATTGCCGTGAAGCCGCTGGCTGAGGGGCAGGCCCTTGATGACGAGGCAGGGGATCCCGCTCTCGGCGAGCGCGCCGGCGGCGACGGCCAGTGCATCGAGCTGGCGCAGACCGCGGATGCGCACCCGGCGCCGGCGCTGGCGGAGTCGGTGCGCAAACTGGCGGCCGGCGATCCGCTCGACCTCGGGGCCGAGTCCATCGAGGAGCAGGGTCGTGACTCGGTGCCAGGCCGCGAGGCGAGCGACGCGATCCCAGTCATCGACGCGAGACAGCGCGGCCGCGTCGGCCTGCGAATCACCCGTGCCGAGTGCGAGGCGAAGCCCGCAGAGCAGCCCATCAAGAGCCGGCGTCACATCGGTGGGCCGGGGGGTGCTTCCGATCGACCGAGGCCCGCGGAGGGCACCGGATAGGGCGCGGCGCTGATGGCGGCGAACCACAGCCAGCGCATGGCGGCAGCGCATGGCGGTGGCCTACGCGCCGGTCGCCGCACTCGCGCCCGGCCTGGGGGGGACATGGCGGAAGAATCCTCGCTCGGTTCCGGGTTCACGAAGGGCGAATCGTATCACGCGAGGGCATCCACGCAACGCTTTCGGCAAGTCATCCGGTGGTGGCTCGATTTGGAAATGCTTCATTGGCGCAGCCGAACGCGGGCGCGGTCTCTCGCGGCGGCGGAAATTGAAACTGAGCCCCCCTGCCCCCGCCGGTTGCTGCGCGCCTTGCGGGAAAGGAGCGCTTGGCCTTGCGCTCAGGCCGCCAGCGTGCGGACTCCGTAGAGGGGAATGCGGTCATGGCCGATGTCCTTGCCTAAACTCCCCCAATGGGTTATGTTGCCTCCACGCAGACGATAGTGGAGACGCCGACATTCTCGCGCCAAGCCAGCAAGATATTCACTGTGGACGAGAAGCGGGAACTCATCGGCTTCCTCGCTGCGAATCCCCTTGCCGGGGATGTCATTCCCGGAACCGGCGGCGTTCGCAAGCTTCGCTTCCGGGCCGGTGGCAGAGGCAGGCGCGGCGGGAGCCGCGTCATCTACTACCACCTCGATCAGGACAGCCCGCTGTACGCGCTGCTCGTCTATGCGAAATCCGCCCGGACGGACCTTGCTCCGGAAGAGCGTCGTGCCGTAGCGAATCTCGCCGCCAGCATCAAGGCCGCTATAAGGAGCAACCAATCATGAGCACGTTCGGCGATGATCTCGTCCAGTCCCTCCGCGAGGCGCTTGCGCACGCCAAGGGCGAAGGGCCGGCTATTGTCCATCCCGACATCTCGCCGCGCGCGGTTCGCGAGGCGATCAACCTTACTCAGGCGCAGATGGCGCCGCTAGTGGGAATGAGTCTCTCCGGCTACCGGAAGTGGGAGCAGGGCACCCGAAGCGTCAGCGGGCCAGCGGCGGCGCTGCTTGAGGTCATCCGCAAGGAACCCGACGCGGTGCGCCGCGCCCTCCTCTGAAAGCCCCCGGCGTCCGCCAAAGCCGCGGGGCGCGTCCCCGCCGCTTTGCGTTGACCGGAGGCTAATCTTGCGGGTCGAGGGGCGCGACCGGGGTCGCCCTCCGCCCTCAAGATGAGGGATCTTCAACCGTCAACTCACCCCATAATCAACGAATTCCGAGTTGAGGGAGTTTCTCTTTGGGCCGGTGAATGTCTCATCCAGGCCAACCGTTTTGACGGTCGGCGGGTGCCAGGGGCGTTTGCGGGATTCGCCGCCGCGTTTGCCGGTGGGGTTGTCCCGATTATTTATTCTGGGGGGGGGGGGGGTGGTGGACATGGCGGAAGAATCCTCGCTCGGTTCAGGGCTCACGAAGGGCAAACCATATCACGCGAGGGCATCTGGGCCTACCTCGTTTTGATGGACGGTTGATAGCTTTCGTCCCCGGCAATGCGGTGGTGAACGATAGCCGATGGAAGGGGATCTTTGTCGAAGGCCAGCGTTGGGGATCTGCCACGCAACGCTTTCGGCAAGTCATCCGGTAGTGGCTCGATTTGGAAATGCTTCATTGGCGCAGCCCAACGCGGGCGCGGTCTCTCGCGGCGGCGGAAATTGAAACTGAGCCCCCCTGCCCCCGCCGGTTGCTGCGCGCCTTGCGGGAAAGGAGCGCCCGGCCTTGCGCTCAGGCCGCCAGCGTGCGGACTCCGTAGAGGGGAATGCGGGCGTCCCGGGTGACAAGGACCAGCCCCTCGGCCCGCGCCTGGGCGATCAGAAACCGGTCGAACGGATTGCGGTGATGCATCGGAAGATCGCCCGCCTGCTCCGCGTGATGAAAGGTTAGCGGCAGATGGACAAACCCCCTTTCCTCAACCAGAGCCGCCAGGTTGCGCGGGGCGGTGATCTTTCCCTTCGTGCGCTTGACGGCAATCTCCCATCCGGTAATGGCGCTGACAAACACATCGTTGCGCGGATCGGCAATATGACCGCGGGCACCCTCAGCCAGTTCCGAAACGTCGGACAGCCACCACACCAGCGCATGGGTGTCCAGCAGGAGGCGCTGCATCGTCAATCCCCATCCGGGAAAATCTTCGACTTGTTGATGGCGTCAATGAGTTCCTCATCATCGTCGTCGAAGCCGGGCGCCATGCGCATCCGGCCTTCAAGCCCGCCGGGCTTTCGTTCCTTCAGGCGTTCGCGGTAGGGTCTGAGGTGCAGCCAAGGCTCGCCGGCCCTGGCGATGACGACTTCCTCCCCCTCCCAGGCCAGCTTGCCCAGCTTGGAGAGTTGCGATTTCGCTTCGTGCATGTTCACTTTCATAATGGCGCGCCCAGATAGCTAGGTCGGGCTAAGTCTGGCAAGGGGCCCCAGCATCCGTCAAGCGCGGCCATGTCTCTCGGCAAGTCATCCGGCCTAACCGTGCGGCGGGCGACCTGGCGCGGGACTCGGTGAAGGCATCGGTGTCCGGCAATTGGCGGGTGGTCTTCAGATTCGAGGAGGGCCGCGCCAGCGAAGTGGACCTGTTGGACTACCATTAGGAGCAATCAGCGATGGCTATGAAGAACCCGCCCCATCCGGGCCTCTCCGTAAGGCGCGATTGCCTGGAGCCTTTGGGGCTGAACATCACGGGAGCGGCCAAGCAACTCGGCGTCAGCCGAAAGCAGCTTTCCGATATCGTGAACTGCCGTGCCGGCATTTCCCCGGAAATGGCCATCCGGCTTGACAAGGCGTTTGGAGGCGGCGCCGAAACCTGGCTGAGGCTCCAAGCGGCTTATGACCTGGCGCGGGCAATGAAGCGCGTGGATCAATTCAAAGTGCGGAGGTTGCGGCCGGCGGCATGATCCGGTAGCCGAAGTGCTCCAGCAAATCGGCGCGGCTGCCGAATACGCGGTTGAACGCCTCGATTTTCGCGGCGTCGAGCCGGTCGATTTGCCGGCGGTTCATGTTGGCGAGCATCTCGTCGTACATCCCGTCCTTCACCCGCAGGCGCTGGCGCAGCTTGAGGTCGCGCAGTTCGGGAACCAGCGCGCGGATCCGCTCCTCGACCTCATGCGGCGCATCGCACATGTCCTCGTAGGTGAAAAAAGCCCCCCGGCCGCCGTGCCGCTCCAGGTTCCGGCGCTGCAGTTCCATGCAGGCGACGACATGCCGCGCGGCCGCGGAGGGGAGGTCGCCGCCGAAGCGGACGGCCTTCCGGGGCTGGTTCCTGCAAATGCCTTCGCACACGGCGTAGGGGTTGCGCACCATGAACAGGAACTTGGCGTTCGGAAAGTGCCGCGCGAGCTCGTCCACATGCAGCAGGAAATGCGGCGTCTTGGTGTAGAACACGGGAGCGGCGGGGTCGCGGGCGAAGGCTTGGAAATGCCAAGCCTTGCGTATGCTCGGCCAGTCGTAGGCGTCCGGGTCGGCCAGGCGGCTCCGCCATTCGGGCTCGCTCCAGATCAGCCCGCCGTGCTTGAGCGTGGTGGGGCCGGCGAAGCCGAGCGCGAACTGGCCTTCCCGCGGCAGGTTCCAGGTTGCCTTGCTGGTCGCCATCGCCTCCTTGAGGAAACTGGAGCCGCTGTTGTTCGGCGCGATGCCGAAAAGGTGCGTGCGAACGGCGCGCTCGAGGTCGTGCATCGCCCCGTACGCCGCGCTCATGGCGGCTTCCCCGCCTGTTCGCCGCCGCCAACACCGGCAGGCCCGCCGAAGGCGCGCGTCGCCAAGGCGGGCCAGGCCCGTCGGAGATGGGCGTCGTTCAGGCAGGCCAGCCACGCCTCGTGCCACCAGGCATAGGCCGGATGGGGGGCGAAAGCGGGGTCGCCGTCGGTCCAGCGCAGCATGGCGGCGGCGCTCCAGGGCTTGACCGGGCCGGTGAAGTGCAGCACCTTCGCGTCCTTCGGCGCCAGCCCCTCGCGCGCCAGAATCGCCTCCCTCATGTGCAGCGGATAGTTGTAAGTCGAACTGACCAGGCTTTGCCGTCCCGCGAAGTGCTGGTTCAGCAGGAACTGGTCGTTGGTGTGGACCGTGTCCGTGCCGCGCCAGGCGTCCGGCGCGACCCGGCCCAGCAGCTCCGCGTAGGCGCGCTCGCCCGTCAGGCGCTCGTCGATAAGCAAAAACCCGGAATTGAACGTCCGCTCCAGCGCGCCTTTCGCCCCCGCAAGGGCGGGGCTGGCGAGCGGCTGGAACGAGACGGCATCGCGGCATCCTCCTGCCATGGACACGGAATCCCCGCAGCAGATCAGCGCCTCCCGGCGGTCGAAGAGTTCCCAGACCGGGCCGCGGAACAGGAGGTCGCTGTCGCAATAGAGCACCTTGCGGTAGCCGGCGATGCGGAACGCCTCCAGGCAGTGGAAGCTGGAAAGCCACCGCCGCTTCGCCAATGGCCAGCCGGCGAAGGCGGCCAGGCGGCGTCGCAGCGCGGGGCGCACCGGCTCCGGCCGCAGCGCCGGACAGGCTCGCGCCAGCGCCGCGCGGCGCTTGGCGGACAGTCTGTTGTGGAACAGCAGCATCCCGCCGCAAAAGCCGGGATGCTGCTGTAGAAACGAATGGGCGGCGACGATGGCGCCGGGCAGGAATTTCTCGGTGGCGGCCAGCGCGATGCAAACGTCCGCTCCGCGGTCGGCCGGGATGCCTGGCGGCTTAGAAGTCAAGGAACTGCAACGCCTGGATCAAGGGCCTGGGGCGCAGGTGGCGGCGAATGCGGGCAGGGTCGAAGTCGCCCAGCAGTTCAAGGTCGCGCGTCAGGCGGCCCAGGTTCAGGTAGCGGCCGCGCGCCGTTCCCGCGCCGCCGCCGGCGATCATCGAGCGCGCTTGCGCCAAGGTTTCGGCAAGCGCGTCCCTATAGGCCCGGTACCGAGCGGGGTCCGTTTTGTCGCGGTTCCGCAGCACCAGTTCGGGCAGCACTTCGCGCTGGGAACGCCGCATCAGCCGCCGGCTTTCGGGGCCGCGGAGGAACTGCTCCGGCGGCAGCGCCAGGACGAATTCCAGCAGCCGGCGGTCCAGCAGCGGATAGCGGTACTCGATTCCCAGCCGCGCCCCGCTCGCGGCCCAGCCTTCGATGCGCCTGTCGATATAGCCGCTCGCAAGCAGGCCGAGCTGGACCGCTCGCGCGCCGGCCACCGGGACCGTCGGAGGCATGGGCAGCAGGCGGGCGCGGCGGGCGAAATCGGGGTGCAGGTAGCGGCCCGTCGGCGGCAGCGGCGTCTTGCCTTGGCGCAGCCGCCAAAGCGTGTCCCTCAAGGTTCTCACCGGTTCCATGGCTTGGACAAACGGCAGCGCAGCGCCGCGCGCGATGCCGAGCAGGGGAAAGCGGCGGTGCCCGAACTCGCGCCGCAGCGCCGCGAGCCGGCCTTTGCGCAAGAGATCGGGGTGGTAGCCGCGGCCGCTGAACGAGACCCCCTCGTCGCCGCCCCAGCCGGACAGCAGCACGCCCACGCCCTGCGCCGCCGCCGAACGCTGCACGGGGCATTCGTTGAGGTGGTAGCTGTCGTGCCGGGTCACATCGCGGCGCAAGGTCGCCAGCATATCGGCGGCAGTGGGCGGGCAGTGGTGGACCTCCAGGCCCTCCTGGGCCGCGACCGCTTCGACAAGGCGGTATTCGCCGCCGGGAGCGGCGTCGCGGCTCCCCTCCGCCGCCTCGGGCAGCCAGGTGAACGCAGGCGGGGCAGGGCGGCCCGCGGCCCGCAGCGCCCGGGCCGCGAGCGCCGAAACGCAGGAGGAGTCGAGGCCGCCGCTCAGATGCACGCCCACGCGGCGGGGGCCGCCCGCGCGATCCGCCACCGCGGCGGCGCACAGCGCGAGACAGGCCTCGGCGGCTTCGCCGTCGTCGATGCGGCCAAGCGCGGGAATCCGCTCCGGATGCCACCAGCGCCGCACGCGCCAGCCGCCGGCTTGTGCCAATAGCAAGTGGCCCGGCGGCAGGCGCCGCACCGCGCGGTGGAACGTGCGTTCGCCGAACGGCCAGAAAATGTGGCGGGCAAGCCAGGAGGCGGTCGCGTCCTCGTCCAGGTCCGCCTCCACGCCGGGTGCCGCGAGCACCGCGTTCACGTCGCTGGCGAATACGATGCGGTCCGCTGCGGCGGCGTAGTAGAGCGCCCGGGCGCCAATGTGGTCTCGGGCAAGAAGCAGCCGGCGGCGTTCGGCGTCCCACGCGGCGAAAGCGTAATCGCCGTACAGCCGCTGCGGACACTCCGCGCCCCATTTGCGCCAGGCGCGCAAAATCAATTCCGCGTCCGTCAGCGGCTCGTCCTTTCGTTCGGAAACGCCCAGCGCGGCGCGCAACTCGTCGCGCCCGTCGATGCGGGCGCTTGCGACCACCCAATCGCCCGCGCCGCCGCGCGCGCAGCAGGCCGCGCCGTCCGCCGCCTCATGCCCGCGCCAGCCCAAGCGGGCCGCTTCCGTCGTCCAGGCCGCGGTGGCATCTGTTCGGCGCCCGGGCAGGGCGGCCACCATGGCATCGAGCGCCGCCGCGCCGGGGTCGCCGCGCAAGGCTTGGATTCCGCAGATCATGCTGGCCATTCAGTCTTCCGGGAGCGCTTCCAGGCACCGTTCGATTGCATCGGCCAACAGCAGCGGATGCCGATCCGGATTAGGAGAAAAGGCTATAGCACAGCGCATCCAACCAACTCCCACGGCGCTGCGGTGCGGGGCAACTGCAAAGCGGCACCACATCCGTAATGAGGATGCGTTCCCCGCTCTCGAAAACACGGCGCGCTTTCTCGGCCTGCGCCTCGTCGTCCCTCAACAAGTAGCGGAGCAAGACATTGGCATCGACTGCGGTCACCGCGTTTGAGTTCTTTTGCTTTCCATCGCGCACTGAAGCGATTGCTCATCCGAAACCGCTTCGTCCGACCGAAGATGAGCAAGGCACCCCCAAGCGCTGCCGGGCTGCTGGCGGACTATGGTGATGCGTCCGTCGGCGACGAAACTTCGGCATTCATCGCCTGGCTCTATGCCAGCCAGACGACACTGGCTGGCCGGTAGCGTCAACTGCCGCTTGGCGCCGACTTTAGGCACGGCGGCCTCCCGGAAACTTTGCGTGTTTGGGAAAAGCCATTGTACCTATTTCCTTACTTGTAATAATGGGCAAGGAAAAAGCGCAGCATGCAAGACCTGCGCCGCGAGCATCTCGCGCGCCGCCCTTGGCGGGGGGCGGCCCACCAAAAGCCTCTACGGCGCAAGTTCCTAGCTTTGTTCTTCTTCAAGAAAGAATCCATATGATGGGGATTCCTCCTGAACGGCATTAGATATGGGGGCGCTTCGCGTCTCAGTCAGTTCAATCGTTTTGACGGTCGGCGGGCGCCAGGAGCGTTTGCGGGGTTCGCCGCTACGGTTGTCGGCGGAGTTGCCCGAATTCTGGGGGGGGGGGGGGGGGATTACTTGACATGAGGGCTTCCTCATTTCTTGGTTCAGGAAGTTTGAATTGTATTATCGAAGAGGCATCCGCGCAATTCATCCGATCTCACCGCGCGGCGAGCGAAACGACCGGCGCAGATTTTCAGGCATCGGTTTCATGCTACATTGCCGGTCATGGCGCTGGTCGATATGAAACCCACGGGCGAGATGGGGCCAAGGGCCGCTGAAGCCAAACTGATGCCTCGCCGACGATGCCCCTGATCCTGCTCGCTTCCTACCCCAAGTCCGGCAACACTTCTTGACTTCGACGGTTAAATCACGCAAGTGATTGATTTTATTGAGTTGCCATTTTCGTCCAGGCACAACAATCGGGGTTTCCGTTCTTGGCGGGGCGTCAATTCAGGGCATACGGCACATCCGTGAATCGCGGGCCCAAGGCGTCGCGGATCGCCTCCGGCGACAGCGGCCGCTTTTTCTGCAGTTTCACCCGGTACGCCAGATGCTGCATACAGGCGAACGCCATGAAGGCGATGGCCAGATGGGCGCGGATGCGTTTCGGGGTCCAGTGGAAGATGGGCCGCACCTTCAGGTCGTGCTTGTTGACGCGAAAGCCGTGCTCCGCCCGCCACAGGCTGCGGTAGCGCTCCCACAGCTCGGCCGCGGACATTGGTGGCCGCGCCGCGCAAGCCGTCCTAGCGGGCGGCCTCGGCGATCTTGTCCGGGTCGACCTCCCAGCGGCCTTCGCCGCGCATCCGCAAGAATCGGCCCATTCCCTTCGGCAACAGGGATTTTGGCTTGCCGCTCTGGTTGAGTTTGTCCAGCAATCGCTTGACCCCCCGCTGCCGATCCTTTTTGTCCTTGGCCGCCCGTTTCGGACTGTGCGCCACCACGATGCGCCGGCCGCAGTGGCGGAACACGGCGACCTTGCCGCCCGCCTCCATCGCCGCCGACACGGACGCCCTCGACCAGTTGCACGGACTTGCGGGGGCTGTTGGGTGTGGTCTTCACGCGAACAAACATGGGGCGGGTGTGCCGGCCCGCCCCGCGCATGTCAAGCATCAATAATCACTAGGCACAACAAAACGGGTCCCGGAAACCCGCCGGGAAAACCCGAACAAAATCAAACGGGTACGAAAATGGAAATCGCTGTCAGGCGGCTAAACCGTCGAAGTCAAGAAAAGTGGCGGTTCGGCGCGGGCGGCCCGGCGATGACAATTACTCGACACGAAAGTGCCGACACACCCATTCCCGTGCATTATCAGGAACATCAAGCCGTTGAAGTGTGACTGAGGCCGTCACCCCCACTTTAAGTCCGTCGGCAGATAGCAGTGATGCCGGGATCCAAGCCGTATAGCTGTAGACTACCGATTCGAGCACATGAATAGTCACCCGACCCCATAGTCCGGATCCCAGATCACCGAGAAAGCCCTTGCTCAAAACTGTCTGTGGCAGCTTCAGCCTTTGATATACGTCCACACGACGGTCTAATTCGCGAACTACCCCGACTATATCCACCTCCCAATTTTCACCCGGCGGCACGCTCTGGATCGGATCGGACTCGCGTGACTTGGCTTCTTGCCTCGCTATCTCGGCCACTTCTTGATCAATATCCCACGACCTGCCGCGACTTTCCCCACGCCGGATTGCGGTCACCCCTTCGGATATTTCGACGCTAATACCGCCATCATCGAGCTTTCTCTTAGGTCTTTCCTGCGCCCAGCGTTGATCCGACCGGCTGAATCCACAATCGTGTTCAGGCCAGGGCGAACCTAGCTGGTCAAAAAACACTCGTGAGCCGCATGTGCAGGAAAAGAAGAAAACTTGATCGCCGCAACGACTGCACTTGGTTGGGAAAGTGTATGTTCTGCAATGAACATCATGCCGGGGCACGCTCATCGACCCACATCCTCCAATCTCTCATCTTCCTTCAGTACGAGCCCCTACCACCCTCTCGGACCGCGGCGACAAACAGTTCGCGCACTTTCTTAAGAAAAACCGAGGCGATTTCGGAGGCCTCGACCCGCGACCGGATCCGCGCTCGCGTAGATCTCGCGCAACCCCTGCGCCCGCTCATATGTGGATCCGCGACCCGTATTTTCGGGAACGCCCACCATCTGGACAAATCCTGCTCTACAATATGTTCCATCGCGAACGAGATAACATGGTAGAAACCCAGACACGAAGCTAGGCGATCCACAACAGGTCCCCGCGACGGCGGGGAAGGCACTTGGCGCCTAAACCGGCCTTTTCTCAACTCCGGTTCATTCCCGCGCGGGCGGGTGTGCGGCGCATCAGCATCAGATAACACAGAAAGGCCCAGCATATCCCACCTATGGAGCGTTACGGCTGTCATTATGATCTTCTAATCCCACTTGAAAGTGCCCCGGGCCTCCTGCGGCGCAGGCTCCTAGTGTCCTGTGCCAAAAATGAATTCAATTAATGCTCGATTTTCTGGATTTCCGCCAGCCGCTGCCTGGCGCGGCTGATCTTCGCGAGGATGTCCTCGCCCTTTGCGGTCCAGCGGTAGGGCCGTGGGTTCTCGTTGTGCGCCGCCAAGTGGCGCACGATTTCGCGCCGCAACTCGGCGACGCTGGCGAAGCTGGCGTCACGGATGACGGCGGTCAGGTCGGCGAAGAAGCGTTCGACCAGATTGAGCCAAGACCCCGAAGTTGGCGTGAAGTGCATTTCGAACCGCGGGTGGCGGGCGAGCCATTCCTTGACCTTGCCGTGCTTGTGCGTGGCGTAGTTGTCGGCAATGACGTGGATCGTCAGCGCGTTTGGCGTCTGCCGGTCGATCTGCTTGAGGAAGCGCAGCCACTCGACATGCGTATGCTTGGCCTCCAGGCGCTGGATGAGCTTGCCGTCCAGATAGTTCATCGCCGCGAACAGCGTGAGGGTGCCGTGTCGGATGTGGTCGTGGGTTTCGGTGTGGATGTGGCCGGTGCCAAGCGGCAGTCCGGGCTGCGTGCGCTCCAGTGCCTGGATTTGGGTCTTCTCGTCGCAGCAAAGCACGATGGACCTCTCTGGCGGGTCGAGGTAAAGCCCCACGACATCCCAGAACTTGGTGTGGAACTGCGGGTCGTTCGACAGCTTGAACGTGCGCTTGCGGTGCGGTTTCAGGCCGTGCCCGCGCCAGATGCGCCCCACGCTCGAAGCCGAGATGCCGACCTCGGCTGCCGTGGTGCGTGTGCTGCGTCGGCGCATGCCCGGCGCGTCCTGGCCGGCTTTGGCGAGCACCTCCTCGACCACCGTCGGCGAAATGGACGCCTTGGCGCCTCGCCCCGGACGGTCCGTCAGGCCGTCCAGCCCCAGCCGCCCGAAGCGCCATAATTCCATGATTTCATACTGAAATATTCGAACATAGCCGGAAGTGTGAACAGGCCCTAGCTCTAAGACTCTTCTCTAAGAGAAAACGAATAATCTGGGGTTTCATCTCGAATGATACCAGCGGAGGGGGTGCTTCGCGTCTCAGTCAGTTCAACCGTTTTGACGGTCGGCGGGCGCCAGGAGCGTTTGCGGGGTTCGCCGCTGGGGTTGCCAGCGGAATTGTCTGAATTCTGGGGGGGGGGGTGATTGATCTTGACATGGCTGAATGATTCCGGTTTTGCTCGGAGGCGGCTATCATAACTCATCCGACTCGCAGTTTGCATCCGCTTCCGGACCTGTCGGCGATGCCCCTGATCTGGCTGGCCTCCCGCCGCAAGTCCGGCAACACTTGGATGCGCGCCTTGCGGGCATGGGGCCAGGCGCGCCGGATGGCGGACGCTCGGGGCGCGGCTCGGCTACTTGGAGGAGGCCGAGCGCTTCCTCGCCAACTGTGCTGATCGGCTGGATTCGCTTTGCCCGCCGCGCAAACCCAGGGTGATGCGATAGAAACGAATGGGCCGCGACCATGGCCCCGGGCAGGAATTCCTATTTGGTCGCCAGCATGAGGCAAACACCCCGGCCATTCTCATTTCGGATCAAATCTACCCTCCGCTACCCCATTCAGGCTGCTGCCCGCCAAGCGCCGCGAGCGTCTCCAGATGCCGTTCGACCATATCGGCCCACGATGCCGGATGCCGTTGATCGTCCGGCCTGAGCAATTCGAAGAGCGGTGCGTGGCGGGCTAGCGCGGTGGCCGCGCGGAACGCCTCCGGCAGGCATCCCATCGCGAGTGCGAAGCGCTTTCGGTAGGTATTGAACAGCAGCGCATCAACGGCCGTCGCGCGGGGCACGGCTTGTAGCCGGAGGTCTTCGTTATTGCGCAAGCCCAGCAGGAACATCGCCCGCACCGGGATCGGCGAGCCGCAAAATCCTTCAACGGCCACATCGTATTTCTCAATGCCTTCGCGCACTTTTTGGCTCCCGGTCGTTTGCCGCCCGAGCTTTTTCATGACATCAGCCCATAGCCGCAGCGACGGGAAGGCCGGCAGCGCGACCGGGCGTCCTTCGCGGACCAGGATGCCGGTCACGTCGTCGGCCATCAGCCGCAAGCCGCGGTCAACCAGGGCGGCGGCGAGCGTTGATTTGCCGACGCCGGGTTCCCCCAGGAACAGCACCGCGCCATGCGCGGTTTCGACGGCGCTGGCATGCAGCGTGAAGATGCCGCGCTGCTGCAGGCAGGCCGCAAGCGCCGAGCCGAGCAGAAAGACCCGCGCGTTCCGTTCGTCGCCCGAGGAATCGATGACGATCTCGTTCCCCGCCCGCACGAAGTAGCGCGCGACACCCTCAACGGTTAGCAGAAAGGCACCGGGAGCGGCCTCCCACCATCGCCCGGTGCCGGTTGCCGGGCCATCGAGCCGACGGGGCGCGGTGCCTCGGCGGATGATAACGTCCGGCTCCGCGCCGAAAGGGGCCGGGTGGAACGGAACGGCGATTTCGGAATGGAAGATCAGCCCGTAGGCGGTGGTTGCGGCAACGGCTTCGGTGCGGTCACTGGGCTTTTCCTCAAGGACGGTGTTCATGCCCTGTCATGCTGTTGAAAGTAGCTGGCATCTGATGGCACCAGTCTCCCCATGGCCGGACGTGATGGGGCCCGAACAGGAAACCAAGCCCAATGCCGGTGGTAGTGTTATGAAATAAAGTATGGACCAAATTCACTTAGGGTGCCCGGTTGCGGACCAGATCGGGTCTCCCCTAGGTTGACCGTTTTGACGGTCGGCGGACGCCAAGAGCGTTTGCGGGGTTCGCCGCTACGGTTGTCGGCGGAGTTGCCCGAATTCTGGGGGGGGGGGGGGAGGGTTACTTGACATGAGGGCTTCCTCATTTCTTGGTTCAGGAAGTTTGAATTGTATTATCGAAGAGGCATCCGCGCAATTCATCCGATCTCACCTGTCAAAGCAAAGTAGAAATGTCCCCTTTTCTCCAAAGTAGAGATGTCCCCTTCGGCCTTGCGCGGAGGGAGCGTAGCGACCGGAGCGCAAGGCCGCGCCGCGGCTATCCGGCGGCCGCCCCCGCGCCGGTCTTGAAAGAGCGTCGCCAGGGGTGGTCCGGTGGCGGCTTCCAGTCCGGCCGGGACCGCTGCCGCGCCTTGACCCTGTCCACCCGCGACCGCACGCTCTTCCCATCCTCAACCGGCGGCGGATCCCCGCCCCCGGCAAGCAACTCGACCGGCAGCTCGCGGCCGTCGCGCAGCACAGCCACCGCGCCGTTCCAGCCCTTGCACACCGTCACCGCGGCACCCCGCAGCCGGTAGCCCCGGCCTTGCCCGGTCACCTGGTAGGTGTCGCCCTCGAAGCTGATCGACAGGTTCTTCGCCAGCTTGCGTTCGTGCTGCTCGCACAGGATCAGATCCAGCTCCCGGTCGTTGTGCAACACCGCCCGGTGCGCGTCCGCCGGGTTGCGCGCCGCCACGCCGAAACGCCGGTTGTAGTCCGCCATGAACGCCGGCAGGTAGGCGTTCCCCGCCTCGATGCCGCAGATGCCACGCAGCCGCATCTCCTTCACCAGCCGGTCCTGCAGCGTCCGGTTGGCCCGCTCCACCCGGCCCTTGGCCTGCGGACTGCCGGCGTGGATTGGCGCGATGTCCAGCGTCCCCAGCGCCCGGCCGAACTGCGTCAACCCACCCTCCCGGCCCCGCAGGCTCACCCGGAATATGCTGTGGCGGTCCGAGTAGTACGCCACCGGACGCCCGTGGGCCGCCAGATGCGCCCGCGTCGTCTCCATGTAGGCCTCGGTCGTCTCCGCCGGCCAGAACCCCATCGCCAGCAGCCGCGACGTCGCGTCGTCCACGTACACGATCAGCGCGCACCGCGGCCCCCGGTCCTCGAACCAGTCGTGCGGCGAACCGTCGATCTGCACCAGATCGCCCAGGCAATCCCGGCGCGGCCGGCTCGGATGCGCGCGCGCCTCCCGACGCGCCTTCGGCCGCCACAGCCCGTCTTCGATCATCCAGCCCCGCAGCGTCTCCGCCGACAGCTTGAAACCGTGCGCCTCCACCAGCTTCTCGCAAGCGAGGGTCGGACCGAAATCCGGGTAGCGCCCGCGAACCAGGTCCAGCGCCGCACAGCGCACCGCCGGGTCGATCGCGTTGTTCGACCGCTTGCCCCGCCGCCCCGACACCAGCCCTGCCGCGCCCCGCTCCCGGTAGCGCGCCGCCAGGCGCTTCACCTGGCGCACACTCAACCGCAGCCGCAACGCCGCCTCGCGCTGCGACAGGCGCTTCTCCACCACATCGCGAATCACTCCCGCCCGATCCGACTCCCGCATGCTCAACAACACCTCCGCACTCGACAAGACAGCCCCTCCCCGATGAAAAAGGGGACACTTTAACTTTGCGCAAAGGGGACATTACTGCTTTGGGCTAACATTCATCCGATCTCACCGCGCGGCGAGCGAAACGACCGGCGCAGATTTTCAGGCATCGGTTTCATGCTACATTGCCGGTCATGGCGCTGGTCGATATGAAACCCACGGGTGAGATGGGGCCAAGGGCCGCTGAAGCCAAACTGATGCCTCGCCGGCGATGCCCCTGATCCTGCTCGCTTCCTACCCCAAGTCCGGCAACACTTGGATGCGCGCCTTGCTGACCAACTATCTCGGCGGCCGCGCCGAACCGGCTTCGATCAATGCGCTGGTCGGCTTTGATGTTTACTCGCGTTGGCGCTTTGACGAATTGACCGGGCTCCCCTCGTCGATCATGACCGATGCCGAGTTTCTGAGCTGCCGCTCCCGCTACTTCGCGTTGCGGGCGGCGGAAGCGGATGTTGACGCGCCCGTCTTCGTCAAGACCCACGAGCCCCAGCTGCGGCTGTCGGGCGGCGATCTGTTGTTCCCCGAAGGTGCCGCCGCCGGCGCGGTCTATCTGGTCCGCTCCCCCCTTGATGTGGCGGTGTCTTACGCGCACCGCCTCCGGAGTGGAATCGACGCTGTGATCGGCCATATGGCCGACCGGGATGCGACGCTCGACCTGCGGTCGGGAAGGCCGCGGCGCCGGGGGCACTCTGTCCTGATGCAGTGCCTGGGCGACTGGAGCGGCCATGTGTCGAGCTGGCTGGACCAGACGGCGATGCCCCTGCTGCTGGTCCGCTACGAGGAGCTGCTAGCGGACACGGCGGCGGTGTTCGAGCGGGTGGTGCGCTTCGCCTGCCCGCCGCCATGCCCGAAGCGCATTGGCCGGTCGGTGCGGAATTCCGCGTTCGGGCGGCTGAGCGAACAGGAGAAGCGCGGCGGGTTTGCCGAAAGGGCGCAAGGCTGCTCGCACAGCTTCTTCAGGGAGGGGAGGTCGGGCGGTTGGCGCGGATTGCTGACACGGAGCCAGGTGCGCCGAATGGTGGATGCCCATGGCGCGGTCATGGCGCGGCTCGACTATCTCGACGAAGCCGAGAGATTCCTCGGCTGAGGGCTCTCCGGGCCGGGCGGGTCGCCGCGCGCCCTACTGCTTCCCGTCGGACTCGACCAGGCGGAGCGCCAGCGCCTGATCCAGGAAGGCGAGCAGGTCGCGCTCGCATTCCTCCGGGGCCACGTCGTCGTATTCAAGCAACAGGGCATCGCGCAGGTCGGCCACGGAGCGGCCCGACTCCAGCAGCGCCCAGATCCGGGCGGCGATCGGGTCCAGCTCGTGGTAGCTCCCCCGTTCCGGGTTCATCATGACCAGCGAGTCGTCCAGCTCCGTGAAGACCATCGCCGGGTTGCGGCGCAGCACCGCGTCCGCCGAGAGGCTCATCGCCGCCGCCCTGCGACTTCAAGATAAGGGAGGAGAACCGGGAGGATGATAGCGTTGGAGTTCTTCTGAATTAAAGAAATTCTCGTTTGGACCAGAGAATGTCTGATCCAGCGCAACCGTTTTGACGGTCGGCGGGTGCCAAGGGCGTTTGCGGGGTTTCTCTAGAAATTCAGGGGGGGGGGGGGGTAAGGTTGCGATTCTTGTTAGGCCGGGATCTCATTCGACTGTACCTCCTTTCGGGAGTTGGCGTTGGCAAGAGCGTCAACTATAACAAACCCCCGCGATATGTAAACTACCCGCAAGCTGCGGCCTCAGTCCGTCGGCTCGCCGATGAAGATCGGTGCGCGCGCGCCAAGCCGTTCCGCCGCCGGGCGCTTTCAGGCCCGCTCCACCTCGAACGCTGCCAGATTGCGGTCGGACTTGCTGAATTCGACGGCGACCAGGTGGATCGGCTCGCCCAAGGCGCGGTGCTTCCCGGCGTAGTCCCTGGCTTTCAACTGCGCCATCGCGGCGCCCTCGGAGGCCATCTCCACCACCTTGAACTCGAACAGGTACACATGGCCACCATAGCGCACGGCCATGTCCAGGCGGCCGTGGCTGCTGCTGTCCTCCACCTTGATGTCGAGGCCCAAGGCAGCGAAGTAGGAGTAGAAGACGCTGGCGTAGTAGCCCTCGTAGCCGGCGATGTGGTTGTTGGTGTGCCACTGGTGGGGGATGCTGGAGAAGAAGGCGCGGAACAAGGTCTCGAGGCCGTCGAAGTCGTTGGCCTCAAGGAGCTGGATAAGCCTCAGGCTGTTCGCCGTCTGCCGCGTTTGGTCCTGCACCAAGTGGCCGAGCAGGCTCCGGTTGAGGCTTTGCCGCACTTCGCGGTTGGGGTAGCCGAGCCGGTAGAACGGTTCGCCGCCGATGTCCAGTTCCTCGGCGATGGTCAGGTAGCCGGTTTGAAACAGCAATGCCTCGGTGCCGATGCTGCCCACGTCGAACTTCGACAGCAGATCGTCGGCGCCGGCCAAGCTCTCCAGAGCCACCGAGCTGATTTGACGCTGGAACAGGGTCTCGACCAGGAACGTCGGGGAGCCGGTCTCGAACCAGTGCGCCTTGAACTCGCGGCTGTCGAAAAGCAGCAGGATGTCGTAGGGGTTGTAAACCCGATCCACACCCCGCCAGTTGTAGCCGTTGTACCAGCTTTGCACCTCCTTCCGGTCCAATCCCGGCAATTCCGGGGCGAATTCCGTGTCCAAATCGGCATCGGTGTAGCCGCAGATGGCGGAGTAGCGGCGGTCCAGGGTGATGTCCTTGAGGTTGTTGAGTCCGGAGAACAGGCTGACCTTGGAGAATTTGCTGACGCCGGTCAGGAAGACGAAATGGATGTGCGCGTCGCTGTCCTTGATGACGGCATAGATGCCGCGCAGAAAATCGCGGTTCGCCCGCGCCACCTCCGGCGCGTCCAAGGCGTCGAGAATGGGCTTGTCGTACTCGTCCACGAGCACCACGACGGGCCGCCCGGCTTGCTGATGCAGCGCTCCAAGCAGATGCGCGAACCGCTCCGGCCCGGTCGCGTAGTTCGACACCAAGCCGAACTGGCGCTCGATCGAGTCGAATTGCGCCATCAGGCTGGCGTTCAGGTGGTCCGGCTCCTTGAAGTTGCCGCTGCCGAAGCTCAAGCGCAGCACGGGATGGCGGGCCGACCAATCCCAGCTGTCGTGGATGGCCAGCCCCTCGAAGAGCGCCTGGTTGCCCTCGAAGGCCTCCTTGAGGGTGTCGAGGAACAGGCTTTTGCCGAAACGCCGGGGCCGGGACAGGAAGTAGTGCGAGCCGCTGTCCGCCAAGGCCTTGATAAAGGGCGTCTTGTCCACATAGTAGCAGTTGCGCTCCCGGATCTTGCGGAAGGTTTGGATGCCGATGGGCAATAGCCTGCGCTGGGTCACAAGGGGCGCCTCAATCCGCCGCCGGGGGAGGATGGCGGCACTCAAGCATCATATACCCGCTCCGCGCTCCGCGCCACGCGCCGGGCTCGGCGCGGCGGGGCTATCTCGGCGAGGCCGGGCGGTTTCTCGGCTGATCGCTCTCCGGGCCGGGCGGGTCGCCGCGCGCCCTACCGCTTCCCGTCGGACTCGACCAGGCGGAGCGCCAGCGCCTGATCCAGGAAGGCGAGCAGGTCGCGCTCGCATTGCTCCGGGGCCACGTCGTCGTATTCAAGCAGCAGTGAATCGCGCAGGTCGGCCACGGAGCGGCCCGACTCCAGCAGCGCCCAGATCCGGGCGGCGATCGGGTCCAGCTCGTGGTAGCTCCCCCGTTCCGGGTTCATCATGACCAGCGAGTCGTCCAGCTCCGTGAAGACCATCGCCGGGTTGCGGCGCAGCACCGCGTCCGCCGAAAGGCTCATCGCCGCCGCCCTGCGACTTCAAGATGAGGGAGGAGGAGAACCGGGAGGATGATAGATTTCGGATTCAGACTGAAACATGTTTTCTTTTGGGCCAGAGAATGTCTGATCCAGTGCAACCGTTTTGACGGTCGGCGGGTGCCAGGGGCGTTTGCGGGGTTTCTCTAGAAATTCAGGGGGGGGGGGGGTAAGGTTGCGATTCTTGCTAGGCATGGGATATCTCCTCTCGGCGACCTGCGTTGTTAATAGGCCAATCATAACAAACCCCGCCATAAATAGGAGATATGCAGCAAAATCCGCAAGCCTGCCCCGACAACCCCGCCCTGGTAGCGGGTCAGTTTGAAGCATTTGAAACATGTCTTTCCTTGCGGATATTCAATATGGTATAGAATGAGGCTATCAACGCAACGGGACACACACCATGAACCGCTTCACTTCCCTCGCTGGACTAACCACCTTGTCTTTGCTGGCGCTGCTCGCCCCGCCAGCCGCAGCCCAGACCCTCCCATGCGCCATCACGGCGGGTGGCGTCTGGTCGGGCGAGGGGAACTATTCATTCCAAGGCGACACCCTGACCATCGGCGAAGGCCACTATGTAAGCTTCAATCTGATTTACAAATGCAGGGCTCTTCCTGCGGGCGCGCGACCCGTCGTCAGCATCACCAACCCGACCCCTGGAACCACCGGCAATTTTAACAATGGTGCCTTCGGCGGCTTTTTTTCGGAAAGGGACGGGTTCGGCAATAGCGACGAGGTGCCCAGCGGCTGCCGGGGGGATGCGGGAGCCAATATCGCCGACGATGGCTGCCGGATCGAAGTCAATGCCACCAGCAAGGACAACAACTGCCGAAACTCTGGCGGCACGGAGCAACGGATCCGCGTGGCAACGCGGGTCATCAACACCGGCAGCGGCCCCCTCCACCTGTCCGCCGAACAGACCTTCAACATCGTGGCGACCGATGACGACACGATCCCCCAGAATACCTTGGATTATTATCTGGGCCTTGGACGGGTGCTGAACCAGAAGCCGAGCTGCTAGACGGCACCACCCGGGCGTTGGCGGGCCCGCCGCCTGTCATCCTCCATCCCCCCACTTGACTTTGGGGGGATGGCAACTGCATCAGTCATCATGGCCGGGGGCACAATCGATGCGTTCACCCGGACTGATCCCTGATTCGCCGTTTTTCGCCTTGGTTACTGAGTTCATTCCTCAGTTTCCCCGATCTACAATGGGATTTGGCAGTCAGACCATTTGGGAGATGGGCTGGAATCGAGCCTCATTTTGCTCACTGTCCTAGTGAGCTGTCCGTTGCGGATTTTAGGTGCGTAATTCCCATAAATTAGTATCTAACAGTTGGTCTAACGCGCTCAGATCAATCCGGTTCCAGTCCCACATGTGCCTGAACCCGCACACTGGGCAAGTTATGCTCTCTCCACAAAAAATATATTTTTTTGAGATTTCACTGGAAATAATGCATACTTTTTCTTGGCATGAAACGCGGGGAAGTGCAACAGATGCTCGCCGCCACCAACCGCTGGTGGCGCGATCCGATCGGCTGGGCAACCAAGGACCCCGACCTGCGCGAAGCTTCGCATGCACCGTTTGACTACCGGGCCGGGGTGCTGCGCGATTTTACCCGCGGCGGCTTGTACGTGCTGCGCGGCCCGCGGCGGGTGGGCAAAACAGTGGAGCTTAAGCGGACCATTGAGGAACTGCTGGCCAGCGGCGTCAATCCGCGTTGCATCACCCACATGGCGGTCGATGGATTGCGTGCGCGGGATCTCGGAATGCTGGTGGATGCCGCCGATTCGCTGATGCCGGACGAGGATGGTCGATTCTGGCTCATTGACGAAATCACCGGCATCACCGATGGATGGCCGGAGCGGATCAAGTGGCTGCGCGACAACGATGCCCGTTTCCGCTCCGACACGGTGGTCTTGACCGGCTCGTCGGCCTCCAACCTGACCGAGGCCACCAAGGCGCTGGCAGGGCGGCGGGGCGCGGCCGAGGCGACCGATCGCGTTCTGCTGCCAATGGGCTTTCGGTCGTTCGTTTCTTTAGCGTGCCCGGAACCGCCGCCCGCATCGCCGGGCCCCTGGTGCCTGACGGAAGCAACGGTCGAAGCCATGACGGAAGCCTGTCGGATACTTGCGCCATGGCTGGGCGCGCTGATTCGCGCTTGGGATGACTACTTGCGGATTGGGGGCTTCCCGGCGGCGGTGGCGGCGCATGCGGCCCGGCGCGAGGACCCGCTGGCGCTTCGCGCCGGGCTCATGGATGTGATTCACGGCGATGCTTTTCGCAGCGCCGATTGGTCGCGGGCGCAAACCAGGCGCCTGCTGACGCTGCTGGAGGACGGCTTATGTTCGCCTTGCAACATTTCATCGCTCGTCAATCAGACCGGCGTGGCCCACGGCACGATCAAACTTCGCCTGAGCGAATTGCGCGAGGCATTCGTGATTTGGCCCTGCTATCGAGAGGATCGGCTGCGCCCGAAAACCGGCGCCCAGGCCAAGCTGTATTTCAGCGATCCGATATACACGCAGCTTGCAGGTAGCGGCGCGACCGAGTTTTCGCGCCTTTCCGAGCAGCAATTGGGCCTGGCGCTGCTGCGCGCCGCAGAGCGCGCCGCGCCAGGCGCGCATCTCGACTTCGAACAGGTGCTGCATCATCGCAGCCGCACCGGGCGGGAAATCGACTTTGTCGGCCCCGGTTTCGGGGGGTTGGCGATTGAGTCCAAGCATGTGGACGGGGGCTGGCGGCGCGCTGCGCAAACCCTCAAGGCATCGCCATGGCGCGGCGTTGTGGCCACACGCTCGGAGTTGGATTTGAGCAACGAGGTGGCTGCCGTTCCGGCAGCGCTGCTAGCGTGGCTGCTGGACTCTTAGTCGCGCTTGGAGCGGCGGGGCTATCTCGACGAGGCCGGGCGGGTCGCCGCGCGCCCTACCGCTTCCCGTCGGACTCGACCAGGCGGAGCGCCAGCGCCTGATCCAGGAAGGCGAGCAGGTCGCGCTCGCATTCCTCCGGGGCCACGTCGTCGTATTCAAGCAACAGGGCATCGCGCAGGTCGGCCACGGAGCGGCCCGACTCCAGCAGCGCCCAGATCCGGGCGGCGATCGGGTCCAGCTCGTGGTAGCTCCCCCGTTCCGGGTTCATCATGACCAGCGAGTCGTCCAGCTCCGTGAAGACCATCGCCGGGTTGCGGCGCAGCACCGCGTCCGCCGAGAGGCTCATCGCCGCCGCCCTGCGACTTCAAGATAAGGGAGGAGAACCGGGAGGATGATAGCGTTGGAGTTCTTCTGAATTAAAGAAATTCTCGTTTGGACCAGAGAATGTCTGATCCAGCGCAACCGTTTTGACGGTCGGCGGGTGCCAAGGGCGTTTGCGGGGTTTCTCTAGAAATTCAGGGGGGGGGGGGGGTAAGGTTGCGATTCTTGTTAGGCCGGGATCTCATTCGACTGTACCTCCTTTCGGGAGTTGGCGTTGGCAAGAGCGTCAACTATAACAAACCCCCGCGATATGTAAACTACCCGCAAGCTGCGGCCTCAGTCCGTCGGCTCGCCGATGAAGATCGGTGCGCGCGCGCCAAGCCGTTCCGCCGCCGGGCGCTTTCAGGCCCGCTCCACCTCGAACGCTGCCAGATTGCGGTCGGACTTGCTGAATTCGACGGCGACCAGGTGGATCGGCTCGCCCAAGGCGCGGTGCTTCCCGGCGTAGTCCCTGGCTTTCAACTGCGCCATCGCGGCGCCCTCGGAGGCCATCTCCACCACCTTGAACTCGAACAGGTACACATGGCCACCATAGCGCACGGCCATGTCCAGGCGGCCGTGGCTGCTGCTGTCCTCCACCTTGATGTCGAGGCCCAAGGCAGCGAAGTAGGAGTAGAAGACGCTGGCGTAGTAGCCCTCGTAGCCGGCGATGTGGTTGTTGGTGTGCCACTGGTGGGGGATGCTGGAGAAGAAGGCGCGGAACAAGGTCTCGAGGCCGTCGAAGTCGTTGGCCTCAAGGAGCTGGATAAGCCTCAGGCTGTTCGCCGTCTGCCGCGTTTGGTCCTGCACCAAGTGGCCGAGCAGGCTCCGGTTGAGGCTTTGCCGCACTTCGCGGTTGGGGTAGCCGAGCCGGTAGAACGGTTCGCCGCCGATGTCCAGTTCCTCGGCGATGGTCAGGTAGCCGGTTTGAAACAGCAATGCCTCGGTGCCGATGCTGCCCACGTCGAACTTCGACAGCAGATCGTCGGCGCCGGCCAAGCTCTCCAGAGCCACCGAGCTGATTTGACGCTGGAACAGGGTCTCGACCAGGAACGTCGGGGAGCCGGTCTCGAACCAGTGCGCCTTGAACTCGCGGCTGTCGAAAAGCAGCAGGATGTCGTAGGGGTTGTAAACCCGATCCACACCCCGCCAGTTGTAGCCGTTGTACCAGCTTTGCACCTCCTTCCGGTCCAATCCCGGCAATTCCGGGGCGAATTCCGTGTCCAAATCGGCATCGGTGTAGCCGCAGATGGCGGAGTAGCGGCGGTCCAGGGTGATGTCCTTGAGGTTGTTGAGTCCGGAGAACAGGCTGACCTTGGAGAATTTGCTGACGCCGGTCAGGAAGACGAAATGGATGTGCGCGTCGCTGTCCTTGATGACGGCATAGATGCCGCGCAGAAAATCGCGGTTCGCCCGCGCCACCTCCGGCGCGTCCAAGGCGTCGAGAATGGGCTTGTCGTACTCGTCCACGAGCACCACGACGGGCCGCCCGGCTTGCTGATGCAGCGCTCCAAGCAGATGCGCGAACCGCTCCGGCCCGGTCGCGTAGTTCGACACCAAGCCGAACTGGCGCTCGATCGAGTCGAATTGCGCCATCAGGCTGGCGTTCAGGTGGTCCGGCTCCTTGAAGTTGCCGCTGCCGAAGCTCAAGCGCAGCACGGGATGGCGGGCCGACCAATCCCAGCTGTCGTGGATGGCCAGCCCCTCGAAGAGCGCCTGGTTGCCCTCGAAGGCCTCCTTGAGGGTGTCGAGGAACAGGCTTTTGCCGAAACGCCGGGGCCGGGACAGGAAGTAGTGCGAGCCGCTGTCCGCCAAGGCCTTGATAAAGGGCGTCTTGTCCACATAGTAGCAGTTGCGCTCCCGGATCTTGCGGAAGGTTTGGATGCCGATGGGCAATAGCCTGCGCTGGGTCACAAGGGGCGCCTCAATCCGCCGCCGGGGGAGGATGGCGGCACTCAAGCATCATATACCCGCTCCGCGCTCCGCGCCACGCGCCGGGCTCGGCGCGGCGGGGCTATCTCGGCGAGGCCGGGCGGTTTCTCGGCTGATCGCTCTCCGGGCCGGGCGGGTCGCCGCGCGCCCTACCGCTTCCCGTCGGACTCGACCAGGCGGAGCGCCAGCGCCTGATCCAGGAAGGCGAGCAGGTCGCGCTCGCATTGCTCCGGGGCCACGTCGTCGTATTCAAGCAGCAGTGAATCGCGCAGGTCGGCCACGGAGCGGCCCGACTCCAGCAGCGCCCAGATCCGGGCGGCGATCGGGTCCAGCTCGTGGTAGCTCCCCCGTTCCGGGTTCATCATGACCAGCGAGTCGTCCAGCTCCGTGAAGACCATCGCCGGGTTGCGGCGCAGCACCGCGTCCGCCGAAAGGCTCATCGCCGCCGCCCTGCGACTTCAAGATGAGGGAGGAGGAGAACCGGGAGGATGATAGATTTCGGATTCAGACTGAAACATGTTTTCTTTTGGGCCAGAGAATGTCTGATCCAGTGCAACCGTTTTGACGGTCGGCGGGTGCCAGGGGCGTTTGCGGGGTTTCTCTAGAAATTCAGGGGGGGGGGGGTAAGGTTGCGATTCTTGCTAGGCATGGGATATCTCCTCTCGGCGACCTGCGTTGTTAATAGGCCAATCATAACAAACCCCGCCATAAATAGGAGATATGCAGCAAAATCCGCAAGCCTGCCCCGACAACCCCGCCCTGGTAGCGGGTCAGTTTGAAGCATTTGAAACATGTCTTTCCTTGCGGATATTCAATATGGTATAGAATGAGGCTATCAACGCAACGGGACACACACCATGAACCGCTTCACTTCCCTCGCTGGACTAACCACCTTGTCTTTGCTGGCGCTGCTCGCCCCGCCAGCCGCAGCCCAGACCCTCCCATGCGCCATCACGGCGGGTGGCGTCTGGTCGGGCGAGGGGAACTATTCATTCCAAGGCGACACCCTGACCATCGGCGAAGGCCACTATGTAAGCTTCAATCTGATTTACAAATGCAGGGCTCTTCCTGCGGGCGCGCGACCCGTCGTCAGCATCACCAACCCGACCCCTGGAACCACCGGCAATTTTAACAATGGTGCCTTCGGCGGCTTTTTTTCGGAAAGGGACGGGTTCGGCAATAGCGACGAGGTGCCCAGCGGCTGCCGGGGGGATGCGGGAGCCAATATCGCCGACGATGGCTGCCGGATCGAAGTCAATGCCACCAGCAAGGACAACAACTGCCGAAACTCTGGCGGCACGGAGCAACGGATCCGCGTGGCAACGCGGGTCATCAACACCGGCAGCGGCCCCCTCCACCTGTCCGCCGAACAGACCTTCAACATCGTGGCGACCGATGACGACACGATCCCCCAGAATACCTTGGATTATTATCTGGGCCTTGGACGGGTGCTGAACCAGAAGCCGAGCTGCTAGACGGCACCACCCGGGCGTTGGCGGGCCCGCCGCCGGGGAAGGATGGCGGCGCTCAAGCATCATATACCCGCTCCGCGCGCCGGGCTGGGCGCGGCAGGGCTTCGCCGCGGGTGGGGTTGGGCGGCATCCGCGGATGCCCCCGGCAGGCGGCGGGCATCCAGCGTTAGCACTTGATCCGCCTCGCGCAGCAAGGCATCGCCGTGGGTGATGACCACCACGGTGGCATGGCCGCGCAGGCGGCGCAGGCTTTCGATGACCCGCGCCTCGTTGTCCCGGTCGAGCTGGCCGGTCGGCTCGTCGAGCACGAGCAGCGCGGGCTTGCGCAGCAACGCGGCGGCCAGCGCCACGCGCTGGCGCTCGCCGCCCGACAACCGGCCGCCGCGGTCTCCCACCACGGTGTCCAGGCCCTGTTCGAGCGCATCGACGAAATCCGCCGCGGCCAGTTCCAGGGCTTTGCGCATTTCCGCCTCGGTGGCGCCGGGGCGGGCCCAGGCGAGATTGCTCCGCACGCTCTCGTGGAGCAGGAACGGCTCCTGGGGCACGGCGGCCGTTGCGCGGCGCCAACGCCGCAGGGCGGCGCCGCGCAACGGCGCGCCGTCCACATGGATTGCGCCTTCGCTGGGCTCCAGCAGGCCCAGCAGCAAATCCGCGAAGGTTGTTTTGCCTGCCCCGGAGGGGCCGGTGACAGCGAATAGGCCTTGCGCCGGAATATCGCAGGAAACCCCGCGCAGCGCGGGCGCCGTGGCGCCCGGATAGACGAAGCCGACATTGCGCGCCTCGATTCCCCGGGCGAGGGTAAGCGCGGGCGCCGCCTCGTCCGTGCCAACGGGCTCGGCCGCCGCCCGCAGCTCGTTCGCCATGCCGGCGGCCGCGGCCTGGGCGGGCAGCGCGTTGGCCAAAGCCTGGGTTTGCTGCAGCAGACGCAGCATGGCCGGAGTGACCCGGGCGAACACCAGCGCGAGCAGCGCCAACTCGGCCAGCGCCAAACCGGAGACGGCCAGCGCGTACCAGACCAGCCCCGCCAGCGCGGCGGCGGCGGCGAAGCTCAGCGCGGCGCTGGTGCCCCCGCTCAGGGTGGCGAACGCCACTTGCCGCTGGCGCACTTCGGCGGTTTGCCGCAGGAAGCGCTCCACATGCGCGAGCTCGGCATTGTGGATCTTGGCGGGTTTCAGTCCGTCGAGGAAGTCGGTTGTGTGGCCGCGCAGAACGCGGCCGCTTTCGGTAAGGTCTTGGCCCAGCCGATGCGAGCGCCGCACCATGGGCCCTCCGACCGCGGCCAGCACCAAGCCCAGCGCCGCCGCGACGGCGGCGGTCGCCGACGACACGGCGAGCGCCACCGCGAATTGGAACAGCGCCAGCGTCGTCCCCACCGCCATTTGCAGCAGCAGAAAAGCCCCGTGGCCGACGCGTCCCACCGTATCGGTCAGCATGTGCTGGATATCGGACCGCCGCCGCCCCAGCAACTGGCTGTAGGAAGCGTTGGCGACGGCGGCGTAGAGGTCGCCGCGAATGCGGTCCGTGAACTTCAGCCTGAGCCGGGTCGTCACCACGCCGCGCCCCCAGGCCGTTGCGGAGCGAACCGCCGCGAGGACAAGAAACACCGCCAGCACGCCGGGCAGGTTGAGGGTAAGGCCGACGGAGGCCGCGAACCGGGTTGCCGCCTCCACGACCGCCACGCCCTCGCCGCCGGCATCGACCAGCCCGGCCGCCTGCAACAGCGGGATAATCATCAACAAGCCGAAGGCTTCGGTCACGCCCGCAGTCAGCAGCAGCAGCACCGCCAAGGCGCACTGCCCCGGCGCCATGGCCGCCAGCTCGCGCGCCAGCGTCCACGACCCGCCGCCGGTGCCGGAGGGCGGGGCGCCGCGGGTGGCGACCGACGCCGGGGTTGATGCTGAATCGGACATGCGCGGAGTTTAACGCAGCCAAGGCGCCTTCCAAACCGACTCGCCGCGCGCCTGGAACGGCGATGGATCGGGAAATGGTGGCCAGGGGCAGAATCGAACTGCCGACACGAGGATTTTCAGTCCACTGCTCTACCGACTGAGCTACCTGGCCGAACGTTTCCGGAGCGGAAAAGCGAGGGGGCATAGAGGAAGCCTATTAAAGCCACGGAGCGAGAGAGCGTCAACCGGCTCGGCTTTGCAACACCTCCACCGCGGGCAGTGTTTTGCCTTCCACAAATTCCAGGAAGGCGCCTCCGCCGGTCGAGATATAGGAGATCCCGTCGCGCACGCCGTACTTTTCGATAGCGGCCAGGGTATCGCCGCCGCCGGCGACAGAGAACGCCTCGCTTTGCGCGATACCCTCGGCCAACAGGCGCGTACCCTCACCGAATTGGTCGTATTCGAACACCCCGACCGGGCCGTTCCATAGAATGGTTCCGGCGTCTTGCAGGAGCGCCCGCCATCGCCTGGCGGTTTCCGGGCCGATATCCAGAATCATGTCGTGCTCGCCCACCTCATCCAAGAGCCGCACCACGGCCGTTGCGTGCTGGGCGATACGCCGGCCCACCATGAGGTCAACCGGCAGCGGGATTTCCACTCGCGCGCCCAGCTTTCCGGCAACATCGAGCAGTTCCCGCTCCACCAACGATGCGCCGGTTTTGTATGCCGCAGCGGCGATGAAGGTGTTGGCGATACCGCCGCCAACGATGATGTGGTCCGCGAGCGCGGCGAGCTTGTCGAGCACGGTGAGTTTGGTGGAAACTTTCGAGCCGCCGACAATCGCCACCAATGGACGACGCGGGTTGTGCAACGCCCGCGCCAACGCATCGAGTTCCCCGACGAGCAGTGGCCCCGCGCACGCCAAGGGCGCGAACCGGGCAACACCGTGGGTTGACGCCTGGGCGCGGTGGGCGGTGGCGAAGGCATCCATAACGAAGATGTCGCACAGCCCCGCCAAGCGCCTCGACAGCGCCTCGTCGTTGGCCTTCTCACCGACCAGGAAGCGTACATTTTCCAACAGTGCAAGCCGGGCATCGGAAACTTCCGCGGCTGCCAAGCCGGGCAGCAGCGGCACCGGCTCGCCAAGCATCTCCGCCAACCGTCCGGCCACCGGCGCCAGCGATAAGGCGGGGTCGTGCTCGCCCTCCGCCGGCCGACCCAGATGCGACATCACCAGCACCTTTGCTCCCTGGTCGAGCGCCGCCCGCAGCGTAGGCAAAGCCGCCGCGATACGGGCGTCGTTGGTAACCTCGCCAGCCGCGATGGGAACGTTCAGATCCTCGCGGATCAGCACAGCTTTGCTGGCAAGGTCGAGCTCCGCCATGCGCTTAAACATCGGCAAAACGTCCTAAAATTACTGTTTGGGAGCTATATATTTGACTCCACGACCACAGCAAATTACGGCAAGCAGTTTTTATGAGCACAAAATCTAGTGGAAGATGGAGTTAAGTATATAAATCCCTAAAATTACTCCTTGTTCGCCCGCATCATTGGCTGCGAAGGCGTTTGTCCGGTGGCGCCTATTGGTCGAGCGTTTGCCGCACCAGCGCCACCAGATTCTCAATCGTCATCCCCAATGCGGCCATGGCCTGGGCTCCCGGTGCGCTCACCCCGAACCGGTCAATGCCAAGCACATTGCCATCCAAGCCGACGAAGCGCCGCCAGTAGTCCGGATGGCCCGCTTCCACGGCAATGCGCACACGCAGGTCCGGCGGAATAACCGAGTCTCGATAACCGCGTTCCTGGGTAAGAAAAACGTCGGCACTGGGCATGGAAACCACCCGCACCCCGATATTCTGCTCCGCCAATCGTTGTTGCGCCCGGATCGCCAAGTCCACCTCCGAGCCGGTCGCGATCAAAATAGCATCCAATGCGCCAGTTTCGCGGCTGAGTACATAGCCGCCGTGGCGCACCGCCTCCAGCGTTTCGGTATCGCGGCTCTGCGGAACGGTTTTCTGGCGCGAGAAAATCAGCGCCGTGGGCCCGTCTGTGCGAGCCACCGCGCTTTCCCAGGCGGCGGCCGCTTCCACCGTGTCGCAGGGCCGCCAAGTGGACAGGTTCGGCGTGGTGCGCAGATTAGTGAGCTGTTCGATGGGCTGGTGGGTCGGGCCGTCCTCGCCCAGGGCCACCGAATCGTGGGTGTAGACAAAGATATTGGGAACACCCATCAGCGCCGCCAAGCGCACCGCATTGCGCGCGTATTCCATAAACACCAGAAAGGTGCCTGAAAAGGGCCGGAAGCCACCGTGCAATAGCATGCCGTTGCCGATGGCCGTCATGCCGAACTCGCGCACGCCGAAACTTAGGTAGCGGTCCTTGCCGGCACCGTCCCAGCGGGTGTTGTTCGAACCCGTGAGGTCCGCCGAGCCGCCGAACAGTTCCGGCAGAGCGGGTGCCAAGGCATCAAGGCAGGCTTGTGAAGACTGGCGTGTGGCGAGCGGTTGCATGTCCTTCTGGGCGGTGCTGGCCACTTGGCGGATGGCGTCTTGCCAACCATCCGGCAAACGGCCATCCATGCGCCGCTCAAATTCCCTGGCCAAGTCGGGATGGTCTTGGCGATAGTCCGCGAAGGCCGTGCGCCAAGCTGCCTGGGTTTCCCCGCCCTTCGCCACACAACTCCAACTCTCGTAGAGGTGTGACGGAATCTCGAAGGGTTCATACCCCCAATTGAGCGTGCGCCGCACCTCGGCAACTTCCGCCTCCCCAAGCGGCGCGCCGTGTACCGACTCGGTTCCCTGCTTGTTGGGTGCGCCAAAGCCGATGATTGTTTTGATGCAAACCAGGGTGGGACGCCCGTCGCTGGCCGTCGCCTCGGCCAACGCCTGCTGAAGCGCCTCGGCGTCGTGACCATCCACGCCTTCTATTACCCGCCAGCCGTAACTTTGGAAACGGGCCGGCACGTCCTCGGTAAACCAGTTTTCCACCTCGCCGTCGATGGAGATGCCGTTGTCGTCGTACAGGCAGATGAGCTTGCCGAGTTTGAGTGTGCCGGCGAGTGATGCCGCCTCATGGGAAATGCCCTCCATAAGACAGCCATCGCCCGCGATCACCCAAGTGCGGTGGTCAACAATCGCGTGATTGGGGCGATTGAATTCCGCGGCCAGACGTTGCTCTGCCAACGCCATGCCGACCGCATTGGCAATGCCCTGCCCGAGGGGGCCGGTGGTGGTTTCAACGCCGGGACATTCGCCGTATTCGGGGTGACCCGCCGTTTTGGAATGCAGTTGCCGAAAGGCTTTAAGGTCGTCTATGGAAACATCGTAGCCGCTGAGGTGCAGCACGGCGTAGAGCAACATGGAGCCGTGGCCGTTGGAGAGTAAGACTCGGTCCCGGTCGTACCAATGCGGGTCGCGCGGGTTGTGTTTTAGCTGTTCCCGCCAAAGCACTTCGGCAACGTCCGCCAGCCCCATGGGCGCGCCGGGGTGCCCGGATTTGGCGCGTTGCACCGCATCCATGGACAGCACCCGGATGGCATTGGCCCTTAGTGTACGGGCGCTCATGGCCGCGCCGCGCCGGGGCGGGTGTGTGGCGCAACAGCTGTGCCAAGCCGACGCAATCGAACAAGGGAACCCGAGCAACGGGGTTGGAAACCGCGATAGAACAAAAGGGGTACGGAAGCCATGCGGAAAACCGAGTTTGGGAGGGATTCGGGCATTGTCCCCGCCCGCCGGGCGCAAGGCAATGAAAAACCGGTGGGCTAGGAGCCTGCGCCGTAGGAATTCGCGGCTGCAAATCCGCTCTCATCCGCCCCCTCGGCCGCTCGATTTCGTTGAATATGGCATGATATTCGCCTCAATCGACCGGCCGACGGGACGGCGATAGCGGCTTTTCGCTTTCGCGACTTCCTACGGCGCAGGCTCCTAGGTGCCTATGCCTGCGAGGGCTTTCTCTCCTATCTCGTTCCCCGGATTTCAGGGCGAGAAATCGAGCCCGTTGATGTAGGCGACCACGTCAACGACGGCTTGGTCGTCCATCAGCACCCCGGTGGCGGCACGCATCTGGATGCTCGACAGATCGCCTCGGGCACCGCGCACACCGCTACGGTAGTTATGCAGCTGGCGCACCAGATACCAATCGTTCTGCCCGGCAAGGCGCGGCGCGTTGAAACCCCGGTTGCCCTGGCCGGATGCGCCGTGGCAGGCGGCGCAGCTACGATAGAGGGCGGCACCCCGCTGCAAATCGCCCTCAATGGTGGCTGCAGCGGGCTGTTGCGGCACCTGTTCAACCAAAAGCGCCGCCGCCTTGATACTCGCATCGTCAAGGGCCGCCGCCAGCGGCTGCATCTGGCGACCCGGCAAGTTCGGGCTGCCCGCCGGGTCGCGTATGCCGTTTTTGTAGTTGCGCAATTGCCGCTCGATGTACCAAACGCCAAGCACCGAGAGGTTGGGCGCGGCAAAGGTTGCATCGCCCTGCAATTGGGCACCGTGACAGGCGGCGCAGGCGGCCAAACTCGCGGGGCCGGTGTCGTCGTCGGGCTCGCCGCCAAGCGCCGGCATGGAAAACAATGTGCAGCCGCCCAGAGCCAACGCCCGCGAAACCCCGGACAAAACCTTAAGGACAACCATCGGCGGAAACCACACAGATCACTCGCTGCCGGTTGATACGCTTAAATCCGGCCACATGCAAGGTAGTGTAGCGGCTCAATTCGGAAATGTTTCATTACCGCAGCCCAACGCGGGCGCAGTCTCTGCGGCGGTGGAAATTGAAACTGAGCCACTACCGTTTAGCCGAAATCAAGGGACTCGCAGATGCGCGTCACCGCGCCCCAACGATTCAAGGTGTAGAAGTGTAATCCCGGCACGCCCTCGGCGAGCAGGTCTGCACAGAGCCGCGTTACCACCTCGATGCCGAATTCGCGCAATGCGGCCTCGTCTTCCCTGTAGGCTTCCAGATGCTTGGCGATCCATCGCGGCACATCCGCCCCGCTGCCCTTGGAGAAACGCATGAAATTTTCGTAGTTGGTCAAGGGCATGACGCCGGGCACGATAGGCACGCGCACACCCGCGGCCTCGGCGCGTTGGCGATAATCGAAGAACGCATATGGATTGTAGAAATATTGGGTGAGGATGCCGTTGGCGCCGGCATCGACCTTGCGCTTGAGAAATTCCAGGTCGCGGGCGGGCGACTCCGCTTCGGGATGCACCTCCGGATAGCCAGCCACTTCGATGAGCGGGGTATCGCCGCAATGTGTGCGGATGACCCGCACCAGCGCCTCGGCGTTATCGAGTGGCGAACACCCCCGATTCCCGAAGGCCGATCACCGCGCAACGCGACAATGCGCCGAACGCCAACGCCCAGGTAATCGTCCAGCAGGGCATCAATGCCCGCAGCACTATCCGTGCCCATTGACAGGTGGGGTGCGGCCTCCAGCCCCCTTGCGAACAATCGTTTAACGGTATCAGCCGTGCCCGCACGGGTCGAGCCGTTGGCGCCGTAGGTTACAGAGAAAAAGGCGGGGTTGAACCGATTAAGCCGTTCGGCGACGGTAATCAGGCTGTCGCGCCCCTCCGCTGTGCGCGGCGGGAAGAATTCAAAACTGAGCCTCATACGACTTCGGCCTGCCTATCTCACCAACTTCCTTTAGTGTCTCGTCAAGCGTCATGGGTCGCATCAGAGCGCCGCAGGCGCCTAGGCCCGCAGGTTGCCGAAACGCGCTCTTCTTAGGCGCTGGCCAATGCCTCCGCCTTGTCGGTGCGTTCCCAGGTAAAAGCGGCCTCGGTACGGCCAAAATGCCCATAGGCGGCGGTTTGCCGGTAGATTGGCCGCTTCAGGTCCAGCATCGCAATAAGTGCCTTGGGCCGCAAATCGAAATGTTCACGCACAAGTTGAATGATGCGCTCGTCGTCGAGCGAGCCGGTGCCGAAGGTGTTTATGCCGATGGAGGTGGGTGCGGCGACGCCGATGGCGTAGCTGATTTGAATTTCGCAGCGTTTCGCCAAGCCCGCGGCCACAATATTCTTGGCCACATAGCGGCCTGCGTAGGCGGCGGAACGGTCCACCTTGGAGGGGTCTTTGCCGGAGAAGGCGCCACCCCCGTGGCGGGCCATGCCGCCGTAGGTGTCAACGATGATCTTGCGTCCGGTCAGCCCGCAATCGCCCACGGGGCCGCCGATTTCGAACTTCCCGGTCGGATTGATGTGGTACCGGGTTTCGGCGGACAACCAGTTGGCGGGCAGTACGGGTTTGATGATCTCCTCCATGACCGCTTCCTTAAGCGTCTTTTGATCCAGATCCGGCGCGTGCTGTGTTGAGAAAACCACCGCTGTGATGGCGATGGGCCTGCCTTGGCCATCGTAGCGAAAGCTGAGTTGGCTTTTGGCATCGGGGCGCAGAAAACCGAGGGAATTGCGGCGCTTGGCGGCTTGCTGTCGCATCAGTCGATGGGCATAGGCGATGGGCGCCGGCATATAGACATCGGTTTCGTCGGATGCGTAGCCGAACATCAGCCCCTGGTCGCCGGCGCCCTGTTCGTGGTTCTCGGTTTCATCAACGCCTATGGCGATATCACCCGATTGCTGGCCGAGCAGATTGATCACTTCGCAGTTGTCCAAGCCGAAACCGCTGTCGAAATCCGTGTAACCGATATCGGCGATTACGCCCCGTACCAAAGCGGCAACGTCCGGGGTCGCGTTCGAGCGAATTTCCCCGGCCAGCACAACCCGGCTGTCTTTGACGAGCGTTTCGCAGGCAACCCGCGATTCCGCGTCTTGGCTGAGCATGGCGTCCAAAACGGCGTCGGAAATCTGATCGGCCATTTTGTCCGGATGCCCCTCCGAGACGGACTCGGATGTGAAGTCTCTGTAGTCGGCCATTTGGCGGGTGCCTTAAGCTATGAAAAGCGCGGCATTCTACCCTATAGCCCAGCCACTGCCTCCCGGCACTAGCCTTGATGCGTCTTGATCAAGTTAAGAAAGGTGCGTATGGCAACCTCCTCAATGCCGGGCGTGAGATGTTCCCAACGCTTACCGTTGCCGATGAAGGGTGTATGGCCCTCGATGGACGAGGTGATGAAGATGGTTAGCAATCGTACCTGATCCGGTGCAAGGCGGGGATTAATGCGCGGAATCAGTTCGGCGACGATACGGCGGTAGGTTTCGTACATGTCCTCCACATAGGGCCCCACCCCCGGCTCGTGGTTGGCCATCGACCAAAGTTCCGGGAACAACACGGTGGTGCGCTTCGTGTTTAAATCTCGAATGACATGGGAGAGGACGGCGGCGAGCTGCTCTTCCGGCCCGCCCTCAACTGCGGCCATCAGCCGGTTGAATTCCTCAACATAGCCGGTGATGACGTACACCAGCATGGCCTCAACGAGATTGCCTTTGCTGGGAAAGTAGTATTGCAGATTGCCCAGGGTGACCGCCGCCGCCTCCGCCACTCGGCGCAGGGAGAATTTGCTGTATCCGTCCCGCATTAGCACAGCGGTTGCCCGTTCCAATATGTGTTCCGCCTTGCGCCGCCCCTTGGCGCCTTTCCCCGGCTGCTTGGCTACACTTAAAGAAGGAGCGATTCTGTTCATGGCGGTACGAGTCAATTGGCAAAGGTTCCGTCGGGTTGGCGCGCACGGTTCAGTTTTGTGGCCGTGGATTGGAGATGTGCCGGTCCGCGCAATGTTTCCTTTAGCACCACCTTGCCGTCGCTGTCGATGACCACGAGCGTTGGGGTTTGCATTACCTGTAATGCCATTGCCAAGTCGGTACCGACCAGGTAGCGCTCTGCCGGCAGCGCGTAGGCTTCGGCGTAACCTCTTTGCGCATCAAGCGGTTCGCTGCCGCCGGCGTAGCAGGGCAGCAAGTCGAGGTGGCGCAGCGCGGTCTCGAAGCGGGGCACAATCGCTTTGCAAACGGGGCAGCCGGGGCCGACGAAGAGGATGGCCAGGGCGCGGCCCGCGGCGAATTCGCCGAATGGCCGGGTTTTCCCGTATAGATCGGTAACCGCCAGATTGTGCGGATCCGCTGGCTGCGAGCGCCGCAGTTTATCCAGAGCCGCTCCGGCCGGTGCCGTGCGCTCGTGCAGAACGCCAATCTGTCGCGCCAACGAAAGGACGACAAACGCAAGGGCGGCCACAGCGGCAAACAACCCGATGTTGGATGCAATCAACCAGCCCATACTCTATTGCGCAGGATGCCTGTCAATTGCCAGTGTACTGCCTCTATATTTCATTGACCATTTTCGGGTGCTGGTGTCTGTCCCGCAAATAGGTGTGATTATGCGTGGCCGTTTCGGCCCCCGAGACCGAATTCACCAATTCACCAAGGAATCGCTGAAGGGGAACGGGGGCTGTGCGCGGACGGTTTCGAGGAAGCGTTTGGCGTTGCGCGCGGCGCTGAAGCTAAGCGGCGGTGGCCCGACGGCGCACCTGCGCGAGGTCGTAGGCCGCCTGCAAGCGCATCCAGAAGTCGGCGTTGCTCCAGCCTTCTTCCACGTTCCGTGCCGGTTGTGGCCGGTTGGCCTTGCCGGTCAGGGGCATTCAGGGGCTTCGATCTAGCGAACAACCCGCCATCGCGGATGACCTCTTGGGTGAGGTCGCGATAGCGAAAATTCGCCATCGTCGCTCGAACGGTTATTCTTCCGGCTTGCGGCTTTTCGTTCGGTGCAAAGGAGAAAGTGATATGTCGTTGCAAGGTAGAGTGGCGCTTGTTAGTGGGGCGGGCCGGGGGGTTGGGGCCGCTATTGCGGCGGCTCTTGCGGAGGATGGCGCCGATGTCGCGGTCAATTACCGGCGGGATGCGCAGTCCGCCGCCGAGGTGGTAAAGGCTATTACGGAGCTTGGTCGGCGTGCGGCGGCTTATCAGGCATCCATTGACGATTTTGAGCAGTGCGAGGCCATGGTGAGGGCGATTGAGCGTGACCTCGGCGCGGTGGGCATACTCGTCAATAACGCCGGTATCGCCAGCCGCGGACGCTCGGTGGCTGGCACCGAACCGGCGGAAATGCGGCTTGTTGTCGCCACCCATGCCTTCGGTGCGCACTACTTGAGCAAGCTGGTTGTGCCGGCCATGAAGGAGATGGCGCGGGGCGACATCATTATGATTTCGAGTGTCGCGACCCGGGGCCTGGCGGCAAAGGGTGCGCCCTACAACATGGGCAAGGCGGCGCTGGAGGCGTTGGCCTACACGCTCGCGAAGGAGGTCCGGCAGCACGGTATTCGCGTGAATATTGTAGCGCCGGGGTTGGTGGAAACGGAGATGGGCCGCCGCCTGATGCAGGCGACGGCGGGCATTGAAGACCTGCGCGACCTCGACCGGAACATGCCCTTTGGCCGCGTCTGCCAGCCGGAGGATGTCGCCAATGTGGTGCGCTTCCTGGTATCCGAGCGCAATTCCTATCTTACGGGGGAACGCCTTTACTGCGACGGCGGCGGGCCGCTTACAGACCAGCCCGCCTAAACAACACCGCAACGACGGATACAGGGGTGCGTGGCGCAACCCGCGTTCCAACATCCAACCCCTAAAAGTTCATCGCGAGGCTAAGGCCCCACCAGCGCGGGCGGTTGTAATACTGTTCGACCATGCCAAACACATTCGGGCCGGAGAGGTCGAAAGTCTGCACGAGGTGTTGCACGTCGCCCAGATTGTGGACAAAACCGGTCACCGTAAAGCGGTCGCCAGCGCTTGAGAAGCTGACCGAGGCATTGGCGATTAGGTAGCCGTCCTCCTCCACGGTCTGCAGTCCGGTCAGGGAAAAGAAATGCTTGGAACGGTACAGCGCATCGGCTTGGAGGGCGACCGTGCCGCCGGCGAACGGCCACTCGTAGCGCAACAGCCCGTTCAGGTTCCACTTCGGCGATTGTACCGAGGTGGTTTTCGGCCCATCGCCAAGGCTGACCTCGATATCGTTGTAGGCCAGGCCGAGGATCAGGTCGAGCCCGGCGGTGGGCGTTGCCTGCAATTCCAGTTCGAAACCCTGGGATTCGGCGTTGGCGTTGGTGGTAATGGTATCAAGGCCGATGATCTGGAAGGCCTGATAATCCTTGTAATCGTAGTAGTAGGCGGCGCCATTGAAGATGGCGAGCCCGTCGGCAATGCGCGATTTGAAGCCCACTTCAAAGGCATCGAGTTGCTCCGGGTCATAGCTCATGGTGGCGTCGTCGTAGCCGAGCGGTGGATTCAGGGGGAACAGCGGCGAGTTGTAGCCACCACCTTTGACCCCCCGGTTCCAACTGGCGTAGATCATCAGATTTTCGCGGACGTCGTAGTTCAGTGCGGCGCGCACGGAGAATTCGTCGTCCTCGCGCTCGCCGGAGTAGCTGGCGAGCTGTTCAAGAATGTTCGGATTGCCGTTGCGTTGCACCGTACCCGGTATGAAATCGACGGCATTGACCACATAGGTGTGGTCTTTCTCGTCGCGAATCCAGCGGCCCCCCAAGACCCCGATCAACCGGTCGCTTAGCTGTCGTTCGAGTTGCCCGAAGATTGACCAGGACTCGGTGTTGGTCTGATAGGGGTTGTCGAGCCCGGAAATGGCGGGGGTATCACTGCTCGGGTCAATGAAAGGTTCGGTTTCCGCGCCATTCGAGTCTTCCACCGATATATCCAGATAGTAGACCCCGGCGACCCAGTCGGTACTGTCCGTATTGCCCTGTACGCGAACTTCCTGGGAAAACTGCTCCGCGTCGGTGGTGAGAAAGAAGTGGAAGAACGTGACGGGCGAGGCGTCGGAGTCCTCAATGTAATCACGCTTTACCTTGAAGTAGTCGGTGATGGATGTGAGCGTAACGTTCGCGAGATCCCAATTGATGGTGCCCGTGAAACCCTCGGTTTCCAAGTCGTTGTGGCCGTCCTTGTCCCACTCGCCCGCATAGACGTCGCCGTCGTTGTCGATGTAGCCGAGCACCTCGTTGACGGCGTTGGGCGTCAATACGCCATCGACGTTCGCGGAAACGTGCTCAAAAAAGCCGGTGTCGATGTCTTGTTCGGAGCGGCGGTAGTTAAACAGCACATCGAACGAATCCGAGGGTTCAAACAGCAGTTGCACCCGGCCCGCCCAGTCGTTGGCGTCGTTCAGCCGCTTATTGAGGAAGCGGTTCTTGACATAGCCCTTGTTGTCGTGCGTGGAGAGGGAGACGCGCGCCGAGAGCGTATCCGTCAAGGCGCCGCCGACGGCACCCTCGAACTTCACCTGATCGTAGCTGCCAACCGTCAACTGGCCGTAGGCGCTGGTTTCTTGCGAGGGCTTGACGGTGACAAAGTGCGCCAACCCGCCGGTGGCGTTACGCCCATAGAGCGTACCCTGTGGGCCGCGCAGCATTTCCACCCGTTCCATGTCGAACAGCATGAAGCCACTGCCCGACATCTGGCTGATGTAAACCTCGTCGAGGTAGATGGCCACCGCGCTTTCGACATTGGTGGTGAAGTCGTTGCTGGCAACACCGCGCATCGCAATTGCGTAGTTGGCCTCGCCGTTTGGTTGAATGGTATGCACGCCCGGTGCCATGGCGGTGACCTGTTGGGCGTTCGTGAAACCGAGTTGGCGCATTTGATCGCCGGTAACGGCGCTGATGGCGATGCCCACGTCCTGGACGTTCTGCTCCCGCTTTTGCGCCGTGACCACCACTTCCTCAATGACCGCCGCCGAGGCCGGTAGTGCGAGCAGGAAGCCGACGATGAGCGTGCAAATTCTTGGTACCGACATGAATGCTTTCCTCATTAATACCATTTCAGCCGGTATGCATTCTAAAAATAGTACAGTTGACTTGCAAATGGGAAATGGCTATTTTCGGCAAGGGTTTGGGGGGGTATCGGCCCTGATGCCTGCGAATGCAAACGGCTTGGCAAAGGATTTGGGGATGGAAAGCAACCGCATAATCGCGCGCATCGGCTTGTTGCTGCTGCTCGCTTGGCCCATGGCGGCGGCAGACTTGCAACCGGAGCCGGTTCCGAACGTCTTGAAGCTTGCGGTTCCCTATCCGCAAACCTACGCCATGGTGCATGACTTCGCCTTCGGCAGCCTCATCGACTCCAGTTTTTCCCTCGTTGATATCGAAACGCGCCGCTTCAAAGGCATGTTGAGCGCCGGACAGTTCGCCACCATTGATTATTCGCTGAGCCGCAACGAATTTTACGTTGGCGAAACCATCTACAGCCGCGGCGTTCGGGGGCAGCGACAGGATCTCGTGGCCATCTACGATTTCGCCAATCTGGCGTTGCAGGCCGAGATTGAATTGCCCCCCCGGCGCGCCAATACGGTGACTAATCGCGGCAATACGGCGCTAACGTCCGACGAGCGCTTCCTGTTGATCTGGAATCAAAACCCCGGCACTTCGGTAGCCGTCATCGATCTCGAGCAGCGCGCCCTGGTCGGTGAGATAGCGACGCCGGGTTGCGCCCTGGTGTATCCGGACGAGGCGCGCGGTTTCATGATGCTCTGTGGCGACGGCAAACTTCTGGCCGTGAGGCTCGACGAAGCCGGTGGCGAGGCCGGGCGTTGGACCAGCGACCTATTCAACGACATCGACAACGATCCACTATCGGAAAAGGCCGTGAAGATTGCCGGGGTGTGGCACTTCGTCAGTTTCGCCGGTGCGGTTCAGCCGGTGGATGTCTCCGGCGACCGGCCCCGCTTTCTGGATACCTGGTGGCTGGCCGACGACACGGAGCGGGCGAACAACTGGCGCCCCGCCGGCTGGCATTGGACCGCGGGGAATGACGCCGGGCATCTTTGGGTGGGCATGACGCCGAACGGCTATGTTGGCAGCCACAAGGACCCGGCGCCGGAAGCTTGGCTGTTCGATGCCAATACCGGCAAGCGTTCGGCGCGCTTTGCATTGCGTGTGCCGGCCCTGACCTTCGATGCCACCAAGGGGCGGCAGCCGAAACTCCTGGCGGTGAATATTGAAGGCGAACTTGATGTTTACAACGGCCTTGACGGCACCTGGCTGCACACCATCGGCGCCCTGGGTGAAACACCGTTTCTGGTGCATGCTATTCAGTGAACGTGCTTGGCCCGCCTATCTCATCAACTTCCTTGCGAGCCGCTGATGCAAGGAACAGGGTCCGATTCCCGGGGCCGGGGGTGGGTCTGTGGAGCTTCCCTTGCGGCTCGTTAAGTCTCGCTCCTTAGAGTGGGTGAAACCGGCCGAGTCATGCTGAGGAAAGAACGATGATGAACTGGTTGGATCGCTTAGTGGAGAATCGCTCTCGGGATGTTGCCCGGCGCACGTCGCGACGCGGCTTTCTCGGCGTTTTGGGCGCGGTCGCAGCGGGCGTTGGCTCCGCTCCGCTATTGCCGGTGGCGCGCGCCTCCACAGGCTCAGTCAGCGATGTTCCGGCGCAAACAACCGGCAACCCCCAGGACCCTGGCGACCCCTCCACCTGCGAATATTGGCGTTACTGCGGCATTGACGGTTTTCTTTGTAGCTGCTGTGGCGGCACTCAAAACGCCTGCCCGCCCGGTACGGAAATGTCTCCCATCACTTGGATTGGCACCTGCCTCAACCCCGCCGATGGTAAGAACTACGTCATTTCCTACAACGATTGTTGCGGCAAGAGCAGTTGCGGCCGCTGCCTGTGCAACCGCAACGAGGACGACAAGCCCGTTTACCGCCCGCAGGCGAATAACGATATCAATTGGTGCATGGGAACAAAGACAACGGTATACCACTGCTCAACAGCGGTGATTTTGGGCATTGCCCTGGAGAATGCCTAAAGATCCGGCAGCACATATCCCTGGTCCGCCAAATGCGCACGCACCGCCTTCTTATCCATCTTGCCGGTGGAGGTTAGCGGAACACTGTCCACATAGAGCACATCGTCCGGCAATTGCCACTTGGCAAAGGCGGTGGCGCAATGGGCGAGAATCGCCTCGGCGCTCACTTGACGCCCGGTTTCGAGCACCACCAGCGCCACCGGCCGCTCGTCCCATCTGGGATGGGGTTGGGCCACCACACAAGCCTGGGCGACACCATCGAACGCCACGATGTGGTTCTCAAGGTCAACGCTCGAAATCCACTCGCCGCCACTTTTCACCAAGTCTTTGGAGCGGTCGGAAATGATCAGATATTCCTCCGGGTCTATTTTTCCCACATCGCCTGTAATCAGCCAGCCGTCATGAAACTTCTCGGGTTGCGGATTGCGGTAATACTCAGAGCAAATCCAGGGGCCGCGAATCAAGATTTCCCCCACCGTCTCGCCATCGTGCGGCACCCGATTGAACGCTTCGTCAAAGATATCGAGTTCCAAACCCGGCATAAGCTGGCCCGCCTTGGCGACATTGTCGAATTGCTCATCCTCGCTCAACGCCAACTGGCTACGCTTCATCACCCGGCGGGAAATGGTTGCCAAGGGCGAGGTTTCGGTCATGCCCCAGCCCTGAATCATCTCCACGCCAAGCGTATCCCAATACCAACGGATGAGTGACGGCGGCGGCGCGGAGCCGCCGCAGGTAAGCCGTTCAAGCGCCCCAAGATCGTAGCGCCCCGGGTTGGCTTCAATAACCGCCTTCACGCCCTGCCAGATGGTCGGTACGCCCGCGGAAATGCTGACTTTTTCGCTGGCCAGAAGTTCCACCAGCCGGGCCGGGTCCATAAACCGATGCGGCATCACCTGTTTGCAACCCAGCATAAGCGCTCCCCAAGGGATGCCCCAACCCATGGCATGGAACATGGGCACCACGCCAAGCACCGAATCCGCGGCCGAAAGACCCAGGGAATCGACCATGCAGGAGCTCAGCGTGTGCAGATATTGGGACCGGTGTTCGTATTCCACCCCTTTCGGGTCGCCGGTGGTACCGCTGGTATAGCAAAGGCCGAGCGGCGCCGTTTCATCAATCATCGGCCAGTCGTAGCGGGTTGGCCGGCCGGCGATGAAGGTCTCGTAATCGACCGCATGAGGCAGGTTCGTGCTCCAATCCGCCAAGCCATCCTCGGTCGCCACCACCACCCGCTCGACGGTGGGAATAAGCGCCCGCAAGGGTTCAAGCAGGGGCAAAACATCCGCATCGGCGATGATGACGCGGTCGCCCGCATGGTTGATGATGTATTCCAAATCCTTGGCACCAAGGCGGATATTCAACGTGTGCAGCACCGCGCCCATGCCGGCACAGGCGTAGTAGGCCTCCAGATGCCGGGAACCGTTCCACATAAAGGTTGCCACCGTATCGCCAATACCAATGCCCGCATCGCTCAGCGCATGGGCAAGTTGATGGGCGCGGTCGCGAATTTCCCCATAGGTCTGTCGGCGCGCGCCGGTCTCGGTGGCCGTTACGATCTCCTCACCCGGCGCCACCCTGGCGCCACGATCAATCAACGCGGACATCAATAGGGGCCTATGCTGCATCGCCATTTAACGGGTCTCCTTAAAATAACCGCGGTTCAAACCACCGAGTTTAGCCGCTTATCGCCAGGGCCGCCGTCAATGGTCGCCCCAGGAGCCTCTGCCTGCGGAATTCGCGGCTGCAAATCCGCTCTCATCCGCCCCGTCGGCCGCTCGATTTCGTTGCATATGGCTCGATATTCGCCTCAATCGACCAACCGACGGGGCGGCGATAGCGGCTTTTCGCTTTCGCGACTTCCGAAGGCAGAGGCTCCCAGGAGCCCGGGCATTCATGCGGCCCGGCAGAAATTGAGAATCCAGCGGCCCACCGTGGCCGAATGGGTTTCCTGTGCAAGTGACGCCACTCCGGCCTGATAAGTTGCTTCGCCGAGCAGTTCGCGACGCATGTCCATTAAATCTTGGGCGTAGGGCTTGTGGAATTCCGGGTGGCCTTGAAAGGTCAGCACCTTGTCTGCCCAGGTGAAACCGGCAATCGGGCAAAAACCGTTGGAGGCAAACGGTTCGGCACCCTTGGGCAGGCGTTTCACCTGATCCCGATGGCTCGACAGTAACGCGAATCGATCCAACCGCGGATCAAGCCAGGGCACATCGACCAGCACCCGGCTTGCATGCACACCCACGGCCCAGCCGGACGCCGGCCCCGCTTCCCCGCCGAAAAAATGCGCCATCAACTGATGCCCGAAACAGATGCCGACAACCTTGCGGCCCGCCTCAAGAGCCCGGTCCGCAAAAGCGGCCAAGGCCGCAATCCAAGGTTCGTTGTCATAAACGCCTTTGCGGCTGCCGGTGATGATGTACGCATCGCAGGATGTTGCCGAGGGGTAGGTTGAGCGCACCGCATCAATGGTGTCGAAATCCAGCGACGTTCCATCCGCAGCCGCCCGCAATAGGGCCTCGAACATTCCTGGATAATCGCCGTGACGGCCGCGAAACCGCTCGCTAACCTGGTCTGTTTGTAATATGCCGATGCGCATGTGCCGGTGTTGTGCCCGTTAAGTTTTTAGCCCGCCTATCTCACCAACTTTCTGCCGCACACGCCAGAATCCTGTAGCCCGGGGAGCGCGAGGGGTACCCCTCCTCCCTGTAAGAGCGTTGCTGAGATAGGCGGGCAGAGGCTCCCAGGGCGCCCTCTGCCTGCGGATTTCGGCTTGTACGACGGGAGCATGGCGAGATAGGCGAACAATTTGCTTGCATGGTGTTTTGATGGCGCTGTGGATAACTTATTGGATAACTCTTGGAGAAACCGGTATGGCCTTGTGATAAAGAGAAAGGCCGGCTACCTACCGAACCCATGAAAAACACAATTAATATTTATAAATCATATGGATAGATGAATTTTGGAACAGACAGGGCGACATGGCCGAGCAGCAGCGCGATAAAAGAGGCCAAAACCAACCCATGTGCATACTGGTCAATGCATGAAGTTAAACATGCGTCGTCGGTATTTATTGGCCAGGGCATTGCCCTTGTCGAGTATCGTAAAGATTCGAATCATGGTCTTGCGGCCGATATCGTCCCGAAACGAGCGGTCTTGTTGAAGAATTGCCATTGCCTGTTCCAACGCCGCCTCGGCGTTGCCGGCCGCCGCCTCGACTATGGCGAGCGCGTGGCGCGCCGCCAAGTCATCCGCATCAGCCGCCAAGGCCGCCATTGACTGTTCCCGTGTCGGCAACTCGGCCGCCTCCTCCGCCAATTCCAAACGAGTTTGCGGCCGGTCTCTGCCCTCCGCCTCGGCGGGAATGGCGGAGAGCGCCGTCCGCGCCCCATCCAAATCACCCCGCCGCACCAACAGATCGGCCAATTCCACGCGCAACGTTGCGTTGTTCGGTTCTTCGGCAATGGCTTCTCGCAGTATGTCGAGCGCCCGGTCGAAATCGCCCGCTTCGAGTAATTGGCTGATCTGGGCGCGTACCAAATCGCTGGAAGAAAGGGTTAGCTGGTCGAGCAGGCTCCTCAGCGTCGGTTCCGGCTGCGGACCGTCGAGTTGTTGAGCAATCTGCCCTTTGTCGATCACCCGAATGCTGGGCAGCGCCTGTACCCGCAGGTGTTGGGCAAGCGTCTGATCGTGCGCCACATCGACCAAACCGAGTACCACCTTGCCGCCATAACCCCCAACCATGGCCTCGAGTTGCCGTTTTGCGTCCGCCGCGGGCGGTATCTGGTCGGCCCAAAAGAGCAGCACCACCGGCAGGTCGCGAGACCGTTCGATTACATCGGCTTGAAAGTTGTCCGGGGTTGCGGCGAATACGTGGTCCACTTGTTGCTCTGCCTAACTCGATGGATTGTTGCCGGGTTCCGGCAAGGCTGGGCCGGAATCCGATCGGAGTGGCATTGTAAGGCTGCCCGGCCCGAAGGGCGAGCTTGATATGCCCGCTTCGCTACTGTGCCGTCCCGTACCTTCGCGCCGCGTCGCCTAGGGCGCAGGCTCCTAGCCGTGCTCAACCGGCAAACTCGCGGATCAGCGCAAGCACATCTTGCCGGAAATCATCGGAAACCGATCGGTTATCAACGCCGTGAACGGTAATGGCGTGCAGCCGGTCTTCTTGCTCGCTAACCCGAAGCAGAATGTTCGTTGCCGCCTTGCCGCGCCCGCCCCGGAACGGATTCAGCCGGCGCAGGAAACCGCGTTGCTCCTGAATCGGGCCTGTAAATGCGATCTCGGGAACATTGATAAGGCAGGTGCCCGCCACCCGGTCAAGTTCAATAATCTCCACGGCCGCGGCATCCAAGGCTTGGTCCAGGGTTGCCCAGGCGCGCTCCGCATCCAGGTATAGGCGCAGTTCCGGGTCACCCTCCCGGTTGCGGCCAATTTCGGCTTTTTCCTGGCCGGCAATTTCAAGCGCCACCATGGAAACCGTCTGTTCCGCGACACGGGCGGCGATATAGGCGCCGAGTTCGTTGAGAAAATCCCGCTCCACCGCGGTGAGGTCCGAACGAACCGGCTCCAAATCGACGATGGCATCCGGGTTGACGATGGCCGCCCGGTCACTTTGGTGGCGCAAATGCACCTCGGAGGTGAGTTCCCGAACGCCCTGCTCCACGCGCAGCAACAAGCGATCGCGTCCCGCAAAGCCCCCGGCTGAGGCTTCCGCCTGTTTCGCCTCGCGCAATAGGGCGCGCACCACATCCCGATAGGGCTCGTCCCCAATCTTCAACCACTCGGTGGTGATGCGTCCCTTGCCCGGTGCCTCGGAGCCCACGGCAACACCGTTGTCGGCGAAAAATTGTTTGATCTTCGGCCAGACAGTGGTCGGCGGTTCGGGTACCACCAGCCAAATGCGCTCACCCAAGCGCTGCAGACGAATTTCGCCCCGGTTGTCCGCCGCGTAGAGGGTGCCCGGCAGCGGCGGTTTGCCCGGGTAGAAGCGGGCATTTTGCTGTTCCGGGATGGTCGGAATTGGGAAAGGGTCCGCGGCACCCTGATCGAGGTCTTCCGGAATGACCAAACCGGGGCCTTGGCGGGCATCAATGTAGTCATCCGAACGGTTGACGAAAAAGCCCTTATCGTCGGAAAACCAGCCGCAACCGGCCAGCAAAAAAGCGCTCAAACCAAGGAGACCGTGCCGAGCCAGCCCGGGCTTCAATATCGCCTTTTTTTTGGGAGTTATATATTTGACCCCCAGGACCACAACAGATCGTGACAAGCCGTTTTTATGAGCACAACATCTGGTAGAAGATGGAGCCAAGTATATAAATCCCTTTTTTTTCAAATTCTTACGCAACATGGTTAGTCCGTCCAGCTTCCGAGCACCCGGTTGACCGCCTGCATTAAGCGCTCGCGGTTGGCTTGGGACAGCGGCACCAGGGGCAGCCTTATGCCTCTGTCGATCTTGCCCAGTTCATACAGTGCCCACTTAACGGGCGCCGGGCTTGTTTCCACAAACAGGGCCGCGTGTACGGGTTGCAACAAATCATCCAGCGCTTGGGCGTCCGCAGGCCGGCCGTCGAGCCAGGCGGTGCAAAAACCGGCCATCTGCCGAGGCAGTATGTTGGCGGTTACCGAAATGGTGCCAACCGCGCCGAGCCGCAGCATTTGCAGGGTTTGGGTATCCTCGCCGGAAAGCAGCAGAAATTCATCGCCGCAAAGCGCCCGAATGGCTCCCACCCGGTCCGCATCGCCGCTCGCCTCCTTGATGCCGATGATATTGTCGATGGGCGCAAGACGGGCAATGGTTTCCGGCAACAGGTCGCAGGCGGTGCGCGGCGGCACGTTGTAGAGCAAAAGCGGCAGGGAGCAGCTGTCGGCAATGGCTTCGTAGTGGCGATACAAACCTTCCTGGGTCGGTTTGTTGTAGTAGGGCGTGACCAGCAGGCAGGCATCCGCGCCCGCCTTCTCCGCCTCCTGTGTCTGGTGAATCGCCTCGGCGGTGGCATTGCTGCCCGTACCGGCAATCACCGGCACCTGCCCGGCCACGATAGCAATGGTGCGCTCGATGACCTTGAGGTGTTCCTCCGTGGTTAGCGTTGCCGATTCGCCGGTGGTGCCCATGGGCACGAAGCCTTTGGTGCCGCTGTCGAGCTGCCAGCCAATTAGGGCATCAAGTGCTGGCCAGTCGATCTCCCCGGCAGGCGTCATGGGCGTAACCAGGGCGACTAGGCTGCCACTCAACATCGATCTCTCCGCCCGGCTTTCGCTAATCCGTCGCTTGCGCTGTGCCCGTCATCAGGCCAAGCGAAGAGGCAGTGATCGCAAACGCTGGCTCGTCGGTATGCCGAGCGCCTTTGCCGCCGCTTCAAGCAGCAGAGCACGGCATTGTGTACCCGCCTCGCGCAACTGCCGGTAGTGAACTTTGATGGAGGTGCTGCCGCCGGTGCCCTGAATGCCAAAGTCGGGGTTGACGCAGGCGCGCACGGCTTGCCCATCCAGATGCATCGTGCAGGCACCGCACAGGCCCGCGCCACATCCGTACTTGGAACCTTTGAGCTTGAAGGTGTCGCGCACGACCCAAAGCACCGGTGTATCGGGTGCCGCATCGGCATGCACCGGCTGGCCGTTCAAGGTGAACTCGATCATAGGCAGGCTTCCTTGATGACTGCGACTGATTGGCAACGCGGCACCCGAATGGAGTCTCAGGGTTCTGCAATTTCAGGCGGCCAAGCATTGTAGATGGCCCTGACCAGCGTTGCGAGCGGTATGGCGAAGAATACCCCCCAGATACCCCAGAGCCCGCCGAAGACCAGCACCGCCAAGATAATGGTAATCGGGTGCAGGTCTACCGCCTCCGAAAAAAGCAGCGGCACCAGTACATAGCCATCCAATATCTGAATAATGCCGTAGACCCCAATAACGTAGGCAAGCTGCGACGACCAGCCGAACTGAATGAGTGCCACCAACAACACCGGAATAGTCACCACCGCCCCGCCGACAAAGGGGATTAACACTGAAAGGCCAACAAGCACCGCAAGCAGCAGCGAGTAGTTCAGGTCCATCAGACTGAAGGCGACAAAGGTAACGAAACCGACAATGAGAATTTCGATGAACTTGCCGCGCACATAGTTGGCCAGTTGCAGGTTCATCTCCTCGCCCACCCGGTCGATGAGTGTCCGATTCGTCGGCAGCAGGGCGCGGCACGAATCCCGCAATCGCGCGCCGTCCTTGAGAAAGAAAAAGACCGTGATCGGAACAAGCACCAGATAGATAATAACGGCCAGTAAGGACGGCACATTGGTCACCAGCCCCTGCAACAACGAGGCGCTGAAATTACCGAGTTGGCGTGCGGCGCTTTCAAACCAGAGCGATGCCTGGGTATCGCTGATGATATCGGGGAACAGGGCCGACAGTTCCCGCTCCGCCTCGGGCAGGCGTCCAAGCAAATCCGGCAGCGTTGTTGCCAAGCCCTTCAACTGTTGCCAAACCAGGGGGCCGAGGAACAGCACCATGGCGATCAGGCCGCCGAGAAAGAGCAGGAAGGTCAGATAGACCGCGACGGAACGCGGTGCGCGCCAGCGCATCATCTGATCCACAAGACCCTGCAACAAGAAGGCCAGTATCAATCCCGCGAGCACCGGAGCGAGCACATTGCCCAGGAACACGAGCAGCAGTAACCCGGCGGTAATCAGCAGCACCAGGTAGATGGCCTCCTCGTTGGAGAAGTACCGATTGATCCAGGAATTGATAACTTCCAGAAAACGCAAAGTGGCGGCCAGGTTGTTGGTTTGTTTATATCGGTGCGATTAGGCAGCGGCTATCGGGTTTTCTTTTCCAGGAGGTAGGTGTAGATGTCGCCGTCCTTACCGGCCTCAATCAGCCCGTGGCCGCTTTGCGTGGAGAATACCTCGAAATCCCGCACCGAGCCGGGATCGGTTGCATAAACGCGCACACGCTCGCCATTCGCCACGCCGTTGAGCGCCTTCTTGGCCTTGAGCAGCGGCATCGGGCAAGACAAGCCGCTGGCATCGACGATGACCGTTTTTGCAGACATGCGCTAAGGAGGCGTTATCTCAGATCGACAAGGCATATGATCTCAAAGCTTATACAGCCGCGCCTAAGCTTACCACTTGGCAGCGATTGGTTCTGTGCGGGCGGGCAATTTGCACTATAGTCCCCGAGCAACGGGCTCCACCAATGTATGAGGCGCATGATGAACATGATGAAACGGCCGACAGGCAAGTTCTTGCTGGACACGTTCTTGGCCCGCAAGACGATGGACCGGGTCCCGAACCGGGATCTGACGGGCAGCATAATCGTCTTTACCGGAGGCACGGACGGCATGGGGCGCGTCGCGATCGAGCGCTTTGCCGAAATGGGCGCGGGCATCTGCCTGTTCGGGCGCAACCCGCCGAAGACCCGGCGCGTGCTTGATGAGCTCGCTGCGGCGGGGCACAAGGGGCCGTTCTCCATCGTGGAATGCGATATCGGCTCGCTTGACCAGGTGCGCGGCGCGGCCGATCAGGTTCTGGCACGGCATGAGCGGATTGACTACCTGATCAACTGCGCCGGTATCAACGTGCCCGAGCCCAGGCTCTCTGCCGATGGATACGAGATGAATTTCGCGGTGAACTATCTCGGCCCCTTCCTGCTGACCGAGCTGCTGCTGGAGCGGGTCAGGGCGACGCCATCCGCGCGCATCGTCAATCTTGTTTCCGCGACCCAGGAGGTGGCTAGGCTGAATCTCGATGATCTTCAGCTCGAGACCGGATGGTCGTTGCTGCAATCCTATGCCCGGGCAAAGCTCTGCGTGATCATGCACGGGCGCGACCTGGCCAAGCGGCTGGCGGGCAGCGGGGTCTCGGTCAATTGCCTGAACCCCGGTTACATCCGCACCAAACTCTCGCACGGCACCAGCGGGTTCGCGAGTCTTTTCATTAAGCTGTTCGGCGGTCTGGCCGCCCCGGCCTGGGTGGGCGGCGAGCGCATCCTCGCGGCGGCGCTCGACCGGGACTATGAGGGGGTCTCCGGCAAGTACATCCATGAGGACATGCTGCTGGATCCGAACCCGCAGGCCCTGGATGACGCAAAGGTCGCCCGATTGATGGGCATCAGCCGCCGGATGACCGGGCTGGCTGACGCCGGGCCATGTTAGGGGCCTGCGCCGTATGTCCATCTTGATGATGCAACCCTGAGCCAAGCCGCCGAGCGGGTCACGGTGGCAATCCAACGAAAGTTCAGGTGATGGCGGTCAACAAGGATAAGCCGGACCGCTGGAAGCGGGATATCGCGCAGTCGGTGGACATGTACAACGACTGGTTCATGCGATTTGCGCCAAAGGCCTACCGGACAACCCGAGTGCAGACCACGAAGGATGTAGAGGCGACGCTCAAATCGACGGACAACCTGAAGAATGTCGGGGTGCAACTGCTGCGGGCGAACCCTTCCGTGTTGCCGTCGTTGCGAATGTCTACTTGTCCACCCTTGGCCGTGGACCGGCTGATTGGTCTCGCAGGCGTCTCGGGAAACTTGGTCAAGATAATGGAGAAAGACAATAGGCTCCCTCCCCGAATGTCGAGGCGTGAGATCGATCAAGACCTTAAGAAGATCGGGAAGATCATCGAGAAGATGGCTGACCCGGATGTCTTTGTTTGGCTAGAGCGCGGGGATAATCCGTCCGACCAAGAACTGTATCGGGCCGCAACAATTGTAGCGGATCGCCTATGCGGCGCTGTTGCCAACCCAATTATCCGCAACGCACAGGAGAAGCGTCAATTGGCGGCGATTGGCAAATGGTTGACGGCTCTCGGATACAAGAAATTACCGGCAGGCGAAGGCACCAAGTACGACGATATGAAGCCGGGGACTTTTTCGTACCGTCTCAACGTTCCGGTAGAACAGGATGGGAACGCAAAGATTGTCAATATCCCTGTGGACGCGGTGGTGATGCCCAAGGCGGCGAAGGCGGGTGATTTGCCGTTGCTGATTGAAGCGAAGTCGGCAGGAGATTTCACAAATGTCAACAAGCGGCGCAAGGAGGAAGCCGCAAAGATGAGCCTCCTGCGGCGGACTTATGGTGACGAGGTGCGTTACCTATTGTTCTTGTGCGGATATTTCGACAGCGGCTATCTCGGTTACGAAGCCGCAGAAGGGATCGACTGGGTCTGGCAGCACCGCATCAACGATCTGGGCGAGTTCGGACTGTAGATGATGAAGAAAGCCGTTGCACAATTCGAGGCACAGCGCCTCGCCCTGCAGGAAGCGCTTGACGGGCAAAGAGACGCATCTGTTCGCAACCGCATGGGACAATTCGCGACACCGACCGGACTGGCGGTCGATATCCAGCACTACGCCAAGGCCCACTTGCAAAAGGATGAAAAGATACGGTTCCTCGACCCGGCAGTAGGAACGGGATCGTTCTATTCGGCTCTGCTGGACGTTTTCCCTCAAAGCCGTATCGGTGCTGCCGTAGGATTTGAGATTGATCCGCACTATGGGGAACCGGCGGCGAGACTCTGGGGGAAGACTGGCTTGCATACGCGCCTTGAGGACTTTACTCGGGTGGAGGCTCCTGCGCCTTCCGAGAGGTTCAATCTGCTGATCTGCAATCCGCCTTATGTGCGTCATCACCATATCGCCAATGGTGATAAGAAGAGATTGAAAATGCGGGCGCGTGCCGCCTGCGGAATGGAGATCAACGGATTGGCCGGCCTCTATTGCTATTTCTTGGGTTTGAGCCATGAGTGGATGGCTAATGGCGGGTTAGCAGGGTGGTTGATTCCGAGCGAGTTCATGGATGTGAATTACGGCGTCTCGGTCAAGCGCTATTTGCTCGACAAGGTGACGCTCTTACATATTCATCGCTTCGACCCGAACGATGTGCAGTTTGGGGATGCGCTTGTATCGTCGGCTGTTGTGTGGTTTCGAAACAAGCCACCTCTTTCGGCAAGTACTGTGCGATTCACTTTCGGCGGAACGCTAGAACGGCCAAAGCAGGAACGATTTGTTTCGGTGGATACGTTGCGCCGCGATCCAAAGTGGACGCGCTATCCAATGAAGGAAACCCACAAGACAGTAGACGGGCCAATCTTGGGCGATTTCTTCAAGATTAAGCGGGGCCTTGCGACGGGCGACAACAGTTACTTCATATTGCCGGAACAAGACATTGAACGGAGCGGGTTGCCCATGGACGCTTTCAAGCCAATCCTGCCGAGTCCACGCTATGTCCCGAACGACGAGATAATATGTGATTGCAATGGCAACCCACTTCTGGAACGGCGATTATTTCTGCTTGATCCACCGTGGCCGGAAAATGAGATTAGGGAAAGATATCCCAATTTGTGGGCGTATTTGGAACAAGGCAAAGCGAAAGGCATCGCCGATCGGTATATCTGTCGGCATCGGGCAATGTGGTACACCCAGGAACGCCGGTCTCCGGCACCATTTGTTTGCACTTACCTCGGGCGGAATGACAAAAAGAGCGGTAGGCCTTTTCGCTTCATTCTTAACAATTCGAGGGCGACTGCGGCAAACGTGTATCTCATGCTGTACCCAAGAGAGCCTTTTGATCACATTCTGATGGACAGACCGGAACTGAAACGGCCGGTGTGGGAGTGCCTCAACCAAATTTGCCCCCAGACAATGCTTGGTGAAGGTCGTGTCTATGGGGGAGGGCTGCACAAGCTGGAACCGAAGGAACTCGGGAACGTTCCGGCGGATGCTCTTGTCGATCTGTTTCCCGCGTTGGGACGGCAACGGCTGGGGAAGCAAGGCGAGTTGTTTGAATGTCGCTAGGAGCCTGCGCCGCAGGAATTCACGGCTGCAAATCGAAACCGCTCGGGGTTTCGTCGCCATCGAGGTGAAAGCGGCCAAACGCTGGGAAAAGCGCTTCAATCGGGGTCCAAGGCGTGTCGCCGATGAGTTAGGGCGAAGCAAAACCAGCTGCTACGGCATCTACTGCGGCGAACGCACCGCCCTCTGGGATGACGTGAAGGTGATGCCTGTAGCGGACTTTCTGCGGAGCCTCTGGGACGGCGAGGTCATGGCCTGAATTCAACATCGCTTCCCACACTCAGCCCAGCGACTTCTACTGCCGCATGTATAAGGGCTTCTTTCTGGGGATCACTGAGGTTCGTTCCCACCAACCACCCACCGGGGAGCGACTTGACGTGGGCCTCTTGCAGATCGGCACGATCGGGATAGAGTTTTTCAATACTCTGGCTGATGTAATGACGTTTCCGTCCTCTGAACTTCGAATTCCGATCGCAACGACTCAGGAAGTTCGCATCTTTGTTTGCGAGTTCACGCAATACGATAATCATGGCTTCCTGGAAATTCTTATAAGGGAATGATTTGCCAAGGACGACAACCATCCCCTTCTTCCGACGGTGAATAGATTTGCGATCAGCCGAAGACACTGGCCTTAACTTCGTTGGCGTCGCGGGGCCGGTCGCCTTTTGGAGCCCATCCAACGAGGTCGCCGGCCGAGCGAGCGACGGGTTGGGCGCCTGTTCCACAAGACGAGCCAAAAACTGCTGGATATCGGAGCCTTCTGGCCGCACACTTTCCTTTGACTCCACTGCATCGCCGACTAACTCAACCAGCAATGCATCATGCTGTTCTACGAGCCTTCTCCAAGCGTCGGGAATGGCTTGACGAGCCTGCGCCCGCCGCGCCCTGCTTCGATGTTCGCTCCGGGCATCCTCCAACGCCTTGCCGGATGCGACAGCTTTCCAATGCAGATAGTCCTCAAGCACGGCTGCAGATCGCTGCGCTGAATGTTCCTGGAGATCAAGCTTGAAGACCCGCCGATCTTCGTAGGCACCAGGTTCCGCTGGTAAATAAAAGCTCCAGGTCCCGCCATCGGTGAGCACGACAAAGGGCACACCGGTGTGGAAGGCGTATTCGAGCGATTGCCTGACGCCGTCATCCGCCTTGCCCGGTTGCTTCACTTCAATCAGCACCTTGGGCTTTAAACGTGGCTCGCAAAGGGCGAAGTCGGCCCGTCCGCCACCTGCCGTGGGGTATCCCGGCCAAACTACGCTTGGCTCGAACACGTCCCAGTGCAGGTCGCTCAAAACGCGCAGCACGATGCCTTGGGATACCGACTGCTCATTCGGAAACGCGCCTCCACGCAGCTTCTCCACAATGTCGGCAATCGTGTCCTCAAGCACCGCTATTCGTTCCTGATCCAGCTAAAAAAGTCACAGCCAACCTTAAAATCAAGGGTGTTGCCGCAAAGCCGTCATGTCCCCTCTGTGGGCCAGGAGCCTCTGCCTGCAGAATTCGCATCTGCAAATCCGCTCTCATCCGCCCCGTCGGCGGCTCGATTTCGTTGCATATGGCTCGATATCCACCTCAATCGACAGGCCGACGGCGCGGCGATAGCGAATCTTCGCCTTCGCGACTTCCGAAGGCAGAGGCTCCTAGATCTCGGCTCTTACAGCCATTCCCCCAACAATCAGTTGCTCGGGCTAGTCGTGGCATTCTGACGCTCGTGCGACCTGCGTTCAAGCAAGTTAAGGGACTCATGTGCATCCGCCTTGGCGAGATCGTTGAACGGATAAGGGGCCATCCTCCCGACGATCATGCGCTATATTCGCCAGTTCCCGTAAAGCAGCGAAGTGCCTCTCGTCATCGCTTTAGATAACCAATCGGTTCTCCATTCGCCGCGCCTTCGTCGGTGTTTGGGATGCCGTTGGCAGCCTTGCCCATTGGGTTGGTGAGAAATAAGCACGCCGGAGTATCATGCGGCCATGCAACCCCGCTCAATGACATTATCGAGCGAATACTTTTGGCGCGTTTTCCGCTTGGCCGTCATCTGTATTGCCTTGCTGCCCTTACCCGCCAGCACCGATGTGGCGGACGATCTGCCGATGGTGGGGGATGCGTCCTCCCGCCTGATTTCTCCACAGATGGAGCGGGAACTCGGTGAGAACTTCCTCAAACAGGTGCATGCCACCCTGCCGACAGTGGAGGATCCGATCCTCAAATATTACGTTCAGCAACAGTTGGCGGAGCTCGTCCAATACAGCGAATTGCGTGAACCAATTCTCGCCACCCTGTTGATCGACAGCGAAGAAATCAACGCTTTCGCCGCACCGGGCGGCATCGTCGGCATCAATCTCGGCCTCATGCTGCACGCCCAGGATGTGCATGAGTACTCTAGCGTCGTGGCCCACGAACTCGCGCACCTGAGCCAACGCCACTTCGCGCGGGGCATTGAGGAACAACGCGCCCAAACCCTGCCGATGTTGGCGGGTATGCTCGCGGCCATCATGATCGGCGCCATGGGCGGCGGCGATGCGGGCATAGCCGCCATTTCCGGTGTCCAGGCCAGTTCCCAAGCGGGCCAACTACGCTATAGCCGGCGCCGCGAACAGGAGGCGGACCGCATCGGCATTAACACCCTGGCGCGGGCCGACCTGGACCCCCGGGGCATGAGCCGCATGTTCGACCGCATGGATCGGGCCTACCGCTTCACGCGCCGGCCACCGGAATTTCTGCTCACCCACCCGTTGACCGAAAGCCGTATTGCGGACGCCAAAGCCCAAGCGATGGAGCATCCCCACAAAGAACATCCCGAGTCGCTGGAGTATCAGGTGATGCGTGCCCGTGCCCGGGTGCGTTACGCGCAATCCCCACAAGCCGCCGTCAAGCTGTTCGAAAAGGAAGTTCAGGAGAACCCTGAAAGCCGCAGCGCCCGCTACGGTTTGGCCGTGGCTTTTGCTAAGGCGGAGCAATTCGCTGAAGCCATTGCGCTGGTCGATCCAATCTATACCGACCACCCGCACAATATTCTGTTCAGCGCAAGCCTGGCGGAATTGCTGACCGAAGCGGGCAAGGTTGATCGGGCCATCGGCCTCTTGGAACGGGAACTCGCCGTCAACCCGCAAAACGCCGCCCTGTCGGTGCTTTATGCGGATGCCCTCGTGGCCAACCGGCAATATGCGGCCGCCGAGGCAGTGCTGCAACAACAAAGTTTCGTGAGCAAGGCGGATGTCAATGTTTGGTACGACCTGGCCGAGGTGTCCGGCCTCGCCGGCAATATCATTGGCGTACACCTCGCCCGCGCGGAGTTCTTTGAACTGCACGGTGCCTATCAACGCACCATTCAGCATCTCCAATACGCCCGGCGGCTCGCCAACCGCAACGATGCAAGGCTTATGGCGCGCCTTGATCAGCGCATCAACGATATCCGCAACAAGATGCGGGAAGAGCGTTCCTAGCCGTCTCGCCAGCTCGTCATGGCTGGGGGAAATTCAGCATCCGTTGCAGGGGAACCATGGCGCGCTGTCCGATCTCGGGCTCGACCAGGATTTCGTTAGCCTCCAGCCGCGCTGGGTCGCGCAACACTTCGGCCAGAACCCGCAATTCGTTCATCGCCATCCAGGGGCAGTGGGCGCAACTGCGGCAAGTGGCGCCGGTGCCGGCGGTGGGTGCCTCAATAAACCGCTTGTGCGGGTAGCGTTGGCGCAGCTTGTGGAAGAGCCCCCGGTCGGTGGCGACAATAAAAAGTTCATGCGGTAATGCGCCGGCGGCTTTGACTATCTGGCTGGTCGAACCCACCGCGTCCGCCACGTTGATGACCGCGGCGGGTGATTCCGGATGCACCAAAACGCCCGCGCCCGGGTAGATGCCCATGACATCCATTAACGCCTTGGCCTTGAACTCTTCATGGACGACACAGGCGGCGCTCCACAACAGCATGTCGGCCCCGGTCTGTTGTTGAATGTAGCGCCCGAGGTGTTTGTCCGGCGCCCACAGAATCTTTTCGCCGCGCGCCGCCAGTGATTCGATGATGGGCAGCCCCACACTGCTGGTGACCACCCAATCCGATAACGCCTTAACGCGCACTGAGGTATTGGCGTAGACAACCACGGTGCGTTCCGGATGCGCATTGCAAAACGCCTCGAACTCATCCGGGGGGCAGCCCAAATCGAGTGAGCATTCGGCTTCCAGCGTGGGCATGAAAATCCGCTTGTGCGGCGAAAGAATCTTGGCGGTTTCGCCCATAAAGCGCACTCCGGCAACGATCAAATCATTTGCGGGGTGGTCGCGGCCAAAACGCGCCATTTCCAGGGAATCGGAGACGCAGCCACCGGTCTGCTCGGCGAGGTCCTGGACGTCCCCGTCCACATAGTAGTGCGCCACCAGTACCGCTTGGCGCTCGGCGAGGCGTTCGGTAATCTCTTCCTTCAGCCGCCGCCGCTCGTCTTGCTCCAGAAAAGCGGGCCTATACTGGGGAATGCGCTCGGCGCTAAGGCTGTATTCCGGCAGATTCAATTGCGCAGCTTGCATGGGTCGTACTCGCGCTGGTATCCCGTCAGCGGGCTGGTGCCACAATCGATGGATAATACCGTATCAGCGCGCTTTAGCGAGTCTCGCGGGCTAGGCGCCTCCGCCGTAGGAATTCGCGGCCGCAAAGCCGCTCTCATCCGCCCCGTCGGCCGCTCGATTTCGTTGCGTATGGCATGCTATTCGCCTTGATCGACCAGCCACCGGGACCGCGATAGCGGCTTTTCGCTTTCGCGACTTCCGCGGGTAGAGGTGCCTGGGTGCCTGTGGAGGGGTTATGCCAAAAATCTTGTTCCTCGTCAGTGAGCCGGCCTCGACGGACAACGATAACCATCTGCGGCTGCCCCGGGGATTCGCCGCTATTGGCTGGGAAACCCTGGTGGCCGACCACGACGAACTGCGTTGGGATGGGCGACGCATTCGGGTCGGCACCAGGGATGCCGAGCGTTTCGATCGGATCTGGTTGCTCGGATTCGGCCGCCGACAATCCTACTACGACCGCATGCAACTGCTGCGGCAATTGGACCAACGGTGTTTCGTCAATAGCGTAGACGCCTACACCTATCTGCATGGCAAGTTGCCACTGCTGGTCCGTCCGGTAGAGGGCTTGGCCCGCACAAGCGGGGCGGGCGCCATTGGCAATGCGCGAGTCTTGGATTGCGACAGGGTTGAGCAACTCGACCAATCTCGCCCCATTGAAGAGGTTCTTGCGCAACACTTGCCGGAAACCTACGCCGCCGCTTCCGCCAATTACCTCCTGGAACATCTGGACGACGCCGCGCCCTGGGTTCTTAAACCCAGCGGCGCAAGTTTCGGGCGCGATGTGCAATTGATCCGCGCCGACGCGGCGGGCCGTCGGGCTATCCGCGAACTGGTTGAACGGGACGGCTTTGCGATTTTGCAGCGTTATGTGGAGCCGCTTGCACCGGGGGAAATCCGATGTTTATTCGCGGGCGGTGAGGTAGTCGGATGCTACAGGCGTGTGCCGGGCGCTGGCGACTTTCGTGCCAATCTGGCGGCCGATGGTAAGGCGGAACAATGCATCCCAAACCAAGCCGAGCATGAGCTGATGCAAAAAATTGGCCTTTGGCTGCGGGATGCGGGTGTCGGTTTCGCCGCAGCCGACTTCGTGTGGCCATATATCATCGAAATCAATGTCGCCAATCCGGGTGGGCTGGCAACCTTGGAAGGGTTAACGGGAACCGACCCGACACCGAAAGCGGTGGCGCTATTAACGCCGATGCCGCGTTAAACACCGCCGTTCGGTGATCGTCAAGATAAGCTCCCATAGAGGTTGGGTACAGGCTAACCTGCTGCCCGTTAGATGGAACATCATGCGTTATGACGCGCTTGGCCCGCCCATCCCACCAACTTGTTGCCGCAGACACCGATGCGTTTATCCGGCTCGATCAGGGCTGCCCCCCATCGATCCGCATCAGGGTGCCGGTCGTGAAGCTCGCGCCACTACCGGCCAAATACAAAGCCGCACCCACAATCTCTTCCGGTTGGCCGCCTCGCTTAAGCGCCATATTCGCATTAGCCCGTTTATTGAAGGCTTCCATATCCCAGGCCTTGGCAATGTCGGTGAGGTAGGGCCCCGCCACGATGCAGTTAACCCGCACCTTGGGGCCGAACGCCCAGGCAAAAGACCGGGTAATGTTGTTCAGCCCCGCTTTGGCGGCACCGTAGGGCTCCGAATCCGGTACCGGGGTGAGGGAGGCGGTGCTGCTGATATTGATGATGCAACCGCCGTCGGCCGCCGCCATGCGTTCGCCTATGATCGCCGAGAGCCGAAACGGACCCTTGAGATTGACGCCAATGATCTTGTCAAACAACTCCTCGCTAATCTTCGATAGCGACGGGTACAAAGGCGACATGCCGGCATTGTTGATCAAAATATCCACCTTGCCGAAGCGATCGTAGGCGGCATCGGCAAGCCCCTGCAAAGCATCCCACTGGCCGACATGGCAGCCGTAGGGCAGCGCCTCCCGGCCGAGCGCCCGAACCTCCTCGGCCAGCGCCTCGCAGTTTTGCGTCTTGCGGCTGGTGATGACCACGTCGGCCCCCCGCTGCGCGAAGGCCAACACCATTGCCCGGCCAAGGCCGCGGCTACCGCCGGTAACCAAAACCACCTTGCCGGTGAAATCCAATAATTCATCCACAGCCATTCTCCTTGATAGGCAAATAACAAACTCGCGAGGCAGTGGCTCAATTCGGAAACGCTTCATTACCGCAGCCCCACATGGGTGCAGTCTCTGCGGCGTTGGCAATTGAAACTAAGCCACTACCACTCGCGACAAAAGTGGTTGAGCCATGCGGTTCAGGCCGAGTGCCGCCGGAGAAACTGCAAAACCTTGGCTTTGGCGGCGGGCTGATGTTCCGCCTCCTTCCAATGTTCGATGAGTTCCGCTTTGTGCGCCAACTCAACCAGTTGCCGCGATATCGATGCCGGATGGTAGAGATCGTTGCCGAGCAGCACGAGCAGCGGTGTTGCGACGCCCGCTGCGAAATCCCGCCCAACGCTGAACATGAAATCGCCGCCATACATGGTTTCCCGGAAGGCGGTCAGAGCCCCGTCGTCGAGTTCGGCACGGCCCCTCTTAAGGTCTTCCGCCCAGCCGTTGAACATGGCGTAGAAGGCGTCCCGGTTGGCCTCCAGGCCAATCGGCTGAAACAGCACCGCTGAGGCGATGCGCTCCGGTGCTGCTTGAATCAGACTCATCGCGTAGGCACCGCCGATGCACATGCCCGCAACGTGGAACCGCTCAATGCCGAGATGATCCATCAACCCGAGCTGATCCGCAGTGTAAACATGCCACGAATCTTCGGCGGCGACAGGTGCCGTCGAGCGGCCCGCATTGCGCTGATCCATGGCGATAACACGAAACTCGCCGGATAGTTGCGCGGCCGGATCCCAGGGCGCGTTTTCCCAAAGGGGGATGGCCGACTTCATGCCGCCCGGCGCGATCAACAACAGGGGGAAACCGGCACCACTGTCTTCAAAGTAGATGCGCGCCCTGTCTTGTACGAAATAAGGCATGGGAGACTCCATTCAACGAAATCGAGCGGCCAGGGGGGTGATGATAGCGGATTTGCCGCCGCGACTTCCGAAGGCGGAGGCTCTTAGTTCGCCTACCTCAGCAACTCTTGCCAGCGAGGGCTGCCCTCTCGCTATCGAATGGTGTATTTAAACGCCGTCCATCAAGCTATCTATCGAGATCTCGCACGGCGTTAGACAGAAGGGCCAATGCACCGATGGCGACAATGAAAGCGCCGCCGGCACAGACGAGGGCAACCGCCACATCCTGTTGCTCGGCGATATAAGCGATGGGAATAACACCGAGCGGCATCACCCCATGAGACATCATGTCGATGCTCATCACCCGCCCGCGCATGTGGTCGTCAACGTGCAATTGCAGCAGCCCGCGGTTGAGCGACATATTCCAAGCGCTCACCCAGCCGAAAAGAGCGACCATGGCCGCTGCCATAAGGGCACCCCCGGAAAGCCCGATGGCCACGGTTGTCGCCCCCCAAAGAGCACAGCTGATGAGTAGCCAGCGGCCCTTGCGACCCAAACCGCCCATGGTGGCCATCATGAGCGAACCCAGGATCGCCCCGGTACCCATAGCGGACATGAGCAAACCCAAATCGTCGGGGCCACCGCCCAATATGTCCTCGTTAAATGCCGGCAAGAGCGGATTGACGGGCATGCCAAACAGAAAGGGCACAACGGAGAGTAGAATCAGCCCGAGTATCGGACGATTGGCGCGCACATAGCGGATACCGTCGGCAATATCCTCCAGCGGGCTCTTGCCGTCCCGCCCCTGGATGGCACCCGGTACGGAAACCACCAAGGTGGTTGCCGCCGCCACTACATATAGGGCGGCAATCATGAAATAGACGATGCCCACGCCGGTGGTGGAAGCCGTATTGCCGTCGGCAACCCAAGCAATAAGAAAACCGGCGCAAGCTGGCCCGACGACGCGCGATATGTTCCAACTCGCTGTCGTAAGGCTCATGCCGGCAAAGATCAGCCGCTCCGCAATCAACTCCGGAACAAAGGCTTGGCGGGCGGGCATGGAAAGTGCCAACACCGCGCCGTTGAGGGCACCGAACCAGATGAAATCCCAAAATGAGACCTTGCCCATGTACACAATGGTGGCGATTACCAAGGTGGCAACGGCATTCAGGCTCTGAGCCGCGGCAATCACCCGGCGCTTCGCCATGCGATCGGCCAAAACGCCACCCCAGAGCGAGAAGACGGCCATCGGCAGCATGAAAGACAGGGTGACCCAGGCGAGGTCGAGCGCGGAGGAGGTTAGGGTGTATACCAACCAGCCGCGGGCGACGATCTGCATGTTCATGGCGAACGAGGCCGCGAAGCTGCCTATCCACAGCCAGCGGAAATCGCGTACACGCAATGCTGAGAAAATATCTCGGGTCGCCATGGGCCTCCTATTTCAGCCCGCAGGCTCCTAGCTCAACAAGGGCGCGCTGATCGCGGCGGTGGATCAGGCGTTACGGATGGTCAATCCTCCATCGACCGGCAGGGCCACACCGGTAATAAAACCGGCTGCGGGCAACACCAGGCTCAGCGTGGCGTGCGCCACCTCTTCCGGATCGGCGTAACGCTTGAGCGCCACGCGCCGCCGGGCGAATTCGCGCTTTTGTTCCTCCGGAATCGCTTGGGTCATGCCGGTGTGGATGGGCCCCGGGCAAATGCAGTTTACGGTGATGCCCTGGGGCCCCAATTCCACGGCCAGCGATCGGGTGAGCCCGATGACACCGGTTTTTGCGGCGGTATACGGGCTGCCATATTTGGTTGCGCCCAACCCTTCGGTGGACGCGATGTTGACGATGCGCGGATGTTGCGCCTGCCGCAAATGTGCCAGTGCGGCCCGAATAGTGCGGCTGTGCGCGGTTAAGAGAACCGCCAGCGAGATGTTCCAAGCCGTCTCATAGTCCTCGCTATCGATCGGTGCCGGCACGGATATGCCGGCGTTGTTAACCAAGATATCGATACCGCCAAAGTGCGCGGCGATTTCCGCAAAGACCGTTTCGATGGCACCACCGTCGGCGAGGTCGAGCGCCCAGCCGCGCACCGATTTGCCCGCCGTCTCGATATCGCCCACCAGGCGTTGCAGCGGTTCATCGTTTAGGTCGAGCACCGCCACCCGGGCACCCGCGTCGGCAAACAGCTTGGCGGTGGCTGCGCCCATGCCGCTTGCCGCACCGGTGACGATGGCGACCTTGCCCTCAATGGATCTACTCAGCTTGGTTAGCGCCATCCGTAATTCCTTGTGCGGCTCGGGGCCGATGCATACAATGCACACCCCTTTGGGTCGTTAGCTCAGTTGGTAGAGCACCGGGCTTTTAACCCGTTGGTCCTGGGTTCGAGCCCCAGACGACCCACCAATGCCAAGCAACGCCCATGCCCACCAAACCCGCTACCCCGACTGCGCGGTGTCCGATCGCGCCAACTCCGCCTTGAGTTCCCGCGCCAAGCCCGCGGCGGAACTGTCGGGATGGTCCGCGATGACGCGATTGAGGTATTCGAGCGACCGTTCCGGATCCTGTAATCGATGGTACACATCCCCGAGTTTGTACAAGGAGTCAATCGCCTTGTGATGGTCCGGGTACAAACTAAGCACTTGGGAAAAAGACTGGCGCGCCAACTCCACATCGTCCATGGCGAGATGCAACTCGCCCACCCAGTAGAAGGCGTTGGGCGTGAATTGTCCATTGGGGTACCCCTGGATCAATTGGTTGAACGCCTGCAAGGCTTCCGGGAACTGGCGTTCCCGCATCAGGCTGAAGGCCGCGTCGTAGGCGCTGCGCTCAGAGGGGGCGGCACTGTTGGCGGGCGCTGTTGGGCGGGAACTGACTGGGCGAACCGGACTCGGACGCACCGGGATCGGTTGCGGCGGTTGGGCGGCCGTACCGCCTGCCGCCACCGTTTCCGGTGCCGCGCCGCGCAACGCCAGGAGGCGCCGGTCGAGATCAATGTATTGTTGCTGCTGTTGTTTGGTCAGGCGTTCAATCTGATGGGTTTGCTCCTCCACCAGGCCGCGCAGTTCGCGCACCTCACGCTGCAGCGTCTGCAAATGGCGGAAGAGTTCGGAAAGCCGCGCCCCATCCACCGATTGGGTGGCCGGAGCGGATTCCGTGACGGGCACTTGAGCCAATGCGGCACCCGCCGCCAATAGGAGCATTGCGAAGGAAGTGGTGATTGTAACCTTCACTCAGGACACCGCCATATGTGTTTGTTTAAGTAGCCGATACAGACAAGATGCGCGTTCAACCCGGGCCAACGGGTTAAGCGCCGGGAAATTGCAAAAAGCGGACCGCACACACAGCCTTGCACCGAGACGATACGGCCACCAATTGGCGGAACCCCTGCCCGCCTATTTCGCCCCGGCGACCAGCGCAGCAACCGCCGGGGCGAAAAGAACTAGCGATAGATCATCACCGCACGGCGGTTACGCGCCCAGGACGACTCGCCTTGACCCGGGTCGTCCGGACGTTCCTCACCGTAGCTGACCATCTCGATTCGCGAACCGGCTATGCCGGCGGCGGTGAGGAAACTGCGCACCGCATCCGCTCGCCGCTCGCCAAGCGCCAGGTTGTATTCGCGGGTTCCGCGCTCGTCGCAGTGACCCTCAATGACGATCCGACGGCTCGGATTGTCGCGTAATACCTCGGCGTGAACCTGTAACGCCTCAAGATCCGAGGCATTGAGTTCGGAGCGGTCGAACTCAAAATAGAAAATCCGTTCAAGCAACCGAGTGGTGCCCGGATAGAAGGGCTCCATGTTGTCGTTGAATGCCGGTGGCGGTGATGGTGCTGGCGGTGGCCGCTCATCAACGGGGGCCGGTGTCGGCGCCGGTGCCTCCTCGGGGGGTTTTGTCTCACAACCCACTATCACCAAGCCCGCTAGCAATAGTGCCAAAAGTTTGATTGGCTGCCGAAACATCTGTTTCTCCTTTGCGAAGTTTTCTCTTCCTGACCCTGTCCGTGAACACAGCCGTCCAATGCCCAAAGCCGTCTCCATTAGCTCGCTCCTACTCACTGCAGCCTGTCGATAAAAGGCGACCAAGCAGGCTCCCGTACATCCCCGGATGACGACGGCAACCGGTATTTCACGCGCCCATCAATGGAAACGACGGCAAGTATACCCCTACCCTGTTCCTTCGTCGCGTAAATTAACATAGTTCCGTTGGGCGCGAGTGACGGCGATTCGTCGAGCCGGGTTTCCGTCAGCACCCTCAGATCGTCCCGTTCGAGGTCGAGCCAGGCCACATGGTCCACACGGTTGCGGCGGTGTATAAACACCAGGTGTGCGCCGTCGTTCAGCAGCCGTGCGCGGGCGTTGTAGGGGCCGTGGAAAGTTAGGCGTTCGACAAAATTGGTTGCCAACTCCACCTGATAGATCTGCGGCCGGCCGCCGCGATCCGAGGTGAACACCAAACCCCGGCCATCCGGCGTCCAACTCGGTTCCGTGTCGATACCCGGATGGCGCGTAATCTGGCGCAGGCGGCGGTCGGCGAGCTGCATCACATAGATCTCGGGATTGCCGTCCCTGGACAAAACGAGGGCGAGGCTTTGCCCGTCGGGGGAAAAAACCGGCGATCCGTTAATGCCGCGAAAGCTTGAGACGGTTTCGCGGCTGCCCGACGCCAGATCCTGCAAAATCACGGCCGGGCGCCCCGTTTCAAAGGAAACATAGGCTACCCGGCGCCCGTCCGGCGACCAACTCGGCGACATGATGGGCTCGTTCGAGGTTAGCAATGTGCGCGGCCGCGCCCCGTCGTTATCGGCCATTTCCAAACGATAGCTGGCGTAATCGGTGCCGGGATTTTGCGCGAGCACATAGACGATGCGAGTGGAGAACGCGCCGCGAATGCCGGTGATGGCTTCAAAAACCAGATCTGAGATGCGATGCGCCAGATCCCGCCAAGCCGTCAAGGGCGCCGTCATCCGGTCATCGGTCATCAGCCGTCCGTTGGTCACATCAAAGAGTTCATAGCTGACCGATACATCGCCGTTGGATTCCCGGTCAACGCGGCCAATAACGAGATACTCGGCACCCAATATGCGCCAATCCCGAAAGAAGACTTCGCTGCGCTCGGCGGGGAACGACAGCATGTTGCGCCGCTCCACCGGCGCAAACTGACCGCTGCGCCGCAAATCGAAGGCGATGATTTCTTCCATGCCATCCTGGCCCGCAAATTCCGATGCCCGGCGGAATGGCACAACGGCAATCTTGGTTTGTTGGTCGTAACCGGCGTCTATGACGATGGTGTCGAGGCTTTCTTCGGCCCGCGCCGGCCCGCTGCCGACAAGTGCCGCCAAAACCCAAGCCAACAGCAACAGGCAACCCCGGCTTGCCGGCCGGAGCGCGCCCAATTGCGTTTCCCCGGCATAAATGCCGCTGCCGAACAGCGAGTTGATCCGCCCGCACATCGTTGTCAATGCGAAATGACTTGAATTTTTCATCGCAACAGGTCCTCGGGTCGGAACAGAAGAGAGAATTGCCGAAAATGCCGCTCAAACAGCTCCGGTTCGTTCGGAACCTCGAAATCCCGGGCTTTTTTGACCGCTGCTTCCGCGGAGCGGTCGAAGGCCCCGTTGCCGCTCGATTCCACTACCGTCACGCTCATCACCCGACCGGTTGGAATCAATTCCACCAGCAGTTTGGCCTGCATGCCCAGGCGCGCACTCGGCGGGCGCGACCAGTTAGCCACCACGCGCTGATATATGCCGTAGCGAAAGCTCGCCGCCAGCGCGTCCTCGTCGCCCTCGGCCAACTCGCTGGCCTCGGCTTCGAGCGCGGCGTCGAAAGATCGGCGGGCCAATTCCGCCAGACGCTGCCGCTGGCGTTCCAATTCCCGCTGCCGCTGCTGTGCTTGAGGATCCACCGGCTCGGGTTGCGGTTCCGTGTACACCGTCGGTTTGGCGTCCGGCTTGGGTGCGGGCGGCGCTGCGACCGGTGTTGCTGGTGCCACCACCGGTACCGGCTTGGGTTGCTGCCGCGCCCGCGGTTGCAGAACAATCAATTCGGACTGCATGATGCGCGGCCTGATCTCCCGAGCATCGCGCTTAACCGGGTTCCAGCCAACATAGAGGGTGGCGACCGCAGCCACATGAACCATCAAGGCCAGCACCAAGGCAAGGCTGTATTGACGAAGCCCGTATAGCATCGATCAGCTATCGAGGTCCAAGGGATCGGTGATCAATCCCACGCCGGTGGCGCCGGCCTTTTGCAGCACGGACATCACGCGCACGACCAAGCCGTAGTCGAGCCGGTGATCCGCCTTGACGTAGACCGGCAGGTCCGGCCTGGCGCGCAGCACCTTGGCCGACTGGTCTTCAAGGGAATAGAGGGTAACCCGCGTGCCTTCATCCTCCGCCCGAGCCAACCCCAGGTTGACGAAGATGGCGCCGTCCTGGCGAATCGACACCACCAGCGGGTCATCCGCGCTATCGGTGATGGGTTCGGACGGTGCCTTCGGCAAATCGACCAGTACACCCTGGGTAAGCAGTGGCGCGGTTGCCATGAAGATCACCAACAGCACCAACATCACATCGATATAGGGCACGACATTGATTTCCGACATCGGCCGCCGACGCCTGACGTTCGAGGCGATCATCAGAGTTTCGCCACCGAGGCTTGGGCGGCGCGGTGCAAGATGCTGGTCGCCTCATCACTGAACGATTCGATGCGTTTCATTGAAATCTCCACCCGCGCGGAGAAACGGTTGTAGGCAATAACCGCGGGAATGGCGGCAAACAGCCCGATGGCCGTCGCCACCAAAGCTTCGGAAATGCCGGGTGCCACCGAAGCCAAGGTTGCCTGGTTCATGTTGGCCAGGCTACGAAACGAATTCATGATGCCCCAAACGGTGCCGAACAGGCCGACATAGGGACTGGTGGAACCGACCGTGGCGAGGAAGGAAAGGTGTGTGCTCAGGCGCTCCTCTTCGCGGTTCAGGGCCACGCGCATACCGCGCTGTACACCCTGCATGATCGAATCCACCTCGGCGCCGGGCTGTTCGGAAAGCCGCTCAAATTCCTTGAACCCCGCGACAAATACGGTTTCGATGCCGGTCAGGTCGTCACGGCCATCGAGCTCGATGTACAGTTCCCGCAGATCCACACCGGACCAGAAATGCTCCTCGAAGTCGTCCGCTTCGCCCTGCACCCGACGCAGGAAAAACCAGCGCTGGAAGATCATCATCCAAGAGGCAATCGATGCCAACGCCAACAGCACGATGACGGCCTGCACCAACAGGCTGGCATTGGCAATCAGTTCAAATACGGAAAGTTGTTCGGGCACGGCGGTCCGGGTTTCTTGCGTAGAGCCAGTTTACCAACGAGTCAAGCCGCTGGGAGCCTCTGCCTGCGGAATTCGCGGCCGCAAAGCCGCTCTCATCCGCCCCGTCGGCCGCTCGATTGCGTTGCATAGGGCTCGATATTCGCCTCAATCGACCGGCCGAGACGGGACCTATGAGCGCGGTTTTTCGCTTTCGCGACTTCCGCAGGCACAGACTCCTAGCGCGCCTATTTGGCGAAGGGCGGCGATGGCCGACCGGACGCGGGTAGCGCACGATCAATGCTCCGGCAGGTTGAGGGTGCCTTGGGCGGACTCGGCCGCGCCACCGGTTGCCGGGGCGGCCAAGCCGAAGTGCAGGTAGGCTTTGGCGGTCGCCACCCGTCCCCGCGGTGTGCGCATCAGGAAGCCCTGCTGAATCAGAAAGGGCTCAAGCACATCCTCAATGGTATCGCGCTCTTCGCTGAGCGCCGCCGCCAAGGAATCGAGCCCGACCGGCCCGCCCGAAAATTTGTGAATGACGGTTTCAAGCAGGCGCCGATCCATGCTATCGAAGCCTTCTCCATCGACCTTTAGCAGGTTGAGCGCCGCATCCGCCGTCGCCTGATTAACCGCGCCGTCCGCTCGCACCTCCGCATAGTCGCGCACACGCCGCAGCAGCCGATTGGCGATGCGCGGCGTCCCCCGCGAGCGCTCGGCGACCTCGCGCGCTCCCCGCGCATCCACCGGCAAATCCATCTTGCGCGCCGAACGGGTCACAATTTCGCTGAGTTCATCGACCGAGTAGAAATCCAAACGCTGCACGATACCGAATCGATCGCGCAGCGGCGAGGTCAATAATCCCACCCGAGTCGTGGCGCCAATCAGGGTGAAGCGGCGCAGGTCCAGTTTGAGCGAGCGGGCGGCCGGGCCGTCGCCGATGAGAATGTCGATTTGAAAATCCTCCATGGCGGGATAGAGGATTTCCTCAACCACCGGCGAGAGGCGGTGAATCTCATCCACGAAGAGCACGTCGTGATCTTCCAGGTTGGTCAACATCGCCGCCAAGTCACCGGGCCGCTCCAAGATCGGGCCGGCTGTGGATTTGATGGCAACGCCCATTTCGTTGGCAACAATGTTGGCCAGGGTGGTCTTGCCAAGCCCGGGCGGCCCGAAAATTAAGCTGTGGTCAAGCGCCGCGCCGCGCCGCCGCGCCGCTTCGATAAAGATGGCCATCTGTTCCTTGACGGCACTCTGGCCGACGTATTCGTCAAGGCGAGTCGGACGCAGGCTGAGTTCCAACCCGGTCTCCGCGGCGTTCTCGGCCAGCGGATCAAGGACGGCTTGGCGCCCGGTAGAATTTGCGCCAAGCGGTTTTGCCGCTGCGCCGGGCGTGGTCTTGGGGACAAGACCGGTGTCCCGTTCGATGGTCACGCTTTGGGCTCCGGCCGCGCAAGACGACGCAAGGCCTCGCGCACAACCTGCTCAACGGAAAGGCCGTCCAGATCGACCGCGCGCACCGCCCGCGCCGCCTCGCCCGCTTTGTAGCCCAGCGCCACCAACGCCCGCTCGGCCTCCGTGCCGGATTGTTGCACAGGCGCCGGTGCGCTCTTTGCCGCTTCAATGTCGAGGCTGGCCAGCCGATCTTGCAATTCAAGCAGCATCCGCTGCGCCGTCTTGCGACCAACGCCGGGTATTTTGATCAGCCGCGAAACATCGTTTTGCGCCGCGGCCAGCGCCAGTTCGCCAACATTCATCGTGGCAATGACCGACAACGCCAGCCGCGGCCCAACGCCGCCGATGCGCAGTAGGGCGCGAAAAAGGTCGCGCTCGCCCCTTGTGCTGAATCCGTAGAGCTGTTGGGAATCATCGCGCACCGTAAAATGGGTGTGCAGTTCCACCTCCGCCGTTTCAGTTGGCAGCATGGCCAGCATCGGCGCGGGTACTTCCAGCTCGTAGCCGATACCGCCAACATCGACGAGCACCGTTTGCCCGCTCGCCGAGACAAGGTGACCGCGCAGCCGCCCGATCACCGCCTACCCGCGTCTTTTGCGATTAGCCATGAACGGCAGTATTGATGTGGCAAATCGCGATCGCAAGGGCATCGGCCGCATCCGGCGCGGGCAAGCCCCTCAGCTTCAAAAGCACCCGCACCATGTGCTGAACCTGCGCCTTGGTCGCCCGCCCCGTGCCCACGACGGCCTTTTTTACCGAACGCGCGGGGTATTCAAAAACATCAAGGCCACCGGCCACCGCCGAGGCGATGGCAACGCCGCGTGCCTGGCCAAGCTTTAAGGCGGATTGCGGATTCTGGGCGAGAAATACCTCCTCAATCGCGAGCACGGCGGGGCAATGGATGCCGATCAGTTCGGATACGTCCTTATAGATTTGTCCCAATCGTTCCGGCATGGTGCCCGTCGTCGAGCGAATGCAGCCGGCGTCCACGAACGACAATCGGCTGCGCTCAACGCTAACAAGCCCATACCCCGTAACCCGTGAACCGGGATCAATGCCGAGAACTTTGATCGGGAAACTCGCCGTTGGTGAAGACGTTTTGTACGTCATCAAGTTCTTCGAGCGCATCGACCAGCCGCATTAAGGATTCCGCTTGGGCCGCATCACAGGCGCAAAGCGTTGCGGGCACCATGGTGGTTTCGGCATGGTCGGGCGGCAGCGCGGCCGCTTCTAAGGCGTCCGTTACCCGGCCGAGCTCATCCGGCGCGGTGATGAGGGTTATGCAGCCCTCGTCGTCGGTCTCCATGTCTTCCGCGCCCGCCTCCAAGGCCAGGTCAAGAACAGCGCTCTCATCGGTGCCCGGCGCAAAGCTGATAACTCCCCGCTTGTCGAACAGATAGGCCACCGAGCCGTCTGTGCCGAGATTGCCGCCGTACTTGCCGAAAGCGTGGCGCACCTCGGCCACGGTGCGATTACGGTTATCGGTCATGGCTTCAATGAGAATGGCCACGCCGCCGGCCGCATAGCCCTCGTAAGTTAATTCCTCGAGATTGGTGCCCTCGCCAGCCCCGGTACCGCGTTGCACCGCGCGCTCAATGGTTTCCTTCGGCACGTTTGCCGCAAGCGCCTTGTCCATCGCCGTGCGCAGACGCGGGTTGTCGGCAGGGTCGCCGCCATTGCGGGCGGCGACGGTGACCTCGCGCAGCACCTTGGTCCAGAGTTTGCCGCGTTTCGCGTCCTGGGCCGCTTTGCGGTGCTTGATATTGGCCCATTTGCTGTGTCCGGCCATTTTTCATGCAACTCCCATGCAATAAATCTCAAACCCGGACAACGCATTGGGTGCCGTTATGCTTTGCGTTTCGATGCGCCGCACCGGCGCTGGCGGCGTTCATGAGTCAAGGGGGCGAGAACGAATGTGCAGTTCGCGCAATTGCGCCGCATCCACTGCGCTTGGTGCCGACATCATCAGGCAGGCGGCGGATTGAGTTTTCGGGAAGGCGATGACGTCGCGAATCGCCTGGGTTTCCGTCAACAGCATGGCAAGACGATCAAAACCGATGGCGATACCACCATGTGGCGGGCAACCGTGCCGCAGCGCATTGAGCAGAAAACCGAACTTTTCCTCCGCTGCGGCGCTGGCCCCGATCACTTCCAAGATCGCCCGCTGCATGGTTTCGGTGTGTATACGCAAGGAGCCGCCACCGAGTTCGTAGCCGTTCAACACCACGTCATAGGCGGCTGCTTTGGCCTCTTCCGGCGCGGCGAGCAACGCCTCCGGGCTACAGGTAGGCCTTGTAAACTGGTGGTGGGCGGGTGTTAGTTGGCCATTGCGCTCCCGTTCGAACAAGGGCCATTCGACCACCCATAGGGGCGCGTATCCCGATTCCGTCAAGCCGAGCAGCCGCCCGAGTTCGTTGCGTAGCGCACCGATGGAATTGTTGACGATATTGGCCTTGCCGGCGCCAAAAAAGACGAGGTCGCCATTGCGCGCACCAACCCGTTGTAACAGCTGGGCGACAACCGTTTCCGGTAAAAATTTGACGATGGGTGATTGCAGGCCCTCGTTGCCGCGTTCGAGTTCGTTGACTTTGATGTAGGCAAGCCCCTTGGCACCGTAACGGCCGACAAACTCGGTCAGGTCGTCGATCGCCTTGCGGCTCAGTTTGCCGCCGCCGGGAGCGTTCAACGCTACCACCCGGCCCTGGCTGTCGTTGGCCGGGCCGCGAAATACCTTGAATTCCACCGCGGCCATCAGGTCGGCGATATCGGTAAGACGTAATGGGTTACGCAGATCCGGGCGGTCGCTGCCGTAGTCGCGCATGGCCTCAGCCCAGGTTAACACCGGGAATTTGCCCAGTTCCACAGCCTTCAGTTCCTTGAATAGGCGCTGCATCATGGTTTCCACGAGCGCCATGATGTCCTGCTCGCGCACGAACGAGGCCTCAATATCGATTTGCGTGAATTCGGGCTGCCGGTCGTGGCGCAGATCCTCATCCCGATAACAGCGCGCCAGTTGATAATACTTGTCAACGCCGGACATCATCAGCAATTGCTTGTACATCTGCGGGGATTGGGGCAGCGCGAAGAAGGTGCCCGGATGCGTGCGGCTGGGCACCAGATAGTCGCGCGCGCCCTCGGGTGTGGACCGGCTCAGCGTCGGCGTTTCAATTTCCCAATAACCGTTCTCCTCGAGGTGTCGGCGCACCACCGAGGCGGCTTGAGCGCGTAAACGCAGGCGTTCTTGCATCTCGGGGCGGCGCAGGTCGAGATAGCGGTAGCGTAGCCGCACATCTTCGCCGGCGGCGGAATACTCGTCGAGTTGAAAAGGTGGGGTGGCGGCGGCATTGAGAATTTCCAACCCCAAACCCAACACTTCGATTTCGCCGGTGGCCATATTCGGATTCTCGGCACCCTCCTGTCGGCGCCGCACCCTGCCGGTCATATGCAATACATATTCGCTGCGCACACGCTCGGCGATTGCAAAGCTTCCGACCGTGTCCGGGTCGTAGACCACTTGCACGATGCCGGTGCGGTCGCGCATATCCAGAAAAATGACACCGCCGTGATCGCGGCGGCGATGCACCCAACCGCACAATGCAACGTTCTCGCCGATGTGCGATGCGTTGAGTTCTCCGCAGTAATGGCTACGCATGGATGGGGTACCCGCTATTCGCCAACGACAAACGACCATAAAAGTTCCGAGTGCCAGAGATCGCAGTTCGCTGCATCCGCATCGGCATGATTACTACTCCTTGGCGGTGTCGGAGGACGCCGCAGATTTGGTGGTACTCGCGGCATCGCTTTTGGTCTTGCCCGCTTTTTCCGAGGATTTCGCCGACTGATCCGCACCCTTGCCGGGCTTGGTTTCCTGCTGTTGCGATTGCGCACCGCCATCGGTGCCCTGGTCGCCGCTGTTAGCATCGCCCGCGACGTTCTTCTTCTTGTCCGATTTGAAATCGGTTTCGTACCACCCGCCGCCTTTCAAGCGGAAAACAGCGGCCGAGATCTTTTTTCTCAAGCCCTCCGTCGCACAAACCGGACAGAGTTTTAGCGGTGGCTCTCCGACCTTTTGAATCGTCTCAAATTCATGGCCGCAATGATCGCATCGATACTCATAGATGGGCATCGAAATTCCTCAGTGATTGATTTGCGGATTCGCTTTCACGACTTCCTGTCGGCGCAGGCTGCTAGCCTGGCTCAGCCAGCCCGGGGCGCGTATGATCTACAAAAAGGCGAAAAAAATACAGTGTTCGTACTAAATTCACTACAATTGCTTGCGGCACTGTAATGGTTTGGTTATAAAGGTTCGCCATGCGATAGCTGCGATTGGTGGCTTGCGTTTGGTAGAGCAGCCTCCCTAACAGTTCCCACTGATCCAGACAACCCGACAACACGAGGATCGGATATGCCTGCCAAGAAAACTGTAACCAAGCAAAAAACGGCCAAAATGACTGCGCGGAAAAAAAAGGCGACAGTCAAAAAGGCCGCTCCAGCCGCTAAGCGGGCGGCGTCTTCCGCAAAACGCAAAACCGCGGCAAAGACTGCTTCCGCGGGCCGAAAAGTAGCGGCAAAAAAGGCGCGGGCAACCGCTGGAACAGGAACCACGGCAGCCGGGAAAAAAGCGGCCAGAGGTAAAATGGCAACGGCAAAGCGAGCCACATCCGCCGGTAAGAAAGCGGCGGTAAAGCGTGTGCCAAAGCGGGCGGCGGCAAGTAAGACAAAGGCAAAATCAAAAGCGACGCCGGCTGGAAAAACCGCTGCGAAGCGGCGCAAAGCCCCAGCCGCCAAGCAACGCGCGGCGGGCCCCAAGCGCAGGATGGCGGTACCGCAAGCCACACCCCAAGTAACCGTCGATATGAAAACAACGGCAATATCAAAAAAGATGTCCAAGGCCGAGGTATTGACGGAACTCGCCCAAGCCACCAACCTCAGGCGCGCCCAGGTCGCCTCGGTATTCGATGGATTGGAACAGTTGATCGAGCGGCATGTTAAGCGCCGCGGCGTCGGTGAATTTTCCATTTCCGGCCTCGTCAAGATACGTAAAATACGCAAGGTCGCCACAAGAAAACGCATGGGGCGAAACCCGAAGACGGGTGAGCAAATCGAAATACCGGCAAAACCCGCCCATAATCGTGTGCGGGTATCCCCACTCGGTAAATTGAAGAGCATGATTCCCTGATCAAGGCACATACTCAATCGCAGCGCACCCCGCTTTCCGAAGTGCCCGGTGGGCTTGGGACGAGCGCCCATCAATGTCGCCTTAGCCCGATTTATTCATGCATTGACTCCTGCGGCCATCAATAGCAACGATTGAAGGTTGCTCCACGGTTATGCTGCAAAGCCGCTTTTTTACCCCCACTCTCAAGGAAAACCCGGCTCAGGCCGAGGTGGTGAGCCATCGGCTGATGCTGCGCGCCGGCCTAATCCGCCCGGTTGCCGCCGGCATCTATACTTGGCTGCCATTAGGTTTGCGGGTTATTCGCAAGATCGAGGCAGTTGTACGCCAAGAGTTGAACGCAAGCGGCGCACAGGAGATTCAGATGCCCGTGGTGCAGCCGGCCGAACTCTGGCGGGAGAGCGCACGCTGGGAAAAGATGGGGCCGGAGCTGTTACGCATCGCTGATCGCAACGAACGCGATTTTTGCCTCGGCCCCACCCACGAAGAAGTTATCACCGATCTGTTTCGCCGCGAAATCCAAAGCTATAAGCAATTGCCGTGTAATTTCTACCAAATTCAAACCAAATTCCGCGACGAAGTGCGGCCACGATTCGGTGTCATGCGCGCCCGCGAGTTCACCATGAAGGATGGCTATTCGTTCCACGAAAGCCAGGCATGCTTTGACGAAACCTATTGGGAAATGCATGCCTGCTATCTGCGTATACTCGAACGCCTGCAATTGAACTTTCGGGCGGTGGACGCCGATAGCGGCAATATTGGCGGTGCCAACTCCCACGAATTCCATGTGCTCGCGCAATCCGGGGAAGACGTAATCGTGCATGCGAATGAGGGCGACTACGCGGCCAATCTGGAACGGGCGAGTGCCGCCGCCCCGGGTGATGCACCGGCACCCCGCGAAACCCTCTCCGAAGTGGCCACGCCCGGACGCACCACCATCGCCGCCGTTGCCGAATTGCTCGGGCTGTCTGCTACCCGTTGCCTAAAAACCCTGATAGTCAGCGGCGATAATGGGCCGGTTGCATTGGTTCTGCGCGGCGACCACGAACTCAATTTGGTCAAGGCGGCCAAATTGCCGGGAATCGCCAACCCGCTCGAATTTGCTACCGAGGCGGAAGTCGCAAGCGCCACCGGCGCAAAACCCGGCTCCATCGGTCCGGTCGGTTTGAACCTGCCGGTCTACATTGATCGTGACGCCCGGGCGGTGGCCGATTTCGTTTGCGGCGCAAACCGGGACGGCGTGCATTACCGAGGCGTCAACTGGGAAAGGGATGTGCCGGTGGATGCGAACCGCGTCGTCGATATACGCAATGTGGTGCCGGGTGACAAGGCGCCCGACGGCAAGGGCGAACTGCGTTTGTTGCGTGGCATAGAGGTCGGCCACATCTTTCAACTCGGCACCATCTACAGCGAGGCCATGCAGGCAAACTTCCTGGACCGCAACGGCCAAGGCAGTACACCCATAATGGGTTGCTACGGCTTGGGCATTACCCGCCTCGTTGCCGCCATCATCGAACAAAATCACGATGAAAACGGCATCTGTTGGCCGCTGCCGACCGCGCCTTTCGCGGTACACATCCTGGCGCTCAACTACGGAAAGTCCGATGTCGTGCGCACAACGGCAAATGTGTTGCTCGCGCAATGCAAAGAGGCCGGTATCGATGCGCTGCTTGATGACCGCGATGAACGCCCGGGCATCAAGTTTGCCGATGCGGACCTCATTGGCCTGCCCCACCGGATTACCGTGGGCGAGCGTGGTCTAAAAAATGGGCAGGTGGAATATCGCCCAAGGCAGGGCGGCGAAACGGTTTCCGTGGCAGCGGGCGAGCTCGCCAATATGGCTTGGTTCGTCGAGTGTGCGAATGCGGATTAAGGGCCGTACACAAACACCGTAAAAATTTCATTCATGGGCCACTTCGGCCAACAGCATCTCCAGTGTCTGGGGCCCCAACAACTGATTTTTTAGCTGCCCATCGGGTCCGATAATGACGGTAACCGGGAGCGCGGTGGGCTGTTCGTAACCCCAGCGTTCGCGCGGGTCCTCGACGAGCACCGGGAAATGAATATCCATTTCCTCCATCACTTCGAGTAGCTTTTCGCCAACAATCTCGTCGTAGTTGACCCCCAAAACCACCAAACCATGTGCATCGCGGCTGTTGTGCAGTTCATTCAACTCAGGAATTTCCTTGCGGCAGGGCGCGCACCATTCCGCCCAATAGTTGATGACGAGCCACCGCCCGCGCAGTTCCGAAAAACGCAACTCACCACCATCGGCCAGTTGGACGGGTGCCTCGGTACTGCAACCGCTCAGGCAAACCAATAGGAAAGTGATTGCCAAAAGCCAACGTCGGCGGCTCCCGCTCAGTGTGGCGTATATACGGATTTTCCCTTGCGGCCATCGCATCATTCGTGTACCGAGATTTGCAGCGACCGGGCCCCCGGTCGCAGCACGCTCCCGGCCATTCTGCGTTAAGTTTCGATCAAATGATTGTTGCGCAAGCATAGCCATGAAAGAAACCACCATTTATCATAATCCCAATTGTTCGCAGTTGCGCCGAACCTTGGCCCTACTTGGTGAACGGGGAATAGACAAGCGTGAAAGAACTGTACTCTTGGATCCCTTGGTTCGCCGAACTCGCGAAGAGCATTGCGGATGGCACCGAATCCGACTTGGTGCAACGAGCCCATAAAGTCAGGTGGAAAGCCGATGAGAGTGAAAGTCGCTTGCTGAGTTACGGCGACCACTACGTCGATCCCTTCTCGTTCCTCTACACACTGGCGGCGACGTTCGCAACCAAACACAGAGTGGGCTTGTGTGAGAGCGTCCAAAGCGTATTTGCCTTGTCCACTCCCCCTCCTCACTCTGACGACGCCTGTATCTTTCCTAAAGGCGCACTCGTGAACGCCCTCTTCCACAGCGGAAATGATGGCAATCCAGACCTGCTTTGGCGTCTTTTTCGAGCCGCTTGTGACGGTGCAGCCTCAATCAATGCCGCCGACTTCCGGGGCGCTCTAGAGATAAGGAATGTCGGACTTCCTAAGCTTACACAAACCTTGTTTCTGATGAACCCAAGCGAATTCATGCCACTAGATGATAGAACACGGATGTTACTGCCCAATTCAAGCATAAAAGTCGACAACTGGGAAAGCTATCAGGCCACTCTTGACGAAATTCGTAACTCTTTCCCGGGCTGCAAGTTTTACGAAGCCAATCTGGTCGCATGGCTTATCGCCTCAGGCGAGTTTTCTACCGTCGGCCAGAACATCTATCAGGTCAGCACCAACGTTGACAACGATGCGTCGGATAAGTGGCCTGAGTTCGAAACCGAAAACGCGGTATGGACCGGCGGTCCTGGCCAAGTCAGTTGGGAGGAATTCGTATCGGGAACCAAAGTTGACAGCCAGTATCCACTTGAGGAGCCTAAGCCCGGCGACCTAATTTTGATTCGTTATGCAGGTCAAGGCCACGCCATTGGACTTGTGTATCGTAACGACTACACCAAAGAACTATCCAGCAAAGCGCGGCTGCATGTCGTCTGGATCAATAGACGCAGTGTCTCCAAACTCCTTGACAATCCAAGAAACCTCGGCTTCAGTCATGCGCGTAAAATCGCGAACCAGTTCTTTGCCAACGAGGCCTACCGCCCTACCAAGGACCTACTAGACCGACTGCAGGCCATCGGCAGTCCTGAGCCACCTATCAGTGCCAATCCCTTCAATGAAGCAGGCGACACGGCTATTGCCGTCACTGAGCCTCTCAACCAAATCCTCTATGGACCGCCGGGTACAGGAAAGACCTTCCGAACGACCGATCTCGCCGTGTCCATCGTCGATCCGGGAAAAGGGGACGGTGAGCACACTGCCAAGCGCAAGCGACTCGACGAACTTCGCTTCAATCCCCAAAAAGGCACTGGCAATATCGCCTTGGTGACCTTTCATCAGAACTTCGCCTACGAGGACTTTGTCGAGGGCATCCGGCCTGTACTTGGGGAAGTGGAGCTCCGCTACGAGCTTAGAGATGGAATTTTCAAACAGATTGCGCAGGCGGCAATCCACCGCCCCAAAGAGCGATTCGTCCTTATCATTGACGAGATCAATCGCGGTAACATCGCCAAAATCTTCGGCGAGCTCATCACTCTGATCGAAGACTCCCGACGCGCTGGATCATCCGATGCGACCTCCGTGACGCTGCCGTATTCCCAGAAACCGTTCACCGTCCCGGCCAACCTCTACCTCATCGGCACCATGAACACCGCCGACCGCTCCATCCAGCTTCTGGACACTGCCTTGCGGCGCCGCTTCAAGTTTCTTGAGTGTATGCCAGATCCGCAGCACGAGATGATTCCAACCGATATCGAGGGCGTCAACTGCCAACAGCTCCTGGAAGTGCTCAACGAACGAATTGCCCTGCTTCTGGACCGCGAACACCAGATCGGGCATACCTATTTTCTGGATATCAACAGCCTCCCCGAACTGGCCGACGTTTTCCGTTACAGCGTCTTTCCACTCCTTCAAGAGTACTTCTTCGACGACTGGGCGAAGATCAAGGCTGTGCTTGGCAACAATGGCTTCGTCGGTGAGCGCAAACCGGATCAGTCCTTTCTCGAATCGAACCTCCCTGATCTGGTGGATAACGACAGAAAGGTGTATGAGCGCCTTGCAGACAACGACGAACTCTGGACGTCGTCTGAAGCATATCAAGCCATCTATCAGAAGAGCGAAATTACGAATAGCGGATGAGCCGCAACCCTACAACCGTCCGCGAGCACGAATCTCTAGCCGGCAGGGGACTCGACGACGAGGAGCTTGATGATCTGGCTAAATTCGCATCCGATGTCTTCAAGTGGCAGTCCAACGGCACCCTTGCGGCCAGCAAATTCGTCGGCTTGGTGACCACCCGCAAAGGCACCGCTGTTGAGATTTTGCCCAAGATTGACCTCGATCATGAAACTAGCGACCGGATTGAGCGAACTCGACAAGAATTCCTGAAGATGCTGCGTCATTGGAGGGGCATACATAAACAGCCGACACAGCTTCCAGACAGCGACATACGCTCACTGTCGCATTTCCCCATGCTGGAAGTGTTCGTTCGGAAATTCCTTAACCTCCTGAACACGCTTGTGCGAGGCGGACTGGCGCGCCGCTACATCGACGTCCAAGAGAACTTGCCCTATCTGCGCGGACGACTGCTGTTCGATTACCACCTACGCCACAATGCATCGAACCGGGCTCGCTTCTACACGTCGCACGATGAACTGAGCGTCAACCGTCCGGCCAACCGCCTGATCCACGCCGTGCTCCATATGCTCGCCCCCCATATTCGCGATGCGACCAACCGGCAACTGCTGCGACAGTCGTTGGTTGCGCTTGCCGAAGTCCCAATATCGCAGAATCCATTGGCCGACTGGAAAAGCCACCACATCGACCGCTCCATGAACCACTACCAGGCGATCATGCAATGGGTACACCTCATTGTGTTCCAACGCGGACTCGCGACGTTCTCCGGCAGCAACACCAACCTATCCCTGCTATTCCCCATGGAGCAAGTGTTTGAGGATTTCCTTGTCGCCAGCTTCCGACGTCACCAACAGCGCTACAGTGTCGTCTCGCAGGGGCCGCGTAAATACATGGTAACCATTGATGACAAAGACGTGTTCTCAACCCAGCCTGACATAGCGCTACAAGAAGAAGGCAAAACTCGATTCATCCTCGACGCCAAGTGGAAGGAGGTCGATGCCACCGCCCAAGACCCGAAGCATGGCATCGCCGAGAGCGACGTTTATCAACTTCACGCTTACGCAGCGCGTTACGGATGTTCCGCCGTGGCTCTGGTTTATCCCCGGAACGCCAAATTCGAATCAACCCTGCAATACCGTTTCTTCGACGACGGCCCCGCCCTTCTCGCGGTTCCCTTCGATGTGACCCAACCACAAGAAAGTGTGCGTCGGACCATTGAGGAGTTGCATTGTTCCCTACCGAACTCGGCCAGCGCAGCTATAGCGGCTTGAGCAGCGCAATTCTCCCGGCGCTTGGCTGAATCAGTCGAAAACCGCCCATATTCTGGAAGGAAAGCTGTTCGACAAGGGTGATAAAGGCACCGTGCAAAACTTCCAAGTGTATGTGCAGTTTGATCAGGAAAAATCCGAAATTCTGCGGGGTATTGAAAACATCTTGGGCGAAAACGAACTCTGGCATGATTGAAGCGGACCGCGTCGCGGTCGAGAATCTTTCGGCTTAGTCTTCGGGCAGGAAAACGAGTTCCGGGATGACGACTTCCCATTCGCGGTCGCAGCGGATGGCTTTGTGGTATTCCGGTTCCGACTGTTCCTTGCTCCACTGGATCACGGCGAACACCGAAGCGCGGCAGCAGCGCTCGTCTACTGGATGTTTGAAAACTGGTTTGTTCGCGCTGGTCGGCAACGATGCGCTGCTGCTCCGGGTTGCCGAGGCTGTCGACGATTTTCCGCCAGGAATCGGCGGTCATCTGCCTGCCGATTTCCGCTTTTTTGTCCGGCAGCCAGCGGGCCAGAAACGCTTCCTGATCCAGTTCGAAGTAATCCATCGCCAAAGCTAGAGCGTCGGCGATTTCGCCGATTCCCCTTTGCGCGTATTCCTCCATCACGTGGATCTGCAACATCCGGTCTTCGTAATGCAGCGCGAGCGGCTCGAATTCGCGTTTGCCGAAACCGCGTTTCCAGTCGGCGCCGAGGTGGATGGTCATGGCGGGCCGAAAAACCGCAAGGCCCTTGTTGAGGCGGATGATCTCCAACTCGTGCAGCCAGAGCAGGGCGCGGTTCATGAGTTTGCGTGGATCCTTCGTCCGCGCTTTCAAGTTGATGTCGGATTCGATGGCGGACAGCAGGGCACCCAGCGTGGTTTCGGCGAGCAAATCGACCCCTTGGCTGCCTTTTTCCAAGCGGGAAAGCAGATGTTCCAGCAGGCATCGCGCGGCCGCGCGGCGCAAGTCGGCAGTTTTCCGCAGCGCGCTCCACTCCCGGTTCAATGTCAGGCGGATCGTGTCCCGCCCTGCGCGGCGTCCGATCGAAATGCTGCCCCGGCGGGCGCTTTCACCGCGGCCGTCTTCGGCCAAGCCCCGCAGGATGCGCATGACCTTTTGCGGCAGAGCGCCTTCGTGGCCCAGATCCTTCAGCCGCTGGGTGGTGACGCGCAAATTCAGATTCTCCGCCTCTCCTTTCCGCAAGTCGGGCGCTTGCTCGCGCATCTCGTCGATCAGCGAGATTTCCATTGACTGGGCGGCTGCCAACCTTTTTTGTGAGCTGTTTGGCGCGCCTTGGTGCACATAGGCGGTCAAGGCGGTGTCGTTGGTGGCGATGCCGAACGCCTCAAGATCGTACAGCGCCTTGCTGACCTGTTTCGGTTGCAGCCCCGAGACCTGCGTGAGTTCGTCGGTCGTTATGCCTTGCACCGGGTCGGCATCGATCAATCTCGCGGCGATTCGCAGCAATTGTTCGCGGTATTTCGCGGATTCGACACGCTGGTCGATTCGCCGGTCCGCCTCCGCAACCGAGTCCACCCGCAGCGACGAGGGAAAGATGCGGACGTGATTTTCCTCCCGCGACAGCAAATCCGCCTCTTCCAGCCAGGAAATGGCGGTTCGCACCCGGGTGTCGTCGCTGAGCCCATCCCTTTCGAATGCCGCATCGTCGTCTTCGCGCAGAATCTCGCCCGCGGTGGCGATCACCTCGCCGCGCTTTTTCTTGCGCTTGTCGAGATTCCGCAAGGCCCGCAGGATGCCGTGAATTTCGTGCCGGGCCAGCCGCGAGCGGGCCGATAGGCCGAATTGGCGTTCCACATCCTCCGGTGTGTAGAGCAGCACGCATCGCGCCGCTTCCCGGTCGCGGCCGGCCCGGCCCGCCTCCTGCAGGTAGTTTTCCAGCGAGCCCGGAATGTCCGCGTGAATCACGAGCCGCACATCGGATTTGTCGATGCCCATGCCGAAGGCGTTGGTGGCAACAATCACCCGCAATTCGCCCCCGGTGAATGCCTGCTGCACCGACTTTTTCGTTTCCGGCTGCAAACCGGCGTGGAAAAAATCCGCGGCGATTTCGCGTTCACGCAAAAATGCGAAAATTTCTTCGGTTCGCAACCTTGCGGAGCAATAGATGATCGCCCCGCCGGGTGTATCCGGCGGCAGATCGGAGGCGAGGATTTGGCTGATGTGTTGGTACTTTTCGGCAGCGGTTGTGCGCGCGACGACAAAATCGAGGTTCTCCCGCCTGGAACCGCCATCGAACAGCCGCAGTTCGATGCCGAGTTTTTTCTGAAAGTATTGCCGAATCTCTGCGATGACTTCCGGCTTGGCCGTCGCGATCAGGCACAGCACCGGCGCTTGGTGGCCGGCTTGCGATTAGGTCGTTCTGTTGATGAATTTGGCGATGTAGCGGTAGTCGGGGCGGAAATCGTGGCCCCAGCGCGACAGGCAGTGCGCCTCGTCGAGCACCCACAGTCCGACTTCGCGCTGTTCCAGCGTCTTGCGCACAATGCTGCTGCGCAATTGTTCGGGCGAGATCAGCGCGATGCCGCCGTCCTTGTAATGCTTGAGCAGCCGGTGGTAGGGATTGCGAGGGAAAGCGAGGGGGCTGAGCTTGAGCGTGTCGAGTAAGGGCAATTCAAGCAGCCTCAATGTCCTGAGCCGGTACCTTTTCTTGACGCCCAGCGGCTGCTGCCCTAGGATTCCCCACGTTCAGCGTCTCCCGGACTTAATACAACGGTTGGAGCGTGAACTAGACCGAGGGTCCCGCCAGGGACCCTCGTACCTGATACTACGATCAAATAGGCAATCCCCATGCGCACGGCTGTCTTCGTTGACGCTGGCTATCTATACTCCGCTGGCTCCAAGCTGCTCTCGGGCAACGCTCTCCCACGCAGTTCCATCCACCTTGATCTCAACTTAGCGCTCAAGGCACTGCGGGATGCCGTCGAAACAAGCTCGCCCTCGTCATCTTTGCTCCGCATATACTGGTACGATGGTATGCCGCCTAACGGGCCAACCGCCGAACAGCAAGCGCTTGCAGACGCCAACAACGTCAAGCTCCGCTTGGGTGGGATTGGCCACACAGGAAGACAGAAGGGTGTCGATTCCCTCATCGTCACCGACCTCATCGAACTAGCGCGCAACCATGCCATCTCGGACGCCGTTCTGCTTTCGGGCGACGAGGATGTCCGTATCGGCGTTCAGATTGCCCAAACCTACGGCGTCCGCGTCCACCTCCTTGGAATTCAACCCTTCGGCGACAAACAAGGCAACCAGTCCCGCCTCCTGCGCCAGGAATCCGATACCTCCGCAGAGTGGCGCCAATCTGACATAAAGCCTTTTCTCGACGTTCATAAAGCCCAAAGTTCCATCCCGAGCCAAACGGATCAACGCGCTGACGAGACTGCGAACGCCTCCCAGCGGCTCGACGCGGTAGCGGACGACTTCATCCGAGAGCGGTCTCTTATCGACCTCGCGGCCCTCTCGACCTTGGGCGTCCACGAGGCAATACCGGCCGAACTCGACCGCGTGCTCCTCCGAGGCGCGGCTGACTCACTAGGTCGCTATCTCGACTCCGCCGAGCGATACCATCTCCGTCAAACGGCAAAACGCTTGGCCACCGAGCACCATCCACACGCTGATCAAACTAGACCACCAGACGCCGCCGTTGGGACGGAAGCCGACCGGATCCGCCGCTACGCCGTCGAAACGATAATTGAGCCCGCTCGGCAACAAGGACGCACCACCATCACCATACGCGCCGGGGATGTCGCCAGATCCATGAACCTACAGCACAACACCCCTAACGTCGTTAGCGCCCTCCGCGGCGGGAAGTTCGAGAAACTCGCTGGCGTGACGGTTACCGACAGAGCGGGACCGCCGGAAGGTCCCAACACCGAGTTCACCTACGCCATTGATATTTGATTCCGCATCGCGAGTGAACTCTGAAACCGGCATATGAGTACGGCACCGCTGGTCGCCAAACTAAAAGTCCTGGGGAGACCGTCGACTGCGGGCTCCTTGTTGTCCTTGATGCAACAGGGTGTCTTTCAACAGTCCGTTCTGGCCATTTGTGGTCGCTAGCACATCGGTTGGCCAAGAGGGTTTGGATTTTTACGCTCGGTGCCAGATCGTGGTGCATTGGAATTTCACGGCAACCGCTTTTGTAGGAAAATTAGCGAGCTATGCCCGCTTGGCTAGTATTTCCGTAAGCTCCCCAATCACCGCCGAGTCTTCAATGGTGGACGGCGTCACATAGGGCTCGCCGTCAATCATTTTGCGCAGAACCTGCCGCAGAATCTTCCCGGAACGGGTCTTGGGCAACCGCTTGACGATCTGTACCCGCTTGAAGTTCGCAAAGGGGCCCAGGTTGCGGCGCACCGCCGCCACCAGTTCCTCGCGCAATACCGCCTCGCTCAAGTTAACGCCGTCCTTTAGTACCACCAACCCCAAGGGCACCTGCCCCTTGTCCGCATCCGCAATACCGACCACGGCACACTCCGCAACCGCCGGGTGACTCGCCACCACCTCTTCCAGTTCGCCGGTTGACATGCGATGCCCCGCCACATTGATGACGTCGTCAATGCGGCCCATAACGTAGACATAGCCGTCTTCATCGCGGTAGCCGCCATCACCGCTGAGGTAAAAGCCCGGGTACCGCGACCAATAGGCTTCGATGTAACGGTCGTGATCGCCCCAAAGGGTGGGAAAGGTTCCCGGCGGCAACGGTGCCCGGATGGCGATCGCGCCTTCCTCATCCGGCCCAAGTTCGGTGCCGTTCTCATCGAGGATGCACAGGTCGTAGCCGGGCACCGGTAATGATACGGAACCGGCGCGCGTTTCCATCAATTCCAACCCGGCCAAGTTTGCGCAGATGGACCAGCCGGTTTCCGTTTGCCACCAGTGGTCAATCACCGGGATTCCCAGGTTGTCGCAAAGCCAGTGGTAGGTGGGTGGGTCGAGGCGCTCGCCGGCCACGAATTGGTAGCGTAGCGAGGCGATGTCGTAGTTGGCCTTCAGTCGGCAATCCGGGTCTTCCTTCTTAATGGCCCGAAACGCCGTTGGCGCCACGAAGAAACTCTTTACGCCGTGGTCTTGGATGACCCGCCAATAGGCGCCGGCGTCCGGCGTCTGCACGGGCTTGCCCTCGTAGAGCACCGATGTGCAACCGCGGATTAGCGGGCCGTAGACAATGTAGGAATGGCCAACCACCCAACCGACATCGGAGGCGGCCCAAAAAACATCACCGCTGTCCACCCCATAGATGGCCCCCATACTCCAATGCAGAGCGACCGCATGGCCGCCGTTGTCGCGCAGCACCCCCTTGGGACGACCCGTGGTGCCGGAGGTATAGAGGATATAAAGCGGGTCGGTGGCGTCGAGCGGCACATAGTCAACCATTTCGCTGGCGGCTTCCCATGCACCCCAATCCAGATCCCGACCCGCCACCAATGCGGCGGCCGTTTGTGGACGTTGCAGCACGACGCAATGTTCAACAGGATGCTTGGCGATGCGCAGGGCTTCGTCCAGCAGCGGCTGATATTCGATAATGCGCGCAAACTCAATGCCGCAGGATGCGCTCAACACCACCTTGGGCCGGGCGTCATCGATGCGGCTCGCCAACTCCGGCGCCGCGAACCCGCCAAAAACGACGGAATGTACGGCACCGATGCGCGCGCAGGCGAGCATGGCGATTACCGCCTCGGGCACCATGGGCATGTAAATCACCACCCGGTCGCCCTTGGCCACGCCGAGCGCGACCAAACCGCCCGCCACCCGGGCCACCCGCCGCTGCAATTCGGCAAAAGTGAAACGCTCGATGCGACCCGTTACGGGGGAATCGTAGATCAGCGCCGTCTGCTCGCCGCGGCCCGCATCCAGGTGCCGGTCAACGGCGAGCCAACAGGAATTGGTGATGCCGCCGCGATACCAACGCCAGGCACCGTTGGCATCTTGATCGAGAATGGTCCGCGGAAACGCCAACCACGGCAATTCCGTCGCCCGCTCGTGCCAGAAACCCTCGGGGTCGGCAATGGACCGCTCATATTCGCTTGCATAATTCGTCACTGGTATCTCCCAACGAGCGGCGGCGGTTCGGCGACGCCGTCGAATTGCAATTGCGCGAATCGCGCATAGAGGGCGTTGCCGCGCACCAGCGCATCGTGCGGGCCGTCGGCGATCAGTTTTCCATCTTCAAGCACCAGGATGCGGTCGGCGCGGCGCACCGTGGAAAGCCGGTGGGCAATGACCAGGATGCTGCACCGGCCCTTGAGCTCCTCAATGCTCATGCGGATGTAGTTTTCGCTTTCCGCATCAAGGGCGCTGGTCGCTTCGTCGAGCAGCAATATCGCTGGCTTGGTGAGCAGCGCACGGGCGATGGCGAGGCGTTGCTTTTGGCCCCCCGAAAGCCCAACACCGTCTTCGCCGAGCCTGGCATTCAAGCCATCGGGAAGCTTGGCGATGAACTCCGCGGCCTGGGCAAGACGCAGCGCATCGTGCAAGTCCGCCTCGCTTGCGTCCGGGTTGCCGTAGAGCACGTTCGACCGCACTGTTCCGGCGAACAGCACCGGGTCTTGCGGTACAAAGCCGATTGCATCACGCACATCCGCAAGACGCAGCTTGGGCAGGGCATGGTCCGCCAGGCGGATTTCCCCGCCAGTCGGATCGTAAAATCGTTGCAGCAGATCAAAAAGCGTGGTCTTGCCCGCGCCCGACGGCCCCACCAGGGCAACCATCTCACCGGGCGCAATCTCGAAATCGATGCCGCTCAGAATCTCCACTTCCGGACGCAGCGGATAGGTAAAGCGAAGCGCCCGCGCCACCAAACCGAGTTGGCCGCCCCCCGGTAACCGCTCGGGGTGCGTCGGTTCGGGCAACTCGTTCGGCGCATCAAGCAGCTCAACCAATCGCTCGGTGGCACCCGCCGCCCGCTGCAGGTCGCTGTAGACCTCGCTGATGGCACCCACCGACCCGGCCACGATGATGGAATAAAAGAGAAAAGCCGCCAGATCCCCCGCACTTGTGCGGCCGGCAACCACATCCTGCCCGCCCATCCAAAGCATGACCGCGATGGCGCTCATCACCAATAACATCACCAGAGCGATCAATACCGCCCGCTGACGAATGCGGTTCACCCCCAAAGCGAAGGCCGTGCTTACCCGGGCATCGAATTCATGCTCATCGTGGCTTTGGTGATTGAAGGACTGCACAATTTTTACATGCCGCAGCGATTCGCCGGCGTAGGCACCGACATCGGCGATGCTGTCTTGGCTGCTGCGCGACAGGCGGCGCACCCGGCGGCCGAACAGGACGATGGGTGCCACCACGACCGGTACGCTGGCAAATACAACCAGCGATAGCTTGGGGTCGGTTACCACCAGCAGCAGCACACCACCGATAAACATCAGAATATTGCGCAGGGCGATGGAGACCGACGAGCCAATAACCGTTTGCAGCAGGGTTGTGTCGGTGGTGATGCGCGATTGGATTTCGGTGGGCTGGTTCTTTTCAAAGAAGGCGGGATGCAGGCGAATGAGCCGACGAAACACGGCCAGCCTTATGTCCGCGCTCACCCGCTCGCCAATCCAGGAAACGAAGTAGAAGCGCACAAAGGTGCCGATGGTGAGCGCGAGCACCAGTACGAAAAAGACCAGGATGCTTTGCTCAAGCAGTGCCTCGGAACCGCCTTTGAGCCCACGGTCGATCACCAGCCGCAAGCCTTGGCCAATGGAGAGCGTGATGCCGGCGGTGGCCACCAGCGCAACACCGGCAATGGCCACCTGCCCAATATAGGGACGCAGGAACCGCAGCGCCGGGCGCAAATTGATCAGGTTTTTGGAAGCTTCGCGATTAAGGCCGTCGTCCATTTATACCTCTTGTTAGCAAGCGCGCATTATCCTGCAATCGCCAAGAAACCTGTTAATCGGTGGTGGCTCAATTTGGCAACGCTTCATTGACCGCAGCCCAAGCGGCCAGTATAAGCAACCTTTACGGAAGCAAAATGTCAGAGAGTTTGGATACTGTGATATTGGAGGCCGGCGGCGGCTTAAGCCCGCAAACGCCGGAAGGCGGCGCGGCGGGCGGCAACTGCGCGGGCACCGTAATCTGGCTGCATGGGCTTGGCGCGGATGCGCACGATTTCGAGCCGATTGTGCCGATGCTGAATCTCAACCGACGTTTGCGTTTCGTCTTCCCGAATGCGCCGATGCGATCAGTGGCCATCAATGGCGGCGAGCGGATGCGGGCTTGGTACGACATCGACTTCGGCGCCCCCTTGGCCGGTAAGCGAGACATCGACCAATCGGTCGCCCGGGTTACGGAACTGATCGAGCGCGAAGCGGCATCCGGTACGCCACCGGAGCGGATTGTGCTGGCGGGCTTCAGCCAAGGCGGGGTAATCGCCCTGGAATTGGGGCTCTGCCATCATTGCGGTCTGGCCGGCATTCTGGCGCTTTCCACCTATGTCCACGACCATGAACGCCTCGCCGAGCGGGTGAGTTTCGCGAGCATTGATGTGCCTATTCTGATGGCGCACGGGATGACCGACCCGATGATTCCGATTACCCGGGCAATCACCGCCCGCGAGGCGCTGCTCGGGTTGAACTACCGCGTACAATGGCGCGAATACGCCATGGGCCACCAGGTTTGCCCGGAAGAAATCGCCGATATCGCCGACTGGCTGAACAGCATTTATCAATGAACCCGTTACCGTTATCCCCATACGCTGCGCAAATCCCTGCACCAATGGTTTGACGCTCTGCGAACGCTGCGTTTCATCCATCTGGTCATCCATCTGGCACGGCGGTATTACCCTGATCGGCCACTGCTGCCGATGCTGGATACATTGTTTGGGAAGGCCGGGAAGCTCCAATTCTACTTGGGGCCCATGGCGAGTAGAATGCTTCCATCGGCGGCTGTTCAGTATGGAGGAAGGAGGAACCTTGAGCCTCGAAATCGTCCCGGTGACCAGCAGGCGCCTGCTCAAGACATTCATCAAGGTGCCTTGGCCCATCTACCGGGACGATGGCGCTTGGCGGCCACCCTTGGTGATGGAGCGCCTGATGGCCCTTTCGCCGAAGTCGCCGGTATTCGATCACTTGGATTGGCAGGCTTGGATCGCCCGGCTCAACGGCCGGCCCGTTGGCCGGATCACCGCCCAGGTCGATGCCTTGTATCAGGCGCAGCACGGCGAAGGCACCGGCTTTTTTGGGCTGATTGAGGGCGAGGACGACCACGGCCTCTTCAACGCCCTGTTCGAGACCGCGGAGGATTGGCTGCGCCGCCGAGGGATGCGGCGGATCATTGGCCCGATCAACCTGAACATCAACCAGGAGATCGGGCTGCTCACCGAAGGCCACGACACCCCGCCCTACTTCATGATGGGCCACGCCCGCCCCTACTACGGCCAACGCATCGAAGCCCTCGGCTACCGGCCTTGCCAGCAGATGCTTGCCTACGAAGCGGCGACTGCCTACGAGGAGCCCCGGGCCATCACCGCGCAGCGCAAACGGTTGGCGCGGCGCATTGCCTTGCGACCTTTGGATCGAGCCCGGAAGGCCACGGACTTGGAACGGATGCGCAGCATCTTCAACGACGCTTGGTCCGGTAACTGGGGCTTCGTACCCTTCACCGAACGAGAGTTCCGAGCCCTGGGCCAGTTGTTGCTGCTGGTGCTGCCGAACGACCTGATCTGGCTCGCCGAAATTGAGGGCGAGGCGGTCGGCTTCATCGTTATGCTGCCCAACATCAACGATGCAATCGCCGACTTGAACGGTCGGCTGCTGCCCTGGGGTTGGGCCAAGCTGCTGTGGCGGTTGAAGGTCCGGCTGCCGGCCAAAGGCCGGGTGCCGCTGATGGGCGTGCGCCGCTACCTGCAAGACAGCCCGCTCGGCGGCGGCGTGGCCATGAGCCTGATCTATCAAGCCCGCGAAGCTGGCCTAGGGCATGGCATCACCACCACCGAGACCTCGTGGATACTTGAGCAAAACAAGGGCATGCGGGCCATCATGGAGCGTATCGGCGGCGTGATCAGCAAGCGCTACACGGTGTACGAGAAGTTGTTGGCCCCGCCATGAGGGCCATCGTGCTGGCGGGAACCCGCTCGGGGGACTAAAGCTCAAATGTTTCCGGAGCCCCCTACATAGGATCCAAATCCACTTGGATCCATTTCGGGGGAAACATCGCCCGCGACGTCTGACAGGAAGCGACGAGCGTTGCCCGCATTAGCGCGAGCCTCAAGCTGCAGTCGCCTACCCCCCCCCCCCCCCCCCCGCAAACGCCGCGGCTTCAATGAGGCCCCCGCTGAGCGCGGGGGAAATCCTCATGTATCGCTGGGCCGCCTTTCCGAAGCGCTCGCTTCAATGAGGCCCCCGCTGAGCGCGGGGGAAATCACGCCCGCGTAATTTTCGATGTCAGGGGTTTTCCGTCGCTTCAATGAGGCCCCCGCTGAGCGCGGGGGAAATCGCCGGAACCGTCATAGAGTTGGCGTTTTCCCCGCGCACGCTTCAATGAGGCCCCCGCTGAGCGCGGGGGAAATCTCATTTCCCCCGGCGGGAATGTCGGAACCTTCTCGCGCTTCAATGAGGCCCCCGCTGAGCGCGGGGGAAATCGGAGCTCGGCGGGAAACTGGGCTTGGGGGAAGTCATTGCTTCAATGAGGCCCCCGCTGAGCGCGGGGGAAATCACGGCCTGCCGTGATGTCCGTTTGACCCCATCCCAGGCTTCAATGAGGCCCCCGCTGAGCGCGGGGGAAATCGAGCGCCAGCGCGTCCTGCGCCCGCGAAATCTCGGGGCTTCAATGAGGCCCCCGCTGAGCGCGGGGGAAATCACCCCCAATTCATTCGAGATCGCGGAAAGGGCGTTGCTTCAATGAGGCCCCCGCTGAGCGCGGGGGAAATCCGGCCCAAACACGCGTCGAACGGCGACGTGGACATGCTTCAATGAGGCCCCCGCTGAGCGCGGGGGAAATCGTTGCGACTCGTAAACGGGATCGATGCCCGTATCCGTGCTTCAATGAGGCCCCCGCTGAGCGCGGGGGAAATCCCCCCATCCCATGTGGTGCGCCCGCAGCGTCTCCCACCCGCTTCAATGAGGCCCCCGCTGAGCGCGGGGGAAATCGACTGCTCCTCGTTGAGCGCCCGCTGACCCGACCTTAGGCTTCAATGAGGCCCCCGCTGAGCGCGGGGGAAATCGGCCGCGTGAGCAGGTGTCCATGTGTCCGGCAGCAACGCTTCAATGAGGCCCCCGCTGAGCGCGGGGGAAATCAACCGTAACCCGCACTGTAGCCCGCAAGGCCAAGGCGCTTCAATGAGGCCCCCGCTGAGCGCGGGGGAAATCGCGGGGAGAAGTACGCGTGGGTGCGCATGACCGACGCCGCTTCAATGAGGCCCCCGCTGAGCGCGGGGGAAATCTCCGTGCGATGGTAAAGACGATGCGTCGAGAAATGCCGGGCTTCAATGAGGCCCCCGCTGAGCGCGGGGGAAATCAAGAGTACCCAATTGCACACTCGTCCTGAAAAAAAAGCTTCAATGAGGCCCCCGCTGAGCGCGGGGGAAATCCCCGGAGTTCGAGTTATGCGAGCGAACGCTCGCGGAGCTTCAATGAGGCCCCCGCTGAGCGCGGGGGAAATCGTGCCGGCGTTCAAATTGGAGGCCGCCTCCTCGGCGGCTTCAATGAGGCCCCCGCTGAGCGCGGGGGAAATCTACTGGCGCCGCACCATCGGCGGGGTCGTGGTCACGCTTCAATGAGGCCCCCGCTGAGCGCGGGGGAAATCGTCGGACAAATCGGTGTATGACATTATTTGTGTGACAACCGCTTCAATGAGGCCCCCGCTGAGCGCGGGGGAAATCGCCTTCGTCGTGCCCCGTCCGAACGAGAACATGTCCGCGCTTCAATGAGGCCCCCGCTGAGCGCGGGGGAAATCCGTATCCGGGGACGACGCCCTGGGAGAGACTGGGGAGCTTCAATGAGGCCCCCGCTGAGCGCGGGGGAAATCAGGTAAAACGAAATGATCAGGAGACCTGCTAATGAAGCTTCAATGAGGCCCCCGCTGAGCGCGGGGGAAATCCGACCTGCTGGGTCCAAAAGAGAAAGACCTGAGCGGCGCTTCAATGAGGCCCCCGCTGAGCGCGGGGGAAATCCGCTGGGGCCCAAAAATGGTCGGCTTCGACCCGTGGAGCTTCAATGAGGCCCCCGCTGAGCGCGGGGGAAATCACCGCCACCGGCAGGGCCACGGCGTAGCCCAGGAAATCGCTTCAATGAGGCCCCCGCTGAGCGCGGGGGAAATCATCAGGAGCTTCGAGGATGGCGCGATTATTGGGCAGCGCTTCAATGAGGCCCCCGCTGAGCGCGGGGGAAATCCGGCAAAGTGTGGAACCACATCTACCGGCAGAAGCAGCTTCAATGAGGCCCCCGCTGAGCGCGGGGGAAATCCCCCCTCCGTCAAAACGTGTCCCGCTTTGTACGGGGTGGCTTCAATGAGGCCCCCGCTGAGCGCGGGGGAAATCTTGCCGGAACCGGTACCCGCCGCGACCGTTGTCGTAGCTTCAATGAGGCCCCCGCTGAGCGCGGGGGAAATCAATGAAAAAGACCTATACATCATCAGAAAGGAGAACTGCTTCAATGAGGCCCCCGCTGAGCGCGGGGGAAATCCGCTCGGTCAGACGGATGTAATTGTGACGGACTTGAATGGCTTCAATGAGGCCCCCGCTGAGCGCGGGGGAAATCGATTTGCTCAGGCAAATCATGCGGGAGGAGGATGCGCTTCAATGAGGCCCCCGCTGAGCGCGGGGGAAATCTCGAACGAGTGGACATGGAGGACGACGAAGACTTCGCTTCAATGAGGCCCCCGCTGAGCGCGGGGGAAATCGATCGCGGCGATGATCGCGCCGTCGATTTGAACGCTGCTTCAATGAGGCCCCCGCTGAGCGCGGGGGAAATCGGCGTCGATCCACTCGTTCCGCGCCCGCGCGGTCGGGCTTCAATGAGGCCCCCGCTGAGCGCGGGGGAAATCGAAGTCCTGTCCGTAGATGTGCCTGTGAGGTATGTAGCTTCAATGAGGCCCCCGCTGAGCGCGGGGGAAATCTCATACGGGATTTGCAATCCATGAATGATCCCGCGGCTTCAATGAGGCCCCCGCTGAGCGCGGGGGAAATCCAAGGGGATTGTCGAAAAGCTTTCCTCATGGAATTTGGCTTCAATGAGGCCCCCGCTGAGCGCGGGGGAAATCCACCGACCGCGCACTGATCACCAACGTCACGAGCGGCATGCTTCAATGAGGCCCCCGCTGAGCGCGGGGGAAATCCCAAGCGAGGGCGGCGGGGTAATCTACCAGCCGAAGCTTCAATGAGGCCCCCGCTGAGCGCGGGGGAAATCACCGACACAGATGAGACTGCAGGACGCGCAGAGCGAGGCTTCAATGAGGCCCCCGCTGAGCGCGGGGGAAATCCCGTCGGCTCGCAGCCGTATAGATCCAGGCACAGACAGCTTCAATGAGGCCCCCGCTGAGCGCGGGGGAAATCGGGCGGCGGTGGCGGCGGGGACGTGCTGGGCGGACGCTTCAATGAGGCCCCCGCTGAGCGCGGGGGAAATCCGCGGCCGGCCGGAGCCGGTACGGTGCCGGGGGCTGGCTTCAATGAGGCCCCCGCTGAGCGCGGGGGAAATCGAATGGCAGGTGGATGAGGGCATATGTTTGACAACAGCTTCAATGAGGCCCCCGCTGAGCGCGGGGGAAATCGTCGTCGTAGGTGTCGCGGGACGCGTCCGTGACATCCGCGCTTCAATGAGGCCCCCGCTGAGCGCGGGGGAAATCCCGCCGACGGCGAGCGCGTGGAGGCGCGGGTCATCGCGCTTCAATGAGGCCCCCGCTGAGCGCGGGGGAAATCCCCATTAGTTGGAGGTGCCGTCCTTGGCGGCGCGGCAGCGATTGTTGCGAGCGCTCATATTCCATCAACCAAGATACGCTGTCTCCAACTTGGGCAAGGGCTGGATGCTAACCCATAATGCATTGATTTTGAAAGAACCGGGTGCCGTGCGAGCGCTGCCTAGGCGTTAGGCTCTCACCACACCTCTCGCGGCCCCAAAGCGGCGTTAAACGATAACAGGTTCGCGCTCAACGGGTACAAAAGATCGTTTTCCGAGCGATACAACCTTTGGCTCTACCTGGTCGGCTGGTCCCAGTTCAACAATGATCAGATGATCCTGTTCGTGATGGATGATGCCATCAAGATCGGCAACCAACTCCGCGTGCCGTACCCGTGAAAGCCGACACTGAAATACGGATAGCTGTACCCACTCACCATAGCCGTGCATTGTTTTGAATACCGAGCGCCAACGCTTCGGATCAGCAATGTCGTACACAACAAAATAGAGTCGCTCAACCGCTGCCATGATAAAACCCGACAGAACTTGCCAACGCCTACCGCGTGACAAAGTTCGGATAGTCGGAAACCTCCCCAAGCAAAAACCGTCCCAACAGCCGGGCTTGAATCTCTAACAATCGCCGATACTCCACCCGATAGCCAAACAGCGGGTGGGTAACTTCTTGGCTAAGCCTGCGCTCGAACGTGGCGATAAATCGTTTGCGTCCGGTTTCGGTCAAGTTGACGCCGGTGGCTCGTCGCACAAAATCCGTGGAACGCACTTCACCGTTGTTGATTGCCGTAACCACCGCCGACTCCACAATCAATGGCCGGAACGGCTCCATCATGTCCAACGCAAGCGCCGGTCGGCCGTATCGGGGCCGATGGTAGAAACCCCGATATACATCGAAGCCCGTCGCCGAGAGCACCACGGTGAAAGCGCGCGTGAGCATGGCGTAACCAAACGAAAGCAGCGCATTGACCGGATCGGTCGGTGGGCGGCGATTACGATTGCGCATATCAAACAAATCGCCATCGCCGGTCTTGAGCATGCCGGTGAAGTGTTGAAAATAGCGGGCGGCGGCAGCGCCCTCAACCCCGAGCAACGTATTCATGTCGCGAACGCGCCCAGCCCGGTCCGCCAACCTTTTAAGATCGGTAAGCACTGGCCCGGCAGCTTCTTGTTGCAACCGCCAATTGCGGCGCAGCAGTGTTCGTGAGTTGCGGATTTTCGCCCGCACCCAACTCCTCGCCAGCTTAAGACACACTTGCTCTTCAAACGAACCCTTGTATTGCGCGGTACGCAACTCCACATTGGCGTGTCCCGCCCCCATCGAGTGGCCAAGAAACCAACCGCCATAGGATTGCCAGGTAATCGGGATGTTGCGCCGCATGAGTTCGTGCAGCGTCGGCGTGGTGACGTAGACATTGCCCATCAATACAAGTTGCGAGGTCTCGGCCAAACGGGCGTAAACCGTTTCGTTGTCATCCTTGGTGATCGCCAAACGCTCGCCTTTCTTGGCGACCTTGCCACTTTGGGTTTGCACATAAACGGGCAGGGCGCGAGTCTGACGAACACTCAGCGGACGCACCTCCTCGGCCTTCAATTTCAGTAAATTGATTTCATCGGGCAGGCAAATGCCAACGAGCGAGCAACGTGGGCACTTGGGGCTGTCATCAAGCGGCGGCGGAATTTGACCCGCTTCGGCGACGGCGGAGAGGCCTTCGATAGATTGATGCGTAAGCTCGACCAATTCGTCATCAAAGGGCACCCGTACCCGCTCTCGTGACCCGGCGAAATACAAAACGCCCTCGGTGCATCGGTAACCCTGCTCGCGCAGCAGCAAACCTTGGGCGCACAATTGCACCCGCTCCGGGTCATAGGCTTGGCGCGCAACATGCGGGCGCTTGCCGCGCTTGTAGTCGATGGGCCTGACCTCGCCGTCGGCGCTTTCCACAAGATCGATTTTGGCAACAAGATTCAGCGTCTTGGACGAGAGTTCCACCGAGCGGGCAATACGCAATTCCGCAAAATCATCCTCCGGTGCTGGCAGCGTTCCGCCCTGCTTATCAACCTTGCGGTGAATGTGCCGGCCTTCCACCGTATCGGAGGATTCCTCCCATTCCTTCTGCACCCATTCCAAGTAGGCGAGCCGAGGGCAGTAAACGAATTCATTCAAAATGCGTGCGGGAATGTACGGTGTGCTGTCTTCATGGCGCTTGGCACGGAGTGGCAGTGCGGCTTGAATAGGCTGTTGATTGCTGTTGGACCCGTGCGTTTGGGATGCGTCGGCATCGGCATCTTTTGCAAACGGCCTGACCGTTTTTATCGAGGGTTTATTACTTATTCGAGACATGGAGGCTTAATGGCGAGCAAGCCAATCGCTGCACCATGCAGTCATTTTATTCGCTGCACAGCGTGAAATCACTACCCCATTTTCGAGATAACACTGCTCGATTGGCTGTGGAATACCAAGAGGATCGTCATGGGAATTGTCAAATAGCTCGAGTTGATCGAACCAGTCAGCCGTTCGTCGCAAGTTCGATAGCGACCATCGATACCGCTCTGACACACGCTTCGAATCGACCCTATGGCCGGTTCCTTCCCGTACTCGACGAGCAATCCGCTTGATGTTGATGTCGGGCGTCTCGGTGCCGAAATAAATACCCTCAATCCGATACCCCGCCTGCTTGGCTTGCTCGACCCGCGTACGGCCCGGGCGCCCGGAGTAGGTGCTCTCAATCCCGAAACTCTCACCTGTCTTAATCGCTTCCGCAATTTCCGCCTCGACGATTTTGGCGGTTCGGATGCGCGCATGCTCGCTGTTCCAATCGCCAATGCCACCAGCGATGGAATCCTGGTCGTAATATCGATCCGGCAGCAGGTCGTAGTTGTGCCGCTTCCAAGCACTCTTGCCCACCCCGTTGCAGCCCATCACGATGGTGAAAACCGGGCGGTTGTCCAATTGATCGGCCATGTTGAATTTCGTGTGTCGTCCGATCGGGTGGGTATTATAAGGGAACTAGGAGCTTACGCCTTAGCAAGCCGCGAAAGCGGATTTGCAGCCGCGAATTCCTACGGCGCAGGCTCCTAGCCCCGTTATCATGCTGGGATTGTACGGTATTGGGCGGGAGGTTTTGTCGCCAATGGTGTTTTGGAGTGAGGGGTTCAAGCCCTTGCTCGGTACTTTGGTTTTGCCGATACTCGGCTTGGGCGTTGATTTGGCGACTAGGATGGTCATTGGAAGGCGGAGCTTGTACGCTTGCCGTCCGACACTTGGAAGCTGAGGATGCTGGAATCAGAATGGGAGGAGATGGCGCGGGCATGGCGGAGCCTACCCGAGGAGGAACACCGGAGGCGTCATCAGGAGGCGATCCCGTCCCTCAACTACATTCGTGCAATATCCGGGCTGGTGACTTCGAATGGTTTTTTCGTACCGGTCAGGGCGGTGAACTGAGATGAACGATACGCCTGTTCTTGGTGAGTCGGATCGTCGACTTAGCGAGCTATTCGAGACCCTTGTTTCGATAGATGATGATAGCTATCCGCCTTTTCGCTGGCAGAAGCGTCTCCTGAAACGTTTACTTAAAGAAAGTATCCCCGAAATTGTCGATATTCCCACTGGTCTGGGCAAAACCTCAGTCATGGCACTTTGGCTAATCGCCTTAGCTGAGGGTGCGAGGCTACCCCGACGATTGGTCTATGTCGTTGATCGCAGAGCTGTGGTCGATCAGGCTACCCGCTACGCAGAACGACTGAGAGCGAACCTGCCAAGGCACATGGCCAGTCCACTCGGCGTTGATGAAGTCTCCGGGGGCTTGCCCATCTCTACCTTGCGGGGTGGTTTCGCCGACAATCGCAATTGGCTCGAAGACCCGTCCAAGCCCGCTATAGTCGTGGGAACCGTTGACATGATCGGTTCGCGACTGCTGTTCGAAGGCTATGGTGTGTCGCGGCGAATGCGTCCGTACCAAGCTGGTCTCCTTGGTGTCGATGCGCTTGTTCTGCTTGATGAGGCGCATTTGTGCCCACCGTTTGAAGCTATGCTTCGACAAGTCGTTGAGCACCAAGCGAAAGCTTCGACTTTTAACGATACCGGCGAATGGTCGATGCCGCCATTTCGGTTGATGTCCCTTTCCGCCACTGGTCGTCAAACAACAGAAATACCATCGTCGAAGGTGTTAAAGCTAGACGAGTTAGATCGCGAAGAGGCCGAAGTTCGGCGTCGTCTTTATGCGAAAAAGCATTTGTGTATCGAACAGCTAGACGATATTGCCGCTCTCCCTGCCGAAATGGCTCATCGCGCAGTTGCTCTGTCCCGCGATGGTGAATCTTGCTTCCGAGTGATTGTGTTTTGTGATAGGCGCAGGGATGCGCTTGACGTGAAGCGACGGGTTGAGAAACATTTCAACGGCACAGGCCGTGCTCGAAACGCCAGCGACAGTTTCCATTTGGAGTTGTTAGTTGGAGAACGCAGAATTTGGGAGCGGAAAGACCTGGAGCGTTGGCTTGAAGAGCAAGGGTTCCTTGGCGAAGCCAGAACACCTGCTGAACGGCCAACGTTCCTCGTGGCAACCTCGGCTGGCGAGGTGGGAGTGGATCTCAACGCGGATCACATGGTTTGTGATCTGGTGGCCTACGAGCGCATGGTTCAGCGGCTTGGACGAGTAAACCGTCGGGGTAGCGATAGTCGGCAAGCAATGATCGACGTGTTTTGGGCACTGCCTTCTCTGAAGGCTAATGCCAACAAAGCGGCGAAGGACCGACACGCCAGCCAACTCGAAGAACTCAATAATCGAAAAGCTGCATTGATGCTGTTGCCGGACGGTGATAACGGTCGACAAGATGCCAGTCCATCTGCTTGTGGCGGTCTGAGAGCAATTCATGCCGACATCATTCATGAGGCTATAACCAGACCACCACTCTATCCAGCGCTGACTCGTCCGCTTCTAGATGCTTGGTCAATGACTTCGCTGTCTCAGCATGAAGGCCGTCCCGAGGTCGCTCCGTGGTTGCGCGGGTGGGAGGATGATGACGAGCAGCAAACTGAGGTGGTGTGGCGTAAGCATCTGCCTTATGAACGCCGGGTAAACGGTGAGCGGCCAGCGTCTCCAGATGCCATTACCAACTTTTTTCGTAATGCCCCGATACAGGCTTCGGAAAAATTGGAGGCAGACTCAAAAAGAGTATTCGAATGGCTGCTCAAACGAACGACAAAAATCAAAAAGTCCGAGGATGAAGCCGAGCCAGCCACAGACAGCAACTTCATGTTGATCGACGGAGACATCGCAGCCATCGTTCTGGACCGTTCAGGAGAGTGCCTAGGAAGTGCCAAGCTGGGCGATCTCGGATATCTTGCTGCGCCAAAGAGTTTGATGAGTAAGCCGAAACAAGCGAAGCGAGATCGCGAAAAGGACAAATGGATTAAGCGCCTGCTACCGGGGGCGACATTGATTGTGGACGCTCGAATGGGCGGACTAAGTGGCGGCATGCTTGACGCCGCCGAGAACGCGGTAGTCTCTACCGCCGACGCTGGCGAGGCTTGGCGACAAGCAGCGGAGGATCCGAATGCGGAAGTCCCTCGCCCACTCATCAAGTTTCGTGTGGAGGAAGTCGTCGCGACCGGGGAGGAAGAGGAGGGGTTACAGCCGCCTATAGCAGAGGAAGGTTGGCGTCATGTGCGAACTCATGAAACCGTTTTCTCTGACGGGAGAGCAACGCGAGGCTTGGCTATTTTGAATTGGCACGACGCGGCGGCGGATGAGGACGCGAAGGCGTTTCTTTCCCGACCCCAGCTTCTGCGTGAGCATGCTGCACAGACAGCAGATTGCGCCCGACGTATCACCGAGCGGCTTGATCTGCCCAATTGGCTAGTTGAAGCGGTGATCGTTGCTGCCCGCCTACATGATGATGGCAAGGCTGCCTCACGCTGGCAACGGGCAATGAACGCACCCGAAGACTGGCTAAACCACCCCTATGCGAAGACTGAAGGCGGTGGCAACCCTCGCTTGCTTGAGCGTTATCGACATGAATTTGGTTCCCTATTGAAGGCTGAGCGAGCGGACATCCCGGATAAGACCCGCGATTTGATCTTGCACTTGGTGGCAGCTCATCATGGTTATTCTCGTCCACTGATTCGCCACGAGGGTTGCGACGAAGGGCCGCCATCGCAAATGGAAGCCAAAGCTGGAGAGGCCGCGTTGCGTTTCGCGAGGCTTCAACGCCGGTATGGGCCTTGGGGGCTGGCATGGCTTGAGGCGCTGGTTAGAGCAGCGGATCAATCGGCCTCACGGGAATGGTCAATGGGCAAGGCGAAAGACAAGGGTGGCTGAATCATCAATATCCGTCGATTTACTGAATCCGGGGCAGGTGTTCGCGTCGATAGGTCTGTTAGAAGCAGCCGACCTATTACTGGATGATGTATCTGGCGGTTTTTCTTGGGAGCATGGAAACGCAGCCTCGTTTCGGATTTGCGCATCCGGGACAGAGCAGCCAGTGGAGTGCGTCATGGCCTTTCTTGAAGATGCCGAAATCGTCCCGATAGCGCCCGCCGATTCGCCCAATCTTAGTGGTTGGAAGGTTACTTGGGGCAAGGAACCCGAGATTTTGGAAGAAGGGAATCCGTTCCCATTCCCGGATCCCTCGTCACCCGCCATGCTTCCGGTTGTGCTGCGTGATAATAGGGGGCGTGAAATCCCGCTCGACTACTGGGGCGATGCCACCCGAAGGGATAATGTCAAGTTCTGGGCTGGGGCAGCGGGGCTCCCGGGCGCAGCGATACTGCGCAACGCTCTTCATCTCGTCAGTGGAAAAATGCGCCAGCACGCCACTAATCCATTCGCCTTATCAAGCCCTCAATCGAATAGCTTTCGTTTCGATTGGCGGCGTGACTATGTGCCTGTCCAACTCGGATTCTCTCCAAATAAACATGGAAAAAGCATTCAGATGCTTGGTTTCCCACTGGTGGAGATTCTCGCCGCAATCGGAATGTCTCACGCTCGACCCATACGAACCAACAAACTCCAATATCAGTATGGCGTTCTGGGCGGTGGCGAGTCGAGTCTGCTCGCCCCACTGTTTCACCGGGCCGCACTTGGAGCCGTTGAGAATCCAGTGCCCGGATACCCGTTCAGACGTTTTGCGATGCAACTCGACTGGCCCGGCCAAGAAGATCAAGCGCGTTGTATTAGTAAAGTTACAGAAGAGGAGACCGATCCATGAACGAACCGCTCACCCATAGCCAAATCAATGCCCTTGCCGATGACCGCGATGGCCCTGTCGCGCTACATCTCCAACAATCGCTTGTAGGCGTCGAAGGCCCCGGATCGGTGATCTTTCCGCCCACATACGCCGATGTGGGCTACAACATCGACACACTATCCGATGGCAGCAAAATCGCCACCATCGATAGCGTGGGCGCACAGGCCAACCGTATGGAACCCGTGTTTCTCGCGGCAAAAATGAGCGAGCCTGAAAACCCTCGCGCTAAGCTGGTTCCCCAAATCGACATTACCTACGGCAATGAAAAATCGGTGTCAATTCTTGAGGCTGGACATCGTCTCGGTGATGCGGTCGTTCGCTCCACAGAGCTCAAGGAACGGGCGCAAGCGGCCTTTAAGGATCTATTGGACCGCAACGATGCCTTGCCCTTGGCGAAGCTCGCGCCAACCTCGTTAGTCTTTGGCGTGTGGGATTCTCGGGATACCCAAGCGAAGCTGCCTCGTATCGTTCAATCCGTTATTCGAGCGGAAGATGTCGAGGTCTTGAAGCGATCCGCTCAATACAATCCACCTTTGGACTACGCGGCACTTGATGTTTTCAGTGAGACTGAGAAGAAGAAATCGGAGGGCAATGCTAAAAGTCCTCTCGCTCAGCGAGGATTTGTCCATGTGCCCGCGACGGGAACTCACGGTGGTGTGATCGCACGTGGCCCTATAAGGCGTGACGTTATGGTCAATCTGATCGCTTTGCGCCGCTTGGAGGGCGGCAATGGTCAGGCTCTTCGGCGCTATATTCTAGGGCTGGCGCTAGTCGCGGCTTCTGCGCCAATGGATGGATTTCTGCGGGCAGGCTGCTTGCTTGTGCAGGATCCGGAAAATGACATCAAGTGGCTCTCAGTGCAACGCAACGGGCAACGCCATCCAGTCGGGTTGGATGATGCCATTGCGTTAAGTTACGCGGAAGGTGCTGCTGCGAACTTCGGGGTAGGCGAGAGTCGGGCTGTTGCATTTGATAAGAAGCTCGCACAACAAGACGCCAAGACCAAGGAGTAATAATGCCTCGATCCCTATTGATCGCGGTCCGTTTCCATGAGGGCCGATATCACGGAGTAGAGGATGGGTTCGATGGTGCCTTGGGCTGGCCGCCGTCACCGGCGCGTCTGTTCCAAGCGCTCGTCGCCAGTGCTGCTCGGGGGTCTGCCTTGGAGACGGACGACCAAAACGCACTTCGCTGGCTGGAACGCTTGTTGCCGCCGAGAGTTGCAGCACCCGCTGCTCACCGCGGCCAACCGGTGAAATTGTATGTTCCGAACAATGACCTCGACTCGGTTGGCGGTGACCCCGCATTGGTAAGCAAAATACGTGTCGGGAAAAACTGGCGTCCTTGCTTCTTTGACTTCACCCAACCGATTCTTTACGCATGGGATTTCGAGTCCGGCGAGGCGAAGGCAAAGCGCGTTTGCTCCATTGCGGAGCGTCTATACCAACTCGGGCGAGGCATCGACATGGCTTGGGCGCATGGCCAGGTGGTAGAGCGAGTCGAAGCTCAAAATACCCTCGAAGCTCACCCGGGCGCTCTACGCATCCCCGGAGGCACGGGTCAGGTGTCACGCCCCCATCCCGGTACATTAGACAGTCTGGTTGAGCGATATGCTTGCAACCGAGTGCGTTTGCGTACTGAAAATGCCGGCCGCAAACGGCTCCAACTGTTCAGTCAACCTCCACCCGCATCTTTTGGACAAACGGGCTACGACACCCCATTCAGACGCCTGCACTTCGAGTTGCGAACCCGCAAAGGTGGCTTTGCCGCTCAGCCGCTTGATTCAGTTTTTCCGCTTATCACCGGGTTACGAGACGCCGCTGCTAAACGGTTGCTAGATGCAATGCCGAACGATAACGCGCTGATCGAGAGATTCGTCGTAGGCCAAAACGCGAGTTCCGCTGATCTGGTGCGCCGCATCAGAATTCTGCCCATTCCTTCGGTTGGTGTTGAGCACACCGACCCTTCAATTCGCCGTATCTTGGTTGACGTTCCCACGGAGTTTCCCCTGCGCTTCAATGATCTTCAGTGGGCATTCGCGGGCTTGGGGATACCAACAACAAGGTCTAGCGAAGACGAGGAATTTTCGGGAATTTTGGCTTCGACAGAAGATTCGACTATGGCAGATCGCTTCTGCCAATCAGCACTTGCGTTTGAAACTATCACACCAGCGGCTTTGTCAGGTGTCCAACGCCGACGGATCGGGACCTCTGGCCAAAAGCCAGCACAAGGGAGACAGCAAGAGGAACGCCATGCCGTTCGTGCGGTTTTTCAAGCCCTTCGACATGTCGGCATCGCGAATGGGGCAACCGAAGTTCGTGTGCGCAGAGAACCATTCCAAAGGCGCGGGGCACTGGCCGAACGTTTCGCTCAGGGCTCTCGATTCTCCAAACGCGCTCTTTGGCATGTGGCCCTGCGCTTTCAAGACCCTGTGCCGGGGCCTTTGGTGATCGGCGATGGCAGATTCTGCGGCCTCGGCCTCATGCTTCCGCGCGAGACAGACGACAACATCTTCACCTTCGATCTTGGACGTCGAGTTGACCAGCGGGATTGGCCCGTCTTAGCTCGCGGAATGCGTAGAGCGCTTATGTCCTTGGCGGCCAATGAGCAGGGATACATTGAGCGCCTGTTCTCTGGCCATGAAGCAGATGGACGCGCAGATCGTTCAGGGCATCACTCGCACATTTTCGTAGCTATTGATTTGGTGGTTACTGATCGCGACGCTAGCACACGACTGATCGTTGCTGCTCCGTGGGTCGTTGATCGCACGATGAAGCCACGCCGAGAGGAACTTACAGCCTTCGGCACCGTCATCCGAAAGCTGCGAGATTTGCGGGCGGGCGCCGCTGGCCGATTCACCGGCTTAGTTGCCTTTCCGGCTGAGGACAAGGATCCACTTTTGGGCCCGGCGAAGGTTTGGGTTGGCCAGACGCCCTACGTGGCTACTCGAAACATGAAGCGAGCAGACGATCCAGAAGGGTTCATCGAAGCCGATATCGCTAACGAGTGCGGACGCCGCGGTCTTCCCCGGCCGTTGGGTGTTGAACTGCATCGCGTCAATGTGGGGCCGAGAGGTGGACGGCCTGAAGCGATGGCAAGGTTGCGATTCGCGATCGCGTTGCAGGGGCCGATATTGCTGGGACGTACCAGCCATCGGGGCGGGGGGCTATTTCATGCCTTGCCCTCCACCCCACCCCCCTAACGGCTACCGCCTGCAATACTGCTAGAATGCGCCGCTTATCGAAGCCGGGACGCGGCGTTGGCAGTCAAGGTTTACATCGACGGACAGGCGGGTACGACGGGGCTTGAGATTGCAAGCCGTTTAAGCAGTCGTGCTGATATCGAACTGCTGGGCATTCCCGCGGCGGATCGCAAGAATGCGGCGGCGCGGCGCGGGCTATTGCAGAGTGCCGATGTATCCATTTTGTGCCTCCCCGATGAGGCGGCGTGCGAAGCCGCCTGCCTCGCCGGCGACCAGGGCCGCTTGATTGATGCCAGCACCGCTCACCGCACCGCGCCGGGCTGGGTATACGGGCTGCCGGAGCTATCCGCAGAGCAACCCGCCGCGCTTGCCAATGCCCGGCTGGTGAGCAACCCCGGATGCTATCCGCAAGGATTCATCCTGACGGTGCGACCCCTGCTGCAAGCCGGGGTACTCGATCCGGCGGTGCCGCTGACCATGCATGCCCTGTCCGGCTATTCCGGGGGCGGGCGCAAAATGATCGAAGCTTACCGGGGCGCGGGCGCCGACCAACTTGAAAGATGGGGAACACGCCCTTATGCCCTTGCACTGGCACACAAGCATCTGCCCGAAATGCAGCGGTACGCGGGCACCGCCCAAGCGCCATTGTTCGCCCCCGCCGTCGGCAATTTCTATAAAGGCATGGTGACGCAGGTGCCCCTGTTGACCAACCAACTCGCCAAGGGCGTGACGCCTGCCGATGTGCAAGGCATTCTCGCGCACACCTATGCCGAAGCGCACTTCGTGGATGTGCTGCCGTATCCCGCAACCGGCCACCTTGAAGACGGCTATCTCATACCCACCGCCTGCAACAACAGCAATCGGTTGGAAATCGCAGTGTTCGGCAACGAGCGTCAAATGCTGCTCACGGCCCGTTACGACAATCTCGGCAAGGGGGCCGCCGGGGCCGCCGTGCAAAATCTTAATCTCATGCTCGGTTGCGATGAGGCAACCGGGCTATGATGTCGCAGCATGTCTCATCAAATCATTTCAACATGACCCTTCTCGCCGAGCGCTCCGCCGCCCAACTCGCCGCAATGGAGGAGCCGTTGCGCCGTGACTTGGCGCTGCAACGCGCCAACCAACTCTCCCTGGACCTGACGCGCGGCAAGCCGGCGCCCGATCAACTCGACCTGAGCGCTGAACTCGATGCCCCGCTGCGAAGCTATATCGCTTCCGACGGCACGGACGCCCGCAACTACGGGGCTTTGCGTGGCCTACCGGAAGCGCGGGCGCTCGGTGCCGAACTGCTCGAGGTGGAGCCAAGCCGAGTTTTCGCCGTCGGCAACTCCAGTCTGTTTCTAATGTTCCAGGTCATGGAAACGGCCATGCGCCGTGGCTTGTGGGGGGATGAACGGCGCTGGAACCGCGTTGCGCCCGTGCGGGTGCTCGTGCCCGCCCCGGGCTACGACCGGCATTTCACCATCTGCGAGTCGCTCGGCATTGAAATGTTGACGCTGCCTATGCTGGACAGCGGCCCGGATATGGACGCGGCCTTGGCGCTCGCCGCCGCCGACGCCAACATCAAGGGCATCTGGTGTGTTCCCAAATACGCCAACCCCACCGGCTGCATCTATGCCGAGACAACGGTTCGCGCCCTGGCCAGCCTGCCGCAACGGGCGGCCGCCGATGATTTCGTGGTGTTCTGGGACAACGCCTACGCCGTACACGATTTCGAGTTTCCCCGCGCCCCCCTAGCCAATTTATACGACCTGGCTGTGCGGGCCGGCACCGAAGACCATGTGGCGCTGTTTGCCTCGACCTCCAAAATCACCTACGCCAGTGGCGGGCTCGGCTTTTGCGCCGGGTCAGACAAATTGCTCGCCGCCCTTGAACGAACGCTTGGGGTCATGATGATCGGTTCCGACAAGGTCTCGCAATTGCGGCATGTGCGCCTGCTCGCGGGCCGTGTCGAAGAACATATGGCCCGTCAAGCGGCGCTGCTAAAACCGAAATTCGACTTGGTGGACGATGTTTTGCAGCGGGAACTCGGTGGCCTCGGCATCGCCACCTGGACGCAGCCCAAAGGCGGCTATTTCGTCTCGCTCGACGTATTGCCGGGCACCGCCACCCGGGTGGTAGCCCTAGCCCGCGAAGCCGGGTTGAAACTGACCCCGGCCGGTGCCACCTTCCCCTATGGCCGCGATCCGGACGACACCAACATTCGCATCGCCCCCACCTTCACCATGGGCGACGATCTGGCAACGGCAATGCAAGTTTTCACCCAATGCGTCAAGCTCGCCTGCATAGAAAAGTTGCGTGGCGATGATTAGGCCCGTTCTGCATGCCGTCTGCGCGGGTCTCGGCGCGCACCCGACAACATGACCACTTCCGCCCCAGCGGTGCCGGTCACGGAGCCCGCCCGTTTTGAAGATTTTGCCCTACCGCCGCCGTTGATGCGGGCCATCCAGGAACTGGGCTACGAACACTGCACCCCCATTCAGCACCAGGCGCTGCCGCTGAGCCTGGCCGACTACGATGTGACCGGCCAAGCGCAAACGGGCACCGGCAAGACCGCCGCATTTCTCATCACCATTTTGACCCATCTGTGGGAACAGCCGCGTCATGCGCCCAACGGCAAACGCCCGGCGCGACCACGGGCGCTGGTGCTTGCTCCCACCCGGGAGTTGGCAATGCAAATCGAAAGCGACGCCAACGACCTTGCGCAGCACATGCGGGAAACGGTTCGCTGTGTGGTTGGCGGCATCGATTTTCAGAAACAAATCAATGCGTTGGAATCCGATACCACCGATATCCTGATTGGCACGCCGGGCCGTTTGATCGATTTCCTGCAACGCGGCCATGTCAATTTGCGCGCCGTCGAAATATTGGTCATCGACGAGGCTGACCGCATGCTCGATATGGGTTTCATTCCGGATGTGCGGCGCATCGTCTACCAAACGCCGCACAAGCGCACCCGCCAAACCCTATTTTTTAGCGCCACCTTCAACGACGACGTGATGCGCTTGGCCCGTTCCTGGACACTGGAACCCGAACACATCGTCATCACGCCGGAATCGGTGGCCACCGACACCGTGGAGCAAAGGTTCTGGCTCGTGGGCGGCTCAAGCAAAACCCGCCTGCTTGGGGATTTTCTATCCGCCGAGCAGCCCGAGCGAGCACTGATTTTCACCAACCGCCGTGATCGCACCCACCGCCTCAGCCAGGCACTGAACGCCCGTGGAATCTCTTGCGAACCGCTGGCGGGCGATGTGCCGCAACGCAAGCGTCTGGCCACCCTGAACCGCTTCAAGGAAGGTAAAACCCGCTATGTGGTGGCCACCGACGTGGCCGGGCGGGGCATTCATGTAGAGGGCATCAGCCACGTCATTAACTTCGACCTGCCCGAGGACGCGGAGGACTATGTGCATCGCATCGGCCGCACCGGCCGCGCCGGCGCTTCCGGCATCAGTATCAGCTTCGTATCGGAAGACGACGCCTTCAACCTGCCCGATATCGAAGCGCTGCTCGGGCATCCGGTGGCCTGCATCCAACCCGATGTCTAGTATGCCGTCTCGCAAAATAAGTTCCGTTACATTGATGGCGAGCCGCTCTGGCACCAGGAGCCTGCACCGTAGGAATTCGCGGCTGCAAATCCGCTCGCTGCCGAATGGTATTGCCACCCACGCAGATTAGCCCGAGCAAGCTTCTATGGCCGACAGCCTGCCTGTACCATAGGGCGCTGCAAACGCTGGAACCGGCAAGGAGCGCCATGTGATCGTCGAGCAAATCTGGACGGGCAACGCCTATCGCAATTTCAACTATCTGATTGCCTGCGGGGAAACCGGCGAGGCTCTGGCCGTTGATCCACTCGACCACAAAAAATGCCTGGCCCGTGCCCGGCAGCGGGGTTGGCAAATCACCCAGGTGCTTAACACCCACGAACACTTGGATCACACCGGCGGCAACAGTGCCGTCATCCAGGCTACCGGCGCCAAGTTGCTCGCCCACGCCAACGCCGGCGCAAGCATCGACGGCATTGATGTGGGCCTGCGGGCGGGCGATACCGTGTGTGTGGGCAAGCGCATCGAATTGCTCGCTCTCGACACCCCCGGCCACACCATGAGCCACATCTGCCTGCTCTCCAAAACCGACACGCCGGCGCTTTTTTCCGGCGACACCTTGTTCAACGCCGGTGCCGGCAATTGCCACAACGGCGGCTACCCCGAGGAGCTATACAGAACCTTCGCTTCCCAACTCGACGCATTACCGGACAATACCCTCGTCTATCCGGGGCACGACTATATAACCAATAACCTCGAATTTACCCTCGACCGAGAGCCGGACAACGCGGCGGCCGCCAACCTGCTCGGCGAACTGCGGGATAGCCACGATCCGGCCTGTCCGTTGGTGACCACCATCGCACTCGAGCGCGAGATCAACACGTTTTTCCGCCTGACAAGCCCGTCCGTGATTCGCCGGTTACAAGAAACTTTCACCGATCTCGACGATACACCCACGCCTGAGGCGGTGTTTCTGAAACTCCGTGAACTACGCAACGCCTGGTAGGGCCCACTCCTTTCGGCAAACCAGGCACCGTGCGCAGCCAGAGCACTCCAATGGGTTCCGGTAAGGGTTTCATTATTTTCGCCGCGCTCATTGTGATTACCGCCGGCCTAAAGGCGGCGGAGGACCTCGCGGTGCCGTTCCTGCTTGCCGCCTTTATTGCCACCATCGCCGCGACGCCCATGTTCTGGTTGGAGCGGCATCGGGTACCCGGTGCGCTTGCCATCACCATCGTCATGGTGGCAATGATCGGTATTCTGATGGGTGTTGGCGCTTTGGTGGCACAGTCGGCTGGCGCGTTCACGCAAAAGCTGCCGTTCTACCAGGAACGTCTTACGGCGCTCTACGGGGATGCCATCGCCTGGCTTGACGGCTACGGCATCGAACTCTCCCGACAGCTGCTGCTTGAGCATTTCAACCCGGGCCAAGCCCTCGCCATGGCCGGCAATACGCTGGCCGGGCTTGGCGGGGTTTTGTCGAACAGTTTCCTCATCATTTTGACCGTTATCTTCATTTTAGCCGAGGCGTCGAGCTTTCCACGCAAATTGCGCGATGTCTTGCGCGATGCGGATCGCTCCATGCCGTATTTCAACCGGTTCGCGGAGAACGTGAATCGCTACATCGCCATTAAAACCACGGTGAGCCTGGCCACCGGCTTGGTCATAACGGCGTACTTGGCGGTGCTCGGTGTTGATTTCGCGATTCTTTGGGGCTTGCTGGCCTTTCTGCTCAATTTTGTACCGGCTATCGGCTCGATCATCGCCGCCATTCCCGCCGTGCTGCTGGCCTTGGTGCAACTCGGGCCGGGCTTCGCGCTATTGGCGGCGGCTGGCTATGCGGTGGTGAATATCGGCATGGGCAACGTTGTCGAGCCACGCTTCATGGGGCGGGAACTGGGGCTTTCGACGCTGGTGGTTTTCCTTTCCCTGGTGTTGTGGGGGTGGGTGCTCGGGCCGGTGGGGATGCTGCTCTCGGTGCCTTTGACCATGACCGCGAAAATCGCGCTGGAGGCCAACCCCAACACCGAATGGTTGGCACATCTGCTTGGCCCGGCCCAGGCTTCACCGGGGCCCGCGGCAGCCCCTAGCGAGGCGGCACCCGTCGCGGCGCAAAACTCGACGGCGCCAACCCGCGGCGAGCCAAATGCCAAGCCGGACGTTCCGGGGTAAAGATCAACCGAGCGTTCCGCAATCCACCGGTGTAAGGAACAGCAACCGATTGCCACCGGTTCCCGGGAAAGAGTGGGCCCCGTGGGGCTTCCCTTGCGGTGCCGTTCAACTTGCTCCGTTGCCTCTCGTATAAGCAGGAAAATGGTGCCCAGCACCGCAAGGGAAGCCCCAGGGACCCACTCGCTGGTCGTGCCGCAGTTTGAATTTTGCGACCGCAAGACACCGTAGTTGGCGCAGTCTCCAAATCCAAATCAATGCAAACTGATACAGAACCCACTCGCCGACGGGTAGCGGCTCAATGTGGCAACGCCTCATTACCGCAGCCCAACGCGGGCACGGTCTCTGCGGCAGTGGAAATTGAAACGGAGCCACTACCCGCTGCCGAAGTGGTACCCTTAAGTCAGGCTCCATAGAATTCGTGAGATATCCGGGCCGGTGCCATACGAACGCAACCATATTCGCGAGATGCAGGGCTACGTCTGGGGCGAACAACCCACCGAGCCCGACACCTGCAAACTCAACACCAACGAAAACCCGTATCCGCCGAGCCCCGCGGTGCGGGCCGCGCTCGCCGAATTTGATGCGGCCCGGTTACGCACCTACCCACAGCCGACCGCCGATGCTTTGCGCGATGCGCTGGCGGAACATCACGGGCTCAGCCGCGACAATGTCATCATTACCAACGGTGGCGATGAGGCGTTGCGCTTGGCCATCACGACTTTTGTAGCACCGGGTTCGCCCCTGGGCACGGCACCGCCGAGTTATTCCCTCTATCCGGTGTTGGCGCAAATTCAGGACGCACCGGTTGCGGCGGTGGGGTTAACGGCGGATTGGTTGCCGTCTTCGGACTTGGCCCAGCGCCTGAATGCGGCCGCCGCACGGCTGACCTGCCTGCCCAATCCCAACGCGCCTTCCGGCAGCCTCTTTGATACCCGGACCATTCGCACATTGGCGGGGGAGCTTGCCGGTGTGTTGCTCATTGACGAAGCCTATGCGGATTTTGTTGACCCCGGCTTGCAATACGACGCCACCAGCTTGGTTGCGGATATCGATAACCTGCTGATTATGCGTACCTTTTCCAAAGGTTACAGCCTCGCCGGGCTGCGGCTTGGCTACCTGCTGGGCGACGCGCGTCTAATCGAGCCGATCATCACCAAAACGCGAGACAGCTACAACGTTAATGCGCTCGGGCAACACCTGGGGTTGGCGGCTTGGTGCGACCGGGACTATGCCGAACGCACCTGGGCCAAGGTGCGCGGCGAACGGGTGCGCCTCGCTTCCGAACTGGCGGGCCTCGGGCTGTCGGCACCCGCCTCCCAAGCCAATTTCCTGCTGGTTCGGGTTCCGGACGAGGCGCGGATGTCCGCACGGAATATCTACTTGGCGCTGAAGGCAAGCGGCATTCTTGTGCGCTATTTCGATGCGCCACGGCTGCGCGACAAGCTGCGCATCAGCATTGGCACACCCCAACAGAACGAACGGCTCATCGCCACGCTGACCGGATTGTTAAGGTGAGGCCGCTACAAAGTACAGGGCTAGGAGCCTCTGCCTGCGGAAGTCGCGGCTGCAAATCCGCTTCCGCTCGCCCCTTTGAACGTTCGATTTCGTTGAAGACGCCACGACGGTCTCAGCGCCCGTTTCTCCGACCTGTCGCCCGATAAGGAGACCCCATTGCCATGAGACTCTGGTTAATCCGTCATGCCAAGTCGTCTTGGTCGCGCCCGGCGACCGCCGATTTTCACCGGCCATTGAACGGGCGCGGACGCCGCGACGGGCCCAGGGTACAGGAATGGTTGCAAAAACAGGCTTTCCGCCCGGCTTGGATTTGGACCAGCGATGCGGCTCGGGCGCTGGAAACCAGCGAGTTTGTGGAGAAGGCCCTGCCCGGAGTGGAACTGGTATCGGACCACCGGCTTTACGGGGCAAGCGCCGACACCATACTCGATGTCGTTCGGGAAACGCCCGCAGGGGTCGAATCGGTGGCGGTCGTCGCCCACAACCCGGGCATCACCGACTGCGTCAATCTGCTTGCCGGGGAGCGGATAATCGATAATGTGCCCACCTTCGGCATCGCTCGGATGCAATGGTTTGGCGGCTTGGAGAGCCTCGCGTTCGGCAACGCCATGCCGGAAATCTTGATGGCACCGCGAATGCTCAGCAAGGATTGATCCGTGCTGCCGCTCCTGACCACTTCCGCATTGTGTAAATCTTCTCAACATGAATAGAATGCATTCGAGCTTTGTTTCAAGTTGAGCCTCATGCATGTCTTTGGTTGAGTTGCGCCATCTCCGAACGCTCAGCGCCCTGCGGGATACCCACAGTCTGGCGGAAGCTGCGGAGCGCGTCTTTCTGACGCAATCGGCGCTGTCGCACCAAATCAAGGATCTGGAAAACCGCATCGGCTGTCGTCTGTTTATACGCAAGACTCGGCCGGTGCGTTTTACCAGTGCCGGTACCCGGCTCATCAAACTGGCCGATGCAGTCTTGCCGTTGGTACACGCGGCGGAGTTGGAAGTCGCCAAACTGGCGGGCGGCGAGTCGGGACGATTGGTGATGGCCATCGAGTGCCATAGCTGCTTCGAGTGGTTGCTGCCGGCGATTACCGTGTACCGGGAAGCCTGGCCGGAAGTGGACCTCGATATATCCAGCGGCTTCCACTTTCAGCCGCTGCCAGCGTTAATCCGCGGCGACCTCGATGTTGTCATCACCGCCGACCCGCTCCCGGACAAGGGGCTATCCTACTTCCCGTTGTTCAGCTACGAAGCGCGGCTTGCGGTTGCAAAAAACCATCGGTTTGCCGGGCGGGACTGGGTCGCGCCGGAGGATCTGGCCGGGGAAACCCTCATCGCCTATCCCGTTGATCGTAGCCGCCTCGATGTTTTCTCCCGGTTTCTCGCCCCGGCCGGTATTGAGCCGAAGCATGTGCGGCAAGCGGAGCTGACGGCGATGATGATTCAGCTTGTCGCCAGTGACAAAGGCGTGGTTTGCCTACCGAACTGGGCTTTGCACGAATACCGGGAGCGCGACTATGTGGCCGTCATGTCCTTGGGAGAGGAGGGGGTCTGGCCGACACTGTATGCGGCGGTGCGTGCCGACCAAGCCGACGCGCCCTTTATGAACGCTTTCATCGAAACGACCAAGAAAATCTGCTTCGCCAACCTTGTGGGTATCGTCACTACCGAGTCCTAGTGTCCTGTCCCGTAAATAAGTGGGTTTTAGGCCCTACGCCTAGCTCGACCACCGAACCCCAACGAGCACCTTGTCGCTAGCCGACGATTGCGAAAATCACGACGAACACGACGGGCAAACCGAGCAAGTAGTAAGCGACGAGGTTGAGCAGGTCGTTGATTTGCCCGTCTGCATTGAGCCGAAGGCGGGCACCGAGAAGCAGCCAACAGCCGCCCGCCGCTATGAGCGTGACGACAAGCGTTAGAATCCCCGCAGCCATCCGGGCCAAGGATCAGACGGCGCCCAAGTCGAGCATGCCGCGCGGCTTCGCGCCAGTGAGATCGGCTATCGCCGCAAAGTGACCGCCGACATCCTCCGCCGTCGCTTCAATACCCAATTCCACGCCGGTGCTTTCGACGATGCAGGCAATCGAATACTGGCCGCCCTGGGCTTGCAGAACAACGCCGTTGGGGGCGTCGTCGGAACAAAGATAAACCACCGCGGGCGCCACCAGTTCCGGGCGAAACTTCTTCAGCGTTTCTTCCGGCATCAGGTTCTCGGTCATGCGCGTTGCCGCTATCGGCGCGATGGTGTTTGTGCGGATGTTGTATTTTGCGCCTTCGATTTTAAGGGTGAGCATCAACCCCACCAAGCCAAGCTTCGCGGCCCCATAGTTCGCTTGGCCGAAGTTGCCGTACAGGCCGGTGGGCGAGGTTGTCACCACCACGCGGCCGAAATTCTGCTCGCGCATGATGGGCCAGGCCGCGCGCGTTACGTTGACCGAACCCATCAGGTGTACGTCGAGCACCGCCTGAAAGTCGTCGAGTTCCATCTTCACGAAGGACTTGTCGCGCAGAATGCCGGCATTGTTAATGACGATGTCCACCCGGCCCCAGGCGTCCATGGTGTCTTGCACCATGCTCTGTGCTCCGGCCCGGTCGCTGACGGAACCGCCATTGGCGATGGCTTCGCCGCCCGCCGCCTCAATTTCCGCTACCACCGCTTTGGCGGCCTCGGAACTGCCGCCCGTGCCGTCCATCGCGCCACCAAGGTCGTTGACCAGCACACGGCAACCGCGCCGTGCCAACTCCAAGGCGTAGCGCTTGCCCAGGCCGCCGCCCGCGCCGGTAACGATGGCGGTTTTTCCGTCGAACGAATAGGTCATCTCAAGTATCTCCCAAAAAGCGTGGCGTAGCTTACTCCATCTGATCGTGGATGCTAGCCGGTGTTGCTTGGGAGGCGCCTAGCCCGCGGCGCTGCCGCTGCACCCACAACCAACGCTCGGAACCACGCGGCAAGCTGAGGCTTAAGCGGTCCAGGGCCTGTGCGGCGCGGTCGGGACGTTGTACGGTCAGCGCGGTTGTGGCCAGTAAACTCCAACCATCCCCGGAGGTCGGGTCGGCGCCGACCAGGGTTTCGCTATGACGGAACGCCGAGAGATGATCGCCCTGTTCAATCTGCCATTCGATCAGCTTGCGTAGCAGGCGGCGGCCGCGAATCGCTCCAAGTGCGCCTCGAACAACCGACCTCGCTCTACCCCAAGTTCGGCGAAGAATTGCCGATATTTGCCCACCGCCGTGACGAATTGTTCGTGGCTTAGCGCATCGTCGGCCGCTAGCAGATACCCGAGCGGGCCAATCTCGTGGCCGAGCAATTCCTGCTGGGAAGTGAACAGTTGCTCAACCCGTGCGGGTGTCAGCGCCCCCAGGGCCTCAAGCTGGCGAATTTCCCGAGCGGCGGCCCCGGCGCCCGCCCCCGTGCGCCGGTGTCGTTGCAGCAAGCCCAACGCCTTCGCCATGCGTCCGTCGGTGTCCAAATCGCTGGCCGGGGTATTGGTCGGCGTCGGTTCCCCTAACAACGCCAACTCCGTCCGGGCCCGCTCCACCAGCATATTCGTCTCGCCCGCCCCGTTGAGCGCGGCGGCACCGCCTGAACGCGGTCGGCCAGCAGCGATTTCGGCGTGGTCGGTGCAATGGGGGCATCAAAGCGCAGCCGCTCGGGGTTTGGCGGCGGCACGGGAGCGGCAAGCTTGACCTCGACGGTTTGCGGCGCCGGGTGGGCAGGGGCATTGCCAAGCCGTTCGCCCAGCTCGCGGGTAAGCAGGGTATGCAATAACACCGACAGGGCCAGTGCTGTCAACAGCAGCCCAAGACGGCGGTGCCTCATTCGGTGGGGCGCGCGGCGAGCCGCAGTTTCGCATAGCCGGCTTCGCGGATGGCGGCAAGCACCGCGCTCAATTGCGCGGTGGTGAGGCTGGCGTCGGCTCGCACCATCGGCGGCTGTGCCCCATCCGGCTCCGGCAAATAGGCGGGCAACTCATGCAAAGGCACCGTCTGTTGATTAATGCGAACCAACACCGGCTCGCCCGGCGTCACATCGATTTGCACGGCTAGCTGTTGATTATCCCGTTCGGCGTGGTCCGCTTTCGGCAGCACCATGGGCAACTCATCGACACCACCGAGTTCACCGGCAACCAACAGGTGCAATAGCAGCAAAAACCCGACATTGATGAGCGGTACGGTACCGTCATCCAATCCGCGATGACGCGGGGCCGGGCTCCGTAACCGCATCTGTTGCTATATCTCCAATGGTTGGACCGCTATGCGGCCCAGGCCGCAGCTCCGCAATCCACCGCTTAGGTCCACCAAATGTTGCAAGCGCACCGCCGGGCCGGGCCGTAAAACGGCGGCATCGCCCCCGGCCGCCGTCATCACAAGGCGGCAAAATGCCGGCCAACCATCCACCGCCGGTACGGCAACCCGCTCATCGCCAATCCACAGCCAGCGCTCGTCGAACAGCAACAGTGTCAGGGGCGATGCCCCGGCTTGACCACCATCGGCTGGCAAAGACCAGCCAATAGCGCCCTCGCGTAAGAAACGGGTTTCCAGTATGAAAAAAATCAGCAGGATGAATACCACGTCCACCAGCGGTGTTAGCGTCAAGCGGCGGCTGCGGTGCCTGTGCTCAAGGCGCACTTCAAGCACCCGCCGCGGGGGTTGGGGGAACACCGGCCGCCGCCGAGTCTCGCGATTGTGGTGGCGTTCCCGGGCTATGCGGGCTTGGTGGGCGTTGGCGGTTTTGAGGATCGGCCGGGTCTTGCGCATCCCGTGTTTCCCGGCAGGCCAGGCTGTATTCCAGTGTATCTTCCAGCCAGACCGCAAAATCCTGTACGCGGCCACTGAGCAGACCCTGTGCGACAGCTAGGGGAATCGCCACCGACAGCCCGGCGGCGGTCGTCAACAAGGCCTCCCAAATGCCGCCGGCCAGAGAACCCGACTGACTGGCCGCTCCGGCCGCTTCCAGGCCGCGGAAGGCTTCGATCATGCCAAAAACGGTACCCAAAAGCCCCAACAACGGGGCAATATAGGCGATGAGTTCCAGGGTGCGCAGGCCCGCGCCCAAGTCGGCGACCAGTGCCGTCGCCCGCCGGCTAATCGCCGAGCGATGCACCGCTTCCGTCAATAACGAGTCCTGTGTACATGCGTCGGCAAGCAGATGCTCCAATGGCGAGCGCGCCCCGTCCCATGCACCCGAACCGGCTTGCAACCGTTCACCGAGGGCGGCGAGACGTCGTCGTGAACAGATCCGCAGTTGCGCCAATTTGTAGAGTGCGATGGCGACGCCGACAACCGACAGCCCCAGCAACACCAGCAGAACCGGACCACCCAGTTCCACCAGCCGATAAATTTGCTGCGTCATAGTGGCCCCACCAGGGTGTCGATGCCTCGATGCGGCGGAACTCCCCCAATCATGCTATTCCCCGTACTCCGGCGGCATACTGTCGTATCGGTCCGAGTCGATGTGGTCTTCAAATCGCGTGAGCCGGTCGAGAAAGCTGAGCCTCACCGTGCCGGTGGGGCCGTTGCGCTGCTTACCGACGATAATTTCGGCGATGCCCTTGTCTTCGGTTTCCTCGTTGTAGACCTCGTCCCGATAGATGAACAGGATAACGTCCGCATCCTGTTCGATGGCACCGGATTCACGCAAATCCGCCATGATCGGGCGCTTGTTGGTGCGTGTTTCCAAGGCGCGATTGAGTTGCGACGCCGCGATCACCGGGCAGCGCCTCTCCTTGGCCAGCGCCTTCAGCGAACGGGAGATTTCGGAAATCTCGGTTGTGCGGTTCTCGGGCCTACCGGAACCGCGCATGAGTTGCAGGTAGTCCACGACAATTAAGCCAAGTTCGTTGTCGTTCTGGCGGGCGATCCGCCGCGCCCGAGCGCGCATCTCGTTAGCGGTTAGGGCGGCGGTGTCGTCGATATAAAGCGGTTTATCCCGGAGTAAACCGGCCGCACCGGTAAAGCGGTCCCAGTCTTTTTCGTTGAGGTTCCCGGTGCGCATACTGCTGAAGTCGATACGGGCCAATGACGACAACATGCGCATCACCAATTGATCGGCGGGCATTTCGAGGCTGAACACGAGCGTGGGTGCCTCGCTCTTGATAATGGCGTGCTCCACCATGTTCATGGCGAGCGATGTCTTGCCCATGGAAGGCCGCCCGGCGACGATAATAAGATCGGATTTCTGAAGCCCGGCGGTTAACCTGTCGAGATCGGCAAAGCCCGTTGCCAGACCGGTGATGCCTCCCTTATTTTCGGAAAGCTCCTTAACACGTTGGACCGCGCCATCAAGCAATGGGTTGACAGCCAGGGGTCCGTCGTTCTTTGCGCGTTCCTCGGCAATCTCGAACACTTCCTGTTCGGCGAGATCCAACAACTCCTCATCCGATTTGCCCTCCGGCATGAAAGCCCGCTGGGTAATGTTGCCGGCGGCAGCAATGAGTTTGCGGATGGTGGAGCGACCGCGGACGATGTTGGCGTAGGCGGCAACGTTGCTTGCTCCGGGAACGCCCTCAAGTAATTCGGCCAAGTACGCATAGCCGCCGGCTTTGTCCAGTAAGCCGCGCGCCTGCAAGGCTTCGGCAAGGGTCACCACGTCCAGCGGCTGGTTGTCTTGCGCAAGCGCCGTCATCGCCTCGTAGATGATGCGGTGTTGCGCCCGGTAGAAATCGAACGCGGTGACCACATCGGCCACATCGAACCAGGCGTCGTTGTTTAGCATGAGTGCGCCGAGCACCGACTGTTCCGCCTCGACCGAATGTGGCGGCACCTTCAGTGTGCGCGGCTCGGGCTGGAATGATGGGGCGGCGTCCGCCAAATCTTATCCTTGGTTTTTCGGTTGTACGGACCCGGAAGCCTCTGCCTTTCGCAGCGGCTTTGCAAGAGAATTGAGGGGCGCCACTTGGCGGTGCCCGGGGTTCGCGCCTACTCGGCGACGACCGCGACGGGAATATCGATGGAAACGTCGGAGTGAATTTGTATGGCGACCTCGTACTCTCCGACTTGGCGGATGGTGCCTTCGGGCAGGCGTACTTCGCTCTTGTGTACCTCGACGCCGCGCTCGGTCAGCGCTGTGGCGATTTCTTGGGTGCCAACGGAACCATACAGCCTGCCCTCCTCGGAAGCCCGCACCAAGATGGCGAAATCGGTGATTTCAAGCAGTTGCCGCCCACGTGCCTCCGCCTCCGTGCGCCTGACCCCGGCCAAGTGCTCAAGTTCGGCCCGTTGTTCCTCGAAGCGCTGCCGGTTTTCCTCGGTGGCGCGCACCGCTTTGCCCTCGCGCAATAAATAGTTGCGTGCGTAGCCCGGTTTAACGGTGACCTCGTCGCCCAAGCCACCCAAATTGATGATCGGCTCCAAAAGTATGACGTTCAATGGGGCAACCTCAATTGTGCTGATCGGTGTAGGGGAGCAGTGCCAGATAGCGAGCGCGTTTGATCTCCTTGGCAAGTTGGCGTTGAAAACGCGCGCTGGCGCCGGTAATGCGGCTCGGCACGATCTTGCCGGTTTCGCCGATGAACTGTTTCAGAAGGTCTAGGTCTTTGTAGTCCAGAGCCGCCGCGTCCATGTTGATCGCGAATTTTTTGTGTCGAAACCGCCGGCTCATGTTGTCGCCTCCGCTTGCTCGGTCGCGGCGTCGGTCGCCTTGGTATCGGTGTTTTCGCCGTCTGCTTCCGGTTGCGCATCCGTTGCTTGCTCGGCATTGTCGGCATTATCCGCATCCGTATTGACATCCGTATCGGTATCGGCATCCGCATCGGCCTGCGCCTGCGGCTTGTCGCTGCGCTCCGTCCGGCGGGCTTCGCGCTCCCGCTCCTGCTCGCGCAACTCTTCCGCATAGATTTTCGAGTTGCCGATGACGGCTTGCTTGCGGCGGATAACCAGCTTGCGTAATACGGCGTCGTTGAACTTGAACGCGCTCTCAAGCTCCTGGAGCGTTTCAGCACCGGCCTCAATATTCATCAGGATGTAGTGCGCCTTATGGATTTTGGCGATGGGATAAACCAGTTGCCGACGGCCCCAATTCTCAAGGCGATGCACCTTGCCGCCGCCCTTTTTGATTAGGGCTTGATAGCGCTCGATCATGGCGGGTACTTGGTCGCTCTGGTCCGGATGCACCAGAAATACCACTTCGTAGTGGCGCATAATGGCCTCCCTTTGGTGTCGTTCGCCTCCACCGAAACCGGTGTGAAGCAAGGAGTTTGTGTCCCCGTGCCAACTTTATCGGGCGACCGGCAACGCCACTACCGCGTTGCTGCCCGAGCGCCGCACACAAAGCCAGCGAAGCAGCGGGGAGGCGGGATTCTAGGGAGGTGGATTGATGGTTGCAAGTTTTGGTGGGGATTGGTCCTGTATCTAGCGCCGCTGGCGCACCGCCTCGAATAGCAGCACCCCCACAGCCACGGATACATTCAGGCTTTGGACCCGGCCCGACATGGGAATGGCGGCAAGTTCATCGCAGGTTTTTCGGGTTAGTGTGCGCAAGCCGTCACCTTCGCTGCCCACCACCAAGGCGATATTGCGGTTGAGGTCGGTATCGGCCCAGGCTTGGTCGGCATCGCCCGCGGCACCAATGATCCAGATGCCTTGGCTCTTCAACCACGCCAAGCGTCGCGCCACATTAACGATGGCGAACAGTTCCGCTCGTTCCGCCGCGCCCGCCGCCGCCTGCAACGCGGCGTCGCTGAGCGGTGCGCTACGGCGTTTCGGCAACAATATGGCCTGAACGCCAGCCGCCACGGCGCTGCGTATGCAGGCTCCGAGATTGCGGGGGTCGTTGATGCCTTCCAGCAACAGGAAGAGTTTGGGGTCGGGCCAGCCGTTGAAGCGTGCCTCGAAATCCGCTTCGTTGCCCAAGCCCAGTGCGTGGCAATCCGCCGCCACCCCTTGATGCCCCGCGCCCGCCACGCGGTCGAGTTGGCGCCGTTCGACAAACTCGTGACGTATCCCCCGTGTTTCGGCCAGTGCCAACAGGGCCGCGATGCGTTTATCGTGCCGGTTGCTCTGTAACAAAAGCGCACGCACTCTTTCGGGCGCCTCCTCAAGCACCGCAAATGTACTGTGGAAACCCCTAACGTAAGTCATTACGGCGCCTTTCGAGTTATCTATTTGACTCCCACGGCCACAACAAATTGTGACAAGCCGTTTTTATGAGCACAACATTTGGCGTCCTGTCCCGCAAATAAGTGTGCTTGTGCGTGGCCGTTTCGGCCCCCGGCCGCGTTGCTCCGGAGCCCTCAGCCGGGGAGCGCGAGGGGCAAGCCCCTCGCATGAGTTGATGTGGGGCCTGCCACAGGGCGTCGTCGCGCCTTGCCGGGAACCGAAACGGCCTAGGAGCCTCTGCCTGCGGAAGTCGCGAAAGCGAAAATTCGATGCCGCCGCCCCTTTGGACGGGCGATTGAGGAGAATATCGAGCCATATTTGACGAAATCGAACGTTCAAAGGGGCGAGCGGCAGCGGATTTGCAGCCGTGAATTCCTGCGGCCCAGGCTCCTAGCGCCTAAAACCCGCTTATTTACGGGACAGGACACTAGTGGAAGATGGCGTTAAGTATATAAATCCCTTTCGTTGATAAGGGGAATAGCGGGCTGCGGTTCAACGGGGGCGCATCTTATGGCGGTGGCGCCCGGGCCTGCGGCGCCGCGGCGGGGCATTCACCAGCGCCAAGTCGATCCGGCCGAGCTCCGGTCTGACGCTGGTGAGGCGCACCTGCAACGCATCGCCCAAGCGAAAGCGCACACCGGAGGATTCACCCACCAAGCTCATGCTGGCTGGCCGGTATTGAAAATAGTCGTCACCCAGATCCGAAATGTGCAACAAGCCCTGAACATAAAATCCGTTCAGTTCGGCAAACAAACCAAATCCGGTCACCCCGGTCACCAGGGCGGAAAACGTTTCGCCGACGCGCTCGGCGAGAAAGTCGCACTTCAGCCAGGCGTTGACGCGGCGGCTGGCGCACTCCGCCCGCCGCTCGGTCATGGAGCTTTGCTGGCCAGCGGTCACCAACCAGTCGGGCGCGGCTATTTGTTCGCCGCGGCGATGCAGCACGGCCTTGATGGCCCGATGCACCACCAGATCGGGGTAGCGGCGTATGGGCGAGGTGAAGTGCATATAGCGCTCAAGCGCCAAACCGAAGTGGCCGCGTTGCTCGGGGCGGTAGTCCGCTTGCTGCATGGTGCGCAGCACCAACATTTCAAACAGCCATTTGTCCTGCCGCTCGCCGATGGCTTGCAACGCTTTCCGCAAGGCCGCGGGGGTCTTCGAGTCGGGTGACCAGCGAATGCCGCCGGCCGCGAATGCCCTGACCAGTTGTTCGGCTTTCTCGGTTGCCGGTGCCTCGTGAACTCGGTACAGGGCTTGCCGCTCATGGCGCTCAAGAAATTGCGCGGCGCAAACGTTGGCGGCGATCATGGCCTCCTCAATCAAGCGGTGGGCATCGTTGCGAACCACCGGGACGATAGCTGTTACCGCGCCATTGTTGAGCTCCAGCCGGCTCTCCGGCGTATCGAAATCGAGCGCACCCCGATCTTCCCTGGCTTGCCGGAATGCCTCGTAGGCGCCCGCCAACGCCCGGATGGAATGTGCAACGGGTGCCTCCACAGCAATATCTTCGCCCCCCAGGAAGGCGGCAATCTGTGTATAGGTCATGCGCCGCCAAGATTGAATCAGCGCTTCCTCAAAATGAAACCGGGTTACTTCGCCCAACCGATTGATGCGCATCTCGCAGCTTAGGGCCAGCCGCGGCTTGCGCGGGCGCAGTGAACACAGGCCGTTGGACAGCGCCTCCGGCAACATGGGCACCACGCGGTCGGGCAAGTAAACCGAGGTACCTCGCTGCCAAGCCGCCTCGTCGAGCGCCGTCCCGGCCTCGACATAGTGGGCGACATCGGCGATGGCAACCACCAGGCGCCAGCCATCGCGGTTTTTTTCGGTAAACACCGCGTCGTCAAAATCCCGCGCCGTCTCGCCGTCTATGGTAATCAGCGGCAGGTGCCGCAAGTCTTTGCGTTGCTGGTATTGTGCCGCATCCACTTGCGCGGGCAGGCGAGCAACCGCAGCGGTTATTTCGGAGGACCAGGCCGAGGGAATGGCCAGCGCCGCCAGGGTAGCCTCGATAGCTTGTTCGCAGACGGGTTTGTTTGGATCGAATTGCGGCGCATCTGTTTGGGGGCGCCGCTTGCGCTTGCCTTTTGGCGGCTTGCGCGGCGGTCGTCCGGCCAGTGACTTGTTCTGGTTCGGGCACATCTGGGATTATTGTTTAAACGGCTTGGTGGGATATGCGGCCCAGGCTCCTGGCGCCTGTTGCGGCGAACGGATCGACGCCCGGCGCCGCTTTTCCCCGGAATCGCATTGGTCTGCAATACAGAATGAAATTCGGCATTGACCGCCTGCTGGCGGAAAAGGAACTGCGCTCGCCTCTACGCGGGCGGCGGACGGCCCTCTTGGCACATCCCGCTTCGGTGACTGGCGATCTGGTGCATTCGCTCGACGCCCTGGCGGCATGCGGCGATATTCGACTCGCAGCCGCCTTCGGCCCGCAACATGGTCTGCGTGGCGACAAGCAGGACAACATGATCGAATCACCGCACTTTACCGATCCGTTCCACGGTATCCCGGTTTTCAGTCTGTACGGGGATGTTCGGCGACCAACAAGCGAGATGATGGATAGCTTTGATGTGCTGCTGATTGATCTTCAGGATCTCGGTTGCCGGATATACACCTTCGCCACGACGCTACTATACCTGCTTGAAGCGGCGGCTGAATACGGAAAATCCGTCTATGTGCTTGATCGCCCGAATCCGGCGGGGCGACCCGCCGAAGGGCTGCTGTTGCGTGTGGGTTGGGAGAGCTTTGTCGGCGCCGGCCCCATGCCCATGCGGCACGGGTTGACCCTTGGCGAGCTTGGACGATGGTTTGTCGCGCATTACAGGCTTGATCTCGACTATCACGTCATTGCGATGCGGGGTTGGCAACCCGCGCGGGCACCGGGGTTTGGCTGGCCGGTTGCGGAACGGTCTTGGGTAAACCCGAGCCCCAACGCGCCGACGCTGTCGATGGCGCGCGCCTACGCGGGCACCGTCATGTTGGAAGGCACCACCCTGTCGGAAGGCCGCGGCACCACGCGCCCGCTCGAACTGCTTGGGGCACCCGACATCGATATTCGCGCGCTCCTCGCCGCGATGCATGAGATGGCGCCAGCATGGTTGCAAGGCTGCCGATTGCGTGAGTGCTGGTTTGAGCCAACCTTTCACAAGCATGTCGGCGCCTTGTGCCACGGCCTGCAAATCCATTGCGACGGCCGGCATTACGATCATTTCACCTTCAGGCCCTGGCGGCTTGTTGCGCTCGCTTTCAAAGCCATTCGCCAACTCTACCCGGAATATCCTCTCTGGCGTGATTTCCCATATGAGTATGAGGAGGGCAGGCTCCCGATTGATGTCATCAACGGTGGCCCGCTCCTGCGTGCATGGGTGGACGATCCGTCGTCCAATGTCGGCGACCTGGACGACCTTGCCGGCACCGACGAAGCGCAGTGGCATGAGCGTACTCAGTCATTTCTCACTTTCCCGATTTCCGAAGGCGCAGGCGCCTAGGGCCTGTTCACACTACATGGATATGAGTGCATCGACGATAAGCGCGAAGTAGATGAAGAAAGTGAAGACCACATCGAGCTTGTCGAACCGGGTGCTCACGCGCCGGAAGCGCTTCAGCCGCCGAAACAGCCGCTCGACTTCCCGATGGCTTGGGGACCGTTTTTTTCAGCGCACCCGTCCCGTCCGGATGGACCTTCACCACCGTGCTGTCGAGCGACAGCACCTGCACCCGGACCCGAATGAGGTCCAGGCGCTGCAACTCCGCAAACACCCGGTCCAACACGCCGCTCTTCGCCCAGCGGTTCATCCGCGTGCAGATGGTGTGCCAGTTCCCGAAATGGGCCGGCAGCCCGCGCCACTTGCACCCCTGCTCGGCCACGTACACGATGGCGTTGAGCACCGCGAGGTTCCCCAACGAGACATTGCCGCGGTGCTTCGGAAACACATGGGCGATGCGCGCGTAGTGCGCTTGCGTGAGTTCCATGCGCTGGCCTCTTCTTCATCGACCGGAGGACCGGCAGTCTATCAGAAATTGTGTGAACAGGCCCTAGCGTCTATCGGCAAATCGGAATAGGGGTGGAGCGTCTTTTCCGCAAGATCCTTATGGATCTGCTGGTGCCCAAATGAATGGCTTGGCCATCCGGGAGAGTATTCGCATGGGCGGCTTCCTTGCAGAACGCCGAACGAATGCCTTGTCGAGATCGAGAATGCTGCCTGATCCGGCAGGCGCAAATTTCCGAAAGGTCCTGAGCCCGCACACATGTGGATTTTGTGCCGCTGCGGCTGGTGTTGGTTCTGGAACCGCCCGCGCAGGCGGACGATGGAGCTGGCGGCGTTGGACAGGCAGGCCAGGTTGCGGGGCGGTTTGCCGCTGCGCACCCGGGAGCGGTTCTCGTCCCAGGACCGGCCCCGGGGGGTAATGGAGCCGGTTTTCGATCTCCCGGCGCCCCCGGTTGAAGCCGCCCGGTTTCTGCTATCATCACCCGACCAGCCTTTGAAGGTCGAGCGGCATGAGCGCAGTCACCCCCCCCCCCCCCCGAAATGCGCGGCCTGAGGGGTCGTGCGCGCCGGACGGGCGCGCCGCCATGTGACAGCCGTCGGAACGCCCGTTCCGACGCCGCCAGTTGGGGGTCGGCGCCCTCTCGCCGACATCTACGCGAAATCGGCGTTCGGCCCCGGTCGCCGGACCCGCTCCCGCACGCCAGCCTCCCCGTCCGAGCCTTCCTCCCGCCGTCGCCCGGACCGGCTTCGGGCACCGTCCTCTTCCGACCGGCCCGCCCGCCCCGCGGCCGGCTCCTTGGCGGGCCCCCGCCGTGCCGCCGGCCTCGCCGCGGCCTCCGCGCCCTCCGCGCCCTCCCGGCCGCCGCGCTGCTCGCCCTGCCGCTGCTGTTCGGCCCCGCCCCGGCCGCCGAGGCGCAGACCGCGCCGGCCGCGCCGGCCGGCCTGACGGCCACGGCGCAAACCCGGAGTGTCCGGCTGAGCTGGACCAACCCGAACAACAGCGACATCACCGGGTGGCAGTACCGCCAGGGGACGGGCGACCCCGTCAGCTGGGGGAGCTGGACGAACTTCTCGGGACCCTTTACCGGGACCACTATCACACGCGACATCCCCGGACTCACGAGCGGCACCGAGTACAGCTTCCAGGTCCGCGCCCTGGCCGGGACGGTGCAAGGCGCCGCCTCGGACACGGTGTCCGCGACACCGGTGGCGCGGGCGGCGGCGCCGGCCAAGCCCGCCGGCCTCGCCGCCACGGCGGGCAGCGGTCAGGTCACGCTCGACTGGACGGATCCGAGCAACGCCGCCATCACCGCCTGGCAGTTCCGCCAGCGCACCCCGCCGGACGCCGGCAGCTGGGGGACCTGGACGGCCATCGCCAGCAGCACCGCCGCCACCACCACCCACACGGTGACCGGCCTGACCAACGGCACCGCCTACGAATTCCAGATCCGCGCCCGCGCCGGGGTGCGCCCCGGCCCCGCCTCGGACGCCGTGTCCGCCACGCCGCTGGCCGCGAACGCTCCCGCCGCGCCGACCGGCCTGACGGCCACGGCGCAAACCCGGAGTGTCCGGCTGAGCTGGACCAACCCGAACAACAGCGACATCACCGGGTGGCAGTACCGCCAGGGGACGGGCGATCCCGTCAGCTGGGGGAGCTGGACGAACTTCCCGGGCCCCTTTATCGGGACCACTATCCTACGCGACATCACCGGACTCACGAGCGGCACCGAGTACAGCTTCCAGGTCCGCGCCCTGGCCGGGACGGTGCAAGGCGCCGCCTCGGACACGGTGTCCGCGACACCGGTGGCGCGGGCGGCGGCGCCGGCCAAGCCCGCCGGCCTCGCCGCCACGGCGGGCAGCGGTCAGGTCACGCTCGACTGGACGGATCCGAGCAACGCCGCCATCACCGCCTGGCAGTTCCGCCAGCGCACCCCGCCGGACATCGGCAGCTGGGGAAGCTGGAGGGCCATCGCCAGCAGCACCGCCGCCACCACCACCCACACGGTGACCGGCCTGACCAACGGCACCGCCTACGAATTCCAGATCCGCGCCCGCGCCGGGGTGCGCCCCGGTCCCGCCTCGGACGCCGTGTCCGCCACGCCGCTGGCCGCGAACGCTCCCGCCGCGCCGGCCGGCCTGACGGCCACGGCGCAAACCCGGAGTGTCCGGCTGAGCTGGACCAACCCGAACAACAGCGACATCACCGGGTGGCAGTACCGCCAGGGGACGGGCGACCCCGTCAGCTGGGGGAGCTGGACGAACTTCTCGGGACCCTTTACCGGGACCACTATCACACGCGACATCCCCGGACTCACGAGCGGCACCGAGTACAGCTTCCAGGTCCGCGCCCTGGCCGGGACGGTGCAAGGCGCCGCCTCGGACACGGTGTCCGCGACACCGGTGGCGCGGGCGGCGGCGCCGGCCAAGCCCGCCGGCCTCGCCGCCACGGCGGGCAGCGGTCAGGTCACGCTCGACTGGACGGATCCGAGCAACGCCGCCATCACCGCCTGGCAGTTCCGCCAGCGCACCCCGCCGGACGCCGGCAGCTGGGGGACCTGGACGGCCATCGCCAGCAGCACCGCCGCCACCACCACCCACACGGTGACCGGCCTGACCAACGGCACCGCCTACGAATTCCAGATCCGCGCCCGCGCCGGGGTGCGCCCCGGCCCCGCCTCGGACGCCGTGTCCGCCACGCCGCTGGCCGCGCCCGCCGCGCCGACCGGCCTGACGGCCACGGCGGGCAATACCCGGGTTGATTTGAGCTGGACCGCCCCGAGCGGCACGATCAGCGGGTACGAGGTGCGCCGGGGAACGGGTTCGCCCGTCGTCTGGGGGGCGTGGGCGGCGACCGGCAGCACCACCGCGAGCTATGCGGTGACGGGGTTGACGAACGGCACGGCCTACAGTTTCCAGGTCCGCGCGGTCAACAACACGGTGCTGGGCGCGATGTCGGACACGGTGTCCGCGACCCCGACCGTCCCCCTGGAGGTGTCGGTGGCGATCGTGCGGGGCGAGAGCCTGACGGTGGACAGCGGCGGGGCGCTGCTGCTGCCGGAGGATGTGGCCGGCGGCGCGATTCCGGTGCAGTTCCGGGTGTCGGCCTCGCCGGCGCCGGCGACGGACCTGACGGTGTGCGTGAACATCGCGGAGACCGGGGTGGACCGGGTGGCGGCGTCCGCCGAGGGAGCGAAGACGGTGACGATCACCGGCGGCAGCGCGACCGTGGACTACCCGGCGATCAGTTGGACGGACGATGCCGTTGACAACCGCGACAGCCTGGTGACGATGACGGTGGTGGCGCCGTCGGATTCGAGTTGTTCGCAGACGGGCTACACGGTGTCTTCGTCGGCCTCTTCGGGCAGCTTCCGGATCCAGGACAACGAGCGCACATCGCTGGCGTTGAGTTCGACGGATATGTCGATGACCGAGGAAGACACGTCGGATACGGCGGTGGCGGCGGTGACGCTGGGCCGGCGGCTGTACGCGGGGGAGACGCTGGTCTATGGGGTGCGCCTGAGCACGACGACGGGCGCGCGTCTGCCGGACGGGGACGCTTCGACGCCGGAGGACTTCACGGTGTCGGTGTCGGGCACGGGCGTGACGGCGACCGGTCTGGGTACGGCATCGCCGGAGCTGACGTTCACGGGGCACGACGACAACACGGTGCAAGTGGCGACGCTGACGTTCACGCCGACTGCGGGGACGGACGCCGACGGCGCGGACGAGGCGGTGCGGGTCGGTTTCGGGTTGCCGGGGAGCGGGACGAACGTGGGCGGCGGGGCCGCGGGCACCGGGAGCGTGGACCTGACCATCGACGACTCGGTCGGACTGGTATTGAGCGCGACCACGCTGACGGTGGCCGAGGGCGGCAGCGGGACGTACACGGTGGCGCTGGCATCGCAGCCGACGGCGGAAGTGACGGTGACGGTCGGGGGCGCGAGCGGCGAGGTGACGGTGGACACCGACACCACGACTCCGGGCAACCAGAACACGCTGACCTTCACCACCGGTGCCTGGAACACCGCGCAGACGGTGACGGTGTCGGCGGACGAGGACGGCGACACCGAGAACGACAGCGCCACCCTGACCCACACGGCCACCGGCGGCGACTACGCCGGGGTCACCGGCGACAGCGTGGAGGTCACCGTGACCGACGACGACACGCCGGGCGTGGCCGCGGCGACGACCGACGGGGAGGCCACCGAGGGCAGCACCACGGACACGGCGACCTTCACGGTGAACCTCAACACCGTGCCGTCGAGCAACGTCACGGTGACGGTGACCGCGCCCGCCGGGCTGACGCTGGACGGCCCGGACGCGGGCGCCACGTTCGCTTCGAGCGAGGCCATTCCCTTCACAACATCGAACTGGAGCACGCCGCAGACGGTGACGGTGCGCGCCACCGAAGACAGCACCGACAGCCCCATCGGGCGGGAGCTGACGGTCACCTATGCCGCGGCCTCGTCGGACACCGACTACAGCGGCCTGACCGGCGATGCGGCCGCCGTCACGGTGGTGGACAACGACCCGACCGCGGTGACCCTCGCGGGGAGTGCCGGGGATGTCGTGGAGGGCGGGACGAAGGACTTCACCGTCACCCTGGGCCGGGGCCTGGTGAACGGCGAGACGCTGCCGGTGCCCCTGACCTTCGGCACCGGCACCGGCGCCGCCACGCGCAACACCGACTACACGGTCGCTTGCCCCACGCCGCTGCCCACCGGCGTGACGTGCAACGACCTCAACACCGCCGCCACCCCGACCGTGACCTTCACCGGGCCGAGCACGGGGACGACGGCCACCTCGGTCACCCTGACCCTGAGCGCCACCACCGACAGCACCGCCGAGGCAAGCGGCGAGACGGTGGCCATCGGCCTCGGCACGCTCAACGCGAATTCGGGCACCGGTCTTGGCGGCGGCGCGTCCGGCGCCGACAGTCTGGCGGACTTCCGCATCACCGATCCGGACACGGGCGCGCCGACGGTGGAGATCACCGGGGTGCCGGACAGGATCAGCGGCACCGGCGACATCACCGCGACGTTCACCTTCTCGGAGGATGTCACGGGTTTCGCGACCGACGACGTGACGGTCACCGGCGGCACGAAGGGCACGTTCACGGCGACGAGTGCGACCGTCTATACGCTCGCGGTCACTCCCGACGGCGGCGCGAACGTGGTGGTGACGGTGGCGGCGGACAGCGCGACCGACGGCACGAACACCGGTCCTGCGAGCGCGGAGACGGCGACCGCGGTGTGGACCGCCCTGGTGTTCAGTTCGGCCGCGGTGACGGTGGTCGAGGAGGCGAGCGCGACCTACACGGTGGCGCTCTCGAGCCGGCCCGACGGGAACGTGACGGTGACGGTCGGGGGCGCGAGCGGCGAGGTGACGTTCGACACCGACGCCACCACGCCCGGCACCCAGACGACGGCGCTGACCTTCACGACCACCAACTGGAACATGCCGCGGACGGTGACGGTGCTGGCGGCAGCCGACGGCGACACCGCGAACGACACCGCGACGCTGACGCACGCCGCGGCGGGCGGCGGCTACGGCTCGGTGACCGGGGACGTGGCGGTGACGGTGACCGACAACGACACGCCGGGCCTGGTCCTCGACCCGACTTCGCTGACGGTGGCCGAGGGCGGCAGCGGCACCTACACGGTGGCGCTCGCGACCCAGCCGACGGCGAGCGTGACGGTGACGGTCGCGGGCGCGAGCGGCGATGTCACGGTGGACACCGACTCCACCGCGAACGGCGACCAGAGCACGCTGACCTTCACCACCGCCACCTGGGGCACGGCGCAAACGGTGACGGTGTCGGCGGAGCAGGATAACGACACGGCGGACGACAGCGCGACGCTGACGCACAGCGCGAGCGGCGGCGGCTACGGCTCGGTGACCGGCAGCGTGGCGGTGACGGTGACCGACGACGACACGCCGGGCGTGACCACGGCGGCGACCGACACGGAGGCCACCGAGGGCAGCACCACGGACACGGCGACCTTCACGGTGGTCCTCGACACCCTGCCGTCGAGCGATGTCACGGTGACGGTGACCGCCCCCGCCGGGCTGGCGCTCGACGGCCCGGACAGCGCCACCGCGTTCACGGGCAGCGAGGACCTGACCTTCACGACGGGCACTTGGAGCACGGGGCAGACGGTGGCGGTGCGCGCCACCGATGACAGCGCGGACAGCCCCATCGGCCGGGAGCTGAAGGTCACCTGGGCTTCGACCTCGTCGGACACCGACTACAACAGCCTGAGCGGCGATGCGGCCACGGTCACGGTGGTGGACAACGACCCGACCGCGGTGACTCTGGCGGGGAGTGCCGGGGATGTCGCCGAGGGCGGGACGAAGGACTTCACCATCACCCTGGGCCGGGGCCTCGTGAACGGCGAGACGCTGCCGGTGCCCCTGACCTTCGACGGCACCGCGACCCGGGGCACGGACTACACGACGGCGTGCCCCTCGGCGCTGCCGACCGGGGTGGCCTGCGCGAACCTCGATTCCGGGAATGCGATGGTGACCTTCACCGGGCCGAGCACGGGGACGACGGCGACGCAGGTGACGCTGACCCTGACGGCGGCGGCGGACAGCGCGGCGGAGCCGGGCGGCGAGACGGTGGCCATCGGCCTCGGCACGCTGAACGCGAGCTCGGGCACCGGCCTCGGCGGCGGCGCCTCCGGCGCCGACAGCCTGGCGGACTTCCGCATCACCGACCCGGACACCACGGCGCCGACGGTGGAAATCACCGGCGTGCCGGACAGGATCAACAACACCAATGCCTTCACCGCGACGTTCACCTTCTCGGAGGCGGTCACGGGGTTCGTGAAGGACGACATCACGGTGGTCGGCGGCGCGGCGGGCGATTTCACGGCGACCAGCGCGACGGTCTACACGCTCGCGATCACGCCGACGGGCGGCGCGGACGTGGTGGTGACGGTGGCCGCGGATTCGGCGACCGACGGCACGAACGCCGGCCCGCCGAGCGCGGTGAGCGCGACCGCCGCCTGGAATGCGGACGATCCGCCCCCCGCGGCTCTGCCGCCGGCCAATGCGGCGCCGACCGTGGTTGCCGCCATCCCGGACCAGGTCGCCACGGCGGGCGTGGCCTTCAACTACGCCTTCCCGGAGAACACCTTCAGCGATGCGGACGGCGACCCGCTCGCCTACGCGGCGACGCAGGGCGACGACGGCGCGCTGCCCGCCTGGCTGGGGTTCAACGCCGACGCCCGCGCCTTTTCCGGCACGCCGCAGCCAGCCGATGCGGGCGCCCTGGCGGTGAAGGTGACGGCGAGCGACGGCAACGGCGGCAGCGCATCCACCGTCTTCAACCTCGTGGTCGTCACCCGGCCGGTCGTTTCGGTGGGCGCGGGGCCGGCGGTCGTCGAGGGCGGCGGGGCGCTGTTCACGATCACGGCAAGTCCGGCGCCGAGCGGCGAGATCACGGTGGCCGCGCGGGTGTCCGCGACCGGCGATTTCGTGGCGGCGGCGGATCTGGGCGGGCGTTCCGTCAAGCTGTCCCCCTCGCGGCCCTCGATGAGCCTCGCCGTGGCCACCGTGGACGACGATGCGGTCGAGGCCGACGGGACGGTGTCGGTCGCCCTGCAGGGCGGCGTCGGCTACGCCCTCTCGCAAACCGGCGCCTCCGCGTCGCTTGCCGTGGCCGACAACGACGAGCCTTCGCTGGTCGCGTCGCCGTCCTCGCTGTCGCTGGACGAGGGCGGCAGCGGCTCGTACGCGGTGTCGCTGGGCGCCGCGCCCGCGGGCGCGGTGACGGTGGCCATCGCGGCGTCGGCCGGCGCCGGGGTGGAGGCGTCGCCGGCGAGCCTGACGTTCACCGCCGACGACTGGAGCGTGGCGCAGGAGGTGACGGTGACGGCCCTGGAGGACGACGACATCGCCGATGCGGCGGGGGCGCTGACGCACGCGGCGTCGGGCGGCGGCTACGACGGCGCCTCGGCCGAGGTCGCGGTGGCGGTGGCCGACGACGACGAGCCCTCGCTGGTGGCGTCGCCGTCCTCGCTGTCGCTGGACGAGGGCGGCAGCGGCTCGTACGCGGTGTCGCTGGGCGCCGCGCCCACGGGCGCGGTGACGGTGGCCATCGCGGCGTCGGCCGGCGCCGGGGTGGAGGCGTCGCCGGCGAGCCTGACGTTCACCGCCGACGACTGGAACGTGGCGCAGGAGGTGACGGTGACGGCCCTGGAGGACGACGACATCGCCGATGCGGCGGGGGCGCTGACGCACGCGGCGTCGGGCGGCGGCTACGACGGCGTCTCGGTCGAGGTCGCGGTGGCGGTGGCCGACGACGACCATCGGTCCGCGTCCGCCGCCGCCAGCGCATGGCTGCCGCGCTTCGGCCGCGTCGTGTCCGAGCAGATACTCGAGGGCATCGGCGACCGCGTGGCGGCGCGTCGCGCCCAGGCCGGGATGCGGTCGGGGCAGGGCGGCGGCGAGGGCGGCGGCAAGGCCTGGGCGCCGGCGATGCCTTCGCCGGCGAATCCGCGCCGGCCGATGCGGCCTTCGGCGACCTCGCCGGCGGTGGCCGCGAAGGCCGGCCCCTGCCGCCTCCCGGCGTCGCCGGCCCGGCGGCGGGCGCATGGCCCGCGCACGCGCCCGCGCCGACGGCCGGGCCAACGGCCCGCTCAGGCAACTCGCTCGGTCACCTGTTGCGCAACGCCTTGGCGAACTCCTCCTTCAACGCCGGCGGCACGACGCAGCGCGGGTCGGCCTGGGGGCTGTGGGGCCGGGGTTCCGTGACCAGCCTTGGCGGCCGCGCCGGCGGCGTCGCGGTCGACGGCGACGTGGTGACCGGCCAGTTCGGGGCGGGCCTGTCGGTGGGCCGCCGCTCGCTGCTCGGCCTCAGCGTGTCCCACAGCCGCGGCGAGGGCGACTACGTCGGCGCCGTCGGCCGGGGCGCGATGGAGTCCACCATGACCGCGCTGACGCCCTATCTCAGCACGGCCACCGACCGCTTCTCCGCCTGGGGCGCGCTCAGCTTGGGCCGGGGCGGCACGACGCTCGCGCCGGAGCGGGGCGCGCGCGTCGAGGCCGACATTGAAATGGAAATGGGCGCCGCCGGCCTGCGCGGCGAACTGATCGACTTCGGCGACGGCTTCAGCGTGTCGCTGCTTTCCGACGCCATGGCGATGCGGTCGACCGCCGAGGCCTCGGCCGGAATGCCGAGGGCGGAAGCCGAGGCGAGCCGCATCCGGGCGGTGGTCGAGGCGTCCTGGAGCCGCCGGACGGCGGACGGCGGGCAACTCTCGGCGCGGCTCGAGGGCGGCGCGCGATGGGACGGCGGCGACGCCGAGGAAGGCCTGGGCGGCGAGGTGTCCGCCGGCGTCTCCTGGATGCGGGGCGGCCTCGCCTTCGAACTCGAAGGCCGCCACCTGGTCACGCACGAGGACGACGACTTCAGCCAGACGGGCGCTTCCGCGCACCTCGCCTGGGATGTGCGGGGCAAGGGCGGCCTCGGCCCGTCCGTGTCGGTGCGCCGGCATTGGGGAATCGCCACGGCCAGCGGGCTGGACCAGCTGTTCGCCATGCGCCACATGGGCCGGTTCGGGACGGAGTCGGCCGCCGGCGGGTTCGATGCCGAGTTCGGCTGGGGCCTGCCCCTGTTCGGCGGGCGCTTCCTGGGCAGGCTCTTCCTGCTGCACGGGGCGCGGGGCGGCGGCGGCCTGCAAACGCTGGGCTGGCGCATGCAGCCTCTGGACAAGGGCCGCGCGACCATCGACGCCAGCATGGCCTTCAAGCTGACGCGCCGCGCCGGCGTCCTCGGCGGGAACGACCACGGCGCCTCGCTGGAAACCCGCCTGCGCTTCTAGGGAAGCCCTGATGGAGCGCCATCCGGGTGTCGCACGACTACCGGCCTAATCGTCGTCTCGTCCGGCAAGGGACCCGTCAGCCGCAGGCCCGCAAACCGGCGCACCGACTCCACCTCGTAGAGCAGGTCCTCCATCCCCGGGTCGCTCAGGTTGTGGAACAGCTGGACGCAGTGAACCCGAAGCATCGTTTGCGTGCGGGCCGCGTGGCATTCGCGGCAGAGAACGCGGAGATTGCGAATGTCATAAAGATGATGGCGAGGACCAGTCAAGGCGGATATCCCACTCGTGTTGAAATTGCGGCGCGAGGGTCGGCGCGGACGTCTGATCGACATGCCGATAAACATTCGCGGGCGCCCTCGCAAAGGCATCGCGTCCATAGATGAAATCCTGGTCCGCCACGATGGTTCGATAGGCCTTGTTGAGGCGCAGGGCCCGCTCCCTTGAAGGCGCGATGAGTTCATAGACATCCTTTGCATCCCCCACTTTCCGCTCGTTGAGCCTTCCATCGCGGTGAAACCATCGCGAGAACATCTCAGGGTTGCTGCGGAACTCGCCGCCACCGCCGGCGCGCTCAAGATAGGTGGCGATCTCGCCCCGCGTCTCTCCCATGCTAGGGGCATCCGGCATGCCCTTCAGGTTGAGATAGCCCCAGCCTTGGGCACCGTCAACCTTGCGCGGAAAGGCGAAGGTCTTGTCAATGGTCGCGCCAATCGATGTGTGGCAGCCCATACAGAAAAGGTGCTCTTCGTAGGTGGCCGCCCGCAGTTCACCCCGCGCGTCCTCAATGAACCCCTGTAGCGCCCATCCGAACTTGTTGTCGAGCCCTCTGTCGCCAAGATAGTGGTAGCTTGGCAGTTGGCCGAGCTCCTTTGCGAAGCCCTCGATTTGGTAATACCGCGCGTAGGCGGAGCTCCCGTAGGCGACCCATTTGCGCATGTAGCGCACTTCCTTTATGCGCTTCGAGGGGCCGATTTCACCTTGCGGCGATATGCCGAGGTAACGCACCGTGTGCAGCATCTCGGTGCCCCGCGGATACATGGAGGCTTCGATGTGGGCACCCGAGGCGGCACCGACATAGCGCTTTGCGGCGGCGATCTCCTCGACCACGCCGAGTACGCCGTCCGCGTTCAGGTCCGCACCCACCCGCGCCTCGTCAATTGGCGGTGTGGATACCCTGTCAAGACCCTTAACCGTCAATTCGAGGATGGCCAGATTTGCCATGTAAACAGCACGCGAATATCGGCCTTGGCTGTCGCTGCGAAAGGCGTCCGGCAAACGGATCATGACATCATCGGTGGAGCCGTTCGTGGGCCAGAAAGTGCTTGGAAAGGGCTTGTAGTTGAACGCTACCCAGTGGCTGCCGTCGAGCGCGAAGCCCTGTTCATCAAAGGCGCCCTCGGCGAGCTGCAGGTTGTCGAGGTCCGGGATCCATCCTGCGAAATCCACGGCCTCAAGCCTAGCCCGCAGCGGCCTGTAATTGTCTTGGTCAATCCATTCAAGAATCTCCGGGTCACTGATCTCGGAGATCTTTTCGGTACGGTCCTCAAAGAGATTGCGCCAGTGGTTGGTCATCCCCAAGTCGCTGAAGCTGTAGGCTTCCTGCAGATCCCGGTCGTCCATGCTGTTCTCGCGCCCCTCGCGAACCGATTGATGGCAGACGTAGCAGGGATTGAATTTGCCTTCCGTGCGCGTGTAGCACTGAGGCGGAATGATGGCCTCCTGGTTGTAGACCGTGCGCGCCGGATGCAGAGCCGGCATCGGTTGGGGCCGGACCACCCCAGGATTGGCCCGCAGATAGGCGATGACCCGCTCGTGCGGTTGCCCGGGGGCGGATGCGCCCGGCACAGCCGGTGTAACGAAGGTATTGGCGAGCAAGAGCACTGTTGCCCCCACAAGAAAAAACGCGGGTCGGCGCAAACCCCGGATGGTTTCGTGAGTTATCCGCAAGGTCTTCGCTTTCAGCCATGAGCCCCGGTGAGCGGCTCAATTTGGCAATGCTTCATTACCGGAGCCCAATGCGGGCACGGGCTCTGCGGTGGCTATGCGGCCAAGGTTCGGCCTGGGCTGGCCGCGCCTCGTGACAGCCTCATCCGCGCAGTCGCCTGTGGAGGGGCCACAGGGGGGTTCGACGGCCTGCTCAAGGTCAAATTCCCAGACGGCATCGCCAAAGCCATCGGGTACGCTTTCGAGGTCGGTACTGATCGGGTGTTGCACGGCAATGACGAATTTTGTCGGCCGGGTGGGATGGAAGATCATACCGGTGGACTCGGCGCCAGCCACTTGGAGGCTCATGAAGTGGTCGATGGACTCGGCAATGCCGTCGTTGTCCGTGTCGCGCGCAAACCAAACGTCGCCGCCGACATCACCGCTGTTGGGCGCATCCTCAACGATGTAGATGTTGCCGAGGGCATCTTGGGCGAGGTTGTCCGGCGCGTCCAGAGCACCGGTCGTAGCTGGCAGGCCGAGGTTCCTTGGCGTTGCACGGGAGGCGAACCGCCTGACATGGGCTTTGCCGTCGCCGAGCATTTCAACCGACAGCACCGAGTGCTCGGCGGTGGTGGTGATGTAAAGCACTTCATTGAGGTTCTTAAGCAACCCGACCTCCATGTCCTCCGGACGTCCATAGGGCGTACCGCCCACATTGTCCGCCGCCGCACGTCCACCGCGCGCAAGGTTTGGATGCGTTCTCGGGTCAACGTTGGGCCCGTCCCGAAAGGGGTCGGTAACGCCGGGTAATGGATTACCGTGCAGATCGGTGATTGGCACCCAGGTTGCCGCGCCGAAGCGCGATGCCGTTGTATTCGCGCCCTCGTTCCAGTTCGCGCTCGGGTCGCCCTGCGTTGCCGCAAAGGCATCCACGACCAGCACGAAGGTCTGCCCACCGGCCTCGTAGTCGCCTGGCCGCTGCAATACCAGTGCGTATATGGAACCGGAATTCCACTCGTCAATGTAGTAGATGACGCGATTGGGATGCTTGATACTGAAATTGATGCCTTCGTGCGCCACGTTGGCGATGCTCTCGACAATGCGGTAGTCGGTACCAACCCTGAGCGCGCTCGCGGTGGGGTTCTCGGGTGCCCGCCCGAGTGGCCTGAGTATTTCGATAACCCGCCCGAGGCCGGCCCATTCCTCCGCCAGCCAAACGGTGCCGTTTGGCGTCCAGCGCGCCGGGTCGAAAGCGGCGAAGTCATTGGCCCAGCCGGTACACAGGCTGGTGGTGCAGGCGGGGTTTGCCGCGACCGCCGAATCGCCCGCAAACAACAGTTCGGTCATGTCGGTGTGGGTGTCGTGGCGCGACATGCCGGCCCCGAAGGGGGTCTCGTGGGGGATGAAGATGTAGCGGCCGCTCGGGTCGAAGGCCATCATATCGAACATGGAGGAGATCTTGCCCGCATCCACCCTTTGAATGGACTGGGCCATATCCGCCTCAACCTCGCGGAGACTCATCAGGTTGCGTTGCCCGACGCCCGCCGGCACTTGCCAAGGCGAATTAAGCTCGTTGATGTGGTTCGGCGATGCCACCGCGGAGGACTGCATCAAGGGATTGAAAAAAGGCTGGCTGCCCGCGAATGCCGACGGCGCCAGCACCAGGGCGCTCACCATGAATGGGATTTTTATGCGGGCCGCGTTCATCATGAGTTATTGGTCGGTTACCGATAGGTGCAGGTGCTTTGGCGGTGGTGGGCGGCGAACCGGACCCGTGGGTACTGTCGCAGTTTGCCTGTTTCGACCGCAGGCCACCGCAGCCCCCGAATCTAAATCAATGCAAACTGATACACAACCAACCCTTGTACAATGTCAAAGCAAAGTAGAAATGTCCCCTTTTCTCCAAAGTAGAGATGTCCCCTTCGGCCTTGCGCGGAGGGAGCGTAGCGACCGGAGCGCAAGGCCGCGCCGCGGCTATCCGGCGGCCGCCCCCGCGCCGGTCTTGAAAGAGCGTCGCCAGGGGTGGTCCGGTGGCGGCTTCCAGTCCGGCCGGGACCGCTGCCGCGCCTTGACCCTGTCCACCCGCGACCGCACGCTCTTCCCATCCTCAACCGGCGGCGGATCCCCGCCCCCGGCAAGCAACTCGACCGGCAGCTCGCGGCCGTCGCGCAGCACAGCCACCGCGCCGTTCCAGCCCTTGCACACCGTCACCGCGGCACCCCGCAGCCGGTAGCCCCGGCCTTGCCCGGTCACCTGGTAGGTGTCGCCCTCGAAGCTGATCGACAGGTTCTTCGCCAGCTTGCGTTCGTGCTGCTCGCACAGGATCAGATCCAGCTCCCGGTCGTTGTGCAACACCGCCCGGTGCGCGTCCGCCGGGTTGCGCGCCGCCACGCCGAAACGCCGGTTGTAGTCCGCCATGAACGCCGGCAGGTAGGCGTTCCCCGCCTCGATGCCGCAGATGCCACGCAGCCGCATCTCCTTCACCAGCCGGTCCTGCAGCGTCCGGTTGGCCCGCTCCACCCGGCCCTTGGCCTGCGGACTGCCGGCGTGGATTGGCGCGATGTCCAGCGTCCCCAGCGCCCGGCCGAACTGCGTCAACCCACCCTCCCGGCCCCGCAGGCTCACCCGGAATATGCTGTGGCGGTCCGAGTAGTACGCCACCGGACGCCCGTGGGCCGCCAGATGCGCCCGCGTCGTCTCCATGTAGGCCTCGGTCGTCTCCGCCGGCCAGAACCCCATCGCCAGCAGCCGCGACGTCGCGTCGTCCACGTACACGATCAGCGCGCACCGCGGCCCCCGGTCCTCGAACCAGTCGTGCGGCGAACCGTCGATCTGCACCAGATCGCCCAGGCAATCCCGGCGCGGCCGGCTCGGATGCGCGCGCGCCTCCCGACGCGCCTTCGGCCGCCACAGCCCGTCTTCGATCATCCAGCCCCGCAGCGTCTCCGCCGACAGCTTGAAACCGTGCGCCTCCACCAGCTTCTCGCAAGCGAGGGTCGGACCGAAATCCGGGTAGCGCCCGCGAACCAGGTCCAGCGCCGCACAGCGCACCGCCGGGTCGATCGCGTTGTTCGACCGCTTGCCCCGCCGCCCCGACACCAGCCCTGCCGCGCCCCGCTCCCGGTAGCGCGCCGCCAGGCGCTTCACCTGGCGCACACTCAACCGCAGCCGCAACGCCGCCTCGCGCTGCGACAGGCGCTTCTCCACCACATCGCGAATCACTCCCGCCCGATCCGACTCCCGCATGCTCAACAACACCTCCGCACTCGACAAGACAGCCCCTCCCCGATGAAAAAGGGGACACTTTAACTTTGCGCAAAGGGGACATTACTGCTTTGGGCTAACACCAACCCTTGTACAAACTTGCAATAGCTATTCAAACAAAGCGAAAGCCGCCGCCCCGGGCTAGGGAGCGGCGGCTTTTGCGGTTAAGCGCTATCTTGGGAAGTTTTCAGAATTTCACATTCACGCCGAGCGCAAAACGGCGACCGTGGTTGTACAGGCCGATCGGGCGCCCTTGGTCGGCTGTGTGGTCCTCTCTGCTTGCGTACCACTCTATTTCTTCGTCACCCAGGTTGATCACTTGGAACAAAGCCTCGATGTTGTCCGTGATGTGATAGCTGGCGTTGAAATCGAACTGGCCGAAATCGCCCTTGTAGCCGATCAGGCCGCGGCTGACGCCCAACCCGAACCCAAGCTCGTTGCCCACTCCCCCCGGGGTGCCTGCTGCAGCCTGCGTCGATGTCAGGACGCTGGCTCCTTGCAGATGGTTTGATGCGTACTCGGAACGGAAGGTGTAGGACAGCCTGGCCGTAAGACCGTATCGCTGATAGTACAAGGATAGGTTCCAGGTGTCTTCCGAATGCCCAAACAGAACAGGCTCCTGACCTTTGTCCATTTGCGCTTCGGTTTGGGTAAGGTCGGCATCCGAATAGGTGTAGTTGGCCTGCACACCGAAACCAAGCCCAATCTCTTGCTGGTAGCTGAGCTCAAACCCCTGGATGGTTAGGCCCTCGCCGTTGATCGGCCGCTCCAAGGCAAACTCCCTGGACTGTTCAACCTCCATGCCGTTGACCTCCGTCCAGTAGATGCGCGTGGCCGTGAACGACTCAATGTCGATGAACGATTTCACATCCTTGTGGAAAAGCGCAAGCGCCAGGTACGAGGTGTCGGCGAAGTACCACTCCGCGGAGATGTCGAACTGGCTAGCGCGATAGGGATCCAAATCCGGGTTGCCCTCGAAGCCGGTGCAGCCTCGGCTGCCGCAGTTGCGCGTCTCAAAGGGCGCAATACTCACATAATTGGGCCGGGCCATGACCTCCGCCGCCGCAAAACGCAGCACAACATCCTCGAAACCCACATAACTCAGGTTGAGGCTGGGCAGGATTTCGGTGTAGTCGTTTTCAGTCACGACAGGCCGGATCGCGTTGCGCCTTTCCGCGTTGAAATTCCTTCCGGTGTATTGCGATGCTTCCGCTGTGGTGCTGGTTCTTACCAGGCGCAAACCGGCATTGCCGCGGAAGTCGCCCGTGTCGAAGTTGACCTTCAGGTAGGCGGCAACCACATCCTCACTCACGTCAAAGCGATCGTTGGGGTCGGTCCAGGAGCTGTTTCCGGTGCCGGCCACCTCGGGCTGGCTGTTTTGCCAGCGTTCAAAATCGCCGACATTGAATCTGTACAGCTGCATTGGCGCGTTGCCGACGTTAAAGCCGGTGAGCAGCGGGCCGGCAAACTGGGCCAGCGTGCCCTCTTCAACGAAATCCCGCTTGACCCGGCTGGCGCCCTTGTTGTACTCGCGATACTTGACGCCGGCTTCGATGCTCGAGAAGAAGTCGTTGTTCAACTCGATTTTGCCGTCCGCCTGCACGAACGTCGAATCGGAATCGTTGCGGATGGTGTTGATGTGGGAGTACCAAAACCGGTAGTCATCAGGGGTCAGATCGGCATCGTGCGTCCATTCCATGATGCCCGAGCTGATGTCGAAGCCAAGCGTCGATGGGGCGTAAAACTGGGCGGCCTTGTCGATGGCCAGCCCGTCGGCGAAGCTGTGGCCCGCCTGAACCGTTACTGAGTAGGTGTCGCGCTCCAGGGTGGTCTCCAATTCAAAGGCGGTGGTTTCCACCTCGTCCTCGTAGAAACCCGTGTCATAGACGGCAGATCCCCAATTAACCGTGGTGCAACAGTTCGGCAGACTGGCCGAAACCACCGTGCCGTCGCTAAACCCAAGCTCGGTCATCGGGTAAGCGGGTTGCGCGGCGAGGCGCCCAAAAAGCCCCTGAATGGTGAATCCGAACGAGTAAATGCCCTGGGATTCGGTTTCCGTCACTGAATTCAATGCCGTGAGGGTGATATCCAAATCGTCGCTCGGCGCGAACTGCAAGGTGACGAAAGGCGTTTGCAGGCTGCGGTCGGCGGTGTAGCGGTTGTTGCCCACTCTGGCTGGCGAGCGGGCACTCTGGCCGTCATTGGCGTCGTAGGGAATGTAACCGAAATAGCCGGCGGTGTTGCGCTTGGAGTCCATCAGCGTGGCGCTGTCTCGGCTTACGAAAGCGGCGTTGATTCCGAACGTCTCGGCCTCGTTTTTCCAGCTGTACAAGCCGGAAATGTACGGCTCGTTCTCGTCGGCGTTGTCGAAACGGAACCATCTGGCCTGAACGGCGCCCGAGTTGGCCTCGGCATCAAGGGGCTTGCGGGTTCTGACAATGACCGTGCCGCCCATGGAGCCCTCGTCGATGTTGGCTTCCGGCGTTTTGTACACCTCCACGGTGTCGAGAATCTCGGTGGGCAGCAAATAGTAGTTGAAGCTGCGGTCGCGCAGTTCGGTGCGCCGGTTGCTCGCCGTTGCCGATGCGATTTGCTGGTTGTTGAGGAAAGCCAGGTTCAGATGGGAGGGCGTGCCGCGGATGCTGATGCGAACGCCCTCGCCGTCACGCTCGTCCTTTTCCACCTGAACGCCGGTAATGCGTTGCAGCGCATCAGCAATATTAAGGTCCGGGAATTGACCGACGTCTTCCGCCGAGATGGCGTCAACAATGGTGTCGGAACCTCTTTTGATACTGAGGTTCCTCTTCAGTGAATCGCGGTAGCCGATCACCTGAATCTCTTCAATGATTTGCGCGTCGTCGTCAGCCTGTCCGCCGCCCCCCCCCGGTGTGGATTCTTGCGCTTGCCCGTTTACGGCAAATGCGAAGCCGGAAAATAACGCCAATGGCATGGCCTTCCGCAAAAAGACTTTTACATTGTTCACTCTGCTCTCCTTTGTCTCATAAGACCTGTTTGAATCGGTGGATTCGTACAGTGTATCGTGGTTATAGACGTTTTACTTTGGTTTGCCAAAAGTATATTACCAATATAATATCAGTGCGCTTTGTGAATCAAACAATTTCCTCTCCCTAAACGCCCTCCCCATGGAAGTTTGCGCCCGCCCGCCTGTTTCACCAACTTTCGTCGCCGGGGTGCTGAGGCGTATGCATCTTCTTGTGAGGGGTATCCCTCTCCCTGGCACCCCCCGGCTGAAGGCTCCGGTGTCCGCGGCAAGCGGTTAGTGAGATAGTCGGGCTAGGAAAGGCTGTAATCATGCGCTATTTGCTTGGCATTGATGCGGGCGGCAGCCATTCTAGGGCGCGCTTGACCGGCCTTGACGGCACCGTGCTCGGTGAAGCGAAGGCGGGTGCCGCGAATGCCCGTATCGGCCTTGAAAGTCTCCACGCGGCTTTGCTGTCCGTCACGCGGGGGGCCCTTGCCGCAGCGGGGCTCAGCGAGGCCGACATGCCGTTGATTGGTGCGGGCATGGGTATCGCCGGCGTCTCCCGCCCGGGTATGTTGCGAGCGGTTTCCCAACTTGAATTCCCCTTTCATGCCGTTCGTTTCGAATCGGACGCCGCCATTGCCAATCTGGGTGCCCATCTCGGCGAGGACGGAGCGACCCTGGTGCTCGGCACCGGCAGTGTCGCGTACATAAAGATGGGCGATGCCGCTATCACGATTGGCGGCTACGGATTCCCGATTTCCGACGAAGGCAGCGGCGCGGCCCTTGGGCTGAGCGCGATGCGGCACGCCTTGCGGGCGCTGGACGGCCGCACCAAGCCGACGCCGCTGAGCACTGCGGTGACGGCGAATTTCGATCACGATACGGGGCGGGCGATCCATTGGATGGACAAGGCGACGCCCAAGGACTACGCGGCTTTCGCGCCCGTGGTCATGGACTACGCCGAAAAGAACGATGCCATAGCGCGCTTGATTGTGGAGGACGCCGTCAGGCACGTTGAGCGCTTTATTGAAACCATTTTCGATAAGGGTGCTTCTCGGTGCGCTTTGGCCGGAGGATTGTCACGGCGTTTGCAGCCTTGGCTGCGTGAGCGAACCGCCGCACGACTGACCGAGGCCAAAGGCGACCCACTCGATGGCGCCCTCATACTGGCTCGCTCGGCCTGTCCCGCCGATTTCTTATCCTGATGCATCCAATAGCGCTATGCCGGGTAGTAGCCCAGTTTCACCTTCCGCTGCCGCAGAGACCACGCCCGCGTTGGGCTGCGGTAATGAAGCCTTGCCAAATTGAGCCACTACCCTATGCCGTTGCCGGTTGCCGGCAGTCCCGCTGTTCGACACCGGCAAGCCAAACTTGACGAATCCCAAGGGTTGGCGAAACCCGCAGTAAATCGGCGCGCCGCCCCGGTGCGATGCTGCCCAGGCGCTCGCTGTTGCCGAGAAACGAACAGGGCATTGCGCTTGCCATTTTCGATGCCTGTTCGATGTCCAGATCAAGCATGGTCATGGCGTTACCCACCGCATCGATCATGGACAAGGCGGCGCCGGCAAGGGTTCCGTTCTCCGAGAGGCAGACACCATCGGCCACATTGATGCGCCGGTTATCGATATGGAAATGATCCATATCGGTGCCGACGACCGGCATGGCGTCCGTAACGAGCATCAGCCGCCGGTCGGATTTTGCCCGCAAAGCCAAGCGCAACATCGCTGGATGCACATGCCGACCGTCCATGATGACCCCACACCAAGCGCTCGATTCCAAGGCTGCGGCAATGGCGCCCGGCTTGCGAGACTGCATGGTGGGCATGGCGTTGAAGAGATGCGTGAACCCGGAAACACCGGCCGCAAGAGCGCTGCGGGTCTGCTCATAGGTCGCGTTTGTATGACCGATGCAGACCTTGATGCCGCATTCCACGAGCCGCCTGATCTGCTCAAGTTCGGCGCACTCGGGCGCGAGCGTCACGACGACTTGGGCGTGTTCCGCCGAGGTTAGGATCGCGATTGCGTCATCTGTCAGTTGCCGCAACTTGCGCTCGTTGTGGATACCTCTTTTCTCCACACTCAGAAACGGCCCCTCAATGTGTACGCCCTCAATACCGGGGGTATTTCGCGCAACCGCCTCATCGATGGCCTTGATGGCCTGGTCCACCTTGTCAAGGTCGTCGCTGATCAACGTTGGCAACAGGCTGGTTGTGCCGAAGGGGCGATGCGCCTCGGCTATCCTGAGCGCCGTCGTCGCGCTTGGGTGGTCATTGAAGAGCAATCCGCCGCCGCCGTTCACCTGAACGTCCACAAAGCCCGGTAGCAGGTAGTCGTCGCCAAGGTCGATGCAATCGCGGTTCACGCAATCCGCTGAAAGCGACTGCCGCACGCACTCGATAAGCCCCTCCCATACTTCAACGGCGCCATCCCGCAGAATGCCGTTCGGCGTTACGATGCGTCCATTGGTGAACACCAAGCCCCGCACACCACGGCCTTAGACTGTTTTTGTCACTTTGTTGAGACTCCTGGGATGATCCGGGTCGAGTCCGCGTTGCAACGCCAAGGCATTGGCGAACTTGTAAAACGTCTGTAAAAACACCAGCGGTTGCAGGTTCGAATCGGATGCGCGCGGCATCGGTAGCAAGGTTGCCGCCGCCACGGGTTCGCCGGTGACGAGAACCGAGGCACCGCGACCGAGTAGCTCGGCCGAAACGCTGTTGATGCTTGTTTGGCCAGCGTCGAAGGTGGCGATGGCGAGCACCGGGATCGCCTCGTCAATAATCGTCATGGGCCCGTGGCGCACCTCGGCCGCGCTGAATCCTTCGGCCTGCATCATGCAGGTTTCCTTCAGTTTCAGGGCGGCTTCCTGGGCCGCGGCAAGACCGACGCCTCTACTTAGGATGACTGCTTGCCGGGCACCGTGCAGCAACGCTAAAGCTTCCGGCCAATCGAGCGACCAGGCCTGCTCAAGCACTTCCGGCAGCCCCGCGAGCGCACCGAGCATGGCCTCCTCGCCCCGCCACTGCGCGCACAGATGATAGAGCGCGGACAGCGCACCCAGGCAGGATTTGGTAGCGGGCAGGCTGAGTTCCGGGCCTGCACAGATTGGCAGAACAGCGTCCGCCAGATTGGCAAGCGGGCTCTTCTCATCGTTCACGACAGCCACCACATAGGCGCCGCCCGCTTGCGCGGCCCGCGTCGCGCTCAACAGGTCCGGGCTTTTGCCGGATTGGGAAATCGCGAAACAAACCGCCTCCCTTGCATCGATACGCGCTCCGTACACCGATGCCACGGAGGGTGCGAACGAGCAGCAAGCCAAGCCCATTTGCGTTTCAAACAAATACTTCACATAGGTCGCGACATGGTCGGAACTGCCACGCGCGCAAGTCAGGATGAACCTTGGCGCGATGCGCTTGAGTTTTCCGGCTATTGTTCGGGTCAAGGCGGCATTGCGCGTGCGTTGCTTGCCGATGTTTGCAGGCGCTTCACCGGCTTCCTGATACATCTTGGTGACGGATTGCTTGAGAGAACGAGCGGGCATGGCTTGGTAACAGCTTTCGTACTATTCCGGGTAATCAAGTGATGTCGGTGACAAACTCGTACCGATCACCGCGATAGGCGGAGCGCGTGCATTCAATGACGGTGCCGTCATCAAGCCAGGTAACGCGCTCAATACGCAAGACTTCGCTGTTTTCTTGGATCGACAAGAGCCCCGCCTCGGTTGGCGAGGCGAGGGACGCACGCACTTTCTGACGGCCTTTTTGCGGCCTGTTTCCCTTGGTGTCGAGCGCCGCGTACAGCGAATCGCCGATTTCTTCGAGTGGCGGCAGGTGGGACTCAGCGACAACCGCATGTTCGATGGCAAGCGGCTCACCGCCCGACAGCCGGACACGGCCAAGACGCGCGACCACGGACGACATTGATATGTTCAATATCATCGCCTCTTCCCGTGTTGGATTGGCGCAATTCCTGATTAACCAAATTGAACTGGGCGCCTCGCCGCGCGCGCGCATCCTCGGTAAATCCGCCAAGATAGGTTGCCGGCACCACAATGCGCTCGGAGACAAAGGTTCCCGACCCTTGTTTGCGCCAAAGCAAACCCTCCTCAATGAGTTGACCGAGGGCTTTACGGATTGTGACGCGCGAGGCGCCGGTGAGTTCGCACAGGTCGCGTTCCGACGGCAGTGCGTCGCCCGTCGCGATCTGGCCTTCGTTGATTTGCTCGCGAATACTCCTGGCTATCTGGATGTAGAGCGGCGTATTGCTGCTTTTGCTTGATGAGAGATTAATCACTGGGCGCTTCCCGCCGATGCCAAACCCTCCCGCAAATCGCGAAGCGCATCGCGCAATATGCCCTTGTGTATACGCAGCAGCCGCTCGGCCTGCTCCGGCTCCGTGCCAGCCGCGCAAAGCACGCCAAGCTTAATGTTGCCGTTGGCGGCATCGAGCGCTTTTTCCGCGGCCGTCCTGTTAACGCCCGCAAGCTGTCCGACGATCTTCACCGCCCGCGTCCGAAGCTTCTGATTGGAGACCACCATATCGACCATCAGCCCTTGATGGACGCGCCCACAGCCGATCATGGTGGCTGTCGAGAAGAGGTTCAAAATGGCTTTCTGCGAGGTGCCGGCCTTCATGCGCGTGGAGCCGGCGATCACTTCGCTGCCGGTTTCGGCGCAGATGCCGATTTGCGCCCTGTCCAAGAGCGGGGCGGGACGATTGTTCGAAATGCCGATGGTGAGCGCACCCGCCTCGTTCGCTTTGTCAATCGCGCCCAAGGTGTAGGGTGTGCGCCCGCTGGCTGTTACGCCAACGAGCACGTCCTGTTTCGCGATAGCGATCTCGTCAAGGTCGCGCCCCGCCGCTTCCGCATCGTCTTCGGCAAGTTCCACGCTGCGAATCAGGGCGTCCCGGCCACCTGCCAGGGCGTATGCAACCCGTGCCGTCGGCCAGCCAAAGGTCGGCGTCAACTCGACACCATCCTGGATGGCGATTCTTCCCGAGGTACCGGCCCCCGCATAGATCAGGCGACCTCCGTCCATCAGTCGTGCCGAGGTTGCTTCCGCCGCCTGCGCGATTGTTGCCAATGCCGGGCCAACCGCCGCGATCGCCGACAATTGCGCCTCGAACATGGCGCTAACGGCGCTGAGGGTGGACCAGCGATCAATATCGGCAAATCGTTCGCTTGCGCTTTCCGTGGGCATGCCTAGTGTCTTGCCCCGAACCGGGGGACGAACGCTGATGCGACGTATGAGGCTTGACGAAACACTGGCTTCAGACTCTGGCGATCAAGACAAGATTTCCCGAATCTCGGGAAGGCTGTAACGCCCAAGGGGCATGACCTGTATTGTAGTGGTATCAAACCAACAGTCAAACCAATTGATTCGGGCCATAGAGGCGCTACGGCGGGAAGGCACCCGGCTCGGCGTTGTTTACCGTTTATTCGGCAGCGCGGCCCGGGGCGATGTGCGCCACGACAGCGACATTTCGATGGCATTCATGCATGCCATGCAGTACATTGCGCTCGCATTTTGCGCCAAACCACGTCTTTGCCGAGGTGGTGAAATTGGTAGACACGCTAGCTTCAGGTGCTAGTGGGGGTAACCCCGTGGAGGTTCAAGTCCTCTCCTCGGCACCAAAAATGCGCACCTAACCGCCGGTCTGCCTATTCCTGCCTTACACAACAGTACCGGATTCCCGGATCAGGGCGTGCCTTTGGGGTTTCCCTTGCGGCGCTGGGCGTCAAACTCGATGCTTGGTGGCGACCGAGGATGACGTCCACGGATATTAACGGTCTCACTGCCGATTGGGTACAATCTCTCGTCCTCATACCCACCCGCAAGTAACGCGCATGAACAGAGCCGAATTGTTCCAGGCCAGCGAAATGCCGGATATCGCCAGCCGCGAGTTGCTTAAACCCCAGGTCTCGCTCGATTGGGTGGGCATGAGCAGTATTCACCAACCACTGTTGGTGAAGGACGGCGGCGCCATTAAATCGGTACAGACCAAGGTGCAGGTTTATGTGGATTTGGCCGACACCACCGCCAAGGGCATCCACATGTCGCGGCTCTACCTTATTCTCGACGAGCACGCCGACACCCGGGCGCTTACCGCCGCCGGCCTCAAGCTGTTGCTCGCCTCCATATTGGAATCCCACCGGGGTATTTCCAGCCACGCCTTCGTGCAATTCGACTTCGATTACTACCTGCGTCGGCAGGCATTGGTGAGCGACAACTCCGGCTGGAACAGCTATCCCGTGACCATCAAGGGTTCGTTGCGCGATGGGCAAGTTCATCTTGAATTGGGCGTCGGCGTCTTTTACTCCTCCACCTGCCCCTGCTCCGCGGCGCTTGCCCGGCAACTGATCCAGAATCAGTTCGAGACGGATTTCGGGCACTCGGGCTTGGTCAAAGCCGGCGATGTGAAAGCTTGGCTGGGTACCGAGGAAGGCATCCTGGCGACACCGCACAGCCAGCGCAGCGTCGCCAAAATTCTCGTTAAGCTGCGCGACGGCTTGGATGATTTTCCCATAACCAGCCTCATCGACAAGATGGAGGAAACACTAAAAACACCGGTGCAAACAGCGGTGAAACGAGAAGACGAACAGGAGTTTGCCCGCCTCAACGCGGCCAACCTCATGTTCGTGGAAGACGCCGGGCGCAAGCTCAAGTCCATGTTGCTTGAGGACGCCCGACTCAAGGATTTTTGGGTACGCATCGAACACCACGAAAGCCTGCACGCTCACGATGCGGCGGGGGTGTTCACCAAAGGCGTTGCGGACGGGTATTTGCCAATTCCATAAGCTGCCTCGCCAACCGGTCGCCGGTCGGGTTCTGCTGGTGGCGCATGTTCTGATCCATGGTGGATGATGACCTCTTCGTTGAATATGGCTCGATATTCGCCTCAATCGACCAACCGAAGGGGCGTATGAGCGTGGCTTTTCGCTTTCGCGACTTCCGAAGGCAGAGGCTTCTAGGAATCCGTCGCAGTGGGCAACCATGGATCATCTTGCACCTGATAGGTGCCGAAGAGCCCCTCTAGGATTTTATCGTGGGCTTGCTTCCAACGCATTTTCGCTCCAGGCGCAGTCTTGTCCCAGACGCGAATCCAGAATATGCAGGAATAACTGCGAACTTTTCCTGTTTTACCTGCCTCCCAGATCGGTTCGAAGTGCTGGTTAAACTCGCCGTCGCTCAGCCTTTGATCATACTTCGCCTTGAGAGAGTCTGCTTGTTCGGCTGCCTGACCAAGCGTTGTGGTCGCATCTTGCGTTCGGTCGGTGATGGATTCGAGAGCGATCCGGCACAGAGCGTCCACATCCGCGATGAGACTCTTGCAACCATCAACCATCGCCCCATGAGCTTTCCCCATCTCCGCGACCTGCGAGATCAGGTCGGTATCCACGCGCTTGGTGGTGTCGTTGAGCGCGAGTAAGGTCTGCTTGGCGTCTTGCAGCACTTGACCGAGGTTGCCGCTGTCGATCATCGAATCCCGCGTTTTTCTTTGAAACGTGGTGACGGCTTCACCGGCATTCACCAAGCCGGCGTCTAAGGGCTCAAGTCGCTGACGGAGCCCGCTCAAACCCGTCAGTAACGCGTTCAATTCAGTTTTGTACGTCTCTGCATTTGTGCGCGCAGCCTCTGCTGATTGCGCCAGAGAGGCTGCGAGCTGTGACCATCCCGCTTCGGTTTTTTGCAGTGCTTGAGTTGCCGCTGCACCAAAGCCCTCGGTCAGGTGTTCGATCTCTTTCTGTGCCTGATTGCTCAGGTCGGACCAGCTTTTTTGACGGCCACGATGAGTACGGTGCCGACTCCGAAGTACCAAAGCAGTGACTTCCTGAGTCTGAGTGCGTCGCCGGTTCGAGCCGGATGGCCCCCTATATCGATTCGAGCCAAATTACCTGTCCGTCAAAGGCGTGTACCAAATCCCCCCACCAATAGTAGTGCTCTGTGGTCTGCCAGCGCGCAACGTCAATGCTGTCCCGTTCCAATCGGTAGATACTGACATCGACCGTGCTCAAATCGCTTTTGAGATGACGCAGGCCAGCTTGGTTTAGCAGAGCTTCAGGCTGGGGATAGGTTCCGTAGTGCGACAATCCGCCGGATTCCGAGTGCTGCAACAAGTCCGAATAGAGAATCAAGTGCATTCGGTTGATGTTCTCATTGCGTGCCCGCAGGCTTGAGGCATGACGGGCGGATATCACACCTATGGTCTCAAGAATCAGGGACCGTGGCAGGGAGTTTTGGCTTTGCTGGTCAAAAAGGCTTTCCAATCGAGGCTGCAACTTTGTGACCATCGCTTGGAGCAAATCCAATCTTTCGCAATTCGGGGCCGTACATGGAACAGGGCACCTGCTGGTTTGTCAAACTTGACAGCTGTTGTTGCCAACACAAAAGGGAATTGGCTGTTGGCAGTGAGGGTGATGCGTTGATTGGCATCGGTCTGCACAAAACGTTCGCGTTTTTAATGGGGCAAATGCAGGCTTGCGAGTAAGAAAGCGTATTCCTCCGCAACCTCGCGTAGCGCATCGAAACGCCCCGATTTGCCGCCGTGGCCGGCGTCCATGTTGGTTTTCAGCAACAGGGGATTGGCGTCGGTTTTCAGGGTGCGTAGCTTGGCGACGTATTTGGCGGGTTCCCAATAGGTTACGCGCGGGTCGTGCAAACCGGCGGTTACCAGCATGGGGGGGTAGGCCCCCGGTTTGAGCTGGTCGTAGGGTGAGTAGGAACGGATGCGGTCGAAAGCCGCCGCGTCCTCAAGCGGGTTGCCCCATTCCGGCCATTCCATGGGGGTAAGCGGCAGGCTGGTGTCGAGCATGGTGTTGAGCACATCCACGAATGGCACCTGGGCTACCACCGCACCCCAAAGCTCCGGCGCCTGGTTAACCGCCGCGCCCATGAGTGTGCCGCCCGCGCTGCCGCCGGAGATGGCGATGCGGCCAGCCGCCGTGTAGCCGATATCAAGCAAATGTCGTCCAACATCCACAAAATCGTTGAATGTGTTGGTGCGGTTTTCGAGCTTGCCGGACTCGTACCAGTGGTGGCCGAGCTCGTCGCCGCCACGAATGTGGGCGATGGCCGCGACAAAGCCGCGGTCGAGAAGCGACAGCCGCGCGGTTGAAAAGGACGGCGGGACGGCGTGCCCATAGGCACCGTAGCCGTAAAGGTACAGCGGAGCGGTGCCATCAACCGGCGTATCCCTGCGGCGCACGATGGATACGGGAACCCGGGCACCGTCTCGCGCCGGGGCCATGCGGCGCTCGGTGATGTAGAGCGAGCCGTCGTAGCCGCTTGGCAACTCTCGCATCTTGCGCACTTCGAGTTCACCGCTTTTGAAGTGGTAGTCGTACACCGTATCCGGCCTGGTTGGTGAACTGTAGTCCAGCCGCAGCGAGTCGGCCGCGAAGTCGCGATTGCTGCCGATGGTGGCGCTGTAGACGGGTTCCGGAAAGTCGATGTGCCCGCTGTTGCCGTCGCGGTCGATCAAGCGAATTTGATCGAGCCCGTCAATGCGCTCCTGCACGGCAATGACCGTCTCGAATAGCTCGAATCCGCGAATATAAAGGCTGTCCGATCCTTCCAGAAGAGACTCCCAGGCCGCTTCGGAGGGGTCGTTTTCCGGGGCCGTTGCCAGGCGCGTATGCTTGTGCCGGTCGTTGCTGCGGATGACGAATCGATCACCTTGGTGGTCTATGGAATACTCGTGATTGGGGCGGCGCGGGGACACCATAATGGGTTCGGCATCAAGATTATCCGCTGCTAGCAGGCGTACCTCCGACGTAACGTGGTCGGCGCTTTGGATCATCAGGAACCGCTTTGATGCGCTCTCGCTCAGGCCGACAAAGAAGCCCGGATCCCGCTCCTCATAGACGACCCGATCAGCCGTCGCCGGTTCGCCCAATCGGTGCCGACGGACTTGGTATGGGCGCCAGTTTGCATCGACCACCGTATACAGAAAGGCGGAGTCGTCCGCCGCCCACACCGGGGAACCGGTGCTGTTTTCAATGGCGTCCCCCAGCAGTTCCCCCGTGGCCAGGTCTTTTATAAACAGACGGTAGCGCTCCGAGCCGTTGGTATCGGTGCTGTAGGCGAGCAGGCTCCCGCCGTTGCTCACACTCAGGGCACCGAGCCGAAAGTAATCGGTGCCTTTGGCCAATTCGGGTTCGTGCAAAATGGTTTCGGCACGGGCGGTGGGTCCGAGGCGGGCGTCCGGGTCGGTGACGGGCCAGCGCGACCAGATACGGTATTGGTCGCCATCCTGATAACGCCATTGGTAATACCAACCGCCCTCAGCAACCGGTACGCCAGCTTCGTCCGGCTGTTGGCGGGCCTTGATTTCCTGAAAAAGGGTTTCAATCAGTTGGCTGTGCGGTGCCATCATGGCGTCGAAATAGGCGTTTTCCGCGCGCAGATAGGCGAGCACCTCCGGGTCGTCCACGACCGGATAGCTGGGGTCCTTGAGCCAGTGGTAGGGATCTTCGATGGTGATGCCGTGATGGGTCGCCGCATAAGGGCGCTGTTCGGCGATGGGCGGTTGAGGAGAATATCCAGCCATATTTGACGAAATCGAACGTTCAAAGGGGCGAGCGGCAGCGGATTTGCAGCCGTGAATTCCGCAGGCAGAGGCTCCTAGGCGCCTCTGCGCACCGCAAGGAAGCAGTGGCTGAGCGCCACCGCCCCGGTGAGGGTGGCCATCGACGTGGCTGCCGTTCTGTACGGGATGGCCGTAGACTTGGGGCCGCATTCTTTGAGGAGACAACAATGCATAAATTTCTGATCGTTATGGCGTGCGCGGCTCAGGTCGTTTGGGCGGATGACTGGTACCCCTCCGAACATGGCGCGGACGATACCCTGGGCGCCATTAATCATCTATCGCCCGAGAAGGTGGTGCGGGCCGCGCGCCTGGTCAAGACGGGCAAGACCTATCCGCTTGGCGTGGTAACCGGTTGGCAGACGCCGGCCTACCCGCCCCGGCATTACGCAATCACCATCATGCAACCGGGCCAGGAAGCCCCGACCCTGGGGGCCAATCGGGCCACCGCCAACGACGACCTGCTCTATACGTGGATGGGTATTGGCAGCCAGCTTGACGGGCTCGGTCATTTGGGCGTTGACCATGTCTATTACAACGGCCACAAAGCCAAGGACTTTGTTACCCCCAAAGGACTGACGGCGCTCTCGACCGACCAGGTGCCACCCATTGTCAGCCGTGGTGTGCTGCTCGATATGACGCGACATTTCGGCCAGCACCCATTGCCGGCCGGGATGGCCTTTAACGAAAAAGAGATTAGGGCGCGGGCGGCCGCCCAGGACGTCGCAATCGAAAAGGGCGATGTGGTTTTGTTTCACACCGGTTGGCAGAGTCTGGCCGAGACCGACAGCGCGCGTTTTATGGGCGGCGCACCGGGTCTCGGCTTGAGCGGCGCCCAGTATCTCGCGAGCCTTGATGTGGTGGCTGTCGGTGCGGATACCTGGGGTTTGGAGGCGGTGCCGCACGAAGACCCGACGCTTGCCTTCCCGGTACACGTTGAGTTGCTCGCCAAGCACGGCATCTACATTCTGGAGAACATGGACTCCCGGGCGCTCGCCGCGGAAGAGGGTTGGGAATTTCTGTTCGTGCTCGGTCAGCCGCGCTTTGAGGGGGCGGTACAGGCGGTGATTAATCCGGTGGCGATTCGGTAGGGATTGATTGCGGACCGCTCGGCGGCGACCGGGCCAGTTAGTCAATTCGCGAACCAACAACGGGGATGACCTCGCCCTTCGTAACCAGTACGACGAATCCCATTTTCGCACCGGTGATGGCCAGGTAGTCACGCACTTGGGCCCGATAATGATCGAGGGTTCGGCGATTGGGGTCCACATCGGTCTTCCAATCCAAAACGGCCTCGGGTGCCCCGGCCTCGTCAAAGGCGATTGCGTCGACTACGCCGCTCACCACCGATTCGCCTGCTTTTGTGTCCCGGGCCGCACAGACGTTGAACTCCGGAATGAGCCTTGGCCTGAGTTCCGCAACTTCGGGGATTGACAAGGCGCCAAGGACAGTCTCGGCCAAGGTGCCGGGCGCCAACCCCGATGCGGGGTCTTCGGCAACCGGCTCGCCAAGCATTTCGATCAGGGACCGGGCGCGGGCGGTCAGGCCGGATTGCGTTTCCGCTGTTTCCCCGGTTAACACTTCCTCCATCAACTTATGCAGCACCAGCCCGCGGTTGCGTCCGCCTCTTGGCTTTGGGTTTGCATCGATTGCGCCCGGTGCGTCCGATGGCCGGCTCTCAAGCATTGCCTCTTCTGCCAGCCCGGATAGTTCACCAACTTTTGTCGCGAGGGCGTCTGCTTGCGAGGGGTGCGCCCTCGCGCTCGCCGCACTGGCGGCTCCGGCGTCCGCGGCAGCCAGTGGGTGAGATAGGCGGGCTCGCTCGTCCGGATCCTCTATCGTCGTTTCACCGCGGCTCGGCGTCCGCCAAACGATGCGGCCTTGGCGCTCCATGATAGTCGCCGCCTCTTGTGCGAAGCGGGTGCGGGTCTGGGCGTTTTGCGCTTGCTTAACCCCAAGGTCAACTTTTGCGGAAAACGCGCTTAGGTCGAGGCCGGGCAGGTTGTCGATGTCCAGATCCACCAGGGATAGCCACGAGGTACCCCTGAAGTTCAGATCGAACCGGGGCAGCACCAGCAATGCGCGCGCCCGGGTGGCGGCAACATACCAAAGGCGAACCCTCTCGCGCGCTTGCTCGCTCTGCTCCGCATCGAATACTTCTTGGTACCCGCGCGGCTTAACCCCGAATACCGGACGGTGGAAGGTGCCCGTATCCCGCTCCACCAGCGCCGCTCCCGGGCCTTTGATGCCGGTCGCCGTATTCACGGGCATGACGATTGGCCACTCAAGACCCTTGGCCGCGTGCATGGTGTAGAGAGCCACAGCCTCCTCTTGGGCGTCGGGCCGGCCCTCCATTGCCTTGGATTTGTCAGACCAGGCGTCGGACATCGCATCCGCGAAGGCGCGTAGGCCGCGCACGGCGTAGTTGCGGCTGAAGCTGAGAAACAGATCGACATTGGCGAGCGCCCGTTCCGCCTGCCCGCCATGGCGCTGCATCAGGATTGGGCGCACACGCAGCATATCAACCGCCCGCGCCAGTAGATGGTAGGGCGTGGTGGTATTGGCTTGTTGTCCGAGGCTTTGGAGCTTTTCGACCAGTTCGCGCGCCAAAGCGTTTTGGATGGAGGCGGGCGGCGTCAACAGGGTCAGGCGCGGCGGGCCTGTTTCGGCGGCGTCTGCCGTTTGCGCTGCGCCGTCCCTGTTGTCAAACGAGTTCGTGGCGGTAGTGGAGGCTTGGCTCGCGGACGGGGTGGCGCGAGTGGTCGGCTGTTCCACCGGCAGTTTCCAGACGATATCCAGCAGTTCCTCCTCGGTGAGCCCCACCAGTGGGCCGCGTAGTAGAGCACCGAATGCCAGGCTGTCCCGGGGGTCGGCAAGCACCCGGGTCAGTGCGATCAGATCTTGGACTTCCTGGCGTCGGAATAGGCCCTTGCCGGCTTGGGTGGCAACCGGAATGCCGCGCCCTTCCAGGGCGGCCTCGTAGCGCCACAGACTCGTGCCGGTTGGCGCCAATAACGCAATATCGCCCGGGCGGCAGGGGCGGAGCGCATCGGTGCTTTGCTCCCGCAGCATGGCGCTGCCGATGAAGCGGGCGCACATCTCCGCAACCCGCTCGGCTTCCGCATCGCGCATCGCCTCGGCATCCGCCTTGCCCGCCTCGTCCGCGGCCTCTATGTCGAGCGCCAGGACGGAGGGCGACTGGCCGCCGTCACCGTGAAACGCATCAAGAGCGGTGAAGCCCGGTTGGCCCTTGTCGGTGGCGAGCGGTTCCGTAAAGTGCTTATTCACGAATGCCAAGATCGGCGCGAGCGAGCGGAAGTTGGTTGAAATCGACAGAACGCTGGCCGGATCCTGTGCTCGCAGGGCATCCCGGGCGCGCATGTAGGTGGCCACATCGGCACCTCGAAAACGGTAGATGGCCTGTTTGGGGTCGCCGACCAGGAACAAGGCGCCGGGGCGTATCCGGAAGGACATCCAGTCCGCGCTGGCCGTGCGATCAGCGTCGGAAATCGGCCCCGCGCTTTGCCTATCGGATGCATCGCCGGTGGCAGCAAGGCCGGTTCCGTCCTTAGCCACATGAGCAGAGCCCGGTCGGCCGGGGTCGCCGCAGAGTCGCCAGAATAGCTCGGCTTGCAGCGGGTCGGTGTCTTGAAATTCATCGACCAAAACCTGTGTAAACCGTTCAGCCAGAGCTTGGCGGATACCATCGTGGTCGCGCACCAGGTCACGGGCGGAGCAGATGAGGTCTTCGAAATCCAGGAGGGCGGCGGCCCGTTTTTGCTCGCGGTATCGATCCGCCACCGGTCGCAGGCCGCGCACGAGCTCGGTAAGTATCCGCCGTGCCCCGTCCTCAGTGAGCTTTTGCCAGTGTTCGCCGCACTTTTCGTAGAGCGTCTTTGCGCTGGCAAACCAGTGGTTCGCATCACCCGCCGAAAGGCCCGCTTGGCGGGCGGCGGCCTGCCATCTCCCTTTTGTTTGATAAACGCGGAAACGCCCCTTTCTGGTCATTAATTGTTCATTGGGCGGTTGTAGTAACAGCCGCAAACGGCCTCGGGGCGATTTGGCCGGCAAGACGGCTCGCGCATTGGCGGCGAGTTCTTTGAGCGCCTTGGCGATCTTCAGGCTCTCGGGCTCTTGAACTTTCGTGCCCTTGACGAAGCCGGCAAATTCCTCGGCGGCTTTGACGAAGTTCGCGGCCGGGTCGCCGGCGCCCTCGGCCGGGGGTTCGGGCGCGGCCCGTAGCTCGCGTATGACGGCGAGCACGTCATGCACCAGAGCCAGTGCCTGGCTGGTATCGCCCATGACCAATTCGGCCAAGAGGCTGTCTTCCTCCCGATCAAGCGTTTCGCGCAACCAGTGTTCCACGATGTCGTTGAACATCAGCGTTGCCTGGTCGGCGTCCATGATGCTCGCGCCGGGGTCGATGTCCGCCTCGACGGGATAGGGGGTGATGAGCCGTTGGCAGAAGCCGTGGATGGTGGTGCAGGTGAGTTCGTCGATGGTTTGGGCGGCGGCCGCCAAATTTTGGCGCTGTTGCGGCGAAATGCCGTCGGGCAACGCCACGTCCAGTTCGTGCGGAATATCGCCCTCGCCAAGTTTGGTGGCGAATTCGCGGATGCGGTTGAGTAACTCGCTGGCGGCCAACTCGGTGAAGGTGACGGCGGCAATCTTCTTGGGCGCGATGCCCCCGGCAAGCATCAGCGCGACGCGCCCGGCCATGATCGCGGTTTTACCCGACCCGGCCCCCGCCTCGACCAGGAGCGAGCGATTATGGGCGAGCAGAGCGGTGCGGCGGCTTTCCTTATCCGCGAGCTCCGCAAGCTTTTCCCCCGGCCTACGCATTGCTTGATCGCTTCCCGCCAGACGCTCGCGGCAACCACTTTGCTGCGGCAATCGGGTTAATCCATAGACCCTGGCCTCTGTCGTCGCTTGCTTGGCGCGCCGGCAGAGGCATCATTGTGCCCCCCAGACTTCGGTGGCCGCACCCAGGCGTTCCCGCGCGGCTTTGCCTTTACGCTCCAGATAGACCGGCTTCGCGTTGGCCGGAAGGGCGAAGGCCAGGTCGTCGTAGGTGTCGCCGGCGTCCTTGCCGATTGTGCCGCCGCCGTTGAGCAGGTTGTCTCGCGCGGCTTGCAGATAATCCTCGACGGCATCAAGAGCCGCCTCCGGGTCTGCCAGGTCATGCTCTTCGTCATCGCGGAGAAAAAGTAGGGAGGCTCGCACCGAAACCTGTTCGCCCAAGAGCGCCTTGGCGGCAAACGTATACAAACAACGCTGCAATTCCCGGCCGCCGTCGAGTTCGTACTTTTTATTTGGGGTGCGGCCGGTTTTGTAATCGCAAACCAGGGCGGACCGGCCGTCGGCGGCAATATCGAGGCGGTCGATGTAGCCTTGTATACGGAACCCCGTGTCACCGATTGGCACCGGCGCCTTGGCATCCCAGGGAATTTCGACATCGGGGTTGGCTTTGCTGCCGCCAAAAGGCACCTCCGCAAAGGCGCGAGCTTTGGGCGGGGTTGCATTTTTGCGGGCAAGGGCGGTGTAGCTCATCTCGCGCACCTCTTCCAGGGTTCGCTGCCAGATGATGCGCGGCGGCACCGGCTGCCCGGCGCGCCATTCATCGGCGACTTGTCCTGTGGCTGCCTCGATAGCGGTGGCCGTCTCTTCGGCTTTCGCGCGCGCCAGGCCGGGGCCGGCCTCCAGTATGAGCAGGGCCTGTTGCAATATTCGATGCACGAGATTGCCGGTCGTCAGCGCATCGAGTACCAGCGGCTCCTCGCCGGTTTCCGGGCATCGCCAGCCCAGCCCGTACCGCCAAACGAATCCCAGCGGATTGCGCAAGAGGCGGCGCAGGGAACTCGCTGATTGAGTGCGCTCCAAGATGGCTCGAATGACCGGGTGATTGGGGCCTATGAGCCCATCGTGTGGCGTCAATGCCTCAAGGTGCCAATTCCGCCAACAGGCGTTGGCCGCCTGTGCTTGGGGCAAAACCTGAAAGTCCTCGGCGCGGGCGGTCAGCCGGTCGGTTTCGCTCAAGGCCTGTGCCGGTATTCGATTGCGCCCCAGGTAGTCTTCCTGCGGTCTGTTCCGCAGCAACATGCTGCGCCCAAGCAGCCGCCCCGCGCTGTCGCGCCGTGCGCGGGAGAGCACAAGTGCTCGGGCGGTCGTGGCCAGGATGGTCTGAAAATCCCGCTGATCGGCCAAATTGACGGGCAGGGGGTTGAGTTCGGCCGTCGGAATAATGTGGTCGCTCAGTAGGCGATCCTCGGAAATATTTCTTGGCCAGCGCGAGGAGTTCAGGCCGAGCAGATAGACGCAGGGCCGGGGCGCGGCCGCCAACATGCTCGCGGGCATCCAGGTGGTTGAAACGCAGCAATCGAGGCCATCGTCGGTGCGCAAATCGTCCAGCGCTCGTTCCAAAGAGTCGGGAGAGCCGGCCAACAAGGCATCGCGCCAAAACTCCAGGGATCGCCCGGATAGCAGAAATTCACCCGTTTCCCCGGCGGCTTTGGTGCCTTTGTCCAAGGCGTCGATGATCTTTTGCAGGGTTGGGCCATGGTCGATGCCATCGGGCCAATCGGCGGCGGTGCAACGTTGCAGCAGTCGCGACCAGGCATCGTGCGAATTCAGGGGGCTGGCGCCGAGCAAACGCAACCAGCCTTTTGGCAGTTCCGCAAAGGGCCCGGGGTAAGCGGCCAGCAATGTGGCAAGGCGTCGCATCCGTTTCTGCGATAGGCCCCGCGCCAGAATATCCGCCAACGCCGCCGCGGCTTGGCCTTCGCGACAAGTGGTGACCTTGACGCCGTGCGCGAAGTGAATGTCGAAGTTGGCGTCGCAACGCAACGCCAGCAGGTAATCGTCGTAGTCTGACGGATGCACCGAAGCGATGGCGATTTCCTCGGGTCGCGCCTGCCCCGAAGCCAATAGCCCGCGCGCCCAGCGCACGGCCTCGATGGCTTCGTGATAGGCGGTGGCCGCGCTGACACTGCTAATGGCGGGGGCTTGCGCCGGCGTTGTCCTGATGGTCAAGCGCCGCAACTGCTTGGCATCGGCTGGCGAGCCGCCTGCCGGGGTCGCCGTTGCGGATTCGGGTTGCGCCAGCCAATCCGGTCTGGAACGGGGGCCTGAGTTCCAGCGCACCGGGGTCTGTTCGGCCAGCGCGCGCAGCAATGGTCGCCAAGTGGGCGATAATTCCGTTATGCCGCATATTTCAATCTCGCCGAACAGTGCGGCGGCGTTGGCTTGATTCTCCAATGCTTGGGCGGCGAGATCGCAAGCGCGTTGCGCGGCGGGCGGCAGGCGAGCCAGGACGGCGGTTTCCAGCGCGGCAACGGCGGCGATGCGCGGATGCGCCTGCGCTCGACCCTGGAGGTCGATTTCCGCCAGCCAGGCTTTTTGCAGGGTATCGGTCGCCGCATCGACAAAACCGGGCAGGTCCTTGATGCCCTCCAACTCACCCAGGTCGGCAGTCGGCAGCGCCGCCTGAATTTCCGCCCGCAGGCGCTTCTCGGCAACCTGATAGCGCAGCCCGCCAGCCAAGCGAGCGGCAAGTTGCTCGATGGTGCATACCTGCAAACCATGTTCGCGCCGCCGAGCGGCCGCCAGGCGCCGTTCCCGCATTGCGACGGTGCCGAAGGTGACGACGGTTCGGCGATATGTTGAATGCATGGTTATTAGCTTGATCCCGCCCGCCGCCGCAACCACTCAACAACAAACAAAACCAAAATCGCAAATAAAATGAGCAGCGTGGCCACGGCCAAAATGGTTGGGCTAATCTGCTCGCGTATTCCCGACCACATCTGGCGCGGCAGGGTGCGTTGGTCGAGCCCGCCCATCAGCAGCACGACAACCACCTCGTCAAAGGAGGCGGCGAAGGCGAACAAGGCACCGGAGACGACACCGGGGGCGATCAGCGGCAGTTGCACACGCCGGAACCGCGTGACCGGGCCCGCGCCGAGGCTGGCGGCGGCGCGCAGCAAACCGCGGTCGAAGCCGGCGAGGGTTGCCGTCACCGTGATAACCACAAAGGGTGCACCAAGGGCGGCGTGGGCCAGGATGATGCCCAGATAGGTTTGTGCGAGCCCGAGGCCGGAATAGAAGAAAAACACGCCCACGGCAACGATAATCACCGGGGTAATCATGGGCGAGATGAGCAGGCCCATGGCCACCCGCCGCCCGGGCATGGCGGAATTGGCAAGGCCGAGCGCCGCCAGGGTTCCGAGGGAGGTGGCGATTAGGGTTGCGGCCCCGCCGATCAGCAGGCTATTGCTCAGCGCCCGCCCCCATTGGCCATCTTCGGCAATGCTGCGATACCAGCGCAACGACCAGGCATCGGGGTCGAGGCGCAACATGCCTTCCGTGAACGTGAAATAGGGTTCGGCGTTAAAACTCAGGGGCACAATCACCAGTATCGGCGCGACCAAAAAAGTGAACGCCAGGGCACAGAACAGGATGTAGGCATGGCGCCCCAATTTTCTGCCGGCGATGGCCGTGGCTGTCATTGACCCGCTCATCCGAGCCGCATCCGGTCGATGCCGACCAGCCGGTCGTAGAGCATGTAGAGCACCACCACGGCGCACAGCAGTATTGCCGCCAGAGCGGCCGCCAGGCCCCAGTTGAGCGAGGTTTGCATGTGGTAGGCGATCATGTTGGAGATCAACTGCCCGCTTTGCCCGCCGACCAGCGCCGGCGTGATGTAGTAGCCGATGGCCAGGATAAAGACGAGCAGCGAGCCCGCGCCGATACCGGGCAGGGTTTGCGGCCAATATACCCGTCGGAACGCCTGTAGCGGGCTTGCGCCGAGGGAGGCGGCCGCCCGCATGTAACCTGGCGGGATGGAGCGCATAACGGAATAGAGGGGCAGCACCATGAACGGCAGCAGCACATGCGTCATGGCCACAAAGGTGCCGGTCATGTTGTAGATCATGGTCAGCCGCCCCGTCTCGGGCAGGACGCCGAGACCGACCAGAGCATCGTTCACCACCCCCTGGTTTTGCAACAGCACGATCCAGGCGGTGGTGCGTACCAGCAGCGATGTCCAGAACGGCACCAGCACCAGCACCAGCAGGGTGGTGGCCAACCGCTGTTGGGCGTGGGCGATGGCGTGGGCGATGGGGTAGCCAATCACCAAGCACAGCAAGGTGACGCCAAGGCTAACGCCCAGGGTGCGCAGGTACAGCGGCACATAGATGCGGCGGGTCTCGGGCAGGGCGGCGATGCTGCCGTCCGGCTTGGTTTCCAAGTCAAGGGCATTGAGGAAGTGGCGGGCGGTGAAGGGTTGGCCGGCCGCACGGATGGCGTGCCAAGTGGCCTTTTCGGCCCAGGTGTCGTCGATAGCCAACAACCGCTCCCGCCAATTGCCGGAAAACGACGGATCGGTGACGCCGCGCCCGAGCCGGCGGGCTGTTTTGACCAAAACGCTGCGCATACCGCTTTGAATGCGGTTGATGCGGGTCGCCGCGCGCCCGAGGGTGCGGTCTTGCCGGGCTTGCGGCAATTCCCGGGCGATGGCCGCGTAGGCGGCTTCCGGCGGTGCGCCCTCGCCGTCCCATGTGGCCAAGACGGCAAGGGTTTCGGGGAGAATGTCCGCGACTTCCGGGTCGTGGACGGCGCGCGTCAACAGGGTGCCGAGGGGGGCGATGAAGGTGACCGCGATAAAGGCGAGCAACGGCAGGGCTAGCCGGATCGAGGCGCTTGCGTCGCTGACCCCCATCTTGGTGCCTATCTGGCCAGCCAGGCGGCGAAGCGTTCGTTCATGTCGTCGCGATTGTCGCTCCACCATTGCCAGTCGTTATGCAGGGCGCGGGCGCTGTGCTCGGGTGTGTTCGGCATGTGCGGACGCATCTCAACGCCGGTTGCGGCGTGGGTGGACACCATTGCCTCGGCGGAGCGGCGCGTGGGGCTGTAGGAGATGTGTCGCGCCACACCGGCCATCGACGAGGGTCTGGCGGCGAAGGCAACAAAGCGGTGTGCCGCTTCGAGATTGGGGGCGCCGGTAAGAACGGCGAGAAACCCGGTGTCGAGTATTTGTCCATCCCAAACGATGACGAAGGGCTGTTGCTCAAGCACTTGGGCATTGAATATGCGCCCGTTGTAGGCGGTGGATAGGGTGACTTCGCCGTCCGCCAGCATCTGCGGGGGCTGTGCTCCGGCCTCCCACCAGACGATCTGATCCTTGATGCTGCCCAGCTTGCGGAAAGCCCGCTCAATGCCGGCCTCGGTATCCAGCATGGCGTATACCTCCTCAACGGGCACACCGTCGCCCAAGAGGGCAAACTCCAGATTGCCAAGCGGCGAGCGCCGCATCCCCCGGCGTCCGGGGAAACGTTCGAGGTCGAAGAAGTCTGCGACCCGGGTTGGCTTGGCGCCCGCAAGCCGGTCGGAATTGTAGGCGTACACCGTCGAGTAGAAGAGTTGGTTGGCCCCGCATTCGGTCAGCATGTCGGGGTAGTAATCTGCCGTTGCCGGCGTTCCGTCCGCGCCAGGCGGCAAGGTTGCCGGGTCGAGCAATTCAAACAGGCCCTCGTCGCAGCCGCGCACGCCGTCGGCGACTTCAACATCAAGCACATCCCAGTGTACCGCGCCGGCATCCACTTGGGCGCGCACTTCCGCCAACCCGCCGTTGTAGTCCTCAAGCTGAATTTGAATGCCGGTTTCGGCGGTAAACGCCTTGTGGTAGCCCTCCACGCAGGCTTTGGCGTAGGAACCGCCCCAAGACACGACGGTGAGGGATTCGGCGGCGGTCGCAATGGCGGCGCACAGCGCCAGCACGACGGCCGATATGCGGACCAGCCCCCCACACGAAAACGGACGCGGTCGCAGAGCGCCGGGCGGCACCACTGCCTTGCAAAAGAGTGAGTGGAATATCCGGCCGAGACGGAAAAATCGATTCATAGCGGTTTGCTCCATTTGGTGGTGTGGAATTGCTCGTAACGGAATGAGTCGGCGACCGCCCGGTTCATGTTTGCGGCAAAGTGGGATCCAAGGCCAAAACCCGCCCGTCCAAAACCGCCCAACCGATACGCACCTTATCACCCGGCAAAACAGCGCCGTGGCCAACGATGTTGGGCATCTTGGCAATAAAATCCTCGCGCTCGCCCAAGCGCAGCCGCACACGCAGATGATCGCCGATGAAGACCACATCGATTGCTTCGGCGGATAGTTCGTTGGCGTAGCGGCCCGCCCCCGGTGCCACCCCAACCCGCTCCGGGCGAATCGCCAAGGTGACCTCCTCGCCAACCGCACTGCCCTTGACATCGAAAGCCCGCACTGTGCCGGCACCGGTATCAACGGTGCAGATGTCTCCTTCAATCGCCTTTACCGTTGCGGGCAGCAGGTTGTTCTCGCCGATAAACTGCGCCACGAAACTGCGCTCGGGCTCTTCGTAGAGTGTCACCGGTGCGGCGACCTGTTCGATTTTGCCGCCGCGGAACACCGCCACGCGGTCGGACATCACCATCGCTTCCTGCTGATCGTGGGTGACGTAGAGGATGGTGACGCCCAGTTCCCGGTGAATCCGGCGGATTTCAAATTGCATCTCTTCACGCAGCCGCCGGTCCAGTGCGCCAAGGGGTTCATCCATCAACACCAGTTGCGGTTCGAATACCAGTGCTCGAGCGATAGCCACCCGCTGTTGTTGACCCCCGGATAATTCCGCGGGGCGACGATTTTCAAATCCCGACAGTTGCACCAAGTGTAGGGCGCGGGCGACACGCTCGGTACACTCGGCGGCGGCAATGCGGCGCACCTCCAGGGGAAAGGCGAGGTTGCCGCCAACGGTCATGTGAGGGAAAAGGGCGTAATTTTGGAACACGACGCCGATGCCGCGCTTGTCCGGCGGCAGCTCCTGTACGGACTGGCCGTCCACCAGTATCTCCCCCGCCGAGACCGCCTCGAACCCCGCGAGCATCATCAGGCAGGTGGTTTTGCCCGAACCCGAAGGGCCGAGCAGGGTTAGAAATTCGCCCTTCTGTATGTCGAGGTCGAGGTCTTTAACGACTAGGGTTTGGCCATCGTAGCTTTTTTGAACGCTGCGGAATGCAACATGAGGCACTGGGTCGGGCATGGGCGCTTAAGTATCACTTGTGACTGCCGCGAACAAGGGGCGCTTGCCGCATAAAGACAAACCCGACAAACTGCGGCCTCGTTTTCCGCCACCAAACCGAACCGCCCCCTTAAGGAGAGCTCTGTTGATCGATCTATATTGCTGGCCGACGCCGAACGGCTACGAGGTCACCGTCGTCAAGAGCATCGTCGCCGCCCCCCGGCGACTCGAAGACGCCACTAAGCGGTTTGTGGACAAACCGGACCTAGGCACCTCTGCCTGCGCAATTCGCGGCTGCAAAGCCGCTCTCATCCGCCCCTTCGGCCGGTCGATTGCGCTGCATAGGGTTCGATATTCGCCTCAATCGACCGGCCGACGGGACGGCGATAGCGGCTTTTCGCTTTCGCGACTTCCGAAGGCAGAGGCGCCTAGCCTGCGGGCCTTATCATGACCGCAGCCGTTGGCACCAACACCGGCGACGAGGGCACCCGGGAATACCGCCAACCCAGGTTCGTTGCGCCGCCGGGCGCGACCCAGATCCTGCTGGTGCGTCATGGTGAGTCCCGTGCGGCGAGTGCGGAGAATCCCTTTCCGCTGGTGGACGGCCACGGCGACCCGGAATTGCACGCCAATGGCCGGGAACAGGCCGAACGGGTCGGCCAGCGGTTGCAAGAGCTGCCCATTGCGGCGGTTTACGTCACGAACCTGCGGCGTACCGTGGAAACGGCGGCACCGCTCTGCGCCCACTTGGGGCTTGAGCCGATTGTGGAGGCCGACCTGCGCGAGGTGTTTCTTGGCGAGTGGGAAGGCGGGCTGATGCGTATAAAGGCAGCGCAAAACCACCCGATCATGCAGCGTGTACGGGCCGAACAGCGCTGGGATTTGATCCCGGGGGCGGAATCCAATGCCGCACTCGGCGAGCGCCTCGAGCGCGGTCTGCAACGCATCGCCGCACGGCATCCGGATGAATTGGTGGTGGCGGTGGTACACGGCGGGGTCATCGCCCGCATCCTCGCCATGGCCACGGGGGCCGAACCCTTTGCCTTCACGGGCGCGGACAACGGTTCCATCAGCCACATTGTGATAACCGGCGACGCCATCCTGGTGCGGCGTTTCAACGACTGTTCGCACCTGTCGCGGAATTTTGATGCGGTGCGTTCGCAGATGACCTAGAGGCTTCCAGGAGCCTCTGCCCTCGGAAGTCGCGAAAGCGAAAAGCCGCTATCGCCGTCCCGTCAGCCGGTCGATTGAGGCGAATATCGAGCCATATGCAACGAAATCGAGCGGCCGACGGGGCGGATGAGAGCGGCTTTGCAGCCGCGAATTCCGCAGGCAGAGGCTCCTAGCCCGCATCCGCCGGATCCACATCAATCGCCCAACGCACGCTGCGCGGAGCCGATGCCCCCGCCAGCCGCTCCAGCCCGCGATGCAGGCTGCGCCGATCATCCGCCAACAGCATGAGTTGAAATCGGTAGCGATTGGCCAGCCGCATCAAGGGCGCGGGCGCGGGGCCGAACACCTCAAGTGTTGCGGGCAGAAGAGGCTTCAGCCCCTCAAGAAATAGCCTTGCCGCGGTGCCCTCCTCGGCTTCGGCGCGCAGCAATGCCATCGGCCGCGCCGGCGGCAGCCCGGCCCGCTCCCGGCTGGCGAGTTCCTGGTCGGCGAATCCCGCATAACCGGATTCGATGAGTTGCCGCAACGCCGGGCTATCGGGTTGCAGCGACTGTATCCAAACCTCGCCGGGACGCTCGGCGCGGCCAGCGCGTCCCGCCACCTGTACGATGAGCTGGGCGGTGCGCTCGGCGGCCTTGAAATCGGCGCTTAAGAATCCGGCATCGGCGTTCAGGGCGGCGACCAGGGTGACGTTCGGGAAGTGATGCCCCTTGGCGAGCATTTGCGTTCCCACCAGAATGGCCGGCCCGCCTTGTTGAATGCGGCCGAGCTGTTTTTCGAGCCGCCCTTGGCTGCGTGTGCTGTCCCGGTCAATGCGATACAGCGGAAATTCGGGGAACCGTTCGCGCAAACCCGCTTCGGTACGCTGTGTGCCGGCACCCAGGGCAACCAAGCTTTGGCCTCCGCAACCGGGGCATGCGGCGGGAATCGGTGCCTTGGCGCCGCAATGATGGCAGCGCAGCAAGAATGGAGTGCGATGCAGCGTCAGCCGCGCATCACAAGCATCGCAACGCGCCTGCCAGCCGCAATCCGTACAAAGATAAACGGGTGCGTAACCGCGCCGATTCAGAAATACCAGCACTTGGGCACCCCTGAGCAGATGTCGCCCGATGCGTTTGGCGAGCGGCTCGCTCAAACCGTCGCGCAGCCTATGGCCGCGAATGTCGAGCACATGCAGGGGCGGCATCGGCGCGCCGGTGGCCCGCCGCGTCAACCGGTAATGGCTATAGCGTCCAAGGCGCGCATTGCGCAGCGATTCGAGCGATGGTGTGGCGCTGCCGAGCAACAGCGGAATGTCGAGGCTTTGTGACCGCTTGACGGCCAGGTCGCGGGCGGAGTAGCGCAGGCCATCCTGCTGTTTGAAGGAGGCATCGTGCTCCTCGTCAACCACGACAAGGCCGAGGTTGCGGAACGGGGTAAGCACGGCGGAGCGGGTGCCGATGAGGATGCGGGCGGTGCCGTCTCGGCACTTCAGCCAGGCTTCAAGCCGCTCCCGGTCGGATAGGCCGGAGTGAAAAACGCTTGTTTCGCCGTAGCGGTTGCGGAAGCGGCCCAGCGTTTGCGGCGTCAGGGCGATTTCCGGCACCAGCACCAGCACCTGTGCGCCGCGTTCGAGTACATTCGCCATGGCTTGCAGATAGACCTCGGTCTTGCCGCTGCCCGTCACCCCGTCGATCAGGGCCGTGGCGAAGCCGGGCGGTGCCGCCTTACAGCGCTCCACAATGGCGCCTTGCTCCGCCGTTAACTGTGGCGGTGCCTCCAGTTCGTAGGTGCGTTCGCCGGGTTCGATAGCACCCTTGGCCGCAAGTGTCGCGATCAACTTCGAGGTGAATCCCGCGGCACGCAGTTCCGCAATACTCGCCGGGGCACCTCGTCGCTGTAAAAATTCCAACAACGCCCGCTGTTTGGTCGCCCGCTTGGGCAGTGACGGGGGCTCGGCACTCGGTTGCCAGAGTTCCTGCCGCTGCCAACAGAGCGGCGCACCCTTCATCAGCGCGTTTGGCAGCATGGTCGCGAAGACCTCGCCGAGTGGGTGGTGGTAGTAGTTTGCCAGCCAATGCGCCAGTGCGAAGACCTCGTCGGTTAGTATGCTGGCGGGATCAAGCACATTGAGCAGTGGTTTTGGATCGGGATGAGTGTCGGGCGGGTTCAGGCCCACGCACAAGCCGATGAGCGTTCGATTGTGGAAGCGCACGCGAACCCTGGCACCCTTGACGGGCATGGCGGCATCGTCCGGCACCGCGTAGTCGAACGCTTGGCGCAGCGGCACGGGCAGGGCAATGCGGGCGACATCGGTCATGGCGCTCACCTTGCCATCGAACCGCCGTTTGGTACACTGTGCGCCCGCTGCAAAGAGCCTATCGGACCGGGCACACCATGAAAGTCGGCATTCATCCCGAGTACAACCACATCAAGGCCACCTGTAGTTGTGGCAACGTCATCGAGATAGGCTCCACACTCAAGGAAGACATTCACATCGACGTGTGCTTAGTCTGCCACCCGTTCTATACCGGCAAGCAAAAAATTGCGGATTCCCGCGGCCGCGTTGAACGTTTCCGTCGGCACTTCGGCAGCCGGGGCAAAATCAGCCGATAGTTGCGCCGCGCCGGTCGTGGCTCAATTTGGCAACGCTTCATCGCCGCAGCCCAACGCTGGCGGGGTCTCTGCGGCGGCGGAAAGTGAAACTGAGCGACCACCGCCTTGCTGCGGAAATATCAACATGTGCATAACGGCGCCACAATCAGCCGTTCCATGAAATGTCTGTGCGATATTTCTCACCCTTGCCGTACTGAAGCGGCCGCGCCCCGTTTGCTCGGTGCCCCACTCTACCGCCACTGCGCAAATCGTGCGCCCCAGGCAGAACGACGCAACCCCAACCCGCCAGCCAATGCCACGTCCAGCGAATAATTTGGCATCAGCGCAAGCGCTTGGGCGCAAGGCGCGGCCCGCGGGCAAAGCCGGACCTATTGCCAGGAACCGCAACGCATTAACCCTGGCGCTATTCATCGCCTGCCTGGCCCTGTTGCCGTCAAGCGCCCGGGCGGCGGGCGATGGCGAAAAGATATACAACGACCTGCGCGAGACAAATAGCCTCTACCCGGACGAGGAGTGGCAGGATTACGTCACCGAGATTGGCGAGCGGTTGCTCGCCGCATCGGGGCTGGCCAGCGATCAGTACACCTTTACCGTGGTCGATAGTTCGCAAGTCAACGCCTCGGCAACCCAGGACGGCTATATCTTCATCCATCGTGGCCTGATCGCCTTCTGCCGCAGCGAGGACGAGTTGGCGGGCATTATCGGCCATGAGATCGGCCATGTGGTTGGCCGCCACGTGCAGCGCTCAAAGGGTTTGAATCGCCTCGGCGGGTTGCTCGGCTGGCTGGCGGCGATCGGCACAAGCAGCTTCGCGATGAAGGATTTGGGCGATACCTTGACCGCCACCGCCGTAACCCGAGAAGCCCGCGAGTACGAGTTGGAGGCGGATGGCTATGGCGCCGAGTTCCTGGCCCGGGCCGGCTACGATCCGCTAGCCATGATTTCCGTTATTCATGTGCTCAAAGACCAGGAATTGTTTGCCAAGTCGGTGATGAATCGGCCCAGCGTCTACCACGGCATCTTCGGTTCGCACCCGCGCAACGATAAGCGGCTCAACGATGTTGTGCATAAGGCGGTGCCGCTGGCCGGCCAGACGCTGCGGGCGCCGGAACGCGATTTCTGGGCAATGATCGACGGCCTGGTTTACGGCGACGAAGCGGCAACGGGCTTGATTAAGGATGGTGTTTACTATCACGGCAGCCTGCGCATCGTGGTCGCCTTCCCCGATGGCTGGGAGGTGACGAACACCGCCACCGCCGTTTCCGGCCGGGATGTTGGCGGCACCTCCAGCGGCAGCATTACCGTGCGGCGCCAGAAACCGCCGGCCGAGCAGCAGACCCCGGAGGATTACATACGGGAAACGCTGAAACGCGACGACACCGAGAACGGCGAGGCGCTCGTCGTCAACGGCTACGATGCCTATATTACCGATATCCAGATTCTTGGCGGTGACGATCAGGTTAGGAAGCTGGCGCTTGTTTACAAAGACGGCGCCATCTACCTATTCCGGGGCACCTTGGGTGCCGTCGGCGACCCGGCTCAATTTGAAAAGGATTTCCGCGCCACCCTCGAATCGTTCCGCGCGATGACGGCGGCGGACTTGCAAGTGGCGAACAACCAGCGCATCCGGGTGATTATGGCCAATCCCGGCGATACCTACGCCGAGTTGGGGCGCAAGTCTTCCCTCAAGCGTTTTCCCGAAGAGACGTTGCGCGTGCTCAATGGCCATCATCCGCGCGGTGAGCCGCGGGCGGGGGATTACATCAAGATCGTGCAATAGGACGGGCGCTGGTCTGGCGGGGCCATGCCGTTCGCCATCACGCCCAGTCGGCTGCTTGGAATCGAATGACAAGCAGCTTTCTCATGCAACACTCCTCAACCTGTTCAACCTGTTGAGAAGCCACCTCAACATCCAAAAACATGAACCGGAAGACGACGCGCCAGTTGCCCGACACGCGCACGCTCCACATACTCGCCATGTCACCCTTCACGTCGGTACCGAGCATCACCCAGTCGGTGCCGTCCACAACGCGGTCTGCAAGTCGGTGCGGCTCATTTCGCCTTGAAGCCTGCTGACCAAGTACCCGAGACGTTCGGTGACTTGGGGGGTATTGGCAGAATTATCTTTGTTTTCCAATTGGTTATCTTGGTCGGTGACTTGGGGGGTAACTTGGTCGGTGGATGATGCTTCCTGCTCGATTTTCAATGAGATGCCTTGTCCGGAATCCCGTTCCCCACCGTGCTCCTCCGTTCGCGAAAACCCCACATGCACGGGCAGCCGGGTAAGAAACCAAGTGCGATCATCATCAGTCTCGAAAATCGGAGACGGCGAGCCGTTGTTGCGCATTGCCCGCAGAATCTTCGGTACCCCGGTCGAGCGGCCTTCCGCCAAGTCCAGTTCCTTGAGGAACTCGCCGATCGCTTCCGGGTGGCCCGGCGTTTCCCCACCCGATGGCCCGAATCGGCTATGATGAACCAATGAAACGCAAACCGCTCTCCGAGACCAACCCCCACCTGCGCGACTCTCCGGGGGCAATGCGGCGGCGGATGCGAAGCGTGGCCAGCTCCACGGCGATAGAGACCGGCGAGTCCGTGCAGGCCATCGAAGCAAAGCTTAAGCACCTGGGCTCTTCCCCGCCTCGCGTACCGCTAGGCTGACCAGCCCCCGCAACGGCTCATAGTCGCTCATGCCTGCCTGAATGCAGGCGAAGTACTCTTCCCTGCGCTCTTCCCATGACGTGAAGTCCAATTCGCGCCAACCTGCCTGAACGGCCATCAGGTTGGCGAGCAGACGCGAGAGTCGCCCGTTTCCTTCGCGAAACGGATGAATCAGTATCAGTTCAACGTGTGCGGGTTCAGAAACACATCGGAATCAGGCCTACGGGACTGGCGCAGAGTTTCGCGGCAGCGAAATTCCAACGCGCCCGCTTTGCGGGCGCGCAGAGCAGTTGGCATCCCGACGCCTCCCAACTAAACTGGCGTAACAGCCGGGCTAGAGGTCGCTATCCGATACAGCGTCCTGCAACCCTTTTCGCTGAAACTTTGGTGTTTCTGAATATGGCTGCCCCCCTCCCGAAAGCCAACGAACTGACCGCCCGAGTGGCCCGGATCGGTCAAAATGCCGTTGTTGACGAGGCCGGGGAGAGCTACGAAGTAGCCCGCGACGCTTGGCGGAAAGCCCCGGATGACCTTGCCTTGCTGGATGACCTCATTGTGAGCGCCCTGCATGTTGGGCGCTTTGGTGAAGCGCAGGCGCTCTGTGACCGGCGGCGCAGGTTGGCTCCAGAGCGGGAGCCACCCCTAGCCGATGTGGTCATAGAGCTGGTGAAGGCAGTTGGCCAAGGTGAATTCAGCGAGGCAGGGGCCCGACGGGCGTTGCGTTGCGCGGACTCAATAAGGTCTCAGGCACATGCTCGTCCGTACGGCATAAGGATTGTGCCCTCGCAGGACGAGCCCGGATCATTCCTCCTCGAGTATCGCCTGATCACATCGCCCACCGCCGCGGGTGACTTGAATGAGGCACTGGCGCTTCGTTGGGCCGAGTCCCCCGAAGCCGTGGCTGACCTTGGCCTGAAGTTCCTGCCCATGTTCATCGGGACGGTCGTTAATGGCGGTTGCGCCTGAAGACCTGCTGGACGCTGCGGCAGAGATCGGCGTTGGCGGCCGGGAGGTCGATTGGCGCAACGCTGCCAGTCGTACCTACTATGCGGCCCACCACCAGTGCATTCCGCTCGCCTATGGCGATGCGTCGGCCCAATATCGAGAGAGTGAACCGGTCCCCGGGCGCGTGGCGGAATCTTCCGACAATCATGCTTGGGTCTTGTTGACCAATTCGCCGCCATTAAGCTCCCAACATTCGACGTCATCGGGAATCATGTGGGTATGCGTTCGGAGGAAGTAGCTCAGCAGGCTTTCGGACTTACCCTTACCTGGACGTGGGCTATGCTCAACGATGAAGATTTTTCTGTAGTCCTTCGGAGCCATATGGAAGTAGAACATGGCCCCCGCCCAGTTCTGCATTTTTGCACTCGGTACGTTGCCGCTTACAGTCCAAGTGTGGGTCTTGCATTCAACGATCACCTTGGGGTTTTCAGACCCAAGGTCAAAGGAATGGTTTTTTCGCACTTCATGCAAGCCGCACAGTACCTTGTGGTCAGATACCAGCGATAGACCATGCTTGGCGAGAGCTTTCTGCACTCGATCCTCAAATTCCCTGCCGACATGAGCGTTGCTGGTCGATCCTGCTCTCTGGAAATTGTTGCTCATATTTCTTTGCTTTTCTTAGATGGTTTGGATAGTGCAGTGTTACGTTTAGTTAGGATCCGAGTCAGAAGGGCAGAGGCTGGCTCGTCGGAGGAGTCTTGCGGGACGAGTTGGCCGGAAAACGCTTGCTTGAGAATGGATTGGCGGAGCGCCTCGGCGCGGCCGAGGTTAGAGGAGGTCGGGCAAATGGCGTCGATTTCGGTGTGCAGGGATTCGGCGGATGCAAGTCGCCCATTGAGGATGCGGGCGATCTCGGCCTGTTCGGCGGGGCAGCAAATGGGGACAGGCATGGCCTTTATGTCAGTGCCTGAGACGCCTGACTGACCCGCAGTTGTTCGAATCCGTTTCTCTATGTGAGACCGGCTCTCGCCACAGTTCGTTGCTGCTTCGAGATAAGCGGGGTCGATTATTCCGGTCTCAATCTGGCAACGGATGAGCTTATCAGGATAGACATGGGTGCCGTCGCCGCGATACATGGCCGAAATACCCGCGTATTCTCGCGATCCATTGTATCGAGTGAATACAATATCGCCATGCTTCAGACGGTAGTCCTCCATACTGCCATCCGGGTCGGTAATATGCCGGTAGTCGTCAAGGTTGAATGCCATTGGCCGAACGGCGCTTATGCGGAATATCTTCAGGGCCCCGACTTCATCTGGCTTGACAGGAATGCCGTTCCGAATGGACCAGGCGAGGGTATTGAACGAGACGTAGAACCATCCCTCCGGAAGCCTTTTAAGGCTTTTGTCCTGCACTTCTTCGGGGTGGGGTAAACGCTTCGGCTTCGCGGGCTTCTTGCCGAGTTCGCCGTTGTTGCGCCACTCGGCTGTGGCCCGCTCCCACTCGTCCAGAGCTGAGCGGAAGCGTCTTTCGCGTTCCTCGCGAATGCGCGCAAGCAACGCTGTTGGGCTTTCCAGCTTGTCAGGGTTCCGTGCCCGCCATTCGGCGGTGAGTCGGCCTTCAAAGGCGGATTTGAGCAGGGACTGGCGATAGAGTCCGATGCCTCGCTTGGCTTCGCGCAGGCTCTCGACGCCCCGGTCGATCTCGTTGAACAGGGTTTCGATTCTCTCGACGATTCGGCGTTGCTCCCCGGCTGGTGGCACTTGGACTTCAAAGTTGCCGATTTGGTCGAAGCTCACCCGTGGGCGGTCTCCCTCATTCAGGTGGGAGGCGAAGTTGACGAAGTCACGGGCATGCAAGCGATAGCGCAGAAAGCTAGGGTCAATCAGATCGTTGCCCTTGAAGACAATGAACTCACCGGAAGCCAGACCATCGAACTTGGGCTGGGCGACCTTGTTGGGGTATGGGCGCAGGCGCCCGTACAGGACATCGTTCTGGCAGAACCGCGACGCCCGGCTCTTCATCTGGCTGGATTGAACTGACCCAACAATTCTCGTGGTGTGGGCCTCAACGTGGTCCATGCCGATGAAAGGCAGTTTCGGGAAGTCTGCGGGAGACACCTTTTCGCCGCGTGGCCCAATGAACTCGTGCAGCGGGCCGGAAATCCAGCCGTTTGGCAATGCCCTCACGCCGCCACCGCCTCATTCATCTCCGCCATCACCCGATCCACCCCGTCACCGAACAGGGCGTGCATCCTCCCCAGGCCGCCTTGGGCATCGAAGGGCGCCATGTCCAGATCGTCGCGCTCGATGGTGAACGAGGTCTCCAGATGGTCGCGGATCATGCGCAGCCAATCCATCTGCTCCTCCGAGAACTTCTCGCCCGCCCCGGCGTGGCGGTTCAGCACCCACGTCTGGAAGTTCCGCCGCACCCGGTCCGAATGCCGGGTCAAGGTGTCGTCCAGACCGCACACGCGCCGGATGAGGGCGACCAAGGCCGTCAGTTCGCTGACCGGCTGCCCGCTCTGGTAGTCGTCCAGATGCCCGTACGCCCGCCAGACGAGCAGCGGGGCAAGGCGCGGGCGGTCCCGGCGCAGCTTGGCCAGCACGTCCTTGATCATGGCCAGCGTCACCGCCGAACGCCGCGCCGGCTGGGTGAAGTAGATCGTCAGCGCCTCGATCGCATCCCGATTCTCCTTGAGGTAGCCCTCGAAGTCCTGGGCGATCCGCTTTGCGTTCTCCGCCACGTCGCCGGCCCACTCGGCGCGCAGGAGGGTGTCCAGGTTGTCGTGGTCGATGGTCTGTTCCCGGTCGCGGCGGATGCCGTCCATCAGGTTGATCAGCGGGCCGGTGAGGACGTTGGCCGCTTGGGCGATGCGCGCGGCCATTGCGGCCTGCAAGGCGGGTTCGTCGGGTTCGGCGTGGCCGGCCGCCCTGGCGTCGGCCTCCGCCTTGTCCGGGTCGATGGCGTCGAACAGGTCGCGGACGATGGCGACGAGCGGCTTGCCGGCTGTCTGTTCGATCCTCGCTTGGTCGCCCGCTTCAAGCTGGTGGTCGAGCCGGGCCAGCCGTGCCGCCAGCGAACGGGCGGTGCCCTCGGAGCGGTCGCCCATCATCAGGCTCATGGCGAGATCCTTCAGCGGGATCGACGGCTTGGTGTCCAGCGGCTGGCTGGCCGTCTTCAGCGACCGGGTGACGCTCACGGCATCGACGATGACGTAGTGGGTCTTGGCCGGGGCGGATGGCGTCACCTTGCGCAGTTCGTCCGCCGCTAGGACGCGGGTGCCGCGCCCCTTCATCTGCTCGAAGTAGTTGCGCGACTTCACGTCGCGCATGAACAGCAGGCATTCGATGGGCTTCACGTCGGTGCCGGTGGCGATCATGTCCACCGTGACGGCGATGCGCGGGTTGAAGTCGTTGCGGAAGGCGGTGAGGGAGGATTTCGGGTTCTTGGCGCCGTTGGTGATCTTGCGGCAGAAGTCGTTGCCCTCGCCGAACTCCTGGCGCACCGTCTGGATGATGTCGTCGGCGTGGCTGTCGGTCTTGGCGAAGACCAGCGTTTTGGGCAGTTCCCGGCGTCCGGGAAACATGCGCGGCCAGTGCTCTCGGAAGGCGCGGATGACGGTGCGGATCTGGTCCGGGTTCACCACCGATCGATCCAGTTGGCTGGCGGCGTAGGGCGCGCGCTCCTCCTGCACCGCCCAGCGGCGGGCGCGGGTGAGGCGCTGCCGCTTCTCGATGGGCTGCTCGCGCTTCAGCGTTGCGCCGCCCTGGGTGACTTGGGTTTCGATCAGGTAGATCTCGTTGCCCACGTTGACCTTGTCCGCCACGGCCTGTTCGTGGGTGTACTCGCTGACCACGTTCTTCTGGAAGAAGGCGTAGGTGCGGTTGTCCGGCGTGGCGGTCAGGCCGATCAGGAAGGCGTCGAAGTACTCGACCACCTGCCGCCAAAGGTTGTAGATGGAGCGGTGGCACTCGTCGATGACGACCGCATCGAAGTGCTCCGGCGGCAGCGCGGTGCTGTAGGCGACCGGCTGCGGCCGCTTGCGCCGCCAGCCTCGCTCCGCCGGATGCTCCTCCTCCGCGCCTGCCGGCAGGTCCTGGCCCTTGAGCGTGGCGTACAGGCGCTGGATGGTGGAGATGACCACCTGCACGTCGCCGGCGATGGCGGGCGCGGTCAGGCGCTGAACGTTGTAAAGCTCGGTGAACTTGCGGTTGTCGTCGTTGGGCGTGAAGGCCATGAACGCCTGCTCGGCCTGCTCGCCCAGGTTGCGGGTGTCCACCAGAAAGAGCACGCGCCGGGCGCCGGCATGCTTCAGCAGCCGGTAAACCACGGTGATGGCGGTGTGGGTCTTCCCGGCGCCGGTGGCCATCTGCACGAGGGCGCGGGGACGGTTCGCCTGCAGCGAAGCCTCAAGACGGACGATCGCCTTGGTTTGGCAGTCGCGCAGCTGGTCCGGGTTCAGCGGCGGCAGCGAGGCGAGGCCGGACCGCAGGGAGCGCGGGGAGCGCTTCCAGGCTCGAAGCGTCTCCGGCCGTTGGAAGGTGAAGACTTCCCGGGAGCGCGGATTCGGGTCGCGCCCATCGGTGAAGCGCGTGATCTGCCCAGTGCATTCGTAGAGGAAGGGCAGCGGCTCGCTGTTTGCGACCCACTTGAGCTTGGCGTTGGCGTAGCCTGCCGACTGCTCCTCAACCGCAGTGAGTTTGGCGCCCCAGCTGTCCGGCTTGGCCTCGACCACCCCAACGGCCTGCCGATCCACAAAGAGAAAGTAGTCGGCAGGCCCGGCATCGGTTTGGTATTCGCGCACCGCGATGCCCAAACCGGCGTTGAAGTCGAGCGCGTCCTTGTCCTGCACCTGCCAGCCCGTGCCCTTAAGGCGGGCATCGATACGATCCCGGGCGGCCTGCTCCGGGGTCCGGTTGACGTCATTCGGCATGCGGCAGTTCGTGACCCCACTCTTGCGCCGCTACTTGAGCCGCACGGCGGTGCCGGTGGCGACCAGCAGCACCATGCCCTTGCCGCCGCCGCTGATCTCGCTGTAGTCGAGATCGATGCCGACCGCCGCCTCGGCGCCCAAGGCCGATGCTTGGTCGGCCAGCTCATTGAGGCAGTTGTTGCGGGCCTCGCGCAGCGCCTTCTGGTGGGTGCCGCTGCGGCCGCCGATCAGGTCGCGCAGGCTGCCGAGGATGTCGCGGAAGACGTTGATGCCGAGCACGCACTCGGCGCTGACGATCCCTAAGGCTTTGCGGGTCTCGCGGCCCGGCACGGCATGGGTGGTGACCAGTTTGTCGAGGGTTACGGACATAGTGGCTGCCTTTGGTTGGGACGGGGTAGGGGCGGAATTATAGCGCAGACGCCTGGCTCGTGGGATGTGCGGCGGCAGCTGCCGATAGTTCTCGCCATCGATATCGGTTGGTTGGGTTGCGCTGGGTGTTTTGGCCGCCTTTTGACCGAAGTTAGCCCGGCTATGGAAGGGATGGCTCGTCGCAAGGGTCGATGACGCCAATGAAGTCATTGATGGCGTTGCTTCGTTCACTGTGGCCGATTGCGTCAGTCGGGCGCGGCAGCTTGGCGAGTACGAGCAACATCTGCCAGCGTTCGCTGGCGTCCTTGGCTTGCTCCCGGGCAAGAGACCATAGGCCGGAACGGCTCATTCAATTTCCTTGGCGTCGGTTAGAGCGAAGTGGAGAAATCTTCGGTCCGTTTCGCCTCTCAGTTCTATGATGTCGTAAGGCACGCCGCACTCGAAGCAGATCGTGGCCGCATCCTCAATGGCAGCCTTGATCGTCTTTGTTGGGAAGTCCGCGATCAGGTCTAGGTCGCTATCGGATCGAATTTGGCCCCTAGCCACCGATCCGAAGACCAAATAACGCCCATGATGCGCCCTAGCCCGTTCAGGCAGGCGATGCAGCGCGGATTCAATGGCGTCTCGTCTAGCTTGGGTGGCTATGGCGTCCCGTTCGCGCAGCGTGGGATAGTTGTGCGGGTTCAGAAACATTTCGGAACCTGACCCACGCAAAAAGCGCGGAGTTTCGCGGCAGCGAAACTCCATCCGCGAATGTCAGTTCCGCGTTTGGTCTGGTTGAAGACAGCGTGTACGATATTCGCATGGCAGCGGATGTGGCGTCGGTCAGCTTATCGAAGCGTGGGCAAACGGGGCTGCGGCTTCCATTGGCTCCAGTTGGCGAGGAGCCGGTCCCGTGTCAGCCATGAGCGTGGGTCTGCCGAGGCGTCTGGTCGCGGAAGCCTTGGGCACGGCACTGCTGCTGGCCGTGGTGGTGGGCAGCGGCATCATGGGCGAGCGCTTGGCCGAGGGCAATGATGCCATCGCCCTGCTAGGCAACACCATCGCCACCGGCACTGCCTTGGTAGTGCTGATCCTAGGGAACCTCTGATTAATTCCCCGGAACCGGGGATAATGTGACTGTCTTGGCAGCACCCCTTGGAGCGATCATGGAGCAGGCGACGTTCGCGGAGCTGGAGCACGATGCGAAGAAGCGGCGGACGCGCCGGGAGTTGTTTCTTGAGCGGATGGAGGGGCTGGTCCCGTGGGACCGTCTGGCGCGGCGGATCGAGCCGTTCCACCCGAAGGGCGGCCGGGGCCGGAAGCCTTACCCATTGGGAACGATGCTTCGGGTTCACTGCGTCCAGCTGTTCCACAACCTGAGCGATCCGGGGATGGAGGACCTGCTCTACGAGGTGGAGTCGGTGCGCCGGTTTGCGGGCCTGCGGCTGACGGGTCCCTTGCCGGACGAGACGACGATATTGAACTTCCGGCACCTGCTGGAGAGGCACGGCCTGGGCGAGGCGCTGTTCGCGGAGGTCAACGCGCACCTGGCTTCGCTGGGCCACCGCCTGAAGCGCGGGACGATCGTGGACGCGAGCATCATCGACGCGCCGAGCTCGACCAGGAACAAGGCTGGGGAGCGGGATCCGGAGATGCGCCAGACGAGGAAGGGCAACCAATGGCGCTTCGGGATGAAGGCGCACATCGGCGTGGACTCGGAGACGGGCCTGACGCACAGCCTGGAGACGACCTCGGCGAACGAGGCCGACGTGGCCACGGCGCACGCGCTGCTGCTCGGCTTCTCCAACCTGCTCATCGCCGGCCGGTATGCGCCCGCCTGACGCCGCGGGCGCAGTCCGTCCGCGATCCGCGAAGGGCCGCGAAAAGGCGTCCGGGACGGCCATGCCCAAGCACGTCCCATGCCCCGAAGGCATGATTTCGCCTCCTTCCATGCCGGTTGGCTTCAAAAACGAAGTCATCCGCAAGCCCGGCGAAGAATGCCGTCTTGTTCAGACCTTCCCTAATGTAGTGTACCCGCTCCCGATAGCCGCTGACCGTCTCCCCGACGAAGTTCTGGGTCGTGCGCCAGTCCGAGGCGGCGTAGCGCGGCTCCACGATCATTTTCTGCAATTCGATCAAGGCGTCCTTGTCGCAGGCGTCGAAGTCCGCCGCCTTGCGCAGCGCAGCCACAAATCGTTCGGCTCGATTGGGGCTGGGCGTTTCCCCCTCAATGGCGAATGACGAGCGCGTCTCCTTGGTGTAGAGGTAGTTCAGGGCGCGGGCCAACTGAGCCACGTCCACGTTTGCGCAGACTCGCTTGGCTTCCTCGTCCAGAGATTCGTTGAGTTGCCGGAGCAGTTCCGGGGTGCGCCGAACCGTGACGCAGAGATCCCTGCCACCGAGAAGATTGTCCAGCACGCGATGGCGCTTGGACCGGCGCGGACTGGATACGAGGTGGCGGCTTGGCGAGAGCGCCTCCACATAATTGCCGGAGCGCACGTTATCCACATCCAAAGTACGCCCGACGAAGGTCTCGTAGAAGAACCAAGCGCGGCGGCTGTAGGCGCCCGTTGGCTGGCGGCGCACCCACCCCTTCAAGGGCGAGGGGCCGATTTCCGAAAAGACGGCATTCAGGACGCCAAGGTCGATGCCTTCGTAGGCAAGGGCGAACCTCAAGTGCGCTAAAGGCTGATTGTCCACCGCGTATGGACGTGGAAACGTTAGAATGGTGCGCGAACCATCGTGCTCGGTTGCCCGAACGCCGCCCAAGCGGCTCTGGACCTTGGGCTCGGGCACACGCAAGCCAAGTTCCCGGTGCAGCCAAGCTTGACCTAGGAGCATGTCGCAACAAAACCTGTTGAAAATGCGGCGTGACGCCCTATTTCGCTTACTTTAGCCCAAAATCGATTATAAAAAGCCCATTTTCCGAAAAAACATTCAAGCTGCTTGTCTGCGCCTTTCTTGGGCCAGTTCGTAGGCGGTCTGCAGCCGCATCCAGAAACTGGCGTTGCTCCAGCCAATGCGTTCCAGCGCCAGTGCAATGGCTGGCGAAACGCTGGCCTTGCCGTTCAGCAACCGCGACAGCGCCTGCCGGGTGCAGCCCAGCCGCGACGCCGCCTTAGTCATCGACAGTTCGGCCGCCTCCAGATTGTCCCGCAGTATCTCGCCCGGATGGCAGGGATTCAGCATCGTCATGATCGCCCGTCCTCCTCCTTCAGTGATAGTCCACCAGATCCACTTCAACGGCTTCGTTGTCCTCGAACCGGAGGACGACGCGCCAGTTGCCCGACACGCGCACGCTCCACATGCCCGCCATGTCGCCCCTCAGCGGATGCGGGCGGTACCCCGGATGGGTGGTGACGTCGCCGGGATGCTGCGCTTCGTCCAGCAGGGTCAGGGTCCGCCTCAACTTTGGCACGAGATCGGCCGGTAGCTGTCGCCGCTAATCCTGCTCGGCCAAGGCGCGAAGACCCTTGTGCCTGATCCGCATTGGGTCATCGTTCCCTGTAACGCCCGGAGTTGCAACCCCGCGCACTCACGCGCACTCACGCGCGCACCCACGTGCCATCTACCAGGGTTTCCCCTTGGGGCGCACCGCTGGCAAGCCGAACGACCCGGCCTTGCAGCGGCAGATCATGATCGAGGCCTTGGAGGCCTTTGCGGCGATCCGGCAGCCGGGCGAGATCATCACGCTTCCCCACCGCTGGAGCGACGACGACGGCTGGAAGGATCGAGCCATACGCCCGGAGCCGCAATCCGGAGGGTGGGCGGGGGATGATCGCGTGGAACGCTTCGGCACGCCACGGTACCAGAGCGAGGCGGACCGGGTGGCCGCCGAGGTCAACTTGGCGGCGGCGCAGTGTCCGGGTTGTGTTTTCTTGGCGGAACCAGGGGCCAAGGGACTTTGATTTCAAAAAGCGCTGCATAGTGCGCTGCCAGCCCGGCTCCGAGCGGGGCGCAGTCGTTCGGGCCACCAGTCTTCCGTTTGCCTTGGCAATGAATGCAACGGTAATGCGGGAGCAATGAAATATCGAACAAATTCCAAGGCGGGTTAGTTCTCGTGATGCTGGCTCAGCCGGGAGTACGTCTCCGCCATTTCGTTCGGACAGACCGCGACGGCATTGATAAGGGTGTTATGCTTTCGGAATAGGAGAGCTTGCCATGATCATGAATGAAAAACAGTGCCGGATCACAGAAAACAAGGTGAGGCGCTTCGTTGACGCCTTGGAAGCCATTGAGGCAAAGGGGGGGGCGTGCTGACGTACACCCGCGACTATTTGCAGCGGAACGGGAAGCTATCGAGGCGCAGCTAGCGGCGCTGCGCAAAGAGGTGGAGGAATACCGGCGAGTGAAGGGCGCGGGCGCATCGGCCCAAGTCGTGGAATCTCGTTTGTGATGTCCGCGACGCAATGCGGGCTGTGTTACCAGAATTTCCGGGACGGGGTGGTTCGTGTCTAACGCATTGACTTTTCTGGATGTTTTTGCTGGCGGTGGCGGGCTGTCCGAGGGATTTGTCCAAGAAGGATTCAAGCCGGTGGGCCATGTGGAAGCTGATGTGGCGGCATGCAACACGTTGCGTACGCGCATGGCGTTTCACTGGCTCTCGAAACGCGGTCGTCTAGATATTTACGCCGACTATTTGAATGGCCGCATGACGAGGGAAGAGCTATATGCCGTTGTCCCCCCGGTCGTCACCGCGTCAGTGGTGAACGATGAAGTCAGTCCCCGGAGCATGTGCCGCATTTACCGCAGGGTAGACGAGTTGCTGAGGGGCCGGGAACTGGATGTCCTAGTCGGTGGACCACCCTGTCAAGCCTACTCTGTCGTGGGACGTTCACGGGATCCAGATGGGATGGTGGAAGACAAGCGAAACTACCTGTACAGGTGCTACGCACATTTCCTTGCGCGATACCAGCCCAAGTATTTCGTGTTCGAGAACGTGATGGGCCTGCTTTCGGCCAAGGACAGGAGCGGCAACGGATACTTGGAGGAAATGACGCGACGGTTCAGTCAACTTGGCTATGAAACTAAGCTGTCGGTGCTCTGCGCAAAGGACTACGGCGTGTTGCAGAACCGCAAGCGAGTGATTCTCGTTGGGCATCGCCGAGGGGAACAAGGGGAGTACCCAGAGCCTGAAAACTGGCAGCCCAATGTAACCGTGAACGAGGTGTTCAAGGATCTGCCACCATTGACCGCAGGAGAAGGAGAGACTGGACCCTGCCGCCTATTGCGGAAGCGGAGTGCCTGGCAGGTGCGGGCAGGGGTGAGGAGCACGTTGCCCGTGACTTGGCACCAGGCCAGACCGCACACCGAGCAGGATTTGGAGATTTACCGGATCACGGTAGAAAGATGGAACGAGGGTCGGCAACGGCTGAAATACAGCACATTGCCTTCCCGCTTGAAGACACACCGAAACAGCGTGTCATTTACGGACAGATTCAAGGTCGTGGCTGGGAACCTACCGTTCGCGCATACGGTCGTAGCTCATATCTGCAAAGACGGGCACTACTACATACACCCTGATATCGAGCAGAACCGATCGATTACACCGCGGGAGGCGGCTCGACTACAGACTTTCCCGGACGACTATTACTTTGAGGGTGTGAACGGACGGCCGTCCAGGACTCACGCCTTCCGACAGATCGGCAACGCCGTGCCCGTGCTCCTTTCACGGGGGATTGCCGCGAAGTTGAGGGAGCGGTGGGATGGCTGAGTCGGACAGCTACACGATTAGGCCAGCGGGCCGGCATATCCTGACGATCGGACGGGATCTCGTTCAGGACCCTCACGCCGCCGTGATCGAGTTGGTGAAGAACGCGTACGACGCAGATTCGCCGGACACGAGCATTGTATTCGAGCGCACTGAGGGAGGGAAGTATCGGATCACCGTGGCTGATCACGGCCACGGGATGACGCGCGACACCGTGATCAACAAATGGATGGTGCCTTCGACCTCCGACAAGGAGGACCGGGGGGGCAAGAGCCCGGGCGGGAGAACGATGCAGGGGCGGAAGGGTATTGGGCGGTATGCGACCTCAATCCTAGGAACGGACTTGCTCTTGGAGACGGTGACTGAGGGTGGGGAGAAGACGACACTCTATCTACAGTGGAAGGACTTTGAAGACGCGGAGTTCTTGGGCGATGTCGAGATCCTCATCGAGACTGGGGTGTGCGAGGAACCTAAAGGAACGACCTTGGCGATGGCTGTTGAAGAGGAGCGGTTGACCGCTTGGCGGGAATCCCAATTTGAGAAACTTCAGTTCGAGTTGCGCAAGTTGATGCCGCCCTTCCCCACGATGGCGACTGAGCAGGCGTTTGACGTTGTTCTTCGGATCTCGGATATTCCGGATGTGCAAGACATGGACACGAGCATCGAACCGTATCCTCTAGTTGAGCACTTCGACTACCGAATAGCGGGCAAAATCGGCGCCGATGGGCGTGGGAACCTCACATACTCGCAGCAAAAATCGCGCAACCGGACTGCGGAGGAGATTCCCCTCGGTCTAGATGGTCCGTCGGAATGTGGCGAACTGGAAATAGACATTCGCGTATACGACAGAGACTCGGTATCCCTTGATCAGCTAATCCGTCGTGGGCTGAAGGACGAATCTGGAAACTACCTCGGGAAGCTGCAGGCTAGGCGGCTGCTGAACGACTACAACGGCATCGGTGTGTACCGCAACGGGTTCAGGCTCCGCCCGCTGGGTGACCCAGAGTTCGATTGGCTGAAGCTCAACGAGCAGCGTATCCAGGCACCGGCTAGGCGGATTGGCAACAATCAAGTCATTGGCTACGTACAGATCCAATCGGAAGAACAGTCGCAACTGATCGAGAAGAGTGCGAGGGACGGCCTGATTGAGAACCACCCCTTCTCGAGGCTCAGGGAAATCACCAAGGAGGTGATCTCGAAACTGGAGGAAAAGCGCTACCTATATCGCCAGCGGGCAGGTTTAAGCCGACAGACGGTTAAGGTCGAGCGTGAGTTGGAACGCCTCTATTCGTTCGACACTCTTAAGCGCGACGTTCAGGCCAAGCTTAGCGGCGCTAGGGTCAAGAGGGCGACGGCGTTGGAAGTGATGGCGCTAATCGAGAGCGAAGAGAAGAGGCGCAGCGAGTCGATTGGGCGGCTGCGTGATGCGATTGCGGTGTATCAAGGCCAAGCGACGCTCGGTAGGATCATGAATGTCGTGCTCCATGAAGGAAGACGGCCGCTCAGCTATTTTCGTAATCAGTTTCCCATTTTGCGGACCCGTGCTGGCGAATTTGAGGAAGCGGGTGACCCCGCACTCATCCCGAAAATCGTAGGGCTGGCGGAAGGGATCGCGGACAACGCGTCCGACTTCGTAGCCCTGTTCGGGAGGCTAGACCCGTTGGCGGCGCAACGGCGTTCGAAAAAGCGGAACGAGAGATTGTCGGCGATCATCCATCGGGCGAAACAGACGTTCAGCGGGCAGATGGAAGATACGAGAGTCAGGTGCGAGTTCCATGGTGACGAGAACCTGTCGTTGCTCTGCTGGCGACAGGATATCCAAGCGATCTTCACGAACCTTATTGACAATAGCCTTTATTGGTTGAGTACAGTGGACAACACGGATAAGAGCATCGACATAAGAATGGAAAGCGAGAGGGGGCGGCTTTTGCATGTGGACTACCGGGACAATGGCCCAGGCGTAGACCCGGATCACATTGACAGCGAGATAATCTTCGACCCGCATTTTTCGACGAAGCCAGAGGGCACAGGGCTTGGATTGGCGATTGCTGGCGAGGCGGCGATAAGGAACGGGTTAGGCCTCACAGCGCTTGAGTGCAAGGAGGGAGCGTGGTTCAGGTTGCAATCTTTGGATGACGAGGAGAGTGGGGGGGTGAAGGCGTGACCACCTTGCATTTGCTTCTTGTGGATGACGAGGATGCCCAGATTCAAGACTACAGCGATGTCGTTGAAGCCTACGCGAAAGAACACGGCAGGCCGATAGAAATGCGGGTCGAGAAGACCATTGACGGAGCAAAGCGAAGCCTTGATGGAATCGTAGATGCCGCTGTGGTGGATTTGAACTTGGGAAAAGACACTACAGACGGTAGCGAGGTTATCGAAGAATTGAAAGCGCACTTCCGTGTGCCCGTTGCCATCTTGACTGGCACCCCAGGAGACGCCGACGAAGATCCACCCGTGGTTGGAGTGTATACGAAAGGGCAGGACGGATTCTCCGACGTACTTGACCGGCTTTGGATGATTCACCAGGTTGGGTTGACCAAGATCATGGGTGGTCAGGGCCTGCTAGAGGAACGTCTCAACGGCGTATTCCTCAACAATTTGGTACCCATGATCAACGTGTGGATCCAGTACGGAAACGAGGATCCAGAGAGAACAGAGAAGGCGCTGCTCCGGTACGCGCTTGGCCACCTCATGGCGGACTTGGAAGGGGACGAAACGCCCGCCTACCCCGAGGAATTCTATCTGGACCCGCCGCTGGAAGCGTCCTTCACAACGGGGAGTCTGCTCCAGCATAAGGACGACGACACTTTCCGCGTAGTGATGACGCCCGCCTGCGACCTCGTGATTCGCAGTAATGGGGAACGGAAGGCAGATTCGATGGTGCTAGCGACCGTCGTGCCGGAATCGGATCTGTATGAGATTTTGGGGGCTAAGAAGGAACAGCGGAAACGCCTGCGACATAACAACCACACGAACTATTACCATTGGATGCCGAATACAGGTTCGTTGGCTGGTGGCTTCTTGGACTTCCGGCATCTCGAGACCATTCCATTTGACGAATGCAATAAGAAATACAAGTGTCTAAAGGCTCGCATCGCCCCGAGTTTTGTCAAGGACATCGTCTCTCGATTTTCGGCCTTCTATGCACGCCAAGGACAACCCGCCATTGACGACGGGGCGATGATGTGAGACATATTCGCTACCATGTCCGAGAGTTGAGGAGTTGGGGCAATACGGTTGTAGGGTAGGTGCGCGTCAGGCTTGTAACGTGGTCGGCGCTATGCGTAGACGCACTCCCTGTGTGCGACGTCTGTGCGCTTGACCAGTTCACTCCAAAATGAGGGGGCTGACGCGGTGAACACTCAGGACGTGGATCACTGCCGCTGACGCTCAACAACACCCTCAAACCTAGCCAAAGCCGCCTTCAAGTTCTCCACGATCTCGCCCGCCAGCACTTCCGGCTCGGGCAGGTTCTCCAGATCGGCCATAGACGCATCCTTCAGCCAAAACACGTCAAGGCTCGCCTTGTCGCGCTGCGTCAGCTCTTCGCGGGAGTAGGCGCGCCATCGCCCGTCCGGGGCGTCCTCGCTCCAGGTCGGCTCGCGGGTGTGGCGGTTCTCCGGCTTGTAGCGCGCCACGAAGTCCTCAAGGTGGGCGTAGGTCAGCGGCTTCTGCTTGAGGGTGTGGTGGATATTGGTGCGGTAGTCTTAATACCAAACCTTGGCCGTCTGCGGGTCGGGGCTGGCGGGTCGGTTGTCGAGGAAGATGACGTTGGCCTTGACGCCCTGGGCGTAGAAGATGCCGGTGGGCAGGCGCAGGATGGTGTGCAGGTCGGTGGTCTGGAGCAGCTTGCGGCGGATGGTCTCGCCGGCGCCGCCCTCGAACAGCACGTTGTCCGGGACCACCACTGCTGCCCGCCCGATGGTCTTCAGCATCGTTCGGATGTGCTGGACGAAGTTGAGCTGCTTGTTTGACGTCGTCGCCCAGAAGTCCTGCCGGTTGTAGGTGAGGTCGTCGGTTTCCTGCTCGCCGTCGGCGTTGGTGAAGCTCATGGCGCTCTTCTTGCCGAAGGGCGGATTGGCCAGGACGTAATCGAAGGTTTCCGACGGCGGCGAGATCAGCGCATCGGCGGGCGAGATGGCCGTCTCCCCGGTCATTTCGCCGATGCCGTGCAGCAGCAGGTTCATCAGGCACAGGCGGCGGGTGGCGGCGACGATTTCGTTGCCGTGGAAGGTTCGGTGCTTCAGGAACGCCTTCTGGTCCCTGTCGAGCGGCCAATGGCTTGGATCGGCCAGGAATTCGTGCGCGGCGAGGAAGAAGCCGCCGGTGCCGCAGGCGGGGTCCGCAATCGTCCTGCCGGGTTCGGGACGCACGCAGGCCACCATGGCGCGGATCAGCGCGCGGGGCGTGAAGTACTGTCCCGCGCCGGATTTGGTGTCCTCGGCGTTGCGCTCCAAAAGCCCCTCGTAGATGTCGCCCTTCACGTCGGCGCCGAGCATCACCCACTCCTCGCTGTCCACCATGTTGATCAGCCGGAAGAGCTTGGCCGGATCGGTGATCTTGTTCTGCGCCTTGGCGAAAATCTGGCCGAGCATGCCTTGGCGCTGGCCGAGGCGGCGGAGCAGGGCGACGTAGTGCGCCTCAAGCTCCGCGCCCTTGCGGATGGTCAGGCTGTTCCAGTCGTTGCCTTCGGGGATGCCGACATCCCGGCTGTAGGGCGGCTTGGCGTACTCGTCCGCCATCTTCAGGAAGATCAGGTAGGTGAGCTGCTCAAGGTAGTCGCCGTAGCCCACGCCGTCGTCGCGCAGCGTGGTGCAGAAGCTCCAGACTTTGGAGACGATTGAAGCGGCGGTCATTTCCGTGAGTCCCTGAACCGTCGAGCCAAGGCTTCGCCCGCTGGCGTGCGGCGGTAGCGCTGTTTGCTGCTGTTGGGCTTGTCCGGCAAGGTCATTTCAATGAGCCCGGCTTCCAGGGCGGGATTGAGGTAGCCGCTGCGGAAGTTCCGCCGATCGGCCAGCTTCAGGGCGGTCTGCAAGTCGGTGCGGCTCATTTCGCCGTCAAGCCTGCTGACCAAGTACCCGAGACGCTCGGTGACTTGGGGGGTGACTTGGGGGGTGACTTGGGGGGTGACTCGGGGGGTATTGGCAGAATTATCTTTTTTTTCCAATCGGTTATCTTGGTCGGTGACTTGGTGGGTAACTTGGTCGGCGGATGATGCTTCCTGCTCGATTTTCAATGAGATGTCTTGTCCGGAATCACGTTCCCCAACGTGCCCTTCCGTTCCTGAAAACCCCGCATGCACGGGCAGCCGGGTCAGAAACCAAGTGCGATCATCATCAGTCTCGAAAATCGGAGATGGCGAGCCGTTGTTGCGCATTGCCCGCAGAATCTTCGGCACCCCGGTCGAGCGGCCTTCCGCCAAGTCCAGTTCCTTGAGGAACTCGCCGATCCGCCGGTTGCGGTAGCGGCGGCTTATCGCTCTGCCTTGCTGCAAATCGGCCATTTGGATGGAGCGGTCCGCGCCCGGGAAGCTCAACACCACCAGTTCTTCCGGGGTGATTCTCACCTCCACCGGTTCACGCACCTCGTAGGAGCGGTGGTAGATGGCATTGCCCAGCGCCTCCTCGATCGCCGCCACCGGGAAATTCCAGAACCGTTCGGCTTCGGGCCGGTCGGGATGCTTGACGACCGCTTCCTTTAGGAAGTTGCGCTCAATGTAGGTCACTGAATCGCGCAGTATTGCAGCCAGCGGCCCACGAAACTCGTTTTCCTCGAACCGGTCGCCGCCCGGACCGTCCGGGAACCAGACCACATCGATCTGCGTCGCTGGAAAGAACTCCTGCGGGCGGTCGTTGAAAAACAGAAGGCCAACGTTCTTGGGAAACACGGTCTCGGAGGGGCCTCCAACGATGTTCATGCGCCGTCCCAACGCTTCCATGGACAGCCCGGGCATCTCATCGAGGAGGTCGCTTCCCACGTCTTGGAGATACTCCCGGATGAGCTGGAACGAGAGGTCATTCAGGGCGGCGGTTTGGCGGTATCGATCATCGAACGGCACCGTCGCCGCCAACCCCAGCAACTCCCGCTCGTCCTCGCCTCGCGCCCGCACTGTGCTGCTGTGCTTGCGGATGTAGTGGGCCCACTCACTGCTGCGCGACGAAAGGCTGACCCTGGCTCGATACGGCCGGGTCTCGCCGCCGGGCGCGTAGAGCACAAGCATCGTCTTGCCCTCCACCTCCTGCACCGACGCCAGCGGGTGGTATGCGGGCCGGATTGCCGAGTTGCCCAGGTTCAGCAACTCCTTCTGCATGGCATCGATCTGTTCCGGGTTCAGGCCCTTGGGCGGCAGGACGGGCCGGCCATCCCGTTCCTCCACCCCCAGCACCACGTAGCCGCCGCCGAGGTTGTGGAAGTCGTTGGCGAAGGCGCAGAGCGCGCGCAGGACGCTCTCCGGATTCCACCCGGCCTTGTATTCGACGCGCTCGCTCTCGACGGTGCGCCCTCGGAGGAGGCTGCCGAAACTCTTTGGTAGCTGATATCCGCCCTGAGCGTTCTGCTCTTCCCATTGATCGCTTGCTGTAGCCGCTTTTCCATTTCCTCGTATCGGGTGGCGCGCTCCCAAGCGGGGTCGAGAAGCCACAAGTGCTTGAAGACATATTCTTCGATGACGCGTTCCTTGACGTCGTCTCTGACCTGACTTTGCAGTCGCTCCACGACTTGTAGCCGTTCCCGAATGATTTCTCGATAGTGGGCTGCTTCGATGGCATCGATATCGTTCAGGTATTCGAGGAACAGGTCCAGATTTGACTCGTCAACGTTTTCAAGAAGCTCAAAGGCGTTCCTGGTTTCCATCGCCTTGAACGCCAGAACCCCGTTGGCGTAGAAATCCTGTTTCCGGGCCTCGTCAATGCCAGCTTTATCGATATCGCCAAATATTTTGGCTGCAAACCTCTGCAAGGGTCGGGGCTTGAGGGCCTCATACCACTCCTTGAGATACGGATTCGATTCCAAAGCTGATGTGAGCCCTTGTCTTTCCTTGAGGCGATTCGTTTCGTTCCAAACGTGCTTTAATTCCGCTCCGACGAATGACTTCAATGCCTTGTAGCGCACATCGTCCACAGAGATGCTCTGGCGACTTGAGGTTGCTATGTCGTCCTCGGCGTCGTCGTCCAGAAAATCCGCATGAATTTCGCCAAAGATATACTTAGTGATCATTCCGCCGAGCCTAAACTCTTGCAGGATATCCTCTTGGGCGACCTTGCCACGAACGACAATGGTGATTTTGTTGAGGTTGTCTTCCTGAGAACTGTCGTCCAAGTCGTTGGAGCGCCGGGCAATTGCGATCCAGCCCTTAACCTCATAGTGACCTAATTCGTTGGCTGAGCCGCTTTGGTCGAAGCGATGGCCTCTATCGAAGCAAAGATGCTCGCCAGTATCCGCATCGCGATCAAGGTTTTTGCAAAGACGTGCGTAGTCATCTCCGTACTGATACAGAAATCGGGCTTTATGGAAGTAGTCGCGATCCGAAAAAGTAACTCGCTCTCCGTTCACGCGAATCTCCACGTCATCCAAAATGCTGAAGCGCCGAGCGGTGCGCTTTCTTAAGCCGGTTATGGATGCTTTGGTGAGGCCGAACTTCTTCAGATCGGTGATCACTATTTTTGTGCCATGAGTACTGATCTCCCCTTTGGGATTGATGACTTGGGGACGGTACTGTTTGGGTTCGGACGGGTCTTCACCCTCGATGGCTTGGCGAATTTTCTTCGCGTCCATGAGAAATGACTCAGCGGCAGCCTCTTCTGATTTCGTGTGGACATAGATCTTATTGGCAATCGAGAACAGGGAAAGCTTGCCGATTCCCTTGCGCCCCATCGGTTTTCTTCCTTTGGGCGTCAGTGTTTCTGCGCTTTTGCCTTTTCGCTTTTGGTAGCCGACGTGCAAGTACCGACTGTTGACCGCTGCCAGATTCATACCGCAACCATTATCGGTGACCGTGATGGTCTTCTGGTCGAGGTCGAAGTCCACCTCTATCTCGGTGGCATCGGCGTCCCAAGCGTTGGCGATAACTTCAGCAACCACCGCTGGCGTGTTGCTGTACAGATTCAGGCCCAGATGGTTCAGCACGTTGAGGCTGATGGTCATCAAGTATTTGTCGTCACTCATGGGCGGCTTCCATCAGGGATTTGCCGATCGCCTGTGCCAGACTCACCGGCACCGCGTTGCCGATTTGCCGAGCCAGCTTGTGGATGGGCGGCGGGTTGTCGGACGACTCGACCAGTGCATAGTCGCAAGGAAAGGTCTGCAGGAGGGCGCCTTCCCGAACCGAAATGGCGCGGTGCTGGGTTGGGTGCCCGAATCGGCCCGTGCTGTAGTAGCAGAATTGCGTGGTGATGGTCGGTGCCGGCGCATGCCACCGCATGCGACCGTAGGGGGCTGGATAGTAGGACTTCTTGTGGCATTTGCTCACCAAGTGCGGCTCCCAGTCGCGCCATGAGCCGCCGGGCTTGGACTGGCGGATTCGGGACCGATTGGTTTCCGACAGCGGCATGCAGGCATGGGCGGGGTCGGTGGGGCACACGCCGCCATCGCCAATGGGCGGCAGGCCGTTCAGGAAGTCGTGGACCGTTTTCCTGTTCTTGCCTAGAGAGGGCGATGGCAGCGATATTTCGCCGAGGCGTGACGCGACCAACACCAATCGCTTCCGATTTTGGGGCACCCCGTAGTCAGCGCACGACAGAACGCCGAATTCATGTGCGTAGCCCAGCTCGGTCAACTGGCTGCAAAGTGCGCCGAAGGCTTCGTGTTTGGCGAGGCCGGGCACATTCTCCATGGAAACGAGGTCTGGCAACCCCTCGGCGATCAGGCGGGCGAATTCGCCGATCAGTGAACAGTCATCCACATCGGGGCTTCGCTGGCGCCTAGTGTGCGCCGAGAACGGTTGACAGGGGGCGCACCCCACCAAAGCCATTAGGTCGGCGTCCCGATAGTGCGATTTGAAGTCGGAGAAACTCAGGGTGCGGGCATCGGCTTGCATGAACGCCGCCCCCGGATTGTTGGCTTCGTAGGCGTAGCGGCAAGATGGGTCGTTGTCAAATCCGGCCTTGACATCAATTCCGGCCAGCCGGAGGCCGTGCGTCAAGCCGCCGATGCCGCAGAAGAGATCCACGGCCCGGATATTGATCCCGTCGCCCCGCCGCATGACTTCCTGACTCCTGATGGTTCCGCTTGAGCCGCGCCGGAAAAGCGCTCGCGGCTTCGCCCGGCGGCGTCTTTCGCGGCCCGCTCGGGCCTCGAATCATAGTGACCGAGAGGCGCCTGAGCAACTTTCAGCCCGGCTTTCGCGAAAAATGAGCTACTCGCGCTTGTGCGTTGCGCCTTGGGTGACTTGGGTCCGGTTCACGTCAGTTGCCATGCGGCATTGCGTGACCGCGTTCGTTCGCGGCTACTTGAGCCGCACGGCGGTGCCGGTGGCGACCAGCAGCACCATGCCCTTGCCGCCGCCGCTGATCTCGCTGTAGTCGAGGTCGATGCCGACCACCGCTTCGGCGCCCAAGGCCGATGCTTGGTCGGCCAGTTCATTGAGGCAGGTTTCACGGGCCTCGCGCAGCGCCTTCTGGTGGGTGCCGCTGCGGCCGCCGATCAGGTCGCGCAGGCCGCCGAGGATGTCGCGGAAGACATTGATGCCGAGCACGCACTCGGCGCTGACGATCCCTAAGGCTTCGCGGGTCTCGCGGCCTGGCACGGCATGGGTGGTGACCAGTTTGTCGAGGGTTACGGACATGGTGGCTACCTTTGGTTAGGATGGTGCTGAACGGCCTCGGGGAGGAACTATAGCGCAGAGGCCGGGCTGGTGGGATGTGCGGCGGCAGCTGCCGACCGTTCTCATTTTGGCTGGCTGGGCTGAGTTGCCGCAAGCGCGCGCCATCGCCGAGCCGACTTTCGTTCGAGGCCGCCCCTTCGGCTTGGGGGCTTCCCGCAGCTAACGGCAGTATTTTGATAGCGTCTCAAGCAGGGCGCTGCGGTCAACCTGCTCTTGAATGAAAGCCTCGCCAATGCGGCGGGCGAGCACGAGGCGCGGCCGACCATCAACAACCTTCTTGTCCACCGCCATGGCGTCGAGCATGGCCGCCGCGCTGAGACCCGCGGGCATCTCCCCCGGCAACCCCAGGGCATTAACCAACGCGATGATTCGCGATGCCTCGCTTGCGTCGAGCTGTTGGTGGCGCACCGAACAATCCGCCGCCAACACCATGCCGATCGCCACCGCTTCGCCGTGCAGCAACTGGTCGTAGCCGGTGAGCGTCTCGATAGCATGGCCGAAGGTATGCCCGAAATTCAGTAGCGCACGCAGGCCGCTCTCCCGCTCATCGCGCGCCACAACCTCCGCCTTGATGGCGCAGGAAACGCGAACCGCTTCGGCCAAGGTCGCCGCATTCCGATTCATCAGGGCGGCTGCATTGGCCGTTAGCCAGTCAAAAAAGGCCGCATCCCAAATAACCCCGTATTTGAGCACCTCCGCCAATCCGGCGCGGTATTCCCGCTCCGCCAGGGTCTTGAGGGTATTGGTGTCGGCCAGCACACAGCGGGGCTGGTGGAAAGCACCGATCATATTCTTGCCGAGCGGATGGTTGACGGCGGTTTTGCCGCCCACGGAGGAATCGACTTGGGCGAGCAAGGTGGTCGGCACCTGAATACAGGCAACCCCGCGTTGATAGGTGGCGGCGACGAACCCGGCGATGTCGCCGACAACGCCGCCGCCCAAGGCCACCAAGGTTGTCGAACGGCTGTGGCGATGTTTCAGCAACGCATTGATAATGCGTGCATAGCTGTCGAGTGTCTTGAAGCGTTCGCCATCCTCCAGTTCGAATACGTCCACGGAACGCTCGCCAAGCGCGGTGCGCAAGGCAGCCAAATACAAGGGCGCGACGCTGTTGTTGGTAACCACCATGACTTGGCCGCCCCGGAGGTAGGGGGCCAGTATGCCCGACTGGCCCAGCAGGCCCGCACCAATCAAGATGGGGTAGCCGCGCTCGCCGAGGGCAACGTTTAGCTCAATCACGCAATAACCCCATCTTCGTGCAATCGCCGCTCGATTTTCGCGGCCAGAGCCTTGGCGTCCTGATTTTCGGAGACGAACCGGTAATCGGCGATTTCGGCATAAAGCGGCGAGCGCACATCGACCAGGCGCTGGAGTGTTGCCCGCCGGTCGCCATCCCGCAATATGGGGCGGTTGCGGTCGCGATGGGTGCGGGCAACCAATTGGTCCACGGAACTGTCGAGGTGAATCACAGAACCACGCGCCGCCAGATTGTTGCGGTTGGTGGGCCTCAGCACCGCGCCGCCGCCGGTTGCCAGCACAATGCCTTGCTTGCGGGTTAACTCATCAATCACGGTTTGCTCGCGGTCACGAAAGCCCGCTTCGCCCTCCACATCGAATATCCACGCAATCGGCGCACCGGCACGTTCCTCGATAACCTGGTCCGAGTCGAAGAACTCGCGCCCCAACGATTGCGCGAGCAGGCGGCCGATGGTGCTCTTGCCCACCGCCATCAGCCCGATAAAGTAGATATTCTTTTGCACGGCGCGATTCTAACCCGGATATCCCGCCAACTTTGTTCCGGGTGCCGGTGTTTGCGGTGGGCAGTCGGCTAGGTATGAGGGCCAGCTTCTATGGAGGGGGACAACAGCACTCGTTGTCAACGAGTGTGTCCGCGGGGCTTCCCTTGCGGCGCTGGGCACCGGTTTCCTGATGTACGGGAGGGGGCGGGACGAGCTGAACGGCGCCGCAAGGGAAACCCCGCGGACACACTTTTTTCGCGGGCATCCGGGGCTGTTGTGCGTATCAGTGTACTTGGCGGGAAATTGCTGAGACTTTGAGCGCGGCAATGGGCGGCGAGTGGGTCTGTACGGCTTCCCTTGCGGCGCTGGGCACCGGTTTCCTGATGTACGGGAGGGGATGGGACGAGCTGAACGGCGCCGCAAGGCAAGCCGCACAGACCCACTCTTTTCGGGTTCTGGCCTGCTTATTTCACTGTTGTTACTGCCGCAAGATGCTTGGCGTGATGAAGACCAGTAGTTCCTGCTCATCGTCGCGCTCGCTTTGGCGACGGAACAGCCGGCCGAGTTGCGGCACATCACCCAAGAGCGGTGTTTTTTCAGTCGAGACGTTGCGAATCGTTTGAAAAATGCCGCCCAGCACCACCGTCTGGCCATCGTTTACCAACACCTCGGTTCGTATCTGGTTGGTGTTCACCGATGGAATGCCGTTGTAGATTTGGCCCACCGTATCTTGTTTGACATCAAGCAACATGACGATGTGGTCGTCCGCGGTGATTCTTGGCGTCACCTGTAGGGAGAGCACCGCATCCTTGAACGCTGTCGATGTCGCACCGCTGCTGGTGGCTTCCTGATAGGGGATCTCCACGCCCGATTCGATGACGGCCGGAGATTTGTCCGCCGTGACAATCTGCGGGCGGGCAACCACCTCCGCGTCGCCCTCGGCCGCCAAGGCGGAAATTTCCAAATCAACCAGATAGCCTTCGCCGGTGATGCCCACCCCGAAACTGGAAGAGCCAGACCGGGAAACGCCCAGATCCACCGCCAGACCCTCGGGGTACGAAACCCCGATACGGTCGTTTGGTCCCGCACCGGAGTCGTTCAGCCCGGCGAGTGTGGCCAGCGAGCCGCCGTAGCGCAGTAGCGACGAACCATTGCTCTTGATGGCGCCGCCACCCCAGCGAATACCCAACTGTTCCGAGAAGTTCTTGTTGGTGGTGACGATGCGCGACTCGATCAGTACCTGGCGTTGCGGCACATCCAACTGACGAATGACGCGGCGGAAAGCGTCGATGTTGGCGGCGGTGTCGGTCAGGATGATGGCATTGGTGCGCTCATCAACAATAACCCCACCCCGTTCGGAGAGCATCGGTTGTTGACCACCCGATGCCGCGAACATCGCCAACAGGTTGGCGGCGTTGGCGTAGCGAATTTGGATGAACTCGCTGACGAGCGGCGCGAGCTCCGCCAATTGCTGTTGGTTCGCCAATTCAAGTTGCTCGCGTGCCGCAATTTCCTCGGCGGGCGCAATCAATATCACATCCCCATCGCGGCGCTGGTCTAGACCGCGCATCTTTAGGATCAGCGTCAGCGCCCGCTGCCAAGGCACAGCCTTGAGGCGCAGGGTGATGCGGCCGGTAACCCTGTCGCTCGCCACCAGATTGAGGCCCGTGAAATCCGCGATCAATTGCAGGGCCGCGCGCACTTCGATGTCTTGGAAGTTGAGCGACAGATTGCCGTTCTCAAAGTCGGCCGAGCCCGTTTGGGCTAGTCCGGATATCCCACCAACTGTTGTCGCGGGTGTGTCTTCCTGCGCAGGGTATCCCCTCGCGCTCGCCGGGCTGAGTCTATCTTCTTGCGAGGGGTATTCCCTCGCGCTCCCCGGGCTGAGTCTATCTTCTTGCGAGGGGTGCCCCCTCGCGCTCCCCGGGCTGAGCCTATCTTCTTGCGAGGGGTGCCCCCTCGCGCTCCCCGGGCTGAGCCTATCTTCTTGCGAGGGGTGCCCCCTCGCGCTCCCCGGGCTGAAGGCTCCGGCGTCTGTTGCAGGTTGTTGAGATATCCGGGCTGGTGGTACCGGGGTTGCGGGGGTGTTACTAGAGGTCTCGCCCGACACCGGAGGCAGGCCGCTGTCGGCGGTCATCTTACTCGCCTCCGCCGCAACGCCCACTGCGGGGAACATCGTGAAAAATGCGACTATCGCGTAAAGAAGCGCCGTCATCGTTGCCCATCCTCTTGCAAGCGCGGTATCGAGGAGGATGGCAGGGGCAGAGTACGGGCACGTTGCACCCAACCACCCGCGCCGTCCGAGACGATTTCCACCAAATCAATACCGAAGGGGTTTACTTGCCGAATGCGCCCGTGGTTTTCACCCAGATAGTGACCGACGCCCAAGCGGTGTACGCGCCCCGGCCCGTCTTGAACCAATGCGTAGCGAACCGCGCCTGCGGACAGGGTGCCCACCATTGCCAAGCTATCAATGGGATAACGTTCGAGGTACTGCCGAGGTCGCTCCAGGTTCGGCGCGACAGGCACGGCAGCCGTACCGCGAGCGACTCTATCGCCTAACACCGAGGGCTCGAACGGGCTGCGCCGGTCACCCGCCCGATAAGCGAAGCGCTCCGTCTTGCCTGGCCCGTCTATCTCACCGGCTTGCGTCGCGAGGGTGCCGAGGTGCCGTCCCGCCTGGCCAGGCGCACAGAAGGAGACCGCCGGCGTACTCGACAGCGCCTCAGAGCCCCCGGAGGAAACAGGGCCGGACGGGGCAAGTGTATCGGCGTGCGCAGCAGAAAGCGGCTGAGATAGGCGGTCCAGCGGCGGCGCTTTGGCATACAACTGCGGTGCCGAGCCGCGATAAGCTTTGGCGCGCACATCCATGCGCACGGCACCAGACGAGCCATTGGCCGCAACCAACGCCAAGTCAAAATCGTGCAGCGTGACAAGACGCGCCATGGCTGCCAGGCCGCTGACGAAGCCGCCAATGTCGTGATAGCCGCCCTGCACCGAAATTTGCAGCGGCAGTTCGCCATAACGCACCAACAATCGTTCCGGTAAAAGATCGATACCGCGCACAACGAGGCCGTTGGATTCCGCCGCCCTTGTAATGGCTTCGAGTAGGGCGGGAATCTCGAGCGCGTTCGGCATCTGTTCAGGCAGCGGGGCTGCCGATTTGCTTGATGGCACGTCAAAACATCCGGAAGCAGGACGGCCAAGCTTAGGCAATACATCTTCCTGCGAGGGGTTCCCCCTCGCGCTCCCCGGGCTGAGCTTATCTTCTTGCGAGGGGTTCCCCCTCGCGCTCCCCAGGCTGAAGGCTCCGCCATCCGTATCAGGAAGTTGGTGGGCTAGGGCCGCGTTGCCTGCAAGTTCTTGGCGCAGTTGTTCCCCTTGGCGCTCGGCTGCCGCCAAGTGCGTCTGCATCCTCGATAAAAAGCCGAGATAGCCGCAACCCAACGCCAAGGCGAACACCGCGGTCATCGCCGCGGCTTTGATCCAGCTTGGCCAAGCACCGGCGGATCTTATGGCCACCCCGGCCAACTGGGCATTCGGCCGCCACTGCAGAAGCTCTCGCCAAACCACCTCAGAACGCCCTCTCGGCAGCACCGGCCAGCGGGGTTTGTTGGGTAGTGCCCGCGCCATCGGCCGGGGTGTTTTGCACGGATTGAACGGAACCGGCTTGCTCAGTGCCCGGATCGCCGCCGACGATCACCGGCGGCAACTGCAAAACAGTCATCTCGAACGCGCTGCCAACCGGGCCGTCCGCAGCCCTTTCCGAAGCTTCACGCAGCCGCCTCAGATTGGCCGATGCAAGCCAGGCCGAGTCGTCGAAATTGCGCATCAAACCGGCGATCTGAGCGTTGGACTCGGCGATGCCGGCAATATCGAGCATCGCACCCCGCCGCTCGATGCGACGATAGTGGATACCTTCGACCAGGGTCTGCGCCAACGCATCCAACACGCGCACCGTACCCAAACCGAGCTGGCGGAGTTCCCGGATCAGCGCGACATGCGCCGCCGCGCGCTCGGCTTGTTCGCGCAAATCCCGGGCCCCCGCAAGGCGTTGACCAAGGGTGGCAAGTTCCTGTTCGAGTAGCCGGTTTTGGTTTTCCCGGGCATCGATCCGCCTTTCCAGCCACAGGCCAACCATCGCCACCAGAGCGATGCCGAGGGCCATGGCCGCCAAGAGCCCGGCGACCGTGGCTTTGCCGCGCCGCGCCCGCGCCCGGTCACGCCAGGGCAGCAGGTTAATGCGTGTCGCCGTATCCGGCGCACCGATCTCATCAAGGGCCATCATGCCCAACCCCGCATGGCCAAACCGCAACAGAGCGCCAATGCCGGGCCGTTTTCGGCCACCACGGAAGCAACACCCGGAGCAGGCGTCATGCGGGTAAATGGGTCCGCCACCGCCACGGGCACCGCAAGCGCGTCTCGCAACTCATCCGTCATTCCGGCAACAGTGGCCATATCGCCGATCAACAGCAGATGATCGAGATCGCTGTAGTGGGTCGATGAGTAGAAATAGTGCAACAACCGGGAAAGACCGCGCACCGTCTCGCCGACAAACGCCAAACCCTCGTTGTGTGCCCCTGCCGCCGGCTCGGATGGAACCTCAACCGGCTCATGCCCGGCTGCGTTCATCGCTACGGGAGGGGCTGATGCGCTTGACGCTGAGGGATGTTTTCCCGCGTCTTCCGACAAGGGAAGCGGCACGAGGCGTGCGCCGCCGGTGGCCTGTTCGCGGCTGAAAATCACCCGGCCGTCAACGAGCACCCAAAGGGTGACAAGGGCTGCGCCGATATCCGCTATCGCCACCACCAAGGCGCCGGCTTGGCGTTCGATTTGCGGCGCGCACAGGCGGAATACTCGCTCGATGGCCTGGCTTTGCGGCTCCACCACCGCAAGCCTGAGACCAGCGGCGGCCAGGGCGATGCCCAAATTGTCGATGCTGCGCCGCCGACAGGCCACGAGCAACAGATCCACCTGCTCCGGTTGCCGTTCCGACAACCCCAAAACCTCAAAATCGAAGGCCACCTCGTCAAGCGGAAAGGGAATGTAGCGGCTCGCATCACTGGTGATGCGATCAAGTATTTCGCTGTCGGTCAGGGCCGCATCCAGAGCAATCTGCTTGGCGATCAGCGCCGGGCCACCCACGGCAACCGCCGCGGGCGGCTGGCGCTTCCGCAAACCGGCTCGGGCACGCCTTAAGGCTTCACCAACCCCCTCAACATCACTAAACTGCCGTTCTACAACAACTTCAGGCGGCAGGGGTTCGAGTGCGCAGGATTCGACCCGATAGCGTCCGTTTTTCCGGGATAGCTCAAGCACCTTTACCGCGGCGGAACCGATGTCCACACCGAGCAGCCTCTTACGATTTACGATGAGTGGCCCCATCGATACCACCTCCGAGCCGCCACGCGGCAAGTAGCCCAAACGATTGCCGCAAACCGACCCTTGATGAGCCCCATGAACCGGAAACGCCCCACTTGGAAAACCAATCTGATCTGGCTGGGCTTTACATTACTCGCAGCCGGGGTCTTCGGTCTGTCAGCCATTTACCTCTATTTGAACCCGCAAATTCCTACAGCGGAGAGCTATCGACAGGTCAAACTCGAAACGCCACTGCGTGTATTCAGCCAAGATGGTGCCTTGGTCGGCGAGTTTGGCGAGCGGCGCGTCATACCCGTGAAGATGGAAGATGTGCCGCCGTTATTCCTACGGGCAATACTCGACACCGAAGACAAGCGTTTCTACGAGCACGGCGGTATCGACTTCATTTCGCTCAGCAACGATACCCTGCAGTTGCTCACCAACCTGCTGACGGACGGTTCCCTCAGCCCCGGTGCCAGCACCATCACCATGCAACTGGCGCGCAACGTCTCGTTCACACTGGAACGGCGGTTCTTGCGCAAACTCAAGGAAATGCTCCTGGCCCTGAAGATTGAGCGGGAACTGACCAAGGACGAGATACTGGAGCTGTACATCAACGTGGTGCCGTTCGGTAAGCGCGCCTACGGTGCCGAAGCTGCTGCCCGCACCTATTACGGCAAACCCCTTGCCGAGCTGAGCCTGCCACAATTGGCCATGCTGGCCGGCATTCCTCAGGCGCCAACCGCCGGCAACCCCATCAATGGGCCGGAACGCGCTTTGCGCCGCCGCAACCTGGTGCTCAACCGGATGCATAGCCAGGGCTCCATCGACGCAGCCCAATATCGCGCCGCTCTGGACACGCCCATCACCGCCAAGGTCTTCAGTCGGGCGATCGAGGTGCCCGCACCCTATGCCGCCGAGTGGGTGCGTCAACAGCTCATCGAACAGTTTCCCGACCTGTACAGCGGTGGCTACGAAGTGTTTACCACCCTCAGCGGCCCCCTCCAGGCCGCCGCCACCCGGGCCCTGCGCAAGGGGCTTATCGACTATGATCGGCGGCACGGCTATCGCGGCCCGGAGCGCCACTTCGACAATGTGCAAGAAGCCGTTCGGGCCCTGGCCGACCAGTTTGTTATCGCCGACCTTGTGCCCGCCACCGTGGTAGAGGTGGGCGATGATCAAATCACGGTCGCCCTTGCCGATGGCGGCCTTGCCCTAGTGCCATTTGCCACCATGCGCTGGGCGCGCCCGCATTTCGGTGTGGATACCATGGGCGCACGGCCGGCGGCACCCGCCGATCTGGTGCGGCCCGGCGACATCATTCGCCTGCAAGCGGGCGAGGATGGCTGGCGTTTCAGCCAATTGCCCAACATTCAGGGTGCCTTGGTTTCCATCGATCCCAAGACCGGCGGCCTGCTGGCACTTGAGGGTGGGCTTGACTTCCGCTTGAACCAGTTCAACCATGCCCTGCAAGCTGCTCGTCAGCCCGGTTCCGGCTTCAAGCCGTTCGTTTACTCGGCGGCGCTCGACAAGGGCATCACACCCGCTTCCGTGTTTATGGACGCGCCCCTCGTCTTCGACACCGGCAATCTTGAGACGCCCTATCGCCCGGACAACGACAACAACCAATACAATGGCCCCACCCGATTGCGGGAAGGCTTGTCCCGTTCCATCAACCTGGTGTCCATGCGCGTGCTGCTCGAAGTCGGCACCCGCAGAGCCCTTGATTATGTGGCCCGTTTCGGGTTCGACATCAGCACTTTTCCCGACAACACCCAGTTGGCGATCGGCGGCGGCACCATGGCGGTCACGCCCATTGAGATGGCGTCCGCCTACGGGGTTTTCGCCAATGGCGGCTACGGCATCAGCCCGCACATCATCGAGCGAGTACAGGACGTCAACGGCAACATCGTGCTGCAATCAAACTATCCCCGAGTTTGCCCGGACTGCGATAGCGCACCTACGGACCAATCGGTTCAGGAACCCACCAATCTTGAAGAATTGTTTGCCGGGCCATCCGCAACCGCAAGCAAAGCGGCGGTTCGGGTGTTGGACGAGCGCAATGCCTTTATCATGCACTCCATGTTGCGCGACGTTATCCGCCGAGGCACGGGGCGGGGCGCCCTCGTCCTGAATCGCGACGACTTGGCGGGCAAGACCGGCACCACCAATGACGCCGCCGACACCTGGTTCAACGGCTACAACCCCGACATCGTTACCACCGTCTGGGTCGGCTTCCCCAACCACGGCCCGCTCGGCAAGCGGGAATACGGCTCAACAACGCCGCTGCCCATCTGGATTGACTACATGGGCGTTGCCCTAAGCGAGCGAGAAGAGGCCCACCCCGTGCAACCATCCGGCGTGTTGACGATGAAAATCGATCCGGCAACCGGCGCGGTGGCGCCATCGGGTCAGGAAGATGCGGTTTTCGAATACTTCCTCGCCGAACACGCCCCCGCTCCCCGCTCAGGCGACGACCTCCATGCCCCGCCCGGGTCGGCGCGGGACATCAAGCCGGAAGATATATTTTGAAGGGAATATGTGTAGCGGAACCGGATTGTGCCCGGGGTTTTCGCTTTCGCCGTTCCGTCGGCCGGGCGATTGAGGCGAATATCGAGCCATACTTGACGAAATCGAACGTTCAAAGGGGCGAGCGGAAGCGGCTTTGCCGCCGCGAATTCCGAAGGCGGAGGCTCCTAGGGCAATTCGGTTGAACCCATCAGATACCGGTCGATTTCGCGGGCGGCTTCGCGGCCTTCGTTGATGGCGCGCACCACCAGCGATTGGCCACGGCGGCAGTCACCGGCGGCAAAGACGTTGGCGACATTCGTTTGGTACTTGCCGTATTCGGCCCGATAGTTGCCGCGCTCGTCGTAGGCGAGATTCAGCGGGTCGGAGACCTCGCGCTCGGGGCCAAGAAAACCCATGGCCAGCAGGACGAGATCGGCCGGCCACTGCCGCTCGGTGCCCGGTACGTTTTCAAACTTGCCGTTCTTGAGTTCCACGTCCACCGTGCGAATGCCGCTTAGACGACTTTCTAAGTGAATCGGGTTCTGATGTTCGCAGGCACCGCCATCGGCACCCGTTTGCCTGGCTGCGACACCGTCTGATAGCGAGCCGTGCCCGCCTGGGCCGGCTATTGCCTTAGCGGTGCCGGCGCCCTCGTTGCCGCGTACCGGCTCGTGCCGAGCCGGGCTACCGGTGAATTCCATGGATGAGATGAGATAGACCCTGGGGTCCGCACCGAATTTGGCGCTGGCTTCCTCGTGGCCGTAGTCGGCGCGAAAGATCACCGGCCAGGTTGGCCAGGGGTTGTGCGCGGCCCGGGTGGCCGGCGGCCGTGGAAAGAGCTCGAAATTGACCAGGCTTCTGCAGCCGTGACGCAGCGCTGTGCCGATGCAGTCGGTGCCGGTATCACCGCCGCCGATGACAATCACGTTTTTGTCTTTGGCCGAGATGTAGTTGCCGTCGTCAAGGCCGCAGTCGAGCAAACTGCGGGTATTTTGGGTGAGGAAGTCCATGGCGAAGTGGACGCCATCAAGGCCGCGGCCGGGAATGGGGAGATCGCGCGGCACGGTGGCCCCGGTGGCGAGCAACAGGGCGTCGAACGCCTTGGCCAAATCGCGTACATCGTGGCTGCCGTCGCGGCCATCGGCCACGGGCGCGTTGGCGCGAAACTCAACACCCTCGGCACGCATGAGGTCAAGGCGTCGCTCAACCACTGCCATTTTGTCGAGCTTCATGTTCGGGATGCCGTACATCAACAGGCCGCCGATGCGGTCGGCCCGTTCGTAGACCACCACGCTGTGGCCGGCGCGATTCAATTGTTGCGCCGCGGCCAAGCCCGCCGGGCCCGAACCGATCACCGCAATGCGCCGCCCCGTGCGCGTGGCGGGCGGCTCCGGAACCACCCAGCCCTCTTCGAAACCACGGTCAATAATGGCCATCTCGATATTTTTGATGGCCACCGCCGGGTCGGTGATGCCGAGTACGCAAGCCCCCTCGCAGGGTGCGGGGCATACTCGCCCGGTAAACTCCGGGAAGTTATTGGTGTTGTGCAGGCGGTCGAGCGCCTCCCGCCAATGGCCCCGATAGATGAGGTCGTTCCACTCGGGAATGAGGTTGTGGATGGGGCAGCCATCCTCGGATTGGCAAAAAGGCACACCGCAATCCATGCATCTTGCGCCCTGGACGCTGAGCCGCTCGACATCGTGGCCGGTATAGATTTCCTTGAAATCGAGCAACCGCTGCGCCGCGTCGCGATAGGGCGCGGCGTTCCGGACGTATTCCATGAACCCCGTGGTTTTGCCCATCGCGCTTATCCTGCGGCAATCTGGGCGGGGCGTTGTGCAAGCACCCGCTTGTAGTCAACGGGCATGACTTTGACGAATTGCCCGACGCTGCGCCGCCAGTCGTCGAGAATCGCCCGGGCGACCGTTGAGCCGGTATGGGCCAGATGCCGTTCGATGAGCCCGCGCACCTCGGCAATATCGGCTGCGCCCACCAGCGATTCCAATTCAACCATCTCCGGATTGCACAAATCCTTGAAATCGCCGGCCGGATTCCAGACGTAGGCGATACCACCGCTCATGCCGGCGGCGAAGTTGCGCCCGGTGTGGCCGAGGATAACGACGCGCCCGCCGGTCATGTACTCGCAGCCGTGGTCGCCGACACCCTCGACAACGGCGTGGGCACCGCTGTTGCGCACACAAAACCGCTCCGCCGCCAAGCCTCGGAAAAAGCACTCGCCGGAGGTGGCGCCGTAGAGCACAACGTTACCAATGAGAATGTTCTCTTCCGCCGCAAACGCCGATTCCCTTGGCGGGTAAATGATGAGCCGCCCACCGGAGAGCCCCTTGCCCACATAGTCGTTGGCGTCTCCCTCCACTTCCAGGGTAAGGCCCCGGGCCAGCCAGCAGCCGAAACTCTGGCCGGCGCTGCCCTTGAACTTGAAGTGGATGGTGCCATCGGCAAGCATTTGCGGACCGCAACGCTTGATGACGGTGTTGGAGAGCATGGCACCCACGACCCGGTTGGTGTTGACGATGGGCAGTTCGTGAAAGACCCGCTCGCCGCTCGACAAGGCGGGTTCGGCCAGTTCGATCAGCCGCTTGTCCAGCGCCTTTTCGAGCCCGTGGTTTTGCTTATGCATGGCATAGGTGCCAAGAAATTCCGGCGGCTCCCGGGGCGGCGACAGCATTTGCCCGAGGTCGATACCCCGCGCTTTCCAATGCTCGACCGCCGCCGAGACATCAAGGGCATCCACCCGTCCCACCATCTCGTTGACGGTGCGGAAGCCCAGATCGGCCATGATTTGCCGCATTTCCTTGGCGACCATAAAGAAGTAATTGATGACGTGCTCCGGCTGGCCGGCGAATTTCTCGCGCAACGCCGGGTCTTGGGTGGCGATACCCACGGGGCAGGTGTTGAGGTGGCACTTGCGCATCATGATACAGCCGAGCGTCACCAGCGGCGCGGTGGCGAAGCCAAACTCCTCGGCGCCGAGCAGGCAGGCGATGGCAATATCGCGCCCGGTCTTGAGTTGGCCGTCGGTCTGTAACACCACGCGCGAGCGCAGGTTGTTGACCACGAGGGTTTGGTGCGTTTCGGCGATGCCCAATTCCCAAGGCAGGCCCGCGTGTTTGATGGACGTCAGCGGCGAGGCGCCGGTGCCACCGGAATCGCCGGCGATAACCAAGTGGTCCGAGCGCGCCTTGGTAACGCCCGCGGCCACCGCCCCCACGCCGATTTCGGCGCCGAGCTTGACACTGATGCGGGCTTCCGGGTTGCCGTTTTTCAGGTCGTGGATAAGTTGGGCGATGTCCTCAATGGAATAGATATCGTGGTGCGGCGGTGGGCTGATGAGCCCCACGCCGGGGGTTGAATGCCGGATACTGGCGATGACGTCGTCCACCTTGTGTCCGGGCAATTCCCCGCCCTCGCCGGGCTTGGCACCTTGGACGATTTTGATTTGCAGTTCATCGGCATTGGCTAGGTAATCGATGGTCACGCCGAAGCGGCCGCTCGCCACCTGCTTGATGGCGCTGCGCTTGGAATCACCGTTGGGCAGGGGCCTGTAGCGTCTCGCATCCTCGCCACCCTCGCCGGTATTGGATTTGCCGCCGATGCGGTTCATGGCGATGGCGAGCGATTCGTGGGCTTCGGCGCTAATGGAGCCGAAGCTCATGGCCCCGGTGGCGAATCGCTTGACGATTTCACTTTCCGGTTCCACCGCCTCAAGTTCGATGCGCCCGCCGTTGGCGCCGCTCACAAAGCTCAATAGGCCGCGCAGGGTGGCTTGGGCGGTACTGTCTCGGTTGACATGCTCGGCGAACCGCCAATAGGCGTCTTCATCATTGGCGCGCGCGGCCACCTGTAGATCGGCGATGGTTTGCGGATCCCACAGGTGGGTATCGCCGTGGCGTCGCCAATGGAAGTCGCCGGGGTTGGGTAAAACGGCGACGTTACCGCCGCGTCCCGGATACCCGAGTGCGTGGCGGCGCTCCATCTCCTCGGCGAGAACGGCCAGGCCGACGCCCTGAACGCGGCTCGCGGTGCCCTTGAAAGCGCGCTCGATAACATCGTCGGCCAAACCCACCGCTTCGAATATTTGTGCGCCCTTGTAGGATTGCAGCGTGGAAATACCCATTTTGGCCATTACCTTGAGCATGCCCTTGGCCGTGCCTTTGCGGTAGGCATCAATGACATCCTCGTTGTTGGCGATGTGCGGGGCGTCGTCGAGATAACCTTGTTCGCGGGAATGCCACAGGGCCTCAAAGGCGAGATAGGGGTTGATGGCGTCCGCGCCATAGCCGACAAGCAGGCAGTGGTGGTGGACTTCCCGGGCTTCGCCGGTTTCCACGATGATGCCGATGCGGGTGCGCGCATGGGTGACGACCAGATGATGATGCACGGTGCCAACCGCGAGCAGGGCGCTGATTGGCACCCGGTTCGGCCCCAGGGCGCGGTCGGAGACGAGGATGAGGCTGTAGCCGTCGGCAATGGCCTGCTCGGCCTCCGCGCAGATGCGATCCAGGGCCGCGCCCAGGCCCGCCTCGCCCGAACCGGTGGGAAAGGTGATGTCGATGGTCGCCGTGCGCCAGCCCCGATAATCCAGGTGCTTGATGGCGGCCAACTGCTCGTTGGAGAGGATGGGATGCGGGATGCGCAGCCGATGGGCGTGCGCCTCGGTGGTTTCGAGTAGGTTCCGTTCCGGGCCGCAATAGCAGTCGAGCGCCATGATGACCTCTTCCCGGATGGAATCGATGGCCGGATTGGTCACTTGCGCGAAGCGTTGCTTGAAGTAGTCGTAAAGCATGCGCGGCTTGCTGGACATCACTGCCAAGGCCGCGTCGTTGCCCATGGAGCCGAGCGGGTCGCGCAATTCCCTCACCAGTGGTTGCAGCATGATCTGCATGGTTTCAACGGTGTAGCCGAAGGCGTTCATGCGCGGCCCCAGGGTCGATGTATCCGGTGCCGGTGCCTGGGCGGCGGGCAGTTCATCAAGTTCGATGCGCTGTTTGTTAAGCCATTGCGCGTATGGGCGGGCGGCGGCCCACTCCGCCTTGATTTCCGCATCCGGGATCATGCGGCCGCGTTCGAAATCAATGAGGAAGATGCGTCCCGGTTGCAGCCGCCCCTTGGCCACCACGGACTGTGGATCGACCCGCACCACCCCCACTTCCGATGCCATGATACAGCGGTCGTCATCGGTGATGTAATAACGGCTCGGACGCAGCCCGTTGCGATCGAGTACGGCGCCGATGTAGGTGCCGTCGGTGAAGGCGATGGAGGCCGGGCCGTCCCAGGGTTCCATTAAGCAGGAGTGGTATTCGTAGAAGGCGCGCTTGGCCGGCGCCATGTCGCCCTGTTGTTGCCAGGCTTCCGGGATCATCATCAATACCGCTTCCTGCAGTGTGCGCCCGGTCATCAAAAGAAATTCCAACACGTTGTCGAAGGTGCCGGAGTCGGAGCAATCCGGCTCCACAATGGGGAACAACTTGGCTAGGTCGTCGCCAAACAACGGGGAACGCAACACGCCCTGGCGGGCATTCATGGCGTTCACGTTGCCGAGCAGGGTGTTGATTTCGCCGTTGTGGCTCATGCAGCGGTTCGGTTGGGCGCGGTCCCAGGAGGGGAAGGTGTTGGTGCTGAAGCGCGAATGCACCATGGCCAAATGCGACTCGAAATCGGGCGCGCCCAGGTCGGTAAAAAAGGGTGCCAATTGTTCCGGCGTCAACATGCCCTTGTAGACGATGACCCTTGAGGACAGCGAGCAGACATAGAAGTGTTGGCGTTGCGCGAGACTCGTATCGCCGCGTACCAGATGGGTTGTGTGCTTGCGGATGAGATAGAGCTTGCGCTCGAAGTTATCGTTGTCGGTACCGGATGCGGCCAGGCTGCTGCCGACGAACAGCTGCGCGATATGTGGCATGGCCGCCCGCGCCGCCTTACCGATGTTGGCACCCGCCGGGTCTACCGGCAGTTGCCGCCAACCGAGCAGCCGTTGTCCGGCCTCCTTGATGGCGCGCTCAAACAGGCCCATGCAGCGCTCTCGCTCACCGCGATCGGTGGGCAGGAAAACGCTGCCGACGCCGTAGGCGCCGCGCTCGGGCAACTCGATACCGAGTTCCGCTTTGGCGGTGCGGCGCAAAAAAGTGTCGGGCAGGCCGAGCAGGATGCCGGCGCCATCGCCGGTATTCGTTTCGTAACCGAGGCCGCCGCGATGCTCCATGCAGCAATTCATGGCGAGGGCGTCTTCGACGATGCCGCGGCTTGGCTGGCCCTTGATGTCGCAGATGAAGCCGACACCGCAGCTGTCCTTCTCGAACGCCGGGTCGTAAAGGCCCTGTTTCGGCGGCGGCCCGATGGGCGTTCGTGCCGCTGCCGCAGGATGCCGGGGCAAGCGCTTGCTGACGAATCCTGCTGTCATGGAAAGCCCTTCGGGAAAAATGCGAACCGCGAAACATCCCAAAAAACGCGGGTTGAATCAAGTTCGGTGGCGTCATGTCAACGCAAAGCAGAGATGTCCCCTTTCGGGCGTTCTTTGAAGGAGGCCGGTTCCGGGGCGCGGGGAGCGTAGCGACCGGAGCCCCGGAACCGGCCGGCCCCCGCCCTCCTCATCGCGCCGTCCGCCGCGCTTCGGCTTCGGCGATGTCGCTGCGGATCATCCGGTTCCAGGGATGGTCCGGCGCGGGCTTGTGAAGGGGCCGGGCGCGCTGGCGGGCCTTCGCCTCGTCGACGGCGCGCCGCACGCTCTTACCGTCCTCCAAAGCGATCGGCGCCTCGACCTCGCCTTCCACAAGCCCTCCGCCATCATCCACCGGCGCGGCGTCTCCGCGCTCAACCGATACCCGTGAACCTCCGTCAGCTTCCCGCACGCCAGCGTGGGACCGAAATCCGCATGGCGCCTCCGCACCCGGCCCATGACCTCCCGGCGAACATCCGCACCGATCACGTTGTTCGAACGCTTGCCCCGGCGACCGGACACAAACCCCGCGGCCCCGTCGTCCCGGTAACGCCGAACCAAGCGCCTCACCCGGCGGACGCCCAATCCCAACCGGACAGCCGCCTCGCGCTGCAACAGGCGATTCGCCACAACCTTCCGAACCACTCCCGGACGATCCGCCTCCCCGCCGCTCATCAGCACTTGCTCCTTCCCCAAAATCCAGCCCTCCAAGTCCAACAGAACAAATCCGCCATGCTGCCGAAAAAGGGGACATCCGTACTTTGGAGAAAGGGGACATTACAACTTTGGGCTGGCACTTCCCTATGTGGCACGCGAAGTGGCGCGGCGCATGGGAATCGATGCCGAAGAACTTGCCACCGCCGCCTGCCGCAATGCGCAGGCGCTGTTCGGCTGGCCCAATGCAAAGCCATCGGATCTGCAAAATGCATCCGGCGGTTCCCACAGGCAAGCGCTTGGCTGACCGACCACTCCCGAACCTAGCCCGATCCAGAGAAAACCCCATGAGCGAGGAAATCATTTTTTACACCAACCCGAGGTCGCGCGGACAGATCGCGCGCTGGATGCTGGAGGAGGCCGGCGCCGAATACCGCACCGAGGTGCTGCAGTACGGCGAGGAAATGAAATCGGAGCGGTTCCTGGCGATCAATCCAATGGGCAAGGTGCCGGCCATCCGGCATGGCGAAGCGGTGGTCACCGAATCCGCGGCCATTTGCGCCTATCTCGCCGATGCGTTCCCGCAAGCGGGCCTCGCGCCGCCGCCCGGGGAACGCGCGGCCTACTACCGCTGGCTGTTCTTCGCCGCCGGGCCGCTGGAAGCCGCGATCACGAACCGAACGCTTGATCTCAATATCCCGCCCGAACGCGAATCGATGGTCGGCTACGACCTACGGGGCCGTTATCGATACGCTGGAGCACGCCGTCGGCGCCACGGAGCTCGTGGCCGGCCCAAACTTCAGCGCAGCGGATGTCTATGTCGGCTCGCATATCGTGTGGGGGCTGGAATTCAAGTCGCTGGAAAACCGGCCTGCCTTCGCCAACTACTGGTCGCGCCTGAAAAACCGCCCCGCCTACCTGCGCGCCAAAGCCATCGACGAGGCGCTTGCCAGCGAATCCAATGCCGGCTCCACCGGGGATGTGGCATCAATGTAGAATGCGAGTGAAGGAAAAGCCAACCGGCGGATTTGGCCGTGAAAAAGGAGGTTCACTATGAATATTCAGGCGTTGCAGGCCCAAGTGCCCTTGCTGAGCCCAATCCCGGCAAGCTCGCTGTCATCGCCGAATGGAGGAGCGGTTAGCGCCCGCTCGGATCTGAACGCGCGCTTTCAGGAACGAATCGTTGTGAATGCGGCCCTGAGCCGCAAACTCGTTTCCTATCAAGGCAACAAGCATGTGCCCGGCTTGCGCTGGATGAAATACAAGGAGGGATTTTCCACGGAATTGGTGGCATCGCTCCTGGACAGCATCCAAGGAAGCAGTGTGCTCGACCCGTTTTCAGGCATCGGAACCACAGCGCTGACCGCCGGCGCAAGAAAAATGGCCTCAACAGGCATAGAAATCATGCCGGTTGGCAATCTCGCCGCCAGAGCCATTGCTTGCGGGGCCAATGGGGTGGCGCGGGAAACGTTCGCCAAAGCGGCCTCCGGCCTGCTGGCCTACATCTCCTGCGGCAACGGGGCATCGGATTTCCCGCACCTCCGGATTACCGAGGGCGCGTTTTCGGACAAGACCGAAAGAGCGGTCTCCCGAGCCCGGCATTACGTCAAGCAACTCGACGATATCGACCTGAGAGCCATGCTGGAGCTTGCTTGCGCCAGCGTGCTGGAGGAGGTGAGCTACACACGCAAGGACGGGCAGTATCTGCGTTACGCTCCGGGAGAACCGCCAGCACCCGGCTCAACAAAGGCGAAATACCGACTATGGAGGCAGCGCTCAATCGCAAGGCGCAGGAGATGATCGCTGATCTCCCCTTGATTGCGCGCCGCTTCCAAGGCGGTTCGCCGCGCTTCATCGATGGCTCCAGCCTGGAGGAATTGAGAAAACAGCCTTCCGCCACGATCGACACTGTCATTACCTCTCCGCCATACGCGAATCGTTATGACTACACGCGCACTTACGCCTTGGAACTCGCTTATTTGGGATACTCCGACGCGCGGGTGAAGCAATTGCGGCAGGAACTGCTTTCCGCAACCGTGGAGAACCGGTCAAAACGCAAGATGCTGGCGGAATCCTACTGCGGCTCCTCCCTCCCTGAAAAAGCATTCAGGCTTGTCGATGAACAGGACGCGCTCAACGAGGCGCTTGATATCCTAAGGGCACACGTCGGGGAGTTGGGCAATCCGCATGTTATCCGCCTGATCGAAAACTACTTCTCGGAAATGGCGGTGATCATCCGCGAACTGGCTAGGCTGGTCAGGCCCGGCGGCAATGTCTTCATGGTGAACGATAACGTGCGCTATCACGGGGAGGAGATCCCTGTGGACCTGATTCTCTCCCATTTCGCCGAGGAGAGCGGATTCAAATGCAAGGTGATCTGGACCCTTAGGCGCGGCAAGGGCAATTCCAGCCAGCAAATGGGCAAGTTCGGGCGCCGGGAGATCCGCAAATGCGTCTATCACTGGGTTCGAACGCATGACTGACCACCTGCTGCGATCCGTGCTCTTTGCCGAGATTCTCCGCAAAGGGGACGATAAAGCCCAACGCCGAATCATTGAGAGCTTCAAGGGCGAATTGGAATTCACGCCGCTTGACACGCTGATGATCAGTGCCGCTGCGTGGGATCATGTGGCCGCTCTGGGCGTTGTTCCGCAGGTCGTATTCGCGCATCCTGATATCCTTCGGGCACATCCGACGACATCACTCTATTACCGGGGCATGGCGCTTCTATCTCAAAAACGGGTCGGGCAAGCCGCAGCATCCGTAAATACATGGGAGGATGGCACCCGCAAGGCGCCGCTCCGCCACGACGCGGCACAAAAAGTCGCTCGCCTTTATAACGCCATGATTTCCTCGATCATCGAAGGGTCATCGAATTGGACGCTGGATAACGGCTATCGCAACGTCCTCGCCACAATGGGGATTTCGCTCGATGGCATGTATCGCAACAGAATTGGCAGGATGGCCGAGGACCTTGTAAAGAATCGGATCGTTTCATGGCTGAAAAAGAAGGAACTGATCGCGCCGGATAGCGTGGAAGAAGGGCCATTCCCGCTGCCTGACGATACGCTCATGCGTTACGGCTCGGAACCGGATATTGATTTCATACGGCGCGACAAGCTCATTGCCACTATCGAGATCAAAGGCGGGCGCGATCCCGCCGGAGCGCTTGAGCGCCTTGGCGCCATGGCAAAGAGCTTCGCCGAAACGCCGCCCGATTGCGTCAACTTCCTAATCGCAGGCGTCATCACCCCGGAAATGAAGGCTCGTCTTGACGCGATGGGAAACGTCAAGTTCTATCTTCTGGACGAAATCGCCAAGGACGGAGAGTGCTGGGACAACTTCATAAGAGAAGTATTTCATTACGCTGTTCGCGTGGCATGAGGGGTTAAAACGATTGGCTGCGGTGCCTGAACCAAGCAGGATCGAAATCCGTGTTTCTTCCAGGGCCTTCAGTTCCATGTCAGCCCAAAGTTGTAATGTCCCCTTTTTCGGCAGCATGGCGGATTTGTTCTGTTGGACTTGGAGGGCTGGATTTTGGGGAAGGAGCAAGTGCTGATGAGCGGCAGGACGCAGTGGAAGGGGGCCAAGCGGAAGGCAACTGGTTGGACGAGCCGGGCACCTGACCGTCGGCAAGCATTTGTGCGAGACTGGCTTTTTCAACAGGGGGTTTGCCATGTTAGTTAGCGGGATCTCAGTTACCAGGATAGGAACAGGGCTCTGCCTCGTCTTGGGGTTCGCGACCGCCACTTTGTCGTATGGCACAGAACCGGACGAACAGGAAGTGCTTGCGCGGCTTGCCGAATCGGAAGCGCAAGCCAACTTACTCTTCTGGTCGCAGCCTGATCGGCGAATTGGCTTCCGTCATATCGCCGAGATATTCCCGGCTAGGCTAATCGAGCCGGGCGACTCGCCTTCCATGCTGCGCGATACGCCGATCGATATTGGCGCTGTGCGCTATCAGGTCGAAGGACAAGACCATGCCCTGTCCGACTACCTTGACGACCCTGGCCATGTCGGGCTGATTGTCGTTCGCGGCGATGATGTCCTGTTCGAGGACTACTCTGACGGCAATGACCGCGAGAGCCTGTGGATGTCGTTTTCGGTGGCCAAGTCAGTGACCTCAATGCTCATCGGCGCGGCCATCAAAGACGGCTTTATTCGAAGCGTTGACGATCCGGTGGTTGATTATCTGCCGCACCTGCGGGGCACCGGCTATGCGCGGGCGAGCATCCGCGATGTCTTGAGAATGGCATCGGGCGTTCTCTGGAACGAGGACTACACCGACCCGGCATCCGATGTGGCGCTTGCCGGCGGTGCCAATGGCCCGACCCTGCTGAACTACCTCGCCGAGCTGCCGGCCGAGCACGAGCCGGGGGCGGTGTTCAACTACAACACCGGCGAAACGAATCTCGTCGGCCAACTGCTGCGGGCGGCGATCGGCAACAATGCCGCCACCTACCTGAGCCACAAGATTTGGCGGCCTTTCGGCATGGAACATGCGGCCTACTGGTCACTCGGAGAGGTCGGCGGCGGCGAACTCGGCGGCTGCTGCATCAACGCTTCGCTGCGCGACTATGCCCGACTCGGTCAATTCGCGATGCGCAGCGGGGTGTTGCCGAACGGCGAACGGGTGCTGCCGGAAGGCTGGATGGCTGAATCAACCGAACCCTCGGCGGGCTATGCAGGCTATGGCTACCTCTGGTGGCTGTATGAAGACGGCAGCTACGCCGCCCGCGGCATATTCGGGCAACTGATTCAGCTGTACCCCGACGACAATCTCGTCATCGCCGCTCACGGCAACGCCAGCGCCGCGACGGGCACGAGATACCGCGTCCATCAAGGGGCGCTTGTTCCGGCGATCAGGGCGTATCTGGCCGAGGGGCGGGGGTGAAGGTGTCTTCCCGCCGCTCATGGCGCGTATCTTCATGCGGGGACCGTTGGCAGTGACCAGAGCTTGACTAACGAAGCAATAACCTTCCGTAGCCTTCAACTGGGTAGCCGTTACCGAGCAGTGATTCTTGCCGAAGTTAATGGGGATAGCGCTAATAGGCAATTGTACGCAGCAACATGCTTTCAGACGGAGGCGGCCAGTTAGTGTCTGGCAGAAACTTCCAACCCAGTCAAACGCGGAATTGTCACAACGAACGCGACAACGGCGGCATGGCCGAAAGGCCGGATGCCGGTCACACCGGTGTTCGGCGGCGCGCCGCCAGGTAGCCATCACCTTCAGCCAAGAACCCGCCAGTTATGTTCTCTAGGATATACCCAATGACTTGGAGGGCGAGAGCTATCGGAGTCGGCTCCTTGAAAATTCTAGGGTTGGAGACCACCCCAAGAAACTCGTGTGCGCATGGCCAAGGAATACACACGGGCTCGGTTCCACCGATCGCTTCGTTCAGCACCTGCCGCGCGCGCTCATGAAACGGCATTTCGGAACGATGTGCATACACGAGCAGATTCGTATCAATGGCGATCATGCACCGTGCTCGTGATAGAGGGTGTCTCTGATTTTGTTCCAATCGGCACCCTCAAACTCTGGGGTAAGACCGCTGCCGCCGTAGCTCGGGATGTTCAACTGACGACGCGCCACATTTCGCCGGGCGTGAAGGACTCGATGCAACCCTTCTTCAAACAGTCGCCGAAGTGAAGCGCCTTCCTGCCTAGCCAGATGCTTGGCCTGCTCAAGCAACTCATCGGGCAATTCGATAGTTGTCTTCATATGGAAGCCCCGTAGTCATAGTATTGCCTCACCATATTCTTTCTGCTGACGAAACGCTAGGAGCCTCTGCCTGCGGAAGTCGCGAAAGCGAAAATTCGATACCGCCGTCCCTTTGGACGGGCGATTGAGGAGAATATCGAGCCATATTTGACGAAATCGAACGTTCAAAGGGGCGAGCGGCAGCGGATTTGCAGCCGTGAATTCCGCAGGCAGAGGCTCCTAGGGACAGTTCGAGGATGAGTTGGCAACAAAGAATCTGACGTGTATACGAAAAGCAGCGAACATGCGGCCTAATAGGCGCAAGTTGCAGTTGGGCAGGGCTTCGCGCAAGATGCGTGGTCATCCGCGCGGCTTAGGATTCAGACGTGGATCCGGTGGGCCGATCAATCATCTCGCCCATAATGAAACTAAGCGGGGAGTGGCTTGGTTGGCAGGCGGTTAGCAACGCATCGGTTGATCCACGGCATCGCAGGTTAGTCTTTGGGAACATCTATGGCCCGTCCGCAGCGCGATCTATTTACGGTGGTAGTACATACATTGTTGGTGCGCGATGACCGGCTATTCCTATTGCACCGTGCGCACACGGGGTTTTTGGATGGCTACTTCGGTCCGCCGGGCGGACATCAGCGGCTTGGCGAGAGCGTCAGCGAGGCGGCGCGGCGCGAGTGCTTTGAAGAGACCGGCGCAACCCCGGAAGACTTGCAGCCTTTTTGTGTGCTGCCTTATATCGCGGGGCGTCATCAGGGCATCAACCTGCTCTTTGAGGTGCGCCGCTTCACCGGCGAGCCGCATATCGCCGAACCCGAATTCTTTGACGACTGTTGCTGGGCATCGCCCGCCAATTTACCGCGCAACACACTGCCCTGGTTTGCTGATGCGCTCGCCATGCAAAGCAAGAGCTGGTATCGAGAGCGTTTGTGGGGCTGAACGCACTGTCCATTGTTGCCCGCCATGCTCTATATTGCCCGGCGCGGCCCCGTCTTGGACCGATAAGGCTTAGGCTAATAATGGGTTGGCCCCTTACGGCCCCGGTGCTTCTTGGTATTAGACAACCGCTGTGGAAGAAACATGACCGAACCCGTTCGCGTAACCGTTACCGGAGCGGCTGGCCAAATCGGCTATGCGCTGATGTTTCGCATCGCCGCCGGCGAGATGCTTGGCGCCAACCAACCGGTGATTCTGCAATTGTTGGAAATCCCCCCCGCCATGGATGCCCTGGGCGGGGTGGCGATGGAACTTGAGGATTGCGCGTTTCCACTGCTCGCGGGCATCGTGCGAACGGACGACCCCGAGGTGGCGTTCGCCGGCACGGACTACGCCCTGCTCGTGGGTTCCCGGCCGCGCACAGCGGGTATGGAGCGCAGCGACCTGTTGGCAGCCAATGCGGCCATTTTTTCCGTGCAGGGCAAGGCGCTCAACGATAAGGCTTCCCGCAACGTGAAGGTGTTGGTGGTGGGCAACCCGGCGAATACCAATTGTCTCATTGCCCAGCGCAACGCGCCCCATCTGGACCCGCGCAATTTCACGGCCATGACGCGCCTCGACCACAATCGCGCTGTCGCGCAACTTGCGGCCAAGGCGGGCTGCACGGTTGCGGAGGTTGCCGGGCTCGCCATTTGGGGCAACCACTCCACGACCATGTATCCCGATCTGACCCGGGCGACGGCCGGTGGGCGCGCCGTTCTCGATTGGGTTGATCGAGATTGGTTGGAGGAGGACTTTATGCCCACCGTGCAGCAGCGCGGCGCGGCCATTATTGCCGCCCGCGGCGCATCAAGCGCGGCGTCCGCGGCCAACGCGGCCATCGACCACATGCGCGATTGGGCGCTTGGCGGCGAGGCCGTGGTCAGTATGGGCGTATATTCGGATGGCGGCTACGGCATCGCGGCAGGCTTGATCTTTTCCTTCCCGGTGACCTGTTCGGGCGGCGACTGGCACCTCTGCCAAGACCTCGAAATCGACTCCTTTAGCCGGCAGAAGCTGAAAGAGACGGAAGCCGAACTCATCGCCGAGCGGGACGCGGTGGCGCATTTGTTGCCTTGATGCCCGCTCTTGTGCCGTCCTAACTTGGTGGCGAGCGGGCCCGTTCAGCCCATAAACAGGCGCCAAGTTTCCAGGTCTTTTACCGCCAGATAGGTGTTCATTTTCTTTGTTTCGCCCAGGGTCGCGTTCGGCACATGGGCGTAGTTGTGGCCGGGCAGTAGCAGCGTTTCGTCGGGCAGGCTCTTCAGCTTTTGCAGGCTGTGGTACATGTCCTCGGCATCCGAACCCGGCAGGTCCACGCGCCCGCAGCCGTTGATGAACAGGGTGTCGCCGGATACCAGGGTATTCCGGATGCGGAAACATTGGGAGCCGGGCGTATGGCCCGGCGTATGCAAAAACTCGATTTCGATATCACCGATCTTGAGCGTATCGCCGGACTCCACGTTGACGAGATCGGAGTCTGAAAGCCCCGTCACCTTCTTGACGCCCGCCGCCTCGCTCTTGTGCGCGTAGGCTTTGGCCGGCCGCTTGGCCATCAGTTCGGCAAGCCCCTCGATGTTGTGATTGGCGAACGAACCGCCAATATGGTCGGGGTGGTAGTGCGAGACCAGCGCGCCCTTCAGGCTGTAGTCCCGCTCGTCGAGTCGCTCAAGCAGGCTGTCGATGTCCCAGGCGGGATCGACGATCACAACTTCGCGGGTGGTGCTGTCACCCACCACATAGGTGAAATTCTGCATGGGGCCTATTTGAATCTGCTCCATGATGAGTCGGCTGTCTGTCGTTGAGGCCATCGGGTGCTTCCCTTTGAAGTTGACGGAGCCTATCGGTTTTTTGACTTACAATCCCGGTGCGGCGACCAGGCATTGTGCGTTGTCGTTCGCTGTGATGGCATGGTGCGATAGCGCCGCCCCCGGCAACAGGCAGGCTTCTTCGGGTTGCAACCTGAGCGGCCCGATTTCTATGGCACCCTGTATGGTCATGCACAGAGCGTAGGGCACTCCGGACGGCAGGGCAACGTAGCACCCGGCGGCGACGGATGCCCGCCACACGCCAAAGTCTTCGAATGCGGCGATGGCCTCGACGCCGGGTGCCGGGGTGCGCAATCTCGGCTTGGGCGGCGGCTCGAGATTTAGGCGGGCGATGGCGTATGCGCTGTCCCAGCCATCCTGGGTCCGCACCGCTTGGGCAAAGGAGATGATGTAGCGTTCGTAGGCGGGGGTTTGTAATTCCACGACCCGCACACCGTGTTGCAGGGAGTGGGGGGTCCAGGTCGGCACGACCACGACATCGCCCACCGCCAACTGCCTGATGGCGGTGAAAGCATCCATTGCCGCCCTTGTCTTGGCCTCTTGGCCGGCAAGTTCATGCCCGGCAACGCCTTGGTCGATCTTGCGACGCACCGCTTCGTAGCGCTGAACCGCTTGCAGGTAGGCGGCACGGAACCGGTCATCATCGGCATAGCGGGCGCGCATCGACTGATTCATGCCGAAGCGGATTTGCCCCCTGCCGTCGGGCCAGGCTTGCCGGTCTATGGCCGTGACGACATACAGTTCCCGCTTTTCCCGATGCACCTCGAAGTACAGGTCGCCCCGCACCGGTGTCGGGTCGGGGTCGAGCACCTTGAGAAGAATGATGGGCACCGGCAACCCGACCGCCTCCAGGTATCGGGACAACGGAAGTTGCTCCCCCGCTACTAAAACCCGGCTTTCCCCGCGCTGCTCGATGGCCGAATACCAGATTTCCCGCCCCCAGGGCTTGGTGATGCCGACCGGCAAAAGGCGAACCGGATGATGGGGGGAGGGGGCAATTGCCGACAATGTCCGCATCCTGTGAGGCGTTGCGATCTGCGGGGGATTATAGCCCCGCCAAGGAGTCGGCGGCGGGCGTTGCCGGGTTCGGGCGCAGCCCCAACGGTGGCGTCCCGCAGTCGAAATTTTCAAACTGATACACTGCTACGGTAGTGGCTCTGTTTCAATTTCCGCTGCCGCAGAGACCGCGCCCGCGTTGGGCTGCGGTAATGAAGCGTTGCCAAATTGAGCCACCACCCTGCCTACGATGCAATATTAAGGAGGATTTGCCTTGTTGTATGCACGGATGCATAGCCCGGTTGGCGACCTGTTGCTCGCAAGTTCCCGGGGGCAACTGCGTTTGATCAAGTTTTCAACGGCCACCGGCAGCGACGAGCCGCCGCACGATTGGGTGTACGATGATGCCGCCTTGCGCGAGGCAAGCAATCAGCTTCAGGATTATTTCAAGGGGCGCAGGTGCGGCTTTGATACGCCCCTCGCGCCTTGCGGTACGGATTTCCAACGCCGCGTATGGGAGGCGCTGTTGGATATACCCTATGGTGAAACCCGCAGCTACAAGGATATCGCCGTGGCCATTGGTAGCCCCAAAGCGGCCATGGCGGTCGGCCAGGCCAACGCCAAGAACCCGCTGCCTATCATGATTCCCTGCCATCGCGTGATCGGCAGCAAAGGCCAACTCACCGGCTATGGGGGCGGATTGCTGATCAAGCAGCGTCTTCTGGACTTGGAGCGGCGGCATGCGGGCTATTAACAGGTCCTAGGAGCCTACCCCTGGCGTGCCAAGCGGGCGACCACCGGGCCGCCCTCAGGGTTTGGGTCCAATGAATTGCGCAGGGTCGCCATAACGGCCGCGTTGTCGGGAAATGCAAACAACCGCCCGCTGCCTGTGCGTAATGCGCCGGGCGTTTGCGGCGGCGATTCAGGCGAACAGGATCTTTCCGTCAGGAGCCCGTTGCGGCGCTGATCGAGGCCAGCACCTCCGCAAGCGGCGGGCGTGTGCGATAGCCCGGTACGGCGAATTTCGCGCGGATGCTGCCGTCCGGCGCCAGCCAGAACATGCCCGGCCGCGGAATCCCCCGGCCCAGCTTTTCGTCGGCAACGCCGAAGGCATTGACATGGCGCGCCTTTTCATCGCGCAGCAGTGGATACCCGAGTTCCTCTTTTGTGTGGAATGCCTTGAGTATGTCGAGGCTGTCGTAGGTCATGGCGGCGATGTTCACGCCCGCCGCCGCGAATGCTGTTCGCCACTTTTCCAGTTGCACCAACTGGGCCTGGCAGAAGGGTCACCAGTCTGCGGAGCGGCTCAGCACCAGCAGCAAGCCGTTCTTCCCGGCAAGGGATGCGAGATCGCGCTTTATGCCTTCCTGGTCCTCGGCCAGAATGGCTGGCGCGGCGGCGCCGACCGGCGGCCCCCAAGATTCGGCGTAATCCGCCGCCAGCACCATCGTGGGCAGTGCGCCCAACATCCAGATCAGGCAGAGTCTCTTAACGATCACCGGTCTTGCTCCTGTGTTAGCCGTGGCCTGGGTCCTGCCGCAATTTGAATTTTTCGACCGCGACACGCCGCCCTTGGCGCAGGCTTCTAGGAGCCTCTGCCTTCGGAATTCACGGCTGCAAATCCGCTTCCGCTCGCCCCTTTGAACGTTCGATTTCGTCAAATATGGCTCGATATTCTCCTCAATCGCCCGTCCCAAGGGACGGCGGCATGGAATTTTCGCTTTCGCGACTTCCGCAGGCAGAGGCTCCTAGCTTGTTGTTCGATTGCAAGCATACCGATTAATGAGAGAATGTGCGCCCCATCGAACTTTGCGGGCCAACAAATATGACCATCTCACTATACGATGCCACCGTGGCGACCTTCCAGCGCAACCTGGAGGCGGCGAGCAAGTTTCTTGAGAAGGGCCGAGCGCATTGCGAGGCGAACGGCATTGATCTCGGAGAAGTGGTGGAGATGCGGCTCTACCCCGACATGGCGCCCTTTCGTTTTCAGGTGGTCTCGTTTGTGCATCACTCGCTTGGTGCCTTGAACGCTGTGCGGGCGGGGCTGTTTCAGCCGCCGCAGACGGCACAGGAAGGCTACGAAGATTTGCAGCAAATGGTTGCCGAAGCTTGCGCGGGTCTGGGGGAATTGACGCCGGACGCGGTCGATACAAGTGTCGGCAAAACCCTCATATTCGAGATGAGGAATGTCCGCCTGCAGTTCACCGTCGAGAACTTCCTGCTTGCATTTTCGCTCCCCAACTTCTTCTTCCACGCCACCACCGCTTACGATATGTTGCGCATGCGGGGTGTCCCCCTCGGCAAAGTGGATTTCCTCGGCACCCTGCCCATGAAACCGGCGTAGGCCGAACGGCGCGTAGAAACGACCTCGGGCTGTACGGACGAAGGCCTTATACCGGCTGAGTGTCATATCATGCGGCGCTCATGGTACCCGCAGGCTCCCGGTCTACCGGTTCGCAAGGGCGTTATAGACTTTGAAATAGTCGGGAAAGGTCTTGGCCACACAATCGGCGTCGTCGAGGTTGATGAGTACGCCGCCGAGCGCGGCAAGGGAGAAGCACATGGCCATGCGATGGTCGCCGTAGGTTTGAATGTCGGCGGGCTTTAGTTGCTCGGGCGGGTTTATCACCAAAGAGTCTTCTCCCTCTTCAATGTCGGCACCGAGCTTGCGTAATTCCCTGGCCATGGCGGCAAGGCGATCGGTTTCCTTCACTCGCCAGTTGTAGATGTTGCGAATGCGGGTGCTGCCCTCGGCGAACAGCGCCAGCATCGCCACGGTCATGGCCGCATCGGGCATATGGTTGAGATCCGCGTCAAGGCCCCGCAGCCGCCCGGGCCTGGCCTCGATGTGGTTCCTGAAAACGTTGACTGTGGCACCCATCTCCCGCAACACGTCAACAAAGGCCAGATCGCCCTGAATGCTTTGGGCGCCGATGCCGTGGACACGCACACCCGCGCCCCGCACGGCCCCGGCAGCCAGAAAATAGGTGGCCGAGGAGGCATCGCCCTCCACGAGCAATGCGCCCGGCGCTCGATATCCTCCGGTGGGCACGCGCAGTGTTCGATAGCCGTCATTCGCCCGCACCGGCACGCCGAAGCGGCGCATCAGGGCCAGGGTAATAGCGATATAGGGTTTGGAGACCAGTTCGCCCCTTACGTCGATGTCGATGGGTTGTTCGGCCAGGGGCGCGGCGAGCAGCAGGGCGGTCAAAAATTGGCTGGACAGGCTGCCGTCGATGGTCACCGTGCCGCCGCCCAACCCCCGGCCATGCACGCGAATGGGCGGATGTCCGGCTGCGGCGAGATATTCGATGTCGGCACCCAGGGCGATTAGGGCATCGACGAGGTGGGCCACCGGCCGCTCGCGCATCCGGGCTGTGCCGTCGAGCACAAATTCGCCGTTGCCGAGCGTCAGCGCGGCGGTGAGTGGCCGCAGCGCCGTTCCCGCAAGGCCAAGATGCAGGTTCAGCCGACGGCCATCGGTTACCAAGGGGCCGTTGTTGCCCGTGACGGTTGCGCCCTGTTCGTCCTCAACAATGGCAACGCCAAGGGCGGCCAGGGCATCGAGCATGATCCGGGTGTCCTCGCCGCGTAGCAGGTTGTGCAGCCGCGTTCGCCCACCGGCCATGGCGGCGAGCAGCAGCGCCCGGTTGGAGATACTTTTCGAGCCGGGCAGATGCACATCGCCGGACAGCGAATGCAAGGGCTCAAGCCGCATTAGGCGCATCAAAATAACCCCATCTGCCGATCATCCCCGATCACCCGCTCGAAGTTAAGCCCCAGGGTCGCGAGCACCGGCTCGGCCACGGCTTTGACTTGCTTGGCCACATAGTGCTCGCGATCTGGCGCGGCGGTTAGGTTGTCGAGCGGCTCCGGGCCCGCCAGTGTGACGAGATAGGAGACCACGCGGCCCGGCGGTGTCTTGGCCTTGCGGGCGGCGGCAACGTGGGGGGGCGTCTGCGCCCTGTAGTCTTCGACACCTTTACGCAGCCCTTTGCGATAGACCAGCAAATGGTCGAGTTCACCGCCACGCAGGCGAGCGGTCAGATCGTTTAGATAGTCCACAATGGGTTCTTCATGAAACAGCCGGCTGTAGAGTTCACGCTGCACCTGTTTGGCCAGCTCGGTCCAGTCCCGTCGCACCACCTCCATACCGACGAACTCGACCTCATCCCGGCCCAGGATCAAGCCGGCGTAGCGCTTGCGCGCGCCGCCGGCCCCGGTGCGTGTCACCGGCAGAAAAAGCCTGCGGTAGAACTTTTCCAGTTCGAGTTCCAAACGGCTTTGCACACGGCTGGTGCGGCGAATGTGCCGGGCGATATCGGTGGTGAGCGAGGTCGCCAAGGCCGCGCCGCGCCGCATCGCATCATCGGCGCCGGTGGCCCCGGAGGCAACGAACAGGCTGTCGGTGTCGCCGTAGAGCACCACAAACCCCCGCTCTTCAAACCAGCTTTTGGACCACAGCAACAGGTAACGCCCCTGACGGGTGATGGCATTGGCGATGGCCGGGTTGTAAAAGCGGCAGGCGGGTGTGCCGAGTACGCCGTAAAAGGAGTTCATGAGAATCTTGATGGCTTGGGAGGCCACCATATCGCCATCGCGTTTGGCCTGTTCCCGCCTTGGAAACAGCTCGTCGAGCAAGCCGGGGAGGATGCCGGGCGCGCGCTGAAAGCGGGCACCGCTGGCCAGCTTGATGGCATCCTCGGCGGCCGTGCCCGCGTCGATATAACCCAGCGGATCGATGTTGTAGGTGCGTATCAGGCTGGGGTAGAGGCTCTTGAAATCGAACACCCAAACGCCGTCGTGTAGGCCGGCGACCGGTTCCAGCACATGCCCGCCCGCCTGGGCGACATGCACCCGGGCATCCCCGCTACGCACGCTCGGCGCAACGATACGGCGCTTGCGCAGGGCGGCGAGATAGAGGAAATCGAAGGAGGCAATGCTGCCCGCCACCCGATCCGGCGTCATGCCGGTTAAGCGGCTGCGCGCCACGGCCAGATTAACCAAATTAAGCCGCTCGACGATGGCCAGCGCCAGCCGCGCATCGGTACGCGCATAGCGGGCGAACGCCGGCAGGTCGTGCCGGTAGTTGTGCAGAATTTGTTCGGCGCGGCCCTGAACCTCGCCTGCTCGTTCGGAGCTCTCACCAACGTCCGTTGCAAGGGCACCGGGGCTTCGTCCTGTTTGGCCGGGCGCACCGTAGGGGGTTGTCGGCGTATTCGACAACAGCTCGGGGTCGCCGGAGGGAGCGCGGTCAGGCGGGGCGGGTGCATCGGTGTCCGCAGCGGGCAGTTGGTGAGCTGTTCGGCCGAGTGCCTTGCCTTCGCCCAGCACTTTGCGGGCAACCGCGTCCAGGGAATAGTCGTCCATACGCACGAAGGCACCGCGCAAGAGATCGACGCCATCAAGCACAAGGCGCCCGGGAATGCTGGCCTGGCCGCTACCGAAATAACCCCGGGCGGGGCGGATACGCAGGCTACCCGGCTCGCGGCCAAGTTCGAATGGGTGGCGTAGGCGTGCCGCGATTCGGGCCAGAACGCTGAGGTCGAAATCGATGACGTTCCAACCGGTCAGCACATCCGGGTCAAGCTTCCGCACCCGCTTGCAGAACGCCTCCAGGGCCGCCCGCTCGTTTGTGCAACGCAAGGCGCGCCTGGGCATCGCACGATCACTGCCGTCAACGATGTATACCTCGTCCGCGCCACAACCATGAAGCGCGATGGCCAGTAAACGCTTGGCCCTGGGGTCGGTTTCGATGTCGAAGGCGAGAACGCTGGGCCGCCAATCGACATCGGCGGCGGCCAGCTCGGGGTTGTCGAATACCCACCGGCAACCGGAACCGGGGCGCGGCTCGCCGTGGATGACGCAGCCGCCCTTGATGTCCCGGTCGATCAGCAAGCGCATGGCGAAACGCACGTCCGCCTCGAAAGTATCGATGCCGCGCGCGTGCAGCCGGTCTCGAATGGTCGGCGCATCGGGCGGCGTGGGGACGTTGACGCGCCGGGTCGCCTCCCCGGCAAAGGTCGCGCGGTTGGAGGGCGACAGCCTCGCACCTTGCCAATCGGCGGCGGAGAGGCGGTACACGTCCGCCTCGCGAACATGAAAATGAGGGGTTTGGCGGTTGTCGCGAATGAGGAATGTGTCGCCGTTCCGCAAACGACCAAATAGATGGACGACGGGGATACCGGCCTGAATGCGGTAGCTGGCTTGAAAGATGAATCCGCGGCGGCTCATGCGAGTTGGTGGATCAATCTGTTATCTTTTGGGCATTGAGATTTCAGGGCTTTTTGACATGTCAACTCCCACCACGCAAATCCCCATCGAATTTAAGGGCAACCGATATTCCGGCGTCTATTCCGTTTCCGGCAACCTGCTCATTGCCCGGATCCCCGGCCTAAGTTCCCGCAGTGTTGAACTGACCGAGGATGCGGAAGACGCGGCCCGCGCCCTGTTCCAAGCCATACTTGAAGAGGCGGACAAGGCGGGATTGCTCTAGGCACCCGCGTCGCGGGCAAAGACGCCCGGGCAAGTTGCGGAGCTCACGCATCATCGCCGCGCTTGGTCCGCATCGGGCGCTGGCGACGCAAGTTCGTGGGCGGGCTGACATGGCCCAGTGGTGCAGGACGGCTCAAGTAACAAGTCCCGCCCCGGCAAAAAACCGTCGCGGTCTCCGGTTTTAATTGACATTACCGGTGAGGTTTATACAATTTTTCACTTGCCCCGCGCCATGCGCCGCGGCGTCCCAAAGGAGAGAAATGTGAAACAACAGCTTGGAAACCAATTCCTGACCAAGGCTTTGCCCTGCTTTCTTGTAATGGCATCGCTGATAGCAACGCCCGCCTTCGCCGATGTGATTGAGGAGATTCTCGTCACGGCACGGCAGCAGCAAGAGACGCTGCAGGATGTGCCCGTCACGATCGCCGCCTTGACCGAAGACGATATCGACCGCTACAACATCACCAACCTCGTTGATATGGCCAAGATGGTGCCCAACATGCTGGTTGCCCAAGGAGGTTCCGGCAACGGTGCCAATATGCGGCTGCGCGGCATCGGTTCAAGCTCCATATCAGCCGCCTTTGACCAATCCGTCGCGCTCAATTTGGATGGCGTGATCGTTAACCGTGGTCGCTTTATCTTCAATTCCTACCTGGACATGGGCCAAATTGAAATCCTCAAGGGCCCGCAATCCCTATACTTCGGCAAGAGCGCCACGGCCGGTGTTATCTCCGTCACCACGAACGATCCGGGCAGCGAGTTCGAGTTCCAAGTATCCGCTGGCGCTGAAACGGAACACGACGGCATCGCCACCGAAATAGTCCTCTCGGGGCCGCTCTCCGACAGCCTGGGCGCGCGTCTGGCCATCGGCTATATCGATAATGACGAACTCGTCGAGAATTACGCTTTCGATAACAATCCGCTCGCCGCGACCAACGGCGCGGATGAATGGTTTGGCGACGAATCCTTCAACGCGCGGGCCACCCTTGTTTGGGACCCGGCGGACAACCTGAGCGCCAGGCTGAAGTACAACTATTCAGACTACGAAAACAGCGGCGGCATCATGTGGAGCGAACAGCTTTGCCCCGATGGAAAGTCGCAGCCCACGGGCATCCCCACCGCCGGACCCCCTTTTCGGGTTCGGCAATTCCAAGCCGTTGATGATTGCAAGCTCAATGGCAACAACCCTCGTCTGTATCTCAACCCCGGTCTGCGCGCTGGTTTACCGGAAGGCTTTGACGATGGCCGGGCACGCCTTGAGCAGGAAACCAGCCTCGTCTCCCTCCAAGTTGATTGGGCCTTGGATAACCTGTCACTGACCTCGATCACCGGTTGGGCGGACCTGGATCATTGGGAATTGGACGACTACAGCGGTGGCGCCACCGTTTTTGGTGGTCTGCACAACAACATATACAAGAGTCTGACTCAAGAATTTCAGCTAGCGAGCCAATTCGATGGCCCTCTGAATTTTCAAGCCGGCTTTTTCTATCAGGATATTGAGCAGGAATTCGATGCCTACCAGTATGCAGCCAACATCGCGCTGCTGCCAACAGACGCCTTGGATAATTATTCCCGCCTGATTGGGGTTAATTTAAGAGCGGCTTATGGTTTGGCCGGCGGCGACGTCTCCTCCCCCTACATCGGGGCTGATCCTGTAACCGGCAATGAGTACGACTACAACAAGCATCACTTTCTGGACACGGAGGTGTATTCGTTCTTCCTGGCTGCTACCTGGGATATCAATGAACGAACCGAGCTTACCGTCGGTGCCCGCTATACCGATGAGCAGAAGGACGGTAGGATCGAGATTCCGTATATTCATACGGCTGCCCCATTTGTTCCCCCATTTCTTCGGGCACCGGAGTTGATTGATGGTTTAGAGTTCGATGACGACAACTTCTCACCCGAGGTTGCGCTCAGCTACGACCTAACCGACACCGTTACCGTCTTCGGTGCCTATAAGCAAGGCTTCAAGTCCGGCGGCGTCGATAACAGTGCCCTGCCGACGGCCTCCCTCAACCCAGCGAACAACGGCGGTGACTTCAGTTTCCTAATCTATGAATCAGAGGAAGCGGAGGGCGGAGAAATTGGCTTTAAGAGCGACCTCCTCGACGGCAGCATGCGCCTGAACGGCACCGCCTTCTTCTATGAGTACTCCAACTTGCAGATCCAGCTGTTCGATTCAACCATCATCCAGTTCAGCACGTTCAACGCCTCGGCCTTGGAGACCACCGGTGTCGAGTTCGACATGCTGTGGCAAACAAATATTGAGGGGCTTAGCCTGCGCGGTGCGCTGGCCATAACCCAGACGGAGTACTCGAAAGACTTCGTTACGGCGAACCAGGAAAACCTCAAGGGCGAAGCTTTCCGAAACAACGCGGAACTGACGGGCTACATAGGCACAACCTATGACCTCGGCATAGCGTCCAACTGGCGTCTGAGCCTTTCGGCCGATGCCCGATACAGCGACGATTACCCGCTGACCGATACGCTCAATCCCTATACCCAGGACAGTTTCTGGCTGCTGGATGCTGCGGTCAGCCTTTACTCGGCCGACGAGCAGCATGAGTTCAGCCTGATAGGACGCAACCTTACCGATGAGTATTACGGGATATCCGGGCAGTCGATTCCGGGGCGAATTGCCGCCGATACCTCGTCGCCGAATAACCTCGACCAGGGCATCGGCACACAACTCGGCCGCACCCTGATGCTGCGTTATCGCTATACGCTCTGACAGTGGGTGTTGCCTATTTTGTATGGCGTCTTGTGGCGTCAACTTGAGTATGTAACTCCCCCACCCGACCCGGTGATTGGCTGCCGCTAAAGAGTTCCTGCAAGGCACCAAGTCGCTGTACACTCGGGATTATGCTTTCCGGGAGGGATCAAATGTCTTATCGCCTGGCGCCCTTTTACGTTGCCGTCTGCCTGTTGGCGGCCTGTTCGCCGCAGCAGTCGGAAGCACCGCCCGAGGTCGGGACGGTGCCGTTGGCCGCGGGCTCGGTGGCCAACGACATGGCGGTGGCGGCAGCGGTAACCGGCGAGCGTATCGTCAATGCCGATGCCGAACCGGGCAATTGGATGAGCACGGGGCGCACCTACGACGAGCAACGGTTTAGCCCGCTCGACGCCATCAACAAGGAAACCGTCAACGAACTCGGGCTCGCCTGGTATTGGGATACCGGCACGGTGCGCGGTTTGGAGGCAACCCCCATCGTCGTTGACGGCGTGATGTATTCCACCGGCACCTGGTCGGTGGTCTGGGCGCATGACGCCAGGACGGGCGAACTGCTTTGGTCTTACGACCCGCAAGTGCCGAGGGCGCACGGCAAGTTTGCCTGTTGCGATGTGGTCAATCGCGGCGTGGCGGTGTGGAAGGGCCGGGTATACAGCGGTGTGCTTGATGGTCGCCTGATTGCGCTTGAGGCGGCCACCGGCAAGCTCGCCTGGGAAGTGCAAACCACCGATACGGAATTACCCTATACGATCACCGGCGCACCGCGCATCGTCAAGGACAGGGTCATCATCGGCAACGGCGGCGCCGAATATGGGGTGCGCGGCTACATTACCGCCTATGACACCGAAACCGGCACCCAGGCCTGGCGTTTCTATACCGTGCCCGGCGACCCCGCCCAAACCGCTGAATCGCCGGCGATGGAACTTGCCGCCACCACTTGGCGCGGCAGCAAATGGTGGGAGGTTGGCGGCGGCGGCACCGTTTGGGACTCCATGGCCTATGACCCGGAACTGAACCTACTCTACATCGGCGTCGGCAACGGCTCCCCCTGGAATCGCTATATCCGCAGCCCCGGCGGTGGCGATAACCTGTTCCTTTCCTCCATTGTTGCCATCGATCCCGACGACGGCAGCATGGCCTGGTTCTATCAGACGACGCCGGGTGATACCTGGGATTACACCGCCGTCCAACACATGATTCTGGCCGATATCGAAATTTCCGGTGTAACCCGCAAGGTCATTATGCAGGCACCCAAGAACGGCTTCTTTTATGTGCTCGACCGCACCAATGGCGAGTTCATCTCGGCTGAGGCCTATGTGCCGGTTACCTGGGCCACCCATATTGATCGAGAAACCGGCCGCCCGGTGGAAAACCCGGATGCCCACTACGCGGAAGATGCGCGGCTCGTCCGTCCCTCGCCCTATGGCGGACACAACTGGCACCCGATGACCTACCACCCCGGCACCGGGCTGGTTTACATACCCGCGCTGGAAATACCTTTCCTGTTCGCGCAAGACAACGCCTTCCGCGTGCGGCCGGGTGAATGGAACACGGGTATCGATTTCACCCAGACGATTCCCGCCAAAGACCCGGACACCCTGATCGCTGCCGCCGGCGACGTGAGGGGCCATCTCGCGGCTTGGGATCCGGTTGCGCAACGAGAGGTGTGGCGCGTTCAACACGCCATGTCTTGGAACGGTGGCTTGCTTTCAACCGGTGGCGATTTGGTGTTTCAGGGGCTCGCCGACGGTCGTTTTGCCGCCTATGCGGCCGATACCGGCGAGCAGCTTTGGGAATTTCCTGTCGATACCGGCATTATCGCGGCGCCGATTTCCTATGCTGTTGACGGCGAGCAATACATCGCGGTCGTCGCCGGTTGGGGCGGTGCCTATGCCCTGGCTTCCGGGGTGGGCCGGCACCGCGACAACGTGCTCAGCGAGGGCCGCCTGCTGGCGTTCAAGCTCGGTGCCGATCTGGCCCTGCCGGAACTGGCGGTTACCTATCTGGAAATTCCCGAACCGCCGGACATTGAGACGACGCCGCGGCAAGTGGCCACCGGCGAGGCACTGTTCCACCAGAATTGCTCGGTTTGCCACGGCCCCGGTGCCACGGCCAGCGGTGCGCTTGCCGACCTGCGCTACGCCACCGCGGCAACCCATCAGGTGTGGGACGGCATTGTGCTTGAGGGTGCCTACATTGAGAAAGGCATGCCGCGCTTCGACCATTTGCTCAGCGCGGAGGATTCGGCGGCCTTGCAAGCCTTCGTGGTCGAGACGGCCCGGCAATCCATCGCTTTTTGTCAGAGCGAGTATCGCGAGCAATATCCCGAACTGTTGGGTACGGCCTGTACCCGGGCCCAGGTTGAGGAGGTCGGCGCCGGCTCCTAACCCGGCAGCGCGTGGCGCTCTGGCGTTTCCCTTTCGGTGCCGGGCCTAGTTTTCCCGCTCAACCGCTAATTTTCCGAGTTCGGCGAGCGGGCTGCCCTGAAGGCCCGCGCTCGCGAGGCGATGCAACCCATCCCGCAATAGGCATTGCGCTTGATCGCGCGCCGCGTCTATGCCCATAAGGGCCGGGAATGTGCTTTTGTTGGCCCGCTCGTCGGAGCCGGCGGGTTTGCCGAGCGCCTCTGTGGACTGGGTGACATCCAGAACATCATCAATGATTTGAAACGCAAGGCCGATGTGTTCGGCAAAGTCGCGCGCCAGCGCCAAGCTATTTTTGTCGGCCCCGGCGAACAGGGCGCCGAGTTCCACTGATGCGCGAATCAGCGCACCGGATTTGGCCGAATGCAGTTGTTTGAGTTCGTCGAGGTTGAGTTGCTTTCCCTCGGAGGCGATGTCGAAAGACTGCCCGCCAACCATGCCGGCCCAACCGCTGGCGCTGCTGAGCGCCTGGATGGCCGCTACCCGGGTTTCGGGACCAGCCCCCGGTGCCTGCGCCAAGGTTGCAAACGCCAGCGCCTGCAAGGCATCGCCGGCCAGAATGGCGGTTGCCTCACCAAAGGCGATGTGACAACTCGGCAGCCCGTGCCGCAATTCATCGTCGTCCATGGCGGGCAGATCGTCGTGTATCAATGAATAGGCATGGATGAATTCCACCGCGCACCCCGGTGCCAAGGCATCCTCAAGCCGCCCCCCAAAACCGGTGCAGGCAGCGCAAACGAACAATGGACGCAGGCGCTTACCACCGCCGAGCACGGCGTGGCGCATGGCATCGGCCAGGGTTTGAGCAATTGGGGATGTGGCGGGTAGGTGGCGACGCAGCGCTTCTTCAACGCTCGCCCTGTACCCTTGCAGTTCGGGGCTCATGCCGGGCGGCCCGCTGCTGGCGCGTGCGGCTTTTTCGACGCAAATCCGGTCCGCCCCGGGGCGGGCCGGCGATGCGCGAGAAAGAGGGTATCTTGGGCCATGGCTAGTCCTATCCGGTTAACGGCTGGTGGTGTATTTGACGGGGCTGCATGGCGTCAACCCCATCGCTACCCGTTGCGCCTGTTCAGATGTCATCGGCTGGCTCGGCGTCCAAATCTTCAAAGCCGCCGCTTGCTGTGAGTGTGCGCACCCTGAGTTCCGCGTTCTTCAGCGCCGCTTGGCATTGTCGGCTGAGCTTAACACCGCGCTCGAAGGCAACCAGGGAGTCTTCGAGGCTGAGCTCGCCGGATTCCATGCGTTTGACGAGTTCCTCAAGCTCCTTGAGGGCCGCCTCGAAATCGATCTCGGGTTGATTTGTTTCGCTCATGGCTCGCCCACAAGTTGCCAATCGCCGGTTTCCGGATTCAGTTCTATCAACGCCTGTTCCTCCAGAATATGGAACTCGCCCCGAACTTCCCAAGTGCCCATGGGCTGATTGCGCTCGCGCAGCATTGAGCAGACGTCCCCCGGACGAAACGCCACCTGCCCGCCCTCGGCCAGTGCGCGAACGACCCCATAGACGGTTTCGGTACGTTTGCGTTCAAGGCTCAAGGCGCCACCTTAGCCTGTAACCATTGAACAACGCCCAAACCCGTGCGGTAGCGAAATGGCAAGACGACCCATCGGCGGGAAGTGGCTCAATTTGGCAACTCTTCATTAATCTCGGCCCAGCGCGGGGCGGGTGCCGCAACGGCGGAAATTGAAACAGAACCATCGCCCATTGGCGATGCCAAGCGGGGCGGGTTTTTACCAGAAAGTACCTACTCCCGCCAGGGTTTGGCCTGCTCGTAGGCGGATAGCCGCACCGAGAAACCCTCCGTCAAGGCCAGATTTTCCCGTGCCGCCGCAATCGCTTCACGCTGTACGCCAATGGCGTCCTCAAATCGGTTCATCTCCGCCAAGGCGGCGGCCAAGGTGTCCAGATAGGCCGCTTGGCGGTCCAGTTCGACGGCGCGGCGCGCATGACGCAAGGCCGTTTCGCCATCTCGAATATCGGCAAAGGGGGAGGTGGCGAGCATCCGGGCGTAGCCATTGAGCGCGGCGGCGTTGCCGGATTCCGAGGCGCGCCGCGCCCATTGTGCCGCCTCATCGCGACGACCCTGTTCGGCCAGTAGATACAGTAACCGCAAGAGCGGTTCCGTATGCCCGGCATCGGCCCCCCGCGCATACCAGGATTCCGCCGTTGCCAAACTCACCGGTACGCCCAAGCCGGCCTCATGGATATAACCCAAGCCCGCGAAACTGCCCGCCACATCAAATTCGGCGGCTTTTCGGTACCAAGCGCGGGCCAGGTCGAAGTTCGCGGGCAGTTCGCGCCCCATCATGTATGCGTGGGCCAGGATGGCCATGGCCTTGCCGGAGCCTTGGTCGGCGGCGCGTTGGAAATAGGTGATGGAAGCGCTGGCCGGCTCATCATCGAGTTCCCGGTTTCTGATCATGAACCCCAGCGCCACGAGCGCATCGGCATCGCCGGCATCGGCCGCCTGTTCGTACCAGTGCCGGGCCCGCGCCGGTTCCGGTACCTCGGTGTGTACCGGACGGTAACTTGAGGCAAGCAGCGTCATGGCGGGGGGCACCCCGGCTTGTGCGGCCTTTTCGAGCCACTCGCGGGCAAGCCGCAAATCTTTGGCGGTTCCCTCGCCGTTGAGATAGGCATTGCCGACGAAAAGCTGGGAGCCGGAGTGCCCCCGCCGCGCCGCGCCGAGAAACAATTGCAAGGCAAGCACCGGGTCTTTCTCCAGGCCCCACTCGAAATGATGGAGGGTACCCATGGCATGGAGTGCGGCGGCGTTTTCCGGGTTGAACTCAAGGGCGTTGGCGTAATCTCTCGCCGCGGAAACGAAGAGGCCCTGGGCTTGGAAGCTATGGCCACGCAGGTAATAGGCCGCGGAGCGCCGGGCCGGGGAAAGCCGATGGGAAATGACGGCCGGGTCGAGATAGGCCCTGGCTAGGCTGTGCTCGCTGTGCTCGATGAGGCTGAGTGCCTTGTCGATGTAGGCATGCACATCAAGACGGCCACCCAGAGCCGGTGTGGCCGCGACCAGTGCGAGCAGCAGGATTGTCTTACCGATTTTCATGCGGTTTATCGTTAACATCCGATCCACATGGCGCATTCGATCATGTTATTATCGCGCCGCTTCACGCGTATGGGGGCGACATGGCTTCGACGCGGGTAGCAAAGCAAAAGGTGCATGCCGAGAGGGTAGTGACTCTCGTTAATCAATCGCTGCAACTGTAATAGTTGCCAACGACGAAAACTACGCACTAGCGGCCTAAACCCCGCTAACGTCAATGATCCCTTTCCTGCGGGGAGACTTTGACGGCAAAGCAGCAGGATCGCGCGGCGGCCTCGCCCGGGGCCAAGGCGTTAAACTCAATCGGGCTCGCCAAGAACACCCTGACCGCCGGGTCGTTCAAGGTTAAATCAATAGACGGATGCTAAGCATGTAGAGCCGATTGTGGCGCACCAGCGGACGCGGGTTCGACTCCCGCCGCCTCCACCATTGCGCGTTGATCCGAATGCTGTGCTGACCAGCGCGGTCGCCTCGCATCTTCAACGGCCTAAAGACGATGCTTTCATAGTTCGTCTCTCCCGCCATTGGCCGCAAGTCGCAACCCTTGCCGTCCGTCCCCGCTCTGCGAGAGCTGTAAGTCCTGAGCTTCCATGACCCTTGCCAGCCGCTTTCCGACCCACTCGGCGACCGGGGGCGTCACCGCATTGCCAACCGCGTGATAGCGGAGACTGTCGATTCGCTTTGCTTGCCGCTCGTCAATTTCCACAGGCAATGTCCAGTTGTCGGGAAAGCCTTGTGCTCGCTCAACCTCAACCGGCGTGAACCGGCGCACACGACCATCGGGATACCACACATAGTTGCGCGACCAGTCAGTGCCGGTATGACGCGCGGACTCGGCGTATATACAGTGAGCAATGCTCTTTACGAGGGGGCCTTGGCGAGTATCTCCAATGATTGTCTGAAAGAGGGAGGGAGATTTCTGCCCATATTGTCGACTCTTCTTAGGATTCCAATCGCCGCATTCGGACTCAAAAAGTACTTCTCCGGGACTTCCCCAGCTTCGATGCATGGCAATAATGTAGACGCGGCGGCGTTGCTGGGGGACTCCGAAGTCTTTGCTGTTAAGCACACGCCATGCGACACCATACCCGAGTTCGTCCAGCGTCTTGAGTATGATTGCGAAGTCTCGTCCTCCGTGGCTAGAGAGAAGCCCATGCACGTTTTCGAGGATAAAGGCTCTTGGGCTGCGTCCTCGAACGAGGCGCACAAACTCATGAAAGAGTCCAGACTGGCACCCTCGAAGCCCAGACCGCGGCCCCATTCTAGCCAGCGATAGGTCTTGGCACGGAAAGCCTGCCGCCCAAACGTCAGTTTCAGGGACTGCTGTGTCATCAAGCTTCCTTATGTCGTGGTGAACAGGCACATGCGGCCAATGCTGTCTCAGGATGTCGCAACAGAATGGCTTGATTTCGCAATGGAAACGCATCGTGAACCCGGCCCGCTCCAGGCCAAGGTCGAGTCCCCCGATTCCAGAGAAAAACGATGCCACCGAGTAGGACACCCCGAATCACCCTTGGCCCAGAAAACACGCTATGCTAGCGTATCTCGTGCTCATTTCATTCGTCAACCACTACATCTTGGGATTTCTCTGCATTGGTGAGATATGTGGGCTAGGAGCCTGCTCGTGGGAAGTCGCGAAAGCGAAAATTCTCTATCGCCGCTCCGTCGGCTAGTCGATTGAGGCGAATATCGAGCTATATGCAACGAAATCGAGCGAGCGACGGGATGGATGAGAGCAGATTTGCAGCCGCGAATTGCTAGGACCTAGGCTCCCGGGACAGGAAACACGGATTCAATCGAATGACGACATGCTCAATTAGATGGAGGTCATCCGGTGGCCGAGGTGAGTTCGAGTTTGTCCCCGCCGATTCCCTTCTCAACCGAGAGATCAAGGTCGACTTCGAGGCCCTGAATCTCCAAATCCCTGCTGAGGTCAGAGGCGTCCATGCCCAAGGGAAGCTTCGGCTCCGTAAGCACGAGAGCAACAATCGAAACAAGCTGCATCTGCCCCAGCTTGTGATGGCTGTTGCCGGACTACCGGAGCCTGGTCGCCAAGACAAGGGATATCCGGTTCGGTTTCCGTTAGAAAATAAACGGTTCGTTATAGACGAGATGAACTTCGATATCGTCGAGGACGACGGAACAACTGTTGTCTTAGCACCCCTTCGGGTCTCCGTATTGCATAGCAACTTTCAAGTGCGGTTGGGAGATCGCCTCAAAGCTATTGCCCGCGACTGGCGCGAGATTGACCAGATTCGCGGCCACGATCCCAAATTGGCGGATGCGATTGATACTCACCACCTCCAAATCCGGCAAGGCGTCAATTCGCATGAAGTCCGCAAGTCAGCCAAGACCTCGGGCGCAAGATGGTGTTTGTCAGCGGACGCCTTGAGCTCTTCAGCCTTTTCGCGGCGTAAAATGACCCACCGGTATGGTGGGTAGGCGGGAGGCATTGGCGGCTTTTATTTCGTCCAGATATTCCCGCCAATAGCGTTCGCTTCCGTCGGCCAGTTCTTTCAGGTATTCCCAGGCGTAGATGCCGGTGTCGTGGCCGTCGTCGAACGATAGGCGAATGCCGTAGTTGCCAACCGGTTCGATGGCGGTGATGGCCACATGCTTCTTGCCGGTTTGCAGGCGTTTTTGCTCGGGGCTGTGTCCGCGCACCTCGGCGGATGGCGAATAAACCCGCAATAGCTCGGCGGGAATTTCCACTTGGGCCGCGCCGTATTCCAGCAACAACACTTTGCTGCGCTTGCGATAGGTGATGTTGGTGGGTGGCATATCAGAGGATATACCGTGACAAATCCTGATCCTTCACCAAGGCTTCAAGGTGCTTATCGACATAGGCGGCGTCGATGGCGATGACCGTGCCGTTGCTCTCACCGGCGGCGAATGAGACTTCGTCCAACAATCGCTCCATTACGGTATGCAGGCGGCGGGCGCCGATGTTCTCGGTGTTCTCGTTGACTTGGCAGGCCAACTCGGCGATGCGGTCAAGGCCGTCGGCGACGAATTCGATGCTGAGCTTCTCGGTGCCCAAAAGGGCCTGGTATTGCTCGGTCAGAGAGGCGTCGGGCTCAATGAGGATGCGCTTGAAATCCTCCGGTGTGAGCGCCGAGAGCTCCACGCGGATGGGCAACCGGCCTTGGAGCTCCGGAATGAGGTCGGAGGGTTTGGAGACGTGGAAGGCACCCGAGGCGATGAATAAAACGTGGTCTGTGCGCACCATGCCGTACTTGGTGGAAACGGTGCAGCCCTCGATGAGCGGCAGCAGGTCCCGCTGCACGCCTTCGCGGGAAACGTCGGCGCCGACCGCATTGCCGCGCTTGGCCACCTTGTCAATTTCGTCGATAAAGACAATACCGGTTTGCTCGACGGCTTCGAGCGCGCGCGCCTTGATCTCGTCTTCATTGATGAGCTTGGCGGCTTCCTGCTCGCGCAGCCGGCGGTACGCATCCTTAATCTTCATGCGCATGGTGCGCTTGCGGCCGGAACCCAAGCTGCCAATCATGCTCTGTAATTGGTTGGTGAGTTCCTCCATGCCGGGCGGCGCCATGATTTCCACGCCCACCTGCATCGCCTCAACCTCGATTTCCACTTCCTTGTCGTCGAGTTTGCCCTCGCGCAATTTCTTGCGGAAGATCTGCCGGGTCGATGATTGGTCGTCGCGATTCTCGTCGGCGTTAAAACCGGCGGCCCGCGGTTCCGGCAATAGGGCATCAAGCACCCGCTCCTCGGCTTGGTCGTCGGCGCGATGCCGCACCTTGGCAAGCTGCTGTTCGCGCAACATCTTCACCGCCACATCGGCCAAATCGCGGACGATGGATTCGACATCGCGGCCCACATAGCCCACTTCCGTGAATTTGGTTGCCTCAACCTTGATAAAGGGCGCTCCCGCCAAACGGGCGAGCCGCCGGGCGATTTCCGTTTTGCCGACACCGGTGGGGCCGATCATGAGAATATTTTTGGGCGTAATCTCTTCGCGCATTTCGCGAGCGAGTTGCATGCGCCGCCAGCGGTTTCTCAACGCGATGGCGACGGCGCGCTTGGCGGCACCTTGGCCGATGATGTGCTTGTCTAATTCGTGGACGATCTCTCTCGGTGTCATCACGGAATTTTGCGGGTTATCCATGTGTCGTCCGGTTATGCGGCGGTGAGGCTTTCGACGGTTTGCGAATGATTGGTGTAGATACAGATGTCGGCGGCGATAGCGAGCGCTTTGCGCACGATGTCCACGGCGCCGAGGTCGGTATTGTCAGCCAATGCCTTGGCGGCGGCTTGGGCGTAGGGGCCGCCGGAACCGATGGCGATACAGCCCGACTCCGGTTCAATCACATCGCCGGTGCCGCTAATCATCAGGGTCGCCTCCCGGTCGGCCACGATGAGCATCGCCTCAAGGCGGCGCAGAATACGGTCTGAGCGCCAATCTTTCGCCAGTTCCACCGCCGCGCGTCTGAGGTTGCCCGAGTATTTCTCCAGCGACCCCTCGAAACGCTCGAACAGTGTGAATGCATCAGCAGTGCCGCCGGCAAACCCGGAAAGCACGTTGTCCGAGTAAAGACGCCGCACCTTGATGGCATTGCCTTTCATAATGGTATTGCCTGCGGAAACTTGGCCATCCCCGCCAAGGGCCACGCTGGCGCCCCGCCGTACGCAGAGAATGGTCGTGCCGTGAATCGGTTCCATAGCACCCGATACTGTTATGTGTTTGGGTTCCATGCAAGGCGTTATTTTCTGTTGATGCGTACAGCCATTAGGTTTTGTTCGCGCAAGCGTTGGATAATTTTATCCGCCGATTTCGACGATTCCGCAGGGCCGACAATGACCCGGTGCCAGGTGCCGCTACTGAGCACCACCTGCTCCTGATTGGCGGGCAGGCCCTGCAGGAGCAGTTTCGCCCGCAACTTATCGGCTTCTTTGGCATCGCGGAACGAGGCGGCTTGAATGTAGATGTCCGTGATGCGTTGGGGCGCGGATGCGGCGCTCGGCGCGGGGGATTGCTGTGCTTCGGAGGGGGCGGTCGCATTGTCTGTTGCAAGCGGCCCCGGTGCCGGCCCGGTGCCGGACGGATTGCCGTAGGAACCGGGATCGACGGGCACCTCGCTATGGCGCAATATATCCGGGAATTCAAAAACCACGTCAAGATCGTCCTGACCGGGTGCCACCTCCGGCAATCCGGCGAATTGGTCGGATAAAAACTGCGGTGCGAATATGGCGGCGGCGGCGACACCGCCGAGTAGCAAACCGCCAAGGAAACTCGGTACATGCAGCCCCGGCTTCTTTTTTTTCGCTGATCTCTTGCTCATGATCCTGGGTGTCGCAAACCTCGGTGTTGCCGGTTGATTGTGGCGCGGGTCAGTAACCCAAACCAACCCGGCTATGCGTATAGTTTAACGCGCATCAGCACAGAGCGATTGTCGAGGGGTTCGCGTACCGCTCTGCGACGATGGCCTTGAATTCCTCCGGGTCCTTGTAGCGCGACGGCGGCGCCGTATCCAGCCTTAGCGCCACCACCAGGCGGGAGAGCCAGAACGCAAGCCCCGCGTAGAGCAGAAAGCCGGGGAAGAGGGCTTGTTCAAGGGCTGTCAACGGACGCTTGCGGTGATAGGCGATAACCAGCGCGATGGCGCGTTCCCGCACCAGCCCGCCGTCCGGGGCGCTGCACCAGTCGTTCGCCGCCACCGCCAGATCGTAGAGCAGGTAACCGACGGAGGCGTGGTGGAAGTCGAGCATACCGGTCAGTTTCGAGCCGGCGAACAGCAGGTTGTCGCGAAAGAGGTCGCCGTGTACCACCCCGGTGGGAAGCCCGCGAGTGTCGCGATGGTCGAGCATGTCGTTCACTCGGCTGACAGAGTCCATAACCAGCCGACGCTCATCGCTCGGCAAGTGGCCGTGAATGTCCTGGGCCCGATCGCTAAGCCAACGCTGGTCGCGGGGATAGGGCGGCACCCGGAAACCCGGATCGACCGTGGCCCGGTGAAAGTCGGCGATGCAGGCGCCCAGCTGTTTCACTTGGGCGAGCCCGGGCTGCTCAACATGTTGCCCGGCTAGCCGGGGCGCAAGCAGCGCCGTTTTGCCGCCCAGCCTTTCCCGGGCGACGCCGCATGCGTTTCTCACCACCGGTGCCACGGGCAGGCCGGCGGCATGGCACAGGTCGAGCAGGGGAACATAGGCGGTGTTGGCATTGGACGGCTGTTCCAGAATGGTGAGCACCCAGTCGCTACGGTCGCCGTCGGCGCTGCTGGTGGTCACGAAATAGTTGCTGTTCTCGATGCCCTGGGGAACGGTGCGCCAAGCCAAGGGTGCGCCAACATCATAGCGGTCTAAAAGCTGCGCCAAATCGGCTGCGGCGAGCGGCTCGCTGGGGGACACCGCCTAGAACTCCAGGATCACCCAGTTCGGCAGCAACGCATCCGCCCTTTCCAGATCGCCGAACCCGCCGGTCGGGTCTTGGGGGATCAAATAGTAGGGCTTGCCCCAATTGGGCACGATTTTCACCATGCGCAGATGCCCGTTTTGCCGATACTCGTAGATGATGCGTTCCTCGCCGGCAAGGATAACCACATCCGGGCCCCTCAGCGCCTCGGGGTTGGGCATGGTTGCGGCGGCTGCGCCAATCCCCCAAACCGGCAGGAGCAACGACGGCATCAGCAAAAAAAAGCGCATGAGCGCCCGTCCACTAACAGCGGTGTCGGCGTTGGCGCGCGGGTTGGGTGGCGCAAGATTACAGAACATCTTGGTCGAGTTGCTTGTATTCTGTCGAATGCCTCAATTATAAGGCGGATACTTTAACTGGATTTCGCAAAAAGCCGCAGGGGGAATGGTGGCAGAGGCCAGCGCTTTCGACAAACCCGTTATCCTTGTGGATGGCTCCAACTACCTGTTCCGCGCTTTTCATGCGTTGCCGCCGCTGTCGACCGCGGACGGCCATCCCACCGGGGCGGTGCGCGGCACGGTCGCCATGCTGCGTAAATTGGCGGCGCATCACCCCGGTAGCCCCATCGCCGTGGTGTTCGACCCCAAGGGTAAAACCTTTCGGGATGACTTATACCCCGAATACAAGGCCAACCGCCCACCCACGCCCGACGAGTTGCGCGTACAGATCGAACCGCTGCACGAGGTGATTCGCGCCATGGGCATGCCGCTCCTCGTTGAGCGCGGCGCCGAGGCGGATGACGTGATTGGCACCCTGGCCCGCCAAGCCGCCGCGGCGGGTCGCCCAGCCATCATCGCCACCAGCGACAAGGACATGGCGCAGCTGGTCGGCCCGCACGTTACCCTGCTCGACACCATGGCGGGCAAAGCAACCGACCGGGCGGGTGTGATCGAAAAATACGGTGTGCCGCCGGAACTCATCATCGATTATCTGGCGCTGATGGGCGATACCTCCGACAACATACCGGGTGTGCCCAAGGTAGGCCCCAAGACCGCGGCCAAATGGTTGAACGCCTACGGTTCGCTGGATGCGTTGATCGCCCATGCGGACGAGATCAAAGGCAAGGTGGGCGAAAACCTGCGCGCCAGCTTGGAACAGTTGCCGCTGGCGCGCCAACTCACCACGATCAAGTGCGATCTTCCCTTGGCTTTGGGTATTGCCGACCTCGCGCCCCCGCAGCCGGACAACGAAGCGCTGCTGGCACTGTTTCAACGTTTCGAGTTCAAGGCTTGGACGGCGGAGTTGGATGGTGCCGCAGCGCAGCCCAAGGAAACGATCGGGCGGCACTACGAGTGCGTCACCACGCCGGAGCGGCTCGCCGAGTGGGTGCGGCGGCTCGAACAGGCCGACATCTTCGCCTTCGATACGGAAACCACCAGCATCGACTATATGCAGGCCGAGCCGGTCGGTTTCTCGTTCTCGGTGCAAACGGGCGAGGCCGCCTATGTGCCGGTTGGCCACAGCTATGCCGGAGCGCCGGCCCAGTTGTCGCTGACAACGGTGCTCGAAGCGCTGCGCCCCCTGCTGACAGACCCCGCAAAACCCAAGGTGGGCCAAAACCTGAAATACGACATGAGCGTACTGGCCCGGCTGGGCGTCGAGCTTGCCGGTATCGTCTACGACACCATGCTCGAATCCTATGTGCTCGACAGCGTTGGCAGCCGACACAACATGGATGATTTGGCGGGCAAATATCTGGGTATCGAAACCACCCGTTATGAAGGCGTCGCCGGCAAGGGCGCCAAGCAACTGAGTTTCGATCAGGTTCCCCTGGAGGCGGCATCGGACTACGCGGCGGAAGATGCGGACATTACCCTACGCCTGCATGAGATGCTTCGTCCCAAACTTAGCGCGGTGCCGACGCTGGAGCGGGTTTTCCAGGAAATCGAGTTGCCCCTGGTCAAGGTGCTTTCACGGATGGAGCGCAACGGCATCTTGCTTGATGCGGGCCTGCTCGGCGAGCACAGCCGCGAACTGGCGGAGCGCATGCAGGAATTGCAGGCCGACGCCTGGCGGCAGGGCGGCGGCCAATTCAACCTGGACAGCCCCAAGCAACTGCAAGAGATTCTCTATGGTCGCCTCGACCTGCCGGTGCTGAAGAAAACGCCCAAGGGCCAGCCCTCGACGGCGGAAGCGGTTTTGCAGGATCTGGCGCGAAACCACGCACTGCCCGCCACCATCATGCGATATCGGGGCCTCAACAAGCTCAAATCCACTTACACCGACAAGCTGCCGCTGCAAATCGACCCGCACAGCGGACGGGTTCACACCTCCTACCATCAGGCGGTGACGGCGACCGGCAGGCTTTCCTCCGCGGATCCCAATCTGCAAAACATTCCCATCCGCACCGCCGAGGGTCGGCGTGTGCGGCAGGCGTTTGTGGCCCCGCCGGGCCGCTGTCTGGTGGCGGCGGATTACAGCCAGATCGAACTGCGCATCATGGCGCACCTATCGGGCGATGCGGGCCTGTGCCATGCCTTCGAGCACAACCTCGATATCCACCGCGCCACCGCCGCGGAGGTGTTCGCAGAGCGCTTGGACAGCGTAACCGAGGATCAGCGCCGCAGCGCCAAGGCGATTAATTTCGGCCTGATTTACGGCATGTCCGCTTTCGGGCTATCCCGGCAACTCAACGTTTCGCAGCCGGTGGCGCGCGACTATATCGACCGCTATTTCGCCCGCTATCCCGGCGTACGGAACTACATGGAGCAAACCCGCGAGCTGGCCCGCCACCAAGGCTATGTCGAAACGCTGTTTGGCCGCCGGCTCTACCTGAAATCGATCAATGCCGGCAGCTTCACCCAGCGCCAAGCCGCCGAGCGCACCGCCATCAACGCCCCCATGCAGGGCACAGCGGCGGATATCATCAAGCGGGCCATGATTAGCGTGGACCAATGGCTCGCCGACAGCGGGCTCAACGCCCTGATGATCATGCAGGTACACGACGAGCTGGTTTTTGAAGTGGATGCAAGCCAGGTTGAACCCCTGGTGGCGGGCGTCCGCGAACGCATGACCGCCGCCGCCGAACTGGCGGTGCCGCTGCTGGTGGATTGCGGCCTGGGCGCCAATTGGGATGAGGCGCATTGAACCCGCTTTAATAGCATCCTATTCGCCTCAATCGACCAGCCGACGAAGCGGCGATACCGGGTTTTCGCTTTCGCGAATTCCGAAGGCAGAGGCGCCTAGCCACCGATTGGCGCAAGACGAGCGTCGGCGGCCAGGTCGTCAACATTATCGGCGGTTAGGGATATAAGGAATTGGAGCAGGTCGTTTTTTTGTTGTTTGTTTAGGCCGAGTGGCCGGATTAGCGGATCAAGGCCGGGGTTGGGGACGCCGCCCGCCGCGTAGAACTCGATGACATCCGCCAATGTCGCCAACGAGCCGTCGTGCATGTAGGGGGCCGTGACGGCGACGTTTCTCAAGCTGGGCGTTCGGAATTTCCAGCGATCCGGGGCTAGGCCCGTCGCTTCGTAGCGCCCGAGATCAGGGAATTGCGGCACGATCGCCGCGTCGGTTCGTTCAACGAATACCCCCGGTGCCAATTGCAGGCGACGGTTTGGTTGCATGGCGCTACGGAATCCCAGCCCGGTATTGTGGAAGGCATCGTCGGTGAAGTGGGCGTGGTTATCCTCAATGCGGTGGCAGCCGGCGCAACCCTGGTCCACAAAGAGCGCGAAACCTCGTTTAGCGGCATCGGTCAGCGCATCGCCGTGCCCGCCGAAGTACCAGCGGTCGAATGGAGCATTGGCGGCAAGCAGCGCCCGCTGATATTCGGCCAGCGCCCGGCCAAGCGTTGCCATGCTAATGCCCGCACCATACAACGCCTGAAAAGGGGCGTCGTATTCGCCGATTTCCCGCAATCGTCGCAAAACCGTTCCCACCGAAGGGTTGCCCATTTCGTTGTCGGCGAGCAGTGGCGACCAGATTTGTTGTTCCAAGTTTTCCTCGCGGCCGTCGAAGAAGAGGGTCTTGCGGTAGGCAACGTTGTAGAGCGTCGGTGCGTTGCGTTTAACCGAGCGGCCCTCGATGCCCACCGGCGTAGCCAACTCGTTTTGGGTGAAGCCCTGTTCCGGAACATGGCACATGGCGCAAGACAGGGTGCCGTTGAAAGACAACCGACGGTCGAAGAAGAGGCGCCGGCCCAAGGCTATACCGGCGGCGCTGATGGCATTGTCGGCGACAAGCGGTGGCAATCCGAGTGGCGGTGCCGCGACCAGCATCGCCAATTGGGCCGGTGCCCCGATCACCGCGTCAATGCGCTGCGATGCGGTGGTGAATGCGGTGCTTTCGTACCCGTCTCGGGGGTCGCCCCGGCCAATGCGATCAAAGTCGGAGGCGCTGGCCAGAGGCGGCGCTATCGACAGCAAAAGCCAAAAGGGCATCAGAGGCAGCACGCTCGTTCTCTTGCGGATTTCGTACAAAAGTCGAAGGATTCCATAGTGGCGTTGGCAGCCGGTAGCGACAGTGTGTCCCTCGCGATCCCGGAGGCGGACCCAGGGTGTTGGCAGTTGGCAGCCGGTGGTCGGTGGCGACTGTGCCTGCGGGGCTTCCCTTGCGGCGCCGTTAAGCTCGTCCCATCCCCTCTCGGACCACTGGGAAATGTGTGCCCAGCGCCGCAAGGGAAGCCCCGCGGGCACAGTCTCGGCATACCACAAGCGAAGCTACCGGGATAGCGGGCCGGGCAGAGGCTCCCAGGGTAGCCTGCATATCTCGGGATTCGTTTGGTATAGCATAGAAGCCAACACCCAATACAGCGGAGGAGCCGTGAAAATCCCATTTGGCAGCTCAGTATCTAATCGGTTACCGGTCGGGCATTCCGGTCGAAGTGGCAACGGTTGGCTGCGAACACTCATCCCGCTAACCGCCCTGCTATGGGCGGCACCCGCCCAGGCCGACGAAACCTGCATGTCGCCCTACATGGCGAAAATTGTTGGCCAAGAGGACTTCGTCTATGTCTGGACACTCGGCATGGCCGGGGTCGGCGACGAACAAGACAAAATGGTCACCGTTGACGTCAACCCCGCCTCCCCGAGTTACGGACAGGTGGTCGATAGCGTATCGGTCGGTGGCCGCAACGAGGCGCACCACTCCGGGCTAACCGACGACCGCCGCCATCTCTGGGCGAGCGGCCTGGACACCAGCAAAATTTTCATCTTCGACATTCACACCGACCCGGCGGCACCCCGCCTGACAAAAACCATTGACGATTTCGTGGCGAGAAGCGGCGGCGTGGTCGGGCCGCACACAAGTTATGCGCTGCCCGGGCGCATGATGATTACGGGTTTGTCGAACAATCGCGACCACGGTGGCCGCACCGGGTTGGTCGAATATACCAATGTCGGCGACTACATCACCACCCACTGGATGCCGACCGACGACAGCCTGGGAGGTGCGGTCAAATCCGGCCAATTCGCCGACGGCTACGGCTACGATGTGCGCGCCTTGCCGCGCCGCAACGTGCTCGTCACCTCATCGTTCACCGGCTGGAACAACTACATGATGAACTTGGGCCGGATGCTGGGCGATGCCGAGGCGATGAAGCGTTTCGGCAACACCGTGATCGTTTGGGATCTGCACGCCCGCCAGCCGAAGAAAATCCTCGATGTGCCCGGTGCGCCGCTGGAGATTCGCTGCGCCTGGGGTTCGCGCAGCAACTACTGCTTCACATCAACGGCGCTGACCTCGAAGCTCTGGTTGATCTACGAAGACGCGGCGGGCGATTGGCAGGCCAAGGCGGTGGCCGACATTGGCGATGCGGCAAAGATTCCCCTGCCGGTGGACATTTCCATTGCCGCGGACGACTCCCTGCTTTGGGTCAATACCTGGAACGACGGCAAGACCCGGCTGTTCGACATCGCCAACCCGCATGAACCCAAACAGGTGCTTGAGGAAAAGATTGGCGAGCAGGTCAATATGGCGTCGCAGAGTTGGGACGGCGAACGCATCTACTTCAGCTCCTCTTTGCTCGCCAACTGGGATAAAACCGAGGGCGAAGACGATTTGCAGTACTTCAAGCTTTACGGCTGGGATGGCGAAAAACTCACCCACCGCTTCACCATTGATTTTGTGCGGGAAAAACTCGGCGCCCCCCACCAGATGCGTTTTGGTGCCTATGCGCTGTACGGCAAAAAGCGGCCGGTGGCGGTCAGCGCGCGTTGAGCTATGCGGGCTAGGATCCTGCGTCTTAGGAAGTCGCGAAAGCGAAAGGCCGCTGTCGTCGGCCGGTCGATGGGGCGGATGAGAGCGGCTTTGCGGCCGCGAATTCGCATGGCGCAGGCTCCTAGGGCAGCAATCACCTTTGCCGGCTGTCTGGCGCTTGGCCTGGGCGCAACCGCGCATGCGCAGAACGCTGAACATAGGCATCCGCCGCCCATCGTATTGGCACCCGGTTATGCGGCTCTTGAGTTCGAACCGCCGCCGCCCGGCACCTACAAGCTGCCGCCGCTGGGGGTGGCGGGCGATGGCCCGATACTCACCAGTGATGGCCAGCAGGCGCGCCTGCATGATTTGCTCGGCGACAAAATTGTGTTGCTCAGTTTCATCTACACGAGCTGCAACGATGTTAATGGTTGCCCGCTGGCCGGCCATGTCTTGCGCGGGGTGCAGAACCGTTTATTGGCAACGGCGGACTTGGCCGCGCGGGTGCGCCTGCTCAGCTTCAGTTTCGACCCCGGCCAGGACAGGCCGGACGTGCTTGCCAACTACGGCAGCCATCTCCGGAAACCGGCTTTCGATTGGCGTTTCCTGACCTGCCGCTCCGAAGACGAGTTGGCGCCCATCCTCGATCAATTCGGCCAATGGGTCATCAAGGACTATGATGATGACGGCAACTATCTCGGCACCATCTCCCACAACCTGCGTGTTTACCTGATCGACCGCGCCAAGCGCATCCGCAACATCTACAGCGTCTCGTTTCTGCATGCGGATACCCTGCTGAACGACATCCGCACCCTGGAAATGGAGGCAGAGGCTCCTGGGAGCCCGCCTATCCCACCAACGTTCGAGACGCTGTAACGCTCGGCAGCGAGCGGGCCTGTGGGGCTTCCCTTGCCGCGCTGGGCACTGGCTTCCTGTTTATGCGAGAGGGTAGCAAGCTGAACGGCGCGGCAAGGGAAGCCCCACAGGCCCGCTCTTTCGCGAGGGTCCGGTGTTTTTTTCCATGCTTTGGCACCCCGGGAATTCGCGGCTGCAAAGCCGCTCTCATTCACCCCGTCGCCCACTCGATTGCGTTGCGTGGGGCTCGATATTCACCTCAATCGACCGGCCGACGAACGGCGATAACGAACGTTTGCTTTCGCGATTTCCGCGGGCGCGGGTTTCTTGGCCCGTCACGGTGGGTTGGCGCCACTCAGCCAACTTGTCAGCAAGGCCAGCAACTCCTCGGTACCAAGGCCGTTTGCAGCGGAGAACAGCTGCGCGGTCGTTTGGCCGCCCTGTGCTTGACGATGTTTTTCGAGTGTCTGCCGGTAACGGGCGAGCGCTTGGCGGCAAGCACCGGACCCGAGTTTGTCCGCCTTGTTCAAGAGGATGTGCAATGGCATTGCCGAGGCGGCCGCCCAATCGATGAGGTCCTGGTCGAAGGCGGTACCGGGGTGGCGGATGTCGGTGACCAGAATCACGCCGGCCAGTTGTTCCCGGAAGGAGAGAAATTCGTTCACGGATTGCTGCCAGCGAGCCTGGGCTTGTCGGCCGGCGGCGGCGTAGCCGTAGCCGGGCAAATCAACCAGTCGCCCGCCGCCGGCAACCTGGAAAAAATTGATTAGCCGGGTGCGTCCGGGGGTCTTGCCTACTTTCGCGGTACGCCGGTTGCCGGTAAGGCGGTTCAACACGCTGGACTTGCCCGCGTTCGAGCGCCCCGCCAAAGCGACTTCCGCTTCGGTACCGGGCGGACAGCGGGCCAGGTCGGGCGCGCCGCCGAGAAACTCGGTGCCAAGTCTTGGCGACTCCTTGACGTTCAGGTTGTATTGGTTGGTTCGGACAAGCGCTTCCTCGGTTGCATTGGGTTATAATCCGCGCCCTTTCGGGATGCGGCGGAATGTCCTCCGGTCGCCCCAATCTGGTATCGGAGTTCAGCACATTATGCAGTTTCGGAGTTGGGTGGGCATCTGTTGCCTGTTGTTGGTCGGCACCGCACAGGCAGCGGGCGACCCGGAGGCGGGCAGGGCCCAGTCGCTGGCTTGCTCGGCCTGCCACGGCTTGGACGGCGCCACCGGCCTAGACCCCACCTACCCCAATTTGGCGGGGCAGAACGAAAGATACCTGTTCGAGCAACTCAAACTCATCCAGTCAAACGAGCGCACCATACTGCTTATGGCTGGCCAATTGACCGGCAAGACGGATGAGGATTTGCGCAATATGGCCGCGTATTACGCCTCCTTACCCGCTAAAGTGGGGCAGGCGATGGGTGACGACGAGTCCATCGCAAGGGCGCAGGCCATTTATCGCGGCGGCATCATGCGCAAGCGCGTGGCGGCCTGCACCGCTTGCCATTCCCCCACCGGCAGCGGCAACGCCCTTGCCGGATTTCCCGCCTTGGGTGGCCAGCCGACCGCTTATCTCATCGCCCAACTCAAGGCCTATCGCGAGGGCGAGCGCACCACCGACGAGACTTACGGCGGCATGATGCGTGACGTGGCCGGCAGCCTAACCGACGGGGAAATCGCGATTTTGGCCGACTATCTCCAAGGGCTGCATTGAAACGGCTCGCCGGGGGTCTAAACATGGCCATGCGCGCCGCAATCAAGTTATTTTCCGTTCTGGCTTTGGCGGCTTTGCATGCATTTGCCTGGGGCCAACCAAGTGATGTGCGGGAAGCATCGTCCGCCGCCAAGCCAAGCCTCGTGGCGGCGGAAGCCGCGCCGGCATTCGAAGAAGGCGTTCACTACCATCGCTTGCCGGTCATCGTGGAGCGGGAGGACCCCGACCGCATCGAAATTACCGAGGTGTTCAGCTACGCCTGCATTCACTGCTACACCTTCGAGCCTATCCTGGAAGCATGGCGTGACACATTGCCGGATGATGTGGTGTTCCGCCGCGTACCGGCCATCTTCAACGAAACCTGGGCATTGCTGGCGCGCATGTATTACGCGGCCCAATCCCTTGGTGTTGGCGAACAGATGCACATGCCGCTGTTCGAGGCCATCCACAAGCGGGGCCTCGACATCCGCCAATCCGCGGTAGCGGAGGCGTTGTTTTGGAAAGAGGCCCAGGTTGCGGCGGAAGACCTCAAAGACGTCATGGCATCCTTCGGCGTTGCCACCAGCCTGCGACAGGCGGATGCCCGGGGCAGAATGTACCGGGTGACGGGCGTTCCAACCCTGATTGTCAACGGCAAGTATCGAATCGGCACCGACGGCGCGCGCGGTTATAAGGGCATGTTGCGCATCGCCGACTTCCTGATCGATAGGGAGCGCGGGGCGGGCTAAAAGTGACGATAGCCAGTGCCGCTGGCGGGCTGGCCGTCAATCAGCAATTCCGGGGATGCGGTTATGGTGCCGATCACGGCAAATTCCGCGATTAATTGGGCATCGCCCGTTGTAAAGCAAAGCGCGTAGTCGTCGCTCGCGCCCAGGGCATTTTGATACTCGGCACCGGGTGCCAGGGGTATGGCGGCGGAATCCAGGCTGGCCCCGCATCCGGATGCTCGGCACAGGTGGCCGATATCCTGAATCAGCCCGTCCGATACATCGATGCAACTCGATGCCCGCCCGCGCAATCGCGGCGCTAGCGCGAACGGCGGCCGAGGCCGCCAATAGCAACACTCCAGCGGCGACAGCTCGCCCGGTACCGACGCCGCCAAATCCACGCATTGCAAGGCCCGCGCCGCGCCGCCGAGCGGGCCGCTGACACAGATGGCATCGCCGGGCTTGGCACCGCTACGCAGCAGCAGGGAACCGGCCGGCGCCCAGCCTTGTGCGCTGACCGTAATGGCCAGCGCACCCGCGGCCAAATTGCCGCCTACAATGGCAACGCCCGCGGCGCTCGCCGCCTCCGCAAGGCCCCGCGCCAAGGCGGTGACGCGATGCCGCTGCGGCCTCGGCAAACTCAGTGCGATCAACGCCCAGGCGGGCTCGGCGGCCATGGCGGCCAGATCCGATAGGCTCCCCATCAGGCTGCGATAGGCGATCAATTCCGCTGCCGCGGTGCCGGGAAAGTGGATATCGGCCAGGAAGCTGTCGATGGAACTGGCCAACTCGAAACCGTCCGGTACCTTGAGCACCGCCGCGTCGTCGCCGGGCCCGGCGCGCAACCAGGGCACATCGCTGTCACCGAGCACCGCGACAATATCGTCAATTAACGCAAATTCATCCATTGGAGCGTCGCTCCGCCGCCCGCACCCTCACAGCCAGCTTGTCGAGCACCCCGTTGATGTATTTGTGGCTCTGTTCCGCTCCGAAAATCTTCGCGAGTTCCACATATTCGTTGATGACGACCGGGTAAGGGATATCGGGGCGGTTGAGCAATTCGCAGGCACCCAGGCGCATGATGGCCAATTCAACCTGATTGAGTGCTTGAATATCCCGGTCAAGTAATTCGCGGAACGCGGTATCCAAGGCATCGGTGCGACGGGTGACCAGGCTCAACATGTCGTCGAAAAAGCCGTGATCGGCCTTCTCAAGTGCCCCGTCCTCGTGGAATTCAGCGCCCAGGGCGGCCGTGCCCGTCTTGTTCATCTGCCACTGATAGACTGCCTGCACGAGTGCGCGGCGGGCCTTGCGGCGGGCGTATGGGCGGACCTTTGCGGACATGGCACTCAGGGGGCCTTGGGCGCCGCATTCACCAGGCGCAACCGAAGATCGTCCCCGACCCGCACGCAATCCTCAATGCGTCCGGATACCGCATCGCCCAAGCGCTCAAAATTCAAATCGGCCAGCGGGCGGGCCTTGCTGCCAAGCAGCCGGGGTGCCAAGTAGATTATCAGCTCATCCCAGAGCCCCTCCCGTATGAGGGCACCGGCCAAAGTCGGGCCGGCTTCGACCAAAACTTCATTGCAAGACAAGGCGGCGAGCCTGTGCATCAGGTCCGCAAGGTCAACCCGTTGCTCTCCGCAGACCACATAGTCAAGATTTGGCGGGTCAGCGATTGGCGGGGATGTACCCCCAGACGCCGAGCGGGCGTGAGCGATCAGCACCGGCCCGTCCTCGGCAAACAGGCGGGCGTCTTGCGGTGTGCGCAGGCGGCTGTCCAGGATCACGCGCCTGGGAGCGCGCAAACGGCCGCCGATGGCATAGCGCGCATCGCGCACGTTGAGCCTCGGGTTATCGGCGAGCACAGTGCCAATGCCGGTGAGCAGGGCGCAGCTACGCGCCCGCCAATACTGAACATCGCGGCGTGCGGCCGCGCCGGTAATCCATTGACTTTCACCGGACGCCATGGCCGTGCGGCCATCGAGCGAGGCACCTATTTTGATGCGAATCAGCGGTCGGTTGGCTCCATTGCGCATGGCAAACCCGGGGTTGAGAGCCCGGGCCGAGGCGAGGTCTGCGTTCTCGGCTTCGATGCCGGCCTCACGCAAGCGTTGCAATCCGCGCCCATACACCGCCGGGTTGGGATCCAGGGTGCCAACGACAACCCGTCGCACACCCGCTGCTATCAAAGCATCGGCGCAAGGCGCTGTGTGGCCGTCCACAGTGCAGGGTTCCAAGCTGACATAGGCCGTTGCACCCGTCACCTCGCCTCCCGCATCGGCAATGGCGTTGATTTCGGCATGGGCCTCCCCGCACCACTGGTGCCAACCGCGGCCGAGCACCCGGCCGGCGCGCACGAGCACAGAGCCCACCCTTGGATTCGGCGCCGTGGTGAAGAGCCCGCGCTCGGCCAGCGCAACGGTTTCTCGCAAATAGCCGAGATCCGTCTCTGTAATCATTGGCGGCCGGTTTCGAGGCGGTCGATTTCCGCTTGAAACTCGCTGATGTCCTGGAACGACCGGTAAACCGAGGCAAAGCGCACATAGGCCACCTTGTCGAGTTCACGGAGTTCGTTCATCACCTCCTCGCCGACGCGGCGGGAAGGTAACTCGCGCTCGCCGGTGGAACGCAACACATGCATGACGCGATTCAGCACACCATCGATTACCTCGTCGGCCACCGGCCGCTTCTCAAGCGCCCGCAGTAAACCCCGGCGCAGCTTCTGCTCGTCGAACGGCTCTCTCGAACCGTTGCTTTTGACAACCTTGGGCATCGACAGTTCCGCCATTTCAAAGGTGGTGAAGCGCTCGCCACAGGATAGGCATTCACGCCGTCGGCGCACCGAATCGCCGTTGGCGATCAGTCGCGAGTCGATCACTTTGGTATCAACGGCGCTGCAATAGGGACAATGCATGGTTCTCTACCCGGCTGTTGCTTGGCTGGGGGACGCGAAGCTCGCGGCCGCATCAAGGGCCTCGCTGAGATTTTTGACACCCTGTACTCTGATGCCGGCAATGGCCCGCTTGGGGCGATTCGCATAGGGAACGATGGCGCGGGCAAAGCCGTGTTTGCTTGCTTCCCGCAATCGCTCCTGACCATTGGCCACGGCGCGCACCTCGCCGGTGAGACCAAGTTCTCCGAACACGATCAAATCCCTCGGCAGTGGCCGGTCGCGAAAGGAGGATAGCGTGGCCAGCAATAACGCCAAGTCCCCGCCGGTCTCGGAGATACGCACACCGCCGACCACATTGGCGAAGACATCCTGATCCGCAAGCTGGATGCCACAATGCCGGTGCAACACCGCCAGATGCATGGCCAGGCGCTGCTGATCCAAACCCACGGCGACGCGGCGGGCATAGCCACCCTGAACCTGATCCACCAACGCCTGCAATTCGACCAGCAGGGGCCGGGTACCTTCCCAGGTGACGGTGGCGACACTGCCCGGCGTATCCAGGACGCCGCGTTGCAGAAATATGGCCGAGGGGTTCGCTACGGGTTTCATGCCCTGTTCCGTCATGGCGAACACGCCCAGTTCATTGACGGCGCCGAAGCGATTTTTCAAGCCCCGCAATGTGCGAAAACGGCTACCGCCAGCGCTGTCGAGCATCAAAAAGCAATCGATCATGTGTTCCAGCACCTTGGGGCCGGCCAAGCCGCCCTCTTTGGTGACATGCCCCACCAGCACCACCGCGGTGCCGGTTTGTTTGGCGAGCCGCGTGAAGTATGCGGCGGCTTCGCGCACTTGGCCAACGCTGCCGGGGGTGCCTTCGATACTCTGCAACTGCAAAACCTGCACGGAATCCAGCACCAGCAGGGCGGGCTTGTGATCGGCAACGAGCCCGGCGATAACTTCCGCGCGTGTTTCCGCGGCAACCTGAAGTTGCCCGCTCGCCAAGTCCAGCCGGGTTGCGCGCAACGCCAGTTGCTGTAGGGATTCCTCGCCGGTCACATAAAGTACCCCGCGCCGTGCCGCGACCTTCGCGCAAACCTGCAACAGCAAAGTGCTCTTGCCGGCCCCGGGGTCGCCGCCAATGAGAACGACGGAACCGGGCACCAGCCCACCGCCGAGCACGCGGTTGAATTCCCCGAATCCGGTGTCCAAACGCTCAATGGCCGCGGCGCGGACATCACCGAGATTCAGGATCTCTGCTTGGGTTCCGCTATAGCCAACCGGAGGGGGCGCCGAGCCCGCCGCCACGGTGATCTTCGCTAAGACGTTCCACTCGCCGCAAACGCTGCATCGCCCCTGCCATTGGCTGTGCTCGGCGCCGCAATCGGAGCAAACATAGGCGGTTTGGGGTTTAGCCATGGGTTAAACGCAATGCGGCGTACCACTTGGCGGCGAGTGGGATATAGGGCCCGGGCTCTTAGGGGCCTCTGTCGTGCACAGACGTTAGCCCCCTTAGAAGTAGTAGGTTAGCCGGGTGAAGATCTCGTCCTGATGCTCGAAGGTTTGCATCAGGTCGTTGTTGCCGCCGTTGCTGGTGATGACGTTCGCATACAAATCCACCTGGAATTTGTCTCTGGGACGCCAGCGCACACCGGGCTGCACCAACACCCCCCCCTGTACATCGTATAGCACCGCCAGGTCGGCGCGCCAAATCAGGCCGGGAAACGGCTGTTGCAGGGCAAAGGCGAGGGCGTTGAAACCGGAGGCACCGCGCGGCACGCCGTCGTTGTTGAAGCCGGAGACGTGCCGACCCACCAGATCACTCTCCGTCTTGTGCATCCATTGCAGCACGAAGTAGGTGGCCGGAAAATTCGAGGTGAAGCGGTGGTACTTCTCGAACGAGAGGTTGGTTACCAGCTCGTCCTTCTTGATGTAGTTGCGCGACAGGCTGGTGTTGGTGAAGTGGCGGTCGAGGGCGTAGGTTGCCTCGAAGCGCATCACCAGCTGATCGAACAGCGAATTGGGCGCGCCGTTGAATACATAGTTCATGCCGATGCCGAACAGCTGCTCGTCGAAATACTCACGAGCGATGTGGCCAACCAGGGGTCCGAGACCGCCCCCGAATGGCACGCCGTTCACCGGGTCGAAAAAAACATCGAGTTCCAAGGCGGCGCAGGCACGCAGATTGTTGGAGAGATCGACCGGGAGGGCACTGCATGCGGCGGCATTGATGGGGAAGGCGCCAAGTGTTGCCGCCGCGGGGAATTCGGTAGCCGAGGCGGTCAAGCCGTTAATGCCGTCAAGGCGGGCGAGGCCGGCGTAGTGGAACCATTCATCCGACGTCCAAACGCCGTTGGGATCGGGTGTGAACGCTGTCTGCGCCAAGAGTTGACCAACGGCGTCAAGCCCCGGTAAGCCGGCGAAAGGATTGATGCCCGTCTCGGTCCAACGAAACACGCCGTCGGGGTTGTGGCGGTGTACCGCCATGAAGCTTAGGTCGAAGTCGCCCGCGCGCCCGGTGACGCGCACACCGAAGTTGACCTTGTCGTCCTTGGCTTCCCAGCCTTGTTTTTCCTGCACCACGAACTGGGAGGCGATGACGTTGTAGGGCGAGCCAAGCGGCATCAGCACCGTCGGACGAAAATGCTGGGCGAAGGCCTCAACTTCCCAATCGTTCTCGAAACGGTAGCTGCCGCGAATCCCGAGTGAGGGAACGCGCTTATCGGAATATTCCTCCGCGGCCACGTCCAGGAAGCTGTGCCGACGCAGATCCAAGCCGTTCGGCACGTCGAACACGCGAAAAAAGATGGCCTCGCCCCAAGCGATCTGCTGATTGCCGATGCGCAACCAGAGCGGCCCATTGTTGTAATCCAAATAGAAGGCGGGCACATCGAGCATCCATTCCTCGTCGTTCGCCTCGAATACCGAGCCACGCCCCTGGTCAAAGCCGGAATGGAAGTAGTCGAGTTGCGAGAATTCCTTGTCGAGGCTCCACTCGCCGAAAGCGCGCAGCTTCAGATACCCCTCCCAGTTGTCGTTGAAGCGAGCCTTGATGTCGAGTTCCCCGCGGCTGGCGAAAAGGTTCCAATCCGGTTCACTGCTCTCGCTCTGGCGAGTGATCCTGCCTCCTAGGCTGTTAACCACCTCCCGGCCGTTGAAGAGATTGCCGTATTGGTTATACGGGTTGGCGTTGCCCAGCCCGTAGGCCGCCTCCTGGCGGAGGAAACCGGTGATGTTCAAATCCAGATCGGCCAAGGCGACAGGGGCGGCCAAGGTGGCCGCGGCCAGAGTGAGCACCATGGCGACGCCACCCGGCCGCATCGGCCGTGCCGTCGCCCGTTCAGTTCGGATGCCAATAGTCATTGTTTATTACCTCCTAAGTCTCTCCAAAATCTTCAATATCTCGACGCGGACTAGTCCGCGGCCGCGTACCGCCACTAGTTCAACCGCACGATGCGGCCGGTTTGCCCGACCGCGTAGACCATTTCCTCGTGCAGGTTTTGGCTGCCCCGGGTCGCGGTATCCACCACGGACGCCAGGGCCTGATACCAACTGCGGTCAATGTGTCGATTCTGTTCGACACGCCAGGTCAAACCGTCGTCGCTGGAGCGCAGCAGCGCTCGAATGCCGACCGCCACCACCTCACCGCTCGAAGAAGACCAGACATCAAGCAGATTGGCCTCGGTACCCGCATCGGCGGCTGTCCAAGTGCGGCCATAATCAGTGCTCTGTACGATATAACCCTCTTGGCCCACGGCATAGCCCCGGCCATCCTGGCGTAAATGCATGGCGAACAGGGAAGCCTCGGCCCGATGCACCGGTTGCCAATGCAGGCCCGCGTCTTCGCTGCGTAAAACCAACCCGAATTCACCGCAGGCCAGCAGGGCACCGTCCGCTGCTTGGGCGACGGCGTAAAGGTGTGGTTCCAAACCTTCTTCCGTGATCGTTGCCCAGTCTACCGCCACCGGGGTGAACATTTCGCCGCCGTCCGTGGAGCGCACCAGGGCACCGAAACCGCCAACCGCGACAACCAGCCCCGCATCGGCAAAGGCCACGTCGAATAGCCGTTCCCGCGTGTTCGTTGCCACCCGTTCGAAAGCCGCCCCGCGCCGCGCCAAGTAGGCATCGCCGCCCTGGCCAACCGCGATGACGCGCTCGTCGTTGATCGCCACACCGAACAGGGCGGTATGACCCGTTGTGGCGAGCGCCCGCCAGGAACGACCCGCATCGTCGGTTTGCAGCACGGTACCGTGGTCGCCGACCGCCCAGCCGGCCTCGCCGGCGAAGGCGAGGTCGTAGAGCGCATCGCGCGGCAGGCCCTGACGCACGACCTGCAATGCCGTGGCGGTGGCTGATGCGCGGTCGCCGCCACCCGCCGGCGGCTGAGCCGCGGTTGCCGATGTCTCGGCAACCGCGGCGGCGGCGCAGAGGCAGAGCGCCCCCAGCCGGGGCGCCCGTCCGTGCCCTGCCCGCTTCGGGGTAGTCCACACAGGCCCGCTCCTAAGCTCCGAGACGCCGCATCGCGGAAACGGTCAAATAGCGGTTGTAGTCGTCCCCGTCGTTGTAATGGGTGTCGTAGCCACCCGAGGAACGCACTTTTTCCGGGAGGGAGATGCGGTTGGTTTGGACGTTGTGGACGATGACGTAGTTCCAAGTCCAAAACGGCTTGTTGCCGAACTCCGGCAGCGTGCCCTCGGTGCCATCGGCGCTAATGCTCATGCCGTTGCCGTGCTCGAAGTTCTTGAACACCTCGCCGCGCCGGTCGTAGCTGACGCTGTTGAAGGCCACCATGGCGCGGGCATCAATGTATACCCGACGCTTGCTGATGGGCGCGCGCGGATACTTGACCGGCTCGGTTTCCAGCACGATTGCGTCTGGAATCACTTCCCAATGGCCACGGAAGAAGCTGCGCCCCTTGGGGCCGCCCACCCTGGGCCGCTCCCAGTTGGGATGATGGGTGTTGAAGTTGCCGGCGCCGGCCGGGCCGAGCATGGGGCCGCGATGAATCAGCTTGAAATTACCCCATGTAAGCCAGGGGTCGCCCGCTCCCCAGGCATCGGAGATATACCAGGTTGGCCCGGGCAAGAGCGGCTCAAAGCGCTGGTTGGTGGGGAAGCGCCGCACCCGCTTAAAGGCCGGCAGGTAGCCGTGCAGTGCCGGGAACTCACGCTGATCGTAGGGCCAAATCGACAAAAAGGCGGTGCCTTTCACATCCTGGGGCGTGTTGAAGAACACGGATTGATAGCGCAACAGGTTGTCGCGACCGCGGAATGGGTTATCCGGTAGCGTAACCCGGCCGGTGGCGTTCATCTCACACCAAACGAAATCGTACTTGTAGGCGGTGGTGCCGTCCGGGTTCAGATCCTCCTCGCGTATGGCGTAGAAGGTTTGGTCGTAACGGCCCCAGGAAAGGGTGATATTGGCGAATGCTTGCTGGGCCGTTTTGGCGTCCGGGAAGGGGTTGCCGCCAATCCAGGCGCTGCCGTCGTCGGTGCGCACGTTGCCGGTTTCATCGAAGGTTGCCCGCCCGCTATTGCGTACCGAGGCGGCCAAATAGTCCGGTGGCATCAACCAGCTTGGATCCATGGTGCTGGCGTGGGTATCGATCTCCCGCCCCATCTGCGCTACCTGCAGGTAGGAAACCGGATCCATCAGGTCTTTAACATGTTCGACGTTGGCGGCGCTTATGACATCGCCGGTGGAGACCTTGCCGCCGGTCAAGCCCTCCAGTGTGGAAATCTCATCGGGGTAAACCTTCTCCAAAGTTTGGCCGCGGGCAATGGTGGGCCACAGCGGGGCGAGAATGCCGGTGGCAATCACGCCGGTGCGCAGTTGCTCCAAAAATCGGCGACGAGAATAGTGTTTATCGAATTTTCGAATGTGCATCTCTTCTAGACCTCTTATTCGCAGATGAAGTTGACACAAGCCCTGGGGCGCAGGCTTCTAGCGGATCGCGTGCGCGTTAAGCACTCTAACACGCAGCCGCCATTAAGCCGTAGCCGGCGCCGCCGCATCCCAGGACTCCGACAGCAGCAGATGCTCCCGTTCAATGAATCGGGGCCGCGCCAGGTAGACCAGCAAAGGCACCACAACCAGCGCCACGATCATATTAATGAGCATGATGAGTACCAGCAGCAGGCCCATGTCGGCCAAAAATTTGAGCCCGGATAAGAAATACCAGGGCAGGATACCGATCAGCACGATGGTGGCGGTAAAGAAGATGGCCTTGCCGGTCGTGCCGACGGCGGCATTGATCGCCTGGCCGTGATCTTGGGCACCGCGATATTCCTCGCAGATGCGGCTGAGCAGATAGATGCCGTAGTCAATGCCGATGCCGATGCCGATGGCGGCGATGGGCAGGGTGTTTACGTCGAGCCCAATGCCCATGAGCACCATCACGGAGCCGAGCATGAAATTGGAAAGATTGACGGGGATCAGCAACAACACGCCCGCGGCGATTGAGCGATACGAGAGTGAGCAGGTTAACAGAATCACCAGATTCAGGGCGGCGAGAATGATCCACTGATAGATATCCACGGTATCGTTGACGGACTGTTGCAGGGCGATGGCCCCGGTGCCAAGCCGGATGCGGAAGTTCTCGAATTCTTCGCCGAGTTCGGCAATGGCGGCGTGCGCCGCGGCGAGCGCGGAATCCACGGTCTCCTGCTTGTTGTCCTGATACCAAAGCGACACGGTGCCGTTTTTCAACTCGAAATCGGCCACATGGCTGTATGCCTTGGTGCTCGCGCCAAGCAGCAGGGCGCCGGCCGCCGCGTTTACCGAAACATCGTCGTAATCCAGAGGCCCCCACTTCGGGTTGCCGCCCGAGAAGAGCCGATTGGCTTCCGGCAGATAATCGGCGAAGGAGAGGGTGGCCGTCGGCGGTGCCGGCCCCGCTTCCAGGCGCCGCTGCAACTCATTCATGGCGCGCACCGTTTCCGCCTTACGCACGGTGCGCTCGCCCGCATTGCTGCCCTCGAAGACCACTTCAAGCGTCATCAGCCCCGGAAAATGGTCGTTGATGGCGCGCACGGCCCGGTTGTAGTCCGAGTCCTCACGCAGAAGATTGCTGCCCTCCACCGGATTGCCCACCCGCAGTTGCGGTACCAAGACCGCGCAGGCGACCAGAACCGCAAGCAGCACCACCGATGTGCGGCGCGCGCGCCTGCCGTGGCTTAACCCGGCAATGCCGCGCAACACCGCGATCATGCGGTTGTGTACCCCCGCCTTGCGCTCGATACCCAACAGCGCCTTAACGTTGCGCGGCGGCGGAAACCAGGAAAGCAGTATCGGTGTAAGAAACAGATTGGCGGGCACCAGGATCATGGCCCAAAACCCGCAAAATAGGGCGAACCGCTCCATCACCGGAATTGGCGCGAGGGCAATGAGAAACAGACCGGTGGCGTCCGTGACAATACCCAGCACACCGGGTGCCATCATAACGCCGAGTGCCGCCTCCGCCGCCTTTTTGCGGTCGCCGACCTGGTGATAGATCTCGTAGTAGCGCTCAATGAACTGTACGCTGTGGCTGAACGAGCGCGCCACCAGCAACAGCGGCACCACCATAATCAGGGGTTCAATGGGGTCGCCGAGCCAGCCGACAAAACCAAACCCCCAAATAGCCGCGACGATGCTTACCGCCAACGGCGCCACCACGCCGGGGACGTTGCGCATGTAGAACACGAGGGAGAGAAACAGGGCCGCCGCCGTAATGCCGAAAATGCCCAGCATCTGTGCTTGGTAGGCGTAGACCCAGCCGGTGAGTATGGGCGCGCCGGCCACATAGACCTCGTGGCGCTCGTCGCGCTCGTTGGCGGCGAGCTGTTGCACATACTCGGATACCTCGCCGAAATCCAACAGCCGCTCGATGAAGGTGGCGGTGACCAGGGTGGCCGTTTCGTCCGGCGAGATGAGGAACTGTTGCACGTTGGGTGCTTTCGCGACCCGTTCGCGAAACTCCTGAATCTCCGCTTCGGTACGGGGCGCGACATCGCCCATGAGCGGCATGGAATCGATACCGAGGGGCGTGGCTTGGGAATAGCGCGCCCTCTCGGTGGCGATAGAGAGAATCTGATCGTGGTCAACGGCCGGCGCAAGATCGATATCGCGGCTCATGCGCCAGATTTTTTCCAGCGTCTCGGCGTTGTAGATGTCGCCTTCCCGAACCTTGACCATCAGGGTGACGGTGAGCGGGTTGCCGAAGTTCGGGTGGTCCCTAAAGGTTTGGACGAACGGATGGTTCTTCGGAAACAGGTCGGAAAAGATCGTGCGCAACTCAACCCGTGGCAGGCCGGCGGCGAACAGCGCGGTTAACCCGGCGATGATCGCCAAAGCCAAAAATCGATGCCGGAGCGTCCAGCCCGCAATACGATGCCTAAACAGAATCCTTCCCTTTTCGGATAGCGGCCCCCGAGCCTGGCACTTATAGACACGGCCCTTGGCCGAAGCGCGGGCGTGAAGGACGAGACGCTATACAGCGCCCATCGCAGTGTCAAGCCGACATCGAAGCGGGTGGTCTTCTTGTGTGATGCGCCGGGTTGCGATAGGTTGCGGCGCATGCAAACAAACGGCGCTTGGGCCAACGCCTCGTAGTGGAGATGCGACCAATCTGCTGGCTTAAGGAGAACATTCAACATGTCGAAAATCGAAATTGCGGGCACGGACGAGGAATTGCGCCATGCCCTGGAAGACCTGAACCTGCCCACCCTGCTGGTGGTGATGGCCCATCTCACTGGCGACGACCACTGGTTGCACCAACGCTATGCGCCCGGGGCCATCACCAGCGACGACGGCGCCTTCGCGCCGGACGACAGTGGCGGTTATACGCCGGAACTGGCGGCCGAAATACGCGCCGACGCCTTGCGCGGGCTCTGCCGTCTGCGCGACGAGCGGCCGCCGATGCCGCCACCCCCGAGCCGGCGGCGGATGGTCGAATTGATGTCTCATGCCCTTGCCGAGCCAATTACGGATTCCTATGCCGGTATGCTGCTTGAGGAAACCGGTTTTGTGAATCGGGACGAGCAGTGGCTGCGGCAAATGCCCAAAGAGTTCGGTTCCGCGGATGTGGCGCCCTTCAATGTAATCGTCGTCGGGGCCGGCATGTCCGGCCTGTGCATCGGTGTGAAACTCAAGGCCGCCGGCATTCCCTTCATCATCCTGGAAAAAAACGATGCCGTCGGCGGCACCTGGTACGAAAACCGCTACCCGGATTGCGGTGTCGATACGCCCAACCACTTCTACTCCTATTCTTTTGAACGCAACCCGGATTGGTCGGGTTACTACTCCAAGCGCGACGAACTCCACGAATATTTTGAACGCTGCGCGGACCGCTTCGAGTTACGCCCGCATATCCGCTTGAATACCGAAGTACATGGCATGTCCTTTGACGATGCGGCGGGCCTCTGGCGCGTTGCGGTAGGCAACCAGGACGGCACCGAGGAAACGCTTTCCGCCAACGCCGTAGTGAGCGCCGTGGGCCAACTGAATCGCCCGTCAATGCCCGATATCCAGGGCATCGACAGCTTCGCGGGGCCGCTGTTCCATTCGGCCCGCTGGTGCTCCGATGTCGATTTGCGCGGGCGTCGCGTGGCCGTCATCGGCACCGGTTGCAGCGCCGTCCAACTGCTGCCGAAAACCGCCGAGGCCGCCGACCGGGTATTCGTCTTCCAGCGCACACCGCACTGGATTACGCCCAACGGCAACTACTATCGTCCCGTGGAGAAAGGGCTGATCTGGGCGCTAAAGCACATTCCCAGCTATGCCGAATGGCACCGGGCGCGCATGGCCTATGCCTATGGCGACCGAATTTGGCCGGCCGTGACGAATGATGCGAGCTGGCCGCACCAAACCCGCTCGATTAGCGAACTGAACGATCAGTTGCGCGTCGAACTCACCGACTACATCGCCGCCCAACTGGGTCCGAAGCAAGCACTGGCGAGCCGATGCACACCGGACTTCCCCGTGTTCGGCAAACGGCTCGTGATCGACAATAACTGGTACGGTACCCTGGCCCGGGACAACGTGGAACTGGTTACCGCCGGCATTGCGCGCATCACGCCGAAGGGCCTGGAAACGGTGGACGGTACCTTGTACGAAGTGGATGTCATCATCGCCGCCACCGGCTTCAAGTCCAATCAATTCCTCTGGCCGTTGGCGGTAACCGGCCTCTCCGGTGAGAATTTGGCGGAACATTGGGGCGACGAGGCGAACGCTTTCAAAGGCACAACGGTGCCGGGCTATCCCAACTTTTTCTGCCTGTACGGGCCGAACACCAATATCGTCCACGGCGGTAGCATCATCTATCAGGTGGAATGCCAGGTACACTACGTTATGCAGTGCCTCGCCCTAATGATCGCCAGGGGCTTGCACTCCATGCAGCCCACCCCGGAACAAAACGCCGCCTACAACCGGGAGGTGCAGGCGCTGAGCGAGCAACTGGCCTGGGGCCATGATGGCGTCCAGAGTTGGTACAAGAACAGCCGGGGCCGGGTGGTCAACAACTCGCCGTTCAGCCTGCACGAATTCTGGGAGCGCGTACACGACCTCGACCCGACGGAGTACTTGCTGCGCTAGGAGCCTCTGCCTGCGGAAGTCGCGAAAGCGAAAATTCGATGCCGCCGTCCCTTTGGGCGGGCGATTGAGGAGAATATCGAGCCCTATTTGACGAAATCGAACGTTCAAAGGGGCGAGCGGAAGCGAAAATCCGCTATCGCCGCCCCGAAAGCCCCGCCCTTATATAAATCCCCTTGCAAAAGCGCGGTGAGATGGGCCGGATGGATTACCGGAGTTGAAACTTGCACCTTATTCGTTACGGCCGCGGCTACAGCCGGCGCCATTTTCTCAAGCAGTTGCGCCGCGGCCTATTGGTTGCCGGGGTGCTCAAGCCGTTATGGCCGACGCTCGCCCAAGCCGGGGAGCACGGTGCCGCCTACCCCGATGAACTGCTTTCCCTGGATTCCTATACGTCGGGCAAGGTGTCCGAAGGCCAGACGATTAGCGCCGACAACGTGGCCTTGGTCAAAGACCTGCTCGACCCGATCACCTACCTGCAGGTCAGCCAGCTCGGCCGCAGGCTTGATGTTATTGCGCAAACCACCGAACTTCTGGCATTGAATCCCGTGGCATACGTTGAAGCCACCCTGCGTCATCAGGGCCGCGCCCGCTTCGATGCATCCGGCAATGTGGTGGTTGAAAGCGGCCAGCCTTGGGTTGGCGGCACACCCTTTCCCGACCCCGCCAACGCCACCGAGGTGTTCGCCAACGCGACCCTGAGTTGGGGACGGCACGATATCTCCATGTATCCGGTTATGGAGGTCAATCTCAATCCGGCGGGCCGCATCGCCTACGAATACGAGTCCGTATGGGTGGAGTTCGCCACGGTCGCCCGTATCACCGTTGACCCAAAACCCTACTGGCCCGGCCACGAAGACAAACTGCGCCACCAGACCATACTTTGGACGATGCCGAACGATGTGCGCGGCACCTCCTTTCTGAACATTTGGCCCTACGATCAAAACCGTTTTCCGGAACTCTGGGGCTATCTGCCCGCCTTCAAGCGGGTGCGCCGCTTTCCCACCAACCAACGCTTCGAGCCGCTCATCGCCGGCAACACGCTCTATCTATCGGACGCTTGGGCGGCGGGCGATCCATTTCTGACCTGGGGTAATTTTCGCGTTGTACACCGGGGCCCCATGTTGGCCGGGGTGGCGGGTAACTGGTCAAGCGACGCGCCCAATTGGTTGCACGGCACCCACGGCGGGCCGGAAGGCAAGACCTTTTGGGACACCCGCGTACAACTGGTACCGGAGGCCATCGTTGTGGAGGCCGAGCCGATTCGCTACCCGCGCGCGCCCGTCAGCCGCAAACGGGTTTGGTTCGATGCCCGCACACAGACACCGCTAGCGATGGTTACCTATGATCGTCGCGGGCAGGTGTTCAAATCCTTCGACGGTGCCTTTTCGGTGTACGACGATGGCCGGGGACGGATCATGGATGGCGAGCGACCCTATTGGTCCTGGACCCATGTGCATGCGTTTGATGCCCAAAGCAATCGCATGACTCGCCTGGCGCAGGTTCGGGAAGTATCCGGCGGCTACCGGATGCGGGTTAACGATACGAGCCTATACAACCGCTTCCTCACGGTTTCCGCGTTGCGAAGACTCGGTGGATGAAGTGCCCGTAACCAAGCCGTTGTCTTTAGCCCGCCCATGCACAACTTCCCGCTCGCTACCGAGCACTGTGCTGTCGTGCGAGTGCCGGCGACTATGGTTGGCGAGCTATGCGGGCTAAATCCCGCTCCATAAATTGGCGGGGTAAGCGGTTCAGTCCGTGAAGTTGGGGTTGCGTTTACCGAAATTGGCCTTGACCGCCTCGATTTGGTTGGGGGTGCCAATCAGCCCGGCTTGAATTGTCGATTCCAATTCCAGCCCCTCCCGTTCCCCGCTATGCCAACTCGTCTCGAAGAGTTGTTTGGCACCGCGGATCGCGCCGGGCGATTTGCTGGCGATTTCGCTGGCTAAACTCATGGCGGCGGCGTGCGGGTCTTCCTCCACCCGGGTAACCAAACCCAGTTTCAGTGCGTCCATGCCGTTGATGATACGGCCCGTGAAGGTCAATTCCTTGGCCACATCAAGGGCCACGAGGTCGCGCAGGGTTTGCGAAATGCTCATGTCGGGAATCAGCCCCCATTTGATTTCCATGACGGACAACCGGGCATCCGGTGCGGCAATGCGGATGTCCGTACCGAGCGCGATTTGCAAGCCGCCACCGTAGGCCACCCCGTGCAAAGCCGCAATGGTCGGTACCGGCAGGCGCTTCCATACAAAGGCGGGGCGTTGGGCATGGTTTTCGGGGCGGTCGTCACGGTTCAGTAAGGCACCGCCAGTACCGGAGTCGGCCCCGCCGAGCTGCTGCATGCTGCCCATGTCGAGCCCGGCGCAAAAACCGCGGCCATTGCCCGAAAGCACCACGGCGCGCACATCTTTGCTATCGGCAAGCTGTTCGCCCGCCGCGATGATTGCCTTGAACAGGTCCGGGCTCAGGGCGTTGTACTTATCCGGTCGGTTTAACCGGACATCGGCCACGCCGTCCGCTACATTGATGGTTACCAGTTCCGTCATGTTTCAATCCTCAAATAAGTCGGTATTCGTATTCGTTCCGGCGCCGCGATCATTCCGGCCCCTGGTGAGATGAGCGGCACAGGCCCCTAGTGGCCATGCCGCGCGATGAATTCCCGATATTCCGTCCACGCCTCCAGGAAGCCTCCCAAGCCGCGGCCGCGGGTTGCGGAAGTTTCCGCCTGCCGCGCCACCGCGCGGCGCACCGCATCGACCACCGTTTCCGCCTGCGCGAGGCTCATCCACAACTCGAACATGTCCGTGGGCGCGCCGCCTTTGTGGCCCGGCGGTTTGGCCAGGGGCTTTGCGGCCAACGCACGGCGTAGCGTACCACCGACGCCGGGATTGTCATCCAACAATTCCAGCGTTTGCAGGAGCATCCAGCGCGACCAGACCTCGGGGCTGTCGCAGCGGGCCTTATAGGTGGACCAGTCCACGGGTTCTATTTCGCGCTTCACGGATTATCGACTACGCAGTCCCCGTACCCCTCGCGCCACCCAGGGTCCATCTCTTCGACGTTGGCTTTGCCAGCCGTGCGGACGCACCCCGGTCGGGGTCTCGGGTCGCGATTGATGCTATCCGCTTATCGGGGACTTGGCGCCGGTCAACCGCTCGTAGGCTTCGACATAACGGGCAACGCTTTTCTCGACCACCTCGTCGGGCAGCGTTGGGCCGGGCGGTGTTTTGTCCCAATCTCCGGCCGCGACAACGGTTTCAAGGTAATTGCGCACCACCTGCTTGTCGAAGCTGGGCTGTTCGCCGCCGGGTTGCCAGCGATCCGCCGGCCAAAAGCGGGAACTGTCCGGGGTGAATATCTCGTCAATCAGCAGAGGCGCATCGGCGTCGGGGCGCGTGCCGAATTCAAATTTGGTGTCGGCCAGAATGATGCCGCGTTCGAGCGCATAATCCCGGGCCCGGCCATACAGTCGCAACGTGGTTTCGCCAAGCCATTCCATGCGCTCGCGGCCAACCACGGCCACACCCTGCTCGAAACTGATGTTTTCGTCGTGGCCGGTGGTGGCCTTGGTGGAGGGCGTGAACAAGGGCTCTTCCAACCGATCGCTGTTGCGCAAACCGGGCGGCAGCGGGATGCCGCAAACGGCGCCGGTGGCTTGATAATCCTTCCAGCCACTGCCGGTGATATAACCCCGCGCTATGCACTCAATCGGCACCACCCGGGTCTTCCGGCACAGCATGACGCGCCCGGTCAGGGCCGTGCGCTGCGCTGCATTAAGGCCCGGAATAGCCTTGACATCCGTTGATATCAGGTGGTGTTCGATATCGCTCGCAAACAGCTCGAACCAGAATCGGGAAATCTGCGTCAACAACACCCCTTTGCCCGGCAAGCCGTTGGCCATCACCACGTCAAAGGCGCTGACACGATCCGTGGCGATAATCAGCAATGCCTCCTCGCCGCTTGCCAATTGCAACTCATACAGGTCGCGGACCTTGCCGCGCCGCTTGTTCGGAAAATCCAAATGGGTTTCCAGGACGGCTTCAGTCATGTTTGTTTTCCATCTTGTAAAAATCAGTCAATGGGAGTCGGTCGGATTTGGCGCGATTTCCATTTTGCCATGGGAAGCGCATGGCAAATTGTGACAAGCAGCTTTTACGAGAACAACATCTAGTGGAAGATGGAGTTAAGTATATAAATCATCAATATATGGATGCATCACATGAGGGCTTGGCTGAAGTCCTCAATGAGATCATCGCAGTCCTCAATACCGACCGAGATGCGAATCAGCGAGTCGGCGATGCCCATGCGCGCGCGCCATTGCGGCCCCACCTCGTGATAAATCGTATGGGCCACCGGGATGGCGAGGGTGCGGTTATCCCCCAAATTGGTGGAGCGGACAACCACCCGCAGTTGGTTCATGAAGGCCCAAATGTCCACTTCCGGGGCGAGTTCAAAACTGAACAGGGCACCCGGATGGCGAAACAGGGCCTTGGCGCGCTCATATTGGGGATGCTCCGGCAAACCCGGGTAGTAAACAGGCCGCACGAGCCGGTGTTCGTCAAGGTAATTAACGAGCCGTTGGGCACTGGCGCATTGGCGCTCCATGCGCAGCGCCAGGGTTTCCGCGCCGACCGCCAGATGGTGCGCCGCTTCCGGGGCCAGGGAGGCGCCAAAATCCCGCAAGCCTTTCTTACGCATCTGCGTGAGCGCCCACATGGTCGTATCCGGCCCCCGGTAGTCTTTGTGGATGTTGTCGAACGAGCGCCAATCGAAGTTGCCCATTTCCGTGATCGCACCGCCAAGCGCATTGCCGTGTCCACCGATGTACTTGGTCAGGCTGTTGACGACCAGGCTGGCGCGCACACTGGCGGGCAGAAAAAGATAGGGCGAGGTCATGGTGTTATCGACCACATAGACGAGGCCGCGGGCCGCGCACAGTTCGCCGATTTCTTGGAGTGCCGTCACCTGGGTTCTCGGGTTGGCGATCGTTTCCACGAAGACGAGTTTGGTATTGGGACGCACGGCCTCGGCAACGGCCTCAACATCGGTGGCATCGGCGAAGCTCACCGCCACGCCCTGGTTGGCAAAACTCAGCAGCAGGCTGGTGGTGTTGCCGAACAGAAACGAGCTGGAGACGAAGTGGTCGCCCTTTTGCAGTAGCGCGAAGAGCATGGTGCCGATGGCCGCCATGCCGGTGGAGAAGCAAAGACTCGCCACCCCCGCCTCCATGGTGGTGACCTTGGCCTGGAGCGCATCCACCGTCGGATTGATTTGGCGGCTGTAGGTATGGCCCGCCTGCTTGCCCTGAAACACGGCGGCCAGGTCACGCGCATCCTCGTAGCCATAGGCGACCGTCGCGTGTACGGGTTTGTGCATCGCGCCGTGTTCGACGCCGCCCAGGCGGTCGCTGTGGACGATCTTGCTGGTAAATCCTTTCACTTAAATCACTGTCTGGTGCCGTTGGGCCAGCCCGCGGGCTCCTAGGAGCCTCTGCCTGCGGAAGTCGCGAAAGCGAAAACCCGCTATCGCCGCCCCGTCGGCCGGTCGATTGAGGCGAATATCATGCCATATTCAACGAACTTGAGCGGCCGACGGGGCGGATGAGAGCAGATTTGCAGCCGCGAATTCCGAAGGCAGAGGCTCCCGAGTCCAAAAGAGAATTGCACTACATGCTTGCCCGGGATGCAAAGGCTTGTGCCGATTCGACGGCCATCGTCAACAGCGGATGTCAACAGGACGACTCGCTGTGCCGCCGGTTCCGGGTGACGACGGCATACCACCCTCAGCACCGCCGGGTTAATAATAAGATTGAACTCCGCAAATTTTCATCGATAACCGGTCAATTCCATGTAACCTCGCCCTACCGGTTCACCGCGTTGGTTGCGGACCTGCACGAGACCTTCCCAATAAGTCAGAAGCGTATCCATACGCTGATTCTTGACGGGTGCCGCAATCTCCCATTGGCGGGCGTCCAGTCTCAGCGCCCAGCGTATCGGCCAGGCGGTGCCGTGCTCGTCGCGCCAAAATTCCAAAGATTGGAGATTGAAATCGTCAACGTCCAAGTGGCGGGCGCGGCCATCCACATCGACTAGTACGCCCTGGTCGTAAGGATCGCGGGTACCGTCGTCGCGTCGCAGCCGGAACGCCATAATGTCCTCACCGCTGTCCAGCATCAGGGCGAACCAATCCCAGCCGACCTGGTGGGGGCCGAGTACGCTGGTGCTCCATTCTCGGTCGAGCCAGCCGTTGCCTTGCACCGCGTGGATGGCATCGTCGATGCGCAGGCTGCCCGCAGCCCGAAGGCGCGGCACCGAGTAATAGTAGGAGGCTTGGCCGGGGCCCTTGGCGGACAAACCGCCATCACCTTGCAGGATGATCGGTTTGGTGGGTCTGAGGTCGATTGTGGCGGCGATATCATCGGCCTCGGCCACGAGCCGCCAATGGTCGCCAATGGCGGAGAGTTGCCAGCCCTCCAACCAAACCACGAAGCCTCCGGCGCTGTTGATGGGCGTGCTTGCGGTGGATTCGCCTGCCGCCGGATCGATCAGGTTTGTAACGACGGACGCGGCACTGTCCGGACCACCACCGCTTTCGGGCGGGTTCCGCAAATCCAGAGCCCGAACGAAAGCAAGGGCCGGATGCCCCCGGCTTAGACGCTCTGCCTGCCGGTGCCTGTTCGCCGCCACATCCGTAACGGCAAAGTGCCCCAAAAAAGATTGGCCGTTGCGCCATGGATCATCCGCTGCGGCACCCGGAAATGACGCTTGCCGGAAAACGGTGAACTGCACGCCGAATTCGCGCCCGTCGGCATCCGCCAAGACGAGGGTCAAATACCACCACTCGCTGCGAAAATCCGGGTGGGCGCCGTGGTCCGCCGGAAATTGAAATTCGCGGGGCGCATCGGCGCGCGCGAACCCGGTGCCGGCATTGTCGCCGCCCAGCACATCCCCAACCCGCAAACCCGGCGCATCGGTGCGCACCCGCGGTTCGGTACAAGCGGCCAACAACGCCAAGGTACAGGTTGTAAGGACTCGAAGCGCGTTGCGGGCTGGCCGGTTAGCGGATTTCACAACGCCGCCTCGAATCGCTCTCTTGGCGAGGGTGCGATCGCCGCGACCACCGCGGCCAGGAAACCCAGGGCCGTCGGCCAAGCAAGGGCGGAGCCGGGCAACGACATGTCGATGCGCCATCCAAAGGCGCGCGGGTTAATCACTTCACAAAGCAGCCAACCCATCGCCAACCCCAGCGGCAAGGCGAGCATCAGTGTGCAGGCACCAAGCCCGAGCGCCCGCAGCAACTCGATCCAACGGTCTTGCGCGGCGCTGATACCCAAGACCGTCAATAGCTGCCGCGTGGCCACCCGATTCAGGCGCAGCCCCGTCATCGCGTTGTACAAACCCGCCACCGCCACCATCAGCGCCAACAGGGTCAGGGCATGGGTGATGGCAAAGCTGCGGTCGAATATCTCCAGCGCGCGCGCGCGGGCGGGTTCGCGCTCCCGCAGTTCGGCGCCCGGCGCGTTTTCGGCAAGCCAGGCTCGCAAAGCCGCGCCCGACACACCCGAAAGGGCGATGTCCTTGAAGTGCAACGGCCCGAGCAACCGCGCCGTCGTTACGTTTTGCAGCAACAGACGGGGGAGCACGCCGCCGTAGTCTGCGAAGGCACCGACAATCTTGATGGGCGAACCCGCCACATTCACGCTGTCGCCAACATCGATATTGAGGGCGAGCAGCAGGCTTTCACTGGCTAAGCCCTCGTGCGGTGCCAAGGCCGCGCCATGTCCGTAGCGCGCCACCTCGGTTGCGGAATAGTCGGCATGGTCGATGGCGATAACGCGGCCGGCGATGCGTGTTCGCACGTCGCCGTAGCTTTGCCATTGGGTGTCGGGCCACCGCTCGGTTATGGCTCGCGCCAGAGCTGGGGCGTCGCCGCCCGCCAGTTCCACATAATGTTCGTAGGCCAACCGTTGCGTTAACATTTTTTCAAATTCGAGTTTGAAGCTGGCCACCATCAAGCCGATGCCCACGCTGGTGGCAACGGCCAGCACCAGGGCACCCAGGGCCGTGCCCAGATCGCGCTCGTGCCAAGTGGCCTCACGAACAGCGAGACGGGTTAGTAATCCGCGGGCGCTCAAACGGCCGGACTCGGCCGTCGGTTTGCTCGACAAACTGTCAGGGCTTCCGGAGGCGGCACGGCCAGGCCTGGGCGAATTATTTATTTGCGAGGGGTATCCCCTCGCGCTCCCCGGGCTAAGGGCTCCGGCGTCCGCGGTGGGAAGTTGGCGAGATAGGCGGGCCAGTACACGCAGCAATGGCCGTACCAAGGCCACCGTAAAGAAAGCGGTGGCCAGAATCGCCAGGAAGCCCCCGGCAAGGCCGGTTTCCGGTATGCCGATGCCAAGTCCCGCCAGCACCGGCAGGATAAAGAGCCAAATCAACCAGCGCGGGGAAGTTTTTACCTCGGCGGCCGCTGCGGCGCGCTCGGCGCCTAGTGCTATCCAGCCGCCAACCACGGCGACGCCCAAGCCGGACACCAGCGCCTTTACCACCACGGCGGCGGACAGTTGCGGTGCGGGCAATGCAGCCAAACCGGCGGTTGAGACTGTTGTCAGTAGCTTTGCCAGCCATAAGCCACCCACTAGGCCCAAGAGGGCGGCAAGCGTTCCCAGAACGGCGACCACCGCGACAAAACAGGCCGCCAACTCGGCACGGCTCGCCCCCAGTACCGCCAAGCTTTCCATGACGGGTGCCTGACGTCGCAACCAGAGCACACAAACCTGATAGATGAGAAACCAGGCGACCAACAGCGCGAGCATTCCCAGCGCTCCCAAGTTGAACAGTATCGAGTTCGCCAGATTCGCGCCGGGTTGTTCAAACGAGATCGGTCGCCACTCCCAACCCGCTGGTGCGCATATCTCAGCGGTTCCTTCACAAGCCGGCGCCACTCCCGCATGCTGCCCGGCCGGGTATGCCCTTGTACCGAAGCCCGCGGATAGCCCCGGCAGCAAGGCTTCGAGCCAGGCGCGGAACCCTTGCCAAGGATCGTCCAGGGCTATGCCGACATGGCTCAAATAGTCGGGCGGAGCATTCAATAGGGCCAGCGCATCGCCAATATCGGTGAATATGCCGTCGCGTACTCCGCTATCAACCCGGTCCGCGACCCGCCAGTCTTTGCCAATCAAGCGTATGCGCTCGCCAATGGCCAGCGACAGGCTGGAGTCCGCGACAATGGAGCCGGGGCGCAACCGAACCTCGGTCCGCTCGCCGGAAAGCCCGTAGAGCGCCAGCCAGTCGACCCCGACCACATGCAAACGACGCCCATCCTCGACGATTTGCCCTTCCACCAGCGGCACCAGCGCGCGCGCGCCGGGAAGCCCGCCGGCGCGCCAATGCCGTCGCAACGCGAAGTAGTCATCCATGGTTGCGGCGGGCTTGGCGGCGATATGCGTGAGGCCCCGCAAATGGGGGGCCTGATTGACATCCAACGCATCCGCCACCGCGAGGCTAAGCAAATGCACCGCCACCGTTGACGCAACCCCCAGAGCGGCACCGAACAGGGCCGTTGCCGTCGTCCAGGGTGTGCGGGCGAAAAATCGCGCGAAACTCAGCGCGATGAGCCTCACCGCCCCAGTTCCACTATGCGGTCGGCGCGTTTGGCAATGGCTTCGCTGTGCGTGGCGATCACCATTGCGCCGTTCAGCCGTTGTACTTCGGACCAAAGCAGATCGGCGATGCGGCCGCCGCTGCGCGCGTCCAAATTACCGGTGGGCTCGTCGGCAAGAACGATGACGGGTTCGTGCGCCAGCGCGCGGGCGATGGCGACCCGCTGGCGTTCTCCGCCGGAGAGCGTTTCGGGAAACGCCCGCATCAGGTTACCAAGCCCCAATACCCGAAGCCGTTCGCGCGCGCCCGGCAGGAGGTCGTCGCGCCCATTCAAGGCCAGTGGTAGCCGCACGTTCTCAAGGACATTGAGGGTGGGGACGAGATTGAAGAATTGAAAGACATAGCCGATCAGGCGCCGCCGCACGGCTGCCCGCGCCGGCGTACTCAGTTCGTGCATCGGCTGTTCGAGATCGCCTTCGCGCAACAGCAACCGGCCGGCCTCGACAGACAGCAAGCCGGCAATCAGGTTCAGGAGGGTGGATTTGCCCGATCCGCTCGGGCCGCAAATCGCCACGGTTTCCCCGGGGCGAACGGCAAGGCTCAGGTTGTCGAGGACGGGGCGATACTCACGTCCGTCGAAATACCCCTTGCGGACAGCATCCAAAACAACAAGCGGCCTACTCATGGCAAAATTTCTGCACCAGAACGTTGTGGTTGGTGGAGTCAAGCATATAAGGCTCTTATGGGTGGGCGGCGCGATGTTGTCAGCAAGTGGGTCGCTAGTCGCACCGACCAAGCGCGGGCCGGGTTCAGCGGAAGTCCCGCATCCCCTCCCAGCGGAGTTCCGCGGTCAACTCCGGCAAATGGCGCTCGGCTCGCACGGCGGCTTGCAGCGACTCGCAATTCGCATAGGGCTCGATCATATGCAAGGTGGTTACCGTGGGCGCAATCATCTGCCATTGGCCGGCGTTCATCAGGCGTATGGCCCGGGCGGGCCGTATCCAGCAACTGTTCTGAGTTTCCGTTGCGTGTGCCAGCGTCGTCTGGCGCTCGGGCATCAAGGCGATAAAGAAACGGGTATCGAAGCGGCGTGGCGCGGCCTCGGGAGTTAGCCAATGGCTGAAATAGAGCATCGCATCGCAATCGAGACGCAACCCGGCCAAGGCACAGAGCGAAGCTAAATCGAGTTCGCCCCCGTTCAAGCGGTCGCGGTATTCGGCCAAGCGCCGCGCCCTGTCCGCGCCGCCGTCCATGGCCGGACGGCCGGCATTGCTGGCAAAGAGCACCCCGCACTCCTCAAAACACTCGCGCATAGCCGCCACCCAATAGCGCAATCCGCCCGCGCCCACGCCCAGTATCCGGTTTGCTGTCGCCTCGTCCAAACCATCGCACAGTTCCGGTAGGTCATCCGCCGCATCAACCTTGCCGCCGGGAAAAACATGCAGGTTGGGAAAGTCGCCCCGCCCCGGGCGCTGAATCATAAAAACCTCGATACCCTCCGGCCCCTGCCGGGTCAGAACAACCGTGGCCGCCAAGCGAATGTTGCCGCGTTGCAGAGGCTCCACTAGGCCCAACCCATTTTGTATACTGCGCGGCGAGGCAACCTGTGGTAGCGGTTCGGCGATGCGCCGACGCCCTTGAGGTGATCGCCCGGCAGTGCGGTAACGTCGGGCCATAGCAAAGGACGAATCAGGCTTCGCGGTGGGATCTGCCCACAGTCGATTGTCAATTTTCTCCTATCACCGTTTGTCAGCAGTTCGTTGTTCATGTTGGCGGTACGTCGTCATTTTGAGGCAGCGGCGAATGTTTAAGTTGTCATTCGTCCCGGCACGGCGAGTGACTCGCAAATTGCGAGGCAAAACATGAAAGAAAAGCCATATAAGTTCGTTTTACGGTTGCCCACCGAAATGCGTGGGCGCATTGTGGAAGCCGCCGTGCGCTACCGGCGCAGCATTAATTCAGAAATTGTAGCGCGATTGGAACGCTCGTTCAGCGACGTTTCTCTGGCGGGGGCGCCCGCACCGCTGAATCCCCATTTGGAGTATGTGCTGCGCAGTCGTCTTGACGAGGAGGAGCAACGACTCGTGCTGGGTTTCCGCAATCTCGAACGCAAGAAACGCGAAGCGCTGCTCAATCTGCTCAGTTGAACGGGCGCGGGTACCCAGACGCTTCTGCCCGCGGAAGTCGCCACCGCAAAGCCGCTCTCATGCGCCCGCTTGATTGCGTTGCCTGGGGCTCGATATTCGCCTCAATCGACCGGCCGACGGGACCTATGAGCGCGGCTGTTCGCTTTCGCGACTTCCGCGGGCAGAGGTGCCTAGCTTCGCCGCGTCAGGCTGACCACATTATCGGCCTTGACGCGGTGACGATTTTCGGAGAACGCGATTTCCCAAGTCATGGTACGCGCACCCTCGTGGGAAAATCCGCGAAAACCATAGCCGTCTGCCACATCGAATAGGGCAACCGCAGCCTGTTGAGCGTTGTTCGCGGTCCACAGCAAACCGAGATTCGGCACACTTTCCAACTTGGCAATGCCATCCAAGCCAATGGCTCCGAGTTGGGCGTCAATGGTATAGGTGCCCACGTCGTTGGGCGCGATGCGCACCGATAAATCCCGGCTGCGTTCTCCCTTGACCCGATAGCCGCCGACCAGGGTGAAACCGCCCCGGTCCTGTTCGATGCGCAGGTTGCACTCGATCTGTCGGCCGAGGCTGGCGCCCTCCTCAAGGAGGCTGCCCCGTCCCGACCAATCTCCCGGCTTGAGCAACACCGCTAAAGAACTCACGCCTTCCGCTTCGACCCGCCAAGCCTAGCACTGTTTGTGGCGTGCGCCATAATCCGCGCCGCGCAACACTGGATTAGGGCGCGGCCCGGCGCGTCATCGCCGCCCCTAGGAGCCTCTGCCTTCGGAATTCACGGCTGCAAATCCGCTTCCGCTCGCCCCTTTGAACGTTCGATTTCGTCAAATATGGCTCGATATTCGCCTCAATTGACGGGCCGACGATAGCGGATTTTCGCTTTCGCGACTTCCGAAGGCAGAGGCTCCTAGTGAAATCGACGGGCCGGCAACAGGGCGATAGCGAATTGCCCGTTTTGGTACACAATGCTCATCCGACAGTGATTGGGCAGCACCGCTCATGGTTACGGAGCAACTCTTCCATCCCAGCATTCAGGCTTGGTTCGCCAATCAATTCGGGGTGCCGACGGATGTACAGGCGCGGGCCTGGCCACGCATCGCTGCCGGCGCGCACGTCTTGGCCACCGCGCCCACCGGCAGCGGCAAAACGCTGACCGCATTTCTTTGGTCGCTCGACCAATTCGCCGGTGGCGCCTACCAGCCGGGGCGAACCCGGGTGCTCTATGTGTCGCCGCTGAAGGCGCTCAACAACGACATTCAGCGCAATCTGCTCGGGCCACTTGGGGAGTTGTGCGAACGCCAGGATTTCCCCGAAATCAACGTGCGCACCCGCTCCGGCGATACCTCGCAAAGCGACCGACAGCGGCTGTTGCGCAATCCGCCGGAAATCCTGATAACCACACCGGAAAGCCTAACCCTGATGTTAACCAACGAGCGTGGCCGACAGGCCCTGGCGACCGTTAAAACCCTGATTCTCGACGAGGTACACGCTGTCGTGGCCAACCGTCGCGGGGTCCAGTTGATGACCTCTGTCGAACGTCTTGCCGCGATTGCCGGGGAGTTTCAGCGCATTGCCCTGTCGGCCACGGTCAAGCCCTTGGCGGCGGTGGCCGCCTACATTGGCGGTTATCTGCCCAACGGTTCGCCGCGTCCGGTGGAGATTGTTGCCGGGCGGCAGGAAAAGGCGATCAGGTTCGCCGTCCGCTTCCCGGCGGAAGCCCGCGATGCCAGGGCCAACGATAGGAAAATTTGGGATCCGCTGGCCGAGAGCTTCCGCGGTCGCATCGCCCAAAACCGCTCCACGCTGTTTTTCACCAACAGTCGGCGCCTCGCCGAGAAAATCACGCTGAAGATCAACGAGGGTCGGGATGCGCCCTTGGCCTACGCACACCACGGCTCGCTGGCGCGGGAGATTCGCACCGAGGTGGAAAAGCGCCTCAAGGCGGGCGAGCTTGGCGCCATCGTGGCCACCAGTTCGCTGGAGCTCGGCATTGACATCGGCGACCTCGACGAAGTGGTGCTTGTGCAATCACCGCCTTCTGTCGCCGCCGCCCTGCAACGCATCGGGCGGGCCGGACACCGGGTCGGGGAACTGAGCAGGGGAACGCTTTATCCCACCCACGCCCGGGATTTTCTGGAAGCCGCCGTGCTCGCCGATGCGGTGGCACAACGCGATATCGAACCACTGACACCGCTGACCAACCCCCTGGATGTGCTCTGCCAGATCGTCGTCTCCATGTGCGCGACTGAAACTTGGCGCGTGGAGGAGCTGTTCGCCGTCATTCGGGCCAGCTCCCCCTACCACAACCTGCCCCGCGAACATTTCGATCTGGTGCTCGAGATGCTGGCCGGACGCTATGCGGGAACCCGGGTGCGGGAGTTGCGGCCGCGCATCGCTTACGATCGCATCAACGGCCGGGTGCGCGCCAACAAAGGTGCGCTGTTCGCCCTCTACAACTCCGGCGGCAGCATCCCCGACCGCGGCTATTTCCAACTCCGCCACGCCGATTCCAATGCACTCATCGGAGAACTGGACGAAGAGTTCGTCTGGGAGGCGGGCATCGGCCAGATCTTCAACCTGGGCACGCAAAATTGGCGGATTCTGCGCATCACGCACAACGAGGTACTGGTGCGCGCCACCCAAAGCCCGGCCACCAGTCTGCCATTCTGGCGCGCGGAGACCGGCAATCGCAGCTTCCATTTCTCCAGCCGCATCGCCGGTTACCTGGAACAAGCTGAACAGGCGCTTGACGAGGGGCGCGAAAACGAACTTGAAGCGGCCCTGCAAGACCCGCAACGCGCCGGCTTCAACGCCATAGCCAGCGCCGAACTGCTCGCATATCTCAAGCGTCAGCGCCAGTCCACCCGCACACCGCTGCCGCACCGCCATCATTTGCTCTTGGAATTGGTGCGCACGGGACCGGGTGGATACCGGGGGCCGGATGCGCCGCGCCAACTGGTGATCCACACCTTTTGGGGTGGGGCGGTGAACCGGCCCTGGGCGCTGGCGCTGGAAGCCGCGTGGCGGCAGCGCTTCGACACGGTACCGGACATACACGCCGACAACGATGCACTGGTTGTGCAATTAAAGGAGCCATCCGCCCGTGGCGACCCACCTTCTTGGGTTGACGGCGCCGCGCAGTTCGAGAACGAAGACGCTCATAAGGCGCATGGCGTAAGCAACCACGGCCATCGGCACCCGCAGCGACCGGGCTCGGCAAACCGCGGGCTGGATCCGGAGACCTTGTTGCATTGGGTAACACCCGACAATCTGGACAAGCTGCTGCGCCAATCGCTGGAGGGTTCGGGTTACTTCGGTGCCCGCTTCCGGGAATGCGCCGGCCGCGCCCTGCTACTAACCCGGCAGCGTTTCAGGCAGCGGCTGCCGCTGTGGATGAGCCGCATGCAGGCCAAGAAACTGATGACCAGGATCAAGGGGTTCCGGGATTTTCCCGTCTTGCTGGAGGCCTGGCGAAGCTGCCTGGTTGACGAGTTCGATCTGCCCGCGCTGCGCACCCTGCTCGGTGAGTTGCGCGACGGCACCATTAACTACTCCTTTGTCGAAACCCAAGCGCCGAGTCCGTTCGCCGCCACGCTCACCTTCGGTCACCTAAGCCGCTACATGTATGCCGACGATCAGCCGGAACAGGCGAACAGCAGCGCGCTCGGCGGCGACCTCATTAGCCAAGCCGTCGGTACCGCGTCGCTGCGCCCAAGGCTGCGGCCGGAGGTGATCGACGCATTCGAGGCCAAACGGCAGCGGCGCTCGGAGGACTATCGGCCACAAACCTTGGCGGACTGGCTGGAATGGGTGAAGGAACGCGTACTGATTCCGGCCAGCGAATGGCCTGCCGACATCAACCACGAGCATTTGCTGCGCTTCACCGCCGGCGAACGGGTTTGGGTGGCGCATTTGGAAACGGCCCGGGGCTTGGCAAGCACCTGGCTGGGCAATGCCGGCTGGCAGACACCCCAGACCGAACTTCCCGACCTGGGCGACCCGCGCACGGCCATTGAGTTCGCCCAGGAAATCCTGTCGTTCTATGGCCCGCGCACCCCGGCGCAGTTGCAGACGTTACTGCCGAGCATCCCGGACGGCCTGTTCGACGACCCGGATTCGATCATAACGGGCCAATTGGTCGAAGGCAGCACGGCCGTACACCACTGCGATGCGGACAACTTGGAAACCTTGCTGCGTTTTCAGCGGGCCGCCAACCGTGCCGATTTCACCGCCCGCCCGCTACAGGCCCTACCCGGATTTTGGGCGGCCTGGCAGCGCTTGGAACGGCCCTGGTCCGAATCCGCCGCGTTGGCCGCCATTGCACAACTCAGTGGCTACGCCGCCCCTGTGCATGCCTGGCTGCACGACTTCATGGCTTGCCGCTTCACCGATTTCGCCGACCACCACCTCGACGAATGTTTCATGCGGGAACAGTTGGCTTGGCGGGGTATTGGCAACCGCCGCATCACCCTGGGTTATGCGGATGAGATTTCCCTATTTGACGCACCCCGAAGCAAAGCGGCCGCCTCCGACCAACCACCGGGCGAGCCCGCGGCCGTCGATAACCTTCGGGACGCCGCGGCCGCCCTGTTCACTGACCCCAGTGCTGGCTACGGCTACCATCAACTGAGCGACCGGGCCGCCCGCGACCCAGCAACCGGCACCCCGGGCGCACGGGAATTCAATGAACGATGGTGGGAGCTGGTATGGAGTGGCGTCGTCGCTGCGGACAGCCTGGCACCCCTGCGCGCCGGTTTGCGGCAAGACTTCCGGCTTGATGCCCCGAGCGCAAGCAGCCCGCGCCGTCGCGCCCGGGCCGCGGCGCGCGGCTGGCCCGGCAATTGGCGTCTCGTTGATGCCGCGCCAACGGCCGACAACGCCTTGGAGCGGCTTGAGGACGACAAGGAGCGCGTCCGCAATTTGGCCGAGCGCTACGGCGTGCTGAGCCGGGAAATCGTCAATCGGGAAACGCGATGGGCTGGCCTATTCAAAGCGATGCGAATTATGGAACTGGCGGGCGAACTGCTGGCCGGGCACTTCTTTGAGGGCCTCTCCGGCCCTCAATTCATCACGGCGCGCGCATTGCGCCAATTGCGCGAGCAGCGCCCGCCGTCAAACTTTTGGATGAACGCCACCGACCCCGCCGCACCCTGCGGCCTCGCCATCGGCTGGCCGCAATTGCCCAAAAGGATGCCGGGCAATTATCTGAGCTTTTGCGATGGCGAACTGGCTTTGGTTATCGAAAACCAAGGCGCGCGGCTCAGTTTCCATGTGCCGCCCGAGCACCCCAATATCGACGCCATCACGGCGCCTCTACAATACTTGGCCCGTATCCGGCGACGCCTCCCGGTCGATACCATCAATGGCGAAAACGCCCGGCACAGCCCGTATCTGGATAGCTTGGCAAGGACAATGACCCACACCGCGGATCACCGGCGCCTGTATTTGGAGCCGGGTTAGGATGCCGGCGGCTCAAAGCTGCCGCTACAATAGCAGGCCTTGGGTGCCGGTTTGGTTGAACCGCTGACACCGGATACCCCTAATCCAAGTCGCCCTCAACGGCAACGCCGCTGACATGATAAAGTCCAAGGCACAGCAAACCCCGACCAATCAGGGGCAGAGGGGCGAGTGGTTACGACACATTTAATGAACCAGCGATAAGTCGCTCAATGCTTTCCGGCGACGCAGGACATGCTTGTGGAGGGTGCTTGTGTTGAATGATCAGCCAGTATTGAGGTGCTCAAAACACTTCCCGGTGGTTTGCCCGCGCTTGGTCAAGGACAGCCTCAATCAGGTTTCAAACTTGAGTTTGGAAGGAGCAAATTTAAAGGACATTCGGCGCCGATTGTCTCCGGGGGCGAACTTGACTTTGACGTTAACCGTTATACCGCTATCGGGGAGATACAGCCTGTCGTCTTCGAGAGTCAGGGTACCGTCTAGCATTTCAACGGCGTCGTCGAGCGCGCCAACGACAGCTCCAGAACCGAGTTCTGGAGCCTCCACCAGGGAGAAATGACCGTCAGGGACGTCGCCCCCGCGCTGGCCGAATACCAGCGCTTCCACAACCATGTCCGACCGCACTATGCGCTGGACTTGCTCACCCCGATGGAATACCTTCGCAAACAAAGGACAGCTGAACTCGAAAAGTCCCATATGTGGTGAACCCGCACATGTCATTGACCTTGACGGTTTCGACTCAAAGCAGCCCGGCAGGGATGGCGACAATGTCTTTGGCGAGCCTTGCATCAGTCTCCTTGAGGCAGACCACGGCGCCCGGCCCAAGCGGCTTACCGAGCTTGGCCAAGGCGGAAAAGCTTGCCGCGGCGGACTGACTCGGGGAGGCGGTCTTCTTGAACTCAACGGGGTGGATTTGGTTGTCCCGCTCGATCAGCAGGTCCAGCTCCCGTCGGTCCTTGTCCCGGTAGAAGTGAAACCGGGCTTCCAAACCATTGTGCCAGTAGCTCTTCAGAATCTCGGCGAACATCCAAGTCTCCAGGATGGGGCCGGATAGGGCGCCTGCCTCGAGCGTCTCCGGCGACGACCACCCGGTCAGATAGGCGCAAAGTCCGGTGTCGAGGAAGTAAAGCTTCGGCGTCTTGACCAGCCGCTTGGTGAGATTGCTGTGATAGGGACGCAGCAGGTGGATGAGGCCGGCGGTCTCCAATACGGACAGCCATGCCTTTATCGTCTTTTGATCGACTTCCACGTCCCGGGCCAGATCAGCGAAGTTGACCAGTTGGCCGGTGCGGGCCGCCGCCGCGCGCAGAAGCCGGTGAAAGGCGAGTTCATCGCCCACGCGGGACAGGGCGCGCACGTCCCGTTGGATGTAGGTCTGGGTGTACGAACTGTAGAAGATGTCGCGCACTGCTTCGCCGCCAAGCACGGGGCCGGGAAAGGCGCCGAGCCAAATCCGCTGATAGATGTCCATCAACCGCTTCGGTGCGCCTGCCGCGGCCTTGGCGCTGGCCAGCCAATCATCGGTGGGCGCGAACGGCTCGCTGGGCTCGGCGCGGCCTTCGATTTCAGCCTGCGAGAAGCCGAGCAGGTCGATGATCGCCACCCGGCCTGCCAAGGTTTCGGTGATGCCCTGCATGAGGTGGAACTTCTGCGATCCGGTCAGCCAATACATGCCGGGCCGCTTCGCTCGGTCCACGGCGAGCTTGAGTTGGCCGAAGAGTTGCGGCGCGTACTGCACTTCATCGATGGTGGCCGGCGCGGGGTGCATTTGCAGAAACAGCGCCGGATCGTTGCGGGCGATCTCGCGCTGCTCCAGGTCGTCGAGCGTCACATAGCCTCGGTCGCCGCCGCAATGCTCAAGCAGTGTGGTTTTGCCCACTTGGCGGGGGCCAGTCAGGAAGAGGATGGGAAAGGCGCCGGAAACGCGGTGGATGGTGCGTGAGAGGGTTCGCGGCTTGTACATGGTAATCGGCCAATCTGGTAGCTGGCTCCATATTAGCCGAATATGGATTTTTCGAGTGCGGCCGGAAATTCAGGCGGGACGGGCCTCCATGACGACGGCTTGGCTGACGGCGCGGGCCAGATCCTGTTCAGACAGGTCGCCGTTCCTCGATGTCGCCACGTCGTGGTAGGCCGCATCCCCGGGATGTTGGCGCAGGTAGGCGGTCAGCAATTCACGGACTCGTTCGGGCTCATCGACGATGATCGATGCTTGGAAGGGAGCGCGGACGCCTTGCAGGGTGAGCCAGACTTGTGCGCCCTGCCGGAGATTGCGCCACCACCGGGCCTCCTTGTTGGTGAAGCAGCGGATGGTCTCGCCGTCGCGGACGTAGCGCAGCGGGGTGCTGTAGGAGCGCCCTGACCGGACTCCGGTGAAGGTGATCAGCAGCAGGCTGCCGCTCATCAGGAAATGCGCGGGCGAGCGCAGCAGCACGCCGATGGTGGGGTTGATGACCTTGAACAGGGGCTCAGGAATCCTCACGGCGTCCTCCTTGCATTTGGCGAAATCCCATGCCGTCGGTGCCATCCGAACGCACCCCCATCTTAGCACGCCATCCGCGCCCAAGGCCCGGTCGCGCATGTGCTTGATCCCGGTGTTACCCACAACTTCCCCCACACCCCCGGTATCGACTCGGTACAATTGCCGCCGCCGCAAAAGGCAGAGCTCCGGAACAAATCTGGCGGGGCCGTGGCGATTCGACGGTCTGGAAGGGTTGGTTGAACCGCTGACGCCGGATACCCTTGCCGGTGCGATTGATCGCATCCTGGTGGGACGGATGGTTAGCCGCGGGCTGGCGGGCTTCACCTACTCGAACGTGATTGCCAGGTTCGTTCCGCAAAAACCGCCGGGTGCCTGGACACCGGAGCAGGTGGTTGATTACATGCTGGAATCGCTTGAGCGCGAGGATTTCTACGTCATTTGCCCGGATGGCGATACGTCACGCGAACTCGACAACCCGCGCATGCAGTGGAACACCGACGACATCATCAAAAATCGGCCGGCGTTATCGCGCTGGCACCCCGATTTTGCCGCGGAGTATGAAGCTTTTATCGAAGGCTGAGCGACGGCGCGATCATCACGAATTCCCACAGTACACAAGGGTGGTGGCCCAGTTTCAATTTCCGCCGCTGCGGAGTCCGCGGCTGCAAATCCGCTCTCATCCGCCCCATCAGCCGCTCGATTTCGTTGCATACGGCTCGATATTCGCCTCAATCGACCGGCCGGCGGGACGTATTAAGGGCGGATTTTCGCTTTCGCGACTTCCGCGGGCAGAGGCTCCTGGGGATGACATTCCGTCCCCGCTTCCTTAAGGTAGCCCCGCCCAAGCAGGCACGACGGAGGAGTGCCCCATTGCGAATACTGATTGTCAGCGATGCGTGGTATCCGCAATTGAACGGCGTGGTGCGGGCGCTGTCGACAACGCGCGACCAGCTGGTCGGCATGGGCCACGAGGTGGAAGTGATTGGGCCGGCCGGTTTCCGCAGCCTTCCCTGTCCCACTTACCCGGAGATTCGTCTGGCGCTAACAACGCCAACCAGGGTGGGAAAACGGATTTCTCAATTTGCGCCCGATGCCGTTCATCTTGCCACCGAGGGCCCACTGGGCTGGTGCGCGCGCCGTTGGCTAAAAGGCCGCGGCATGCCCTTTACCAGCTCGTTTCACACCATGTTCCCGCTCTACCTCAAGCTGCGTGCCGGTTTGCCGGAAAGCTGGTCTTTCGCCCTGCTGCGGCGCTTCCACGCCGCCGCCACGCGCACCATGTATGCAACGGAAACCTTGCGCGCCACGCTCGCCCAATACGGATTCCGCAACCTGGTGCGGTGGGCACGCGGTGTGGATACGGAACTGTTTCGGCCGGTTGCGCCCGCGGACCTGTCGGCGGCCGGCAAAACGGCACTGCGCCCACCCCTATTGATGTATGTCGGCCGTCTGGCCGTGGAAAAAAATCTGCATGCCTTTCTCGCCTTGGAGGTCCCCGGCACCAAGGTGCTGGTCGGCGACGGGCCGCAACGCGCCGCGCTTGAGGCGCGTTATCCCGATGCCATCTTTCTGGGGGCCCGCCACGGCGATGAGCTGGTGGCCCACTATTGCGCGGCGGACGTATTGGTCTTCCCCTCGACGACGGACACCTTGGGTTTGGTGATGCTTGAGGCGGCCGCCTGCGGCATACCCGTGGCCGCCTTCCCCGTGCCCGGCCCCAATGATGCGATTGGCACGAGCGGCGCCGGCGTGCTGAGCAACGACCTCGCCACCGCCATCGACGGGGCATTGCGAATCGACCCCGCCGTCTGCCGTGCCCATGCGTTACGCCATACTTGGCAGGTCTCGGCCCGGCAATTCCTCCGCAATCTGGCGCCAGCCACGGTCAAGCTGCCCGATGCCGCCGCAGAGCTGATGCGTGAAGGCTGAATTGGATTGTTTGCCCGGGGCACGGGTGATGCTCCGGCATCCCGGTCCGCCTCGGGTTTCGGCGACAAGGCATGTCCAAATTGAACCGCTGTGCGGGCCAAAGTGTGCGGGAGGATAGCCCATGAGAGTATTCGTATTGGGTGGCGATGGGTTTTGCGGCTGGCCGACGGCGCTGCACCTCTCCATGCGGGGTCACGACATCACGATTGTGGACAACCTCTCGCGCCGCAATATCGACAACGAACTACAGGTGCAAAGCCTGACGCCCATCGAGACCATCACCGAGCGCCTCCAAGCCTGGCGGCAGATCACGGGTAAAGCGATTGCCTACGAACGCCTTGACGTTGCCACCGACTATGATCGCCTGCTTGGCCTGATCGATGTACACAAACCCCGGGGAATCGTCCATTTTGCTGAGCAGCGCGCCGCCCCCTATTCGATGAAGTCGTCCTGGCACAAGCGTTATACGGTGAACAACAATCTGAATGCGACCAACAACGTGCTCGCGGCCATCGTCGAGTCCGGTTTGGATATTCACCTGGTGCATCTGGGCACCATGGGCGTCTATGGTTACTCATCCACCGGCGTGAAACTGCCCGAGGGCTATCTCAGGGTGAAAATGACCGCCGACAACGGTGCCGAAGTAGAGCAGGAAATTCTCTACCCCGCCAACCCCGGCAGTATCTACCATATGACCAAGACGCAGGATCAGCTTTTCTTCGCCTTTTACAACAAGAACGACGAGGTGCGCATCACCGACTTGCATCAAGGCATCGTCTGGGGCACTCAAACCCGCGAAACACGGCTCGACGAACGCCTTATCAACCGCTTCGACTACGACGGCGATTACGGCACCGTGCTCAACCGCTTCCTCATGCAGGCCGCCATCGACTACCCACTTACCGTACACGGCAGCGGTGGCCAGACGCGGGCCTTTATCCACATACAGGATACGGTGCGCTGCATTGAACTGGCCATTGAGAATCCCCCGGCACCGGGCGAGCGGGTACGCATCCTCAATCAGCTAACCGAGGTGCATCGCCTGATCGAACTGGCGAATCTGGTCTCGGAATTGACGGGCGCGCGGATTGAGCATGTGCCCAATCCGCGCAAGGAGGCGGACGCAAACGACCTGGCGGCGGCCAACACCGGATTGCTCAATCTCGGCCTTAAGCCCACCACGTTGCGCCAGGGGCTGCTAACCGAGGTCACCGACATCGCCCGCCGCTACGCCGACCGCTGCGACCGTCGCCGCATTCCCTGTGTTTCGCACTGGACGCGGCATATTGCGGAGGCGGGGGATTGTGCCGCGCAGCCCAGCAGGGGTAAGGCATGAGGGTAAAGTTGACGAGGCTTGCTACTGCCCCGATGCCACTGGCGCAATTAGCCACGCACTTGAGCCAGTGGGACGCCCCAATCAACGCTCATCAAGCGCCGTCGGTTCAAAAGCCGACGGCTTTCGCCAGAGGTTTGCCGCAACTCATCAAAACGACGGACGTTTCCGCTTGTCGGAACCGGATCTTCGGTGACCATCCCTTAGTCCCAATTATTCCTAATAGCCCCTGGCGAGTGCCCCGATGCAAAAGGGCAACCCCATCTTTTCATCATACGCGCCTCTAGGCGCCTCTGCCTGCGGAATGCACGGCTGCAAAGCCGCTGCCGCTCGCCCCTTTGAACGTTCGATTTCGTCAAATAGGGCTGGATATTCTCCTCAATCGCCCGCCCAAAGGGACGGCGGCATCGAATTTTCGCTTTCGCGACTTCCGCAGGCAGAGGCGCCTGGCCCTATCCGGTACAATGGCAATCTGGTCGCGGAATTGACGGGCGCGCGGATTGAGCATGTGCCCAAATTTCAAAGACCTGTACTTCCGTGAGGGCAAAACATGACTGCAACATCATCACCCCGGCGAATCCTGAGGCTCTGCGCCTCTCTTATCGCCGCCTCTCTTGGTGCCCCGGCAATACAGGCACAGGACTTCCGCCCGGAACCGCTGGGGCGCATCGACACCCTGCCGGCGGTCTATCCCGACCATTGGCTGGTGGTTCATGACGCCACCTTCTTCCACATGCGCGAAGGGCGGGTGATCTTCGTGGATCCGGATGCGGAAACGATCGGCGGGCAGTTTCGCGGCATGGTCACGGCCAATTTCATGGCCCACTACGAGCAGGGCCCGGCGCGTGGCGAGCACTATGTGATCGAATCGTTCTTCTCGCGGGGTGGCCGCGGTGGCGACCGTACCGATGTGGTGACCATCTACGATGCCGCAACTTTGACGGTGCGGGACGAAATCGTTATCCCGCCCAAGAAGCTCAGCTCCATGCCCGAACGATACGGCACGACTCTGATTGCCGATGAGCGCTTACTGGTGGTTTACAACTTTGCCCCGGGTCAATCAATCAGCGTGGTTGATCTCGAAAAACGCGAATTTGTGGCCGAGCATCCCATATCCGGTTGCTCCCTGGCCATTCCCACCGGGGCCTCGGGCGTCACTTCCCTGTGCGGCGACGGTGCCCTGTTGACCACGGTGCTGAATGACGCGGGGCAGGTGGCCAGCAGCCATCGCACTGATGTGGTGATGGATGCGGACGATCCGATGTTTGAAAAGCCCGCCATCATCGACGGCGTTGCGTACTTCCCCACTTTCAAGGGCCGTGTGCTCCCCGTTGACCTAAGCGGCGATGTCGCTCGGGTGGGTGAGGCTTGGTCCCTGGTTTCCGAGCAAGAGCGTGCGGCCGGCTGGCGTCCGGGCGGCTGGCAACTGGTGGCCGCGGACCGTGATGGCCGTTTCTATATTCTGATGCACCCCGAAGGCGAGGAGGGCAGCCACAAGAACGGCGGCGGCGAGATCTGGGTTTTTGATGCCGCGGCGAAACAACGGATGGCCCGCCATGTCCTGCCGAATTGGGGTATTTCCATCGCCGTCAACAATGCCGAAAAGCCGATTTTGTTGGTGACCAACGGCGCACTCGGCTTGGAGACCTATGATGCCGTCTCGGGGAAGTTCATCAAGACACTGGCGGTGCGGACGGAGACCGCTTTCGCGAATCGGGGCATTCGGCAATAATCGCTCGGTCGGCAATCGAGGCTCGCGGGTTTTATGGATGGGGCCGCGCCCATGACCCAAGCGCTGCTTGTTACCGTGGCGGCTTGGATACTTGCCGGGATCTTTTTGCTCGCCGCAGTACACAAGATACGCCACCGGCTCGCCTTCCGCGGCATTTTGGCCGATTACCGGCTGCTGCCGGGCCCGCTCCTCCCATTGATCGCGCCTCTGGTCATCGGCGCGGAGTTTTTGGCTGCCATACTTATATTGGCGCCAGCCAACATCATCCCGCCCCCCTTGGCCGCGCTGCCGGCCGCTGTGCTGCTTTTTCTTTACACCGGCGCCATTGCCGTCAATCTCGTACGCGGCAGAACCGGCATCGACTGCGGCTGTGGTGGAGCGGCCACGCCGCTATCCGCGTGGCTGCTGCTACGCAACGGGCTGCTGCTTGGGCTGGCCGGCATTGTTGCGATCATCCAGCCCGCCCCCGTCGCCCCCGTCATTTATCTGTTCGCCGCCGCGCCCATCCTTTTCTTTTGGTGCGCCTACGCAGCCGGCAATCAGATGCTTGCCAATGCGGGCCCCAGGCAAGCGGATAGGCAAGCGGTACGCATCTGAGTTCGCGAAGAGTGCCGAGCACCGCAACCGGCCAGCGGGGCGTATGAGCGCGGATTTGCAGCCGCGACCTCCGCAGGCAGAGGCTCCTGGGGCGATACCAGGCTAGAACCTCCATGAGCAACCTGCTGATCGCCTCAAACATCATGCTCTGGGTCGCCGTGCTCGCCCTCGGGCTCCTGGTCTACGCCCTGACCCGCCAGGTGGCGTCGCTCTTTGATCGGGTCGCCCCGGCCGGCGCATTGATGGTGAATCAGCAACTCAAGGTCGGCGATGCCGCACCCCAAGTGGAAGCGCTGGATTTGCGCGGTAATACATTGCAGCTGGGGGGCACGCCCGCCGCCGGCGAATCCATGCGCAGCACCTTGCTATTTTTCCTTGCGCCGGATTGTCCGATCAGCCGCACCCTGTTACCGGTACTCCGCTCCCTCGCGAAGTCGGAAGCTTGGGTGGATATCGTTCTGGCCAGCGACGGCGGCACCACCGCCACCCATGCAACCTTCGTGGCGGAGCGGAACCTGGGGGCATTCCCCTATGTGCTATCCGAGACGTTGGGCGTTGCCTACGGCGTCGGCAAATTGCCCTATGCCGTGCTGATCGGCGAAGATGGGCGCATCGCCGCCCTGGGTCTGGTCAACTCCCGCGAGCATCTTGAAAGTCTATTTGAAGCCAAGGAACGCAATGTCGCCTCTGTTCAACAATATATGGAGCGCACAGAACCCGAAGCGTTCTACAATGCGCGGTCAGGAGGCATCAAGCAATGAAGCACCTTGATCAATTCACTGAAGCCGCCGCCCGCGGCATTGCCCGGCGCAGCAGTCGGCGCGGCTGGTTGAAAGGGCTCGCCGCAACCCTGGCCGGCGCATCCACCGTGCCCTTGCTGCCCGTGGCGCGGGCCGGTATCGGCGCTTCCCAAGGCAATGGGGCCAATGTCGAGAAGGCGGCCTTGGCCGCGAACGAACAAGCGGCTGCGGCGGGCGGGCAACCCGGTGCGTCCGCAAATGGCGTACCCGAAACCGGCGACCCCCTATCCTGCGACTACTGGCGGTATTGCGCGATCGATGGCTTTCTGTGCGGCTGCTGCGGCGGTTCGCCGTCAAGTTGCCCGCCCGGTACGGAAATGTCGCCCATCACTTGGATCGGCACCTGCCATAACCCCGCCGACGGCAAAAATTATGTCATCTCCTACAACGACTGCTGCGGCCGCAGTGGCTGTAAACAGTGCCTATGTACCCGCAACGAGGGCGACCGGCCCATGTACCGCCCGGGCAAAAATAACGATCTCAACTGGTGCCTGGGCACACAATCGGCGGTTTATCACTGCTCCACCGCTGTCATCATTGGTCTTGCGCTGGAATGAATGGCTTGGCCCGCGTACCGGCCATGCTCATCTTGATGGCCGGGGTTTTGCAACCATCGGCATTTGCGGACCCGATGAACGCGCAACAGGCGCGGGTCGATTACATGCTCAACTGCCAAGGCTGCCATCTCCCCGACGGGGATGGTGCCGGGGACGTCCCGCGCATGAAGGGTTTTGTCGGCAATTTCCTGAAAGTGGCGGGCGGGCGCGAATTTCTGGTGCGGGTGCCCGGCTCCGCCAACGCCGCCCTGAGCGATGCGCGGCTGGCGGAGTTGCTCAACTGGATGCTTCTGGAAATCAGCCGCGATGAATTGCCGGCCCACTTCCGCCCCTATAGCGCGGCCGAAGTGGGCGACTATCGATCAAAACCGCTTGAAGACGTGCTGCGCACCCGCGCTGAACTCATCCAAAAGATTGCCACACAAAACCGCTAATCCCTGATTATGTGTTTGCCGCGATGCGGCATCCGGTAGCGGCTCAATTTGGAAAATCTTCGATACCGGAGCCCCGGGTTCGCGTAAGATAATCGTTATTGTGAAACCTCGCCGGGACATGCGCATTCGAATTGCTCTCCTGTTGTTTGGGTGTTTGTTGCCGTGTATCGCGACCGCGGTGGACGAGCGCGGCACCGGCGCGGTGTGGGTGGTGGACTTGGCCGGGGCCCTGGGTCCGGCGAGCGCGGATTGGATCATTCGCACCATTGAGGATGCGGAATCCGCCGGTGCCGAGGCGTTGGTGGTGCGCATGGATACGCCGGGCGGGCTCGACAAGTCCATGCGCGCTCTTGTCAAGGCGATACTCGCCGCCGAGATTCCGGTCATCACCTATGTATCGCCAAGCGGTGCCAGGGCGGCCAGTGCCGGCACCTACATCGCCTACGCCAGCCATGTGGCGGCGATGGCACCGGCGACCAACATCGGTTCGTCAACCCCGGTGAGTATTGCGCCCCAGTCCCCGCAACCAGTCGCTCCCTTGCCGTTTTCTCCCAAGCCGGCACCGGAAACAAAAGGCCCCCAAGATGCGTCCAGCGAGCCGGAGGCGGCGGCAGCCAAGGCCGACAGCAATGATGCCGCGGTGGCGGCAGAGGATACCGACGCCCAGCATACGGGCGAGGCGGGTACAAGTGGGCCGGAGCAGGGCGGTAACGAACGGGGTCGGGACGCCCCGGCAACGCTCCCAACCGATGCCATGACGGCCAAGGTGGTCAATGACGCGGTGGCCTATCTGCAAGGGTTGGCCGAATTGCGCGGACGCAACGTTGCATGGGCGGAGCAAACCGTGCGCGAGGGCGCCAACCTGCGCGCCAGCGCGGCACTTGAGCAGAACGTCATCGACTTTATCGCGCCCGACCTTGAGGCACTGCTTGTTGAACTCGATGGTCAGGAGGTGGAAATCGGCGATGGGGTGCGGATTCTGGCCACGGCCGATGCCGAACTGGTGCGTATCGAAACCGATTGGCGCCACGAACTGCTCTCGGTCATCACCGATCCGTCCATCGCCTATGGGCTGCTTATCGCGGGTATCTACCTGCTGATGCTGGAATTCTACAATCCGGGCATCCTCATTCCAGCGGTAACGGGCATCATCTGTTTGCTGCTCGGCGCCTACGGTTTGCAGATGCTGCCGGTTAACTACGCGGGCTTGGCGCTCATTGTGCTCGGCATTGCCATGTTGATACTCGAAGTGATAACGCCGACCTACGGCGTGCTTGGGGTCGGCGGTGTTATTGCCTTCGTGATCGGTTCCATTATTTTGGTGGACAGCGATTTGCCGGGCTATCAACTACCCGTCGCCATTATCGCCGGCTTCACCGCGGCTACCGGCGGTGCCGCCTTTTTCATCGTTGGCGCGGCGGTGCGCGCACGGCGCGGCCGGGTTGTGGCCGGTACGCGCGCCATGGTCGGGGGCGATGCCCTGGTATTGGAGGCATTTCAAGGCGAGGGCACGGTGCGCGCCTTCGGTGAGCTTTGGCAAGCGCGCACTGAAGTGCCGCTTGCGGCCGGTGCTACCGTGCGGGTCGTCGCGGTCGATGGGTTGGTGCTCAGGGTGGCGCCGGTTGACGAATGACGCCCCCTAGGAGCCTGCGACTTCCGAAGGCAGAGGCTCCTAGCTGGGAAACGGCTGACCGGGCGAGCCCAACGGATTCGTTTTACAATGTTGATTCACAAAGAGAGGGCCGGCAATGGAAATTTTCAGCATCATCATTTTGATCGCCATCATTGCTTTTTTGGCGACCGCATTTCGCATTCTCAGAGAGTACGAACGCAGCGTGGTGTTCATGCTCGGGCGCTTCTACAAGGTCAAGGGGCCGGGCCTAATCATCATTGTGCCGATCATCCAGCAGATGGTGCGTGTCGATTTGCGCACCGTTGTGCTCGACATTCCCACCCAGGATCTCATCACTCGGGACAACGTATCGGTCAAGGTGAACGCCGTGTTGTATTTCCGGGTGGTGGATTCCCAGCGCGCCATCATCAATGTCGAGCAGTACATCGAGGCGACCGGCCAACTCGCCCAAACCACCTTGCGTTCGGTGCTCGGTCAGCACGAACTCGATCAGCTGCTCGCCGAGCGGGAGCGCCTCAACCAGGACATTCAAAACATACTCGATCAGGCGACCGACCAGTGGGGTATCAAAGTGTCCAATGTCGAGATCAAGCATGTTGATATCGACGAGAGCATGATCCGGGCGATTGCCAAGCAGGCCGAGGCCGAGCGCGAGCGGCGCGCCAAGATAATCCATGCCGATGGCGAGCAGCAGGCGGCGGAAAAGTTGGTGGAAGCGGCCCGCGAACTCAGTGCGGAAAGCGGGGCGATGCAACTGCGCTACCTGCAAACACTTACCGAGATCGCCGGCGAGAAGAGCTCCACTATCGTATTTCCATTACCGGTATCCCTCCTGGAGGGATTGCAGGGAAGCATCGGCGATACTCGGAAAGGCTAGGGGCTTCCGCCTTCGGAATGCACGGCTGCAGATCCGCGCCTCGCCACGAAGCCGGGGGGCGACCGCTGCTGCTTGACGAGATACCGGGTGCCCGCGGTTCGACAGGCTGCTAGCGGTACATTTTCATTGCTGGAAAAAATTGATCATGTCCTGCGCCCCGCGGGGCGGGTTTTTTATGGTTGGTGGATCGTCATGGCCGGCACGGGTGTGGTGTGGCTGTCGGCATTGCTCTGGATGCACTCCTACGGTGCCTATGTGGTGCTGCTACAAGAGGACTTCGGCTGGAGCAAAACAGTACTTGCGGTCGCCTTCGCGCTAACGCGCATCGAAAGCGGCATTCTCGGCCCGGCCCAGGGTTGGCTCACGGACCGCTTTGGGCCACGCATCATCATGAGCGTCGGCACGGTGATTTTCGGCGTCGGCTTCATGCTCTTTGCCAATATCGACTCGCTGCTCGGTTTCTACCTCACCTTCGCGCTCATGGCGGTTGGTTCGAGCATCGGCGGCTTCGGAACCCTGGTGGTGTCGGTGGTCAACTGGTTCAGGCGACATCGCGCCAAGGCGCTGGCGCTATCGCAACTCGGAATATCCCTGGGCGGGCTTTCCGTGCCCATCATCGTGCTCTGCCTTGACTCCTTCGGTTGGCGGGCCACGGCCTTCTATTCGGGCGTCTTGGTGTTGCTGGTCGGGCTGCCGCTCGTGCAGGTGTTTCGTCATCGGCCCGAGGAAAAAGGCGAACAGCCGGATGGTATTCCATTGGATTGGGCTGCCGACGGTAATCGGCCAACGGGGGTTGTTGGTCGGGACTACAGCGCTCGGGAAGCCATGCACACCTGGCAGTTCTGGCTTATTTCCGTTGGCCACGCAACGGCCTTGCTGGCGGTTTCGTCGGTGATGGTTCACCTGGTGCCGCATCTCAGCGAGGGGCTTGGCTATTCGCTGTCGCTCTCGGGGGCGGCCTTTGCGCTGATGACGGGCTTTCTCCTGGTGGGACAGTTGACGGGGGGCTATCTCGGAGATCGTTTCAACAAGCGGCTTATCTGTACGCTGTGCATGATTGGTCACGGGGCGGCGCTCTTGCTGATTGCGTTTGCCACGAGCCCGCTGGCTGTGCTGGCTTTCTCCATTTTGCACGGGCTTTCGTGGGGTATGCGCGGGCCCCAGATGATGGCTCTTCGGGCGGACTATTTCGGCCCATCCTCGTTCGGCACCATCATGGGTTTCTCGTCGCTGGTGGTGATGCTGGGCACGGCGCCCGGCCCGGTCATTGCCGGCTACATGGCGGACGTTTCCGGCAGCTATCAGTCCGGGTTCACGTTGCTGGGGGTGCTTTGCCTGCTAGGGTCGGTTAGTTTCCATCTCGCCACGCCGCCAAAGGAACTGCCGCATGACGAAGCGGCCTCTTGACTTCCAATCAGCGGCCTCTTGACTTCCAGTCAGCCGACATGAATGGTTCTAGTTGTCGAGACCGGGGGATAGGATGTTCAAGCGGTTTCTGGAACGCCGGGCCGAGGAGGCTCTTGCTGCCGCTCGCGCGAGCCGAGGTTGAGGGGCGGGCACCTGGCTTTCTGGAGCGCCTCTTCGAAGGGAAGCCGCAAAATCAGCGCGAAGCGGTTGTCGGTGACGATCTCGTCCATATCGTTCTGCTTGGTGGGTTTCCCGAAGCGATGGCCCGTGAAAGCGAGCGACGGCGGCAGGATTGGGCGCGATCCTAGGTCAGGTCCGGCGACTTCGCTGGCCTTCGGGCGCTGGCGGCGGCGTGCGGCGACCGTTTCGCTTTCGGTGTCGTCCTCTATGACAATACGGATGTCGTGCCGTTTGGCGATCGGCTGGCGGCGGCACCATTGTCCTGTTTGTGGAATTGAGCGGATGCACGAGAGCATAGACTGATAAATGCTGTGCGATGATGGCATCGGGGAAACAGCGTGGGATTATATAAGAGGTGGTGCGACGGCAGCGTGCAGCGAATATTTCGGGCGCGGGTTGGTGGAAGCGAACTATGGGTATCGTTGCATCCAAGCGGGTCAAGGTCTGGGATTGGCCGCTGCGAATCTGGCACTGGCTGTTCGCCGTTTGTATGGGTTGCCTGCTCTATACCGGGCTGTCTGGCGACCTGTCTTTGCTCGGCTGGCATATGCGCTGCGGCTACGCAATGGTGGCATTGGTGCTGTTTCGGTTGGCCTGGGGGCTTTGGGGAGGCCGCTATGCGCGCTGGGTCGCCTATAGAGTTGGGCCGCGAGCCGTGCTTCGGCATTTCCTGGGCGACCAGGCGGAAGGCCCCCATACCGCGCCGGGACGGGCCCTGGCGCTGGCACTGGTTTTGTTGGCCGGGCTGCAGGCGGGTACCGGGCTGTTTGCCAATGACGCCATATTCACGGAAGGCCCTTTGGCGCGCCATGTGTCCAATGAAACGTCCAACAACCTCACTTGGATACACAATCGCGTGTTTTGGGGAATTATCGCCTGCATCGCCGTGCATTTGAGTGCACACATCGTCTATGCGCTGCGCGGGGACGGCACACCCTTGGCCATGTTTACCGGGGAAAAAGCCTCGGCTTGCCCGGAGACCCCCGACTATTGGTGGCGTGCGCTGGTTACCGCGATCACTGCCGGGGGGCTCGTTTGGGCCGGTCTTGAGTATTTTTGAGCCTTATTGCGTTACACCGCTGGTGGTTGGGGCGAGGCGAAAGGCCCGGCGCCTGGCCGCAACCCTCGTAACCGGCTGTTGGGTCCTGTATCGGTTTGCATTGATTTGGCTTTGGAGGTTGCGCCAACCGCGGCGTCCCGCGGTCGAACGCGGTCGAAAAATGCAAACTGCGACACGACCGGCTGTTGCCGTCTACTCGTCGCGATAGCTGTCGTGGCAGCCTTTGCAGGATTGGCCAAGCGCTTGGGCTGCCGGACCTATTGGCCCGTCCGCGGCGATGGTGTCGCGCAATGCGGCGGCGGCCTCCTTGAACTCCGTGACGCGCATCGCGAAGTCCTCGGGGTTTTCCCAGATGGCCGGCAGGGCATCGCCACCGGCGGAACCCTTTGGAAACAGCGTATCGGTTATCGCCGCCAATTCGGCCAGGGCGTTCGCATGCAGCGCAAGATGCTCCCGATGCGCCACCTTGCCTTGCAGAATGCCGAAGAAAGCCGAGGTGTGGCCGCCGATGGCTTCCATGGTGTGGTGGCGGTAATCCATCGCGCCCTTGTCGGCGAACGTCGGGGCGGCGGCTAGTAATAGGCAGAGGGCCAATATCCCAGAACGCATAAATACTCCTTGGCATCTATCGGTGAGTGGTGTTGAAACCGCATTAAAGATGGGTTGCCGCGCCAAGGCAATAGCGGGCCGTCCGCGACACCGGCGATTGCCGGGCTCGGCGTGCGCGGGCTCCTAGCCCTTATCGATTGCGGCAACGGCGCGGCAGGCGGGCGCGCCGCAGTAGGCGCGGAAAGTTGCCGTCAGAAAAGTTTCCCCGCAGGCCCGGCACTGGCGTTCGTGAATATCGACGCAGTGCCGGCGGCGCCTTTCGAGAATGTCGGCCAGGGTGCGGTTGCGTAGCACCAGCTCGCGGAACTCGGAATCGCCGATATCGAGTAACTCAAGCACTTCGGAAACCGTCCAATGCGGCGAACGAAGCAATAGGCCAGCGGCTTCCAGCGTGGTTGCCGTTAGTGGGGGCTCGCTCAAATCCATCGCGCCCGGCGTCTCGTCAGTTGGAGCAAGGATTATAGACGCAAAGCCGATGCGGCCGTGTCCGCAATAGGTCGCGGTTGGTGGTGGCTCAATTTGGCAACGCTTCATTGCCGCAGCCCAACGCGGATGCGGTCTCTGCGGCGGCGGAAATTGAAACTGAGCCACTACCTCGCGGTTGGCGGCGCGGCAGTAGGGGCGGATATGGTGTAGGCTCCGTTTCTATGAATGCGGTGCGCACGGCCGTGGCGGTTGGCCGGTATATGCTTTTCTTGGCGCTGGCGGGTTGCGTGGCGGCCTCAAGGCCGTTGCAGTTCGTCTCCGGGCCCGACCCGGTGTATCCGGCACAAGCAAAGGCCGCAAAGGTTGAGGGATATGTAAGGATCCGCTACGACGTGACGGCCGCCGGCACGGTGACCAATTTGCGCGTCCTGGAAGCCGTGCCCGCCGATCTGTTTGTGGAGGCCGCGCTTTTCGCGGTTTCACAATGGCGGTTTCGCCCGCCGATGGAGAAGGGGCGCAATGTTGCGCTGCTCGACCGGATCAGCACCATTGCGTTCAAGTTGGGAGAAGCCGATGCATACGCGGGCTATTGATCTCTAAGTTGCCCGGCCTTATTCCATTCCGGCCGTCGTCTGCAACAGGGCAAGCCGATGCGTATGCGGGCTATCGACAAACAAGAAACGTCACCCCGCCCGCTGCTAGAATAGCCGCATGGACCTCGCTGCCAACCACGAACAAGCCGACCGGGGAACCAAGGGCCAGCCCCCGGCGGGCCAGGCAACCGATGCCCGGCGCCTGGGCCTTGGCGAATTGCTCATCGCCCGCGGGCAGGTTGACCCTGCCGATGTGGAACGTGCCGTCAAGATCCAACAGCAGGTGGGTGGCCGTCTTGGAGCGCTGCTGGTGCGCGTTGGCGCCATTTCGGAGGATTTGCTGCTCAGGACGCTGGAGGAACGCCTTGATGCCGTCTACCTGCGCAACGCCGAGGAACTGCCGGACAGCCTTGATGTCTACCAGTTTATGGTGTCCTCCCCCATCAAGCTCGACTGGTTGCTGGACCGGGCTGTTTTGCTATGGCGCGCCGACGATGAACTGCAATGCCTTTGCCGCGACCCCCAGGATCAGGAACTGCTCGGCACCCTAAACTACTTCCATCCCGGCGAGCCGGTCGCCTTCTACTTGGCCGCCAACCATCAAATCGACCGTCTTGTCGATTTTGTACGCAAGGAACGCGCTATCGAGAATCTATTCGCCGGTGGCGATACGCGGCAGCTGCGGGAAATGGCCGAAGAGGCGCCGGTGATCGAACTGGTCAACAACCTCCTTGCCCAGGCCGTTGATCTCGATGCCTCCGACATCCATGTTGAGCCGGCGGAAGAGAACTTCGCGGTGCGCATGCGCGTGGACGGCATCCTGCACGGCCGCCTTACGCAGCCGGTGGAACGGTTTCCCGCCGTCGCCTCCCGCATCAAGCTTATTTCCGGCATCGACATCGCGGAACGCCGTCTGCCCCAGGACGGCCGCATTAGCGCCCGCATCTCGGGCAAGGAGATGGATATCCGCGTGTCCACCGTGCCCTGCGCCTTCGGCGAGTCCATCGTCATGCGCATGTTGCCCAAGGAGCGCGACGACCTCGACCTGGTGGGCCTTGGCATGGGCCCCGATCATTTGCAGATGTTTCGCGGCTGGTTGGGCGTGAGCAACGGCATCGTGCTCGTAACCGGCCCCACCGGCTCCGGCAAATCCACCACCCTCTACGCCGCGCTTGGCGAGATGGACGACGGCGTGAAGAAAATCATCACCGTGGAAGACCCGGTGGAATACCAAATGCCGAACATCACGCAAATTCAGGTGCAGGCGGAAATCGGCTACACCTTCGCCCGTGCCCTGCGCGCCATTCTGCGGCAAGACCCGGATGTCATCATGATTGGCGAAATGCGGGATCTCGAAACCGCCGAAATCGCCATCCGCTCGGCCCTTACCGGCCATGTGGTGCTGTCCACCGTCCATACCAATGACGCCATTTCCAGCTTCACCCGGCTGGTGGATATGGGCGTTGAGCCCTTTCTGGTGGCCTCGCCCATTCGCGGCGTGCAGGCCCAGCGCTTGGTGCGCAAACCCTGTTCCCATTGCGCCGAGCCGATACAACCCCCGGCCTATCTTGACGATCAGCTGAGTGCGCTACCGGCGAGCCTGCTTGGCGATAACTGGGTTCGGCCCACCGGCTGCGGTGCCTGCCAGCACACCGGTTATCGTGGCCGCACGGGCATCTACGAGCTGGTGCCGATGAGTGGCGAGTTGCAAGACATGATTGTTGCCGGCGCCCCGCTCAACGACTTGAAGCGCTTCGCCGCCGCTGAGGGCCACCGTAATCTGTATCAGGACGGCTTGGTGAAAGCATCGCATGGCCACACCACCTTGGATGAGGTTGCGCGCTTGACGCTGGCGGATACCTGAACGAACTCCGGTGGCTCGGCGATACGGATGGTGGCCACATAGTGCAAGAATTCAATTACGAAGTGTTTGACCGCCAGGGGCGGCGGCTGACCGGCCAGACCCGCGCCGAATCCGCCGCCGAGGTGGTGCGCCGGCTCACCGGCGCCGGACATACGGTGGTTGAAGTCAGTGAGCGCTCTGAGGAACTGCGCCTTACCCCGCGCCGCCGCCTGCGCGCCCAGGAACTCAGGGTGGCCTTCCACGAACTGGCCACCTTGCTGGAATCCGGTGTGTCGCTGGGCGATGCGATTCTGGCCCAGAGCCGCGGCAGCCACCATCCGGCGCTCGCCGCGGGCTTCACCGCCATCGGCAAGAGCATCGCCCAGGGCGAAAATTTTCTCGGCGCACTGCGCGCCAGCCAACTGCCGTTGCCCGACTATGTTTATCATCTTGTGGAAGCCGGGGAACTGAGCGGCCAACTGGCCAGCGCGCTGCGCCAAGCCGTCGGGCAGATGGAGTACGACCAAAAAGTCGCCTCGGAATTCAAGAGTGCGCTCACCTATCCGGCTATTCTCATCACCGCGGGCCTGGCGGCCGTCTTTTTCGTCTTTCTCTTTGTGGTGCCCCAGTTTGCCAATTTGCTGAGCGACGATAACGACTTGCCGCTCTTGGCGGAACTGGTGTTGCGCACCGGCGCCTGGTTTAACGACAACGCCCTGCTGGTGGCCGTTGCGGCGGCGGCGCTCGGCGCCTTGGCGCTGGCTTTGTTGCGCCGCCCGGCGGTGCGTCAGGGCTGTATGGATGCTCTGGCGAGATTGCCGGTATTGCGTGAATGGCTTTTGGAGGCCGATACCGCCAAGTGGGCCGCTGTTATGAGTGCCATGCTGGCCAGTCGCGTGGAGTTGATGGATGCCCTTGGCCTCGCCGCCCGCGGTATGCGGATATCGCGCCGTCGCGCGGGCCTGAGCCGGGCCGCGGCCGATGTGCGCGGCGGCCTCTCCCTGGCCGATGCGCTTGAGAAGCAGGACGCCCTTACGCCCACCGGCTACAATCTGGTGCGGGTCGGCGAGCAGTCCGGCCGGTTGCCGCAGATGCTGCGTTCGCTGGCCAAGCTCTATGAGCAGAACAGCACGAGACGCATGAAACGCTTCCTCAGTTTGGTGGAACCTCTGGCCATCCTGCTGATCGGCGGTTTTTTGGGGTCGATTATGATCGGCATCATATTGGCAATGACAAGCGTTAACGCGGGGGTGTTGTGAACGCAAGAATAGGTGGGCTGCGGAGCGAGCGGCCAATGCGGTATCGGGCAATCAAGCATCGGCCAATAAGGGCTTGGAGCCTTTTGCGTCCGACGGCAGCGGCGGGCTTCTCCCTTATAGAACTGATGGTGGTGCTGGTGATCCTGGGCCTGCTCACCGGCCTGGTCGGCCCGCGCTTATTTGGCCAGGTGGATTCCTCCAAGGTGCAGACCGCCGAAACACAAATAAAGATGTTGCGCGGTGCCCTGCAAACCTACCGTCTCGATATCGGCATCTATCCGAGCACCGACGAAGGCCTGGATGCGCTGATGCGGCCCCCCGCCGAGGTTGCCGACTATTGGAACGGCCCCTACCTTGAAGACGACCTGCCCTTGGACCCCTGGCGCGAACCCTACAAATACGAGCATCCGGCGGACACCATGCAGGGGTTTGCCCTCTATTCCCTGGGCGCGGACTCGGAGAGCGGAGGGGAGGACGTCAATGCGGACATTGGCTACCTGCCACGGTAATCGCGTAGGTCTCTAGCGCCTCAAGCCCAGGCTCCTGGATGATACTGATTGGGCGGCGCAAAGCGCCTCGTAGTGCATCAGTTTGAACTTTTCGACCGTGGGATGCCACAGTTGAGCCTGCGCCCAAACCCGAGGCAATTCAAACCGATACAGCACCCCTCCTCATTGCAAATGGCATGGCCACTACCGCTGTGCTATACAAGATCGCATGTCCATACCAATCCAATGCGGACGGAGCATCTGCACATTCTCCCTGTTGCTCGGCGGTTTGTTCGCGACCATGGCGGCTACGGCCCGGGTGGAATTTGTCGGCGCATACGCTTTCGCCAACAATAGGTTGCAGATTGAGGAATTACGCAACGCCTCCCGAACCGAGGGTACCGGGCCGCTGTTCATGGCGCTGCGCCACATACGATGCGGCAAGACCACATCTTACGGCGCCGGCCCCGTCCAGCCGAACCTGGCTAGAACAGGCGAAAAGCAGGGCCTATTGCCCCTTGATCCCCTGGTGCCGGGCGGCGATTCCAGGCTTGCCGCAGGCAGGTCTTGGCGGAACCTTCGCTTCGAAGAGAAATCCCTATCTCGCCCGACGGAAGCTCACCGCAGTTACCTGGTGGTCTATGAACTCGATGATTCGAAATCGCCTTCGGGTTTGCTTGAACCGATCGGGGCGGCGAGTTTGCCGCCTCTGCCGTCCGGCGTAAATGAACTCGCTACCTGCGTATTCGCCAAACCGCTTGAGGTCAACGGCCGTCACCGGGATTACCTTAGCCTTGGCGATGGGGGCGACTACTATCGCCTGAAGTCATACTCGAGGGGCACCCTCCTGGTCGAATACGAGGGCAATGTCAAAGCCGTTGGCGAATTGCTTGATATTGCAGGCCGGCCGCTGGCCAACAATGCGGGCGCGGAAGAAACCGAGAGCTTCCTGATTGAACGCCACATCGATGACGGCATCTACTACCTGAGAATCGCAAAATCCTGGGGCGGTTCGGGTTACTACAACCTGCGCACAAGGCTTGTTCCCGGTACCGAGGGCGGGGCAACCGACCGTGACGACAACACCGCGCAGCTCGCGAGCCCGCTCGCCCTCGGCGCAGCGGTCGGCGATGCCATTGATATGCCCGGCGATGTGGATTGGTGGCGGTTCAGCACGGCTTCCGGTGGCCGCCTGTTCATTGAATCCGCTGGCGATACGGATGTTCGTGGCAGCCTGTTTAACGCATCCGTTGCAGAGCTTGCCATGGACGAGGATGGCGGCGATGACCGAAACTTCCTCATCAACAACCCGACCATTTTCCCAGCGGGCACCTATTACGTTCGAGTGACAGGCCGGCTTAGGTCCGCCACCGGCCCCTATACCCTGCGGGTCTTGCCTATTCCGGAGGATGCGTCCGGGCAGCCGGATTTGGTGGTCGATTTCCCCTATGATCCGGCCAACCCGCAGCTTAAGCCCGGCGAGCCGATGCTGCTATCGGCGCAGGTTCGCAATCTGGGTACCGCGGCATCGGCGCAAACCGTCGTGCGCCTTTTCCAGTCGGCGAACAGCCTGGTCTCCACCGCCGACGCCCGGGCCGGTTCCGAAACGGTAGACCCGATTGAGCCGGCGGCATCGAGCATCAATTTCGTTCGTTTCAACGGCTTTGCGCAATCCGGCACCCATTACATGGGTGGTTGCGTGCGCCCCGTTGCCGGTGAAACGAATACCGACAACAACTGCTCGCGCGCCTTGGTTGTGACCGTTAGCGACACCGCCGGGGAGGACGCGCCGCAGCCCGTTGCCCGGCGCTACTCCGTACCGTTTTTGCTGTCTGCCTCAGATGGCCGCCGTCAGGGTTTGGTCCGTATAGTCAACCGCTCAAACCTGGCCGGGCGGATTGAGCTGCTCGCGGTGGACGATGCCGGTCTCCGCCACGGGCCTTACGCATTGGCGTTGGGCGCGCAAGAGGCCGTCCACCTCGACGCCAACGCTTTGGAATCCGGAAATCCGGATTTGGGGATTATGACGGGCACGGGCATCGGCCAGGGCGACTGGCGGCTGGAGTTGACCACGAGCCTTGATATCGCCGCCTTGGCTTATGTGCGTACCGCGGATAATTTCCTTACCGGCGTACACCAAACGGCCGCCATCCTTGACGACGGGCGTTACCATGTTCCCTTCTTCAACCCCGCGAGCAACCGGCGCCAGCGGAGTTTGCTGCGTTTGGTCAACCCGGGAGCGGCGGATGCCGAGATCACCATTGCGGGTATTGATGACCGGGGCAAGCCACCGCCGGGCACCGAGGTGCGGCTGACTTTGCCCGCTGGCGAGGCACGGGTGATCAGGGCGCGGGATTTGGAATCGGGCGGCGCGGCGCTGCGTGGAAGCTTCGGCTCCGGTTCCGGCAAATGGCGCCTCTTTCTCACCTCCACCGCGCCGGTTGCAGTACTCAGCCTACTGGACAGCCCGACGGGCAAGCTCTCGAACCTGTCCGCTCCCGGGCACAAGCAGTCACTGCCGTTGGTGTTGCCCGGCGACGACAGCGGCCGGGAGAGCTTCGTGCGCATCATCAACCGGTCGCCCACCTCGGGGATGCTAAGCATTCAAGGGGTCGATGATGCCGGCCGACAGAGCGAGACCATCACCTTGCCTTTGGCTGCTTCCTCCACGATGCACCTGAACTCCGGCGACCTGGAGGCCGGCAACCCAAACAAGGGCCTTTCCGGTGGCCTTGGCCGGGGCGAGGGTGGCTGGCGCTTGGCTCTGCACAGCGGTCTCGACCTGGAAGCCCTTGCCTATATTCGTACAGCCGATGGTTTCGTAACGGATGCCCACGGCTTGGCGGCTGTTGTGCAGGGTGCTGTCGAGGTGCCTTTTTTCAAGCCGGGCAGCAGCACCAATCCGGAAAGCCGGCTGCGCTTGAGCAACCCGGGTACGACCGATGTATCGGTAACCCTCACCGCTTGGGACGACATCGGGCGCAACCCGCCATATGGGGTTGCCCGCGTAACGGTGCCCACCGGTCGCTCGCAGACAATGACGGCCCGGCAACTGGAAGTGGGCGGCCCAGGCTTGAACGGACGCTTTGGCGACGGCATCGGCAACTGGCGTCTTGTTATTGCCGCTGAGCAGCCCATTCAGGTGATGGGCCTTTTGGCGGGCCAGACGGGGCATCTCGCGAATTTATCGGCGGCGGGTGTGCAACCGCTGCCGCAGGTGGTGTTGCCCACTGCTCGCCATAGCCCTTGAAAAATAAAAATATCAATTTAAATTTGCACGAATGATTGTACGTCGAGCTCGCCAAAATGTGTTGGCCGCGCTAAAGCGTCAGGCGGCGGTTGCGTTGATTGGCCCACGACAAGTCGGTAAGACAACCTTGGCCGTGGATATTGCCGATCATTGCGAAGCGATGTACCTCGATTTGGAATCCCGTGCCGACCGGCAGCGTCTCGCGAATCCCGCGATGTACCTTGAGGAATTTAGCGATCGATTGGTTGTGCTCGATGAAATTCACCGCGCACCGGGCCTCTTCCCGGAACTGCGCGGGCTCATCGACCGAGGTCGCCGAGCCGGTAGGCGAACCGGCCGCTTCTTGATCTTGGGCTCGGCCTCAATAGACCTGCTCAAACAATCGGGCGAGAGCTTGGCGGGGCGTATCGAGTTCGTACCCCTAAACCCTTTGGATTTACTCGATGTAGAGCCGGATCAGGCCCCCATTTCCGAACTTTGGGTACGCGGAGGATTTCCCGACAGCCTGCTTGCGGCGACCCCGGATGATTCGATGAGCTACCGTCTCAATCTCATCCGCACCTTTCTTGAACGCGACATCGCCGAGTTCACCGGGCGTCGCATTCCGGCCGAGACGCTTGAGCGGCTGTGGACCATGCTGGCACATGGACAGGGAACCTTGCTCAATAACGCCAAACTCGCCGCGAGCCTGGGCGTTAGCGGCCCGACCGTGGCCACCTACATTGATCTATTGGCGGGCTTGTTGTTGGTAAGGCGATTGCGTCCGTACCATGCCAACGCGAAAAAACGCCTCGTCAAGTCACCCAAAGTTTATGTGCGGGACAGCGGTATCGTACACGCCCTGTTGGGGATTGAAACATTGAACGCGCTTAGCGGCCATCCGGTGGCCGGCGCGAGTTGGGAGGGGTTCGTTTTGGAAAATTTGCTGGTCGCCGCTCCGCCTCGCACGCTGCCAAGCTTTTATCGCACCCAGGCCGGGGCGGAAATTGATTTGCTGCTCGAATTGCCGGGTCAACAAGGCCCCTGGGCGGTGGAGATCAAACTGGGGCTGGTGCCCAAGTTGGCGCCCGGCTTCCACAATGCGAGGCAAGACGTTAAGCCGGCGCGCTCGTTCGTCGTTTATTCCGGTTCGGAACGCTATCCGCTAGCCCCCGGCGTCGAGGCCATTGGCTTGAGGGAAATGATGGGGGTGCTGCGGGAGGCCTAGGCGCCCGGAGGCGATGGGGTCGGCGTGGCGGCCCCGGAACTCAACCCGCGGTGCCCGGGGTCCACCTCATCTTTATCGAAGAGCCCGAGGCCCACCTGCATCCACAGATGCAGGAAATGTTCATCCGCCAAGTCTCCAAGATTGCTTGCAGGCTTAGTGCTCGGGACAACGCTCCCGTGCCGTGGCCGGTGCAGTTCATCATATCGACTCACTCCTCCCACGTCGCCAACGCAGCCGATTTTGAGGCGATCCGCTACTTCATCCCTGCATCCGATGGGGGCGTGCGGCACACTAGAATCAAGGATCTCCGCTAAGGGCTGCGCGATACGCCGTTAGAGCACAGGCGGTTTCTGCACCAGTATCTAACGCTGACCCGCTGCGACCTGTTCTTTGCCGACAAGGTGGTGCTGATCGAAGGCACGGGTGAGCGTCTGATGCTGCGAAGGTCCAGAACCTCCGTCGCATCGCCTTTCAGCGGCCCGAAGTCGAAGGCGGTCCATGTGGCCGCACGTTCGAGGACGCCTTCATGTTGGCAAACGGGGTCATGTTTGGCATTGAAGGTGCCACTTCCAAAGAGCAAGCTCAGTGCGCATGGAGCAAGCTCAAGACAATCAAGAAGTCTAAGTTCGCGCTCGAACACGCCATCGAGAAAACTGATTGGAGCCCACCGAGTTATATTCTCGATGGATTGAGGTGGCTCGCGTCAGGCGACGCGCCTGATCCAAGGACACCGCTGAACCAAGTCGGGCCAAATGCCACGGATTCCGGCGGTGCGACGGCGCCCGATGGTTGAGTCCGCCCGTCCCATGAACCCGGCTGAGGAGGCCAGTGAGAGAACCCTTAGCCAAGTGTATGACTGCCTTAAGCACAGAAGGAGCTTTCGTGTTGAAGCCGGCGCCGGCGCGGGAAAAACCTACACCCTAGTGAGGGCGCTCCAATTCCTTATCAAGCGCTACCGTTACATCCTACCTCAACGCCGCCAACGGGTCGCCTGCATCACATTCACAAACGTCGCCAAGGACGAAATTGAGGCCCGCACCGATCGTAGCCCGCTCATCCATTGCAACACCATTCACGCCTTCTGCTGGTCGCTTATCTTTGGCTTCCAGAGGCAACTTCGCGAAAAGTTGCCGGAACTGGGATGCTGGGCGGATAAGCTGGACGAAATCAGCGACATCGGGGAGCGTAGAGTTGAGTACGAACTCGGACACAGAAGCATCGACGACGCCCGTATCTCGATTCATCATGATGATGTCCTCGCTCTTACCATTGCGCTCATGGACAAAGCCAAATTCAGGCGCATCGTAGCGGGCAGGTATCCGGTCATCCTGATAGATGAATACCAAGACACCGACGCCGGGTGGATTGCCTCTGTCAAGCACCACTTTCTTGGTCGAGAGAACTCCCCCCAGTTTGGTTTTTTTGGCGACCACTGGCAGAAAATCTACGGCAAGGGCTGCGGAAAGATCGAACATCCAGGCCTCACCGTGATTGACAAGGAAGCGAACTTCCGCTCTGTTCCCGCCATCGTTGATTGCCTAAATCGCATGCGGCCGGAGCTGCCCCAAGCCGTAGTTGATCCGGGCGCAGCAGGCGAAGTGCGCATATTTCATACCAACGGCTTGCCGGGCAAACGCCGCGGCGGCGTCCACTGGGGCGGAGATCTGCCCGCCGAGGATGCAGAGAACACCCTACGGACCGTTACCGACCGCCTTGACCGGGAGGGTTGGGATCTCTCGCCCAAAACCACCAAGATCCTCATGCTTACGCACAGGGTTCTCGCAGGTATGCAAGGGTACCCCAGCATTCCGAACGTCTTTCAGTTCAATGACTCATTCACCAGAAAGGAGCATCCGCACATCGCCTACTTTGCCGATACTTTGGAACCGGCCTGCAACGCCTATTTGTCACGGAACTACGGCGAGATGTTTCATGCACTTGGCTCCAAAGTGCCCGCGCTGCGCACTCACGATGACAAGCGCAAGTGGTCGGAAGCCATGGAGACTCTGGTCGAACTCAAGAAGGGTGCTACGGTCGGCGACGTGCTGGATCACTTGGTCGCAGTGCGTCGGCCCAGAGTTCCTGATGCCGTGGATCGGCGCGAGCGTGAATTGCGGGAATTCACTCCGGAACCGGAAGAGGACATACCCCGGGCGCTGAAGGAGCTCAGCGACCTACGCGCCGTTCCATATCAAGAGATCATTGCGCTTTGCCGCTATCTCTCGGGACATTCCCCCTTCGAGACCAAGCACGGTGTAAAGGGTGCCGAATTCGACAACGTGCTCGTGGTCGTCGGCAGGGGCTGGAATCAATACAACTTTGGCGAGATGCTCGAACTGGCAGTCGATCCTGCGGCCATTCCCGCAAACAAGCAGGGCGCCTTCGAGCGCAACCGGAACCTCTTCTACGTCACCTGCTCCAGGCCTAGGAAACGTCTGGCCGTCCTCTTCACCCAGCGGCTTTCTGATCCTGCCCTGCACACTGTCACCGAGTGGTTCGGCACCGACAATGTCGAATCGGTGCGCTCATGAAGCACTTACGGATTGCAATGCAGCCACCAGCCACAGTTCATGCTTCTGTCCAGTCATTGAATAAAATTGTTCAGTCTTGTACTTTAACCTCATGCAAGGCTTCCAACGGTCCCAGGTTGACACGCTGGTCAGCCGGCTCAACGAGCAACCGCAACGCATCATCGCTGTCTTTGGCCCCCGCCAGACCGGCAAGACCAGGCTCGTTCGTCAGGCGCTGCACCGCACTGGCCGCCACCCGCTCTACTACACGCTCGACCAGATGGACGCCGCGGAGCCGGAGGATTCGGCCCTTGCCGGAGAGACATTGCGGATGCCCAAGATGCCGGATGCGGAGTGGCTCGTCAGAACTTGGCAGCATGCCCGCCAAGCGGCAGAGCGCCACCCCCACGGGGCCGTGCTTGCGCTCGACGAAATACAGACGCTCCCGCAGTGGTCTTCCACAGTCAAAGGTCTTTGGGATGCCGACCGCGCCGTTGGCCGCAACCTGCATGTCATCATCCTTGGCTCCGCGCCCCTGCTCATCCAGTCTGGATTGACGGAGAGTCTGGCTGGCCGTTTCGAGCCAATCGACGTGCGCCACTGGTCCTATCAGGAGATGGCGGACGCATTCAACTTCGACCTGGCGGAGTACATCTACTTCGGCGGCTATCCGGGCGGCGCGCATCTCATCCGCGAGGAAGAGCGCTGGCGCAACTACATTCTTAACGCGCTGATCACGCCAAACATCGAGAGGGACATCGTGGCCATGACGAAGGTCGAAAAGCCAGCCCTGCTCAAGCAGCTTTTCGAACTCGGCGCGGACTACTCCGGACAAATCCTCTCCTACAGCAAGATGCGCGGGCAGCTTGAAGACGCGGGCAACGCCACCACGCTGGCACGGTATTTGGACCTGCTTGCCACGGCTGGCCTCATCTCCGGCCTCGCCAGATACTCAACCTCATCCCATCAAGTGCGCGCGTCCAGCCCGAAGCTCAATGTCCTCAACACCGCCTTGGCGACCGCCAAATCCGGCTACACCTTCACCCAAGCACAAGCGGACCGCACGTTCTGGGGCCGCCTTGTCGAAAGCGCTGTTGGCGCCCACATCCTTAACGCGGCCCCGAACAACCTGAATGCCTACTACTGGCGGCAGAACCATCTTGAGGTGGACTTCGTTCTCAGTCGCGGGCCGTTGACGATAGCCATCGAAGTCAAGAGCGGCCGCAAACGACCATTGCCGGGCATGGATGCTTTTTCACGTCAGTTCAAACCGCACCGCACGATGCTCATCGGCGACGGCGGCACGCCATTGGATGACTTCCTAACCTCGCCTCTCGACCGGTGGTTCGACAAGGACCCATGATGATCGTGCCGCGAACATGCACGGAACTCCGCGACGAGGAGGCAACGGTCGGCTCGCGCCCAACCTCCAGCAAGCCGCTCTCCGCGTTTCGCGATCTGCCCGCTTACGTTCTGCTGGGCGATCCGGGCATGGGCAAGAGCACGGCCTTTCAAAAAGAGGCGGATGATCTCGGCCCGCAAGGCCTGTTCGTCAGCGCCCGCGACCTAGCGGCCCTTGACGCCGCCAGCCATCCCGAATGGAAAGGGAAGACGCTGCTGATCGACGGCCTGGACGAGATTCGGGTCGGCGAGACCAGTCTCCGGACGCCCTTGGATCGCATCCGGCGCAACCTCGACAAGCTCGGCAAGCCGCCTTTCCGGCTGTCGTGCCGGCATGCCGACTGGCTCACCACCGACCAGAAGAGCCTCGCCTCATCCTCGCCCTCGGGCAAGATGACCGTGCTGAACCTCGATCCCCTCGAGGATCGGCAGGCCACAGCACTCCTAAAGGCTCATCCCAACGTCCACGACGCTGGCAAATTCGTGACGGAGGCACGAGACCGCGGCATGGCGGGCCTCCTCCGCAACCCGCAGACCCTTCGCCTGCTCGTGTACGCCGTCCATGCCGGCGCATGGCCCACCGGGCGCAAAGATGCCTTCGACAGGGCCTGCCTAGCGATGGCCGACGAGTTCAACGAAGAGCACCTTGGCGTGAGAACACTTAAGGATCCGAACCGAGTCCTGGATGCCGCAGGCCGCATGTGCGCCGTGCTGCTTGTCTCAGGGGCATCCGGATATGCCACGTCCGCCGCCAAAGCCGATTCCGACCACCCCTGCATGACCGTTTGCGGACGCTCAAGCAATGACTGTCGGGAAGCGGTTTCATCAAGCCTGTTTCGCCACCTCAGGGAGGGCCTCGCCGAACCTGTCCACCGCCAGATCGCCGAGTACGTCGCTGCTCGGCACATCGCCGAACGCATCTCGCATGGGCTTCCCGCGCTAAGGGCGCTTGCCCTCATCTGCGGCGCTGACGGCATGGTGGTCTCCCAACTTCGCGGTTTGTCAGCTTGGCTCGCCGTCCACTCGCCGTGTGCCCGCCCCCACCTGATCGAGCGCGACCCAGTGGGCGTGGCGCTCTACGGAGACATTCAAGCGTTCTCCGCCGACGAATGCCGCACCCTGTTCGACTCGTTGGTCCGCGAACCCCGAAAGCTGGAACCCACATACCGAACCGCCCCCGCTTTCGCATCCCTTGCCACTAAGGCCATGAAGCCGGTTCTGGAAAAGAACATACGCACCCCCCCGGACGGCCCCGATGGTGAACTCGTCGCCGACTTCGTGTTGCGGCTCCTTGCGGAGGCACCCCCACTGGCCGGCCTCTCCGACGCCCTGCTCGAGGCCGTGCGCGACGACGGCAGGTGGCCCCGCGTCAGGAACGCTGCGATGGCGGCCATCATCCACTACAACAGGGGCGATGACAGCGCGACGGACCTTCTCGGCCTGCTTCGGGACATTCGAGAACGCCATATCGCCGACCCGATGGATGATCTCCTCGGACAACTCTTGGTCGCCCTCTATCCCGAGCACATCCCTCCCGATTCGGTTTGGGACTACATCAAGGAATCATCGGAGCTCTACTTCGGCGCGTACACGGGCTTTTGGGTTTCGCACCTGCCCTCGGTTTCGTCCGACGCGGCCATTGCCCGGCTCCTCGACCGCTGCGGCGAACACTTGGGCGATATGGAGCAAGCCAGCCATGCCACTTTGGCGTCTTGCCTGGCCAAGGTGCTCCCGCGCGGACTGGAAGCTCAAGGCGACGATATTGACACCGCCCGACTCTACGGCTGGCTTGATGTGGGCGTCCGCCTGCGCGTGGGCCAACTCGCAAGCCGCGACCAAGCGACCGGAATACGCAGCTGGATCGAAGCCCGTCAACACCGGCACCTGGAACTGCTTATGGAGGGAATACGGCGACTTTCAGACGACTCCTGGCACGCGCCGTACGAAGCGCTCCAGCGGCTTTTCGGCGCTCGCGTTTCCCCGGGGTTTTTCTGGGAATGCGCCGCTGCGGCGAAGACAATGCACGCAAAGCATCCCCGCCGTGCGGAATGGTTGCTCAGGTTCGCCGCGCAGTCGAGCGACCTCGATCACCAACGATTGCAAAGCCTGGTTGCGGACAACCCCGACCTGACCGCCTTGCTGCAACGCACACTCAATCCACCACCTACCCCGCCGGAACTCGACAGGCTCGAAAGGCGCGGTCAGGAATGGCAGCAAGAGCAGCAGCGCAAGGCACGGCGCGAACTGGAGGTCGTGCAGGCAAACGAGGAAGCATTGCGCAGCAACACGGCGTCCCCGGTGCTACTCCACCGCCTGGCGCAAACGTACTTCGGCGACTTCATGCAATTCACGCCCGACTCGGCCACAAGGCGTCTCCAACAACTCCTCGCACCGCACGACCGCTTGCTTGATGCCGTCCTAATTGGGCTGCGTCTGGCCCCGCGGCGTCAGGATGTCCCGGATGCCGACGTGATTCTCAAGCAACGCCTTGAAGCCGAGATGCACCCCATGTGTTGGCCCTACCTCGCGGGGCTGGCCGAGGCCGAGCGAACGGAAACGCTCAAGGGCTCTTGGTGGACTGATGCCCAGATCCGCAAAGCGCTGGCAATCTACTTCGGCTATGCCCTTGGAGACTACGAACCGTCTTGGTACCGACGCCTCATTGCCGAGCACCCGGCAGCCGTCGCCGAAGTTCTAATCCGGTTGACGGGCGCTTTGTTCCGAACGGGCGCAGACACTGGCAATACAAACCTCTGGCATCTGGCCTTCGACCGCCGGCACGCCACTGTGGCCGGGCACGCGAGCTTGCCGTTGCTCCGGGCATTCCCCGTCCACGCCAAGGGGCGCCTCCTCGACACGCTCGAATACCTGCTGCTCGCCGCGCTTCAATACGCGGACCCAACCGAGTTCGAGCAGCTGGTCGCTCGCAAACTCAGAAGCAAGAGCATGCCTCCCCGTCAGCGCGGTCGTTGGCTCGCCGCGGGCTGCGCCATTGCGACCGGCAAGTTCGCACCTTCCGCCCAGGAGTTTCTTTGTGGCGGGCGCTGGCAAGCGCGCACGCTTCACTTCGCCAGCTTCTTCTGCCCGCAGGAGCGCAGCGTCTTTCCGGTGGAGCATGCGGGCACCGAACTGGCCGCCTTCCTCGTCCGTTTTGTTGGCCGCATTGTCGATCCGAACGAGTTGAGCGAAGGCTTGGTGACACCCGCCATGGAAGCGTCCACGCTGGTCAGTCGCTGCATCCGCCTTTTGGCGCGTGACCCGAGCGGCAACGCCTCCGACGCATTGGCTGATCTCGTTAAAAACCCCGATCTCTCACACTGGCAGCACACCTTGTCCAGCGCTGCCGATGATCAGCGCATGTATCGCCGGGATCACGAGTACATTCATCCAACCGCCGAAGAGGCGACCGAGACGCTTCAAGGTGGCCGGCCAGCCAGCCCCGCGGACCTCGCCGCCCTCGTGCTGGACCGCTTGGCGATCTTGGCCCGTGGGATGCGATCCGGGAGCACCGACGACTGGAAGGAATTCTGGAACGAATCCGGCCATGGCCGGCCAACCAATCCCAAACCCGAAAAGTCCTGCACACAAGCGCTTGTGCGTGGGCTTCGCCATATCTGCCCTGAGCACATAGGCATCGAACGCGAGCCGAGCTATCCGGCTGACGCGAGACCCGACATCAGCGTCTCCTATGGCGACTTCCGAATCCCCATCGAGGTGAAGCGAAACGACAACCGATACCTGTGGCGCGCCGTCGAGTCCCAACTCACTGCCAAGTACACCATCGACCCCGCCACGAACGGCTATGGCATCTATGCCGTTCTATGGCTCGGCCCCGAGCGCACGCAACGCTCACCGGCCGGCAAGCGACCCTCCGCGCCCGCAGACCTGCAAAAGCAATTGGAAGCCGCTCTTACCGATCACGAGCGACGAACCGTTTACATCAGGGTGATCGACGTCGCCGCGCCGTAAACGGTTCATAGCCCAAATCATGTCCGACCCAGCAATCAAAAATTCCGAAAGGTGCCCGCGATCGTGCAAGTGGAAATCGTCAACCTTGCGGATCGGTTCTTCAGCCTACGTCGGAAAAATTCGGATGGGTCCACGCTTCGCATCCGTGAGCTGATGGAACACCTGAATAGCCAAGGTGGTCAGCGCACACTCCTGCGCCTTGAGCTTCGATCGGACACCGAAATCGAGCGAACCTACCTTCTTGCTGACCCTTTGCGGGGTGCTTTCCAGCAAGATCGTGACCAAGAATTGCGGGAACTGAACCTTAGCGAACCCATAAGGGCCTATGCTGACCGGCTGATCTTGGAGGCTGCCCGGCAGCATCAAGCTCAGTCCGGCCCAGACCATGTTGTCCGTTTACTTACGGCGGACCAGGGGCTCGCGCGAATGGCGATGGCTGAAGGTGTCCCGGCTCTATATTTTCAAGCCGCCAAGGCATCGTTGTTTTTCGGCCAAAGGTTGAGCGGTCAGACGTTCCATCCGTTCTCGGGGTTCATACACAGAATACCCTTCTCGGCGGTGTTGTGGGAATTTGCTACAGCGTTCGGAGCGGCGCGGATTGAAATTGATCGGAACGTACTGGAGGTGCTTGCGATTGGCGATGACTTGCCCTGGTCCCCCTTTCAGACAACCGACGACTTACTTTGGTGCCGTAGCGGCGGGAATCAGCATGATGATGTAAAGGATGGCATCGAACCAAACAGAGCCAAGCGCAACCGACGAACAAAGCAAGCTCAGGAAAGGACCGAAGAAACTTCTCCTTCTGCTGCGCCACCGAGAATGTTGCGATTCGGTACGGATAAGCTCTTGCGATTAGTTTGCTTTCTGGATGATGAGCAAGCAATGCCGGAATCTAAAGTTCTTGCCTTTCTTGGGCTTGGAGGAGCGAGCGGCATTTCCGGGTACCGCCGGTTCTTGGAGCCAAGCGCACTGGTTCGAATTGCTAATGGTATGTGGTGCGCTACATCTGGAACTCAAAGTTTGGCCGCCGCGCTGCGCAACGAGAGACTGGACGACCTGTTTGCCGCTCTCCGGGATGTGCCCTCTTTCAATTCGTTTGTGCGAAGCGTTTCGGTTCTTTCAGTTGGACAACCGTTGGATTCTTCAGTTTTGAAGAGAGGGTCATCGAACTATCGAATTTTGGGTGAGATCATCCGAATTTGCGTACCGTTGCAGGGGGTCGGGGTCTTGTCGACGCCATCGCGCCCGGACGCTGCCGCCTTTGCGAATATTGCTCTTCGACGCTTTTCGGATATAGCTCGCGGAGAGGACTATGTTGCCGCTGGTACATGGCTAGAGGCTCTGATTCGAGAGGATGGGATTCACCCGGAAGTGGCGAGGGAGCTGCTCGACGAAGCGAGTGGTCAGGGGTTGCTGAATCGGTACACGGAGGGGTCAACGCCTCAGGTCCGTAGGGGCGATCAAAAGTTCCATGCGCTCCGGGTGCGTTCCGGCATGCCGGTGGTGGAGGAAATTCATCTGCATCGGGGGGACTACCTGATCCCCGGCAAGGGAAGCGTAAGTTTGCGCATTGAGCAGGCTATATCATGAGTTTGCGTGAGCGTCTTGCCGAGAGCCAAGGAGCGGATTTCACTGACCGGCTATATCAACGCTTTGGTCTTGTGGAAAACCCCTTTCCTGCTGCAAGCCAGACTTCGGGCCACCCACACTGGCCCACACCTCAGGATACGGAAGCGGAAGACCGCATTGTCAGTTTTCTGGATGATGGCAAGTCCCAGGTGGTGGTTGTGGAAGGTACCCAAGGCGTGGGCAAGACAAACTTCCTGAATCACTTTGAGACGGAAATCCGCGGTGCGCTCAATGAAGACCGCTACTACATAGTGCGGTACTTGGCCGATCCGGAACCTTCGTTCGACGGCATGACTCGGAGACTTATCGAGGAACTCGGCATTGATCACTTGGAAAGGCTGAGCGAGGAACTGGCGAAGGAAAGTGCTCCGATTCGTGAAGCGCGTAGCCGCGACATGCAAGAGGCGCTGCGCCGACTGGCCAAGGATTCAAGCCGGGAGAATCTCTCTGCAATGATGGAGTGGCTGTTGGGGCTAAGATTGCTCAAGAGCCATCGGCTAGCGATCGGCGTACAGTTCAGGCTAGATACCCTGGAGTCGAAGGTTTCAGCGCTGAGGGATCTCGTGCAGGTTAGTGGGAGTGCTGGCGTTCTTGATGGAATATTCTTGCTTCTTGATGAGCTGGAGAAGCAGGGGGGCGTCCTTACCCCCAGGCCACTGGTGCGCTACCTGTCGGCCATTCGATCAATTGTTGATGCCCTGCCAAGCCGATTGTTCCTCATGATGGGTGTTACGCCGGACGCACTTCGTCGTTACCATGAGATGCTGCCCGCGCTTCGAGGGCGATTGCAAAACCAGATTACGCTAAGCCCCTTGGAAGATGAAGGTGACGCTCTGAAATTGAAGAACTTCTACATCGACACGGCTCGGAAAACCGCACGAAGCGAACGCAACCGCGAGGGTGGCCAAGAGGATGTGGTTCGATTGAGTAAGGTGAAGAAGCGCTTTGCGACGTTGTTTGAACAGGCGGAACCTCGTGGTGACAAAGGTGTTAGGCAACGCGAGTTTCTCCATGCACTGCACTTGTCGGCGGAAAAAGTCATTCGCAGTAGCTAAATCGGCCGATACAGGAAGTCTTCCAGCAGGGTGGTGTCCTGAGCCGCTACAAGCCGTGTCAAGCCGGTTGCGATTGAGGTTCTTACCTGTATAGTGCCCGCCATGCCCTTGGCGGCTCGCTGCCGCCTTGAAATTAAATTTGGTAACAGGGCAAAAAAGGGGTTGCCATTTCGTCAAGGTAGTGGATAATCCGCCCGTAGCCGCAAGGCGTGGGCGCAAATGTCCGGGTCGAATGGCTGATTCAATATCAATTGTTGGGATGACGGAGTGAAAACAATGCTCAGCATGAAAACTCTCGGGGTTGCCGTGGTGGCCGCGGGTTCGGCGCTACTGCTCTGGTCGGGCACGGCCGCGGCCCAGACTCTTCAGTTGGATGGCGCGACCGCGCCGACCGCGGTTCGGCTGGCCGTGGAGACGATCGAAACGGGCGCAGATAAGCAGACCAAGGAAGGCGCGAAGATTCTCGGCTATGACGTCGTACTGAGCGAAACTAGCACTAGTCTGCAGGTGACCGCCAAGTCCGCCATTCCGGCTGGGTACTTCGTGCGCGTTGCGTTGGATGGCGCGGTATTCCGAGGTACTCTCGTTACTATATCAGGCTACACCCCAGTAAGCGGCGGGCCGCTGCATAGTCATGTTGTGTACAGAGCTGATAATGGCATTCCTTTTAATGGAGGCACTCAATCGCAATTTACAATTGAGATTACGGACAAAATCGCGGTTTCCACTGCGACAGCCGGTTCCGTCACCGCCACGATTCGGGCCTACAGCGAGCAATTCAACGCCATTGAAGACGTGGCCCCCCTGAGTACGCGGTTCTTCGGCGGGTCGGCCGTGATCATTTCAAAGGTTTCGGGCGTTTCCGCCTCGGTGTCGGCGGGCAGGACCGCCACGGCCGATGCCGCGACCGCCTTCCGGTGGTTCGTGGACCGCGACGGCGAGAACACGTCGCAGGCCGTGTTGGGGAACTTCAGAGTGGAAATCCTAGATGGGGTGATTGATGCCGATGACGGGACGGACGCTGAAGCGGAAGAAATTGTCCCCAATGGTACCCCCTCCGCTCCTGGGGGTGTGCATCTCGTGGTCGAGGGGGAGCTCGGCATTGGCGCGTTTAATCTGGAAAGGGTAGGAAATGCCGATGTTGATCTTGGCGATCCCAGTAATGGAACAGGCCGCTGCCTAAATGCCAACGATGGATCGGCGGATGACCCGTTGACCGGCAACGTGAGCGGCACGAAGGCCATGCCGGATAAGTCGACCCCCCTCCCCACCATAGCAGAAGGCACAGGCGGTGTTGGGGCTATAAATCCTACAGATGGGTCAACCTACGAGCTTTGCGTGAATGTCGACACCATGGGCCCCATGTCGAACGCGGCGGCGTTGCCGGCGACCGAGTTCAACGGAACCATCATTCATCCCGGCACGAAGCGCACCCTCGCCTCGGGGGTTGTCGGGCGGATTGACCGCAACGGCGCGTCGGTTGAGATCGCCTTCCTGAGCGAGGCGCCGCGGTACAACCAGCGCCTGATCATCGTCAACCACCACCCCACCCGCGACCTGACGATAACCGACGCCGACTTCCACAACGACAAGGATCGGGAGGCGACGCTTCTGAGCAGCGGCGACGACCTGGTTATCGGCGCGAATTCGAGGAGGGAGTATCTGGTCGCGGACATGCTGGAGATCACCCCCGGCGAGCGGACGTCGGGCACCCTGTTTTTCGATGCCGCGGCGTCCACGGTCAGCGTCGCCACGATTCTGGTGAACAAGGACGACAGCGGGAGCACCGACACGGTGATGTGGCCCGTCAAATGACGGCGGGCTGAGCCGCCGGACAAATTCCACCTTGTGGTGGGAAGGGGGGGCGCAGGCCCCCCTTTTTTATGTCCGGGTTCCGGAACCGTCCGTCCACGACGCGGGCCATGGGGAGGCAATTCCGTTAAACGCCCTCCAGAAGCACCGGGCCACCTCGAAGATGGGAAGTTTCGCGCCGGCGACGAGACCGGGGAACACATACTTGCTGCGCATGCCGGCAAAGGTCCAGGACAGGGACGCCTTGTCGAGGGTGGAGAACTCGCCCGTGCGGAACGCCCGCATCAAGTCCTCCGGATGCGCCCGCAAGCGGTGGTTCATGCCCGCGCACTGCTTCGCCATGAAGCTGTCCAGATTCCAAAGCGGGTCCCCGTCCGGATCGGCACCGGGCACTCGCCTGAGCAGCGGGTGGTCGAAATCCCTGAGCGGCCTTAGGGGCAGGAACATGACCGGATCGTCGCAGGAGTCGCAGCCGTCGGGCAGCAGGCATTCATCCACCAAGCCGCCGGGCGGAATGTACGGCACCTCCCAGTCCGGCGTGACGGGCCGCCTTCCGCGGGCGGGCCTCATGGGCTTGGCCCCCTTCCCCGCCGGGGTTTCGACGACGCGCAGTCCCCGATGCCCCCGTTCATGTAGTCATCCTCCTCGTCCACCGGCTCCGCAATGGGTAAAAGCCCGATGTTTCGCTCGGACACGGCATCGCCAATCCTGGATGCAATTCTGAACAAAAAGCGGTGTTGCAGGAGCCTAAAGGCGAACTTGTAGACCCGCCTGAAAATTGGTGGAAGAGGACGGGGTCGTTTTTAAGCGAAAGGCGGCTCTGGCGCCGTCCATGCATTCCTGAAACACCTGTTGTTTATTTTTTGTAGAGACTATCCAAACGTGCGTTGGTGGATGCCAACTCCTGTCTTAAAATGCCCGTTAATTCGGTGTGCTGCTTTTGGAGAAGCGTAATGTCGGATCGAAAAGACTCGTGGTCTTTTTTTCCTGTTTCAATAGCAAGCTCAATCCGGTGTATGTCCTCTTTTTGGTCGGCTTGTATTTCTTTCTTTATGTTTTCGGCGATCAGCTTGGCAAAAACCACAAAGCCGCCAACAATCACAAACGCCTGAACCAGGATATACACCATGGGGTACCAGTCAACCATCCAGCCCTGCTCCCGTGTTGGCGCCGGAGTAGCGCCCTCGAATTCCATGCCCATCACTATACCCACCGGAAACCAGGTTTGCCAACCACTGTAGCGGCTCAGGACATTTCGGAATTTTGTGCCTGCCGGATCAGGCAGCACCCTTGATCCCGACAACATCGATCCGGTTCCAGGCAACACAGTTCAAAGGCTCGATAGGGCTTTGAAGCGAGATGGATGGCAGCTCGAAAAGAACAAGGCAGATAACACGTCTCTGGAAAAACTACGCGGGGATTGGCTCGGAAGCGTACTTTTCATCTTAACTCCACTTCTTGCAGCATCAATTGGTGCTTTAGTCATTTTGATAGCAGGCCTGCTTACATAATTGAATTGTGTCAATGTGGGCAAACTCATGCCTCGGACGTGTCGAAAGCCGTGATGTTGCGGGTTTGTTCGCTGAACTCGACGCCGACCAGATGCACCGGCTCGCCCGATGCGCGGTATTTGTCCGCGTAGCCGCGCTCAAGCAACTGCGCCAGGGCCGCGCCCGCGCCGGCGCGCTCGGCCACCTTGAACTCGAACAGGTAGACGCGCCCGCCAGAGCGCAACGCCAGATCGACACGCCCCGCCGACGAGGCGTCCTCCACGGCGATGTCGAGTCCGAGGGCGGCGAGGCAGGCGTAGAAGACGCTCGCGTAATACCCCTCGAAGCGGGCGATGTCGTTGCGCCGGTGCCAGTCGGCGGGAATGCCCGCGAAAATGGCGCGCAACTCCGCCTCAACACCGGCGAGGTCGTGCTCGCGGAACCGCAGCAACAGATTATGCACGGGGCGCGCGCCGTTCGCCCCGCCGGTTAGGCGGGCCAGCAGCGACCGGTTGAGGCTCTGGCGCACCTTTAGATTCGGATAGGCAAGCCGGTACCAGACGCCACTCTCGTCGTGCGTGGATTCGTCAATGGTCAGATACCCGGTCTGGAACAGCAGCGCCTCGGGCGCGATCGCGTCCACGTCGAAGCTCGACAGCAGCGCCTCGTCGGCGACCATGCCGTCGAGCGCGAAGGAGCTCACCCCGCGCCGCGCCAGGGTGTCCACCAGAAAAGTCGGCGTACCGGTCTCGAACCACCAGGCGCGGTACTCGCGCCGCTGGCACAGCAGCAGGATGTCGAAGGGGTTGTAGACGCGCTCGCCGCCGCCCCAGTGGTAGCCGTTGTACCAGGTACGCACCCGCTCCCGGTCCAGGCCCTCCAGTTCCGGGGCGAAAACGGCGTCGAGATCGTCCTCGGTGTAGCCGCAGAGGGTGGCGAAGCGCGGGTCGAGGGTGATGTCCTCCAAGTGGTTCACGCCCGAGAACAGATTCACCTTCGAGAACTTGCTGACGCCGGCGAGCAGCGTGAAGCGAATGTGGGCGTCGCACGCCTTGAGCACAGCGTACAGCCCATGCAGAAAGTCGCGGTTGGCGCGGGCAACCCCGGGATTGCCCAGCATGTCGAGGATCGGCTTGTCGTACTCGTCAACGAGCACCACCACGCGCTCGCCGGTGCGCTCATGCAGTTCCTTGATGATGTGTCGCAGCCGGTTATCCGGGGTGGCGTGTCTCGGCACCAGGCTAAATTTTTGTTCGATGCCATCAAGCAGGGCGAGGGTCACGCCCTCAAGCCGTTCACGGGAACTCAGGTCGCCCGCGAAATCCAGCCGCAGCACCGGATGCCGCCGCCCCCAGTCCCAGCGCTCGTGGATGTGCAACCCCCGGAACAACGCCTCCGACCCCTCGAACAGCTCCTTGACGGTATCAAGCAGCAGGCTCTTGCCGAACCGCCGCGGCCGCGAAAGGAAATAGTGCTTGCCCCGCTCGATCAGCCGCTCGATGTGCGGGGTCTTGTCGGCGTAATAGTGGTTCTCCTCGCGCATCTCGCGAAAGGTCTGAATGCCGATCGGCAGTTTTTTCCGCGCGCCGCCCATGCCCGGAGTCTAGCATAGGGCAAAAGTGGCCCCTTGAAACCCGTGCTCGCCGCCGCAGAGACCACACCCGCGTTGGGCTGCGGTAATGAAGCGTTGCCAAGTTGAACCACCGCCGTATGAACGTAACGGTTTAGATTTCCGCAACATTCTGGTTAAATCCCCAATCCAACACCGTGTTGAAAATTCTTCAGCCGCCTTCTCTCACCTGTGCCGGGCTTGGCCGTGCGCTTTTCGGGATTTTTGAAATGATGCGTTTCTTGTTCTTGGCCATGATTGGTTTGGTCTCCGCAGTGCCGTTGCATTCTCAAGCTCGGGAAAATCCTGAAGCGGGTCAGTGGTTTATATCGCCCTTGGGGGCAATGATGGATTCCCCGGGCGACTACGATATAGGCAATATGGCGGGCGGCGGCCTAGCTGTCGGCTACGGTTTTACAGATCAGCTCGCCGCGGAACTGTCTTACCTGGCTTGGGATGGCGACGACGGAGACGGGGACGCCATTTGGGCCACCGGCTTGTGGTCGCTCCCCAGGGCCAGCAAGTTTTTCCAGCCCTTTGTGTTGGTTGGCGGGGGACGCGGGAAATTCGACCCCGACGACGGCGATAGCCATACGCAGGCTCAGTTTTTTGGTGGCTTCGGCGCGTTCGGCGACCTAAGTGAACGCCTATCCTGGCGCGGTGACTTCCGAGCGGTAAAAACGGATGGTGCCGGGGCCGTTGACCCATTCGGACAGCTGGGCGTCACCTTGTTCCTCGGCGACGTCTCGTCCTATGCCCCGTCGGATAGCGACGGCGATGGCGTACCGGATATGAGCGACCGGTGCCCCGGCTCGCCGATGGGGGTTCCTGTCGACGAAAATGGTTGCGCCCTGCCATCCGATGCCGATGGGGATGGCGTGGGCGATGCGCAAGATGCCTGCCCGGACACGCCGGCGGGGGTGGCGGTGAACGGCCGGGGTTGCCCGCTTGATGCCGATGGGGATGGCGTTCCAGACCACGAAGATCAATGCCCCGACAGCCGCGATGGCGCCAAAGTGGACGCTCAAGGCTGCTACGCCCACCCGGAGGAACCCATAAGCTTCACCATCCAATTTGACACGGACGACTCGAATATCCGGGCCGATCAAGAAGCAACCATACGCGAGGGATTGGCGGTGCTGAGGCGGTATCCAACCACCGACGCCGTTATCGAAGGGCATGCCGATTGGCGCGGCTCCCAACCGCACAACCAAACGCTTTCGGAACGGCGGGCGGCCAGTGTGCGCGACTACCTTGTGGCCGGTGGCATCGAGCCGGACAGACTGTCCATCGTCGGCTATGGTGAATCCCAACCTATCGCCGACAACAGGATGCCGGAGGGGCGGGAGAAAAATCGAAGGGTCACAACGGTAACGGTGCAGGTTCAGGGGCAATGAGTGCAGCCGCGACCATATTAAGCCCCAAAACAAACCTGGTTGTACATTTTTGCGCGATGGGGTTGGCCCCTCGCGTTCCGCGGCCGAAGGCTTTGCGAGCGCATCGGCGATGGCAACAGGTTAGTGGTATCTGCAGCTTCGGCCCATCGGCAAATTCAGTCTTCGGGATGCTGCTCTTGGCGATCGTGGCGGCGGGGTTTGCCCCAACAGACGCCCAAGCCCAGCCTCCCCGAGTTGTCAATCCGGTTGAAGATCTGACGTTAACGGTTGGTACTGGCCGATATAGGGTGGATTTGCGTGACACCTATTACGGCATCCTGGAGCGTTGCGAGGCGGTGTCTTCGGATACCGGCGTCGCCACTGTTGTAATCGTTAATGGTTACGATCTTTATGTGGACCCGGTTGGCGTCGGCATGGCCGATATCACCATCGTCACTGAGAACGAATACGGCAGTACCGAACACGATTTTCAAGTTACCGTTAATCATGCCCCCCCCCCCCGTGGCCATTGGCGCATTCCCGGCATACGAAATGCGGGTGGGCGATGAGTTGCCCATGGATCTGTCCGGCGCATTTACAGGCGATGCGCTGGCCTTTGCGGCCTCTTCTTCCGACGAATCGGCGGCGACGGTTGCCGTTGCCGGCGCCACCGCCACCGTTACAGCACTGGCCGCTGGCGTGCCCACCATCACACTCAGGGCAACCAATACCGGCGGAAGCATCGAACAGGCTGTTTCGGTAACGGTGCAAGATATTCCACCCACCGCCGGTTCACTGCCGGACATTGCGCTAACGATCGGTGGTGAGGATCTGGTGGTCGATGCCACCCCGGCATTCATGGGCAGTGCCCTCGCTTTCGCGGCCTCGGTTTCGGGCGATGCCGTCGCTGTCGATCAATCTGGCGGGCATATTAGGGTATCTCCGCTGGTTGAAGGCGAAGCCACAATCAGGGTGAGCGCCTCCAACACCGCGGGCCGGGCAAGCCTGAGCTTCAAGGCCACCGTATCGACGGACCACGCCGAGACGGAAGCCTTGGAGCATAGCGTGGCCGCGCTCGCGCGCAGTACGCTGGCCAGCATCACTTCGGCGGTTGGCACACGTTTCCGGGCTGAGCGCAACCCAGCGGCTTCAGGGCCCGATCTCTCGTCGTCCGCTTTCTCTGGCACAAATACGCTTGGCTTATTGACGCAATCCCGGGTGCCACTCGCGTCTGCCGGGCCCTTGGCCCTGTGGCCGCAACAGGGCGCCGGTTTGCATGCGGGCTTCCAAGGGGGCCCCGGCGCCTGGTCGCAAACAAAGGCTCCGTTCAGCATGGGCGGCGGCATAGGGCAACTCGTCGGCAAAAGCTTTGCCCTGCCCCTGAATGCAACCGGCACCGACGGGGGTACGGGTTCAGCGGAGTGGACATTCTGGGGCCAGGTTGATCGGCAGTCCTTCGACGGTGCGCGTCAGGATGGCGACGTCACCAGCGTCTATCTCGGTGCCGACGGAAACTTCGGTGAATCCTGGCTGGCGGGGGTTGCCATTTCACGCAGTTCCAGCAATGCGGACTACGAATTCACCGGAACCAATGCCAGCGGCCGGGGCGACCTTGATACCGAAATGGTGGCTGTGCTGCCTTATGTGCGCTGGTCGCTTGACGACAAGAGCGAGTTCTGGGCGATTGTCGGGGCCGGTTGGGGCGATATGGATCACGAGCGCAGCGGCACGGATCAGCGGGGCGAGGCGGAGCTTTCCATGTGGATGCTCTCCACCGGTGGCCGAACCGTGCTGAATGCGGCTGCCGATTGGAATCTTGCGCTGACCGGTGATGCCGGCATTTTGGAAATGGATACGGACGCCGGCCTCGGCATCATCAGCGACATGAACGTTTCGGTAAGCCGCGTCAAGCTGGCCTTGGAGGGCGAACGGATGATCGTTGTTGACGGTTCCGAGATGTTCTCGGTCTTCGGCCAAATTGGCGGGCGCCACGACTCGGGCGATGGCGATACGGGCAGCGGCGTTGAGCTAATGGGCGGCTTGCGCTACGACGGCGCGGGCCGTATTAGCATTGAAGCCAAGGCGCGCCTGCTCGGCCTGCACTCCGCGGACGACTACGAGGAAACCGGCCTCAGCCTCTCCGCAAGCGTTCGGCCGCGGCTTGACGGCAGCGGCCTGTCGCTCTCAATCTCTTCCTATCTGGGTACCGGGATGCGTACGAACCATTCCCTTGGGCAAACCTACGGCTACTCCGACCGAATGAGAGATTTCGACCCGGAAATGGATGCTTGGGGCGATGCTTGGGGCATGGACGCGAGCATTGGCTATACCTTGCGCACCGCGCGCTTTGCCGGGCTAATCACGCCGTTCGCCAACTTCGATATGGCGGGCAATGACGGCCACGGCATGCGCCTGGGCCTGCGTTACGATTTCGTCGGCGGCGGCTCGGGTGCGATGTTCAATCTCGAGTTCACCGGCGGCCAGGAGTACGACCGCTGGCGCAATGAGGCGAACAACAGGGTGCAAGTGCGCGGGGAGTTGCGGTTCTGAACGCATTTGCCTTGCCAGGAGCCTTCGCCTGCGGAAGCCGGAGCCTTCCCGCGACCAAGCGGGGCGGTGGTACCTTGACGCTCTCGCGACCAAAGTAGATATGCGTGCGGCTAGGTTTTACCCGCACTGATTTGCCGCGCTTGGGAACCGTTCATCATGGCGGCAAGCGTCCCTGATATTGCCTCCGTGGCATCTACAACAGGAATATTCGCGCGGCGGATGTACCGGTCTGCCATCGTTGCGGTTTTGTGGCCGAGCAGGTCGCGTAGAGTGTGCGACCCGATACCCGACTCCGCCGCGCGTGTCATGAAAGTGCGCCGGTGGATGGCGTTGCAGCTCGGCGCATCAATGTCTGCCACCGCCAATGCCTTCCCGAAAGCGGTAATCTCGGTTGGGTTCAGAGTTCTATCGCGGGGTTCCTCCCGGCTACGCTCAACGCCCCGGCATGGATTGTTGTGCTGTCGTCTCAGCCCCTGGTCCTCAAAATACCGGAAGATTCGGCTGGCCAGGGCGAGCACCCGGTTTCGCAGCACCGGACGCAGCGGCTCGACCATGCGTTCCATGTGATGGCGTTTCACCTTGTCGATATCCAGCTTGCCAAGCGCGGGTGTTAGATAACGATCCGCCTGCTTTTTATACTCCTCCACCGTCCGCGTGGTCATCCTTTTCGTGAGCACACGTTTGGGGCAAAAATCCTCGCCCCATATATCGGGGAAAGGGGACATCGATATGCCAAGGCCGAGGAACCCTTGCCCGCCTCGGCCGCGTTTCACGGTGCCGGTGGCGACTCGGAGGGCGCTGGAGAAATCCGGGTTTCCGGGGTGTCCGGATCGCCGTCATCCGACGAGCCGCACCCCGCACCACCGCGTCGGCACCCCGGTTGTCGCCGGCATCCGCCGGAACAACGCGGGCACAAAAAAAGGGGAGGGCTCGCGCCCTCCCCTCGTGTCGGGATGCGGAGGCGAATGCCCCCGGCATCGCCGCCCGTTACCGCACCTCGTAGACGACGGTGTCGGTGCTGCCGTCGTCGAGGTTCACCTGGGTCGTGGCGACCGTGAGCGAGCCGCTCGTCGCGCCGAAGTTCAGCGTCGCGGCGGTGCGCTCGCGACCGGTGATGCTCAGAACATCGCTCACCCTAACCAGCCAAGTTGAGCGGGCGGGCACGGCCAGGGGGCCGCTGAAGGCGGGTTTAACAGCAACGGCGACGCCGGCCTCCGAGGTGAATTGCATGGTGACCGGAGCGGGGCTGGCTCCCCGGTTAACGACCATCAGGCGCTGATTGTACTTCTCCGCGATGGTCAGATAGGGGACGTGGGCCGACGTGCCGTTGCGAACAATGCTCGCAAGCTTGCCCTCCTCGCCAACCGACTCCCACTTGCCGCTCCGCATGATTTGGGCCGTTGCCGCGTAATCGCCCGCCGGGATGGGGGCCGTGTTGCGCATCGAGGTGCTGACGTCGACGCTCACGCACAGGAGGTACTTGTCGGGCGTCTGGGCGACCGTGTTGGCCGAGGTGACGCCGGAGGGCAGCTCGCCCTGCGCGCCAACCAGGGCCTTGGGCGGCGTGGCCGCGTCAAGCAAATCGCCCCGGTCCACATTGGAAGTGGGCAGCCGGCATGTCGCCACCGCCCTCGCCGGAGACTCATTCGCGAAAAGCGCTGCATTCGTTATACGACGACTATCACCCTGACCTTCGTATGTAGCAGGACCGCCGTCAGCAGTAAAAACTTCCTCAATGATCTGGAAAGCGCCGATGTTCAGGTTGCCCTTGATATTGAATCAGTGGGAAAATTGACAGATAAAAACGCTAAAATATTTTTCTATTCAATAACTTATAGAATTATCAGGGCACTCAGTGGAATCACTTGTCAGAGTTATGTCAGAAAAGATCGCCCGAAAATCCCGACTATGAACAGTGCATCGCACGTCATTCTTGGGATCCGTTTTTCCTCCGCATATGAGAATTTTGTCGATATATCGGCGATTAAGCGGGCCGGGTGATGCATTGGGTAGCGAAGGTGAAATAATTGCCGCTGTCTCCGGTTAACCAAGGAAATAGATTGTTTGCGAACACATGGCTGATCAGCGGCATTCCTCGTTCGGGCAGTTCGCTTTGTTGTCGGCTGGCGGGTGAGTTGCCAAACACGGTGGCTCTCTCGGAACCGATTCCACAGTCTGCATTCCATGATGCCGATACATCGGAGGTGGCTTGTCAACGCATCACCGATTTCGCGATGCAAGCGCGTACGCAAATTCAGGCGGAGGGCAGAGCGCCCTCGGTGCAAATCGATGGCAAGCTTGATGATGCTATGGTTTCTTGCTCTCCGTCTGACGGGCTGCGTCAGCGTCGGGCTAGGCAGGGCGAAATCTCGGTGAAGAAGCCGCTTACCGCCGACTTCACACTGTTCATCAAGCACAATGCACTGTTCGCGGCACTGCTTCCGAGGCTCGCACTATCTTTTGATTGCATGGCCCTGGTGCGCAATCCGGTGGCGGTTCTGGCGTCTTGGCAGATTGCACGAGCGACCCCATCATTTTGGCGAGCATTAGAATTTAACGAGGCATCTTTTGAGCATTCAACCAACAACCATTGACTTTCAAGGCGAAGACGGCAAGCCAGTTTACGCTTGCCGTTGGATTATGGATACACCCAAGGCCGCTGTTCAGATTGCCCACGGCATGGGCGAGCACATCGGCCGCTATGCCCCGGTTGCGGCCCGTCTCAACGGGGCGGGCTATGTTGTTTACGGAAACGACCACCGCGGGCACGGCCGCACAGACCCCGAACGGTTGGGCGATATGGGCGAGGATGGCTGGAATCGGGTAATCGGTGATATGCGGCTTTTGAACGAGCGTATGACGGCGGACTATCCCGGACTGAAGCGCATACTCCTCGGCCACAGCATGGGGGCGATGCTGACGCAGCAATATCTTTGCCGACACGGTGAATCTCTTGATGCGGCGGTTCTTTCCGGGTCACCGGGAATCCGTGGGGCAGTTCAATCCGCGATTTCGCGGCTATTGATCCAGATTGAGACTTGGCGGCTTGGTCAGGCGGGCGAGAGTGCGCTGATGACCAATCTGATGTTCGGCCAGGCGAACAAGGAATTTGATGGCGAGGGGGCGAGCGGCTTTGAATGGCTTTCCCGCGACCCGGAGGAGGTACGCAAATACGTTGATGACCCCCATTGCGGCGCGGTGCTGCGCACGGGCAGCTTGCTGGCGATGGCCAGGGGAACTAGGGAGGCTGCCTCCGAGAAGAGTATTGCGCGCATTCCACAAGCACTGCCCATCTATATTCTTTCCGGCATGGCAGACCCGGTACACAACGAGCAGCGGGGGCTGAACCGTTTGTGTCAGCGTTATGCGGCGGCCGGGTTGTCGGTGGACCGCAAACTGTACGAGGCGGGGCGGCACGAGATGTTCAACGAGGTGAATCGTCAGGAGGTTTTGGACGATCTCGTAACCTGGTTGGACGGAGTTGTTTGAGTTCGCGGTGCCTGCCTGTTCAATTTGTTAACTTGGCCACATAATTCCCTATCATCTCCCCGCCGCGCAACCAGAGGACGGAATCCAAAATGGAACCGCTGAACGATCCCGAGAAGTGGCGGCCCCTGACGGGCATGCCGGAGGGGGCGATGGACTGGGCGACGCCCGGCTTCGCCGAGCTGGAGGCGCAATGGAGCGATTTCCGCGGGAAAATGCGCCCGGGCTCCCCCGAGTCGCGCTTTCTCGGTGGCTGGCTCCGCGAGCGGGTGCGCGCCTTCGCCCTAGAGACCGGACAGATTGAGGGCCTGTACACCCTGCGTCGCGGGGTGACCGAGCAGCTGGTCGCGGAGGGCTTCGCGGGTGCCGTGGGAGCGCACACCGTCGAAGGCCTTGAGGACCGCACCCTGCGCGGGTTGTTGGAGGACCAGGAGGCGGCCTACGACATGATGTTTGATGACGTTGCCAGCGGGCGCCCCCTCTCCGCCTACATGATCAAAAGTTGGCATGCCTTGCTGACCCGGCATCAGGAGACGGTGACGGGCATTGATATGGCCGGGCGTCGGGTTCAGATTCCGTTCGAAACGAAAGGCCGGTGGAAGACCCGTCCGAACAACCCCCGACGCACGGACGGCGCCGTTCATGAGTACTGCCCACCGGAGCAGGTGGGCTCCGAGGTCGAACGGTTTCTCGGCCTGTACAACGACAGAATTCGCCACGAGGACTACCCCGTCAACGTCGAGGGTGCTTGGCTGCACCACCGGTTCGTCCGCACACACCCCTTCCAGGACGGCAACGGCAGGGTGTCCCGGCAACTTATGGCTTGGGCCTACGTCAAGCGCGGCCTGCCGCCGCCGGTGGTCAGCGCTCAGGCCAAGATGGATTACATCACCGCGCTTGAGTTTGCCGACAGGGGGGATCTGCGGGCGTTTTCCAACTACATCGGTAATCTCTCGGCGGGCAGTTTGCAAGCCGCCGTATTATTGTCCCAACAGATTCTACAGGGCAATCTGAATCGACCGAACGGCAACGGCGGACGCACGGTTGGCGACCGCTACCTGCCGCCGAGAACCACCGATTACGACGACGGATCCGCAGGTCCCTAGTCCGCGGCGACCGCGAGCGACTCGTCCGATACGCCGATGGGGCGTGCTGGGTGACCTCAACCAGCGTCTTCAAGGGGTTGGACAAGGAAGACACCGGGCCGAACCGGAGACAGGTCGAAACGGGGTGGCCTACCTTTGGGCCAAGGTGCCAGCTTGAGGTCCAAAAACCAGCGGCCAATATCGCGGGAGATCAACTCCCGACAAGTACCGTGCCAGAACGAGTCCTTGGCGCAATTGACTTGAACATCAACGAAACCGGTCTTGGTGACGAGTCGCAACGTAACGGAGCGCCAGTTCCTGTTGAAGAAGCGGTCCCGGTCGTTGGTGGATACCCTGATTCCGTAACCGGCACCACTGGTGCGCCATTTGCCATTGTTCCAAGCCGTTGCCGGGAAACTCTCGTTTATCATCGTGCGTTTCGTTTTGGGTTTTTTGACGTATCTAGGCATTGGACGGGTCTCCTACCTTCAAGTTTGCAGTGCGAAGCCCTGCGGTGACTATAACCGGTGCATCATACGTATGCGTGCGTCAGCAACTTTTCATAAATTTGGATCACGTTCGGGCCAAGTCCCGCTTCATCATTAGCCCGATCATGGGAGATCAGAGCCGGATCACGGAACGGAACTTCAGGCTCCTCCAAGCCCAAATCCAGACGTTGGCAGATATTCGCAATACGCTTCGAATACTCTGAACCGGAGATATCGAAATTGATGAGATGAATCTTTCGATCCTCCATCAGCGAAAGTAGCCGCTGATTGTAACAAGCCCACAACTCGATGCCCTGATCAATCGGCATCCCGTTTCGGACATTCAGTGATTGGGCGACAGCCATTGGATGCCGGAAGCTCGCAACGTATTGAAAACGACACTTCGGGATGATGCCATACCAGCCATCCAACAAAAACAGCGTTCTCGGATCTTTGAACCCCCAAAACCCCTCGGGGTAGTTTCTTATAATTGCGCTTAGAGCATCGTGCCGCTCGGCACGCCATTTGGTCACCGTCAATGGGTTCTGCCAGCTTCCACCATTGTCCGTCAGGACCGCTTCGTGCAGGCGAAAGATATGGGGGTTTTCGCGGTTGCCCAATTTATTGAACTTGGACGAAGTCATAACCTTGCCGAGTGGCAGGCCCCAAGCCTCCAGCGAACCCGCGAGACAGCTCGTGCCGCTTCGATGCATGCCAAATATGGCGATGACTGTCATTTTGCCACCTCACTGCTCATTGAAAAACAAGTCTCGTTCGGTGCGCGAGTATTCCCAGTAATCATAAATGTTCAATAGCGAAAGATGGCGGTGAACTACTTCGGTTGAGATCATCGATTTGTATCCAAGCGCAAGCACACGCTCGTGAATAACCCAATCACGACCGAAACCTACTTTTTCGTAAATTTGCTTTCGCATCATCAGTAGTCTGAGTGGAGGATTGTGCGGCGCGATCAGTGGTTCCGATGTGTTCTTGTAGTGTCGCATCGGTGCTTGTTTTTTGATTAGGAAGTCTAAACTCGATTGGTCCAAGTCCGGCATTAGCTGTCGAGCCACAGTCTCATCGACAAAATCGGGCTGATAGACACGCGAGCCAATGCAACCGAGGTGTTGATCGGCATCCATGTGGCTGACAAACTTGGCCAACCAGCACGGTTGGCATGGCAATATTTCTATATCACCCTCAACGAAAACCAGATAGTCACCGATCCGATCCCAGTATTCCTCTATCAGGCGCTCAAATCTTCTCGGATCATTTTCCGAGCAACGATGAACGGCTGTAAACAGGCCTCTTCGCTCGAACCCCTCAATTACTCGGGTGACCAGTGGGTCGCTTGAATTATTGTCGGCAAGGACAATGCGATGAGGTGCCCGAGTATGCCGGTACAAACTGTCCAAACAGACCCAGAGGTAAATCGGCCTATTCCAGCTAAGGACGAAAACAATGGGTGAACTGAGGTCGGACATTGTCTTTGCTCACGCTTTGCGATATGGGAGCGGTTGGGCCGCTAGCGCTCGGCGCAGACCCCGCAAAGAGGGCACCCCAACCGTGTCCGGCTGGTTCGTCAACGCCATTGAAAAAATCGGGAAAGGCTCTGGTCCGGATATTTCACCAGTGTAGTTGAGAAAAGCTGGACTGCCGCTGATAATCCAAGGTGTTAGCTCTACATTAGAGAAACAGCCACCGTGACGAAACATTACCGAGAAGAGATCCGGTTTTCAACCTCCTGTAGCCGCTCCTGTTGGCAACAAATAAATATGTCCGGCTTTGGAACAAATGGATTGTCCGGTTCCCCGATCCGGGTTCCGCTCGTTCCCGCCGCCCCGTCCGCTTCGTGGTGCTGGTGCGACACCCGCGACACCCGCCGGTCGCGCAACCCCTCGACCCCGTCCGAATCGGTAGCGATCGACCTGCCGCCGGAACGTCCGCTCGCAAACCCCGAGCAGACGCGCCGCCTCCGACTGCGTCAGCCGACGCTCCGTCCACAGCGTGTACACACCCTCGAACACCGCCATCCTCCTGTCCCGGTTGACTTGAACAATGCCCACGTCTACCTCCGAATCGTTGGGATTCGGGGCAGTTTGGGACCGGACAGTTCATGTGTTCTAAAACCGGACAAATTACCTTTTCTAAACAGCAGACTTTTCTGAATGTCTCATCCGTACTGGGTTTGGCCTCAAATTCAAGCAGATATGATTCTCTCCGCCGAATGAGGACAGTCTGGTTTCATCGTCAATATAAACGCTTTCGCGGCGGGCACCTGAAGCACTCGCATTATTACGGCCATGTTGCCAGCCTGCCGGGGTTTACTCCGAGAATCACCTTTACCGGAGATTCTCCCACCGAAGCGCTCTCTCAAGAACGGCTGCATCTCTGGCCACCGGGTTCGGCAGGTATCTCGGCAGACTGGATGCCTGCAAAGCAGGATATTTTATTTCTGGCCGGGGTCGATTGGCGATACGCTGAAGTCTGCGGTCTCCAAGACGCGCCCAATCCCAAAATCAACCTGATCCAGGGTTTCGCTCATGCTGACGAAAGCACGTTGCGCTATGGGGATCTGGCGCAAAAAGCGGTGCGCATTTGTGTGAGCGCGGAGTTGGCCGATGCGATTAAGGCCACTGGAAGGGTCAACGGCCCCGTTTACACGATTCCAAACGGGATTGAGGCTCTGAAACCAAAATCACGCGGCCGCTGGTTTGGGGCCGTGAATCGTCCGGTTACAATTGTCGGACAAAAGGAGCCAGCGCTTGCGGCAGCGGTGGTTGCGGGGTTGATCGGGGCGGGCGTCGAATACTTGGCACTCAATGAATTTATTGCACGAGATGCGTTCTTGGCCCAGCTCAGAGAAAGTTCTATTGTCGTCTGTTTGCCTCACGTTACGGAAGGGTTTTACCTGCCTGCGCTTGAAGCGATGGCCTTGGGTTGTTTGGTCATTACCTTGGATTGCATCGGCAACCGAAGTTTTTGTCGGCACGATTGGAACTGCATCATAGCAGAGCGTACCGCCGAATCGCTGGTAGCCGCCACGCACTCCGCCTTGCTGTTGCCAGTTGTGCGTAGAGAGAAATTGCGGGAGCGAGCTTTGTTGACGGCTGGTGAATTTACTCTAGCCAGAGAGAGAGCACGTTTCCATGCCATACTCGGTGACATTGATCGGATTTGGGCAGTTGTATGAGAGATCATTGGCGCACGGATGTTAAGAGGAACCGTGTCGAATATAGTCTTATCGAAACCCTTGCCGTGGGTAGCCCACGGTTCGATCCCGATGGCGAGTATTTCCAACACTTGCCGGAGTCTTGGTAGTACGTCACACCACTCGTCCAAAAGCGGTGTTAAGAGCACCAACCCGAACCTATGTTATGGCAATTTTGCGTCACTACCATGCATGATGGCTTTCCAATTGAATACCAAAGAAACGCGATTTTAAGCTGATGCCAGACACGGGTTTCCCACTGCTCAATTTTATGATTATTGGCGCTCAGAAGTGTGGTACGACGGCGTTATTCGAATATTTGAAGCAGCATCCGGAAATTGGCATGTCCGCAAAGAAGGAAGTGCATCTATTCGATAATCCGGATTACTCCTCGGCTTGGGCATCGGAACAGATTGATGAGCGCTACCGCGGCCATTTCGAACATTTTGCCGAAGATCCGAGCAAAGAGGCGGGGTCGGGTGCGGGGCAAAATAACTCTATCGTTGCGAGCGAGAGCAGCTCAAAGACGGTGTTGACCCGAGGAGAAGCAACACCCATTTACTTGTTTTTGCCCGAAATTGCAGGCGAACTCAAACGCTACAATCCAGCCCTGAAACTCATCGTGCTATTGCGAGACCCGGTGGATAGGGCTATCTCCCACTACTACATGGAGAAAAACAGAGGGTATGAGAGGCTGCCGCTTTGGCTGGCGCTGCTCGCTGAGCCATGGCGGCTCTGGCGCTGTAAAGACCCCAGGGGATACGGTTCTGCTTGGCGCAGGCATACCTACCGTCGCCGTGGCTTGTACAGTTCACAGTTGCGTAACCTGTACCGCTATTTTGATGAAAAGCAGGTGCTATTGATTTGTTCGAAAGACTTGGCATCGCGGCACGATCAGGTGCTCAGGCGCGTCTTTCACTTTCTCGGCGTATCGGAACGCGAAGGCATCGAGCCTCATACTCCGTTCAAGGGGAATAAGGGAAGTCGTCACCATCGAGCCGTTACCCTGCTATTGCGCCTTTCCTATCTACCTGAGCTGCGGCGTCTCCGAACGCTTAGCGGTTAGTGCAGAACGAGTTGTTATCCGTGGTTCCCCTCAAAAGTCTTGGCTAAAACCTCTAAATGAGGCCAAGCTAACCTGTGATAGAGTTTCCGCATGAATACCCGCTCTATTCACGGGCCTAGGAGCCTCTGCCTTCGGAATTCACGGCTGCAAATCCGCTTCCGCTCGCCCCTTTGAACGTTCGATTTCGTCAAATATGACTCGATATTCTCCTCAATCGCCCGTCCAAAGGGACGGCGGCATCGAATTTTCGCTTTCGCGACTTCCGCAGGCAGAGGCTCCTAGCCTTTCCAGCGTTCCCCATGCCCGTCTTGTCAACGGCTTCTCATTGCTTGAGTTGATCGTCGTACTGGCGCTTATCGGGCTGGTCTTGGTGCTGGCGGTGCCCAATTTGCAACGGTTGTACGAGGGTTTTACACGCCAGGCCGAGCGTGGCCGCATACTCAATGAATTGGCCGGTCTTGGCCGTGCGGCCATGCTGCGGGGCCGCGCCTACGCCGTTTATGCAACCGCCAACAATACGGGCGAAGCTGGCTCCGGCAACCGCGTTCCGGGCTACGAACCCTATGATCTGAACGTCCCCGAAGGCTGGGCGATTGATCTTGACAGACCCCTTTTGGTTAGAGCGAACGGTGTCTGTTTGGGGGCGACCATCAGGCTCTCCTATCCGGGAGGGCCCAGCGCAGCTGTAACCTTGGAAGCACCATACTGTCGCGTGGACAGCGGGGTCTAAGCCGATGCGCGAGCTATTTCGGGCGGCTTACCAAGGCTTTTTATGTTTTCACTACTTTTGCCGAACTCGCCACGTTCATTCACAAATGGGTCGGGCCAGGGGGTTTTCACTGTTGGAAACGGTGGTCGCCCTTGCCATCTTTGCCGCTGGTGCCATGGCTCTCTATGGCTTATTCAATACCAATCTCATCGCTCTGGGTCGTTCGCAGGCAACCGCCGAACACTTGCCCGCAGCGCGCAGCGCCATCGAAATTCTTTCCACCGTCAATCCGTGGCACCAAACCGAGGGCGAGTTCGACGTTGATGGCTATCGGGTTGTTTGGACCGCTCAACTGATCCAACCGATCCGTCACGGACAAACCAACGCGGGCCTGATGGGAGGGTTCGATTTCGGACTCTATGAGATTGAATTTGTGATTACCGACGGTTGGCGACGCTTGGGTGTGTGGCGGATGCGCTCGGTCGGGTATGAGCGGGTTCGGGGTTTGTCGCCGGGCGAGGACCTATTTTAATGTTTGTTGCCAGGTGCCCGCGTCCTGGAGGGTCGCGCAAGCGAAAAGCCGCTATCGCCGTCCCGTCGGCCGGTCGGTTGAGACGAATATCGCCTATAGGCAAAGAAATCGATCGGCCGACGGGGCGGGTGAGGGCGCATTTGCGGCCGCGATTTCCGAAGGCGGCTGCTCCGGGCGGTGCATTGCGATCTGGCGCATTGCAGCGCCGGGCCGCGGGCATAACCTTTGTTGAAATGCTGGTTGTTTTCGTGATTTTGGGTCTCGTCACCACCCTGCTGTTCCAAGCCACCGCTTTCTTCGCCTCCCGCTACGAAACCGTACAGCGCCTGCACCGCGAGGGCGCGATGGCCGGCCTACAACAACATTGGTTCATCACAACAGTGCAAGCCTTGGTTCCCTATGGCCGGGAAACGCGGCGCTTTCGCGGCAACGAGGATTCCTTTTCGGGTGTTACCTTGCAACCGCTGCTGGCGGAGCCGGGTATGCCGGCGGACGCTCAATGGTTCATTGACGAGCGGGGCGGTTCCCAAACCGTCTATTATCGGGAGGAGCCGGGGCCGCACAGGAATGGTGTGGAATGGCCCGTGCTGACTACTGACGCTGCGAATATCGGGTTTCAATACGCCGACACCAATGGCCAATGGCGCCGTCGTTGGCCCGTGGATGATGCTCCAACCGACTGGCTACCCCGGGCGATTCGCTTGGTGACACCCGAGCAGGGCACACTTTGGGTTGCCCGTATCGACCCCTCCCCGGCACCGGTGCTAACCGAAGAAGACTTGCGATGACTTCGGTGCTGCCCAATCCAAACTCCCCGGCCGGCATATCCCGGCAACTTTTTTGCAAGCGAGAGGTTACCCCTCGTGCTCCCCGGCGACGGGCTCTGCGAACCCATCAACGTCCGCAGCAGGAAGTAGGCGAGATACGGGGGCTGCCCCTGCCCCATTTGGGTTATCCTCGCAATGCGGCTTACTCGTGCTCGTGCGGCTTCGTGCTGATTGCCACACTCTGGGTGCTCGCGGGTCTGGCGGTGCTCGCAACCTACATCGATGGCATGGTGTCAAAGGAAGTCGAGCGCACAGGCCTGTATCGCCAGTCCATTCAGGATGAACTGCACCGGCACGGCACCGAAGCCACTCTTCTATATTTGCTGTCCACCGGCCGTATGAGTCATCGGGGGCTGGTGCTTGAGGAAAAACAGCAATTCCTGCAATCCTTTGAGGACCCCGATTTGCCGCCGGGCGATGGGGAACTGACTTTGGCCGGGGAGGTTTACGCCGGGCTTGGCCGCATGCGATTCGCCCTTCAGGACGAACGGGGCCTGGTGCCCGTGAACGTTCCGAGTTCGCCGGTATTCGGGGCCGTCTTGGCACGGGTGGGCGTTTCCTCCGGGGATATCGAGCGCATCGTACCGCGCCTGCGCGATTACATCGATTTGAATGAACGGCTTTCACTCAATGGCGCCGAGCGGTTTGATTACCGTCAACAGGGGCTGCCCCCGCCGCCGAATTGGTTTTTGGCGGGGCCGATGGAATTGAAGAATGTGCTGGGCGTGGGGCGCCTGTTGTCCGAACAGCAGTGGCGTACCCTGAGCCCGTTGCTCTCGGTGCGCGGCTGGGGCACCTACAACTTCAATACCATGCAACCCAAGGTGTTGGCGGCGCTGCTCGATTTGGATGCGGACGCCGTGCGGGCCGTGCTTGAAGCCCGCAACGAAAGGCCGCTCACCCGCCCCGGCCAAATTGCCATGTTGACGGGCAGGTATCCCGGCATCAACGAGGAGGACATCATGATGTTGCCCTCGCCCTATGTCAGAATCGCCATTTGGCCGGTGGATGGTGCCCGGCAGTCCGTGGCGGGTTTTAGCCTCACCCCGGGCGGGGCCTCGCCATGGCGCACGGAATACCGTTATTCGGAATTGGTGCTTGAACGTGCAACTGAACTTCCCCAAAAAGCTGCGACACCGCTTCTCCGATAAACCGAATGCCATACAAACTCGGGCCGGGGTGTCTCGTTTGCCCGCACGGTCGCCGCACCGGCACTGGATTGTCGGGCGTGGCCTGTGCATGTATCGGTGCGCGGATTTCACCAATGTGCCCGGTGGCCGCCGTCCCGCCGCCTTGGCTTTGCAGGTGCCGACATGGAGCCCGTTCGAGAACACCGGCTATCACGCCGTCTGGTCGGATGCCGCGGCCATGGTCTGGTATTGGGATAGCGACGTTGTTTCGGTGCGCCCGGAAGCCTTGTTCGACAACCCCGGCCCGCAGTCGGCGGCGCGGGTGCGTATTCGTCCGGAAACCCTCTTTTTCCCCCGCAAGCCCGACGGTGTGCATCTGCAAGCCTGCCAGGAAGGGTATGAACTGCAACACTGGCAAGGCGATGTGCTCAGGGATGCCTTTTGGTTGCCGAATCGGCCCGACGACGCACGCCTCGACTGGTTTAACCGGCGTTGCGGGGTCGATGCCGCCCTAAGCGCCGAGACGCCGGCTGATCCGGTTGCACCGGAGCCCTGGGCTGGCGCGGTGCCGGTTCGGGAGTGGCTGCTCACCAACGAGCGCGCCTCGGTGGCGGCGGTACTGGGCCTCTTGTTGCTGGTGCTGGCTTGGCAGGAAGTGCGTATCGGCAAGATGCACTTCCTAACCGACGATGCCGCGGAAAAATGGGTGCGGATGGAGGAGGCATTGGCCCCCACGCTCGATGCCCGCAACGAATTGGTGCGTTTGCGCGCCCGCAATGTGGCCTTGGCCGCCATTTTGAACCAGCCCTCCCAGGCGCGGATTATTGGGCTTGCGGAACAGGCGGTGCCGGGAGAAACCACCCGTTTCCACCAATGGCGCTATCAGCAGGGCGAATTGCGCCTCACCGTCGAAGACCCGAATCTTGACCCCATCGCCTATGTGCGCGCTTTGGAGGCGGTACCGCTGTTTGACCAGGTGCAAGTGGGCCAATCGCGCCGCAACGACCGGGTTGAAATCACCTTGAGGACAGGGCAATGAACGTTTTGTTGCGTCTGTTGCAGGATTTCCGTGCGGAATTTACCGTCAATGCCCGATTGCGGCTCGGCGTTTGGGTGATCTTGGCCGTTTTGTTGTTTTACTGGGCCTTGGTGCAGTCCGATCGGGCCGCGCGGGCCTATGAGGCTTATACCGGGGAAGCCGGGCGTCTGGCCCGTGCCGAGATGCTGTTGCAGCGGGAAGACTGGCCACAATTGCTGGAAGCCGAGCGGGCCGCGAATCAGGCGCTTGAGGGCACGTTTTGGCAAGCCGATACACAGGGCCTCGCCCAAGCGCAATTGCAGGCCGCTCTTGCCGGTATTGCGGGCGGGCTCAACCTGCGCGATGTGCGCATTCAACCGGGGCTGGTGCAGCCGGTGCCGGAAGTCTCCGGGGTTTGGCGGGTGCAGGCGCAGTTCAGCGCCAGCCACGAATCCGGTGCCCAACTGCAAGTGCTGCATGCACTGGCCACCCATCCGCGGAAATTGGTGATTGACCGGCTCGATATGACGCAGGGCAGGGCGCGGTTGGTATCCATCGTTTCGGCCTACTTTATCGGCCTGAAGGCCGAGCCGGAGTTGGAGTAGCCCGATGCCATCTATTGCCGGCCTACAAGATGGCTAATCCGACCGAGAGCAAAAGCATGTCCGACGGCTTGAGGGCGCTGCGTGGGATGGCCGCGCGCCATCCCGTATTGCTTGCCGTCGGCCTCGGTGTACTGGTCGTGATTTTGCTCGCCGCCTTGGCCATTCCCGTTGGATTGCCGGATTCGAGTGCCGGCGGTGGCCCCGGCCTGGTATTGGATGATGCCCCGGTGGAAGTTGCGCCGGCGGAGGATCTAAGCGCTTTTCTGGCCAGCGAGCGTTGGGGCGTGGTTTTGCAGGACATCCTCGACGAAGCGGCCGCCGCTGCCCGCGCCGCCCAGGAAATCGAGATGACGCGGGAACTCGCCGAGCTCGGTTTCGTCGGTTTGATGGTGGAGCCCGGCGCATATGCCGTGTTGCTCGTGTTGCCCGATGGTAAAATTTCCCGCCTGGCCGGGGGTGATACACTGCCGGACGGGCGCACCTTGGTCGCCGTGACCGGGAACTCCCTAACATTGGAAGCAGATGACGGCCAACAAGAGCGGTTGCCGCTGTTTCCCAGGGTTCGTACAGAGTAGGTGGCGATGATGGTCCGCATTCACAACCTGGTAGCCAACCTTGGGCCGCTGGTTTGCACAGAGTTCACAGAGGATAAGAGGGGATGATTGTTCGCATCTGCACGGTGCTTGCCGTATTTGCGCTGTTGAGCTCGTGCGCCACATTGCGGGTGGACCCTTTCCCCGAGCCCATCCGCCCACCGAAACCGACGGCGCCCGTGGCCGCGGCCGAGAGGGAAAGCGCCCGGGATTCGGCCAAGGAACCCGAGGGTCCGCGCCTTTCCCCAACACCCGGCGTCGTCATTCAAAAAACCGTAGCCGAGGGCATTGCCGACCGTTTGGGCCAAAACTTGGATGGCGACCCGGTGCAAGTCAGCTTCCACGATGTGCCGCTCATCGCCTTCGTCAACGAGGTGTTCGGCGAGCTATTGGGCATGTCCTTCTCCGTTGCGCCAACCTTGAACGAGAAAACAGACCTCGTTACCTTGCGGCTCACCGAACCCGTGCCGCCCAGCCAACTGTTTTCCACCGCCCGGCGGGTGTTGCAGGATTACGGCATTTCCATCGGCGAGCGGGAGGGCGTGCTCACCTTTGATGCCACCGAAGAGATCGGCAGCGACGACATCCCCCTGCTCATCAGCGGCCGCGCCCTGCCGGAAGTGCCGCCCACGCACCGCACCATCTTCCAGTTCGTCACGCTTAGGGTGCTGCGCACCGTGCAGATTTCCCGCTGGCTCAAGCAGATATTCACCGGCGGCGATTTGGGCATCACCGAGGATCCGGAGCGCAACTCACTATTGCTCAAGGGCGACCTTGCCACCATCAGCCAGGCGATTGAGATGATTGAGGTGCTTGATCAACCGGCGTTGCGCGGCCGCAACGGCGTCATCATCGAGCCGCAGTTTTTGGAAGCGGCAACCATGGCAAAAGACATCACCACACTCATGGCGGCCGAAGGTTTCAAGGTGAGCGGCAGTAACGGATTCACCAGCACCATGCTGATACCGCTGGAAAGTGTGAACAAACTGGTGGTGTTCTCCGCGGATGCCCAGGTTCTGGGCCATGTCGAGGATTGGGCCCGCACACTGGATGCCGAACAGCAACAAACCATTGAGGACGCGGTATTCACCTACCAGGTGTTGCACACCCAGGCCGAGGAGATGACGGAAACATTGAACGGTATTCTCGGTATTTCCACGGGCGGCGGCGCCGATTTGGACGCCGGTTCCGTTGCCGGCGACTCGTCGGAGGAAAGGGCATCGCGCAGTGGCGGGGGCGGGCGTACTGGTCGTATCGTTGTGGATAAGAACCGCAACATGCTGCTTTTCCGCGGCTCCGGCAAGGAGTGGGGCGACTTGCTCTCTGTAATCGAAGAACTCGATAGGCCGGTGCCATCGGTGTTGATCGAGGTATTGATTGCCGAGGTTACGCTCACCGATGAAGACCGCTCGGGCGTTGAATTTATGCTGCGGGGCACCTTGGGCAATGGTCGCAGCATTACCGGCGGCACCCTGAATACGCTGGGTCTGCAAAATAAGGCGCTATCGCTCACCCTGGACAGTGCCGGCCAAACGCGGGCCATGCTCAACGCCTTTTTTGACGATAGCCGCGTCATGATTCGCTCGCGCCCGAGGTTGTTGGTGAAAAGCGGCGAGACCGCCACCCTGGAGGCGGGGAATGAAATTCCGGTGGTGGTGCAGAATTCCGATTCGGATACGCAACTCGAAGGTTCAACCAACGTCCTACAACAGGTGTCCTACCGCAAAACCGGTGTGATTCTCGAAATCGAACCCATTGTGCAGGCCAACGGGCTTGTTGACCTCAGCATTTCCCAAGAACTGAGCGAAGCCCGCCCAACCGCCGCCACCAGCCTTGATGGCACCCCGACCATCCTCAACCGCCGCATCAGCACCAGCCTAACGCTGCGCGACGGTGGTTCGCTGGTGATGGGTGGCTTGATCTCCAACAACCAAAGCGCGGGCCAGGCCGGCATTCCCGGTGTTGGGCGGTTGCCGATGCTCGGGCGTCTGTTCCGCTCGGACACCTTCAACGAAGACCGCACGGAATTGCTGATTATGGTGATTCCCTATGTGATTGCCGATTTCGAGGAGGGGCGGGAGTTGACAGAGCGGATTAAAGAAGAGTTGGAACTGCATGAGGAGTATATGCAGGAGTAGGGTGCTGGCTCAGTTTCAATTTCCATCGCCGCAGAGCCCGCGCCCGCGTTGGGCGACGATCGCGACTTCCGAAGGCAGAGGCTCCTAGGGGGCGATTGTAGCGGTGTCCGCAGCTGGAGGTTGGCGAGATAGGCGGCCTGGAACAGTCGCTGGCCACTGCGGCTCGGTGGGAAACGCATTCTGTCCGCATGGCGTATGGTGAGGGTCACTTGGTGTAATGCTTAAGGACCTCCTCGGTTGCCCCCGCTTCCCGTACTTTGCCGTTTTCGACCCATACCACCCGGTTGCACAATTCACGAATCGTATCGAGATTGTGCGCCGCGAGCAGCACCGTCCGGTTTGATTTGATCAACGCCTTAATGGCGGCATTGGATTTGACGCGAAAATCCTGGTCGCCGACGCCGAGGACTTCATCGATCAACAACACCTCGGCGGCGGAATAGAGGGCGCAGGAAAATCCGAGACGCGCGCGCATGCCGGCGGAGTAGGTGGCGAGCGGTTTGTTGAAATGTTCGCCCAGATCGGCGAATGCCTCAATCTCATCCACCCGCTGTTCGGCGGCGGCTCGATCCAACCCCAACAACATGCTGCTAAGAATGGCGTTTTCGCGCCCCGAAAGTTGCAGCACGAAACCGACTTGTAGCGACAGCATCGATAAGTTGATGTTATCGCGTTTGATTTCTCCCCGGTCTGGCTGAATGATGCCCGCGATGGTTTTCAGCAGCGTGCTTTTGCCCGCGCCATTGTTGCCGATAATGCCGATGGTTTCGCCCGGGTACACATCAAACGATATGTCGGATAGCGCCCAATACTCCTGGCCGCGGCCCAGGAACCGACCCCTACCCCGGTAGCAGACGCCGACCGATCGCAGCGCAACGATTTTTGTATCAGCGAGCGTCAACCGTGCTCTACCAATTCCCGCCAAGGAAGCCGATACGTCGTGCTTGCGACGAAAGTTGGTGAAATATGCGGGTTAGGTGCTGGTTCATTGCTGCAAATCTTAGTGCCCGAAACCTCAAATGGCGATTTTAGAGTACCGCACAACCTTTAGAAATGTGATTCCGCATCTGGGTAGTGGCTCAGTTTTAATTTTCGCTGCCGTAGAGACCGCGCCCGCGTTGGGCTACGGTAATGAAGCGTTTCCACATTGAGCCACTGCTCGCGCTCGCACCTGGAAGGCATGGACTTGACGGTTTGTTTTCCTGGCTTATGTGAGTTCGTAGCCCAATGTGTCGGCCGCGTCTTCGAGTAGAGGCTCAAGTTCGGGGAGGCTGAGTTGCACGTCAAAAGAAGGCTGAGAATCCAGAGAGGGTTCGGCACGATCGTAGAAGACATAACAGGGTTTGTTCGCATGCGTACTGGAGGCGTAGCGCAGTCCATCAATATCCGGGAAAGCGTCATAGATCTCGCGAGATCAATGGCGTGCCCTGGCGCGCGCGCCTGAGTTGATCGCCATGGATCCGCCAGCGCGGGTGATCCATGGACCGGTCAGGTCGAGGAGGTGAAGGTCGGCGGTAAATGCGAATTTGGCGAGACGGGGTTCGTTCTTGCGGGCATCAATGACGCGGGTATCTTGGAAAACTTCGGCGAGGCATGTCGTGAAATCGCTGGCGGCGTATAAGATCGACCGTAGGGAGGAACCGTTTTCGAGCTGATGGTCGAAGCGAGTATTGGAAAACGGGCCATCGCGGCGAAAGGTAGACCAATGGGTGTCATATGGGTGGCGGTGATATAGCCTCCAGACCGGAGGATCACCTGCGGCGAGAGTGAACAGCTCGCGGTCGCGGGGTGCAAGGTTACGGAGGCGCTTGGGAGGCGCCGGGAGGCTTTCGGCCAAAGTTCAGGCAGGTGCGGCGACGGCAACGGAGGCCGCGAGTCGGCAGACCGGTTCCGACGAATAGCGGTGCAGCAGCCAATCCCGCGGCGAGGTGGGTTCGAAGCCGCTCTGTCTGAGAGCGAGGTCGGGATGCGGGCTGGTGAACCAGTTGAACACGCCTACCGGGTGGATGGCAGCGTCGAGCCGCGGAAGGATGTTCTTCATCCCTGGAACGAGGCCGCGGGAGTGGAATTGAAACAGCGGGAGTCGCGTGGGAACTGCGGGCGTTGGCGGTGCGACATAGAGGCTTCGTTTCCCGACCATGTTGGACAAGGTGTGTTCGTCGGAGTTCAGGAGTCGAGCAGTCTCGGGGAGCGTGAAGCCCGTGGCGCAGAGTACGCCGAACTTCAAAGCTGATCTGAGGCGGGCCGGGAGGCAGCCGTTCTGGCTATTGGGATGAGGGTGGGCGAGACCGAAGTGCTGGCGTTCGTGGGCGGTGAGTTGGTGGTTCGGGACCGCTTCGTTACGTCGTTGCGCCTGCTCACAAAGCTCGTAATCCAACGCGGTTGTGAATGCAAGCAGGGCCTGTTGTTGATTGCTCGGGGCGGGCGCGGTCTCCAAGAACTGTGACCAGTCCACTGGGGGCCGTGCGACGAAAGGCGGATCGCCGACAACACTCTGGGCGGCCTTACAGATTTCGCGACGGACTGCTTCGGGGGGGAAGTCGAGTCCATGCCGTTTGAGGACAGCAATAATCGGTTCAGGCTGACGTCGGTACACCGTGCCAGCGGTGAATAATTTGGACTTGGCGTACCTGCGGCTCTTGTGCGGCTCGAAGCCATGCCGCTTCATGATGGGGCGGACTAGCCGCCCGATGCGCTGCTTGACGGGATTCGGGCGTACGCGATCGCCGAAATGACGCAGAAGATCCGAGCCGATCGCCTCGATGGCCGGGCGACCAGCCTCGGAAGCCGCCACCATGACGCGCACGGTGGAGTCGCTAGTGAGGAAATCGGAGAGCGCTCGTTCAAACTGGATGTCTGTTGACATGGGGCTTGGACGGATCTTTGGTTTATTTCACTGAATCATGCGGGAAGCGCAGGAGGGTTGCAATCAGTTGTAGCGGCTCAGAATCTTTCGGAATTTAAGCTCTTCGCGCAGGCATGCTCTAACGTACGCAAGGTCAAGGTGAACCCGAAGCCGTGTCGGGGTGTCAACCCGTCAGGCCAGAGGCACCATAGCGGAGCGGCGAATCACTCGATCCCGGGTCAAGAGCGGCACGTCATGCACTACGCTTGTCGCTGCGATGAGTTCGTCCGCCGGGTCGCCGACGAAATCAAGGCCTGTGGACATGCGCGCCACGGCGAAGTCGATGGGCCACAGATGGATGCCGTTCAGAATTTTATGACCAGTTGGAAAAATTATCCATAAAAGGGTTTTTAGTGGCGCAATTAGGTCCTGAATATGGCGCAATAAGGAGGCGCAATAAGGAAAAATGCGCCACAATCGCGCCACTCCGACCCAGGGATGATCCAATGAAAAGAGACATCGGGGCTCTTCTGGGCAGTATCAACGCGTCCGGGCACCCCTTGGCTAAGGTCTGGCTACCCTGCACCGTTGCGCCCGGTTCTTTTTCCAACGAGAGGGCCGTGAAAAGTGATCTGGATGGCTGACATTGGATGGGTTTCGTGAACGTCTGCCTTCTCAAGGAAAAGATTGAGGAAGGGCCGGATCAGGTGCTAGCGAATACACTAAGCCTGACCGACAACACCTTCGAGGCCAACATACCGGGCGAGGCGGTTCAAGGGGCGTTGCTGCAAGGCAATACGCGGGAGTATATGACGAGTATGGTCTGATGGTACTGTCCAAACCCGATATTGAGAGCGAACTCGAAGCTGACAGGCTGAAAATAGACCCTTTCCCCAGCTCGTCACAGATTGAACCAATCTCCATCAACCTCAAGCATGGATTGACCTGCCTTGGCCCTCAGGATCGTGGGTTATGTTTGGGTTTGGAGCCATTAGCACAGAGCCACATTGAGGAGGGCGGGTCATGGTTGAGTATGACGCGGTGTCGGGCGCTCATTGTGCGCAGCCGCCAACTAAAGCAGGATCACCATGCCGTACTGCGCGAGATCTTTGTCTTTCTGGGCGTTGCCGAGGATGTGGAGATGCCGAGGCGCAGTGCTTTCTCGGGGGAACTGCACGGCAAGCGCCGCCACCCCGTCCTGTCCTGGATGCTTCGACTGAGCTATCTGGCCGAACGGCGGCGGGTACGGGGGCTTTACGACTTATGAGGTGTTGCTAAGCCATTCAACGTGTTCAGTGTACTCTTCGTCTGGTGCTGGTTGCGCTGTGTAATAGTAGAAGGCCATTGACTTGCGGGTGACTCCGTTGGGAGCCTGTAGTGGCGCCGGGTGTCCGTGATAGCTTTTCGTGTCCGTGTTGAAAACAACCAGCCTGTTGAATTGCGGCGCAATCGATTTCACGCAGGTTGACCGGTCCGCGCCCCAAAACTCCAAGCAGCCGCCGTACTCCGGCTTCCAGCCCGGGTTCAGGTAGTAGAGCACGTTTACTCGGCGGTAGAGGTCCAAGGCGCGCAAATGGGTGAAGTCGGCATGCACGTCCAAGTGCCCGCCATCCAGAATCTGATGCAATCCGCCTCCGTGCAAGTAGATGTCCGGCAGCAGCTTGTTGATGCCGGTCAAGCGGCTTAGGAAGTTGACAAAGGGGTAAGCGTTGAACTCGCACAGGGCAGCATGGATTGAGGGGGCCAAGCCGTGGAGCCTCGAGGCATGGGTAATGCCCAGCTTCCCAGGCTGCTGAATGGCGTTGCGTTCCAACCAGATATCCGACTTGGGGCCGGGGAAGTCCTGTAAGAAGGTTCTGGCCAAAGGTTCCGGCAGAAAGTCGTCAATGACCACATGCTTGAACGGCGCTGCGTCCGCAAAGGAAGATGCAAGGCGGCTTGCCAGTGCCTCCAGTGGATCAATCTCAAGCAGGAATGAGTGCGCTGATCGACGAGTACTACGCCGACGTTTGTAGAGCCATCCCGCTAACCCGTTTTTGACATTCATTCACTCACTCGGCTAACACACGGCGACTGCCGGTATTAAACCTCAAATGGCGATTTTAGAGTACCGCGACCCGTTGGCATGCATTATGACGAGACCGGCAACACCGGCAACGATGGCGAATGCGAGCACGGCGATGAGCTGCAGACCGTCCGGGAACTCACCCCGCAGCAGAACGGCGCGCAGATTGTCGATTATCACGGCGACCGGGTTCAGTTGAAACAGGATCTTGTATGGTGTCTCGAAAGAATCCAGATCGTAGAAAATGCCGGACATGAAGAGCAAGGCGCGCATGCCGTTTTCCAAGAGCACCCGCAGATCGGGTATGAATGGGGTGATTGCCCCCACGAGGCTGGCAATTCCCGCGATCAGCGCTCCGCCCACGACTAGTACGACGGGCGCGGTTATCCAGGCTGCCGATGGTTCTATGCCGTAGATCAGCAGGAACAGGATCAATATCAGGAATACAATGCCGAACTTTGCGGTGTTTTTCAGCATCACAACGGCGGGAAAAATAAATTTGGGTACGAATACCTGATTGAATAGGGGTTGATTGACGATGAGCGTTTCTGCGCACTGCATCACGGTCGATTGGAACCACTGCCAGAACACGAGCCCGGTTAACAGGAAGACCACAAAATCTTCTGTTCCACGCTCGAACAGGATGCCGAAGACGAAATAGAAGACAAGCATGTGGATAATTGGCTCTGCAAGCCACCAGAGCACGCCCAAATAGTAGCGCTGTGATTCGGCCTTGAGTTCGGTGTAGGTCTTGAAGGTGATGATGTCTAGGATTCTCTGTTGCATGGCGTGCGCTGGGCGCCTCCGTATAATTATGCTGTTGCGGATATTACTACGGCTTCCTACGAAGAAGACCTAGATGGGGCTACAGAGATATGGATGCTTTGATTGACGTGGCTCGTTTGGGAACCCGACATTGATCTGCAGATTCTGTTTGATCCATTTGAAGAACAACCCCACCCGCTAGTGCGACCTGTATATGTCGATGATCGTCGGCCACAGAGAGTGCGGCATTGATCGAAAGGTAGACATGGTCCCGGCCTGTTTCCAGAGTTGCGCTAACCGATCCGTCGCGGCCGGTGGGGGGCACTAATGAACTTAATAGTTTGGTTGGACGTGATGGCCCCACGTTCGCTTTGTCGGACACCGAGATGGCAAAGCGCTCGGCCTTGCGCCAATAGGCTCGAGACGATGTCGCCCAGACTGCGCCATGCCCATCGTCATGAACAGGTTCCAGCGCAACACGCCACGCGCGCTGGAGCCTGTGGTATTGTTTAGGGGAGTTGAATTTATTTCTCGGTACTAGGAGCCCGCGCCGTAGGGAGTCGCGATAGCGGATTTGCAGCCGCGAATTCCTCCGGCGCGGACTCCTATGATTTTTGAGTAGAGAAGTAGGCGACTCAGATATGAGGCATTAGCATGATCTTTGAATGGCTCGATTATGTGTGGCACACGTCGATTCGAAAGATGTATGCAGGGTCCTCATTCGGGCAGTATCGCCATTTGTCTCGCTTGAGGCGAGCATCTGAAATTATTTGCAAGGCGCGCGAGAGAAGATCGCACTACTCCTCCGATTGGGACGAGCCAAGAGTTGGGCAATTCCCGAACCGCAAGATACCCAAAGTGTCTGTGATTGCCTGGGATGTTGGGCATAATCCTTTGGGGCGAGCTTATCTGTTGGCAGAAGTGCTGATGCGTCGTTTCGAGGTAGAGGTGATTGGCGCTAGTTTTCCTCGTTTTGGAGGGTCTTTGTGGAAGCCCCTAAGAGGTTGCAGCCGAGTATCGATCAAGGCTATCCGAGGAAGAGATTTTCCCTTATATTTCAAAGATATGGAGAAAATTGCACAAACTATAAATGGGGATATTCTTTACGTTTCCAAACCTCGATTGCCGAGTTTAGAATTGGCTATTTTGGCTAAGATACACCGTAATCGTCCTATTATTTTGGACATTGACGATTATGAACCCAGTTTTTTTTTAACGCGAGACCCGTTGACGCTCGAAGAAGTTCAGCGACTGCAACACGAGACCAGCTTCAAACAGCCCTGGGGTGAGATCTGGACGCGCTTTTGCGAGTCGTTAGTGCCGCTATGTGATGAACTAACCGTGTCCAACATTCAACTACAGCGCCGGTATGGAGGCACAATTGTCCCGCATGCTAGAGATGAGAGGGACTTTGATCCAGATGCTTGGCCTCGAGATGCTATTCGAAATGCGCTTGGCATTACCCCGGAGGATAAGGTAATTGTGTTTGCTGGGACGCCTCGGATACATAAGGGCTTAGCGACAATCATTACAGCGTTACAACGAGTACGAAGGCATAGCTGCAAGCTACTCATTGTTGGATCTGCCGCAGACTCCGGTTCTCGAAAGCTACTTGAGAGTGCTAACCCGACTAGTATTTTATCTGTTCCTGATGTCCCGTTTTCACATCTACCCGGTTATCTTTGCGCGGGCGATTTAGTTTGCTTACCGCAAAGCATCCAAGAAGCGGTGTCTTTATTTCAGATACCCGCGAAGCTTACCGATGCCTTAGCGTTGGGCATACCAATCCTTGCAAGCGGGGTACCACCGATTCTACCCCTAGCAGAGGACGGCTTAGTGGAAATACTCGACACAGTGCCTGAGCACCAAATCGAGGCTATTTTTGATGACTATCCGCGTCGTAAGCAGCAGGCAGAAGCTAATCGAGTCACGTTTCTGCAAAAATTTAGTCATAGTGCCGTATTACCCTGTTTATCTAACTTGATCGACAGCTTGTTAGCGCGTCCAGCACCAGTACCGACAATGTTTTATGACTTGATTAATTTCCACAGCCATATTTTTCAAGGGGAGGAATCTCGGACCAGCTTACGATTGCTCGAAACGGGACAAAGTGGCCAGCCTTGAATGATCGAAAAATTGCTGTGGCTAATCCAATTGATAAAAAATTTGATATCGTTTTTTTCTGGAAACAAAACGATACAGGCATTTATGGTCGGCGTCAGGATATGCTGATCAAATACTTGATGCGAGATTCCCGTGTTGCACGAATTTTTCATTTCGATGCACCCATTCGATTGCTGACCGCAGGCAACTTGATTTGGCAGTCATGGCAGTCCAACCTTGACGGAGGTGGGAACCAGGCATGGCTGGTGTTTCTGCAAACACTTCAGAGGAAGCTCGGGCTCGCTAATCGTGGCAAGTTATACAGTGATACGTTTCTATACTTTACCAGTCAGCCTTTTATTCGATGCTTGAGACACATGATTCCATCTGCCGAAGACTATCCTGAATATCTTGAATCGAAGTTGAAACGGTATGGGCTTGGTCAGCGCCGAACAATTTTTTGGGTTTGTCCAAACGACTTCTACTTTCCCATGGTTCGGGATCGCTTTCAGCCAGACGTTGTTGTTGCTGACGTGATTGACGATCAACGAGCTTGGTCATCTACTTCGAAATACAGAGCAGCACTTAGCGCAAACTACAAAGAGATTCTTAGACAAAGCGATCTTACCTTTGTCAATTGCAATACAATGTTTAACAGTATGCAATCATTCTCGACAAATATATATTTGTTTCCTAATGCTGCGGAAAAGCTTTGGAAGAAAGCCGCAAGCTGGACAAAACCCCGAGAACTAAAGCGTTTGTCTGGTCCCATAATTGGCTATTCTGGAAATCTTGATGAAGCGCGTTTAGACGTAGATTTATTAGCAGAATTAGCATTAAAAAACCCCTCTTGGAATCTAGTGCTGATCGGCTCAACACACAGAAGCAAGCGAATTTTTGAGTTAAAAAAAATTCGTAACGTATATTTCTTAGGCGTAAAAACGTATGAAAAAGCAATTCGTTATATACGTTATTTTGATGTTGCGATACTTCCCCACTTAGAAAATAATCTGACAAGACACATGAATCCTTTAAAACTGTATGTGTACTTGTCTCTGAATGTCCCGGTAGTGACGACATCAGTTGCTGATGTTGAGGAATTTGCTGGACTCGTCAATGTGGCAGATTCCGCTAACAGTTTTTCTGATGCGGTTGCTCGCTGTCTTGAATTAAAGCAGTTCCCATTAGAAATACCGCGAGTCCGCGATTGGCTTGAAGTTAATTGCTGGGAGAAGCGAGTAAACAATATGTTAAAACTAGTGGAAGAAAAATTTGTAGCGGTGAGAAATTGATATTTTTCGGATTAGTTTCTTATTATAATTTTAATTTTGTAAATGGGTTTGATAAAACCGAATTTGAGCTTTGATAGTTGGTCTCTTATGACTGTCAGATTCGATTATCTTTCAACTTTAATGGAAAATATATATTTGGGTCTTGTGATGCAGATTCTAGGTTGATAGCCAAAGATGTTTTTTCATTTCGATACTTTTGGAGATACTCAGATAATATCTGGGCAGCTGTAGGTGAAGGCGACCGAAAAAATAGTTTATATGGCAGAGTGCCTAACCAGTTACCTAAATGCCATCTTCTAGATTGAAGGAAAGATTCTCCGATCAAAGCAATATGATCAATGTGATTAATTAGCTCAGCAATTTCTTTCTTTCGTAGTTCCATATGAAGGTTACGCAGCAAAAGATTTGTCATAATATGCTCATCTCTAACAGCCATTATTTCAGAAAAATTGTCAAGAAGCGAAAATTGATAGGGTATTAATGCCACTCCGCGAAGAATGGCAATTTCTATTTGGATAGCAAGATCTCGCCGATTTTTACGAACTGTACGAAAGACAAAGTTTGCTTTTGATAACCTGCTTATTATGGTTTTTGGCGCAGTCCGAAAGAAAAAAGCATTACAAACTGTCAATATCAAATTGCCGAGTCGCCAACGTTTTGATTGAACCAGCGCTTCAATAGTTTCAGTTAACTGATTTTTGAGTTCTAATATCTTAGCGATTTGAATTTTCAGATTAGACAAATAATCGTCTTGTTGTCTGATAACAGATAGTGCTTGAGAGCGTCGCAATGATATATTTTCTAACATTTTATTAATGCTAAAAATCTGATTTTCTTCAGATTTGATTTGTATAGATAATTTTTTATTAGATTCTAAGGCTTGCGTCAGTTCTAGACGTTTTATTGCTAGCTGAATTTCACAACTCTGCTCATCATTTGTTTGACGATGAGCATTTGCTTTTGCAATACGCTCATTCATATCAATTGAACGTTCGTACTCTCTCAGCGTATCAATACATTGAGAAGATAAAGGTGGTGTTTTGAAGTCAGCAGGCTGGTTAGAAGATTTCAGGAATTCATACAAATCTAATTGGCTTACAGTGGCTATCGCCTTCAGTTCCTGCTGAGATTTATGATGTCTGCGTAATTCAGGGTCTAAGAAATTTAGCAACTCTTGTGTATTGGGATGGCGTAGATTCTGTATGCCACTTGCCGACAACTCCAGATAAATCCGGTCAACTGTCTGTCGAGGCGTCTCTAATAGCTCCTCGTAGTTTAGAAATATACGTGGAATAGTTTTTGATGCCGCCAACGCTTGCGTGGTGTAAAACTGCCATAGCGCTAAACCTACAGAGATGGGGATATCGTTACGAACTTTCAGTGAGTGTGCAATTTCTAGGGGGTTGCGATTGATATGTATGCAAAAAGGAAACTCCAAGGCAGAGCGCCATATTGGAAATAGTATGCAGAAGCGAGGTTCTTTCATAAACCAAGGCCGATGAGCATCCATATTTAGCACGATATCAGCCGCTGCCTGTTCGAAAATTTCTCGTTCTTCTAGTGTATTGAGATCAAGACCTGATACTCGATCCCAGTCACAATTTTTATTGAATAGAATCGTATCATTCAGTTGGCGAACGTCTTGTCGTTCCCAAAACCCTTTCTGATTCTCTTCGTTACGGCCTATTCCAGCGTTTTCTCCGCCAAAATAAACACCCATCAAATTCAATAACCGAGCGAATGCTGAGGTGCCAGAGCGATGCATGCCAAGTACGAATATCTGCATAAAAATTCAACGTCAGTATGAAATTAATTTTTTAAGTTAGTTTCCGATTAAGAATGCATTATCAAAATGATTAATCTTGCTTAAAATCTTTCGGAGTGATAATCCGAAAAATCAGAGAAATCTAAAAAGCTCTCGCCATGGCACTCGAATCTCGTTATTGATCGACGATTTTTCTGTAGCCATGCGGACAGGCACTCCACCTTCCACCGCTGCTTGTAGTGCCTCATCTGCCGTCTGTCATGGGCCTTTGGCTTGACGCGGTTGCGCTTGTGCGGGGCGAGTAGCGTCACGCTTCTCCTCTCCACATGCCGGACTAGGGCACATGGCAGCTAGTCCATAACGCCAGCCCGACACCACTGCAGGAAGCGGCGGCGGCAAATCCGGTACGGTGGGTAGTGTTACGACCATTGTACGCCAGTGCGCAGAATCCATAGGACCCCGTTGAGCACCTCCCGCGAGTCACGCTAGGACGGCCCTGCCCATCAGCTTCCTGGCGCAGTTCGAGGAACAGGGGTTCGATGCAGGCCCATACTGGGTATCTGTGAGATCTTGCACCGTGAGAATCTCTGTTCACCTTCATAAGCGGACTCAACATGGCAGCACAACTTAATTTATGAGACAGCCTCTAGCAACCGTTCGCCAAGTCTCTCAAGAACCTTCTTCTTCAGCGAGGCATCGGCAATGAGGCAAATTGAGCAAGGCCTTGATGTTTTCAATCGCCACCGGCCAGCCCGCCCCGGCCAAACCTGCCTTTGCCGTCCAACTTGTAGCCGATGGCCCCATCGCCTCCTTTGCCGGATTGCGGAAGGTGATGAGAGAAGGGCAGCGGAGGCTTTGCCGCCTGCAAGCGACCGTTTCGGGCCCCGCCTCCTATTCCACGGCGACCCGAATTGTGGCTGTGTCGCCGTCCATCCGGACCAGCTCGGCCTCGTACCGAGGCGGGGCTCCGTGATCCCAAGGCATGTCGCCGCGGGCTTTCATCCAGCATCCGATCCTAGCCGATCTAAACTCCGGGCATGCCGTCCCCGCTCGGCACCATCTGCAGCGCTCCGTCGTAGTCGCTCCGCCGCATAGCCTTGATGAATCAGAACAGGATGCGCTCATCCGTCTCGCGCCATCCTTCCCGCACCGCTTCGCCAGCCAGTTTGCATGGACAAGTGAGGGTACTGTAGGGGAAAGGGGACATTTCTACTTTGCGTTGACAATGTTGTACGGGCGCTTGATTGCCGAACCCCGAACGAGTACCTTGCCCACTTGGAAAGGATGTCGGAATCAACACGCCAAAATTCCGAAATGTTATGAACTCCTCCACGGGCCCGACTTCTCGTTTTGAGCGGGATATCGTCCCCTCGGCTCGTCTATATGTCAAGGCGGCAACATGAGATACCAACGCAATTTCACAACGGTCCGCGCCTTCGCGGTTGCCTACTTGCTTGTTTCAGGCTGTGCGACAACCACCGATGGCGGTGAGGGAGCCATTCACAATTCTGTATTTGGTGAAAGTGCGAACAATTGGCAATTTGCCAAGCAAGTCGAAAAGTGTAGGGAGAAGCCGACCGAAGAGTGCCGTAAGAATGTGGCAAAGGTCGTAAAGGCGCATATTGACGTGGCCAAGATTGCACAGCCCGAATCAAAAGAAACGGCAGAGAAAACTTTTGACATGATTAACCTAGGTGGGACAGTGGCTGCCCCACTGGTGAAATCTGGCGGGAAAACAGCTATTGCTGCTGGCTTGGCGGTGATCGCGGGGGTTGAGCAAATCTTCGATATCGGGGAAGACACGAAAAGCGATCTGAATAGCATTGACGTTTGGGAAAAAATATCCGCAAGGCTGCATATGCCTTTGGACGACTATCCCGTTGATGCCGTTCTGGCAGATTTGGATGAATACCGGGAAGTGCTTTCCGAGGAGTAGCGCCCGTTGTAGCGGAAGCATGGGAGAAATCAACTACGGATCCGGTTGAGGGCGGTAACACCCTTCCCGCGCTCAGAACCGTCGCACCCTCTTCTGAAGCCTAAACGGCAAATTCCAATCCGGTGACGGAGCCAGCTTCATCGCCCCCGCAGCCCCCGATGGCCGGCCCGCTACGGGGCCGATGGTCAGCCGCTGGAGAGGGTAGCCAAGGCTCTGCGTAGATGCTCCGCCCGAAGGTTCTAAGGTGGTCGATGATTTTGAGCCAGATTTCTTCCCGATCATCCCAAAGACGCCCATCGGTCAGCCGATTAGTGTGATTCAGAGCAACTTGTGTGGTTTTGTGTATCCAGTACGAATAGGCATGGCGAAGCGAGGAATCGATCACCGTTAGATTGTGGAAGGAAGCCCGAGGTTCAGCCAGCCGACAAGACGTCTCGCGTTGACCGCTTAGATCATCGAGACCGAAAAAACCGATCCGCCGCCGGAGCGCTAGGCAGAGATGGAACCGAACCGTGCCAAGCTATTCATTCCGGCCTTCAACAATTTCGGCTATGTAGCTCTGTGCCGATCCGTCCCAAAGGTGGCTCAAGACCGTAGCTCGGCCTGATTTCCACTCCGAGCTTTTGCAACTCCTTCTCAAATTTCTCGTGGGCGGCTACCGTCTTCCTGTTGACTTTGTTGTTCCGCCTCAGCACTGCCTCTGAGAACAATTCGGGTGTCGTGCGATCTTTTGCCATATTAGAAATACCCTCTTGTATGGACGAAGGACATGATCTGCTCCCGCTGCATGTAATCCTTCAACAGTTCGAAATAGTCGCGAACATCCTCATGCAAGACCTTGGTGTCCGCGAGATTGTCAATTTTCGGGTGCAGAGAGCACATAAAGTGTCCGCAGCAGATTGTCAATTTTCAGGCTGATCTCTTCCTGTAACGTCCCCATGTCTATAGCGCGGCCATGAGAGTGCCAACGTTCAGGATCATTGAGCAGACACGGATGCAAGGCCGAGCAGGCTTCGAAAGGCACCTGCGACTGCCGGACGCTTCAAGCCGTATACGCTCCGCAACACCCATTCCGTCTCCAATACCACGGACAGTGGGAGGAACACCCGCTCGCTCTCCACAAGCCGGGTGGCCTTGACGGCGCAGGCCCCTAGGGTAGGTCGTCGTTGGTCGGGAGCCTGACGACGACATTGGTGTCGAGGGCGATGTAGCCGGCGGGTCAGTCGTTGGCTCTCTCTGGTTGCGGCGCGGTGCGGGCGATCAAGGCCCGCAGCGCGGTCATGGTCACCTCGTGGTTGCGCATGTTCTCCTCATGGCGCTGGTCGTGCTCACGGGCGCGGGCCATGCCGGAGGCGATCATGGTGCGGATGCCGTGCCAGACGACGGCGATTTGGCCCGCGCCAATGACGGCTTGAGCGACCAAGGCACCGACGGCGACCCAGAGGGCGGCGGTGCTGATGGCCAGGGATTCGGTCTCGAAGGGCGTCATGGTGATTCAGGTGACTGGTACCAGTGATCTATTCGGATCATGTGTGCGTCAAGCATCATGTTAACCCAAGACTGTGCCCTGAGGGCGGAATTGGAGCGTGCGAGATGGCTGAAAGGCTTGTGGGAGATTGGCGCTTTGGGGCTGGGGTGATTAAAGCACCGGATTATCGGCGTTCAGGCCAACCAGGTAGAGGACTGGAAAACGTTGTTCCAGCATCAGCGCCGCTGCGGTGGCCAGCTGCCTGACGGTCTTGCATGGCGCATCCCCTGGGCGTTGTAGGGCTGTGGTGCTTACACTGGTTCTTAACTGGTTGGTCGTCAAGCCGGTACAACGCTTGTTCAGATTCCGCCAGACGCTGTAAAGTGCAATGTCGGTCTTGTGGAAAGCAGAGATATAAATCCTAGTTTTTATGGTCGGAGACAGCCAATGCATTCCTTAACCCAAGTCGCCCCCGCCTTCCAAAAAATGGCCCACCAAATCGTCTGGTGTACCGCCGCCACGGTGGATGCCCGGGGTCGGCCCCGCTCCCGCGTTCTGCATCCCATCTGGCAGTGGGACGGGGCCAAGCTAACCGGTTGGATCGCCACGGGGCCGACGCCGGTGAAGCGCGCGCATCTGCAGGCAAGCCCCCACATTTCCTGTAATTATTGGACGCCGAGCCAGGACACCTGCGTTGCCGAATGCCGCGCCGAATGGGCGCTCGACGATGATACTCGGCGCATGGTTTGGGAGCTGTTTGCCAACGGCCCGGAACCCGTGGGCTACGATCCCGCTATCATCCCCGGCTGGGATGGCCCCGGTTCTCCGACCTTCGCGGCGCTCAAGCTCGAGCCTTGGCGATTGCGCGTGATGCCGGGAACGGTGTTGATGCAAGGCACTGGTGATACCCTGGTTTGGCGAGAACAGTAAACCGCTTGCCGGACCCCATAGACAGCTCCGCACCCGCTTCCCGGGCCAACCTCGGCCGTCCCCGCTTCTTCTTCGGTTGGGCGGTGGTCGGCTTCGCCTTCGTCGCCCAATTTCTCACCATGGGCACCCTGTTCTACGCCTTCAGCCCTCTGCTGAAACCGCTAACCGAGGCGTTGCAAGCGGATCGCTTTGAGGTCTCGATTGCCATGTCGCTGCAATCCGGCATCGTGGCGCTGGCCGGGCCCTGGGTGGGGCGGTTCGTGGCCGAGCGCTCGGTGCGGGCCTTGATGATTGCCGGTGCCTTTTTGCTGCTTCTCGGATGTCTTGCCATGGGGCAAGTCGGCGCATTGTGGCAGCTGTACGCCGCCTATGGCTTGTTGCTGGGTTTTGCCATGGCGATGTCGGGGCCGATTCCGAACAATTCGCTCTTGGCCAATTGGTTTATCCGGCGGCGGGGCACCGCTATCGGCATCGCCGGATTCGGTATTTCGATTTCCGGCACCATTATCATTCCATTGGTCACTTGGATGGTGCTCACCTTCGGCTGGCGCACGGCGGTATCGACGCTTGGTGTTGTCGGCTTTGTGGTGCTGGTGCCCTTGGCTTGGTGTTTTGCGATAAAGCGCCCGGAAGATCGGGGGTTGCTGCCGGACAACGCCGAATTGTTGCCGAACGTCACCGCGGACGATTTGCCCGAGGGTCCGGTGGATGCCGCCAATTGGACGCTTGCGCGGGCGTTGCGCAACCGCCGGGTTTGGCACCTCGTGGCGATCGTGGGAACCAGTTTCCTCGGCATCGGCGGCGTGTTGCTGGCCCTGCATTCGCACATGACGGACATGGGTCTGTCGCCCATGCAGGCCGCCTCCGTGATGTCCGTGCTGACCTTTTTCGGTGCCGTTGCCAAGCCACTTTTCGGCATCCTATCGGATCACATCAACTTGCGGCTTGCCATTGCCATCTCGCTGGGTTGCCAGATCGCCGGGCTGGCGCTGATTATGGTTTCGGCAAGCCAGCTGGGCTTCATGCTTGCGGGCATTGTTTTCGGGCTCGGCTACGGTGCCGTCATGCCTTTGTGGACGGTGTTGATCGCCTCCATCTATGGCCGTGCCGCCTTTGCCCGCGTTATGGGCATTATGAGCCCGCTCACCACACCGTTCATATTAGTGGGGATGCCCTTCACCACTTTCGTATACGAAGCCACCGGCAGTTATCTCCCGGCCTTTGCGGTGCTGATCGGCGGCTTCTTTATATCGATGGTTGCGCTGGCTTTTCTGCGGCTTCCATCGGAACGACGCCGGGCGACGGCTTAATAGGTTTCAGCACCGCTTGGGTTGTTGGCCGGCATTCACCGGCTGTTGACGGATGGCGCGCCCGGTGCGACTCGAACGCACGGCCTTTGGCTTCGGAGGCCAACGCTCTATCCAACTGAGCTACGGGCGCCTGAACGGGCAACATTACAGCAAAACCGGGAAATAGCGCCAGGCACCTAGCCCGACGTCGAAACGAGCGTAATCCAGCGCAACAAGACCAGCGAGAAATCCGCCAGGTAGCGGAAAATTGGCAGGCCAACGATGCCGAGAACGATCAAGGCGAGAAATATGCCGGTGCCGTAGCGGGCGTTGAATGATCGGTAGCGGCGCGCCAGATCCGACGGTAAAAAGTAAGGCAGGATGTAGTGGCCGTCGAGCGGGCCGAGCGGGATGAGGTTGAACACCATCAACAGCAAATTGATTTGCGCCAGCAGTGTGAAAAAGACTTGACCGCCCGGGTTGTCCCAAATGCCCGGAGGCAACAGCAGATAGGTGTTCCAAACAACGAGCGCAAGCAAGAAGTTCATTGCCGGCCCCGCGGCCGCAACCCAGAGGTCGGCGGTGCGCGCACGAAAATTGCGCGGGTTGACCGGCACCGGCTTGGCGTAGCCAAAGCCAACCAGCACCACCATGAGCAGCCCCAGCGGGTCGATGTGGGCAAGCGGGTTCACCGTCAGCCGGCCAGCGCGTTGGGCGGTGTCGTCGCCGTACCATTTGGCGACGATGGCGTGCCCGAACTCGTGGAACGATAGCGAAATCACCAGCGCAATGAGCAGCAGTGCGAAAACCGCGAATTGCCCGCTTAGCAACAAACCGATCACAGAGGCTCCTGACCCACCTATTTCTTCGCCAACCCACTTACACGCGAGGGGTGCCCGCTCGTTTACAGCCCGGCGAAATCAAGCAGAATGTTCGCGCAAAGATTCGGGTCTTCAAAGGGCATCAGATGCCCGGCGTCGGCGATTTGGAAAACGCAGTTCGGAAACAACGAGGCGAACTGTCGATGCACTTCGGGTGGGAAGTGGCCGCGCCCGGCGTGTACCAGCAAAGTCGGGCAATTCGCTTCGGCGACGCAGCCGAACAGGTCGATATCGGCACCGCTCATTTCAAAAACCGCGGCCTCCAGGGCGGGTGTGCATTTCAGCGTGACACTGCCGTCGGGCAGTTCTTTGAACCCCTCGTTGAGATAGAGTTCGAAGGCTTCCGGTGTCCAGGTGGCGAACATGGGTTTGTTGTGCCAGGCTGCCCGCACCAGCTCCCTTGATGGCCAGAGGCCGCGTCGCTTCTTCGCCAATGCAATTAATTCGGGGCCGCGAGAGGACGCTGCCTGGATTCCCGCTTTCCGTAACCAGTCCTCGCCCAGGTGGACCGGCGGGTCGAGCATGGCAATGCGCGCAAAGGTTCCGGGATGGCGCGCCTCGGCAATGGCGCTGATGGTGCCGCCAAAGGAACTGCCGATGGCGTAGCCGATGTGCTCGTGGCCCGTTTCCTCAAGAATTTGTTGGGCCACACAGCCAAGGTCTGCCGCGAAATACGCCCATTGCACACCCTCGGGCAGCAGGGGTTTGTCGGAATCGCCTTGGCCGCGGGCATCAATGGCGATCACCCGATAGTGGGTTTTGAGCCGTTGCGCCAGCGGTGCCAGTGTGGCCGCGCAAAATCCGTTGGCGTGGTGCAATAGCGCGATGGGGCCATCGCCTCCCCAATCAAGGCCGCTGATGGCCAGTCCCTCTCTTGTGCCCGCGGCACCCTCAATCCACCAGCGGCGCCTGGCCGCGCCTTGCAAACTCTTCATTCAGGCTACGGCTCGACTAGACCACGGCTCGACTTGCAAAGCGTGCGGGCCCGCATGCCAATGCATGGCCGCACCGGGCGACATGCTTGCGGATAGGGAGGGCGCGTTGTGGCACAAAGCGGCGGCATGGGTTTTATCGGACAAATTGCAGGGCTTCGCCCACCGGCCCATCCAGAATTTGTCCGTTGTCGTAGCGCCGGTGCCCGTTTACCCAAGTAGCGCGTACGCGGTGCTGGAATGTGATGCCCGCAAACGGGCTCCAACCGCATTTCGCCAACAGATTGGCGTCGCCGCCGATAGGCTGTTCCTCGATGAGCACCAGGTCGGCGTGGTAGCCCTCGCGAATGAACCCCCTTTCCCTAACACCGAAACGCCGCGCCGGCGCATGCGCCGTTTTCGCAACGACGGTTTCCACGCTCAGCGTTCCCGCCGACACATGCTCGAAGAGGCAGAGCAGTGCGTGTTGGACCAGCGGCAGCCCGGCGGGAGCGCTCGCGTAGGGGGCGGATTTTTCCTCTCGCGTATGGGGCGCATGATCGGTGGCGATCACATCAATGCGCCCGTCGTTGACGGCGGCGAGCAGCGCCTCGCGGTCACTGGGCTGCTTGATCGATGGATTGCATTTGATGTCGTTACCCTTGCTGGCATACCAATCGGCATCGAAATAGAGGTGGTGGACGCAGGCTTCGGCGGTGATCTGCTTGTCACCCAGATCGCCGGGAGCAAAGAGTTCCATTTCCCGGGCTGTGGTGAGGTGCAAAACATGCAATTGCGAACCGTGCCGCTTGGCCAAATCCACGGCCAGCGATGAGGACTTGTAGCAGGCCTCAGTCGAGCGGATGTTGGCGTGTTCCGCAAAGGGAATGTCGTCGCCGTAGCGTTCGCGCGCCAGCGCCTCGTTGGCGAGAATGGTCGGGGTGTCTTCGCAGTGGGTGGCGATAACGAGCGGGGTGGCGGCGAATATGCCCTCAAGGGCGGCGGGGTCGTCCACCAGCATGTCGCCCGTGCTCGCGCCCATAAAAACCTTGACGCCGCAGGCGGTGGTGGGGTCGATGGATTTGATGGCCTCAAGATTGTCGTTGGTCGCGCCCAGATAAAAGGCGTAGTTGGCCGCCGAACATTGGGCGGCGCGGCGGTGCTTGTCGTTCAACGCGGCTTGATTGATGGTGAGTGGGTTGCAATTGGGCATTTCCATGTAGCTGGTGATGCCGCCCGCCACGGCGGCCATCGACTCCGTGGCGATGGTACCCTTGTGGGTGAGGCCCGGCTCGCGGAAATGCACCTGGTCGTCGATCATGCCCGGCAACAGCCAAGCGCCTTGGGCATCGACCACGCTCGCCCGCTCGGTGAGCTGAGCGCTTGGGGTGCCGATGGCCGCAATGCGGCCGTTGTCGATGAGCACATCGCCTTCGCGCACGGTGCCATCACTAACGATGCGGGCATTAACAATATGTTGACGAGCCATTGGTAGCGGTAAGCACCGTTGCGGTACTAGAGCAGCCGCAGTGAGGCAACAATGAGGCCACCCACCGCCACTTGGGCGAGCAGCATTTTGTTGACGACCGCCGCGAGCTTCGTACTGAACTTGCCGTGTAGAATTTCGAGATTGTTCTTGTTTTCACGCCGCAAATCGGCGAGGGTCGCATCCAACTCGCGCTTCGAAACGGTGTTTGCGAAACCGGTGCGCATTGCTTGTCTGATGGCGGCGAATTCGTCGTTCGTTTCCTGTCTGACGGCGGTGAATCCTTCCGCCATTTCTTGTCTGACGGCGGTGAATCCGCCAGCCATTTCTTGTCTGACGGCGGCGAATCCGCCAGCCATTTCTTGTCTGACGGCGGCGAATCCTCCCGTCATTTCTTTTCTAACAGCGGCGAGTCCTTCCGCCATTTCTTGTCTGACGGCGGTAAATTCCCCGGCCATTTCTTTTCTGACCGCCGTGAATTCTCCCGTCGTTTCCTTTTTGAATTCGTCGCCTGTGCCGCCGAGGTTGGCGACCGCCTCATTGACTCGGTTCAGTTCGCTGTTGATTCGGGTGAGTTCGCCCCTCAACAGAGCGAAATCGGCCTTGTCCGCGACCTGTTGATAGCGTTGCGACACAATTTGCACTATGGCTTCGGCATAGCCGGGATCGAGACCCGATGCCTCAAGATCGCGCAGGGCGCTGAGGGTGTCAAATGCTTCGCTCATCATTCCGCTACGCTCTGATGGGGCATTATTCCCACCGACCGGGAAAAAGGTCAATAAGCGGGATTGCCTTAATCAGGGTGCGAATTTGCCGTTTCGCCGAGTGCGTGATTGGCCTTGGCGGTTTGACGACAATAGTGGAAGATGCAGTTAACGGCACAGGCCCCATCTTTTGGTTCATTTGTTGGCTCTATGAATCGCTCCGCCGTCCTTGAACGTTTGCGCCGGATATTGCCTGCGGGGGGCTTAATTACCCAGGGTGCGGCGCTCAAACCCTATGAAAGCGATGCGCTGACCGCCATCCGTGAAATGCCTTGGGCGGTAGCGCTGCCGGAAACGGAAGAGCAGGTGCGGGCGGTGCTCGCCGTCTGCCGCGAGCAAGCCGTTCCGGTGGTGCCGCGCGGTGCCGGCACCGGGCTCTCCGGCGGTGCCCGGCCGGTACGGGACGGTTTGGTGTTGGGCCTGTCCAAGCTGAACCGCATTCTGGAAATCGACGTTGAGAACTGCGTTGCCGTGGTGCAGCCGGGTGTGCGCAATCTGGCCGTCAGTGAGGCGGCGGCACCCCACGGCCTCTATTATGCGCCGGACCCCTCCTCGCAACTTGCTTGTTCGATTGGCGGCAATGTTGCCGAGAACTCGGGCGGCGTACATTGCCTGAAATACGGCCTGACCGTTCATAATGTGGTTGGTCTGCGCGTGCTCACCATGGAGGGCGAAACGCTCAGCTTGGGCGGCAAGGGGTTCGACTATCCGGGCTACGATTTGATGGCGTTGATCTGTGGTAGCGAGGGCCTCTTGGGAATAGTAACCGAAATTACCGTGCGGCTGCTGCCCAATCCGCCGGGCAAATCGGTGTTGTTGGCGGCTTTCCGCAGCCTGACCGGTGCCGGCCAGGCGGTTGCCGACATCATTCGACGGGGCATCGTTCCGGCCGGGCTGGAAATGATGGATGCGCTCGCCATTCAGGCGACCGAGGATTTCGCGGGCGCCGGCTACCCTCGAGACGCCGCGGCCATCTTGCTCTGCGAACTCGACGGCACCGACGACGAGCTCGCATCGCTTGAAGCGGCGGTCGAGTTGGCCCTGCAAGAAAATGGTGCCTACGAGGTTCAGCGGGCGCGGGATGCACGGCGACAGGCGCGTCTCTGGTCGGGGCGCAAGGCGGCCTTTCCGGCGATGGGTCGCCTGGCACCGGACTACTATTGCATGGACGGCACCATTCCGAGGCGGGCCCTGGCCGAGGTGCTCACCGCGATTGCCAATCTGTCCAGCGAGTACGGTCTCAGGGTGGCCAACGTTTTTCACGCTGGCGACGGCAACCTGCACCCCCTTATCCTTTTCGATGCCAACCAGGCGGGCGAACTCGAACGTGCCGAGGCCTTCGGCGGCAAAATTTTGGAGCTCTGTGTGCGCGTCGGAGGCACCGTCACGGGCGAACATGGCGTCGGTGTGGAAAAGCTTGATCAAATGTGTGCACAGTTCGGCCCCGCGGAACTGGCGCAGTTCGAGCGTGTCAAGCAAGCCTTGGACCCGGCGCGGCTGCTCAATCCGGGCAAGGGCATTCCGCGGCCCGCCCGCTGTGTGGAACTGGGTGGCATGCATGTGCATCGCGGTGCCTTGCCCTACGCCGGAATGGAGCGATTTTGAAGTTGGAAGCCTCTGCCTGCGGAATTCGCGGCTGCAAATCCGCTCTCATCCGCCCCGCCCGCCCGTCGATTTCGTTGAATATGGCTGGATATTCGCCTCAATCGACCGGCCGACGGGACGGCGATAGCGGCTTTTCGCTTTCGCGATTTCCGCAGGCAGAGGCTCCTAGCTCGGATATCTCGCCAACTTCCCGCCCCGCCCGCCCGAGCATCTTAGATGCCTGAGAGCGACACAAGCATCGACCTGGCCGAGCGCATTCGGGATGCCCGTGCGCGGCGTGCGAAGCTGGCCATTTTTGGTTCGAGCAGCAAAAGCTGGTGCCTGGGCCGGGCGGAAGGAGAACTGCTGCCGGTTGGCGACCATCGCGGCATTCTTGACTATAGCCCCGAGGAATTGGTGGTCACCGTGCGCGCTGGAACGCCGTTGCTGGAATTGGCCGAAGTGTTGGCGCAAAACCGCCAGTGTCTGCCCTTTGAACCACCGCTGATTGACGGCGGCGGCACCGTTGGCGGCGCGGTGGCGTCGGGATTGGCCGGGCCGGGCCGGCCATGGCGCGGTTCGGTGCGCGATGCCGTACTTGGCGCGGAACTCTTGAACGGGCTTGGCGAACGGCTGCAATTCGGTGGCCAGGTCGTTAAAAACGTGGCGGGGTACGATGTTTCCCGATTGCAGGCGGGTGCCTGTGGAACCCTGGGGTTGCTGTTGTCCTTGAGCTTGCGTCTGTCGCCGCTGCCAGAGGCGGAACAAACCTTGGTATTGGAGTGCTCGGCGGCCAAGAGCCAGCAATGGGTGCGCCGCTGGGCACGCACCGCGCTGCCGGTGTCGGCCACTTGTTATGCGGCGGGGCGACTCCAGATCCGGCTTTCCGGCACCGAGTCTAGGGTGCGTGGCGCGGCGGCGGAACTGGGCGGCGAGCGCATGGAGGACACTGCCGTTTGGGCCGCATTGCGCGACCGGACGCTGCCTTGTTTCCAACCCCGGCCCGACACCGTGCTTTGGGAGCTCCTCTGCCCGCCTGCCGCCGCCCTGCCGCCCGATGATTGCGTGATCGAGTGGGCGGGCGCACGCCGCTGGTGGCCAACGAGTCGGTCGGAGCAGGCAGTATCGGCGTTCGCGCAAGGCAGCGACGCGCGGGCGCGGCCGGCCTTTGCGGCGCCCCTGTTTACCGACGCCCTGTCGGTGCGCCTGAAGCGGGCCTTTGATCCCGACAATATACTCAACCCGGGTATCGTTCGTGCAAACACAATTGCCTAGCCAACTCTTGGCCACCGAGCCCGGTCGTCGGGCCGATGCAATCCTGCGCTCCTGTGTGCATTGCGGCATGTGCAATGCCGTCTGCCCGACCTATCAATTGTTGGGCGACGAACTTGATGGCCCGCGCGGCCGCATCTATCTCATCAAGGAAATGCTGGAGAATCCGGACATGGCAACACCGGTGTCGAGCGCGAAACCGGATGCGTTAAGCGCCGTTCCAAGCGGCGGCGGCACCGGCGGACGGGCGGCCGCCAAGGCCGCACTGAGTGTGGTGCGCACCCACCTCGACCGCTGCCTTGGCTGCCGGGGTTGCGAAGTGGCCTGCCCGTCCGGTGTTCAATACGGGGAATTATTGGAGATAGGCCGCGAGTTTATGGAGCAACCCGGGGTTGCGCGGGCACCGTTGCAGCGATTGATTCGCCATTTCTTCGGCTGGCTGGCCCCAAGCCCCGGCCGTTTTGCCATCTGCATTCGTCTGGGCAGACTAGGTCGCTGGATGCTGCCTTCCGCACTCGCAAAGTTGCTGCCGCGGCGCACGGCTTTGCCGGTTGGCGATGCGGCTCCACCACCGCCAACGGCCGCACCGACCCAGCGCGCTTTACTGCTGCGGGGCTGCGTCCAGCGCCTAACCACCCCGGCGGTGAATGCGGCGGCGGCACGGCTGTTGGCGGCCAATGGCGTCGAACCGCTTTGGGCCGAAGGCGAGCAGTGCTGCGGTGGCCTGAATTTGCACCTCGGGCAGAAGCACAAAGCAAGGCGGATTATGCGTCAGACCATCGATGCGTTGCGCCCGCGACTTGACGAGGTGGATGTCATCGTTTCCACCGCTAGCGGCTGCGGCATCACAGTGAAGGATTATGGGCGGCTGCTCGCGGACGATCCGGACTATGCCGCAGCCGCGGCGGCAGTCGCCGCCAAAACCCGGGATCTGGCCGAAGTGGCGGCGTCTTTCACTCATCTCAGCCCCGCTAATAACAGCAATGGTTCGCGGGTCGGCGCGGGAACCCCGCCAACCCGCCTATCTCACCAACTTCCCGCTAAGGACGCCGCAGCCTGGAGCGCGACGAGCCCGAGGGAGCACCCCTCGCAAGCAACCCTCGGCCCGGAGAGCGCGAGGGGGAGGGGGCACCCCTCAGGAGAAAAAGACAGATTGCTCAAGCTTGGCCGTGCCCAGGCACCGCCACCCGCATCGCTCGGCCGCATTGTGGCTTGGCACGCACCCTGTACGCTACGCCACGGCCAAGGTATAACGGGCCTGGTCGAGAATCTTCTGAGTCGTGCCGGATACCAACTGCTTGAGGTGCGCGACTCGCACATCTGCTGCGGTTCCGCCGGCATCTATTCCCTATTGCAGCGGCGGCTTGCCAACCAACTCCGGGAAGACAAACTCGCCAATCTGATGGCGGGCGGCCCGGACCTTATCGTCACGGCCAATGTTGGCTGTCAGATGCACCTTGGGGCCGTCGCGCCGGTACCGGTGCTGCATTGGGCGGAATTGTTGGCGCCCCGGTCCGCCAATGCCGGGTGAGTTTTTAAGTACTACTCGGCGGCGCGTGGGTCGGCGCGGCACAGAATTTGCCTGCTTGTACGGAAGGATGATTTCACGGACGGGTTTATGAGGGGAATTACATAGGAAAGTTGACAGAATAGGAACAAGAGTTAACAAATAAATTTGATTTTGCTACTCTTTAGCCATGTTTTCGAGAATATTCTCATGCCCGGAAAGAAGCGAATCACCAGCATCCTGAGCCTTTTCGACCTGATGCGGATGTTCCCCACGAAGGAATCGGCCTTCAAGTATTTCGAGGGGAACTGCGAGCGGGACACGGCGGACAGGCTCGACGACATGCTGGCGTGGAACGAAGAAGAATATGCATGGCATGAACGGATTCCATGGGCGCTGCCGAAGCCATCAATACGGTTCGAATCAACCGCAAAGGTCTTTACCAAACTTCGGGCGAAGACAGACTGGCTGCAAGCACTCCCGTTCGGTGCTGTTCGACATACGCTCAAGCATCAAGAACATGCTTGGATACGGTATTTTAAGAAGCAAGGGGGTCGTCCGAAGTTCAAATCAAAGTATCACGACCGGTCTTTGGCCTCCGGGATTGGGGCAACCGGACGTCGAGGTGGCGACAATGACCCATGTCGAAGTCGGCCTGTGAAACGTCAAGAAGTAGCAGAAGGAAGCAGGTCGCTTTGATCTGTCAACTTTTGTATATAAGTCCCTTTATGAAGACTAAACAAGGGCGCGCCGCTCAGGCGCGCAAGGTTGATCGATTACGCAACGGCATCATCGGCTTCGCCGTTGTCGTGGCGGCACTGGTCGTCGGCTACGGATTGTTCTACAGCGCGGGCGGCACGGGCTCCGGCGACTTTGTCGAGGGCGAGCATTATCGGCTCCTTGAGGATCCGCCGAGGCGTCGGCCCGGAGACCCCATCGTCGTCACGGAATTCTTCTCGTATGCCTGCATACACTGCAAAAATTTCCAGCCGCTGCTGGAAGACTGGGCCAGCGAGCTACCGGATGAGGTCCGGTTTGAGCGCTCCGCCGCGTCCTTCAGCGCCGCTTGGGCGATGCTGGCGAAAACCTATTTCGCGCTCGAACAGATGGATGCCTTGGATACCAACCACGAACGCATCTTCCGCGCCATACACGATAACGGACGCGAGTTCCGCACGTTGGCCGAGATTGCCGACTTTGTGGCCGGGCGCGGCATTGAGCGGCAGGCGTTTGTGGATGCATACAATTCCCCCGAGGTGCGCCGCAAAAGCGCTGATGAGGATGCCCGGCAACGGCGGTTGGGCATCGCCTCAACGCCCGCCCTGGTGGTCGCGGAACGCTATGTCGTCGATGTGCGGGCAGGGCGCCGCCAAGCCCTGGAAACGGTTGACTATCTGATCGATTTGATACGCGACCAATAGCGGCGCTTGCCGGCCGCTTGTTGTGTGGTGCTGCCGTGATTGTTATTTTGCGCCGCAATTCCCGTAACGCGATTAGAGGTGGGTTATGAAACTCGGCACTTTGTTCGGATACTCGGGGCGCAAGATCAGTATGCCCATCGAATCGATCAAGTACGCGGAGAGTTTGGGATACGACTCCGTATGGACATCGGAGGCCTATGGTTCCGATGCCATTTCCCCCGCCGCTTGGATCTTGGCGCAGACCGAGAAAATCAAGGTGGGCACCGCCATCATGCAGATGCCCGCCCGCTCGCCGGCCATGGCGGCGATGACGGCGATGACCTTGGCCGAATTATCCGGTGGCCGCTTTATCTGCGGTTTGGGTGCTTCCGGCCCCCAGGTTGTTGAGGGTTGGCATGGCGTGCCCTATGGCAAACCGCTCACCCGGTTGCGGGAATACGTGACCATCATGCGGCAAATCTTCGCTCGCGAGGCACCCGCAACCTTTGACGGCGATCTGTATCAAATACCGTACACCGCAGCCGATGCCACCGGGCTCGGGCGTCCCCTCAAGAGTATTTTGCATTGCGAGGAGCACATTCCGATTTACGCGGCCAGCATCACGCCCAGGGGCGTGGAAGTGGCGGCGGAAGTGGCGGATGGCTTCTTCCCCATTTGGATGGATCCGGATCAATTCAGTGTGCTGGAAGGCCCGATCCGGCGCGGGCTCGCCAAGGCGGGCGATAAAAACCTCAGCCAATTCGACGTGGCGCCCTTTGTCACCGTGGTGATGGGTGATGACGTTGAGAAATGCATGATGCCCATTCGCGGCAGCATGGCTCTCTACATCGGCGGCATGGGGGCGCGCAACAAGAATTTTTACAACGACTACGCCAAGCGTCTTGGCTTTGCGGAGGCGGCGGTGAAAATCCAGGATCTGTATCTCTCCGGTCGGCGTGACGAGGCGATGGCGGCGGTGCCCGCGGAATTGATTGATGCCTGTCACCTGGTTGGCCCCGCGGAGCGCATTCGTGAGCGTCTACAGCGTTGGCGTGAGGCCGAGCGGCGTGGCCAGGTTTCCAGCATGATGATTGGCGGACAACAACCGGAAGCGCTGGCATTGGTTGCCGAAGAAATGCTCTGAGGGCGGCGGCTTAAGGAGGAGACCATGGCATTAGCCAAACGGGTGGCGGTGACCGTGCCGTCTTGGCCGGATATACGCAAGACCATCGAGCTATTGCAATGGGCGGAGGGCAACGGCTACACGGATGCCTGGTTCGGCGACTCCGGGGCGCCGGATTCGCTGACCACGGCGGCGGCGGTAGCCCAGCACACCACCAGCATCCGTATCGGTATCGCGGCAAGCCGGTTCACATTCGACTAACCAGGCGCCTGGCCCACGCTCGCGCGAGAATTCGGTGTTGTCGCCTGTGCGGTATGCTGAAATACGAGAAATTGATCGAACGGGGAGTGCGCATGGGATACAGCAACATCATCGTTGATGAACCGCGCCCGATGGTGCGGCGCATCACTCTGAATCGGCCCGATAAACGCAACCCGCTATCGAATGAGTTGCGTACCGAGCTATTCCGGGCGCTGGAAGCGGCGGACCAGGACGCGGACGTTCGCGTCCTGCTTATTCGCGGTGCCGGCCCCTGTTTCTCGGCGGGCTACGACCTCAAATCGAATACGTCGGTCGGCCAGCCTTTTTATACGGCTGGCGGGCTTTCGAACTGGCCGCGGCACGTGGTCGAAGGGTTCTTCAAAATCTGGGATCTGGCCAAACCCGTCATCGCCCAGGTACAGGGTTACTGCCTTGCGGGCGGTACGGAACTGGCAACGGCCTGCGATCTCGTTTATGTCGCCGACACGGCGAAGATTGGCTACCCGGTGGTGCGCTCCATCAGTCCGCCGGACAACCAGTTCTATCCTTGGATTGTGGGTTTGCGGCGGGCGATGGAATTGATGTTGACGGGCGATCACATGTCCGGCACCGAGGCGGCCGACTGTGGTTTCGCCAACCGCGCCTTCCCGGAGCAAGAACTCGAAGAGCGGGTGCTGGGCATCGCCGAGCGGGTCGCCATGACGCCCTCGGACCTGCAACAGATCAATAAACGCGCCGTGCATCGACAAATGGACGCTATGGGTATTCGTGCCGGCATCCGCGCCGGCACGGAAATGCAGCAACTCGCCACCTTCACAAAAACCACCCAAGCCTATTTTCAAGAGATGCGCAAGGGTTTGACCCAGGCCCTAACCAAGCGCGACGAGGCGTTCGGCGATTATCGAACGTCCGGCGGCAAGGAAGGTTGAGGATTGCGGTGGTTTGTGACATTGCCGGGGCGGCGATAGTGGCTTTTCGCTGGTGCGCCTTCCGCGGGCAGAGGCGCCCGGGAGGCTGATTTGTGGATATCGACCTTCCCGCTACCGGTATCGTCTGGACAACCCTCCTTGTCTATTTCCTAACCCTATTTGCCATCGGTGCTTGGGCACGTCGCCGCACGCGGGACGGAGAAACCTATTTCATTGGTGGACGCCGCCTCGGGGCGCTGGTGAGCTCCCTAAGTTATGCCGCGGGCTCTTCTTCCGCTTGGACCATTCTCGGCGTCAGCGGCATTGCCTTCAGTCAGGGTCTTGCCGCCGTTTGGTTGTTGCCGGGTACGCTGGCCGGTCATGTGCTCGCTTGGTTTTGGCTTGGCCGCCGCCTGCGTGAGGCGGCGCACCGGAACAGTTGGGTGACCCTGAACGACTTGGTCGCGGAGGGTATCTCGGGGCGCCAGCGAGTGATCTTGTTGGTCATTGCGGCCCTGGCCGTTGCCGTTTCCTTTACGTTCTATGTGGCCGCCCAATTCCAGGGCGCGGCGGCGACCTTTGCCAACCTTATGGAAGTGGAGCGGTTCCAAGCGTTGCTGCTCGGTGCCGGCATAGTGCTCGTTTACACTTTGCTCGGCGGTTTTTGGGCGGTCAGCGTCACCGATGCGTTACAGGCCCTGCTCATGCTGGTGGCGGCGCTGCTGTTGCCTTGGGTCGCCCTGTCGGCGGCCGGGGGTATTGACGGATTGACGACTGCTTTAGCGGCGCTTGCCTCGCCCACGCAACTGTCTCTCACCGGCGACTACCGAGGCCTGGTCGCTGTCGGGTTTCTTTTTGGCATGCTCAGTGTTGGGTTCGGGCCGCTTGGCCAGCCGCACCTGCTCAACCGCATCATGGCAATCCGCGATCTGGGGCAGTTGCGCACCGCCCGGATGGTGGCGCTGGTTTGGTTCGTCATTGTGCTTGGCGGCATGTTCCTGCTGGGGTTGTGCGGTCATGTGCTGCTGGTGGATAAGCCGCCTGAGGATGCGGAACAAATCTTCTTCGCCCTCACCAACCAATTGCTGCCGGCGGTCTTGGCCGGCGTCATCATCGCCGCGGTGCTCTCGGCCATCATGTCCACGGCGGACAGCCAGTTGCTCGTGGCCGCCTCCGCTGTCAGCCACGATCTCATGCAAAGTTCGTCGCTGTTGGTTTCCAGGCTGGTGGTGCTCGGCGTGGGCCTGCTTGCGGTATGGGTTGCCCATGCCCTCCCGGAAGCCATCTTCTCCAGGGTGATGTTTGCCTGGACCGCGCTCGGCGCGGCCTTCGGGCCGGTGGTGGTCGTGCGCTTGCTGCGTTGGCGGGTATCACCAACCGCCGTCATCCTGGCGGTGGCGACCGGGTTCGGGTTGACGGTGATTCTGCACTTGGCGCCGGATACGCCCGGTGACTTCGCCGAGCGAGCCCTGCCTTTTCTAACGGGCTTTGCGCTCCTGCTATGGGGGCGACGCAGCCGCATCGACGCCTAGCATTCGGCTAATTTCGGCGACGCGCTCGATCAGCCGCGAATTCCGAAGGCAGCCGCGCCTATAGGGCTACAAATCAATATTGATTCGCCCTCGTCAAGCTGGAACAATCCCGCCCTCGCCAATGCATGGCGGCATGCACCGGGCGGCGCCATTGGCCGCGTAACAACAGGGGGAACAAGATGAAAGTAGATGGCGAACTCGGCTTGAATTTGGATACGGTGGGCACCCGCGCCCGTGAACTGGAAGCGATGGGTTATTCCGGCATCCTGACCGCGGAAACCAGCCACGATCCTTTCTTCCCGCTGTTGTTGGCCGCACAAACCACGGAAAAGGTCGATTTGATGACCGGCATAGCCGTGGCCTTCGCCCGCTCGCCGATGACGCTGGCCAATATCGGTCATGATCTCAACGTTGCCTCCAAGGGTCGGTTTGTCCTGGGGATCGGCTCGCAGATTCGCGCCCACATTACCAAGCGCTTCAGTATGCCTTGGTCAAGCCCCGCCGCCCGAATGCGGGAGTTCATTCTCGCCATGCGCGCCATTTGGGCCAATTGGCACCAGGGGGAGCCGCTTCAATTCATGGGCAAGTTCTACCAACATACCCTGATGACGCCGTTTTTCACGCCCACCGATACCGAGTACGGGCCGCCGCGCGTCTTTTTGGCGGCGGTTGGGCCGATGATGACGGAAGTTGCGGGCGAGGTGGCGGACGGCATCATTATCCATGCTTTCACAACGGAGAATTATCTGCGCGAAACCACCCTGCCGGCGCTTGAGCGGGGCTTCGCCAAGGCCGGCAAGAGGCGGGAGGACTTTGAAATTACCTATCCCGCTTTCATCGTCACCGGCGAAACGGAAGAGGCGATGGCCCAGTCAAGGGCGGACACTTGCCGACAAATCGCCTTCTACGGCTCCACGCCGGCGTACAAGCCGGTATTGGAGAGCATCGGCGCGGGCGAGTTGCAACCGGAATTGAATGCCATGTCCAAACAGGGCCGCTGGGTGGAAATGGGCGAACTCATCACCGATGAGATTCTGACGAAGTTCGCCGTTGTCGGTGAACCGAACGACATCGTTGGCCGGTTCAAGCAGCGCTTTGGCAATGTGGTGGACCGCACGATGGCGGCCTACGGTGGCATACCCGAAGCTAGGCGCCGGGAGATGATCGCGCAATTCAAGGCGGTCTAGCCGACAGGCATTTGCGGCGGCAAATCCGTGTTCATCCGCCGCTTTGCCTTCCAGCTCGGGCGCAAACCCCGGCGGCAGGGGCGTGGCCAAGGCCAAGCAGCCAAGGTGGCGGCCGACGACAAGTCCGCCCCGGAGGCCAAAACACCCCAGGGTGTCAAATTCAGCACGGTGCCGCCGCGCCAAATTCCTCTCTCCGACGACCAGATCGACGAGATCATGGCCGATCAATGGAGCCTGCGGGTGGCAACCATCGGCCCCGGCTCCCGCATTAATCTAACGCCGATGTGGTTCGGATGGGCGGGCGGCGCCATTTATTTCTATGGGCGAGGTCAGAAGATCGTTAACTTGCGCCGCAACCCGGCTTGCACCGTCATCGTTGACCGCAACGAAAAGTACCCGCAATTTCAAGGCGTCATGTTGCAGGGCCACGGGCGGGTGCTTGAGGATGCGGAGGCGGAAAAAAAAGACCCGCACCTGGAAAATGTGCGTACCCAAATGGGCAGGAAATATAACGGCGGCTACGGCCAACCCCTATTGGAGGCTCCGCCACCGTTTGCCGCCACCGCCCGAGGGCGTAATCGCCGTTGGGTGGTGATGGCCCCGGAATACACCGTTTCCTGGGATCATTACAAGCTGTCGCCCAAGGCCCCCCAAAAACAAGGATGATCTGGTTCCTGGGCACCTCTGCCCGCGAAATTCGCGGCGGCAAATTCACTCTCATCCCTCCCCTCTCTGCCGAGCAATACGCTTAAATTGCGCCCCATTTAATAGATTGTTCCATACTTTAAATGTAGTTCATTAGATGAAAATATTATTAATAACAGGGCCAGCCCACATGACTTCATAAGAATAAAGCAGCCATAATCGTTGGCCGTCCCCGAATTTCGACCTGCAGGATGGTAAAAATGACACAGGCAGGGCAGCAATATCGCCCTCCCAATAGGGCCATCGACCCGCTCGACGGCCTCCCCGGCACCATCAACCGGCTGCCCGCCCGCGGCGGTGCGCCCCGTGTCGGCGTGCATGCCTGTTTGGCCCTCATCCTACTGCTGGGTGTTTATCTCGCCTTCACAAACGTGCTTGCCCACCAGGGGCATAGAACGGTCGAATTTGCCAAGCCGGCCTTGTCCAGTGTGACTTGGGCAGAGCAGGTCGATGCTTTCAGCGGCAAGCTCAAAGCGGCATTCGGCCTCGAATCGGCGGTGGCTGAGGAGTTTTCCGGCTGGATACTCGAGGCCGCTGATCGTCAGCGGCTCGACCCGAAGTTGATTGCCAGCCTGGTTTATGTGGAAAGCAGTTTTCGCAAGAACGTTCGCTCTTGGGCGGGCGCTATCGGCCCCGTCCAGGTCAAGCCCCGGTATTGGCGTGCATTCTGCGGTGGTGACGATCTAACCGACCCCCGTCGGAATATCCATTGCGGTGCCCAGGTGCTGGCCCATCTCAGCGAATTGTGCGGCGGCAACGAATGCGCGCTGGGCACCTACAATATCGGCATGAACAGCTCGCAGCGTCATGCGGCCCGTCGCTATGTCGCCAAGATCGATCATCACTACCTGCAACTTAAAACACTCTAGGAGCCTCTGCCTGCGGAATCCGCGGCTGTAAATCCGCTCTATTCAAGGAAGCCATCAGGTGACACAGTTCGGTACCGTTATCTTTCCCACCGATTACGCCATCTCGCCCGTGGCCTTGGCGCAGGCCCTTGAGGCGCGGGGTTTTGAATCTCTATTCGTGCCCGAACATACCCACATACCGGCGAGCCGGCGCACCCCTTGGCCCGGCGGTGCGGATTTGCCAAAGGAATATTGGCATTGTCACGACCCCTTTGTTGCCTTGGCGGCTGCGGCCTCGGCAACCCAGAGGCTCAAGCTCGGTACAGGGATCAGCTTGGTTACGGAGCGCGACCCCATTGTGATGGCAAAACAGGTGGCGAGCCTTGATTTCATTTCGGGTGGTCGCCTGTTGCTGGGTGTCGGGGCCGGCTGGAATGCGGAGGAGATGGCCAGCCACGGCATCAATTATGCGGACCGCTGGAAGGTGTTGCGCGAGCGGGTGTTGGCGATGCGTGCGATTTGGACTGAGGAAGAAGCGGAATTTCACGGCGAATTTGTCGATTTCGAGCCGCTGTGGTCCTATCCCAAGCCGCTACAGGCTGGTGGCCCGCCGATTTTGTTTGGTGCTTCGTCGCGCTGGGCATGGGCCCGCATCGCCGAATATGCCGATGGCTGGTGCCCCATCTATCAAAATCCGAACCGAGCGGCGGCGGGTGCCTTGGACTATGCGGCCGGCATCCGCGCAACCCGCGAAGCTTGGGCGGCTGCTGGCCGCGAGGGCGAGCCGGACTTCACCATCTATGGTGTGCCGCCCCGCCAGAACCAAGTCGAAGCCTTAATCGAGCTGGGCTTCAACCGAATTGTCTTCGCCCTGCCGCCAGCGGCTGCGGATACGGTTATGCCCCTGGTTGATCGCTGCGCGGAACTCGCGAACGCTGTTGCATAAAGTCCGGGGCAACAGCCCTGGCGATTTCGCCAACGTTGTGGCGGAACATGTCGAGATAGGTCGGTGCCGGGCCGGTGGGGCCGGACAACGAATCGGAGTAAAGCCGGCCACCGATGACAGCCCCGGCTTCACGTGCGAGTTGCCCCAACAGACGCGGGTCCGTGATGTTCTCGACGAACAACGCCCGCAGGCCCTCATTCCGCATCTGACGAATGAGAGCGGCCATTTCACCCGCCGACGGCTCGCTTTCGGTGCTCAGCCCGACCGGGGCATGAAAGTCGATGCCGTAGGCGCGGCCGAAGTACTGGAAGGCGTCGTGCGACGTGACCACCTTGCGCCGGTCTCTGGGGAAGGCGTCGAACCGGCGCTTGATTTCCTGATTCAGCACCGCCAGTTCGCGATCATAGGCCTTGGCGCGACGCCGGTAGTCGTTCGCGTGAGCCGGGTCCGCGGTAGCCAGTGCGCGGACGATATTGGTGACATCAAGGCGTCCGTTGGCGAGATCCTGCCAAGCGTGGGGGTCGAGTTGATTTTCGCCCACCGTCAGCGCGGCGATTCCCTCGCTGGCCACGACAACCGGCCCCCTGTAACCGGACACCTTGATCAGCCGGTCGATCCAGCCTTCAAAGCCGAGGCCGTTGATGACGACGAGGTCCGCCCGGGCCAGCGTGCGTACATCAGCCGGGGTCGGTTCGTAGACATGGGCATCGCTGTCCGGACCGACCAGCGTACTGAGTGCGACATGCTCCCCGCCGACATTCCTCACCATGTCTGCGAGAATGGTGAAGGTGGTAACGACTTTGAGCTTGCCGGCCGCCCGGGGTCGGGATGTCTTGGCCAGGGCGAGCGCGGCGAGCGCGGCAAGACATGAGCGGCGCGAAAGACCGTACATGAATTGTCGCCGCCGCTGCCGGCAGCATCATCAAGCCGATCGCCATCAGCGTACCGAGCGCGTGGAACCCCGCGACAAGGTTCATGACGACCAGTGTCAGAAACACGAAATGCACCGCCGCGCTGGGGCCGCCGACGGCGCGCAGGAAGCCGGGGTCGAAACACTCGACAATCAGCCCGCGGCCGATGACAGCCAAAGTGAAGAGCGTCAGGGTCGCAATGGAGACAACGAGTAGCAGCGACGCATCGTCAACAGCGAGGATGGTCCCGAAGAGCACATGCATGAGATCGATGTTGCTACCCTGTATGGAGACGATGAGCACCCCAAGCGCCAGCGAAATCAGATAGAAGGCGGCAAAGCTTGCATCTTCGCGTTGCGCCGTCACCCGTGCGACAAGACCGGACAGAATCGCCACGACGAGGCCCGCAATAAGGCCGCCGAGGCTCATGATCACGAGTGAGAACCCGCCGATCATGAAACCAATGGCCACACCCGGCAGTACGGCGTGGCTTAGGGCATCGCCAACCAGGCTCATACGGCGCAAGACCAGCAGCACACCCACAGGGCCACCGCCGATGCTGAGCGCCAGACAAGCCACCAACGCCCTGCGCATGAACCCGAATTCCGCAAAAGGCTGGATCAGCGCGGCATGGACATCCATTCAGCGGATGCCTCGCTGGCAGACCGCCGCACGGTCATCCCACTGCTCCGCCATCTGTCGTGCCCGGAAGAGATGCTTTGCCTGCAACACCTCGCCGGTCGCCCCCCAGGCAACGGACTCCCGGGCCATCACCAAAGTATCGGGAAAATGCTCTCGGACCTGGTCGAGATCGTGCAGCACAGCGATAACCGTCCGGCCTTCGCCATGCCAGCCCGCGACCACCCTCAGAAGGTCGGCCGAGGTCTTGGCGTCGATTGCGGTGAAGGGCTCGTCGAGCAAAATGACAGGGCAGTTCTGCAACAACATGCGGGCAAACAGGACACGTTGAAACTGCCCCGCCGACAAGGAGGCAACCGGGCGTTGACCGAAGCCATCGAGACCGACAGCCAGTAGCGCTTCCTCGGCTTGCCGCCGTTGACCCCGCGTGACCGCGCGCAGCAGGCCGATCGTGCGCCAGTGACCCAGCAGCACCGTATCCATCACCGAAATCGGGAAACGGCGATCGATCTCGGAGAGCCCCGGCGGCGTTGCCATTGCTCCCGGCCAGCCTACGCATGCTGCCCGCGGCGGTTGGCATCGGTGCCGGGTTGAGGTTTGGTTCGCGGAGGTTGCATGGCATGGATCTCTTATTGTCACTTGATAATGTTACGTTATAACACCGCGCTTATTGATGGCAAGCATCAACGAACCACCCTTAGTCGCTGATAGTGGTCGCAGCAAGGCGTTTGACGTGGACGAAAATGCTCGGGCTCCTAAGGCGAATGCCGCCATACGACCGGGTGCGCTGATACGGCATTATCCGTTGGTTTGATCGCTAGGAGAACCAGATGAACGCAACGCAACTTGGCGAACTGCTCCGTGAGCGCGGGGTGGACATCTTCCGAATGAAAGGCTTCATCAGCCTCGCGGATGAGCCACGCCGCTTCGTTTTCCAAGGGGTTCGCATGCTCTTTGACGGCCAGCCGGATCGTCCATGGGGGAACGCACCCCGGTCGTGCTCGACGCCCAAGGCGGTGTGACGGCTTGGTGGGTCGGATAAATAGTCGCGATTGCAGGCTCTGCGCCGCCTGCGCCAGGAACAGGGTTCCGCTAACCACAACACGCGACCTGCTGGTTGGTGTGTTACCATCCGCCGCAATTCGGGGCATTTAGCCGTAGGGTTTGTGTGGGTGAAGGGCAAACCAGCAAGATATTCACTGGCCGTCGTGGCGGCAGCCTTGCTCGCCGGCTGTGCGCTTCCGGGTTCGCTGCTTCCCCTCGCCCCGGAAGCCGGGCCGGGTTCCGGCCCTGGCGCCACCACTAGCACCACCTTGGCATTGCTGCCGGAACGGTTCGCCGCGAGCGGGGCCGACGGGCACCCGCAACCCTTGGCCTGGTGGGAATCTTTCGCCGACCCGGTGCTCAATCAGGTGGTCGAAGCCGCGCTCGACAGCAATCTGGACCTCGCCCAGGCAGTGGCGCGGGTCGATCAGTCCCGGGCCCGGGCCCGCATCGCGGGTGCCCTTGCCTACCCGCTGGTGAATCCAGTCGCGGGCGCTGACGACTTCGATGCCCCCACGGACGCCGGCATCGCCGCGCAGCTTGATGAGCTTGGGCTCGGTTCCGATCTGACCGAAGCCTTCGGCATAACGCTGCCCGACCGCCTCGGTTTGACCACCTATACGCTCGGGGCGGAATTCGCCTACGAGGTGGATTTCTGGGGCCGCAACCGCAACACCCGGCTTGCCGCCGGGGCGCGGCGGCTCGCTTCGGAGGCGGATTACGTCGCCGCCAGCATCTCGGTGCTCGCGGAAACCATCCGCACCTACCTGGACTTGGTGGACCTGCGGCGCCAACGCGAGCTGGGGATAGAGAACATAGGGCTCCTGGAAGAACGCGAGGACTTGGCGCAATTGCGTTATGAGAGCGGATTGATCGAAGCCCAGGCCTTGTACGCCACCCGCCGGGCCCTGCGCGATGCGCGCGCGCGGCTGCCGCAACTTGAAGCCGGGCTGGCCGAGGCCGGCGCGCGGCTGTGGATTCTGCTTGGGGGATTCCGCGAGGACATCGCGGACTCGCTGCCCGCCGAATTGTCCATCGCGGGCGGCGGCGAGCCGGTGCCCGCGGGGATACCCGCCGATTTGCTCATTCAGCGTCCCGATGTCGCCGCCGCCAGGCAACGCATGGAAGCGGCCCGTTTCGCGCTCGGTGCCAGACGCGCCGAATTGCTGCCGTCGCTGTCGCTGAAGGGGTCGATCGGCCTGCAGGCCACCGATGCCGGCGACTGGTTCGATCCAGACCAGTGGTTCCGCAATCTCAGCGCCAATCTGCTCGGACCGGCGATCCAGGGTTCGCGCCTGCGCGACAATGTCGAACTTGCCCGGGCGCAGCTCAACGAGGCCGCAGCCGCTTACGGCAGTTCCGTCCTTACCGCCGTCAACGAAGTCGAAGCCGCCCTGTCGGGTCTTGAGGCCGGCCGCCGGCGCCACGAGGTGCTGGTTGCCTTTCTTGAGGAAGCCCGGGCCGAATCGGCATTGCGGGATGCAAGGTATTCGTCCGGCATCGGCAGTTACGAGGATGCGTTGCGTGCGGCGCAGGTCCGCGTCGGCGGCGAAGCCGCGCTGGCGGCGGCGGAGCGCGATCTCGGCCTAGCCCGGCTGGCCCTGCATCGGGCACTGGGTGGCGCCTGGATCGCTGACGATGCGCAATATTTATCGAACGAGTGAACGTCATGGGCAAAGTTAGCGGAATTTTCGTCGCCATGGGCATCATTGCCGCGTCGATCGCCCTGGCAGTGTTGCTGATCTCGCTGGCGCCGGAGCCGGAACGCTTGGAATTGCCGCCCCAGATGCCTTTTGTGCTGACCGGCGCGGCGACCGCCTCGCCGGGCGCGATTACCGTATTCGGGTCGGGAACCGTGCGGCCCGCCCGGGAGGTCGATATCTCTCCGCAGGTGGGCGGCAGGGTCGAAAACGTGAGCCCCGCCCTAGTGAGCGGCGGGCGGGTGGAAGCGGGGCAGACGCTGTTCCAAATCGAACAAGCCGATTACCGCTATCGGGTCGAGGTCGCCATGGCCGATGTGGCGGCGCGGCGGGTCGCCTTGCTCGAAGCCCGGGAGCAGGCTGAAATCGCGGCGGAGGAATATGGCAGCTTTTCCCGGCGCCAATCCGATATCGCAGCCGCGCAACCGAGTCCCCTGACCTTGCGGCAGCCGCAATTGCAGGCCGCCGAAGCCGCGTTTGTCCAGGCCGAGGCCGCGCTCGCCCAAGCCCGGCTGGAGCTGTCGCGAACCGCGGTTGCCGCCCCCTTCGACGGGTATGTGCGCACGGAGTCGGTCGCTGTCGGCCAGATCGTGGTGCCGAGGCAAATCCTCGGTAGCCTGTTCGCGGCGGATGCGGCGGAAGTCCCGGTGGCGCTGCCTGATGATGACGCCGCCCTGCTCCCCGCGCTTTGGACACTGGGCGCGGGGGGCAGGCCGCAGCCGGCGGCGGCCCGGGTCATCGCCGAGTACGGCGGGCGACGTTTCGCCTGGAGCGGCCATGTGGATCGGGCCGAAGCCTCGGTCGATGCGCAAACGAGAACCGTCGATGTCGTTATCCGCGTACCGGAACCCTTCGCCCCGGGGTCCCCACTCGACGGCCCGGTGGCGGGCGGCAACCCGCCCCTGCTCATCGGCGGATTCGTCGATGCCGAGATTGAGGGCATCGCGATGGCGGATCTGTACCGGATTCCGCGCGCGGCGCTGCAGGCCGGCAACGAAGTCTGGGTGGTGAACGACGGCGCGGTGGCTATCGTTCCGGTTCGCGTTTTGCAGCGAACCGACGATGCGGCCTATGTTTCCGGCCCGCTTGCCGATGGCCAGTCCGTGATCACCGGCGGCCTGCAATTCGCCGCCGAAGGCATGCGCGTGCTGAGCGGAGCCGGGCCGTTGCAATGAGCGCCCGCGATCCTTACCAGGGAGAGGTGCCGGGCCCCATCGGCTACATGGCCAGCAACGGCGTGGCCGCCAATCTGCTGATGTTGGGCATCGTCCTCGCCGGCCTCGTCTCGCTGACCGGGCTCGTCCGGGAAGCCTGGCCGGTGCTGTCGTTCAAGACCGTGGAAGTCGCCGTGGCTTGGCGCGGAGCGAATCCCAGAGAGATTGAAGAATCGATCATCGACAAAATCGAGGATCAGGTGCGCGGCCTGAAGGATGTCCACAAGGTGCGTTCCGTGGCCGCGCCCGGCGCCGCCTCGGTGCTGATCGAGATGAAGACCGGCGCCGACATGAGCGAAGCGCTGGACAACATCGAATCCGCGGTCAGCCGCATAGACAGTTTCCCGGAAGGGGCCGAACGTCCAGTGATCGCCGAGACGGACAATTCCCGCAGCGCCGTGCGGGTGTTGATCCACGGCGATGTCGGCGAGCGTGCGCTGAAAGGTTTCGCGCTTCAGGTTGAAAGCGAGCTCGCCGCCCTGCCCGAGGTGACCCGGGTCGAAATCTCCGGCGCGCGGGATTACGAGATATCCATTGAAGTACCGGCGCGGCGGCTGCGCGCCCTTGGTCTCACCCTGGGGGACATCGCCACCGCCATCCGTGACGATTCGCTGAACCTGCCCGCCGGCAGCATCGAAACCACGGAATCCCAAGTGCGCCTGCGCACTTTGGGGCAGCGTTATGTGCAGCGGGAATTCGAGGATATCGTCATCCTGGCGCGCGACGACGGCACCGCACTGCGGCTCGGCGACATCGGCATTGTGCGCGACGGATTCCGTGACAGCAATCTGATTCTCCGCCACCAAGGGCAGCCGGCGGTGTTCGTCGAGGTCTTCAGCGCGCCGAACGAACAAATCAATGACATCGCCAACGCGGTGCTCGCGCATATCGCCGAGTCGGTCGAACCCGCGGCGCCGGCTGGCATCGGCATCAGGGTGTGGAACGATGAATCCCGGCAATACAGCGATCGCGCCGCAATCCTGCTGAAGAACGGCGCCCTGGGCTTGCTGCTCGTGCTGCTCGCGCTGGCCCTGTTCCTGGAAATCCGGCTGGCGTTCTGGGTCAGCGCGGGCCTTGCCGTGACTTTCATCGGCGCCTTGGCGGTGATGCTGCTGTTCGGCATCTCGATCAGCACCGTTTCGCTGTTTGTGTTCGTGCTCGCCATCGGCATCGTCGTTGATGACGCGATCATCGTCGCCGAGAGCATCGACAGCGAGCGCGGCCGGGGGACGCCGGCGCGTGCCGCGGCCATCCGCGGTACGCGCCGCGTCGCGCTGCCGCTGACATTCGCCGTGCTCACCTCCATGGCCGCCTTCATGCCGCTGCTGTTCATTCCCGGCGGCATCGGCGAGATGTGGCGCCCGGTGCCGGTGATCGTCATCGGCATGTTGGCGATTTCCCTGGTCGAGTCGCTGTTCGTTCTACCCCACCACCTGTCGAATCTGCCCGGCGCGGATCGGCGCATGTGGCCGGCGGAGCGCCAGCTGGCGCGAATCCAGCAAGCGGTGCGCACGCAACTGCAACGCTTTAGCGATGGCCCGCTGCACAGGATGCTGGTGTTCACCACGGCGCAACCGCTGGTGATCGTCGCCGGCGCGGTCGCCATACTGGTGCTCAGCATTTCGCTGATTCCGGCGGGAATCGTGAAGACGACCTTCGCCGACGTGGTGCAAAGCGATTACGTCACGGCAACCTTGGAAATGCCCGACGGCACGGTCGCCGCGCGAACCGCGCAGGTGGCCGAGGAACTGCGCGAGGCCGGCTTGGCCGTTATTGGCCGCGCCGCCGAAGAACGGGAGTTGCCCCTGGCGGAATTGCTCAGGGGCGATCTGCTGATGGTGGGACAGGGCCCGAGATTCGAGGGGGGCAGCGTCATCATCGAGCCATCGCTGAATCCCCGGGCCGATTTGGCTTTTGTGCAATTCAAACTCGTCAGCGCCCAGGACCGCGATGTCACCGCGATTGAGCTTGCCCAACGCTGGCGCGAAGCGGTGGGTGTGCTGCCCCATGCGCGAAATCTTTCCATCACCGGCGAAGCCTTGAGCCTGGGCAACGCGGTAGAGGCCAAGTTGTCGCACCCGGATCCGGTCCGGCTTACCGCGATCGTCGACGAAACCGTCGCGCGCCTGCGCGAGGTTGGCGGCGTCTTCAATGCGCGGTCGGACTATGTGCCGAGCATTCGCGAGATTCAGCTCCGGCTGTTGCCCGAAGCACGGTCGCTGGGGCTCACGGCGGACTCGCTGGCGAATCAGGCGCGGGACGCCTTTGTCGGCGCCGAAGCGCAGCGAATCCAGCGCGACGGCGAGGAATTGCGGGTTATGGTGCGGCTGCCCGAGGCCGAGCGGAACTCGATCAGCGATATCGAACGCTATCCGATCCGGGTGGCTGGCGGCGATGTGCCGCTGAGCCAGGTGGCGGCGGTGGAACTCGCCGCCTCGGTGACCTCGATCCGCCGCGAGGGCGGCCAGCGGGTGATTACCGTCGCCGCCGATGTGGATTTGACGGAAATCACCGGCAACGAGGCGAACGCGATTCTCGCCGGGGAGATTCTCGCCGAACTCGCCGGGGAAAATCCCGGTTTGCGGTATGAATATGGCGGGGTGCAGGCGCAGCAGATGGAATCCCTCGGTTCGCTCTACCGGGGTTTCGCCATCGCCATGCTGCTGATTTTCTCGCTGCTCGCGATTCCCCTGCGTTCCTACGGCAAGCCGCTGATCATCATGTCGATCATTCCATTTGGCCTGATCGGCGTGATTGTCGGGCACGGGGTGCTGGGGATTGCCATCGGCGCATCCACCGTGATGGGTGTGCTTGGATTGAGCGGGGTGCTGGTCAACGACTCGCTGGTGATGGTCGATTTGATTAATCAGCGCATCCGCGAGGGCATGGCGCCGCGGCAGGCGGTGATCGAAGGCGCCAAGGGGCGATTCCGTCCGATATTGCTGACTTCGGTCACCACGTTTCTTGGATTCATGCCGCTGATACTCGATCCTTCCATCCAAGCGCAGTTTTTTCTGCCGTTCGCCGCTTCATTGGGAATCGGCATTCTCGTCGCCACCGGCATCCTGATGCTGCTGGTGCCGGCGATCTCGATTTTGCAGCTTGAACTAACCGCGCCCCGGGCGAAGAGGCTCAGTACAGCCTGAGCATCTCATGGATGACGCATAGCGGCATCGGCCCGAGCGCCGGGGCGTAGCCGATCAACCGGGCCATTTTCATTGACGGCGGGGAACCCGCTTAGCGCCGATGCTGCTGTGCGGCAGCATTGTTGCAGATCATGGATGTAGTCGGTCCGGAATGGTTGCCCGGAGAGGTCATGCGGCTCCGGCAACGGGACACTCGGCGGCCTCGGAAGAGGAAGCGTTGGCGGACGCGCGGGGCGGGCGGCTGGACGATGGCTTCAGCTCATGCCTCTTCTCCGCAATCCGGATCTTCATCTTGCGGGTCGGCGACATCGTTGGGAAGGGGTTGATCCGAAGTTGGTAGTCGGCGCTCGCCATCTCGAAGCGGAAGTAGTGGACGAGCATCAGCAGACTGACGGCCAGATGGAATTCCACCCACCGCAAGCCCAGACACCTGTGGGTACCCAGGCCGAAGGGGACATAGAGCGAGCTCCGGTGGGTCTTGCCGGTATCCTTCCGGTGTCGTTCAACGTCGAAGCAGAAAGGATCGGGGAAGACGTTTTCCATGTAGTGCGTGGCCGCATGGATAAGGTGGATTCTTGCACCCACGGGGAGTTCGTAGCCCTCGACCACGCAGGCGTTCATCACCGTTCTGATGCTCATCGGGATGATCGGATAGAGACGCTGGGATTCCATGAAGAAGCGGTAGGTGAGATCGATTTCCGATTTGCTCAAGGCATCCGCATCAGGGTCGCCCGCCGCAAAGACCCGGTCCGCTTCATCTTGAATCTGCCTGTACAGCTCGGGCCGACACAGCAGGTTGTAGAGCGCAAAACTCATCGCATTGCCCATGTAAAGGCTGACGATCAGGGGAGAAACCAGGGAGAAGGGCAGATCCGTCTCGGGCAGAAACTGTGGATCGGCAGCGTGTAAGCTCAGAATATCGTCCACAATGTCGCGGGGGCACCCGGCGCGCTGGGTCGGCGTATGCGCGGCCATAATGCGGCTCACCAAATCGCCGATCCGCTTCTTGCGCCGCTTCATGCCCGGGGTTTTCAGCATGAACTCCGGGAGTGCCCGCTGAACATGCGTCACCAACGAACGCTCCTTGAACTTGATCAGATCTTGGAATTCCTCCTGGGTGTTGATGCCGACCGAGAGCTGCGAAAATTGTTCATTGACGAAGTCTTGGCACGCCTGAACGGCAGGTAAAACATCGCCGACCTGCCATTTCGCCATATGTTCGCGGGAATAGTAGTACAACTCATCGAGGCGGTCGCCCAGTGCGGTGCGCGAGTAGGTTGCCTGAATGGCCTTGCGCATGCGGAAGTGATCGGCGCCATCCATCGAGGGCAGAATACGCGATGCCCCATATACCTGCTCGAATCCCGAGAGGTAGTCCTTCGACCGCAAGTAGTTACGGCCGACCCGCTGCATCCAGTGGTTGACTTCGGAGCCTGCGAGAACGAGCATCCCCCCCTTCTGGAAGGGCACATTGAGTCTGAAGACAGGTCCGTTTTTGCGGGCAATGTCGGCAAAGAGAGCGGGGATATTTCCGGTCCGCAACAAAGGATTGAGGAGTGCATCGCGCAGCGGAGCCGTGGGAATCGGCTTGACGTTCAGGACACGGTGAAACAGTGGCTGTGTGATGCTCTTGGCGGTTGCCTCGCCGATGGAACGGCCGATGATATCAAATTTGCAAACCAGGTCGATGCGTTCGGCGGCCTCTTCGTCCAGAGGGAAAATGAGATGCAGGACTTGGCACGAATTGGCGAGTGCGACCAGAATTGCGTCCGTGGGATGGGGGATTTCACCCGCCAGCAGAACCTTGGCAATCCGCTCCTTGACGAATTCGCTCGGTATGTGGTCGGGTGTGGCGTAGGCGTCCGTCTGCCAGGTGCCCCGGGTGAGAGACCAGAATCCGCCGTTATGATAGCTCAGGATTCCATTTTCCTCGAGGCTATCCAAGGTGGCTGCCGTGATCGCTTCGGAGCGCGGCGAGAGGTATTCGATCCAGTATCGGGTGTCCCGCTTCTGCGGCTCGTCGCCGATCTCCTTCAGGATGGAATCCAAATGGGGGTCTCCGGTAGTAGCCGGATCGATGACGAAGAGGTGGTCCTGATCCATGTCAATGCGACCCAGGAGCGCCAGTTCGGCAAGGCCAGCACCCATGACGGCACAGTTCAGGTTCCAGCCGGGAACCTGATGAAAGTAGCCGCTATCCTCATTAAGGAGCAGCAGAACCAACTCATGCACTAAATTCAAGGATTGTCCACCTATTTCTCCGAAACAGAGCTTCAACTTCTCCGAAACAGAGCATCAACGCAATTGGAGCGGCTATTCGAATGGAACTTATTCGCACTGTCGATGGTGTCACAGTTTGAATTTTTCGACCGCAGAACACCGCAGTTGGGGCGGTCTCCCGATCCAAATCGATTCGATTCAAACCGATACGCAACCGCACTGTCAAGGATTTATACGGGAAGGCAGTGGCTCAGTTCCCATTTCCGCTGCCGCAGAGACCGCGCCCGCATTGGGCTGCGGTAACGAAGCGTTGCTAAATTGAGCCATTACCTACGAGAATAACACAGGGCGATCTTACAGTCGGATAGGTTGTTGGCGTTAATCCGGGGTCGCCCTAAGTCCGTCGCCACGACAGCGCCCCACAGTTCAACCGCGTGGCCCCCCATCCAACGACTACCCCGCCTCCACATACGCCTTCACGGCCTCCACATCGGCGGTAATGCCCTTTACGGCCGCCGGCCGGAGAAAGGGTGTGACCAGCTTGCCCATGAAGCTGACCGGCTCTATCCGCACCAGCATGTCGAGTTGGGCCTCGTCGTCGCTTTCATTGGGCGTCACGGTAAAGGTTGTGTGCCAGAGGGCCCCGGCCTCCTTGGTCAGCAACCGGACCATCCTGCCATCCTCGAAGCCGGTCACCTCGCTTTCAGTCGCCGACAGGCCAAAGACCTTCGCGAATAACGCCTGCACGCCGCTGAAGCGGCGGGTCTCGAGAAACCGGGCGCCGACCCCAGTTTCATTGTCGGTGAGGAAACGCACCGTATCAATCTCTGGAATCGCCCTGCCGTAGTTGCGGCCATTGGCGACGACATCGAACAGGGCCTGCGCTGTTGCGGCGACAGTCCGGCTGATCTTGATTGGCTCCATAGGCGATAAATCTCCTCTGTCCTCGTTGTCGTTGCTTGGCGCGGGTCGCTTGCCAAGGGGATTGAGGGAGGCCGCACGGCGCACGATAAATGTGGTGAGATCAGACAGTTACCGTACAACAGCAGTGCGGCCTCACGACAACTACAGCATGGAGTGTATCAAGGGGAGGTTGATATTTCATGTAGGTGTAGGGGCCCAGGACATTTCACGATCTTGCAGCGGCTCTGTAGAGAGCACATGAAATGTCCGGTGTTGCAGACACTTCTATTGTCCGCAGCAGGCCGACTGTGCGGTGGAAACGCCATTGGCGAACTGCGATTCGCGGAAGTGCTGGCCGATCCACACCATGTTGAGCGGTCAAGGCGCCAATTTCAGTTCGCTACCCGCCCAAGCGACCTTCGTTGGCGTGACCGGGGTGGCAACCCCGCGCCGTCCAATCAGAGACCGTCAAACCCCGTCCAACAAGCCGCTGACCCGGTCCATCATCTCGTCCTTGTCGTAGAGGTCGTAGTAGATGGAGGCCATGACGTTCTGCGGACCGAAAAAGAACCGCTCGTAGAGCACCTGCCGGTTGCCGAACCCGGACACCGCGACGTCATGGGCGAGACGGAACAGGGCCACCCGGTCGCGGCTTTCCAGGTTGGCCTGCTGGAAGTAGCGGTCCACGTCGCTGGCAATGTCGTTGCCGAAATCCGCTTCGCAAGGCGTGGCGACCAGCGAGCTCGACCCCAGCATGTGAACCGTCTCGATGAGCTTTGGATACAGGCGGGGAAACAGGTTGCGGGACGTGTCCAGCGGCCGCCGTTGCGGGACGTAGAGCCCCCATTTGTCCCGCTCCGGCTGCTGCTCGGCGCTGAACAGCAGCGCGCGCACGGTCTCCGCAATCCACATGGCCTGGGCGATCTGGCCCTTGACGTTCATGTCCTTGTCCTTGCCCGAGGCCTTGGCCATGGCGCACAGCAGCCCGACGATGAACTCCGCCTTGGCCAGCTTGCCACAAGCCACCTGGTGCATCATATGCACCACGGCGTTGGTCTCGGCGAACGCCCGGTTGCAGAGCAGCGGATCCCGATACATGAACACGCGCTCCCAAGGAACCAGCACGTTGTCGAAGATCACCACCGCATCCATCTCCTCGAAGCGGGAGGCCAGGGGCGCGTCGAACTCGGACTTGCCCGTATCGTAGGTGTCGCGGCAGATCAGGCGCAGCCCCGGCGCGTTGATCGGCAGGGTGAACGCGAAGGCGAAGGGAACGTTCTCCTCAGAGGCATTGAGCAGCGTGGAGGGAAACACCTCGATCTCGTTGGCAAGGGGCCCCAGGGTCGCCAGCAGCCGCGCCCCGTTGACGATGATGCCGGCGTCGGTTTCCTTGATGGCCTTGAGCGCCACCTCGGGGCTTGATCGGCCCTGCCGCGCCAGTTCGGCGTTGAACTGGGGGTTGACCAGCGTGTGCGTCAGCACGTGGTCGCGGCTGCGCGCCTCCTCGTAGTACGCGCGCATGTTGGCGGCGAAGTCCACCGGCCCGCCGTTTTCGTTGAGGAACTCGGCGGCGCCGGCGAAGGCGGCCACCGAGGCGTTCTTGTAGTCGGGGGTGCGGCCGAACATGCCGTTGGACCACTTGGCCCACTCGTAGCAGGCGGCACCCCGTCGGCGCACGTCATCCGCCGCGTGCGGCAGCAGGAAGGACATCGGATAGCGTTCGCCTGCCTCGACGAACGTCAGCTTGTCGAGCAGCTCCGGTTCCCGTTGTCGGTCAATGAAATCCGCCAGCGTCCTCGCCCCGCGCTCCAGTCCGGGCTCCCTGGTGACGTCGGCCACCTGCCGCCCGTGCATCCACACCTTGCGTCCATCGCGCAATGAGTCGAGATATTCCGCGCCTGTCTTGATGCCCATCAATCCGCTCCTTCCGTCACTTCCAGTGAGTCCCTAGTGTCCTGTCCCGCAAAATAAGTGTGATTATTCGTGGCCGTTTCGGCCCCCGGCCGCGTTGCTCCTCCTTCTGTGGGGCCTGCCACAGGGCGTCGTCGCGCCTTGCCGGGAACCGAAACGGCCTAGCGCCTAAAACCCACTTATTTACGGGACAGGACACTAGTTGTTAGCCGCAAGGAGCGGCTCGCCTTGCGGTTCCGCGCCGCTGGCCCCGGCTCGGTCGGCCATTTTGGCCAGCGTGGAAATCAGTGATTTCCATTCGTCTTTGCTCACCAAGCCCTCAAGATCGGAATAGGCCGCATCGACCAAGGGAATCACCTGCGCTTCGAGCGCTCGCCCGGCGGCGGTCAGGCACACTCGAACGACGCGCCTGTCCAAGTCGGAGCGACGGCGCTCGACCAGTCCGTTCCTTTGCAGCCGATCCACAATGCCCACCAAGCTCGGGGCTTGGATCAGGGTGGCCTGGGCCAACTCAAGCAGGGGTTTGGCGTCCCGCTCCCAAAGCACGCGAAGAACCCGCCACTGCTGCTCGGTAAGATCGAACTGGGCGAAGATCGCGCGAAAGGCCGGCATGACCGCATTGAGGGTGCGGTAGAGCATCATCGGGAGGGAGCGATCGAATGATTTCATGGCCCCGGCATTCAATGAATATATTAAATATACTTATATTAACTAAATGCTCAGGCTGTCAAGGCGCACCCGCCTTGAGGGTGCGTTCGAGTTTCGCTGGCGCGAAACTCCGCGCACTTTGCGCGGGCCGGATTCCGAAATGTTTCTGAGCCGCCACATGCGAGTAGTGGCTCAGTTTCAATTTCTGCCGCCGCAGAGACCACGCCCGCTTTGGGCTCCGATAATGAAGATTTTCCAAATTGAGCTGCCACCAACATGCGCTTTAGTTTGAAGCACGGTTCCTGTAACTTCGGGGTGGCATTTTTCCACGCAACCTCAGGGAGTTTCTGCATTGGCCACGCTGACCTTCATAACTCATACGATCTTCGACCACGGTGCGAGTCAGAAACTGGGCCAGGTGTTGGCACAGCATGGGATCGAGCGCCCCCTGCTTTGTACCGACCGGGGACTCGTCGACTTGGGCATGGTCTCGGAACTGGCCGGCACCCTGGGGAACGAGCGGGCGCCGACCATCTTCGGCGAAGCGCCGGAAAACCCTACCCAGGCGGCTGTGGAAGAGGCGGCTGCGGTCTATCGGGAGGCGGGGTGCGACGGGGTCGTCGCTTTCGGCGGCGGTTCCTCAATGGACTTGGCCAAGGCGGTAGCGCTGGTGGTAACACATGCAGGGGACCTGCTCCAGTACACCGCGGGTCTTGGCGGCACGGCGAAGATTGGCCCCGTCGCTCCACTGGTCGCCATTCCCACCACGGCGGGTACGGGCAGCGAAGTTTCCAGTGGCGCGGTCATCATCATGGCTAATGGCGAGAAGCTGATTCTCGCAAGCCGGCATTTGGTGCCGCGCACCGCCTTGTGCGACCCGAGCCTGACCATCGGCTTGCCGCCCCGCCTGACGGCGGCAACCGGCATGGACGCGATGACGCACTGTATCGAGGCGCTGCTCTCCCCCCAAGTGAACCCGCCCGCGGAAGCGGTGGCCTGCGATGGTATTGAGCGGGGAATCCGGGAAGGCAATCTGCTGCGAGCGGTTCGGGACGGCAGCGACAAGGATGCCCGGTGGCACATGATGATGGCCGCCACCGAAGGTGCCATGGCTTTCAGCAAGGGGTTGGGCTCAGTTCACTCGATGAGCCACGCCTGTGGAGCCGATCAGACCCTCCGGCTGCACCACGGAACCTTGAACGCGGTCCTGCTGCCTACGATCCTCGACTTCAATCGCGATCATGTGGGAGACAAATACGCGAGGCTCAACGCGGCGATGGGCTGCAAAGCCGGAGCCGACCCGGCCGAGTTCATTCGCGAGTTCAATGCCGCGCTCGGATTGCCCGCGGGCTTGTACGAGATGGGTGTCCAAGCCGACGCCATGCCCGGCCTTGCGCAGCACGCCGCCAAGGATGTCTGCACGTTCACGAACCCCCGCCCATGTTCGTTGGAGGACTATCAGCGGCTGTTCGAGGTCGCGCTTTCCGAAGGCGGAGGCGCCTAGCCCGCGCCCCGGGGCGCTTATCGTCTAATAACCGGCCTCACCCGCGGCGATTTTCGCGGCGAACTCGGCTTCGAGCGGCTCATAGGTCGTGCCGCCGGGCTTCATCACATAGAGCGGGTCGGTTACTGCGTCCGGGTTGTAGCCCGCTTTCCTCAAGTCGCCCTTGACCATCTTGAAGGTGCCGGTCAGGTCGATTTCCGGTTGCATGCGCAGGAACAGGGGCCGGGCATAGGCGGGGAGTTCGCGGTTCACATAGGCGGAGAATTCGTCCATGTCGAGGGAGTCTGTGCCCGGGTTCAGTGCCAGCGCCGCCATGCCGGCGCGGCCGTCGGTACCGGGCACCGTAACGCCATAGACGTTGCACAGTTGCACCTGCGGGTGGCCATTGATGATCTCGCCCACCTCGGTGGTGGAGACGTTCTCGGACTTCCAGCGGAACGTATCGCCCACGCGGTCCACGAATTGATAGTGGGGGTAGCCCAGGCTGTAACCGACCGCCACTTCCCTTATCAAGTCGCCGGTGTTGAACCAGGCGTCGCCTTCCTCAAGGGCGTTGCGCAGCACTTTATGCTCGGTTGCCGCCGCGTTCGTGTAACCCTCGAAAACGGCTACTTCGGTGATTTTGCCGAGCAACAGGCCGGGCTCTCCGGGTGCCACGGGGACACAGCGGCCCTCGGCATCGCGGACAATTTCGTCGGCGTCGGTGTCGTAGCGCACCAGCGCGATTTCGTTGGGGGTCAGGCCGATGGTCTGGTCTTTATTCAACAGGTTGGCGAACGAGGCGTTACCTTCGCTTGCCCCGTAGAACTCCATGATGCGTTTGAGGCCGAAGCGTTTCTTGAACGCCATCCAAATGTCCGGGCGCAAGCCGTTGCCGATGATGTTGCGCAAGGGGTTTTTGGCATCGTCGGGCTGTATCGGCGTGTTGTTGAGATAGCGGCACAATTCACCGATATAGACGAGGCAGTTGGTGTCATGCGCGCGCACCTCCGACAAGAATTTGCTCGCGGAGAACTTGCGTCGCAGGAACATGGAGGCACCGGAACAGAGCACCGCGCCCGCGCCAATCATCATGCCGGTGCCGTGATAGAGCGGCAAACAGAGATAGAGCCGATCTTTCTCGGTGCATTTCAGGCCGGCACGATGCGACATTGCCGCTGCGGCGAGGTAGCGACGATTGGAAAGAACCGCGGCCTTGGGTAGCCCGGTTGTGCCGGAGGTGAAGATGTAGGCCATGGTGTCACCCAGGGCAACCGCCGCCGTATCGGGTGGATTGTTGGACGGTGCGCCCTCGCTCCGCACGCCAAGGTCGATGGCCCAATTGGGTGCGGGGCTAGTGCCGGCGTCGGCCACGAACAGGTAGTCGCGGCCTTCTTCCAGCGCCAACTCGCCCTTGGCGTCGGCGAGTGCGTCGGTGAGCTCTTCACCGAAAATACAGGCTTTGGAGGTGGTGGTGCCGATGCAATGCACCAGCGGCCGGCCGCGCAGATTGGTATTGATGAGAGCGGCGGTTGCGCCAATTTTGTTGAGCGCCATCAGGGCCGCGAGAAACTCGATGCGATTCTCCATGAACAGGCTCACCACATCGCCCTTGGTGATACCCGATGTTTTCAGGCAGTGCGCTTGGCGGTTGGCCATGGCATTGAATTGCGTCCAGGTAACCGAGCGGCCTTCGAACAGTATTGCCGGCCGCTTGCCAAAGCGCCGCGCATTAGCCTCCACACGGCGGGCGATGCAGTCTTTTTCCTCGGCCGCCCGCGGCTGCAACTCTTTCTTCAGGGCGAGCAAAGTCGGAACCTGGGCGAGCACGGACAGCCTGTCGCGAATGCTCATTCTCGCGACGGTTCCGCGGCGGTGCGCATGGTTTCCATCCACCGATCAACCCGATACCGCGCCGGCGGGATGTCGAGCAACACAAAGGCCGCCCCCAAGGGCAGCATCCAAAAGCCCAGCACCGGCAAAAATCCGAATACGCCGCCGATCATAAAGAGCACGCCGACAAGGGTGCGCAGACCGGGCGGCAAATGATCACGTCCCCAGCGTAGCGCTCGGTAGGTGGTTTGGGCGACCCGATGGCGCAGCGTTTGCGCGGCCATCAAACCATCATGGGCCCGTCGTCGGGCGCGTCATGGGTGTCGGGGTGTGCGCGCCGCGACAGGTTCGGGTCGATGGAATGGAAACGATAAACGCCATCCTCGTGCAGGGTGCGCTCGATGCGGTTGCGGTGCATCAGCAGGTGTACGTGGGCGATGGCTTCGCCGAGCGCCATCATCATTTGTCGCGGATCCAGCTTCCGGGCGAACAGCACCGGCAGCAGATCTTTGGCGACGGCGGGCTCGACACAGTGCTCCTCAATGGCCAGCATTCGGTCTTCGTGATGGCTGATCAGCTCGCGCAGACGCTGGCGGATACCCTTGAAGGGTAGATTGTGTGCGGGCAACACCAGGGTGTCTTCCGGGGTTTTCAGGAAACGGTCGTGCGATTCCATCCACACCTTGAGGGGGTTGGCTTCCGGCTCGTTGGGGAACACACTGACGTTCGAGGTGATGACCGGCAATATCTGGTCTCCGGAAATCATGATCTCAAGGGCATCGCAATACAGGCAGGCATGTTCCGGCGAATGCCCCGAGCCCACCAGCACTCGCCAGTTGTAGTGGCCTATGTTGAGCACATCGCCGTGCTCAAGCCGATGATAGCCGGTGGGCATGCCGGGCATTGCCATCGACTCACCGCCGCGTTGGCGCCAGACGCCGATCAGCTGGTCGAAATGGTCTTGAGACATGCCGGCGCGCTGGTAGAACTGCTCGCCGAGCCAGGAGGAATGATGGCTCCAGTCGCTGGCGGCGAACGTCCGTGCTTGATAGTACTCGGCGCGGGTCATGTACAGAGGGCAACGAAATTCGTCGGTGATGGCAAGCGCTTGGCCGATGTGGTCCGGGTGCATATGGGTGCAGATAACAGCCTGCACCGGACGTCCGCCCATGTCCCCGCGCATGAGCTCGCGCCACCAGCCGAATGTTTCGGCATTGCCGAGGCCGGTATCGACCACCCACCAGCCACCCTTGTCCTCAAGCAGGTAAAGATTAATGTGATTGAGCGATCCGGGCATCGGCATGGTGAGCCAGCGCACGCCGTTTGCCACCTCAATGGCGGTGCCGGCAGCCGGATGCTCGGTGTAGGGGTAATATAATTCGCTATGCATGGAGTGCGCAGTTTAGCTCGCCGGGGCCGGTAACCCAAGGCGCTAAGCGCTGCACTACTTGACAAGCGACAGGCTTGGTCCTTGCTTGGCTGCCCCGGGCTTGCTTGAGGGCGGCTCCGGAGAGGCTGGCGGCGGTGTGGAAGCGGCTTCCGGGTTAAAGGCCATGCCTTGTCCGTTCTCGCGCGCGAACACGGCGGTGACGGCGCCGATGGGTGCGGTCACCCGGTGTGCTTGGCCGCCAAAGCGGCAGTCCACCACCAACTCGCTGTCCGAAATAGCAAGATTGCGCGTTGCGGCCGCAGACAAATTCAGGACGATGCCGCCGTCCTTGACGTAGGCGTTCGGCACCGAGACACCCGCAACACCCGGGTCGATATGCACCATCGGCGTGCAGTCGTTGTCCACAATCCAGTCGATAAGGGCGCGCAGCAAATAGCATCGGTTTGAAGTCATCGGTTTGTTCGGCATCGCAATTCCTTGGCGGTTACAACAGGGGACAGTAAGACGATAACAGTCACCCATGAGCGGCGCGAACATCGCCTCAGGTTCGGTTGGGCTCGTTATCGGTGCGGGCGCGGCGACCGAGATAGCCGCCGTGATGACGCAGCCCCCAGGCTTCCCGGGTAACGCCCTTGGCTTCCATAAGCGCCAGTGCGATGGCATCGCCGATGGCCTGCATGACGGCCATACTGGCGCTGGGTGTTAAACCAAACGGGCAAGGTTCCTCAATAATGCCCATGTCGAGCACCAGGTCGGATAGGCCGCGCAATGCCGAATCCGGGTGGGATGTGATACCGATGACGCCCGTGGTGCCGAGGTGCCGAGCCATTTCCAACAATTCCAGAACTTCCCGGCTCTTGCCACTGGTGGAGAAGGCGATCAGCACATCGTCGCGACCGATAAGGCCCAGGTCGCCATGAGCCGCTTCGGCGGGGTGAATGAAGGCCGCGGGCGTCGCCGTGGAACAGAGGGTGGCGGCAAACTTGCGCGCCATGTGCCCGGCCTTGCCGATGCCGGTGGTCAGCACCTTGCCGGGGCATGTTGCCAGGTACTCCACCGCGCTGACGAAGTCGTCGGTGACCTTTACGGCCAAAATGGCTTCGGCCTCCGCGCGCAGCACCGCCCGCAGGCGTTCGCGTATGTTCATTTGCATATCCGAATCGGGGAGCGGCATGGTGTCATCTGTATGCACGAATGCAAGCTGTGACGCGAGACTACCCACCGGTTGACGGTTTTGCCAATGACGGAAATTGGTCGTATTTTGCAGGCTTTGGCTGGCCACTAGGAGGTTGGTGAGATATGTGGAGTAGTGCCGCTCCGCTTATGCCGCAGCCGTGGCGTATGGCGTTCGCGGATGACCGATTGAGGGTCGCTGAATTTATCGTTGACACCGGGGCGCAGCCCGGTCTTGCCCGGGCGTTGGCGCGCGTTAATGCCATTTTGGATGCGACGGTCGGCGTTAGGCTGCCGATTACCTTTGCTGTTACTGACGGTCGGCCTGCTTTGCCGGTACTGGGTGACGACGAAAGCTATTGTTTGGAGATTGGGCCGGAACTTGTGGTTGTCGAGGCGGCGCGCCTTTGCGGTGCCCGGCATGCGCTATCGACACTGGCGCAACTGGCCGCGAATCCAGCGGGTTTGCCGATCGGCCGTATCGAGGATCGGCCCAGATATCCGTGGCGCGGCCTGATGTTGGACGTCGCTCGCCGCCACCTCGGCATGGCCGCGCTGCACCGAGTCGTCGACACCATGGCCTTCTACAAGCTGAACGTGCTCCATCTACACTTGAGTGACGACCAGGGGTTTCGTTTGCGTAGCGCCGCTTATCCGAAACTGGCGAGTTCCGACTCATACAGCGCCGCTCAATTGCGGGGGCTGGTGCAACGGGCAGCCGAGCGGGGTATCCGGGTTGTGCCCGAACTGGATATGCCCGGCCACGTTACGAGTTGGCTGGCGGCCTATCCCGAATGGGGGCCGCCGCTGCCCGCCGCCGTGGTTGATGAGTTCGAACGGCAAGCCGGGAAGCGGGCGGCGGGTTCCAGGCCGCGCCCGTTGTCGGGGGCGCCTGGGTCTACGGCAAGCCGTGCCACAAAAGCGCCGCGCAAGGCGGATGCGGTGGGCTATCCTGCTGTGCAAGCGAGCAAACGGTTCGGCGCACACAAGGCGGTGCTGAATGTTGCCGATGAACTGATCTACGAAGTCATCGATACCCTGGTCGGCGAACTCGCCGAGATATTCCCCGACCCCCATATTCACATAGGCGGCGATGAGGTGCAGCCGGTTGGGTGGCTGCACAGCCCGCAAGTCCGCGCCTATATGTCGCGCCTTGGTCTGGCTGACGCGGTTGCGTTGCAGGCACACTTCAACCGGCGGCTGGCGACCATTGCCGAGCGTCACGGCAAGCGTTTGATTGGCTGGGACGAGGTGCTCAACGGCGGTGCGCCGGATGGCATGGTCGTGCAGGCGTGGCGGGGGGCCACGGCACGGGACCGGGCCGTTGCGGCCGGACACGCCTGCATCGATTCGGCCGGATATTATCTCGACCTTTTCTATCCGGCGGATGTACACCATGCTTGGGACCCCTCGGCCGCGACCGCCGAGCGCCTTGCCCAAGAGGATGCGTTGCTCGAAGACCCGCGCTTGGCGCATGTGGCGGCGGGATTGCAGTGGAGCTACGGCTGGCGCGAGGCTGCCGGGGCCGTTGCCACAACACAAAGTGCCAATAGGATGGCAAAGATTCTGGGCGGCGAAGCTTGTCTATGGGGTGAGTTGGTGGATGAGCGGGTCTTACCCGTGCGCCTGTGGTCCCGAATGCCGGTCATCGCGGAACGCCTGTGGTCCCCGGACATTGCCGGATCAGCCCGCCCATCTCGCCCACTTCGCGCTACGGGTCCCGGTGCCTTGGAGCACGAGGAGAGCGCCCTCGCTTACAAAACGGCCGCTGACATATCCGGGCTGGAAGAGCGCTTGCAGGCCTCGCTTGACCAACTCGCGGCGGCGGGCTTGGTGGACGTGCGACAGAGCAGCCGCCATTTGCTCTTGGCGTTTGGCGTTGCGGCGTCGCAAATCGAGGCGGTTGAACTGCTCGAACCCATCAAATGGTACGGACGATTGTTGGGCGATGCGGCCCTGCAAGCCCGCATCGAGGGTACCGACATGCCGCTTGCGCGACCCTATGATTTGCACCGGCCCCTCGACCGGCCGGTTGATGCCCTGTTGCCGGAGAGTTTCGCCGCGAAACGTTTTGCGCGGCTACTTGCGGGGCAACCCGCATCCTTGGCCGACGACGGGGAGAGGCCCTTGCTCTCGGGCTCGGAAGCTGCGCAAGAGGAGGCCTCGGTTTTGCGCGGCGATTGTCAAAGGCTGTTGGGTGTTTGCCTTGCGGGGCCTTATCTGCCCGAACTGCAAGCACCCATCGACCGTCTCGGCACCGTATTGCGAACTGTGCTGGAGGTGCTTGATGGGCGCGTAACGGTTGCAGCCGCTCAAGCTGTGGTGGCGGCGGCCGGTGAACCCGCCGGCGAGTACGTCGTTGCCATCGCTCCACCCGTTCTCCGCTGGCTAAACGAATGTGGAGCCAATGATGAGGCCGGAAGAGATTTTGCGTAGCGCCTGGGGCTGTATCGCCGCAGGGCTAACCAAAGCCTTTCGTACTGACAACAATCTGCACCGCGAGCCACAACGTCAACAGCAGCGTGACAACGAAGCCGACCCAGATGCCCATAAATCGCCAGCGCGAACGGCCTCCGGGGATAGACGGTGGCTCTTGTTCCATACCCCGCCGTTCGCTCAACCAGTCACGCTCAAGGCTCAATTTGGGTTTTTCCAATCAGCTGGTGGACGGCCGGGTTTACCAGGCATTCCAATGCGTGATATCCGCCGCCGGCGGCGAGATAGCCCTCGGCACCTTGGCGATAGATATCGGCCAATGCGGCGCGCTTGTCCGCATCGTCCACAACCAGCCATCGCCAAATCTGGGAATTGGAGCCGGTCGGTGCCTGCACGGCAAGTTCCAAACATGCGTCGATGATTGATCTCGGAACGGGCTTTGCAAGGTCGAGCCGCTTGCGCACGGCGCGGGTGGTGGAGAGCAGGGCATCGGTCATGGCGGTGTCGAATTGCATCGGGTTTACTCCGTCAAAAGTGCCGCGGGCATTATGGGCGCGACACCAACGCTCGGCAATCCGGCATCCGGAAGGCTCCTAGGAGCCTCTGCCTGCGGAAGTCGCGAAAGCGAAAATTCGATGCCGCCGTCCCTTTGGGCGGGCGATTGAGGAGAATATCCAGCCATATTTGACGAAATCGAACGTTCAAAGGGGCGAGCGGAAGCGGATTTGCAGCCGTGAATTCCTGCGGCGCAGGCTCCTAGTCCATGCTCAATCGCCTTTCTAAAGACATTATGTAATTATGGTTGGCAAATTTCCGGCAAAAATGCCATCTATGTATGCAAGACTTCTGCCGTCGCCAGCCCGCTCCATTCTTTTGCTGGGTCCAAGGGGCACTGGAAAGTCCACATGGATTCAAAACCGGTTTCCTGAAGCTCTTTCCTACGACCTCTTGGATGCGGGCGAGTCCATCCGCCTGAACCGCAATCCCAACGCACTCTTCGACGAACTGCGCGCGCTGCGACCGGGCACCTGGGTGGTGATTGACGAAATACAGAAGGCCCCGGCGCTGCTCGACCAGGTGCATAGGCTCATGGGAGCCAATGGGCTCAAGTTTGTCCTGTCGGGATCAAGCGCGAGAAAACTACGGCGGGGCGGGGTGAACCTGCTTGCCGGGCGCGCGGTCTCCACGGAGCTTTATCCCCTGGTTTCTGTGGAGCTCGGCGCAGACTTCAACGTCGAACGGTCGCTGCGGTTGGGCAGCCTGCCATTGGCGGTAACCGAACCCAATGCCCGGGACTACCTGCGCACCTATGCTCAAACCTATCTCGACCAGGAAATCCGGGCGGAGGCGCTCACGCGCAATTTTGCCGGATTCGCGCGTTTTCTGGAGGTGGCGGCACGACAGAACGGCCAGACGACCAATGTCAGCGCCATCGCGCGCGACGCCGGCGTGGCGCGAGCCACCGTGCAAAGCCACTTTGACCTGTTGGTCGATACCCTCATCGGCTATTGGCTGCCGCCTTGGAAACTGAAGGCGGCGAACAAGCAGGTGAGCCACCGCAAGTTCTATCTGTTCGACTGCGGCGTGGCCCGCGCGCTGGCGGACCGCCTGCCTTACCCCGTTGGCGACGAGGAACGGGGCAGCCTGCTCGAAACCTGATCCTTGGCGAAATGCGCGCCCACCTCGCCTACACGGGGCTGAGATACCCGCTGCACTTTTGGCGCAACCACAACGGTGCCGAAGTGGATCTGATCGCGGAAACCGCCACGGGCCACACAGCCGTGGAAATTAAGGCCAGCCAACGTTGGGAGCGGCGGTTCAACCGCGGCCTGCATCTGGTGCGAACCCAATTGGGGGCAAGCAGCACACGGTGTTTTGGCGTGTATCTCGGCGAACGGGAGGCATGGATTGACGATGTGCGGGTGCTTCCCGCCGGGGACTTTTTGCAGCGGCTGTGGGAGGGGAGCGTTTTTGGGTGACCCAGGGCGCTGGCGTGAAACCTGACTGCTGCTGGCTTGGCATGATATTCAGAACGAATCCCGGCCGAGGACTTGCCGATGCGCTGCATCTCCGTCGATCTCGAAGTTGACACGCGCACCGGGCGCATCTTCGCGCTCGCGGCGATTAACGAAACCACCGGCTCCACACTCGCCTTTACGAAGGAACGGTTGCGCGACGTCGGTTTGAAGGCCGCACTGACGCAACTCGATGCATTCGCCGCCGCCGGCGACTGTTTGGTGGGCCACAATCTCATCGAATTCGATGCACCCCACCTCGAAGCGGCGGCACCGCAATTGCGCCTCCTTCAACTGCCACGACTGGACACCCTGCGGCTCAGTCCGCTGGCCTTTCCCGAAAATCCCTACCATCGCCTCGTCAAGCACTATCAAGATGGCGCGCTGATCCGGGCGCAGATCAACAACCCGAAGCTCGACGCCCAAATCACCCTTGATTTGCTATCTGACGAGCGCGATGCCTTGGGCCTCAAAGACCCGCACCTACTGACCGCATGGCACTGGCTGACGGCCCAATCGAACCCGTTCCATGCCTTTGATCGCCTATTCACTGAGATACGGGGTGCTCCCCGTCCCACCGCAGCCGAGGCGCGTTCCGCCATTGACCAATGCGTCCGGGATAAGGTCTGCACGACCCAAAGCCGGGCTGCATTGACCGAAGCCCAAGACGGTTGGCCACTGGCCTATGCGCTGGCTTGGCTGACGGTGGCTGGCGGCAACTCCGTCATGCCGCCTTGGGTGCGCCATCAGTTTCCCAAGGCCAGCGAACTGGTGCGGCGCCTGCGCAATCAGCCCTGCGGAAACGCCATCTGCACTTGGTGCGGGGAGCGGCACAACGCCGTCAGTGAACTCAAGCGCTGGTTCGGCTACGACAGCTTTCGTGCCGAGCCAGCCACCGACGACGGCGGTTCCATGCAGCAAGCCATTGTCGAGCGGGCGATGGCTGGCGAGCCGGTCATGGGCCTGCTGCCGACCGGCGCAGGAAAATCGCTGTGCTACCAAGTGCCGGCACTGTCCCGCTACGACAAGACCGGCGCGCTCACTGTGGTCATTTCCCCACTGGTGGCGCTGATGGCCGACCAAGTCGCCGGACTGGAACGGGTCGGCATCAGTTCCTGCACCACCGTCAACGGCATGCTGTCGATGCCCGAACGGGTCGCCGCCTTGGACCGGGTGCGCCTCGGGGATGCGGCCATCGTGCTGATCTCGCCGGAGCAACTGCGCAATCGAGCCGTGCGCTCGGCGCTAGCCCAACGCGAGATCGGCGCCTGGGTTCTGGACGAGGCCCACTGCCTGTCCCGCTGGGGCCACGACTTCCGCCCGGACTATCGCTACATCGGCCGCTTCATCAGGGAACGGGTCGGGCTGCCCAAACCCGGCGACCCAACGGAAATTACGGCTGGCGCCAGGTTCGCAGCGCCCCCGGTAGTCTGCCTGACGGCGACCGCTAAACCCGACGTGATCACTGACATTCAGGCCCACTTTCGCGACGAGCTGGGCATCGAATTGACCGTCTTCAATGGCGGATCAAACCGCGAGAATCTTCAGTTCGAGGTGTTGCCTTCGGATTCTGCCCACAAGCTTGATGACATCCACGAAATTCTTGACGCTAATCTACCGTCCGCACAGCCAGGGGGCGCGATTGTCTATTGCGCTACCCGAAAGCGCTGTGAAGAGGTCGCCGAGTACTTGCGTCGCAAGAACTGGGAGGCAGCGCACTTTCACGCGGGACTAACGCCCGATGCCAAGAAGGAAGCCCAGCAGCGCTTCATCGACGGCGGCATCCGGGTCATTGCGGCCACCAACGCCTTCGGCATGGGCATCGACAAGCCCGATGTCCGGCTGGTGATTCATGCCGACATACCGGGGTCGCTGGAGAACTACCTGCAGGAAGCAGGACGCGCCGGACGAGATCGGCAAAGCGCCAGATGCGTCTTGCTCTACACGCCTGACGATGTGGAGCGGCAGTTCGGCTTGTCGGCCCGCTCCCGGCTCAATCGGCGCGAGATTCACGGCATCCTCAAGGCGTTGCGCAACCTTGACGGCAAGCGTCAGTTGAAGGGCGAGGTGGAGGCGACGCCGGGGGAGATATTACTCGAGGATGAGGATGCCGCCTTCGAGCGAGACCGGACCACCGACGACACCCGCGTCAAGACAGCCATCGCCTGGCTTGAGGAGGCGGACCTGCTGAAGCGCGAGGAGAATCGCGTTCGGGTTTTTCCCTCGTCGCTACAGGTGCATTCCACCGACGAAGCGCGTGCCCGATTAAGTGCCAACCGCTCGCTCAACTACAGCTACCGCCAAGCGCTCTTGCGACTGGTGGAAACGCTCATCGCCGCAGACCCGGACGAGGGCGTCACCACCGATGCGCTGATGGGCGCCGCTGGCTTAGACCCATCTGGAATCCGCGGCGCCATGCACAACTTGGAGAGCTTGGGCCTTGTCGTCAACGATATGGCATTGACGGCCTTTGTGCATGCTGGTGCCCCTCGGCCGTCCACCAAGCGCCTACAAGCAGCGCAGGAACTGGAGGTGGCGCTCATCGATCACATGCGGGAGGCCGCACCGGATCTGGCTAAGGGAGAAAGTCAGGACCTGCACCTTCGCACCGCCTCGCAGCGGCTCAAGGACGATGGGTTGACGGACGCCCTGCCCAATCGTTTGATGCGTATTCTGCGCAGCATCGCCCAAGATGGCCGGGGCGAGGACCGCGCGGAGAGCGGCTCCGGCGGCAGCCTTGAGGTGCGACGCCCGAATCGGGAGCGTGCGCGTCTTACCTTGCGGCGGGAATGGGGCGCGTTGGCGAAAACTGCCGAGTTGCGGCGGAGTGCCGCCAGCCTGCTGCTGACCCACTTGCTGGCGCAGTTGCCGCCGGGGCAACGAGGCACCGACCTGTTGGTGGAAACCACTCTCGGCAAGCTGCGCCAAGCCTTAGCGGAGGATCTCACCCTGAAGAGCGCGGGTTGGGATCTCGGTAAGCTGTTGGATCGCGCCCTGCTGTGGCTGCACGAACAAGAGATCATCAGGCTTAACCGCGGACTCACCGTGTTCCGTCCGGCTATGGCGATTCATCTTGCCGAGCCCACCGTCCCCGCAGTCGGTGGACGCCGCCGCGGCTTTACCGACGCCGACTTCGAGCCCTTGAAGCTCCACTATCGGGAGCAGGTGCTTCAGGTTCATGTGATGGCGGAGTTCGCCATCCGGGGATTGGCCACTACCGCCGATGCGCTTCGGTTAGCCATGGACTACTTCAGCATGGAGCGCCAAGCCTTCCTCGAACGCTGGCTGCCAAACCGCGAGGCCGAAATCGCTCGCGAGACCACACCCGAGGCTTGGGAGGCGATCGTGGAGCGTCTGAGCCCGGCCCAGCGGCGCATTGTCGCGGATGATCGGGAACGAACCAACGTGCTGGTGCTCGCCGGACCGGGCTCCGGCAAAACTCAAGTGCTGGTGCATCGCATCGCCTATTTGGTCCGGGTTCGCCGCCAAAATCCTCGCGGCATCTTGGCGCTGGCCTACAACCGCCACGCCGCCATCGAGATTCGCCAACGCCTTGCCGAACTGGTGGGGGAGAGCGCCCGGCCCGTCACCGTACTCACCTGCCATGCGCTCGCCATGCGGCTGGTGGGTGCAAGCTTCAGCGCCTTGGAGCGTTCAGACGCCGAACCCGAAGCGGACGTCTTCAAGGCCGTACTACGCGAGGCAACCGCTCTGCTGAATAGCGGCGACCTGCCACCGGAGGAAGCGGACACCCAGCGTGAACGCATTCTGGACGGATTCCGATGGATTTTGGTTGACGAGTACCAGGACATCGACCAAGACCAATACGAGTTGATCTCCGCCATAGCCGGTCGCTCCCGAGAGGACGAGGACAGCAAGCTCACCCTGTTCGCCGTCGGCGACGACGACCAGAACATCTACAGCTTTATGGGTGCCTCCGTGGAATTCATCCGCCGCTTCGAACAGGACTTTGTCGCCCGCCAAGCTTGGTTGACCGAGAACTACCGCTCCACTGCGCACATCATCGAAGCGGCCAATCGCTTCATCGCCCCCGCACGGCAGCGCATGAAGGCGGAGCATCCCATCAAGGTCAACCGGGACCGAAGGCACGACAAACCCGGCGGCGAGTGGGCGACGCGGGATCCGGTGGCCCAAGGTCGGGTGCAGTTGTTCGACGCCGGCACCGATCGTCAAACCCAAGCGCTGGCAGCGATTGCCGAGTTCCAACGCCTGGAGGCGCTGGCGGCCGAAGCAGGCGACTGGGACTGGCGGCGCTGCGCCATCATCGCCCGGCAGTGGCGCACGCTCGATCCAATACAAAGCCTTTGCGAACATCGAGGCCTGCCTGCCCAGCTGGCTACCGACGATGCCAGCTACTTCTGGCGACTGCGCGAGACCAAGCAGCTGCGCGATTGGCTACAGGCGTTGCCCAACAGGCTGATCGACGCGGCAGCATTGGACTACTGGACGGAACATCAAGCCACGAGTGCTTGGATGGATTGCCTCCGCGAAGCGATTGAGGACTACCGGCTCGAAGCCGGCAGCGCAGAGATGCCTGTGGAGAGCTTCATCGAATGGCTGGCCGAATGGGGGCAGGAATTTCGCCGCCGTCCGAACGGCTTGCTACTTACCACAGCACATAGCGCCAAAGGACTGCAGTTTGACCATGTGATCATCCTCGACGACAACTGGCACCAAACCGGGCGCGATGAAGACCCCGACGCTTGGCGGCGTCTCTACTATGTGGCCATGACCCGCGCCAGAAAGACGCTGGCGCTGGCGCGCTTGGGGCAGTCGTCTCCCGCCGGCGCTCGGCAAGTGCGCGACGAGCGCCCGTCCCATTGGACCAGGGCAGTGCCGGTTTCCGAACTGCGCGGCCTCGACGCCGTGCTGACCCGCCCCGCCGTCCCCTTAGGGGACGCACCATCCGAACTGGCGTTTCGCAGGCGGGCGCTATCCCTCAAGGACATCTTTCTGGACTTCCCCGGTCAGAGGTTCTCCAACGATTCGATGCACAGCACAATCCGCGAGTTGGACGCCGGAAGCGAACTGAACGTGCGCCCGGCGAACGATACTTGGGAACTCACCACCACCGAGGGACGGCCAGTCGGCCGCTTGGCCCAAGCCTATCGACCCGAAGGCAAGGTCCTGTCCGCCCGGGTGCATGCCATCATTCACCGGCGGCGTGATGACAGCACTCCTGAATTCCAAGCACGCCTGCGATGCGACGAGTGGGAGGTGGTGATTCCCGAGTTGGTGTTCGCATAGTCCCTTAAGACGGCGAATCTCCTACAGCCCATCGGGGCGAAGGAGACCCACAAGCACTTCGGAACCACCGCCAAAGGCATTCCCCGCTTCGCGAGCTTCATGCGCGTGCGGCCTGACCGATCTGCTTGCCCTGGAAGCCTACAGCGCGGGTTCCCAAGACCTTACAGCCCCAAATCCACGTCCAGACGGCTTGCCGCCACCGCCCGAACCTTGGCAGCCAAGCGATAGGACTCCCTGCCCGCGTGAATGACCACCACTTCCCGCAGATTCAGGTCATCAATCGCCGTGCGCATCGACCGGGTGACTTTGGGCGCGGCCGTGCGCTTGATCTCGATACCCACGCGGTGACGCCCCCGGGGCACCAGCAGATCGAGCTCGGCGCCGGTGTGAACGGCCCAAAAGAACGCTTGTTCGTTGGACAGGCCCAACTGTTCGATGACGCTTTCCAGCATCAGGCCTTCCCAGGATGCGCCGCATTTGGGGTGGACGTTGAGCGTGTGCAGGTCGCCGATGCCCAGCAATGCGTGAAGCACGCCGGAGTCGCGCAAGTAGAGCTTCGGGGACTTCACTTGTCGCTTGGCGATGTTCTCGTGCCAAGGTTGCAGCTGTCGCACCACCAAGGCGCCGGTCAAAATGTCCAGATAGCGCCGCACGGTCGTGTCGGCCACGCCAAAGGAGCGGGCAAACTCAGAAGCTTTCCAAACCTGCCCATGCCAGTGCGCGAGCATGGTCCAAAAGCGCCGCAACGCGGCGCTCGGCACCCGCAGGCCGAGCTCCGGCAGGTCACGCTCCAGGAAGGTTCGCACGAAGCTCTCGACCCACAGCGATGCGGTCTCATTGGAACGCGCCAGCCAAGCCCGGGGAAAGCCGCCCCGGAGCCACCGGCGATTGATGCGATGATGGCCCACCTCGTTAAGCCCCAAGCCACCCAACTCATGGTAGTTGATACGGCCTGCCAAGGACTCGGAGGACTGCCGGATCATGTCCGGCGACGCGCTGCCGAGAATCAGGAATCGCGCGGGCCGCGGATGGCGGTCGGCCAGCACGCGCAGGATGGGAAACAGGTCGGGCCGACGCTGCACTTCGTCGATGACCACCAGGCCACGCAGCTCATCGAGCACCAGCAGCGGGTCGTCGATCAGCCGATTGAGATCCGCCGGATTCTCAAGGTCAAGCCAATGCACCGGACTTGCGGCCTGCCGCGCCACTTGCCGCGCCAACGTGGTTTTGCCAATCTGGCGCGGCCCAAGAATGGCCAGGGCCGGGAACGACTTCAGCCGCCCAAGAATGGCCTCAACATGTTCGTTTCGAGGAATCATGGGTGGAAAATCTACCATGAAATCTCAGTGTTTGATACCGAGATTTCATGGTAACTGAGCTTGCTGACAACCCCTATTTTTGGGTTGACGGTGCGCTGGGGTCAGTCGGCGGGAGTTCGGCCCCATCGGTCCCAAAAGATCACCGCCCGGGCGTCCAACCGCTTCGCCCGCTTCAGGTTGGCTCCCCTCTCCCCTCGGCAGGTGCCGGTGTGCAACGCGCCCGTCACAGGCCCCAGCATTCCAGGTCGTCGGCGAAGATAACGGGCCCCTTATAAGCCTGCTCAATCGCCGTAACACTCTGTGTTTCACGCCCGCGGGTGCGGTTGGTGCGGTGTCCCAGGATGAGCATGCGCGCGTTCGCACGGGCCGCTACCCGACCGAGTTTGCTGGGTGTGGCGAAATGCTCCCGCGCCTTGGGCCGCGCCGTTTCCGGTACGGCGTGCGGCACAACCAGAGCATCCACATCTTTGGCGAAGCTCGCGATTACGTCCTTTTGATTGGAGAAACCGCTGGCGAAGACAATCGAACGTTCCGCCATCTCCACCCGCCAGGCGAGGGTGGGAACCTCGCCGTGGTGTACCGGAATAGCCGATAGGCTGAGATGGTTCGAGCCGAATCCGACCCAGCGTTTGCGTCCTTTGCCGGGTACGTTCCAAACCCGCAGCCGGTAGCCGGTATCGGGTTTCCGGGACAGGGCATCGGCCAGATGCGCAAAGGCACCCTCCGGGCCAATCAGCCGATTCACGAAGGTTTTTGTGTCGGGGAAGACCCCGTCGCCGGCCGGCCCCAGCACCGTTAACGGCCTGTTCCTTGCCAGGAGCCGCGAGCCTTGGATGAATGCGGGCAAGGCCGCGCTTTGATCGGCCAGCAGGTGCGTTAGCGCAATGGCGTCAAGGTCGGCAAAGCGGGCGCCGATTTTGTCGAATGCAACCGATGCGCCGGGTGCGGTGTCAACCAGTAGCCGGGCCCGGTTGTCCAACCAAACCACATAGCTCGCCGCACCCCGGCCATCATCCAGCTCGGGGCCGCCCGACCCGAGTATCTGAATCCAGACTCCCTCATCCCCGCAGGGCGGTACATCGGAGGCCGCCGCGGCCATCGACCAGGCGGCGGCGATGAGGCCGATTGCCTTATGGGTCCAACGCTTAATCCGCATTACCGATTTCCTCATCAAGCTCCGCCACCAGCGCCGCGGCCGATGCCTCGTCCGGCATCCGCCAATCACCGCGCGGGGAAAGGCTGACGGTGCCAACCTTGGGGCCGGGCGGCAGCGTCGTGCGCTTGAATTGTTGGCTGAAAAAACGTTGGAAAAAGACTTTCAGCCATTGTTTGATGATTGGCGCGTCGTAGCTATCGGTAAAGGCCAGCCGCGCCAACGCAAAAATTTTCCTGGGTTCGAACCCGTCGCGCACATAGTGATAGAGGAAGAAGTCGTGCAACTCGTAGGGGCCGATGATCGCCTCGGTTGCCTGGCTGATGCGCCCATCGCGCGGGGCGATCAATTCGGGGGAGATCGGTGTTTCCAGCACCCGCTCAAGCACGGTGGCGAGCCCGGTATCGGCGCGGTGGCGGGCGTACCAGCCCACGAGATGGGCAACGAGCGTTTTTGGAACACTGACATTGACGTTATAGCCCGCCATCTGGTCGGCGTTGAAGGTACACCAGCCAAGCGCCAACTCCGATAAATCCCCGGTGCCGACGACGATGCCGCCGACTTTGTTGGCGTAGTCGAACAGCACCTGTGTGCGTTCCCGAGCCTGGGCGTTCTCGAAAACCAGATCGTCCTCGGCACTGTGCTTGAGGTCTTGGAGATGTTGGGTGACGGCGGCATCAATGGGAATTTCGCGCAGGCTGATTTGGGCGGTCGCCGCCAGCCGCCGCACGGATGTGCGGGTATACTCGCTTGTTCCGGGGCCGGGCATCGACAGCGCGTGCAGATGCGTTCTGGGCAAACCCAGATTGTGCAGGCAATCCAGGCAGACGAGGCAGGCGAGGGTGGAGTCGAGGCCGCCGGAAAGGCCGATGACCAGCTGATTCGCCGTTGTGGCGAGCAACCTGCGGCTTAGCCCCGCTGCCTGGATACTTAAGATCTCCCGCGCCCGCGCATCGAACCCGGCCGCGTCTGCCGGCACAAAGGGTCGGGTGCTGTAGACGCGCTCAAGTTGCGTCAGCCCCGGGACGGTTGCGGCCGCCCGCACCCGGTAATAACGATGGGCGCGTGCCGCGTTTGCGAACGTGCCGTTACGCAGCCGGTCGCGGCCCAATCGGTCCAAATCAAATTCGGCTGTCAACACCCTGGCGCCGCGGCGAAAACGCTCGCTTTCGCAAACCAGCAGCCCGTTCTCCGCCGCCAGCAGGTGGCCGCCGAAGACGAGGTCTTTGCTCGATTCGGTCAATCCGGCACCGGCGTACAGGTAGCCGCACAGCCACTGGCCGCTGGCCATGCGCACCAGGTCGCGCCGGTAATCGGCCTTGGCAACCAACTCGTTGCTTGCTGATAAGTTCACAATCAGTTCCGCGCCGGCAAGACAGTGCGCGGCACCGGGTGGCTGGGGTGCCCAGAGGTCCTCGCACAGCTCGATGCCGAAACGGTGCGGGCCGATCTCGAAAAGTTGCTCGCGACATACGCGAAAATGGCCCAACGCCGACTCAACCTCAAGATCGACGCCGGCACCGGAGGCGAACCAGCGCCGTTCATAGAATTCGCCGTGGTTCGCTAGTGCCGTCTTCGGCACCATACCGACGATGGCACCGTTGGCGATCACCACGGCGCAGTTGAAAAGCCGCCCATCCGGGCTTGCCCAGGGCGCGCCCACCACCGCCACGGTATCCGCCCTTGCCCGAGCGATCCGGGTGAGGCCCGCCAGGGTGTCGTTGAGTAACTTGCCGGTCGCAAGCAAGTCTTCACAACTGTAGCCCGTCAAGCAGAGTTCGGGGAAAACAGCGACGGCCACACCCCGGGCAGCGAGCGTTTCGAGCTGGGTGACAATGGCTTCGGCGTTGGCCAGCGGCTCGGCCAAACGTATTTCCGGCGCGGCCGCCGCCACGCGCAGAAACCCGAATTCGGCGAAGTTCACGGGCATTACAAATCCGGTTGATCCACTGGTTGCGCGTTTGATGCCGCATAGTGGGCCTTTGCCGGAACAAATTCCACAACCGGGTGGTGCCGCGGTGGGTTTTACAATCCGCAAGCTCGGCGGACGCTCCAATCGCGCACGGCATGATCGAAGTAACAGCCGGCTCCGTGAAGTGGGGGTCCTGTATCAGTTTGCATTGATTTGGATTTGGAGGTTGTGCCAACCGTGGCGTCCCGCAGGCGAAAAATGCAAACTGCGACACTACCGAAATGGGGGGAGGCTCGCCTTTCCCGCTGAAAGTGTGGAGAATGGCCCGCTAGCTGTTTTAAGCCGATGAGGCGACGATGAATTTCGAGTTTTCCGAAGAACAAACACTGCTGCGCGACCAAGCCCGCGGATTTCTCGCCGAACACTGCCCCATGGGCAAGGTTCGGGAAGCGCTTGAGAATCATGGAACACATGATGCCGAACTGTGGCGCAAGGTAGCGGACATGGGGTGGACCGCCACCGTCATACCGGAGGAATTCGGTGGTCTCGGGCTTTCCTATTTGGAATTGGTGGTGATTGCCGAAGAATTGGGGCGCTCGCTCGCGCCCTTGCCATTCTCATCCTCGGTTTACCTGGCCACGGAAGCCCTGCTTTTGGCTGGCAGCCGCGAGCAAAAGGAAAAATGGCTGCCGAAACTGGTAACCGGCGAAGTAATCGGTACCTTTGCGTTGGCGGAAGCGCCCGGACGCACCACGGTGGCCGGGCTGCGCGCCAAGGCCCAAAACGGCGTTCTCAATGGCACCAAGGTTGCCGTTGCCGACGGCGACATCGCACAGATCGCCGTCGTGGTTGCGGCGAGCGACTCCGGCGACGGGGCGAGCCTCAACTTGGTTGAACTCGACCAGCCCGGCGTTACCCGTACCCCCCAGCGCACGCTTGACTTCTCGCGCGGCCACGCAAAACTCGGTTTCAGCGATGCGATAGCTGAGCCACTCGGCGCACCCGGCAACGGTTGGGCATTAGCCGGCAAGCTACTCGACCGCGCCGCGGTGTTGTTCGCTTGGGAGCAGGTTGGCGGTGCCGATGCCGCCTTGGATATGGCCAAGGAATACGCCATGGGGCGTTATGCCTTCGGACGCCCGATCGCCTCCTATCAAGCCATCAAGCACAAGCTGGCCGACGCCTACGTCAACAACACCCTGGCCCGCTCCAACTGTTACTACGGTACCTGGGCACTCAATACGGACGCGGCGGAACTGCCGCTGGCGGCGGCGACGGCAAGAGTTTCCGCTACCCAGGCTTACTACTATGCTTCCAAGGAGAACATCCAAACGCACGGCGGCATGGGCTTTACCTGGGAGTTCGATTGTCAGTTTTTTTACCGGCGCGCCAAACTCCTTTCGGTGAATATCGGTAGTGAAGGCCAGTGGCAGGACAAACTGGTGAATGCGGTCGAACAGAGTAACGTCGCCTAACCACGGGCAGGAGAACGATATGGATTTTAACGATACCCCCCAGGAAGCCGCATTCCGGGAGGAGGCGCGTGCCTGGCTGGAAGACCATGCGCCCACCGCCGCGGATTTTGCTGGCCTGGACCCGATGGCTCAAGCCAAACTCTGGCAAAAGCGCAAATTCGATGCCGGCTGGGCCTGTATTCGCTGGCCGAAGGAGTACGGCGGCCGCGGCGCCTCCGCCATCGAGTCGGTAATCTGGAATCAGGAGGAAGCCAAATTCGGGGCCTTGCCGGGGGCCGTTTTCAGCATTGGCCAAGGGATGGCCGCACCGACGCTGATGGCTTGGGCCACCGAGGAACAAAAACGGCGTTTTTTGCCGAAACTTGCCAGCGGCGAGGAAATTTGGTGTCAACTCTTCAGCGAACCGGCGGGCGGTTCCGATTTGGCGGCGCTGCGCACCAAGGCGGAACGCGATGGCGATGACTGGGTGATTAATGGCCAGAAGATTTGGACCTCCGGCGCCCACTATTCCGACTACGGCATCCTGGTGGTGCGCACCGACCCCAAAGCACCTAAGCATAAGGGGCTTTCCTACTTTTTCCTCTCCATGCACTCGCCCGGCATCGAGATCAAACCGATCAAGCAGCTTTCCGGCGATGCCAACTTCAACGAGGTGTATTTCACCGATGTGCGTATTCCCGATGCGCAGCGGCTTGGTGCCGTGGGCCAGGGCTGGCAGGTGTCCATCACGACGCTGATGAACGAACGCTTGGCGATTGGCACCGGCGGTGGCGGCGGCGGCGATTTTCAGGCGTTGCTGAAGCTGGCTCAAACGGTAACCATCGACGACCGCCCGGCTATTGAGGATGCCGCGGTGCGCGCCAAGATCGCGAATTGGTATTGTCGGCGCTCCGGCCTCAAATATACGGGTTATCGTGCGCTCAGCGCACTTTCCCGTGGCGAGACGCCGGGGCCGGAAAATTCCATCGGCAAGCTGGTCAGTGCGCCCATGGCGCAGGATATGGCGTCGTTCGCAATGGACCTAATGGAAATGTCCGGTGCCGTTTGGGCTGCGGATTATTCGCAACCGGAAGGCCTTTTTCCCGCTAATTACATGGCTATCCCGGGGATGCGCATCGCTGGCGGCACCGATGAGATAATGGCCAATATTATTGCGGAGCGGGTATTGGGCATGCCGCAAGAACCGCGGCTTGACAAGGGCATGCCTTTCAACGAGGTGCCGACCGGGGCGAACTGACCCTCGGCAGGGGGGCGTTGATTTGCGGCATTGAATTCCCCGTTGCCAAGGGCCGCAACGCCGCCTTGCGAGCCCACGCCGAGCCCACGCCGAGGAGGAGAACGACACTGGACATGCACGGCTATTGTGCTTCGGGTTTCGAGGCTGTGAGCAGCGCTTTTGCGGAGAACTTTGCCGAACGCGGCGATGTGGGCGCATCGGTGGCGGTATCCGTGGAAGGCGAAAGGGTTGTTGATCTGTGGGGGGGTTATCGCGACCGCGCCCAAACTCTGCCTTGGGAAGAAGACACCATCGTCAACGTCTATTCCACCACCAAAACCATGGCGGCGCTTACCATCCTGTTGTTAGCCGACCGGGGAGAGATTGATCTCTATGCACCGGTGCAAACCTACTGGCCGGAGTTCGCGGCGAACGGCAAGGATAAGGTGGCGGTGCGCCACTGCCTGAGCCATTCCGCGGGACTTTCCGGCATGGACGAGGTGATTGCTGGCGATGCCGCCTACGATTTGCAACGGGTGACGGCGGCACTTGCCCGTCAGGCGCCCTGGTGGGAACCGGGCACGGTCAGCGGCTACCACGCGCTTACCCAGGGTTATTTGCTTGGCGAATTGGTGCGCCGCGTCACCGGCGAGACACTGGGCACCTTCTTCCGACGGGAACTTGCGGAACCGCTTGGGGCCGACTTCCATATTGGCACGCCGCCGGAACACCACCACAGAATTGCCGAACTCATTCCCCCGTCGGCGGCCCCGGGTGCGCATTCGGCGCGCGACTCCATCGGTGCCCGTACCTTCGCGAGCCCCGCGATCAGGGCGTCGGCGGCGCGTACCGCCGCTTGGCGGGAGGCGGAACTGCCGGCGGCCAACGGACACGGCAATGCCCGCTCGGTGGTCGCCATACAAAGCTTGGCCGCCAATCTGGGTGTCGCTGCCGGTAAACGCCTGATGTCGGAAGCCGGCTGCCGCGCCATCTTTGATGAGCAAACCTTCGGCAAGGATTTGGTGTTGGGTGTACCCATCAAGTTCGGCATGGGTTACGCCATTACCACCGAGTTGCTGCCGATGGGTCCGAACGAAAATATTGCTTATTGGGGTGGCTGGGGCGGCTCGACCGTCGTGGTGGATCAGGATGCGCGGCTGTGCGTTTCCTATGTGATGAATCGCATGGAAGGCAATCTGATGGGGGATGTGCGCGGTTTCAAACTGTTGCAAGCTGCCTATAGATCGCTCCAGGCGCCTTTGTAGAGCGAACTAAGGTATCAGGTCGGTCAATAGCGAGTGCGAGCGGGCCCGTGGGGTTTCCCTTGCCGCGCTGGGTGCCCGCTTCCCGGTGTACGAGGGGGTGCGGAGCAAGCTGAACGGCGCGGCAAGGGAAACCCCACGGGCCCGCTCTTTCCCGGGCATTGTGGCTTGTGCCTTGCATCGGCGGGCCGCGCAGACACCTTGTTCTACTGTAGGATAGGGTATCGCGGCTCATTCGGGGCAGAGGACTTGGAAACCGACATTTGGCTGGAACGTTGGCGCACCGGGAACACCGGCTGGCATCAGCCGGATGTTAACCCGTTGCTCGTGGAATACTGGCCGAAGCTGAAACTGCCGGAGGATTGTCCGGTCTTCGTGCCGCTTTGTGGTAAATCCCTGGATATGGTTTGGCTGCGCACAAGCGGCCATCCGGTTTATGGGGTCGAGATTGCGGAGGCTGCGGTCTGTGCTTTTTTCGAGGAAAACGGCATTCGCTTCGAGGTGGCGGAAAACCGGGACGGCCTGCCGCGGTTCAGCGGTGGCGGTTATCGTATCTACTGTGGCGACTATCTCGAAATCAGTGCTCCCCAGATCGGGGTGGCCCAGGGCACCTATGATCGGGGTGCTCTGATTGCCTTGCCTCCTGATCGCCGTCCCATCTATGCGGATCACATTCAGCGCGTGATTCCCGAGGGTGGCGAAACCTTGCTGATCACCTTGGATTACGATCAATCCCGGGTGAGCGGCCCGCCATTCAGTGTTTCCGAGCAAGAAGTTCAAGAACTCTACGGCGAGCGCGGCCGGGTTCGGCGTTTGGCCTGCTTCGAAACCGAGCTGATTCCCCCGCATTTCATGGATGCGGGACTCCGCTCCGTTACGGAAAGCGTTTACCGCATCACCAAGGAATGTTAACTCCTGCTAGGAGCCTGCGCCCTGGGAAGTCGCGAAAGCGAAAATTCGCTGACGCCGGCCCTTTGGGCGGTCGATTGAGGCGAATATCGAGCCATATGCAACGCAATCAAGCGGCCGACGGGGCGGATGAGAACGGCTTTGGCACCGTGACTTATACAGGCAGAGGTTGCCGGGATGCAAAATTTCGTTTTGCCGGAGCCGTCCATGATTAGGCCCGGCCCATAGGAGAACAGAGAGGATTCATGAGCTTAGACAGCTTTCAATGCAAGCGCACACTCGCCCTCAAGGGCACCGCCTACGACTATTACAGCCTGCCCGAGGCGGCCGCCGCGGGCGCTGGCGACATCGCCCGGCTACCCATGACGCTGAAGATTCTTTTGGAGAATCTGCTGCGCTGCGAAGACGGCCATTCGGTCAAGCGAGCAGACATCCATGCCTTGGCCAATTGGTCGGCCAATCCCCGTTCCGGGGCTGAGATTGCCTATCGCCCGGCACGGGTGCTCATGCAGGACTTTACCGGCGTGCCCGCCGTCGCCGATTTGGCCGCGATGCGCAGCGCGGTGCTCGCGGCGGGGCTCGATCCCGCTATTGTTAACCCACTCTCCCCCGTCGATTTGGTTATCGACCACTCCGTCATGGTCGACCGGTTCGGTAACGGCCAGGCTTTCGCGGAAAACGTGGAACTCGAAATGGCCCGCAATGAGGAGCGCTACCGATTCCTGCGCTGGGGGCAAACCGCCTTTGATAATTTCCGTGTGGTGCCGCCGGGTACGGGCATCTGTCATCAGGTGAATTTGGAGTACCTGGCACAGGTGGTCTGGACGGGGCAGACCCATGGCCAGCCGGTCGCCTATCCCGATACGCTGGTTGGTACCGACAGCCACACCACCATGATTAATGGCGTGGGGGTTCTAGGCTGGGGGGTCGGCGGCATTGAAGCGGAAGCGGCCATGCTGGGCCAGCCCATTTCCATGCTGGTTCCCGAAGTGATTGGCTTCCGGCTAACCGGACGGCTTGCCGAAGGCATTACGGCAACCGATTTGGTGCTGCGCGTCGTGGAGATGCTGCGCGCCCGCGGCGTGGTCGGCAAGTTTGTCGAATTCTTCGGTGCGGGTCTCGATCAATTGCCCCTGGCCGACCGTGCCACCATCGCCAACATGGCACCGGAATACGGCGCGACCTGCGGGTTCTTTCCCATCGATCAAGAAACCATCAACTATCTGCGTTTGACCAACCGGCCCGCCCAAACCCTGGCTTTGGTGGAGGCTTATGCGAAGGCGCAGGGGCTTTGGCGCAGCGATATCGAGGCCACTTATACCGATGTCCTGGAACTTGATCTCGGTTCTATTGAACCCAACCTTGCGGGCCCCAAACGACCCCAGGATCGCGTGGCGATGACAGCCATGGCCACGGCATTCGATCAGGCCCTTGAGTTGCAGGGACGCGCGCCGACCGACCCTCCGATCGGGGTGCCGGGAACGGATTATGCGATCGGCCACGGCGCGGTGGTGATAGCCGCAATCACCTCCTGCACCAACACATCGAATCCCGCGGTTATGTTGGGTGCCGGCTTGGTTGCCAGAAAGGCCATCGAGCGGGGCTTGAGCGTCAAGCCCTGGGTGAAAACATCGCTGGCGCCGGGGTCGAAGGTCGTTACGGAATACCTGAAAAAGGCGGGACTGCAAAAGGCTCTCGACGGTCTCGGTTTCAACTTGGTGGGTTACGGCTGCACCACCTGTATTGGCAATTCCGGGCCCTTACCGGAGCAAATCTCGGCGGCGATCACGCAAGGGGATCTGGTGGTCGCCTCTGTACTCTCCGGCAACCGCAACTTTGAGGGCCGCGTCCATCAGGAGGTACGCACCAACTGGCTGGCCTCGCCGCCGCTGGTGGTCGCCTATGCGATTGCCGGAACCGTGCGCATCAATCTGGCCAGCGAGCCGATCGGGCAAGATGCCGAAGGCGAGCCGGTCTACCTTCGCGACATTTGGCCGAGCAATGCCGAGATTGCCGAGGCCGTGGCCCAGGTTTCCGCGGAAATGTTCGGCAGCCAGTATGAGGATCTGTTCACCGGTCCGGACGCTTGGCGCGCCATTGCGGTCGAACAATCCGGTACCTACGGCTGGCAGAATTCCACCTACATCAAACAGCCGCCCTTCTTTTCGGTCGGCGGCGATTTGGAGCAATCGCTCGAAGTGACGGGCGCGCGCGTTTTGGCGCTCCTGGGCGATTCGGTGACCACCGACCACATTTCACCGGCCGGTGCCATTCAACCCGATAGCCCCGCCGGCCACTATCTGCAACAGCACGGCGTCAACGTTGCCGACTTCAACTCCTACGGCTCGCGACGCGGTAATCACGAGGTGATGATGCGCGGCACCTTCGCCAACATCCGCATTCGCAACGAGATGGTGCCCGGCACGGAAGGCGGCTACACCAGACACATACCGACCGGCGATCAACTCTCCATCTATGATGCGGCGATACGCTATCAGGGCGAAGGCACGCCGCTCGTCGTCTTCGCCGGCAAGGAATACGGCACGGGCTCAAGCCGCGACTGGGCGGCCAAGGGAACGCGGTTGCTCGGTGTCAAGGCGGTGGTCGCGGAGAGTTTCGAACGCATCCACCGCTCGAATCTCATCGGTATGGGCGTATTGCCGTTGGTGTTCAAAGAGGGCGACAGCCGCAAGTCTCTCAACCTTAAGGGCGACGAGAGCGTCGATATCCGCCTGCCCGTCGGCGTTACCGAGCTGGTGCCCGGCCAGGCACTCGAACTGACGGTAAAGGGCGCTAAGGGTGAACGAACCCTAACCGTACTCAGCCGCCTGGATACGGAAAACGAAGTTGCCTACTTCAAGTGTGGTGGGATTTTGCAGTATGTATTGAATCATTTGGTGGAGCGGGCATCAGCCCGTTGAAGGATCTCTTCGTTGATCCAACTCTCCGGCATCACCTTGTCATAGACCTCCGGGAAGGCATTCTCGGCCAGATACTCGCGACGCATGGCGCGGTAGAGTCGATGCTCGAACATCTGCTCAAATTCATCGCGGGTCATGCAGATATCGGCATACAGCATCTGGTAACCGCCGCAGTCGCGCACGAATTTCTCCAAGCGGCGCATTGCGGTGATCTGATCGTAGCCGCCGCCGCTGACGCCGGCCGGGATGCCGTAAATGCCAAGATCAACGAACATCCGGCTGGCAACGTCGCCCGCCGGGTTGCGCAGAAAGCCTTCCTTGTCGCCGTGGTTGAACAAGCGCGCCGGACAGACCCAAAGCGGGTAGATGCCGAACAACTCGGCGCCAAGGGATATGGATTCGCCCAGATTCTCAAGCGGCACCAGCAGATCCTGGGCGACATGGTTCTCGAAAGCCTGGCGCCGCACCTCCCGGTTCTGGCTGAACTTCATCAAGGAGACCTTCGGCGCCCCCATCCAGGCCCAAAGGTAGCGGTACCAGGGATTGTTGGCAAAGCGGATGAGGTCCTTGAGTTGGAAGAAAACCGACGGCGTATGGCGATGGAAATAATGGCGCGCCGGGATATATTCGCTGAAAGCCCCGCGTTCCAGGCTGGTTGCGGCGTGGCTGTGGAACCACGGCTTGAAATAATCGTTAATGCGGTTCAGGCGCGCGCCGCGCGGCCGCGCGGCGAAGTCGCCGGTGAGGATGACCGCCTGGCTTTCGGAGAACACCAAGCCTTCGATGAAACGGGGGGCGTTGGCGTCGGCGGTCAGCTCGGCAAGGCGCGCGCAGAAGGTATCCAGAGAGTGGAAGGGTTCGTAGTCGAGCTTGACATGCGCGCGCACCGGCACAATGCGCAGCTCGACCACCACCAGAAAGCCCAAGGTGCCGTGCGACCAGGGCAGCGCATGGAACAGCTCGGCGTTTTGCTCGCGCGTGGCGCGCACAAGCTCGCCGCTGGCGGTGACCAACTCGTACGCCTCCACCGTTTCGGACAGAAAGCCGTAGCGATGGCTGCTGGTTTCGACGCCGACCCCCATGCAAAGCCCGCCCAAAGTAAGGTCGTCCATCTCGGCCTGGACGGCGAGCGCAAAGCCCCGCGGCACCAGAAAGCGGGTGATATCGCCCATGGTCACCAGCGGCTCGGCGCGCACGATGCGACGCTGCTCGTCAACATCAAGCACATTTCGCAAGTCGATGGTGACCTGGTGCATGTCCTGCTTGAAATCGGCGCTGCGCACGGACATCGATTGCCACGGTTTGCGCGCGGTACACATGCGCTTGCCGCTTCGGTAGCCTTCCCGCACTTGGGCCGAGATGGCCCTCACGGCATCGTCGTGCTTGGCATTGGTGTTTCTGAAAGTGCGGTAAGCCCAGTTGCCAAGGCCCTCGGCCAGCCGCCAAATGAAACTGGCCGGCACGGCGAAGCCGGCGATCACCAGGTCGCGGTGCTCGAATAAAAAACGCTGGAATAATTTCGAGAGTGACATCGGGCCGGGGTGTCGGTTCAAACCATTGTGATTATCTGTGTGCCGGGTAGATATGATAAGCCCGTTTTTCGCTTGCACAAACACCGTTGTGACCAATCGCCCAATCAGGGTCTACAAATCTGGCGGGTAGTCGAATCCATAGTCTTCATGGCTTATTCGGGCGGCGCGCCGGAACGTCGCATCGGTAAAGCCATCGAACCAAATGGGCATGGAACGTCCCGGCGGCGGCTTAAAGCCAGCCCGCTCAATGCGGTGTCATCTACCCCCGTGACTCGGCTTGTCGCCTCAGCTTGGCGGTTTGCGCCTCAAAGATACAACCGCGCCAGCGCCCAGGTAAGCGTAACCAGCATCAACAGGATCAACGGCACACCCACCTTCACAAATTCCGCAAAGCGATAGTTGCCCGCGCTCATCACCAGCAGGTTGGTCTGATAAGCCATTGGCGTTGCATAGCTCATGTTGGCGCCGAACAGCACCGCCAGAACAAAGGGCTCGGGCGGCAAATGCAACTGTTGCGCGATGCCCAGGGCAATGGGCGTGCCGATGACCGCGGCGGCGTTGTTGGAAACGATGTTGGTCAAGATGGCAAGTAACAGCATCAAGCCGCCGAGCATCATGGCCGCGCTCGCGCCATCGAGTAGGAACAGAAACCACTCCGTTATGTAAAGGGTCGCGCCGGTTTCCGTTAGCGTTCGCCCGAGCGCCAAGCTCGCGACAACCACAAAAAATACGGAGGGGTTGATCGCCCGCATGGCTTCGGCCACGTTGAGACAGCGGGTCAGCAGCATGGTCACCACGCCCGCCACGGCGCTGATCGAGATGGGCGCTATGCCGAGTGCCGCCAGCGTCACAACCAGCGCCACAATCCCCAATGCCAGCGGTGCCTTGTGGGTGCTGGGAATATCGATACTGGCATCGAGAACCAGGAACTCGGTGCTGCGTTTGGCGGCGGTAATCTGTGCTTCGTCGCCCTGTACCAGCAGAACATCGCCCGGTTGCAGGTTGACATCCTCAATGTCGCGCTGGGCACGCCAGATATCGCGCCCCGCCCGGTGCAGCGCTAGGGGAATCAGTTGAAAGCGGTCGATGAACCGTGCGAAGCGCAGGTTGGCCCGGTCGAGCGGCGAGCCGTAAACCACCGCGATTTCCGCCAACATCTGGCTATCCGCCAGAAACGGTTGCTCTTCATTTTGCGACTGGCTAGGGCCACGCAACCTGGCTTTCAGCCGTTCTTCATAGGATTTCAATTGTTTGGGCGTGTCGATGACGCGCAGCTGATCGCCGGATCTTAGGGTCACGTCCGGTAGCGGCACGATGAAGGTGTCGCCGCGACGGATACTCCGCACCCGCATGTCACCTTCCGTGAGCGCCATGGCTTCGGCGAGCGTCTTGCCGACGATTGCAGAATCCTCGTTGACATGTATGCGCGCCTCAAAAAGCCGGTGCGATGGATCGGTCAGCGAAATTTCCCGATTGGGCAGCAGGCGTGGGGCGATCAGCCAAAGGTAGATGATGGCGACACCGCCAGCAATGGCCGCGGGGTAGGCAAAATCGAACATGCCGAACTCACGCAGACCCAGATCTGCCGCGACGCTGACAACAAGTAGGTTGGTGGAGGTGCCGATGGTGGTGCCCATACCGCCGATCAGGGTGGCGAAACCCATGGGCATCAGCACCCCGCTCGACGAACTGCCGGTACGCACGCAAACGCTGATGAGGATGGGCAAGAGCAATACCACGATTGGCGTGTTGTTGATGAAGGCGGACAGCACCGCCCCCACCAGCAGTGTGGCCAATAAGGAAAGAAAGGGAAGTTTACCCCAGAAGCGGCTCAGTATGCGCCCGACCGGCTCCAGCGCACCCGTCCGCACCAGCCCCTGGCCCAGCACCATCAGTGCGCAAACGGCGATGAGCGCCTCGTGCCCAAAGCCGGAGAAGAGTTCCGCGGCTTGCAAATCCTCAAACGGAAACAGTGAAAATCCCAAGACCAAGACGGCAAGCAAGCCGAGGCTCGTGACCTCAAGGCGCGCCCGGTCGCGGCTGAACAACGCCAGCGCGACCGCGGTTATAAGCAGGGCGGCCAGGGCGTGCGGATTAGGGACTTCAGGCATGGACCCATGCTCGGATGGGAATCGGAAAAATCATCCGATGAGTATATGACTGTATGGATGCGGCCGACCAGCGCGGGCGGGCCACGAGTACTGGCCCAATTTCAGTTTTCGCCGCTGCGCCGCCCCTGCGCCTTGGAAGCCGCCACCGGGCCGCGAAGTCCGTTGCCCGCCGTCCAGCGTTTCCCTATTATGGCGCGCCATGAACAGGGTAAGACAAGCTTTTTTCACGACAACGGCTACCGCCGGTGAGGGCCGCATGCGCCTGTGATCGCAAGGCGGCCTGAGACGGGGCCGCTGCGTATGCAAACCCCGGCAGGCAGCGGCCTCCGGGGTTTTTTCATTTTGGACGGGTGGGATTTATTCGATGGACCCAATGGAACACAGCGGCGGTGAAGCGCCGGATGAGGAAATTTATAAGATTCGCCACAGCTTAGCGCATGTGCTGGCTCAGGCTGTGTTGGAGGTGCGGCCGGGCTCCACCCTCGGCTTCGGGCCGCCGATTAAGGACGGCTTCTACTACGACTTCATCCTCAGCGAGCCGCTCACGGAAGAGGATTTTCCCGAACTTGAGCGGCGCATGAAGAAAATCCTCAAAAAACGGCAGCGCTTCTATCGGGAAGACCTTGATGCGCAAGAGGCCCTCGCGCGTATTGATGAGATGGGCGAGCCATACAAGCGCGAGTACGGGGCCGAGTTGCTCGAAAAGCATGGTCTCGCCAGCCTCTCTTTCTATCGTAACGGGCCGTTTTTGGACATGTGCGAGGGGCCGCATGTTGAGGACACGGGCAAGATTCCCCGCGATGCGTTCAAGTTACGCAGCTTGGCCGGTGCCTATTGGCGCGGCGATTCGGACAACGTCATGATGACCCGCATCTACGCTTGGGCTTTCGCGAACCGGGAGGAACTTGACGCCCATGTGACCCGTTGGCGGGAAGCTCAGGCCCGCGACCATAAGAAACTTGGGCGGGTACTCGGCATATACACCATCGACGACGACATCGGCCGCGGGCTTCCCTTGTGGTTGCCCAATGGCACCATTATTCGCGATGAACTCGAAAAGCTGGCAAGAGAGCTTGAATTCCGCGCTGGCTATCAACGAGTGGCAACACCCCATTTGGCGCGCGAAAGCCTTTATCACAAGACGGGGCACCTGCCGTACTACGCCGACGACATGTATCCGCCCATGCAGGTTCCAGAGACCGGCGAAGACGGGGAGGGTACCCGCGAGGCCTATCGTCTGCGTCCCATGAACTGCCCGCATCACCACAAGGTCTATGCCGCCCGGCCGCGCAGCTACCGCGACCTGCCGCTGCGCTTGGCGGAATACGGGCAAGTTTATCGTTGGGAGGAATCCGGGGCGGTCTCCGGGTTGTTACGGGTGCGGGGTATGTGTATGAACGACGCCCACATCTATTGCACGCCGGAGCAGATCAAGCCCGAGTTCATGGCGGTTATGGCCATGTATCGCGAGGCTTATGGGATTCTTGGCCTGCGGGACTATGTGGTGCGCCTTTCTTTACGCGACCCGGAGGACCCGAAAGGGCGGCAGAAGTATGTCGATAACCCCGAGGCTTGGCAGCACTCGGAACGGATCCTGCGGGAAGTGCTCGAGGAGATGGGCGTTGACCATGTGGACGGCAAGGGCGAGGCGGCTTTCTACGGCCCCAAAGTCGATATCCAATTGGTCACCGTTACCGGCCGTGAAGAGTCCCTTTCAACGGTGCAACTCGATTTCTCGCAGCCCGCCTCGCTCGGGTTGCGCTATACCGGTGCCGATGGTGGCGAGCACATGCCGTATTGCATCCATCGTGCCCCGCTCAGTACCCACGAGCGGCTCGTGGCGTTTCTTTTGGAGCACTACGCCGGCGCGTTCCCAACTTGGCTGGCACCGGTGCAGGCGCAGGTCATCGCCGTTTCGGAAAAATTTGATGGCTACGGCCAAGAGGTTGTGGACTGTCTGCGGCAGCGCTTTATCCGGGCGGAATTGGCGCCATCAAGCGAGACGGTATCAAAAAAGATTCGCCAGGCAACCACGCTGAAGATCCCCAATCTCGTCGTCGTCGGTGAGCGCGAACAGGTGCAGCGCACAGTCATGTTGCGCCGCCACGGGCACCGCGAGCAGCATGCGTTGGGCTTGGATCAGTTTGTGGCCGCCCTGCTTGAGACCATCAACACCCGCTCGCGGGAGTTCCGGTTGCCGGCCGGTTGAGGTTTGTGCAGCTACGTCGTTAAAGCCGGGCAAGTTGTGCTTCTTAGCCCGTGTATTGCAGCGACTCTGTGGCGGCGGAGATAAGTACGCTAATTGGCAGCGAGCGGGCCTGCGGGGTTTCCCTTGCCGCGCTGGGCGCCCGCTTCCTGCTTATGCGAGGGGGTACGGAGCGAGCTGAACGGCGCGGTAAGGGAAACCCCGCAGGCCCGCTCTTTCCCGGGGGCTCTGTTTGTGCTGGCGGACCCTAATGCAGTTGGAGAGATGGAGATGAAAGTTATTGGACGGCCATGCCGGCACCGCGCTCGACCATGGCAATCTGGCGTTCAAGGCCGATGAAGTCCAGGAGAATCTCGCTGGCCTCGACCAGCATCGCATCGTCGTCGGGCGGTGTTTCCTCGTTGGAGTCGAACTCGTCGAGATCATCCAGGCTGGCCAATTGCGGTTCGCCCTTGGCCTTGCGCAGCCTGTTTTCGAGCTCTAGCCGCCATTGGTCGTTGGCGTCGTTTTCCGCGCGCCGAGCGGCTTCGTTCAACGATAGCCGCGTGCGCTCGGCTTGTTCGCGGCCCTTCGCGGCCAATGCCCTCAAATAGGTGAATTCCGGATTCTCGGCAACCCGTTTGCTGTGGCGGGCGCGTAAATCCCCGAGCAGCGGTTGAATGGCGTTATCGATGGGGTCGAGGGCGGGTTTGATGACATCCCAGGGCAGGGCATCGTCCAAGCTGCTTTCGCCGATACGGTGAATGTCGAAGATTTCCGGGAACTCAATGTCCGGGATAACCCCTTGGTGTTGGGTGCTTTGCCCGGATACCCGGTAGAACTTCGCGGCGGTCACCTTGAGTTGGCCGCGATTAAGCGGAATCAGGGTTTGCACCGTACCCTTGCCGAAGGTTTGGCTGCCAATGACGATGCCACGCCCGTAATCCTGAACGGCACCGGCGAATATCTCCGAGGCGGAGGCGGAAAGGCGGTTGACCATCACCGCCAGAGGGCCGTCCCAAACCGCATTGTCGTCGTTGTCCAGAAGGACGTTGGTACGATGCTTGGCCGACTTTACCTGTACGGTCGGGCCGGAATCGATGAACAACCCGGTTAGCGAATCCGCCTCTTGCAGGGAGCCGCCGCCGTTGTTGCGCAAGTCCACAACCAGGGCGTCAATATCCTCTGCCTTGAGTTCCTCGATGAGCAGGCCGACATCGCGGGTAGTGCTCTTGTAGTTCGTTTTGCCTTCCTGAACGGCGTTGAAATCGACATAGAAAGTAGGAATCTCGACGATACCCACCCGGTAGTCGCGTCCACCCCGGTTGCGGGTCAGCAACTTCTTTTGCGCGGCCTGATCTTCGAGTTTGACGGTGTTGCGCACGATTTGGACGACGCTGGTGCCCTTGTCGTGCGCATTGTCCGGCATGATTTCGAGCCGCACGGTGGAGCCCTTGGGGCCGCGGATGAGTTCCACCACGTCGCCGAGCCGCCAACCCACCACGTCGATCAACGGGCCGTGCTCGCCCTGGGCGACACTGACGATGCGGTCGCCGGGTTGCAACTGCCCGGATCGGTCGGCGGGGCCCGCCGTTACGAGACGCACAATGGATGTGTATTCGTCCTCGCTGCGCAGTACCGCGCCTATGCCTTCGAGCGACAAAGACATGTTGATGTTGAAATTCTGCGAGGTGCGCGGGGAAAAATATTGGGTGTGCGGGTCGTAGCTGGTGGCGAAGGCATTGACGTACACCTGAAAGGCGTCTTCGCTCTTCGTCTGTTGGGTTTGCTTCAGGCGGTTTCGGTAGCGCTTGGTAAGCAATTCCTGAATTTCCGGCAACTCCCGGCCGTTCAGTTTCATATTGAGCACGGCCGCCTTCAGGCGTTTGCGCCACAGGATATTCGCCTCTTCCCGGTGGGCGGGCCAAGCGGCGTTTTCGTGGTCGGTTTCGATCCAGTCATCTTCGGTGAAGTCGAAGTTTTCAACGCCCGTCTCAAGAATGCCGATGAGATAGTTGAAGCGTTCCAAAAGCCGCACCTGATAGCGGTTGAAAATCTCGAAGGCGGGCTTCAGGTCGCCGCGCTTGAGGGCGTCGTCAAGGGCATATCGATACTTCTCAAGCTCGGCGATGTCCTCGGCGAGAAAAAAGACCCGCGTACCGTCGAGCAGTTCAAGGTACTTATCAAAAATCTGGCTGGATATGGCATCGTCGAGGTCTTTCTGCAAATAATGGTTGTGGCGCAATTGCTCAACGATGGTGAGGCTGGTGCGCGGATGTACGCTCAGCGGGCTGAGTTCCAGCGGTTCGAAAGAACCGAGGCCGTCCTGAGTGCGGCCAAGCGCCAGATCTCGGGCCGCTACCGGGCCGGCGACGATCAAGATCAGCGCGATGCCGAACGCCAACCGACACAATAGGCCGTGGCGGCACCGCGACGAAGGGTGGGAAAATCTAGAAAACATGCAGCTGCTCACTGGTTTAGCCAGCCTATCTTACCAACTTTACTGCGGCACCCGGCGATGCAGGCGCCTGGCCTATAGGCACGCTCAGGGCGTATTGTCGAGTTGCCCTTAGTCGGGATGAGATGGAGATGGAAGAGCGGGAAGACAAATTGCGCCAAGCCGATGCGGTCAGCCGGCGGCTGGCGGTTGGCGGTAGGCACAGGGGCCTTGACCATCGTAGGCTGACCCGCACCCTGCTGCTTGGCACAGTGGCCGTGGCTGCCGCCATTTATTGGCTGACTGTTGAATACGATGTGCAAATGGGTGAACTCGTCGGCTTTTTTGGTGCGAGTATCCTGTTCGTGCTTATGTTGACGGCGGTCTCGGTTGCGGGCGCCTTTGTTTTTTGCATCATCAAACGCCTGTCCGCAGGCTCCGCCAAGCGGCCGCCATAGGTCGCTCACGCATCAATCGGGCTGACGGGTCGCGCGCGGTTTGCATTGTGCGACGACCACAAGCCGGTTTCCATGCGCTATCGGCAACGGGGAAATTCACCGCCAACCATCAGATCGGCAACAGGTTCGCGGGAAGCGGGAAGAAAGCGGGAAGAAAGAAGCGTTGCGCGGTACAATCACCGCTCGCTTGCAACAGCCCGCGAGAACGCCATGCTGGCCATCATCTCTCCCGCCAAGACCCTGGACTACAAGAGCCCGGTTCCCACCCGCAAACACACCGAACCCGCCTTTCTGGCGGAGTCGGGCGAACTCATCGACACATTGCGCCAACTCGCGCCGCCCGATATCGCCGACCTCATGGGCATCAGCAGCCAACTGGCCGAACTCAACGCCGACCGCTACGCAACCTGGCGACCACCGTTTACGCGCCAGAACGCCCGCCAGGCTATCCTCGCCTTCAAAGGCGATGTTTATCTTGGGCTCGACGCCTACGGCTACACGGAGCGGGACTTTAGCTGGGCGCAGAAGCATGTGCGCATCCTGTCTGGTCTGTACGGCTTATTGAAGCCGCTCGACCTCATGCAACCCTATCGTTTGGAGATGGGCACGAAGCTGCGCACCGGGCGCGGTTCAAACCTCTACGAATTCTGGGGCGACAAGGTCACCGATGCCCTGAACGCGGCCATCGCGGCGCAGCAACAGCCGCTGCTCGTCAACCTCGCTTCCAACGAATACTTCGGCGTGCTCGACGCCGCGCGCATTGACGCCCGCATCATCACGCCCACTTTCCGAGACCTCAAGAACGGCCGTTACAAGTTCGTGTCGTTCTTCGCTAAGAAAGCGCGTGGCCTTATGACCAGCTACATCGTCAAGCATCGTGTGGCAACATTGAAAGCGCTGCAAGCCTTCGACTGGCACGGCTACCGATTTTCCAAGGAACAATCGCGCGGTGACGACTGGGTGTTTCTGCGCGATAAGCCGCTTTGATGGCTTGCAACGACTGACCAACTGATCGGGAAAACGCCATGACCGAACGAAACATTAACTTGGAAGCGGCCGTTTTTCGGCGGCTGATTGAACATCTTGATGCGCGCAAGGACGTGCAGAATATCGAGCTCATGAACCTGGCGGGTTTTTGTCGCAACTGCCTTTCCAAGTGGTACCGGGCTGCCGCCGAGGAACAGGGCATCGAGATGCACTTGGACGAAGCGCGTGAACTCGTCTACGGTATGCCCTATTCGCAATGGAAAGCCAAGTATCAGCATGAGGCTTCCGCTGAGCAGTTCGCGCAATTCAACGCAAAACGGGACTGATGCCCGGGCCCCGGCGTCCGCCACCGCCATGTCCGTTGCAAACCGTATGGAACGCAAACTTGCCGAGGCGTTGCATCCCGACCATCTTGAGGTTGTCAACGAAAGTGGCAATCACAATGTGCCGCCGGGGTCGGAATCGCACTTCAAGGTGGTGTTGGTGACGGATGCCTTCGCTGGCCAGCGCTTGTTAAGCCGCCATCGGCGGGTTAACGCCATTCTGGCGGAGGAACTTGCGCACGACATCCACGCATTGGCGATCCATGCCTACACCGGTGAGGAGTGGCGGCAGCGCTTTGGCGATGCGCCGCTCTCGCCACCATGCCTTGGCGGCGAGTCCTCAGCCGCATAGGCGGCGATGGCGAGTTAAAACACCCCGGCCATGGTGATTCAGCACAAGGCGGGCGCGCCGGTGGCGCAAGGCCCGGAGCATGCAAAATCTCGAGTCGGCGGTTTTGCGGTTGCAAGTTTTTACCGTTTTGTTCGCCTTGATGCGCTTGCGGCGTTGCGGGGCTGGATAGCCGGATTGGCGGAGACCGGTCGGTTGCGGGGCACTGTGCTGCTGGCGGAAGAGGGCATCAACGCAACCCTTTGCGGTTCAAGGCCGGTGCTTGAAGCATTCGTTGCCGCCCTTGATGCGGACGAGCGATTTGCCGGTTTGCCGGTGAAGTATTCCCATGCGGCGGTTGGCAATGCGGTGTTCCACCGGCTGAAGGTGCGCGTCAAATCGGAAATCGTTACCTTTGGTCAACCCGGTGTCGATGCCGAAACCCGCACCGGCGAGCCCGTCGACGCCCGGCGCTGGAACGAACTGCTGGACGACCCCGATGTTACGTTGGTCGATGTCCGCAACCGCTACGAGGTCGGCATTGGCGCCTTTCCGGGCGCTATGGATCCGAACATCGAAAACTTCCGCAACTTCCCCGCATTTGCGCGCCTACACCTCGACCCGAGGAGTCAGCCCAAGGTGGCCATGTACTGCACCGGTGGCATCCGCTGCGAGAAAGCCGCCGCCTGGTTGTTGCAAGAGGGCTTTGCACAGGTTTTACAACTCGACGGCGGCATATTGCGCTATCTGGAAACAGTGCCCGCGGGCGAGAACCGCTGGCACGGCGACTGTTTCGTTTTCGATCAGCGCGTCACCGTCACCGCGCAACTCGACCAAGGCAACTATCAGCAATGTTTCGCCTGCCGAACGCCGCTTTCCGCCGAGGCTCTAACCTCGCCCCGGTATCGGCGGGGTGTGCATTGTCCGCACTGTTTCGACGGCCAAACCGACGCCCGACGCGCCAGCTTGGAAATGCGGCAAAAACAGGTTGAACTCGCCGAGGCCAGGGGTACGCGACACATCGGCGGCTAGAACGGCCACGGGATGATCACACTGATTTGCGGGACGGGGCACCGGGAGCCCGCGCCCCCGCGATTCAGGGCGCGTCCGGCGCGTTGCTACTGGCCCCGTGCCACCTTTGCCAGCAGTGTGCTGATCTGTGGCCACAGCGTATCAAGCAATATGGGCTGCGCCGCGGCGTTTGGATGAACGCCATCGTCTTGCATAAGCTCCGGGCTTGTGCCGACATCCTGTAGAAAGGATGGCACAACGGCGATTTCCAAATCCTCGGCGACTTCTTCAAACAGAGCCTGGAAAGCCCGGGTGTAACGGTACCCATAGTTGGGCGGAATCTGCATTCCGACGAGCAGCACCGCACGGCCCCCGGCACCGGCGAGTTGCACCAGTTTCTCGATGTTTTTGCGAATGTTCGCGATGGGATAGCCGCGTAGGCCGTCATTGCCGCCGAGTTCGATAACGACCAGTGCCGGGTTGTGGGTGGCCAATGCCTCCGGGAGCCTCGCCAAGCCGCCATCGGTGGTATCGCCGGAGATGCTGGCGTTCACTACCCGATAGCCGGCCTGCATCTCGTCCAGGCGGGACCGCAATAAATGCACCCAGCCTTGTTCACGTTGAATCCCTTGGGCCGCGCTGATACTGTCGCCGAGCACCAGCACGGTCGTGTGCCCATCGACTGCCGGGCGACCCGCGCCCAGAGATAGCAAAACGGCCACCAAAACCCACAACTTGAGAAGCGGTTGCATGGCTCGCACTGTTGTCCGCGCGACGGGCATTGTCAAAACGGTTCCCACCTTGGAAGGCCAGTTAACTATCCTGTCCGGCATTGATTTGGAAATCAATGTGGGTGAGAGCCTTGCCGTGGTTGGTGCCTCCGGTTCCGGCAAGACCACGTTGCTCGGCATTCTTGCCGGGCTGGATCTGCCGAGCGCCGGGCAGGTGCATTTGGCGGAACACGAACTCACCGACATGGACGAGGAGCAACGTGCCCGGGTGCGCGGTGCGCATGTCGGCTTTGTGTTTCAAACGTTTCGGCTGCTGGCCAGCCTAACGGCGCTGGAAAACGTCATGCTGCCGGCGGAATTGCGGGGCGAGGCCGGTGCCCAAATTCAGGCCCGCGAATTGCTTGATCGGGTCGGCTTGGGCAATCGCGCCACGCACTATCCGCGGCAACTGTCGGGCGGGGAGCAACAGCGGGTGGCCATTGCCCGGGCGTTCGCAGCACGCCCAACGGTGCTTTTTGCCGATGAGCCGACCGGCAATCTCGATACCCGCACCGGTGCTCGCATCATCGACTTGCTGTTTCAATTGAACAAGGAATTCACCACCACCCTGGTGCTCGTCACCCACGACGAGCGGCTCGCCGAGCGCTGCGGGCGCATCCTTGAATTGGATGCGGGCAAAATCGTCGTATCGAACAGCCTGCGATGAAGCGGGTGACCCATGCGCGCTAGTATCGTTTCCCGCCTGGCTTGGCGCGATTGGCACTCGGGCGAACTGGGGCTGTTGTTGGTGGCGCTACTGGTGGCGGTGGGCACGGTTACCGCGATCAGCCTGTTTGTTGATCGGCTGCATCAGGCGCTACGCCTCGAATCGGCGAGTTTTTTGGCGGCCGACCGCTATATTGGCGGGTCGCGGCCGATACCGGCGCCGCTGCGCGCGCGCGCCCTTGAGCGCGGGCTTGATGTTGCAGATCTGATGTCCTTCCCGTCCATGGTTTTTGGCGACGGCGAACGCAGTCAATTGGTCAGCGTCAAGGCGGTAAGCAATGGCTATCCGCTGCGCGGTGCCCTGATTACAGGCACCGAACCCTTTGCACCGGGCAGCGTCACCGAGCAGGTCCCGCCACCGGGCGAAGTTTGGTTGGATTCGCGCCTGTTTCCGGCACTGCATCTGGCCCTTGGCGATACGGTGGAGGTGGGCGTCGCCCGGCTGCGGGTGGGGCGGGTGCTGATAAGGGAACCGGACCGGGGCGGTAGCTTCTTCGATCTCGGCCCCCGTCTGCTTATGAATATCGCTGATGTCCCGGCCACCGAAGTTGTCCAGCCCGGCAGCCGCATCCGCTATCGACTGCTGCTGCGCGGGCCGGACGCAGACCTTGAAGCCCTGCGCGAAGAACTCGCGGTCGAAGCCAATTTTCGCTGGGTGGATGTCCGCGAAAACAGCCCGCGCATTGGGGGCGCATTGGACCGTGCCGAGAGCTATTTGTTGCTCGGCGGGCTGCTCGGTGTGCTGCTCGCGGGGGTCGCGGTCGCCCTCTCCGCCCACCGTTATGCGCGTCGCCACTACGATCACGTCGGCATATTCAAGACCTTAGGTGCAACGCCCGCGCAGATCTTGAATGTCTATCTCGGTATTTTGGGGTTGGTGGGTGCCATTAGTGTGGTCCTCGGCCTGGGGTTGGGGGTCGGGTTGCATCTGTTAATCATCCGTGTGCTGGATGCGCTCTTGCCCGTTTCGCTGCCCATGCCGAGCTTTCGGCCATTTTTGCTGGGCTCTGCCACGGGCTTGATCTGTGCGTTGGCGTTTGCCATGCCACCCCTTTTGCACCTCAAGAGTATTTCGCCGCTAAGGGTGATAAGGCGCGATTTCGGCGCGGTGCCCCTGTCCCAGTGGGCCAGTTATGGGGCGGCCGGTGCTGGCGGGCTGCTGTTATTGATTTGGTATAGCGAGAGTTTGTTGCTAACCCTTTGGACGCTGGGCGGCATCTTGGCGGTGACGCTTGTTTTTGGTGGTTTGGCCCTGGTGTTGCTGCGCGGCGGTCGAGCGGTTGGCATGCAGGCGGGCAGCGGCTTGCGCCTTGCCCTTGCCGGTCTGCAACGCAGGCGTCGCGAGAGCACTGCGCAAATTCTGATTTTTGGCCTCGCCATCATGCTCTTGCTGGTGCTTGCGCTACTGCGCACCGTCCTGATCGACCAATGGCGTGCGCAATTGCCCGACGACATCCCCAACCATTTCCTAATGAACGTGACCCCGGATCAGCTACCGGCGGTGGCCGCCCTGTTGAGTGATATCGGGGAACGCACGCATCGCGAACCCCTCTACCCGATGATGCGCGGGCGCGTTACCGCGGTGAATGGCGTTGATGCCAAGACATGGGATGAGCGCAACAATCGATCCGACCGGCCCGGCCCCGAGTTGCGTGCGGAGCGCAACCTAACTTGGGCGACCGAGTTGCCCGAGGGGAATGAAATCTTGGCGGGCAACTGGTGGTTGCCTGACGATGAGACGGCGCGCGTCTCGCTGGAGGAGGAGTATGCCCGGGAATTGGGCATCGAGCTCGGTGACCGCATGGCCTTTGATATCGGTGGCCAAAGCATCGAGGCCGAGGTCGCGAGCCTGCGCGTGCTCGATTGGGAATCCATGCGACCGAATTTCTTTATCATCTTCTCGCCCGCCGCCCTGCGCGATTTTCCCGCCACCTACATGACAAGCTTTCATCTGCCGGCTGACCGCAAAGCCTTTCTGAACCGCTTGTTGTCGGAATTCCCGACGGTGACCGTGATCGAGATCGATGCCGTCGTTGAGCAGATACAGCGCATCATCGACCGTGTGACGGCGGCGGTGGAACTGGTGCTCGCCCTGGTCGTCGGCTCCGGCTGTCTCGTTCTGGTCGCCAGCATTCGGGCGGGTTGGGATGCCCGTATGGCGGAGCACGCCTTGGTGCGAGCCCTGGGCGGAACTCGACAGCTGATCGCTGGCAGCCTTGCGGCGGAATTCATCGCCCTGGGGGCTTTTTCCGGGGTCGTCGCGGTGGTTGGCGCGGAACTAACGGTCGCCCTCTTGCAGTGGCGGGTGTTTGAATTGCAAGCGGCGGTACATCCCTGGCTATGGTTGCTTGGCCCCTTGGCGGGTGCCGCGTTGATTTTCATCGTGGGCATGAGCGGGGCGCGGCGCTTGGTTTCATCGCCGCCGCTGCTGGTGTTGCGCGGCACGGATTGAGGGGCCGGCCGATAGCGAATTTTGGCTTCCGGGGGCAGCGGCGCCTGGGCGCCTAGCCGCGCCGTCGCGGCATGGGGATGAATCGCGGAGTACTGGCTTGGTAGTCGCGGTAGCCGGGGTATTTGTCGAGCGAGATGGATTCCCCCAGCCGCGTTGATGGAATGAACAGCAGCGTCAACACAATGCATCCGAGCCCGGTCCAGTGCAGCCATTGGCCCGAGGCAATCACGGCGAAGCCGTAAAACACCCACCAGATACCCATTTCACAGCAGTAGTTGGGGTGGCGTGAATGGGCGTACAGCCCGGTATTGAGGAAAGGCTGCTCAACGGCTTCGCCCGAGGCGATCTTGCGTTTCTTGTCTTGCTGAAAAGCCCACATCTGTTCATCGGCCACGGTTTCGCCCAGCAATAGCGCGATAAACAAAGCTACCGCAATGCTATCGACCCAGGTGAGCGGCGCCTCCCGAAACAACCAGGCTTGGTGAACGGGTGCCGTAAACAGCCAGATGATCAGCATCTGGCCGAAATGGGTGAACACCAGATTCAGCGCCTGAAACTGCCAGGCACCGAGCCGTTCGCGCAGTATTGTCCAGCGGTAGTCCTCGCCGCCTTTCCAGTAGCCGCCCTTGCGGGCGTAGTTAAAGGTGAGGCGCACACCCCAGAGGGTCACCAGGGCGGCCATCAGATTCAGTCGTGCGGAATCGAAATCCGCCGCGGCGGCAACCAACAGGCAGTAGATGGGCGGGCAGAGCGACCAGAGACGGTCCACCCAGGAGTACTCGCGGCTAATGATGGATAAAACCCAGGCAACAGCGGCGAGCAGGAGGCACAGATCCAGTGCCGCGCCGAAGGGGGTGCCGATGAGTGGATGAGCAATAAGGTTCAAGTCGGTCATTCCTGTTGCGGCCACAGGGGCTCGTTCATCGATCTTTTGGGGAGCCATCCGCTTGACTCGCCCTTGGCCCGATTGCTTGACCGCGAATTTATCGATCAGTCGGCATTTTCGCACAACCCCGCCTTGGCGTCCCGGCCCGGCATCGTCTAACCTTCCACCTTTCTTCGTATTCTGGAACTTGCAAATGGGTTGGTGGGGAACCCTCGCTGGCGGTGCCCTGGGCCTGATGGTTGGCGGGCCCATTGGCGCGATTATCGGTGCGGCCCTGGGCGGCGCATTCAGCGGCGGCAAGCGAACGCTTGGCGGTGCCGAGGCCCTTGGCTTCGGCGGTTCCGAGCCGTTCGGCTTCGATGGTGGCTCGGCTCGGCAGGAACGGGCTCAGCTTGCATTTTTTGCGGCAACCTTCGGGGTTATGGGTTCTGTGGCCAAAGCGGATGGCCGTGTTTCGCCCGAGGAGATTCGGCTGGCGCAACAGTTGATGGACCAACTCGGCTTGGATGCCGAGCAACGGCGCGCCGCGCGGGCCCTATTCAACGAGGGCAAGTCGGAGAACTTTCCCTTGGACGATGTGCTCGATCAGCTCCGTCGCGAGTGCCTGCGCGGCGCCAATATCCGCCGCATGTTCCTTGAGGTTCAATTTCAAGCGGCTTGGGCGGACGGTGGGCTGCATCCGCGGGAGCGCCGTCTGCTCGAACGGGTCGCAATGCGGCTTGGCTTGTCCGCGGCCGATTTCATCGAGCTTGAACGTATGTTCGGTTCGGCCACAACGGCCCGGGATACCGGGCCGTCCTTGACAAGCGCCTATGAACTCTTGGGCGTCTCCGCGGACGCTCCGGACGCCGAGATCAAACGGGCGTATCGGCGCCTGATGAGCCGTCACCACCCTGATAAATTGGCGGCCAAGGGCTTGCCGGAGGAAATGATGCGTGCGGCAACGGAGCGCACACAGCAGATCAAGGCGGCTTGGGAGACAATCAAAGCGGCCCGTGCCGCCTGAGCGCATGGAAATTCCAATCAACACCTTGTCGGAAGCAGCTTTGGCTGGCGTGATCGAAGCCTTTGTATTGCGCGAAGGCACGGATTACGGTCATCGGGAATACAGCTTCGCACAAAAGTGCGCCGCCGTGCGCCGACAACTTGAACGGGGCGAAGCCAAACTGGTGTTTGATGAGACAACCCAATCGCCGGACATCGTACCCGCAGTCTTGAGTTTGAGTGCCAAACTTTGCACCAAGTAGACAATCATTTTTGCAATAGGCTCGGCCCGCGTCGGGTTCGCCGCCTCCTGGCGGTTGCCACCTTGTTGCTGGCCGGCACCGCCACCGCAGCGGTCGAGCTTTCGACATCGGTTAAGCGGGTTGTGCGGCTTGTAACCGATGATGGCGGCCCGGAAACCTTGCTGCTCAGTGCGCTGAGCGTTCAGCCGGGGCAGGAACTGCGCTATACCATCGCATTCACCAACGCCGGTAGCGAGTTCATCGACCCCGGCGTCATCGTTATCACCAACCCCATTCCCGAGACGGCGGAATACCTTGACGGGACGGCGACCGGTGCCGATACGGAAATCGAGTTCTCCGTTGATGGCGGTGCCAGCTTCGCAAGCGCTGCCCGCCTGACGGTTGTCGAGAACGGCGCGCGGGTGCCGGCGACAGCCGCGCATTACACGACGCTGCGTTTTACCTACGGCGGGATCTTGGGGCCCGGGGAGGGATCCGTCGTTGCGTTCGATGTCCGGTTGCTGGAGGAAACGCCCCCGGCGGACCCGGGCCGAACGGGGACGGGACACTAGGAGCCCGCGCCCCCGCGATTCAGGGCGCGGGGGGCGCGGGCGGCGCCGGCGGCGGCGCGTTTCCCGCGGGGTCGGCGGCCGACCAGTTGGCGAGGCGGCCCGCCGGGTCTTCGACGAGGCTCATGACGGCGAGGTCGGCGTCCGCGGCGACGCGCAGGCGCCACTTGCCGGCGCCGTCGCCGAGCGCGCCCGAGTCGACGGCGTCCGCCTCCCCGGACTCCAGCCGGGCGGCGGTCAGTTCGACGGCGCCGCGCGCGGGCACCCGCACCGCCACGGCGGTGCCGGGCGAGGCGCCCGCGTCGTCGGTGCCTTCGACCGTCGCGGACGCCGCCGCCGGGCCGCGGTTCACCAGGCGCAGCCGGCCGCGCTGGCGGGTGTTGGAGCCCGGGTTGAGGGTCGCCACCCGGTGGACGCCGTCGGCGGACGGGGCGACCGCGCCCATGGCCGTCACGAAGCCGCCGGCGTGGCGCACGTAGGCGCCCGCCCGGAGGTCGATGTCGGCCGACAGTTCCAGCCGCCAGTCGCCGGCGCCGGCGCCGGCGGCGCCGTCGAGGCCCTTGGCGGGGTTGCCGAGCTCCAAATCCTCGGAGTTGAGGTGTTTGGCCTCGCGCGCGCCGAGGCCCAGGGTCAGGGGCCCGTAGGCGCGCCCGGCGTCGTCGAACGCGCGCAGGGTGACCGCGCCGGCGCGGTCGGAGGCGTTCGCCAGGCGGACGAAGCCGCGGCGGCCGAGCGGGTCGGAGGCGGCCGGGAACAGGGGGGCGCGGCGGACGCCGGCGTCGTCCGCGGGCAGTTCCGCCGACAGGTTGGCGAGGTGCCCGCCGGGGCTGGACAGCAGGCCCATGGCCACCAGGGGCGCGTCCGCGGCGATCGCCAGGCGCCACTTGCCGCGGCCGTCGCCGAGGCCGGCCTGGGGCGCCCCGCAGTCCAGCCCGCGGCCGGACTCCAGGGCGGCCGCGTCGACCTCGCAGGCGGCGCCGGGGGGCAGCGTCAGGCGCACCGGGGCGCCGGGCGAGGCGCCCGCGTCGTCGGTGCCCGTCACCGTCGCGCGCGCCTCGGCGGCGGTCGGGTTCACCAGCCGCAGGCGGCTGACCTGGTCGGTGTTGCCGGCCGGGTTGAAGAAGAGCAGCCGCAGGGCGCCGCCGGGGCCGCGCGGGGCCGTCGCGGCCATGGCCGTGGCGAAGCCGTCGGCGGCGCGCAGCAGGGGGAGCGCCCCGGCGTCCGCGCCGGCGAACGCCAGCCGCCAGCCGCCCGTGCCGGGGCCGGCGGCGCCGTCGAGGCCCTTGGCGGGGTTGCCCGCCTCCAGGTCGTCCGAGTTGAAGTGTTTCGCCTCGCGCGCGCCGAGGCGCAGGGTCAGCGGGGCGTATTGACGCCCGGCGTCGTCGGTGGGCGTCACCGCGACCGCCGCGGGCGCGTCGGCGCGGTTGACCACCCGCACGAACCCCTGCAGGAAGGGGTGCGAGGCCGGCGGCAGGTACCAGGCCGCCGCGGGCGCGGCGGCCGCGGCCGGCGCGCGGCTCTCCGGCTCCCCCCCGGCCTCCGGCGGCGGCGGCGGCGGCGGCGGCGGTGGCGGCGCCGTGTCGTTGTCGGTCACCGTCACCGCCACGCTGCCGGTCGCCGAGCCGTAGCCGCCCCCGCTCGCGCTGTGGGTCAGCGTGGCGCTGTCGTTGGCGGTGTCGTTGTCCTCCCCCGCCGACACCATCACCGTCCGCGCCATGTTCCAGGTGGCGGTCGTGAACGTCAGCGTGTCCTGGTCGCCGCTCGTGCCGGGGTCGGTGTCCACCGTCACCTCGCCGCCCGCCCCCGCGACCGTCACGGTGACGTTCCCCGTCGGCCGGGTCGCCAGCTTCACCGTGTAGGTGCCGCTGCCGCCCTCCGCCACCGTCAGCGAAGTCGGGTCGAGCACCAGGCCCGGCGACGAGGGGGCAACCGGTGTCGCGGTCGCGGTCTCCGCGCGGCCTGTTACCCCCCCGCGACTGGCATAAACCCGGAATTCGTATGCCGTGCCGTTCGTCAGCCCCGTCACCGTCACGGTGAACGTGTCCCCGTTGACTTGGGCATCGTCGGTGAAAGAGCCGCCGGCGGGCCGGTACCGATAAAAGTATGCGGTGATGGCGTCGTCGTCCGGGTCGTCCCAGGTCAGGGTCACCCGGGCGTTGCCAGCCGCGGCCACGAGGTTCGTCGGCCTCGCTGGCGGCGCCTGCGGCGTGGCGGTCACGGTGTCCGATGCCGCGCCGAGCACCCTCATCGTCGCTCCACCGACCGTCCTTTCCACCACCGCGCGCACCTGAAAGCTGTATTCCGTGCCGTTCGTCAGGCCAATCAAGGTTCTCCCGAATTCGTAAGGACCGCTGAAATCGCTGAAATCCGTCCACGTCCCCCAGACGAAGGGATCGCCCGATCCCTGACGATACTGGTACCCGGTGATGGCGTCGCCAGCAGGGAGCGTCCAGAACAGTGAGACTGACACGTTTGCCGGTGTCGCCGTCAGGCCCGTCGGGGCCGCCGGTGTCGCGACCGGCGTGGCGGTCGCGGTGTTCGACTGCACGCCCGCCTGGCTGTCCGCGCTGCCGCTGCGGGCGCGAACCTGGAACTGGTACTCCGTGCCGTTCGTCAGGCCCGTCACCGTGTGGGCGCTGATGGCGGCGCTGTCGCTGATGGCGGTCCAGGCGCCCCAGCTCCCGCCGGCCGCGCGTTGCCGGTACTCATGCGCGGTGAGGGCGCCGGACGGGGCGGTCCAGCTCAGGGCGACCTCGCCGTCGCCCGCCGCCGCCGCCAGGTCCGTCGGCCGGCCCGGCGCGGTCGTGACGGTGACGGTGGCCGATTCCGTCCCGAGCACCGTCCCCGCCACCGCCCGCACCTGGTAGTGGTACGTCGTGGCGAAGGACAGCCCCGTCACATTGCGCCTCCGGACGTTTCCGATGTTCGTCCACGCGCCCCAGACGATGGCGCTCGACGGACCCGTCCCCTGGCGGAACTGGAACCTGGTGATGGAACCGCCGCCCGCGCTCCATGTCAGCGTGACCTGATTGCCGACCTGCAAGGCACTGACGGTGAACCGGGCCGGCGGCGCCTGCGGTGTCGCGGACACCGTGTCCGACGCCGCGCCCTGCAGCGTCCCGGCCAGGGCGCGGATCTGGAAGCCGTAGGCGGTGCCGTTGGTCAGGCCCGTGACCGTGTGGGTGGCCGTGTCGGCGTCGCTGTTGGGGATTTCCGTCCAGGAGCCGAAGCTGCCGCCGCCCGTCCGCTGGCGGAACTGCCACCTGGTGATGTCGCTGTTGCTGGGGTCGGTCCAGCCGAGCGTGACCTGGGCGTCGCCCGCCGTCGCCATCAGATCCGCCGGCTTGGCGGGGGCGGTGGCCTGCGGGGTGGCCTGGCCGTTCAGTTTGAACTCCAACGCGGCGTTTACGCTGCCCCAGGCGTCGATGCTTGGGACATAGCGTCTCGAATAGTCGGCGATCGACCAACCGGTCGCGGAGCCGGGATCCGCGCGCGCGTCTCTGCGCGCGCTCAGCCCCGTCGCCAAGCTTGAGGCGCCCACATCCAAATGGATGAAATAGGTGGTGCTCGCTTCGAGCTGGATGCCGCTTCCCGGGGCGGTGAAGGTGTTCAGCCCGGCCGTCCCGGAGCCGGGGTCGGTGAAGGTGCCGACCACCGCGCTGGCCGGGCCCGGGTTCAGGTTGTTCCCCTCGGCAACCGTCCGAACGGTGACCGTCAGCGCGGTCAGGTCCGCGGCGGTCGGAGTGCCGTTGAATGCAATCTCAACGTTGGCCACGGTGTAGCCCGCGCTGTTGGCGCCGGTGGTGAATGCCTGGCTGAAGTCCGCGCCTGAAGTGACCTCCCAATTTCTAGCCGTTCCGGCAGTGGTGTTGCCCACCAGCAACCGGGTCTGCGCCTGCGCCGGCCCGGCGGTGGCCGCGAGCGCGACAAGCAGCGCCAGGGCGAACCACGCGGGGCGCGTCAGGCCGCCCGCCATGGGCGGGAGCCAAGCCTTCACCGGCCCGCTCCGAAGTTGGTGGGAAGGGGGGGGGGGGTGGGGGGTAAGTTTGCGATGTGCATGGGCGACGCATCCTGCTTAGCCGACTCGGAGCGGAGAGCGCTAGCCTCAGCGGCATCGCGGACGGCTGCGGTTCGGCGGGGTTATTGGAAGTGCCCGAGTATGCATGGATGGGTCGAACACTACAACATGCACCACTCGCGCACGGTCGAGCGGTAGCGGGTAGTGGCTAAGTTTCAATTTCCGCCGCCGCAGAGACTAGGCCCGCGTTGCGCGTTGGGCCGAGGTCAACGAAGATTTTTCAAATTGAGCCACCAGCTCCTGGTGGGCAGGGTGGCATCCTCAAGGCGGTGTCCGTAAGCTTGGGCGTTTCCCCGGACAAACCATATGAACTTGTTGGCAACCAAAGTGGGCGGGCCATGGGCGTTGGCCATGCTCGTCTTGGCGGGTGCCGCCGCACAGCCAGCGGCCGCGGACGAGCGGATCGAAGAAGAGGTCGTCGTTGTCGAGACGCTTGATGAGCGCCTTGGCCAAGCGGGTAGCGTCGGCCGCATCGATGGCGAAGCGCTGGCCGAAATCCGCCCCACCCACATCAATGAGACATTGGCAAGGGTGCCGGGCGTTTGGGTGGCGCGCGGCTCCGGTCACGAACACCTCACCGCCATTCGCTCCGCGGTGCTGACCGGTGCCGGTGCTTGCGGCGCTTTCCTGTATTTGGAAGACGGCCTGCCGATTCGCCCCGCCGGATTCTGCAACGTCAACAATCTGTTCGAGCTGAATGCCGAGCAGGCGGCGGGCATCGAGGTATGGCGGGGGCCGGCCAGTGCGGCCCTCGGTGGCAATGCCCTGCACGGCGCGATCAACCTGCAAACACCGAATCCCAACGAATCCAGCGCGAGCATCGAGGGGGGCTCCTACGGATACGCTCGGGTGCGCGCTGCGCTGTCCATGATGTCGGGCGCTCACCGGTTAGCGGTGAGCGCCCACGGCAGCCATTCAAACGGCTATCGGGAGAGCACCGGCTACGGGCAGCAGAAACTGTCGATCATGCATGAGACCCGCATGGGTGCCTGGCAGGTGCATAACACCCTGAATGCAACCAATCTCAATCAAGAGACCGGCGGCTATGTCTTGGGATTTGCAGCCTATGACGACAAGGCATTGCGTAAAACCAACCCCAATCCCGAAGCCTACCGCGATGCCTGGTCCCTGCGCCTGGCCAGCCATTGGAGCAATGGTGACTGGCGTATTTCCCCCTATTTGCGCCGCTCGCGCATGGTTTTTTTACAGCACTTCCTACCCGGCCAGCCCATCGAAACCAATGCCCAAACCAGCGGCGGCATCTTTGCCGCCTACAATTTCGACAGCGATCTGCTTTACGGCAATGTGGGCGCTCATCTGGAGTACATGGAAGGTGGCCTGACGGAGATTCAGAAAGGCCCGACCCTGGGTTCCGCTTTTCTGGTCGGAACCCGGCCACCCGGTCGCCACTACGATTACGATGTCGATTCCCTCATGGGTGCGCTGTTCTATAATCTGAGTTGGCGCTTGAGTGACCAAACTCGGCTGGTACAAGGCTTGCGTTTGGAGCACCTGCATTACGATTACGAAAATAACCACTTGGTGGGCAATACTCGCGACGACGGCTCGCGTTGCGGTTTTGGTGGCTGCCTGTATACGCGCCCGGCCTCCGGGAACCGGGATTTCACGGAAGTGGCCGCCAGAATTGGCATTGAGCGCGCCTTTGCCGCCGACGGTCTCGCCTATGTCACCGCCGGGACGGGCTTTCGCCCGCCGCAGGCCACAGAACTCTATCGATTGCAGCGCGGCCAGACACTCGCGGACCTCGACAGCGAACGGTTGCTGTCCTTTGAGGCGGGCCTGAAGGTCGCCGGTTGGTCCGTTTCCCTATTCAGCTCCCGCAGCCGTCATTATATTTTTCGGGAAGCCAACGGCTTCAACGTTAGCGACGGCAAGACCCGTTCGGCGGGTGTCGAGTTTGGCGCGCACTGGGCGCCCGCCCCGCACGTTTTTAGCCTGGCCGGCACCTATGCGGTACACGAATACGATTTTTCCCGTCGGGCCGGTGGCGGCGAGGTTATCGAGGACGGCAACCGCATCGACACGGCACCGCGCTGGTTCGGTAACGCCCGCTGGCGCTATCAGCCCGGCGATGCCTGGTACTCCGAATTTGAGTTGAACTTCATCGGCAAGCACTACATCAACGCCGCCAACACCCATCGCTATGACGGCCACGCGGTTCTCAACTGGCGCGGCGCCGTGCGCCTAAACGACCGCGCGGAGCTGTTTGCCCGCTTGATGAACCTATTCGACGAACGCTACGCCGACCGGGCCGATTTCGCGTTCGGCAACTACCGCTATTTCCCGGCGATGCCGATTCAGTGGTATCTGGGGGTTGATGTTTCGATTTGAGCCGCTATTGACGATGGGGCGGATGAGAGCGGCTTTGCCGCCGCGAATTCCTTAGGCAGAGGCGCCCGGGCCGCTTGGCTTTGTCCAAACACTTTCGTGCTTGTGCTCGGTGAGGCGTTTCCTTGGCGCTGCTGGTACACTACCGAAAAACTGGTGCTCACAGGGAGCCAACCATGGCGGCAATCACTGTCGATCTGCCCGACGAAGATATGGTCCAGGACTTGAAGCTCCGGGCAGACCGAAACAATCGCTCGCTCGAAGGCGAGGTATGGCACATTCTTGCTGACGCGGTAAACCGCGACCTGTCAGCCAGCAGGGCGGCCTTCCTAGCTCGAACAGCGGAACTGAGAAATACGCTAAAGGGTCGCCAGCACACGCCCGCCGAACTGCTAATCCGAGAAGACCGCGACTTTAGGCACTGATTGGCAGTGGTGCTGGTGGTCGATGCAAGCGTAGCGGTCAAGTGGCTTGTGCCGGAGGAAGGCTCGGATTTGGCCCTTGGGCTGCACGATTCCACCCAGGAGATGCATGCACCTCGCCTGCTTGCCGCAGAAGTCACCAATGCGCTCTGGCGAAAGGCGCGAGTGGGTGAACTTGATCAGGCCGAAGCGTCCGCGCTTGCAGCCGAGGTGTCCCGCTTGCCAGTCCAGTGGCATACGGATGAGACCATATGTGCGGACGCCACTCGACTCGCCATTGCCTATGACCGGCCTGTTTACGATTTCATGTACCTCGCTTTGGCGCAGCGCTTGAGCACCCGTTTGGTAACTGCTGACCAACGCTTCGTGAACGCGCTTGCAGCGGGGGACTGCGGGGATCTCGTCGTGGAATTAAGAAGCGCGGGAGGCGATGGTTAGCAGCCGATAAAGACCGTGTACCGAACCCTTCCCACTGGGACGATTCGTTTCGACCCTGAAAATCCCAGAATCAAGGTCGCTCTGGAGAAGTACGGCAACAAACTTGACGACCAGCGCATCGGCTTCGCATTGAAGACAGCCACCGAAAGTCTTTTTATCGAGCGCTGAAGGATTCAATGCTTTCCACCCAAGCCCGCTCAATGGCAAGCCTTCCCGTGTACCTTGAGCCGCCAATAGTTGTAAGGCAGGGGCGTTACAAACCCGGCGGATAGCATCACGGGGACGACCCACCAGGTAAGTCGGGCGCCACCCGTTAGCAAGACATCCACCGCGTTCATTGCCGCTTCCATGGCGATCATCGAGATCATGGACATGCCGATGGCCGTGCGGAATGCGGCGCGCGGCCCGAGCTGTCGCCAGAGCACCGCGGTTTCCAATGCAATGGAGGTCATTAGCCCGTTGACGATGGCCAGTACCATGATCCACAGCGTCGGCCAGGGGATGCCGGTAAATTGGAAGAAGGCGATGGTTCCGAAGTCCCCAATGGAGCAGCCGAGCAGGCACCAGGCGGTGTTCTTTGATGCCGTTCGCCAGGTTCCGCGGCAGCGCCAGTCGATGCCGGGATTGCTAATCAGTTCCGTCACGGGTTTTCTTGAATGGTTGGCGTGGTGAGCATAATAGGCCGTTTTCCAAAGTCGGCAAGATGGGATCGTTTCGATTGTTGCCAACACCCGGGCCCCTAGCAGTCCGGCGGCGGGTCGGCTTGCATTTATAATCATATAAACCGCCTTGGTATGTCGGCCCTTTGAGTCAATCGCTTCTCATCCTTAAAAACCTGTGCTGTAGCCGCGGCGGACGCCCGCTGTTCGATGGCCTTAGCCTTGAGCTCGGGGCGGGTGAATCCGTCGAGGTGCATGGCCCGAACGGCAGCGGCAAGTCCACCTTGCTGCGCGTTGTGGCGGGCTTGTTTCCGGATTACGAGGGACGCGTTGAAGCGAGCAGAAGTTTCTATCTGGGCCACCGGCCTGGTCTGAGCGCGTTGTTGTCGCCCCGGGAAAACTTGCAATGGTGTGAACGCCTCGTCGCGGCGGCGTCCTTGGCCGCGCCCCGCGCCCCGCGCCCCACTGTGACGCAAGCGCTACAACGGTTGGGCTTGGCAACTTGCGCTGAGATACCCTGCGGACAGCTCTCCCAGGGCCAACAGCGGCGCGTCGGGCTGGCGCGCGCGCTCATCTGCAATGAAGCGCTTTGGCTCCTTGATGAACCCCTGACCGCGCTCGACGATCAGGGCCGCGCCCTGGTGGGCGACTTGGTGAGTAAACACTGTGCGTTGGGCGGTGCCGTACTCTGCGCGACCCATCAAACGCTTGCGGTTGCCAATACCAGGGTTGTGCAACTCGGTCTGGCGTCATGAAGGTTCGTGACATTAGCCTGCTTGTATCGTCAACCCTTTTAAAAGCAGAGAGGGCTCGCGCACCCCGGCTGAAGGCTCTGTAAGTCTATCGGCGGTTGTGACGGGAACTCGGTTAGAGAGGCGGACTGGCTGTCAATGAACGTATTTTTTGCCCAGTTCCGCCGCGACTGGCTTTCAGTAGCACGCGCCAGGGACGAAGTATTGAACCCGCTCGCCTTCCTTTTCCTGGGCGCAATGCTGTTTGCCCTGGCCTTTGGCGGCGAGCCCCAGGCGCTTGCGGCGCTCGCCCCCGGCATTGTTTGGGTGCTGGTGTTGCTGGCCAATCTGATGTCGCTGGAGATGCTCTTTCGGCGCGATTTCGAGGACGGTTCGCTTGAGCAGTTCCTGTATTTGGCGCGACCATCGTTCATTGCGGTGCTGGCCAAGGTGGCCGTGCAGTGGTGTGTTACCGGTTTGGCCATGACGTTGCTCGCTCCTTTACTGGCGTTACTGTTGGATATGTCGGCATCGGTGCTGCCGACGTTGCTGTTGAGTTTGGCGATCGGCACGCCCGCGCTAAGCTTGCTGGGGGCGGTCGGTGCCGCGCTGACGGTTGGCTTGCGTAAAGGCGGCGTGCTGCTCGCGCTCCTGGTCCTGCCCCTGTACCTGCCGGTGCTGATATTCGGTGTTGGCGCGAGCGCGGCGGCACAGCAGGGATTACCCGCCGCGGCGCAGATTTATTGGCTGGCTGGGTTTACTATGTTGTCTCTCACGCTTTCGCCCTTTGCGGCGGCGGCGGCACTCAAGATCAGTGTGGAACAGTCTTGAAACGGATTTCGTCAAACATCCTCGGCCCGGCCCGCCTGCAACCACAAGGAGTTCGGGCCGGGTTCGTCATGGCCGCTGCGCAGGCGCGGCCTTGCACCGCCTCTGGACGGGTTTAACGGTGCGCCTAAGAGCGTTTTGGCATCGGCTCGGCTCGCCCAAGTGGTTTTACGGGATGAGCCGTCCTTGGTTCCTGGCATTCGCGGTGGCCGCGGCGGCACTGCTTACCCTGGGTATGCTGTGGGGCCTTGTGCTGGCGCCGCCGGACTATCAGCAGGGCGATAGCTTTCGCATCATCTATGTGCATGTGCCCGCCGCTATCCTGGCGCAGTCGGTCTATATGATGCTTGGCGTTGCCGGTTTTCTGTTGCTGGTTTGGCGGCTGAAGATGGCCGACATGGTGTTGGAGACGATGGTGCCCTTCGGCCTCTGGATGACGGCGGTGGCCTTACTCAGCGGCGCGGTTTGGGGGCGGCCCACCTGGGGAACCTGGTGGGAATTCGACGGGCGCACAACCTCGACGCTGGTGCTGTTGTTTCTTTATTTCGGGCTCTATGCCCTGCGCCAGGCAATACCGCGCCCCGAGACCGCCGGGCGCGCCTGTGCGGTATTGGCGGTGGTGGGCACCATCAATATCCCCATCATCAAGTATTCCGTGGAGTGGTGGACAACCTTGCACCAGGGTGCCACCTTCACCCTCACCGCGGCGCCGGCGATGCCGCCGGCAATGTGGGCACCGTTGCTGGTGAACCTGATTGGTGCCTATTGCCTGTTTGCGGCCAATCTTATCGCCGGCTTGCGCAACCTCATCCTACGCCGGGAAGCGGCGGCGCAGTGGGTGCGCGAGGCCGTGCGGGTGGAATCCGCATGAGCGGCGGGGTTTTGGAGGCTTGTCAAGCGCTCCGGGACTTTGCCTACATGGGCGGGCATGGCCCCTATGTTTGGACGGTATATGTCACCGCCGTTACCCTGGTTGTTGCCAACTATGTGCAATTGCGGCTGAACCGGCGCCGCACGCTGCGCACCCTGCGCGCCCGGCATGGGCATGAGGATGGCCTCGATAGGGCACCGGTGGATGGGGCATAGTTAAGGGGTGAATGTCGCGTCGGCCAATGCTTCGCTGGCTTATGCGCAGGAATTGGCACGCCAAGGAGTTGAGAAAGCATGCGCCCGAGCCGCCGCAATCGTCTGTTTGCCGTTCTCTTTGTCTTCGCCGGCAGTGCGGGTGCGGTCGCCCTCATGCTGATGGCCGCGAACGAGAACCTGAACCTTTTTCATCCGCCCGAGGCAATCGTTGGCGGCGGCGCTCCAATCGGTGTGCCGATCCGGGCAGGCGGTATGGTGTTGGCGGGCAGTGTCGAGCGTGAACCGGATTCTCTGGGCGTTGAATTTGTTCTCACCGATTACCAGGGCGCGGATTTCAAGGTGGCCTACAGCGGCATCCTGCCCGATCTGTTCCGCGAAGGGCAGGGTATTCTGGTGCGCGGAGAGCTCGATGCCCAGGGTGTTTTTCAAGCCGTGGAAGTGCTCGCCAAGCACGACGAAAACTACATGCCGCCGGAGTTGTTGCCTTTGCTGGAGAATGACCGGAAGGGGTGGCCGGTGCCTTCGCAATGATTCCGGAACTCGGCAATCTAGGCTTGGTGCTGGCGCTGCTGTTGAGTGCGGTAACGGCTATCGCCGGGTTCTTTGGCGCCCAGGCCGGGCAAATCCGCTGGATGCGGACGGCGGGCTCCGCCGTATTCGGGCAATTGGTCTTCGTCGCCCTTGCCTTCGGCATTCTGGTGCGCGCCTTCGTAACCGACGATTTCACCGTTGCCTATGTGGCCCAAAATTCCAATAGTCTGCTCCCCTGGTATTACAAGGTGAGCGCGGTTTGGGGTGCCCACGAAGGTTCGTTTTTGCTGTGGGTTTTCATTATGACCGTGTGGATGACGGCGGTGGTCCTGCGCGGTCGGCACTTACCACGCACCTTCCACGCCCGGGTGCTGGGTGTCTTGGGCGTACTGAACCTGGGTTTCTTGAGTTTTCTGGTATTCACCAGCAATCCGTTCGAGCGGCTGCTACCCTTGCCGCCGGCGGATGGCTCGGACCTGAATCCGTTGTTGCAGGATTTCGGCCTGATCGTACACCCACCCATGCTGTACACGGGCTATGTTGGTTTTTCGGTGGTGTTCGCCTTCGCGGTGGCCGCGCTGCTCGGCGGACGCCTCGATAGCGCCTGGGCGCGCTGGTCGAGGCCCTGGACCAACACCGCCTGGGCATTTTTGACGCTGGGCATCGCGCTCGGTAGCTGGTGGGCCTATTACGAACTGGGCTGGGGTGGCTGGTGGTTTTGGGATCCGGTGGAGAACGCCTCTTTCATGCCCTGGCTGGCCGGCACGGCGCTGATTCATTCGCTGGCGGTCACCGAGAAGCGCGGCGCATTCAAAAGCTGGACGGCGCTCTTGGCGGTGGCCGCGTTTTCGCTTTGTCTGCTGGGTGCCTTCATCGTCCGCTCCGGTGTACTCACCTCCGTTCACGCCTTCGCCGTGGACCCGGCTCGCGGCCTGTACATTCTCATTTTCCTGGCGGTCGTTGTCGGCGGTTCGCTGGTGTTGTATGGCCTGCGGGCCGGCGCGGTGGCGGCAAGGGTAGGCTACGGGCCACTCAGCCGGGAGGCCTTTCTCCTGGTGAACAACCTTTTGTTTGTCCTGGCGTTGGCGGTGGTCTTGTTGGGTACCCTGTATCCGCTGGCCTACGAGGCGCTGAGCGGCGGCGACAAGATCAGTATCGGCCCTCCCTGGTTCAATACCTTTTTTGTGCCGCTGATGCTGTTGGTGGCATTGGCGCTTGGTATCGGCCCGTTGCTGAGTTGGAAACGCACCGGTTTGGCAAAGATTGGGCGACGGCTGCTCGGGGCGGGCACCACAGCCGTTTTCTTTGCTGTGCTCGTGCCATTGCTGGCCGGTGGCGCGCTGTCCGTGGCGGCGATGATGGCGGTGGCTTTGGCACTGTGGGTGCTGGTCGGGCACGGGTTGGATTTCGCAAGGCGCCCGGGCGCGGCTCGTCCGTTGCGACGCGCCCCGCTCGCCTATTGGGGCATGACGATTGCCCATGCCGGCTTCGCCATGAGCCTTTTGGGTGTGGCCCTCACCCATGAACTTTCGGTAGAGAAAGATATCCGCATGGCACCCCGGGAAGTTGCGGTTCATGGCGGCGTATCGTTTCGGTTTCTTGGCGTTTTTCCGTCCAATGGCCCGAATTACCAGGCTGAAAATGGTCACTTTGAGGTGGTGGATGGTGATCGTCGGTTGTTGTTGGTTCCACAAAAACGCCGCTATCTGGCCGGTGGCGCGGTGATGACGGAAGCCGCTATAGATCCCGGATTTTATAAAGACATTTACATCTCGCTGGGGGAACCGCTCGACGATGGCGCCTGGGCGGTGCGGGTTTATGTCAAGCCGTTCGTGCGTTGGATATGGTTTGGTGCCCTGTTGATGGCCTTTGGCGGCGTCTTGGCGATTGCCGATAAGCGCTATCGGCGGCTCGCCAAGCACTACCGGCGCAAGCCCGTTAATGCGGGTTCGGCCGGTAGCGCGCTTTCCGGTCCGCAAATCTAGGGCCGGTTGGTAAGAGTAATGAAAACACTGCCCCGCTTGGGTTTGTTTGCCCCCCTGGGCATTTTTCTGTTGATTTTGTTGATCGGCTATTACGGGTTTCAGCTTGAGGATCCGCATCGCTTGCCGTCGGCATTGCTTGGCCAGCCTTTCCCCGAGTTTCGTGCTCCGCTCTTGGAGCCATCTCGCCCATTTAAGCCGCCCGGGGAAGGCGCTTCCGCGGTGGCCGGTGCGGGCGGCGCCCCGGCAGCGGCTCGGCAAGCCTCGTATGTAAGCCGCGACGACTTGCTCGGCGATGCTTTGCTCGTCAACGTCTGGGCGACCTGGTGCCCCACATGCAAGGCCGAACACGACGAACTCGCCCGCATCCGCCTTGAGGAACAGGTGCGCATTGTCGGCATCAACTACAAAGACGACCCGGCGGCGGCGCGCCGCTGGTTGCGGGAATTCGGCAATCCCTACGATTTCAATATCGTCGATCTGAATGGTGCCCTGGGCGTTGAATTGGGGGTGTACGGCGCTCCGGAAACGTTTTTACTCGATGCCGAGGGCATCATCGTCTACAAGCGCATCGGCGAGATCACCCGGCAAATCTGGCTTGATGAGCTGGCCCCGCGAATCGCGCGGCTGCGGGCGAACGGGGCGGGCACCGGCTGATATGGGCCTGTTTCCGTGCGAACCCCGTGATCGAGCGGCGGGTTGGGTTACACCGCTGCCCTTGCGGCCTATTGCCAAGGCGGCGTCTCCGGGCTTGCCGCGAGGCGGCAAACGGAAAGCCGGGTTGGCCCTGTGCCTGTGCCTTTTGATGTCGGCAAGCCAGGCGGCGAGCCCGGTCGATGTGTATCAATTTTCCGATGTGGAAAGCGAGCGCCGCTACCGGGCGCTGATCGACGAGTTTCGTTGTCCCAAGTGCCTGAACGTCAATATCAGCGGCAGCGATGCGCCCATCGCCCAAGATCTGCGCGCTGCGGTGTATCGGCTGGTGGTGCTTGAGGGGCGCTCGGACGACGAGGTGCGTGCCTTTCTTAAGGCCCGTTATGGCGATTTCGTTCTGTACGATCCGCCGTTCAACGCCGGGACCCTGTTGCTGTGGTTGGGCCCCGGACTCTTTGCCGTGCTCGGCGTTTTGTTGATTGTGCGGCGCTTGCGCCATCAGCGGGCTGCCACCCTGGGCACCGATGACCAGCGCCGCCTGCGCCGGCTCTTGGGCGAAGAATGAGCCTCTGGATTACGGCAACGCTGCTGGTCGCAGCGGCACTTGGCTTCGCCTTGGCACCCTTCCTGCGGCCTATGCGCAAAGGCGTTCATTGGGATGAGCGCGACGCTGCCGTGCAGCGGGATGATGCGCTGTTGGCGCTGTATCGACAGCGGCTCGAGGAAGTGGAGCAAGAGTGTGCGGTGGGCGTTTTGGATGCGTCCAGCCGGGCGGAGGTCGAGCAGGAGATGGCGCGCGGGCTGCTTGATGAATTCGATGCCCCACAACCCGCCAACGCCGGCCCGGGCCGCTCCGCCAATGGGGGTGGACGCAGCGGCGGTAACAGCCTCGATCCCCGCCATGCGGACGACGCTGCGGTGCTGAGCGCCGTCGTCGGGGCCGAAAGCCGTGCCGGAGTTGGGAGCGATACCGGAGACCCTGTTCGAGTAACGGGCGCGCACCCCGCCGGTCGCGGCTGGGCCTGGGTGCTTGTCGCCCTGGGCATCCCCCTTTTGACGTTCGTGGTTTACCCGCGGGTCGGGGAGCCGCAAGCCCAGTTGCTGCGGGAAGCGCCCCGGGTTCTGGAACTTGACCCCCAGGCTGACCGGCTGGAGGTTGATCGTTGGCGCGTGCTGTTGGCAAGCCGGTTGCAAAGCCGGCCGGATGATGCCCGGAGCCGCTATCTACTCGGCCATATTTACCTCAGAGACGGCGACTACGCGCGGGCGGCGGAGGCGTTCGCTTTGGCCCGCGCCAGCCTCGGCGATGATCCGACGTTGGACTGGGCCTGGCTGCAAGCGGTCTATTTGGCGAATGGGGGTTGGCTCGACGAGACCGGCAAAATCATTGCGGAACGTTTGCTCAGGCGTGTACCGAATAACCCGATGGTGCTGGAAATCCTTGCCATAGACGCCTACCGGCGGGGCGACTATCGGGAAGCGGTTGGGCGGTTCAATCAGGCGCTTGGCGGTGCGGTGGCGCCGGCACAACGCAAGGCTCTGCAACATTTTGTTGGGCAGGCTCGTGCAATGCTCGGTGAACTGCAGCCCCGTATCGATGTGCGGTTAACCGTATCCACACCGCCACCGGAGTCCGCCACGCTGTTCGTCATCGCCCGTCCAGTCGGGGGCGGCATGCCCTATGCGGTCGTGCGCCGCCCCGTCGCGTCCCTGCCGAACCACATAACACTCGATGACGCGGTGACGATGAACCCCGACCGGCCGCTCTCGGCCGCCGAACAAGTTGAAGTGGTTACGCGCATCAGCCTAACCGGCGCCGCAAGGCGACAAGCGGGCGATTGGGAGTGGGTCTCCGAACCCCTGTCGATTAAGGATGCCGCGGCGCTTTCGCTAGCGGCGCAATTGCGTCCGCCGAACTAGGCGCCTCCGCCTGCGGAATTCACGGCTGCAAATCCGCTGCCGCTCGCCCCTTTGCACGTTCGATTTCGTCAAATATGGCTGGATATTCTCCTCCATCACCCGCCCAAAGGGACGGCGGCATCGAATTTTCGCTTTCGCGACTTCCGAAGGCAGAGGCGCCTAGGGGCAAGACTCGCGGTAACTCTGCGGGCGATAGATTCGGATAAGTTGCGGCTACCATCGGTTAAAAGCGCTTCAGGTGCCGCCGCCTTTCCGTTAAAGTAGCCCGTCTGCCACTTCAGGCAAGCCACGCATCCGGGCGGGAATAGCTCAGTTGGTAGAGCACAACCTTGCCAAGGTTGGGGTCGCGGGTTCAAGTCCCGTTTCCCGCTCCAATGCGCCCAAACACCAATATAGGGAAAAGTCCAGTGGGCGCTTTCAAGGAGCCGCACGGCGGCGAACTCAAAAATCTCTACCTCTCCGAGCGAAAGGCGGATGTTGAGAGGCAGAAAGCCAAGGACTACCCATCTTGGTATCTGACGCCTCGCCAGTTGTGCGACCTCGACCTGCTGATGAACGGCGCTTTCTCGCCGCTTGAGGGTTTCCTCAACCGGGATGACTACGAAGGGGTCTGCGAGAAGATGCGCCTGGCCAGCGGCGTACTTTGGCCCATACCGATCAATCTCGATGTCGGCGAGGCGTTCGCCAAAGCTGTGCGGGAAGGCGAGACCGTCGCGCTGCGCGACCCGGAGGGCGTACTGGTCGCGACCCTGGAGGTATCCGATATCTGGAAACCCGATCCGGACAGCGAGGCCCGGCGCGTCTATGGCACGACGGACGCCACCCATCCGGCGGTCAATTACCTCAGGCACCAATCCGGCCCCGTTTACTTGGGGGGCGCCGTGCGGGGCTTGGAACCGCCGACCTACTATGATTTCAAGCTGCTGCGCGACACCCCGTCGGAATTGCGCGGCCGCTTCCGCAAACTGGGCTGGCGCCGCATCGTCGCCTTCCAAACGCGCAACCCGTTGCATCGCGCCCACCAAAAGCTGACGTTCCGGGCCGCTCAAGAGGCGGAGGCGAACCTGCTGATCCACCCCGTTATCGGCATGACCAAACCCGGCGACATCGACCACTTCACCCGTGTGCGCTGCTACGAACAGATCCTGGAACAGTACCCCGACCAGACCACCCAGCTGAGCCTGCTGAATCTCGCCATGCGCATGGGTGGCCCGCGCGAGGCGCTGTGGCACGCGATCATCCGTAAAAACTACGGTTGCACCCATTTCATCATTGGCCGCGACCACGCGGGCCCGGGCAACGATAAGAGCGGCAAACCGTTCTACGGGTCCTATGACGCCCAGGCACTGTTCCGGGAACACGAGGAGGAGCTCGACATCACGATGGTGCCATTTCGGCAGATGGTGTATGTGGAAAACAAGGCCGAGTACCTGCCGGTGGACGAGACCGAACCGAGCGACAAGGTGCTCAACCTGTCCGGCACCGAATTTCGCCGACGACTGCGCGAAGGCCTTGATATTCCCGCTTGGTTTTCCTATCCGAAAGTGGTCGAGGAACTGCGCAAGGCGCATCCTCCGAAGCACCGGCAGGGTTTCACGGTATTTTTCACGGGCCTATCGGGCTCGGGTAAATCAACGGTGGCGAATGCGCTGATGATAAAGCTGCTTGAGAACGGCGCCCGTCCGGTGACGCTGCTCGATGGCGACATCGTGCGCAAACACCTCTCCAGTGAACTCTCGTTTTCCAAGAAAGATCGCGACCTGAACATTGAACGCATCGGTTTCGTTGCCGGCGAGATTACCAAGAACGGTGGCATCGCCATTTGCGCGCCCATTGCGCCCTATGCGGCAACCCGCCGGCTGGTGCGCAACATGATCCAGCCAACGGGCGGCTTTGTTGAAGTGCATGTGGCAACGCCAATCGAAGTCTGCGAGGCGCGCGACCGCAAGGGCCTGTATGCGAAGGCGCGGGCCGGCGACCTCAAGGGCTTCACGGGCATCGACGACCCCTACGAGGCACCCGCGAACGCTGAAGTTGTTATCGACACCGCGGAGATTTCGCCCGACTTGGCGGCACACCGCATTCTCATCACTCTGGAGAAGCTGGGCTATATCCGCTAGCAGAGGCTCCTAGGAGCCCCTGCCTTCGGAATTCGCAGCTGTAAAGCCGCTCTCATCCGCCCCGTCGGCCGGTCGATTTCGTTGCATATGGCTCGATATTCGCCTCAATCGACCAACCGACAGGGCGGCGATAGCGGCTTTTCGCTTTCGCGACTTCCGAAGGCAGAGGCTCCTAGCCAATTGGTATAAAATGCCGCTGGTCAACTGGAGCCGTGAAGGGGGGTTGGGTTTGTTTGGCGATCGTATCCACCGTATCTACGACCGGGCCGTTGAGATTGCTCGGCACTTTGATGGCGTGGCCTCCTTGCTGCTGCGGCTTATCCTTGGCCCGGTACTCATGGCCGCCGGCTGGGAAAAGCTCACCGGGTCGAACTGGTTTGTTCACGTTCAGGACTCTTTTCCTTTTCCTTTCAATGTGCTGCCGCCGGAGTTTTCCTGGTTTCTCGCTTCATGGAGCGAATTTTTGGGGGGCGCGATGTTGCTGGCTGGCTTGGCAACGCGCTTGGTTGCCATTCCTCTGGCGGTAACCATGTTCGTCGCCGCCTGGTCGGTGCATTTGGATAACGGTTGGGCGGCGATTGCGCCCTCAAATCCGCCCGCTATTTGCATTCCGGGCGACGCGGCCCAGGCGACGTCCAATGCCTTTGAACGATTCTTGAAGTGCCAGAACGTCAACGAGCGCACCATAGAAGCATCGAAAAGATTGGCTGCCGCCAAGTCCATCCTGCGCGAGCACGGAAACTACCACTATCTGAATGGCAACGGGGCCATCGTTAAGCTGAACAGCGGTATCGAGTTTGCGGCGATTTACCTGACGATGTTACTGGCCCTGGTTGTTATTGGGGGCGGCCGCTATCTCAGTTTGGACTACTACATGCGTTTGCTGCTTGACCGTTTCCGTCAAACTTGGAAGCCTCCGCCAGAGTTCCCAAATTGAGCCACTACCCCGGGAGCCTCTGCCTGCGGAATGCACGGCTGCAAATCCGCTTCCACTCGCCCCTTTGCACGTTCGATTTCGTCAAATAGGGCTCGATATTCTCCTCAATCGCCCGCCCAAAGGGACGGCGGCATCGAATTTTCGCTTTCGCGACTTCCGCAGGCAGAGGCTCCTAGGGCGATCGAGCTTGCATTTGGGGCGCGGGCCTATAAACTTGCCGCCCTTGCCCGGCGGGGCGGCGCCTCCCGCCGAATGGGTTATTCCGCCTTAGCTCAGTTGGTAGAGCAGCTGACTGTTAATCAGCGGGTCGCTGGTTCGAGCCCAGCAGGCGGAGCCAACTATTCCAACCTCACCAGGCTCGGTGACCGGGCGGTGGTGGGTCTTCGGGTGGCCCCGCAAAACACTGGGCGATGTTCATCCAAGCCGTTGCGGTGGGGCCGACAACGCGAAGATTGCAATCGACGATATTGCGCCCTTGCGTGACGACCTGCGCGAACTCAAGGGCGGTACCGGCAATAACTTCCTGTTCCGATGGCGGGTTCCATTCCCAAACCGCGCCCGAGGGCGCGTCCAGGCGGATGTGGGGGATACTTTCCGGCACCGCCAGCTTGCGGTTCACAAAAGTCCAGCCGAAGGTGCGCACGCCGATGTGGCAGATGTTGCGGAGGCGATCGGTCGGTTCCCGTTTTACCCTGAGCAGGTCGTAGATGTCCTGACCGTGCGCCCAGGTTTCCATCTGTCGTGCGGTCGCCATCATGCGAATACCCATATCCGGGCCGAACCAGGGTGCCCGCAGTTCGGAATCCGCCGCCGCCAAGGCATCGCACAGTTCCACGAAATGGGTGCGCCAGCGCTCATGTAGGGCACGGCCCCGCAAGGGTTCGGCCGATTCGAACGGCACCGATTGCACCTGATCGCGCCAAGCCCGGAACCCGTCCGGGTCGGTTACCGCATGCACGGCCCAACGGTCCGCGTCGTGCAAATGTTGAACCACCCAGTTGATGGTGCGGTTCTTAAATGGCGTTTCCCGTGACCATTGATCCGCGGGGATGGTTTCCAGAAAAGCGTTGAGTTCGTCCCCCTCGGCGCGCAGGGCGGCCACCTGTTGTAATGTCATCGGTTCCTCGGCTTGCTCGAATGCTGGATGACGATGATAACCTCCCTTTGCATCTCGTTGAGACGAATCACACTGATAGGAGTCAAAATCTCGGCCCGCCCGCCACGGCGAGAGTCAACGCCCTCATCCAACGCAACGCACCATAGACTTCGCCTACTGATTTTGCTACACAATCCCCATTTGAAGAATCCATTGCCCCTCAGTAACCAAATGCGGGAGCACACCGGCTCCTATTACGCGGCCACCGCTAACGAAAGCACGGATTATCCGGCCTTGGCGGGTGGTGTCTGCGCGGATGTTTGTGTGATTGGTGGCGGGTTCACCGGTGTTGCCACTGCCCTGACACTGGCGGAGCGGGGCTACTCCACGGTGGTTGTGGAGGCGAACCGAATCGGTTGGGGCGCATCGGGACGCAACGGCGGGCAACTCATCCACGGTGTCAACGGACGCGCCAAGATTGAAAAGAAACAGGGCCCGGCTCTGGCCGACATGCTTTGGAAACTCGACTGGCGCGGCCATGAAATCATCCGCGAGCGCGTGGCCAAGTACGGCATTGATTGTGACCTGAAACCGGGCTTCGTCGAGGTCGCGGTCAAGCCAAGGCATTTGGCCGAAATCGAAAAGAACGCCGAACTTTGGGAGCGGCGTCAATTTCCCCATCCGTTCGAGCTCTGGGACCGCAACCGGACACGCGCGATGCTGGGTACGGATGCCTACCTGGGTGGCCTCTACAATCGCCAGGATGGCCACTTGCACCCGCTGAATCTGTGTATCGGCGAGGCCCGTGCGGCGGCGGCGCTGGGGGTGCGTATTTTCGAGCAGTCGCCGGTGACGGACATTGCGCACGGCCCCCGTCCAAGGGTCGGCACAGTGAGCGGCCATGTGGATGCGGACGCGGTGGTCATTGCCGGTAATGCTTACAGCCGCTTGGAACAGAAACATCTGTCCGGCCTCGTTTTTCCCGCTGGCACCTACATCATCGGCACGCAACCGCTACCGGAGACGCTGGCGAGCGAAATCAATCGACGGGACGCGGCGGTTTGCGACCTCAACGAGATTCTCGACTACCATCGCCTGTCGGCGGACCGTCGCCTGCTCTTTGGTGCCGCCTGTAACTACTCGGGCCGCGACCCCGGCGATATCGCCGCCTTCATCCGCCCGCGTATGCTCAAGGTTTACCCGCAACTAGCGGATATGCGCATCGACTACCAATGGGGCGGCATGATCGGCATCGTCCCCAACCGCATTCCGACGGTCGGACGTATCGATGGCAACATCTACTATTGCCAGGGCTTTTCCGGCCACGGTGTCAATGCCACCCATATCATGGGCGAGGTTATCGCCGACGCGATCACGGGCACCCTTGAGACATTCGACCTATTCGCCGGCATGAAGCATTTCCGTATTCCCGGCTCACGCTGGTTCGGCAATCAGCTGATTGCGTTGGGCATGCTCTATTACCGGCTGAAAGACAAGTTCTAAGAGCCTCTGCCGGCGGCCCAGGCTCCTAGCCCACATATATGAAAGATTCCCGGGCAAGGGTGCGCGTCGCGGCGGATATCGGCGGCACCTTTACCGATGTGGTGCTCGACGATGGGCAAAACCGCCATTCCAGAAAAATATTGACCACCCATGCCGACCCGGCCACCGCGGTGCTTGCGGGCCTGCGGGAACTGCTCCGCGAGGCGGGACGGGAAGCATCGCAGGTGGGCCTCTTTTTGCACGGCACCACGCTCGCCACCAATGCGCTTATCGAACGCCGGGGTGCCAAGACGGCTCTGCTCACCACCGAGGGCCATCGCGATGCGCTTGAGATGGCGTTTGAGAACCGCTTCGAGCAATACGATATCAATATTGACCGGCCCGAACCCCTGGTGCCGCGCCACCGGCGCTTGCCGATTCGGGAGCGTATGGCAGCCGATGGCGAGGTGCTGGTGCCCCTCGACCCGGCTTCCGTTGCCGCCGCCGTTAAGGCGCTCGTCGATGCCCATGCGCAGAGCGTTGCCATAGGGTTTCTGCACGGCTATCGCAACGCCGAGCACGAACTGGCGGTTGCCGATGCGGTGCGCGCCCGATTGCCGAATGTTGCAATAACGCTCGCCAGCGAAGTTTGTCCGGAAATTCGGGAATTTGAACGGTTATCGACCGCCTGCGCCAACGCCTATGTGCAGCCGCTGATGGCGACCTATCTGAACAGCCTTGCAACGCAGTTGCACAACGCTGGTCTGCGCTGCCCCATATTGTTGATGACCTCCGGCGGTGGCTTGACCGATCTCGAAACAGCGGCTCGCTTCCCGATCCGCTTGGTCGAATCCGGCCCCGCGGGCGGCGCGATCATGGCGGCCGACCTCGCCGCGCGCTGTGGATTGGACGAGGTGCTTGCCCTGGACATGGGCGGCACCACGGCGAAAATTTGCCTCATCGATGCGGCGCAGCCGCAATTGTCGCGGCAATTCGAGGTGGGCCGCACCTATGGATTCAAAAAGGGGTCTGGCTTGCCGATGCGTATTCCGGTGATCGAGATGGTGGAAATCGGTGCCGGCGGTGGCTCCATTGCCTCGGTCGATGGTTTGGGCCGTATTCAAGTGGGTCCAGAAAGTGCCGGGTCGGAGCCTGGGCCGGTCTGCTACGGCAGGGACGGAAACCGCGCCACAGTGACGGATGCGGACCTGGTGCTTGGCAAAATACGCCCGGAACAGTTCGCGGGCGGTGCTGTCCGCCTCGACAGCGATGCGGCCGCCGAGGCCATCGAACGCCAGGTTGCAAAACCCCTGGGGCTCGACCGCATGGGCGGTGCCCTGGGCATTTGCGAGATCGTTGATGAAAACATGGCGGCGGCAGCGCGGGCGCACGCCCTTGAGTGGGGCAAGGATACCGGGGGCCGGGCCATGATTGCCTATGGCGGCGCGGCGCCTTTGCACGCCTGTCGGCTGGCCGAGAAGTTGAAGCTGGATCGCATTATCGTTCCCCGTGGCGCGGCGGTGGGCTCCGCCATCGGCTTTCTGCTCGCGCCCATTGCTTTTGAAGTGGTACGCAGCCGCTACACAACGTTGACGGCGCTTGATGCCGATGCGGTCCGGCAACTGCTCGGCGAGATGCGGCGGGAAGCGGCGGCGGTTGTCTCCGGGGTCGCGGCGACCCGGCTCGTGCATAAGGCGCGGGCTTACATGCGCTATGTCGGCCAGGGTTTTGAAATCGCGGTCGATGTACCACCGCTCGACGGCGGCGACGATCTTCGGCCGCATTTTCTGAGCGCCTTTGAAAAGCGTTACCGGGCCCTGTATGGCCGCACCATTCCGGGTGCGGAAGTGGAGATACTGAGCTGGACATTGACACTCGCCACCGAACGGCAAGCCCCCGCTAGCATTGAGCCCGCAGCGCCAAGGCGAACACCATCATCCCGGAACCGGGCGAATTGGTTTGACCCGGAACGGGGTGCCGCGGTGGCGGTGCCTCTCTATCGACGGGATAACCTGATGCCGGGCGATGCGTTGGTCGGCCCCGCTCTCATTGTGGAAAGCCAGACAACCACCCTGGTCACGCGGAATTTCACTGTGATCGTCAACAGCTTGGGCCACCTTTGCCTGGAGCGAAGGTCCGTTACGGCCTCCTGACGAGGCGTTGCCCCGGATGGACAAGATGCTAAGAGGCGTTTGATGCCGAATGACATGAATGCTCTACATACGCAACTGGTCTGGAACCGATTGCTGGCCATCGTTGAGGAGCAGGCGCAAACGCTGATGCGTACCGCTTTTTCGACCGTGGTTCGGGAGGCTGGCGACCTATCCGCCGGTCTGTTCGACACCAAGGGCGCCATGCTTGCCCAAGCCGTGACCGGAACGCCGGGACACGTCAACGCCATGGCGGCCTCGGTGGGCAAATTCCTCAAGAAATTCCCGCTGCCCAGCCTCGCATCGGGTGACGTATTGCTCACCAACGACCCCTGGGATGGAACCGGCCATCTCAACGACTTTACGGTGGTTACGCCGGTTTTTCGGGGCGCGGCTCCCATAGCCCTGTTCGCCAGCACCAGCCACATAGCCGATGTCGGTGGCCGCGGCTTCGGGCCGGATGCCGAGCAGGTATTTGAGGAGGGCCTGAACATTCCGATCGGTCATCTGTTCCGGCGGGGTGAGCGCAACGAAACGCTGCTTTCGATACTGGCCGCCAACGTGCGCGATCCGGTGGTGGCGGAGGGCGATCTTTATTCGCTCGCCGCCTGCAACGACAGCGGTGGGCGGCGCTTGCTTGAAACCTTGGACGACTTCCGACTCGATGGCATCGACGCGGTCGGGGCAACCATTATCGAGACTTCCGAAGCGGCCATGCGACGAGAGATTGCCGCCTTGCCGGACGGTCGGTTTGAATACGCCATGCGGGTCGATGGCTACGATAAACCCATCGATCTCCGTGCGCTCTTGATCATCGATGGCGAGCGGTTGTGCTTGGATTTCGCCGGTTCATCGCCGGCATCCGGTTTCGGTATCAACGTGCCCCTACCCTATACCCAGGCCTACGCCAGCTTTGGTGTGCGTTGTTTGGTGGGCAATACGATTCCCAACAATGCGGGGTCGTTGCGAACGGTGCGCGTTACCGCCCCGCCGGGTTCCATTCTTAACGCGCTGCCGCCATCGGCCGTGTCGGCGCGGCATGCGATTGGCCAGATGCTGCCGGATCTGGTGCTTGGTTGCCTCGAACAGGCGCTGCCGGGTAAGACGCCGGCGGAAGGTGCTTCCTGCATTTGGAACCCGGTGTTCCTTGGTGCCAATGCCGCCGACAACTTTGCGGGCGAGGATTTTGTCATCAATCCCATTTTCAATGGCGGCACCGGTGCCCGGCCGGGAAAAGACGGCCTTTCCACCACCGCCTTCCCCAGCGGTGTGCGCACGACGCCTACCGAGATCAATGAAGTCACCTCGCCGCTGGTGTTCTGGCGGAGGGAGTACCGGCCCAATTCCGGCGGCGCGGGCCGCTATCGTGGCGGCTTGGGTCAGATTGTCGAGATTGGCCACCGCCGCGGCGCGCCTTTCTATGTCGCCAAGATGTTTGACCGCATTCGCTATCCGGCGCGGGGTCGAGACGGCGGTGGTGACGGCAGCCCCGGACGGGTTTACCTGAAAAACGGCCCAGACCTTCCCGGCAAGGGCAAGGATTTGATTCCGGCGGGCGCAACATTGGTCTTGGAGACGCCGGGTGGCGGCGGCATCGGCAACCCGGCGACAGCTTCGGTGAGGCGTACCGGCACAGCGTTGCCGAGCTGATGGTAGCGTAGTCGAAATCGCGCACATCGCATCAATTAATGCAACCAGATAGGCACCGAAGGGGTACATTCCGCCGTAGAGTTGGATTAGACTTGGTTGCCAAGCGGCAAGCCGGACGCTGTTTGCCGCCAAGGCTCGCATCGGCAAGCGTGATGGGCGAGCTCACGCCTTATGTTACAGGGCGGTTGCTGGTGTGATGATGCGTTAATGGAACGCCTGCTGTAGGTAGCGGAGCGCGATGCGCCTCAAGCAGATCAAACTGGCTGGATTTAAGTCGTTCGTCGACCCGACCGCCGTTACGCTGCCCGGCAACGTCTGCTCCATCGTTGGCCCCAACGGCGGGGGCAAATCCAACATTGTCGATGCCGTGCGCTGGGTGATGGGCGAAAGCTCCGCCAAACAGTTGCGCGGCCAAAATCTGACCGACGTCATCTTCCACGGCTGCCGTACGCGGCCGATGGCGGGCGTCGCCTCAATCGAACTGATTTTTGAAAATACCGACGGACGCATCGGCGGCGAATACGCGGCCTACGGCGAAATCGCCATTCGCCGACAGGTCAGCCGCGACTCGCAGTCCAGCTATTACCTGAATGGCACCCGCTGTCGGCGGCGCGATGTGGCGGATATTTTCCTGGGCACCGGTTTCGGCCCGCGCAGCTACTCCATCATCGAGCAAGGCATGATCAGCGGGCTCGCCAAGGCACGTCCCGAGGAACTGCGCGAATACCTTGAGGAAGCCGCGGGCATTTCCAAATATAAGGAGCGCCGCCGCGAAACCGAAAACCGCATCAAACACACCCGCGAGAATCTTGACCGCCTGGGCGATACCCGCGACGAGTTGGGCAGAACGCTGGAGCGCCTGCAAAAGCAAGCGCGGGCGGCCGAACGCTACAAACAACTAAAACGCGAAGAAAAACGTTGCGCCGCCGAGCTGCACAGCATCCGTTATCTCGACATCAGCGGTCGTCTGGAAACGTTGGATAAGGGCCTGCAAAGCAAGCAAGCCAACCTGGAGCGACTGCGTGCCGCAATGCAATCCTTGGAGACGCGGATTACCCGGACGCGGGTTCGTTACGAGGAGGTAAACGAAGCGTCTCGAAGCCAGCAAACCGCCTTCTATCAACTCCGGGAGACCATAGCGCGCATTGAACAAACCTTGACGCTCGACCGGGCGCGCCTGGCGGAACTTGAGCAGGAACTTGAGGGGTTGAGCAACAAGGCTGCCGAGACCGAGCGGCAACTGGGCATGGATCAAAATGACATTGACAGCCTGGGCACCGCCATTGCCGAGTTATCCCCCCGCTTAGATGCCGCCCAAGCTGCGGATGCGCAGGCCACCGCCCAGCTTGAACAAGTCGAACAAGCCTACGCCGCTTGGCAGGAGGATTGGGATGCGTTCAGCGCCAAGTCCGCGGAGACAAAACGCACCACGCAAATGCAGGCGTCCCGGATTGAGCATGGCGAGGCACTGCTGACCAGTTTGGTCCTGCGCCTTGAACGACTCGCCGATGAGGAACAGGCCCCCGCCGCCGTCGAGTTGAGTCAGGTGGATCGCTTGGTAGCCGAGATCACTACCCAACAAGCGCAACGCGCATCCATTGAAGACGCCGTTGAACAGTGTCGCAGCGATATCGCCGAGGCGCGTGAAAGCATCTCAAACCGTGAGGGCGAATTGGATGCGGCTCGCCGTGAACTACAAATCCTGCGCCAAGAACTGGCCACTCTTCGGGCCGCCCAAGAAGTGGCCTTGGGTCGTGCCGACGATGGAACCGGCGACTGGCTCGCCGACCAAGGTTTGACGGGTGCGCAACGGTTGGGCGAAACACTGAGCGTGGTACCTGGCTGGGAATGGGCGGTGGAGATGGTGCTCGGCAGTTTTCTGCAAGGTTTGGCTGTTGATGATGTGCTGCGCTTCGCAGACGCCCTACCCAAATTGGGCGGTGGCCAACTCACTTTGTTGGAAGGGCGCGTTCCGACGTCCTCAAGTGGCGACTTGCCGAGTCTCAACTCATTGATTCGCAGTTCGAATTTGCAGCTCGGCTCGTTGTTGCACGGTGTTTTCGCCGCTGCATCCGACGCGGCGGCTTGGGCGGCCCGGGCGACCTTGGGGCCCGGCGAAAGCATTGTGACGCGCTCCGGCCTTTGGCTGGGTCCAGATTGGTTGTGCCTGCGCCCCGGCCAGCAGGATGAGGCCGGCATCATTCAGCGTGGTCAGAAGCTGGCAACACTCGAGGTTCGGGTTGCGGCGGCGGAAACTTTGGTTGCCAAGCGCCAACAGGATTTGGAGCAGGAGCGGGTATCGCTGCACAGGCTTGAGCAAAGGCGGGACGCCCTCCAGCAACAGGCCGATACGGCCAACAAGGCGCTGGCCGAACTCAAGGCGGATCATGGTGTTAAGCGCGTGCAATTGGAAACGGCTAACGCGCAACGGCGGCGGCTGCGCCGGGAACGCGAGGAACTTGAGCGGCAAATCGATACTGAGCGCGAGAAGCTTGGCGGTGCCCGCGAACACCTGGCTGCGGCGGAGCGCGCCGGCTTGGCACAGGTTCCCGTCGGTGAAGCGCTCGCCGAGGACCGGGGGCGCTTGCAAGGAAACCGCGAACGAACCCGTCAAGCAGCCCGGTCTCGCCACGATGAGTTACATGCGCTGAGCGTCGAACGCCAAGGCCACTTGGCGCGGATGGAAGCAATCCAATTGGCGCGTCAACGGCTCGTTGAACAGGCCGCGGAATATGAGGATCGCCGGGCGGCCTTGACGAAGAGCATTGCCGAGGTCGCCGCACCCCTGCCGGATCTGCAAGTTGAACTTGATGCCAAGCTCGCCGAACAACTTGAGGCCGAGCAAGGTCAACGGGCGACCCGCACAGGTCTTGACGGGATTAGCGAGCAAATTCGCGCATTGGAAGCCGAGCGCGATGCGGCCGCCGCCCAGGTCGATGCCGCGCGCGGCGAATTGGAAACGGTGCGCGTCGAGCGGCAGGGGCTGGTTGTCGAGCAGGCCAATGTGCGCGAGCGGGTGCAAGCCACCGGCCACGATTTACAGGACGTTCTCGTCGCCCTACCGGATGATGCCGCCGCCCCGGTTTGGGAGCAGCGGCTAGAACAGCTCGACCGGCGCCTGCGCCGCCTCGAACCGGTCAACCTGGCTGCCATTGAGGAATACGGTGTCGAATCCGAGCGTAAGGCATGGCTTGATGCACAGCATGAGGATTTGTGGCGGGCCCTGGAAACCCTACGCACGGCCATTCACAAGATCGATAGGGAGACACGCTCCCGCTTCAAGGAAACCTTCGCGGCGGTCAACAGCCACCTGTCCGAGGTTTTCCCCAAGTTGTTCGATGGCGGGCACGCCGAGTTGGTGTTGACCGGCGAAGACTTGCTGGATACCGGTGTTTCCGTGATGGCGCGCCCCCGCGGCAAGCGCAACGCCAGTGTGCGGCAATTGTCCGGTGGTGAGCAGGCGTTGACGGCCGTGGCGCTTATTTTTTCCATCTTTCGGCTCAACCCCAGCCCGGTTTGTGTATTGGACGAAATTGACGCGCCTCTCGACGACAGCAATGTGGGGCGTGTCGCCCAACTGATTAAGGAAATGTCCCGGGGCGTGCAATTTATCGTTATTACCCACAACAAGCTGACGATGGAGATGGCCGACCAGTTGATTGGCGTCACCATGGGCGAACCGGGCGTCTCGCGCTTGGTATCGGTGGATATTGACGAGGCCGCCGCCATGGCGGCAACGGCCTAAAGACCGGCGATATGGCGGTTTTCGGCTTGACTCATTGGTAAGTTTGATCCGCGAATAAGGGGTCTAGAGCATGAACATGGAAAACTTCCAGAGTATGGACATCAAGGATTTGGTGTTGTTTGGGGGTGGATTGTTCACCGTTGTGATCATCGTCCACGGGTTTTGGCAGGCTTGGCGGTCCAGCAAGGCCAAAGTGCGCGTACGGATTGCGTCCGAACTCATTCCCGAGGAGGGGGAAGACGGCGATTTGTCGTATTTGCGCGGCGAGTTGCCGAGCGGTGGTGCCCGCCCTGTGCGTCCTCTGCAGCAGGGGCTCAATTTTGATGGCGCACCGGCGCCCGTGGATTCCACTAACCGGCCGCGGGAGCACATGGAGCCGGCGCCGGTGTTGGATGCGCAACGGGAGTCCTTGGACCGCTCGGCACTGGTGCCGGAACCCCGTCCGGCACCCGATGCGGATGCCGCCCGGCAGCCGGATAGGGCTCGGATGTCCTCGCCTTGGCGGGAAGCGGACAAGTCGCTAGCCAAGTGGCCGGCCACCGAATCGGCAGTCGGTTTGTCGGAGAGCGACATGGATGACGGGGCCGGCGCAGAGCTTGCCGCAACATCGCCGCAACCGATGGATGCCGGGCAAAGCATCGGGCAGGACGCCTTGCCGCAACAGCAATGGAACGAACCGGCCGAGTCGTATGGGGTAGAGCCCCAGCCGCAAGAGGTTGGCGAGCGGTCTCGCACCAGTGAAGAATCCGTTGACGCTCAGGCCGCTTCCGCCGAATCGCCCGCCGAGGATTTGCTGGTCGTCAACCTGTTCGCTGCCGACGGCAACCCCTATACCGGTGCAGCCCTGCTCGCCGCAATGCGCAACCAGGGGCTGAAATACGGCAAAAGAAAGATTTTCCACCGCATTGATCCGGTTAGCGGCGCAATCGGTTACAGCGTCGCCAATGCGGTGGAGCCGGGCTATTTCGATATGGGCGAGGTGGCCGACATACGTTCACCCGGCCTCGTCTTTTTCATGCTTCTGCCGGGCCCGGCGGATCCGGGGGAAACCATTGAGGATCTGCTCCACACGGCTCAGGCGATTGCCGACGAATTGGGCGCGGTACTCAAGGACGAACGCAGGGCGACACTCGATTCAGAACGGATGCACCATTACCGCGAACGGGCTGCCGAATACGGGCACCGCCAGCCACCGCAGCGGGCGGGAGCGATGTCGGCCTAACGCCACCCAAGAAAGCGCTGTCCCCGTTATGCACAAAGGAAATCCGCCGCTTGACGATGGATAGGTTGGCAGAACTCCGGGAACTGATCCATTACCACAATCATCGCTACCACGTCCTGGACGACCCCGAGATAGCCGATGCGGAATACGATGCCCTATTCGACGAACTGGTCGCCCTCGAGAAACAACACCCGCGGCGAGTAACGCCGGATTCGCCAACCCAGCGCGTCGGCGCCGAACCGGTTGCCGCATTCGCCTCCGTCGTTCATCCGGTTGCGATGTTATCGCTCGACAAGGTGAACAGCTCGGAAGAACTCGCCGCATGGGTAGGGCGCTGCCGCACCCGTCTCGACGAGGAGGCCATGACCTTCACCTGCGAACCGAAGATTGATGGTGTTGCGGTTGCTCTCACCTACGAGGACGGACAACTCGCGCTCGCCGCCACGCGCGGCGATGGGCAGGCCGGCGAGGACATTACCGCCAACGTCCGCACCATTGCCAGCGTCCCGTTGCGCTTGACCGGCCGCGATTTCCCGGTGCGCTTTGAGGTGCGCGGCGAGATTTACATGACCCGCGCCGACATGGAGGCGTTTAACGAACGGGCCCGCGCCGCCGGCGACAAGCCGTTCGTCAACCCCCGCAATGGTGCCGCCGGGAGCCTGCGGCAACTCGACCCGCGCATCACCGCAAGCCGTCCGCTGAACATCTATTGCTACAGCCTCGGATGGGCGGCGGGCGATTGGCAACCCGAAACCCAAACCGAGGCGTTGGCACGGCTTACCGCCTGGGGGCTGAGAACCAATCCGGAGGTCGTGCTAGCTGAAGACTTGGCCCGGTGTCGCGCCTATGTTGAGGATTTGCGCGAACGGCGCCAGCGCCTCGCCTACGATATCGACGGTGCCGTCATTAAGGTCAACTCGCTCGACCAGCAGCGCCGTTTGGGCGCGGTCACGCGCAAACCGCGTTGGGCCGTGGCTTATAAATACCCCGCCGAGGAAGCCACGACCAAGGTGTTGGCGGTGGAATTTCAAGTGGGCCGAACCGGTGCGGTTACGCCGGTTGCCAAACTCGACCCGGTGTTTGTCGGCGGCGTGACGGTAAGCAACGCCAGCTTGCACAACATGGATGAGGTGCGGCGCCTTGATTTGCGCATTGGCGATGCCGTGATGGTGCGGCGTGCTGGCGATGTTATCCCCCAGGTGGTGTCGGTGATCTTGGGCAGGCGGCCGAAAGGGGCGCCCATGGTGGATTTGCCGGAAGCTTGTCCAGCCTGCGGCAGCAAGATTGTGCAAGGCGAGCGCGACGAGGTGGTGGCGCGTTGCAGCGCTGGGCCGGCCGTTTGCCCCGCCCAGCGCAAAGAAGGCCTGATGCACTACGCATCGCGTTTGGCGATGGACATTGAAGGGCTCGGGGAAAAGCTCATCGATCAACTCGTGCAACAGGGCCATGTCACAACAGCCGCCGACCTCTATGCGCTGACTCTTGACACGATCGCCGGGCTGGAGCGCATGGGGGCGAAATCCGCGCAGAATCTTTGCGCCGCGCTCAAGGCCAGCAAGCGTACCACCTTGCCGCGATTCATCTACGCCTTGGGCATTCGCGAAGTGGGGGAAGCCACGGCGCGCAACTTGGCGGAGCATTTTGGTAGCTTGACCGCGTTGCGGGCCGCCGATGCGGAATCGCTCGAAACGGTGCCCGATATTGGGCCGATTGTGGCTTCCAATATCGCCGCCTGGTTTGCCGACGAGGCCAACGCCAAAGCGCTTGAGGCCTTACTTGCGGCGGGCGTCAACTGGCCGGATATTGAGGTGGATACGAGCGCCAAGCCACTGCGTGGAGAGACCTGGGTGCTGACCGGTTCCCTGCAAAACATAACACGCAATGAGGCCAAGGCGCGGTTGGTGGCCTTGGGTGCGCGCGTGGCGGGCAGCGTATCCGCCAAAACGTCGCGGGTCGTTGCGGGGGAGCGGGCCGGCGGCAAACTCGCCAAGGCGCAAGAACTTGATGTGCCGGTTATGAGCGAGGCGGAGTTTACTGCCTTCCTGGATGGGTTGGGCTAGGCAGAGGTGTCTAGAGCAAGAGTTCGTTGGCACCGGTGGCGTGGCCGCGCTCAACAATCTCGCCGATTTTGATGGCGGATTCGCCACTTGCCTCCAGGGCCGCGCGGACCGCTTCGGCTTGGTCGGCGGGAACGCAGACGACAAAGCCGATACCGCAATTGAAGGTGCGCAGCATCTCGCGCTGCTTGATGCGGCCTTCGTTCTGTAGCCACTTGAAGATGCCCGGCCATTGCCATGCATCGAGGCGAATAGCCGCCGCCAAGCTGTTATCGCGCAACATCCGGGGTATGTTTTCAATCAACCCGCCGCCGGTAATGTGGGCCATGCCGCGCACATCGGCCTGATCGAGCAACTGGAGTATCGGTTTAACGTAAATGCGCGTGGGCGCAAGCAGGCGGCGGCGAACCTCCTCGCCGGGTGCTGTTCCCCGTCGAGCGAGAATGGCTCGAATCAGCGAATAGCCGTTGGCGTGCGGCCCGTCGGCGGCGAGGCCGAGCAAACAATCGCCCGCCTCAATCTTGCCGCCGTCAACGATTCGCTCGTGTTCGACAACGCCCACGCAGAACCCGGCAATATCGTACTCGCCATTGGCATAGAGGCCCGGCATTTCCGCGGTTTCGCCACCCGCCAGTGAGCATCCGGCCGCTTTGCAGCCGCTGGCAACGCCGATGATGATCCGTTCCGCCTGCTCGACATCAAGATGGCCCGTGGCGTAGTAGTCGAGAAACAGCAGGGGCTGGGCACCGGTGACAAGGACATCGTTGACGCACATGGCAACAAGATCTTGACCGATACCTTCGTGATCGTCCCAATCGATGGCCAGCTTGAGTTTGGTGCCGACCCCATCGGCTCCGGTGGCGAGCACGGGGCGCTTGTAGCCGGCTGGCACTTCCACCAATGCGGCGAAGCCACCAAGACCGTGCAGCACTTCCGGCCTGTGCGTGGATTGGCTGGCTTTGGCGATGCGCGCCACGAGTTCATTGCCGGCATCCACATCGACACCGGCTTCGCGATACGTAAGTCCCATGCGCGCTAGTCTAGCCCGCCTATCTCGCCAACTCCATGAAGTGAGATTGAATCGGTTTACTATTTGGCAGCGAGCGGGCCTGTGCGCTTTCCCTTGCCGCGCTGGGCGCCCGCTTCCCGGTGTACGAGGGGGTGCGGAGCAAGCTGAACGGCGCGGCAAGGGAAACCCCACAGGCCCGCTCTTTCGCGGGCGTTGGGTGTTGTTGCCCGTGCATTGGTGCGGGGTGGGTTTTCTTGCATGGGGCGGGTTTTGGGTTCGGGGCTTGGCGGCGAGCGGGCCCGTGCGCTTTCCCTTGCCGCGCTGGGCGCCCGCTTCCCGGTGTACGAGGGGGTACGGAGCAAGCTGAACGGCGCGGCAAGGGAAACCCCACAGGCCCGCTCTTTCCCGGGCATTGGTCTCTGTTCCTTGCATGGCAGCACTCCGGCGGCAACCTTCGGTTAAAATTGCCGGCCCGCCCAATTAGGAGGTTGTTCCCATTATTTACGCGATCGGCAAAGGAGTTTTCGCTGGGGTCGCCCTGTTCCTGCTGGTGCTCTGCATGCCCGTGCCCGCCACCGCCGCGCCCGTGCCTTGGCTTTACGATGTGGATATGGCCGTCGCGGGACGCACCGCCGAGGCAAGACGGGCGGTTTCCGGCGCGGCTCTGGCCGAAGTGCTGTCTCGCGTCAGTGGTCTGGCGCACATACCGCGCAACGCGGAAGTGCGTGCGGCGCTGAGTCGGCCGGAGGCCTACTACAATCGCTTTGTCTATCTTGAGGACGGTACGTTGCGGATTCATTTTGTTCCGTTGGCTGTGCTGGCCTTGGTGGATGCGGCGCGCTTGCCGGTTTGGTCGGTCAATCGTCCCGTGGTGATCGTTTGGCTGGTGGTCGAGGATGGTGGTGTGCGGCAAATCGTTAGCGGCGACCACGCCATGGCCGAGGCGTTGCGGGCACGGGGGCGACAACGCGGCCTAATTCTGAAATTGCCCCTGATGGATTTGGAGGATAGTGTGCGTATACAGCCGGCGGTGATCGGCGGCCGGCTGTTTGGAGCGCTCGAAACCGCATCAAAGCGCTATGGTGCCGAGGTGATTCTGGTGGGACAGCTGCGCAAGCGGGACTGTGCGCTGGCGGTTGCCTGCGAGCCGGGTACTGGCGCCCACTATACCGGCAGCTTGGAGGCATGGCTGGGCGAGCAGGAGTTCTCCGCCGATGTTACCGTTGCCACCCTCGCCGCCGCCGGCCGTGCCACGGCGGACTTCATCGTCAATGAATTGGCCAGCCGCTTTGCGGTGTTGGCGCGCGCGCGCAATCAATTGACCTTGACGGTTCGCGGCATCGACTCGCCGGCAAGCTACGGCCATTTATTGAATTACCTGGAAGGCTTGGAATTCGTTTCCACCGTCGATGTGGTGGCGCTCGACGTCGAGCGGCTTGGTATTCGGCTGCACACCCGGGCAACGCTCGAACAGCTATTGGAACTGTTTGCGAGGGACGGCCGCATCCTTGCGGACCCAACCGGTCCCGCGCTGCTTATTTGGCGGGAACCCTGACCATGCGCTGGTCGCTGATACCCAACTTAATCACTGGCTTGCGCCTACTACTCGTGGTGCCGGCCGCCTGGCTGATGTGGCAGGGCCGTTATTCCGAGGCGTTGGTGGTGGTCGGTGTGGCCGGTGCGTCCGATGCGCTTGATGGCGAGTTGGCGCGCCGCTTCGGCTGGCGCAGCGCCCTGGGTTCGATGATGGATCCGTTGGCCGATAAACTGCTGGTGTTGGTCGTGTTCGTCATATTCACCATACAGGGCCATATCCCCTTGTGGTTGGCGGTTTTGGTGATTACGCGCGACGCGGTCATCCTCGGCGGGGCCGGTGTCTATCGTCTCTGGTTCGGTGAACTTGAGATGGCACCGACACCGGTCAGTAAAGCCAATACCGTAGTACAGATTGTTGTGTTGTTGCTTTTGTTGCTCGGATTGGGCGGGTTTGGCGTCTTGAGTGATGCGGCCTTGTGGTTCGTTACCGCTTGGGGTTTCTATGTGTTGGCGGTGCTTGGCGTGGTTTCCGGCATCCACTATGTGATTACCTGGGGCCTGAAGGCATGGCGCAACAAGGCTGACCAGTCACCGGGAACGCGATGATTGCGCCGGACAGCGCCTCTGTGCGCCTACGGGCAAGCGCGGTCTTTACCGGCGGCGGTACGGCTGGCCATGTGCTGCCGGCGGTACCGGTAATGCGTGCGCTCTTGGCGGAGGGTGTGGAAGTCGCCTATATCGGCGGAACCGAAGGGGCGGAGCGCCGGTATTTGGAAGATCTCGCCAGTGTGCGCTATTTCGGCATTACCTCGGGCAAGTTGCGACGCTATTGGTCGTGGCGGAATTTAACCGATGCGCTGCTTGTGGTGCGGGGCATCTGGCAGAGTTTCCGGCTGCTTGGACGCATCCGTCCCAGCGTGATTTTTTCCAAGGGCGGGCACCTGAGTTTCCCGGTAGTGCTGGCCGGCTGGCTAAGGCGCATTCCCATTGTCGCGCACGAATCCGATTTCTCGCCGGGGCTGGCCAATCGCCTTGCCATGCCTTTCGTCGATGTGCTCTGCACGAGCTTTCCCATGCGCCGCCCCCGTTATCTGCGCGGCGAACTCAAACACACCGGATCACCCGTGCGCCCGGAACTGCTTAACGGCACCGTCGCGCGGGGTAGGGCCCTGGTGCGGGCGGAGCCGGGCAAGCCCCTGGTATTGATCACCGGCGGCAGCCTTGGCGCGGATGCCCTCAATGCGGTGGTTGTCGAGGCGGCGCCGCGCTTGGTGGAGCAATGCTGTCTGGTGCATGTTTGCGGGCCGGGTAAGCGCACCGGCCTGGCTCTGCCGGGGTACAGCGAATACGAATTTGTGGGCGCGGATTGGGGCCATATGTTGGCCGCCGCCGACTTGGTGGTATCCCGAGCCGGTGCCAACACCCTCTTTGAACTGCTAACGCTTGGCAAGCCGAACTTGTTGATTCCGCTGCCGGCGCTCGCCAGCCGCGGTGACCAGATTGAAAACGCGGAGTATGCGGCGTGCGCCGGTTTCAGCCTCGTGCTTCGGCAGGAAAATCTGGATGCCGATACTTTGTCGGATGCGATTCTTGCCATGCTCGAAGAACGGCAAGCCTGGGCGGCGCGTTTGGCGGGCTTTGCCGCCCCGCCCGCAGTGGAATCGTTATGCGCGGTGCTCAGGCGGGCTGGTTTGGGACACGAACTGAGATAGAATCCGCGCCCTTTCCCCCTGGCCCGGCCGATTCATGAATGGGCCGGGCCGGGGTTGGCGTTGAGTTGAGGTAGCCAGCATCCATGTACAAGATTCGCCTGTTCAATCAGATAGCGCACCGCGGTCTGCAATGCTTTCCCGAAGAACGTTACGAACTGGGCCACGATCTGCCCGACGCCGACGGCATGCTGCTGCGCAGCCACAGGTTGCAACCGGACGAACTGGGCGCGAATCTGCGCGCCCTGGCCCGCGCCGGTGCCGGGGTAAACAATGTGCCGGTGGATTATTGCACGGAGCAGGGCATCGTCGTCTTCAATACCCCCGGCGCCAATGCCAATTCGGTGAAGGAACTGGTGTTGGCGGCGCTGCTCATTTCCTCCAGGAACCTCGTCGGTGGCATGGCCTTCGTTTCGTCCCTGGGCGGGTTCGCCAGCCAAGCCGAACTCGACGCTTTGGTGGAGGCGGAAAAGAAACGCTTTAAGGGTCGGGAACTGTTCGGTAAGTCGTTGGGCGTTGTGGGTTTGGGCGCCATTGGTTCGATGGTGGCACGCACGGCGCTCGATTTGGGTATGGAGGTGCTCGGCTACGACCCGGCCATATCCGTTGACGCGGCCTGGCGCCTGCCCAGCGAGGTCAAGCGTATGGAGAACCTGCCGAGCCTATTCGCCAAATCCGATTATGTGACCCTGCACGTGCCGCTGCTGCCGGAAACCCGGAGCCTTATCGACGGCGAGAGTTTTCAGTATTTCCGCCGCGGTGCCGTGTTGCTGAATTTTGCCCGCGAACCCATCGTTGACCGTGACGCGCTCGTCGGGGCGCTCGACGAGGGAAGGCTCACTCACTACATTGCGGATTTTCCGGTTCCCGGCCTAACCGACCATCCCCGCGTCTTTTTCACGCCGCATCTTGGCGCGAGCACCGAGGAGGCGGAGGAAAACTGTGCCGTGATGGCGGCCAGGCAACTCACCAGTTTTCTGGAAACCGGCAATATCGCCAACTCTGTCAACTTTCCCTCGGTGTCGCTGGAATTGTCCGAAGGCTACCGACTTGCCATTACCAACCTCAATGTGCCGGGTATGCTCGGCCAAATGACCTCTGTATTGGCCCGGCGCGGCATCAACGTGGTGGATATGATCAATAAAAGTCGCGGTGGTGTTGCCTATAACCTGCTCGATTTGCAGGACGCACCGACCCCCGCCCTGATTGATGAGCTGTGCGCGATTGACACGGTCCTCAACGTCCGGGTGCTGAACGGTTTGCACCGGCAGCCTGCGCCCTAGGAGCCTCTGCCTGCGGAATTCGCGGCTGCAAATCCGCTCTCATCCGTCCCGTCGGCCGCTCGATTTCGTTGAATATGGCTCGATATTCGCCTCAATCGACCGGCCGACGGGACGACGATAGCGAATTTTCGCTTTCGCGACTTCCGAAGGCAGAGGCCCCTGGGAGCCTCTGCTGCCTCGCTGCCATGCGATGCGACTTAGGCTCCTCTATGCAAGAAAGGGCGTTCCATACGTTGACAATGTGGCCGCACCTGTGCCAAAACGGAATTTCTTCGGGGGGCGAATAACAGGGGATACCTAAACCTTAAGGGAGCGGATGCATGGGTGTAGTGGACTGGCTTAGCAATGGTTGGTGGAGTCTCTCCGCCTGGGGTATCGTTGCCTATGTTTTGATCGTCACCCACATCACGATCGTTACCGTCACCGTCTATCTGCATCGGTTTTCCGCGCACCGATCGGTGGATTTGCATCCGGGCTTGCAACATTTTTTTCGTTTCTGGTCCTGGCTGGCCACCGGCATGGTCACCAAGGAATGGACCGCCATCCACCGCAAACACCACGCCGCCACCGAAACCGAGGCTGACCCGCACAGCCCGCGGGTGCTGGGCATTCGGCAGATCCTTTGGCGCGGCACCGAGGCTTATCGATCCGCCGCCCGGGATTCGAGCATAATGGAACGATACGGTTCGGGCTGCCCGGACGATTGGCTGGAACGCAATCTGTACACCAAGTACCCCATGCTCGGCATCGGTTTGATGGCGGTAATCGACGTTGCTCTCTTCGGTTTTATCGGTTTGACGGTTTGGGGGGTGCAAATGCTCTGGATTCCGGTGTTGGGCGCCGGTGTCATCAATGGTGTTGGCCATTATTGGGGGTACCGCAACTTCGAATCACCCGATGCCAGTACCAACATCTTGCCTTGGGGCATCCTGATCGGCGGCGAGGAACTGCACAACAACCACCACACCTATCCCAATTCCGCCCGGCTATCTCAGAAGTGGTGGGAGTTTGATATCGGCTGGATGTGGATTCGACTGTTTCAGGCCTTTGGTCTTGCCCGGCCGCTGAGTACCGGACCCATGGCGCGGAAAGCGCCCGGCAAGAGAACATTGGATATGGATACTGCCTGGGCGGTGCTGAACGACCGCTTTCGTTTGATGGCCAAGTACAAAAACGATGTGGTGCGGCCGCTGATCGAAGAGGAGTGCGCGAAGGTTGACCGCGCCACGGAGCGTCTGATTCGCACCGCGCATAAACTGCTTTGTCGGCACGAGTCGCTGGTGGGCGAATCCGATAAGCAGCGCATTCGCCAAGCCGTGGGCGCCAGCCACGCCATCCACACGATCTACAACCTAAGGCTCGGGCTGCAAGCGATTTGGACCCAGCGCGGCGGCAACGCGGAGGAAATGCTGCAAGCGCTCCGGCAATGGTGCCGGGACGCGGAGGCCACGGGCATCCAATCACTGCGGGAGTTCGTGGATGAACTCAAGTCCTACACGGTACCGAAACTCGCCCGCGCCTAGGAGCCCGGAGGATAGTGTCGCAGTTTGAATTTTTCGACTGCGGAACATCGCAGTTGGCGCGGTCTCTAAATCCAAATCAAACCGATGCAGGACCAGCCTCTGCTTGCGGAAGTCGCGGAAGTGAAAAGCCGCTATCCTAAACCGCCGGAATCCCCAGCCGCTCGAACTTGGCCGAGCCCCCGCCCCTGAGCAACTGGCCGAGATTCTTGAGCGCATGTTCAAGCGGCAGCACAGTGATGCCATCCATGTGCAGCGGCACCGAGCCGCCGTAGAAGATGAAGCATTGCGCCGGCGGATAGTCCTTCTTGAACGCCCTAAGCGCCCGCCTGTCCTTGCGCTCGATGTGGCTTGATCGCTTAACTTCGATTGCCAACAGCCCTCCGGGCCCATAGAGAACAAAGTCCACTTCCAAGCCGCCTTGGGTGCGCCAGAAATGGATTTGGTAACGGTGGTCGTGGCAGTCGTTGATTCCCCTCAATTCCTGCAGCACGAGGGTTTCCAATGCCGGCCCATCAATTTCCGCATCAGAGTCCAACGGACCGGTGGGCCGGATGGCTCGAAACACGCCTGCGTCAAATAAGTAGAACTTGCTCTGCGCTACAAGGCCTCGCTTGGCGCGGCGGGAAAACACCGGCAGGCGCACGGCGATCAGCAGATCCTCAAGGATGGAAAAGTAGTTCTCCGCCATCGGCCGCGACACTTGGGCCTCGCGCGCGACGCCGCTGATGTTCAGGGTTTGGCCCTGTGAGAAGCTCGCCACCTCCAGAAAGCGGGAAAAGTGGCCGATGTTACGGGTCAGCCCTTCCTGCATAACCTCCTCCCGCAAATAGGTTTGGACGTAGTCCCGCAGGTAAGCACCGGGATCAGGGTCGCTGAATCGGGCGGGCAGGTGCCCGTGCTGGAGCGATTGCCGCAAGTCGAAGGCGTCCTGCTGCTCCGTAACCGTCAGCGGATGCATGTGGAAGGTGCGGGCCCGGCCCGCGAGCAGATTCACGCCCTGCCGACGCAGCTTGCGGGCGCTTGATCCGGTAAGAATGAAGCGCAACCCGCGTGATTCGATCAGATCATGCACCTCGTTGAGTAACGCCGGAATGCGCTGCACTTCATCAATAACCACCCAGTCGGCGTAGTCCGGTGGGATCAGCGTTCGCAGCCGACCGGGATCGGCCGACAGGGAACCATAGGAGTCGGCTTGCAGCAGGTTTATGAACAGCGCTTGCGGAAGATGGTGCTTCAGCCAAGTGGTTTTGCCCGTCCCTCTCGGGCCGAAAAGAAAGAAGCTCTTGGGCGATTCCAGGGGCGCGGTTAGTAGGCGCTCAAACTGCATCGACTCACCGACTTTGATCGACTGGCACCATTGTAGGGGTGTTCGCTCTATAAATTCATCTATAAACTGAAAAAACCATCGATATTTTTAGTTTGTAACCGGCGGGAGTGAATATCATGAAAGCGTATGCTGAAAAAGGAATTGATCCACATGCGTACAACGTTACGGTACACAAGATCGTGCATGGGGGTGAGATATTGTTCGAAGCCCGCGTGAAGGAACTCCCCGATGTCTGCGAATACGGTGAAACCATGTTCGAGGCCTACGATCTTGTCATTGATACTATTGAGACCGCCGCCGAGATGTACGCGGAAGCAGGCCGTTCCCTCCCGCCCCCGACCGTGCCGCAGAACGAGTTCAGTGGCCGCGTGACCCTACGCCTGCCGAAAGCCCTGCATCGGACGCTGGCCCCAGGGGCTGAAGACGAAAATGCCAGCCTCAATCAGCACTTGGTGAACATTCTGGCGCACCCTGCGGGAGCCCAAGAAGGTTTGGTCCGTGAATTGACAATATAAGTTGATCGAAGGGTAGCCTTTGGGAGGGCTCCCGACCTACCAAAAGGTACTGTCATGAGCACGAGCATCAAGGCTCCGTACCGGAGCGTTAAACTCCCGCCACGTCCCCTTTGAGTTCGGACCCCAACGATGAGTCCACTGGAACGGCTTCTCGACTCCTACCGCGCTGCCTCCATCAGCGAACGCGACAAGGGCACGGCGTTCGAGAAACTGGTCGCCGCGTGGCTGGTCGTCGACCCGGTGCAGTCAAGGCGCTTCGCGAAAGTCGAACTCTGGCCTGACTGGGCACGGCGCCGGGAACTTGACCGGACGGACACCGGAATCGACTTGGTCGGAACCCTGCACGACGGCGGGCTTGCCGCCATTCAGTGCAAGTTCTTCAACGCCGACCGGCGCATCCGCAAGGAGGACATAGACACCTTCATCTCCGCTTCCGCGAAGCGGGCATTCACTGAACGCCTGATCGTCGAGACCACCGACAGGCCCTGGAGTCCAAACGCCGAGACCATGCTGCACGGCCAAGCGATCCCGACGGCGGTCATCGGCCTGCGCGCCCCGCGGGACAGCCAAGTGGACTGGTCCGCATTCGCGGCCACCGGTGAGATCGTGCGCCCCGAACCGAAAACCCTGCGGCCCGATCAGATCGAGGCGCTGGAGGCGCTGCGCAGGCGGATCATGGCCTTCCTCAGTTCGACCTGATCGTCTGCGACGAAGCCCACCGCACCACGGGCGTGACCTTTGCGGGCGAGGACCAGTCCAATTTCGTGAAGGTACACGACAACGAGTCGATCCGCGGCCGCAAACGGCTCTACATGACCGCAACGCCGCGCATCTACGGCGAAAGCGCGAAATCGAAGGCGCGCGACACGCGAGCGGTCCTTGCCTCAATGGACAATCCCGACCTCTACGGCGATGTCCTGTTCCATCACGGCTTCGCGCGGGCGGTCGAAAGCGGCATCCTGACCGACTACCGCGTTATCGTTCTGGTCATGGACGAGGGGCAGGTCAGCGCCGCAGTGCAAAAGCGCCTTGCCGACCAAAGTTCCGAGCTGACGCTCGACGACGCCACCAAGATCGTCGGCTGCTGGAAGGCTGGGCATCGTCTATACGCCGGTCGAAATCGTGGATTTCATCATCCGCTCGGTGAACGAGGCGTTGCAGGACGAGTTCGCCCAGACGCTCGGCTCCCAAGGCGTCCATATCCTCGATCCCTTCGCCGGCACCGGCACCTTCATCACCCGGCTTCTGCAATCGGGCCTCATCGCCCCTGAAGACTTGGAGCGCAAATATCGTGAGGAGATTCACGCCAACGAGATCGTGCTGCTCGCCTACTACATCGCTGCGATCAACATCGAGTCCGTGTTCCATTCCGTCGCCGGTCGCGACGACTACTTGCCCTATACCGGGATTTGCCTGACCGACACTTTTGCGCTGCATGAGGGGGACGATGAGTTGTCTTTCTATATGAAGGACAACACGGACCGGCGTGAGCGTCAGAAGGCGACGGATATTCGAGTGATTGTGGGTAATCCTCCCTATTCAGCCGGGCAGAAGAGCGAGAACGACAACGCGAAGAACGTGCGCTATGCCCGGCTGGATCAAAGGATCCGGAGCACCTATTCGGAACGCTCGAATGCATCCCTGTTGCAAAACCTGTATGACAGCTACATCCGGGCAATCCGCTGGGGCAGCGACCGGCTCGGGAAGGCTGGGGTGATGGTCTATGTTTCCGGAAGCGCTTGGATAGAACGGGCCTTTGCTGACGGATTGCGCAAATGCTTGATCGAGGAGTTTGCCAGCATTCATGTGTTCCATCTTCGCGGGGACATCCGCAAGAATATGTTGTCGGGTGGCCGTTCTGGTGAAGGTGAGAACGTTTTCGGACAAGGCAGCATGACGGGCGTGGCTATCACGATCTTTGTCAAGAATCCGGATGCCCTGCGGCAAGGACGGATCCTTTTCCATGATATCGGCGACGACTTAGATCAAAGGCAGAAGCTCGATATTATCAAGCGCCTTAGCAGCGCCCATGGCATCTACGAAACCTTTGGATGGAACGGAATCATCCCCGACGTATATGGTGATTGGCTAGACCAGCGCGATCAAAGCTTCAGCGCATATCCAGCGATCGGAAACAAGAAGGACAAGAGCGGATGCGCATTGTTCGCCAACTTTTCCCTTGGCGTAGTCACCAACCGAGACCCTTGGTGTATAAACCCCTCCCGGAACTTGTTGGCCGAAAATATTGAATCAACGATCTCTTTCTACAATGGTGAGTTGTCCCGCTATCGGGCAAGGAAGCAAGGCGTAGAAGCTGAGTCCGGCACGGGCAATATCCCTACAATCGACGAATTCATAATAATCGATACTGGTAAAGTCAGTTGGACTCACTCTCTCAAGCAGGATCTTCGTAAAGAGAAAATGCTCAAACAAGACGATGGTGTGTATCTACCCTGCGTTTACCGGCCATTCACAAAGCAGTGGCAGTTCTTCAGTCGCCGTCTCAATGAGAGGGTTCACCAGATGCCCCGCATCTTCCCGAACGGCGAACTGCCCAATCGCGTGATCGCGGTGACGGGCAAAGGCGGACGAGCAGGATTTTCAGCGCTCATGATGGACGCTTTGCCGAACCTGCACACAATCGATACGGGTCCCTGCCTAGAGATATCCTTGCGGCGCTTGAAGAGGCGCGAAAGAAGGTGAAGTGCTCCAAGGACACGGACGGTGCGCAAAAGGAGGATGTGTTGAACGCGCTAGGTCGTATTCGGAGTAACAGGCGGCTTCGTAAGATCATTGAACACCGGGCAGAAAAGGTTCTAGCGCATTTCGGTGATGGAAAGCTGAAGGACCTGGAGAAGATGATCCGGCTGGCGGTTGAGTGCCGGAACTACTATACGCATGGGTCTGGTAACACCAGATCACGCGATGCCAATTTCGCTGATCACGGATTCGTCTGCTTACTCACGGAGTTGCTGGAGTTCATATACGCCGCATCGGAACTGTTGGAATGCGGTTGGGATACGTCAACTTCTGCGCTGGATAGTTGGCATCCCATTGGGGGATTCGTGACAAACTACGATTTCAAGCGTACTGTAGCTTCGGAACCGGAACGTGAAGAGTCTGTTTGACTTGTAGCCTGGTGTTCAGTCGTTTTGCTCTATGAATTAGCGGGAAGGTGTGCGGCTTGTCCGATTCGAGTGTGGAATTTAAGAACGGCATTCGGCTGGAAGAAGTCGAACAAGGGTTGCTTGTGCGGCAATACTATGATGCATATGTCGCTCGAAAATGGCGGTTGTCAGACAACACCATAGAGTTAGTGCGAACTGCTGTCGAAAGTGGTCTTTGGTGGATGATTCGGGAGCAGCATCCGCAATCTCATGCTCGGTGGCCAGCTGGAAAGGGTAGGGTTTATCTGGCATTTTCGCCCACCCGGTACAGCCAGTGGTCAGTCGCTATTGATAGTGTCAACAGCTCAGGAGAGGATTTTGGTAAAGCAGTGTTCAACGGCAAGTATCACCACCAGTTTGTTGAGCGAGATATCAAGTATGACTTTGAGAAGCGCAATAGGAAATCCGGCCATATGGAGGTCAAAAGGCCGGATGTACTGCCTACAATCTCGATGTTGGCTCAGTTCGACCATTCGGTTTTATATTTGGGGCGAAACTCTGATGCAGTTTGTGGTTTCTCGACCGAGTACGATATTCAAAGATCCATATTGGAGCGGTGGGAAGAAACGCCATTTTCGGAGTTTGCTTCCATTGAGGGTAGTGAAGTGCCTGCGGAGGACGGACCAAATCCGCGGCGAATCGACATTCTCGCCAGAAACGCGCATACAGGCGACTGGCTAGTTGTTGAACTCAAACGAGCGGAGGCCGGCGTTGAGGCAGTTCATCAGCTCCTAGGCTATTTGGAGGCGCTCGGCCAGCGTGATGGTTTTAACGATGGTCAACGCCGAGGGGTGATCGTTGCTGAGCGAATACCGGATGCCGTTAAGAATTTGGCTAAAGATGCTGGCGTTTTGGCCTATCAGATTTCATATCCGTTGACGTTCTGTCACGTGGCTTAAGAGGAAGCCACCCCGGGCCCAATCTCGCCGCAACCAATAAGTGCTGTTACAGTGTGGATCAAGACGTATGCATGTAACACCATGGCGCTCAATATCAGAAACACGGAAACGGAGCGATTGGCAGCGAAGCTGGCGTAGCTGACCGGGCGAACGAAGACCCATGCCGTCGCCGAAGCTATAAGAGACCGATTGGAGCGGCTTCAAAAAGAGCGGTCAGGATGGTCCTTGGCCGACCAACTCAATGATATCGGGCGGCGATGCGCCAAATTGCCGGTGCTTGATGAACGCCCCGCGGGACAGCCAAGTGGACTGGTCCGCATTCGCGGCCACCGGTTGGTTCTGTTGGGTGATTGGGGCTTGACCGCTGGATTGCCGAACCCTGAGCGAGTACCTTGTCGGGATTTAGGGTGCCGCCTGAGCTGGTAAGCCCAAGTTCCCAAATGTCCTGAGCCGCACACATGCTTAAGTTTCCGTGCCAGCAACGCAAAGCGGCCGAAGCGGCGGCGGGCGCGTTGCTTTCCCATTTTGAACTGCAAGACCTCTCGATGGGGGGCGGCACGGTTCTGCAAACAAGGTGGGAGCACCGGAAATCCCTCGACGTTGATCTTTTCTGCAAAAACGATGTATTTGCTCGTGTTCACCGTGAGAGCGCTGGGGAAGTGGAGAAGGCGATGATTGAGTGTGCGGGTGCTGACCCGGACAGGACTTGGATGGAGTACATGGCGCTTTATTGCGAGATCAAAGGCGTTGAGGTCACTTTGATGCCCCATGTTTTCATACTTGATGAGGCTTTTGACGGGGTGCTGCCCGGCAGCGTGCCTGTTCGGCTTCAGGCCACTTCGGAAATTTTGGCGAAAAAGCTGCGTCACCGTTTGCACGGCGCCAGCACAGTGGAAGTGAGGGACGTCTATGATTTGGCCTGTGCCGTGGAACTGGCCCCGGAAGCCCTTAACAACGCCAGGCAGGCTTTGTCGCCGGAGCAGCGTCATGAGGTTTGCGCTTTGCTTGACCAATTGCCGAAAGGTTGGTCTGGACAGACCAGCAAGCCGTTGATCGAGCCCGTGTTGGATTGGCATGAGGCGCAGTTGGTGGAGGTTGTCCGTGCGGCGCTAATGAATTCATGCCCCCTCGATCCCGCACCCGGGCCGCGCCCATGAGGCCGCGCAGTCCATCAGTGCAGCTTGCGGCGCCGAGCTGCTTTGCGGCCAATCCGAAGAATCAGCTTGCGCCGCAGGCGGAGGCGAATGCGGATCGCTTGGTGGATTCCATGCTCGGTCGCCATTGCGCGGGCCTGCGCCTTAAGGTTAAAGGCGGCGTTCTGCGTAAGGCGTTGTGCTCGCCTCCAGTCATGGGCAGCGAGGTTGGGGAGGTCATTCGGTGGCTGTTCGGGTCAATTTGGATTCAAGACCTGCACAAGCTCGCTTGGCGGTGCGGCGTTCCAATCACCTGTTTGGCGGAACATGCTCGGGCCCTGGGCGTAACCAATCGCCCTGTGATTCTTTGGTTGAATCAGTTTGCGGTGACGCCGCAGCCTATGGCTCAGCTTGCCTGAGCTTGATGCGAGCAAACAAGATTAAGCACAGCAGATTAAGCACAGCATTGAAGGCAACCGCTACCGGTTCAGGAAGTCGGATGTCCTGCTCAGAGGCAACTTCGGACACCCTTCGCCCGATATCCGAGAGATTGAAACTCACATCCGATCAACGGTTTCGATGCCGAGCAAGTTCAGGCCCAGTTGCAGGGTTCTCGCCGTGCGTTGGGCGAAGCGTAATCGGTTTTCCCGCTCCGGGCCTGTTGCGCCGAGCATGGGGCACTGTTCATAGAAGCCGGTGAACTTGGTGGCGAGATCATATAGGTAGCCGCATAGCAGGTGGGGTGTGCCGTCGGCGGCAACCTGCTCCAAGACTTCCTCGAAACGAATCAGCGCAACGGCCAGGGCGCGTTCCGCGGGCACCCGGGGGGTGGCCTTGCCCGTAAGCGATTTCGGCACAATTTTTCCGCGTCGGAATAGGCTCTGGATGCGTGCATAGGCGTATTGCAGATAAGGTGCGGTATTGCCGTCAAAGCTGAGCATCCGCTCCCAATCGAAAACGTAATCGCTGTTGCGATTTTTGGCGAGGTCCGCATACTTGACCGCACCGATACCCAGAGCTCGGGCGATGTCGTTGCGTTCGGTGGTGCCTGGGCCCCCCTCCAATCCGGGATTTCTGCGCGACACTTCCGCCAATGCCCGGGCCTCGGCCTCATCAAGCAGCTCGGTGAGCTTCACCACCCCGCCTTCCCGCGTCCGAAAAGGACGCCCGCCCTTACCGAGCATGGTTCCGAACGGCATGTATTCCAACGTCGTTTGCGCTGTTATGAAGCCGGCGGCGCGCGCCACGGCGAATACTTGGCGAAAGTGCAGGGCTTGGCGGTTGTCCGTGAAATAGAGGATGCGATTGGCGGCGAGCCCTTGGGCGCGGTGGCGGATTGCGGCTAGATCCGTGGTTGCATAGAGGTAGCCGCCATCCGATTTTTGCACAATCACCGGCAGGTCCTTATCCAACTCCGGCAGAAAAACGCACTGGGCACCCTCGGATTCGGTGACCAGGTTCCTTTGTTGTAGGTCCTTGATGATGTCCGGCAACGCATCGTTATAGGCGCTTTCCGCCATGACGTCGGCGCGGCTCAGGCTGGTACCGAGGCGCTCATAAAGTGTTTGGCAGTGTGCCAGCGAAACCTCAATGAACTGTCGCCAGCGGGCACGGGCCTCCCGGTCGCCAGTTTGTAGGGAAACCACCATGGCGCGACTGCGGTCGGCGAATGCCGGGTCTGCATCGAAGCGGGATTTTGCGGCACGGTAGAAATCCTCAAGGTCGGCAAGCGCCTGCGAATCACCCCCGGTTTCGTTGAGATGAGCCAGTAGCATGCCGAACTGGGTGCCCCAATCGCCGACGTGATTTTGCCGAATAACCCGGTGTCCAAGCGCTTCCAGAGTACGGGCAACCGCATCGCCAATGATGGTGCTGCGCAGATGCCCAACGTGCATCTCCTTGGCGAGATTCGGGCTGGAGTAATCGACCACGATGGTTTGAGGCGCGGTGGTCGGTTCGATGAGCGGTGCCTCGGCGGCGAGTTGTTGCGCGAGAAAGGCGTTGCTGAGCCGAATATTCAGGAAACCCGGGCCGGCGATGTCAATGCACTCCACCAGTTCGTCCGCTGGCAGGGCCGCCAGCACCTGTTCCGCCAGAGCACGGGGTTCGGTGCGATTGCGCTTGGCCGCCGCCATGATGCCATTGGCCTGGTAATCGCCGAATTCCGGCTTGGCGGCGGTGCGCACCAAGGCTGGTGCCGGGGTGCCGCAGTCGGCCAGTGCTTGCTCAATGCGTTGGGCGAGCAGTTCGCGGAGGTTCATCGACAGCGGCGTACAAGGGCTCTACCGGAGCAGAACAACACGCTCCGCCTGTGGCCCCTTCTCGCGTTTAGCGATTTGAAAACTGACCTTTTGGCCCTCTTCCAGTGCGGGTCGCCGATTGTCGTCGTCGAGTTGCACATGGCGCTGGTGAACAAAGATCTCCTCGCCGGATGCGCAGACGATAAAACCGTAGCCCTTGGTGCGATTGAACCATTTGACGACGCCTTCCTCGCGTTTGCCACCCGGTCGCGAGGCTTGCCGCCGCTGCGGTTGTTTGTGTGTGCCCCGCCTTTCCCCGGGGGGCGCGAGACGGATGTTGAACCAGCCATTGATGACCAGCGCCACAAACACCGTTAGCGGGAGTGCCAAGCTATGCTCTGGAAAAAGGACGCTGGAAAGCAGGGTGACCAAAACGGCAAGCAGTAACGCGCTTGCCAGAATGACGAAATAGGAGCGCATGTCAGAAATCCAAGTTGTGGGAGCGGGGATGCAAACTTCCGCAGTCTAACACGGCGTCTAGGAGCCTGCGTCAACCGCGACACTGCTGTCAAAGCAAAGTAGAAATGTCCCCTTTTCTCCAAAGTAGAGATGTCCCCTTCGGCCTTGCGCGGAGGGAGCGTAGCGACCGGAGCGCAAGGCCGCGCCGCGGCTATCCGGCGGCCGCCCCCGCGCCGGTCTTGAAAGAGCGTCGCCAGGGGTGGTCCGGTGGCGGCTTCCAGTCCGGCCGGGACCGCTGCCGCGCCTTGACCCTGTCCACCCGCGACCGCACGCTCTTCCCATCCTCAACCGGCGGCGGATCCCCGCCCCCGGCAAGCAACTCGACCGGCAGCTCGCGGCCGTCGCGCAGCACAGCCACCGCGCCGTTCCAGCCCTTGCACACCGTCACCGCGGCACCCCGCAGCCGGTAGCCCCGGCCTTGCCCGGTCACCTGGTAGGTGTCGCCCTCGAAGCTGATCGACAGGTTCTTCGCCAGCTTGCGTTCGTGCTGCTCGCACAGGATCAGATCCAGCTCCCGGTCGTTGTGCAACACCGCCCGGTGCGCGTCCGCCGGGTTGCGCGCCGCCACGCCGAAACGCCGGTTGTAGTCCGCCATGAACGCCGGCAGGTAGGCGTTCCCCGCCTCGATGCCGCAGATGCCACGCAGCCGCATCTCCTTCACCAGCCGGTCCTGCAGCGTCCGGTTGGCCCGCTCCACCCGGCCCTTGGCCTGCGGACTGCCGGCGTGGATTGGCGCGATGTCCAGCGTCCCCAGCGCCCGGCCGAACTGCGTCAACCCACCCTCCCGGCCCCGCAGGCTCACCCGGAATATGCTGTGGCGGTCCGAGTAGTACGCCACCGGACGCCCGTGGGCCGCCAGATGCGCCCGCGTCGTCTCCATGTAGGCCTCGGTCGTCTCCGCCGGCCAGAACCCCATCGCCAGCAGCCGCGACGTCGCGTCGTCCACGTACACGATCAGCGCGCACCGCGGCCCCCGGTCCTCGAACCAGTCGTGCGGCGAACCGTCGATCTGCACCAGATCGCCCAGGCAATCCCGGCGCGGCCGGCTCGGATGCGCGCGCGCCTCCCGACGCGCCTTCGGCCGCCACAGCCCGTCTTCGATCATCCAGCCCCGCAGCGTCTCCGCCGACAGCTTGAAACCGTGCGCCTCCACCAGCTTCTCGCAAGCGAGGGTCGGACCGAAATCCGGGTAGCGCCCGCGAACCAGGTCCAGCGCCGCACAGCGCACCGCCGGGTCGATCGCGTTGTTCGACCGCTTGCCCCGCCGCCCCGACACCAGCCCTGCCGCGCCCCGCTCCCGGTAGCGCGCCGCCAGGCGCTTCACCTGGCGCACACTCAACCGCAGCCGCAACGCCGCCTCGCGCTGCGACAGGCGCTTCTCCACCACATCGCGAATCACTCCCGCCCGATCCGACTCCCGCATGCTCAACAACACCTCCGCACTCGACAAGACAGCCCCTCCCCGATGAAAAAGGGGACACTTTAACTTTGCGCAAAGGGGACATTACTGCTTTGGGCTAACACAACCGCGACACTGCCCACCGAGGGTTGGGGTTGACGAGGAATGCCCGGTTTGACCCCGGACGGTTAATCGAGTTCACCGAGCCCTTGCCGTCTGACCCTAGGCTCCGCACCCGTGAGATCGACCACTGTGGTCGGAACGACACCGCAACGCCCGCCATCGATGATGAGATCAACCGCACGGGTCAGTGCCTGACGAATCTCCGCGGCGTCCGGCAGCGCTGTATCCTGGCCCGGCAGGCGCATCGTCGTGGTCATCATCGGCTGGCCCAGCGCTTCCAACAACCCGCGGGCGATAGCGTTGTCCGGAACCCGCAGGCCAATAGTTTTGCGGCGTGCATGCACCAGGCGACGGGGTACTTCGCGGCTGGCGGGTAGCAGGAAGGTATAGGGGCCGGGTGTCAGCCGTCTGATAATGCGGTGGTTGGCATTGTCAACCTTGGCGTAAACCGACAATTCCGAGAGGTCGCGGCAGGTTAGGGTGAAGTGGTGGTGCTTGTCGAGGCGGCGCACCTGGCGGATGCGGTCCAGCGCCGCCTTGTCGCCGATGTGGCAACCGAGGGCATAGGTGGCGTCTGTGGGGTAGACGATCAGTCCGCCCGCCTCGGCGATTTCGGCGGCCCGGCGCAACAGCCGTTGCTGCGGATGGCAGGCGTGTACGAGCAAGTACTGGCTCATCGAATGGGCGGCAGCGGTTGGTCAACGGGCTTTATTGGCTCGGTACCTTGTGGAATTTTGGGTGTCGGGTTCGGCACACTTAGCTAGTGTCCTGTCCCGTAAATAAGTGGGTTTTAGGCGCTAGGCCGTTTCGGTTCCCGGCAAGGCGCGACGACGCCCTGTGGCAGGCCCCACAGAAGGAGGAGCAACGCGGCCGGGGGCCGAAACGGCCACGAATAATCACACTTATTTGCGGGACAGGACACTAGGACCGCAAGGTACTTGTTGGGGGCGAGGTAGTCCAGCCCGCCTATCTCACTAAGCCGCTTGTCCGTTCGAGGCATTTCCCATGATGCCGTTCGATTTACAAACCGTGCGGGTCGCGGATGCCGACGCACCGCCGCACTGGGCCATATCGGATGCTTTCGGATAGAGCGGGCCTTTGGGGCTTCCCTTGGGGCGCGTTCGGCTTGCTCCGCCCCCTCTCACACAAGCAGGAAGATTGCGCCCTGCGCCCCAAGGGAAGCCCCAAAGGCCCGCTCTATCCGAACGGTGAGGCGTAGGGGCCTGTTCAGCTTGCCGCACTCCTTCTCGCATCAGCGGGAAAATTGTCTCCGGCACCCTAGGAGCCTCTGCTTGCGGAATTCGCGGCTGCAAACCAGGCCCATTCGCCGCCGAATGGTTGGCCAGGGTTGCCGATTGTTGCTAGTGTGCGTATTCCCAGTCGAACATTGAGACAAACGTGCGGCAGTTGTTGGATTTCCTCCCCATTCTCATTTTCACGGTTGTGTTCTTCGCGGCTGACATCTATTGGGCAACCGGTGCATTAATGGTCTCGGTGGCGTTGCAAGTGGTCGCCTACAAGTTCCTCGGTCAGCCGGTGGGCCGCGAATTGAAGCTGACTTTTTGGGTGAGTATTGGCTTTGGCGGGCTGACGCTGCTGCTACGCGACGAAACCTTCATTCAGTGGAAACCAACCGTGATTAATTGGCTACTCGCGGCATCGCTGGTCGGTAGCCATTTCCTGCGCGTCAACCTGATAGAAAAGGTACTCGGTGGTCACCTGAAACTGCCGGACGCGGTCTGGACAAGGCTCAATTTCGGCTGGGCGGCCGCGTTCTTTTTTGCCGGCGCGTTAAATCTGATCGTCGCCTACAACTTTTCCATGGAATTTTGGGTCACCTACAAGCTTGTCGGCGGCTTTGGCCTTACCTTTTCCTACATTGTGTTGACCATGCTCTATCTGCATCGGCTTGGGTTGTTGACCGCCCAGGCGGAGCCCGCCCAGGCGTCCGCGCCGGCCGCCGGTAACCAAGCCGGGGGCCGAAACGGCCACGAATAATCACACTTATTTGCGGGACAGGACACCAGGAATGCGCGGCGGAAAAGCCGCTCTCATCCGCCCCGTCGCCCGCTCGATTTCGTTGCATATGGCTGGATATTCGCCTCAATCGACCAACCGACGGGGCGGCGATAGCGGATTTTCGCTCGGGCGACTTCCTGCGGTCCAGGCTCCGAGGGAGGCAGAACCTCGCTGGATTAAGAGATTGTTGTCGTGCGCCTGAGTGTTAACCTCAACAAGGTTGCCCTGCTTCGTAACGCCCGCGGCGGCGGCACCCCGAACCTGGTCGAGGCGGCTAAGACCGTGCTGGCCGCGGGTGCCGGGGGAATCACTCTGCATCCGCGGCCCGACCAGCGCCATGCACGGCCCGAGGACGTATTTGAACTCGCGCAATGGTTGTCCGCCTATCCCGATATTGAGTTCAACGTCGAGGGCAACCCATTTGCCGCACCTCGGGGCAACGGCTATCCCGGGTTCGATGCACTCATCGAGCGCGCCCGTCCACAACAGGCCACCCTGGTGCCGGATGACGATAATCAACTCACCTCCGACCACGGCTTCGATCTTGCTGGCGACAACGCCGCGCTATCGGCCAGGATTCACCGCTATCAGTCCGCCGGGGCGCGGGTAAGCCTGTTTATGGACCCCGAAATCGAGCAAATCGACCGTGTTCCGGAAACGGGCGCCAATCGTATCGAACTGTATACGGGGCCCTTTGCGGAAACGGTTGCCCGTTACGGGGTGGATGATGCGCGTAGCCTAGCCTCGCTGGAACGCTATCGCAGTGCTGCGCACCATGCCCTTGGCCTGGGATTGGGTGTCAACGCGGGCCACGATCTGGACCTCGCGAATCTCCCATTGTTTCGACGGATTGGTGAGATTGCCGAGGTGTCCATTGGCCACGCGCTGATCGCCACCGCCCTGGAGCGGGGTCTCGCCGCCACCGTGCGCGCCTATTTGGCTGTAATAAGTGAGGGATAGTCCCACGCCCGCCCAAAGGGACGGCGGCATCGAATTTTCGCTTTCGCGACTTCCTAAGGCGCAGGCTCCTAGGCTTCAATAACCTTGTTTTTCGCAGTAGGGGGTTGGTGAGATGCGCGGATGGGCGTGTCGGGAATGCCAACTAAGGGCGTTACAGAAATTTGCCGAAAGTGCCGGTAACAGGTTACGGTGGTGCAGATACCCACAATGCCTAGAATATCACCGATGAACAAAAACAAACCCCGCCTCGCCCTGTTGACCGCACTTTTGGCGCTTTCCGCCACGGCGGAAGAGTCTGCCCCGGTGGTGCGCTTGGAAACCAGTGTCGGCAACATCGACATCGAACTCTTCCCCAAAGAGTCGCCACGAACCGTCGATAACTTCCTGCGCCTGGTCGAGGAGGGTTTCTACGACGGCCTGATCTTTCACCGCGTCATCGCCGGCTTCATGGTGCAGGGTGGCGGTTTCGATGATGCGCTGCGATTGCGCAAGACGCCCCGCACCGTGGTCAACGAATCGTCTAACGGCCTTTCCAACAAGCGGGGCACAATCGCCATGGCGCGCACCCAGGATCCGGACTCCGCGGACGCGCAATTCTTTATCAACGTTGCCGACAACAACTTCCTCGACGCAAAACCGACCGAGCCGGGCTATACGGTGTTCGGTAAGGTGATTATAGGTATGGAAGCAGTCACCGCTATTGAATTGAGCGAGACGACGCGGCGCATGGGTATGGACGACGTGCCGGTGCAGAATATTGTCATTCAAGCGGCAACGCGCCTACCATGAACGTCAAGTCAATCCTGCCTCTCCAGGAGCCTGCGCCTTAGGAAGTCGCGAAAGTGAAAATTCGATGCCGCCGTCCCTTTGGGCGGGCGATTGAGGCGAGTATCGAGCCATATTCAACGAAATTGAGCGGTTGACGGGGCGGATGAGAGCGGCTTTTCGCTTTCGCGACTTCCGCGGGCAAAGGCGCCTAGCCTATTTATGCGACAGATCTAATTCATGAAATTGCAGGGAAAAATTGCCGCCGTGACCGGCGGTACGGCCGGTATCACCGGCACCACACTGAGCGTGGACGGCGGCACCGCACCTTTTTAATGTGTGCTGGCGACGAAAATTGGTGAGATATCCGGGCTAGTGGTTGTACACTTATCCAATCGGCTCAAAGTAACCGCGCAAATTGAGTTAAAGTAGCAGGTCTGTCATAACGTGATCGAGGCGATGTTTCCTACCAACGCGCAGCATTTGGGCTGGCCTTTGTCGCCCTACCCGCGAGCCACTGTGTTGGCGAGCTATGCCGACTAGGCGCCGCGCTCTTGGTTTTGGCTTAGCCTTGCCTTGGTTGCGGGCCTTTGCCGACGCAGGAACCGCGGATGGTTCCGCTCCGCTTACCGCACCCGCCACCACCGGTGATGCCGGAGTTAGCGACGACGAGTTCCTGCTCGGGATGTCGGCGGCATTTTCGGGCCCATCGCGGGGGCTGGGCATTGAATTACATCGGGGTGCCAGTGCGTACTTCGAGCACGTCAACCGGCAAGGTGGCGTCAACGGTCGGCAAATTCGGCTAAAAACCTACGATGACGGCTATCAGCCGGACCCGGCGGTCAACAACACCGTGCAGTTAATGGTGGAAGATCAGGTGTTCCTGTTGTTCGGCTATGTGGGCACGCCCACCGTCACCCGAGTGCTGCCCTTGCTTAAAAAGTTTCAAGATCGCGGCACCTACCTATTTTTTCCCTTTACCGGAGCGGCCCCGCAGCGCGAGCCCCCCTATGGTGATTTCGCCTTCAATTTGCGCGCCTCCTACGCTCAGGAAACCGCTGGCCTCGTCGATAACTTTGTAGCGGTTGGCCGGCGCCGCATTGCCGTGTTCTACCAGGCGGACGCCTATGGGCGCAGCGGCTGGTCGGGTGTTCGGACCGCGTTGGCCAGGCACGGGGAAAGCGTCGTCGGTGAGGCAACCTACAAGCGCGGTACCCAGTTCACCAGCATTTTACGCGCCCAGGTGGATATCTTGAAAAAGGCCAGACCGGACGCGGTAATCTGCGTCGGCTCCTACGCCGCTTGCGCCGCCTTTGCACGGGATGCGGTCGATCAGGACCTGCGTGTACCCATCGCCAATCTGTCTTTTGTCGGCAGCGAAAATTTGCTCGAACTGTTGGTCGAGTCGCATGAGGATGCCGAGCCCTACACGCGCCTGTTGGTGAATTCCCAAGTTGTTCCAAGCTACGAAGATGAATCTATCGCGGCGGTTCGCGAATACCGCGATTTCATGGATCGTTACGACCCGAAGGGACCGGCGGAATTGGTGACCGAACCCTATGCACCCTTTCCGCAAAGCTTCGTTAGCCTGGAGGGGTTCCTGGATGCCAAGTTGATGGTCGAGATACTGAGCCGCTTGGGCGACAACCCCTCCCGGCAAGGTTTGGAGCAGGCCGTATTCTCAATAAAGAATTTCGATCTCGGCATTGGTGAGCAGGTTTCCTTCGGTGCCGACCGACGCCAAGGTCTACAGCGGGTGTACTACACTGTGGTGGAAGACGGCCGCTTCGTCACCCTGCGCGATTGGAACGAGAAGTTTGGTTAGTGTCGCTGCCTAGTCGGAGTCGGGTAGCGGTAACGTCTCGTTCGGGAGCATGCCATTCAATGTGCTGCTAACGAATAAAACCTTCGCCCGTATCCTTTTCGACGGTATTTTCGAGATATCCGATCCCTTCAATTTCCACTCGGACGACTTGGCCCGCTTGCAGCCAGGGCTGGTCCGGCCGAAAGGCGGCCACACCTTCCGAGGTGCCGGTGGCGATAACATCACCGGGCAGCAGAGTAAAAGCCGTTGAGAGATATTCGATGATGGCGGCGATGCTGAAATACATGTCTTTGCTGTTGAAATTCTGCATTTCTTCGCCATCCACTGTAACGCGGATGTCCAAGGCGGGGGGATTGTCGAATTCGTCCACGGTGGCAATAACCGGACCCATGGGGCAGTGGGTATCCCAAGACTTGCCCATCGTCATGGTAGGCGCGGCCCGTTGCCAGTCGCGTACACTCAGATCGTTGATGACGGTATAGCCGGCGATGACCTCGAATGCCTGTTCCCGGCGTACCCGCCGACAGGTCTTGCCGATGACAACACCGAGTTCACCCTCCCAATCCAATGCCGGGGATTCGGGCGGCAACCGAATGGCATCATAAGGTCCTTGGGCTGCTGTATTTTGCTTGTTGAAGATGATCGGCACTTTCGGCACTTGCAAACCCTGACGTTTACGCGCTTCTTCGGGAATCTCATTGATGTGCGCGAGATAATTCAGGCCGACGGCCAATATCCTGGGTGGCACCAAGACCGGGCTTTCCAGTTTAACGTCGGCTAGGGCGAGAGCGTGGTTGTCGGATGCCGCCGCCGTGCGCGCCTTAACCAGCATCGCTTCGCCACCGCGCAACAACGCTACCATTTCCGCGGGCACGGCCGGGTCGCTGGCATGCAGATCGACGATGTGCTCACCGCGTAAAGCGCCGATGCGTGTTGCGCCTTTGTGGGTGAAGGTGAGTAGTTTCATGAGGCGGTGCCTGATGGTTAGCGACTGATTGCCCGGCTCGCTATGTTCCGACATTCATTGCCGTCACGCAAAAGACACACGCCTTTGCCGTGCGTGGCTTTGCCGCCGCGACTTCCGAAGGCGGAGGCTCCTAGCCCGACCCATTCATGCATGAGGGTGATTGGCCGCGAAAATGAGCGTAGAATCTTCCCATGAGTGACGCAATTGCCTTCGATACCCACCGCTTCGTCAAGCGGCTGACGGACGGTGGTTTCACTGAAAAGCAGGCCGAAATCTTGGCCGAGGAACAGGTTTCACTGCTCAACGCCAACCTCGCCACTAAGATCGACATTGAGCGTCTTCGACAGGAAACCAAGGCCGACATCTTCGGGCTCAAGGCCGACATTGAGCGTCTTCGACAGGAAACCAAGGCCGACATCGAGGGTCTTCGGCAGGAAACCAAAGCCGATATCGCGACGCTCAAGTCCGAACTGATCAAATGGTTATTTGGTGCTTTGATCGCGCAGACCGGTATTTTGGCTGCTTTGCTCAGGTTGCTTGGGTAATGCGGGTGGAGCCCACCAATAACCGCCGCAAGCTCGGTATCGAACTTCTCGCTACGCGCACCTCTCGTTACGCGCAAGGAAAACAACGGCAAAGCCCCCGAACACGGCATCAAGATCAGCATCCGGTCAAACTGGTAGGCGGCGTCGTTGGCACCGAGTCGCGCACGTAGCACTGTACCGGAGCCGAACGCGGGCGTGGTCTCTGCGGCGGCGGAAATTGAAACTGAGCCACTACCATGCGGCGGAGCTGGCACAAGAGATTGACGTTACCTTGGCCGAGCGGCATTCTGGCCTTGGTTTGTGCTGGCCGGATCAGTCTTCGCCGGTTTGCATGGGAAGCGGTTTCGAGGGCAGGGGTGGCGCCACATGAAGGTTCAAAAGCTATTCAAAAAAACGCTGTTTGGCGTGGTCATGCTGTTCGGCATGATTGGGTTATCGACCTCGGTTCTTTGTGTGTACACGGTAGACACGCATCTTTCCGAGGAATATGTGGTCAACAGTCGGGGCATTGCCAAGACGATTGCCGATGCGAGCGTGGACATTTTGCTCAACCGCGACCTGTCCGCCCTGCAATCGCTCATTGATCAGTTTCTTGAGATTCAAGGCATTCGCTACGTCTACATTACCGATGAAAGCGGTGAGTTCCTGGCGCACACCTTCGTGCCCGGCATTCCCGACGAGATACTCACCGGTGGCCCCACGGGCGACGCGGCGGTGGAGCGCAATATCCCCGGTCTCGGCGATTTTGTGGAGGTGGCCAGTCCGATCTTGGCGGGCGTTGCCGGGGCAGTGCATGTCGGTATGGACACGAGCCTGATCGCGTTGAAGATTCAACGCGCTATCGGCCAACAGGTATATCTCATATCGGTGGTTTTTGTCGTTGGCGTATTCGCCGCGTTCTGGTTGGTGAATCTTGCCGCCAATCCGATGGGAGAATTGCTTGCCTATGCGGTTGCGCTGGCGCGCGATGAGGCCGACCGGGAGGATGCGCCCGTATTGCATCGCGACGACGAAGTGGGCCACTTGGCGCGCTTGTTTAAACATGCACACGGCAGCGATGCGTCGGCGTTGGGGGTTAAAGGCTGATGGGCGAGGCGTATGAACACACCGCGACAAATGGAGTGGCCCGTGTTCGCTGATCGATACAACCCCCCGCGTCTGCTGGTGGCGTTGCTTTGTTCAATGCTGCAGCTTTGTCTCGGCACCGTTTATGCCTGGAGCTATTTCCAAACTCTATTGGTAAGACAACTGGGTTGGACTTTTACCGAAACCGCCTTTGCGTTCAGCATCACGATCTTTTCCCTTGGCTTGTCGGCGGCCTGGGCCGGTGCCGCCCTGCCAAGATTGGGGGCGCGGCGACTTGCGCTCACCGGCAGCCTGATGTTTTCGGGCGGTTATTTGATTGGGGGTGTCGCCCTGTATCTGGATTTTCTGCCGTTGTTTTATCTGGGTTATGGGGTGATCGGCGGTGCCGGCATCGGCTTGGGCTATGTAACACCGGTGGCCACGGTGGCCAAGTGGTTTCCGGATCGCAAGGGCTTGGCCACCGGTGTGGTCGTTATGGGCTTTGGCGTCGGTGCGCTGCTGCTCAGCAAGGTCCTGGCGCCGCTGTTGATGATGCACACCCGGGGCGAATTGCCCGAGCTCTTTATCTGGTTGGGGCTGGTGTTCGCTGCTATTCTCATCCCGAGCAGCTTGCTGCTCAAAGATCCGCCGCCCGGCTTTATCCCCGGCGGTCGGCCCGAGCTCGGTGCTGTTGCCGATGCGTTGGCTAGGGCGGAAGAAGCGCCGGTGCGCGCCTGCTTGCGTTCTTCCGAGTTCATCATCATGTGGCTCGTCTTTTTCTTCAATATTTCCGCCGGCATCGCGGTGATCAGCTTTCAATCGCCGCTGCTGCAAGACGTGTGGGGTTTGACCAATCCGACGCTTGAGCCGGAGCAACTTGCCGAATACGGGGCCACGTTGATTGCCGTGAGTTCCCTGTGCAATGGGCTGGGGCGGCTGTTTTGGGGGCTGTTATCCGACCGTCTCGGCCGTGTGCGGGTGTTCCGTATTCTGCTGGCCAGTCAGTTGTTGGTGTTCGGTATTCTGATGACCGAGCGGGACCCCATCGTCTTCTCGATTCTGGTTTGCTATGTGCTTTTGTGCTTTGGCGGTGGTTTCGCCACGGTGCCCTCCTTCGTGCTTGACGTGTTCGGTACCAAGAGCATGTCGACGATCTATGGTGCCATGCTGACCGCTTGGGCGGCGGCGGGCATCTTTGGCCCCCTCTATGTGGGCTCGCTCAAGGATCGGTACCCGGATCGGGCGGTGATCTACTGCTTTCTCATCGGCATTTTGATTCTTGGGCTGGGCTATGCGTTCACTTACCTGCTCGGTGACGAACGCTTCCGCGGCAGACGGCCGACGGTGGGCGATACCCTCCGACAATTTGGTATCGCCTCTGCCCGCTAGGGGCTCAATTTGACCATTCTCCATTACCGCGCCCGCTTTGGGCTGCGGTAATGAAGCTTTGCCAAACTGAGCCACCACCCACTTACCCCGCCCGTAGCGGTGATTTGAAGTCGCAAGTTACAATCGTGCGCTTGGTTGTTGGACGCCCGTTATGAACCTAAGCCTGACCGTGCCCACCGGACGCCAGGGTCTGCACGAAATCACCCGCCAGGTCCGTGATTTGGTTACGCAGACCGGCGTTGCGGACGGCTTGGTCACGCTCTTTATCCGGCACACTTCCGCTAGTCTCGTTATTCAGGAGAATGCGGATGAGGCGGTGTTGGCGGACCTGTCGCATTGGCTGAACCGCTTGGTTCCCGAGGACGAGCGTCTCTACACCCATACCGCCGAGGGCTCCGACGACATGCCCGCCCACATTAAGTCGGCGTTGACCGCAACGAGCTTGTCGATTCCTATCATCGACGGTGAACTGGCCTTTGGTGTCTGGCAGGGCATTTTCCTGTGGGAGCACCGCCATCATCGGGATAATCGGGAGGTATTAATTAACGTGATTGCGGCCTGAACTGTGCCCGCAGCCTTTCTTGGGTGTTCATGGGCGAAAAATTCAAACTGCGACACTACCGTTGATTGACGCACGCTGTTAGCCCGCCCATCCCAGCAAATTTCGTCTCATGCCGATTGCGTCAATCGTCAAGCTGCGATTAGAGTGGCCCCATTCAGAGCAAGCCAATAGCGACGGGAGCAGCGCGTGTTGCGATTTGACCGGGTCACCCTACCCGATGCCGCCGAGGCCCTACGCCCGCAAGTCCGGGCCTTTGTCGGGGACTACCAGGGCGATCTTCCCCGGCCCAACTCGGATTTTGGTTCCGGCCACGATCTGGCGTTCTCCGCGCGTCTCGGCGAGCGGGGCTGGATTGGTATGACCTGGCCCGAAACCTACGGCGGCGGCGGGCGCAGTTTTTTCGAGCGCTATGTGGTGACGGAGGAATTGCTGGCGGCTGGTGCCCCGGTGAGCGCCCATTGGATTGCCGACCGCCAAAGTGGCCCCTTGCTTTTGCGTTTCGGCAGCGAAGCCCAACGCCGGGAATATCTGCCGCAAATCGTCAAGGGGCGCTGCTTTTTCTCCATCGGCATGAGCGAGCCCAACACGGGTTCCGACCTCGCTTCGGTACGCACCGCAGCGCAAGCGGTCGATGGCGGCTGGTTGCTGAATGGCACCAAATTGTGGACTTCGGGTGCCCATCGCAACCACTACATGATTGCGCTGGTGCGCACAGCCGCGCCAAGCGAGAACCGTCATGCCGGCCTATCCCAATTCATCATCTGAGTTGTTTGTCGCCCATCCAGCCGAGGTCACGGAAGGCGTCAACATGGCGGGCGAAGCCCGGGACCGGGTTGTCGTGGAAGCTGTGGAAGCATTGCCGACGGATGAGCCGGTATTCGCTTTGCTGGCCTTGGCGCGCGTGGCGGCGAGCACGGGCGCCTTGGAGCGGGTGCTTGAATTGGGTTTGCGCTACGCTGGCGAACGGGAGCAATTCGGCCGACCCATCGCCCGTTTCCAAGCTATTCAACAGATGTTGGCCGCCGCCGCCGAGACGGCCGCCGCTGTTCGCGCCACGGACGCGGCCATTGATGCGATCGGTAACGAACGGTTCGAGTTGGAGGTAGCCGCTGCCAAAAGCCGGGTTGGAGAGGCGACCGGCTCGGTCGTTGAGGCCATCCATCAGGTGCATGGCGCCATCGGCTTCACTTACGAACACGAGTTGCACCACTTCACCCGCCGCCTTTGGGCTTGGCGCGAAGAATACGGCGGCGAGGTTTACTGGCAGCGCAAACTCGGGACGGCCATTGCCAAGCTTGGTGCCGATGCCGCTTGGGATTTCATCGCGACACCACAGTGATTGCTCTAAAGCATGGCGCGTACTGAACGCATTGTCGGGGAACCGCCGAACCCCCCGGTACCTATTGCCATCAGTGCCTGTCTGACGGGTAGGGCGGTGCGCTACGACGGCAGCGATGCCCGGTCGTCTTTCCCGCATGAAGCCCTGGACGGCTTGTTTTCCCATCTGCCCATTTGTCCGGAGGTGGGTATTGGCATGGCTGTACCAAGGCCGCCCATTCGACTGGTTAGCACACCGGATGCTCCTCGTGTGCTGGGTGTGCGCGATGCGAGCTTGGATGTTACAGAGCAACTGGCGGAATTTGCCCGTTCCCAGGCCGCACAGATTGATGCGGTGCGCGGCTATGTCTTCATGGAGCGTTCGCCGAGCTGCGGGCTCTATTCCGTGCCGGTTTATGCACCGGACGGTGGTGAACCGGTAAACCGCACCGGGCGGGGCGGCTATGCGCGGACCCTGTTGGAGCAGCATCCGTTGCTGCCCGTCGAGGAAAACGGACGGTTGTTCGATGCCGGGATACGCGAAAGCTTCATCGCCCGGGTCTTTGCCTACGCTCATTGGCGAAACCTCTGCGAGACCGATCCCACGATTGCCGGTCTCATCGAATTTCACAGCCGCTATAAGTACTTGCTCATGGCCCACAGTGTCGAACATTATCGGCGCGCGGGGCGGTTGCTCGGTACCTGGCGGGAACGGGCGCATGGGAATGCGCAACGGGGCGACGCCTCGGCGCGATCGGCCACGACAACCCGTCCCCAACTCGCCGAGCGGTATGCGCGATGCCTGTTGGCGGGTTTGGGCAAACCGGCCACACGCGGCGGCCATGCCAATGCGCTTTCGCATATGCAGGGCTATCTCAGTGATTGCCTAAGCGATTTCGAGCGGCGTGCATTGACCCTGCTCATTGACGAGTACCGGCGCGGCAATGCACCTTTGACGGCGCCGCACACTTTACTTTTGCGCCATTTGCAAAGGCATCCGCAACCCTATCTGGCCAAACAAATTTATCTGCGGCCCCGAATTCCGCAGGCAGAGGCGCCTAGGAGAAAGCAAAGGGCGAATATGCGACCGCTCAGCCATCCGTGACATAGCGAACCTCGGCCACCCTGAACCGTAACGGTTTCGACCGCTGCATGGATTGCAGCAGCGCCGCCTGATTGTCGGGCATGGGGAGATGGGTGGCGTCGGCGCGTCTCTGATTCCAAGTGGGATCAACCGCCCGCCAAACGCCATCCAAGGCTACTTCGTTCCAAGCATGGAAAGCCAACCTGGGCTGGGGCCCATAGCCTGAGTTGGCATCGGATACCGGGCCGTCTCCCGCAAACCGCCGGTCGTATGCGGCGATTGCGACACCGGATTGTAAGTGGCGGCTCTCGCTGTAGGCCAACCCCATCACCGTTCGCGCCGGCAGGCCGAGGGAGCGGGCTAGGGTGGTCAGCAGGTTCGCGTACTCGGTGCAATCGCCGTTGCGCTCCATAATCGTTTCCAAAACGGTGCGTTCGGGTCCCCGCGGACGATAAGCGATGTAGTTGTGTACGAAATTAACCAGCCGGGATAGCTGCTCATTGTGGTCTGTACTACCGCTGACGGCCTCTCGGGCAAGCCGTATCACCTGCGCATGGGCGATTGGGTAATGTAGGGTTTCCGATAGCGCCTCGGCCGGCACCCCGGTGTCTGTTATCGGGTTGGCTTGCATCGTCAGACGCCATCCGCCCGCGTCGCGTCGCGCTCGCGGCCAAATTCGGCCTAGGTCTCGGCCTTGGCCGCCGACAAGCTGGAGCTGTTCGATTTGGGCCGGGTTGGCTAGGCGTCGGTCTAGCGCGATGCCGTAGCTGCTCAGATGCAGCGGCGTGCGGGCCGCGAGCGCCTCTTTACGCGATGCGCGGGAGACCAGGAAGACCCCGGCCATGGAAAGCTCAAGCGGCACCAGGAATTCGTCGAGCTGGAGCGTCGTTGCCCGCAATGGCGCGCGGCTTTCGATACGGTAGCCGGTGGCGTTCTTCTCCAATACCCGAAACCGGCGCTTGACGGGCTTGCCCTGGTCGAAATCGAGCATTCTGGCGATGAATCGGCCCCCCGGCTCGGGTTGTTCCGCGGCGAGCCAACCTTCTAGCCCAAGATATTCGCGCAACAGATAGGTCCAGTCGACGCGGCGCGTTTCAACATCGGTACCGCGCACGAAAGTGGCGCTGGCGATGCCTCCGTCGCGGGCCAGAACAACGCCCTCGGGTGCGGCGGTGCCGCGGCGATTCCAGTGCTCCGCCGCCTTCAGGAGATAGGGCGGTGCGGCCTGGAAAACCAGCCGGTCGCTGATGCTAACGGGGGCTTCGCGGTTCAGCGAAAAGTGTGTCAGCGTCTCGAACCGCCAATCGCCGCGGGTGTCTCGCCAGGAGCGGGTATGCACATAACCGATCTGGGCACCTTCCATCGTCAGGCGATACCAGCGTTCGCCCTCCATGCGCAGCGCCATTCGGACTTCAGTGGGTTGCGCCGCAGCTAGCCAGAGGGCGTAGAGCGCGATCAGAAGCAGCGCCATCAGGCCGCATAGAAGGCGAATCACCAAGACGTTCCCCACGCCTGCCCCGAAGGCTGTCATTGTAGAGGTTCAAAACAGGTTATGCTTTGCGGCCGCGACTTCCGCGGGCAGGGGCTCCCGGGTTAAGCCTACCAATCGCCAGCGAGCGCGATAGATGACGGAAACTTCCACAGACTTTATTCGACAACGCATTGAGCGGGATCTGGCGGACGGTGTTGTCCGGGGTACCGTGGTTACCCGCTTCCCGCCGGAACCCAATGGCTACCTGCACATCGGCCATGCCAAGAGCATTTGCCTGAATTTCGGTGTTGCCCGGGAATTCGGCGGCTGCACTTTTCTGCGTTTCGACGACACCAACCCGCTTCGGGAAAACGAGGAGTATGTGGCGGCCATTGAGCGGGACGTCGCCTGGTTGGGGTTTGACTGGCAGGATCGCTTGACGTTCGCCTCCGACTACTTTGAGCCGCTCTACGAGGCGGCGGTGGGCTTGGTGCGCGATGGCAAGGCCTATGTGTGCAGCCTGTCGCAACAGGAGATCCGCGCAACCCGCGGCACCCTGACGCAAGCGGGCACCGATAGCCCCTACCGCGAGCGCTCCATCAAAGAGAATCTGGATTTGCTGGAGCGCATGCGCCAGGGCGAGTTTCCCGATGGTGCCCATGTGCTGCGCGCCAAGATCGACATGGCCTCGCCCAACATCAATATGCGCGATCCGGTGCTGTATCGTATTCGTCATACGCCGCACCAGCGCACCGGCGATGCCTGGGTGATCTACCCCACCTACGACTTCACCCATTGCATTTGCGATGCGCTCGAAGGTATTACCCATTCCATCTGCACCCTGGAGTTTGAAGACCACCGCCCGCTTTACGACTGGGTTTTGGACAACACCAACTTTAATTTCCATCCGCCACAGATCGAGTTCGCCCGGCTTGGGCTTGAATACACCCTGATGAGCAAACGCCTGTTGCAGCGGTTGGTGGACGAGGGCCGCGTTGATGGCTGGGATGATCCCCGTATGCCGACGCTGGCGGGCCTGCGCCGTCGCGGGGTGACGCCGGCCGCCATTCGCGATTTCTGCCGTCGCGTGGGCGTTACCAAGCAAGACAGCAAGCAGAAAATGGAGTTGCTGGAGTTTTGCATTCGCTCGCATCTTGAGGCCGCCGCGCCCAGGGGCATGGCCGTGTTGCGTCCCATCAAGGTGCGCATAACGAACTACTCGGGGGGCGGCGAGATCTTATCGGGCCCCTGGCATTCGCAACGTCCCGAGCTTGGCTCGCGCAACCTGGCCTTCGGCCGGGAACTGTATATCGAGCAGGACGATTTTTCGTTCGCTCCGCCGCCTAAGTGGAAGCGCTTTGCGCCGGGCGTCCATGTGCGCCTGCGTTATGCCTATATCCTGCGCTGCGACGATCTGGTGACTGATGCCCAAGGCGAGGTTCGTGAACTGCTCTGTACCTACATCCCCGAATCCAAAAGCGGCAGCGACAAGAGCGGCATCAAGCCGGCGGGCGTGATTCATTGGGTGGCGGCCACGAGCGCGGTGCCGGTGCGAGTGCGGCTGTACGACCGGCTGTGTCGCGTTCCAAACCCGAACGCCGCTTCCTTCATGGACGATCTGAACCCGGACTCGTTGCGCACGGTCAACGGTTTCGTCGAACCGGCCATAGCGGATAGCGAGGAAACGCGGTTTCAGTTCGAGCGTCTCGGATACTTTTGTCGCGACAACAAACTGTCGGGAACCTTCAATCGTATCGTCACGCTGCGTGATTCATGGCGGCCGGGCTAGGAGCCTGCGCCTTAGGAAGTCGCGAAAGCGAAAAGCCGCTATCGCCGCCCCGTCGGCCGGTCGATTGAGGCGAATATCGAGCCATATGCAACGAAATCGACCGGCCGGCGGGACGGATGAGAGCGGCTTTGCAGCCGCGAATTCCTACGGCGCAGGCTCCTAGGCGCCTCCACCTTCGCGACTCGTGCAGGCGGGGGCCTTCTGGGCAGTTGCATGCGCTGTGCGCCTAATGTCTACTTTCGCCAAGCCCATTCACTATTGCGGACCAGGCTATGAGCGATGATTTTTTGGATTATGCGGGTAAACAGGTTTTAGTGGTCGGCGGCGCAACCGGCATGGGCGCGGCGGTGGCCAAGCTGGCGCGGGCAAGGGGTGCTCGCGTGACGGTGATGGATGTGGCGGCGCTCGATTACGAGGCGGATGCCGTCATGCAGGTCGATTTGCGGGATCGCGCCAGCGTTGATGCCGCCATCGCGGCAGTGGCATCGCCGGTACATACGCTGCTCGCTTGTGCGGGGGTCGCCGACGGGACGACCGGCCTCATGCTCATCAATTTCATCGCCCAGCGGCACCTGTTAGAGCGCTTGCTTGAGAACGGCCAACTGGGCCAGGGCGCTAGCATCGTCATGATCTCGTCGCTCGCCGGGCTCTCTTGGCAGTTGAATCTGGCGCAGGTCAAGGAATTTCTGGATAACCCGGATTGGGATGCGGCGGCCGCTTGGGTTGCCGATCACCCCGGGACCGACAGCTATTTCTTCAGTAAACAGGCGATCAGCGCCTATGTGGCGCGCCAGGCCTATGCATTCATCAAGCGGGGCCTGCGCATCAACGCCATTCAACCGGGCCCGACCGATACCCCGCTTGCCCGCGCCAACGCCGATGTTTGGTTGGCCTTTGGCCAGGACTATCGGGACGCCGCCGGATTGCCCCATCTGACCTCGACAGAGATGGCTAATACCTTGCTATTCCTCGGCAGTTCGGCCGCAAGCGGCATCAATGGCGCGAATATCCTGGTGGACCAGGGACATACCGGTGCGGGTGTTACCGATGCCTTTGCGGCACCCATGATCAAAGCCATGCTGGGCATGCCGACTGACTGATTGCCGCCAGCCACCGGAGCGGCGATAGCGGATTTTCGCTTTCGCGACTTCCGCAGGCAGAGGCTCCCAGGCGATATTGACTTTAGCAATGAATGCCAGAACATGGCTGCGTTTGATATCCGAAGGAGGGTTTCATGGGATCAAGACCGGAAGGCAAGGTGGCTGCCATTACCGGCTCGGCAAGCGGGTTTGGCGAAGCGGCGGCGCGTTTGTTCGTTAGCGAGGGCTGCCGGGTGGCGCTCGGCGACATTCAGGAAGGAGCGGGCCGCAGCGGGTTGTAGTCAGCGGGTTCGCATGCTTAATGGTTGTTGTGCCGCCTCTTCAGGAGAGCAGTACCCCGCCGTCCACATCGACCGTTGAACCGGTGACGAAATCGTTGCCGATAACGAACAAGATGCCCTCCGCCACCTCGTCCGCCGTACCGGCGCGCGCGATGGGTTGGTGCGCCGTGGCGCTTGCCAAGAACTGGGCGCGGGCATCCCCTGCTCCGGGGAATAGGGGTGTGTCGATGATGCCGGGAGAAACGACGTTGATGCGCTTGGGCGCCAACTCCATTGCCATGGCGCGCACGAATGCCTCCACCGCGCCGCCCACGCAAGCCAGTGCAATTTGCCCGGTTTTGGCACGCCGGGCCGGAAAGCCGCTAACCAGTACGATGGTGCCGTCTTCACTGAGGTGTTCCGCGCCCAGGTACACGGTATTGGTGTAGCCCCAGAGTTTGCGGAAGGAGCCTTGAAAGCCGTCAAGGTCCATTGACAGGAAAGGGCCGAGCGCGCGTTCACCGCCGGTGGCCGCATTCACGAGAATGTCGAAGGGCGCGTGGCGAGCGAAGGTTTCCGCCAAGGCATCGCGATCAAGCACATCCACCGATTCGAATTGCACGGAGCCAGACGTCAGACGCCGTGCGGATTCGATCTTGTCCGGACTGCGCCCGAATGCGATGACCCCGGCCCCGCCTTCGGCTAGGCGCGCCACCGTGGCGAGACCGATGCCGGATGTTCCGCCGAAAACGAGCGACTTTTTTCCTTTGATGTTCATGTTCTTACCTAGTGTCCTGTCGCGTAAATAAGTGGGTTTTAGGCGCTAGGAGCCTGGGCCGCAGGAATTCACGGCTGCAAATCCGCTTCCGCTCGCCCCTTTGAACGTTCGATTTCGTCAAATATGGCTGGATATTCTCCTCAATCGCCCGCCCAAAGGGACGGCGGCATCGAATTTTCGCTTTCGCAACTTCCGCAGGCAGAGGCTCCTAGGCCGTTTCGGTTCCCGGCAAGGCGCGACGACGCCCTGTGGCAGGCCCCACACAAGGAGGAGCAACGCGGCCGGGGGCCGAAACGGCCACGAATAATCACACTTATTTGCGGGACAGGACACTAGGAACCCCTGCCTTCCGGGGAGCGCGAGGGGGCACCGCTGGCCGACCAAAGAATGCCTGAGATAGGCGGGCTAACCACGCTGAATGTCCTGCGGTGTTTCTCCGGCGTCGACGATGGCTTGATTCACCGCCTCCAGCATTTGGTCGAGTTCCGCTTCGTCTATGCCGCGCATGACGAGCGAGGTGCCGTAGAGGTTGTCCCGGAAAAACGGATAGCTGCCGAGGTCATTGTGGGGAAACTCGTCCTGAATGCGGGCGAGGGCGGCGGCAATGCTGCTTTCGCCGAGGTGGGCGGTTACCGTGCGGCTGCGCACCGGCGGGCCGCTTTCCAGCTTGTCTTGTAAAGTTGCCAACATGGCTCGCATGACGGCGGGTATGCCAGCCATGACGTAGACATTCTCGATACGAAAACCTTGTGGGCCACCGGTGCTGTTGTCCACTAGAGCGGCACCTTCGGGAATAAGTGCCATGCGCAGACGCGAAGCCATAACCGCGGATGGGGCTTCGCGACGACGGATACGCGCCTCGATGGTTGGATCGGTTACCAAGGGCAGGTTGAATGCTTTGGCGATGGATGCCGCGGTGATGTCGTCGTGCGTCGGGCCAATGCCGCCGGTAGTGAACACATAATCGTATTTGCGCCGCATATTGTTTACGGCATCGATGATTTCCGTTTCGATATCGGGGATGACGCGCGCTTCCCGTACCTGAATTCCCCAATTGCCGAGCGTCTTGGCGAGGTGGTTGAGATTCGTATCTTGGGTACGCCCCGAGAGGATCTCATTGCCGATAATGAGGACGGAGGCGGTTATGGTGCGGGGTTTGCTCATGATCTTGTGCGGGCCAGCTCCGGGGTATCAGATTGCAGCAGCCTTTTGGACGGCCAACTTTAGCACGACAAGAACGTTTGCAGCCGAGTTCTCGCGGTCGTCTCCTGTATCAGATTGAATTGTTTTGGATGCCGCGCCAACTCGCTGCCCATCGGTGCGCTTAAGCTCCTGCTCCATGCAAGTTGGGGATCACAGGCTTTGCCGGTCTCGGGCATTAGTTCGCTATCTCACCCGTCGGCATCGTTACCGGCCGGAAAATTGGGGTGGCCGCTTCTCGCGGAAGGCGCGCCGCCCTTCGCGGTAGTCGTTGCTATCGAAACAGCTGTCCACCAATTGCTTCACGCGCTCAAGGTCATCCGGATGCGCACCGCTTTCCCAAGTGTTCAATGCGACCTTGGTGGCTTTTATCGTCAGCGGTGCGTTGGCGGCGATGGTATGGGCGTAGGCGATGGTTTCCGCCTCGATTTCCGTGCGCCCAATCAAGAAATTGATGAGGCCCAGGCGATGCGCTTCGTCGGCGTCCATCAGTCGCGCCGAGAACAGGATATCGCGGGCGCGGGACGGTCCGACCAGGCGTGCCAACTTGGCTAAGCCGGGATAGTCGTAGCCGAGACCGAGCTTGGCGGCGGGAATGCCAAAGCGGGAATCGGGTGTGGCGAAGCGAATGTCGGCGGCCAGCGCCGTGGCTAGGCCACCGCCGACGCAATAGCCCTCGATGAGAGCGAGTAGCGGTTTCTCGAAGGTGGCGAGCCAGCGATTTGCTCGACCGGAAATCGCGTCATACTCCTCTTTTTGCTCGGCATTGTCCCGTTTGGCGTCGAACTCGGAAATATCCGCGCCGGAGACGAACGCCTTGCCGCCGGTACCGCGCATGACGACGACCCGAACCGCCTCGTCGGTGGCCCAGGTTTCCAGAATGTCGCCAATCCCCCGCCACATTTCCAGCGACAGGGCGTTGTGGCGCTCCGGTTGATTGAAAATCATCCAGCCGATGCCGCCCTCGCGGTGGGCGAGCATCCGTTTTGTGTCAAGCGATAGAGGTACTTTCATTGCAATTCCCAGCGTTGCGGTGCCAATCCAAGGTGCCGCCTTGCGGATTGAGGCTCCCGGTTATCGATTTGCCCAGCGCCAAGCGCAAGCGGGAAACGCCACCCCATCCCGTGCTATTCTCCGCACCCACTCAATCGCATGAGGTTGCTTCGGCGGCAAGCGCTTATGTCTGGTTTGACGGGTCAAGGTGCGGCGTTCTTGCTCTCCGGCGTCTTGCTATGGGAGGCGGCGGTGATGCTGTTGGTGTTCATTGTCGCACTCTTTGCGGGTTCCAAGCTGCTGCCGGGTCGCCGGGTTGAATTGGTGGATGACCAGGGTAATGCGCGCGTCTTCAAGCTCAATGGGCTGGCATTATTGCTGACGACGGCGATTGTAGCCTACCTCGCCCAGCTCTTCGGCTGGTTTTCGCTGTCGATGCTGCACAGCCACTTTTTCGCATTGTTGGTGGTGGCGAACATTTTTGCGTTTGGCCTGTCCGCTTGGTTGTACTGGCGCGGCGCGGGTCAGGCGGACGCACCGGTGGGGTTCTGGCGGGGTGTTTTCTACGGTCGGGAGCTCAATCCCACCCTCTTCGGCATGGATTTGAAATTTTTCAGTTACCGTCCCTCGCTCATTGGACTGGCGCTGCTCAATGCCTCCTTCGCCGTTGTGCAATACGAGGCCCAGGGTGGGTTGACGCTGGCGATGACGCTCTATCAGATTTTCACTTTCCTGTATATCTTCAATTATTTTCAGTTCGAATACGGCATGGTCCACACTTGGGACATCGTTAGCGAGCGCTTCGGTTGGATGTTGGTTTGGGGCGACTATGTGCTCGTGCCGTTCTTCTATTGCATTGCCGGCTGGTGGCTGGTTGATGTTGCCGCGCCGCCGCTGTCGCCCTTGGCGGCCGTCGGATTGACGTTGCTGTTCGTTTTCGGTTTCTGGTTGTTTCGTGGCGCTAATGAGCAAAAGCATCGCTTCCGGCAAGACCGCAGCGTCAAGATTTGGGGGAAACCCGCCGAGACTCTTGACGGGCGGTTGCTGGTATCCGGTTTTTGGGGCATTGGGCGGCATCTGAACTACACCGGCGAGATCTGCGTCTATCTGGCTTTTCTGCTGACCACCGCTTTTGCATCCTGGATACCTTTCCTGTTGCTCGCGTGGCTCGGGGGCTTATTAGTGCATCGGTCCTGGCGGGACGATCAGCGTTGCAGCGCCAAGTATGGAGAACTTTGGGAACGCTATCGGCAGCGTGCGCGGTTTGCCATGGTCCCCTATATCTACTAGCGCAACCATATATTGCATGTTGTCAACAGTACATAATTCCCTTGAAGAACGGGTCAATCATCATGATGAATCAAACACAGAGCGCGACCACCTCCGGCGGTGACGAACACTCGGTGGGGCCGATTGGGGCGGATGCCGAACCGGGTCGGCGTGCCCCGCGGCGCCACACCGCACTTGGCCGCCTTCCCGTTCTCTCCGGTAGACGGCCGCTGTTTGGCCACCTGTGGGAATTCCAACAAGATCCGGTGGCGATGCTGGCCCGCGGCGCCAGCGAACGGGGCGAGCTATTCCAGTTCCGGCTCGGCCCGCGCGACTTTGTGCTGTTTTCCGGCCCCGAGGCCCACGACGCCTACTTCAAAGCCCCGCAAGATCAACTCGACGCCAAGTCCGTATACAAATTCACCGTGCCCATTTTCGGGCGCGGCGTGGCCTACGATGTCTCACCGGAACTGATGACCGAACAGTTGGGGTTTCTATTCCCCGCCCTGCGCGAGTCGTCGATGCGCCGGTTTGTCGACATCATGTCCGAAGAAATCAATCAATTTGCCGATAACCTTGGCGAGAGTGGCGAACTCGACCTGCCGGTGGCTATGAACCAACTCACCATCAATATCGCCAGCCGCTGTTTTCTCGGCGAGGAGGTAAGAAACGAGGTGGATACCGGTTTCGCCGAGGCTTATCACGACCTACAGAACGGCATTAACACCTTGGGTTTTTTCCTGCCCCGGCTGCCGACGCGGGGCCATCGCAGCCGCGACCGGGCGCGGCGCAAAGTGGTTGAGACGTTTAGCCGTATCATGCGCGAGCGGCGACGCCTCGGCGTCGAGCCGGAAGATCTGATGCAGGTGCTCATGGCCGCCCGCTATAAGGATGGCCGTACACTTAGCGACGATGAGATTACCGGCATTCTGCTCACGACCCTATTCGCTGGCCAGCATACCAGCGCGGTGCTCGCCGCTTGGACGGGATTGGAACTGTTTCGGGACGGCGCCTATTTGGCGCGCGTCAGGGAGGAGTCGGCGCGGCTTTACGAAAACACCCTCACCTTTGCCGGCCTCAAGCAGCAACTGGTGCTCGAAAATGCGGTGCGCGAATGCGAGCGTCTGCACCCACCACTGATACTGCTGATCCGCAAGGTACTCAGATCCATGCACTACGGCGATTACAGGGTGCCCGCGGGCACCTTGGCCATGGTCTCGCCGGCGGTGGCGCACCGGTTGCCGCACATATTCTCCGACCCGGATCGCTTTTACCCGGATCGCTTCGCACCGCCCGCCAACGAGGGCAAGGAATATCAACATGCCCTGATTGGCTTTGGCGGCGGCAAGCATCGTTGCATGGGTAAGAACTTTGCCATTATGCAGATCAAAGCGATTTGGGCCCTGCTTGTTGATCGCTTTGATTTTCAAATCGACGGCGAGCTGCCTGCGCCCAACTACGGCAGTTGGGTGACGGGTCCCAAGGAACCCTGCCGGGTGCGCTACCAGCGCCGTCGGCAGGCGGGGGTGTTTGCTTGAACAGCGTTGCGACACCGGACTACGACATCGCCGTCGTCGGAGCGGGGCCGGTAGGTAGCCTCTGTGCGCTCGCGCACGCCCGCAAGGGCGCGCGCGTGGCGCTGCTTGAAGCGAACCCCAAGGCGGCGCAGCGCCTCGCCGGGGAATGGCTGCATCCGCCTGCGGTGCGCATGTTGCAAGATCTTGGGTTGAACCTCGACAGCCCACCTCAGAGTGCCCCGGGCAAGGGTTTTGTCGTGTTCCCGGAAGACCGCTCTGAGCCGATTCATCTGCCCTATCCCAATGGCACCGCCGGTTTGGCATACGAACATGCGGCCTTGGTTTCCGGCTTGCATGAAGCGGTTGAAAACGAATCCGATATCGATTTCTTTCGCCGGGCGCGGGTACGCACGGTGGAAGACCAGCGTATGACCTATTCGTTCGATGGCAGCGAAAGGCAACTTTGCGCCGACCGCATGGTCGGTGCCGACGGGCGTGCCTCCATCGTGCGGCAATCTTTGGGATTGTCCACCAATCGGATGACCTGCTCGCGCATGATTGGCGTCGTGCTTGAGGACGCGAACTTACCCTATCCGGATTACGGACATGTGGTACTCGGTGGCCCGGGTCCCATTCTCATGTTCCATTTGGGCGAACAAAAGGTGCGCATCATTGTGGATGTGCCCCTGGATCATTGGTCGCCCAAGGAGCGTATTGGTTTGCTGGCTGATTCCTACGCCGGTTTCTTGCCGGAATCAATTAGGCCCGCCTTTGTCGATGCCCTGCGTGCGGGCAGTTTCCGGGCGGCCGGCAATGAACTGCGCCCGCGCGTCACTTACGGCAATTCCCGCCGCGTGTTGATTGGCGATGCGGCCGGGCATTACCACCCGCTCACGGCGGTGGGCATGACGCTGGGCTTTGGCGATGCGCTCGCCTTAGCGGAAGGGCGCGACTTCGGCGCTTTCTCGAAAAACCGTCTGCGGGCGATTCGCGCCCCGGAAATGCTCGCCATGGGGCTTTATGAAGTATTCGCCGACCACCGGGCGGAAGCCGCCGAGCTCAGGCAGTCGGTCTACCGCAACTGGCGTGAACGCCCGAACGTTCGCGACCGAACCATGGGGTTGCTCGCTTGCGAGGATGTATCGGTCGCGCATTTGGGCACCACCTTTTATTCCATTATGGCGGGCGCGTTTGCGCGCGCGATTCCACTTTCTCCCGATCGGCGCGCTTGGCGTCGCACGAGCGACATGGCTCGGTCGTTGGCGGTTCGTGTCGGCTATTTCTTCCGTGGCATTTGGGAATTGCGCCGCACCAAGGATGTTGGCGACGAGCGCGTGGGCGCCGCCCGCGACACATTGGCGCGGGCGTTTTTGGTGTCGATGCAGTCACACGCATCCGCGTCGGGCAGCGAGCGCCCGGCCGGGGAAACCTCGGTCGATGCCAGCGCGGCTTTGCGCCGGGCAACCGAGCGTTTGCTGGGCCTACGTCAGGCGCATGGTGGCTGGGAAGGCGAGATGGTTTGGTGCCCGATGCTCGCCGCCCAATATGTCATGTTGCAACACATCATCGGCCAACCGATTGAAGAGCGCCGTCGGGCACTGCTGCTGCGCCAATTCGAGCAAACCCGTTTGCAAGACGGCTGCTGGGGTTTACATAAGCACTCGCACGCCTACCTGTTCGTGACCACGCTGGTCTATGTGTCGTCGCGGCTACTTGGCGTTGCGCCCGACGACGCATTGATTGAGCGAGCCGGGCGATTTCTGCGCGAGGAGGGGGTCGTAAACATACCCAGCTGGGGCAAGTTCTGGCTGGCGTTGCTGAATCTCTACGACTGGCGCGGCTTGAATGCGATGCTGCCGGAACTCTGGCGCCTGCCGCGTTGGATACCGCTGCATCCTGCCAATTGGTACTGCCACACCCGGCTCATCTATATGGCGATGGCGGCGATTTATGCGCGTCGCTATCAGGTGTCCTTGACCCCTTTAATCGAGTCGCTGCGCGATGAGTTGTTCCCGATTGGCTTTACCGATATCAATTTTGCGGGGAGCCGCAATCGCTTGCGGGAGGCCGATCTGTTCCAGCGCCCCGGGCGTCTACTGCGGTTCGGCTATCGCTTAACCCGCCTCTATGAGCGATTCCATTCCAAGCAGCTGCGCACGCATTGCGAGGTGGCGCTGATTGAGCGCATCCGATGGGAATTGCAAAGCTCAAACCACACCAGCATCTCGCCGGTGAGCGGTTTCCTCAATATCCTTGCCTTGTGGTTGCGCGACCCCGAGGATGCCGACTGCCGTGCGGCCCTGGCCAGGGTGGATGGCTGGATTTGGGAAGATGAGGAAGGCGGAACGCGGGTCACGGGAGCGCGAAGCGCTTCCTGGGACACCGGCTTTGCCTTGCAGGCGCTGGCCACGGTTCGCGAACTCGAGGGCGTACCCGCCGCGCTCGAAACGGGTGCCAACTTCCTGCGCGGCCAACAGATTCCCGTCAGCTTCGAGGGGTTCCGCGAAGCCTATCGCAACGATCCCAGAGGCGGTTGGTGTTTCGCTGGTGTCTGGCATGGCTGGCCGGTCACGGATTGCACGGCTGAGGCGGTGCTCGGGATACTTGCCGCCGATACGGATGACCATGAGCACCTCGATACCACTATCGGCATCCTTCCTGAAACCCATCAAAACGGGGTGGCCAGTGCCGGTACAGTGACCACTGGGTTCGTCGCCGCGCCGCCGCTCCCGGACGTTGCGGTTGCAGACGATGCCGACCGGCGCCTGGTGAATCGCACCATAGCAATTGTGGAGGCGGTGCAATTCATGTTGCGCGGGCAGAATCGCGATGGCGGTTTTGGCAGTTACGAGTCGCAGCGCTCCAGGATGGGCCTTGAATGGTTGAATCCGGCGGAGATGTTTGGCGAGTCCATGACCGAACACTCCTATGTCGAATGTACGGCATCCTGCATGGCGGCGTTGGCCGCAAGTCGGCCGCACCTTCCCCAGGGATCGGAACAAACGGCGGCCGAGGCCATCGCGCGTGCGGAAGCCTTGCTGCGTCGCACCCAAGCCAACGACGGCTCTTGGCGCGGCGTTTGGGGAGTGCAATTTATCTATGGCACCCTCTTCGGTATCCGCGGCCTGCTGGCAGCCGGTGCTCCACCGGGCGATCCGGCGTTGCGCCGGGCCTGCCGATGGCTGCTCGCGCGCCAGCGTGACGATGGCGGTTGGGGCGAACACCACGACGGTTGTATGAGCGGCCAATACGTTGCCCACGGCCAAAGCCAGGTCATTCAAACGGCTTGGGCGTTAATTGCGCTCTTGGAAGCGGAAGATTCGGATTGGATTGCGATCTCTCGGGGTGTGAAGTATTTGCTCGACACCCAACAGGGGGACGGGTCTTGGCCCAATCAGAACATGGCGGGTGTTTTCTTCCGCACGGCGCTGTTGGATTATGTGCTGTATCGCCAGTATTTCCCGCTGCATGCGCTCGGCCTGTACGAGCGACGGCGCCGCGCCCGAAAAAACCTAACGACCCCGGGCGGCTCCCGGGAACCTGCCCCTTAGGAATTCAGGGCCGCAAAGCCACTCTCATCCGCCTGCTCAGCCGTGTATCAGGCGGATTTTCGCTTTCGCGACTTCAGCACACTAGTGTCCTGTCCCGTAAATAAGTGGGTTTTAGGCGCTAGGCCGTTTCGGTTCCCGGCAAGGCGCGACGACGCCCTGTGGCAGGCCCCACACAAGGAGGAGCAACGCAGCCGGGGGCCGAAACGGCCACGAATAATCACACTTATTTGCGGGACAGGACACTAGAACTGGCTGTACCTGGAACCGCTGGAATCAGGTAGCCTAACCTCCCTGTTCGGCAAACCGGCGGTGGCCAATCGGAAGAGCTGGCGCAAACAACGATTGCTCCAAGACAGCACACTGGTTGTAATCAACGTGATCCAGACGGTTCGCCGGGTGACTTTGACCTCGTTTGCAGACCGGTAGTATGGGTTGCGGTGAATTTTGCGTAACGTCAGCACCGCCAGGCCCAATGCCCAAAGGCAGAATCGGCGCACACCCACTTCCCGGGTGGGCAGATGGCAGGTAAAGTCGAGCGCGTTTTTCAGGTGGCCGTGGGTAACGCCGATGAGTGTCTGCAAGCCGCTTTGAAACTCCGGGCTACGATGATTCTCGTCCAGATGCTCGGGGTCGAATTGCCCGTCCGGAAATACTGAGATCGGCAGCCAACAGGCACCACGGCGGCGATCATCCCAGACGTCTTTCAATATGTTGGTCATCTGCAATGCCTGCCCGAACGAGATGGCCAGGGAGCGCATTTCCGTGTGCCTCGCCTCCAGTTCCGGGAAACGAATGCGGAATAGATCGAAGAGCATTTCACCGACCACCCCGGCAACGGTGTAACAATAGGCACCCATTTCGTCCAGATCGCGAAGCCCGGATATGTTGTTTTGCTGATACTTCGGCATATCGGCACACATAACCGCAACGCAGCGGCTCAGTGCCGTCTGCTCGGGTTCGGACAAAGAGTGGGTAATTCGAATGACTCGGGGCACGTTGCGCATCAGATCCAGTTCGGATGCGGGTGTGTCCGGGGAAAGCAGCGGCACAACGCTGGCCGCGAAGGTTTCGGCATCCTCCCGTCCCTTCACGACCTCAAGAAAACGCTCCAGTTGGGTTTCCTTCTGGTCGCGGGCCAGGTCCGGGTCGTCCTCGATGGTGTCGGCGATGCGGCACAGCAGGTAGGCGTTGCCGATCACCCGAGAGAGCGGCTCGGGTAGCGTGGGAATGGTGAGCGCGAAGGTCCGGGAGACCCCGGGAATGATGGATGTTTGATATTTTTGGTCACCTGCCGGAGAATCGGCAGGATTCATTTTCGACAAGTTCAATTTTCCACTCCCGGTCACCTGCTCCCAAGCAGGAATGTCGCTGATGGTATCGCATTTTCCCAAGAGTTCGGAAGCATTGGGAGCATTGAGTCTTATCTTGGGAAACAGGGCCATGGGCTATGAGTGCATCGGCGCTTGACGGTCGAGCCATGCAAACCGGGGCTTTATCCGGTTGCGCTCGGGTTGGCGGTCGGAACTGATAAAATCAGATTTGGGAACAAAGCGAGGGGCGGGAATGCCAAGAAGAATAGCCATCGTTGGCGGAGGTGTTTCGGGTTTAGGTCTGGCTTGGGCGCTGAGCCGACAGCCCGACCGGTTTGATTTTCGGCTCTTTGAGGCCCAGGCGCAGGTTGGCGGCAACGCCGTCACCGCCGACATGCCGCAGGACGACGGCACCTCCATACCCTTTGACATTTCCGTCACCGCCTGCATTCCCTCGGTGTATCACCATATTCTGTTGTTGACGCGGCAACTCGGTGTGGATCTTGTTGAAACCCAATTCAGCTACAGCGTGAAGTACCGGGGCGGCATTTATGCCCACGATATGGATACCGATATCAGCGAACAGCTGCGCTCGGAAATTGATCGGTTTCAAAAACTTTTGCGGCGTTTGCAATGGTTTGGCCGCTTAAACCAAACCCGGTCGAAGTTTTTGAATGCCCTCAATCCCTTCAACTACCTCAGTATGGCCGCGGTGCTCAACTTCGGTAAGTTCTCCGGGGATTTCCGCTATAAGGTGCTCAAACCCATGTTCGTCAACTTTTTGATGGCGACTAACGTATTCGACATGCCAGCCTCGCTGTTTTGTCGATATCTGGAGTTTTTCAATATTGTCTCCACCACGCCGATGCTCACCTGGGAAGGCGGCACGCGGCGCATCTACGAGAAGTTGACCGAAGGCTTTCGCGACAAGATCTACCTCGAACGGCCGGTTCGCAAAGTCCTGCGCCGCGCATCGGAAGTGGTCGTTGAAGACGAGCGGGGCAATACCGAAACCTTTGACGATGTGGTGTTCGCCTGCAACGCCAATCAAACGCTCATGGCGCTCGATAAACCCTCTTTTTTGGAGGCTTGGCTACTCTCGAATATTCGCTACGAAAGCGAACTGCACAACCACGCCATCGTCCACTCGGATGCCTCGGTACTGCCCGACAATGAGGCCCGGCCGCTCGATACGCGCAGCAACCACATTGAGCAGTACGGTGCCCGCCCCGACAACTACGAAATCACTTACATCATGCACAACCAGCAGCCTTGGGCGAATGTCTCGGACAAGCCCTGCCTGGTGACCTACAACCCCATCACCCCCATCGATGAAAGCAAAATCGTCAAGCGGTGGTGGTTCCAGCATGTTGTCCACGACGTGCGCCATATCGCCTTTGCCATCCATGTGTTTCGGCTGATTCAGGGCAAGCGGCGTACCTGGCACTGCGGGGCGCACACGCTCGTCAACAGCCAGGAACACGGTTTCCTAACCGGCCTTGTAACAGCCAGGCAACTCGGCGCGGATTATCCGTTTGACGACGCAGAGGCGCGCAAGTGGTTCAACTTCTATGGGGGCATGATGTATGGCTGGCGGTTGCGGAAGGCTTGAGAGCGGCTTTTCGCTTTCGCGACTTCCGCAGGCGGGGGCTTCTGGGCTGCCCATATTGACCGACCCTCATAGGGCGAGATATCCGAGCCGGTTCAGAACCCCAAAATGCCATAGTTCCCGTCCAAGATTAGGCGCACGCTGACATAGATGCCCAACGCCGGGAATAGCACCCAGACCGCATTCCACGGCAAGATGAACAAAAGGAAATCGAGACGGCTGATTTGCCGGTGCCGTTTGACGACAAAGAAGCTGACAAAATAAACAATCGTCCCATAGGCTTGCTGCCAGAAAAGGATAAGGCCGATCAGTCCCGCAACGAGCGCGGGTAGCAACCCGGTCGTGAAGGCCGCGTACAAAACGAGCGTGGGAATGATCGTGACAACACCGTTGGAAATGTCGATGTTGAACCCAAAGGTCCGACGGTCCGCAAATGAGCCGTCGTATAGCGAGTAGGTCGCCCAGACATCCGCCCAAAGGGTTGGCGAGAACATCCGCCCCAGCGGGACGCCGGAGAAAAAGAACTCCACAACCGCCAGGCGACCCGTCTTTTGCTGCCGTTGGCGCCAATACTCGGTGCGGGTTTCAATATAGTCGCGCTTCCGAAATAGACATATTTCCCAATAGCAGATCAACAGATTGATCGAAAAGTACAGGCTGAGCGCCGCCTGTAGTAGGTTTAAGCTGCCCTGCACCTGATGGTGCCAGCCAACGCCGATCAGCGTGGGGAGTGCGACAAAGAGCGCTATCAACAACAAGACGGGGACTCCCGGGGCGGTTCTCACGGGCTCGGTCGATGCCGGATTCGAGCGGTTTTGGCTCATCGGGCTTGGCTGCCTCCAGGTCGGGCTGTTGTATTGAACGGAGTTTGGTTGCACCGCTGAGCGTAACGGCGCTCCAATTTGGAAACAAGCGGACATTTTGCCCGGCTAATCCACCCCTTTTAGCCCGCCCGTCTCTGAAACGCCCCTGTTGGTTTTTGGGGCTCCTGGCCCGCATGATGTATCTTGGTGTCGATTGGGTGGTGGCTCAGTTTCAATTTCCGCCGCCGCAGAGACCAGGTCCGCTTTGGGCTGCGGTAGCGAAGATTTTCCAAATTGAACCACTACCGTCGATTATTGAATATTGCAAAGTGGTGCCAACGCCATCGGATGACAGATGAACTTTTCTGAAACCGACGAACATCGGCTGATCCGGGACAGCGTGCGCAAGGTCTGCGCGGACTTTCCGGACGACTATTGGGCGGCGCGGGACGAGGCGCACGAATTCCCGTGGGACTTCTACCGGGCGATGGCGGCTGGCGGCTGGCTTGGCATCGCCATCCCGGAAACCTATGGCGGCAGCGGCCGGGGCCTGACCGAGGCGAGCATCGTTTTGGAGGAAGTGGCGGCCTCCGGTGCGGGCGACCATTACCTGGTGCGTGGCCGCAAGGTCTGGACCACCAAGGCTCTGGATGCACAACGGGTGTTGCTGTTAGTGCGCACTACGCCCAAGGGGGAAACGGTAAGGCGCACCCTCGGCCTGACGTTGTTGCTGGCCGAATTGCAACGGCCGGAAGTGAAGATTTCACCGATCCCCAAAGTGGGGCGCAATGCCATCGCCACTTGCGAAGTGGTTTATGAAGATTTGCCGGTGGCGGTGGCCGATCGGGTCGGCGAGGAGGGTCGGGGATTCCACTATCTGCTCGACGGCTTGAACGCGGAGCGCGTGCTCATTGCCTGCGAGGCGCTCGGGCTGGGCCGTGCGGCGCTGCGGCGCGCCGTTGATTACGCCAATGAGCGTGTCGTGTTTAGTCGGCCCATTGGCAAGAATCAGGGCCTTGCCTTCCCACTCGGTGAAGCCCGAATGCGTCTTGACGCCGCGGAGTTGATGATCCGCAAGGCGAGTTGGTTGTTGGATAACGGCCAACCCTGCGGTGCCGAGGCCAACATGGCCAAGTGGTTGGCGGCGGACGCCGGCTATCAAGCCGCGGACCAGGCGGTGCAGACCCACGGCGGGTTCGGTTACGCCAAGGAATTCCATGTCGAACGCTATTGGCGAGAAGCTCGCCTGACACGAATCGCGCCCATTTCCCAAGAGATGGTGCTCAACTATGTCACCGAGCATGTGCTCGACCTGCCAAGGTCGTATTGAGCGGTTGCATCAGGCCGGATCGGCGACAGATCGGTGGCGTCGCAGCGCCTTCTTGTCCACCTTGCCGTAGCTGGTAAGCGGTAGCGCCGCTCGAAATTCGATGGTTTTCGGAACCTTGTATCTGGACAGCTTGCCTTTGCAGAAGTCGATAAGGGTGTTGCCGGTGATTTCGGCATCGTTTCGAATTGCCACCACCGCATGTACCTGTTCACCCCAATCCGCGTGGGGCAAGCCAATCACGGCGGCGTCGGCAACGGCCGGGTGACGCTTTATGACCTGTTCAACCTCGCTCGTGTAGATGTTCATCCCCCCGGAGATAACCATGTCTTTGGCCCGATCTTTGAGAAACAGGTAGCCATCGTCGTCAATGTATCCGATGTCGCCGGTATGCAGCCAACCGTCCTGCAGCGTGGTCCGGGTCGCGTCGGGGTTTTTGAGGTATTCCGAGAGAAGATAGGGAGATCGGACAATGACCTCACCGAGACCCTTGTGATCCTCGGCTGTGGTTGCGACGTCTACGAATGGCACCGCCTTGCCGCAGGACTCATGCAGATCGGGGTTGCGGTGGTCGTCTTTGGTCAACGCCGTAATGTAGTTGGGGCATTCGGTTTGCCCGTATAGCTGAATGAAACAGAGCCCGAACTTGTCGATGGCGCGGTGCAGTTGCGCGCTGCTCATGGGTGCCGCGCCGTAGACAATGGTTCTCAGGCTGGAATGATCGCGCCCGGGCGAGCCGCCGTATTCGAGCAACCTGTAGATCATGGTGGGTACCAGGAAAGCCCAACTGATGCGGCACTCCTCCACGACCGCATAGAAGGTGGGCGGATCGAATCGGCGTTGCAGAATGACCTGCCCGCCCTGTAGCAGGCACGCTTGAAGATGATAGCCGGCACTGTGCGGCAGCGGTGTCGAGAGCAGCATCAGATCGGTTGCCGAAACCTCGCCCGCCACGATGTGCGCGTACAGGTTCAAAGCGAGGCTGGCCTGCTTCTGCACGACACCTTTGGGTGTTCCGGTGGTGCCGCCTGTATAGGTGATTAGGGCGATGTCGTCGGGCGCACTCTGTACGGCGACGAAGGGCTCGTCCACCAGAACGTTGTCCCACCGGTGCTGCCCCGGGTACGTCGCTCCGAGCCCTGCCTCTGGCACACAGACGACATGGGGCAGCCTGGGCCGTTCCGCCGATGTCGAGCCGAGACCGGCCAGCAGGGATTGATGCGCGACCAGCGCCTTGGCACCGGTCTCGTTCAGAATGTGGGTGACGTCACCGGTCGACTGATACTCGTTCAGTGGCACCTTGACGGCACCGATCTTCAACAGGGCCAAGTCCGCAACCACATACTCGGCGCAGTTTTTCATATACAGGGCGATGCGGTGTCCCCTTGCCATGCCCAGCTTCGTCAAACCGGCGGCCAGCGCATCCGACGCGGCATCAAGGTCGCCGTAGGTCCACTGGTCATCCCCGACCCGCAGCGCGATCCGCGGGCGATACCGGGCAATGGCGCCTCTCAGGATGCCCGCCAGGGTTATCCCCACCGCCGAACTCCGCAGCGGTATTGATCTGGTAGCATTAGGAAAGCGATTTGCATGTCCTGTTACCGAAATCCGGGGGTTGGCTGTGGCCGATCGAAAAGCCAGAACGACTCATGGGCTCGATACCGTTGCGACGCAAGAACGACCCAAGAGGCGCAAGGTCTCGCGCAGTGATCGGCGGGAGGAGATTCGTCGACAATTGGAGAAAATCTTCCTGCGCGAGGGATTCCGCGACCTCACCATCGAACGGCTTGCCAAAAGGCTGAAGTGTTCCAATCGCACGTTGTACGAGATCGCCCCGAGCAAAGAAGAAATGTTCCTGTTCGTTTTCAACCGCTGGTTGGAGCGAATTCGCCACCTGGGCTGGCAGGGCACCCTAGAGCACACGGATCCCATTAAGCGAATCGAAGCCTTTCTGCGGCCCGGTGTGAGTGAAACCAGGGAAGCTGGCGCCGACTTCGTCGAGGACGTGCGCTCCTACCTGCCAGCCAAGCAGATGTTGGCTCGTCATCAGGAAGAGCGCATGAAATTTCTTGAGGATATCGTTTCCGACGGGATTCGGCGTGGCAGTTTCCGTCAGGTTCACCCCTACTTGATGGCGGAAATCTTGCTCTCCGCGGTCACGCGAATCGACGAACTGGACTTTCAATCGCGCTCCGGCCTGACATTCAGCGAAGCCTTCGCCGAGTTGTATGAAGTGATTTTGCATGGTCTCGTCATTGACTGATGGCTGTTAAGCGGCTTGTGCGCCGGCATTTGGGAAGGGGGTCGAGAGCAATCCCCATATCTTTTGGATAATATTTTGATAATTATGCTACCTTAAAAACTACCATTATCCAAAGTGGTCGGGAAGGGTCCTTTGAGTATTAGCGCAAGTTACCGGCCGGGTCGGCTGTTATGGCGAACCCGGCTTAAACGGCCCGCCCATGCGCCGCCGCTGGCATTGCGGTGTTGACAAACATGCACGAATAGCCCGGGCTTAAGGAACCGGAATGAAACTGGTGACATTCGAGACCGGCAGCGACGGCCGGAAACTGGGGGCCTTGACCGAGGGTGCGGGCCGGGTGATCGACCTTCAAGCGGTGTGCCTGCGTACGGCCGGCGCTACTGCTCCGGCGCTGGAATCCATGCAATGCTTGATCGACGGTGGCAGCGATGCATTGGTCTTGGCCGCTCGTTGTCTTGCCGATGCAACCCCGGCCGAAGCGTGCTCGCCCGATAGCATCAGGTTGCTGGCACCGCTGCCCTGTCCCCCACAAATACGCGACTGCCTGTGTTTTGAAGACCACTTGCTCAATGCCATGGAAACGGTTTCCCGTCAGACCGGCCAGCCGCCACCGCGCGCGCATGTGGATATGCTGGAAACAATGCGTAAGCAGCCCATTTGGTACAAGGCCAATCGCTTCGCCGTCGTGGGTCCGAACCACGAGGTGCGCTGGCCCGCCCATTCGCAGATCATGGACTACGAATTGGAGATGGGTATGGTGCTCGGCCGCACTGGGGTCAATATCGGCCGCGAGGAGGCGGGCGATTACATCTTCGGCTACACCATTTTCAATGATCTCAGCGCCCGGGACATCCAGATGCTTGAGATGGTCGGCGGGCTCGGCCCGACCAAGGGCAAGGATTTTGACGGTGCCAATGTTTTCGGCCCCTGCATTGTCACCGCCGATGCCTTCGACCCGAACAGCGCGACAATGAGGGTTCGGGTGAACGGCGAGTTGCGCTCCGAGGGCGACAGCAGCGCCATGTTGTATCGCTTTGAGGACCTGATCGCCTACATCAGCCGCGATGAGACGCTGCATGCCGGCGAGATCCTGTGTTCCGGCACGGTGGGCGGCGGCTGCGGCCTGGAACAGGGCAGGTTCCTTGAATCCGGGGATCTGGTTGAACTGGAGATCGAAGGAATCGGGGTACTGCGCAACCGGATTGTCGCCGCAAGCTCCCAGGAGCGCGCGCCCTAGGAATTCGCGGCTGCAAATCCGCTCTCATCCGCCCCGTCGGCCGCTCGATTTCGTTGCGTATGGCTCGATATTCGCCTCAATCGGCCAGCCGACGGGACGGCGACAGCGCCTTGCCCGGAACGCTCCCGCTGCCAATGCACCCCAATGATCAGCCTGATGGAGCACCGGTCGGCTATACAGCGGCGGTGCCAAACGGTAACAGCGGTATCTGACGGGTGCTTACAAACCCGATTCACACAAACGCGGCCAGAAATCGGGCAAACGGATCAATGTTTCCGTGGACGCTGGCCTGTTCCAGCACGGCCATATAGTCGTCGCGCCGATTGACTCTGATGACAGTCCACGGATAGCCGCCGGCGGCCATCATCAGATTCATCAGGAATCGGCCCATGCGGCCGTTGCCGTCCATGTAGGGATGTATGTAGACAAACAGGAAGTGGCCGAGGACGATGCGCACCGCCGGATGCTCTTCTTGCCGCAGTAATTCAAAGAAGGTCGGCATCAGGTCCAAAACCGCTTCCCGCGGCGGCGGCACATGCATGGACTGCCGGATATAGACCGGATCGCTGCGGTATCCGGCAAGATCGCCGGGGTTCAAAATGCCGGCGGCAACGCTTGGCGAGAACAGTTCCCGGTACCAGTCGGCATGCTGTGCATCCGCTACCCGGCCAGCGTTTGCGCCTTGCAAAACCTCCGCCACGCTTTCCCTGACTTTCCTGAAGGCCGCAAGATACCCCTTGGCCGCGAGCGCGTCGCGGTGGGCTCGATCATCCTCCCGGGTGCTCGGATCCCAGTTGCCGTCCCGCACTCTTCTGACCAGATCTTCGCTGACCCGGTAGCCCTCGATTGACAGGGAGTGATAGGCATCGGTGACATAGACCTCGTCGATGTTTTGCATATAAGCGTCGAAATCGGTGTTTTCCCCCGATGGTGCCGGGAACGCATTGATTACCGGGCCGCGCAGGGATTGCCACATGAGCCGAATCCTGGCGACATAGGGGGATTGTTCACGCTTTTGGAAGCGCAGCCTATTCGTATCCGCAAAGGGGTCTGTTTCGGTCACCTTGTAGTCGGCCGCCTTCATACCGGCGAGAATATCGTCCGCCACTCTGTCCCGACCAATGTTCCTGAAGGCGCCGGCCAGCCGTCCGGCGACAACACTCTGGCCACGATTCAACAGGATTGCGAGGACTTCCGATGCATCTCCGATCATGGCTAGCGCCGCCCGCACCTCGGTGGCATGGGTTTGAAACATACCGGGACCAATGCCGACAAGGCTGGCCGGCAAGGAAAAGACCCGCAACGCCCCAATGGTATCCTCGGTACCGGTCTCGGGCAGCGTCGCCCGGACGTCAAAAATGGATGTTTCATAAGGCAGCTTAGTCGGCTTGTTGCCGCCTTTGGGGGTGCGCACCAGCAGTTGCGCCGGCACAGTCCAGGTGCCGGTGTGCAGCGCCAGGGATTGTTCGGGGGAAAGGCTCCAGTCTTGGCCGAACCGATCATTCAGATAGGCGGCGCAATAGTCCCAGAAGGCGGCATACCAAGCTGTGCTGTCACCGGCCCGCTCGTCGGGGCGGGTGGCCACATACCAGCCTTTCATGACCTCTTGCAGATACCCGTTTCTTTGCAGGCGCTCCCTGTGCGTGCGACCGAGCTGGTTTGAGCGCACGGCAACGACGCCTTGCTGCTGCAAGGCGCGCAGCAGCTGTAACGAGACGGCGAGCTTTTCCGCAGGACTGGTCACGACTCAATCAACCGCTATCAAGATTAGGCTATGGTGACTTATTACGGCTAGGTTATCACGCTCTACTTGAATTAGGCTATGTCGTTCTGAGCGCTGTGCCAATGCCCGGAACGCCAGTTGGTCGGGTGTGCAGTGGCGCATCACTGGATGCTTGGCGAAGGGTGCGCCCGTGGCGCTTCCCTTAGGGCCTGTGCGTCCCCCTCTCACTCAACCGGGAAGAATCGTGCTCGGCGCCGGTTACCCTGTTTACCGCAAAAAACCCTCGTTCGACCCGCCGCACGGCGGGTCGGCACGGTGGCGGGAATCGGCGCTGCCTTGTTCAGGCCAGCGGTTTCGCGTCGATCAGCACGGCCGCGATGACACAGGGCTTGCCGCTGCGGTTCACCCAAGCGTGCTTGGTACCGCGCTGCACGACGCAATCGCCCTGCCGCAGGAGCACCTCGCCGTCCTCCATTTGCATGTGCATTTCGCCGGAAATGACCACCACATAGTCAATGGAATCCGTGTAGTGCATGGTCGGGTGCTTGTCGATGTCCTCATCGGACGGCTTGTTTCGGGTGCCGATTTGATTGAATGCGGCTCGGGAGTCAATCCCGCCCGACGTTTCGGGCGGGAACTCGGCAACGCGAAATATCGACCCCAAGGGTGTCGGATCATGCTGTATCGGGCGCAAGGAGGTATCCCTGTCACCGCTGTTGTCCACGGGGCAGCTATTCGTCACCCATAGTTCGGAAACGTAGGCACCCGGCCATCCCTCAATTTTCATGACATTTGGGGCCTCATCGTCGATCTTGACGGTGGACTGCCCCTTGTCGTTGAGGCCGGTCACGAAACGGCGCGCTTTGTGCATGGTGGAACTCCAGAAAAAAGCAAGCAACTCAGATGATGGCGGATTGACGCCAAGTGGCGCCAGTCTAAAACTGTAGGCTCAGGGAGAAGCCGTAGGTTCTCGGCGGGGCAAACGACCCGTTTACCGGAAAGCCGACCAACCCGGAAGCGATCAACGCCGCATTGATCACCTCTTCATTGCCAATGTTGTTCACAAAGGCGCCGAAGCCCCATTCGCCGCTCCGGCTCCGGTATTGCATTGATGCGTCGAACCACTCGTAGGAGGGTTGCCGCATATGGTCGAGATTGTAAACGCTCAGCCACAGGTCGCCGACGAAACGCGCATCGAGCCGCAGGCTAAGGTCGCCCGCCCGCATAGGAAACCGATATTCGGCGGCGAGGTTGAGGCTGTAGTCCGGCGCTTGGGTGAGTTCATTGCCGGCAAGATCAAACACGCCAAAAAAAGCGGCGGGCCTGGCCGGGTCCTGGGATAGGTAGTCCTTGAACTCGGTGTCGAGCAAGCCGAGGCTGGCTTCGAGCCGCAGATTGGCTGTGGGCAGCGCGATGACCTCAAGCTCGGCGCCGTACAGGCTTGCGTCCGCCGCGTTTTCTATGGTGATCACCAAGCCGTTCACCTTGGATACCTGCAGTTCCGTGTAGTCGTAGAGGAACAGGGAGGCATTGGTGCGCAGGCGCCCCTGCAACCAGTCGGCGCGGATGCCGATCTCGTATTGGTCGATTTCCTCGGGGTCGAACGCCGGCTGCAGGTTGCCGAGGTTGTAGCCGCCGCTCTTGAACCCCTGCGAGTAATCGAAGTAGAGGAACGCATCCTCGTTCGCTTGGTACTCCAGCGTCACCGATGGCGTGAACGAATCCCAAGTCGCGGACTGCTGCTCTCGCCTGCCCGGGGGCGTGGGTGGAAATAGCGGCAGAGAGGAGGATACGGGCGAGGTGAAGTCGACCTGGTTCAATTCGTCGATCGATTTTTCCTCGTCGCTGTAACGGCCACCTACCCGAACCGAAAAAGCCTCGCTCAAACGCCAGCGAAAGTGACCGAACAAGGCCCATGCCCGCGTCTCCAGCGCGCCGATCAGCGTGCCTCCGCGTCTTAAGCCCACGGGGCCGGGCAGTCCCAGCGGCGGCACCACATAAGGGTCGAGGGCACCGCGGGTCGCGGCGGTCAGATCCTCGCTGAAGCGGTATGCGCCGATCATCCAATCACCGAAGCCGCCCTCGCGGCTTAAGCGCAGCTCCTGGCTGTTGTGTTCTGAATCGGAGAATTGGTTGTAGATGGTCAGGGGGATGTCGGTGTTGTCGAGATCGGTGGTTGTCTCGAATTCGGTGGATCGGTAGCCGGTGATGAACTTCAAGTCGTAGTCGCCGAGCGCCCACGCCAAATCCGCCGAGACGCCGATGAACTCCCGCTCGTTTTCGGGCCCGGAGTCCGCGGTGCTGTCCCTCGGGTCATCCGGCAGCACACCGCCGACGACCGTGCCCTTGACCGGCTGGCCGGGCCATCCGACGGCCGGGTCGGGCAGGCTGCCGGGGCCGAGGTAGCGGAAGCTGTAGGCGTGATCGTCCTGCTCCATGTAGTCGGCGCGCAGGGTCAGTGCAACGCGGCTGTCCGGTCGCCAGGTGACCAGGCCCCTTGCGGATCGGGTTGATTCGTCGTCAATCTCCCTGCCGTTCGTCTCGTTGGTGCCGTAACCGTCCCGCTCCACCACCTGAAAGGCCAAGCGCGCGCCCAGGCTGTCCGACAGCGGCCCGCCCAGGGCGCCTTGGGTCTTGATGAGGCCGTAGTTGCCGCCCGTCAGGCTGAGGTGGCCATTGAACGCATCGCCCGGCTGGCGGGTGATGACGTTGATCGCCCCGGCGGTGGCGTTGCGGCCATAGAGGAAGCCCTGCGGGCCTCTCAGCACCTCCACGCGCTCCAAGTCGTAGAAGTTGGCCAGCGCTGCGGCGGGCCTGCTGACGTAGAGGTCGTCAACGTGGAAGGCCACCCGTCCCTCGTTGCCCAAGCTCAGGTTGTCAAAGCCGATGCCGCGAATGGCGATGCGCGCGTTGCCGGTGGTCTGCCCGAAATTGACGTTGGGAACCCGCAGCGCCAGCCCGCCGATTTCGGCCACCTGCAGCAGTTCCAGATCTTCGCCCGACAAGGCCGAGATTGACTTGGCGGTGGATTGCAGGTTGGTCGCCCGTTTCTCCGCCGTGACAATCATTTCCTCGATCACCAGTGGTTGCGCGGCTGCGGTCGCGGTCAAGACCAGACCGCAGGCGAACGCCATTGATGCACGGAGCGCTCTTTCCAGTAATCCCCTCATCGAATTTTCTCCTGTCAAGCGAATTTCCCGTGGTTTGATTCGCGGTAGTGCCACAGCGGGCTGAACTTGTTACCCGTCGATTAGGTAATTTTATCGGTAATATAACATCTATATTCTTATCTAAACAATGTCTTCCATGTTGCGCACAGCAATTCGCATTTTGGCTTGTCGGGCCCCAGGCATTCTCTTTGGAACCTTCTTGTTCGCGCTTGTTCGCGGTGGGAACAGTGCCGCATGCCCGGAAGAGTGGGCCTTTGGGGTTTCTTTGCGACGCTGGGCATCATTTTCCTGCCGGGTACGATGCCGCTTGTACTTGGTATGAGAGAGGGCGGGCAGAGGCTCCTAGCGGACGCTAAGCGGAACGCGCCAGTCGCTTACGCTTGTGTTGCACATAATCGACCAGAATATACTCGCCGAGTTTTTCCGGGGTGGTGTAGAACACGCGCCCGCCGTTGATGCGGGCAATTTCATCCATGAAGGCTTTGAGATAGTAGCTCGCATCAAGCATGAAGGTATTGATGGCGATGCCCCTGGCGGTGCAATGCTTGACGGCGCGGAAGGTGGCGCGAATGGTCTCCGGCGTGGGCGGGTAGGCGAATTGGGCCCGGCCGTTCTCCAGGTGCGCGGTGGGTTCGCCGTCGGAGATCATGATGATCTGTTTAGCACCGCCCGGATGTCGCGCCAGGCGCTTTTCGGCGAGCAGCAGGGCCTGTTGCATATTGGTGCCCAACACATATTCGTCCCATTGCAGGTACGGCAGTTCCGCGGCCTTCAGTTCCTTGGCGTAGGCGGCGAAACCGATGATGTGGAAGCTATCTTTCGGATACCGCGTGGTGATCAGGTTGTGTAGCGCCAAGGCGACTTTCTTGGCGGCTTGAAATGAACCGCGCAGCGCCATCGACCAGGAGAGATCAACCAGCATCGCCGTCGCCGTCGAGGTAACGTATTCGTTGCGATAAATCTCAAAATCCTCGGCCTTGAGCACAATGCCCGCCTTACCGAGCGGGTTGCCCTGCCGCCGCAGGCGGTGTACCGCGTTCAGGATGGTGCGCGGCATCTGTGGATGAAAGGGGTCGCCGAATTCGTAGGCCTTGGTTTGCTCCAAGCGCTCGCCGAAACGGCCTTCCTCAGGCACGGCATGGCTGCCGAGATTTTGATTCTTCAAGCGCCGATAGATTTCGCCAAGCGCTTGTTGGCCGATCATGCGCGAGCCACGCGCTGTCAGCTCCCAACGGTTGTTGCCGGTGGCGCGGATGTAGCCGGCCTCTTCCAGGGCGTCCAGCAGTTCCTTCAGATTGTCCAGATTTTCTACCGCCTCCTCGCCCATCAGTTGCCGCAGCAGATCGCGGTCGATGCGGTCGATATCGGCGCCTCGCTCCACCTCCTGGATGTCTTTGATGAGTTCATCGATGCTCTGCATCTCGTGCATCAGTTGCATGGCGGCCTCGAGGTCGAGGCGTTCGTTGCCGTCAAAACGGTACTGGCCGCCATCGGCATTGAGGAAATCCAATTCCTTGACCAGCTTGCGTAACTGGGCATCAAGTTCCGGGTCGCCGAAACGGCTCTGCAACATGGCTTGCAATTCATCGCGCTGGGTGGCGGACATGGAGTTCAGGAGCGACTGGGCGGCGGCCATTTGCGCGCGCATCTGTTCGAGCAGTTCATCGATTGACGCGGGCGGGTGGTCGCCGAATAGGTCGCCGAACTCGTCCATGAACTGATCGAACCTCGGGTCTTCGCCGGCAATGCGCCGCACCAGCATTTCGTTCAATGCCTTCAGCATCTCCCGCATGCGCGCGATATCGCCGTCGGAGAGATTGTTGACCATGTTCTCGATGTCCTTGAAGAACATGTTGGTCATGGCCCGGCGCATTTCGTTCAATAATTCGAGGTATTTTCTTTGTGCATCGGGGTTGAGAAAGTCATAGTCTTCCAGCGCTTTGATGCGACCGGCGGTGTTTTCGGGCAGGCTGTCCAGTGTTTGACGATTGCGTTGCGCCACGCTTTTTAGCACGTCGTCGGCGAAGTTTGCGTCCCCACCCGGTTCCTCGGCTGCACCGTTCTTGCGCGAGTTGGAATCGAGCCACTGCCCGATGGTGCGCCGCTCCATATCGAGAATTTCATCAAGCCGCTTGCGCAAGCCGTCGAAAATGCTGGACAGATCGTAGCGGGCGAGACGCTCGCGTTTGCGCTCGCGCAACGTCTTCAGCATATCGCGCAAACCTTGCAGATGGCCGCCTTGGGGGATTTGCATGCCGCGCGACATCAGGTTGCGCATGGCCCAGCGCAGGTCGCCGAATTCGATGAGGTCGTCGGCGATTGCCGCCATGATTTGGTCCGGGTCGAGCGCCAGCTTTTGGCTGCCGTCCCAGGCGGTGAATCGGTGCGAGTGGGCAGGGTGTCTCATCCGACCCCGTTCACTCCGTGTAGGTGGCCCGCCCACCCATGGAGCGCTTGTTCAACAGCTTATGCAAATGCAAACCCTCCAGGATGAATTCAAGCCGGGCCGCGCGCGCGCCATCCGAACCCTCGCCCCAGACTTCGGCGAAGCTGGGAACCCGCCCGCCCGTCTCCCGATACTCGCTGGCGGGCATGGCATCACCGGTTTCCACGGCCAGCCCCTCGGTGAACGCCTCGGCAACGCGGTCCAGGTCGTTAAGCTCGTGGTAGCGGTCGAACACGCCCTTCACCGCGCCTTGCACGATGCGGGCGGTGATCTTGTCCTCCTGGCCTTCTTCCATAGCCTCGAATTCCACCTTGCCCTGGAAACTCGGCACGATAAAAGGAAGGTCGGAGATACGCGGAACCACTTCGGCCTCGCCGAGTACCAGGGCGCGACGGAAGGCGTTGGCAATCAAGGATTCGTAATTGGCAATGGAGGTGCGCACGGACACCCCCGAGCGTTGGTTGATATCCGGTGAACGGCGGGCCTGATGGGTGATTTCGGCGATGATCTCCTTCATAAAGGGCAGCACCGTTAAGCCGTAGTCGCCCATTTCGAGAATGGCGGCCTCCTGTTCCATGATCTCCACTTCCCGGTCGATGCTGCTGGGGTAGTGGGTGCGAATCTGGGCACCGTAGCGGTCTTTCAGTGGGGTGATGATGCGGCCGCGATTGGTGTAATCCTCGGGGTTCGCGGTGGCGACGATGAAGACATCAAGGGGCAGGCGCACCTTGTGGCCGCGGATCTGGATATCGCGCTCTTCGAGCAGATTCAGAAGGCCCACCTGAATACGCTCGGCAAGGTCGGGCAGCTCGTTGATGGCGAAGATGCCCCGGTTCACGCGCGGCACCAAACCGTAATGGAGGCTGAGCGCATCGCTCAGATAACGCCCCTCGGCAATCTTGATCGGGTCTACTTCGCCAATCAGATCCGCAATGGTGATGTCCGGTGTCGCCAGCTTTTCGCCAAAGCGCTCGTCTCTGTGCAGCCACTGAATCTCCGCCGCGTCGCCGTGCTCGGCAACGATGGCCCGGCCCCCGGAGGTAATTGGACGCAAGGGCTCTTCGGGGATTTCGGTACCGGCCAGCACCGGAGTCCATTCATCGAGTAGCCTTGGCAGGCTGCGCACAAGGCGTGATTTGGCTTGGCCGCGTTCGCCTAAAAAGATGATGTCTTGGTTGCCGAGCAGTGCGTTGACAACCTGGGGAATCACACTGTCGTCATAACCGCGAATACCCGGGAAGAGCCGTTCTCCCGCTCTGAGCTTGGCGATCAGGTTTTTGCGCAGTTCGGCTTTGACCGGCAGCGGCTGATAGCCGGAAATTTTCAGTTCGCCCAAGGTATTGGGCCGGCTGTTCATAGTCATAGGCCGATCAGGTCCGCCCGATCAATTAGGCTCTGCACAAGGCGGATGCTCGCCGCATCGACCATAACGCCATCAACGTTAATGGCGCCCTGTCCTTTTGCCAATGCCGCGTCGTAAGCTTTCTTTTGTGCGCGTGCGACGGCCAGGGCTTCCGCGTCCGGTGTGAAAACCCGGTTGGCCAGTTCCACTTGGTTTGGGTGGATGGCCCATTTGCCGTCCATACCCAACACCAATGCTCTTCGCGCCTCCTCCAGGAAGGTTTCGGGGTCGCGGAAGTTGGCGAAGGGGCCGTCGACGGGGTCGATGCCGTTGGCGCGGCAGGCGATGGTCATTCTGTAGCGGGGGTAGTGCCAGAGATCCGGGGGATAGCCGCCGTCCGCGCCGACGGAGGGAAGCTGCATTTCCTGGCTGGCGGAATAGTCGCCCATGCCGAAGACCAGGCATTCCAGGCGGTCGGAGCAGGCCGCTATTGCATCGACATTCATCATGCCCTCGGCTTCCTCGATCAGGCATTCGATGCCGATACGGTTTGGCAGTTTCAGCTTTTTCTCAAGTTGATCGAGCAGCAGATGGACGAAGCGCACATCGGTGACGGATTTCGCCTTGGTCAGCATGATGGTGTCGAGCCGTTCGCCGGCACCGGCCACTATCTCAATAATGTCGTCGTGACACCACTCGGTTTCCACGTCGTTGACGCGCACGCACAGGGTGCGCGGGTGCCATTCCAAGTTATTGATGGCGTCCACCACCAACGCCCTGGCTTGGGTCTTGGCGTTTGGCGCCACGGCGTCCTCCAGGTCGAGAAAGACGTGGTCGATCGTCAAACCGGCGGCTTTGGCCATCATCTTCTCGGAACTACCCGGTACGGATAGTTGACAGCGCCGCGGGCGCTGAGGTTGTTTGCTCATATTTGCTGTTGTTTCGTGAAGTGGTAGCCACCGCTAAAGCAGCTTGACGAAGCGCTGGCAGTCGAAGTTGGGGACCGCACTCATGCGGCGAATATACCATCATTCCCCTATATCAGCTTGATTCGGCAGGGCGATTTCTGCACTATCCCCGCCCCTGCCGCCACGCGCTCGTAGCTCAGCTGGACAGAGCACTGGGCTTCGAACCCAGGTGTCGGGGGTTCGAATCCTCCCGGGCGCGCCAGTTTATGCGGGTTAAGCGGACCGGAAGCCCGCGCCCTGGGAATTCGCGGGCGGAGGTTCCTAGACGGCCACCGATTTTGCTGTTGGCCGCCCAACCACGCCGGCGACCATGTCTCGGCTTTCCCGCGAGGACGATTGCAAGGGCGTCTGCCGAGTCTGGAAGTTGTGTGGATCGGTGTCGATTTCCTCGAGTTTTATGTCGCCGTTCAGAACAGCGGCCTGCCAAGCCTCGTGCTCGCCGTGCCGCTCGGTGAACTCCGGCATGACTTCCCGGGCGAACAATTCCAAGCTTGAGCAGATGTCTTCGTGGCTGTTTTTACCCGCCTGGTTGAGCAGAATGACTTGGTCAACATGGGCCGCTTCCAGTTCCCTGAGCCGCTCGCGAATCGTTGCGGGAGAGCCGATGAGTTCGCTGCCGGAACGGCGTTGGCCAGCGGGGGTTCGCCGCCACTCCTGATAGCGCTCCCACATGTTCACTGAGCCGGGTTCGAACGGGCCTTCCTTGTTGTATAGCTTCAGCGCGAATTGGAAGAAGGTCCAGCCTTCCGCTTGGCGCCAGGCCTGTTCGTCGGTGGCCGCGCACATGAATCCGCTTACCACGGCAATGTTGGGATTGGTGGCGTACTCGCAAAGCTTTTCCTGATTGTGGACGAAGGTGTTGTAGTAGGCATGGACCCAGGCGTGCGCCGCGGCAAGATCGACGAACTTGAAGCTGAGCGCCCCCATGCCCCGGTGCGCGGCGTATTTGATGGTATCCAATTGCGAGCAGGCGACCCACAGGGGCGGATGGGGCTTTTGCAGCGGCTTTGGCACTACCGCCCGCTTCGGAAACTTGAAGTACTCGCCCTCGTATTCCCAGCCGTGGTTCCAAAACATGGGCAACGTGCAGCGCACGGCGTCTTCCCAAATGTGCCGCTTGTCGCGGAAACGCAGGTTGAATGGGTGCAGTTCGGTGACGGAAGAACCCTCGCCCAAGCCCAACTCAACACGGCCGTGGGAGATGAGATCAAGGGTGGCGATCTTTTCCGCAACACGGGCCGGATGGTTGGTGGTCATTTGCACAATGCCGTGGCCAAGACGGATGTTTTGCGTTCGTTGGCTGGCGGCGGCAAGAAAGACCTCGGGAGCGGAGGAATGCGAATATTCCTCCAGAAAGTGGTGCTCCACCTCCCAGGCATAATGAAAACCGAGGCGGTCGGCGAGTTCGATTTGCTCAAGCGAATTTTGCAAGAGCCGGTATTCGCTCAGCTCGTCCCAGTCGCGTGGCAATTGATGTTCGTAAAATAAGCCGAATTTCATGGTGCTTCCTATCTCTTTGTTGTCAGGGGCCTTGGGCCTTCTGCCTGCGGAAGTCGCCCAGGCAAAAAGCCGCTATCGCCGCCCCGTCGGCCGGTCGATTGAGGCGAATATCGAGCTATGCAACGAAATCGACCGGCCGAGAGTGGCTTTGCAGCCGCGAATTCCTAAGATGCGGGCTGCTGGCCCGTATCGGAGTAGCTTACGCCCATTCCCGCCCGGACATCGTTATTCACACCGTAGGGCGGGATGGGGTAGCGTAGCCCATTGTTCGATAATGCCTCAAGGCCGGCGATGGTCTTGGGGAGATACCTCGGCGGCAGCGCCATCAGCAGTTCGTCTTCCATCACGCCGCCGTAGCGTCGCTCCGCGAAACAGGGGATGGAAAGACTCGGTTCGCCGGTTTTGAGCGCCCGGCCCCAGGAGTCGGCACAGGATGATTCGCCGACGCATCCCCATGCGAGTTTTTTGTAGCCAACCCACTGCAATCCGTTGATAAATAGAATCATTTGGGCGGGGGTTGCGTAAATTAAGCAAATGTCCGGGGGATTCAGCCGGCCGCTCGCCAACGGGCTGACCGCCATCGCCTCGTACCGGCCGTGGGGAACCACATCCATAGCTTGTTGGTGGGCGCTGGCATCCGCCGCATCCCGATACCAGACACCGGCCATGCGGTCGCCGGAGAGCCATGCTTCGCTGCGCGGATGCAGGCCGATAACCGTGCTGCATTGGGCACCGACCAAGTCCTCAACGGTAATGCCGACGGTCCAGCCGTTGCGTGCCGCCTGGCCCACAATCTGGTCGGTGGTGTGGATGGCACGCGGCCGGCGAATGCGGGGCACGGCTTCCATTGCTGCCCGGCTTGTAAAGAGCTTCATACCAATCGGGGTGGTGCGCAGACGCAAAAAACGGTTCAAGTCGGCGACCAGTTCCCCCCAGTCGTAATGGCTGTGATCCGTGGCGATGACGGTGCCGCCGCCGGGGTCGTCGGTGGTGTCGGGATTGGGTTTGGCCATGACATGCTCGGGGTCGTTGTTGCTCGCCATGTGGGCCCGCCCTCGGGTCGTCAATTCATTGGTGGAACCATGTTAACAGGAATATGGCTGCGTATATGGCGGGATTAAGCCACTTGGTGGCGAGCGGGGTCGCTCGGAGGGTGACAAAATCCGCCGAGTCTGATTTCATTTCCCGCTCTTTGCGCTGCCCGCCTACCCGAGACAGCGCGTTCCCGAGTGAGATAAGGGGTTACAGTTACCATGCCGATGATACTCAGCGAAGAGCAAGCCATGCTCAAGGACACGGCCAAGGACTTCTGTGCCAACAACATGCCGATTTCGCAGTTGCGCGCATTGCGCGACGGCGGCTCGGCGGACGGTTTTGATCGCGACACCTGGCGGGCCATGGTTGCACTCGGCTGGGCGGGCATTCCGTTCCCGGAAGCGTTCGGTGGCCTCGCCTTCGGCTATAAGGGTTTGGGCGTGGTGACGGAGGAAACCGGGCGCACCCTGGGAGCGAGCCCATTGTTTGCGAGCGTTTGGGTTTGCGGCACCGCCATCAATTTGGGCGGCAGCGACCAACAGCAAGCGGCCTGGCTGCCGGGCATTTGCTCCGGCGAGCGACTGATGGCGCTCGCACTTGAGGAATCCCATCGCCACGCTCCCTATGGAACGGCGACCACGGCGGCATCGGTTGGGGATGGTTTTGTGTTGAGTGGCCGCAAGACGTTTGTTCTCGATGGGCATGTGGCCGACCAACTCATCGTGGTGGCGCGCACGTCCGGGGTGGCGGGTGACCGGGACGGTATCAGCCTTTTCATTGTTGACTCTGATGCCCCCGGCGTTGCTGTCGCGCGCATGGGCATGGTGGACTCGCGCAACGCCGCCAATGTGGAACTCGATAAGGTCCGGGTGGCTGCCGGTGCCCTGATTGGCGAGCTTGGGCAAGGTGCGGACATTTTGGATCCGACCCTGGATATTGCCCGTATCGGCATTGCCGCCGAGATGCTGGGCGGCTTGCGGGAATGCTTCGAACGCACCATCCAATACCTCAAGGAGCGCGAACAGTTCGGTGTGCCCATCGGCTCGTTCCAGGCTTTGAAACACCGTGCGGCGAACATGTTCTGCGAGGTGGAACTGGCCAAGTCTTGCGTTTTGGAGGCGCTAACCGCCCTTGATGAAGCGCGCGCCCAGACCGAGATTGCCAAGCTTGCAAGTCTCGCCAAAACCAAGGTTGGTGAAGCCTATAATCTCGTCTCCCGAGAGGGCATACAGATGCACGGTGGCATTGGCATGACCGATGAATTCGATATCGGCTTTTTCATCAAGCGGGCGGCGGTTGCCGAGCAAACCTTTGGCAATGTTAATTTCCATCGCAACCGCTACGGCGAACTGGAGGGTTATTGATCCGCACCAACGCCTTGCCGAGTAGCAAACTTAAAGCTCGCTTCATGCGAGGGTTGGCCCGCCTATCCCCGCCAACTTTGGTCGCGAAGGCGCTGAACCTTCGTTGCTCTCGACTGATGCGTTGGTGTGCGCGGTAGACAATTGGTGAGACATGCGGGCTAGTACCGGTAGGAGTGCGTTGCTCCATCAACTCTCCCGTTTTCTCATGGTCGGCGGCTTTTGCTTTTTGGTGGATGCCGGCCTGTTGGCGTTGCTCGTCTATCAGGCCGGGGTTGGCCATATTTCCGCGCGCCTCGTTTCCGTTTTTCTGGCGGTTTCGGTCGCTTTTGTGTTGAACGCGAAATTTACGTTTTTGGTGCGTGTGGCCGATGCGCGCTTCTTGCGCTATGTGGTCATCCAAGCCTTCGGTACCGCCGTGAATTTCGGTGTATACAGTGCGCTGGTATTGGGTGGGCCGCTGGTCGGCCGGCCACTGCTCTCACTGGTCTGCGGTGCCGCCGCCGCGACGCTCAACAATTTCTTCCTAAGCCGCCGCTATGTTTATGTGGGTAAAACCAACAATGGAGGCAGCCAATGATAAAGCGGCCCGAGGTTGATCTGTACGGCGATACGCAAACCCGCCCCTCATCGGCGATGCGCAAAGCCATGGCCACCGCGGAAGTTGAAACCAAGACGCTATCGGCGCCGTGGGGCGGGCCCTTGGCGCCCGCGCCCGAAAATCACTTAGGGACCATAGCCGTTCATCGTAACCACGCACTTCCCCACCACTTCACGATTTTCCAGCAGGCGCATGGCGTCCACTGCCCGTTCGAGCGGGAAGGTGGCGCAAACATGGGGGTTGATATGGCCGTCATTCGCCAAGTCGGCTATTGCACGGCGAATACGCACGCCAAGGGCGGGGTCGCGGCGGCCGATTTCCCCGGCGCGCACACCGATGACGGCAATACTCTTGATGAGAATCCGGTTGACGGCGGCTTGCGGCCAACGTCCGCTGGTGAAGCCGATGGTGAGGATGCGGCCGCGCCAATTGACGCAACGCATGGATTCATCGAACACGTCGCCGCCCACCGGGTCGTAGATGACATCGGCACCGCCCGTGCCGGTGATTTCCTTTACTTTGTCGCGGAAGCCGCCGAGAGAACCGTCCGGCAGGCTGTAGTTGATAACGGCGTCGGCACCCCGGGCCTTAACCACGGCGAGTTTGTCGTCCCGGCTGCCCGTGCCGATGACACGGGCACCGAAGTGTTTGCCGAGATCGACCGCCGCCATACCCACGCCGCCGCCGGCACCGTGGACGAGCAGCCATTCGTCGGTTTGTAACTTGCCGCGCACGATGAGCGCAACATAGGCGGTGAGATAAGCGGAGCGGTAGCAAGCAGCCTTGGCGTAGGACATGCCGCACGGCATGGGTTCAACGCTGTCCGCGGCCAAGTTGACCGCTTCCGCGAAACCGCCGCTGCGCAACCCGAACGATACGGCGTCGCCCTCCTTGAATGCATGCACGCCGGTGCCCATGGCCACGATGTCACCGGATGCTTCGCGGCCGGGTGCGAAGGGCAGGGCGGGCTTGTGTTGATATTTGCCTTGAATCATCAGCAGGTCGGTAAAATTCAGAGCGCAGGCTTTGATTCGCACCTGTACCTCTCCGGGTCCGGGGTCCGGCAAGTTGATTTCATCGAGGCTCACCGAGCCGATATCCTCGCTAATTTGGTGGCAACGGACTGTTTGGATCCGGGTCATGCTCCGTCATTACCTCTCGCCTGTCATGGGGGTTAAAGAGATCTGCGATAAACCATACAGGATGCACCACGGATAGGGGTGTGCCGGGATGAATAAAGCCAATCCAACGCGCCCGCTTGGCGGGCGCGCCTTGACTGTAAGGGCGCCTCGCCCTACCTTGGCAGCCATTCCACGCTTGGATTTCATGTCATGACAATAGCCCTTCCGATCGAAAGCCCCGGAGGCAGCGGGATGGCGATGCCAAGCCACGAATCCACCAAGGCCTTTGCCGAGTCGTTGCCGCGGACGCCGAACGCCGCGCCCGGCCTTCCGCCCGCATCATCACCCCCCCCCCCCCCCCCCCTCCGAAATGCGCGGCGTGATCGGCCGTCTGCGGCGGGCGGGCGCGCCGCCATGTAAAGGCTTTCGGAACGCCCGTTCCGCCGCCGCCGTCCTGCTCGCCCTGCCCCTGCTGGCCGGCCTCACGTCGGGCGCCTTGGCGCAGACGACGCTGGTCAGCAACACGGGTCAGACAGCTACTGGCAGTTTTTTGTTCGAGTTTGCAACGAAATTCACCACCGGGGCCAACGCCACGGGCTACGCGCTCTCGGAGGTGGACATCGCACTGGGGCGCAGCGGCGTAACGGACTTGACGGGCAGAACCACGGTTGTCACGATCCGCGCCGGCAGCGGCACAAACCCCGGCGCGCTCGTGGCGACGCTCGTCAACCCGAACAGTTTCACGTTAGATGCCCTGAACACCTTCACCGCCCCGGCGGGCACCGTGCTCGCGGCGAACACGACCTATTTCCTCGTGTTCAACGACGGCACACCGAGGGCATCTCCTCAGAATATCCCTGTATCCGCTGCCCGCGGTGACGGGCAAACCGGCCTGACCGGCTGGAGCATCAACAACGGGAGCCGCTTCCAGCAAAGCAGTAGTTGGTTTGGATCGAACCAATCCATGCGATTCGCCGTCAAGGGCGCCCCCAACGGCCCCGCCGCGCCGACCGGCCTGACCGCCGCGCCGGGCCCGGACAGCGGCCAGGTGACGCTGCGCTGGAACGACCCGGGCGACAGCCGCATCACCTCGTGGCAGTACGACAACTGGCGGGGCACCCCGGGCGCCTGGGGCGGCTGGCGCAACTTCAGCCCCGGGGCCGGCCCCGGCGCCACCGAGGCCCGGGTGTCCGGCCTGGTCAACGGCGACCAGTACGGCTTCCGCGTCCGCGCCCGGGCCGGGGCACTGCAAGGCGCCGCCTCGGACGCCGCCACCGCCACGCCGGCGGCCAACCCGCCGCCGCTCAAGCCGACGGGCCTCACGGCGACGCCGGGCGACGGCCGGATCACCCTGAGCTGGGACAACCCCGCAGACGCCAGGATCACCCATTGGCAGATCCGCGTCCGGACGGGCGGCGGCGCCTGGTCGCCCTGGGGGGCCGGGCTTGCCGCCGGCAGCGTCCCCGGCTTCAGCTTCACCGTGACGGGCCGCACCAACGGCACGGCCTACGACTACCAGATCCGCGCGACGGTCGGGGAGCCGACCGTGGACGGGACGCTGTTCGGCGAACCCTCGGACACCGTGTCCGCCACGCCGAGAAAGCCCCCGCCGGCCAAGCCGACGGGCCTCACCGCCACGGCGGGCGACGGCCAGGTCACCCTGAACTGGAACGACCCCAACAACGCCGCCATCGATTCCTGGAGCGTCCGCCGGCGCACCCCTCCGGACACCGGCGCCTGGGGGGCTTGGCTTACCATCGAAAACAGCGACGCCGACACCGTCGCCCACACGGTGACGGGCCTGGCCAACGGCACCGCCTACGAATTCCAGATCCTCGCCCAAGCCGGGACCAGCGTCGGCGCGGCCTCGGACGCCGTCTCCGCGACGCCGATGGCGCTGACGCCGACGGTGGAGTTCGTGTTCGCGACGAGCAGCGAGACCGAGGGCACCCTCATGACTGTGCTTGTCAGGATCACCAACCCGGGCGCGTCCTTCGTCCTGGGCTACGCGGTGACCGGCACCGCGACCCGGGGGACGGACTTCACGGTGCCGGACAGCTTGACCGTGGACGCGGGCGCGGGCGCGGCGTTCATCTCCGTCAGCGTCTCCCAGGACGCGCTGCGCGAGCCCGACGAGACGGTCATCATCACCCTGGCGGACGGGGACGGCTACGACCTCGGCTCCCGGACCGTGCACACGGCGACGATCGCCAACGACGACCCGCCGCTCGCCCCCGCGGGCCTCACCGCCGCGGCGGGCGACGGCGAGGTGACGCTGAGCTGGACCGACCCCTCCGACGCCGACATCACCGTCTACGAGTTCCGCCGGCGCGCGCCGGCGGGCACCGGCACCTGGGGCGGCTGGACGGAGATCGCCGGCAGCACCGCCGCGACCACGACCCACACGGTGACGGGCCTGGCCAACGGCACCGCCTACGGCTTCCAGGTGCGCGCGGCGGAAGGCAGGCAGTTGGGCGCGGTCTCGGCCGAGGTGACGGCGACGCCGACGGCCGCCGCGCCCGGCGCGCCGACCGGCTTCACGGCGACGGCGGGGCCGGGCGGCGGCCAGGTGACGCTGCGCTGGACCCGTCCGTCCGGCACGGTCACGGACTACCAGTACCGGGTCCGCAGGCCGGGCGGGGGCTGGTTCGGGTGGGCGACCATGAGCGGCGGCGCCAATATCACCAGCTTCACGGGCAGCTTCACCGAGGTTCTGGACTTCCAGATGCGCGCGCGCAACGGGAGCGTCGGCGGCACGCCGTCGGCCATCGAGCGGGCGACGCCGGTGGCGGCGCCGGCGGCGCCGGCGGGCCTGACGGCGACGGCGGGCAACGCCCGGGTCACGCTCGGCTGGACCAACCCCAACAACGGCGACATCACCAAGTGGCAGTTCCGCCAGCGGACGGGCGGCGGCGGCTTCGGCCCCTGGACGGACATCGCGGGCAGCAACGCCGACACGACCGCCCACACGGTGACGGGCCTGACGAACGGCACGGCGTACGGCTTCCAGGTGCGCGCCGTGGCCGCGCCGGGCGGGACGGTGCCGGGCGCGGCCTCGGCCGCCGTGAGCGCGACGCCGGCCCTGCCGGGGGTGGGGCTGGTGCTCGACCCGACTTCGCTGAAGGTGGCCGAGGGCGGCAGCGCGACCTACACGGTGGCGCTGGCCACGAAGCCGACGGGGAGCGTGACGGTGACGGTCGCCGGCGCCGGCGGCGAGGTGACGGCGGACGCCGACGCCGTCCAGGGCGGCGACCAGTCCACCCTGACGTTCACCACCGTCAACTGGGCGACGCCGCGGACGGTGACGGTGTCGGCGGGGCACGACCTGGACGGCGTCAACGACAGCGCCACGCTGACCCACACGGCGGCCGGCGGCGGCTACGGCTCGGCGACGGGCAGCGTGGCCGTCACCGTCGTCGACGACGACACCGCCTTCCTGGTGGCCAACGACCCGGACGGGACCGCCACGGGCGGCGTCAACGACGAGTTCGCCACGGCCTTCACCACCGGCGGCAACGCGGCGGGCTACGCGGTCTCGAGCGTGTCGGTGCGCCTGTTCGCGCGGTCGGGGCGCCCGCTTTCGGTCGCCATCCGCGAGGACGGCACCGGGGGCCGGCCGGGCGCCCTGGTGGCGCGGCTGTCCAACCCGCCGAGTCCCGCGGACGACGCGGCGAACGTCTTCGCCGCCCCGGACGGCACCGTGCTGAAGGCGGGCGCGACCTACTGGCTGGTGGCCAACGACGGCCGGCGGACGGACACCAACGCCCAGAACGCGTTCTTCGCGGTGACCAACTCCGACGCGGACGGCGGCGCGGCCGGCTGGTCGATCGCCGACGCCTCCCGCCGGACGGCCGAGGGCCAGACGCCGTTCGGGGAGGCGTCGCCCGTCGTGCTGATGTTCGGGATCGAGGCCGAGGCGGTGACGGCGGCGCTGGCCTTCAGCCGGGACGCGGTGACGGTGGTCGAGGAGGCGGACGCGGCCTACACGGTGGCGCTCGCGGGCCGGCCGACGGGGAGCGTCACGGTGACGATCGCGAGCGACAACGGCGACGTCACGGTGGACACCGACGCCACGGCTCCGGGCAGCCAGAACACGCTGACCTTCACCACGAGCGACTGGAGCGCGCCCAAGACGGTGACGGTGTCGGCGGCGGACGACGGCGACGCGGCGAACGACGCCGCGACGCTGACGCACACGGCGTCCGGTGGCAACTACGCCTCGGTGACCGGCAGCGTGGCGGTGACGGTGACCGACAACGACGCGCCGGGCCTGGTGCTCGACCCGACCGCGCTGACGGTGGCGGAGGGCGGCAGCGGCGCCTACACGGTGAAGCTGGCGACCCAGCCGACGGGAAGCGTGACGGTGACGGTCGCGGGGGCGGGCGGCGAGGTGACGGTGGACACCGACTCCGGCACGAACGGCAACCAGAGCACGCTGACTTTCAACACGACCAACTGGGGCACGGCGCGGACGGTGACGGTGTCGGCGGGTCAGGACAACGACGGCGTGGACGACAGCGCCACGCTGACCCACAGCGCGAGCGGCGGCGGCTACGGCTCGGTGACCGGCAGCGTGGCGGTGACGGTGGCCGACGACGACGCGGCGCCGGCGGCGCCCGCCGGCCTCGCCGCCGCGGGGGGCCACCGGCAGGTCGTGCTGTCGTGGACGGACCCGGGCGACGGCGCCATCGACGGCTGGCAGTTCCGCCAGCGCACCCCGCCGGTCACCGGCGCCTGGGGGAGCTGGACCAACATCGCCGACAGCACCGCCACGACCGCCGCCCACACGGTGACGGGCCTGGCGAACGGCACCGCCTACGGCTTCCAGGTCCGCGCGGTGGACGGGGCGCTCGAGGGCGCGGCGTCAAGCGAGGCGACCGCCACCCCGGCGGCGGTGACCTTCGGGCTGACGCCGTTGGAGGCAAGCGTGAGCGTCCCGCTGCCCGAGGGCACGACGGTGCGCGCGTTCAACTGGTTCCTGAACCGCCGCCTGAACGACGCCGACCCGGCGACGGTGGGCTTCCCGATCACGCTGGGCGGCAGCGCCGCGCGCGGTTCGGACTACACGCTGTCGTGCCGCTCGCCGGCGTCGGACCAGATGGACAGCGCCTGCAGCGGCATGGACAGCGGCACCCCCACGATCACCCTGGACCGCGCGCGGCTCGGCAGCCGGTCCCGGGGGTCGGTTTACCTCATGATCAACGTGGCCGCGGACGGCGCGGTCGAGGCCGAGGAGACGCTGACGATGGCGACGAGCGGCACGTCGCTGACGTTCCGCATCGTCGAGGCCCCCGCTTCGGTGACCGTCGGGTTCACCCGGGAGCGCTTCACGCATTCCGAGTCCAACGGCCCGATCACGTTCGTCCTGCGGTCCGACGCCCCGACCGGACGGGACCTGCGGTTTCCGCTCAGCTTTTCGGGCACGGCGACGCGGGGAACGGACTACGAGGCCCCCGACGACTTCTTCGTCTTCAGGGCCAACGGCAGCGCCACCCAGGAGATCACCTACATCTACAAGGTTGACGGGATTGACGAGCCGAACGAGACCGTCACCATCGCCCTGGGCGCGGCCCCGCAAGGCGCCGCCCTGGGGGCGATCACCAGCGCCACGATGTTCAGCAAGGACGTGGATCCCACCCCGGTGACGCTGTCGGGCGCCGCCGGCAACGTGGCCAAGGGGGGCTCGAGGACGTTCACCGTCGCCCTGGGCCGCGCCCTGGCGGCGAACGACCCGCTGGACCCGGATTTCCAGGGCGGGGAGGCGCTCGCCGTGCCCCTCGTCTTCGCCGGCGGCGCCGAGCGCGGCACGGACTACACGGTGTCCTGCCCGACGACGCTTCCGACCGGGGTGGCGTGCAACGACCTCAACGCCGACGACGCCCCGGCGGTGACCTTCACGGGCCCCTCGGCGGCCTCGGTGACGCTGACGCTGACGGCGGCCGCGGACGGCGGCGGGACCGTGGACGTCGGCCTGGGCGGGCTGGGGCGCAGCAGCGGCGTCGGCCTGGCCGGCGGCGCGTCGGGGACGGGCCGCCTCGCCTTCCGGATCGCCGACGACGGCGAGCCGCCGCCGCCACCGACGACGCCACCGCCGCCGCCACCGCCACCGCCACCGGAGGCCGGGGAGGAGCCGGAGACCCGCGCGCCGGCCGCGGTCGCCGCGCCCGCGGCGGCCTGGTACCTGCCGCCGGCCGCGGACCCCTTCCTGCAGGGGTTCGTGCGGGTGGTCAACCACTCCGCCGCCGCCGGCGAGGTGGCGGTGACGGCCGTCGACGACGCCGGGCGTCAATACGCCCCGCTGACCCTGCGCCTCGGCCCCCGCGCCGCCGCCCACTTCAACTCGGACGACCTGGAGGCCGGCAACGCCGCCAAGGGCCTGTCCGGCGGTGCCGGCCCCGGCGCCGGCGGCTGGCGGCTGTCGTTCGGCGGCGGGGCGCTGGACGCGGAGGCGATCGGCCTGCTGCGCACCGCCGACGGGTTCGTGACGGCGATGGCGGCGACGGCGCCCAGGGACGCGGACGGCGCGCTGCGGCTGCTGACGTTCAACCCGGCCAGCAACACGAACCAGGTCAGCCGCCTGCGGCTGGTCAACCCGACCGGCGCCGAGGCGCGGGCGACGGTGACGGGGACCGACGACTCGGGCGCCTCGCCGGGCTCGCCGGTGGTGCTGACGCTGCCGGCGGGATCGGCCTGCGAGGTTGGCGCGGCGGCGCTGGAGTCCGGGCGCGGCCTGGCCTGCGGGGCGCCGCAGGCGGGCCTTGGCGACGGCGCGGGCAAGTGGCGGCTGTCCATCGCCTCCGGGGCGCCGCTGGTGGCGATGAGCCTGCTGTCGAGTCCGGGCGGGCACCTGTCCAACCTGTCGGCGGCGCTCCCCGAAGGCGCGGGCGGCGTTCGGCGCGTGCCGCTGTTCCCGTCCGCCTCGGACCCGCGCGGGCGGCAGGGCTTCATCCGGGTGGCGAACCGCTCGGGCCGCGCCGGCACGGTGGCCGTGCGGGCGTTCGACGACGGCGGCCGGGTGCGGGAGCGGCTGTCGCTGCGGCTGCGGGCGCGCGAGGCGCGGCAGTTCAACTCCGACGACCTGGAACTGGGCGCCCCGGCCAAGGGCCTGTCCGGCCGCACGGGGTCCGGGTCCGGGGCCTGGCGGCTGGCGCTGTCGAGCGCGGACCTCGACTTCGAGGCCGGCGCCTACGTGCGCCACGCCGACGGCTTCCTGACGGCGATGCTGGCGGCGGCGCCCGCCAAGGACGGCGTCCACCGGGTGGCGACGTTCAACCCCGGCAGCAACGCCAACCAGGTGAGCCGCCTGCGGCTGGTGAACTGGGGCTCGGAGGCGGCGACGGCGACGGTGACGGGCGCGGACGACCGCGGGGTGCGGCCCGGCGGCGCGGTGGCGGTGCGCGTCCCGGCGGGGTCGGCGGTGGCGCTGGCGGCGGCCGAGCTGGAGTCCGGGGAAGCGACGGCGATCGCCTCGGGGGCGCTGGGCGACGGCGCCGGCAAGTGGCGGCTGCGGGTGGCGTCGGACGCCGACCTGTCGGTGATGAGCCTGGTGTCGAGCCCGACGGGCCGGCTGGCGAACTGGTCGGGGGCGGACGCGGCGAGGGGTGCCGCGCCGCTGCCGTCGCTGCCCGCGCCGCCCGCCGCGGACGGAGCGCCGGGGTCCGTGCGGTAGCATCGGTCCGCTCATTACCGGATTGGTCACCGGGTTTCGCGCGGGACGCGAATGCCGGGGAGCCCGCGCTTGGGGGTATGCCGAGCCGGGACGCCTCCATCCCGGAGGCCCTTAAGCACCCCGGCCGGAACTTCGTGCGCCGGCGCCGCGTCATCGGTGGTCTTGGCGGCCCGGCCCTTCTTGCAACGGCACCTCGACTAGGTAATGCGCCCGCCGAGCGCGATGCGGTAGAACACCGGCACCGCCACCAGCGTCAACAGGGTTGCGAATGCCAACCCGCTCATGATGCAAACCGCCATTTCCCGGAAGAAGGGATCCGAGAGCAGGGGCGACATGCCGGCGATGGTGGTGCCGGAAGCCAAAATAACCGGGCGCAGGCGACTAACGCTTCCGGCCGCCATGGTCTGAATGGTTCGCGCGCCCTCGGTTAGCCGCCTGTCGATTTCGGCGATCAGGACGATGCAGTTCTTGATTAACATGCCCGACAGACTCAAAAAACCCAGAAACGAGGGGAAGGTGAAAGACATACCGGTGATGAGCAACCCAAGCACGACACCGCAGATGGTCATGGGAACCGAAAGCCAAATGACCAGGGGTTCGCGGATGCGCCCAAACATCAAAATCGTGATTAAGGCCATGATGCCAAGGGCTAGGGGTATTTTGGAAATTAGGGTGTCGTAGGCTTGTTGATCCGCCTCATGCTCGCCCCCCCACTCCATTGAGTAGCCCGGCGGCAATGCAATGGCCTCCACCTCCGCCCGCAGCGCCTCAAAGGTTTGCTTGGCGTTGAACCCGGGTTGGAGATTGGCGCGCGCCTGAATGGTACGCACCCGGTCACGGCGAAAGATCATGGCGTTGTCGGCGGTTAACTCGAAAGAGGAGACCACCTGGCGCATGGGAACATAGCGCTGTTGGGATTGGCTCCACACCAGCCGATCGGGAAGCGCGGCAATGTCGTTGCTCTCCTCGCGGGGGGCGCGGGCGATGATCGGTATCAGCTTATCGGCCTCGCGATAAAGGCCGATGGGTACGCCCACGGTGGCATAAGCCAAGGCGATATAAACATCTTGGCGCGAAACACCGGCCAGTCGGGCGCGCGCTTCGTCGTAGCGCGGCGTCACTTGGAGCAACGGCTGCCGCCAATCCGTGTGGCGATCAACCAAATCATGGCCCAGGTAGACCGCCAATGCCTTATTGGCCAAGCCCCGCAGCACCCGGTCATCCGGGCCGGAGAAACGGGCTTCGATTTTAGCGTTGCCGCCCGGTGTGAATTCGGCCCGGGATACCTGAAGCTGTGCGGCTGGCCGCAGTTTACTCAGCAGCTTCCTGGTCTCAGCCATCCGCTCGTCCATGGTCCCGACCTCCGTTACCCGGACGACGAACTGCGTGTAGGCGGGATTGGGCTGTTCGGGATTCATGATGACGGTGAATCGGGAAGCCCCTCGGCCGATGAAGCTTGTCACCGATTCGACCCCATCAAGTGCTCGCACCGCCGCTTCAAGCTCACGGGTATCCTGGTCGTTGGTCAGGATGTCGGTGCCCTCGGGCAATCGGTAATCCACATAAAAAAGCGGGGAATTCGTGGTTGGAAAGAAAGATTGCTTAACGAATTGAAAGGCCCAAAGGCAAGCACCGAGCACGGCAACCACAACGGCCGAGGTCAACCAGGCGCGGCCTAGGCCAAAGGTAATCAGTCGCCGATAAGGCGCATAGAGCCAGCCCGAGTACAGTTCCTCTTCACTGCGGGCGGGTACCGGCCGTAGCAGGTGGCTGCCGAGCAGCGGCACAACGGTGACCGCGAACACCCAACTCAACAGCAGGGCGATGGCAACCACCTGAAATAGGGTACGCAGAAAATGGCCACCCGCGTCGTCGGTTAAGCTGATGGGACCAAAAGCCATGATGCCGATGATGGTTGCGCCGAGCAGCGTGAATTGGGTACGGCGCACGGACTGGGCGGCCGCTTCGGCCGGGGTCAGGCCCTTGCCCACGCCAACCACCATGCCTTCGGCGATCACGATGCCGTTGTCCACCAACATGCCCATGGCGATCATCAGGGCGCCGAGCGAAATGCGATGCAGTTCGATACCGACTATTGCCATCACGCACAGGGTGCCCAGCACGGTCAGCAGTAGCACCGCGCCAACCACTGTACCGGCGCGCCAACCCATGAAGACACAGAGCGCCAACACCACGGTGGCGACAGACAACAAGAGGTTGCGGAAAAATTGCACGATGGACTCCTCAACCACCTCGTGCTGCGCGTAGACCTTGGCATAGGAGACGCCGAGCGGGAGATCGTTGAGCAGCGCATGCATACGGGCATCGACCGCGTGGCCGACCGCCACCACATTCGCCCCGCTCATGGTCGAAACTCCGACGGTGAACACCTGCTCGCCATTGTGGCGAATGATTACCGAAGGTTCCTCCACGGGTTGACGGGATAAGTTGGCGATGTCCACAAGCCGCACGATTTCCGTGGTTCCGGGGCTGCCGATGCGCATTTCGGCCAAGCCCGATGGGCGCTCGAACGTGGTTGGTGGTGCGATGCGCAGTCGTCGGCCGCCGTAGACGGTGGAACTGGGCGGCATAACGTCGTTTTCGGCACCGATGCCTTGAAAGAGCAAATCCATGGGCAGGCCGAGCCGCCCAAGGCGCGCATGATCGACCTCCACATAGACCGCTTCCTGGGGTTCGCCCATGGTTTGCACCTTGGCAACGCCATCCACGGATTTCAGCGCGGTGACGATTTGCCGCGACATGTCTCGAATTTCCGCGGCGTTGTAGCCCGGTGTGGAGATCGCGTACAAAATGCCGTAAACATCTCCGAAATCATCCTCTACCTGCGGCAGGCTCGACCCGGGGGGCAGCTTGCCCGCCGCTTCGCCGATGCGGCGGCGCAGCTCATCGAAAATTTGCGGTGTTTCGCTGTCGTCGTACTGTTCCTCTATTGCCACCTGTACCTCGGAGCGCCCCGCGAGCGACTTGGATTCGATGCGGTCGATATAGGGCAACTCCTGCAGAGCGGCCTCCACCACATCGGTAACCTCCTGCTCGACTTCCACGGGGGAGGCACCGGGATATTCGGTAACAATCAGCACGAATTTGAACGGGAATTCGGGATCCTCCAGACGCCCCACGCGCTCGATGCCGACCGCGCCACCGATCAAACACCCAAGGATGAGCAGCCACGGATACAGAGGCCGCTCAATGGAGAATTTCGCAATGTTCCACATGTTTTGCTGATTTCTCCGGATGCTGATGCGATGTAGCGCAACACCCCGCCAGCGACTTCAAGCCGCCTTTCGTATCGCGCACCAGGATGACCGGCTGCCGGCCGAGATCGGCGGTGATGTAATCGCCCGGGTTGGCCACTTGGGAATCGTGGCCGACATAAATCCAGGTGCTGGGCCACAGGTGCCGCATCTCCAGATCGAAGATTTCCGGATCGATGTAGAGGTCTCGATGCACAGCGTCATCACGGACCAGCGCGGCGACGGCATCCGGGTTGTGGGTGTAGCGCATGAAAGGCCTGTTTGGCATTGCCGATACACCGGCGATCAAATCACCGGCATTTTGAGCGGGTCGCCGGGAAGATTCCAGTGCGCTACTGAGATCGCCTAGCCAGCCATGCAGGGCCGCGCGAGATGCCCATCCGAACCACTCGAGGGAGTTTTCTCTCAACAATCAAGCAATTGCTTCAAGATAGGCGGGCAACTCATCTGCGGGCAAGACCGCGCGGCCGTCGCTGCGGTGCTGGGATGCCTCACCTGCATACATGACCGCGCCCCCAGCCGCCGGGAAGTGGCGGGCAAAGCGGTCGATGCCCTTGAACCAGTCGCCGCCGATGGTCTGTCCGGACTTGATTTCGATGGGGACCAAGTTCGGGCCGCGGCTGTAGAGCAGATCAATCTCATTGCCGTTGCCGTCCCGAAAGAAGTGCAACCAGGCGGCGCGATTGCGGTTCAGGTCATGCTTCAGGACTTCGTTGATCACATGGTTTTCAAACAGTGCGCCGCGCAATGGGTGGCTTTCGACGTGCTCAGCCGCGGTCAGCCCCAGCAGGAAGCAGGCGACCCCGGTGTCGTGAAAGTAGAGCTTGGGCCTTTTGACCAGCCGTTTTCTGGTGTTCGTGAAGTAGGGCTGAAGGCGGTGGAGAATGTAGCCCGCCTCCATGAGGTTCAGCCACTCCGTGGCCGTGGTCTGGCTGATTCCGCAGTCGCCGGCCAATCGGTTGAGGTTGAGGACCTGGCCGATGTTCGCCGCGCACAGCCGCATGAACGTCTGGAACTGGGCGATGTTGCGCACGGCGCTGAGTTGCCGCAGGTCTCGCTCCAAGTAGGTGCCCACATAGTCTTGATGGAAGTTCGTGGGATCCAAGCCGGCATCCCGGATGCGCGGATAGCCACCCGCGAGGATGTGGTCGAAGTAGCTGCCGCAGGGCACGTCCGCGTCGATAAGCTCGGACCGGGAAAACGGCAGCAGGGTCAGCAGCGCCGTTCTGCCCGCCAGGGACTGGCTCAATTGCTCCCGAACCGCGAAGTTGTGGCTGCCGGTCAACAGGAACTGGCCCGGCCGGTTGGTTTCGTCAACCCTGACTTGGAGATAGGAGGCCAAGTCGGGGGCGCGCTGAATCTCGTCGATGACGGCGCCGTCGGGATGGCTTGCGAGGAAGCCGCGCGGGTCGCTCAGCACGAAGTCCCGCTCGTCGGGCGACTCAAGATTGACGTAGGGCAGGTCGAAGGCGTTTCGAGCGAGCGTGGTCTTGCCCGACTGCCGGGGCCCGACGAGGGTCACGACGGGGTATTGCCCAAAGGCTGTGACGGCGGGGCGGGTCAAGCTGCGCGGGATCATGAACTCAAGCATAGTTCATGGCTTATGCAAATTCCATTTTAAAATTACAAATTGCATGAATATACGATCAAGCATATCCCATGGCTCGGGCAGCATGGTCACAGTCAATCATCATCCGATATGAGGCAATGGGGCCTTTCGCGGCAACGCGTTGCAGAGCAGCAGCCTCACCGTGGGAATGTAGCCGTCGCGGATCAGGGAGCGGACTTCGTCGATGAGTGGCTGCCAAGGAATCTAGAGGGCTGCTAAGCCATTTGCGCCCCACCCACGACGACGGGACGCGCTATTTGTCATCCCGAACCGGGCGGCACGGGCGCGGCTTGGGTTCACTCCTCAAGCAAATGCCGCTTTTCCGCCACCTCGCGCCAATCGTCTGAATCCGGTAGGGGGTCTTTCGCCTCGGTGATGTTCGGCCAGGTATCCGCGAGCCGCTGGTTGAGTTCCAGGAAATCCTGTTGGTCCTCGGGTAACTCGTCTTCCGCGAAGATGGCCTCCACCGGGCATTCCGGCTCGCAGAGCGCACAGTCGATGCATTCGTCCGGGTGGATAACAAGCATGTTCGGCCCCTCGTAAAAGCAGTCCACCGGGCACACTTCCACGCAATCCGTAAGTTTGCACTTGATGCAAGCTTCTCCCACCACGAAAGTCATCACTGATTCCTAAGATCGCAAAGCGCGCCATTTTAACCATCTGACGGGATGAGGGAAGCCCAAGACATCGAGAGGTAGTGGCTCAATTTGGAAACGCCTCATTACCGCACCGCAGCCCAACGCGGGCGGGGTCTCTGCGGCGGTGGCAATTGAAGCCGAGCCACTACCCATCAAGAAGAGTTGGCGAGAATCCGGGCTAAAAACCCTTCAATTCGAAGAGTAAATCGAGCGCCTCGCGGGGCGATAAGGCATTGGGGTCGATTTCATCCAGGCGCCGCCGAACCGGGTCGGGCTCGGCTTCCGCCTCTGCGGCTGCCGGTGCTTGGGCGGCGAACAAATCGCTTTGCCGGGGGTGGGCGCTTGCTTCGAGTTCCTGCAGCCGGGCCCGCGCCAGTTGCAAAACCGGCTGTGGTACACCGGCCAGCCGCGCCACTTGCACGCCATAGCTTTGGCTTGCCGGGCCTTCCTCCACCTGGTGCAGAAAAACAATGCGACCCTTGTATTCGGTGGCGGCAAGGTGAACATTCGCGGTGGCGGGAATCATGGCGGGCAGGCCGGTGAGTTCGAAATAGTGGGTGGCGAACAACGTAAACGCCCGGGTTTTTTCGGCGAGATGCTGGGCCGTGGCCCAGGCGAGAGCCAGGCCGTCGTAGGTGCTGGTGCCACGGCCGATTTCATCGAGCAAGACCAGGCTTCGCTCGGTGGCGTGGTGCAAAATATCCGCCGTTTCGGTCATCTCCACCATAAAGGTCGAACGCCCGCCGGCCAGATCGTCGGCCGCGCCGATGCGGGTGAAGATGCGGTCTACCGGCCCGATGGCGGCGCTCGCGGCAGGCACGAAACTGCCTGCGCAGGCGAGCAGTACGATGATGGCGGTTTGCCGCATGTAGGTCGATTTACCGCCCATATTCGGGCCGGTGACGATTATCATGCGGCGCTTGTCGTGCATGTCCAGGTCGTTGGGCACGAAGGTTTCGGAACTGGCATCGCGCACCACCGGGTGCCAGCCTTGGCTGATCGCGAAACCCGGCTCGTCCGTGAATGCGGGTTGGACGAAATCGAGGCTGCGCGCCCGCTCCGCGAAGCAGGCAAGCACGTCGATTTCCGCGGCGGCTCGGGCGGCGCGGCCGAGCGCGGCGACATCGGCACCGAGTTGTTCCAATAGGGCCTCGTAAAGTGTCTTTTCGAGTTGCAGCGCTCGGGCGCGGGCGGTTAGGGCTTTGTCCTCAAAGGCTTTCAACTCGGGCGTGATGAAGCGCTCGGCGTTCTTTATCGTCTGCCGCCGCACATATTCCACCGGCACCGCGTCTCCGGCGGCGCGTGAAACCTCAATGTAGTAGCCGTGTACCCGGTTATAGCCAACTTTCAGGGTGGCGATACCGGTGCGTGCGCGCTCGCTTGCCTCCAGGTCTTGCAGCCATTGAGCGGCGTTTTCGGTAACGTTGCGTAGTTCGTCGAGTTCATGGCTGTAACCGGCGGCAATGACCCCGCCCTCGCGAATGGTGGCTGGCGGTGTTTCGATAATCGCCCGATCAAGCAATGCGCGTATCTCGGAAAGATCCGGAATATTTTCCGCGAGTACCGCCAAGCGAGGCGAATCCGACGGGCCGATCAGCTTGACGATGCCGGGCAGAGCGGCACAGGCGGTACGCAACCGGGTCAGGTCGCGGGGCGTGGCGGACTGGAGTGCAATCCGGGAGACGATGCGCTCCATGTCACCGCATTCGGGCAGGATGCTCCGCAACGGCTCGGCGAGCGCGGTGTCGATTAGGGCGGCGACCGCGGCCTGCCGTTCCCGCACGGTTTTCCCGACTTTGGCGGGCGCGTTTAACCAACGGCGCAACAGACGGGTACCCATGGGTGTGCCCGTGGTATTCATCAGGGCGAGCAGGGTGGGCGCTTCGCTGCCGTCCGTGCGACGGTCGATTTCCAGATTGCGGCGGCTGTGGGCATCAAGGCGCACAAAATCGTCGCTTTGCACAACCAGGATGCGGTCGATGAATGCCAGCCGCTGGCATTGGCTGGCTTGGGCGTATTGCAGAACCGCCGCCGCCGCCCCTATCGTCGGGTCGCCGTCTCGCAAACCGAAACCGCGCAAGTCGCGGGTTCCAAAGTGTGCGCAGAGGTGGCGGAATCCGAGATCCGTGTCGAACGCGAGGCTGTCCCGGACGTTTTGGTTTGTCCCGTCGAGTTCGTCGAGTTCACGGGGTGTCAGTATTTCGGTGGGTTTGAGGCGGCCGATTTCCGCGGTGAGATTGTCTTTGCCGTTCACTGTTTGGACGCTAAGTTCGCCGCGGCCAAGGTTCAGCGCCGCCAAACCATAGTGCCTTTTGTCGGCTTGGGCGACTGTGATACCGATCAGCAGGCTGTCACGGTTTTGGTCGAGCAGCGCTTCTTCCGTGAGTGTGCCGGGCGTGATGATGCGTTGCACCCGGCGCGCCACCGGCCCCTTGCCTTCGTTGGGGTCGCCGACTTGTTCGCAGATGGCGACGGACTCGCCCAGATTCACCAGCTTTGCCAGGTAGGCGTCCACCGAGTGGAAGGGCACCCCCGCCATCGGAATGGGCGTGCCCGCCGATTGCCCGCGGCTGGTGAGTGTGATGTCCAGCAATGTGGCGGCGCGTTTGGCGTCGTCATAGAAGAGTTCGTAGAAATCCCCCATGCGGTAGAACAGCAGGTGCTCGGGGTGTTGCGCCTTGATGCCAAGGTACTGACGTATCATGGGGGTATGTTGTGAGCCTGGCATGGGCAAGTTCGACGAGTGGGGTCTGTGCGCAATCATCGCTATTGTCGTCGTTTGCATAGGGGATCAATCATTATAGATAGTAAGCGCAGCCAAATGCGGCTCGATATTGAGTGGACGGCACCCCGACCCAAAGTGGTGCCCAGTGGCCATCCGCAGCAGAAAAAAGCAGGCCGTTCAACTGGTTTTGTCAGTCATTGGCGGTATGGGTTGTGCGAGTTGGCGGAAATTGCGATTTCCAGAGGTTTTGGGTCTTGCTATTGATACTGAGCATATATACAGTGCCCTTGTCGTATCGAAAACTCATGGAGCCGTCATTATGGCCGACCGCAAATCCTCCCTCTCCCGCGCCAATCTCAACCTATCACCGACCGACTCCGGGCGTGCGGCGCAGAAAAACCAAGCGCTGAGCGCGGCCCTTGCCCAAATCGAACGGCAATTCGGCAAGGGTTCGATGATGCGCTTGGGTGACCGCGAACGGGTTGCCATTCCCTCCATCTCCACCGGTTCCATGGGGCTTGATATCGCGCTTGGCATCGGTGGCTTGCCTCGTGGCCGGGTGGTGGAAATCTACGGCCCCGAATCTTCGGGCAAAACCACTCTAACGCTGCAGGTCGTTGCGGAAGCCCAGAAAACGGGCGGCACCTGTGCCTTCATTGACGCGGAACATGCACTCGACCCGATCTATGCCCAGTCCCTCGGCGTGGATACGGATAGTCTGCTGATTTCACAGCCCGATACCGGCGAACAGGCGCTGGAGATTGCGGATATGGTGGTGCGCTCCGGTGCCGTGGACGTGGTGGTTATCGATTCGGTGGCCGCGCTCACCCCCAAAGCGGAAATCGAGGGTGAGATGGGCGAGGCGCATGTGGGTTTGCAGGCCCGTTTAATGAGCCAGGCGTTGCGCAAGATGACGGGCTCCATCAAGCATTCCAACACCTTGGTCATCTTCATTAATCAAATCCGTATGAAGATCGGTGTGATGTTCGGCAGCCCTGAAACCACCACGGGCGGCAACGCGCTGAAATTTTATTCCTCCGTGCGCTTAGACATTCGCCGCATCGGCGCGATCAAGGATGGCGACGAGGTCATCGGCAACGAAACCCGGGTCAAGGTCGTCAAGAACAAGGTGGCTCCGCCTTTCCGCCAAACCGAGTTTCAAATCCTCTACGGTAAAGGCATCCATCGAACCGGCGAAATTATCGAACTCGGCGTCAAGAACGGCATCGTCGAGAAATCCGGTGCTTGGTACGCCTATGCCAACGAGCGCATCGGCCAAGGTCGCAAAAACGCCAGTGACTATCTCGACCAAAACCCGGCTATCCGCGACGAGATTGAAATGCGCATCCGCAAACAGCTATTGCCGGATTTGGTGACAGAGGGTGAGGTCGTTATCCCGGAGCCGGCACGTGAGTCTTTTGGGCCGGATGGGGATTAATTTGCGAATTGTGTGGCAAAATCCACAAAAACCATGAAAGCCCTTTGCCCGTTGAATACTATAATCCACAACAACCAACGGAGCAGAGCGATGGCAGTGATCGAGTACGAGGCGGACGGCACCCCGGTTCCCTTCACCGAAGAAAGCGTTGAACTCGGCTCGACCCCTGTACACCGACGACGTGGCGGCTCGCGGTTCGCTGCCGACCGTCATCAACCAGTTCCCGCATGAGACCGTTGCGTACGACAAGGGGCCCCGGTCCGTTGATCTGATTGTCGGCAACGGCGAGCCCCCAAACTCGATTCTATTAGCGCCTATCGGGCAACTACCCCAACCATCCTGATCGAACCCTTTGTTGGCGGCGGCATAGTTTCGTTGACTGCGGTTATGGAAAATTTGGTTTTGGCAAGTAATAGCAAAGCGACCGAGTGGTATGGCTTGGAAATCCAAGCGGTTTCCTTTTCCGGCCGGGGAATGAACGCGGACTTTGAACCGCTGGTGAAATCCATCACCCTCAACGCTACACAACGAGGGTGAATGGTGGTTGACTCGACCTGAGGTGAGGGCATTGAGTGAAGTTCGAGGTCTTGATGATGCCGTGACAAGAGGGGTGATGCTGCTTTCCCGTCGCGAACACGGGTACCGGGAGCTGTGCAAGAAGCTGGTTGCCAAGGGCTTTGCTGAGGATCTGGCCGAGCAAGCGGTTGAAGTACTAAGCACCGAACCCGCATAGCGCCGCGCCCGGGCCTTACTATCGATTTCCACTTTGTGTTGACACCCGGCTGCGCTACCGCCCTCGGCAACACCCCACTATACTTGCCGCCTTTTTTGATGCCGCCACCCCCTGCCGCATGAAGACCGCTGACATACGACAAGCATATCTGGCCTTTTTCGAGACGGTCGGCCATCGGGTGGTGCCTTCGAGTTCGCTCGTGCCCTATGAAGACCCGACGCTATTGTTCACCAACGCGGGCATGAACCAGTTCAAGAATGCGCTGCTTGGCCGCGAACACCCAGGCTATCGACGGGCGGTTTCCGCGCAAAAGTGCGTGCGGGCGGGCGGTAAGCACAACGATTTGGAAAATGTTGGCTATACGGCACGGCATCTGACGTTTTTCGAGATGCTCGGCAACTTCAGTTTTGGCGACTATTTCAAGGAAGAGGCTATCGCCTGGGCTTGGCAATTTGTCACCGAGGTTTTCTCACTGCCGAAAGATCGCCTCTGGGTCACCGTGCATCCCACGGACGACGAATCCCGCGACCTGTGGATCCGCAAGATCGGCATCCCCGCCGAGCGCGTCGTCGATCACGAGACGAATTTCTGGACGATGGGCGACACTGGTCCCTGCGGGCCCTGCACCGAGCTGTTCTACGACCACGGCTCGGCTGTTGCCGGTGGCCCCCCGGGTTCGGCGGGTGAGGATGGCGATCGGTACATCGAGTTTTGGAATCTCGTCTTCCCGCAATTCGACCGGTCCGCGGACGGCGCACTCGAACCTTTGCCGCAGCCGGGGGTGGATACCGGCATGGGTCTGGAGCGCATGGCCACTGTGCTGCAGGGCGTACACAGCAATTTTGAGATCGATTTATTTCGCCGGCTGATGCTGCGGGCCGGCGAGTTGGCGGGCATCAAGGATGAGCGCGCGGTGTTGAACAACCCCTCCATTCGCGTTATCGCCGACCACCTGCGCTCAAGTGCCTTCCTGGTCGCCGACGGCGTGATGCCCGGCAACGAAGACCGCGATTACGTCCTGCGCCGCATCATTCGGCGGGCATTGCGCCACGGTCACCAGCTCAACATCCGCGCTCCGTTCTTGCACCTTTTGGTTGACGACCTGGCAGCCGAGATGGGCGACGCCTATCCCCAACTCCTCGCCAAACAAAAAGAAATTGAAACTGCCTTGGTTCAAGAGGAAGAACGCTTCGAGCGCACCTTGGGCAGAGGCATGGAATTGCTCAACAAAACGATTGCGGCCCTTGATGCCGACGATGCATTGTCGGTGGATGATGGTATGGCTGCCGAGGCCACCATCAATGTTGAAGATCGGCTGGGCGATGGTTCAACCGGAGCCGACCGGAGCGGAAAACCCGGACCGTCCAGCGGTGATGCAACCATCGAAACCCGGGCCGGGAAACCGACGTTACCGGGCGATGTTGTATTCAAACTCTACGATACCTACGGCTTTCCCATCGACCTCACCGAGGATATCGCCCGCGAACGGGGCTTGGGTGTCGATAGGGATGGCTTCGAGCAAGCCATGCGTCGGCAACGCGAACAGGGACGGGCGTCGGCACGTTTCGATTTCGCCCTGGGGCAAAAAATACATACCGATTCCAAAGTCGATTTTCTCGGCTACGCAACGACCGCCGACACCGGCGAAGTGTGCGGCCTTTATGATGCGGAGGGTGCCCGTCTCGATACCCTCCATGAGGGCCAGACGGGCGTGGTGGTTCTCGACCGCACACCCTTTTATGCGGAGGCCGGCGGTCAGGTCGGCGATACCGGCACCTTGGTGAACGACGCCTTCCGTTTCGAGGTGCGGGACACCCGGCGCTCTGCCGACCAACACCTGCACATCGGCCGAGCTATCTCGGGCCGGGTGCGTGTTGGCGAACGTTTGCGGGCCGAAGTCGATAAGACGCGGCGACGCGGCATTATGGCCAACCACTCGGCCACGCACCTGATGCACGCCGCGCTACGCCTTGTGCTTGGGCCCCATGTGAGCCAAATGGGTTCACTGGTGGATGCGCAGCATCTCCGCTTCGATTTCTCGCACCCCCAACCCGTTGCCCCTGACGAACTGGCCGCGATAGAGGCAATGGTCAATGAACAGGTGCTGGTCAACAGCGAAGTTGGGGTGGCGCAAATGAGCTTTGACGCGGCGGTTGCCAGTGGTGCCGTCGCTTTGTTTGGCGAGAAGTACGGGAATGAGGTGCGCGTGCTGACCATGGGCGGTGACTATTCCGTTGAGCTCTGCGGCGGAACCCATGTGCGGCGTACTGGCGATGTGGGGCTTTTTCGCATCAGAGCGGAGTCCGGCATCTCCCAGGGTGTGCGTCGTATCGAAGCGGTAACGGGCACGGCGGCTTTGACGCAGGTATCCGAACTCGACAGGCTGGTGCGGCGTTTGGCGGAGCAATTGAAGTCGCAACCTCGCGCTCTTGAAGAGCGGGTTGCCGCCTTGGTCGAGGAGAACCGGCGGCTTGCCAAAGAAGTCAAAGTGTTGACGCAACGGCTCGCATCCGGGTTTGGCTCGGACTTGGTGGACGGCGCATCCGAGGTCAACGGCATCAAGGTGGTTGCCGCCGAGATTGAAGGCGACCCCAAGGCGATGATGCAAACCTTGGATATGCTCAAGTCTCGTTTGAGCCCGGTGGTGATTGTTCTGGCGCAACAGAATAAAGGCAAGGTGAGCTTGGTGGCGGGCTTATCCAAGGACTTGACGGATAAGATTGAGGCACCGGCTTTACTGCGTACCGTTGCTGATGCCGTGGGTGCTCGGGGCGGCGGCAGCGCGGTATTGGCTCGGGCTGGCGGCGGCGACCGTCCAGAAAATCTTCCCGCCGCCCTGGCTGGTGTGGCGGCTTGGGTGCAAGCGAGAACGGGCTAGCCCATTCTCGCTTCGCTGTGCGGACCGGAGTCTGTCGCAGCACACTTGATGGCACCTCAAGACCGACGGACGGAGAACATGTCGGCCACTGACAATCGTATTGGAATGGATGTCTTGCAATGGCGTTGATCGTTCAGAAGTACGGCGGCACCAGTGTCGCCGACATTGGCTGTATTCAGCGGGTTGCGGAGCGTGTGTCCGGGTACCTGCATCGGGGTGATCGAGTGGTGGTGGTGGTCTCGGCAATGAGCGGGGACACCAACCGGCTGCAGGCACTCGGCGAAGCCGTTAGCCGACGCCCCGAGGCTCGTGAAATGGACATGCTGCTCGCCTCGGGAGAACAGGTCACCATCGCGCTGCTCAGCATGGCGCTGATCGCTCGCGGCCATCTGGCGCGGTCTTTCCTAGCGAATCAGATTCGCATTCGTACCGATTCGAATCATCGCAAGGCGCGCATTGAGCGGATCGAGACCGAAGAGTTGACCGCTGCTCTTGACGAGGCGGTGGTACCGGTGGTAGCGGGTTTTCAGGGTATTGATTGCAACGGCAATGTGACCACGCTGGGTCGCGGCGGTTCGGATACGACCGCGGTTGCCGTGGCTGCCGCTTTAGAAGCCGACGAATGCGAAATCTGTACCGATGTGGACGGCGTCTACACGGCCGATCCGCGCATCGTTGCCGATGCGCGTCGCTTGGATTCGGTCACTTTCGAGGAAATGCTCGAGCTCGCCAGCCTCGGCTCGAAGGTGCTGCATCCGCGTTCGGTGGAGTTTGCGGGCCGCTATCAGGTGCCGCTGCGCGTTTTGTCCACCTTCAAGGAAGGGGCGGGAACACTGATTACGATGGAGGATCTCGTTATGGAAGAGCCACTTGTTTCCGGGATTGCCTATGCCCGCGACGAGGCCAAAATCACCGTATCGGGTGTGCCGGATGTGCCCGGTGCCGCCTCGAAGATCATCGGCCCGGTCGGACGTGCGCCCATTGAAGTGGACATGATTGTTCAAAACACCGGTGCCGATGGCCTCACGGACTTCACCTTTACCGTCAAGCGGGAGGACTACGATGGCGCCTTGGAACTGCTTGCGCCGGTGGTGGCGACTGTGGGTGCGCGGGCGCTTTCCGGCGACAATAAGATTGCCAAGGTTTCGGCGGTGGGGCGCGGCATGCGCTCTCATGCGGGTGTTGCCGCGCGCTTTTTCGATGCCATGGCCAAGGAGAACATCAACATTCAGATGATCTCCACCTCCGAGATCAAAATTTCCGTTGTCCTAGCGGAGCGTTACCTCGAATTGGCGGTTCGCGCACTGCATCAGGAATTCGGCCTGAGCGAGGTGGACGTTGCCGAAGAAGTCTAGGAGCCTGTGCCTTCGGAAGTCGCGATAGCGGATGTGCCGCCGCGAATTCCGAAGGCAGAGGCTCCTAGCCCGTATATTTCACCAACTTTCATCGCCAGTGCTCGATAAACACCACACCACTTGGCAGCAAGCGGGCCCGTGGCGCTTTCCTTGCGGTGCTGGGCACCATTTTCGTACTCGTGCGAGAGGGGGTGGAACGAGCTGAACGGCGCCGCAAGGGAAGCGCCACGGGGCCCGCTCTATCCGCAAGCATCCGGTGTTTTTGCGTGCGTCGCTGTTCCGGCAAAACCTTGGCGTTTATTGATCCCGTTCGAGGGTGGCGAGCACCTCGTCGTTGTGTTCACCGAGGCGCGGGGCGCGGTGGTTGATGCGCCAGGGGCTTGCGGTTAGTCGGTAGGGCGCGCCGGGATAGCGGATCGTCCGGTCGAGTTCTTCGTGGTAAACCGGTACCTGGAAACCCCGCGCCTTGAAGTGTTCGTCCTCAAACGCCTCTTCCGGAGAGTAAATCACGCCGACGGCCAGGCCCGCTCGTTGACAACCGAGGAAGAAATCCTTGGCACCGACGCGCTCCGCAATGAGTCTGAGCGCTTGCCGCCCGGCACTGAAAATCGTCGCCATGGTTGCATCGGTGGCGAGTTGCGATAAGTCGAAGGGGCCTTGCCAATCGGCACCCATTTCCAGAAAGACGGTTTCCGGCAGTTCTTCCGCCAAACCCAGTGTGCGCAACCAGGCCAGCAACTTGGCGAATTCCTCCGGGAAACGGGGCGGTACGCCGGTGTTGGCGTAGCGGTTATCGGCGCACAGTTGCTGGGTTTCCGCCGTGGGCTGTACCGATGCGTGGCGTCCGGTTTGGCGTTGCACGGTTCGCCCGGCAACCAGCCATTCGTAGGTTGCCGCCTCCGTGGTCACGTTGACTGCGGCGTTCATGCTCAGATCGATGAATTGGCCCTCGCCGCCGATATCGCGATAGAGCAGGGCAGTCAATGCGGACAGCACGGTGAAATGGGCGGCGGTTTGATAGCCCTGGCCGGGGCCGCGGATGGGTGGCAGCGAGTGGTCGTCATAGCCGCAACTCCAGGGCGGGCCGCCGGCGGCCATGATCGTCAAGTCCGTGATGGGGAGGTCGCTCTTGGCGTCGTTGCGCCCATAGGGTGTTACGGAAATGTGGATCAGATCCGGTCGTTGGGTTATCAGGTTGTCGTAGTCGAGCCCGAGTCCGGCGAGACGGGTGCGCGGTTCCCCCTCAAGCAGAATGTCCGCCGACGCAATGAGGCGGCGAAACCGATCCGCATCTTCGGGGTTCTCCAAATCGAGCACGACGCCGCGTTTATTGGTGTGGAAATGCCACCAGTAGAGGCTGCGGTCATCGCCCGGCTCGTCGTTCAAAAACGGTGGGTAATGGCGGCACGGATCGCCGCCCGGCGGTTCGACAAGAATCAGGTCGGCGCCCATGTCGGCCAGCAGCTTGCCCGCCAAAGCGATTGGCTCGCGCGCCAGCTCGACGACCCGTAATCCGGTTAGTGCCGTCATACGATGAGTGCTCGACTCATATCACACCCTCGTTGCGTAACTGCTCCACTTGCTCAAGGGTCATCCCAAGCAGGCGCGTCAGTATTTCCTCGTTGTGTTCGCCCAAACAGGGGCCGCCACGCTCTTGATGCCAGTTGGTCTTAGAAAACCGTGCCGGTTGTCCATCGACCCGCACCTTGCCCATTTTGGTGTGCTCCACCGTTGGCCACAGGCCGAGCTTGCCGGTGCTCGCATCAAGGTCGATGCGTTCCCCGGGTTTCAACACCGCCGATACCGGCACAGCGGCCGTGCGCAGGCGTTCTTCCACCTCGAATTTGTTCTGTGGACCAGTCCAGGCACCCACATGCTCATCCAAACGGTTCTGTGCGGCCAGTCTCGATGCCAAGTCCGCGAATTGGGGGTCGGCACACCAGGCCGCGGCGATGACCGCCTGCAAAGATTCCCAGTCCGCCTGATTGCGGCAGGCGATGGCGACCCAGTCGTCGTCACCGCGGCAGGGATAAATGCCGTGCGGTGCCATGGGCGGCCATTGGTTGCGGTTGCTGTGCGGCTGCCCCGCGCGGCGGTATGGTCGGCCATTGACTGTCCAATCCAGCAGGGCCGGCCCGTGCAAGCTGAGCGCCGCTTCGCTGCAGGCCAGATCAACCCATTGGCCCTCGCCGGTGCGTTGCCGATGGATCAGCGCCAGCAGAATGGCGATCGCCATATAGTAGGCGCCGGTGTGATCCATGAACGAATAGCCCCAACCGGCCGGTTCACGGTTCGGTAGCCCGGAAGTGAAGGTCAACCCCGATAGGGCCTGCACGATGGGTCCCCAGGATTTGAAATCGCTGTATGGCCCGATGTGGCCGAAGCCGCAATTGGAAACGTAGATGATGTCCGGTTTGAGCGCCTTGAGCCGCTCGTAGCCGAAGCCCCATCGCTCCAGCACACCCTTGGCAAAGTTTTCGCTAACCACATCCGAAACCTTGACGAGTTCGGCGAGAATCTCTTTGCCGCGCTCGGTTCTCAGGTTGAGCGTGATGCCGTATTTGTTGGTGTTGTGGTTGTTGAAGGCACCACCGAAATCGATACCGCGCCGCTCGTCAACGAATGGCGGGGTACCGCGCATGATATCCCAACGCCCTTCGCGAACCGGGTCTTCAATGCGAATGACCTCGGCGCCGAACGCCGCCAGCCACTTGGTGGCGCCGGCCCCGGCCAGTTGACCGGTGAAGTCGCAGATGCGGAAGGCGGAGAGGGCGTCCGGCATAAACCACTACCATCGGATTAGCTACTAACGCAGAACGCCTAGGGGCCCGGGCCCCGTCGCCCTCGCGACGCAAGCTGCTGAGATAGGCGGACTAGCGACCGTGCGCCATTATTCATCCAGTCCGTGCGGTTTAGCAACGAGCCCAGGGTTGGTATCGGCCGCTTTTGTGATGGCTCACAGTCCCGTTTCCGGGTAGACCTGCGTGGTCGTTCCAGCGCGCCAATTCAACGATCCACTTCCACCCTGCCGAAACCCTCTATGACCTGTGGTTGGGACAAGGGGCTTGGCCATATCGCGGGCAACGCCAACACGCGCGCGCTCCGCAAGTTCCCGGTTACCACGGAAGTCTGTGTGCAATTGGGATCCGATGAATGAATACCAGACTTATGCATTTGTGCGTCAACCTCAGACTTTTCCTGACGTTGTCCTTCGCCAAATTGACAACGGGAAGGATGTGCTGCTCGGCGTTGAACTAAAGGGGTGGTACCTCCTCGCCAAAGAAGAAGTGCCCACCTATCAGAGGAGGTCGGGCAAATTTGGACAGTCTGCTAAGGTAGTTTTCAGACCGAGGAGACTGGCATGAAGAGGCGGAAGTACACGGCGGACTTCAAGCGGAAGGTTGTTCTGGAGGCGATGCGCGGCGACGAGACGGCGCGCTCGATCGCGGCCCGGCACGGTGTCAACCCGAACCAGGTGGGCAAGTGGAAGACGGAGGCCCACGACGGGCTTCTGGGGGTGTTCGGCCGGGGCGGCGGCAACTCAGCGGACCGCGAGACGGCTCGGCTGGTGGAGCGGCTGTACGCGCGGATCGGCGAGTTGACGGTGGAGCGGGATTTTTTTTCGAAGGGTTTGGAGCGTTGGGGCGGCGGGAGAAGGTGAGTCTGATCCGCGAGGACGGCACCCTGCCGTTGGCCCGCAAGTGCGAGTTGGCGGGGGTGAGCCGCTCGTCGCTGTACTACGGGCCGAGGCCGGCGGACTGTCGGCGGCTGGCGCTGCAGCTGCTGGTGGACCGGCTGTACATGGAGTTCCCGTACTACGGCACGCGCCGGGTGAGCCTGCACCTTCAGCGCGAGGGCCACGCCGTGGGCCGGGACCTGGCCCGCGGCCTGATGGCGGCGGCTGCGACACCCCCGGCCAGAAGCCATCCGTAGGTGTCCTCCCGCCTACCTGTCGCCAAGCAGGTATCGGGCGAACGAGGGGATGGGCATGGAATAGGCGTGTTCGTCGTCCGCGGGCGCGAGGAAGCCGCTGTGCTCGGCATCCTCGCTGTCGCCGAAGGCCGCCCCGCGAATGTCGGTGAACCCAACGCATCGAAGTTCCGCCGCGGTTGTTCAAAGCGCCTCTATCCAATCGGCTAACGGGGCGAGCGAGACGGCTATGGTCCAATGGGCTTCCGTTCGGTCTTCACCCAATTCGGTGGAATACCTAATGCTCTCCGTAATGAGCCCAATCACTTCCTCCCTTGCCCAGTCGCGAATGACGGGAGCACCGCTTTGCCCCGGGAATGCCGGGAACGGCAGTTCAAACGCGCTGTATTCATACGGGTCCGCTTGATACACGTAGTGCGCTTGGAGATGGCCGCGCATCAACCGCCGCCTCACTGGTTTCTCGTTCGCCAGCAGCGGATAGCCGACGGAGATGACTTCTCCCAGAGCATGGTCAGCATCCCCCGAAGGAGGCTTGCCGAGCTTGAAACACTCGAAACGCGGATCTTGGACGGCATCGGGGATATAGAGTGCCGCCAAATCGGCAGATTGCTGAAGTCGCATCTCGCTGATCGGCCAGAGAGCCACTTCCGAGCCGACCGATACGACGCGAATCACGTCCGCCGGAAGATCGGCGATGACGTGGGCTGCCGTTAGGAAGAGTCCCGGCCTGCCGAATCCGAAACAGGTTCCAACGGGGTGCTCTGCTTCGAGGGAATAGAGCATGAAGATGCGCTTTTCAAGTGAGATTGAACGTTCTTCCACCGCCCTAAGTGCCTTGTATCCAAGCGGCTTGTCACCACTTTGTCCTCGCGTTTTGGCGAGGGCATCAGCCTGTCCGCCATCGCAGCCACCTCGTTTTCGTAAAGCAAAGCGGCCAAATTTCTTTGATCGCTAGACCTTGCGTACCATTAACTTGCCGCAATTTAGCACGGTACTCATTGCACCGCTATCCCAACAACGTGGGATCAAGGCTGCATTCCGCAGATGACGCCGCGATATCGGCTAGCCCGGACGCCCCTGCCGGCGCCGCTCGACGACCCGCAGCAGCAACTCCTCGAACCGGGAGGCAATGGGTTCGATATCGAAGGACTGCTCGGCGTAGCGTCGGGCGCGCCGGGCGCAAACCTCCCGTTCCCGGTCGTCCCGCAGTAGTTCGGAAACCGCCTCGGCGACCGCCGCGCCGTCGCCGGGCGCCACCACCCGGCCGCAGCCCTGCCCGGCGACAATTCGGCTGGCGAGGTTGCCGGCATCCGCCGAGAGCACGATGGCGCGTCCGGCGCAGCAGTACGAGAGCACCTTGCTGGGCACGCAGTACGGCTGCGTTTGCGGTTCCAGCAGCGCCAGCAGGATATCCGCTGCCGCCATGACCTCGGGCAGCGCCGCGTAGGGCTGGAACGGCAGCAGCGCCAGATTGTCCAAGCCGAGCGTCCGCTTGCGGCGGGCGAGCCAGTCCGCGCCGATGCCCTCCGACACCACCACCACCCGGGCGTTGGGCACCAGCGGGTTCCGGGCCAAGTCGAGCAGCAGCTGGGGATTATGCTTGAGGCCGAGGTTGCCGGTGTACACGATGTTGAATCCGCGCGTCAGCCCGTGGCGCTCCGCCCAAGGGTTCCGGCGCGGGCGCATCGGCAGCTCGTCGAGAGGCGCCCAGTTGCGGATGACGCTCCACGCCCCCGCCGGGATGCCGATGCTCTCCAAGTAGCTTTGGAAGTCCTCCGAAATCGCCACGACATGGTCGCTCCGACGCAGCAGCGAGCGCTCCAGCCTCAGGTAGCGCCGCGCAGCCAGTCCGCCGAAAACGGGCACCCGGCGGGGCAGGATGTCGGCGGCCACCACGCTGTTGAGGTCCTGAAGCCAGTTCACGAATCCGGCGCCGCGACGGCGGCAGGCGGGGACAATCCAGCGCAACGCGTCGAGCGGCGTGTTGGCGCACAGCACCACATCCGGCTTAGCCGCCGTGATCTTCGCGGCGGCGCGGCGCCCGTAGGCGTTCTCCATTGCCAGACGGCGGACAAGGCTGCCCTTGGCCATTGGGCGCCTGCCGCCCACGCCCTCGATAGCCAGCCCCGCCGCGTCGTCCTCCCGGCGGCAGAGGTCGGCCTTGGCGCCGACCAGCGACCGGCAGTGCAAATGATGCACCCGGTGCCCCCGCCCAGCCAGCGACCGGCTGAGCTGCATTGGAAACGGATGGCCCGCGAAGTCGTGGACAACGAGCTTCAAAGCGATACGCGGATACTCCATATGCCTGCCGCATTGCCCTTCAGCGAATGCAGGCGATGTCAAGCAAGCCTTCTGCATTCGACACCAAGGCAGTTCTCCCACCGATCTTTTTCTTCCACTTCCGAAAAGGCGGCATCCGGGCTGTCGCCGAAGGCCGCCCTGCGGATGCCGGTGAATCCGGCACGTGAAAGCTCCGCTGCGATGGACTTGAAGTCCCACATCCATAGATGTTTCGAATTGCCCATATAGGAGACCACGAAACCGCGGTCCCGCTTCAGTGCCCCCAACCCGGTGTCCGTCATAAATGTGTGAGCAGCACTTTCCGAACAGTCGTCGATGTACCGGTTAACCATGTGCTCCAAATCCGGCAGGACGAGGCGAAATACCCCCCCCCCCCCCCCCCTTCAGAATGCGCCATGTGTTGATCAAAGCCGTCCTGAAGTCGGCCAAGGACAGGTGCTCCAGCACATGAGAGCAATAGACACCATGGAACGATTCCTCGGCGACCGGCAGGCCCTTTACGATATCCCCGTACTCAACGTTCTCAGGAAATCGCTGGCTGTTTCGGGTGTATAGCCTTCCTATCAGCGGCAGGCGCTCAAAGCGCAGCGTGGGTGACGCGTCGAAATTTCTCCAACCCTTCGGCGCAGACCAACCACATCCATACTGCAGGTAATTTCGCACACGCGCCATTATCTGCACTCAGTCCGGCTTGAACTCGCGGCGGTAGTCGCGCCTGAGCGCTACATCCTGTTCGCTCTTCAGCAGGAAGCAGTTGCCCACGGCCAGCGCCTCGATATCGGTGCCCATGAAGCAGCGGAATGCGTCCTCAGGTGTGCCCACGATCGGTTCGCCGCGCACGTTGAACGAGGTGTTGACCAGCACCGGGCAGCCCGTGCGCTGCTTGAACGCGGATAGCAGCGCGTGGTACTTGGGGTTGGTGTCCCGGCCCACAGTCTGAATCCGCGCCGAATGGTCCACATGAGTCACGGCGGGAATCTCGGAGCGGACGGCATTCACTCGATCCACCCCTTCCAGCGCCTCGTCCGCCTCGGACAAAGACCGACACCGCTCTATCGAGCAGGTCGTGGCGGAACTTGCCTGAGGCGGCCAGATTCGGCAGATCTTCATTGGTGGCCGCCAGGAGGCGCACATCGCAATGCAGCGTTTTCTTGCCGCCAACCCGCTCGAATTCGCCATATTCAATGACCCGCAGCAGTTTCTCCTGCACAAGCGCGGAGCTGTCGGCCAGTTCATCCAAAAACAGGGTGCCCCCGTGCGCCCGCTCGAATCGGCCCTGATGCGCCCGCGATGCGCCGGTGAAGGCACCGGCCTCGTGGCCGAACAACTCGTTTTCCAAAAGTGAATCGGCAATCGCCGCGCAGTTCATTTTGAGATAGGCGCTTTCCCAGCGGTTGGATAGGAAGTGCAAACGCTCGGCGATGAGTTCCTTGCCGGTGCCGCGCTCGCCGACGATCAACACCGGCTTTTGCAGGGGCGCGATTTGCGAGACAGCCTCCAAAACCGCGAGAAAAGCAGGCGATTCGCCAAGCAGTCGTTCCAATTCGGTACGCATGTTGCGAATATTGCCAACTATTGGCGAAATAAACCACTCACTGAGCCGGTTTGTGCAATGGAATGAGATTATCCCGTGGCGGCAGATTGCGTTGCAAAGGACAGGCCGCCGCTTCGATAAACCGCCGGTTTTCCAGAAAAGAGCGGGTGCGTGGGGTTTCCCTTGCCGCGCCGTTAAGCTCGCTCCATACCCTCTCGCACAAGCAGGAAGCCGGTGCCCAGCGCGGTAAGGGAAACCCCACGCACCCGCTCGCTACCGGATAATAGGGGATGATGTACTCAGGTTAGCGGCATACAACAGATGCGATGACCGCTCCCTGCCACCCACATCATGGCGTCTGTTCGCAATTGCCCCATATTAAAATTAGGATTTATATACTTAATGCCATCTTCCACTAGGAGCCTGCGCCGTAGGAATTCGCGGCTGCAAATCCGCTCTCATCCACCCCGTCAGCCGCTCGACTTCGTTGAATATGGCTCGATATTCGCCTCAATCGACCGGCCGACGGGACGGCGATAGCGGATTTTCGCTTTCGCGACTTCCTACGGCGCAGGCTCCTAGATGTTGTGCTCATAAAAACGGCTTGTCACAATTTGTTGTGGCCGTGGGAGTCAAATAGATAACTCCCTTAAAATTCCCGGCAAATCTGGCACGATTCCTGAATCCCCCCCTGTGGCTTACACATGGAGGCTAACCAATCATGACCATCTTTTCTCGCCTGACCGACATCATCAACTCCAACCTCAATGCCTTGCTCGACAAGGCGGAAGACCCGGAGAAGATGGTGCGTCTGATCATTCAGGAAATGGAGGAGGCCCTAGTGGAGGTGCGTTCGACCTCCGCACGGGCCATTGCCGACCGCAAGGAACTGCTGCGCCGCAAACAATGGCTTGCCAAGGAGGCGGCGGAGTGGGAGCGCAAGACCGAAGTAGCCGTTAGCAAGGGTCGCGACGATCTCGCGAAGGGCGCTCTGAGGGAGCGCAACAAAGCAAGCGAAGCGGCGGAGTCGCTGGCCCCGGAGCTGACAATGGTTGATGAAACCTTGGCAAAACTCAACGCGGACGTGGTTGCTCTGCAAGCCAAGATCAAGGACGCCAAAACCCGCCAACATGCGATCGTGTTGCGCGGTAATGCCGCTAAGACACGGCTTGGTGTGCGGCGGCGGCTTAGCGAGCACAATGTTGACGACGCCATTCAGCGATTCGAGCTGTACGAGCGCAAGATGGACGACATTGAGGGCCAAATCGAGGCTTACGATATGGGCTCTAAAACACTCGCCGAGGAGATTGCTGAACTTGAGCGGGGCGATGCCATTGAGAACGAACTGCAAGCGCTTAAAACGCGGATGAGCGGCAATGGCGAGCCGCAAGGAGGCCCGGGCCACCAGACGGAAAGCCGCCCGAAAACCTAAATGTTGTGCTTGCCGAGCCTGATTTGCCGCAGGAGCTTTTGGTCGCCGGAAGCGGCGGGAACTGAACAAACTCGATGATGCCAAGGGCGGGCATTCCCCTAGCCCGGGTTGATCCACCGAAACCGTCAATAACAAGGAGCGAGCATGGACGGTGTCTTTTTGATGGTCGTTTTGATCGTGTTGATTTCGTGCGCCACCAGCGTGGCGCAAAAATACATCAGACTGCGGCAACGGGAACTCAATGTGAAGACGGACGACGATCTTCGAGAGGAACTGCGGGCAGTGAAAAAGCGTATTGCGGTTCTCGAAGCAATCGTCACAGATCAAAAATTCAATCTTTCTAAGGAAATCAAAAATTTGGAGAATCGCTAAGCGCCCGGATCAACGGCTGAATGCAGGCCGACCATAAGATTCGGATAGTCGGTTATTTGGGCCGCGATAATGAAGATTGTCCAAATGGAGCCGCCACCTTTTGCCGCCCGATCGTTTATTCATGAAGCGTCCGGGCTAGAATAGCGCCGATGAGCTATCAAGTGTTGGCCAGACGGCTGCGTCCCAAGGGCTTTGCTGCTCTCGTGGGACAGGATCATGTGGTCCGGGCGTTGTGCAACGGTCTGGATTCGGGCCGGGTGCATCACGCCTATCTGTTCACCGGCACCCGTGGTGTCGGAAAAACCACCATTGCCCGCATACTGGCTAAGTGTCTGAATTGTGAAGCGGGCGTCTCCTCCGCCCCTTGCGGTACCTGTTCGATTTGCCGAGAGGTCGAGGAGAACCGGTTCATGGACCTCATTGAGGTGGACGCCGCCTCCCGCACCAAGGTGGACGATACGCGGGAGTTGCTCGACAACGCTCAATACAAGCCGTCGCGGGGGCGGTTCAAGGTCTATCTCATTGACGAAGTTCACATGCTCTCCGCGTCGAGTTTCAATGCCTTCCTAAAAACCCTTGAAGAGCCGCCCGAGCATGTGAAATTCCTGCTCGCCACCACCGATCCCAAGAAGGTTCCGGTAACGGTGTTGTCGCGCTGCTTGCAGTTTCAGTTGAAAAACATTGGCCGCGATGAAATCGCCCGCTATATCGGCGAGGTGCTCACCGCAGAGGGCATTGAGCACGAGCCGGACGCGCTTCGCATTATTGCCAAATCGGCCCAGGGTAGTATGCGCGATGCCCTCTCGATTACCGACCAGGCCATCGCCTACGGCGGCGGGTTGCTTGCCGCGTCCCATGTTGCCGCCATGGTTGGCGCGGTGGGCCGCGACGAGATTGGTGCCATCATTGAGGCATTGGCTAGCGGCGAGCCGCGCCGGGTGCTTGAACTGAGTGACACCCTTGCCGACAAGGCCGCCGATTTCCGCTCGGTGCTCACCGAATTGCTCGAAGCCCTGCACGGCATGGCCGTCGATCAGGCATTAGGGGAAGCAGAAGACAGTGGCCTGAGCCCGGAAACCGTGCAACTCTATTATCAGATCGCGTTGATCGGATACCGCGATCTGTTTGTCGGCCCCGATCCCAAAGCCGGTTTCGAGATGACGCTACTGCGCATGTTGGCCTTCGCGCCGAATGCGCAAGCCGCCACCAATGTGCCGCCCGCCGCCGGTGTTCCGGTAGTGTCCGAACCCAAGCCTGGCCGCACTCCCGCCGATACCCCTGAGGTACCATCAAGCACGGCGGCGACCCCCTCCGCCCCGCCAGGTCCAGTGAACCCCCAACTCGCCCATTTTGTGGAGCCTTCAGCCGGGGAGCGCGAGGGGCCCGCCCCTCGCATGAAGGAGCCTTCAGCCGGGGAGCGCGAGGGGCCCGTCCTTCCCACCGGGACGGTTTCAGCCGAAGACGCTGAGGAAACACCGCCTGCTGGCAAAAAAGTCGATGAGACATCCGGGCTAAAGACTTCGGCGCAAGTGGATGCCCCGCATTCCGAAAGCCGCGAAAGTTCTGCGGCAGTTTCGACGGAAGAGGGTGCCAACTATTACGAGAAGTGGTACGAGTTGGTTGGACGCCTGCCCCTCAAGGGCATCGACCGCATGATCGTCGAACACTCGTTGCTGGTTGAATGTCGCGAGGCCAATTGGCGTCTTGTGCTCGACCGCAAACAGGCTTCCTTGCTCTCCGGTGCGGAAATGGGCGCTATTGAGCGGGCCTTGGCCGACGTCGTCGGCGAGGCCATTCATCTTGTGGTCGATGTCGGCGACCCCCAGCAGGAAACGCCAACGGCGCGCAACCACCGGCTTGCCCAGGAGCGGCAGGTGGCGGCGCGGCGTGATTTCGCGGAGAATCCCAAAGTGCAATCGTTCCTGGAACTCTTTGATGGCCGGCTGGAGGATGTTCGGCCCTTGCCGATGCCCGAAACGAAGACATCCGGGCAACGTGCTTGAGTTTGTGCAAGGCTCCTAGTCCGCCGTTTCATCATTCCGTCAATCGAAAATCAATTCACGCAGCATAAGGCAAACCGATGAACGTTAAGGGACTGGGCGATCTTTTCAAACAGGCGCAACAGGTTCAGCAGAAAATTGAATCGTTACAGACCGAAATCGCTTCCTTGGAGGTTATCGGCGAAAGCGGCGGCGGGTTGGTGCGCGTGGTCCTAAACGGCGCACACGAGGTTAGGCGCGTACAGATTGATCAGGATCTGCTTGACGAGGGCAAGGAGGTACTTGAGGATCTGATTGCCGCTGCCTTCAACGATGGTGCGCGCAAGGTGGAGTCGGCAAAATCCGAAAAGATGTCCGGGCTCGCGGGCGGTGTCGGCCTGCCCTTCAATAAGCTGCTTTTCTAGCCCGCATAGCTCACCAAGCCGCTTGTCCGTTTGCGGCGTTTTCCATTTTCGGCCCTGGGATGCCACGGTTGGGGCCACGCCCAAACCCGAGGCAATTCAAACTGATACCCCACCAGAACCCGAAAGTTGGTGAAATATGCGAGCCAGGCGGGTAGGCTCTAATTCGCCGTGTTCAGCCCACTCATTGATCGACTGATTACCGCCTTGCAAGTGTTGCCGGGCATTGGTCCCAAGAGTGCCCAGCGCATCGCCCTCGATATCTTGCAGCGCAATCGCGAAGGTGGGCTAAGACTGGCCGAGGCGTTGGCTGCCGCGGTGGAGAACGTGACACATTGCGCCGACTGCCGCACATTGACCGAGGCGGAACGCTGCCGGTTGTGCGCCGACCTGAATCGGGACAACGGGCTGCTTTGCGTAGTGGAATCGCCAGCGGACATTTTCGCCATTGAGCAGGCGGGCGGTTTTCGTGGACGGTATTTCGTCTTGAACGGGCGCCTTTCACCCATTGACGGCGTGGGTCCCGACGATTTGCGGCTTGATCAACTAACGAACCGGGTACGCGCGCTGAAGGCTCGTGAGGTCATTCTGGCCACCAACCCCACGGTAGAGGGCGAAGCCACGGCGCACTATATCGCCGGTTTGCTTGAGCAGGAGGGTGCCGATATCACCCGCATTGCCCACGGGGTGCCTATCGGCGGCGAATTGGAATATGTGGACGGCGGAACCATCACGCATGCTTTGCAGGGGCGCCGCCGTCTCGGCTGAGACTGCCAAGCGCCCGGTTTGGGTGGATTCGGCAGCCGGCTTGGCGCGGGCTGTCGGGCATTGGCGCGGGTTGATCGGTGTTGACACCGAGTTTCAGCGCACCGATACCTTCTTCCCCATTCCCGGCCTCTATCAGGTTGCCGTCGGCACCGACGTTTGGCTGGTCGATCCGCTTGCCATTGACGATTGGGCACCGCTCACCGATGTGCTGCTCGACCCGAACACCGTTAAGGTGCTGCACGCCTGTTCCGAGGATTTGGAACTGTTTTACTCCCATCTCGGTGTGCTGCCGGAAAGCATTTTTGACACCCAACTTGCTTTCGCTTTTCTCTCCGATCAGTTCAGTCTGAGCTACGCCGCCTTGGTGAAAACCTTGCTCGGTGTGCATTTGCCCAAACACCACACCCGTTCGAATTGGTTGCGACGCCCCCTGTCCGCCGAGCAGATTCGCTATGCGGGCGAGGATGTTGCGTTTCTGGCGGGCATGCATGCGGAACTGGAGGCCAGGTTGCGGGCGGCGGGCCGCTGGCCTTGGTTCCGGGAAGAAATGCGGCGCAACGGGCACTACGTTCCCCGGGAGCCATTGTCCTACTTCACCGGCGTCAAGGCGGCGTGGCGGCTCAATGGGACCCAACTCGCCGTGCTGCGAACACTTTGCGCCTGGCGCGAGCGCCGCGCCATGTCCGACAACGTGCCGCGCAATCGCGTTGTTTGGGATGAACATCTGCTTGAATTCGCCCAATGCAGTCAACTGGAGCGGCGAACGCTTCGGCACATCCTGCCGGCCGGTATCGTCCGTCGTTACGGCGACGCCCTGATACAAGCCCATGCCGAAGGCCGCGGAGCACCGCCGCAAGCGCCGCTTCCACGGCCGGTCAGTCAGAAAAAGGGCGGGTTGTTCAAAGAACTGCGCGGCATCGGGCGCCGCTGTGCCGGAGCCTTGGGTATCGCGCCGGAGTTGCTCGCCCGGCCGCGCGACATTGAGCACTGTATTCGTCACTACCGGGACACGGGCACACTGTCCGCCGCCTATTCGGGTTGGCGAGAACCGTTGTTGGGTGCCAGCTTCAGGGAAATCCTGGATCGCAAATTTCTTGAAGAGCCGCCATGACCGCGCCGGATTTTGCCCCTGTGCGCACGGTTGCGAGCACAAGCACAAGCTTGCCCATGGTGGGCCCGTGACCGAACCCCAGGCTTGGTTGATTACCCTCGCCGCCGCTCTGGTCGGGCTGTTCGGCATCATTATGTTGACGCGCCCAATACGGCGGGGTTTTTTGCGGTCTTGGCTGCGTGGTGTTGCGGCCCTGGTGCTGCTGTTGCCGGCGCCCGTTCCGGGGTTCGAGTCCTACTTCGCGCCGGCGTTTTTGGTGATGCTCTTTGAAGCCTTGCTACAGCGGGACGGCCAACCGGCGTGGGCGGCGAGCTTGCTGTTCTCGGGAATCGCCCTGTTTACGCTGATGCTGGGGGGCTACCACCATTGGCGCCGTCGCCGCCGCCGTAACCCGTACCGCAGCTTGTGAGGTGGTGGTGCCTCCTATAGAGTACGCGCTTTGCGCGGCTGAGCTCCTGTCGGATTCGCCCTCTGGGGAGCTAGGTGCGAGCCCAAAAGCACCGCTTCCAAAGTGATTTACCAAGAGATCCCGCATGATTTTCGACAGTACCGATACCTATATTTCCACCGATGAGCTGAGCATGGCCGTGGATGCCGCCGTGAAGTTGGAACGGCCGCTGCTGGTCAAAGGCGAACCCGGCACGGGCAAGACGCTCTTAGCCGAGGAAATCGCCAAGACCTTGGGGTTGAAACTGATTCAATGGCACATCAAGTCGAGCACCAAGGCGATCAACGGCCTTTATGAGTACGACGCGGTTTCGCGGCTGCGCGACTCGCAACTCGGCGACGAGCGGGTGGGTGATATCCGCAACTACATTAAGAAGGGCAAACTGTGGGAGGCGTTTGAAGCCCAGGAGCGGGTGGTGTTGCTGATCGACGAGATCGACAAGGCCGATATCGAGTTCCCCAACGATCTGTTGCAGGAACTCGACCGCATGGAGTTTTTTGTTTATGAACTCTCCGAGACCATCGCCGCGAAGCAGCGGCCTATCGTCGTTATTACCTCCAATAACGAAAAGGAACTGCCGGACGCCTTTTTGCGCCGTTGTTTCTTCCACTACATCAACTTTCCCGACCGGGAGACGATGCACGAGATCATTGAAGTACATTTCCCGGAAATCAAAAAGGAATTGGTCAAGGAGGCCATGGAAATCTTTTTTGACGTCCGCAAGGTACCGGGATTGAAGAAAAAGCCCTCGACATCGGAGTTGATAGACTGGCTGAAACTTCTAATGTCCGATGATATTCCCGACGAAATTCTCACCAACCGGGACCCGAGCAAGGCGATTCCGCCACTCTACGGTGCCCTCGTCAAGAACGAACAGGATGTTCACCTCCTAGAGCGCCTAGCCTTCATGAACCGACGAGACAGCCGTGGGTGATTGCCGTTTGAACGTCCTGCGTTCAACGCGGCGCACTGCGCCGCGAGGCAATCACGCCCGGCCACTTGTTGCCGGGCCGGGAAGGGGTGGATGCCGTCCCGGCCTGCCATGCGGCCGGTTGCCGCGAGCGCCGCGAGGCAATCACGCCCGGCCACTTGTTGCCGGGCCGGGAAGGGGTGGATGCCGTCCCGGCCTGCCATGCGGCCGGTTGCCGCGAGCGCCGCGAGGCAATCACGCCCGGCCACTTGTTGCCGGGCCGGGAAGGGGTGGATGCCGTCCCGGCCTGCCATGCGGCCGGTTGCCGCGAGCGCCGCGAGGCAATCACGCCCGGCCACTTGTTGCCGGGCCGGGAAGGGGTGGATGCCGTCCCGGCCTGCCATGCGGCCGGTTGCCGCGAGCGCCGCGAGGCAATCACGCCCGGCCACTTGTTGCCGGGCCGGGAAGGGGTGGATGCCGTCCCGGCCTGCCATGCGGCCGGTTGCCGCGAGCGCCGCGAGGCAATCACGCCCGGCCACTACAAACACCAATGAATTGTGCTGATTAACCTCTTCTTAACGCTGCGCAAGTACAAAGTCCCCGTCACGATTCGGGAATTGATGGATTTGCTGGCCGCCCTCAAGCACCGCATCGTCTACGCCAATCTGGATGACTTCTATCTGCTTGCCCGCACCTGCCTCGTCAAGGACGAAAAAGACTACGATAAGTTCGACCGTGCGTTCAGCGCCTATTTCAAAGGACTTGAGGACTTGCACGGCATGCTGAAATCCCTGATTCCCGACGAATGGTTGCGTCGGGAATTCGAAAAGTCGCTGACGCCGGAGGAACTTGAAAAGATCAAATCGCTCGGCGGTTTGGAGAAGCTCATCGAAGCCTTTAAAGAAGCCAAGGAAGAGGCGGAAAAAGCCGCGGCGGAACAGGCCCGCCAAGCTGATGAAGGTGAAGAGGGCGAGGATCCGAATCATTCGGGCAAAAGCGGTCCGGGTGGGCTCGGCAAGGGCAAAAAGAAAAAGGCGAAAAAAGCCTGGGAACAGCGCCAGTTCAAAAATCTGGACGACTCGGTCGAACTGGGTACGCGCAACATCAAAATGGCGCTGCGGCGTCTGCGTAAATTCGCCCGCACCGGCAAGGATGAGGAGTTGGATATGTATGACACCATCCGTTCCACCGCCCACAACGGCGGCATGCTCGACATCCGCATGCGCCCCGAGCGCAAGAACACCGTCAAGGTATTGCTGTTTCTTGATATCGGCGGTTCCATGGACGCCCATGTGAGGGTAAGCGAGGAGTTGTTCTCGGCCACCCGCACCGAGTTCAAACACATGGAAAGTTTTTATTTCCACAACTTCATCTACGAATCGGTTTGGAAAGACAACCGCCGCCGCATGACCGAACGCATTCCCACTTGGGAAATCCTCAATAAATACGCCCACGACTACAAGGTGGTATTTGTTGGCGACGCCACCATGGCACCCTATGAGATTACCCATGCCGGCGGTAGCGTTGAGCACTGGAATGAGGAGCCGGGTGCTCTGTGGATGAGCCGCTTCACCGGTCTCTACGATCGCCTTGTCTGGATTAATCCCACCCCCCAAGAGACTTGGGAGTATTCCTCGTCCGTCGGGTTAACGCGCAAGCTGGTCAACGATTACATGTTCCCCTTAACCGTCCGCGGTTTGGAGGAGGGCATGAACGCCCTCTCGAAGTAGGCCACCGTCTCTGGGAACGAGAACGTCGCCGGCCAACCCGACGGTTTGCATTTGTGGGATGCGAGGTTGTCGCCATGGCGGCGATTCCGCCAAGGGAACCGTAAACCTTTACCGGTAACGCCTGATCCCGTTTGGCGTTGACTAAGATTTTGGGATGGCGCCAAATGGTGGCTACAATGGCACCCCTCGTGCGGGGAGCGGGTTGGGATTGAAACACTGCCGGACAATGTTGGCGGCTCTGGCGTTCGCCGGTTGCGCCACCAACGAGTATCAACAACAGGCGTTGCTCGACTTGCGCACAGAAGTCGGCGCGCTTGGTGCGGAGTTTGGCAATGTCGAGCAATCGCTGCACCAGGTATCCGGCGAAGTGCGGCAATTCGAGCGGGAACTCGGTGTCCGCCTGGACCAGATCGAAACCCAATTGGCCAAGCCCATCGAAGTGCCGTCCCCCCTCTGTGAATTTCCCGAGCCCCAGCCGGCCCTATTAGCGGAGGCTTCTTGCGAAGCGCCGGTCGAGTCTGTCGCCGAAGCGGGCACAGACAAGCTGGTGGTCGGTTCAATGGAACGTGTTCGCATTACCCCACCGGGAATCGCCGTCACGGCCCGGATCGATACGGGGGCCGATTCGAACTCGCTTTCCGCCACCAATATGGTTTTTCTTGAGCGCGATGGCGAGGATTGGGTGCGGTTCGAACTGCGCACCCAGGACGAGACCTACACTGTGGAACGCAAGGTGAGGCGTTTCGTGCGGGTCTTCCAACAATCCGATGCCGAGGGCACACGCCGTCCCGTGGTGCGATTACGGGTGCAGTTAGGGCGTATTTTAGGCCACTTTGAATTCAACTTATCCGACCGCACCCACCTGCGGCATGCGCTGATTCTTGGACGCAGCCTGCTGACAGACTTGGTTGTTGTGGATGTTGCCCAGGAGTTCGTGCAGCCGTTATCCGATGGGGATGGGTAGCGGGAACCCATGGAACGCCTGTCCTATTTGCTGGTTGCGACCCTGCTCGCCGCCGCCGGCGTTGGTATTGCGCTCTATCGCCACGCCGACACGGGCATACCGCTGATGCCGGATGAGGAACGCCGCGTTTGGCAGATTGAGGCGCGCATCGAGTTTATGGCGCGCGGGGAACTCACCGAGGTGCTGTTGACTTTGCCGCCGGCCCAAGACGGGTTTTTGGTGTTGAGTGAATCGGGTGCCTCTCAGGGCTTCGGCTTCACCGTGGATCGAAGCGGCCCGCAACGGCGCGCGCATTGGACGAAACGCTCCGCCACCGGCCAACAGGTTCTTTTTTATCAAATGGACCTGGTCGAAGATCCTCAGCACCGCATCTCCGCGGCACCGCCCGAAGGGGTTCGGGAGGCGCATTTCGACGGCCCCCATGCCACCGCGGCCACGGAGGTTCTCAACGATTTTCTCCCCAAATCCACCAGCGCCAAATCGCTGGCGGACCAACTGGTGCAGGCCGCCAATACCCGGCCACTGAGCCAGAACCTGAGCCTGTTACGCCAAGACTATGCGGCGGCACCCTTGATTGGTGCGCTCTTGAATCGAGCTGGAATCGCCGCCAGAACGGTCAAGGCATTGCGGCTTGATGACGGCCGGCGCCACCAGCCATTGCGCGACTACGTGCAGGTTTGGCATGAGGACGATTGGCTGCTCTATGACCCAAGGCGCGGCCGGGTGGAGGATTCCTCTGAACTGCTACTCTGGCAGACCGGCACGCCCTCGGTGTTCGAGGTGATCGGCGGTTCGCGCAGCCAGGTAACCTTCTCGATGACTAGCCAATTGCAATCCGCCCTCGGTCTTTCGCGGTTGCGCAACAGCCCGTTTGATGTGTCCCTACACGGCCTGCCCATTGCCGAACAGGGCATGTTCAAACTCATCATGACCCTGCCGGTGGGCGCGTTGGTTGTGGTCATCATGCGCCTGGTGGTAGGCATTCGCACATCGGGCACCTTTACGCCGGTATTGATTGCGCTCGCCTTTTTACAGACGGAACTGTTAGCCGGCCTGGTCGGCATGGTGTTGGTGGTGGGTGCCGCGTTGCTGTTGCGTTCTTATTTGTCGGCGCTCAATCTACTCTTGGTGGCGCGTATTGCCGTCTTGGTAGTGGTGGTGATTGGGCTGGTGATGATACTGGCCGTGGTGAGTTATCGGCTGGGGCTCATCAGTGGCTTGGCCATCACTTTCTTCCCCATGATTATTCTGGCTTGGACGGTGGAACGCATGTCCATTCTCTGGGAGGAGGAAGGGCCGGGCGAAGCCTTGATCCAGGGTGCTGGCAGCTTGCTTGTAGCGATTAGCGCCTACCTGGTCATGAGCCTGCCGTTGGTTCGGCACCTGGCCTTCAACCTGCCCGAACTGCAACTGTGCGTCTTGGCGGCGATATTGCTGTTTGGTCGCTATACCGGCTACCGGTTGCTTGAATTGTATCGGTTTCTGCCGCTGGCCAGGCGGAGCTAGCCCGGTCTATTCATGTTTGCTTTTATGAACTGGTTTGCTTCGCCCGCCAAGCTGCACAAGCGCGGCATTGTCGGCATGAACCGGCGCAATCTCGAGTTTATCGGCCGCCACAACAGTCGCTCGGTCTATCCGCTGGTCGATAACAAATTGCTGACCAAACGCCTGGTCGCCAAGGCCGGCATTCCCACTCCCGCATTGATTCATGATCTTTCCCACCAATTTGAGGTGGAGGCGGTTCCCGTGCGCCTGGCCGAACTCGACAAATTTGTCATCAAACCCGCCCAGGGTAGCGGCGGGCGCGGCATCCTGGTGGTCGCCGGCCGCGATGGCGAACACTTCGTGAAGAGCAACGGCGAGCGGGCGAACATTATTCAGATCAAGCGTTTGCTTACCAATATCATCAGTGGCCTGTATTCGTTGGGGGGACGTATGGATTCCGCCATCGTCGAATCCTTGGTGACGATGCATGAGATGTTTACGGCGATTAGCGTTGATGGTGTACCGGATATTCGGGTTATCGTCTTTCGCGGTTATCCTGTTATGGCCATGTTGCGCTTGGGCACGCGGGCCTCCGATGGCAAGGCCAATTTGCATCAGGGTGCTATCGGCGTCGGTCTCGACATTCAAACGGGCAAGAGCGTTGGTGCCGTGCAGCGGAATCGAACCATCACCCGTCACCCGGACAATGGCCTGCCGCTTGACGACATCCGTATTCCGGATTGGCCGGACTTGTTGAAGTTGGCCAGCCGCTGTTTCGATGTCACCAACTTGGGTTATTTGGGCTGTGATATCGTCATTGATGCCGAAGCGGGGCCGTTATTGTTGGAAATGAACGCCCGACCCGGCCTTGCCATTCAAATCGCTAATGGTTGCGGTTTGGATAACCGATTGCGGGCGGTTCGCGACCGGGAAGCCTTCGCGCCGACGGTGGCAGAGCGCGTGGCGTTCACGCTAGGGGGGCTTGGCGGCGCGCTGGATTAGCCCTTATGGTGCGGTAAGCGTATCCCGCGTTGGCAGCGAGTGCCTGTGGGACTTCCCTCGCGGTGCCGTTAAGCTCGTTCCACCCCCTCTCATATAAGTAGGAAAATGGTGCCCAGCGCCGCGAGGGAAGTCCCGCAGGAACTCGCTTTCCCGGCGTCAGCATCTGCTGGCGGATGGCGGGTTGATGGATTCTGTATCAGTTTGCATTGATTTGGATTTGGAAACTGCGCCAACTGCGGCGTCCGGCGGTTGAAAAATTCAAACTGCGACACTACCGGTTGATGTTCTCAATAGCTTATTGGGTATACTCCGCTCCATGGGAACCATTTGGTCCTATGGGGGGTGCGGGCATTTCACCCGCATCCGGACTCGAAGCTTGGCTCCTTGCGGGGCTAGTAGGAGAACTTGAGCAATGCTTGAACGAAAAATCAAACCGATTGCCGTAGCGGTAGGAACCGTTTTTGCGGCGACCCTGACAGCCGCTGCCATGGCCGAACCCGAAAGCGACTTGTTCGCGGCGGATGAACTCGACCGCGGCTACGAACGCTTGGCCGATGCCCACGGCGGCGAAGGCAGTTGCGGCGAAGGCGAAGGCAGCTGTGGCGAGGACGAAGGCAAGTGCGGCGAAGGCAGCTGTGGTGAGGACGACGGTGACGAAGGCAAGTGCGGTGAAGGCAAGTGCGGCGAAGAGGATGGCGGCGAAGCCTGATCCCGTGTCCTGGAGATCTCGATCGGCGTAATGGGTTTTCCCGTTCAAGGGGCGGGATTGGGGTTGCGTCGCCGACTCTTGCCCGACCTCCTGTCGATAGATAGGGGGGCCATTGATTTCCTTGAGCTTGCGCCGGAAAACTGGATCGGAGTTGGCGGCCGTTTTGGCCGCCAATTTCGTTCATTGGCGGAGCAATTCCCACTCGTTTGCCACGGCCTGTCGCTATCCATCGGTAGCCCGGCACCACTTGATGTCGCCTTCGTCAAGCAGATTAAGGCTTTTCTCGACCAACACGGGGTCTTGGCCTACAACGAGCATCTGAGCTATTGCAGCGACGAGCACGGCCACCTCTACGACCTGATGCCCATCCCATTCACCGAAGAGGCGGTTATTTATGTGGCCTCCCGCATCCGCCAGGTTCAGGAACTGTTGGAGCGCCGCATCGGCGTCGAAAATATTTCCTACTATGCGGCACCCGGCCGCGAGCTCACGGAACTCGAATTTATCAACGCCGTGCTGCGGGAAGCGGATTGCGACCTGCTGCTCGACGTGAACAACATCTATGTGAACAGCATCAATTTCGGTTACGACCCGAACGAATTTCTGGCCGGCATAAACAGCTCCCGCGTTCAATATGTGCATATGGCGGGCCATTACGAAGAGGCGCCGGATTTGCGCATTGATACACACGGCGCGGCGGTCATCGAGCCGGTTTGGCAACTGCTGGGCACCGCCTTCAACCGCTACGGCGAAATGCCGGTAGTGCTTGAGCGGGATTTTAACTTCCCGCCCTTTCAGGAACTGCTTGATGAAGTCGGCCGCATCCGGACAATGCAATCTGCGGTTGTGCAAGCACCAGATGGTGGCTCATGAGCCGCCGTGTTCGCCAATAGCGTTTTCCGCCTTCGGATGGGGCTGTGAGTAAACCGGGATTCATCGAGACGCAGCGGGTCTTTGCCGACCACCTCCGCAATCCCGAATCGAATCCGCCGCCGCAAGACGTGGCGCCGCGCCGCATGGCGATCTATGTCAGGCTCTTTCACCGCAACCTTGAGAGCTTCTTGGCGAATGGCTTTCCGGTGGCCAAGTCGGTGCTGGACCGGACGCAATGGCATGGTTTGGTGCAGGGCTTCATCCATCGGCACGCCAGCGAGACACCCTATTTCATGGATATCGTCCAGGAGTTCATGGCCTTCTTGGCTGCCGACCCGGTGCTGGATAAACCGGATTGGTTGTTGGAACTCTGTCATTTCGAGTGGGTGAAGCGCTCGCTCAAGCACTCCGGCGAGGAGCTTCCCGAAACCGAGATCGACCCGCACGGCGATTTGCTGGCTAACCCCATCGTGCCATCGCCGCTGATGCGCCCTCTTTACTATCGCTACCGGGTCAACGAAATTGGGCCGAATCGCATTCCGCGGCAACCGCCGGAAAAGCCGGTTTGGTTGATTGCCTGTCGAAGGCGCGACGATTCCGTGCGGGTGCTTGGGTCGAACGCATTGACCCACCGGCTCTTGCGGATTCTGCGCCCCGAAACATTCGGGGAGGACGCCGCCCAATCCACGGATCAGGCGGCGGCATCGGCAATCGATGGGCACCGTCAGACAACCGGCGGTCAGGCTCTGGCTGTCTTGGCCGCGGAATTTCCCCGCATCGACAAGCAACGTCTGCACCGGGAGGGTGCGCAAATTCTGGAGCGCCTGCGCAAAGCGGACGTGCTGCTCGGTGTGCGGATCAATCCCGCCTCCGCCTCCTCCATTTTCTCTTCATTTTCTGCGAGGCCCACTGTATAGTGGCCGCTTGCACTACTAGGCCGATGTTTCTCATGCAAAGACAGCACACGATCTCAAAGCCGGTGTATGCGATCGGTATCGGCGTACATTCCAGTGCCAAGGTTCGCATGACCTTGCGCCCTGCCGCGGAGAATACGGGTATTGTTTTTGTGCGCACGGATAGCGACCGCCCGACCTCCATTCGTGGTTTGGCGCAGAACGTCTCCGATACCACGCTATCCACCAGCATCGCCGAAAACGGTGTGCAGGTGGCAACGGTTGAACATCTGCTTTCCGCGCTTTGGGGAATGGGGATCGATAATCTCGTCGTTGAACTTAACGGCGAGGAAGTGCCGATTATGGACGGCAGCGCCTTTCCCTTCGTCGAACTCATCAAATCGGTCGGTATTTTGCGCCAGGAAGCCGCGCGCGCATTCATCCGCATCAAGCGCACCATTCGCGTCACTCAGGGGGGTGGCGAGGCGGCACTCAAGCCCTATGATGGCTTCCGGGCAACCTATACCTTTGTTGCCGACCACCCCGTTTTCAACCGCCACCCCAAGCACATTCGGCTCGACTTCGCCCATGTTTCCTATGTGGACGACCTGAGCCATGCCCGCTCCTTCGGGCTGGTGGCCGAATTGGACAAGGCGCAGGCCATCAACAAGTGTTTGGGTTCGAGCCTGCAAAATGCGATCGGCATTGGCGATTGCAATATCTTGAACGAGGAAGGGCTGCGCTGTCGCGACGAATTCGTGAAGCACAAACTACTCGATGCGATGGGTGATCTCTATCTATTGGGCCACCCCATTTTGGGTGAATTCCAAGGCATTAAATCCGGCCATGAACTCAACAACAAGCTCGTGCGCGCCCTCCTGCGTTGCGACGATGCCTGGGAATTGATCGACAGCCCCCAGGGCGGTGGCGTTGCGGCTCAACCGCTTGCGCAGCCCGCCATCTTGGCTTAGCCAGCCTATCTCACCGATTCCATGGGGCAAGATTTAAGCCTACCGGTCGGCGGCGACTGTGCCGGTGGGGCTTGCCCCGCCCAGTAGATAATCCCCATTCCGAAGCATGACGGTTCGCACGCGCATTGCCCCCTCGCCAACCGGCGACCCCCATCTCGGTACCGCCTATGTGGCCCTATTCAATTGGGCGTTGGCGAAGCGTTATGGCGGCGAGTTTATCGTTCGCATTGAAGACACCGATGCGGCGCGCAGCACCGCCGCAGCGGCAAGCGCCATTATCGGGGCGTTGCGCTGGCTTGGTCTTGACTGGGATGAAGGCCCCGATATCGGTGGCCCGTGCGGCCCCTATCGGCAAAGCGAGCGATTGCCTATCTACCGCCGGCACATCGACCAGCTGCTCGCCGCCGGTCACGCCTTCCACTGTTTCTGTAGCCCACAGCGCCTTGCGGCGGTGCGCGAGGCGCAGCGGGCGGCGGGGGAAACCCCCGGTTATGACGGCCATTGCTTGGCGCTGTCGGCGGCGGCAGTCAAACAGCGCTTGGAGCGCGGCGATACGCATGTGGTAAGGATGTGTGTGCCGCCGGAGGGCACCTGCCGCTTTCAGGATGAGTTGCGCGGGCCAATCGAGATCCCCTTCACCCAGATCGATAAGCAGGTTCTGCTCAAGGCGGACGGCTATCCCACCTACCATCTGGCGGCGGTGGTTGACGATCATCTGATGGGCATTACCCACATCATGCGCGGCGAGGAATGGATTTCCTCGGTGCCCAAGCACCGGTTGCTGTACGACTATTTCGGTTGGGACATGCCGGTGCTGATCCACTTGCCGCTGTTGCGCAACAGCGACCGCAGCAAACTCTCGAAACGCCGCAACCCCACCGGCATCGACTACTATCGCGACCTTGGTTATCTGCCCGAGGCGCTACTTAACTATTTGGCGACCATGGGCTGGTCCATGCCCGATGAGCGGGCCATTTTCAGCCAAGACGAATTTCGCCAAGCGTTCGACGCCAGCCGGATGGTACTCGGTGGTCCGGTGTTCGACATCGAAAAACTCAATTGGATGAACGGGCAGTATCTGCGCGGCCTGGGTGTCGATGCATTCGTGAGTCGGTTCAAGACATGGGCCGGTGGAGACGAACGACTCAGATCGTTGGTGCCGCTCGTGCGGCAGCGAACCGAGCGATTCGCGGACATCGCACCCCAGGTCGATTATCTGTTGGGCGAGCGCAAACCGCTCGAACCCGATGATTTCGCGCACAAGCGCCTCGAACGAGACGCGGTGCTGGAGATACTGTTTCGGACAGCGCGGGCATTCGACGGCCTAGGGTCTTGGCAGAGCACTGTACTGCAACAAGCCTGCCGCGATAGCGCGCGGCTTATGGAACTGAAACTGGGGGACTTCCTGTTTCCGTTGTTCGTTGCCATTAGCGGACGCCCCGTGGCATTGCCGCTGTTCGACTCCATGGCGTTGTTGGGCCGGGAAATCACCCGCGCCCGTCTGCGCGACGCCCTTGCGGTGCTTGGCTTATCCAACAAGCAGCGCAAGCGCCTCGAAAAGCGGATTGGCTAAGGCGACCCCAGGAGCCTGCCGATATGAACGAGCTAGTTCGGTCGCTTATAGGTGCCAGCCGACTCGCCGCGCTGTTGAATTAGGCTGAGCACCACATCAATGGTGGGTGTTGTAACGCCGACGAGCCGGCCGAGTTCCTGAACCGCGCCGATGAGCGCATCGATCTCCATTGGTCGGCCAGCCTCCAGATCCTGCAAAGTGGACGTTCGATGCGAACCAACTCGCTGGCTTGCCGTCATGCGACGTTCGATATCGACTTTAATGGTGGCGCCCAAGCCGTCGGCTATCGCTTGGGCCTCGTACATCATCAACCGACACAGATGCGCCGTGCCCGGATCGTTGGCGATACGGTCCAAGGTGGCCAGCGTCAGGGCGCTAATGGGGTTGAAGCTTAGGTTGCCGAGTAGCTTCAGCCACATTTCGTCGCGGATGGTGGGCGTCACCCGACAGCGAAAACCGGCCTCGCGGAAGCCGTTGGCGAGTTTCGTGGTGCGTTCCCGCACGGTGCCGTCCGGTTCGCCCAGCGATAGTTTGTTGCTTTCGATATGCCGGACGACGCCGGGTGCAACGATTTCCGTTGCCGGATAGACGACGCAGCCAATCACAAGCTGCGGATCGATTGCATCCCAAATGCGTCCACCGGGGTCGACGCTGTCGATGCGGCGATTTTCGTGGTCGCCCTTGAGACTGTAAAAGTACCACCAGGGAATGCCGTTGGCCGCGGTCACCACCGCCGTGTCGTCCTTGAGCAGCGGGTTCAGGTGCGGCACGATGGCGGCGATGGAATGCGCTTTGACGCAGATGATCACATAGTCCTGGGGGCCAACCTCGGCCGGGTCTTCAACACATTGGGGATGGGCGATGCGTGCTTCGCCGTCCATAAGCAGTTTGACCCCGTGCGCTTGCATGGCCGCCAGATGCGCACCCCGCGCAATCAACGTAACGTCCTGCCCGGCAAGCGCCAACTGCGCGCCCAGGCAGGCACCCGTTGCCCCGGCGCCGTAGATGCAGATACGCATTATGCTTATCTTCCCTGATCGATTTTGTGCAATGCGGCTCGACCCATGCATGAATGGATCGGCCTAACGCGCCCATCTCACTAACTTCGCCCTGCGGACACCGCTACACCGATCCGCACAGACCCAATCTATTCCGGGGTAGTGACTCAATTTGGAAACTTTTCATTAACTACCCCCATGGGCTGCTTTGGAGTGGTCTTCGGTGGTTTAGACAAGGCCCAGTTTTTCCGCCAAGCCAATACGTTGCACTTTACCCGTCGCACCCTTCGGTATTTCATCCAAGACCACCACCGTGCGCGGCACCTTGAAAGTCGCCAGCCGTTTGGCCGTGAACTCTTGTATTGCGTCGCCCTCGACATCGACACCCGCGCGCAACACCACGGCGACCGCCACCTCTTCGCCGAGCGCACCGTGCGGCACGGCGAAGGTGACCGCTTGGGTGATGGCGGGGTGATCCATCAGCACCTCCTCCACCTCTCGGGGCGAAATCTTCTCGCCGCCCCGGTTGATGATTTCCTTAAGCCGGCCTGTAATGGTCAGATAACCGCTCTGGTCCATCATCCCCTGGTCGCCGGTTCGTAACCAATCTCCGGCGAAGGCTTTGGCGTTGGCCTCGGTATTGGCCTCGTAGCCGTTCATAACGTTGTCCCCGCGAATGACCACTTCGCCGGGCTCGCCCGGCCCCAGCAAGCGCTCGGCCTGTTCATCCATGATCGCCACTTCCGGGCCGGCCGCAAGGCCGACGGTACCTGGAATGCGCTTGCCCGGAGGCAGGGGGTTGCTGGTCATTTGGTGTGCTGCCTCGGTCATGGCGTAGGACTCGATGACCGGCACATCGAATGTTGCTTCGAGTTGTGCAAATAGCCGCGGTGGCAATGACGAGGAGGCGGAGCGCAGCAAGCGCAGCCGGGAATTTTCGATGCTGCCGCGGTTGCGCTTGGCACGGCGCAGTATGGCCTGATACATGGTGGGCACGGCGGTAACCCAGCTCGGGCGGGCTTCTTTGAACCAGCCAAAAAAGCGCAGCGCATCGAACCCCGGTGTCGCAAAAACCGAACCGCCCGCGCTCAGGGAGGCGAGCAGTGCGGCCATCAGCCCGTGAATATGGAAAAGCGGCATGATGTTCAGGCAGCGGTCGCCGGCGCCGAGTTGCAGGGCCTTGACGATGTTGTGTGCGGACGCGGAGATATTGCGGTGCGTCAAGGCTACGATTTTCGGTCTTGAGGTTGTTCCCGATGTGTGCAGGATCAAGGCAATGTCGTCCGGGCCGGCGAGAAGTTCGGCGTTCGCTGGTGGAGCATCATGGCTGGCATCGGTTTCCGGCCCCGGCCCGTCTAACCCGACCGTTTTGGCTGCGGAGGTACCGGCCTTGGCGGCAGCAAGGTCGTGATTGATACGGGCTGGGCGGGCGTCCCTCGCATCGTCGCGCCTCGCCTTGAGAGCAAAGCCGCCCGCTGGCCGCGTCGCATCGGCGGCGACGTCAATAATGCGGATACCAAGATGGTTCGCCGCGGCAACGGCCGCAGACGCGCTACCGGCCTCCAGCAAGACTGCCGCTGCCCCAAGGTCGGCAAGATAATATTCGAATTCCTCGCGTTGATAGGCCGGATTCAGCGGTGCCACGGCGTTATGGCAGCCCACCGCCATGAATCCGGTAGCCATTTCGGGCCCGTTGGGCAGCACCATCGCCAGGCGGTCACCGCGCCGGACACCCAGTTGTCGGAGCGCCGCGCCGGTTTCGTCCACAAGCCCGCGCAACGCCGCAAACGACAACGATGGCCGTCCGGGAGCGAGAATTGCCGGAGCATTATCCGCGCCCGTCGTCAAAAGGGCGTGCATTGTCCCTGGCCGAGTCAAACAGCCTCTCCTAGCCGGCGCTCGGTCGGTTGAGGCGCAAAGCTTCCAAGAGACCGGTAAGGATTAGGTCGGGCACCACTTCGTCGAACAACCGCTCCCGGTCGAAAAGGTGAGAAAAACCGCCGGTGCCAATGATAACGGGCGGATCGTCCGTGAATACTTCGGCGGCGATGCGGCTGCTGAGTTCCTTAACCATGCCCACATGGCTCCAATACAGGCCGCTTTGGATGCTTTCGACCGTGGTGCGCCCAATGCAAGAGCGCACCGGTTTGATCTCCACCGAGGGAAGTTGGGCGGTGTTGGCCTCCAGGGCGTCCATGGACAGCCGCAGCCCCGGTAGAATGTTGCCACCGAGAAATTCCCGGTCCCTGCTGATGGCGCAGACGGTGGTGGCGGTGCCGAAATCCACGACAACCAGGTTGCGTCCCGGAAACAGCTTGACGGCACCGATGGCGTCGGCAATACGGTCGGCACCCACTTCTTTCGGATCCTTGTAGCGAATCTTCAAGCCCGTTTTGATGCCGGGACGCATAATCATGGGCTCGATGCGGAAGTACTTTTGGCAGCAGGCTCGAATAGAGTAGTTGAGGTCCGGCACCACGGAACAGCAGGCAATCTCGCCGATGGTATCCGGGTCGATGCCGTTCTCCCGCAAGGCCGCACGCAGAAAAATACCCAGTTCATCCGATGAACTTCGATTTCTGGACGTGCGGCGGAACTGCATTTTGAGGCGCTCTCCCTCAAAAACGCCGCAATAAATCTGACTGTTGCCGACGTCAAGGCCGAGAATCATAGATTTTTGCTCATCCCACTACGACAGGTCTTGCGTCAGAAGGAAGATAGCACTTCCGCGCCACGAACGTCATCAATGCGGGCAGAAGGTTCCACAGCTCGGCCGTTTTCTTTTCTATGATGTTCTGACCAGGGACGTTAGAATGCACCACGCCACCCGCCACACCGATCGGTACGGCGGCCCGAAAATGGGGCCATAGCTCAGCTGGGAGAGCGCTACAATGGCATTGTAGAGGTCGGCGGTTCGATCCCGCCTGGCTCCACCAAATCCCACCTCGAACGTTAGACTTTCCGGGGCCGGCACCGCATGATGCGGCCTTAACGAATCGATCCGAACCAAGGCACCGGAGCCGCTCAAAGGCCTTATCAATCGGAAGGAATAGCAATGGGCAATAGACTGGAAAACAAAGTAGCCGTCATCACCGGCGCCGCCAGCGGCCTGGGCCGCGCTACCGCCGTCAAATTCGTCGCCGAGGGTGCCCGTGTGGTGCTCGCCGACATTCAACGGGATAAAGGCGAAGCCTTGGCCAAGGAGCTTGGCGCGGCGGCTTGTTTCGTGTCGGTTGATGTCTGTATCGAGGAAGATATTAAGCGCATGATCGAGTGCGCGGTGGAAACCTTTGGCGGCTTGGATTGCCTATTTAATAACGCGGGTTTCGGTGGGGTCGGCGGCGATGTCCAGGATATCGACCTCGGCGAGCCCTACGAGCGCACCGTTGGGGCGCTCGTGACCGGGGTGGTGACCGGCATGAAATACGCCGCGCCGGTCATGAAAGCGGCCGGCGGCGGCTCGATCATCTCCACGGCCAGCGTTGCCGGCTTGCAGGGAGGGTTCGGCCCCCACATCTATTCGGCGGCGAAGGGCGCGGTGGTGAATCTGACGCGCTCGGTGGCGCTTGAATTGGGGCCATCCAACATTCGCGTCAACGCCATCTGCCCCGGCGGTATCGCCACACCGATCTTTGCCGGCCAGTTGGCTTTGGGGACCAACGTTGACTATGCGGCCATGGTGAAACCGTCGCTGTCCATGATGCAACCCATACCACGCTCCGGTGCCCCCGAAGACATTGCCAACGCCGCCTGCTTTCTTGCCAGCGATGAATCTTCCTTCGTCAACGGCCACGCGCTGGTAGTGGATGGTGGTTTGACCGCCGGTAATTGGGTGCATCCGAGTATCGGGCCGGGCTTTTTGCAAGGCTTTGCGCAACTTTTCGGCATCGAAGACATGAATAACATCGATATGGTGTATCACCGGCGGGATTGAGAAATTTTCAACAAACGAACGGAGGGCACCATGGCTGCAAAGTTCGCGCCACGCTCGATGTTGCCGGTCATTTCCCTGTGTTGCTCTCTCATTGGTGGGCCATCGGCCAACGCCGCCAGCCCAGCCGCCATTTTCGGGGCCGATGGTGCGGTGGCCAGCCGGTCGCAATTGGCTTCGGAAGTGGCGGCCGACATGCTGCGGCGCGGCGGCAACGCGGTGGATGCCGCGGTCGCCGGTGGTTTTGCATTGGCTGTGGCCTGGCCTTCCGCGGGCAATCTCGGCGGTGGCGGCTTCATGGTGATTCGCATGGCGGACGGTACCGTTACCACCAACGATCACCGCGAGAAAGCGCCGGCTGCCGCTACGCGCACGATGTATCAAGACGATGCGGGCAACGTTATTGCGGGTTTGTCCACCGATTCCCATCTTGCCTCCGGCGTCCCCGGCAGCGTGGATGGGTTGCTCAGCACACTCGAAAAATTCGGCACCATGAGCCGCGCCCAGGTCGTACAGCCCGCCATCGATTTGGCCCGTAATGGCTTCGCCCTCCCCCCCGACATGGCTGAGGCGTTCACCCGTCGTCGCGAGCAATTCGCACTCTATCCCGGCAGTGCCGCGGTGTTCTTCCGTGCCGACGGCAGCCCCTTTGAGACGGGCGATTTGTTTCAACAACCGGATTTGGCGGCGAGTTTGGAACGCATCAAGGCCGAGGGACGAGCCGGTTTCTACCAAGGCACAACCGCGGATTTGATCGTTGCCGAAATGCGGCGCGGCGGTGGCCTCATTACCCACGAAGATTTGGCCGCCTATCGCAGCGTTTGGCGCGAACCCATTATCGGCACCTATCGAGGCTACGAGGTTGTGTCGATGCCGCCGCCGTCCTCCGGCGGGGTGTTGCTGGTGCAGATGCTCAACATGCTGGAACCGCACGATATCAAGGCAAAGGGCTTCGGCAGTGCGGCCGCCGCACATCATCTAATCGAGGCGGAACGCCGGGCCTATGCGGATCGGGCGGAATATCTCGGCGATCCTGATTTTTATCCCGTACCGGTCGAGCGCTTGACGAGTAAGGAGTACGCCCGCACCCGATTCGCCGATTTCGACCAGACCAAAGCCAGCCGTTCCACCGCTATCGGTGCCGGTGCGCCGCCGCCCGACGAGAGCCCGGATACCACCCACCTTTCCGTTATCGACCGGGCTGGCAACGCGGTGGCTTTTACGACGACGCTCAACCTTTCCTATGGTTCGAAGATTGTTGTCGAAGATACGGGCATTCTGCTCAACAACGAAATGGACGACTTTTCGGCCAAAGACGACGCGCCGAACGCCTTTGGTCTGATTGGCCGCGCCGCCAATGCCATCGAACCCGGCAAGCGCATGTTGAGTTCGATGACGCCAACCTTGTTGGTCAAGGATGGCGGGGTGGTGTTGGCCACCGGGTCGCCGGGCGGCAGCACCATTATTACCACGGTCTTGCAGGTGGTGGTGAACATGATCGATCATGGCATGAGTGTTGCCGATGCGGTCGGCGCACCGCGTTTCCATCACCAATGGTTGCCGGATCGCATCATCTACGAGCCCTTTGCGTTTTCGCCGGATACGTTGTCGCTGTTACGCGCCATGGGGCACCAGGAATTGACGACTTGGTCGTTTGGGCGGGGTATCGGCGACGCCAATTCGGTATCCCGTGCCGCCGACGGTTTTTTTGCCGCCGCAGACCCGCGCAATACCGGTGGTGCCGTCGGCGTCTCCATCAAATCCGCCACCGGGCGCGCCCAAGCATCGCCTTAGCCTTAATACGATGGAGATCGCTCTCATCTGGGCAATGGCGAACAACCGCGTCATCGGGCGCAACAATCGCCTGCCTTGGCGCTTGCCGGACGATATGCGGCACTTTATGCGAACTACCCTGGGCCACCCGGTCATCATGGGGCGGCGAACTTTCGAGTCTACTGAAAAACCGCTGCTCGGGCGCACCAATATCGTTTTGACGAGCCGTGTGGATTACAGCTCGGCCGCTGTGTTGGTGGCCCGGGATTTCGATGCGGGTCTGGCCATCGCTCGTCAACAATGTACAGCGGCGGGTAAGCAAACGGTCTTTGTCATTGGCGGTGCCCCCGTTTATGAGGCGGGCTTGGTCGTGGCGGATCGGTTGGTGGTGACTTGGGTGGATGCAGAAGTTGAGGGCGACACCTACTTCCCGGTGGTGGATTGGTGCCAATGGCGAGAGGTTTCTTCGCACGGTCATGCGATTGATGAGGCTCACGCCTATGCCTTTCGTATCGCCACCTATATCCGCCGCTAGGAGTCTGGCTCGCCTATCTCAACAACTTCCCGCCGCGGACGTTGATGTGGTCGCCCCGCCTATCCCACCAATTCTATGCTCTATGCAACGGGATTTAAGCGTGGCACTGGGCGGCGAGTGGGTCTTTGGGTTTTCCCTTGGGGCGCTGGGCACCGTTTTCCTGCTTATGGGGGAGGGGATGGGACGAGCTGAACGGCGCCCCGAGGGAAACCCCAAAGACCCACTCTTTGTCGGGCGTTGGGTGTTGTTCCGCGCATCGGTGCGGGGCGGGGTTTGAGTTCGCGGCTCGGCAGCGAGCGGGCCTGCGGGTTTTCCCTTGGGGCGCTGGGCACCGTTTTCCTGCTTATGGGGGAGGGGATGGGACGAGCTGAACGGCGCCCCAAGAGAAAACCCGCAGGCCCGCTCTTTCCCGGGAGTGGCGTGTTGTTCCTCGCATCGGCGGATGCCAAGCGGGTTGGTAGGTGGAAAACCGGTCAGGTCCTGCTGACGTATTCGCCGGTGCGCGTATCGATTTTGAGTTTGTCGCCGGTGTTGACGAACAGCGGCACCTTGATGGTGGCGCCGGTGGATAGGGTCGCCGGCTTGGTGCCCCCCTGTGCCGTGTCGCCCTTTAGACCCGGGTCTGTTTCCGTTACTTCGAGTTCGACGAAGTTTGGCGGCACAACGGAAATCGGCTCATCGTTCCAAAGCGTGACCCGGCAGATATCCTGTTCCGTGATCCAATGCCTTGCCTCGCCCACCGTTGTCGTGGAAGCCGCTAGCTGTTCGTAGCTGCCGTCGGTTTTCATGAAGTGGAAGAACTCGCCATCGGAATAGAGGTATTCCATCTCAAGATCGAGCACGTCGGCCGCCTGTATGGATTCCCCGGATTTGAAGGTTCGTTCCCAAACACGGCCGGTTTTTAGGTTGCGGAACTTCACCCGGTTAAATGCCTGGCCCTTGCCGGGCTTGACGAACTCGTTAACCAGAATGCTGCACGGCTCGCCCTCAAGCAGCACCTTGAGGCCAGCGCGGAACTCATTGGTGGAATAGGTTGCCATAATGCGAACAGCGCTTCAGTCGGGTGCGGTGTCGGTTAAACAAGCCCAGGCAGAGGCTCCTAGGCATGGCCCGAACTCAGGGCCGTGCGATCCATTCATCAATCATCATGTGTAGGTGCCGCGGCTTGGTTTCGTTGTAATCGGCGAACTGTAGGTATTTCTTGGCGGTGGCGTGCAGGCCCTCCTGAACGTAAGGCAGGTTACGGGTGTCCTGATTGAATACCTTGGCCAACATGCCGAGTTCCGGGGCTTCCGTCCAGTCGTCGTCGGGGCCGAGCCAGTGGATTTTCCGGACGGGCTCGTATTCGCCGTTTTCGGGAATCGGTGACAGGAACAGGCACTCCATGATGCACTCGTTAGGATTGCGTCCGTAGGGGCGGAAGCGGTAGTTGATGCTGTTGAACGAACCCCAGGGGTGGAAATTGGGGAATACCGTGAAGAACACCGACGAAAACTCGATGTCGGGAATTTTGTCGGCGATGGAGGGAAGCACATCTTTCAGCATTTGCCGCTGCATGTCGGCGAAGGCAACACGCGGGTGGGCCGGTTCGGAGCGGTCGTCCTTGGCCGAGCGTTCCTCCATGGCGCGGTCGAGTTCCGAAGGCGGTAGCTGTCGCCCGCCGACCCAGTTGCACAAATGCGGGTTCACATCGCCCAACTCACCTTCGACCGGCTTGGCTTCAACGGTAAACAGACCCCATTTGCCTTTCGGCGTCGTTACCCGCACCAGGCCGTCGTCGGTGGCTTCATACACCCAGCCGTTCAGCGGATGACGCAGGCGCGACTTGCCGTCCTTGGGCAATTCGCCCCACTCCGGCATACCTTGACTTTCCAGGGCGCCACAGCGGATGGCGCGCGAATAGTTGCCGAAAACGTCGTATTTGGTATCCACATCATGCACATCGCCCAGAAGAATTTGTGGGTGGGTCGCAATAACGTGGTAGGACTCCATGAATGCCTCGGATGCCACCTTCCAATTGCAGCGTATGTGTTTCGCCACATGCGCGGACTTGTAGCGCCGCTCGTAGGGCAGCAGTTCGAAGTGGCTGGAGAGGTCGCCCAGAAAGTCTTCGAGCGGTTCACAATTCGGGTCGGGGTTGATGAAAATGTAGCGGCCCCAGCGGCCCACCCGTACCTCCGGCAGGGACTGCTCGCTGTGCTTTAAGCCGGGATAATCCCATTGGCAGGGCACCTGCCGCAGGGTGCCGTCGAGGTTCCATGTCCAGCCGTGGAAGGGGCAGCGCAATTCGGTGGCGCATTTGCCCCGGTGCTCCCTAAGCTTGCGGCCCCTGTGCAGGCAGGCGTTGTAATAGGCTTTGAATGCTTCCGCGCCGGTGCGTACCACCAAAAAGGACAGGCCGGCAATGTCGTAGGGCACAAAGTCGCCGACATTGGGCATGTCGTCTTCGTGGCAGGCCATTTGCCAAGTGCGTTTCCAGATCTTTTCCACCTCCAAATCGAAGAATTCCTGGGAGATATAGCGCGACACCGGCACATGGGTTGGGCCTGGGGTGATGGGGTTGTCACGCCGGTAGGAGGCTTGAATCGGGCGGGTCTCTTCGTCAAGCAAGCGATGGTAGGCTTCATCGATGGTGCGAACGGTTATGGCTGGCTGGTTCACAAGTGGCTTCCTCCATACTGCTTTTGGCTGAACAAATCCGGCGAATATAGCGCGGGTGTGCGCTAACGCAAGGGCGGGTGCCCGAGATGCATGTCACCGATGGCGAGCATTTTCATGCCGATACGAGAATAGGGGGCCGACCAGCCCCCTATATCGTGCCCTTAAGTCAATCCCGCCATGGCGGCAGGGCTGGGTGCCCTATTGCCGCTGCCAACTGGCTCGCAGATAGTAGAACCCGCCGTTGAAGCCAAAGGGCGAGCCTTCGGGGTAGATCAGGCCGGCCACCTCGCCTGCGGGATTTTTCTCCGGATAGGTATCGAAGACATTTTGAGCGCCCGCCAGCAGGGTGACGGACTCGCTCAGGTCGTAGGAAGCCTCCAGATCGACCAGGAACTTCGGATCGGGATGGTAGGACACGGATTCGTCGTTAGTGGGCGCATCGTAGTAGTCGCCATAGTAGCGGCCTCGGGCCATGAAGCGCCACGGGCCTTGCGTGTGGGTCCAACTCAGCACGAAGCGCATGTCCGGCCGGCCCTTCTCGATTTGCCGCCGCCGATTGTCGCTGGTGAACTCCGGGTTGAACTTGGCGAGGTCAATGTCCGAGAAGTTGGCCACCGCGGTCAGCGTGGAGGTGCCGCCGCCCAGGTCGAAGGGCAGGGAGGCGACCAGATCGACGCCGGATGCCTCCACCGTCTGTTGGTTGGAGAAGAAGCGCACCGAGGTGAAGCTCCGCGCATCGCTGACGCCAGCCGCCAGCAGCGCTTCAATGTCCGCGGGCGTCAGGCTGAAGCGGCTGGTGAAGGCGATCCGGTCCTTGATCTCGATGTTGTAGTAGTCGAGGGTCACGTCAACCGGCCCGGCGTTGAACACGGCGCCGACGGTGAGGTTCACCGACTCCTCAGGCGTCAGGGCCTTGGCGCCCTTCTGCCGGGCCACCGGGTTGGTGGGCGGGAGGGTGGCGATGTCGGCCAGCCGCCCCATATTGAATTCGGTGGTCACGTTGCGCAGGTTGGCCTGGCCGGCGGTCGGCACGCGGAAGCCGGTGCTGACCGCGCCGCGCAGGGCGAACTGCTCGGTCACTTGGAAACGAACCGCGCCCTTGACGTCCAAAGTGTCGCCGAAATCCTTGTAGTCCTCGTAGCGCAGGGCGGCGCCCAGCAGCAGCCGATTTGTGACGTCCGACTCCACGTCGATGTAGGCGGCGACGGAACTGGACTTGTGGCGGCCGGCGTCACCGGGTTGGAAGCCGGGAAAACCGTTGGAACCGACGCCGAAGCCCTGCTCCGCAAGCCCGTACTCGTTGTCGATGTAAAAGGAGTTGGGCTCGCCGTTGGTGATCTTGAAGGTCTCATCCCGGTACTCGAAGCCCACCGCCAAGTTGACCGGTCCGTAGAGGCCGCCGACATCCAATGGGCGGGAGAGATCGATGTTCACCGTGCGGTCGGTTTCCGTGTAGCCGCCCGCCTCGTAGTAGGTGTCGATGTCGTTGCGCTGGCCGAGCAGTTGCGGGTTGATGGTGTTGTAGATGTAGAACTCCGCGTTGCTGCGGCCAGCCACGGCGCTTAGGTCAAAGTACCAGTCGCCGAGTTCGCCGCGCACCCCGCCGGCCAGGGCGTAGTCGTCGATGTAGCCGCCGAACTGGGGCGTGAAGCCGCCGGGGAACTTCTCGTATAGCGTGTAGCAGTCGGCGCTGCCCTGAACCATGGCCATGATGCCCGCGTGGGGTACGCTGTTGATGAGCGGGACGCCCGCCGGGCAGGTGGTTGAGCCGGGCATCCAGTTGCCGCTCAGATCGGCCACCTTAACGCTGGGCACACCTTCATCGGCCGCGAATCCCGTCATGGGATCGACCGTCGGGCCGGCGAACACCCCCCCCCGCGTGTGCGGGTTGCGGTAGTAGAAGCCGCCTTCCACTTGGCGCTCCGCCCAGTTGCCGAAGGCGTAGGCCTCCATGCCGTTGCCCAGCTCAAGCCCGAAGTTGCCGAACAGCTTGAAGTCGTCGGAGTATTCCGGCGCCCCCCAGATTTGCGCTGGCTGGCGGACGTTGGTGTTGCCCGCATCGATCAGCCCTTGGGCGTCGCCGCGCTGGCGGCTGCGGCTGGTGGGGTCGGATTCCTTCCACTCGAAGCTGAGGTTGGCGAAGCCGTACTCGGTCAAGGGCAGGCCGACGTTGGCGGACAGCGTCAGCGCATCGCCGTCGCCTTCGTAGTGGCTACCCCACTTGGCGTCGAGGGCCATGCCGGAGTTGTCCTCCTTCAGGACGAAATTCATGATGCCGGCGATGGCGTCGGAGCCGTACTGGGCGGAGGCGCCGTCGCGCAGCACTTCGAGCCGGTCGAGGGCGATGGCGGGGATGACAGAGACGTCCGGCCCTTGGGAGCCGCCGGAAATGCCCGCGCCGAGCAAGGCGATCACGGCTGCCCGATGGCGCCGCTTGCCGTTGACGAGCACCAGCGTGGCGTCTGGCGCGAGGCCACGCAGCGTGGCGGGACGAATGAAGGTGGCGGCGTCGCTGATGGGCTCCTGGCTGACGTTGTAGGAGGGCACCAGACTGGCAATGAGGTCGTCCATGTTGGAGCCGCCTTGGGCCGCGAACTGGTCGCCGCCGATGACGTCAACCGGCACCGGTGAGTCGGAGGCCGACCGGTCGCGGCGTCTGGAACCAACCACAACGACCTCCTCGACCAGGGTATTGGCCGCGCTGGCCGTCGCCTCGTTTATTGTCTGTGCCCCGGCGATGTCCGCCGAACACAGCACCAGGCAGCTAAAAGTGACAAGCCAGGGATGCAAGGGCTTCATGCAAGAATTGGGTGCCATAAGTTAGGTCTCCTTACTGATCTTGAGTGTCCGCTACCGAAGGGGCCTTGTGTTTAGGCGGCGCAGAAATCGCGCTGGATTTACAGCTGGCCTGTCGTGCGGATAGGGAAAATGGGTTTTGCCTCGGTTCAAGCGGTATTGTCATCGCATTTCGGTATTCCTGCAACGCTATCCGCAACTTCGTGCGGCCCCATCTCGCATTGGACCGCCTTAGCCTCCGAACCGGCACCTTGTGGAACTCGAAGAGCATGCCCACGCGAAGAGCCGAAATTCCGAAGGGTCCTGAGCCAATACAGATTGGCACAACACCCGTTTAATGTGGATAATTCGCGCTTCGCCCTACCGAGTGCGTTTCTGTGTCAAGCGGAATCAGTTTCATGTATCAGTCGATCAATCCACAGGATGCCCGGCGGGGCGGTTCGGTGTACTATCCACCCAATGCACGGCACGGATAAATCATCGTCGCCCGAAGGCTCGCTTGATGTAACCCTGAAACCCGAGCTGGGTGCCGCGTTGACAACACTTGCCGCGACGATTGAACGATTCGCCGCCGAGCATGGCATTGCCGGGGAAGTTCCGTTCCGGCTGAATTTGGCGCTTGACGAGCTTGTTACAAACTGCATCAACTATGCTCTGTCCGGGGTGGCGGAACCCCGCTTGCACATGCGTCTTACCCGCGATGCGGACAGCGTAGTTGCCCAATTGGAAGATAATGGCCCCGCATTCAATCCATTCGAGGAGGCGCCGCCGCCGGACACGTCTGGGGATTTGGATGAACGGCCGATCGGCGGCTTGGGCGTTTTTCTTGTGGAACAATTTTCTGATGACGCAACCTATGAGCGAGAGGGCGGCGTGAATCGAATTGCCTTGCGAATGAAATTGGAAGTAGGAGCAATATAAATGAGCGATCAAACCCAGCTTTCGGTAACCGCCGAACAGCACGACAAGGGAGTAATCCTTTGTCTAAATGGACGGGTTGACGGTACCAACGCGGGCGCGCTTGAGAGTGTCATCCGTGAACAGTTGGAGGGCAGTCAAGCCAATTTGGTGTTTGACTTTAGCGATCTCAACTACATCAGTAGCGCCGGTTTGCGGGTACTTTTGGTGGCAGCCCGGGATACCCAGGCAAAGGGCGGGAAATCGGTCTTTTGCGGCCTGTCGCAACAAATTGCCGAAGTATTTTCGGTGAGTGGCTTCGACAAGATTCTAGCCGTTCATACAAGCCGTGACGAGGCCTTGGCGGGCCTCTAAGCGCACGGGCCGCCGCTGTATCCCACGCCACTCCTCTAAGAAGATATTGCTATGACCGCATCCCGTATCCTAATGGTTGATGATGAGGAAGACCTCGAGTTGCTGGTGCGTCAGCGCTTCCGTCGCCGCATTCGCAAGGGAGAATACGAATTTCTGTTCGCCCGCAATGGCCAGGAGGCACTGGAGGTATTGGCGGAAAATCCGGACGTTCGCCTCGTTCTTTCCGACATCAATATGCCCGTCATGGACGGGCTCACCCTACTTAGCCAACTAGAGAGCGCCGACCCGGACATCTGCGCGGTCATCATTTCCGCTTATGGCGACATGGCCAATATCCGCACCGCGATGAATCGGGGCGCTTTCGATTTTGTCACCAAGCCCATCGACTTCAACGACCTGCAGATTACCGTTGAAAAAACACTCAGGCACATTGCCATGATTCAGCAGGCGTTGCTGTCGCGCGACCGTCTTGTTTCGCTCAAACAAGAACTCGCGGTCGCCAAGAACGTGCAGACGTCGGTGTTGCCCGCTGTGCCGCCGCCGAGCCGATATTTCGATCTTTATGCACAGATGACGGCGGCCCGGGAGATCGGCGGTGATTTCTACGACTATTTTGCTATCGATAATTTCCGCCTCGGTGTTGTGATTGCTGATGTTTCCGGCAAAGGTGTGCCCGCCGCTCTCTTTACGCTGGTGACGCGGGCGTTGTTGAAGTCCGCCGCCCGCAACCATGAATCGCCCGCCCGCTGTCTCGCCGAAGTCAATGAACTGCTGAGCCAGCAAAACGATGCCCTCATGTTTGTAACGCTCTTCTACGGGGTGTTGGACCTGCGCAACGGCGAATTTTTGTACTGCAACGGTGGCCACAACACGCCGCGCTTGGTGCGTGCCGGGGATGGCACTGTTGAAAGCCTTCCGCTAACCGGCAATTTGGCATTGGGTATCGTTGCGGACCATGAATTCAGGGAAGCCCAAGTGCAGTTGCAAACGGGGGATGCGCTCTTCCTCTATACCGATGGCGTTACCGAAGCCTGCAACACTGCCGCCGAGGAGTTTGGTGAGCAGCGTCTCGATGACCAATTGAGCGGGCGTCAGGAGACGATGGGTGAAATGGTGCATGTGGTTGTTAAGGCGGTTGAGGATTTCGCCATCAGCATGGAGCAATTCGACGACATCACCTGTTTGGCATTGCGCTGGAACTTGATCAAAGAAGCGGACGATCTGTTGGCGCTGAATTAGGCCCCTTGGAGGCGACGCTCTTGGAGCACGGCCAGGCAAGACGATTGCATCGGTTTGCGCAACACCAATCCGGCACCTTCTGTTATCTGGTGGCGAGATCGCTCAACCCGCCACTGGTTGCAGCGGTTTTCCTCTTGGTTGTCGGCCTGTCCGCGGCTGCCGAATCGATAGAACCGTCCGACGCCAACGACGAACAGCCATCGCAATACCTCTTTGGTCAATCGGCGGCACTAAGCGGCCCGGCCAGCGCTTTGGGCAAGGGCATGCGTCTCGGGCTGCTGGCCGCGTTCGAGGAAGCCAATCGTGCTGGCGGGGTGCATGGCCGACGCATCAGGCTGCGCACGCTTGATGACGCCTACGAACCCGAAGCGGCCATCGCCAACACCCGCCGGCTCATCAGAGAAACAAGTTTGTTCGGATTGGTTGGCGCGATCGGTACACCCACTTCCAGGGCGGCGCAACCGGTAGCAGGCGAGGCTGGCGTACCCTATATCGCACCTTTCACGGGCGCGGAATTTTTGCGCGCTGCGGGCGAACCGGCCAATGTTGTCAATGTGCGCGCCTCCTACTTCCAGGAAACCGCCGAGATCGTTACCCATCTGACCAACGATCTTGGCATTAGCCGTATCGGCATCTTCTATCAGAACGACTCTTATGGACGAGCCGGTTTGGAGGGTGTGCGCCGCGCACTCGATGCCCGCGGCTTGGCGCTCGCCGCGGAAGTGGACTATCCGCGCAACACCGAAAGCGTCAAGGTGCCACTGCTCGACCTGCGGCGTTTCGAGCCGGAAGCGGTCATCATTATCGGTGCCTACCAACCGGCCGCGACTCTGATCCGATGGGCGCGGCGGTTGAATTTCAACCCCGTCTTCGTGAACATTTCCTTTGTTGGCACCGCCGCGTTGACGGAGGCGCTCGGAACCGCCGGGAAGGGTGTGTATATTACTCAGGTTGTGCCCTTTCCCGGTGACAATCGCATTCCGGTCGTTGCCGCCTATCAAAGTGCGCTTGCCGCCATAGCGCCGGATAACGAGCCCGAATTTGTTTCTCTGGAGGGCTATTTGGCGGGTCGCATGGTGGTGGAGGGGTTGCGTCGCGCGGGCGCACAGGCCACACCAGACTCGTTTTTACAAACACTGCGACAAGCATCAAGTATTGATCTCGGCGGATTCGTATTGGCCTTTGGGCCGGACGACAATCAGGGCTCCGATCAGGTATGGCTGACGGTTGTTGATCATGGCGGCCAGGTTCGGTCGGTACAAAAGATGACGAACCGATGAGCGACCCCTCGACCAGCACCCCCGGCCAAGATCGCGATGCGGCGGCGCGCCGGAAAGTAACGGATGGTTCCCATCAGGGTCAGGCCAATCCGGATGTGACCAACGCCCCCAGCCCAGATTTGAGTGGTGCGCCGACATTGCTCGGGGCACCCGATGGGCAAGTGCGTAAATGGCGCCTTGGCATCGGGCTGAAGATTTATCTGGGGTTGTTTGCCAGCGTGGCGATGGTAAGCGTCGCCAGCCTTGTCGCCTACTACTTTCTAAACGAGATTGTCGCCTATCAGTCCCGCTTGGCGGAGCAGAGCATTCCAAACCTAAGCCGGGTGGTTGAAGTCGCGCGGGAGAGCACCGCTGTCGTCAACGGTGCTGTGCGTTTGGTTTCCGCGACGACGATCTATGAGCACCGCAAAATATCGGTGGATATTCTCTGGGGGCGGGAAAAACTGCTTAATGTTGTTGAGGAATTGAGCGGCGGCGGGGCGATTGGCAACGAAGTTGAGGCGGTACAGGCGCATTTGCGCCGTGTCGGCACCTTGCTTGAAGAGGTTTACCAGTCGTCCGCTCGTCGTTTGGATGTTGAGAATGTGGTTGGGCAACTGGCGGAGGAACTCGCCGAGGTAAACCGCAACATAGAACGCGAAATCGTCGCCAAGATCGACGATCAGGGGTTCTATTTGGTGGAGGGCATGCGTGAGCTTGACGATGTGGCGGAGCCGCTTGCGCAACGGGATTGGGGCGGGGAGTTGGCCTATTACCGGGATCTTATCGAGATTGGCCGTCAAACTAATCTGGCTGGCCTTTATCTGGGCGAAGCCCTCGTGCTCGCCGACCGGGATTTGCTTGGCCCGCTTGAGGAACGCTTCCAAAGCGCCGCCTACAACTTGGTTATTCTGGTGGCGCGATTGGCTCTGCACATGCCCATCGAATCGCTGAGCCGCGAGATTGATCGACTGCGCGAAATTGGCGAATCGTCCATCGGCATTTTCGCGTTGCGCCGTGAAATACTGGAGCGCGTTCGTCAGGAAGGCGACGCTTTGGCCGCGGGCCGTGCGGCGGCCATTGAACTACTCAACGAAGTGGAACGCCTGGCCGAGGAGGTCAATGCCGACGCGGTTGCCGTCAATACGCAATCCCAGAACGCGACGACGACGGGCATTTTGGTCTTGGTGCTGATCACCTTGGCCAGCATCGCTGGCGCGGTGCTGATTGGATGGCTCTTTGTGGGCCGCTCCATGGTCCGTCGCCTGGTTGGAGTGGCCGCCTCCATGGGCGATATGGCCAAGGGCGACCTGGAGGCACCGGTGGTTGTATCCGGCAACGATGAAGTCACGGATATGGCCAATTCCTTGGAAGTGTTTCGACGCTATGCCTTGGAGGTGCAACGGCTCAACTTGGTCGAGAAGATGGCTCAGGAACTCGACAGCAAAAACCAGGATTTGGAGCACGCCTTAGAGCGTCTACACAATGCCCAAGAGCAAATCGTTGCCGAGGAGAAACTGTCATCGCTCGGCCAATTGGCGGCTGGGGTCGCCCATGAAATCAAGAATCCGCTGAATTTTGTGAAGAACTTCACGGAGGTCTCGCTGGAGCTCATCGACGAAATTGCTGAGATTCTGGAAGAAGCCGACATTGCGGACGATGAGCTACATGACGAAATATCGGCGATTCTCGGCGACCTGCGGACGAATCTAAACAAGGTGAGCGAGCATAGTGGCCGCGCCGACAGCATTGTACGCAGCATGCTGGAGCATTCCCGGGGCCAAGCCGACGATTGGCGCGAAACCGACCTCAACGCCCTGTTCAAACAATACCGCGACCTTGCCTACCATGCCATGCGTGCGGAAAACACCGACTTCAACGCCACCATGCGGGAGGAACTTGACGAGGACATCGGACTATTGGAGGTTGTCCCGCAAGATTTGAGCCGTGCTTTCCTGAACATCCTGAGTAATGCTTACCAAGCTATTGAAGAGAAGGTGTCGGCAAGTGGCGAGGACTACGAGCCGGAGTTGGTCATCGGCAGCCGCCGTCTCGATGACGGTTTCGAATTCTGGGTGCGCGACAATGGCCCCGGCATTCCCGAGGAGCTCAGAAAACACATGTTCGAGCCTTTTGTAACGACCAAGGAAACGGGTAAGGGCACGGGGCTGGGGCTTTCGCTGACAACCGACATTGTTACCCGGCACGGCGGCTCGTTGTCTGTGGAGTCCGAAGTGGGCGAGTTTGCCCGCATTGCCATTCGGCTGCCGCTCAACCCGGCGGAGTTACGCGAGATTGAGGCTGATACAGAGGCCTAGGAGCCTCTGCCTGCGGAAGTCGCGAAAGCGAAAATTCGATGCCGCCGTCTCTTTGGACGGGCGATTGAGGCGAATATCGAGCCATATTTGACGAAATCGAACGTTCAAAGGGGCGAGCGGAAGCGGCTTTGCAGCCGTGAATTCCGAAGGCAGAGGCTCCTAGCCGACTTATAGTGTGCGGATGGAAATAGGAAGGATTATGAAAGCAAACTGCTGTGCAATTCTGGGTCGCCGACTGCTCAAGCGATTGGGATTGTCGTTCGCCTTGTTGGTCGCGCCCTCCTTGGCGTCGGCAAGCCCGGGCCAAGAAACACAATTCGTACTTAACACCTTTTCATTCCTGGTTTGGGGTGCTTTGGTGATGTGGATGTGCGCCGGCTTTACGATGCTTGAGTCCGGTTCCGTGCGTACCAAGAACGCGGCGGTAATCTGTCTCAAGAACATCGGCCTCTACTCCATAGCCGGACTGATGTATTTCTTTATCGGCTACAACCTGATGTACGTTGATGTTTCCGTTTGGATTGGTTCGTTCGATTTCTTTTACGGTCCCTCAACGGAGGAAGTGGCGCTGCTCTCCGGCGACGACCAGGCGCGGGCCGCCGTGCTGGAGAATGGCTACGCCACCATGTCGGATTGGTTCTTCCAAATGGTGTTTGTGGCGACCACCGCATCGATCATATCCGGTACGCTCGCGGAGCGGGTGCGGCTCTGGTCATTTTTTCTGTTCACCGCAATTCTTACCGGATTTATCTATCCGATTGTTGGCGCTTGGACTTGGGGCGGCGGCTGGCTTAATGAGCTTGGTTTCCAAGACTTTGCCGGTTCCACCATTGTGCATTCCACAGGTGGTTGGGCGGCGCTTGCCGGTGCCTTGGTACTCGGGCCCAGACTCGGTAAATTCCGCCCCGACGGTACGGCGCGGCCTACCGTACCTTCCAATATTCCCATTGTGACGCTGGGGGTTTTCATCCTGTGGCTCGGTTGGTTCGGGTTCAATGGCGGTTCGCAACTGGCACTCGGCGGCGCGGTCGATGCGGTGGCGATGAGTAATGTTCTAGTCAACACCAATCTGGCCGCTGCGGCGGGGGTGATGGCGGCTATTAGTGTTTCAAGACCGATTTTGGGTCGTATTGATTTGCTGGCGGGCCTCAATGGCGCTATCGCGGGGCTTGTTTCGATCACGGCCGGGCCGGATATTGTGGATCATCGCTGGGCGGTGCTCATTGGCGCCGTGGGCGGGGTACTCTGCACCGGCGGCATTCGCTTGCTGGAGGAAATGAAGATCGACGATGTGGTCGGTGCCGTACCGGCCCACTTGATGGCCGGAATTTGGGGAACGCTGGCGGTATGCATGGCGGCTGGCGGCGACTTGATGGCACAGATCACCGGCGTGGCGGCGGTTGGCGTTTTCGTATTTGGCGTTTCGTTTGCCATCTGGTACCTGATCGAAAAAACCATCGGCCTTCGCGTTTCGCGCTCTGTCGAGGAGGTCGGCCAGGATTCGGCGGAACTCGGCATTGAAGCCTATCCCGAATTTGTGGTGATGCCGGACCCGGATATTAAGGGGGAACTTGAACAGACCGGCGGCTGATCCGCTCCACCTCAACCCGGTCAACGCGCTGGAAGCCCCTTGGTAATTTAAGCCCGCGTCGCGCTCGCTCCCCCGTATAGTGAGCCAAGTCTTTGGGCCGCAATCGCAGGTACCGTTGTCCGGCGTGGAGGATGAGCTGGTCGCGTGGCCGCAATACCACCGCGCCGACCAATTGTTCTGCGCCGGATTGGAATGCGGCACCGGGAATGTTGATGAGTTTGACGCCCTTGCCCCGCGCCAATTCCGGTAGGTCGGCCAGTGGGAATAGCAGCAACCGTCCCTGGTTGGTGATGGCCGCGACCTGTTGGCCGTCGTCGGTGAATACCGGTTGCGGCGGTAGGGCTAAGCTGCCCTCCGGTACGCTTAGGCTCGCCTTGCCCGCCCGGTTTTTGGTGGCCAATTCGCCCAGGCGTCCGACAAAGCCGAAACCGGCGTTGCAACAAAGGAGCATCCGCGTTTGCGCATCGCCCATGCCGAGGCCAACAAAGCGCGTGCCTTCTGGTGGTTTTAAGCGCCCGGTCAAGGGTTCGCCCTGGCTGCGCGCGGATGGTAGGCTGGTCGCCGGCAGGTTATAGGTGCGTCCCGTGGAATCAAGGAATACGAGCAATTCGTTGGTACGCCCCCGGACGGCTTGGCCGTAGCTGTCGCCGGTTTTGTAGTTGAGTTCCGCCGGGTCCAACTCATGGCCCTTGGCGGCGCGCACCCAGCCCTTCTCCGATAGTACGACGGTGATGGGGTCGTTGGTGATTAGGTCTTCCTCGCCATAAGCTTGGGCTTCCTCAACGTTCGCAAGCGGCGAACGGCGGGCATCGCCATAGGTTTGCGCATCGGCAAGCAATTCCCGTTTTACCAGCGTTCTCAAGCGCCGCCGGGAACCCAGTATCTTCTCGCACTCCGCCTGCTCGGCCGCCAGGGCGTTTTGCTCATCGATCAGCTTGGCTTCCTCCAGCTTTGCCAATTGTCGCAGACGGATGTCAAGAATGGCGTTCGCCTGTATTTCGGATAGCCCGAAACGACGCATCAGCTCGGCGCGGGGGTGGTCTGCCTCGCGCACGATGCGAATGATCTCGTCGAGATTGACATAGGCGATTAACAGGCCCGCCAGGATGTGCAGGCGTTCATTGATCTGTTCGAGCCGGAAATTGACCCGGCGCGTCACCACCCCCTCACGATATTGCAGCCATTCCTTGAGAATGCCGACCAGACCCTTAACCCGTGGCCGTTGGTCGAGGCCAATAACGTTGAGGTTGACCCGGTAGCTGCGTTCGAGGTCGGTGGTGGCGAACAAGTGACTCATCAGACGGTCGCAATCGACCCGGTTTGAGCGTGGCACCAGAACGAGACGGGTTGGGTTGCGGTGATCGGATTCGTCGCGCAAATCCGCCAGCATCGGCAGCTTCTTCGCCTGCATCTGTGCGACGATCTGTTCCAATAGCTTGGTCGGCGAAGCCAGGTAGGGCAACGCCGTCAGCACAATCGAGCCGTTCTCCCGGGTATAAACCGCCCGCGCCCTGATGCTACCCCGGCCCGTTTCATAGAGTGCCCGAATCTCTTCGGGTGCTGTGACGATCAATGCCTCGGATGGAAAATCCGGGCCTTTAATATGCGTCATGATGTCGTCAAGCGTTGCCGAGGGGCGGTCGAGCAGATGCACGCAGGCGCTGATGACTTCATTCATGTTGTGTGGAGGAATGTCCGTTGCCATGCCGACGGCGATACCCGTACCGCCATTCAGCAGGAGCATGGGCACGCGGGCGGGTAGCAGTAGGGGTTCGTTCAGGGAGCCGTCAAAATTGGCGGCGAAATCGACGGTGCCCTGCCGCGTTTCCGCAAGCAGCAGCGCCGCATGGCGCGACAGGCGCGCCTCCGTATAACGCATGGCGGCGAAGGATTTCGGGTCATCCGGCGCACCCCAGTTGCCTTGGCCTTCCACCAGCGGATAGCGAAATGAAAACGGCTGCGCCATCAACACCATCGCCTCATAGCAGGCGCTGTCTCCGTGCGGATGGAACTTGCCCAGTACATCGCCCACCGTACGCGCCGATTTGGCGAACTTGGCGGTGTTTTGCAAGCCGAGCTCGCCCATGGCGTACACGATGCGGCGCTGTACCGGTTTCAGCCCATCGGCAATATGCGGCAAGGCCCGGTCGTTGATGACGTACATGGAGTAGTCGAGGTAGGCCCGCTCCGTGTATGTGCGCAGGGGGATAGACTCAATTTCCGCGAATTCCATTGCCATTATCCTAATCCGCCTATTTCACCAAGAGCGGTGATGCTCGCGCCGGATTTTGCCCCCGTGCGCGTACAACTGAGCGCAAAGCCGTCCGCGCCTGTGGTGGAGCGGGCACGGCCGCGCCCGGGGGGCAAAAGACCAGCGAGGGCGCGGCCAGCGTAGTTTGTAAATCGGGCGGTGGTCCGAATTTTCCGGAGTATCGAGCAAAATCATGGGAAACTCATCAAACGAACAAGCCTGTTGGTGAAATAGGCGGGCTACACCAGGCTTGCCTCATGCCCCTTGCGCTCCAGCCAGTCACGGCGTTCCGGTGCGCGCTTTCTGGCAAGCAGCATGTCCATGGTTTGTTCGGTTTGGTCCCCGGAGTCCAGGGTTAGGAGAACCAAGCGGCGCGTTTCCGGGTCCATGGTGGTTTCGCGTAGTTGCTTGGGATTCATCTCGCCCAATCCCTTGAAGCGCTGTACAACAACATTGCCGTGCTTCTTCTCGGCGGCGATACGGTCGAGCACGCCTTCTTTCTCCGACTCGTCCAGAGCGTAGAACACCTCCTTGCCGACATCGATACGGAACAGCGGCGGCATGGCCACATAGACATGGCGCCGCTCGACGAGCGGCCGGAAGTGTTTCAGGAATAGGGCGCAAAGCAGCGTTGCGATATGGGCACCGTCGGAATCGGCATCGGCGAGAATGCACACTTTGTCGTAACGTAAATTCGACAGGTCGCTGGAACCCGGGTCCACGCCCACCGCCAAGGCGATATCGTGAACCTCTTGGGATGCCAGAACGCGGTTTGCATCCAGCTCCCAAGTATTGAGAATTTTGCCGCGCAGTGGCATGACCGCTTGAAACTCCCGATCGCGCGCCTGTTTGGCGGAACCGCCCGCTGAGTCCCCCTCCACCAGAAACAGCTCGGCGGTTGAGCTGTCTTGGCCGGAACAGTCGGCCAGCTTGCCGGGCAGGGCCGGGCCGGCCACGGGTTTCTTGCGGGTTACCTGCTTGGCCGCGCTTGAGCGGCGTTGGGCGTTGCCGATGGCGAGTTCCGCAATGCGCTCGCCGTCCTGGGGGTTTTCATTCAACCACAGGCTAAAAGCGTCCTTGGCCACGCCGCCGATAAAGGCGGTGGAGGTTCTCGAAGCCAGCCGTTCCTTCGTTTGTCCGGAAAACTGCGGCTCGGCCAGTTTGGCCGACAACACATAGGTGCATTGCTCCCAAATATCTTCGCCGGTGAGCTTGACGCCTCTTGGTAGCAGATCGCGAAATTCACAGAATTCCCGAAGCGCCTGCAGTAGTCCGCCGCGCAGCCCGCTCACATGGGTGCCGCCTTGCGTCGTGGGAATCAGATTGACGTAACTTTCGGTAACGAGGTCGCTGCCGTCGATGCACCATTTTACCGCCCAGTCCACCGCTTCCCGATTACCCTCGGCGCTGTGCCTGAAGGCCGTGGTAGGGACGGTTTCGGTTCCGGCAAGCGCTTGCTCAAGGTAGCCGGCCAGCCCGTCCTCGTAAAACCAAGAAGCGTCTTCGTCTTCTTGACCCTCAACGGTTAGGCTGACCGTCACGCCCGATGCCAGCACCGCCTTGGCGCGCAGTAGGTGACGCAGCCGATTACGGGCGATGTTGGGCGAGTCGAAATAGGCGGCGTCCGGTTTGAAGCGAATGCGGGTTCCCGTCGTGCGCCGCGCCACCGAGACGACGGGTTTTAGCGCCGTTACGGGTTCGCCGGATTCGTAGCGCTGCCGATAAACCTGGCCGTTGCGTTTGATTTCGACCTCCAGCCATTCGGATAGGGCGTTGACCACTGATACGCCCACGCCATGCAGGCCACCGGCGTAACGGTAGTTTTTGTCGTCGAATTTGGCGCCGGCGTGCAGGCGCGTCAGTATCAACTCCACGCCGGATAGCTGGTGTTCCGGATGAACGTCCACCGGCATACCACGGCCGTCGTCGGCTACTGCAACCGAGCCGTCTGCAAAGAGTGTGATATCGACTTTCCGTGCAAATCCGGCCAGGGCCTCGTCCACACTGTTGTCCACCACTTCCTGTACGAGATGATTCGGGCGGCCGGTATCGGTATACATCCCCGGCCTGCGCCGCACCGGTTCCAAGCCGGATAGAACTTGTAGGGATTCGGCGGAATATTGTGTGGCCATGGGTGAGCGGGGTCTGCTGGTCGGGTGCTATCGCCTATTTGACGTATCGTACTTCGGTGTCGAGGCCGTCATCCTCGTGCATGGGTGGAACCGGCCAAATGATGGCCGCAAGACCCTGCCCGGTCATCAAGAAACCACAGCGGGTTTCCGCAGGGCGACACCGTTGCGCAGGCAATAGGATAGGAATTCGCCGAGAAAGCGGTTCACCTGAACCTTCTCGTCGCGCTGACGCATGGTGCTGTTGGGGTAGGGGTAGACCGCCTTGAAATGCCGTGCCTGTTGGTATTCGACCACCTCGGCACAGCGTGTGTCGTGGTAGAGGCGTACCCGGAACGCGGGGTTGAGGCCCCAACGCACTTCCGGCCGTTGCCGCAGGCGGATTAGGGTGGTGTAGCGGTTACGCTCCAGAATCTCCAAGCTAACCCTGGCCCGCAGGCCAGCGATGTTAACGCTCAGGCTGCTGCCCTCGCGTTTGTCGAGCGCCGGAAATAAACGCATGAGACGGGCGTAGTTGGCGTCGCACTCGGTCATATGTCGAGGCAAATCGATGTTGTAACGAATGTTTGTGCGTTTCATACCGAATTGCGGCACCATCTGAAAACCAATCCCAAACGGCCGGACACCCGGGTCGCGCCAAGCGGTCGTAGGCCGGGCCGATAACCGGGTGTACGACCTCCCCGGCCAATTGAAGAGCGCCCCAATATACCGATGTATCGGCGCAAGAAACAACGTTGACAAACGGGCAGCGATCAAATTCTAGGGTTTGCTTGCTTATATCCCACGGCCTGTAGGCTCTTGGTCCGCATGGAGGAACTGCAACTTATTCGGCAGCGAGCGGGCCTGCGGGGTTTCCCTTGCCGCGCTGGGCGCCTGCTTCCTGCTGTGTGAGGGGGCATGGAGCAAGCTGAACGGCGCGGCAAGGGAAACCCCGCAGGCCCGCTCTTTCGCAGGCATCCGGTGCTGTTGTGTACTTCGGCGCCTGTCCGCGCCTTCGGGTACGATTGGCTCGGTATTGAATCGCTGTGGGGACATGAAGCGGCTTAAGCTCTTTTGGTCGCGGGGCCACGAACCGAACGCTGGCGACTGGTTTTCGCCGTTGATTTGTGCGCGGTTAAGTGGGCGACGCATTGACTATGCGGATCCGCGCCGCTGTGATTTGGTGGCGGTGGGCAGCTTGCTTGGGCGTCTTGGTAAAAACCACGTCCTACACCGGTTGGGGTACGAGCGCTCGCTGCATCTTTGGGGCACGGGTTCGCTGCACAGCGAAGATCGGCTGGTTGGAACCCATCACCTGCATGCCCTGCGCGGCCCGCTCACGGCGTCGCGCTGCGATCTGGGCGAGGCGTTCCCGCCATTCGGCGACCCCGGCCTGCTTGCGGGCCTGTTGCTTGATGGTTCGGTTGTTAAGCGCCATCGGTTGGGCGTTATTCCACACTTTGCCGATCGCCGGTGCCCCGAGGTGATGCATTACATTGACGATAGGCCGCAGGTGCGCTTGCTCGACCCGGGCCTGCCCATACCCTACCTCTTGCGCGAGATTGCGCGTTGCCAGGCGGTGGCGTCGTCCAGCCTGCACGGGCTGGTCTTTGCCGATGCGCTTGGCGTGCCGAATCTGTGGTTCAGGGCCTCCAACAATTTAATCGGCGGACGGCACAAATTCGACGACTACTACGCTGCTTTCGGCATACAAACAGATCCGGTGAGCCTGTGTGCTACCGACCGGGATAGTGCATTTGATGACTACCGGCGCCCCGGTCTTGAAGCGCTCAAGCAGGGGCTCTTGGAGAGTTTCCCGTTCCGCTCAAGGGGCGCTCCATGAAAACCCGCGGCAAGCACCAACAGGGGCAACCAAAAATAGCACCAGAAGAGTGTTGTGCGCACGAGAATGTGGTCGCCACTGGTCAGGCTGGCTAGTAGGGCGTAGGCGAGCATGAGGGTCCAGTCGCGGCCTTGTTGGGTACCGTATGCGCGCATCAGTAGCCAACCGAGTGCGCCAAGCAGGGTCAGTACACCCATGATTCCTTGGTGATAGAGAGTGGCCACATACAGGCTGTGCGCACGGTCGGTCATGATACCGGGCAGGTATTCGGCTTTGAGGGGGGTGGCGATACCGCAGCCGAACAACGGATTGCAAGCAAGCAGCGCCGACCAGCTCTGCCGCCAGATTTCCGGGCGGTGCGACAACCCCCGCTCCAGCCAGATGGATTTGAGGGCATCGCTGGCGAACAAAGCAATGAGGCCCGTCAAGCCAAGCAACACGACTCCGGCCATCAGGCTAGCCGGTCGGAACCGCTGCCGGAGGATCAAGACCACCATCAACGTATAGGCAGCCAGGGCTGTGCGCGGCCCCGCCAGCAGAGCGAATAGGCAGGGGGCGAGGCAGGCCAGCAACCAACTTGTGCGCATTTCACCACGGGCCAGACCGCTCCAGACGGGCAGGGTGGCGGTGAGCAGCAATAAGCTGCCGTGTACCGGGTTATCCAAACCCAGTACGCCGGGCAGACGCGGCCGGGTGGAATCGTAGTTCATCACCCAGTCGCCGATGGCAAGCAGTGCGCCCAGGTTGGCGCAAATCAACAGAGTCGGCAGGAGCCGCTCGATGGTCTTTGGCGCCCGTCTCGACAGATGGACGAGACCTAAATAAATCAAGAGGATGCAGTATGCCGCCAGCAGCAGGTTGGCTGCGTCGTCGTGGCTGGCCGATGCGCTCCAAATCAATGAGAGTGCCGGCATGGCAAGCAGGGCGATTACCACCCAGCCGCCCGGTTGCGCGAAAGCCCCCCGCCAAGTTTGCTGATTGAACAAAAATCCGTGTGCCGCCAGTGCCGTGAGATACAGCAACCAGTTGCGCTGATGTTGTTCCGGCACAAAAAAGAAGCTCGCGGCCAACCCGACCAGCAACAGGCCGAAGAGCTGCGTTGGCCATTGCGGTGCCTGTTCAGGATTCGCTGCAATCATCCCGGCGATGGTAGTACCGCGGTTGCCATTTTTCGACCACCGGATACCGGTGTTGGCGCGGCATCCAAAACACAAGCAATGCAAACTGATAAAGGACCCAAGCGATCACCCGGCAACATTCCCGAACCACTCTGCTAAACTGCCGCGTCCCCAATTTCCAGAGATCGGTCAACCACGATGAGCCAAGCAGTGCGTCGTCTTCCACGGAGTCCATACCGCAGCCTGCCAGCGAGTTGGCGAGCCCGCATAGCGCAGCAACCGGCGGCTGCGGATGCCGATGCTTTGGCTGGCGGAACGGTTGCCGGGATCGGCGGGTTGTTGCTTTTGCTTTGTCTCGCCGCCAACCCGGCAAACGCCATCGACATTGCCGATGCCTACCGCGACGCGGTAAAAAACGATCCGGTGCTTGGTGCCGCCGAGGCGAGTTACGATGCGCGGCTGGAATTGGTGCCGCAAGCGCGCGCCGATCTTCTACCCAAGATGAGTTTTTCCGCTGCGACAAGCTGGAATGAACGCAGCTTTCCGGTTGAGCCGCGCCTCGATTTCAACCCGGAAAGCCCCACCTTCGGCACCGTCGCGCCGGTGGCCGATCAGAACTTCAATGAACACCAGTGGCAGGCTCGCATCAACCAACCCATCTTCAACCTGAGCAGTTGGCACAATCTGCGCAGCGCCAAGGCCCGGGTGACCGGCGCCGAGGCAAATTTGGCCGAGGCACGGCAGAGTTTGATTGTACGGGTGGTTGAAGCCTATCTGAACGTCTTGCGCGCTCAGGACCGATTGGACGCCACCGTGGCGCAGGAAACCGCCGTCAACCGGCAGTTGGAGCAGGTGCAGCAACGCTTTGATGTTGGCCTGGTCGCCATCACCGATGTACTCGAAGCCCGAGCCGGCTATGACCACGCGGTGGTGGACCGCATTCAGGCGAATGGCGACCGTTATATCTTCTTCGAGACCCTGCAAACCCTGGTCGGTGCCAGCTTCGCAAGCCTTGCTCGCCTCTCTGAGAACCTGCCGGTGGATAACCCCGAACCCCGCGACGAGGAGCAATGGGTACAAACCGCGTTGAGCACCAATCTGCGTATCGCCGCCGCCCGCGCCCAACTCAATGCGGCCCAGCGCGCCGTTGCCGCCCGCCGCTCCGGGCATTTGCCGACCTTGGAGGGCGGGCTCAGCCGCAGCTATTTTTCGACCGGCGGTGCTAGTTTTATCGCCAATGAGACCAAGGCCACGGTCTGGTCCCTGTCCATGAATCTGCCCATCTATCAGGGTGGTTTCACCCTTTCCCGCACCAGAGAGGCGCGCGCATTGGCGGAGCAGGCGCGCGAGGAACTGCTTAATCAGCAACTCACCGTCAGCCGCGATACGCGCAATCTGTTCCAGCGGCTGGCTACCGATGTCGTGCGAGTGAGGGCATGGGAGAAAGCCATCGCCTCCAGCAAATCAGCGCTAGAGGCGACCGAGACGGGTTATGAGGTCGGTACGCGCAACATTGTCGATGTGTTGCAGGCGCAGCAACGGCTGTACGCCTCTCAGTTTGATTACGCCGATTCCCGATACAACTACGTCATTGATTTAATGCGGCTCAAACAAACCTCTGGAACGCTTGCCGAGGAGGATTTGACGGAACTCAATCGTTTCACCGACTCATCCGCACCGGTGACCCGAAACGCCTCGCTACGCAATCGCGACGCGGAGATGTAATTCCCCAACAAGTCAAGCAGGCGCTCGCTCGCGCCACGGTTTTCCCGCACCACCTGCCGCGCTCGCTCGCCGGCCGCAATGCGGCCGGCTGCGTCCGCAAAGCCGGCGCTCACCGCATCGGCGAGCTGTTCGGCCGTTGCTACGCGGGTGAGACAATCGGCCGCCTCAAAGGCGGCCACCACCTCGTCAAAATTCCAAGTGTGCGGACCCATGACCAGCGGCTGACCGCACAGAGCGGCTTCAATGGGATTATGGCCGCCGGCCGGCACGAGGCTGCCTCCGAGAAACGCGATTTGCGCTAGGCCGTAAAGCGTTTGCAGTTGCCCCAGGCTGTTCCAGATGATTACCAACGCCTTGGGGGGAGGAGCGGCCAACTTGCCCGCTGCCGAACCCGTCAAATAGGGCTCGCCCGTGCCGTCAGTACTTGATGCCGTTGGCATCGGTACCCCGGCGAGGCTGGGTGTGCAGCCACTGCGGCGCGCCAAGACGCAAAGTTCCGTCGCCCGGATGGGGTGTCGCGGTACCAGCAATAGGATGGCTTTGGGATGGCGTTCGCAAATGTGGGCATGGGCTCTAAGTACGAACTCATCTTCGCCGGGATGGGTGCTGCCCGCAATCCACACCGGGTGCTGCCCAAGGTTCAGGTCGCGGCCCAAGGCCGCCACCCGCTCGTCATGGTCTTGCGTCAGTTTGGCATCGAATTTGATACTGCCAATGACGCTTCCCCTATCGCTGGCCAAGCCAAGGTTTTGAAAACGTTCAAGCTGTGCTTGCGTTTGACAGGCAACGGCGTCGATGCGCGCCAGCATCCTGCGTACCAATCCGCCGAGCCGCCGATAGCCTTGGGCGGAGCACTCGGAAAGGCGCGCATTGATCAAGAGCACCGGTACGCCCCGGCGGTGTGCCTCGGCAATCGTATTAGGCCAAAGCTCCGTTTCCACGAGCACCAGCAGACGGGGTTGGACGGCGTCAAAGAACGTCCGCACGGCAAACGGATAATCATAGGGTGCATAACAATGGTGGACGGTACCGCCGAGCCGGGCGCGAACTTGAGCGGAACCGCTCGGTGTCATGGCGGTTACCAGGAAGGGCATACCCGCATCACCGGAACATTTAGACACCAGTTGCGCGATAAGCGGCGCGATAGCGATGGTTTCGCCGGCGGAAACCGCATGAATCCACAGGCACCCCGGTGGTATGTGCAGTGGCACCCGTCCTAGCCGCTCGGGGATACGTTCACCGTATTCGGGTTCGCGGCGCGCCCGCCACTCCAGACGCAACAGCAGGGCCGGGAGCCCGATCCAGAGCAACAATTGATAGAGAACCCTCACTCACCAACCCCGGTGCGTTCATGCATGAATAGACTTCTGGCCCACCCTTTTCGGTAGCCGTTGATACAATGCGAACCGCATACAGCAGGGGTTCGCAAAGCCCCATCCGGAGAAGCGGTGTCCGACAATACGGTTCCTATTGATGCGGTTGTCGTTGGCGGTGGCGTAACGGGCCTTTGGGTACTCAACGTCTTGCGCTCCCGGGGTTACAGCGCCATCTTACTCGAAGCGGGCTGTTTGGGCGGTGACCAAACGTTGGCGTCCCAGGGCATCATTCACGGTGGCCTGAAATACGCCCTGGGCGGTGCGCCAACCGCAGCCAGCGAGGCCGCTCGTCAAGCGTCGGGCCATTGGCGGGCCTGTATGGCGGGCCGCGGGCAAATCGACCTGCGCCCTCTAAAACCCGTCTCCGACGGCTTCTACTTGTTTTCCGGAAATGCTGCGGTGGGGAAGTTGTCAGCGTTCCTGGCTGGCAAAGCGTTGCGCGGCCCCGTCGAACGCTTGGCTCGCGGCGAGTTTCCCGAGGCGCTTCGCAACGGTGCTTTTCGGGGCTGGGTTTATCGTCTGGAGGATTTCGCGCTAGACATTCCGGCACTGCTTGCCCGTCTCGCCGTGCTGGCCGCCGGTGGCATCTATCGGTACGCCTTGGCATCCGACAGCATCTCCACCGATCAAAATTCGGCTACCGGTTGCGGTGGCATGCGTGTTCGGCTCGGCGATCATCAGCTGCTGGTCAATCGCCTGATATTGGCGGCGGGCACCGGAAACGAGGCGCTGATGCGCGGATTGGGTATTGTCGATATTCCGATGCAGCGCCCTGTGCTGCATCAAGTGATTGTGCGCCATCCGGAACTTCCCTCCTTGTTTGGCCATTGGCTGGGAGCGGGCGGGCACACCGAACCGCGGCTAACCATCACCACTCATTACGATGGCGAGCGGCAAGCGACACCGCAACATCGGCTTTGGTACCTGGGCGGTCAGTTGGCAACAAGCGGCGGGCGCCGCGATGCGCAGACCCAATGCCAGCGGGCGAAAGCGGAGTTGGAAACCTGCTTCCCCTGGATGGATTGGAGCGGTGCCGCTTTCGCGGCCCTGGGTGTTGATCGTGCCGAACGCCGCCAATCGGGGGGTGGCCGGCCCGACCAGGCTTCCGTCGAGGCCTCGGGTGCCTGTATTGTTTGCTGGCCCACAAAACTGACGCTGGTGCCCGAGCTGGCCAGTCGGGTTTTGGAATGGCTGCCGCCGCCACAATTTCCCAGTCCCGGGCACCTGAATTTGCCTATTGCCGAGTTGGGGAAACCGCCTTGGGAAGCCTGATGGAGTACCGACAACTCGGTGCCACCGGCCTGACCGTATCGGTTCTGGGCCTTGGTACGGTCAAGCTTGGGCGCCGTACCGGCCTCAGCTACGCCCAGCCGTTCCGACTTCCCACATTAGCTCAAGCCAAACGTCTAATCGACGAGGCACGGCTGCTTGGCATCAATCTCATCGACACTGCGCCAGCTTATGGGGCGAGCGAGGAGCGGCTGGGCAAGTTACTTGCCGGCCAGCGCGAGCGGTGGGTGCTTGTCACCAAGGTGGGCGAGGAATTCGACGGTGTCCGCTCCTCCCACGATTTCAGCCCTGAACATACCGCCATGAGCATACATCGGTCGCTGCGGCGCCTGGCCACCGACTATTTGGACGTGGTCTTGATTCACTCGAACGGAGACGACCAACGCATCATCAATGAATTGGGTACCTTGGATTGCCTGAATCGCTTCAAGGAGCGGGGCATGGTTCGCGCCGTTGGTGTATCCCACAAAACGCCGGAGGGTGCCTTGGCCGCTCTACGCAAAGACGTGGATGTCATCATGGCGGCGCTGAATCCAAGGCACAGAACGGAGGCTGATGTTATTGCGCGGGCGGGCCTGCAAGGTTGCGGCATATTGATCAAAAAAGCGCTGGCCGGCGGACGCGAAGCCCCGGAGGCGCTGGGTTTTGCGGCACAACACCCCGGCGTCGCCAGCGTTGTGGTGGGCACCCTCAGTCCGGCACATCTAAAGGAGAACGCCCATCTTGTGGCCACCAGTCGATAACGATCTTCATCGGGCTCTACAACTCGTCAGTGGAAGAAGCAGAACCCGATATCCGGGCAAGAGTGGTCCTGTGGGGTTTCCCTTGCCGCGCCGGGCACCCGCTTTCCGCTTATGCGAGAGGGTATGCAGCGAGCTGAACGGCGCGGCAAGGGAAACCCCACAGGACCACTCTATATCCGAGAGCCGCGCTTAATATCCGAGAGCCGCGCTTATTTGGTCCCTGTTCTGGTGTCCTGTCCCGCAAATCAGTGTGATTATTCGTGGCCGTTTCCGGCCCCGTCGGCCGCTCGATTTCGTTGCATAGGGCTCGATATTCGCCTCAATCGACCGGCCGACGGGATGGCTAGAGGATTTTCGCTTTCGCGACTTCCGCAGGCAGAGGTGCCTAGTCATTCAAGACTGCGAACGTTCGAGAATTTCCGTGGTCGAGCAGTCTTCAACGTAACCGAGTATCTGCACGAAACCGCCGTAGGAGCGCACGCAATCCGCGCCAACAATTTCGTCGGGCTGGTAATCTCCCCCTTTCACCAGAATGTTCGGGCGCAGCATCTCCAGCAGCGCTTCCGGCGTGTCTTCCGAAAACTCGACAACCCAATCCACGCACCCAAGCCCGGCCAGTACACGGAGCCTGCGCTCCAGATTGTTGATGGGGCGCCCTGGTCCCTTGTTGCGAGCCACCGAGGCGTTGTCGTTCACGGCAACGATTAACCGGTCGCCCAGCGCCTTGGCTTGTTGCAGATAGTACACATGGCCAGCGTGCAGAATATCGAAACAGCCGTTGGTAAAAACCAGCTTTTCGCCTGCGGCTTGGGCCGTCCGGGCGACTATTAACAATTGGTCTCGGGAGAGAATACCCCGGTCGGCAATGCTTGCGGTGCCCGCGGCCAGGGCGAGCTCGGGGCCGCTGAGGGCCGCCGTTCCCGCCTTGCTGACGGCAATCGATCCGGCGATGTTGGCGAGCCGGGCGGAATCCAGACGCGGCCAGCCAAGCGCTCGGGTAATACCGAGAACGGCCGCCGCCGCATCGCCCGCACCGGTGACATCGAACACTTCCACGGGCTGCGCCGGTAGGTGGTGGTGGCCCCGTTTCGTTGCAACGCACATACCATCGCTACCCAATGTCACCACCAGGGTGTCGATGGCGAGTTCCGTACAGAGCGCCGCCGCCCTCTCGCCGAGTTCCGTGGCGTTGCGCCATGCGCTCGTTGCCCACGCGAATTCGCTGCGGTTCGGCTTCAGCACCGTGGCACCGGTGTAGGCTCGGAAAGGCTTTGCCTTGGGATCGACCACCACGGGAACGCCAGCCCGCCGCGCCGCTTCGATCATCGACGCGGGGTCTCGTATCGCGCCCTTGTCGTAGTCGGCCATGATCAAAACATCGGCATCCGCCAGGGCTTCCTCCGCCTTTGCTGCCAAGCTATTCGCCGAGGTTTCCGGCGGGGGTGTCTCGAAGTCGGTGCGCAATAATTGTTGCCCGCGGCTCACCACCCTCAGTTTGAGGGCGGTCTTCGCATCGCCGCCGCTCAGCAGTTCGTGACGCACACCCGATGCATCGAGTTTGCATCGCAAGGCATGGCCGACGTCGTCATCACCGATGCATCCCAATAGTGAGCAGGCGGCACCGAGGCCCGCGACATTCAAGGCAACATTGGCGGCGCCACCCGGATAGTCTTCAATGCGTTCTACGTCGACCACCGGAACGGGTGCCTCCGGCGATACCCGGCGAGTGGCGCCGTGCCAGTAACGGTCGAGCATAACGTCGCCGACGATCAGCACGCGCACATCCTGTAGTGATGGAAGTTGCAGGTTTTTCAATCCGAACAGCCCGTTATCGGCGCCAGTTTGGCCGTGATCCCAGACTCAGGGAATATCTTTTGCGCGAGCGGCAACGGCCAGTTTCAAGCAGTGTCGGCCTGAAACCGCGCCCGTGCCCGCCACAGCGCGATGGTCGGTATCAGGAAGATGGCTCCGGCGACCAAACCCAGGCCCCAGCCCGCGCCCTGGTCGTTAACGATATTCCAAACCAGCATGGCGATCGCGATTTGGGCGCAGTAAATGGCCGCCCATGGCCACATCCAGCGGGCCATTCGGTGGAAGCCCCAAGCCAAGGTGCCATAGATTAACCAGTGCAAGGGCGCGGTGGCCTTGGCCCACCAGCCTTCCAGTAGAAAACCGAACCAGACTTCCTCGTCTTCGGCCACTGGCTTGAAAAAGACATCAAAGGGCATGTAGATGAGGGTCATGTACAGGCAGAAGGCGTACATGATGTTCATCCACCAGTTTCGTTTGCTCAGTTCATTGCGCAGGGAATCGAGCATCCGTTGCTCCCAAGTTGCCGATCTCAAGGCGGTTATATCATGTAATCGATGGGTCTAGGAGCCTCTGCCCTTACCGCAGCCCAAAGCGGGCAAGGTCTCTGCGGCAGCGGAAATTGAAACTGAGCCACTACCCGATGTTGTGGTCATTGGCATTAAGGGGATAATCCACAATCATCCGGCGCTGTATTGATTGCACCTATCGCGATGCAAAAGTGCCCGGGCACAAAGTTTTGGTGGATAGGTCGGGGAACTGAAAAATGCAACGATTCGAGGGCAAAAATGTCGTCATCACGGGTGGCGCCTCGGGGTTTGGCAAGGCCATGTCGGAAAAATTCGCGGCCGAAGGCGCGCGTGTCGTTGTGGCGGATATCAACTTGGCGGGTGCGCAAGCCGTGGCGGATGGTTTGCCAACGGCGCTTGCCGTCGCGGTGGACGTGGCGGACGAGGCCCAGAATCAGGCGCTGGTTGCGGCGGCTGTCGAGGCCTACGGCAAGATCGACGTATTCTGCGCCAATGCGGGTGTGCCGCACCGGGGCGCGCCCGCGCTCAAGCTCAGCGTTGAAGATTGGGACCGCATGTTTGCCATCAACGCGCGCAGCCTGTTTCTGGCGACCAAGTACGCGGTGCCCCATATGCCGACGGGCAGCAGTCTGATCAGCACCTCGTCCATTGGTGCCAAGCGCCCGCGCCCGGGCATGTCGGCCTACTACGCGGCCAAAGGTGCCGTCATTACCTTGACGAAAGCTCTGGCGGTGGAGTTGGCACCCAACATCCGGGTGAACTGCGTCTGTCCGGTTTCCGCGCCCACCGGTTTCGATTTGCAAGCAACAGGTTTTGCGGAACTGTCGGAAACTGTGAACGAAGCTGTAATCGCGGGTATCCCGATGGGACGGCGGGCAATCCCGGAGGATGTGGCCGACGCCTGCGTTTTTCTGGCTTCCGACGAGGCATCTTTTCTGACCGGTGTGGCGCTTGATGTCGACGGCGGACGCTCGATTCAATAGGCTGGGAGCCCGCGCCGCTGATTCCGCATTAGTTAGTTGGACATGGCATGACGCCATGAAGAGGGAGACATCATGAAACCGACTTGGTTCCACTTGCAGGCCAAGCCGCTGATGGACGGTTTTTGGGAGGTCAATGACAAAAGAGGCCCAGGGCCTGTATTTTCCCCTGGACCTCGGTGCCCGCGGCAGCTGCACCATAGGCGGCAATGTTGCGACCAACGCCGGCGGCATCAATGTGTTGCGTTACGGGATGATGCGCAATTTGGTACTCGGGCTCGAAGCCGTGCTCGCCGACGGCACGGTGATTTCATCCATGAACCGGATGTTGAAGAACAACGCCGGTTACGACATCAAACAACTCTTTATCGGCAGTGAGGGCACCCTCGGTGTCGTCACGCGCGTGCTGTTGCGGCTCTTCCGCAAATCCGCCAGTCGCCAGGATGCCTTGCTGGCACTCGACAATTTTACCCGGGTGACGGAACTGCTCGCCCACCTGCAAACCGAATTGGGGAGCAACTTAAGCGCCTACGAGATCATGTGGGGCGACTATTACCGGGCGGTCACCGGGGAAAATGGCCACCGCGCCCCGCTGCCCCGGGATTATCCGTTTTACATCGTCGTTGAGGCCGAAGGCAGTGATCCGGAGACGGATGCGGCTCGCTTCGAGACGGTGCTGGGCAAGGCGCTAAAAAAAGGGCACATCGCGGATGCCGTCATCGCCCAATCCGCCCGGGAAGTCGCGGACATCTGGAAGGTACGCGAAGACTTTGAAGCGGTGCTGGAAACGCCACCGGTTTATTTGTACGACCTGAACCTGCCGATCCGGCATATGGAAGCTTATGTCGCGGAAGTTAGGGAGCGAACGTTGCGCCTGTGGCCGCGGGGCACCCTCTATACCCTTGGCCACGTTGCGGACGGCAACCTGCATTTCTTCCTGCGACCGAACGTCCAGGGTGATTTGCGCGAAGCAGCCGATCAATGTGTCTACGAACCCCTTGCACGGTACCAGGGTTCGGTTTCCGCGGAACATGGCATCGGTCTTGAAAAACGCCATTGGCTGCCGCAAAGCCGAACGAGCGCCGAGATCGCGTTGATGAAACGCTTGAAAGCCAGCTTGGACCCCGAGAACCTGCTGAATCCGGGCAGGGTGATCGTCGGCAGAGGCTCCTAGGCGTTTCGGCCATCGGCCTGAGCGGCGCGCTCGCCCTGGTGGATTACGGGGATAAGCCGGGCGGAACGCGGTGCGGGTACAATGCGGGCCGTGAATGAAAACGAAACACCCGCCGCTCCCGCTGAGCCCGCTGCGCCCCACCGGGGCGGCTGCTGGCTCGGCTACTTGCCGCTCGCCGGTGTGTTGCAACGTTACCAACGCGCCGATTTCCAATACGACCTTATGGCCGGGCTGGTGGTCGCCGTTATCTCCGTGCCCAAATCCATGGCTTATGCCTTTCTGGCCGGGCTGCCTCCCCAAGCCGGACTGTACGCCTGTTTGGCACCGATGCTGGTCTATGCGTGCTTCGGTTCCTCGCGCCATCTGATTGTTGGGCCGGTGGCCGTGGCCGCGCTGATGGTGGCGGCCGCCATCGGCCAACTGGCACCCGGCTTTGCTGGCGGCCCCATGGCGGTGACCACCGTAATCTGCATAGAGGCGGGGTTTTTTCTACTTTTGCTGCGCGTCACGCAAATGGGCGCTGTGGTGCATCTGTTGAGCTATCCGGTGATTACCGGATTCATCAACGCCGCAGTGGTGCTCATCATTCTGAGCCAGTTGAACGGTTTCACCGGAATCAGCAAAGATGAGGGCGCTATTCCCATCGCCGCCCTTTGGGGTTTGGTGGCAAATGTCGAATCGCTCAATCCCGCCACCTTGTTGATCGCCGTACTGAGTTTGGCGCTGATTTGGGCGGCGCGCCGGTACGGCGACCGGCTTGGCGCACGCTTTTGGCCGATGTTGGCGGGTTCGGCGCTGATTGCGCGCGTCGCCCCCCTGGTCGTGTTGCTCTTTACCACCCTGGTTGTGGCCTTGTTTGACTTGGATCTTAACTTCGGTGTTGCCACGGCTGGCCAGGTTCCCGGTGGTTTTCCGGAATTCACGCTACCGCCATTCGACCCGCTCATGTGGTTGGAGGTCATGCCGTCGGCGGCCATGATCGCTGCTGTGATCTTCGTGGAGAGTTACACCATCGGCTCGTCATTGGCGGCGCGGGAGCACAGGCGCGTGGATAATCCACAGGAATTGCTGGCACTGGGCGTCGCCAACTTGACTGCGGGATTTTCCGGTGCCACGCCGGTGGCCGGCAGCTTCTCGGGCAGCAGCGTGAACCATCAGGCCGGGGCGCGCACACCGGTCAGTTCACTGGTTTGCGTACTGGTGATACTGGCGGTGCTGCTGGTCGCCACGCCGCTTTTCAAGAATTTGCCGCAAGCCACTCTCGCGGCCATCGTCATCATCTCTGTGGTCGGCCTGATCGATCTTGGCTCGGTTCTGCGCCATTGGCGGATCTATCGGGAAGACGGTGTAACGGAGCTGGTCACTTTTGTCACGGTGCTTGCCTTCGGGGTGGAGAGCGGTTTGATTGTCGGGGTGTTGCTCTCCATCGCGTTTTTCCTGCGGCGGTCGAGCCGCGGGCAGGTAACGGTGGTCGGGCTGGTCGGCGATACCGACCGGTTGAGCACCGTGCACAGCGGCACCGCAAAAGCCAAAAACGCGGATCGGGAAGCGGCCCGGAGCGGCCACCGGATCCTCGTCATCCGCTTGGATGAGAATCTTTTTTTCGCCAATGCGGAGAACACCGAGGCGCGGCTGTTGCGCACCATTGGCCGTTGGCCGGCCGTGCGGCATCTGGTGCTTGTTTGTGGCGCGATCAACCTCATTGACGTGAGCGGCGTGGAAATGCTGGCTCGGCTGAACGACAGCCTTAACCAGCGGGGCATCAAGCTGCATCTGTCCGATGTCAAATCCGCCGCCGAGGCACAACTCAAGCGTTCCAGGCTGTTTGCCGAGTTAACCGGCCGGCAGTTCTTCACCACCGCTCAGGCCGTGACGGCATTGGAACAGGAAACGGCCGCAAGTGACAAGCCTCAAGATGGCCCCGCAACGCCAGACGTTTCGTCAACCACCAGCCATTGATTCATTAGCGCGCCATCGCATCCATTTTCGGCGCGGGCGGGGGTCCCACAAAGCGCGATTTTGAGTTTTCCGCTGGCCTCGCCAGTGTGGTTGTGGGCTTTTCAAGCCTCTGGTTTGCGCGCGCCACAAGGGCGCATTACCGTAATGCGCAGCCAATCCCCAATGCGATACAAGACCGTCATCTGTTGGGAGGCAAGGGGTGGGGATTATGCCGCCGCGGCCGCAATACGCGGCGGCGTTGGGGAATGCAAGCAAAGCAAGGCCGCCATAAGAAAGGTACCGTTGCCGTGCCCAAGGACTCAGAGTCCAAGAACATCAGAACTCAGACCTACCTCGGTGGCTACAGCACGAAAGAGGTGGCCGGTCTCATTGGTTTGAGACCCAGCCAGGTGCGTCATTATGTGCGCCGGGGCATCCTTGATCCGGGACGCGATACCAGCGGCAAGTTCCGCTTCCGTTTTCAGGATATCGTGTTGTTGCGCACGGCCAAGGGCCTCATGGATGCGGGCCTGAACGCCCGCGATATTTATCGTTCGCTTGGCAAATTGCGTCGGGAACTCAAATCGGTGAAGTCGCTGGCCAGCGTGCGCATATTTGCCGACGGCGGCAATGTGGTGATCGGTGGCGAACAGCAAATCTGGGCTGTTGAGAGTGGTCAGGCGCACATCAATTTCTCGGTGCGGGAATTGGCGGATAACGTCGCGGATTTGGCGCACAATCACATGGCCGCCGCCGTGGAAACCGACGAATTGAGTAGCGACGAATGGTACAACCTCGGCTTGGACTTGGAAGAGGTGGATGTTCGCAAAGCCCCCGAATGCTACCGTCGCGCCCTGCAACTCGACCCGGAGAATGCGGATGCCCACGTCAATTTGGGTCGCCTCTATCAACTCAAGGGGGATATTCGCGAGGCCAAGCGACACTACGGGTTGGCGTTGGCGGTGGTTGGCGACCATCCATTGGCCCACTACAACATCGGCACCATCTTCGACGAACTCGATGAGCTTGAGCGGGCTACGGAGCACTACCTCATGGCACCGGAGTTGGCCGATGCGCACTTCAATCTGGCGCGTATCGCCAAGAAGATGGGTGACGAACTGTCCAGCCAACGCCACAAGCACCGTTATCGGCAACTTGTGGGACGGCCAGCACCACCGGAAGCAACTTGACTCTGATTCTGTCCGGTCCGCCCACGGGCCTGCGCCATAGGAATTCGCGGCTGCAAATCCGCCCCCACTCGCCATATGCGAGGGGAATTATGTAGCAGAATCCGCAACACATTCCGGTAATGAGCGAGTGCGGATTACATGCCCAATCTGGATTTGATCGAATCTACCCGCTCAGGCGGGAGCAACAGACCATCATCGGGAGTATGGGGCAGGGCAACCGCCCTATGGTTTTCTCGCACCAAATAGCGTTGCTTTGAAAACTCGCCAAACTCGCCCCTAGTGACGGAATTGGATTGGACTACGCTACACCCGCTACGTCTCGCTTCGCAAATCAACTCCCCCAGCGTCAAAGCGCCGTGTGTCCGCATGGCCATAAATACTAGGCCGCTTCGGCAAGATTTCCTTGAATTTCAACTTTTTGCAACGGGCTAATGGTTTTCCATTCGTCGCCAATGGTGATTTCTATTGGATCAATGTCGCGTCGGGTCGCGGGGCCACCTTGATTGAATCTGTCCACATATTCTCTTGGCGCGGGCGGAATGTCGTCCAAAATGTGATCCGTTCCATAATGCTGTATACCGTAAGCCAATTCGGATGCAAGGACGGATTGGAAATTCAAAAACGCCTCGTTCGGCGTACCGCCCTGACCAACAATGTAGTGCTCTAGGCAGACAGCCACGAACGAACCCTCCAACTCGCTTTCGGTTACTAGCAAGCGCAAGGCAACACTGCCCCCTTTTTCAGGAGCGAACTTGGCGTCAGTCATCTTTTCTCTCAGTGTGGATCGTTGCTGGGCAAGCAATATAGTTCAAAGGGTTAGCGGACAACAAGCCCCTGTCTCGCTCGTATCAACGCAAAGCAGTAATGTCGTGTTTGTGCAATTCAGAGATGTCGTCTTTTTGAGTGCAAAGATGTTTTTTGCTTTGGCAGGGGGCATCGGGTTTTGGGAAGAGAGGACGTATTGATGAGCGGCGAGGAGATTGACCGCTTGGGTGTGGTTCGCAAGGTGGCGGCGAGGCGTCTTCGGCAGCGTGAAGCTGCCGAGCGGTTGGGGATGAGCGTTCGCCAGGTTCAGCGTCTGGTTCGGCGGTATCGCGGCGATGGAGCGGCGGGGTTGGTTTCGAGGCGCCGCGGGCGGCCGCCGAACAACGTGATTGACGCGGCTGTTCGCCGGGAGGTGATGGACCGGGCGCGCGAGCGCTATGCGGATTTCGGTCCCACGCTGGCTTGTGAGAAGTTGACGGAGGTTCACGGGTATCGGCTGAGCGCCGGGACGCTGCGCCAATGGATGGTCGCGGACGGCTTGTGGAAGGCGAAGTCGCGGCGGCAGGCCCGGGTTCACCAGCGCCGGCCTCGGCGGGCGTGTTTTGGCGAGTTGGTTCAACTGGACGGTTCGCCGCATGCTTGGTTCGAGGGCCGGGGGGGGGGCTGCACGCTGATCGTGTTCATCGACGACGCCACCGGGCGGCTTTTGTATTTGCGTTTTGTTCCGGCGGAGACGACCGAGGCGTATATGGAGGCTCCGGGCGTTTATCCGGGCCGTTACGGGCGTCCGGTGGCGCTGTATTCGGACCGGCACAGCATCTTCCGGGTGAACCGCGGGCGCCAGGAAGGCAAGGCGACGCGGTTCACACGGGCGGTGAAGACGTTGGACATCGAGCCGATCCAGGCCAACACGCCGCAGGCCAAGGGCCGTGTGGAGCGGGCCAACCAGACGCTGCGGGACCGCCTGGTGAAGGAGTTGAGGCTGGAAGGAGTCGGCTCGATGGAGGCGGGCAACGCCTTTCCGCCGTCGTTCATGGAGGACCACAACCGGCGTTTCGCGGTGGCGCCCAAAAGCGGGGAGGACGCGCGCCGGGCGGTGCTGCATGACGCCGAAGAGCTGGGCCTGATCCTGCGCCGGCATGCCGCGCGCAAGCTGTCGAAGAACCTCGCCTTCCAGTATTTGAACCGCGATTGTCAGATCATCGGCCAAGGCAAGGGGTACCGTTTGCGCGGCGCCTCTGTGACCGTGTGCGACGCCTTCGGCCGAGAAGTGAGCGTTCTGTGCAAGGGCCGCCCGCTGGCTTTCCGGGTGCTGGCCGAGGGCGAGGCGCCGGTGGCGCTGGACGACGGGAAGAGCGTACGGCACACCGTGAACGAGGCGAAGGCGCGCCAGCTTTCCCAGCCCAACCGCAAACCGCCGGCGGACCATCCGTGGAACCGGATAATCCGGCGCGACATCGCCGAAGCCGAAGCGCGTCGAGGCGCCCGATGAGGGCGGCGGGGACCGGGGCCGGCGCCCGCCCGGTTCCGGTGCTTCGGTCGCTACGCTCCCTATGCGCCGGAACCGGGCGAACCCAGGGCCTTCATAGCATCCTCACTCGCCCAAAAGACGACATCTCTGCATTGGAGAAAACACGACATCTGTGCTTTGGGTTGACAGCCCCTGTCTCGCTCGCTTGGGGTGCAGTCGTCGCCACCGTTCCTCGCCTTCAGCCCTGTTCGATTTGCGGTTTGCGTCCTTCGGCGGCGGGATATAGGCCGCATCATCATGGCCAAGGCGTCAAGCAAATCGTCTTTGGCGATCTCGTTCCTTGGTTCCCGCTCCTAGTGGTGTAGGTTTTTCATTTTCCGTTCCCTTCCAACTTGGCCACAAGATTTAATATGCCGTCCTCGAAATCGCTCATCGCCCTAAGTTGATTCGGCTTCTTGGTCAACTTAAAAGATGCGTTCGCACCCTTCTCCATTGACACGAGATTTCCAGCCTTGCCCGTAGTTATATCGCCTTTTGTCCAGCACCCGTAATGTATGTCGGTTGGCGATATGCCAACGCACAGAACCGCATCATATGTTAGCCCAAAGCAGTAATGTCCCCTTTGCGCAAAGTTAAAGTGTCCCCTTTTTCATCGGGGAGGGGCTGTCTTGTCGAGTGCGGAGGTGTTGTTGAGCATGCGGGAGTCGGATCGGGCGGGAGTGATTCGCGATGTGGTGGAGAAGCGCCTGTCGCAGCGCGAGGCGGCGTTGCGGCTGCGGTTGAGTGTGCGCCAGGTGAAGCGCCTGGCGGCGCGCTACCGGGAGCGGGGCGCGGCAGGGCTGGTGTCGGGGCGGCGGGGCAAGCGGTCGAACAACGCGATCGACCCGGCGGTGCGCTGTGCGGCGCTGGACCTGGTTCGCGGGCGCTACCCGGATTTCGGTCCGACCCTCGCTTGCGAGAAGCTGGTGGAGGCGCACGGTTTCAAGCTGTCGGCGGAGACGCTGCGGGGCTGGATGATCGAAGACGGGCTGTGGCGGCCGAAGGCGCGTCGGGAGGCGCGCGCGCATCCGAGCCGGCCGCGCCGGGATTGCCTGGGCGATCTGGTGCAGATCGACGGTTCGCCGCACGACTGGTTCGAGGACCGGGGGCCGCGGTGCGCGCTGATCGTGTACGTGGACGACGCGACGTCGCGGCTGCTGGCGATGGGGTTCTGGCCGGCGGAGACGACCGAGGCCTACATGGAGACGACGCGGGCGCATCTGGCGGCCCACGGGCGTCCGGTGGCGTACTACTCGGACCGCCACAGCATATTCCGGGTGAGCCTGCGGGGCCGGGAGGGTGGGTTGACGCAGTTCGGCCGGGCGCTGGGGACGCTGGACATCGCGCCAATCCACGCCGGCAGTCCGCAGGCCAAGGGCCGGGTGGAGCGGGCCAACCGGACGCTGCAGGACCGGCTGGTGAAGGAGATGCGGCTGCGTGGCATCTGCGGCATCGAGGCGGGGAACGCCTACCTGCCGGCGTTCATGGCGGACTACAACCGGCGTTTCGGCGTGGCGGCGCGCAACCCGGCGGACGCGCACCGGGCGGTGTTGCACAACGACCGGGAGCTGGATCTGATCCTGTGCGAGCAGCACGAACGCAAGCTGGCGAAGAACCTGTCGATCAGCTTCGAGGGCGACACCTACCAGGTGACCGGGCAAGGCCGGGGCTACCGGCTGCGGGGTGCCGCGGTGACGGTGTGCAAGAGCTGGAACGGCGCGGTGGCTGTGCTGCGCGACGGCCGCGAGCTGCCGGTCGAGTTGCTTGCCGGGGGCGGGGATCCGCCGCCGGTTGAGGATGGGAAGAGCGTGCGGTCGCGGGTGGACAGGGTCAAGGCGCGGCAGCGGTCCCGGCCGGACTGGAAGCCGCCACCGGACCACCCCTGGCGACGCTCTTTCAAGACCGGCGCGGGGGCGGCCGCCGGATAGCCGCGGCGCGGCCTTGCGCTCCGGTCGCTACGCTCCCTCCGCGCAAGGCCGAAGGGGACATCTCTACTTTGGAGAAAAGGGGACATTTCTACTTTGCTTTGACACAGAACCGCATCATATGGTCTATGGTAGCGAATATGGTTAAACTGGAATGCCCCATTCACGTCCTCAGTGGCTGTTTTCAGTTCGAACGCCACGCCCTCGATGCGAATGTCCCAAGGTGAAACAGTGGATCGCTTACCTTGTTTGTTGAGTGGATACTCACATTCGAATTCCAGAAGCTCGCACACCTTCTCCACGAACTGTTGCCCGACTTCCCCCACCAGCGATATTGATATTCTCTTAACGAGTTCAAACTGAGCGCCCTCCCATTTGTCGGCGTCTTTCTTGCTGGCCAAAACGCCTTGTAGAATGGCCTTGTAGTCGTGGTCAGCCATCAACAAACCCCGCATCCGTAAGCGCCCTGCGGATGTGGTACATGCTGATGTGACGACAATTATGTGCCGCCAAATTGCTGTACTTGGTCCAATCGGCTTCGTTCAACGCCTTCGTTAATTCCCGCTTTTGCTTGTGCATAACGATTCCGTAGCCGCAAACGTAGCGAACCTTTGAAAAACATCGCACGAGTTTCGGCGTGGCCTCTCCATAAAACGTTCTCTGCAAAAACCAATCTGCTTCTTCCATCCTCTCTTGGCCGCAAAGTCTCTCTTTGCGCTGATCCACGGTGAATAAGTCTATCCATTGATCGCAGGTTCGCGCGGGCGTGAAGTTGTTCACCCCGCGTTGCCATATCTGCCATAGCGCGTTGATCTTCGCCGGCTTGCCGTCGGCGGATTCAAAGCAATCAGGTGGCAGAGGTTCGCTCTGCATCAGTCGCAAGCCATTCACGCGATGCTTCGGACTCCCCTTGCCATCACTTTGAAATGCCATAGGCAAGATCATTCCGACATAATCGGCGAACGTGGCGGCATGGTTTATAAAAGCCAGTGCCAACCAAGCGCGGTATCCGAAAGGAGGATTCCCCGCAACCGCTATGCGCCCCGCATTGGGGCGCCACGACAAGAAATCCTCGCAGATAAATTCAGGGCGACTTGGAACCACATCTATGCCGATGCGCCTCTCAGGAGGCATTCTGTCGTAAAATGCGCCATTGCCAACACTGGGTTCGACGAACGTGTACTCGTTTACCCGCGCCGCGTCCGACCTCATATGGTCGATTAGTCTCTGGTAACAGGCGTCGGCAACTTCTGGCCGCGTATAGTATTGATCCAATCCAACGGTTCTTATATCGACCCATGACGGGATGAGAGTATGTCCTTCCCATCTTCGATTACGCAGTAATTTACCGCTCTCCGTTACGAGGTATATAACCGCTTGGCTCATCGAACGGTCACTGGTTGCGCCGACTGGCCGTTGTCGGCGATTAGTTTGGCGTAGGATAGCCGCTTGTTGTGGATGCCCTTGGCGAAGGCCCTCATGCGCTCGATGGTGTCTACCTCGCAGTTGCCCTGATTGAGCCTGAAGGTTGCTCGTTCATGTAGCGGCCAAGATGCTTCGGGGAAACGTGGTGCCACGTTCCGTGAATGGAGCGTTTTAGAATGGTCCACACGCTTTCTATCGAGTTGGTGTGGACTTCGCCCGCACACACTCGCCCCTGCCGTGCGCGACCGTTTCATGCTTGAACTCGTTGAAGATGGTGGCCAGCGCGACCAGTAGGCCGATGCTTCGTCCGTGTAGACGGTCGCCCCGTCGATCACGTTGGACCCGATAAACGGAACCAGAGTTGCCGAGTCCGTTAAATCGACAGGCTTGGCAACCACATTGCCGCCCTTTTCCCTCGCGCCCATCACCGGAGTTTTACCCACGGTGCCCCGGCCAGCCCTGAGTTTCTTGGATTCATACTTGTTCCGTTCCAGTCCGCCAATGTAAGTCTCGTCGGCCTCAACGACGTTACCAAGTGTGAACGCCCCCCCGGAACACGCCTCGCGTATGCGATGAAGCATATGCCAAGCGGTTCGGTATTGCACCCCCAATTCCTTTGATATGTCAAAGCAAAGTAGAAATGTCCCCTTTTCTCCAAAGTAGAGATGTCCCCTTCGGCCTTGCGCGGAGGGAGCGTAGCGACCGGAGCGCAAGGCCGCGCCGCGGCTATCCGGCGGCCGCCCCCGCGCCGGTCTTGAAAGAGCGTCGCCAGGGGTGGTCCGGTGGCGGCTTCCAGTCCGGCCGGGACCGCTGCCGCGCCTTGACCCTGTCCACCCGCGACCGCACGCTCTTCCCATCCTCAACCGGCGGCGGATCCCCGCCCCCGGCAAGCAACTCGACCGGCAGCTCGCGGCCGTCGCGCAGCACAGCCACCGCGCCGTTCCAGCCCTTGCACACCGTCACCGCGGCACCCCGCAGCCGGTAGCCCCGGCCTTGCCCGGTCACCTGGTAGGTGTCGCCCTCGAAGCTGATCGACAGGTTCTTCGCCAGCTTGCGTTCGTGCTGCTCGCACAGGATCAGATCCAGCTCCCGGTCGTTGTGCAACACCGCCCGGTGCGCGTCCGCCGGGTTGCGCGCCGCCACGCCGAAACGCCGGTTGTAGTCCGCCATGAACGCCGGCAGGTAGGCGTTCCCCGCCTCGATGCCGCAGATGCCACGCAGCCGCATCTCCTTCACCAGCCGGTCCTGCAGCGTCCGGTTGGCCCGCTCCACCCGGCCCTTGGCCTGCGGACTGCCGGCGTGGATTGGCGCGATGTCCAGCGTCCCCAGCGCCCGGCCGAACTGCGTCAACCCACCCTCCCGGCCCCGCAGGCTCACCCGGAATATGCTGTGGCGGTCCGAGTAGTACGCCACCGGACGCCCGTGGGCCGCCAGATGCGCCCGCGTCGTCTCCATGTAGGCCTCGGTCGTCTCCGCCGGCCAGAACCCCATCGCCAGCAGCCGCGACGTCGCGTCGTCCACGTACACGATCAGCGCGCACCGCGGCCCCCGGTCCTCGAACCAGTCGTGCGGCGAACCGTCGATCTGCACCAGATCGCCCAGGCAATCCCGGCGCGGCCGGCTCGGATGCGCGCGCGCCTCCCGACGCGCCTTCGGCCGCCACAGCCCGTCTTCGATCATCCAGCCCCGCAGCGTCTCCGCCGACAGCTTGAAACCGTGCGCCTCCACCAGCTTCTCGCAAGCGAGGGTCGGACCGAAATCCGGGTAGCGCCCGCGAACCAGGTCCAGCGCCGCACAGCGCACCGCCGGGTCGATCGCGTTGTTCGACCGCTTGCCCCGCCGCCCCGACACCAGCCCTGCCGCGCCCCGCTCCCGGTAGCGCGCCGCCAGGCGCTTCACCTGGCGCACACTCAACCGCAGCCGCAACGCCGCCTCGCGCTGCGACAGGCGCTTCTCCACCACATCGCGAATCACTCCCGCCCGATCCGACTCCCGCATGCTCAACAACACCTCCGCACTCGACAAGACAGCCCCTCCCCGATGAAAAAGGGGACACTTTAACTTTGCGCAAAGGGGACATTACTGCTTTGGGCTAACACCCCAATTCCTTTGATAATTACATGGCGCTCATTCCCTTGCGTCCGGTGAGCACACCGTAGATGCGGTAAATCCAATCCTGCAAGGGTCGCTTGGTGGCGTGTAGCGGCGTGTTAGTCTTGACGTTGAACTGCTTGCGGTACACCTTGCACCAATAATAATCAGGTCTGCTTTTGGGCTAGTGTCCTAGCTGCCGCGATGCGGGCATGTCGGAACGCCACCCCACCGCCCCTGCTCGAACCACCGAATGCAGGATGCCTCATCCGGGAACATCCTGAACAGCTGCGGGTACGCTGATCGTTTCCGCTATTCTCTTGGTCATGATTGGCGTCCGCTTGAAATTACGGATTATTATCCCTAATAACTTATGCGAGCTAGGAGCCTGCGCCGTAGGAAGTCGCGAAAGCGAAAATTCGATGCCGCCATCCCTTTGGACGGGCGATTGAGGAGAATATCGAGCCATATTTGACGAAATCGAACGTTCAAAGGGGCGAGCGGGGGGCGGATTTGCAGCTGTGAATTCCGAAGGCAGAGGCGCCTAGTCCAATACCTGTAATACCGGTATCAGATTCTGCGTTCGTTGCCGCCGTTTCCCCCAGCGGATAAGCAGCGTAAAGCCCGTCCCGGCTAATATAAGTGCCATCGCCAGCCATCCCGCCGCCGCCGGGTCGTCGCCAACGGAACCGAGTTGATATACGGCCACCGCCACACTGTAGGCCATCACCACCGACCAAGCGGTGGAAAAGACTGCCCAAAACGACCCAATCTCCTTATAGATGACGCCGATTGTGGCCACGCACGGCATATAAAGCAGAATAAACAGCAGGTAGCTAAACGCGCCGAGTTCGCCATGGAACAGGGTTCGCATCACGGCGATGGTATCCAATTCAACCTCTTGGTCGGCGGCGGTGGCGGCCGCATCGCCCAGACTGTCAAGGTTGAGACCGAGGGGGTCGGCCAAGGCACCGCCGAGCTCCGCGAAATTCTCCGGTACACTGGCCAGGGCAGCACCGAGCATGGCTGGCAAATCCGCTTCCTCCATGCTGGATTGCGGTGCATAAAGTGCGTCCAAGGTTCCCACCACCACTTCCTTGGCGAAGATGCCGGTGAATATGCCAACGGTGGCGGGCCAGTTCTCCTCATCGATCCCCATTGGATGGAAGACCGGGGTGATGGTTCGACCAATGGCGGAAAGCACGGATTTCTCGCTGTTCTGATTGCCGATGCTGCCGTCGACGCCAAAAGAGTTCACCGTGTTCAATATCACCACAACCAGCACGATGGCTTTGCCGGCCCGCACCACAAAGCCTTGCAGACGTTGCCAGGTTTGCAGCAGCAGCCCTCTGAGCGTCGGCCGATGGTAGGCGGGCAATTCCAGCAGAAAGGAACCGACCGGCATCGCAATAAGGTGCTTACGCACCACCATCGCGGAAATCACGGCAACCAGGATGCCGATGAGATACAACCCAAAAACAATGTTTTGGCCGCCTTCGGGAAAGAAGGCGGCGGCGAAGAGCGCATAGACCGTCAACCGCGCTCCGCAGGACATGTAGGGCGCCATGATCGTGGTTAGAATCCGGTCGGGCTGATTGTCGAGGGTGCGCGTCGCCATCACGGCGGGCACGTTACAGCCGAAGCCGACAATCAGCGGCACGAACGATTTGCCGGGCAGGCCGAGTGCGCGCAGTAACCGGTCCACAATGAAAGCAACCCGGCCCATGTACCCCGAGTCCTCAAGAAACGACAGCGCCAAAAACAGGCAGGCAATCACCGGTATGAAGGTGCCCACCAGCTGGATGCCGCCACCAATTCCGTCTGCCACAAAGACGATCAGCCATTCGGGTAGGCCGATGGCGGTAAGCAATTGCCCGGGTGCTTCGACGAACAGTGCGGCACCGGCCAAATCGAAAAAGTCGATAAACGCGGAGCCGATATTGATGGCGAACAGGAACATCAGGTACATGACGCCGAGAAAGATTGGAAATGCGAGGAATCGGTTGAGCACCACCCGGTCGATGCGTTCGGTGACGGTGCGTCGAACGCCGGCTGTCGACAAACAGTCTTGCAGCAGCCCATCAATTTCCCGGTAGCGGGCTTCCGGGTTTGCGGCCGGTTGGCGGGTTGGGGGCCTGCGCTGGCCGGGACGAGTCAATATGGCGTCCTTTAGTGCGCCGATGCCGTCTTTGCGCGTGGCGATAAGCGGGATCACCGGGCAGCCGAGTTGCTTGGCGAGGCTGAAGGTGTCGATGTGACAGCCGTTTTTATCGGCAACATCCATCATGTTGAGCGCCACCACCAACGGCCTGCCCCGTTCGAGCAGTTCAAGCGTCAAGTACAGACCCCGGGCAAGGCTCGACGCATCGATGACATTGACCAACAGTGCGGCTTGATCCTCCGCCACATATTGCAGGACGATCTGTTCGTCGATGGCGGCATCCGGTGATTCCAACGCATAGGTGCCGGGCATGTCCATCACCTCGACTGTGCCGCCCGCGTGCCGAAACTGACCCACTTTGCGTTCCACGGTCACACCGGGCCAGTTGCCGACACGTTGATGCGCCCCGGTCAACGCATTGAATAGCGTCGACTTGCCGCAATTCGGGTTGCCGATTAGGGCGATAGTGGTCACGTTCGATCCGCGTTGCTCGGGTGGCCTCCGCTTTTCACGATGGCTGCCACTCGGGTGCTGCGGCCGGCTGGTCCTCGAGCAGCAGGCACCGGGCCTCCGTTGGCCGTAGCGAGAGCGAAAAGCCGCGGAAGGCGATTTCGATGGGGTCTCCCAAGGGTGCGCGGCGTTTGACCGCGAAGCGGGTGCCGGGAATCAAGCCGAGACGCAACAGCCTTTGCGCATAGGGCGAGTCATCGGAGTAGCCGACAACGCAGGCGCTGTCTCCGGGATTAAGGTCGATTAGATGGATTGGCATGGTCGCACCGAAACCCGGGCTTGGGCGGTGGCGGTGCCGCCCCCCGACGATTATGCGGCTCACTGCCGCTTGCGGACGTAGAGCACCAACTGATGGTCTACCAATTCAAAGCCGTGTTCCTCGGCAATCTCTTGTTGCAACGTCTCGATGCGTTCGTTGATAAATTCCATTACCTGGCCGCTGTCCACATCGACCATATGATCGTGATGATCTCCGTCGGCAAGCTCGTAGACGCTATGGCCATCGTCGAAATTGTGGCGCTCGACAATTCCGGCCGCCTCGAATTGGGTGAGCACGCGATAAACGGTCGCCAAGCCCACGGCCTCGTCCTGATCGATGAGGTGTTTGTAGACGTCTTCGGCACTCATATGATGCGGCTCGGCGCTGCTTAGCACCTCAAGCACCTTAAGCCGCGGCAACGTTACCTTCAGTCCGGCTCGTTTTAGATCAGCTCCGCTCATGGAAAGGCAACTTAGCCGATGCGCCGCCCTGCGTCCACCTTGAGCGCCAATGTATCGCCAAATCATCTCAGAGCGGTCTGCGGCTCCTGGCTTCAACGCGCACGGTCAGAATATCGGTGTCATGGTATTGTTAGTGATGAACGGAAGATGCCAGATGCCGCAGCAGCCGCAGTGAAACCTCGCGCAGGGCGGTTGTTCGCTTGCTAAACTCAGCGCAAATGTGAAGATGGGCCTTTAACGGGAGGACGGCATGTCGACGGTACAGAGCATCTTGAAGTCCAAGGGCGGGGGTATTTTCAGCGTCAACCCCGAGGATACGGTGTACAACGCTATTGCGATGATGGCCGAAAAGGAGGTGGGTGCCTTGCTGGTGATGCATGAGGGGCATCCGGTGGGCATCATTTCGGAACGGGATTACACCCGCAAAGTGATTCTCAAAGATAAGTCGTCGAAGCAGGCGCTGGTTTCGGAAATCATGACATCGTCTGTTATCTCCGCGACCTCGGAACACAGCGTCCAAGCCTGCGTCGGCCTGATGAAGGAACACCACATCCGCCACCTGCCGATCATTGATGGCGACGCGGTGACCGGCATGCTCAGCCTGCGCGACCTGTTCTCGGCGATCATAGACGAGCAGGCAACCACCATCGAAAACCTCGAACACTATGTTCGAGGCGAGGTGCCGTAACTGGAGCCCCTCGGCCGGGGAGCGCGAGGGGTCGCCCCTCGCTTGTAAGAGAGTTGGTGAGATATTCGGGCCGGGAATCCGCGCCTCGCTGGATTTGGCGATAAGTCGCCCGAAATTTTAGACGATGGCCAGTTTTGGAGGAAGTAACATTGGAGCAATTGGCAGCGGGTTATGGTCTCGTCGAGGGGCCGGTTTGGGACCCGGAACGCGGGCTGTTGTTCAGCGATGTGCTGTTCGGCGGTGTTTTCTGCCTTGCCGCGGATGGACGGGTTTCGACGCTCTTTGAGCACCGACGCGGCATCGGGGGTATGGCGCTGCACAGAGCGGGCGGCTTGGTGGTCAGCGGCCGCAACATTGCCTTTAAACCCTTTGATGGCAGCGCGACGGTGACTTTGCTGGACCGGGACGAGGCGGCCGGTATCGTTGGCTATAACGACATAACCATCGATGGCCGAGGGCGCATCTACGCCGGTAGCCTGGGCGCAAGCCCGGTCTTCGACGATGGGCGGGGGCCGCGGGCGGGCGCTCTCTATTTGATTGATCTCGACGGTTGCGGACGCTTGGTGGGCACCGATGTCCAACTCACCAACGGCTTGGGTTTTGCACCGGGTGGTGAATCGCTCTATCACTCGGATTCGCTGCGACAGACGGTTTTTCGTTACGACGTAAGAGCGGATGGCTCACTCGGCGAAAAACGGCCGTTTATGAAAACCAGACGCGGTTCACCGGACGGTTTGGTGGTGTCTGAGGACGGTGCCGTTTGGGTGGCGCTGGCCGGCGGCAATGGGGTGGGTGTTTATGGCCCGACGGGCGAAGAGCGCGACTTCATTGAGATTCCCGAACCGATGTGTACCAGTGTTTGTTTCGGTGGCACCGATCTCAAGGATCTCTATATAGTCAGTGGCTCACAGGGCAGCGCGAGCGATCGCGCGGGCGCGGTTTACCGCACGAGAACAAAGGTGGCGGGATTGCCCGTGCCCGCGGCAGGCGTATCGATTCCCTAGGAGCCTGCTAGCCCATGACCGCTAATCCGGCCACAACCCTCTTGCTTCCAGGAATGCCTGATTGAACAGGCTCGACTGATACTTGTGCCCGGTGTCGGTGAGCACGGTGACCAGCCGATGGCCCGGGCCAAGCGACTTGGCAATCTCGACCGCCGCGCATAGGTTGATTGCGGTGCTCGAACCGAAGAACCAGCCCTCTTCGCGCAGCAGTTTGTAAACCATTGCCACCATGCGTCGATCGGAAATCTGCACGGCATCGTCAATCTCGGTGCCCGCCAAGTTATCGGTAACACGGCTGTTGCCGATGCCTTCGGTAATGGACGGCCCCGGTGTCATCACCGCTTCGCCGGTTGTTACCCAGTTGTGCAGGGCGCTGCCGTGGGGGTCGGCGAGTACGATTCGCGTGTTGTGGTTTTGTTCCTTGAGGAAGCGCGAAACGCCCGCCAGGGTGCCGCCGGTGCCGACCGAGCAGGTAAAAACATCGATCTCGCCGCCGGTCTGCGTCCAGATTTCCGGGCCCGTGGATTCATAATGTGCAAGCCGATTCGCCACATTATCGAACTGATTTGCCCAAACCGCATTTTCGAGGGATGCGGCGTAGCGTCCCGCCTGTTTCTGGTAGTTCATCGGGTCTTTGTACGGCAACGTCGGCACAACGCGCACCTGTGCGCCAAGCGTCTTGAGAATCGCCACCTTCTCCGGCGACTGGTTGTCCGGCATATAGATGACGCAGGGGTAGCCGCGCTCGTTGCAAACGTGAGCCAGCCCGATACCGGTGTTGCCGGCGGTTCCCTCAACGACGGTGCCGCCGGGTTTCAGGGCACCGCTCTTTTCGTGTTCCCGAATCATCCAAAGGGCCGCACGATCCTTGACCGAACCGCCCGGATTCAGGAACTCCGCCTTGCCAAGAATGTCGCAGCCGGTGGCCTCGCTTAGACCCCGAATGCGTATGAGCGGCGTATTACCGATGCTGCCGACAAACCCGTTGCGTGTATCCATGCCATCCGTTTCCGCAAAAGTGCCGTATTCCAGGCGCCTGCGCTGTAGGAAAGCGGCTTAGGGCATTATTCCATCGTAATGCGCATTCCACATCAGATGCACCCAGATGCTGGCGAAATAACCCAGCGCAATAACCAATGCCCACTTCAGATGGCCGAAGAAGGTGTAAAAACCCCGGGCCTGCCCCATCAGCGCAACACCCGCCGCCGAACCAATCGATAGCATGCTGCCACCAACACCGGCGGTGAGGGTGACGAGCAGCCACTGGGTAACATCCATCGCCGGGTTCATTTGCAGCACCGCCACCATGACCGGGATGTTGTCCACGATAGCGGAGAGAATGCCCACCATGGCGTTGGCAAAGGTGGGCCCAAGTTCGCCGTACATGTACTGGGAAACCAATTCGAGGTAGCCGACGAACCCCAAACCACCGACACACATGATGACGCCAAAGAAGAAGAGCAGCGTATCCCACTCGGCACGGGCCACCTCGCGAAAGCTGTTGAAGGGTTGAACGTCGCCCGCCTGATCGCCTTTCGGGTTGGCGGCGGCAGTAGGGTTGGTCTTGGCCAGATAATGGCCGAAGATTTTCAAGTAGGCCAATCCGGTCATCATGCCGAGAAACGGCGGCAGGTGCAGGAAATTGTGGAAGGATACGGCGGTCGCGATCGTGCATCCAAACAGGAACATGATGCGCTTGGCGCCGCGCCGCATGACCACGACCTCGTCGTCCACCTCCGGCTTCAGGTTCTCGACGAACAACGACATGATAACGGCGGGAATAATGTAGTTGACCACCGAGGGCACGAACAGCGCGAAGAAGGTCCAAAAATCGAGGATGCCCCGCTGCCACACCATCAGGGTCGTGATGTCGCCGAAGGGGCTGAACGCGCCGCCCGCATTGGCCGCTACCACTATGTTCACGCAACCCGTGCCGATAAAGCGCGGATTGTCGCGGCCCACCGCCATGACCACGGCACACATGACGAGCGCGGTGGTGAGATTGTCGATGATGGGAGACAGGAAAAAGCTCAGGACACCGGTAATCCAAAACAGCTGCCGGAAGTTGAACCCGCGTCGCACCAGCCAGGAGCGTAAGGCGTCGAACACCCGCCGCTCGGTCATGGCGTTAACGTAGGTCATGGCGCACAGGAGAAACAGGAATAACTCGCCGAATTCAATGAGGAAGTGTCGCACCGCTTCCTCGGATGCGTGGGTCATTTCACCACCGGCGTACTCCGCCGCGATCAGTGTCCAAATAATCCCGGCACCGAGCATGACCGGTACCGATTTACGCAAATGCGTGAACTCTTCGGCTATGACGAGGGAATACGAGAGGACAAAGACGACAATACAGGCGATGCCGACCCAATGCGCAGTGAGATCCATGCTGTGGCCCAACCCCCGTTTGGTTCCCTATTGATTCATTTCCCGCGGGCCGCAATGGATGCAAAGCGCCGCCGACCCCTATAGCGGCAATCCGCTTAGGCACCGCGCCCGTCTGGTGCGCACAGTTTGCCAAACAACACCGATCAGCGTACAGACTCCAATGATGGTTTTTGCGACCGCCTTTGTGCAGCGCGTTTGTCCCACTCACTGTATAGCCTGAGTCCATGATGCGGCTGCAACCCGCACCACCGGCGCAATTTTTGCCCAACCTTGGCGGCCATCGTCTTCGGCGGTATCCTCCCTGGCCCACTCAATGCGGTTTTCCCCGAAGACCACAGCGGCCATCGTGGGCACGGCACCGTTCTCGACAACTTAAGACCACACTTACAGGAGTGCCAAGTGAATAGATTGACGTGCGCGGCCCTGGTCGCCTGCATGCTGTTGCCCGTGCAGGGCATAACCGACATCCACCGAGCGGACGACCACGCCCCCATTGGCGTGATGGCCGACCACCGACATAACAAAGGCGAATGGATGTTCTCCTACCGCGCCATGCTGATGACCATGGCAGGCAACCGCGACGGCAGCAGCGGCCTGTCGCTCAGTCAGGTTTTGCGCAACGGCAGCGGTGCCTACCGAATCGCCCCGGAAAAGATGACGATGACCATGCACATGCTCGGTGCCATGTACGCGCCTTCGGACTCGCTCACCCTGATGGCGATGGTGCCCGTCTACTCCGAAATGGCAATGGATCATGTAACCGCCATGGGCGGGCAATTCGAGACCGCCTCAAACGGCTTTGGCGACCTGGGTCTGTCGGCGTTATTGCCGATGATCGGCAACGGCACCGCCAGCGTCGGCATCCTCGCCCCGACCGGGAAAACCAGCCACAGAGATGTTACGCCGATGGGCGAGACGGTGTTGCCCTATCCTATGCAAATCGGCTCCGGTTCCTGGTCGGCGGTGGCCTCGGCTACCTGGAATCGGCAACTCCCCGGCGGTTCCTTCGGCACCCAATTGCGCGGCCTGGTTCGGTTGCACGACAACGAGCACGATTATCGGCTCGGCGATCGCTTTGAGGCGACGGCTTGGGGGGCTTGGCTGCCGCGGCCGGAAATATCCCTGTCTCTGCGCGCCCGATACAGCGCCTGGGGCAACATCCGTGGCGCCGACCCCAGATTCGTCGGCCCGTTGGCGGCGGCGATGGTGCCGACGGTCGATCCGCATCGGCGCGCCGGCAGGCGTCTTGAGGCCATCGCCGGCCTTAATGTCCTGCTCGGCGGGCACCGGCTCGGTATCGAGTTTGGGCTGCCGCTGTACCGCAACCTGGATGGGCCCCAGCTGGAAACCGATCAAGTGCTCACCCTTGGGTGGCAATACGCGCTGGAGTGAGGAGAAGACTAGGGAAGGGCGGCGGCGGTTTGTGCTCACGCGCGGATTGGGTCATGCCGAGACTTCCGAGGCCGTGTCTCTTGAACGGCTTGTGAAGGTACTTGAGGAATTCCTTTGAATCGGTAGTTCTTCAGCCCCTTCGTCCGTGAAATCTCGAAGTCATTATTCGAGATTTCACGGATTACTGTGCTACCCCGCGTTCAATTGATTCTAATTTCGATTCAAATTCCGAACTCTTTCGGTAGACGAGTTTTCTTCCGCGCTTGCTCGCTTGCAAGAACCCGCTTTCGGTGAGCCCGATAAGATCGGTTCTCGCCGTCTGATAGGTGACATTGTGGGATCTTTGGTGACTTGCAATCGCATACGCCTGATCTGGGTTCTTGAGCAAGTGTCCGAGTAGCGCAACCTGACGGTGATTCAAGAAAAGCTTAGAGTCGGCTGTGCTCAGAACGTTCCAGAGCCTCTCCATATCTCGGCTCTTGCTGGCGAGATACGAGTGCAGATTGCTGACCGCTTCTCGCATGACCTGTAGGTTGTAGTAAACGAAGTAAGTAATGTCACTATCGTCGGTTTCGGAATGTACATACGCGCGCACATACCCTGCTGGTGCTTGGCGAATGACTGAAGAGATCGTCAGGTATTGAGTGAGCCAGTAGCCGGAGCGAGCCATCGACCAATAGAATAGCGCCCGTGCGGTAGCTTCTAGGCAATGCAGCACGCGCTCTGTAGGCATGGACGCAACGAGTTGCGGAATTTTCGGTGGTGGCTTCGGCGTATCCTGTTCCGGCTGCAAGAGGCGACGCATCCGGGCAGCGCCGACGCGCCAGGCTTCCGGCTGCATCCCCTCAAGGGCGACCGCGCGGGCCAGTGGAGCGTCCGCGTCTCCGGCAACTGGCGCGTGGTGTTCCGCTTCGAAGACGGCGAGGCCGTGGACGTGGACCTGATCGACTACCACTGACCGAATGGGAGCACTGACCATGAACGACATTGCGAGCGATCGCGTCGGCCCGATGCGCAACCCGCCGCACCTGGGCGAACTCATCCGCGAAAGCATGGACGATGTGGGCTGGAACGTGACCGAGACGGCGGCGCGTCTCGGGTGCGAGCGCGGAACGCTGTCGCGCCTGCTGAACGGCAAGGCGGGGGTGTCGGCGAACATGGCGTTGGCGCTGGAGGATGTCGGCTGGGGCACTGCCGAACACTGGATGCGCATGCAGGCGAGCTACGAGCTTGCGCAGGCGCGCCGGGAGAGGATCGCCGCCGAACGGCGCACGGGCGCGCTGCATGCATGATCCGACCTCTTGATCGTCTGTGGGCCGGTAGGCTGAGCCAGCCGGCATTGACCTACGCACGTCGGGTGACAAAATCGAACCGGTCGTTTGCTTGAGATAGAGGAAATACGCGCGCATGGTGACGTTCAACTCCATTGACGTAGAAACCGCCAACGCTGATCGGGCGAGTATCTGCCAAATCGGCATCGTGCACATTCGGGACGGCCAAATCGAAGATCAGTGGCAAACCTTGGTGAACCCAGAGGACTGGTTCGATCCATGGAATATTTCGCTTCATGGAATCGACGAAAGCACCGTGAGCCATAGTCCTACCCTTTCCGACGTTCGTGACGAATTGCGCGTTCGGCTGCGCGAAACCGTCTTAGTCAGCCACACCTCGTTTGATCGAGTTGCATTTGAACGGGCGATGACGAGGTACGACCTTGAGCAACTCCAGGTCACTTGGCTCGACAGTGCCAAGATCGCCCGTCGGGCTTGGCCTGAGAGTTACGGTCGAAGCGGTTACGGTCTCAAGAACATTGCCAAAGACCTCGGCATCTCATTCACCCATCACGACGCGCTTGAAGATGCTAGGGCCGCTGCCGAGATAGTCCTCCACGCTTGCAATTCGACGGAGACCGACATTGAGGGTTGGTTGCGTCGGGTTGAGCGTCCAATATTCCCTTCGTCATCCGCGTCGTCCTCCAGTGCAGCAGCATCAGTTAAGCGAGAAGGAAATTTGGAAGGAGCCCTATACGGAGAAACGATTCTATTCACAGGCGCGCTTAGCCTTCCACGAAGGCAAGCAGCAGACATGGCCGCGACCGCGGGATGCGACGTGGTAAACAACGCCAGCAAAAAAGTTACGATGCTTGTCGTGGGTATTCAGGATGGCAATAAGCTAAATGGCTACGAAAAAAGCAGCAAACATCGGAAGGTAGAAGCCTTGATTTCGAAGGGTTCCGAAATTCAAATACTCTCGGAAAGGGACTTTTCCGAACTCATGGACATTGCTGCACAGTCTCCCCCATCCTGACAAGAGACATTCACTCCTCTGCAAAATCAATCGACCGACAGCACTTCACATTAGGACCAGACACAAATGACAATGCTTACCGGATTTGACTAAGCGGTTGTGGTTGATGTTGAAACAACGGGCCTTGATCCGAAGACAGACAGAATTGTTTCTGTCGCGCTTATACATGCAAATTTCAGAGATCTACGGGAAAACCCCAATAGCCTGAATGGCAAGACCATGAACGCTGTAGTCAACCCACAATGTCGGATACCCAAGGAAGCATCCCGCGTACACGGAATAACGGACAAAGATGTCGCCCGCGCGGATGCGCGCAAGCATGTCGCGGGCGCGGCGGCGGGCCTCGGCAAGCTCGATCTCGCCGTGCCGTCCGATGACGATGCGGCGGCTCCGTACCTCGATGCGGGCCTGTACGATCCAGACCTTGCGGCCCGACGGATGGATGCGGAGCCCGAAGCCGGGCAGCGCCTTGTCGAACAGGATGGTGTCCTTGCCGTTGGACTTGGCCTCGCGGGCAAGGCGCGGGGTGAGGTCAAATGCGGACATAACCGATGGCTCCCTTGGTCTGGTTCTCAGGTCCGGCCTGGGCCGGACGGGCGGCGCTGGATGCGCGCCCACCGCCTTCCTCCCTTCCGGCCGGGGCCGCACCAATACGGTTCGATACCCGGTCGGCGGCGTCGGCAACAGACCGGTCGGACAGATGGACGTATCGCTCGGTGGTCTCGACCAACGCATGGCCGAGCAGCTTGGCGATGGTCACCATGTCCACGCCGTTCATGGCGGCGGTGGACGCCCAGCTATGCCGCAGGTCGTGCAGCCGCAGGCCGGGCAGACTCGCCTCGGCGCGGATGCGGTTCCATTGATACTCGATGTTGTCGACGGGCCGCGCGGCTGGCCGGTAATGCAGGAAGCAGCCGCGGCGGCGTTTCGTCGGGGAAGCTGCGCGGCGGCGCGGGACGCGACGGGCCGTAAGGCCCTGTAGTCACGGGGTTTTCCGTCCCATCAAGCGGTGGCGGGTGCTGGCAGGAAGTGCACCTTCGGTGCGTAGGGGGTAAACTCTTTTCCCATTGCGCTTACCTCGGAAAGAACGGGAATCGGAACGATCTGGCCAAGTGTGGCATGATTTGCAAGCAATCGGCCAAGCTGGTCGGAAAACGCAGGCTCAGCATGGAGAGATGCCAGCGCCGCCGCGCCTTTTAGGCAAGAGCCGGCGGGCGAGGCATGCGAGGTCGTCGCCGATAAGGATGTTGGATGGCACCAAAATCAGCGTAATGGCGGTGGCGAACAGCATCCCGAAACCCAGCGAGATCGCCATCGGAATCAGGAACTGCGCCGTGGTGGATTTTTCCATCAGCAGTGGCGTCAAACCAAAAAAGGTGGTCAGCGAGGTCAGCAGGATTGGGCGGAAGCGGATGACGCCGGCGTTGAGCACCGCCTCCTTCAGGCCATGGCCCAGCTGACGCTGCCGTTCCACGGCGTGTACCAGTACCAAGCTGTCGTTTACCACCACGCCGGTTAATGCCAACAATCCCATGATGCTCACCATGGCGAGGTTGTAACCCATGAGCCAGTGCCCGGCCACCGCGCCGATCAGCCCAAACGGAATCACCGACATGACCACCAACGGCCTGGTGTAGGACTTCAGCGGCAACGCCAGCATGCAATAAATAACGAACAGCACGATCAGTACGCCGGTTTGCAGGCTGCCGAACGACTCGCGCTGCTCGCGCGCTTCGCCTTCCATCACATAGTCGATGCCCGGATATTGGTTCATCAACTCGTCGAGATGGCCGCGCAACTGATTGTCCAGCACCGTCATATTGGTATCGGCCTTCTCGACCTCGGCGGTGACGTTAACGGTGCGGTAACCGTCGATACGCCGGATTCGCAACGGTGAGCGGCCCGGAGTCAGGGATGCCACGTGCGCGAGTGGTATTTGGCGACCGGCGGGCGTGGTTATCAAGAGTTCATCGAGCGTCGCCACATCCGCGCGTTCCGCCGGGGGTAGGCGCACCAGCACGTCGATTTCATCGCGCCCGCGCTGCACACGTTGCACTAGGAAACCCTTGAAGGCTTGGCTGACCTGGCCCGCCACGTCGTTGCGCGTCAAACCAAGGACATGCCCCTGGGGTTTCAGCTCGATGCGCAATTCCTGCTTGCCATCGGAGAGCGTGTCGGCGATTTCGTAAACGGTGGGGTAGGTCGCCAGATGCGCTTTCACATCGTCCGCCACCGCGCCCAGAGTTTCCAGAGACCGGCCGCTCAATTGCACGTCGATGGGGTCGCCGGCGCGAAAGAGGTCGGTACGGAAGCTGAGCGACTCGGCACCCGGTACCGCGCCAATCAGCCGCCGCCACTCGTCGGCGATCGCACCGGTGCGTATGTTGATGGAGCGCTGCTCGGGCGGCACCAGTTCGATCTCCACGCGGCCATATTGGGCACCCAGGGAAAAGCGGCGGGAACCGGTACTCGATAACACATGGCGCACGATGCTCTCGCCGGTTGCCGTGTCGGTGTAGTGCGCCCGTATCTGCTGTGCCGCCTCGAACATCTTGGCCACATGGCGGTCCGTGACGGCGAACTGCGTGCCCGTGGGCATGGTCAGGTTGGCCGATATGGTTTCGCCCTCGATGCGTGGTATGAATGTGAATCGTGTCCAGCCGCTCGTGATGAGCGCGATCATCAAAAAGAGCACGCCGATGAAAGCAGCCAGTGTGGCGTAGCGATGGCGGGTTAGGAAATCAAGTGCGGGGCGATAGTGGCGCAATATGCGTTCTTCAAAACCGTCGGCGAAGCGGCGCTGCCAGGCAACGAAGCGGTTTCTGTGCGGCGTTTCGTTTTTGCCGCCCATGCCCTTGAGGTGCGCCGGCAAAACCAGTTTTGACTCCACCAGCGAGAACAGCAGCACACTCACCACCACGGCGGCGATGGGTGCCGCTATGCTGCCGAAACGCCCCTCCATGAAGGCCAGGGGCGCAAAGGCCACCATGGTGGTGAGTACGCCGAAGGTGACGGGCACAGCAACATCCAGTGTGCCCTTGACGGAGGCGTCCAGTCCCGAGTGGCCGGCTTGCAAGCGTTGGTAGACGCTTTCGCCGGTGACGATGGCGTCATCGACCACGATGCCCAGCACAACGATGAAACCGAACGCGCTCAGCAGGTTCAGGCTGACGCCCATTGCCGCCATAGCCGAAAATGCGCCGAGGAAACTGATCGGAATACCGATGAACACCCAGAGGGCGATCTTCGGCCGCAAGAACAGTGTCAGCAACGCAATCACCAAAATGGCGCCTTGGAATGCGCTCTTGCCCAGCACCCCCAACCGATTCCTGAGTTGCTGGGCATTGTCGTCCCAGTAGCTCAGGCTCATGCCCGAGGGCAGCGATTGTTGCCGCTGCGCGATGTAGTTGTGTACCTTTTCCGAGATATTGAGCGCACTTTCGTCGCCAACCCGTTGTACGTCGATGAGTGCCGCGGCATGGCCGTCAAAGGCCGTCTTAACGGTGTCTTCCTGGAAGCCGTCCTGTACCCTGGCGACATCCGCGACGCGCACGATGGAGCCATCGGCGTTGGTTTTGACGACGATCGAGTCGAAATCCGAGCGGCGGTAAGCCTGCCCTTTGGAGCGAATCAGCACATCACCGCTTTGGGTACGGATATTGCCGGCGGAGAGATCGATGGAACTATCCCTGATGGCGGCCGCAATCTGCTCCAAGGTCAGATCGAATTGGCGCAGCCGGTCCTGGGATGCTTCGATGGCGATCTCGTAGCGCCGCACGGCATCCAGGGCGACCTGGGAAATGCCGTCCTCGCGCAGCAGGTCGTCGCGCACGCGCTCGGCGTACAGGCGGATTTCCTCCTCGGGGTAGGGGCCGGACACCACCACGGTGATGACGTCGAAGCTGTATTGGGCGAGCCGGATCACCGGTTTGCGCGCGTTCGCCGGGAAGGTGTCGATGGCATCTACCCGGCTTTTGACCTCGTCGAGTATGACCCGCGGATCCTGGCCGTCATCGACTTCAATGGATACGGTGGCCGAACCTTCCACGGAGGTGCTGGTTATCTTGTCGATGCCGTCCAGGCCCTCTAGGGCCTGTTCGATGCGTACCGCCACGCCCAGCTCCGCGTCCTCCGGTGTTGCCCCGCGCAACCGCACACTCACTGAAATGCTGTCCGGCTCGAACGCCGGAAAGACTTCAACCGCGGTCTCGTAAAGCAGTGAGTAGCCGCCCACCAGCAGCACGGTCACCATCAGCAGATTGGCGGCGACGTTGTTGCGCGCAAACCAGGCGATCACCGGATGGCCCTCGGAATCTGTTGGCTCTGGTCGCCTTGACCCCGGTCGCGAGCACTGCCGCCGACAACGCGCACCGGCGTTCCGGACGTGACCTGTCCCAACGGCGTGATAACCAGGGCATCGCCCGCCGCTAGGCCGGTGGCAAGCAGCGCGTCCACCCCGTTCTGCCAGGCAATCTCGATGGGTCGCCGCCGCAGTTCGTCATTTTCGACGACATAGACGTAGGAGTTTTGATAGATCGCTGCACTGGGGATGACCAGTGCATCGGCCAGGCGTTTACCGACAATTTCAGCGGTAACGTATTCGCCGATCTTCAACGGACGTTGCCCGCCGCTACTGGGCCGCCCCGTCGCGAAAGGATCGTGGATTTGGGCCACCACATGCAGTTGTCGGGCTGTTTCGTCAATGGCCCCCTCCGTGCGCACGATTCGGCCTTGCCAAATATTGGCGGTACCGAGTTCGGATTGGATTTTCACCGGCAGTTTCCGCACCGGGCCGGATTCGGGTAGATCGATGAAGGCCAGGTCGCCGTTACGCAGCGGCAGCCGTATTTCCACATAGTCGGTCGCGTAGATCTCGGCCAATGCCGTGCCCACGCCGACGACTTGGCCACGGTCGGCGAGCTGAGCTAGTACGCGCCCGTTGAAAGGCGCCCGCACCCGGGTTCTTGCCAATGCCAGCTTCGTCTTGGCGAGTGCCGAGCGGGACGAGATCACCCGTGCCTGGGCAGCCTGTAACTGCGGTTTGCGTAACACCAAATCCGACGGCGATTCGCCGGAGTTGTCGATGCGGCGCCAGTCGAACAGCGCTTGCTCCGAGCGTGCGGATTCCTGGGCCTCGGCCTGCAGGGCGTCCATCAGTGCCGCTTCGGCAATTTTCACATCCGCCTCGTAGTCGCGCGGATCGATGGTTACCAGCAGGTCCCCCTCGGCGAAGAATCCGCCGGGACGAAAGCCCGCGGCTATGGCGACGATCTGACCGCTCACCTGCGCCACCAGCACACTTTGGGTACGCGGCTGCACCGTGCCGTAGCTGGCAATTGTTACCCGATAGTCTCGCGGCCTGAGGGTTACCGTTTCCACGATGATCTGCGGGCCGTCCGGTGGGCCGGTGCGCTGCAATTCGGGTGGATTGCTGAGCACGAGAAAACCGCCGCCGAGCAGCAGCGCCAGAATGAGCAGCGGCGTGACGAAGCGCAGCAGCATGGCTTAAAAATCCCCACCGAGCGCCAACAATAACGCCACCCGGTTCTGCAAAAGCTGATTGCGCAGGCGAATCAGCGATGATTGCGCATCAAAGGCGCGCCGTTGTGATTCCAGCACGGTGATGTAGCTGGCCAGCCCGCGTTGGTAAAGATCGAACGCCAAGTCCTGAGCGGCCTCGGCATTGGCTTGGGCCTCGTGGATGGCCTCGTGCTGGTCGGCAAGATGGCGTGTGCGGCTAAGTTCCGTTTCCACCTGGGCGATGGCCCGGTAGACGGTATCGAGATAGCGCTGTTCCAATCGCGTGATGCGCAGTCTAGCCTGTTCGTGCAAGGCATCGAGGCGTCCCCCTTGAAACAGGGGCTGCGCAAGGCTGGCGGCGATTGTCCAAGCCAGTGCGCCGCCGTTCAATAGATCGCCCAGGTGGCCTTGGCTGTCTCGGGCGTTGGCTGTCAGGCTCAAGGCGGGAAAACGATTTTTGTGTGCCACGGCAAGACCCGCATCCGCCGCCAAGAGTTCGAGCCAGGCTTGTTGAATGTCCGGACGGCGGCGCAGTAATTCGGCGGGTATGCCAACGCCGATTGGAGCGACCATGTGCGGCAGCCGCTCGCTGGCGGCGAAACGCCCGGCCGGATAGTCGGCGAGCAGCAGTTCCAGATTGGCAACCGCCCGCATTCGCTCTTGGCGCTGGTTTGCCACATTGGCCTTTTCCTGTTCAAGGGTGTTGCGCGCCAGATAGACGTCCAGGGCATCGTTTAGGCCGCTACGATAACCATTCTCGATAACATCCAGCGATTGCGCCAGGTTGGCAAGACGCTGGTTGAGTAATTCCTGGAGTTGTAGGGCGGCAGCGGCATCGTAGTGGGCGCTGACCACGGCCGCCGCGAGGTTTTGCTCGGCGGCGCGATAACGGGCTTCCGCCACGGCCAATTCGAGCATGGCTTGGCGTTCGCCGTCCCGGAGGCTGCCCCAAAGATCAAGGGGCGCGTTCAGCACGGCGCTTAGAGCGAATTGATCGTCAATCGGCATCGACGGCAACGCCCGCTGACGCTGGCGGGACAATCCCAGGTTCAGGCTCGGTAGCCGGGCCGCCCGTGCTAGTCGCGCCCGCTGCCGGGCGTTTTCCACCAATGCCCGCTGCTGCCCCAACCCGTGGTTGTCGGCGATAGCGCGTTGCACCAGTTCGGCAAGATAGGGGTCGTTGAAGGTCGGCAGCCAAGCCTTGAGCACCTCACCCTCGCCCGGCTGATACCAGGTATCGGGCAATGCCGCCCCGAGCAAGGGCGGGCGCGGCTCGTTGGCGCAACCGGCGAGCACTAGCGCCGAGACCAGGATGATTGGATGTTTGATCGAACTCACCGTGGTGCTTTACTGGGTGGCGGCGGATCGCCCCTCTATTTTTTGACGTCTCAACTTCGACATGTTAGCGCAAAGCCCTAATGCCCCTGTACCGGCTTAGGCTCCTAGGTTCGAAAGCTGAGCCAAGGTTAAGATACCGTGGTTTGGCAACTTATGGAGCAAGCTTGTGAACTTGGCGGGCAAAACGGCCATTGTCACCGGTGCCGCGGGCGTCTTGGGGGCGGCGGTGGTCGAGGAATGCGAAGCCCAGGGGGCGCAAACGGTCCTGATCGATGTGGCGGCCGGGTTCGCCGATGGTGCCGGTGCGCGTCTCGAACTGGATCTCACCGATGCCGATGCCGTGGCCCAGGCGATTGCGGGCGTCGGCGAGTTCGACGTCGTCTGCAACATCGCAGGCGGCTTCGATATGGGGCCGAAGGTATCTGAAATCACGAACGCCCACTGGCACGCTCTGTTCGACATCAACGTCACCACGCTGCGTAACATGCTTAGCGCCACCCTGCCGAGATTGACGGCGCGGGGTCGGGGCAGCGTGGTCAATGTCGGTGCCTTGGGCGCCTTGCAGGGCTTGGCGTCCATGGGCGCTTATACGGCGGCCAAGTCGGTGGTGATGCGGCTGACCGAAGCCGCATCCGAAGAGGTGCGCGGGCAGGGGGTCAACGTCAACGCCGTGTTGCCGAGCCTGATCGACACGCCGCGCAATCGGGCGGACATGCCGAACGCCGACCACGGCGCCTGGGTGGCACCGGGAAGCCTCGCCAAAGTGATCTGCTTTCTCGCCTCCGATGCGGCGACTGACATCCACGGCGCCTTGGTTCCGGTTCGAGGGCGGGTTTGATACCGAAGCCTAACCCGATCGGCGCTTGTTTGGTGGCTGTGTGATTGGGTTGTGCGGTCTGTTAGTGTGGGTGCCGAGTTTCGATCGGGAAAAGGAGTTTGGCTTTCATAGTGGTGTGCGCACGGTCGTTGGGGAGTCGCGGCCCTGCTCGGGGCGCTGGCCGCCGACCGCCGACATGTCGAGCGCTTGGTCGGCGGCGGCGCAGCGGCGGGTGTCGTCGGTCAAGCCTGGCAATAGGGCAGTTAATCTAGGAAGCGCACCATGATTAAAACGGTTGGCTTACTGAAGCGGCGGCCGGGAATGTCCACCGAGGAATTTCGTGCCTACTACGAATCCACCCACCGCGTCATCGGGGAAAAGTATCTCGGCGGCTACGCGGTCAAATACATGCGCCGATTTCTGGATGCGAGATCCGACCCGGCCACCGCGACCTTCGGCGCCGATGGGGACTTCGATGTCATCATGGAAATCTGGTATCCCGACCACGAAACCTATGTGGCTGTCGGCAAACGCTTGGCGGAAGCTGCGGTGGCCGCCGAAATACTCGCCGACGAACTCAAACTTTTCGATCGGGCAAAGAATCGATTCTTCACCTTGAACGAATCGATATCCGACATGCCCCCGCTCTGACCGGCCGACGCACGGAACAGCACCCGATGCCCGGCAAAGATTGGGCCTGCGCCGGTTCCCTTGCGGATGACATCCAGCCAACCCTATGGTTAGGATGCCGAATCCAAGCACCGAGCCAAGGGTTGGTGAAAATGAGTTGGATTGAAGGCGTTGCACCGGCGGGTGCGCCGATGGAGGAACTCTTCGCTGCTCGCCCGGAATTGTTGGTGCGTTACAAGGCGTTTTATGGTGCGATTTGGGAAGAGGGCCCGGTACCCGAGCGGGTGCTTGAGATCTGCCGTCAGCGCATTGCGGCCATACAGGGTTGCGAACAGGAGCGGCGCGTGCGCGATACTCGGGTTGCGCTTTCCGCTGAGGAGTTGCGTGCGTTGGCGAAGGGAAGTTCGGCGCCCTTTAACGAAGCGGAACGGATTGCGCTGGCGCTTGCCGAGAAGATTCCCTATCAGCACCACGAGATTAGCGATGCCGAGGTGGCCGGAGCCGAACGGGCCTTCGGGGCGCCGGGCGCGGTCGCTTTGCTTATAGCACTGTCGTTCTTTGATGTTGGCTGTCGGTGGCAACGGGTTTTTGATCTCGAATGATTGACCGGGCTTGACATAAGGAATCCGCGATGTCCAAAAACCCTAGAATCCGCTCGGCCATCCCCGGCCAACCGCCCGATTTCGCAACGGTACTTGCCCATGTGCCCATGCTTGGGGGGCGGTTCGCCGAACTCTACGCCGAGTTCTGGCAGAACGGTGCCGTTGACCCGGCGATCAAGGAAATGACCCGCATTCGCAATGCCCGCATCACCGATTGCGGCTACTGACGTCAAGTACGTTTCGACTCCGCCCGTGCGGCGGGGCTGGAGGAGACCAAGGTCGCGCAGATTGAAGACGATTACGAAGCGCGATTCTCGCCATCGGAGGTTGCCGCCCTCAAGCTTACCGACGCCCTGATCGGCGTTCCCCGGCCTCCCGACAAGACGGTTCAGGATGCGCTTAAAGCCAACTTCAGCGAGGCCGAAATTGTCGAGTTGGCTTTGGGCGTTGGCTTGTTCGTGGGCATGTCCAAGGTGCTTATCAATCTGGGCTTGGAACCCGAGCATATGCCCGTGTCCGTGATTCCGACACCCGGTGCCCCCACTAAAATGAGTGGCTCCTAGGCACCCGCATAAACGCCCGCCCGAAAAATACCGTTGCGCGCTCTGCAAGTTACGCTATAACATAACTTTTTCTGGCTGCGAGACCCCCCTTGGCAATAAAACCGATAGCGGCAACCGATGCGTCCGTTGTGCGCGAACAATCGGGCGATCTGACTTGGCGAGCCGGCCGCGACAGTCAATCGGATGAGCATACCGCAGGCGCCGGTACCCACTTGGACCTCTTCGCAGCGGGAGTTTGCGCACTTTGCCTAGTCCATTGTTTTGCCCTGCCGCTGACTGCGGCGCTCCTGCCGGTCGCGGCGCTATCCTTCAATAATCCCTTGGTGCATCAGTCGCTGGTGTTGCTGGCCGCGCCCGCGACACTTTGGCTGGCTTGCAAAGCGCTGCCCGTCGAGCGCAGCTGGTCTTTCCGCTTGCCGGCATTGGTTGGCCTCGGCCTGCTCTTGCTCGGTGCCTTTATCGAGGCTGTATCGGCTTACGAGGAACCGATTACCGTCGTCGGCGCCGTGCTGCTCAGCTACGCCCATTTGCGGCGCTGGGTGCGGCATCGTCGTTGTGCCGTGGAAACGGCTGGTGAGTGCTTAAAACGGGTGGAATCTCGCAAGAAACCGCCTCTATCGGGATAGCAATCCGTGCGAACCGAAGCCGGAAGACGCGCCAAATTGGATAAGGGCTTAACGAGGAAACCCAGCCGGGTCGCGGATTGGCGCAAGCTGGCCGAAGCGCGTTGTGCGGCAACGGGGAGCCGTTTGACGCCGGCGCGGTTATCCGCCTACACCGAACTGGTGGCCAGTGGCCGCCCGCTCTCCGCCTATGAACTCATTGCGCGTCTGGAGCAGAGCCAGCAGCGGAAGATTGCGCCACTGACGGTCTACCGACACTTGGATTTCCTGATGCGGATCGGCCTTGTCCACCGTTTGGAGTCCATTCATTCCTATGTTCCCTGCCATCATCCGGAGCAGGCGCACGGAAGCCGGTATCTACTCTGTTCCGCCTGCGGCCGTGCCCATGAGCTGGAGTCCGGAACACTTGAAAAACTGCTGGATGAAGTTACCGACCAACACGGATTTCAACCTGAGAAGTCCGTGGTCGAGATCACCGGCCGCTGCGGCGATTGCGCGTCCTCCGCAGGCAGAGGCTCCTAGGGCCTGTTCACACTACATGGATATGAGTGCATCGACGATAAGCGCGAAGTGGATGAAGAAGGTGAAGACGACATCGAGCTTGTCGAACCGGGTGCTCACGCGCCGGAAGCGCTTCAGCCGCCGGAACAGCCGCTCGATCTCGTTGCGTCTTTTGTACAACGCTCGGTCATGGTTCCATGGCGAGGTCCGATTGGCCTTCGCCGGCAGGTCCGGATGCAAACTGCGAGTCGAATGAGCTATGATAGCTACCTCCGAGCAAAACCGGGATCATTCAGCCATGTCAAAATCAATTACCCCCCCCCCCCCCCCCAGAATTCAGACAATTCCGCCGGCAACCGTAGCGGCGGACCCCGCAAACGCTCCTGGCGCCCGCCAACAGTCAGGACGGTCGATCTCGGCCAGACGCGAAGCTCCCCCGCAGTATTCCGCCGCGATAGACCTGAAACCGAGACTTACTCTGTGGGCCACGACAGCTAGGAGCTTGCGCCATAGGAGGCTCGGGGCACTTTCAAGTGGGATCCGAAGACCATAATGACAGCTGTAACGCTCCATAGGTGGGATATGCTGGGCCTTTCTGTGTCATATTTAGAACTGCGGCCCACCAAAAGTTTCTACGGCGCAGGCTCCTAGACGTCTTTTAAGGCGGGGTTGGATGGCCGCGAATTTTTGTGTCTGGTGCCGCAAGGGAAGCCCCACGGGAGCGCTCGCCGCTGAGCACGGCGTATCCGGCACTTGCAACAAGCGGCTTGGTAAAATAGGCAGGCTCCCAAGTAATTCACAGGATTTATATACTTAACTCCATTTTCCACTAGTGTCCTGTCCCGTAAATAAGTGGGTTTTAGGCGCTAGGCCGTTTCGGTTCCCGGCAAGGCGCGACGACGCCCTGTGGCAGGCCCCACAGAAGGAGGAGCAACGCGGCCGGGGGCCGAAACGGCCACGAATAATCACACTTATTTGCGGGACAGGACACTAGAGGTTGTGCTCGTAAAAGCTGCTTGTCACAATTTGTTGTGGTACTGGGAATCAAATATATAACTTCCTAATTCATGGCAAAGTCCCCCCCCAAGCCGCCGCCGCACTTGGCATCAATAACCCTGTGGCCGAGTTGGTGCTTGGTGGCGGTGGGTTGGCTGGTCGCCCGTTTGCCGCTGGCTGTGCTGTTTCCGCTGGGTAAGCATCTTGGCCGTCTGGGCTTTCGCCTTGGCGGCCGACGGCGGCGCATAACGGCAACCAATCTGCGCCTGTGCTTTCCCGAACTGGATGGGCGGGAACGCAGCGCCATGGCGCGTCGCGTCTTTGAAGCCGTGGCCCTGGGCCTGTTGGAGCTCTGTGTTGCCTGGATGCATCCAGGGCGTGACCTGCGCGCGCGCATCTCGGTTGTGGGGGTGGAGTACTTTCACGCGGCCATGGCGCAGGGGCGGGGTGTTGTATTGCTCGGCGCACACTTTGCCAGCCTGGATATTGTTTCGCGCCTGCTTGCGGATCTTGGCCGCATCGACGTTATGTACCGGCACAATAAGAATCCGGTATTGGAATGGCTGCAACTGAACGGACGGCGACACTATCACCGGGGCGTCATTGAACGCGGCGATACGCGCGCCCTCTCGCGGGCGTTGCAATCCGGGCGAGCGGTTTGGTACGCCGCCGATCAAGACTACGGCTCGAAACACTCCGTGTTCGCGCCTTTTTTCGGTGTTGAGGCGGCGACGATTACGGCCACCGCCCGCTTTGCGGCGCTGAACCGCTCGCCGGTGGTGCTGATGAGCCAGTATCGCGACTACGAGGCGCGCCGCTGGCACATCACTTTTAGTGCGCCACTCGATGGATTCCCGACCGGCGACGACCGCCAGGACGCCATCCGGATCAATCGGCTCATTGAAACGGAAATTCGCAAGCACCCCGATCAATACCTGTGGTTGCATCGCCGGTTCAAGACTCGGCCAGCCGGTGCCAATCCCCTCTATGTTGGATGACGTCGGTCTATTTGTCGAACTCAAATCAACAGTCGTTGGAGTCTTCGAGCCACCGCCATGACGGAAAATTCTTCTTGAACCCGCTGCGGCCCCGCTGACGGCTTGGGTGAGGCCAGGGCCTCATGCAGCGCCGCCGAGATGGCTTCGGGGTTGGGGGCATCGAAGTAGAAACCCAATGTGCCCAAAATGCTGACCGCATCGCGGCGGTTGGGCGCCACCACCGGCACCGCCGCCGACATGGCTTCCAAGGCCACCATATTCGCCGTCCACTTGGGGAATGCTCGGGTACCTGGGGTAAGCAGTATCGCGTCGAATGCTCGCATGAGGCGCCTTGGCTCGGTGACGAACCCTGTAAAGGTGATGGGCAGCCCCGTTGCCGCACGCTGCAAGTCTTGACGCAACGCACCCTCGCCGACGAAGCCCAGATGGGCGGGGCCGTACCGTTCCATGAACGAACGGCCGGCCGCCAGCGCCAGCGCCGGATTCTTTTTGTAATGCAGCCGCCCGATTACGCCGATACAGACTCCCTCTGCCGGCAACCCCAGTTGACGACGCGCCCCGGCCCGGTCCAGGCATTCGTAGGCCGTCAAATCAAGCGCATTCGGCAGGTGTAAAGCAGTGCCGGAAAGCTTCCGCAGTTCCTCTGTGACCGTTGGCGAGACACCGGCCAAGATTGGGCCGCGGCCAAAAAGCAAGCGACCCAGCCGCCGGCTCGGGCGATTGAAAGAGCCATGTCCGTGAGCCAAAGCAACGACTTGACCCGCTGCCAGCCCGGAACGAACAAATAACCAATAGGCCCGGTATCGATGACAAAGCACGAGACTGTTGCCGAGGTCGGGCAGTAAATCGCGCAACTGCCTACCGATCCGGCGCGTGGCGCGCAGGTTGGATAGGTTCAGGTAACGATGGTCGGTGGATGCGGGTTCCATCTGTGGTCGGCCAAGAAATACCGTGGTCGCCGCCAGTCCCAAAACATCGGCCGCCCTGGCGTAGACGTTACAGAGGTCGAGGAAGGGTGGCCCGTCATGGGGGCAGATCTGAACAAACCGGTTGATTGTCGCCATGCCGTAGCCTCAGCCTATTGCAGGGGGTTGGTTTCAATGCCAACGTTCGTTTGGGCATTGACGACTTCTTTGGCTTGGGCAAAGAGCGGCACTAACCTCATCGCTTTGTCACAAGAAAGTCCTGTAGCGCAAGGTACTTGAGACCGCATCCGAAAAACAGGTCCAGAGCGTCGTCCGGGGTGCAGACGATGGGTTCCCCCCGCCGGTTAAGCGATGTATTGAGCACGACACCGTTACCCGTCAAGCGTTCCATGACTTCGAGCAGCCGGTAGTAGCGCGGGTTGGTGTTCGCATCCACCACCTGAATCCGTGCGGTGCCATCCTCGTGTACTACTTCGGGAATCCGTGTACGCCACTCGGGCACCACATCAAAGGTGATCGTCATAAAGGGCGCCGGATGCCGGGTGCCAATCATTTCCGCGGCCAGGCGATCCAACAGACTCGGGCAAAAGGGTCGCCAGCGCTCGCGAAACTTGATCTGCTCGTTGATGCGATCGGCGATGCCGGAAACGCTGGGGCAACCCAGAATGCTGCGGGCACCGAGGGCGCGGGGGCCAAATTCCATGCGGCCCTGAAACCAGGCCACCGGATGACCAGCCGCCAGCAGCCCCGCCACCTCGTCCGGCAAATTGTCGAGTTTACGGTGTAACGCCCGGTCGGAAACCCGCTCCAGAGCCCTCAGGCAATCCGCATTGCTGAATGCGGGGCCAAGCAAGACCTGTGTCATCTTGCTCGGCCTTTGGCCGCGTTGCGCGGCGACAAAGGTGGCCGCGCCCAATGCCGTGCCGGCATCGCCCGCTGCGGGCTGTACGAACAATTCCTTGACGTGCGGCAGGGCGACGATGCGCTGGTTCAGTTTGACATTCAAAGCGCCGCCGCCCGCGAAGGCCAGCTTGCCGGTTTCGCGCACTATGTCGCCGAGCCAGATCTCCAGCAGATTCAGGCAGTGTTGCTCGAAGAGTTGCTGCATGGCGGCGGCATGGTGGATGTAGGGTTCGTCCGCGGCATCGGCTTGGCGGCGCGGCCCCAGCCAATCGACCAACTTGGGGCTGAAATGGAAACCCACCCCGTCTTCTTTATAGCGCCGCAGCCCAACGGTGTTTACATAGCGGGTGTTGACCCGAAAGCCCTTGCCTTGACGTCTTATCAGTCGCCTGAAATCAAACCGTGCGGCATCGCCATAGGGTGCCATGCCCATCACCTTGTATTCGCCGTCGAGCATCTCGAAGCCCAGGTATTCGGTCAGGGCGCCGTAAGCACCGCTGAGGCTGTCCGGGTCGTAGAATTCCTTGATCCGATGAATGCGCCCATTTTCGCCGTAACCGAAGAAGGTGGTGGTGTATTCGCCCTTGCCATCGACACCCAGAATGGCCGTTTTTTCTTGGAATCCGCTGAGGTGGTAGGCGCTTGATGCATGCGCCAGATGATGCTCGACGGCGGCGAACTCGGTTTTTGACCAGTCGATGCCCAGTGTGCGCCCGGCCTCATGCACCCGCCGACGGTTGCGACGGTAACGGCGGTTGCCATTGAAGAGTGCGTCAAGCGCGCGATCGGGGGCATACCAATGGCGGCGGGCGAAATGCCAGCGTGCCGGGGAAGACAGCGGAATCGGGGCGTAGGGAAAAGCGACGATATTCACTTCCCGCGGCTTGATGCCCGCCGCCGACAGGCAATAGCGCCCGGATTCGACGGGCATCCGCCGTTTGGCGTGCTTGTCGCGTACAAACCGCTCTTCTTCCGCCGCCGCAACGATTTCGCCGTCCACCAACAGGGCGGCGGCCGGGTCGTGGCCCAAAGCACCGGAAAGCCCCAGAATCACCATCGCGATAAAAGCAGTGCCCCGGCCGTCAAGCCGATGCCTGCGGGCGCCTAAAGCAACCCATCCGAGTTAAACTTTCGGGTGGCATGGGCTTGGGCCTCGTTGTCGAAGTTTTTCAGGAACCGGGCGATATCCCGTTTGGAGCCGGGGTGCTCGCGCAGCCCGTCGTAGTCGATTAGCCGAACATCGTCGCCTTCAACCAGAAAATTGCTGGCCTTGGTGTCGCCGTGATAGAGGCCAGCCGTTTTCAGATCTTGGAAAATCCGCACAACACCGCTCAGCAATGCATGGCTCCAACCTCGCGTCCGCACCGCCTCGTGGATATCCAGCGAACCGCAATCGGGCATCACCACCCAAGCTTCCGCCCGCAGTGGCCCCCAACGCCTTTCGATGAGCGCGATGGGTTGTGCGCCGGGTATGCCGAGGAAAGCGAGCCGGTGGCCGTTGCGCCAAGCGATGCGTGCGCGATGCTTGAACCAGCGCCTTAGGCGATGGCCAGCCGATTTCAGATTGTATCGCTTGACGACGACCCTTGTGTTTCCGAGTTTAAGGCGATAAACGGTGGCGGAATAGCCGTTTTTGATGATTTCCGCGTTGGCGAGACCAGCTTGTGGGTGCTGCGCGAATTCTGCAAGGGCGGCGTTCCAATGGTCGCGTTTGGCGAGGCATAGCCGCCGCCAGTTGCGCTCGCGGTGAAATTCCGTGCAATTTCGCTCTGTCTTCGCCAGATACCGGCGTATGCGGCGGCGGCGCGCGCTGGCCAGATAAGTATGCAGCCGTTTGCCGCGGCCGCTATTGGACGCTTGCCGCAAGCCGCTCGGCAATGCGGTTTCCGGCCAACCACGCTCGCTGGCGTAGCGAGCCAAAAGCGCCGGGGTCCGGTGGTCGTTGGCCGGGGGAAATTCGGCGAGCAAGGCGGCCAATGCCTTTAGGCTCGAGGTTTCGCCCAATGCCGAACGCTTGCGTCGGATTGCGCCACCGTCCACCAGGTGCAGCCGCCCGTCGTCGATCAGGAAATTGTCGAGATTCGGGTCCCGATGCAAGGCACCCTGGCCGTTCAGTCTGGCCAGCGCCGCCACCGCGGGAACGAGCTCGGACAGCTCAGCAACGCTGGTCTTACCGGCGAGCGGTTTCGCGTTTTCCAGATACTCGAAAAGCAACGCATAGCCGCCAGCCGCTGCGGTGGTTGTTTCCAGCAATAATTCGGGGGTATGTACGCCACTATCACGCAGAATCGCGACACCCATCTTGTCGCGGTTGCGGGCGCGCTTAGCACCTCGCCCGAAAAACAGCTTCATAAAGGCTTGGCGTCCTTGGTAGGTGCAGCGGCCCGCCAGCCGTTTGCCCGGCAGCAGGCGATCGATTGCGGTAAGGGTGCAGAGACCCCCGACCAATGTGACCTCGACCGGCGGGGCAAGGTTCCTGCCCAAAGCAACTAGCCTGGATAGTTCGTCAAGTTGCTTATTCGTTTGACGCATTGCCTATTATTTTACTCGGTGTTCCCGCAAATTCAGGCCCTTTCCTGCGCCCTTGCGGTAAAGCCGTAACGCCCGGCGATGTACCGATTGCCAGAAGGTGCTTCGCGTTGTCAACGCTTCGCGAAGCGGGCAACCGGAATATATCCGCAGGAAACGTAGCCGGGCATGGCGATGCAGGGGTGCGTCGAGAATCGAAAACAGTAAGGCCGCGAGATCGCGTTTGCGCCAGTAGTCCGGTATCGGGTCGAGCCGGCGCGCGCGGTGCAGATCGATGACCGCCAAGCGGACTTCCCCCGTCGCCCAGGCATCGGTGTGCAGCCAGAGGTGGCAGATATACAGATCCCGATGTACCACACCGGCACTGTGCAGTTGCCGGACGAATCGCGCCACCCCAGCAACCAAACGTCCCAGCATCTGCGGGTGCGGTGCTTTTGTATGCCACTGATCGATGATCGTTTCCAAGCTGACAAACCCGGTCAGTTCCTCGCACAGGATCAGCGAGCGCCGCCTTGCCGGATCGCTTCCGGTGGCCGCGAAAGCGACAACGCGGGGTGCGGCGATGCCGCGGCGTTCCAGATATCGGCAGGCGTGGAATTCGTTGTCGGCGCCGAGCACGGGGCGCTTGCCCAGGCCGGCATTTTTCAGGATTTCCAAATAGCCGACACCCGAGTGGTATTTCAGGAAGTAGGCTTTGCGGTCCAGTAGCACCCGCTTGGTTAGGCGCCCGTGCGCCCGACGATGAACCTCGCCCTCGACGGACTCCGCCCAGGCCAACAGTTGTTGGGGAGAGCTTGGCCCATCGAAGTTTTGCCCTACAAAAAGTTTGGTTGCAACGGCCATCGGTGTATCGACAGCGGGCTTCTCGACTCGCTGCCATGCCGCCCTCCGAGCCGCCTTTGATGGCCGCATGGGCGTTTGCGCGAAACGTTCAAGCAGGTCCACCGCTTTGGACGCCATCTGGTAGATGCTCTCGTTGTGCGCCACGGCCAAGCCGTTTTTCGACCAGCGTTTGCGTTCCCGCGAACTGAGCAGTTCGACCAATTGGCGGTTGAAGGTTTGTTGGCGGAAGGGCAGCGGCGTGACCAGACCCGCACCCGCCTCTCGCAGATGGCTCGCATAGCCACAATTCTCGGTTACCAGCGCGGGCAGTCCGGCGATCATCGCCTCCAGGATGACCATGCCCGCCGTCTCGTCAAGGGCGGGCAGTACGAGGCCGTCGCCAGCCAGCAGGAAATCCGGCACGTCGTTCCTGCCGCCGAGAAAATGTACCCGCTCGCCAAGCGCAAGCCGACGGGCCATGCGCACAAAGCGGTTGGTTTTGTCGTCGCCCAACACAAACAGCCTTGTTCGGTTGAGCAGCTCCGGTGGCAGTGCGCTCAGGCCCCTAAGCACCCGCTCCAGGCCTTTAATTATGAACCCGGAGCCAACGAACAGCAGCAGCCGGTCCGGCTCCGCAAGCCCCAATGCCTCACGCATCCGGGTACGCTCGGCTTGCCGGTTCGGGGGTGCCGCCCGATCTCGCTCGATACCGGGCGGCAGCGGATGGAAACGTTCCCTGGGGGTTCGGTAATGGCGTTGAAAAACCGGGGCCTGAGTCGGCGCAATGGTCAGAATCTCGGTGCGGCCGGCCGGATCGAATACGGCTTTTTCAGAGCCCAGGAACGATCGATAGCGCGGCAGCAGGCGGTAGAGAAAGGGCCGTTGCGCCTGCGCTTTTTCTTGATAGCAGGAGTCGCCCGCGTAGTAGACATCGAGCCCCGGCATCTTGTTCATGCCAACCACCAAGTCGACGGGCCTGTGGGAAAGGTCTTTTAGCACAGAGTCGGCGAAGCGCTCATAGCGGCGGTGGCGGCTGAGCGCCCGCACGGGTGCCAAACAGATTTCCAGCCCGCCTATCTCAGCTGTTTTTTCCTGCTGCGGATGCCAATGCACTTGCCCCGCCTGGCCGTGCCCCCTCCGGCGGCCTTGGGGTTCACCGGCTGGCTCCAGCCAATGCATTGTGTAGATGCGTACCCGCATCCCCCGCGCTCGGCACTCGCGGCAAAGCTTCAATAGGTCGCGTTGAATGCCGCCGTGGGGGAAGTACTTGAATATGCAAAAGGCGATCTGCACGTTATGTTTGGGCGTCACACGGCTGATGCCAGCGACCGGGGGCAAAAGACCAGCGAGGGCGCGGCCAGCGCAGTTTGTAAATCGGGTGGCCTGAATTTTCCGGAGCATCGAGCAAAATCATGGGACACTCATCAAACGGACAAACGGCTTGGTGAATAGGCGGGTTCGGACAGCGCCTCCAGGGCCACCGCCCAAACAGTTGCTGGCTCGAGTGTGCTGTAACAGGGGGGTGTTACGGGGGCCTGCCGCCAATAAACCGGCGCGCCTCGGTACCGGCAGCTTCTCGACAAGCAGGGGGAACAGCCGAAGTTGGCTTGCAGATTTCGTGCATGGTCGCCCCGGCAGCCGGTCAGGGCACTGGCCGTGGGCCCGTGGAGAACGACGGTGGGAACACCCAGGGCGGTGGCAAGGTGCGCAAGCCCGGAATCCGCCCCGATGGCGAGGCTGGCGCGTCCTATTTCCGCCATGAGCTCGCCCAACCGCATGGCCGGTAACAGCTTGGCACCACTGCTATCGGCAATGCGTATGGCCCGGGCCCGCTCCACTTCGTTGCCCCAAGGCAACATAGGCTGCCAATTCGAGCCTTTAGCGAGCCGCGCGAGTTCCGCCCACATCGGCTCCGGCCACAGTTTGGTTGCCCAAGTGGTGCCATGCAGAAAGATGCAGTGCTGTTGCTTGGGCGATGTATGTTGTTCTTGCGAGGGGTATCCCCTCGCGCTCCCCGGGCTGAAGGCTCCTTGCGAGGGGTGCCCCCTCCCGCTCCCCGGGTTGAAGGCTCCTTGCGAGAAGCGTCCCCTCCCGCTTCCCCGGCTGAAGGCGCCGGCGTCCGCGGCAGGAGGTTGGTGAGATGGGTGGGGTAGGCGGGTTGCGGGCCTGTCGTAACTGAACGCGCCAGTGCTGGCGTCGTAGGCGTAGCCGAATGCGCCCGCAAAAAGTCGGCGTTGCCGTTCGGTGGCGTGATGCCCCTTTGCAACGTCCACAACCCGTCCGTAGAACATCGACGCGGCCGGTTCCCTGGCCGATCTACCGGAGAATCCAACCGTCTCCGCCGCTTGAGCCCGGCTCATCACCAGTGCGCTTTTCAGCAACCCCTGGGAGTCAATGGCCAGATCGTAGTGTTCGCTGACCAGATCCCGAAAGAACGATCGCAACTCGTGGCGGGCACGCCAGAGGTTTGCCCGCCACCGCCGCCATGCGATGGGAATGGCCCGGTCAACCGCCGGATGCTGCGTCGGCACGGCCTGAAATGCTTCCTCCACCACCCAGTCAAAACGCACGCCCACTGCCTTGGCGGCATCCGTTAGGGCGGGGAGGGTCTGTACCAGGTCGCCGAGGGAGGACATTTTCACCAGGAGCACTTTCATGCCCTGAATCCCAGTCGATTATTGAGTGGGATAGTTGGGCTGGGAGCCTCTGCCCGTATCGACAAGACATTGCTTTCCTCGCGACCGCACAGGATGCCGAGCAACCGTATTGGCTCGCCACGGCCCCGGTATTTTTCCGCGTAACCCCGGCTGCGCCTGTTCATGGTGGGGGTGCAATTACGAAACAACGAAAAGCATAGCACGATGTACCGATTCGGTGCCCCGGCACCTCAGTTTCCCATGGCCGCGAGTACCGCTTCCGGACCAATGCCGCGCAGGCAATGCAAATGCGATAAAGGACAGTCCCGCTGAAAACAGGGCCGGCAATCGAGTGTTTGCTCAAGCACCGCGGCAAGCGGGCTCAAGGGTGGGGTGAATGCGGACGATGTTGAACCAAACAGGGCAACGACTTTGCGGCCCAGGGCGCAGGCCACATGCATGAGGCCCGAGTCGTTTGTCACCACCGTATCGGCAAGCGATAGCAGATCAACCGCGTCCAACAGGCTGGTGCGACCCGCGAGGTTGATGACGCCGGGTGCCGCCTTGGCAATCTCTTCAGCGCATTCGGTATCCGCTGCTGACCCCAAAAGCCAAACCGCGTGGCCCTGTTCGAGCCGCGTACGGGCGACGGCGGCAAAGTGCTCCGGTGGCCAGCGCTTTGCCGTGCCGTATCGGGCACCGGGACACAGAACGGTGATGGGCCGCTCTCGCCGCAAGCCCAACCGGTTGAGCGCTTGGGTTCGATTTGCTTGATCCACGGAGAGCTTGGGCGGCAGGTTTGACGGTGCTCTGGCGGATGCAACGGACGGCTCCTGGTCGCCGGCCTCGGCGGTGTTGTCGCCCGCGGCAGAGCCCAATACCGCATGCCGGGGTAGCCCGAGACTCATAAACCGGTCGATCATGCGCGGATAGCGCTGCGGGTCGAGACGACGGCGGTCGTTCAACAGCCAATAGCGCGATTCGCCGTGCCAACCCACCCGCACCGGAATGTTTGCCCAGAAAGGAATAAGTGCCGACTTGAAGCTATTCGGCAGCACATAGGCACTCTGAAAGCCATGCCCGCGCAGAGATAATGCCAACCGTCGCCGTCGTCGCCATCCCAGCTCGCCGTGTCCGACGCTAAGCTCGTGCAACTCGGCCACCCCCGGCATGCGGCCCGCCAGCGCGGCCGTGGCCGTTGGTGCGACAACATGAATCGCAATGCCCGGATGCACCTGCCGCAACACTTGCACCAGGGTGTGCGCCATCACCATATCGCCGATCCAGGCGGGCCCGATAATCAAGCATTTCATGGCATCAGCCCGCACGGCCCAACAATTCCCGCCAGCCACCCCATAACCCCGCGCTCAGCGCCACCAAGCGACCCGCCCCCCCGAATTTTTGCGGGAGCTCCGTCTGCTACACGGGCGTATGCCATTCCGGATAGGTATTGCGCCGCCCGCGCACCTGTTCGAAGTAGGTGGTCTGCAACCGCTCGGTGATTGGCCCGCGCTTGCCGTTGCCGATACGGCGCCCGTCCAGTGAGCGAATGGGCAACACCTCCGCCGCCGTGCCGGTGAAGAAGGCTTCGTCACAAATGTAGACTTCGTCCCTGGTGATGCGCCGCTCGACGATGGGGTAATCGAACTCCTCGGCGAGTTTGAATACCGTGTCGCGGGTGATGCCGTCGAGGCAACTGGTCAATTCCGGTGTGTAAATGACGCCATTGCGCACGATGAAGACGTTTTCTCCCGAACCCTCCGCAACAAAGCCTTCGTTGTCGAGCATCAGCGCCTCGTCGCAACCCGCATCAAGCGCCTCGTGCAGCGCCAAGATGGAGTTGGTGTAGTTGCCGTTCGATTTGGCCTTGCACATGGTGATATTGACGTGGTGGCGCGTATAGGAGGATGTGCGCACGTTGATACCCGTTTCTCTGGCGTTTTCATCCATGTAGTTGGGCCAAGGCCAAGCCGCCACCACCAAATTCACCGACAGACCTTCGGCGCGCAGGCCCATGTTTTCCGATCCGAGATAGACCATCGGGCGCAGGTAGCCTTCCTTGAGATCGTTGGCGCGCAAGGTTTCAACCTGGGCTTCGTTTACCTCGTCGCGGCTGTAGGTAATGTCAATTTTCAGGATGTGCGCCGAGTCGAACAGTCGGTCGGTGTGCTCCCGCAAGCGGAAAATGCGCGGCCCCTTCGGCGTGTCGTAACAGCGTACACCCTCAAAGACGCCAACGCCGTAGTGCAGGGTGTGCGTCAGCACATGCACCGTTGCTTCGCGCCAGGGTTTCAAGATGCCGTTTTGCCAGATAAAACCGTCTCGGTCGGCGAAAGTTGGTTGCGACATTGGCGTGCTACTTCAGGAAGCGGGCGCGTATGTTACCCGGTATGAAGCGAATTCTCCTGTCCGGCTAGCTTTTCGGCATCATCAGGAGGCGGGGCTGCGCGAATACTTTTTCCCAGGTTTCGCAAACGACTTCCCGGTGTGCGGTAAGGGCGGCGTCGGATTGGGTGGGCTCCGAAAGATCCAAGGACCGGCGATGCCCCTCGCCGCGCAAGGCCAGATAGGCGAGCACCAGACGTTCGGCTTCCTGCTCGGCAAGTACGCCAGCCATGCCCGCTTCCTCCAGAATGCGCACGTTATCGGACCACTTGGCAAGACTGGGATGCTCGCTCGCCTTGGCCAGTACCAGAAACTGCACGATGAATTCCACATCCACAATGCCCCCCCGCCCACGCTTCAAATCGATGCCGCCGTGGTGCGCCTCTATGCGTTTACGCATGTCGATGACTGCCTTGCGCAAGGTATCGATAGGCCGCGGCCGACAGAGCAGTTCGCGCCGCGCCGCCTCAAACTGCGCCATCAAAGCCGGGTCGCCGGCCACCGCCCGGGCGCGCACCAGCGCCTGATGTTCCCAGACCCAGGCGCGCTCGTTTTGGTAGCTGAGAAAAGCTTTCAGGCTTGAAACCAGGGGCCCGGCATTGCCGGACGGGCGCAAACGCATATCGATGTTGTACAAGGGCCCGGCGTAGGTGCGGATAGTGAGCAGATGCATCAACCGCCTTATGAACCGATGCAGGAATGGCGTTGCGGACGCGGGCAGGTCGTGGATGAAGACGATATCAAGATCGGAATCCGGCCCCAGTTCGAGGCCACCCAGCTTGCCGTAGCCCACAGCAATGAGCGGTCGCCTTGCCGCGGCTTGGGACATTGCTTGCGCGGTGGCTTCGGGTTCGGTCGCTTCTCCCCTTTTGTCAATTTGCGGCCTAACGCTGGCATGCTCGGTGCCGCCCGGGGGCATCGGCGCTTTTTCCGCAACGGTCGGCTGGCTTTGCTGTTGTGCGGCCCTTGCCTGCTCGGGTGGCGGCGCACATTGCTGCCAGGCAATGCGAATGGCGTGTTCCAGCACCGCTTCGGCCAGCCAGCTCAGATAGTCGCTGACGTGCATGATGGGCAGCAGCCCCCGCGTCTCGGCCAAGGCCACGCGGAACACCCGCTGTTCCTTGAAGGCGCGCAAGCCATCGACCAGCGCCTCCTCGTCTGCGGCGGCATCAAGAGCCGTCCCTAATTCTTCCACCAGGGCATGGCGACCCGCCAATAAATCCCAGGCCTGTTTGTCGAGCAGCACTTCCATGAAGGCCGATTGCGAGGCTAGCTGCTCGGCCACCCAGCGGCTTTGCCCCGCCAGGCGCACAAACACCTCTAGTGCCTCGGGGTTTTCCCGCAATAGCGCCAGATAGGTGGAGCGTCGCAGCAATGATTTGAGGATGGGTACGAGCCGTTGCAGCGTGCGCGTTGGTTGCGTCTGGCGGCAGCTGATTTGCAGAAGCTCCGGCATCAGGGCGTTTAAACGGTCGCGGCCTGCCTCACCGACGGAGGCCCGGTCGCGCGCCTTGGCCAGGTCGCGCAGCAACGCCACAATTTGCTCGGTATCGGCAAAGCCGGCTTCGGCCAGTTTTGCCCGATCTTCCCGAACCTCCCACAGGCCACCCTCGGTGCGGGGTGCCTCGGCACCGACCAAGCGGTCGAAAATACGCGCCACATGGCTGCGGTGGTCGGCGAGCGTCGAGAGAAAGGCCGCATAGGTTGTGAACCCCATGGCATAAGCCAAGCGCGCTCGGCTAAGTTCGGTAACGGGCAGGGCTTGCGTTTGCCGATCCGCCTCCGCCTGGATGCAGTGTTCCGTATCGCGCAGAAAGCGGTAGGCGGCAGCCAGTGCGGTGCTGGTTTCCGCATCGAAGTGCCCGGCGTTGTCCAACTCGGCCAGCGCTTGCAGAAAGCCGCGTTTTTGCATGTTGGGATGACGTCCGCCGAGGATCAGTTGCTGCACCTGTACGGCGAATTCCGCGTAGCGTATACCGCCGGGGCCGAGTTTCACGTTGTCCGGCTTGTGCTGTTCGGCGGCCAGGCGCGCTTTCAGCTTGCGCATCGATTCCAAGGAGCCGAAATCGAGATAGCGCCGGTAAACGAAGGGCCTGAGCGATGCCAGCAGCGCATCGCCGTTTTCGATATTGCCGGCGCAGGTGCGCGCCTTGATCAGCGCGTAGCGTTCCCAGTCGCGCCCGCTCGCCTCGAAGTACTGCTGCATCGCCCCAAAGTGCATCACCAGCGGGCCACTCGCGCCATAGGGCCGCAGGCGCATATCGACGCGGAATACGAAGCCGTCGGCGGTGACCGGGTGCAGCAAGTCGATCAGCCCTTGGCCGACCCGCGTGAAATATTGCTGATTCATTAGCCCCGCCGTGGTGCGGCCTTCCTCCGGGTAGGCGAAAATCAGGTCGATGTCTGAGGAAAGGTTCAACTCCCGGCCACCGAGTTTACCGAGGCCGAACACCACCAGTTGTTGTAAGGCACCGGATTGGGCACCCCGGGGAGCGCCCGCCCGCTGGGTCTCCCGCTGCTCGGCAGCCTTGAGCGCCGCGTCGATGAAGCGGTCGGCCACGAGGGACAGCGTCCTGGTGGTTTCTTCGAGTGGGGCGCCGCTCAGGTGACGCCAGATAATCCAAAGCTGATAGCGGTTGCGCAGGTGGCGGAGCTGGCGTTTGTGCTCGTTGAGGTCATCGGCGGCGCTGGCGGCATCCGCCAATTCCCGCAGCAGTTGGGCTTCCTCAAGTGGGGCCTCAAATTGCCCTTGGTTAATTGATGCCAGGAACCAATCCCGCTGCTGTGTGGCTACCCGTTGGGCGAACTCGCTGAGGGCGAGAATGCGTTGCGCCGGCGCCGTCAATTCGAGGTGTTCGCGAGCGGTGAACCGGTTTACCGATTCCAGAAGTCTATCGGGTAGCGTCTGGCTGCTCACTGCGTCATTGTAATGCCAATTGCTATAACACAGGTGCGGAAAGCTATAATTCCGCCCCTGTTCCATTTGCATCCGGTGCCAAGGCCGAATTGGCAAGTCGCCATGAATACCGAGCAATACGCACGCTGGTTCCGTGCCTCAACGCCCTATATCCGCGCCCATCAAGGCCGGACATTCGTCGTCATTCTTGGCGGCGAGGCGATCTTGCACGGCAACCTCATCAACATCGTACAGGATCTGGTGTTGCTGCATGTACTGGGTGCGCGTCTGGTTGTTGTCCACGGCGCCCGTCCGCAGATTGACGAGGCGCTGCCCGCCAGTGCCTTCCATACCCATCGGGGCATCAGCCGCCGCCTCACCGACGAGGACGCGATGGGCGTCATCGCCGGCATACATGGCCGGTTGCGCGCGGCCTTGGAAGCGCTCTTCTCCACCGGCCTGCCCACCAGCCCTTTGCACAATGCGGAGATTCCACTCATCACCGGAAATTTCGTCATCGCCAAGCCCATTGGTGTGCTTGATGGTGTCGATCATCAATTGGCCGGACAACCGCGCCGCATCCGCGCCGACGGCATGCGTCGGTTACTGGATACGGGCGCGGTTGTGCTGCTCCCGCCGATGGGCTATTCGCCATCCGGCCAGGCGTTCAATCTCGCCGCCGATGAACTGGCCGAACAGGTTGCGATAGCACTTGGTGCGGACAAACTGATCGCCTTTGACGAATTGCCCTATCTCGTCGGCGCCGAGGGCCAACGTTTGGCGAACCTGACACCGGCGGAATTGGCGGAAGCGCCGGTTGGCGAAAGCACTCGCCGCAACCTGCGCGCCCTGTTGGGGGCGGTGCGTGGCGGGGTGCCGAGCGGTCAACTGGTGAGCTATCGCGATGATGGTGCCTTGCTGGCGGAGTTGTTCACGGCCGAAGGCGTGGGAACTCAAATCAGCATGGCGGACCGTCGTGTTGTACGGCGCGCCACAGCCGACGATCTGGCCGATATCGTCGAGATTATTCGTCCGCTTGAGCAGTCCGGTATTCTTATCAAACGCTCGCGGGATCGCCTGGAACAGGAACTGGGCTGTTTCTTCGTGGCCGAAGTGGACGGCATCGTGGCCGGTTGTTGTGCGCTACTACCCGCCGGGAAAGATGCCGAACTGGCCTGTGTCGCCGTCCACCCCGCCTATCGCGGCAGCGCGTCCGGCATAGGTCGCAAGCTACTTGCCGCCGCCGAAGCGGCGGCACGGGCGGGCGGTTTTACAACCCTGTTTGCGCTAACCACTCAAGCGCATGACTGGTTTGTCGAGAATGGTTTTCAACTGGCCGGAAGTGATAGCTTGCCGCAGCCGAAACAAGCGCTCTATAACATTGAACGCAACGCCAAGGTGCTGATTAAATCACTGGCTAGGTCGGGCTAGGAGCCTGTGCCTTCGGAAGTCGCGAAAGCGAAAAGCCGCTATCGCCGTCCCGTCGGCCGGTCGATTGAGGCGAATATCATGCCATATGCAACGAAATCGAGCGGCCGACGGGGCGGATGAGAGCGGATTTGCAGCCGCGAATTCCTAGGGCGCAGGCTCCTAGGCGCCTCTGCCTGCGGAATTCGCGCAAATTCTTTTTTGGGTAAGGACGGAATTCATGGCTAATAATCGCCCGTTTTCATCAATTGTCGTTGATGGCATCGCCCAGGCACCGAGCCGCGCGATGCTCTATCCGGTCGGCTTTGCCGAGGCGGATTTCGATAAACCCCAGGTTGGCATTGCCTCCACTTGGAGCATGGTCACACCCTGTAACATGCACATCAATGAACTCGCCGAGGCGGCGGCCACGGGTGCGGACGAGGCGGGTGGCAAGAGCGTTCAATTCAACACCATTACCGTTTCCGACGCTATTTCCATGGGTACGCCGGGCATGCGTTATTCACTGGTTTCCCGCGAGGTGATTGCCGATTCCATCGAGGCGGTGGTTTGTGCCCAGGGGTTCGATGGATTCGTCACCATCGGCGGTTGCGACAAGAACATGCCCGGCTGTGCGATGGCCATGGCCCGCATCGACCGCCCGAGCGTATTCGTCTACGGCGGCACCATTCAACTGGGTGCCGAGCGCCGCGACATCATTTCGGTATTTGAAGCCGTTGGTCAACACGCCGCCGGGCTCATTAACGACCAACAGCTCAAAGAGGTGGAAGCCACCGCCATTCCCGGCCCCGGCTCCTGCGCCGGTATGTACACCGCCAATACCATGGCATCGGCCATTGAGGCGCTCGGCCTGTCGTTGCCCAACAGCTCGGCTCAGGAGGCGGTATCGGACAACAAGCGCCGCGACAGTTACAACGCGGGCGCCGCCGTCTTCAACCTGATTGAGCGCGGCATCAAGCCGAGCGACATGCTCAGCCGCGAGGCCTTTGAAAACGCCATCACCATCGCCATTGCCCTGGAGGGTTCCACCAACGCGGTTTTACATCTGCTCGCCATTGCCAGCGCCGCCAAGGTGCCGCTCGAACTCGATGACTTCACCCGCATTGGCGCCCGGGTGCCGGTGCTTGGCGATATGCGGCCGGCGGGCCAATACGGCATGAGCGAGTTGATTCGCATCGGCGGCATTCGCCCGCTCATGAAGATGCTGCTCGAAGCCGGTTTGCTGCATGGCGATTGCCTTACCGTTACGGGCAAAACCCTGGCCGAGAACTTGGCCGATGTGGCGCCCTATCCCGAGGGCCAAAGCATCATCCGGCCCTTTTCCAACCCGATTAAACCGGATAGCCATCTTGTGATTCTCTACGGCAATTTGGCACCGGAGGGGGCGGTCGCCAAGATTACCGGCAACGAGGGGCTCTCCTTTACCGGCACGGCGCGCTGTTTTCACGGTGAAGAGGCAGCCATGGCGGCCATCATTGACGGCACGGTGGTTGCCGGTGATGTGGTTGTGGTGCGCTATGAAGGCCCCAGGGGCGGGCCGGGGATGCGGGAAATGCTGTCGCCCACCGCCGCCATCGCCGGGCGCGGTCTGGGTGCCGAGGTGGCGCTCATTACAGACGGGCGCTTTTCCGGCGGGTCGCACGGCTTCGTCATTGGCCACATGGCACCCGAAGCCTTTGAGGGAGGCCCCATTGCCTTGCTTGAGGACGGCGACCGCATCACCGTTGATGCCGAGCGCCGCTCGATTGATGTGCTGCTCTCCGATGCCGAGCTTGCCGCAAGACGTGCGGCTTGGCGACGGCCCGCGCCCTATGCGGAAAGAGGATTATTGGCCAAATACGCGCGTTTGGTCGGTTCCGCCAGTGGTGGTGCCATTACCGACGCTCCGGCATGACTTTTCGCATCGCCGCCGACGCCATGATGACGGCCCATTTGCTGTACATCGTTTTTGTGCTGGTTGGCGGTTTTGTGGCGATTCGCTGGCGCTGGATTTTATGGCTGCACATGCCCGCCGCCGCCTGGGCGATTTATGTGCAGTTCTTCGGCCAAATCTGCCCGCTGACGATTTGGGAACAGCGCCTGCGCGATTTGGCCGGACAGGCGGGCTATGCGGGCGGCTTCATCGACTATTACCTGATGCCCATCATCTACCCGGCCAACTTGACGATGGGGGTGCATTGGGTGCTTGGAACCACCGTTTTGCTGGTCAATGCCGCTGCCTACCGCCGGGTGTTCGCAGCCGGGTGCGGTAATAGCGCGCAAAAGACCAAAGCGGCCTGAGCGAGGCTCGCCGGACGATGCTGTGCGATGGCCTCATAACCCGGTGAGGCGGCGCGGGCTCTTGGGAGCCTCTGCCGCAATTCGCGGCTGCAAAGCCGCTCTCATCCGCTCCGCCGGCCGCTCGACTGAGGCGAATATTGAGCCATATCCAAGAAATCGACTGGCCGACGGGGCGGCGATAGCGGACCGACGGGGCGGCGATAGCGGATTTTCGCTTGCGCGACTTCCCTTATGGCCCGGGCTCCTAGCGGGGCGGTCGCCGGTCCCGAGACCGTTCCTTGGCTTCACTCACGCGAATGCGACGGGAATGCAAATCCGTTTCGTTGAGTTCTTTGATGGCCTCGCGACCACCGTCTTCGTCCATCTCCACAAAACCGAAACCCCTGGAGCGGCCGGTTTCGCGGTCGGACACAACGTTGGCGGAGCGGACCTCGCCAAACTTGGCGAACAGTTCCTCAAGGTCGGCGCTGGTGGTGCGCCAAGGCAAATTGCCCACATATAGCTTCATTATCTATCCCAATGATTACTTGCTGAAACCCGAAGCCGAGATCAGACCCGGGCCATGTGCTGGGGATGCCGCCAAATAAGAGGGTGGCCGCTCGATCAGAGGGGTTGAGTTTCAATTGAGCGTACAGGTTGGCGAAGGTCCAGCGTCGCGCCACCATACGGCAAAGCTAATGAGGGTACAATCGCAACCTTGCCCGAAATTATGTAAGCCATTGCGGCAGCCTGGCGGCAGATAGCGGCTTATCGAGCAGCGGATGGTCTTGCGCGGGCCAACTCGCTGCCAAGTGGTGGGCTTAAACATCGCTCCATGGCGTTGGTGAGATAGGCAGGCTCCTAGCGCTCCGATGGGCCGGAATGGGCGCCCTCGTGGACGTGGTCGACCAGAAACTTGACGTTGTCCACCGGCGTTTCGGGCAGGATGCCGTGCCCAAGGTTGAAGATGTGGCCGCTCCGCCCCGCCACTTCGTCGAGTATCGATTGCGCCCGGTTGGCGATGGCGGCGCGGTCTGTACAGAGCACGATCGGGTCCAGGTTTCCCTGCACCGCCCGGCAACCCAAAGCAGACCAGGTTTGCCCTATCGGCACTCGCCAATCCAAGGCAATCACATCCGGCCGCATGGTTGCGACATCGGCGAGTTGGTGGGCGTTGCCGGTGCTGAAATAGATGACGGGCACCCCGAGTTGACGAACGCTGGCGATGAGGCGGCGGGTATGGGGCAGCACCTGTTGGCGAAAGTCGGCGGCGGAAAGGCAACCCGCCCAGGTATCGAAGAGTTGCACGGCATCAACGCCGGCGGCGACTTGCAGGGCCAGATAACTCTCCACTTGCCGCACCAGTTTGTCGAGCAAGCGTTGCCAGAGTGCGGGTGCCTCGAATATCAGCTTCTTAACGAATCGATGGTTTTGCGAACCTCTGCCTTCAATGGCGTAGGAGGCTAGGGTAAAAGGGGCACCCGCAAAGCCGATCAGGGCGATCTCTGGCGGCAGTTCGGTGAGGATGTTGCGCACCGTCTGCGCGATATACGGCGTGGCCTCTTCCGCCGGTGCGTTGATTAGGGCGTCGATTGCGTCGGCGCTGCGTATGGGGTTGGCGAACACCGGGCCGATACCGGGTTTGTAATCCAGCGACAGGCCCATGGGTTCCAGAACGGGCAGCAGGTCGGCAAACAAAATGGCCGCATCCACGCCGAGAATGCGCTGTGCATCAAGGGCGGCTTGGGCGGCGCGCTCCGGGTGTTTGAAGAATGCCAGGCTGGGCATTTTTCCCTTCACCGCGTGATATTCCGGCATGTACCGGCCCGCTTGGCGATTGAGCCAAATGGGGGTGTGAGGCACCGGTTCACCCCGGCAGGCCTTGAGGAAGACTTTATCCACGCCAAGCTCGCGCCCAAAAATTCAGCTGCACCATAGCAAACAAAACAGTGGACGCAATCCGGCCCGCTCTATCCGAAGCGGGTCGCCCGGTGCGGCGGTGCATCGGCATCCGCGGGCGCCTAGGAGCCTTGGGATTGCCCGGCCTTGCGGAATACCACCTCTCCCAGCCCTTTGACATCGCAGCGCATGACGCGGGAGAGAGGAATTTCCGCGAGCAAGGAAGTGCGCTCGCAAAGCAGTGTTTCGCCGACCGCGGCCATATCCTGCAAGCGGCTCGCGAGGTTTACCGGGTAGCCGATGACCGTGTATTCCAACCGTTCGCCGCCACCCCAATCGCCCAGCGAGCAATAGCCGCTGGCGATACCGACCTTGATGCGCGCCGTTCCCGGCAAGCCGCAGCCGCGCCATTCCTCGGTCAGGGCGTCCAGTTTGCGGGACAATTCAGCGCAACAGCGCAACGCATCGGCGACCAGTTGTTGGCGCGAGGTTTGTCCTTCCTCTCCGAAAACCAAAAGGGCTCCGTCGCCGACCAACTTGCTCACCGCGCCGCCCCATTGGCGTGTGATGCCATTGATGCAATTGAGATAGCTATCGAGCATGGTCGCCACTTCCTCCATCTGCAATCGCTCGACCAGGCGGGTGAAGCCGGCCAAATCCGCGAATACGATAACCAGCCAGCGCCGCTCCAATCGCTGCGGTGCGGGGCGATCAATGCGTTTGGCCAGGGTGTGCGGAAGATACCGTTGCAGCCGCGCATTGAGCGCCCGCGCTCGAACGCGGTCACCGTGGGTGGTGAGAACACGCGCAAAAGCGACATGTGCAACCAGCGGGCAATAGGCCAACAACAGCAAGCCGGAAAATAGGGAGGTCGTATCCGGCCAAGCGTTTGAGCCGGAAAACAGCAGCCCGCCGGCAAGGCCGGGCAAGGCGCAAGCAGTTGCGAGCCCGGCCTGCCGTAACCCGCCTTGGAGTGCGTTGCTCATCACCAGAATGACGATGACGGCCTGCAATAAGGCCAGCGGCAGGCCCAGGGCGGCGAACACAAAACAGGTTGAGACCACTTCCACCAAGTGCAGCCGCAAGCTGCGTCGCGCGCCGCCGCCACGGCTCACCGTATCGGCCAGCAGCGGCCAAAGTACGCACCAGGCGACCACCGCCAAGCCATGTCGCGCCGGCGGCGACTCAAACAGCCAAAAAGCAACGGCGATTATCGGGTAGAAGCCGTACCGGAAAGGCCGAGCGTTGCCAGCGAGATCTTTGTTCCGGTTATTCATGCCCCAATACTCGAGAAGACCCTCAGCCGGGCAACCCGAGGGGCCTGCCGCATCTGTCGTGAGCCGCTATTGAAACAGGGCCGCGAGGCGGTGCGCCAGCGGTGCATGCGGTGAGTTTCTGTCAGCCGATGTCCCGGCCGAGCGTAGGATCGATGCTCGCTTCGTAGTCAACATCGGCAAAGCCGAAACCGAAGATTTTCAGGAAATCTTCCCGGAAACCCGGCAAATCCGCGAGTTCCGCAAGATTCTCGGTCTCGACGATGTCCCAGCGGCGCTTAACCTCGTCCTGGATGGGCTGCGAAAGCTCCACATCGTCCATGCGGATACGGCCCGCGTCGTCCAGGCCCGGGCTGGTGCCGCAGGCGAGTTGCGTTGCGTAGAGCCGGTGGATCTGTTGAATGCAATTTTCGTGAACCCCGCGCTCTTTCATTACCCGGAACAAGAGCGCCATGTAGAGGGAAACCACCGGAATGGCGCTGCTGGCTTGGGTGACCACCCCCTTGAGCGATGCCACCCGGGCGCTTCCGCCGACGTCCTTGAGCCGCTCTGTGATAGCGGTGCTGGCGCGGTCGAGGTCTTCCTTCGCCTTACCGAGTGTGCCTTCCCAATAGATGGGCCAGGTCAGTTCGCTGCCAAGGTAGGTAAAGGCCAGTGTGCGGAAGCCGGAGGCGAGTAAGTTGGCTCTGGCAAGCGCCTCGATCCACATTTCCCAGTCTTCACCGCCCATGACCGCGACCGTGTTGGTCACATCTTCGTCGGTGCCGGGTTCGAGCGCTATTTCGACGACTTCGCCCTTGTCCACGTTCAGGGATTTCATGCGCAGGGTTTCGCCCAGCGGTTTGATGGCCGAGCGATGCAGCAGGCCGGTGCGCGGGTGTGTGCGCACGGGTGATGCCAAGCTGTAGACGAGCAGGTCGATCTTGCCCATGTCTTTGCCGATGATGCTCAGGGCGTCGGCCTTTATCTCATCGGAGAACGCATCGCCGTTGAGGGTGCGGGCATAGCCGTCAATGGCTTCCTCAAAGGCTAGGTTGTTGTACCAGCCAGCGGTTGCCGTGCGCCGCCGACCGGGCGGTTTTTCCAACGACACCCCCAGCGTATTCGCTCCACAACCCGCTGCCGCCACGATTCGGGACGCCAGCCCGTATCCACCCGAGCAGCCCACCACCAGCGCGTTCGCCACGCCGGCATCCATTGCGCCAACGGCTCTCACATGGTCAATTTGCTGCTGAACATGGGCGGCGCAACCTTGGGGATGGGCGGTGGTGCAAATGAAGCCTCGGATGCGGGGCTTGACGATCATGCAATGTCTCAAATCAAGAGGCGGGGCGACATCATACCGACAGGTCCAGGCTCTGACAGCACCCAGTATCCCAGATCGGCCAGGAGCCTCTGCCCGCGGAAGTCGCGAAAGCGAACATCCGCGCCCAAGGCATCCAGTCGCTCAAGGTCGGTGGGCTAAACTTGGGAAAGATGATGTTGGATTCGTCGCGGGCGATACTGGCCGTTTCGGCGGCGCTTGCGTGGGTGGCAGCGGTTGTCGCAACGCCGATAGCGACCGCCAGCTTGGATAGCTCAACCATTCTCGCAGCAGGAAGTTGGCGGGATATCCGGGTTAGAGCTTTGCTTGCAGGGCCGGCGGTGTTGTCCTGTGCGGGCCGGGTCGGTTTGGCTCGTTGCATCGGGTTCATCTCCTTGTGTCGGCGAAAACGAGCGGACGATACACGCCAAAATTAGAAATATAAAACCAAATGAGAATTATTATTATTTTTATATGGCGAGAAGCCACAGGTGCGCTATGCGGGCTGACCGCCGAGTTTTGATCGCTGGCGGTGGTATCGGCGGCTTGACCACGGCGCTTTGTTTGGCTGAAGCGGGCTGGCGGGTTTCGGTGTTCGAGCAGGCGGAGAAGTTCGGTGAAGCCGGTGCCGGTATCCAGTTGAGTCCGAATGCTACCCGGGTGTTGCACCATCTCGGCTTGGCCTCGGCGTTGGCGGAAGCTGCGTTTTTGCCGCAGGCCATCGAGTTCCGGTCTTGGCAATCAGCCAAGCTCATCAACTCGATTCCGCTCGGCGAGACGGTGCTGAAACGCTATGGTTTCCCGTACTACCACATGCATCGCGGCGACCTGCTTGACGTCTTGACCGCCGCCGCCGAGCAACGTCCAAACATTAGGCTGCATAGCGCCGCCCCCGTCGAGAGTTTCCAGCAAAAAACAACAGGGCGCTCCGTGAAAGATCCCCCCTCCAAAGAATATTCGGAACGGATTCGGCTAAGCGTTGCCGGAGACCTCCATTACGGCGATACGCTGGTGGGTGCCGACGGCATTCACTCGGGGGTGCGGGCGGCATTGTTCGGCGATGAGCAGGCCACCTTCACCGGCAATATCGCTTGGCGCACCCTGGTACCGGTGGAACTTGTCCCCCGGGGCCTACAAAAACCCGTCGGTACGGTTTGGTGGGGGCCGGGCGGCCATGTTGTTTGCTACTTCGTGCGGGGTGGCGCTCTGCTGAACTGCGTCTTCGCGTTTGGGAAGGCGGGTTGGGAGCTGGAATCCTGGACCGAGCGCGGGGAGTACGAAGAATTGAAGAGCGATTTTGCCGGTTGGCACCCGGACATTCAGGCCATCATCGACCACGCCGACCGCAGTTCCCTTTATAAGTGGGCGTTGTATGATCGCCCGCCAATGCCACAGTGGAGTCGCGGGGCGGTTACACTTTTGGGTGATGCCTGTCATCCAACGCTGCCTTTCCAAGCCCAGGGTGCTGCCATGGCAATTGAAGACGCCGCCGTCCTTGCCAACTGTCTTGCCAACAATGGGGACATCGAGGCGGCGCTGCAACGCTACAGCAGGCTGCGGCAGGGTCGAACGGCGGCGGTGCAAATGGGTTCCCGCCGCAATGCTCGCGTCTTCCACTTGGGCGGCGTCCAAGCTTGGCTACGCAATCGAGTGGCCGGGTGGGTCGGCCATCGGACCCTGCACAACCTGTTTGCCTACGATGCGCTGTCCATTGAAACTGAGCCACTCCCGGCACATGCAAAAAGTAAAAAACGTGGGAAATTGCGTTAGGCTTTGCTGTTTCGGTCACTACCACAAGGAAACCTGAACCATGCCGGACCTAAAACCCGGATTGAGATTGAAAAGCGCCGTCTGTGCGGCAGAGATAATGATTGTCAAGGGCGTTGGCGGCTTGAGCCTGACTTGTGGGGGTGCGCCGATGGCCGGGTCGGTCGATGCCGCCGAGAAGGCGGTGCCCGATGCGCGGCAAATGTCGGGCTGCCAGATTGGCAAGCGTTACGTCAATGCAGATCAATCCCTGGAGGTGCTGTGCATCAAGGCGGGCGAGGGCACCTTGGCGGCGCATGGAGCACCGCTGGTGGTTAAGGAGGCGAAGAAGCTCCCTTCCTCCGACTAGACCGCCTATCTCGCCAAGCCGCTAGCCCGACCAATGAACATTGCAATGCTACTGCAAATGGCGTCCGAAGCCGGTTTCGGACGCTGTGCGCTCAGTTGCGATGACCGTGAATATACGGCCGAGGAACTCTATACGGCGGCGGCGGGCGCGGCGGCGCTCTTTCGAGAATCGGGCTGCGGATTCGTCTCGGTATTGGATGTCAGCAGTCCCGCCACCCCGGTTGCGCTCTTTGGCGCGGCCATGGCCGGGGTGCCCTATGCGCCGCTCAACTATCGGTTGCCAGCCGAACAATTGACCGCCTTGATGAGTCGTCTTGAACCCCTCTACCTGATCGCCGATCAAGGCAATTGCAAGAATCACGGCGCCCATCCGGAGGTTGTGCGGGCGCTTGAACGCGAAGCGTTTCTCCGCGAGGCAAGCGCCCGCGGCAATCCGGATGCGGCTTGGCCGGAAGACCCGGGCGTCGCCATCCAGCTTTTCACCAGCGGCACCACGGGCTCGCCCAAGGCCGCCTTGTTGCGCCACGAGCATCTCATGTCCTACATCCTCGGCACCCTGGAGTTTTTCTCCGCCACCGAGGACGAGGCGGCGCTGGTGTCGGTACCGCCCTATCACATTGCCGGCATTGCCGCGCTACTGAGCGGCATCTATGCGGGGCGGAGAATCGTGCAACTCGCCAATTTCAGTGCGGCGGCCTGGTTGGATTTGGCTCGCCGCCAGGGCGTGACCAGCGCTTTCGTGGTGCCGACCATGTTGGCCCGTATTGTTGAACTGTTGGAAGATGCGCCCGGGCAGCAGTCTGTACCCGCCCGCCTCGGTGCCATTGCCTATGGCGGTGGCCGAATGCCGGCAACGGTTATCGAGCGGGCTCTCAGGCGATTCCCCGACGTGGATTTCACCAATGCCTATGGTCTTACCGAAACGAGTTCCACCATTGCCTTGTTGGGGCCCCGGGAGCACCGCGAGGCCATTGCCAGTGACGACCCCCGGATACGCGCCCGCTTAAGCTCTGTTGGCCAAGCCCTACCGTCGGTTGAAATCGAGCTTCGGGATGCTGTGGGCAACCCCGTGGCACCCGGTGAGTCGGGCGAGATTTTTGTGCGCGGCCCCCAGGTTTCCGGCCAATACCGCGAGCGCCGGGCCGTCGACGAGGACGGCTGGTTCCCGACCCGGGACACCGGCCATCTTGATGCGGCGGGCTACCTTTATCTGTCCGGCCGCGCCGACGACGTGATCGTGCGCGGCGGCGAGAACATTTCTCCGGCGGAGATCGAGGACCTATTGCTTACTCATCAAGCGATTGCCGATGCGGCGGCGGTGGCCGTACCGTCTGAACAATGGGGCGAGGCAGTGGGTATTGCCGTGGTGTGCAAGCCCGGCGTGACGGTGGCGGCCGCAGAACTGCGCGCCTTCATTCGCGCCCGGCTGCGCTCGTCGCGCGTACCGGAAGCGGTGCGCTTTGTGGAGGCGTTGCCCTATAACGAAACCGGGAAATTACTGCGCCGGCAAATGACACCCTGGTTTGCGCGATGCTGATTGCCAGGGCGGAGCTCTACGGTTCGGGTGTTGCGGACCTACGCATCGACAATGGCGTTATCGCGGCCATTGGGCAACTTGAGCCAAGACCCGGCGAACCGGTGCTCGATCTGTGCGGTGCCGCCGCGCTGCCCGGCCTGAACGACCATCACATCCATCTAATGGCCTATGCGGCGGCGCTGGAGTCCTTGCGTTGCGGGCCACCGGAGGTCAACAACGCCCGGCAGTTGATTGAGTGCCTCGCCGACGCGGAACCGAATGCATCCGGTTGGATTCGCGGTACTGGCTACCATGAAAGCGTGGCGGGCGATATTGATCGCCATTGGCTTGACCGCAACTTGCCGGACGTGCCGATACGCATTCAACATCGCAGTGGGCGCCTTTGGATTCTTAACAGTGCCGGATTGCAACGCATCGCCTTAGCGCGCCTATCCCACCAATACCCGCCGCCATGCGGTGACGGGCGTTTTTTTGACCAAGATACTCGCCTTGCTCGACTCTGGGGGTGCGCGCCGCCGCCCGTTGCCCGGGCGAGCCGTCGGCTTGCCGCCTTTGGCGTAACGGGCGTCACGGATCTAACGCCAAGCAACGATACCGAAGCCGCCGCCCTATTTGAGCGGCTGCAAAAAACCGATCAATTGCGGCAAGCCGTCCGCGTTGGGGGAACCCTGAGCATGCGCCACGCCCTCGCCGGCCCCACCAAGGTGCATCTGCATGAATCGTCGCTGCCGGATTTCGATACCCTCTGCGAGTTGATGGCAACCAGCCACGGCAGGGGGCGGGAGCTGGCGGTGCATTGCGTCACCGAAGTTGAGTTGGTGTTCGCGTTGGCGGCTTTTCGAGTGGCGGCTGTGCGCCGGGGCGACCGGATTGAGCATGCATCGGTGACGCCGCCGGCGCTGCTGCCGCAGATTCGAGAACTGGGCCTGGCGGTGGTTACGCAACCCAACTTTGTCGCGGAACGAGGCGATGCCTATTTGCGTGATCTGTCCGCCAACGAACAGCCTTGGTTGTATCGCTGCCGCAGTTTTTTAGACAACCGCATACCGCTGGCCGCCGGCAGTGATGCGCCCTTCGGTCACCCCGACCCTTGGCGGGCCATGCGTGCCGCTGTCGAGCGTCGAACCGCCGCCGGCAAACCCTTGGGTGAGGCGGAAGCCCTTACCCCGGAACAGGCCCTATCGCTCTTTCTCGGCTCCTTAAGACAGCCCGCCACAGCGCGGCGCATCGAAGTTGGCGCGCCCGCTGATCTCTGCCTACTCGATCGCTCATGGCGGCTGGCCCGCCAGCGCCTCGATAGCGCCGATGTTCTGGCCACCCTGCGCTCGGGACAGCTCATTTACGATAATTTCCCGGCCGATCGATCGGTATCGCCACCGTCGGTTTTGAATCGCAATGGATGACGTTGCTCGGCGAGTCGCATGAGCTCCCGGGCCGTTGTGCGACCAGCCTCGCCCGATACGCCATTCAATCCTCAATCGCATCAATTAACCCCCAAGCCAAGGCTTGGTCGGCGTTAATCGTATGGCCGCGGATGGCCAGCAGGGCGGTGCGCTGGCGACCGATGCGGCGGGGGATGCTCACGCAGCCACCCGCTCCGGGGATTAAGCCCATGCCGATCTCCGGCAGGCAAAACGTTGCATCCGATGTTGCAACCAGGCGCGCCCCAAACGCCGACAGCTCGATGCCGGCACCAATGCAGGCACCCTGAACCCGGAATGTGCAGAGCTCGCGGCAGGCGGCGAGGTAGCGGGCGGGCATCTGCGTCATGCGGATCTGGTGGCCTAGGGCGAGGTCGGCCATCGTGCCGAACTCGGTGAGATCGCCGCCGGCGCTGAAACAGGGTCCGTTGGCGGATACGTTGATGTTTAGGATGGAATCATCGACAACCGCGAGTTGGAATGCCTCGGTTAGCGCATCTCGCATCGCCGTACAAAGGGCATTGCGGCGCTCGGGGTTGTTGAGCACGATCTGCAGGCCGTCTCCGCGGCGTTCGACCGCAACCACTTTTTTGCCTGTGCTGGCCCGCGTATTCCTCGGTTGTCTGCGCTTCAGCCAAGCAGCGAACTCCGAGCCTCCCAGCAGGGTGGCGTAGGCCAATGATTCGACACTGAGCGCGTCGGTCATGCCCAGTTTGCCGACAACGCGCAACACTTGCACGAGTACGGCGCAAGCGTGCGGATATTTGTCAATTTTTTCACCGACAAGCCGCAGTTCGGCGGGGTTCGCGACAATGAGATCCAGAGCGTCGGCAAGGGAACCTGGCGGTTCGCCCGCAAGGCTGATGCTGGATTTGGATTGCTCGGCCGAGCCCATGTTGCGCGGCGGCAATATCGCGTTGCCCGCGTCCATTGCCGGGCGCTTGTGCGCCTCAGCCCGGTGGCTTTGGGTGTGGTCAAGCGGTGCCTCCCGGACACCAATTATCGGCATGGGTTGCCGGGCGACCCAAGCACACAAGCGCGCGCTGTCCGCAACGTTTAGGGGGGGCTCCGCACTCAGATCAATCGCCAGATGGTTGCGTTGTTGCGGGTCGGCCCATGCCCAATTGGGTTCAATGGAGAAATCCAGCAACTGAGAGGGCGTCAAGCAGTTTTTCACGGCGGCGGGTGGCGCTGTTTCGATCTGATATTCACTGGGCAACGGGTTTGCACTTGCACACCAGCGCGATCGGTATTCGACCGGGATTTCAGAGTATGAAACCCTCCCCGGCGGCGCGCACGGTGATTTCCGCGATCGCAACACCCCAAGGCTGGTTGATGGCGTGGACAACCTGGTCCGTGAGACTGTCCGGGTCCAAGTTGTTGACCATGACATCAATGGCGCCAAACTCGTCAACCGCCCTCGCCGCCAGCCGCCGCACATCCTCATAGCGGGAGACATCGGTGTTTTGAGTGACGGCCGCACCGCCCGCCCCGGAGATGGTGGCGACGGTTTCGTTGAGCGAGTCGTCGTTGATGTCGGCGCAAACAAGCCTGGCGCCAAGCGCGGCGCACTTCTGGCTGATTAGCCGCCCGAAGCCGCTGCCGGCACCGGTGACGACGATAACCTTGCCTTCAATGAATTGATCCATATGGATTCTCCGAGATTGAGCGCAATGGTCCACCCTTCGATACCAAGGCCAACAAGCTCCCCGACACCGAAGCTGAGGGCGGCGACTATAAATGGCTTGGTCCGCCGCCGCTGTTGCAATTGTTTCATGTTGTAATATCCATGAAATCGCAAATGCGCGATGGGTACCACCTTATGTCAGCTTCGCCCATTGGCCGACTCTAGCAGCCCTGGCCTAATTATGTCCGAACCGACCTTGCGGATGCTGCGGCGTCATCTATGGACCCTGGTCGGCACGGTCTCGCTTGGGCTTGGCGTGGTCGGTATTCTGGTGCCGCTGCTGCCGACCACGCCCTTCCTTATCTTGGCGGCCTATCTGTTTTCCCGGGGCTCCCGTCGGTTGCATGGGTGGTTGCTCAATCATCCAATGCTCGGCCCGCCCATTCAGCACTGGCGCGAACATCAGGCGATTTCGGGCCGCGCCAAAGCATCCGCCCTCGTGGCTATCTTGCTCGTATTGGCATTGTCGGTGGTCTTGGGCGTTCCGGGCTGGTTGCTGGCGGTCCAGGCCGTTGTGCTCGCCGTGGTTGCCGTCTTTCTCGTCACGCGGCCGGCACCGCCGGGTAATTCGTGAGGGCGCTGAAAAATTCGCAAGCCGATCCACAGCGCCAACTTCCCCAATCGCCGCCAAAATGACGGGCACGGATGTCTCACCAACCGCCGTCGCGAGGGTGTCGAGGTGCCGTCCTGGCTGGCTACGCGGATGGGAGAGGCATCCCCTTGCGTGCCTCGGGCTGAAGGCTCCGGTGCCCGTGGCGGAAAGTGGTTGAGATATGCGGGCTAAGACGAACCCTCCCAAACCACCCGCATCGGCATCTTGGCAACCCACCTGCACCGCCGACACCCTTAGGGCGCGTGCAGCGGTACTGGGCAAAATTCGCCGATATTTCGCGAACCGGGGCGTACTTGAGGTGCAGACCCCGACATTGGGGCGAACCACCGTATCCGATGTGCAAATAGAAAGCTTGTGTACCACCAGCGGGGCCTATTTGCAGACTTCGCCGGAGTACTACATGAAGCGCCTGCTCGCGGCGGGTGCGCCGTCGATTTATCAAATCGGGCCCGTCTATCGAGCGGAGGAATCCGGGCGCTTACACCTGACCGAGTTCACCATGCTGGAGTGGTACCGGTTGGGTTTTGACGATCAGGCGCTGATGGATGAGGTCGCCGGTCTCGTGGATATCTTGCTCGGCGCCGCGAACTATCGCCGCCTCACCCATGCCGAGTTGCTGGCCACGCGGCCGAATGGTCCGACGGATGCGGATTTGCGGTTTGTTGAGGCACTGAAAAACCTCGATGCGGGCCGCGTCTTCATCACCGATTATCCCGCCGACCAGGCAGCCTTGGCGCGCTTGCGGCCAAATAACCCGAGGGTGGCGGCCCGTTTCGAATTGGTGGTGGATGGCTTGGAATTGGCCAATGGCTACCACGAACTGACCGATGCGAAGGCGTTGCGCGTGCGCATGGAACGGGACAACGACATGCGCCGCACCCTCGGCAAAACTCTGGTCGAACCCGACGAACGCCTGTTGGCGGCCATGCGGCACGGCCTGCCGGATTGTGCCGGCGTGGCATTGGGGCTTGATCGCCTGCTGATGTTGGCGGTGGGCGCTTCAAGCATTCGTGAGGTCGTACCCTTTGCCCAGCAGTAAACCGGCGCCGCCTCCTAAGCTGGGCAAGCCTATGGTGCGGTTGTCGTAGCCTGAAGGGTAGCGCACTATGCCGGTTCGAATCGCAAATAGCCGAAGGCAACGCTGAGCGTTGCGGGCCAACCAGGTGGGTGCTGGATTGATGAGAAACGTAACCGTCGCGGCCACGCAGATGGCTTGTTCCTGGGATCGGGAGCACACGCTTGGCGAGGCCGAGCAATTGGTGCGGGAAGCGGCCGCCCAGGGTGCCCAAATCGTTTTGCTTCAGGAATTGTTCGAGGCTCCGTATTTCTGCAAAGACCAGGATGGTGACCACTTTGCGCTGGCCGCGGAACGCGAAAACAACGCCCTGCTCAAACGGTTCGGAGCACTGGCCCGCGAATTGGCGGTGGTATTGCCCATCAGTTTTTTCGAGCGGGCGGGCCGGGCGTTCTACAACTCGTTGGCGATGCTGGACGCCGATGGCACCACAGTCGGCGTTTACCGAAAATCCCACATTCCGAATTCGGTGGGTTATCAGGAGAAGTTCTATTTTACGCCGGGCGATTCCGGGTTTCAGGTTTGGCAAACCCGATACGCAGCCCTGGGCGCGGCCATTTGTTGGGATCAATGGTTCCCGGAGGCGGCGCGCTCGATGGTGTTGCAGGGCGCGGAACTGTTGTTCTATCCCACCGCCATCGGTTCCGAACCGGCTTTTCCCGAGTTGGATTCCAAGGATCATTGGCAGCGCGTGATGCAGGGCCACGCGGCGGCGAACCTGACGCCGGTGATCGCCTCGAATCGTATTGGCGAGGAACAGGGGTCGTCCTGCAAAGTCCGCTTCTACGGCAGCTCGTTCATCGCCGATTACACGGGCGCCATCGTTGCCGCGGCGAGTCGTGGCGAGCGCGAGCTAATCCTTGCGACCTTCGACCTCGATGCCATCGACCGGGAGCGGGTGAACTGGGGCCTGTTCCGAGACCGGCGCCCCGATCTGTACGGATCCCTGCTAACCATGGACGGCCACAGGCCAAGCACCGGTGGCGGAGTCTCCCCGCTAGTCCAACAGGGCGGAACCACAAAGTGAACCCAATCAGTCGTGCCACCAATGCCAAAGCCGCCGGCTTTCATATGCCCGCGGAATGGGAACCGCATCGGCGTTGCTGGATGCAATGGCCGCATCGTACCGACTACATATGGCCCGACCTTGGCCGGACACAAGCCGCCTATGCCAATGTTGCCAAAGCCATTCGCCGCTTCGAGCCGGTAACCATGCTGGTTTGCGAGGAGGCGCTTGCCGGTGCCAGGGCGCAGTGCGGTAACGACATCGATTATTTCATCGTGCCCCTGGATGATTCCTGGGCGCGGGACAGCGGGCCCACATTCGTAAAGGCCGGCCATGAACTGGCCGCCTCGGTGTTCCAGTTCAACGCTTGGGGCCGGAAATACGAGCCTCATCAAAACGACTCGGCCTTGGGGCACCGGATTGCGGAAACCCTGGGCATACGCACGTTTTCAGCCAACATTTTTTTGGAAGGCGGCGCCATTGCGGTGGATGGCGAGGGAACCGTCATAACCAGCGAACAGTGCATCCTAAACGCCAACCGCAACCCCGGTCTCAGCAAGCCGGATGCCGAACGGATACTGTGCGACGCCTTGGGCGCAACCAAGGTCATTTGGGTGCCCGGTGACCCCGAAGACCGAGAAACCGATGGACACATCGACACCCTGGCCTGTTTCGCGAAACCCGGCCTGGTGTTGTGCGCGGTGGGTACACAAGCCTTGCCGGAACGCCGGAAGTGCCTGCACGAGAATTGGCAAGCCTTGCGGCGAGCAACGGACGCCAAGGGCAGAAAGCTCGAACTGGTTCCCATCGAGGAGGCCTTTGACGCCGAATCGACCACCGAGATCTATTGCCGCTCCTACGTCAACTTCTATATCGCCAATGGCGGCATCGTTTTTCCAAGCTTTGCCACGCACACGGATCAAGGTGCCCAAGACATGGTGCGCAAACTATTCCCGAAACATAGCCTAGTGGCCGTGGACGTGACTGATATCGCCCCCGGCGGCGGCGGCATACACTGCATAACGCAACAGCAGCCCGCCTAAAACGCACCCATTGCATTCGCTTGCCGCTGCGCCAACTTCCTTGCATGCCGCCGATACAGGGAACAGTACCGGATGCCTGGGATGAGAGTGGGCCTGCGGCTTAGCTCCTAGCAGGAAAATGGTGCCCCGCGCCGCTAGGGAAGCCGTACAGGCCCACTCGCCACAGAATGGCGGGCTTGAGAGCCCGCTCCATAGAGTTGAGGCTATGTATGACGGCCCGCAAGGCGCATTGCATCGCCGCATTCGGGCGAGATAGGATGCCCCCTTAGGATTTGCCAAGGGGGAAGAGCGTGCGAGCAAAGCAACCCAATCAAGAATTGGGCGCGGTGTGCTGCCCGGTGCGTCTCGACGATGTGGACCTGTTCGCGCCCGGCGCCCAGGAATACTGGTACGAGGCTTACGACATCCTCCATGCCGAGGCTCCGGTACATCGGATTCCAGGCGAAGGCTTCGCACCGGGCACCGATGCCTTCATTCTTTCCAGGCACGAAGACATCGCTCTCGTGGTGCGCGATGAGGAACGCTTCCCCGTCCTCACCAGCGTGGTGCTCAAGGCAGTAATTGAGGCCGCCAACAACGGCGACGACCCCTTCGAGATACCCAACATCAGCACCTTGGTCGCATCCATGGCCACCCTGCGGCCGAATCCCGAATTGTGGCGCTCACACCGGCAGGAACTCACCGATCCCTGGGTTGGCCCCGGTGCCGTCCGCAACCGGGAAATGGTCGAGCGCGTGGCCAATGAGCTTGTGGATCGTTGGATTGATCGGGGGGCGGTGGAGTTTGTCTCCGAGTTTGCCCAACCGCTGCCGCATGCAGTGATGGCGAATGTCCTCGGCTGGCCCTTAGCCGACCTCAAACTCCTCAAATATTTCGGCGACGGCACCGTGAAAGCCTTTGTTTACGGGCGCAAGCACAACAACCTACTCAACGAGGAAGAGACCAAAAGCCAAGCCCTGGTGCTTGATGAGTTCAAGCAATACACCAACGATTTGATTCGCGAGAAACGCCGGAACCCGGCGGAAGACATGATTTCCTTCCTGACCCAGGTGGAGTATTCGCCGCTCAAGCGCAAGCTGACCGATTTGGAAATTAACGGCATCGTCTACGCAATGGTCATTGGCGGTTTGGAAACCACGCAGTATGCGCTGGCCGAACAGATGCGGTTGCTGATTGAACGCGACGGTGTTTGGGATGAACTGAAGGCGGACCGCTCCAAGGTGCGGGCCTTCACCGAGGAGGGTATGCGCCTGCGCTCGCCAACCCAGGGCCTATCCACCCGCATTACCAGCCGGGATGAAGTCTTCCAGGGTGTCAAGGTCGCCAAGGGTTCCTACCTCCATCTGCGCTGGGCGGCGGCCAATATCGACCCCAGGGAATGGGATGAGGCCCAGCAACTGAAACTCGACCGACGGGCCGGAACCCGCCATCTGACCTTCTCCCAGGGTCCGCGGGTTTGCCCGGGCGCGCATGTCTCCCGCTTGGAGCAAACGGTGGCTTGGAATACCTTGCTCGACCGGGTGGGCCGCTTCGCCTACGCCGAAGACAACGACTTTCTGCATCAACCCGGCATCATGCTGGGAATCTTGCGACTGAATCTAACCTTCGCCTGAACCGCCGCCGCCTGATGCAATGCCGCGTTGCCGCGGCCGTCAATAATGGCGAAATCACTGGCCATGCTCGCTGCGGTGGCGCGTTTCCATTAGAGTTGCGGGTGCGCGGTTTTTCGGGGCGCTTGCACCAAGCGTGGCATCTGTACCCGCAAAGGGTGGGGGGAACCATGTTGATTATCAGGATCAGCAAAGTCCTGTTTGTGTTTTCAGCCGCATTGTTCGCTGCCCTCGTCGGCATCAACAATATGCTGGATTATCAAATCAACTTTGCCGGGGTGCGGCATGTAATGTCGATGGACAGCGTGTTTCCCGGCAACAATTCCATGTGGCGCGCGGTGACAACGCCATGGCTGCACCATCTGGCCTACTGGCTCATCATCGCCACTGAAATCGCCATCGCGCTGCTGGGCTTTTGGGGCGCCTTTGAGCTGTGGCAGGCGCGCCGCAACGCCGCCGAATTCAACCGGCGGAAGAAAAAGGCGATCCTGGCCCTCACTTTAGGCGTTTTGCTTTGGTTTACCGGCTTTGTGGTGCTTGCGGGCGAATGGTTCCTGATGTGGCAATCGGAGGACTGGAACGCGCAACAGCCGGCTTTCCTTTTCGCCGCCTGCTTTTTTTTCATCCTGACGCTGCTGATACGGGAGGATCGGGACGACCAATCCACCTCCCCGCCCTAGGCTGGAAGCCGGTGGCGAAATCGTTGCCGGCCTTGTCCTCGCCCTGCACCAGCCACAGCGGCATTTGGGCGTAGTTGAGCAGGGGGAGGCGTTCCGTCAGCCGGCTGTGGTGCTTTGCCGTTGGGTCGCGTAGGTAAAGGGAAGTGGCGGGAAAGTAGCGAATCACGTACTCGAAGGGTTGTTGTGCGCATCCAGGTTTGGCAATCACTTGGTAATCCAAGTCCATGTTGTGGCAGATGATGCTGCCGACGCCATATTCGACCGTCTGGCTTTTGGGCTGATCCGCCTTGCAGATGAATTTTGCGCCCTTATTGGCCGGCCCCGCGAAGGGTATGCGCACGACCAGCCCCCGAAGAGGCTCCGCCGGACAGCGCAGCCGGTCGTTTTGCAACGATGGCTTGCCCGCTGCGCCCAAGTCCGGCGAGAACTGGCTGTCGAACAGGATAATATCCTTGCCGATGAACGGCGTGATAAGCGACAGCAACGCTTTCGATTGGCATAACTCCAGGAACTTCCAGCTATCCGCAACGGAGGCCGAGCGGCTCCAAGGGTTATGCAGCTCCCATAGCAGCCATGGCCGCACTTTCCTTGCGGAACGATAGATGGCCGCCAACTGCTCGCGCAGGAACGGAAGATAGTCCTCCACGGGCGTCACCGGGCTGACCGCCACGCCGTTTTCCCGGTATTGGGCTAGCCCGCATATTGCACCAAGCCGCTTGCTACCTTCCTTGTTTTGCCGATTAGTCAATGGCTGATGCCCGGAATGCCCGCTTCCCGCCTATTGCGGAACGCGCCCCTTGGTGCAATATGCGGGCTAGCGGTTGCCCGTTCAGCATGCCGATACATCCAGGATGCCTTCCAAGCTATTGAGGACGGCCCGCTTGCTGAAATCGCTGGTGATGAACACCAGCCTTGTCGTTGTCTCTCCCGAGGGCCAGCCATCCAGTTTTTGCGGCGCGTAGAATGAATGCTGAACGCCCTGTATCACCCAGGGGCGCGACTCCCCCGCCACATTCAGCAGCCCTTTCACGCGATGGATGCTGTCGCCGCGCGCAATGAGCACCGCTTCCAGCCAGGCGACGAAATCATCCCAGGCCACGGCTTCAGGCCAGCGCAGGGAGAACGTGGCAAAGCGATGGTCGTGCGGCGATGAGGACGCATCTTGCTCAGGTCTGTTTTGCCGAGGCAGTTGCTGGCTTGCCCGACTGGTCACTGCGGGGCCGGCGCTGGACAGAATGCCGGGATCGACCGGCTTGAGGCCGGACCGGGAGCGCGCCGCCAGAGGGTTCAACCGGCGCAATCGTTCTTCTATGCGCTGTAGTTGCGCCGCATCGCAAAGATCGGTTTTCGACACGATGATGTGGTCCGCAACGCTCACTTGCTTAACCGCCTCAATATGCCTGTCGAGATTGTTTTGCCCATGGACCGCATCGACAACAGTGAGGATCTTTCGGCAAACATAGCGCTGGATGATCGCCTTGTCCGACAGAACCAACTCGCTGATGGCGATGGGGTCGGCGATGCCCGTGGTTTCGAGCAGCACCCTTTGGAACGGCGGCATGCTGCCTTGCGCGCGCCTGGCATGAAGCCTGAGCAGAGAATCGCTGAAGTCGTCGCGGACGCTGCAACAGATGCAGCCCGACTCCAGCAGGAAAATATCGTCGTCGATGGGTTTCACCAGCAGGTGATCGATCCCGATTTCGCCGAATTCATTCACCAGAACGGCCGTGTCCGCCAAATCGGGCGAAGCAAGCAACTGGTTCAGGACCGTTGTCTTTCCACTCCCGAGGAAGCCGGTTATCATGTTTATCGGGATTCGGTCCTTGCTCATGGGAAAGTGCGTTCTTAATCGCTTGCACCCGCGCTCGCCGCGTTGACGAGCAGTAATTATGGTAGCAGCCGCCAACGGAAACACAACGCTGTCCGGCAGCCGGTTCGACTTGTTCCGCGAGCCGCAATTATCCGATCCCTATCCTTTTTTCAAGCACCTGCGGCGGGAAGCGCCGGTCTTTTTCGCGAAGGATATCGGTCACTGGGTGGTCAGCCGCTATCAGGATGTGAAGCGGGTGCTCAGGGATCACGAAAATTATTCGGCGCAAAATACCATCACGCCCATTCATCCGCTTTGCGAAGCGGCCCGCCGGGCGCTCGCGGATGGCGGCTGGAATGTTGTGCCGGCGCTAGGCAATGCGGATCGTCCGCAACACACCCAAACCCGGCAGAGTGTTGTCAAGGCGTTTTCCCCGCGCCGCATAGCCGGCTTGGAGCCTTATGTGAGCGCCATGCTGAACGGCGCTGTGGATCAATTCCAGCAAGAGGGCAAGGCCGACCTCATGGCGGAGGTGCTCTTCGATTTGCCGGCTTACGTTATATTGAAGCTGCTGGGTTTTCCCGATGAGCAGGCACCGGCGATCAAGGAGGGCGCAAAAAACCGCATCCTGTTTGTTTGGGGGCGGCCCGCTGATGACGCCCAAACCCGGCTTGCAGCCGGCCTTGCGGGCTTTTTCAGCCTGTGCCGGGGGTTGGTGGATGAGCGTCTCGTCCGTCCCGCTGATGATCTGACCAGCGAACTGTTGCGGGTGCGGGCTGGCGACGACGAGATCCTGAGCCTTGACCTGATCGCCAGCATCCTTTTCGCTTTCTTTACCGCTGGCCACGAAACAACCGCCAGTTTGCTGGGTAACAGCATCATTCAGCTGCTCCGGCATCGGCAGTCATGGGAGCGGCTCGTCGCTGAGCCGGCCTTGATCCCCGGTGCCGTTCAGGAAATCCTGCGCTATGACTCCTCGGTGATTAGCTGGCGCCGAAAGGCGAAGCGCGAGATGGAAATTGCCGGCGTGAAGGTGCCCGCCAACGCCGAGTTGCTATTGCTGCTCGGCGCCGCCAACCGCGATGATGAGGTGTTTGACGATCCCGAACGATTGGATATAGCGAGGCACAATGCCGGCAGGCATCTTTCCTTCGGCACCGGCATCCATCACTGCATCGGCGCGACGCTGGCGCAAATGGAAGCCCGGCTTACGTTGGAAATCCTAAGCCGCCGCCTGCCCGGGATGCGGCTCGCCGCGGGCCAGCATTTCGATTACCTGCCCAATATCAGCTTCCATGGCCCGCGCCGAGTTCATGTCGAATGGCCGGTATGATCCTGTTGGGGCCAGACTGACGGAGGGCGGTTTCCGCCTTGGCCGGGTCGCGCCCTGACCCCACGCCCGGCCGCATGAAGCTGACCCTCTCGTCCACCAACCCACAAGTGACGCGGCGGAGCTTCAACATCAACGTGGGTTTCATTACCTCAAGCAATGATTTCAACTCCACTTTCGCCAACTGGGAGTGGCGGAGTCCGGCGATAGGCGGAAACCGGCAGCGCCTACTTCCTGTTCATGGGCGGCAGGGGCTGCGCACGGGTCGGCCCTGGCGGCGGGTTGCTCGGCGGCAACCAGTAGCCGAACTTAAAGCCCGCCGCGGCGCGGCGAAGAACGAGGATGCACGCTTGTCGTGCGTCATTTGCGCGACAAGGGCTATCGACTCAGGTCTGCCGATACACATGCAATGGGACCTGTTCTTTCTGTGATGTAGTCATGCATGGATGGGATGGGGACTGTGAGGTTGTCTGTCGCATCTCGTTGAAGGACACCACAACGAACCAACATGTCGAATGCTTCTGTATATGGCAACGCTTCTGCGATCAACGGTTCTGCTTGATAGGCCCGTTCAATCACTTTACGAACATCCAACTCGTTCAAATTCCCACCTTTCGGTACCGTTGAAACCACTTCACGTAAAAGCAGCTTAGGAATCGTTTTTGTTCGACCTGCGTAATACTCTTCGCGTCGGATTTGGGAGTGGTGTTGTACTGCGTCAAGGTCACATTCTGCAAGACGACCGTTGACGGTGATGAGTTCTTCGCTTAATGAACGGAGTGCGTTCGTGAGGTGTTGCGGCCAACCCATAGATTCGTCAACAACGAGTTGTTGGATTGGTGTGAGGTCGCATCCGTGACAATCGATTCCGAATTCTTCATTGTCGAGAAACGCATTCAGGGCGTGTATGACTTCGTTTTCGTGCAGTGGTTGCAGGGTGGTTACGCTACCAGAGGCAGTACGAGAGATTCCGAGCCGTTTAAATTGTGCTTCGGTGTTACTCAATCCGCCAGCAATCAACGAGACATTGCCACTATTCCCCGCATGCAGGTCTAAGAGAATCGAACTCTTTCCGCTAGGGAGATCGCCGTCTGCGTTCTGTGCTTCGTCAAGAAACAACAGCAAAGGCTTGTGTTGGTTCGTTCTGATGCCCATTAGCTGTCGAACGGTTGGTATGTCTACCGGCGGTGTTGTGGTGGCTACCGATCCGCCGCCCTCTAACCCGAACGCTTTGATGCCGCCTCGGACCGTCTCTTGTCTAGACTGGCGCAGTTGTGCTGCGACATCTGGTTCGAGTTCTTCAAGGACTTCAAACAAGGTAACGTTCGGTTGATGGATGTGTGCGGAATTCAAATGTGCGGTGTCACATTCGCTTCGTAGTGTTTCCTTGAGATGTTCGAGCAACGCCGTTTTGCCTGCACCGGGCGCACCTTGAAAGACAATGGTGTTTCCTTGTGCCATATTCTCTTTGAGGTTACTGAGTGCTTCGTGGGCAAGTGCGATTTCGTCCCGACGACCCGTGAAAAAAAGAGGCGTTGTCCGGTCTTTCTTGACGATGTATGTTCGGATGGCTTGGGCGTTGAACTGGCGCATTTGGTGTTCGGTTCGTTTTGGGAATTATATACTTGACTCCACCTTGAGCCAATTCGCAAATTCCTCCGCGAATCCGCTAATTTCATCATCTCGTATTCGTTCCCCCGAATCGTCAACGATTTCCTGACCATTTGGCTCCCGCATGAAAATAGGCTTTGCCCTGTTGTTCACGCCCGCGCTGTTGCCAACAGAAGAAGACGAACGAGCGGACCACCACGTTTTATGAAGAAGGAGAGGTTTGGCATGGGTGTGCCGAACTCCATCCGCATGGCCCGGGCGTCTCGGTTGGCCCTGAGCGCCCCGTTCCAGACGAAGCGGCAGGCCCCGGCAAGACTGGACATCGCGCGGGCCTTGGCCGGGGTGCCCGGCAGCACCCGGTAGCGGACCGCACGATGCTGGCCAGGGACGGCTCGGCCCTGTCCGTCTCCACCGTCGGGCGCATCCTCTCCAGGGCCATCGCCGACGGGCGCATCAAGCCCGCGTCTTCTCCCGCGCCACCGCCGGCAACGCCAGGCGCTTCCACAACCATGTCCGACCGCACTATGCGCTGGATTTGCCCGCCCCGATGGAATACCTTCGCAAACAAAGGACAGCTGAACTCGAAAAGTCCCATATGTGGTGAACCCGCACATCGTTTTGCGGTAAACTATCATCCTTAGTCAAAAGCCCCGGAGGCATCGGAACGGCTATGCCAAGAAACAAATCCATCAATGCCTTGGCCGGACCGTTGCCGCCTGCGCGGCATCCGGCATCCGTCCGGCCTTCCGCCCGCGTCGTCGCCTCACCCCCCCCCCCCCCGAAATGCGCGGCGTGATCGGCCGTCTGCGGCGGGCGGGCGCGCCGCCATGTAAAGGCTTTCGGAGCGCCCGCTCCGGCGCCGCCGACCGGGCCGGGCGCCCCCTCGCCGGCATCCCCGCGGAACCGGCGTCCGGCCCCGGCAGCCGGGGCCGCTCCCGCCCGCCGGCCTCTGCGCCCGAACCTCTCTCCCGCCGCCGCCCGGACCGGCTTCGGGCGCCACCCTCTCCCGCCGGTCCCGCCCGTTCCACCGCGGCCCGCATGCCGGGCCTCCATCATCCCGCCCGCTCCGCGGCCGGCCCCTTGGCGGGCCTCCGCCGCGCCGCCCGCCGGGGCCGGGCCCTTGAAAGGCGGCCCCGCCCCGCCGCTTCCGCCCGCCCGCGGCGCGCGGCCCTCGCCGCCGCCCTGCTCGCCCTGCCGCTGCTGGCCGTCCTCGCGCCGTCCGCGCAGGCGCAGACCGCGACCGTGTCCGCCGGGGCCGTGGAAGGCAGTGACATCAATCAGGAATCCCCAAGCTTCACCCTCACCAGTTTATTTGTGCGGGTGATGCCGAGGGTGGCGAATGTGCCGCTCAGGAACTGCTTCACAAGCTCCCTGTCGACCCCCAGCTTCCGGGTGACACGGGGAATCAACCTCCTAACGCTCGATGCCAGCGGCTGCATCGATCTGACGGGCGCGGGAAGCGACACAACCCAGTTCAGCTTCACCGTCTATGGAACATCGGACACCACCGACGAGCCCGACGAGTTGGTGACGCTGACGATCAGCGAGGATCCCGACAACCCGCTCCCGGCCGGGGTCGGCATCGACCCCAACGCCAACAGCGCCTTCGTCACCATCCGCGACGACGATCCGACCCTGGTCGAACTCGCCCGCGCGGGCACGGGCGCGGTGCGCGAGGGCGGAACGGTCGAGTTCACGGTGACGCTGGGCCGCGACCTCGTGGCGGGCGAGGCGATCGATGTGCCGTTGTCGATCGGCGGGACGGATGTGGACACGGACGACTGGAGCCTGGCGCTGAAGACCGGGGCGGGGCTGAACACGGGCGTGGCGCTGAGCGGCGAGACCACGGCGACGCCGCAGCTGGCCTTTTCGGGGGCGGGGGCGCGGACTGCGACGCTGACGCTGACGGCCCTGCTCGACGACGACGTCGGCGCGGAGACGCTGGTGGTCGCGCTCGGGCCGGACGATGCGACGGCGAACGGCTTCGATCGGGACGGGCTCGCGACCAACGTGGGCGGCGGGGCCGATCCATCGCCGACCGCCAATCGCTTCGAGGTGACGGTGAACGACCTGGCCCCGGCGGCGCCCGCCGGCTTCACGGCGACGCCGGGCCCGGGCAGCGGCCAGGTGACGCTGCGCTGGACGGCCTCGGACGACAGCCGCATCACCTCGTACCAGTACGACAACTGGCGCGTCACCCCCGGCTCCTGGGGCGGCTGGCGCAACTTCAGCCCCGGGGCGGGCCCCGGCGCCACCGGCGGCCGCATCTCCGGCCTGGTCAACGGCGACCAGTACGGCTTCCGCGTCCGCGCCCGCGCCGGGGCGCTGCAAGGCGCCGCCTCGGACGCCGCCACCGCCACGCCGGCCGCCAACCCGCCGCCGGCCAAGCCGACCGGCCTGACGGCCACGGCGGGCGACGGCGAGGTCGTGCTGAGCTGGGACAACCCCCGCGACAGCAGAATCTCCCTGTACCAGGTCCGGCAGCGGGCAAGCGGCGGCAGCTGGGGGGGCTGGACGGCCATCGGCAGCAGTGACGCGAACACCACTAGGCTAACGAGGGGCGGCCTGACCAACGGCACCGCCTACGACTTCCAGATCCGCGCCCGCGCCGGGACGCTGCTCAGCCCCGACTCGGACACCGTGTCCGCCACGCCGCAGGGGGCGCCCGCCAAGCCGACGGGCCTCGCGGCCGAGGCGCTCGACCGCCGTGTCCAGCTGAGTTGGGACGACCCGTCGAACAGCGCCATCACGAAGTACCAGTACCGCCGGGGGACGGGCGATCCGGTGGATTGGGGGGAGTGGACGGATTTCACCAACTCCAGAGCCGACACCACGGCAAAAATCCTGGCCGGCCTGGCCAACGGCACGGAGTACAGCTTCCAGATCCGCGCCGTGGCCGGGACGGTCCTCGGCGCGGCGTCGGACACGATCACCGCCACGCCGACGGCGCCGGCGGCGCAGTTCGCATCCTCCGCGGGATCAACTCCCGAGAACGTTTCGGCGTCCATTCCCATCAGTATCAACCCGGCCCCGTTGGCGGCGATCACGCTGGCCTACACGGTGACCGGCACCGCGACCCGGGGTTCGGACGGGGACTTCACGGCGCCGGCCAGCGACAGCGTGGCCGTGACCCCGGGCGAGGCCGGGGCGTATATCGACATCGACATCATCCAGGACGCCCTGCGCGAGCCCGACGAGACGGTCATCCTGACCCTGGCCGACGGCGCCGGCTACGACCTCGGCGCCCGGACCACGTTCACGCTGACCATCCAGGACGACGACCCGCCGCTGGCGCCCGCCGGCTTCGCCGCGGCGGCGGGCGACGGCCGGGCCGTCCTGAGCTGGACCGACCCCTCCGACGCCGCCATCAGCGGCTACCAGTTCCGCCGGCGCACCCCGCCGGACACCGGCAGCTGGGGAACCTGGACGGCCATCGCCGGCAGCACGGCCGCGACCACCACCCACACGGTCACGGGCCTGACGAACGGCACGGCCTACGGCTTCCAGGTCCGCGCCCTGGACGGGACGCTCGAGGGCGCGGCCTCGTCCGAGGCGACCGCCACGCCGACGGCCGCCACCGCCGGCGTGGCCACGGCGCAGCCGACGGACCGGGCCGTCACCGAGGGCGACGCCTCGGACACGGCGACCTTCACGGTGGCACTGAGCACCCGGCCGTCGGACACCGTCGCGGTCACCGTCACCGCCCCCGCCGGGCTGGAGCTCGCCGGCCCGGGCGGCAGCACGTTCGGCGGCAGCGCGTCGCTCGCTTTCACCGCATCGACCTGGAACTCGGCGCAGACGGTGACGATGCGCGCCACCGACGACAGCGCGGACAGCCCCATCGGCCGGGAACTGTCCGTCACCTACCGCACATCCTCCCGGGACAGCGGCTACCGCAGCCTCAGCGGCACGGCGGCCACCGTCACGGTGGTGGACAACGACCCGACCGCGGTGACGCTCGCGGGCGCCGCCGGGGATGTCGCGGAGGGCGGGACGAAGACCTTCACCGTCACCCTGAACCGGGGCCTGGTGAACGGCGAGGTCCTGCCGGTGCCGCTGACCTTCGGCGGCGAGGCGACGCGGGGCACGGACTACACGACGGCGTGCCCGACGACCCCGCCGACCGGGGTGGCCTGCGCGAACCTGGACTCCGGGAACGCGACGGTGACCTTCACCGGCCCGACCACGGGGACGACGGCGACGACGGTCACGCTGACGCTGACGGCGGCGGCGGACGGCGCGGTCGAGACGGGCGGCGAGACGGTGGTGATCGGCCTCGGCACGCTGAACGCGAGCTCCGGCACCGGCCTCGGCGGCGGCGCGTCCGGCGCCGACAGCCTGGCGGACTTCCGCATCACCGATCCGGACACGGGCGCGCCGACGGTGGAAATCACCGGGGTGCCGGACAGGATCGGCGGCACGGGCGACATCACCGCGACGTTCACCTTCTCGGAGGATGTCACGGGCTTCGCGACCGACGACGTGACGGTCACCGGCGGCACGAAGGGCACGTTCACGGCGACGAGCGCGACCGTCTATACGCTCGCGGTGACTCCCGACGGCGGCGCGGACGTGGTGGTGACGGTGGCCGCGAATGCCGCCACCGACGGCACGAACACCGGTCCGGCGAGCGCGGAGACGGCGACCGCGGTGTGGACCGCCCTGGTGTTCAGTTCGGCCGCGGTGACGGTGGTCGAGGAGGCGAGCGCGACCTACACGGTGGCGCTCTCGAGCCGGCCCGACGGGAACGTGACGGTGACGGTCGGGGGGGCGAGCGGCGAGGTGACGTTCGACACCGACGCCACCACGCCCGGCACCCAGACCACCGCCCTGACCTTCAGCACGACCAATTGGAGCGCGCCGCGGACGGTGACGGTGCTGGCGGCGGCCGACAACGACACCGCGAACGACACCGCGACGCTGACGCACACCGCGAGCGGCGGCGGCTACGGCTCGGTCACGGGCAGCGTGGCGGTGACCGTCGCCGACAACGACGCGCCGGGCCTGGTGCTCGACCCGGCTTCGCTGACCGTGGCCGAGGGCGGCAGCGCGACCTACACGGTGGCGCTGGCCACCGAGCCCACCGGCAACGTGACGGTGACGGTGGCCGGGGCGGGCGGCGAGGTGACGTTCGACACCGACTCCACCGCGAACGGCGACCAGAGCACGCTGACCTTCACCACCGCCACCTGGGGCACGGCGCAAACGGTGACGGTGTCGGCGGGGCAGGACAACGACACGGCGGACGACAGCGCGACGCTGACCCACGGCGCGAGCGGCGGCGGCTACAACTCGGTGACCGGGAGCGTGGCGGTGACGGTGGACGACGACGACGCGCCGGCCGCGGCGGCGCCGGCGGCGCCCACGGGCCTCGCCGCCGCGGCGGGCGACGGCCGGGCGGTCCTGAGTTGGAACGCCCCCGCCTCCGACGAAATCACCAAGTGGCAGTACCAGCTTCTCGAGGGCACCCGCTGGAGGGACATCCCCGAAAGCGACGCGACGACCCGGAGCCACACGGTCACCGGCCTCGTCAACGGCTTGACCTACAACATCCGCGTGCGGGCGGTGGCCGGCGCCGTGAACGGCCGGCCGTCGGCGCCGGTGGGCGCGAGACCGCTGTTCGGCGTGTTGGTGCTGTCCCCGGCATCCCTGACGGTGGCCGAGGGCGGCGCCGCCAGCTACGGGGTGCGGTTGAGCGCCCGACCCCCCGAGGGCGCGGGGGTGAGCGTGTGGATCACCTCCGACAATCCCGACGTGACCACCTCCCCCGTCAGCCTCGACTTCACCCGCGGCGACTGGAGCGCGCCCCGGACCGTCACGGTGTCGGCCTCCCCGGACGACGATGCCGTCGATGACCGGGCGACGCTGAGCCACAGCGTCCAGGGCGGCGGCTACACGGCGGGCAGCGGCCCCGACCTGAACCTGGTCGTCACCGACAATGACGGCGCGCCGCCGCCGCCGCCGCCGCCGCCGCCGCCGCCGCCGCCGCCGGAGGCCGGGGGGGAGCCGGAGAGCCGCGCGCCGGCCGCGGCCGCCGCGCCCGCGGCGGCCTGGTACCTGCCGCCGGCCTCGCACCCCTTCCTGCAGGGGTTCGTGCGGGTGGTCAACCGCGCCGACGCGCCCGCGGCGGTCGCGGTGACGCCCACCGACGACGCCGGGCGTCAATACGCCCCGCTGACCCTGCGCCTCGGCGCGCGCGAGGCGAAACACTTCAACTCGGACGACCTGGAGGCGGGCAACCCCGCCAAGGGCCTCGACGGCGCCGCCGGCCCCGGCACGGGCGGCTGGCGGCTGGCGTTCGCCGGCGCGGACGCCGGGGCGCTCCCCCTGCTGCGCGCCGCCGACGGCTTCGCCACGGCCATGGCCGCGACGGCCCCGCGCGGCCCCGGCGGCGCCCTGCGGCTGCTCTTCTTCAACCCGGCCGGCAACACCGACCAGGTCAGCCGCCTGCGGCTGGTGAACCCGACCGCCGCCGAGGCGCGCGCGACGGTGACGGGCACCGACGACGCGGGCGCCTCGCCCGGCGCCCCGGTGCGCCTGACGCTGCCCCCCGGCGCCGCCTGCGAGGTCGACGCGGCCGCCCTGGAGTCCGGCCGCGGGCTGGACTGCGGGGCGCCCCAGGCCGGCCTCGGCGACGGCCGCGGCAAGTGGCGCCTGGCGATCGCCGCGGACGCGCCCCTGGTGGCCATGGGCCTGCTGTCCAGCCCCGGCGGGCACCTCGCCAACCTGTCGGCGGAACTGCCCGCGGACGACGCCGGCGTCCGCCGCGCCCCCCTGTTCCCGGCCGCCGCCGACCCGCTCGGCCGCCGCGGCTTCGTCCGCCTGGCGAACGCCTCCGACCGCGCCGGCGCGGTCACCCTGCGCGCGTTCGACGACGCCGGGCGCGCCTACGGGCCCCTGACCCTGGGCCTCGGCGCGCGCGAGGCCAAACACCTCAACTCCGAGGATTTGGAGCTCGGCAACCCCGCCAAGGGCCTCGACGGCGCCGCCGGCGCCGGCGCCGGCGACTGGCGGCTGGAACTGTCGGCCGACATCGACCTCCGGGCGGGCGCCTACGTGCGCCACGCCGGCGGCTTCGTGACGGCCATGGGCGCGGTCGCCCCGTCCGCCGACGGCGTCCACCGGGTGGCGACCCTCAACCCGGGCTCCAACACCCGCCAGCGCGGCCGGCTGCGCCTGGTGAACCGCGGCCCGGCGGCGGCGTCCGCGACGGTCGAAGGCACCGACGACGCGGGCGCCTCGCCCGGCACCGCCGTGGCGGTGCGGGTGCCCGCGCGCGGCGCCGTCGAACTGACCGCCGCCCGGCTGGAGTCCGGGGAGGCGGACGCCGTCGACTCGGGCGCGCTCGGCGACGGCGCCGGCAAGTGGCGCCTGCGCGTCGCCGCGGACGCCGACCTCGCCGTCATGAGCCTCGTCGAAGACCCGGCGGGCCGCCTCGCCAACTGGTCGGCCGCCGACCCCGCGGGAAACGCGCCGCCGCCGGCGCCGCCCGCGCCCCCCGCGCCCTGAATCGCGGGGGCGCGGGCTCCCGGTGCCCCGTCCCCGTTCGGCCCGGGTCCGCCGGGGGCGTTTCCTCCAGCAACCGGACATCGAACGCAACGGCGGATCCCTCCCCGGGCCCCAGGATCCCGCCGTGGGTAAAACGCGGCGTCGTGTGATGCGCGGCTGTCGCCGGCGCCCGCGCGCCGTTCCCGACAACCGTCGGGCGGGCAGCGCTCGCGAAGCTGGCACCGCCGTCAACGGAGAACTCGATTTCCGCAGCGGCACCGGTGGACGAGGTGATGGCGATGCCAAGACAGGCCGCCATGCGCGGGCGCTGGCGGGATAATGGGGATATACTCGGTCGCCGGGCCGCAAGGAGGTTTGCTCCATGACCGACGACGAACTGAAAGCGCTGGTTGCCGGCTTGGCCGTGGCGCAGGACCGCACCGATGCCCAGCTGGCGCGCACCGATGCCCAGCTGGCGGAAAACGCCGCCCAGCAGGCGAAGACCGAGGCCAGGCTCGCGCAGACCGCCGCCAAGATTGACAAGCTGGCGGAGATGTACGGCGGCGTGGGCAACAACCTGGGGGCGGCGGCCGAGGAGTTCTACCACAACAGCCTCAAGGCCGATCCGGTGCTGGCCGGGACGCGCTTCGACTTCATCGACAGGAACGTCACGCGCAGCCGCGGCGGCTTGGAGGACGAGTTCGACCTCTTGCTGGTGAACGGTCGCGAGGTGTTCGTGGTGGAGGTCAAGCACAAGGCGCACGGGAGCGACCTCAGGCGCCTGCTCGACGAGAAGGCGCCCAATTTCCGGCGCCTGTTCCCCGAGCACGCCGGCCGGCGGCAGCGGTTCGCCTTGGCCGCCTTCCATATCCGTGACGATCTCAAGGAGGCGGCGCTGGCCCAAGGCGTGACCGTGCTGCAGCGCAGGGGCGACGTGATCGAGACCCTCGCGGCCTGAGGCGGGCGGCCGGCGCGAACCGGCGGCGGCGACCGCGACGGTCGCCGGCACCGACGACTCGGGCGCCTCGCCCGGCGGCGCCGTGGCGGTGCGGGTGCCCGCGCCCGGGGGTATGCCGAACTCGAAAAGTCCCATATGCGGTGAACCCGCGCAGCAGCTTGCGAACCTTGGAATCGCGGACTATGATGTCATTGAAGTCACTTCATTGAACGCATAGCAAATGACACAACTGACAGTTCGCGGTGTTGCCCCTGAGATTGCCATGGCTTTGCGCAAGAGAGCGGCAGATAACGGTCGCTCCGCCGAGGCTGAGCACCGAGAAATCCTGCGCTCAGTGCTTGTCGGCAAGATGGAGGAATTTGCTGTGCAGGCCGCTAGGCTACGAAGTCGCTTGCAATCCGATGTCGATAGCACCGACCTTATTCGCTCTGACAGAGACCGAGATTCGACCACATGACCCGTGCGCTTGTCGTTGATGCATCCGTGGTCGTCAAATGGCTGGTATTGGAATCTGATTCCGAACATGCAATAAGGCTGCTCAATAGCAGTCCGCAATTTTGCGCCCCGGAACTGGTATTCGCAGAGGCAGCCAACGCGCTCTGGGCCATTCACCGGCGCGGCAAGATAGCGGCAAGCGACCTCGTTGAAGCAATAGCAGTATTGCAAAACGCACCGATCTCCATCCCCCGCCCGATGAGCAAGCTCATGCCCGCCGCTTCGCAACTGGCAATCGACCTCGATCATCCCGTCTACGACTGCTTCTATCTAGCGCTGGCGATTCAGACGCAGTATCCGGTGGTCACAGCCGATCAAACCTTCTATAGGAAAGCAAGCGCGCACTCCTACTTATCTCGCTTCCTAGTAAATCTCGCGCAAATTGCCAAAGACCCCGGCTAGGGCATGCTTCCGGGGGTGACCCCGCGCCAAGTGCCGCTGCGATGCCAAATGTCCGGGTTCAGACGCATGCGGATTGGGGGCAGGCTGACGGAGGGCGGTTTCCGACTTGGCCGGGTCGCGCCCTGTGGTCAATGCCAGTATGATTCCCGGCAGGAGCATCGGCCACGCATCCAACAACGCCAAGAACCATGAAAATCACCGGTTGCGAAATCTTTTTAGTGGCGCTGCCTAACAGGCGGCACCATACCTGGGCCAGCAAGATGACGGCGCCCATCGGCCGCCATGCGGTGGTGAGGGTGGATACCGATGAGGGGCTGAGCGGCTGGGGGGAAGCCCCGGCCGGCATCTCCTGGGGCGGCCCCCACGGGCGCTATTGCGGCGAATCGCCGGAAACCGTCCGGCATGTGATCGCCGCGCACCTGATCGAAGCCGTCAAGGGGCTCGATCCGCGCGATATCGCCGTGGTCCACAGCGCCATGGACAAAGCGGTGAAGGGCAATCCTTACGCCAAGGCGGCCTTGGACATGGCCTGCCACGATATCGCCGGGAAAGCGGCGGGCGTTCCCGTCTATCGGCTGCTGGGGGGGCAATTCCGCGACCGCATCGAAGTGGCGCACTCGCTGGGCATCATGCCGGTGGAAAAATGCGTCGATGAAGCGGTGATGGCGGTGGAGGAGGGCGCGAAAACGCTCAAATGCAAAACCGGCCTCGATCCGGAGCGCGATCTGGAGGTGGTCAGGAAACTGCGCGAGCGCTTGGGAGGCGAAGTCAAGATCAGGGTGGATGGCAACGAGGGCTATCGCGATGTCTGGGAAGCGATCAATGTGACTAGGCGGCAGGAGGAATACGATATTCTCCTGTGCGAACAGCCCTTGATGGATAGCAGGCAGCTGGCATTCGTGGCGGAGCGCATCGACTGCCCGGTGATGGCGGACGAATCCGCCTGGACCGTCCACGATATTCTCGAGCTTCACGAACTCAAGGCCGCTTCCTGTTTTTCCTGTTATGTGACCAAGCCGGGGGGCCTGCACCGGGCCAGGCAGCAGGCGGAAATCGCCGCCGCTTTGGGGATGTGCTGCGATATAGGCGGATCGATAGAATCCGGCATCGGCAACGCGGCCAATCTGCATCTGGGGGCCGCATTGCCGAACGCCATCCTGCCTAGCGTGTCTCCCGTGTCCAAGCCCGAAGGCGCTCAAGGCCCCTCGGTGGCCGGCGTTTATTACCTCGACGACCTGATTGCCGAGCCTTTCAGCTTCGAGGATGGCTGTGTGCGGGTGCCGGACGGCCCCGGCCTGGGCATCGAGGTGGATACGGACAAGCTTAAGAAATATGCGGCGCCATGATCGTGGCGCTGCTGGGGGCCGGCAACGGCGGCGCCGCGGCGCTGGCGGATCTGGTTCAAAAAGGCTTCAGAGTCCGGCTCTGGAACCGCTCCGATAAAGCCCTGCGCCCTCTTCGGCGCGCAGGAGGCATTCAATACAACGGCGTTTTGGGCGAGGGCTTGGCCGCGCCGGAGCGGATGACAACCGATTTGGCCGCCGCTATTGAAAACGCGGATGTCATTCTCAGTTGCTTGCCCACTCCGGCGCACGGTCGCATCGCCGCGGCCTTGGCCGGATTCGGCGCGAATGCCGCGCCGGTCGTTTTGAATCCGGGACACACCGGCGGCGCGCTGGAGTTTGTCGCGGCATTCCGCCGTCGCAACCTGCCCCCGCCTCCCACGGCCGAATTTTCCACATTGACGTATGTGGCAAGAAAGCCCCGTCCCGGCATGGTTTCGATCACGGGCGCGGCGAAACAGGTGCGGGTGGCGGCGATGCCGGGCGGGGAAGCGGCGCTGAGCGCCGCCAAGGCTCTTTACCCGGCGGCGCGGACAGCCGCCGACGTGATCGCCACCGGCCTGGCGAACGTCAACATGGTGCTGCATCCGCCCGGCGCTATACTGGGCGCAGCCTGGGTGGAGTCGTGCCGGGGCGATTTCACCTTTTATGTGCAGGGCCTGCCCGACGGCGTGGGCCGCATCATGGCCGCGCTCGATCAGGAGCGGCTGACCGTCGCCCGGCGTTACGGGCATGATTTGCCGGATCTTTTTGCTGAAATGCAATCCATAGGCACCATTGAAAGCGATGCGGACCCATCCGCCGGACTGGCGGCCGCGGTTCGCAACGGCGAAGCGAACAGCCGCATCAAAGCGCCCGACTCGCTGGCCCACCGCTACTACCGCGAGGATTTCTGGTACGGCATAAAGCCCTTTCTCGCCCTCGCCAGGGTCGCCGGCACGGAGGTTCCGGTCGCCGCCTCGCTGATGCGGCTGGCGGAAGTCCTGGTGGGCGGGCCGGCAGTGCCCGAGGGGCGCTCCGCCGCGGCGATGGGCATTGACGGGCTCGGCAAGGACGAATTGCTTGGGTTGGTGCGATTCGGCACCAGGGAGTAGAGGCTCATGAAAAAATACGCGGCCTATGTGGCCGGGGAATGGGTTGACGCCGGCGTCGGTTGCAACGCCATCATCGATCCGGCCTCGGGCGAAGCGGTGTCCGCAGTGCCTGCGCTCACGCCTAAGCATGTGGATGCGGCGGTGCGGGCGGCTCAACAGGCATTGGCGCGGAGCGGCTGGGCAAGCGATGCGCGGCTGCGCGCCGATCTGATGCTGCAATGGGCCGGGCGGATCGAGAGGAACGTCGATGCCCTGGCGCGGCAGCTAACCTTGGAGAACGGCAAACTGCTGCGCGAGGCGCAATTCGAAATTAGCAACCAGGTGAACGTGATCCGCTTCAATGCCGGGCTGGCCCGCGCCTTGAGCGGCCACAGCCATAGCTTGGGCCCTAAGGTGATGGGGGTGGTGGCGCGCGAGCCCATGGGCGTGGTCGCGGTGATCTCGCCGTGGAACTGGCCGATCAGCCTGCTGGTGCGGGACTTGGCGCCGGCGCTGGCGGCGGGCAATGCCGTGCTGTCCAAGCCCGCCTCGCAAACGGCGGGCGTGAGCGTGGAGATTCTGCGCCTGCTGGTGGAATGCGACGGCCTGCCGGAGGGCGTGGTTGGTATGCTGACGGGCTCCGGCGGCAGCGTGGGGCAGGCCATCGTGGAGCATCCCGGGGTCGATATGATCGCCTTCACCGGCGACGGCGCCACCGGCAAGGGCATTGCCCGCGACGCGGCCTCCACCGTGAAAAAGGTGGCCCTTGAACTGGGCGGCAAGTCACCTTTCATCCTGTGCGCCGATGCCGATATGGACAAGGCGGTCTCCACCTTGGCGCGTTTCATCTTCTTTACAACCTGCGGGCAGATCTGCACGGCGCCTTCGCGCTTGCTGGTTGAGCGCTCGGTCGAGAAGGCGGTTTGCCAGCGTTTGGCCGAAACGATCGACGGCATCAAGGTGGGCCCCGGCTTGGACCTGGCGAGCCAGATGGGCGCCATCAGCACCCGCGACCAATATGAGAAAATTCTGGGTTTCGTCGAACTCGGCAAAAGGGAGGCGACTCTGGTGGCTGGCGGCGAGCCGGCGACCGGTGTCGATCACGACAAGTGCAATTTTGTCGCGCCCGCTATTTTCACCGATCTGGACCCGCGATCGCCCCTGGTGCAGGAGGAGATATTCGGCCCGGTATTGACCGTGCAGTCATTCACCAGCGATGAAGAAGCGGTCCATCTGGCCAACGACACGCCTTTCGGTCTGGCAGCGGGCGTATTCACCCAAAATCTTGACCGGGCCTGGTTCCTATCCAGGGGCATCAAGGCCGGCACGGTTTGGGTCAATAACTACAACCGCTTTTACGCCGAAACCGAAGTGGGGGGCTACAAGGAAAGCGGAGTGGGGCGCATGGCCGGCTTTGACGGCCTGCATGAATTCACCCAAACTAAGCACATCAATTTCGATTCCACCTAAGCCCCTTTGCCATGCCCGATCAAAGCAACGCTTTCGGAAAGCTGAAGTCGCTGGAAATAGCCATATTGGGCGGCGATGAGCGCGAACAGGAAATCGCCCGCCTGGCGCTTGCCGACGGTGCCCGCGTAACGGCCTTCGGCTTCCCTTGGCCCGAAGGCGGGGTGGCCGGTGCCACCTTGGCGGCGACCGCGCGGGATTGTTTGCAGGGTGCCGATTTTTGTCTCATGCCCATACCCGGCATCGCTGCCGACGGCAGCATTTTCGCCGACGAAAAAATCATTCCCAGGGAAAACCTACTGTCGGTGATGGCCGACGGCGCGCATATTATTCTGGGCAAGGCGGATGAAGGGCTGAAAGATGCGGCGCGGCGCTTGGGTATCGGCCTCCACGAGTACGAGCATGACCAGGAGCTGATGCTGCTGCGCGCCCCGGCCATTGTGGAAGCCGCCATCGGAATCATCATTGAGAACACCGCTATCACCATCCATAACGCCTCCCTGTGCGTGGTCGGCCACGGCAATATCGGCTCGGTGCTCACGCGCTCCCTGATCGCCCTCGGTGCCCGGGTGACGGTGGCGGCGCGCAATCCGGCGCAGCGCGCCATGGCCTATACAGCGGGTGCCGAAGGCCTGCCTTTGGAGCGCTTGAACGAAGCGGCGCCGGGTTTTGACATGATCCTTTCAACCGTGCCGGCGCCCCTCGTCACCGCGCGGCTGATTGATGCCTTGCCCGCAACCGCCCTGGTAATGGACTTGTCCGCGCCGCCGGGCGGCGTTGATCTCGATTATGCGAGGCGTAGCGGTCGCAAGGCGATCTGGGCGCGGGCCCTGGGGCGCCGGGCGCCGGTCACGGTGGGGGCAAGTCAATGGGCGGGCATTGCCAAGATCATTGACAGGGTGCTGGAGGAGAAGGCCGTATGAAGGCGGATCTGACCATTCGCAACGCCCGCGTGGTTGACCACTCGGGCGAGTTCTTTGGCGGCATTGCCGTTAAGGACGGCAAGATACTCATGGCCGGGGCCAGCGATGCCTTGCCGCAGGCAAGGCGCGTGATCGATGCGCAGGGCCGCTGCTTGTTCCCGGGCGTGATCGACACGCATTGCCACCTTGGCGTGGCGTATCCCTACGATGAGGACATGCGCACGGAAACCGCCCAGGCGGCCCGGGGCGGCATCTCCACCATCTTTTTGTACATCCGCAATAAGAAGGAATCCTATCTGCCGTTTTACGACGAGCGCCGCCGCATCGGCGAGGAAAACGCCTGCATCGATTTCGGTTTCCACTTCGGCATCCAGCGCGAAGAACACATACGCGAAATTCCGAAAATCGTTGAGCATACCGGTGTGCAGTCCTTCAAGCTGTATTTTGGCTACGAGCCGGACAACCCCATAGGCATCGTGCCGGCCAACGACGGCTGGGTTTACGCCACCATGCTGCAAGTGGCCAAGCTGCCGCAGGGCGTGGTGTCGGTGCATTGCGAGAACACCGCCATCGCTTCCTGGTTCAAGCGGGACATGCTGGCATCCGGGCGCCAGGATCTGGGCGCCTACACCGAATCGCGCCCCGCGTTCTGCGAGGTGGAAACCATCAAGCGCATGATCTTTCTGGCGGAACGCACCGGCTGCCCCCTGCAACTGGTGCATACTTCCGTGGGCGCCGGCCCGGATCTGGCCGCCGAGGCGCGCGCCAAGGGTTTGGACGTGACCGTGGAAACCTGCCCCCATTACCTTACCCGCACCTGCTACGACGAAGATCTGGACATGACGGCCAAGATTTCGCCGCCTTTGCGCGACCGCGAGCAACTGGAATGGCTGTGGCGGGGGATGCTGGTGGACAAGGTTAATTCCATCGGCAGCGACCATGTGCCTTTTTTGCCCAAGAAGGGCGAAGATCTGTGGACGGAGTTTCCCGGCGTGGTCAGCTTCCCCTGGGAATTACCGCTGCTGATTACCCATGGGGTCATCAACCGGGGCCTGTCGCTGCAGCAGCTGGTGAGGGTGAACTCATACGGGCCGGCCAGGCGCTTCGGCTACTATCCGCGCAAGGGCTCGCTGGAGCCGAACACGGATGCGGATCTGGTGCTGGTGGATCTCGAGAAAGAACGCGAAGTGAGGCATGAAGGCCGCGGCACCTGCATCTATGAAGGGATGAAGCTGAAAGGCTGGCCCGTCCTGACGGTCTCGAACGGCCGCGTTATTTATGAAAACGGCGAAATCGACGACGGGCAGCGTGGCAAGGGCATCTGCATCACTCGCCCCCGCTAACTGGCCTTGTAGCGATGCCTGCCCGTGCGCCGTCCCGCAATTTCCTTGGTCCCGTCGCCATTTCCGGCAATAGCGGCACGCTGATCAGCAATGCGCGCTAACAGGCCTTGGATATAGCGATGCCTGCCAGCCCCGTCGATATTTCCGGCAATAACGGCGGCCTCATCAGCAATGTCGCCTTTCCCGGCTCGAATCAGGCCCTGGAGATTGCGTTTTCCGAGGGGAAAATAGCGGAAATCAGGGAACTGGCCGCAGTGCCCGAGTGGCTTTGCCTGCCGCCGCTGGTCGATAAGCATGTTCATGCCAACCGGGCTTTTACCCTGGCGGGGCGCAAGCCCGATTCCTTTGAGCACGCCATTGCCATTACGCTCGAAATGCTTGGCGGCTTCTCCGCCGGGCAATTCCAAGCGCAAGCGCGAAAACTGTTTCAACGAGCGCTTTCCCATGGCACCACCGGCATCCGGACCCATGCCGACCTGGATGACTCGACCCGCCTGGCAGCAGTGCAGGGCACCTTGGATGCCGCAGCCGAACTGGCTGCGAAGATGCAAATCGAGGTGGTTGCCTTTGCGACGCAGCGGCTGGACCCGTCAACTTCCGATGGCAGGAGCCTCATCAGGGAGGCGCTGGCCAGGGGCGCCGATCTCATCGGCGCCGCGCCGGCGCTGTATGCCGAGCCGAAGCGCTCGATTGATGCCGTTATCCAGTTGGCCATCGAACAGGATGCGCCTCTTGACCTGCATCAGGACGAGCACTTAAGCCCCGGGCAGGCATCGATCGGCTATTTGGCCGATGCGGTCATCGGCAATGGCCTACAGGGGAAGGTTACGCTCAGCCACGGCTGCGCGCTGGCCGTGATGGAGCCAGCGGCCCGAAAAAAAGTCATTGACAAGCTGCTGCGGGCGCAAATCGAGGTGGTGGCGCTGCCGCTCACCAACCTTTACTTGCAGGACCGGGGAAGCGGCACGCCGCTTAAGCGCGGGCTGACCTGCGTCCATGAGATGCTTGATGCCGGCATCGAAGTGCGCTTTGCCAGCGACAACGTTCGCGATGCTTTCTATCCCTATGGCGATGCGGATTTGCTGGACACGCTTTACGCCGGCATGCTGGGCGCACAGCTGGATTCAACCACGGCTCTGGTGAAATCGGTTTGCGACGGACGCGCTGAGCTGCGCGCCGGGGAGCCTGCCAACCTGGTGCTGGTGCGCGGCATGGATTTCGACGATATCCTGTCAAGGTGTCCTGCCGAGAGAATCATCCTCCGCGATGGAAGCCCGGTCGAACTCAAGGAGTAGGGGGAACGGCGGCAAGCCGCCGCTTCCTCGAAGCGGTGCCCGAGGACCTGCCGTACCCGCCGCGCTCCATCCAGGTGGACGGCGGCGGCGAGTTCCGCGCCGGGTTCGGGGGCGCCTGCGAGGCGCTCGGCCTCCCCCTGGCCGTCCTGCCGCCCAAATGCCCCTGGATCAACGGCGTCGATCTTCAAGAACTTCGGGTTTCACCGCGGCATCAAATAAAATGGCGAAGAAGTTTCCGGGCCTAAAGGAGGTTTTGGAGGTAGTGTCCGGCGATGGCTTCGCGGGTGGTCCGCCAGATGCCGGACAGGGATGGAATACCTTTGCAAACAAAGGACAACGGAACACAAACAGCCCCATATGTCGTGAACCCGCACAACTGCTTGCTGCGCTAGGATATGTCGATATAATTCAATTTTATCGACATGTTTCAGCGACATGTCGAGATCATTGACATGTTCGGCGGACCCATCCGCATCAGCGGGATACAGGACAACATGCCCCAGTCATTCGACCCTGCGCGTCCATACAACGAATTGCCGGACCTGCCGCCCGCTGCGGAAACCGAGACAAAGACGATTCTCCGCAGTTGCATCGCGGCCCGTGCGGCGCTGGCGGAACTGCGGGCTTCCGGGAAGCTCATTCCGAACCAGTCCGTGCTGATCAACTCGATCCCGCTGCTGGAAGCCCAAGCGAGTTCCGAGATCGAAAACATCGTCACGACGGCTGACCGGCTGTTCCGCCACGCCAACGATGCGACAGGCCGGGCGGATGTCAGGGTGCGCCGATGCCAAAGATGCAAACCTCCAATCTGACGCCGCGCCAGTATTGGGAAGAGGTCAAGTCCAACCCTAACCGGGCGCGTTTCGGCTTCGGCGAAAAAGCGGCGCTGATCAATATCGATTTGCAGCGCGCCTATACGGATATCGACCGCTTTCCCACGGCCTACCAGACGGACCCCGGCCAGATCGACTATATCAACCGTCTGTCGGCGCTGGCGCGCGGCCGGAACATGCCGGTGATCTGGACCTACGTGGCCTACATGGGCAACGCCGATGATGCCGGCGTTTGGGGCACGCGCACCAATACCGAGCATTCGCTCCAGAATATCAAGGAGGGCGGCGCCCGGGCGGAGCTCGACCCGCGCCTTGAGGTCGATCGCGACCGCGATGCCGTGGTCAACAAGCGCATGGCGAGCGTTTTCCACGACAGCCTGATTCCCTCGCTTTTGGTTTGGCACAAGGTCGATACGGTGATCCTTACCGGCGGCAGCACGTCCGGCTGCGTGCGCGCCTCGGCGGTCGCCTCGCTTTCGCACGGCTATCGGACCGTCGTGCCGGAGGAGTGCGTGGCCGACAAGCACGAGATTCCGCATTTCGCCAACCTTTGCGACATCATGCTCAAGTACGCGGACGTGGAGCCTTTCGCCGCAGTGGAAAGCTGGCTTAAGAGCCATCCCGGCTGCGAGCCGATCCGTCAGGCGCGCGGCGCGGGCTTCTAGGGACGGTTTGCGGGTATTTCCAGTGCGCGAGGATCCGGCCCTTTACGACTACCGCGCTTGGGACGAGCGCCTGCCGATCCGCTGGCCGGGCGGCGCCAGGGTCGCCTTCTGGGTGGCGCCCAATATCGAGTTCTACGAACCGGATCCGCCGCCTAATCCGCAGCGCAAGGCCTGGCCGCGCCCGGCGCCCGATATCCAGGGCTACGGAACGCGCGACTACGGCAACCGGGTGGGCCTGTTCCGCTGTCTCGAAGCGCTGGACCATTCGGGTTTCTCGCCAACTTTTTCCGTGAACGCGGCCATTGCCGAGCGTTGCCCGCAGTCAACGCAACCGTAGTCGGGCGTGTCGATGGTGATGTGACTACCATAGACAGCCATCTAGATGCTATATAGTAGAGAATCCCGAAAGAAAGAAATGGCACATGACCAGCGAAATTGAACGAAACCGTGCTGCATATGCAGTGGAGAAAGAGCGCTTGGAGAAGGAGCATTTTGGACGGGCGGCGCTACTCCATGCCGGCCAGGTTGTCGAGATCTATAACGATACCGGCGATGCTTACTTGGTCGGCACTAGCACTTATGGGCTGGGCAAATTCACCATACAGAAAATTGGCGAGCAGCCGATTTCCTTGGGCGTCTTCACCATATGCCTAGCCGACGAAGAAGCCGCATAGGCGATGGGGACTTTTGCCGGCAATGTCAGGGATCGCCAGATCATCTTGGTTGCCGCCGTCTCACAGCCGCGCCCAACCCCCTCAGATCCAATCCCGTTTGATGCCCTCCTAGACACGGGTGCCCAAGCGACCTTGATTACCGAGAAGGTGGTCAAGGACGTTGGATTAGTGTCCATAGGCACGGGACGAATCATACCGGTGAGCGGAAAGGTCATTGAAACCAACAAGTACCGGATCCGGCTGGATATTCCAATTGGCGACGAGGTCGTATTGCCGACCGGGCAGCGACACATGGAGCATGTATTGAGAGGCATGGAACTCGATGTGTCTCAGTTGCCTTACCAGCCCCAGAATCACGACATACTGCTCGGAATGGACTTCATCAATGCGTGTCACCTGACCGTTCATGGGGGACACTACATACTGAGCATTTGATTGCTCGCTCGCCAAGGAGCCGCCGAGTCGCCCTGCGCGGTCCGCCCGCATTGTTCCCAAGTCTTTTATAGGGTCGTAATGTTCGATAACTGCGGGTGTCTGGTGCTACGTTATTGGCTGAATCAAGGACTAGTGAATGCGCGCGTTCCACTATGAAGTGCAACGGATGATTTGAGAAGGAGGCCAAGTGACGGCGATACTCTCCGATATTGAAAGAAGGAGCGTATTCGATGGCCGGAGGCTACCGTCATCTGACCTGCGGGTCACGATGCCGGATTCACGCGCTGAGGAAAAGCGGCGAGTCGATTCGCGGGGTTGCGCGTCTGCTTGGGGTTTCGGCCTCGACGGCGGGCCGGGAGTTGCGCCGCAACAGCGGGCTTCGGGGCTGCCGCATGAAGCAGGCGCAGCGGTTGCCGGAGGCTCGTCGCCGGGAGGCGTCGTCACGGTCGCGCAAGCTGACGGGGGAGTTGCGGGGCCGGTTTCGGCGCTGGCGCGCACCTTGACGGCGGACAACGGCAAGGAGTTCGCGGGCCACCGGGAGGTGGCCGCGGGGCTGTCGGCGGGTTTTTTCTTCGCCCGGCCCCACCGCTCCCGGGAGCGCGGGCCGGACGAGCACACCAACGGCCTGGTCCGGCAGTATTTCCCCAAGGCGCTGGCGTTCACCGGTCTGGACGATGCCCGGGTCCGGCAGGTGCGGGACCTACTCAACGGTCGTCCGCGCCGGGTGTTGGGCTACCGCACGTCGGCGGAGGTGTTCGGCGAGGCCCTGGAGGAGGCGGGCGCGCCCAAGGCCTTCGTCGGTCGTCTCAAAGATCACAATGGCCTTTTGCCTGCGATCCTCCCATTGATGGTGACACTGATCGTTTCTTTGGAATTGAGATCGCAGTAACGCACCAAGCTCACGTTTTGCGCTGTGTATGGGGTGTCATACCTGCGCTGAACGGTCACAGTCTTGCTCTCGACTGGAATACCGCTAGTGTTGTTAGTTACGAAATACACCGGAGGGTCCGGCTGTGGAGTCGCGGTCAACTCAATGTCAACCTCGTAACGAGGCTGCATGACGGCACCCCATAAATCTCCCCATCTCTTTGCGCCCCAGGCACGCCCGGGATGATTTTCTGGAAGGGGCGAGAAATTACCGTCATCCGATGCTCTTCCGATACCTACCCCTCGGACGTAGAAGTACGTGGACGCAAGATTGACGTTCCCGGACTCCAACGGAGTCGTGTTGGAGCCGTCACTACGCTGTCGCTGCCCCAGATAGGTCGCATGGTCCTCTCCAACCCCTGTGGCGAGATATCCTTTCGTACCGCAGGTCAATGAAAGGGTGAGCTCACTTCCGCCCATGTTGCTTTGCTTTGTGCCCAGAGATACTCCAGGTGCTGCTAATGCTAGTTGGGTGGCGGATAGCAGTGCGGTTGCTGCAAGTAGCGCTAGTTTTTTTGAAGGGGGGGGGGGGGATTTAATATACATGACTCCTCCAAGTAGTGGTGTCTTGCTATCGTTTGGCGTTTCACGGGCCGACCCAGCCGCCGATTCCGGCAAGCCGTGCTGGTTCCTAAGGCCAGCATGTTCAACGCCTCTTGGCCTCTTGTGAAAGCACTCATGTGCATGCTATCACATGAGTGTGTTAGCGCAAAGCCGTAATGTCCCCTTTGAGCAAAGCTAAAGTGTCCCCTTTTTGCCTTGTGCGGGGGTTGTGTTTTGGCGTTTCCGGAAGGGGTTCTGACCATGGCGGAAGCGGATCGGGTTGCGGTTGTGGCGCAGGTTGCGGAACGGCGGAACCCGAAGGCTGGCCAAAGGGGACATCTCTGCTTTGCGTTGACAGACCCCACTGCGCGCTGGACTTGATGACCCCGATGAAATACCTTCGCAAACACAAGACGGCCGAACTCGAAAAGTCCCATAGGTGGTGAACCCGTCCTTGAACTTGACAAGTGGAACAGCGCCTTAAGAAACTCAACTCCGCCGCCTTAACAGGGGATTGAGGAACTCTCATCTGCTAGAATCGCGCTCCAATCAATTTGTGAGGACATCCCATGACATGCTTGCCTCCCCCTCTCGCTAGATTAACCGCCTTCCTGCTGCTTGCCGTCATGGCCGTGGCCGCAGGCGTTTTCGGCATCTCGTCGACTTGGGCGCAGGGTAATACGATGCAAGCCCCGGACCGCCCGACGCTGACCATCCCGCCCATCACCGCCCAAGGCTATCGCTGGAACAACTATGCTGCTTACCGCATTCACGTAGGCAGTTCGCCCGGCATCATTGATCGCATTACCCCTGGCGTGCCCGGCGTCACTCAACAACAACTCGATAACATCAATAACATGCGGATCAAGGGCGGTGTCATGCATGTCCACTACCAGATCGCTTGCAGCACAACGAACATTAATAACGCGTCCTGTCCTGCTCCCATCCGGCGCTATACCACGATTTCCTGCGATGGGACAGAGGGCGGCTTGATCCATGTCAACCTCAGCCAAGGCGGCTACAGCAACCCTGATCTGAGGCCCTACAAGCTCACCCTGACGATCAACGAAGTTGTATTCGATGATTGGCACGGAAGAGTGAGCCTCCCCTCCTACTGCGAAGAGGGCCAGTACGTGCCGCCGAGAATGACAGTGTCGAATCAACCCAGCCCGCCCGCCGAAGTCACCGTGAACTGACCGCCGGCTCTACTGCATGGCCACGGGCGATACGCCTGAGCAGGCCATTCGGTTGATGCGCGAGGGCATCCCGTTGCATGTCGAGGCGCTGCTTGGAGAAGACGGCTCCGTGCCTCAGCCGCAGGCCACGGCCATCGAAATGGAGGTGCCCTTAACAGCGACCGCTTAGCTCAGTTGCGGCGGCGGTTTTCGGCGCGCCGGGCTTGCTGCTCTCAATGCCTCGAGCTCATGCCGCGCGCGCGGCGTTCAGGCGCTGCTTCCCGCCGAATAACCGGACGGTTGCCGTTTTTTTAGGGAGCGGATTCCGCAGCGATTTTCCACACGCCTTTTTCCCGGAAAGCGGGAATGGTCTGGCGGCGGGCGGCATTGGTGACGGCAGGCGCGGAGAGTTTGTTTTGGCGGATATAGTCCGAAAGCTTCACGATGGTTTCTCCTCGCAGATAGCTCAATCTCTTGTGCAGCGACTCCGTCAGGCCGCGCGCCACGATCCTCTCCATGGCGCGGGTTGAACCGCCGCGATCGTAGTCCTGAAGCGCCCGGTAGTAGTGCCGCTTTTCGGAGTTGCGGATAATGATGCGCGGCAGTCCCAGTTGCAGGAGTTGAAAATTCATCAGTACACGCCCCAAGCGCCCGTTGCCGTCGCAAAACGGATGAATGTGCTCGAAATCCAAATGAAACCGCGCGATCTTCTCGACGAAGTAAGCGCCGAGATCGCTGGAATACTCCACCAGCGCCTCGTCCATCATTCCCTCCACGCGTTCCGGCGCAGGCGCAATATGCGTACCCACCCGCACGTACTCCCCCGCGCGGCGGAAGCGACCGGCAATGCCGTCGTCAATTCCGCCTAGGAGCATCCGGTGCAGCAGCAGGATCAGATCCTTGTTCAACTCCCCGCCGTCCACCCGGGAGCGCTTGTACTCGATCACGCGGGCGAGATTTTTCGCCTCGAAGACTTCCCGCACCGAGACGTTTCGGGACAACATCTGCTCTAGCAGGATTCTCTCCGTTTCCTCCAAGCTGAGGGTCGAGTTCTCGATGGCATTGGAGTTGTACACGCTTTCGCTGACCTCGATTTCGTCGATCATCGAAAGCAAGGCGGCTTTGCCGGGGCGCAGGGTATCGTAGCTGCGCTTCAGGACTTGGATGCGGTTCTTGATGGGTTGAGTGATCGGCATACTGTTACCGCAGTAAATTCACTGCTTATAAAAGTATAAAGATGAATTTACTAATTAAAATCAAAATTTAATTAAATTAGCATTATTTTTTAATGAACTAGTATCTAAAAAATCAGTATTTCACTATTTGTAGTCATCAAAAAGTGAATATTTTGCAGGAGTGATTCGCCCGCATTCACGCCGCTTTCGTGTTGTTGTGATGCGGCCCCACGCTTATCACGATCTCGCATAATTGCCGCGCTCGCGACCCCGCTGCCCGAGGTGCCCGCTGAGAGCACCGCCATGCCGGTGAGCAGGCCGATCAGGGTGAAGCCGTGCGGCGAAGGAGGACATGCGGGCTTTGGCGGGGCTTCGGCCCGGGTTGCTGTAGAGATAGGTACGGTTCTAGGGATCCATGAGCAGGCGCCGCAGCGCTCCCTACGGAATCACCTTGCTGGGCGCGCTTATCAATGCGAGCCGCATTGCCGAAGCGACCGAAAAGCTATTGCGGGAATCGTCGCCGCCGGACCGGATAGAGGACTTGCGCTCCCTAGGGGATCCCGGCGTGAAAGCGGTATCAGGACGGTCCCTGATAGGGCGAATCGGGGCAGTAGTTCGTGGTGTCCGAGCGCCATTTCCGCTGCTCCGCGCCGTATGCATCGTCGTAGCCGTCGTCGCCTTTGTTGACCCACACCCGATTTCCGTCCACTAATCTGTACTGAGGGTGCCAAGGGCCTTCCTCCGAGCAAGTACACATCCCCCAAGCCAGACCGCCCTGGGGGTGGGGTATGTAGTACTTGCCGCCAGGGGTATTGTCCGGCGAGGCGCAACTCTCGCCGGGAGTGTCTCGAACGGTGATGTCAACCGATCGCATGTTCGGATTGATGGTGTAGCCCGCGCCGCGCATGAGGACGACCCGGACCACACTGCTGCCGGTGATGAGGAGGTCGTCCGGGAAACAGGGCGAGCCGGTGCCGCCGAATGAATTCAGTTCGGCCCAGCCCGTCATGTTGGACGTATAGCTCACCTGGGAGCGCTGTCGGTAAACAGCGGGAGTTCTTTCGATATAGGCCGGCACGCCATAGTTTTTAAACCGGTCATGGCCGGAGACGGTGTAGGCGAAGATATTGACTCTCACGCCTTGGGGGTTGCTACTGGCCCTTATCTGGACCGGCAGCCCATTGCTAATGTCGCATCTTCCAACCGGGGATTCATTGACGACGCTGAATCCGGAGACTATCCGCAAGCTGATTTCCGGCAGCACCTGCGCCATCGTCGGCATTGCTATTCCCATCGTGACCGCAAGCGCGGCGGCGGACAGGCGGGCGATGCGTCTCCGCGGCGATGAAAAGCGCACGGTTATCGAGTGTTTCATGCACACCTCCATTTCAGCGTCTTAGATCTGAATCCGGTCCTATATACCCCCCCCCCCCCCGATTGCAAGTCAAACGCGCCCGTGTCAAAGCAAAGTAGAAATGTCCCCTTTTCTCCAAAGTAGAGATGTCCCCTTCGGCCTTGCGCGGAGGGAGCGTAGCGACCGGAGCGCAAGGCCGCGCCGCGGCTATCCGGCGGCCGCCCCCGCGCCGGTCTTGAAAGAGCGTCGCCAGGGGTGGTCCGGTGGCGGCTTCCAGTCCGGCCGGGACCGCTGCCGCGCCTTGACCCTGTCCACCCGCGACCGCACGCTCTTCCCATCCTCAACCGGCGGCGGATCCCCGCCCCCGGCAAGCAACTCGACCGGCAGCTCGCGGCCGTCGCGCAGCACAGCCACCGCGCCGTTCCAGCCCTTGCACACCGTCACCGCGGCACCCCGCAGCCGGTAGCCCCGGCCTTGCCCGGTCACCTGGTAGGTGTCGCCCTCGAAGCTGATCGACAGGTTCTTCGCCAGCTTGCGTTCGTGCTGCTCGCACAGGATCAGATCCAGCTCCCGGTCGTTGTGCAACACCGCCCGGTGCGCGTCCGCCGGGTTGCGCGCCGCCACGCCGAAACGCCGGTTGTAGTCCGCCATGAACGCCGGCAGGTAGGCGTTCCCCGCCTCGATGCCGCAGATGCCACGCAGCCGCATCTCCTTCACCAGCCGGTCCTGCAGCGTCCGGTTGGCCCGCTCCACCCGGCCCTTGGCCTGCGGACTGCCGGCGTGGATTGGCGCGATGTCCAGCGTCCCCAGCGCCCGGCCGAACTGCGTCAACCCACCCTCCCGGCCCCGCAGGCTCACCCGGAATATGCTGTGGCGGTCCGAGTAGTACGCCACCGGACGCCCGTGGGCCGCCAGATGCGCCCGCGTCGTCTCCATGTAGGCCTCGGTCGTCTCCGCCGGCCAGAACCCCATCGCCAGCAGCCGCGACGTCGCGTCGTCCACGTACACGATCAGCGCGCACCGCGGCCCCCGGTCCTCGAACCAGTCGTGCGGCGAACCGTCGATCTGCACCAGATCGCCCAGGCAATCCCGGCGCGGCCGGCTCGGATGCGCGCGCGCCTCCCGACGCGCCTTCGGCCGCCACAGCCCGTCTTCGATCATCCAGCCCCGCAGCGTCTCCGCCGACAGCTTGAAACCGTGCGCCTCCACCAGCTTCTCGCAAGCGAGGGTCGGACCGAAATCCGGGTAGCGCCCGCGAACCAGGTCCAGCGCCGCACAGCGCACCGCCGGGTCGATCGCGTTGTTCGACCGCTTGCCCCGCCGCCCCGACACCAGCCCTGCCGCGCCCCGCTCCCGGTAGCGCGCCGCCAGGCGCTTCACCTGGCGCACACTCAACCGCAGCCGCAACGCCGCCTCGCGCTGCGACAGGCGCTTCTCCACCACATCGCGAATCACTCCCGCCCGATCCGACTCCCGCATGCTCAACAACACCTCCGCACTCGACAAGACAGCCCCTCCCCGATGAAAAAGGGGACACTTTAACTTTGCGCAAAGGGGACATTACTGCTTTGGGCTAACAAGTCAAACGCGCCCGCCGAGGCGAGGCCAATCAGGGGGCTGGCATCCACTACGACGATTCTTTTCGCCATGCTTCAGCAAAATCCGCGTCAGCCTTCACGGTGTCCGCCGTTCCAGAAACAACTGGAATGCCAAGCCGCGACACATGCTGGATAAATCCCGCGACTCCAAGGCCGGAGAATTTCGCGGCCAGCCCCGGCGAAAGACTGCGCTCTTGAAACAAGGCTGTAGCGATTGCCTGCCGGACCCCAGGCTCGCCGAGCAGCGCGTCGTCGCTCAAGTCGATATCCACCGCCTCGCCGCCGCAGAGGAGCGAATCCGATTCATCCGCTAGGACTGCCCGAAGCCTTCCCCGGTTGATATAGTATCTGCCCGCCCGGTAAGCGGGCCAGCGACGCTGGCAAGGCGCAAGAGGAGCGCAACATGCGCGAAGAAGTAATCCGACGGCTGATGCCGGACATGACCGAGTGCGGGCTCGACGCTGTCATCTGCCTGTCGCCGGAAAACTTCGCCTACTTGGCCGGCTTTGTGGTGCCTTCCCAGTCCTTGATGCGCTGGCGGCATGCGGCGGTGGTGGTGGCGGCGGACGGCAGTTGCCGGTTTCTGGCCGTGGATATGGAGGAAAGCACGGTCAGGAACAGCGTTGATGGCGAACAAGTGCGCGTGTGGGGCGAATTTACCGACAGCCCCATGCAGGTATTGGCGGGGCTGCTTAAGGAAATGGGTCTTGGCAACGCAACCATAGGCACCGAGATGGATTATCTGCCTGCCTGCGATTACGAGGCTTTGACCCGCGCTGTGCCCGATGCCCGATTCGTGGCCGCGGAAGGCCATCTCGCCCGTTTGCGCCAGATCAAGTCAGCGGATGAGATCGAACTCATGCGGCGTTTATCGCGCATTGCCGATGAATCCATAAGCAACGCGCTGAACGGCGTGGGAGTCGGCAGCACGGAAATGGATATAGCCGCGGGATTGACCCGGAATATCTACAGCCTGGGCGCCGACGACTACAAGCTGATGATCGTCGCCACCGGCCCGCGCAGCGTGTTCCCGAATGTGGGCCCGACCATGCGGCGGCTGGAGAGGCAGGATATTTGCCGGGTGGAGATATTCTCCGTGATTAACGGCTACCACGCCGGGGTGTGCAGAACCGCTTATGTGCAATCGCCGCCCGCCCGCTCCGAGGAAATCTGGCAAAACCTGGTGGAATGCAAATACAAGGTGCTGGACATGATTAAGCCCGGCGCCAGTTCCAAGGAGATCTACGAGGCTTTTATCGGCCATCTCGGCAAGCTGGGCCTGCCGCCCATTCAGTTTATTGGCCACGGCATCGGTCTGCACCTGCATGAGGAGCCCTATCTGGGCATGTATTCGGATGTGCCCCTGGAAGCGGGCATGGTGCTGGGCATCGAGCCTTTGGTTTATGACACGGGCCACGGCTTCGGGATGCAGAACAAGGATATTGTGCTGGTGACCGAAACCGGCTCGGAATTGCTTTCGGATATTTCCGATACCGATGCCCTGCTGAAGGTGGGCTGATTGGCGTCCGCCGCGCTTTGAAGACCCTGATCGAAAATCTTGATTTTGTCCTTACGGTCGATAGGGATGATGCCGTGCTGCGGGATGCGTCAATGGTGATCGAGGATGACAGGATTATCGACTTGGGGCCTTCTCCGGAAATCTCGAAAAAGCATTCCCGCGATGGTTTTGACCGGATCAGGGACGGCAGGCTTAAGGGGGTTTGCCCCGGCTTCATAGACTCCCATGTGCATTTATCCGAAACCCTCTCGCGCGCCGTTTTCCCGGATAATCTCAACACCCGGGCCTGGGTGTTCCATTGGGCTAAGCCGTTTTATGCGCATATCAGCGCGGAGGACGAGTACTGGGGTGCCTTGCTCGGCATTACCGAGATGCTGCGCTGCGGCACCACCTGCTTTCTGGACATGGGCTCGCAATACGACCCGGGCATTACGGTGCGGGCCATGGAGCAAACCGGCATTCGCGGCATCACCGGCCGTCATGCGGCCGACAATCCGCCGGAAATCGCGCCGCGGGGCTGGTCGGAGGAAATGATGAAGCATCATTTCTTCCCCAGCGCGAAGGCGGCGTTGAAAACGCTGGAGCAATGCGTCGAGACCTATCACGGTGGCTTGGACGGGCGCGTCCGTTGCTGGGTGAATATCGAGGGCAAGGAGCCTTGCACGCTCGATCTCCATGTGGGCGCGCGCGAGCTGGCGGAGCGCTTGGGGGTGGGCACCACCTACCACTTGGCAACCAGCATCGAAGAGGCCCGGGTTTGCGAAGGCAAGCACGGCGCATGGCCGATTACCCGCATCGAGCAGGCGGGCGGGCTGGGCCGCAACCTCGTGATCGCCCACGGTGCCGCGGTCAGCGATGACGAGGTGGGAACGCTGGCCCGCCACGACACCAAGGTGGCGTTTTGCCCTTCCTCCTCGTTCAAGCTGGGCAAGGGCGCCACCGCCATCGGCAAATACCCCGAGCTGGTCGAGGCGGGCGTTACCGTGGGCCTGGGCACCGACGGGGTGTCCGCCGCCGGCAACATGAATATGATGCGGCAGATGTTCATGGTCGCCGGCATGTTCAAGGACGCGCGCCTCAAACCGGACGTGTTCACGGTTCGGCAGGCTTTGCGTGCCGCCACCATCGAAGGCGCCAAGGCCTTGATGTGGGACGACGAGATCGGTTCGCTGGAAGTGGGCAAAAAAGCCGATTTCGTGATCTTCGATCTGGACCATGTTGAATGGACGCCATTCCACGACCCCATGCAGGCGCTGGTATTTTCCGCATCGACTGCCAGCATTGAGGAAACCTGGGTGGACGGCATGCCCCTGTACGCAAACGGAAAAGTGGCGGGCGTCGATGAATCGCGCCTCAGGCGCAAAGCGCGCGAGCTGGCCGCCGCCGCGGTGATGCGGGCGGGGCTGCACCGAGCGGATGTTCCCACTTCAACCACGCTGTACGATGGAGGAAACTGAAATGGAGCCAGGACCATGCCGGTAGTGACCGTACAACTTTGGAAGGGCCGCACCACGGATCAAAAACGCAAGCTGGCCAAAGCGATTACCGATGCCATGGTTGAGCATGCGGATGCGAAGCCCGACGGCCTGCACGTCATATTCCAAGAATACGAGCTGCGGGACTGGGCGCGCGCCGGGGTGCTGGGCGTGGACAGAAAGGATGCCAAGCCATGACACTCGACCTTCTCGCTATCGAAAAATCCGCGCTGCTGGTGATCGATCTGCAAAACGCGTTTTGCCACAAGGACGGCACTCTGGGCCAGTCCGGCTTGGACACGGACCGCTTGGGCACCGTGATCGAGCCCCTGCGCCAGGTCATCGAGCGCTGCCACGACGCGGGCATGCCCGTGCTGTGGACCGTGCAGGAGCATTTCGAGGAGGATCGCCGGCGCAGCCGCAAGCGCCTACCTTCCCACACCTCGAAGCGAAAGGGCGTATCGGCGCTGGCGGGCACCTGGGATGCGGAAATCGTCGATGAGCTCAAGGATCTGGTGAGAGATCCCGCCCATGTCATCCGCAAGCACCGGTTCGGTGGATTCTACGAAACCCGCTTGGAGGTGGTTTTGGAGCAGCTGGGCGCGGAGGCGCTATTCGTCACCGGCTTGACCGCCAATGCCTGCGTGGAAACCACGATCCGCGAAGCCTACCTGCGGGACTACGATGTGGTGGCGATCGAGGACTGCATCTCGGGCGTGAACCCCGCGTGGGAGGAAAGCGCCAAGGAAGTATGGCGCCAGTATCTCGGGGTGACCTGCGATTCCAGCGATTTCATCGGCTGGATGGAGCGGCAGCGGCAGCCGCGCCCGGTGTATTTGCACCACTTGCTGCTGATGGTGAGCGATTTGGAAAGGTCGATGGAGTTCTATCTCGATACCTTGGGCTTCACCCGGCGCGTGGATGCCAAGCCGCTGCCCGACGGCCGGCCGTTTATCGCCACCATGGAAGGGCTGGGGCTGACCGCTGGCGGCCCCGGCGACCTCAAGCAGCTGGACCATCTGGCGTTCGAGGTTAGAAACGTTGATGCCCTCTACCGGAAACTGAAGAAAAAAGGCGCGCGATTCACTAGGGGATCGCCCGGCCCCGGCCCCTACGGCAAGGCAGTCTATGTGCTGGACCCCGACGGCAACGAATTGGAGCTGTTTGAAACATGAGGGCGAAATGGTTTGTCAAAGGGGACTGGGAGGGCTTTTTCGCCTTCGGGCTGGACGCGCTGCTCGTGTTCATCCTGATGAACAAGCTGTGCCTGGATTTCCTGGGCTTTTCCGAGGAGCTTTTCTTCTACCGCATCCTGCCGGCATCGGCTATAGGCCTGATTATCGGCAACGGCTTTTACGCTTGGCAGGCGCTGAAGCTGGCCAGGCGGGAAAATCGCGACGACGTGTGCGCCATGCCCTACGGCGCCAGCGCCATCACCGTTGTGGTTTACGTGTTCCTGGTGATGTTTCCCACCCAGCAAAAGGCGCTGTCTATGGGCATGGACAAGGAAACGGCCGATATCATTGCTTGGCACACCGGCCTGCTGGCCTGCATGGTGTCCGGCAGCATAGAGTTCCTAGGGTCGTTCGTGGCGCACCATATCCGCAAAGTCACGCCTAGGGTGGTGATGCTGGTTGCGATCGCCGGCACCGGGCTCGCTTTCATCAGCATGGATTACGTTTTTCGCACTTACGCCTATCCGCTGATCGGATTCACTTCGCTGGCGCTGGCGCTGGTTTTCTATTTCGGCGGCGCCAAGGCCAAAGGCGGTGTGCCGGGTGGCTTGCTGATCCTCGCAGGCGGCAGCCTGATGGCGTGGACGCTGTATTGGACCGGATTCCCTTCCGTGGTGCCTGCCACGGACTTCAGCCTCGAGCATATCGGGCTGCACTTGCCCAGCTTGGAAGTGATGCGGATGTTCTCCTCCTTCGAGATGATCGTGGAATTCCTGCCCGTGGTGATTCCGTTCGGCTTCATATTCCTGATCGGCTCCTTGCAGAACATAGAAGCGGCGGCGGCGGCCGGCGACGCCTACCCGCCCAAGCCGCTGCTGCTGGCCAACGGCGCGGGCAGCCTGGCCACCGCCTTGTTCGGCTCGCCTTTTCCCACCACTATTTTCCTGGGCCACCCGGGCTACAAGAGAATCGGCGCCAGGGCCGGCTATTCCACCATCAACGCCATTGTCTGGACGCTGGTTTGCATGACCGGAACCTTGAGCTTGTTCGCCTATCTCATTCCCATCGAGGCGGTGATGCCGATTTTGATCTGGATCGGCATGGTGGTGTGCGCGCAGAACTTCCAAGTGGCGGAAAAGCGCCATATTCCGGCTGTTGTTCTGGGCCTGACCCCGGCCATTGCCGGCTATGTGAGCCTGGCGGTCAAGCACGCCATGTCCGCCGCCGAGGCCGCCACCGGCGCCAGCCTGTACAACCAAGGCTTTATCGACAGTTTTGTCGCGATCCGCACCTTTTATGCGGACGGGATGTTCGCGCTCGGCCAGGGATTCATCTACACCTCGATGATTCTCGCGGGCATAACCTACTATGCCATCGAGCGGCGGTTCACCCTTGCCGCGCACTGGTGCATGGTGGGGGTGCTGCTGTCGTTGATTGGGTTCACGCACACCTACACCATCACAACAGGCGACGTGATCGGGCAGCTATCGCTGCCGGTGCCGGTCTGGACCAAATGGACCACCGGCTATCTGGCGATGGCGGTCGTGCTGTACCTCGCGCCTTACTTCACCGGGAGCGAGCGCAAGCCGGATTGATGCCTGCGGTTACGGATGCTCGGAGTTAATGATTTGGGGCGGGGGTCAGGACTGGTAGATGCCGCCGTTGACGTGCAGGGACTGGCCGGTGATGTAGCTCGAGTCCTCGCTGCAGAAAAAGCTGGCGGCATTGGCGATATCTTCCGGCAGGCCCAGCCTGCCGAGGGGGATTTCTCCAGCCCTTTTTTGCAGCCATGATTCGGTTTCCAGCCCGTCGCGGCGCTCTACCGCCCGGCCGACTTTTTCCAGCATAGTTGTGAGTATGCTGCCCGGGCAGATGGCGTTCACGCAAATATTGTGCTTTGCCAGCTCGGCACCCAGCGACCGGGTCAAGCCCAGAACGCCCGCCTTCGCCGTGCAATAGGCCGAGTCCTCGCCATAAGCCACGCTGCTCATCATCGAGCCCAGATTGATGATCCGCCCCCAGCCCGCACGGATCATATGCGGCGCTACTGCCCGGGACATCAGCAGCACCCCTTTCAGCATCACATCCAAGCTGATATCCCAAGATTCGGACGAGTCATCCAGCAGCGCCGTGCTTTTATAAACGCCGGCATTATTCACCAGGATCAGCGGCGCGCCCAATGCCTTGGCGACCTCCTCGATTCCTTCGGCCACGCTTTCCTGCTTGGTCACGTCGATAGCCGCCGCCATTGAGTGGGCGCCGTTCGCCCGCAGCGCGGCGGCTACTTCCTCGGCCCGTTCCGCATTGATATCGATGACCGCAACCGCGGCCCCGTCCTGCGCCAGCCGCGCGGCGATGGCCGCACCGATGCCTTGGGCCGCCCCGGTGACCAGGGCGGCTTTGCCTTGCAAGCCCATTTCAGAGGATTTCGCGGCGCGGGTTAGAAGCGATACGAAACCTGCCCGATGAACTGGCGCGGCCGAACGAACTCCTCGCTGGTTTGAGCGGTGCCGAAGTTATTACTCCAGCGCGAGTTGACGCCATCCTCGTCGGTGAGGTTCAACACCAGCAAGCCCAAGGTTAGGTTCTCGTAATTAACGGGCCTCAAGTAAATGCTCAGATTGACCAGGCTGTAAGCCTTGGTGGTGTCCAGCGAAACGCCGCGGTTGTCCTTGTCGTTGGTGGAAAACACGCGCGAAGCGAAGCTGCCCCGGCGGATGAACGAGAGCCTGGAATCGACTTCGCCGAAGGCGGTGTTGAACATATAGTTCAAGGCAACGTTGGCGGAGAATTCAGGTGCTTTGGGCAACGGGTTCCCCTCGATATTCTCGGCTAGGGCCGATCCGCATGCCCTGAAGCGCGGGTTGGCTTCGGGGCCGAAATTAACGTCTTCGCCTCTCAGGAATGCGGGCACCGCGCATTGCCGCCATTTCTTGTTGTTATCGAGCACCCGCTGGTCCGCCGTGATTTCGGTATCCAGAAAAGTGAGCCCGGCATCCACGGAAAAGCTGTCGCTCACCAAGGCTTGCATTTCCACTTCCAAGCCTGTCACCCGGGCTTTATTCAGGTTGCCGACGCCGCCCGAAAACGTTGCGTTGCCGCCCGTTGTGAGGAACTGCATGTCGTTGTAGTCGTAGTAGAACGCGGCCACGTTGAGGTTCATTTGGCCATCCATGAACTGGCCCTTGGCGCCAACCTCGAAGGCATCCACTTCCTCCGGTGCCGACGCGGCGTTGATGAACTCGTCGCTGTCCTCCGCGGTGAGGTTGCCGGTGGCCGGCTTGAAGCCGCGCGTCCAGGAGAAATAAGACATCAGGCTGTCATTCACATCGAACTCGACCCCGATCTTGCCGGTGAGCACCGAATCCGTCGGATTCTGGGTGGGATCCTCCGGCGGCGCGGCGCTGAAGCCGCCGCTGCGTAACACCAGCTCGTCGTCTGTGTAGCGCAGCCCGCCGGTGAGGCGCGCGCGCTCCGTCAGATCAAAGCCAACCTCTCCGTACAGCGACCAGGATTTCCGCTTCGAGGCGATATTGGTGCAGAAGTCGCGCTCGCCGAACAAGAAACCGCCCATGCCAGTGGCAAAGTCCGGCGCGCATTCCTCACGGGTTGTTTGCGTTCCTCTCCAAGTGCCCCCTTGGTCGAAAACGCCATTGCCGTTGAGGTCGCGCACGGAGTCGAACCAGGTGGTGCCTTCGCCATCCAGCCAGAACGCGCCGACCACCCAGTCGAGCATGCCATCGGTATTGGAGACCACGTTGATTTCCTGCGTCCAGGTTTCGCTGCCGCGCTCCGAGACACTCTCCGCGGCAAGGCCGGCGAACCAGGGCTCGCCCATGGCGTTGTACACGCCCTTGTCGCTGTCGAGATAGTTGGCTTGGTCGAACTCCACAAAGCCGGTAATGGACTTGACGGTGGCGATGCCCGTGTCGTATTCCAGCGTGAGGGAGAAAATCGAGCTATCGGCATCGTATTGGCCGGCAGTATCCGAAGTGACTTCCCTGATATCCCCGCTCGGGTCGTTCACATGCCGCTGGGCACGGTCGCCCACATCGTCAATGGAGAAAAACGTGGCGCCAAATATAGCGGAGAAATTATCGGTGGGCTGCCACAGCAGCTTGCCTTGGAACTGAAAGTTATCCGCCTCGTCCAGGTCATAGCCGTCGTTCACCTGGCCGTTGATGTCTTTTGCGCCGCCCACGATCTCGGCGAACCCGTCGTGGCTGAGGTAGGTGAGCGCGGCCCTCGCGGCAACCGCATCGCCCAAGGGCAGGTTAATGGCGGCCCGCGGCTGCACCAGGCTGTGGTTGCCGACAGCGATATCGGCATGGCCGCTGAACTCGCCCAGCTCGGGGATCTTGTTGACCACGTTGATGGCGCCGCCGGTGGAGTTCTGGCCGAACAAGGTGCCTTGCGGGCCGCGCAGCACTTCAATCCGCTCCACGTCGATGAATTCGAGGTTGGTGGCATTCGGGTCGGCGATAAACACCCCGTCGATATGGAACGCCACTGAGGGGTAGGCATCGACATTCTGAGTGGCCTCGAAGCCGATGCCGCGTATCGACACCGCCCTGGAAAAGCCTTCGTTTCTGGCAACCACCAGGCCCGGTGCTATGGCGCTCATATCCGCCAGGCTCTGGATATTGTCGTTATCCAGCGTTTCCGGCGTTAGCGCGGTGATGGAAATCGGCACGTCCAACAGCGATTGCTCGCGTTTCTGGGCGGTGACCACCACTTCCTCTATAACCGCCTGGGCATGCAGCTTCTCAGCCGGATGAAGCGATGCAGCCACAAAGACTGCGCCGCCCAGAAAAAGGACGGGCTTGGTAAAATAACGCATAACGTATCCCTAATGATTGATGTCGAATAAGAGGTTCTTGGCAGCGACAAACTGCAAGGATGCCGACGATCAGTTTTCGCCTTCTGGTTCTTGGGCAACATACTCCGCTTTACACGGAATTTCGTCAAGAGGAAAGTGCAGGTACAGGAACACGATGGCCAGCACAGCGGCGTAGTTCAGCGAGTCGCTCTGCAAAAACAGCAAATTTTCGTTTTTCCAAGCCAGGAACCAGTCCCCGCCAATCGTGAAAAAGATAAAGCAATAAATCAATGCCCCCAAAAGGCAGGCCAGACAAACCCAATGGCTGCCCCGCCGGAACTCGGCCAAAGAGCCCTTGCGGTGCCGAATCATGCCAACGGCTCCGAAGGCGGCGAGCAGCCCCATGAGCAATTCCAAGGTGGTCGCGAAACCGTAAGCCAGATGCGCGAGCGCCGGGCTGCCCACTGCCCGCCAGCCCTGGGTGTCGCTGGCCGCGTTGTCCGCCATGGACAACAGCGGGAATATCACCCGTTCCATGGTGCCGTTCCAGTCGGTCACGTTATTGAGGAAGGCGAACAAGCCCATGCACACGGGAACGAACGCCAAAGCGGTTTGCAATAGGCGCTTGAAATAGGCCGTTTTATCAGTCATGTCTGCTCTCCGTCAGATATAAACGGGTACGCCATAGGAACTGCGGCTTTAGCGGTGGCGCTTTTGCCGCGAAGCGGAGGGGCGCTGGCGCGGCGGCATCGGCTTGGCACGGCCCTTGGCTATTTCCGGGCGATGACTTCCAGCGCAATGCCGTCGGGATCGCGGAAAAAGAAATAGAAGTAGGTGGGGTTGTTGTCGTGGATTTCCGATAAACCGGCCACGCCCTGCTCCTTCAAGTGCCGGTGGAAGGCTTTCGGGTCCTCGACCTCGAAGGCGATATGCTTGGTGCCCACAACTTGGAAATCCGCGAGGTTGTCCTTGCAGAATTCCGGCAGCTTCTTCGCCTGCTGGTGACAAAACAATTCCAGGTAGTCGCTGCCGTTTTTGATGAACACGATATCGAGGGAGATTTCGGGCACCGACACGCGGCTTGATTCCTTAAAGCCCAGCACCCGCTCGTAGAACTCCATGGAGCGCCGCAAATCGCTCACCGACAGGGCGCCGTGGTGCAATTTGAAGGCGGGCGGCTTGCTCATCGGCACGGCACGCTAAATCAAAAGCTGGTACGGATGCTCCACCAATGCCTTGAACGCTTGCATGAAGCGCGCTCCGGTGGCCCCGTCCACCACCCGGTGGTCGCACGACAGCGTGGCCGTGATGATGGTGGCTGCCTGTTCCCCGCCCGCCGAAGGGATGCGGCGCTTTTCCGTTGCGCCCACCGCGAGAATGGCGGCTTGCGGCGGATTGATGATCGCGTCGAACGCCTTGATGCCGAACATGCCGAGATTCGACACGGTGAAGGTGCCGCCTTCCAGTTCGTCCAGCTGCAATGATCCCAGCTTGGCGCGGCGGCTTAATTCCTTTATTTCGGAGGAGATTTCCATAATGCTTTTGCGGTTGGCGTTGCGGATGACCGGGGTGAGCAGCCCTTCCTCCAAAGCCACCGCAACGGCGACATGCGCGGCGGCGTAGCGGCGTATCGTAGTGCCGTCGAACTGGATATTGACTGCGGGCACTTGCATCAAGGCTGCGGCAGCCGCTTTGACCAGCAGGTCGTTGATGGAAATTTTGCCGTCTTCCATGCTGCGGTCCAGATCGGAGCGAAGGTCGAGCATCCGATCCACGTTCGCCTCGGCAACCAGGCGGAAGTGCGGGGCGGCTTGTTTTGATTCCGTCAAGCGCTTGGCGATGGTTCGCCGCATGGATGTGAGCGGCACTTCCTCGTAGGCCTCGCCGGATGAAGCCGTTGCCGCAGATTTCGCGGGCGCCGCCGACTCGGATGCCGCCGCAGGGCGAGCCGCCGACTGGGCCGCAGCCGCTGCGGCTTTTTCCACATCCTCCCGGGTCACGCGGCCGCGGGTGCCGGTGGGGGTGACCTCGGCCAAGCTGATGCCGGCTTTCGCCGCCGCTTTGCGGGCCGAAGGCGTGGCGGGAATGCGGCTGTCGTCCGGCGGAGGCTGCTGGCCGGACGGGTCCGGGCGGGCCGCATCGGCTTTCCGCTGCGGTCGCCTGGCATCGTCGCTTGCCTCTTCGGCTCCGGCGATTTCTGCTTCGCCCACTTCGATGCGGTCGCTGTCGAGCGGCTTGAAGGCGGCGATGAAGGCCTCGATTTCCCCCTCGCTGGCCGCTTCGTCGGCCAGCACGCACAGCAGGCCGCCAACCGGCAGGTCAACCCCCTCCTCGGCCAGGCTTCCCCGGATCATGCCGGCGCTCTGCGCCTGAAGCTCGTTGCTGATCTTGCTGGTTTCAATATCCGCGATCACGTCTCCCGGCGCCACCTTGGCGCCTTCCTCCACATGCCATTTCGCCACCATGCCCTCGGTCATGGACAAGCCCAGCTTGGGCATCACGATCGCTTGGATTTTTCCGGCCATGGCTTACGCCGCCAGCGTTTCCTTGATGCCTTGCTTGATGCGGTCAACGCTCGGTATATAGAGTTCCTCGAGCGTCGGGGCGAAAGGGATCGTGGTGTGCGGCGGGGTCACCAGCTTCACCGGAGCGCGCAGGGCGGGCTGAACCCGCACCGCCGCCAAAGCCGCGATATCGGCGGCGAAGCCGCAGCGCGGATAGCCTTCGTCCACCACCACCAGGCGCCCTGTCTCCTCCACCGATTCGCAGATCGATTCCTCATCCAGCGGCGAGGTGCTGCGCAGGTCGATCACGGTGCAGCCGATATTCTCCTGGGCCAAGTCGTCCGCCGCTTGGTTGCACAGGTTGACCATGCGGCCCAGCGCGCAAACGGTGATGTCATCGCCGTCGCGGCTGTAATAGGCCTCGCCCAGCGCAATGGCATAGCTCTCATCCGGTACTTCGCCCTTGTCGTCGTACATGAATTTATGCTCCATGAACATGACCGGGTCGTCGTCGCGAATGGATTCGATCAGCAGCCCCTTCGCTTCGTAGGGATTGGAAGGCATCACTACCTTGATCCCCGGAATATGCGTGAACAAGCCGTGCAAGGTCTGGCTGTGCTGGGCGGCGGCGTTGAACCCCCCGCCGCACTGCATGCGGATCACCAGCGGCACCTTGGCCTGGCCGCCCAGCATGTAGCGCAGCTTGGCCGTCTGGTTCATGATCTGGTCGAAGCACACGCCGGCGAAATCGCAGAACATCAACTCCGCGACGGGCCTCATGCCGGTTACCGCGGCGCCGGTCGCGGCACCGATATAGGCCGTTTCGCTGATGGGGGTGTCGATCACCCGGTTCGCGCCGAACTCTCCCAGCAATCCTTTGGTGACGCCCATCACGCCGCCCCAGGCGTCCTCCTCGCCGTCGCCGCCCGTGCCTCCGGCAATATCCTCGCCGATCAGAAAGACATTGGGATCGCGGCGCATCTCCTCGCGCAGGGCCTCGTTGATCGCTTGGCGGAATGATTTTTCACTCATAGGGGCGCACACTCAATAGGAAACATACACATCGGTCACCAGGTCCGCGGCACCGGGCGCGGGCGCCTGCCGGGCGTGCTCCACGGCCTCGTCGAGCAAGCGCACAACCTGCTGCTCGATATCGTCGAGCTCCTTTTCCGCCACCAGATTGGCGGCCAGGGCCTTGTTTCTGAAGATCATCAGGCAATCCCTCTCCTGTTGCATTTTCTCGGCCTCGCCTTCGCACCGGTAGGTGGCCGCGTCGCCCTCGAAGTGGCCGTAGTAGCGGTAGGTGCTGATATGCAGGAAAGCGGGGCCCTTGCCGGCCCGCACGTCTTTGATAATCCGGCCCGCCGCCTCGTGCATCTGGAAAAAATCGTGGCCGTTCAGCGCGCAGGCCGAGAGGCCGAAACCCTCGGCGCGCTTGAGCACCTCGCCGCCAATCGCCCAGCTCGATGGCGTGGCCTCGCCGTAGCCGTTGTCTTCCATCGCGAAAATCATCGGCAGGTTCAGGACTTTGGCGAGGTTCATGGTTTCCAGGGTGGCGCCCTCATTGAGCGCCCCGTCGCCGAAAAACGCCACCGCCACGCGGTCGGTGCCGAGGATTCTCGCCTTCAGGGCCGCCCCGGCGGTCAACGGCACGCCGCCGCCGACGATGCCGTTGGCGCCAATCATGCCTTTGCTCAGGTCGGCCATGTGCATGGAGCCGCCCTTGCCGGCGCACAGGCCGGTGCGTTTCGCATAGATTTCATCCATCATGGCGGTTACGTCGCAGCCTTTGGCAATGCTGTGGCCATGCCCCCTGTGGGTGCTGGCGATATGATCCTCGGGGGTCAGGTGCATGCAGATTCCCACGGCGCTGGCTTCCTGGCCCGCGGACAAGTGAATAAAGCCCGGCACCTCGCCTTTCGCGCTGTTGATATGGATGCGATCCTCAAATTCCCTGATCGTCCTCATGCGCCGAAACGCTTCTAGAAGGGTTTCTTTATTCAACAGAGTCACTTTAGTTCCATTCGGTGATTGCAATCATACAAAAAGCCCGGCCCACATGAACGCTTTTTACGCATTGATGGCATCCAAGCTTCTTACAACCAGGTCCGCCCCCACCCACTAATCCGCACATGCCCTTGACGGCGGCATCGAAAGTACTACACTTGGCAATCGGAGGCGCTGATTACGCTTCTTCCCAACCGCTTTTAAGACACCACCCCTTGAGCCTGACCCTTGGCGGTAGACCGTGGAATGAACACCGATAGGTGTGCGGATTGGGCTGGCATCCGGCGCTGCTTCGCGCCTGAATTCACCAACAAGAGCAAAACGTTGCCATGCCAACTTACCTGAAGGATCTCAAATCCAAACCGGTTGTCGAACTCGTGGATATGGCTCGCGAGCTCGGGCTGGAGAACCTGGCCCGTTCCCGCAAACAAGAGGTTATTGCCGCCATGGTGCGCAAGCTGGCGAAGGCTGGCGAGGACATATACGGCGAGGGCACTCTGGAAATTTTGCAGGATGGTTTCGGCTTCCTGCGTTCGGCGGACAGTTCCTATCTGGCCGGCCCGGACGACATCTACGTTTCCCCCAGCCAAATTCGCCGTTTCAACCTGCGCACCGGCGACAGCCTGGCTGGCAAAATCCGCCCGCCCAAGGATGGCGAACGCTACTTCGCCATGCTCAAGGTTGACGAGATCAACTTCAGCGAGCCCAACTCGAAAAAACACAAGCTGCTGTTCGAGAACCTGACGCCGCTGTTCCCCAACAAGCGTTTGGGTCTGGAGCGCGGCAACGGCAGCACCGAAGACATTACCGCCCGCATCATCGATCTGATTGCCCCCATCGGCAAAGGGCAGCGGGGTTTGATCGTCTCACCGCCAAAAGCGGGCAAGACGCTGGTGCTGCAAAACATCGCCCAATCCATCACCCACAACGACCCGGACGTGGTGCTCATCGTGTTGCTGATCGACGAGCGGCCCGAGGAGGTCACGGAAATGCAGCGTTCCGTGCGCGGCGAAGTGGTTGCGAGCACCTTTGATGAGCCGCCCACCCGACATGTGCAGGTCGCCGAAATGGTGATCGAAAAAGCCAAGCGCCTGGTCGAGCACCAGCGGGACGTGGTGATACTGCTCGATTCCATCACGCGCCTGGCCCGCGCTTACAACACCATTGTGCCGTCCTCGGGCAAGGTACTAACCGGCGGCGTTGATGCCCACGCCCTGGAACGTCCGAAGCGTTTTTTCGGTGCGGCCCGCAATATCGAAGAGGGCGGCAGCCTCACCATCGTCGCCACCTCGCTGATTGATACCGGCTCCAAGATGGATGAAGTTATCTATGAGGAATTCAAGGGAACCGGCAACCAGGAACTGCACCTCGAACGCAAAATCGCCGAGAAGCGCGTTTACCCGGCCATCAATATCCGCCGTTCCGGTACCCGCCGCGAGGAACTACTGTTGGGCGAGGAGGAACTACAGCGGGTGTGGATACTGCGCAAAATCCTGCACGATATGGATGATTTGGTGGCCATTGAGTTTCTCATCGACAAACTCAAAGACACCAAGACCAACGCCGAGTTCTTCAACTCCATGCGCACAAAGTAATTAGAGGTCGCAGGCAGAGGCTGCTAGCGTCCTGGCCGGGGCGGCAGCCGCAGGTTCGGCAACTCGGGGCAAGCCATGCCGAGATGCTCGCTGCCGCGGATGAATTCACCCAAATGGCTGAGCAGCCGTCCGAGCTCGCCGTGCGTGGCAACGCAGGGTTTGAGGCGCAGGCTTTCTTCCAGATAATCCCTCGCTGACGACCAGAAACCACCCATCATGGCGATTCGACCCAGCGCCAGCAGCAGAGAGGGATCCTCCGGGCGGTCCTTTAACCAGTGCTGCGCCGCCGCCAGTTGTTTGGCCGGATCCGGCGCGGCAATGCGTCCGTAAAGCTCGATCAGTTCGTCGTGCCAGCCGCGGTTGAGCGCCTTGCGCAGCGCCTGCTCGGCGGCCGCTGTCTCGCCGGCAACAATGAGTTGTCGTGCCCGGGCGGCGATGAGCTCGGGTTCGCGTTTGAGCTCTCGGGGCAGACGCTGCCAAACGTCCGCGTAATCCTCGGTCTCGAGACGGCCCGCCCAGGCGCGCCGCTCCGCCGCTTCCAGGGTCGGATCCTCCATGGCTCTGGCTTTACGCAGTTCCGGTAGCAATTCGATGAACGCGACCCAGTCCTCAAGGGCTTCGTGGCATTGCGCCAGCAGTTTCAAGAGGCGGGGGTGTCTCGGTTGCCGCTGCCGCAGTTGCGTAAGCGTCGCTCGACAAACCGCCCACTGTTGCGCCTCCATTTGCAGATGCGCGCGCGCCAGCGAGACGGCGACCTCGGTGCCGGGCGCGGCTTCCTCCGCACGCAAGAGCAACTCGTCGCGCTCATCCGCATTACCAAGCTCATGGGCGGCTTGGGCCGCGTTTAGGAAATTGACGAATGGCAGGGCGCTACCGCGAGCCGAGCCGGTTAACAGTTTCTTGGCCTCCGCCCATTCCCCTTCGGCCAGCAATACCAGGCCACGCTCTGTTTGGCGCGTGGCAATGCCGCCGCTCCGCCGGGCCCGCCAAGCATCAAAGAACTGTCCGCTGCGGAAGGTGCGAAGGGCAACAAAAAAGAACAGACGCAACACCGCGTAGGCGAGCACCAGCAACAGCAGTGCGAACCAGAAGCTGGTTTCCAGAACGCGGTCCGCGTAGGCCACCAACACATAACCCGGGTCGCGCAACATGAGGGTTCCCACAAGCCCGCCGAGTATGGCAGCCGTGATAAGCAACAGCAGACCGATTTTCATTGCGTATGCTGCCGCAGTTCTCGGAGTTGCATGAGTGAGCCGGAAATGTCCGGCACCGGGGTATCCAGCCGCAGGTCCCGCAATACCCTCAGGGTGGCGATGGTTTCCTGGGCCTGCGGAACCTGTTGGTCGAGATAGGTTTTGGCCCACTCCAGTGCTTGATCCAAACTCGCGGCGTAGACGTGCTGGTCGCCACGCAGGGCGGACAGTTGCGCCTGCTCCAGCATCAGGCGCAGGTTGAGTTCGAGGTAGGCCGCCTCGGTGGGTGCGCGGGGCGGTTTGAAGCCCGTATCAATGCGCCGCAAGCGCAGCAGGCCGCCGAGTTCGTTTGTCAATTGATCCAGCCATCCGGCCGCTTCATCAACCGGCGGCTGCCGATTCGCGGGCGCCTGTGGTTGCTCCATGTTGCCCGGTACATCCTCCTCCGCCCGCATGGGTTGAGCATCTTGTGGGGCTGCCGCATGGGCACCGTTCGACTTTGCCCGGCTTGTTGACTGCTCGGCCGTCACGACGGCTGTTTCCATCGTCAATTTCGGCAAAGCCAGCGATAGCGAGCTCAGCTGACGCTTGGTGGTGTCGAGGCGTAGATAAATTTCGGAGATATTGACCGGCGCCGCCTGCTCCAGGCTGCGTATTTCTTCCGCCAATGTCGCCCGCACCTCGTATAGTGTGAAATCGTCCAGATCCCGCAATAGGTCGTCCGCGGACCTCAAGAGGCCAAGTGCGATGCGAAAGTCCTTGTCCACGAGCAGTTGGCGGTTGGCGATGCGCAGGAGGTACTCGGTTTCGGCAAGTTGCCAGCCCGACTGCGGGGCCTGTGTGGGCGCTTCGGCGTTGCGGGCGGCGACCCGTTGCAGTGATACCGCCAGCGCCTCCTCGGCGGCGCGTCGCCGCCGATCCTGTTCCGTGCGGAATGTCGCAAATGCCGTCTCTCGGCTGACGCGCAGTTCATCGATAGCGGTTTGCTGGTTCTGATCGAGACGACGCAGTTGCGCCGCCACACCCGCGTTTGCCGATTCAAGCACGGCGATGCGCTCGCTATCCTCGCTACCAAGCATGACCAGGGTGACATAGAGATAGGCGACACCAGCTAAGGCGGCGAGCCCGATGAACAGTGCGAGGACGGCCAAGCCGCGCCCGCCTGAGCGCCGCTTTGGCGGAGCGGCCCCGTCGTCTTTGGCGGATTCGGTTTTTTCAGCCATTGCGATCAGCTTCGGGTTGCATTGCGGTATTCCATCAACATGGGCGTTCTGGTCTGTGTCGGCGCAGGCTCCCGGGGCGTCAATTTCAAGTTCCCGCCATCTTTGTGCTTGTCAGATACGCCAATTTACGCCGAACGGTCTCTGCATTGGCACCGCCACAGTCGTGGGTAAACGGCAGGCCAAGGCTCGGCCCCAGAGCCGCCACCCGAGCCGAGGGTACCAGAACCGGAATTGCCGGATTGCCGCCGCCAGCAAGCCACAACCGTGCAGCCTGTGCAAAGCCGGCACCGCTTGAGGCGACGATGGCGTCCACGTCTTCCGTTTCGATCAAGGGGGTCAAAGGATACCGCACATAGACATCAAGACGCTGCACCCGAGCACCGCGATTTGTCAATGCGGCACCAAGCCAATCGCGCCCGCCCGAGCCGGTGATGAGGACAATGCGCTGGTCCGTCGGCTCCGGCATCGTTGCCAGCAAGCCCTCGCTGGTTTCGAGGCTCGGGGCCTTGGCATCGAGGCCAAGCTCTCTCAGCGCGGCCTGGGTTTGGCGCCCGACCGCATAGAGCGCGCCAATCTTGTCTGCCAGATCGGCCGCGGCGAAACGCACGGCCTGTACCGATAGAAACAGGCCGATATCAAAGGGCTCGGCCGGCGGCTGGAACGGCAACGGCTTTACCCCCAGCACGGGCGCTTTGATGACATCGTACCCGGCATGAGCCAGCGCTTCGGCAAGGGCCGTGGCGCCGGGTTCCGTGCGCGTAATCCAAATTTTCACGCCGGCGCCCCAGGCGCTGGTGGAGCCTTCAGCTTTTCCATTTGAGGAATTTTCTATGATTTTGCAAGGTCTTCCAGCAAATTCGGGCTGCCGATATACCGCCGCACTGGACGATACGGGATGCTTGCGGATAGAGCGGGCCAGCGGCGGTTCCGTTCGGCTCGTTCCGCACCCTCTCCCCTTCCTCTCTCCCCCAAGAGCTGGAAGATGGTGTCCGGCGCCGCCAGGGCCGCTCACTGCCGAGCGGCAAGGCGTATCGAGTCCTTGCGACGCCAGTGGCTGGGATATCCGGGCTAGTCATGGGTCGGGACTGCAAGCGATCGAAAGCCCCTTATTCAGCAGTTTATCGGCACCTTGGCGCCGTAGCTCCTCAACGACCGATGTCGCCAACTCCCGGCCGTCTCGACCGATCGCGGCGGCCCGCAACAAAGTGTGGCCGTCGGGTGATCCGAGCACGGCGCGGAGATGCAGACTGCCGTTCGCAAGTTCCGCGTGGGCTCCGAGCGGCATACTGCAATCAGCGCCCAGGGCGGCGCTGATGGCCCGCTCCGCCTGCACACATCGGGAGACGGCCGGGTCGTTCAAGGGTTCCAATAAGGTGCGCACCGGCTCGTTGTCCATACAACACTCGACGCCAAGAGCGCCTTGGCCAGCAGCCGGCAGGCAGCGTTGCAAACTCAGCGCCTCGGTTATTCTGCTCGCCAGGCCCAACCGCTTGAGTCCGGCGGCCGCCAGCAGGAGGGCATCCACTGCACCCGTATCAAGCTTGTGCAGGCGGGTCTCCACGTTGCCGCGAATCGGTACCATCTTGAGATCCGAACGGACTGCCAGTAGCTGGGCTTGGCGGCGCAGGCTTGAGGAGCCGACTTGCGCGCCTTGGGGCAGGGTATCGACTGTACCCCGGGTACTTACCCAAGCATCACGGGCGTCTTCCCGGAACCCGATTGCCGCTAGGGTAAACCGGGCATCCAGAATGGCGGGCAGATCCTTCATGGAATGCACCGCCAAATCGGCCTCGCCGCGCACCAGGGCCGCCTCCAACGCCTTGATGAATAAGCCCTTGCCGCCAATGCTGCTCAGTTGGGCATCAAGTCGGCGGTCGCCTTCGGTCGTGATGCCGACCAAAACGACGCCCAACCCCGCATGATGACGCTCCAATTCAGCCTTAATGCGGTTTGCCTGCCACAGTGCCAAACGGCTCTTGCGCGTGGCGATACGCAATTCCTCCATGCGCTTCCTGATGTCGGTATGCGGAGCGCTTGTATGCCGTGACGCGATTACATTTGCAAGTTCAAGCACCATCGACGCAAGATGTTCGTTGCTTGCCGCCGCAGGAAGTCGCGAAAGCGAAAATTCGATGCCGCCGTCCCTTTGGACGGGCGATTGAGGAGAATATCGAGTCATATTTGACGAAATCGAACGTTCAAAGGGGCGAGCGGAAGCGGATTTGCAGCCGTGAATTCCTGGGGCGCAGGCTCCTAGCTCGCGCAGAACAGTGCTCGGCTGCGAGGGCACACACAATGTAAGAGGAGTTAGGCATGAGGGGAAAACAAATCGCGCTGCTGTTGGCGTTGCTTGTGGCCGTGGCGCTTTTTTTCGCGTTGGATTTGGACCGCTTTCTTACCGTTGCGGCCCTGCAGGCCCAATGGGAAACCATCAGCGGCTTCCGGGAGGCCAATCCTTTACTGACGGCGGCGATCTTTTTCGTGGTCTATGTCATCGCCACGGGGCTATCGCTGCCCGGAGCGGCCATTCTCACCCTCGCTGGCGGTGCCATATTCGGTCTCGCCCAGGGTACTCTGTTGATTTCCTTCGCCAGTTCCCTTGGCGCTACCCTGGCTTTTCTTTTGGCGCGTTTCCTGTTCGCCGACGCCGTGCGTTCCCGTTTCAAGCGTCAGCTTGAGGTCATTGATCGCGGCATTGAAAAAGATGGTGCCTTCTATCTTTTCGCCCTGCGCCTGGTGCCGGCCATCCCGTTCTTCGCCATCAACTTGGCCATGTCGCTGACGCCCCTATCCGCTTGGCGCTTCTATTGGGTTAGTCAGATTGGCATGTTGGCCGGCACGGTTGTCTATGTGAACGCCGGTGCGCAGCTCGTACAGATCGAATCGCTGTCGTTGGACGGCATTTTGACGCCGGGCCTGATTATCTCCTTTACACTACTCGGCGTTTTCCCACTGTTGGCGAAGAAGGCGCTTGGCTGGTTTCGCGCTCGCGCCGTGCTGCGTCGTTTTTCGCGGCCGCGTCGTTTCGACAATAACCTGATCGTTATTGGCGCGGGTTCCGGAGGGTTGGTCGCCTCGCTCATCGCCGCCACGGTGAAGGCGCGGGTCACGCTGATCGAACGCCATCGCATGGGCGGCGATTGCCTGAACACCGGTTGCGTACCGAGCAAGTCGCTGCTGCGCTCGGCCAAGATGCTCTCCTACATGAACCGAGCTTCGGAGTTTGGTTTCCGCAGTGCCCGCGTCGACTTTGACTTCGCCGATGTCATGGCGCGTGTGCAGTCCATCATCCGTCGCATTGAGCCGCACGACTCGGTCGAACGCTACACCGGGCTGGGGGTGGATTGCGTCCTGGGCGATGCCACCATCACGTCGCCGTGGACGGTGCGTGTTGCGGGCACCGATGGGGAGAACCGGGAGCTCAGTGCGCGCAACATCATTATCGCGACCGGCGGCACACCCTTCGTGCCGCCTATTCCGGGGTTGGCGGAATGCGGCTATTACACCTCGGACACCATTTGGGACTTGCGTGAGTTGCCGGAACGGCTGATCGTGCTCGGCGGAGGCCCGATTGGCTGTGAGATGGCGCAGGCGTTCCGGCGCCTGGGTTCGGAGGTCACCCAGATCGAGCAGGCTCCCCATCTGCTGATGCGCGAGGACGTTGACGTTATCGAACTCATACAGGCCCGTTTCGGCGAAGAGGGCATTCGAGTACTTACCGGACATCGTGCGGAGCGTGTCGAGACCGACGGCGGCAAGCGTCTGGTCTGCATCGACCCGAGCGGCGCGGAATTGGTCGTACCCTTCGATCTGTTGCTCGTGGCTGTGGGCCGTGCGCCCAATACTGCCCACTTGGGTTTGGAGGAGCTTGGCGTTGCCCTCACCGACCGGGGTGCCGTTGCGGTGGATGAGTATCTACGCACCAACATCCCGAGTATCTACGCCTGTGGCGACGTTATTGGCCCCTATCAATTCACCCACACCGCCTCGCACGAGGCCTGGTATGCGTCTGTTAATGCGCTGTTCGGTTTATTTCGTCGTTTCCGGGTGGACTATTCGGTGATTCCCTGGACCACCTTCACCGATCCCGAGGTGGCGCGTGTCGGGCTCAACGAGCAGGAAGCCGCGCAGCGGGAGGTTGAGGTGGAGGTGACGCGCTTCGAACTCGATGGTCTCGACCGCGCCCTTGCGGACGGTGAGGGCTATGGCTTTGTCAAGGTGCTTACACCGCCGGGCAAAGATCGCATTTTGGGCGTCACCATTGTCGGCCACCATGCGGGCGACCTCATTGCCGAGTTTATTCTTGCGATGAAACAGGGTATTGGCCTGAAGAAGCTGATGGGCACGATTCATATCTATCCGACGCTCGCCGAGGCCAACAAATTCGCCGCCGGTGCCTGGCGCCGGGCGCATGCGCCCGAGGCGGCATTACGTTGGGTTGGCAAGTTTCATGCCCTCAGACGCTGATTAATGGCGCGATTTTGCCGGTGGGGTTTTTGGGGTGGCGGCTCCTACGGTTGGGGCTACGCCCAAACCCCAGGCAATGCAAACTGATATGCCACCGATTCCGGTGATTCCTGGCATGGATATCTCGTTATAATTCGCCACATGGATTCGGAACCCGGCCATCAATACGCGCGGCTGCGGGAGCCGCCCGATGAGTTTGTCGAGGCGTTCACCGCGTCGGTATCTTTTGATCGACGCCTGTATCGGCAGGATATTCGCGGTTCTATCGCGCATTGCCACATGCTCGGCCGTGTTGGGGTGCTGGACGCCGGGGAAGTGACGCAAATCGTCGCGGGTTTGCGGCAGATTCTTGAGGAAATCGACGCCGGCGGCTTTGCCTGGCGCCTCGACCGCGAAGATGTGCATATGAATGTCGAGGCCCGCCTTATCGAATTGATTGGCGAGACGGGCAAGAAACTGCATACGGGGCGCTCTCGCAACGATCAGGTCGCCACCGATATCCGCCTGTATTTGCGCGATGCCATCGACCGGCTCGTTGCGCGGGAAAAGGCGCTGCTCGGCGCGCTGCTTGATTTGGCGGAACAGCATGTCGCCACCGTCATGCCCGGTTTAACCCATTTGCAGGCGGCACAACCGGTAACCTTTGGGCACCATCTGCTCGCTTGGTTTGAAATGTTGCTGCGTGATCGTGATCGCCTCATCGAGTGCCGGGCAAGGGTTAATGTTCTGCCGCTCGGTGCCGGTGCGCTGGCCGGCACGACCTTTCCCATCGACCGCGGGATGGTCGCCGCGGAGTTGGGTTTCGACGCGATTGCCGCCAATTCTCTCGATGCCGTCAGCGACCGGGATTTCGCCATTGAATTCTGCGCGGTGGCCGCCATGACCCTTATGCACTTCTCGCGCTGGTGCGAGGAATTGATTTTGTGGAATTCGCAGCGCTTCGGCTTCATCGACCTGCCGGATCGCTTTTGCACCGGCTCCAGCATCATGCCGCAGAAAAAGAATCCGGATGTGCCCGAGCTGATTCGCGGCAAGGCGGGCCGCGTCTACGGTCAGCTAATGGCACTGCTAACGCTGATGAAAGGCCAGCCGCTCGCCTACAACAAGGACAACCAGGAGGATAAGGAACCGTTGTTCGATGCGGTGGACACCCTGGACGGCTGCCTGAGGGCCCTGCTCGGCCTTGTGCCCCATATACGGGCGGATGCGGCGGCCATGGGCGCGGCCGCTCAGGAGGGCTTCACTACCGCTACCGACCTGGCGGACTATCTGGTGCGCAAGGGTGTGCCGTTTCGCGACGCCCACGCCGCCGTGGGCCTTGTCGTTGCCCATGCGGTGGAAGCGGGCACGAGCCTTGCGGACTTGCCGCTGCGAACGCTCCAATCGTTGGCGGGAGAGCGGGTCGGTACGGACGTATTCGAGGTGCTCGATATCGAGGGTTCAGTGGCGGCGCGGGCACATCCGGGCGGCACGGCACCGGAAGCGGTGGCCCGGGCGATTGCCGCGGCCCGCCAACGCATTTAAGCCCGGTGGCAAGGTGCGCCGCTGAACATGCTGGATTTCTAAAATCGACAAGCGGCTTAGTGAGATAGGTGGACTAAATGCGCTGGTTGGCACTGTTATTGATTTCCGGCTGGGTTGCCTCCTGCGGGCAGAAAGGGCCGTTGTCGCTGCCGGAACCGGAAGAGGCTGGCTTGTTGCCTGTATACGGGTGGCAATGGAGCCTTGCGCCGGACAGCGCCGCCCGGTTTCCGGCGCACGGCCAACTTGTTTCACCAACTTCCTACCGCGGACTCCAGCAACCTCGCGACGAAAGCTGGCGGTAGCTGAGATAGCGGGGCATGTCTTTCCAGCTTCGTGAGGGCGTGTTGCATGCTGGCTCGGTATCGTTGCTTGAGGTTGCGGATGCCGTCGGCACACCGACCTACGTCTATTCCGCCGAGGCCATTGCCGCCCAATGCGCGTCCTTGCGGCGCGCCTTTCCCGCCGCGAAGATTTGCTATGCCGTCAAGGCCAATGCCAACCTGGGCGTATTGAGCCGGATGCACGCACTGGGGACGGGTTTCGATATCGTTTCCGGCGGCGAATTGCAGCGGGTTGTCGCTGCCGGCGGTGCGCCCGCGTCCGTCGTTTTCTCGGGCGTGGGCAAATCCATCGCCGAGATTGACCTCGCTTTGAAACTGGAAATCGGCTGTTTCAATGTGGAGAGCGAAGCGGAATTGCACCGCTTGGCGGCTCAGGCGGAGTTATTGCAACGTGCTGCGCCGGTGGCCGTGCGCGTCAATCCGGACGTGGATCCGGTTACCCATCCCTATCTGGCAACGGGTTTGCAGGCGAGCAAGTTCGGGGTTGGTGGCGATGCGGCCCTCGGTTTGTATCATTTTGCGCAACAACACCCCTGGTTGTCGGTGCGTGGCATCGCCTGCCATATCGGCTCCCAGGTCGCATCGGTTGAACCTTATCTGCAAGCCTTGGATGGTTTGCTGAAGATTGCCGATGTCTTGGAGGCTGAGGGTGTGCGTGTTGAGCATATCGACATTGGCGGTGGCTTCGGCGTCACCTACCAAAACGAGGCGCCGCTCGATCTGGCGGCCTTGGGCGAGGCGGTCAGCGCGCGTATGGCGGGACGGCGGCAGCGCCTGATGATTGAACCCGGGCGATTGCTCACGGCGATGGCTGGCGTATTGCTCACCCGAGTCGAATATCTGAAGCTGGCGAATGCCCCGGGGGAACGCAACTTCGCCGTGGTCGATGCCGCCATGAACGATCTACTGCGCCCCGCCATCTACGGTGCCTGGCACGCCGTCGAACGGGTGGTATCCCCGGCAGGGGCGAATGCGTTGCGCGACACTTGGGATATCGTCGGCCCCGTCTGCGAAACCGGCGACTTTCTGGCCCACGACCGCGAATTAGCTCTCGCGGCGGGCGATCTGCTGGCGGTGCGTATGGCGGGCGCCTACGGCATGGCGCTCAGTTCCAACTACAATGCCCGGGGGCGACCCGCCGAAGTATTGGTCGAAAACGGTGCTTTTCGCGTGGTCCGGCGCCGTGAGAACATTCGCGACCAGTGGCGCCTTGAGATGCCCGAACAGAGCCAATGAACTGCCGGCCATGACACTTCGTTTCGCAAAAATGCACGCGCTCGGCAACGACTTCATGATCGTTGATCTGGTCACCCAGGAACACCAAATCGTGCCGGATGAAGTGCGGCGCTGGTCGAACCGGCGCACGGGTGTGGGGTTCGATCAATTATTGGCGCTTGAGCCGCCCACCGAGCCCAATGCCGATTTCTGGTTGCGCATCTACAACGCCGACGGTAGCCCGGCCGAACAGTGCGGCAACGGTGTCCGCTGTATCGCCCAATTCGTTCAGGCCGCAAACCTGAGCCCCAAGCCCGAATTGGATTTGCAAACCGATGCCGGGCGTATTCGCACGATGCTACTCGGCCGGGGTGTGCGGGTGGATATGGGCATTCCCTCCACGCATCCCGACGATGTTCCTTTCAGAACCGAGCTGGACCGACTCAGCCATACCCTTGAGGTGGGCCAAGAGCGCTTTGAGGTGACGCCGGTTGCCATGGGCAATCCCCACGGGGTGCTGTTTGTGGATAAGGTATCGGCGGCGGCGGTGCCGACCGTTGGCGGTGCGCTCACCGTCCACCCGCGCTTCCCCCGGGGTGCCAATATCGGTTTCTGCGAGGTGGTTGATCGTGGCTTCGTCCGTCTGCGCGTATACGAACGCGGCGTCGGCGAAACCCCGGCCTGCGGCACCGGTGCCTGCGCGGCGGTGGTTGCCGGCCGCTTGAAGGGCAAGCTGGATGGTACGGTCAAGGTATCCTTGCCCGGCGGCGAGGTGCATATCGATTGGAAGGGCCCCGGTGCGGCGGTTAAAATGGCCGGCCCCGCCGCGATGGTCTACGAGGGTTGTTTGCCAACTCACACATCACCCCCAACCCAATAGAGGGCTTGTTTTTCCACATGGACGATAATCAGGTTGTCGAGTATCTGAAAACGCACCCGGAGTTCTTTGAGGTACACAGCAACCTACTCTCCGATATCAAAGTCGGCCATGCTTCGGGCGAGGCCATATCGCTCATTGAGCGGCAAGTGGAAGTGCTGCGTGAGCGCATGCTGGGCATGCGCCGCCGCATGAACCTGCTGTTGCAAACCGCGCGCAACAACGACGAACTGTTCGCCAAGGTGCGTTCGCTTACCCTGACGTTGCTTGACATCCACAGTTGGCACGACCTCAACGAGGTGTTGGCCACCAACATGCTCGTCGATTTCAACGCGGATTATGTGTGTTGCCATGTGCAAAACCACTACGCCATCTACGACCACATTCGCGACTACCGGCAGGACGGCCCCTTCGAACCTTTTGTGCGCGGGACCATGCCGGTGTGCGCCACGCTGCGGGCTGCTGAGTTGCAGGCCCTGTTCCCCATGCAGACCCACGAAACGGACGGCAGTGCGGTGTTGTTGCCGCTGTCGCTAAACCGCGGTCCGGGCTGCCTGGCGGTGGGCAGCCGAGACACCGGCCGCTTTACGCGTGACCTCGACACCTACTTTGTCAGTTACATTGCCGATGTGCTCGGACGCATCATTGATCGCTTGGATTAACCCGTCCCGTCGGCTGCTTGATGTCGTTGAATATGGCATGATATTCGCCTCAATCGACCGGCCGACGGAACCTATGAGCGCGGATTTTCGCTTTCGCGACTTTCGCAGCCAGAGGCTCCTGGGAGCGCTTGATGGATGCAAGGATTGGCGATTTTCTCAACTATCTGAGAATTCAGAAGCGCTATTCCGAGAACACCCTGGCCGCCTACCGGCGTGATTTAGCGGCGCTGCTCGCCGAGCTGGAGGTGGCTTGGACCGAGGTTCAGCCGCATCACATTGCCGCCTGCATCGCCAAATGGCACGCCAAGGGGCTGAGCCCCCGTACTCTGCAACGCATGCTTTCCAGTGTGCGGCGTTTCTTCAGTTACCTTGAGAAGCAGGGCTTGGTCAGCCTGAATCCGGCGGCGCATGCGAGGGCCCCGAAAGCGCGCAACAAGCTGCCCCGCGCCCTGGATGCGGATAAGACCGCACGGCTCTTCGAGTTCGAGGCCAAAACGGCGCGCGGTAAGCGCGACCTGGCCATGCTGGAACTCTTCTATGGCAGTGGTGTGCGCTTGGCGGAGTTGGTGGGTATTGACCTCAAGCACTTGGACCTTCGGGGCGGTTTTGTCACCGTCACCGGCAAGGGCAACAAGGTGCGTCGGGTTCCCCTAGGTCGTCCCTGTATCGTGGCGATCGAGAATTGGCTGGCCGAGCGCGGCCCGGTCGATTACAAGGCACCCCTGTTCACCGGCCGGGGTGAGCGGCGGATCAACCCGCGCACGGTACAGCAACGCCTCAAGCGCTTGGGCGGTGCGCAGTTGGGCAGCAACGTATTGCATCCGCACATGTTGCGCCACAGTTTTGCCAGCCACCTGTTGGAATCGTCCGGTGACTTGCGCGCCGTACAGGAATTGCTCGGGCACGCGGACATCGCCACCACGCAAATCTACACGCACTTGGATTTCCAGCATTTGGCCAAAGTCTACGATACCGCCCACCCACGGGCCGCGAAGCAGACCGAGTAGCGGTTACGGTCGCTAGGAGCCTGGCACAGGCCGATGCACTTGCTCCGCTTGGCCCTGTTCCCTCCGGGTGCGTTGGTGGCCGATTCACGGAAGCTCCTCAATGGCGCGGACGGCATCCTCCAACTCGTCAAGCTGCTCGATTTTAAGGGTCGGCTCCGTTCGCGTTGCCGTTGCGAAGGTCGTTCGCTGATGTGGGCCCCTAGTCCAAATGGTGTGCATGCCAACATTGGCCGCTCCCTCGATGTCATCAACCGGATGGTCGCCGACATGGATGGTTTCGTGCGCCCGCACCCCGTTGTGGCTGAGCACCTTCTCGAACATGGCCGGGGCCGGTTTGCTAGCGCCTACCGAGGCGGCGGAAAAGCTGAACGCGAAATAGCGGTCGAGCTTGAGCCGTTTCGGGTCCGCATTGCCGTTGGTCAGTGAGCCGAGCCTGTAGTTACGCGATAACCGTTCCAAGACATTGAAGGCGCCGGTGAAGAATTCGACTTCGTGTCGCGCGTCGAGAAATAGGGTGAATGCCCGCCTTGCCAAATCGCGAGCCGGTGCTTCGGCAAATCCGGCCCGGCCCATGCAACGGTAGAGCAGCTCTTCCCGAAGCCGGGAAACGTCATGCACGATGGCGGGCTGCTCTTCGATCAACCCCGCTCGAATCTCAGGTACCGTGCTGCCGTCCCGATACAGCGTTGCCGCTTCGGGCACCTGTTCGTCAAGCCAAGCCACCATGCGCCGCTCCGCATCGGCAATAACGGTCGTTAGATCCCAAAGCGTGTTGTCAAGGTCGAAGGTGATTACGCGAATACGCGGCATACTGAACTGCCCGTTAGTTTGTATACGGACTATCTAGCCCGCTCCCGAATCAGCGCGCGCACGGCCTCAAGATCGGCGGGTATTACCGTGCGGTGCTTGGGTTTGTCTTGCAGCGCCGTCAGCGTTGCGTGCCGGGCCACCGGCTTGCCGATGGCCTTGTCCACGGCATCGGGGAACTTGGCGGCGTGGGCGGTGGCCAGGCAGGCAACGGTTCCCTCGACCGCCAACCGCCTGGCGGCGGCGAGCCCGACGGCGGTATGGGGGTCGGCAACGTAACCGGTTTGTTCGTAGAGCTCGCGAATGGCCGTCATGGTATCCGGCGTATCCACCGCCGCGGCAAGAAAAGTGTCGTCACCGGGCGGTTCGATGCGCGCTTCGCCGGTTGCCTCGAATCGGTTCATGAAGGCTTGCAGAGCGGCTGCATCCTCGTCGAGGTGGTAATAAAGAAATCGCTCCAAATTGCTCGCCACCTGAATGTCCATGGAGGGCGAGACGGTGAAATGTACCTGGCCCCGCCGGTACAGACCGGTGCGAAAAAAAACCGACAGAATATCGTTTTCGTTGGTGGCCACGATCAGCCGGTGAATGGGGAACCCCAGGCGCTTGGCCAGATAGCCGGCAAAAACATTGCCGAAATTGCCGGTCGGCACACAAAACGACACCGGCCCCGGCAGCTTTAGGCTGGCGTAGCCGTAATAAACGATTTGTGCCAATACACGCGCCCAATTCACCGAGTTGATTGAGCCGAGGGCGTAACGGGCTTTGAAGTCGAGGTCGCCGAATAGCTGTTTCATGAGCCGCTGACAGTCATCGAAACTGCCCTCCACGGCCATGCAATGCACGTTGTTGTCGGGCACCGTCGTCATCTGCAATTCTTGCAGCGCGCTGATGCGGCCCTGCGGATACATAACAAAGATATCGATGGCGGGTCGCCCGCGGACGCCGGCGATGGCCGCGCTGCCGGTGTCGCCGCTGGTGGCGCCAAGGATGTTCAGCCGCTGGCCGCGCGCTTTGAGGATGTAGCCGAAAAGCTGACCGAGCAGTTGCAGCGCCACATCCTTGAAGGCCAGGGTGGGGCCGTGAAAGAGTTCCAAGACCGGTATCTCGCCAGCGTAGGCTAGGCGCACAACCTCCGGGTCGGCAAAGGCATGGTAGGCGGCATCAACCAACTCGTTGAGGTCGGCAATGGCAATGTCGTCGATGAAGCGGGACAAGACGGCCTTGGCCAGCGCGGTGAAGTTTAGGCCGCCAAGCGCATCAAGGTCTTGCGAGAGGTCGGGGATTTGCGCCGGTACCAGCAAGCCGCCATCGGGGGCGAGGCCGGTCAATACCGCATCTTGGAAGCTGAGGCTGTCGGTTTTCCCCCTGGTGCTGACATAGCGCATGGCGCATCCGTGTTGGCGATTTTCGGCAATGTTAGCCGTTTGCGTCGAGGTGACGCCAACAAAAGAAACGCCCCGGGGGAGGAGGGGAGACCCGCCGGGGCGTTTCGCCAGCCCTAATGGGCTGAACAGACCTAGGTCTTCACGAATTCCGGGTATGCCTCTATACCGGTTTCGGAGAGATCCGCGCCTTCGTATTCTTCCTCTTGCGAGATGCGAATGCCCATGGTGGCCTTGAGTATGTACCAGACGATCAGGGAGGCAACGAAGGTCCAAGCGAAGATCACCACAATGCCCAACAACTGGGCACCGAGGGTCGCCTCCGCGTTAGTGATGCACACGGCCAGCAAACCCCAGACGCCCGCGCTGCCGTGTACGGAGATGGCGCCCACCGGGTCGTCGATGCGCAGTTTGTCGAGCAGCACAATCGAGCCAACCACCAAGGCACCGCCGACACCGCCGACAAACACCGATTGCAACACCGTTCCGGCGAGCGGCTCGGCTGTAATCGATACCAAACCCGCCAGTGCGCCGTTCAAGGCCATGGTCAGGTCGGCCTTGCCGAACAGAATCCGAGCGAGAATCAGCGCCACGATGAGGCCGCCGCAAGCGGCGATGTTGGTGTTGACGAACACTTCGGCAACCGCGTTGGCTTCGTCAATGTTGCTCAGTTTCAGTTCCGAGCCGCCGTTGAAACCGAACCAGCCGAACCAGAGGATGAACATGCCGAGGGTGGCGAGTGGCATGTTGGCGCCGGGTAGGGCGTTCACCTGCCCATCCGACCCATACTTGCCCGTGCGGGGCCCAAGCAGGAGAACGCCGGCCAAAGCGGCTGTCGCGCCACACAGGTGTACTACGCCGGAGCCCGCGAAATCGTTGAATCCCGCCGCATCCAGAAAGCCGCCGCCCCACTTCCAGAAGCCTTGGACGGGATAGATGAAGCCGGTCATGACCACCGCGAAAATCAGGAACGCCCACAATTTCATGCGCTCCGCAACCGCGCCCGAGACGATGGACATGGCGGTTGCGACGAACACCACCTGGAAGAAGTAATCGGAGCGCACCGAGTAGTAGGTGTCGCCGCCGGAGGAAATGACGTCGTCCACCGAGTTCTCTGTGCCGATGCCGAAGCCGAGCATCGGTATCACGCCTCCACCGGCGTCTCCGGGATACATGATGTAATACCCGCAGATCATGTACATGATGCAGGCGATGGCGAAAAGCGCCACGTTTTTGGTCAGTATTTCAGAGGTGTTTTTGGCCCGGACCATGCCCGCTTCGAGCATGGCGAAACCGGGTGCCATGAACATCACGAGAACACCCATCACCAGAAAATAAAAGGTGTCGAGCGCGTAGTTGGTTTGGATCAGATCTTCCACAATCTTGTCTCCGGTTTGCGGTGGGCCGGCTTGGCCCGTGCTTCTGTGATTTTGATGGGCTCTCGGCGGCGGCTTTAAACCGCTTCCGGCCCCGTTTCCCCGGTGCGGATGCGCACCACCTCTTCAAGCGCCGTGACGAATATCTTGCCGTCGCCGACCTTGCCGGTGTTTGCCGACTGGGTGATCGCCTCAAGCACCTGCTCAAGAGTCCCGTCGTCAACGGCCACCTCGACCTTCACCTTTGGTAGAAAATCGACAACATATTCGGCGCCGCGATAGAGTTCAGTGTGGCCCTTTTGGCGCCCGAACCCCTTGACTTCCGTGACGGTCATGCCCTGTACGCCGATGCCGGAGAGGGCTTCGCGAACGTCGTCGAGCTTGAACGGCTTAATGATGGCTGTGATGAGTTTCATGTTTTAGCTCCTTGTAACCCTTTTTCATACAGAGCCCCCGAGGGTGGCGGAGGCCCCCCGCATGGGCGGGGTTCCCGTTTGGCTAGAGGCTCTTCGATACCGAAACGACCACGCTGGTTTCGCAGCCCTCAAAGCCGTCGAGACACTCGGCGTCGCTGAGGTCGGTGCCAACCAACTGCAGACCCCAATCAACACCCATCGCCGAAGTGGACAAGCCAATGGAGTAGTCGAGGTATTGGTCTTTGGGGTCGCCCTTCTTGCCGATGCCGAACCGTTCGCCGGCTTCCTTGTCGTTGAAGATGTTCAAGCCCACATGCAGGTCGAGAGACAGGTTTTCCGCCAGCGGGTAGGAATAGTCGCCGTAAACGTAGAAATAGCTCTCCGTTTCGGCGAAGTAATCGGGTGAAAAGGCAAGCCCCAAGCTGAGGTCCTCGTATGCATAGCTGCCGTAGAACTCGACGAAGTCGAGGCCGGGGTCCGCATCGTCTTCCGGGTAGCCGTAGTAGAGAATGCCGATATCAATGCTCGAATTCTCCGTTAAGTCGGTGGCCCAGCCACCGTACCAGTCGAGTTCGATGGTGCCGGCCGACCAGGAAGCCACGTTCGAGGCCCAGGTGCCCAAATAGAAGCCGCCGTCGAGCTCCAGATCGAAGCCGCCTTGCAGTGCCGGAGACCGGTCGCCCTGGGAGATGCCGCGGAAGCGATAGTCGCTTAGATAGGCCACGTTGCCCGAAATCTCGGCGGCACTTGCGTATGCCGTTCCGAACAGGAGCAACCCAATGAGCAATTTTTTCATTTCAAAACCCCTTAAGTTGGAAATGCCGGTTGGTCATTTCGTCGCTATTTCCTAATTCAGGATTCGTGCCAGTTTGGAAAGGGATTATTTTTCAAGGGGTTGAGGGCTTGATGGTATTGATGGGCCAGGTGCCCTCCAAAGTGATCGCACTATTTTGATGCATCAAATTGCACTTCCTTGGTGCTTTATGGGGACGATATCGCACACGAAACGGTGGTAATCGGCACTAGAGGCGGCCATGACCGCCACCATAGGATGACGCCATCTCGGTAGGTACTGAAGACGCATGAAGCCCGACCCTTGGGCGCTTCGATGGCTCGAAGCCCCGCAGGCCCACGCTTTCCCAAGTATCCGGCGCTGTTGTTTGCTTTGGCGTCGGCCGCAAAAAATTGTTGAGGTATGCAGGCCGGCCAAGCCGCTTGTGGCCGGCGGCGATTGAACGGTATGGCCGCGCTCGCCGCAACGGCATCGGGGGCGGGTATCGCCGTGCGCAGCCGCGCCCAGGTGGGCATTGCTTCGCCAAGCGTTACCGTGGAAACCCATATCGGCGGGGGTTTGCCCAGATTTACGTTGGTCGGATTGCCGGAGGCGGCGGTTCGCGAGGCCCGCGATCGAGTGCGCAGTGCCTTGGAGAACAACGGCTTTGCCTTTCCCGATGGCCGTGTGGTGGTGAACTTGGCACCGGCGGACCTTGCCAAGCAGGGTGCCCGTTTCGATTTGGCCATTGCCCTCAGCCTGCTGGCCGCTTCCCATCAGGTTCCCGCGGAAAACCTCTCCCGTTTCGAATTCTTGGCGGAATTGGGGTTGTATGGCGCCTTGCGCCACACAAGGGGCGTGCTCCCGGCGGCCTTGGCGTTGAACAACCGCGAACGGGTGCTCGTCGTTTCCGAAGCGAACCGGCCCGAAGCCGAGCTGGTGAAAACGCAAGTGATGGCACCTTGCCGCGATTTGGGCGAGGTCGTTGAACTGGTGCGCCGTCCGGATACCGTACAGCCCGTTGCCCGCCGACTCGCGCCGACGGCCGAGGCGGGGCAGATAGACGTTTTGCGCTTTATCAAGGGCCAGGAAACGGCGAAGCGGGCCCTGCAAGTTGCCGCCTCCGGCGGCCACCACTTTCTGATGGTGGGCCCGCCTGGCACGGGCAAGACGATGTTGGCGCGCAGTTTGGCCGAGTTGTTGCCCAGCCTCACCGAATCTCAGGCATTGGAGGTCGCCGCCGTTTACTCCAGCGCGGGCCTCATGCGCGATATCTATAGCCAGGTGCCGTTCCGCGATCCGCATCATTCCGCGACCGCGCCGTCCATCGTCGGTGGCGGATTAACGCCGACCCCGGGAGAGGTGTCCCTGGCGCACCACGGCGTGTTGTTTCTTGACGAGATGCCGCACTTTCAACCGGCTGTTCTCAACCTGCTGCGCGAACCCTTGGAAACCCATCGGGCGAGCATCACGCGGGCCAATTATCGGGTTGAGTTTCCGGCGAAATTTCAATTGCTCGCGGCCATGAATCCATGCCCCGCCGGGCGCGTCTGCGCCCAGGGCCACTGCCGCTGTCAGCCCAGGCAGGTTATGGCCTATCAAGCCCGCATCGCCGGGCCGCTGCTTGATCGCATCGACATGCAACTTTGGTTGCCGAATCTACCCAAGGAATTGCTTGCCAGCCGGGTGCCTGCGCCGAGCAATACCCGAGCCTTGGCCGCTGCCGTGGCGGAAGCGAGAGACCGGCAACTGCGGCGCCAACAGTGCCTGAACGGCTATCTCGGTGGTCCCGTGGCGGCGGAGCGGGCACCGCTGAACAGCGCTGCCCAAACCATCCTGGCTCAGGCGATCGATCGCTACCGCTTATCGGCGCGGAGTTTTCACAAGCTCATCAAGGTGGCCATGACCATCGCCGATTTGGATGGGGCCGAGTCGATCAGCGCCGCCCACGCCGCCGAAGCATTGAGCTATCGGGCGCTGAATTGGGAGGCCATGGTCGGACAATAGCGCCAAATTCAGCGTGCGTTGTCGATCATGTATTGAATGGCGTCGCGCATTTCGCTGTCGGTGCAGTCCATACAGGTGCCCATGGGCGGCATGCCGTCGAATCCGGCAAGAGAGGCCGCCACCAGTGTATCCAGGCCCTTGTCGATGCGCGGTTGCCATTGTTCGAGGCTGCCGAACAGGGGGGCCGCGGCAACGGCCGTGGCATGGCAGGCGAAACAGAACCGGTTGTATATCGCTTCGCCCGAACGCGGGGTAGCGGGGGGTGCCGACGTTTCGGTTGCCGCAACCGAAGCGTCCACCGCCGTGGCGCTTGCTGCGGCTTGCTCGTCCGATGCATCGACAAGGCCGATCTGATGCAGCGCATGCGCCGCGCCCCGCAACGGAAATGAAAAAGCGGTTTGGCCCTGTTTGCGGTACTCTAATTCGACCACCAGGTTGTCTGCGGCTCCGTCTGTCAACGCCTGGGCGATGAATGCGCCGGCCCCCCGCCCGAGACGCAGCACTTTTCGCCCGTCCGTTGGTTGTCGTGCAACAAAAGCTTGTTCCCGCTGCCCGATACCGAAGACCACCCAATGATTTTGCCAAGAGCCGTAGCGGCTCCTTTCCCCGTTGGCTAGGTCGAGGTGGGTGAAGTGCAGGACTGCCGATCTGTCGGGAGCAATGGCGATGCTGGCGGCGGTTTCCGGCCAGCTAATATCGCTGGCCACCCAGCGGCTTTGTACACGCTGAACGCTGCCCGCCTCCGCATCGAGCGTTTCCCAATGGGGGCCGTCATCGGCCATCCCCGGCTCCGAACTCTGTGCGGAACAGGGCTCTCCGCCGCGACAAAGCTGCCCGAAGGCTTTGAGCCGCTCCCGCATTGCGCCACTGGAACCGGTATCGGCGACGGTGCCGGTGGCGGGCAACATCAACAAGAGTAGTAAGTTCAAACGAATAAAAAGCTTCACTATCGGTTAGCCCGCTCTGACGAAAAACACGGCATTATAATGATCCGCTTCCCACAGCAAAATTCCGGGCTGCAAGCGGCCTGTTGCTTGGCTGTGTTGTTTGTAGTCGCCGTGCCGCACGAGTTCCGCGGCATGGCCTAGAACCCAATCTAAGGAGACGATTATGGGTATTGCCGCCACTTGGGACTTCGATTTTGGGCTGGGCGAAACCTTGGACATGCTGCGCGACAGCGTACGCGCTTTCGCCACCGCCGAAATCGCCCCCCAGGCCACGGAAATCGATGCCTCCAACGAGTTTCCACGGGCGCTGTGGCCCAAGCTTGGCGAGCTGGGAGCGCTCGGCATCACCGTTGAAGAGCACTATGGCGGTAGCGGCCTGGGCTATTTGGCGCACTGCATCGCCATGGAGGAAATCAGCCGCGCCTCCGCCGCCGTCGGCCTTTCTTACGGTGCTCACTCCAACCTCTGTGTCAACCAAATACGGCGTTTCGGCACCGACGACCAAAAGGATCTGTATCTACCCAAGCTAATCACCGGCGAGTATTTGGGTGCGCTGGCCATGAGCGAGCCGAGTGCCGGCTCCGATGTCATGAGCCTGAGATTGCGCGCCACGGAAGACGGCGATTGCTGGCGTCTCAATGGCAACAAGATGTGGATCACCAACGGCCCTGGCGCCGATGTGCTGGTCGTCTACGCCACGGTAAACCCGGATGCCGGGCCCAAGGGCGTAACGGCATTCCTCATCGAAGGCGGTATGGCGGGTTTCTCCACCGCGCAAAAACTCGATAAGCTCGGCATGCGCGGCTCCGACACCTGCGAACTCATCTTTGCAGATTGCGTTGTACCGAAATCCCAAGTGCTCGGCGAGGTTGGCGGGGGTGCCGCCGTGCTTATGAGTGGGCTCGACTACGAGCGCGTGGTACTGGCCGGCGGGCCCCTGGGCATCATGCGCAGTTGTATGGATCTTGTGCTCCCCTACATACAGGAGCGCGAGCAGTTTGGCCGGCCCATCGGCACCTTCCAACTCATGCAAGGCAAGGTTGCGGACATGTACACAACCATGAATGCCTGCCGCGCCTATGTGTATTCCGTGGCCGCCGCCTGCGACGCCGGACGCACCACACGCTTCGATGCCGCCGGTTGCATCCTGTATGCGGCGGAGAAGGCGACTTGGATGGCCGGCGAAGCCATCCAGGCTCTCGGCGGCAACGGCTACATCAACGACTACCCGGCCGGGCGGCTGCTGCGCGACGCCAAACTCTATGAAATCGGTGCTGGCACCAGCGAGATCCGCCGGATGCTCATTGGCCGCGAACTGTTCGGGGCCACCGATGCGGGCTAGGCGCCTAGGAGCCCGCGCCGTAATAGTCGCAATACCAGGATACGAAGTTGCGTACACCCGTCTCGATCGGGGTGCGCGGCAGCAAGCCAAATTCCCGTTCGAGTTCCGAGGCATCGGCGCGGGTAGCGAGCACATCGCCCAGCTGCATGGGCAGCAGGCGCTTGGTCGCTTTACGGCCGAGGCATTGCTCAATGAGTTCAATATAGCGGTTGAGCTGCACCGGCGCACCGCCACCAATGTTGAACAGCCGCCAGGGTGCCGTTGAGGTCGCCGGATCCGGGCTGTCGCCGCGCCAATCCACAGACCCGTTCGCTACTCGATCAAGGGCGCGCAGGGTCGCCTCGGCGGCGTCATCAATATAGGTGAAATCGCGGCTGTGCTCTCCCCGGTTGTATACGTCAATGGGTTCCCCGACGAGTATTTTGCGGGTGAAGCTGAATAGCGCTTGGTCCGGGCGGCCCCAGGGCCCATAAACGGTGAAATAGCGCAGCCCGGTCGTCGGCAGGCCGTGGAGGTGGCTGTAGGCATGCGCCATTAACTCATTTGACCGCTTGGTTGCGGCGTAGAGAGATATGGGATGGGCCGCCCCGTCGTGTTCGGAGAAGGGCAGGCGTGTATTGGCGCCGTATACCGAACTCGATGAGGCATACACCAAGTGCTCAACCCGAGCCTGTTGCGCCGCTTCCAGCACATTGGCGAAACCGGTCAGGTTCGCCGCCACATAGGCTTGCGGATTGACGAGGGAGTACCGCACACCGGCCTGGGCCGCCAAATGCACCAGACGTTCGGGCCGATGCTTCTCGAACACAGCCCGCAGTGCATCGCGATCCACCAGATCCACCCGTTCGAAGGCAAAACCCGGATGTTCCCGCAAGCGCGCCAAGCGTGCCCGTTTCAATTCGACATCGTAATAGCTGTTGAGATTGTCGATGCCGATGACCGAGTCGCCGCGCTTGGCCAAACGGGCGGCAACAAAGGACCCGATAAATCCTGCCGCACCGGTTACAAGCACCTTCATCTAGTGTCCTGTCCCGCAAATAAGTGTGATTATTCGTGGCCGTTTCGGCCCCCGGCCGCGTTGCTCCTCCTTCTGTGGGGCCTGCCACAGGGCGTCGTCGCGCCTTGCCGGGAACCGAAACGGCCTAGCGCCTAAAACCCACTTATTTACGGGACAGGACACTAGGCACCTCTGCCTTCGGAATTCGCGCAAGCGAAAAGCCGCTCGCTCATGGATACAAGGGTCGTTGCCACCAAGGCCCAGGCGAAGACCTGTAACGCAATAACCGGCAACCAGGCAAACCCCAGAGCCTCGCGCACGATAATCGCTCCGGATAGAACGAAGTAGGCAACGCCGTTCGCTTTGCCGAGCCCGTTCGTGCGCAGTGCTCGCCCGGCCAGTGCGCCCGAGTCCAGGCTGTATTGCACGAAGGCTGCGGGAATCAGTGCGACCAATACCCAGGGCACCCAACCCGATAAGGCTAGGCCAGCGAGTGTCGAAGTCACAAAGGTGCAGTCGGTTGCGTGGTCGAAAAATCCGCCCGCTTTTGACGCTTGGCCGAGACGTCGTGCGGCAAAGCCGTCCAGCAAATCGGTGACTGCCGCGATGACGAACAACAGCATGCCCAGCTGCCATGCGCCCTTGGCCAAGCTCCATCCGCAGAGCGGGGCGGTGAGCAACCGCAGCGCCGTCAATGCATTTGCCCAAGTCATAACTGCCATCCTAGCTCGGATATGATAGGTGTAAACTAATGAATATCAATGGATTACAAAAGTTGGCTAACCTCATGTTGAAACATCATTGGCTTTTCGCATTCTGTCTTTTGCTGGGCTTGCCCGTGATAGCCGCCGAACGGCCGGATACCGGCATAAGCGGCGTTTATGAGGTCATGGTCGGCGTCGCCGATGCCGAACCGGCGCTGACCTATTTCGCGGAATTCGGTTTTACGCCGGTCGCGCGGGCGGAGTTGACGGCCACTCAAGCGATGGCGCTCTATGGCGTTGCATCGGCTCTCACCGCATGGCGCCTGCAAAACGGCGAGATCGACACACACGGGCTGTTGCGGCTACTGGAATGGGAGGAGCCGGCCGGGCCGGGCGTCGGGCTCGCGCCGCCGGAGACGGTGGGGGTGCGCATGGCGGTGATGCGCACAGGCGATGTTGTGCGGCTGGCGGACCTGTTCACCGATCTGCGCGATGGTGCCGGCCAGGCTTGGCTCTTGGCGGGGCCGATCTATGACGATCTCTACAACGCCACGGAAGGGGTTCCGAGTATCGTCAACCGCCGTGTCGGGGTGCGCGAAATGGCGGTTTACGGCCAGTGGTTCAACCACGTTTTCTTTCAGCGTTACGGCTATGTGATTCCGGGTTACGGGGTGATTGGCGACCAAGCGCCGCTGGCCACCAGTGAATTCACCCATCATGATTTCATGGTGGCGGGCAACCTCGGCGAAGTCACCGACTATTACGAGTCGGTATTCGGGCTCATCCCGGAAAACGACCCGGTGATTGATGGTGCTTGGCAAAAGGGCCCCCAAGCCCTTTTCCTGATGGAGCCGGGACGATCCCATTGGTATCGGGGGTTCGTTTCCCCCAACAATATCTGCGGTAAGTTGAAGTTTTTTTCCCTTGACGGGCTACACGAAGCCGATGATCGCTCCGCTCGTCAACGCCCCGGCGAAATCGGCATCACCTTGCATTCGCTTTGGACGCCGCAACTCGATTTGGTACATCGCTTGGCGAGGGAAGCCGGGCTTGAGCCGGGGCCGATCACCGCCAATGAATTCAAAGAATCCAGTTTTCTCCTGCACGGACCCGATGGCGCGCATTGGCAACTGATCCAGCGCGAGTCGGCCGATTGGCCAGCGGTCACCGAATTTCAGATGCTCGACGTGAACAACTAGGCGCCATCTCATAAATGTTTTTTGGCTAGGAGCTTGCGCCCTAGGAAGTCGCGATAGCGGCTTCGCAGCCACAAGTTCTGCGGGCGGAGATTCCTAGGAGCCCGCGCTCTTTTTCCAGGCGGCGCCATCCATCCAGATGCCGGCAACGGGCTTGAAAGCGATGAATTCCGTGCGGCTATAGAGCCCGGCTTGATAATAGGGGTCGTTGTGCAGCAGTGTGCGAGCTTCCTCCAGGTCGTCCGTCCGGTAGATAAAGCCGCTGCCGTTCATGTCATCGGCCGCTTCCACGAACAAGGGTCCCGCTACTGAGATCCTGTCCATCACGCTTTCGATGTAGGTGAGATGCGCCTGCAGATGCTTGCGCCGCAGGGCAGCGGAAGCGGCAACATCAAAGCAAATTACCAGCCATTGCAAGATATGCGGCCCCCTTCGGCTTTATCGACAGGACACCAGCATAGCAGTCGCCGCCGGACATGGGGTTTTGCCGACGACCACGGACGGTGAAATACGCGCCAAGGCGGAAGCCATTGTGGACCAAGTGATCGAGTCGTTGACGACGTGACCACTCCTAGGAGCCTGCAATCCCACCAACCGCCTACCGCGGCAATCGGTGTTACGAACTCGCGGAAGCATCCTCCGAGATCGACTTCAACAATCTTGTCGAGAAGTTTGCTAAGGCGGGCTTTGGCCTGGGCAGGATTCGCTGTGTCCATAACAACCCCATATAGTCATGTCGTTAGTCATATGATGGCGGCGTTGCGAGCAAATTATAAGCAATCAGTTCAACACCCTTCGCAAAGCGGCCGGTTGATGTAACATCGCTCATCGGAGTTCAGGCCGGTGTTGAAAAAACAGAAATACTCAATCTTTTCCCTGCTGCGCAACGCCGTTTCGCGCAACGAGCGCTGGCAACCGCTCTGGCGCAGCCCGGAACCGCGCAAGACCTACGACGTGGTCATCGTGGGCGGTGGTGGGCATGGCCTGGCGACCGCCTACTATCTGGCGAAAGAGCAGGGCATTGGCAGCGTCGCCGTGCTGGAGAAGGGCTGGATTGGCGGCGGCAACACAGGGCGCAACACCACCATTGTGCGCTCCAACTACCTTTGGCCGGAAGCCGCGCGGCTGTATGAAAAATCGCTCAAGCTTTGGGAGGGGCTGAGTCGGGAGCTCAACTACAACCTCATGTTCAGCCAGCGGGGCGTATATAACCTCGGCCACAGCTTACAGGATATGCGCGAGATCGAGCGCCGGGTGGGCGCCAATCGGCTTAACGGCATTGATGCGGAAGTGGTGTCGCCAGCGGAGATCAAGGCGGCGATTCCCATAATCAACACGGCGCGTTCGGCGCGCTATCCGATTTTGGGCGCCTCCTTACAGCGGCGCGGTGGTGTCGCCCGTCACGACGCGGTGGCCTGGGGCTATGCTCGGGGCGCGGATTCCCTCGGTGTGGACATCGTGCAGAATTGCGAAGTCACCGGCCTTGAGGTGGCCAATGGCCGAATCGCGGCCTTGGTAACGAATCGCGGGCGCATTGTGGCCGGCAAGGTGGGCGTGGTGGTCGCCGGGCACGCCAGCGTGCTCGCGGCCATGGCCGGCATTCGCTTGCCGATTGAGAGCCACCCGCTCCAGGCTTTCGTCTCCGAGCCGCTCAAACCGGTATTGGATACGGTTGTCATGTCCGGGGCCGTACACGGTTATATCAGCCAGTCCGATAAGGGTGAATTGGTCATTGGCGCCGGCATCGACGCCTATAACGGGTACTGCCAGCGGGGCAGCCCACAAACCGTCGAACAGGCCGTACAGGCCATTATCGAGCTGTTCCCCGTGTTCAGCCGGGTACGGCTGTTGCGGCAGTGGGGCGGTGTTGTGGATGTGACGCCCGATGCCTGCCCGATCATCGGCAAAACGCCGGTGCGGGGCCTCTATTTCAATTGTGGATGGGGCACCGGCGGTTTCAAGGCAACGCCCGGCTCGGGTTGGGTGTTCGCTCACACTATCGCCCGGGATGGGCCCCACGATCTGAATGCGCCCTTCTCGTTGGAGCGCTTCACGACCGGCGCGCTCGTTGACGAGCACGGTGCGGCAGCAGTGGCGCACTGAGTACCGATGGGGTTCCGAGCTAGCCCGCGAGGTTCATTGAAACATGTTGCTCATTAATTGCCCCTGGTGCGGCCCCCGGGACGAAAGCGAATTTGGCTACGGCGGCGAGGCCGACATCGTGCGTCCCGCCCATCCCGAGGCGCTGACCGACGCGCAGTGGGCCGATTATCTGTTCATGCGCAAAAACCCCAAAGGCGCACACCGGGAATGGTGGGTACACACCCATGGCTGTCGGCGTTGGTTTGTGGTGGAACGCGATACCGTCTCCCACCGTTTCCGTGTCGCCGGCAAGTCGTAAGTGGTTTGCTGAGCCATGCGCTCTAAACAACCCGATCGTCTCCCCGCAGGCGGGCATATCGACCGTTCCCGGCCGCTCCGGTTCCGCTTCAATGGCCGTGCCTACAGCGGCTATGCGGGGGATACCCTGGCTTCGGCGCTGTTGGCCAACGGCGTTCGTTTGGTGGGCCGTAGTGTCAAATTCCATCGACCGCGCGGCATCGTCGGCAGTGGTCCGGAAGAACCCAATGCCATCGTGCAGGTCGGTACGGGTGCCGCGACCAGCCCGAATATCCGCGCCACCGAATTGCCGTTGTTCGATGGCCTCATTGCGGTGAGCGCACACGGCTGGCCGAGTCCGCGGTTCGATATCATGGCGGTGCTGGATATTTTCCATCGCGCCCTTGCCGCCGGTTTCTATTACAAGACCTTCATGCGGCCCCGGGCGTTGTGGCGCCTTTATGAGTACTTTATCCGGCGGGTTGCCGGCAGCGGTGCGGTGCCCGAGTTGCCGGACCCGGATCAATACACGCATCGCAACGCCCATTGCGACCTGTTGGTGGTTGGCGGCGGTCCGGCCGGCTTGATGGCGGCACTCGCCGCCGCCCGTTGCGGTGCCAGGGTTCTCGTTGCCGATACGCGCACCGAGTTGGGTGGCCGCTTGCTTTGCGAATCAGCAACGCTCAACGGCGAACCGGCGGACGTTTGGCTGCGGGCAACCCTAGGCGAACTGGAAGCGCTCCCGGATGTCAGGCTGCTCACCCAAGCCACGGTATTCGGCTACTACGATCACAATTTTCTTGGCATTCTCGAACGTCAGCGCCTTTGGCGGGTGCGCGCCAAGCGGGTGATTTTGGCCGCGGGCGCCATTGAACGCCCATTGGTTTTCGCCGACAACGACCGCCCCGGCATCATGCTGGCCTCGGCGATATCGGAATACATTCGCCGGTTTGCCGTTTGCCCGGCCCGCCGGGCGATTGTTTATACCAATAACGACAGCGGTTACCGTGCGGCCCTGGACCTTGCGGCGGCGGGGGCGCAGACAACGGTTGTCGATGGTCGCGGTGTCGTGGCCACCGCTCTGGTCGAGGCGGCAACCGCCGCTGGCATCGCGGTATTGCGTGGACATGTGGTAACCGCTGCCCTGGGGCGGCGGCGCTTACGGGCGGTTTCTGTCGTCCCCCTGGCGAACGGCGCCGGGGTGAATGGTGCGACCACCGGGACGGGTACGGCGCCCGCCGGTGCCAGTGCGGTCGCCAATGATGACGCTTCGCATAACAGCGGCGCGGCGGTCGAGCATGGCAAGTCCGTCAATGGCCGCAGGTTGCCCGACAACCGCGGCAATTTGCCAAAGCGGCGGCGCCTCGTCTGCGACCTCTTGGCCTTATCCGGGGGTTGGAGCCCCGCCGTCCATCTGCATTCCCAGGCGGGCGGTGCGGTGGATTGGGACGAGGCGCGGGCTTGTTTCGTGCCCGGTGCGCCCACCCAGGCCAACGCATCCGTTGGGGCGGCCCAAGGGACCTTCGAACTCGGCGCCTGCTTGCGGGAAGGCTACGACATGGGTTTGCGGGCGGCGCAAAGCTGCGGGTTTGAAGCCGCCGCGACGCCCGTACCGGAGGACACCACCGAGCTTTGGACGGCGCTTTCGGCATCGGCTGCGATGGCATGCCCGGCAACCTCCGATGCGGCGGTGCCCTTATGGCGTACGCCATCGGCGCACAAGCCGGAACGCGGCCGCAAGGAATTTCTCGACTTGCAAAACGACAGCACCCTTGCGGACATCCATTTGGCGGTTCGCGAGGGCTTTCACAGTGTCGAACACGTCAAGCGCTACACCGCCTTGGGTTTTGGCACCGACCAGGGCAAGCTCGGCAACGTCAACGGCTTTCTTGCCTTGGCGGAGTGCCTGAACGTACCCGTCGCTCAAGTGGGCACCACGCGCTTTCGGCCGGCCTACACGCCGGTCACTTTCGGGGCCTTGGCCGGTATGCATGTGCGCGATCTTTACGAGCCGGTACGCAAGAGCGCCCTGCACGAGTGGCATGCATCCCAAGGAGCGCAATTCGAAGTGGTGGGGCAGTGGTTGCGCCCCTGGTACTACCCGCGGGGAGCCGAAGACATGGCCGCCGCGGTGTCGAGAGAGTGCCGTGCCGTGCGCGGCTCCCTGGGTATTATGGATGCCTCGACCCTCGGCAAAATCGAGGTCTGTGGGCCGGATGCGACCACCTTCCTGGAACGCATCTACACCCATCGTATCGGTGCCTTGGAAATCGGCCGATGCGCCTACGGGATCATGCTCGGCGAAGACGGCATGGTGATGGACGATGGCGTCACCGCGCGCCTTGGCGAGCAACATTACTATCTGACCACCACAACAGGCGGGGCCGCATCGGTGTTGGCTTGGCTCGAACGCTGGTTGCAGACGGAGTGGCCGGAACTGCGGGTTTACCTAACGTCGGTGACGGATCGCTGGTCAACCATTGCCGTGGCGGGGCCGGACAGCAGAAATCTGTTGCGGGGTTTGGCGGGCGACATCGACTTCGAGGCGCGCAATTTTCCGTTCATGTCCTGGCGCAGGGGTTTGCTTGAGGGTCTGCAGGCTTGGGTTTTTCGCGTGAGTTTCAGCGGCGAACTGGCCTTCGAGATCAATGTGCAGAGCGACTGCGCGGCGGCCCTGTGGGAACGGCTGATGACGGCCGGCCAGCAACACGATATCACCCCCTACGGCACCGAAACCATGCATGTCCTGCGGGCCGAAAAGGGTTTTGTGATCGTCGGCCAGGACACCGACGGTTCCGTGACGCCGGTTGATCTGGGCATGAACTGGCTCTTGGCCAAAGACAAGGACTTTCTCGGCAAGCGCTCGCTGGCGCGACCGGATTGCCTGCGCAAGGATCGCCGGCAATGGGTCGGCTTGTTGTCGGAAGACGGCGCCACCCGTTTGCCGGAAGGTGCGCAACTGGTCGCGGCACCACCCCGTCACGGACTTGGCGAGCTGGCCCCGAAGGGCGTTTTGGGCCATGTGACGTCCAGCTACCACAGCGTTTGTTTGGGGCATCCACTGGCGTTGGGGTTGGTTAGCGGTGGCCGCGCGCGCCGCGGCGAGACCGTCTATGCGGCCTTGCGGGACGGACGCTATGTGCCGGTCAGCATTTCGCGGCCGGTCTTTTACGATCCCAAGGGAGAGCGCCAACGTGCCTGAGCCGATCCGCCAGTCTCATGCGCTTGAGGCTTTTCTTGCCCGGATGGACGCACCCGTGCGCGAAGCGGCGGGCCTCACCTTGGATGTGCTTGCCTTCCGGGGCTATCTCAACCTGCGCGGTGACGCGGCGGATGCGGGTTTCCTGGAAGCCGTTGCCAAGCCCTTGGGTCAGCCCTTGCCCCTGGTCGCCAATACCTTCTCCGACGGTGCCTGCCGGGTCTATTGGCTGGGCCCCGATGAGTGGCTGATAATCACCGAGCCCGAGCGGGAACAGCTGTTGGCGGCGCAATTGACCGAGGCGTTGACAGGCCGGATTTTTGCGCTTACCGACCTCACCGGCGGCCAGATTAGCCTCCGGTTGAGTGGAACCAATGCGCGTGACGTACTTGCCACGGGCTGCACCCTGGATTTCCACCCGCGCGTTTTCCAGCCGGGCCAATGCGCACAGACGATGCTCGGCAAGGTTTCAATGTTGATCGGTTTGTTGAGCGTTACGGATGACGGCGGCGTCTTTGAGATTGTGGTGCGCCGCACTTTTGCGGAGTACGCCGCCCGGTGGCTCCAGCGCGGAGCAAGACGGCGGATAACGCATGAGCCGGAGTTTTCCGCTTGATGAGGGCCAAGAGGGCCGTCGCCCCAAAAACTCAAGCGGCACGGGCAACAGGTAGGGGCTCAATTTGGCAACGCTTCATTACCGCGGCCCAACGCGGGCGCGGTCTCTGCGGCGGCGGCAAGGGAAACTGAGCCATTACCGGGCAACAGCATAGGAGGCGTTGCGGAAATGAACTTGGGATTAGCGGGTAAGGTTGCCCTCGTGACGGGCGGGGCCCGGGATGTGGGTGCCGAAATTTCCAGAATGCTGGCGGCGGAGGGGGCCTTTGTGGCCGTCAACCACCGTGGCGGCAACGATGAGGCGGAGCGGCTGGTCACGGAAATCAGCGAGGCCGGAGGGCAGGCGCGCGCCTACGCCGGCGATGTCACCGACCATGGCGCGGTCGCCGCCATGGTCGATCGCCTGGTCGCGGACGAAGGTGCGCTGCACATTCTTGTGAATAACGCCGGGCTCGTCATTCAAAAGCGCTTTGTCGAGAGCACGCCCGAGCAATGGAAGGCGCAAACCGATGTCTGCCATTACGGCATCATCAATAGTTGCCACGCCGCCGCCAAGCACATGGTGCGCCAAGGCGACGGACGCATTGTCAATATCGTTGGTGACTCGGCGCGGGTGGGCGAGTCCTACCTTGCGGTGAAAGCCGCCACCGGCGCTTCGGCGGTCGCCTTCACCAAATCCATTGCCAAGGAACTCGGCCGCTCCGGTGTGCGTGCCAACGTGGTGGCGTTCGGGATGCTCGAAACCTCGCACAGCGACCGGGCCTGGCTTGAAGCCAACCGCACCAAGATTGAGCGTCAGTACCCGCTCGGGCGCATGGGCTTGCCTCGGGACGTGGCGCCGATGGTGGTGTTCCTCGCCTCGGACGCGACCGCCTGGGTGACCGGTCAGGTGGTGAGCGTCAGCGGTGGTTACAGCATGGTGGATTGAACGAACCGATACCCGGCATCGGCTTTTTGTTCTTTGTCTCAACGCTCTCGCGACTTGCTAAGGCGCAGGCTCCTGGTGGCTGGCATCCGTCGGTCGAAAAGTGCAAGCTACAGTGCCATTGGATCATGGAGCATCCGGGCGATGTATAGCCAAGGTAGAGCCAAGTTCGGTAATCCGGTGGCGGCTGTCGGTCTCTGTCTGGTCATTTTGTGGTGCCTTGCCGCGAACGCTCAGAACGCATCCAAAGCGGTGCTGGCGGACGACGGGCTCCACCGGGTCGAGGCGCAAGGCCGTGAACTGGTGTTGCTGCCTTCCCACGAGCACCTGTTGAACGGCACAGGGCCGCAATCACCGATTGATGGATTGTCCGTGCGGACCTTCCCCACCGCTTCACAACAAACCATCGTTGTTACCTTTGAAGGCGAGACCTTCAGGGCCACCATACCCTTCGATGGCGGTCACACTTGGCTCGCCTTCGACCCGGCCCGGCGTACCTTTGCGGAATTGTCCGCGAGTTTGCGCATCGAACTCAACGAGAGCCTCGATCTTGAGGCCGTGACCGATGCGGTCGATGCGACCGGCGTTGCGGTTTTCGAATCGCTCGGCTTCGCGATCGTCAGTCTTCCCCGGGATCTGCAACCCGCCGAGGCCGCAGCGCGTGTGCGCAACCTGCCCGGCCAGCCCGATGCGGCCTTGCGGTTGCGTGCGCCACGGATGCGTTGGCGATGAGGCGCCGGTCGATCACGGCTCTGTGCATGCTGGCTATCGGCGGTTGCGGCGGCGGGTCGCCGACACCGTCGACGCTATCCTTGACCGTCTCCGGGGACCTGAGCGTTCGGGAGGCGGAGAACCCCAAGGTCGAACTGCGCCTGGGGCTCGACGCGCCCACCGCGCAGCCCATTAGCGCAGCCCTGAACTTTGCCGGTTCGGCCGCCCGAGGCAGCGACTACGCGGTGGATATCGATGTACTTAGGCTGCCAGCGGGGTCGCGCACCGCAACAGCCGAGATCGATATCTACCGGGATTTCGACAAGGAAGGCGATGAAACCATTGAGGTTAGCCTGGGCTCGATCACGGGCTATGCGAGCCCGGCTGCCGCCGCCACCGTTTCGCTCACCATCCAGGATGGCGAAGCGGCGACCGTGGACAAGTTCGCCGATGACGAATCGTTCGACGACGATAACCTCGCGGCCGAACCCGAGTCGCAATTGCTGCCGCTCGGCCTCGGCGTAACCGAAGACGATGTGCGTTTTACGGTCGCCGCGGTGGTGCCCGCCGCAGTGCGGGAGCCGGTGGCATTGGTCGCGGAGTGGTCCACGGATCCCACCTTCACCGCCGATGCACGCAGCATCGAGGCTTGCTACGCACCGTCCCCCGATCCGCAGATCGGCGCCCAGGCACTGTCCAGTTCGGCCTGTGAGATCGTCCCTTCCGACGATCCGCTTGATTTCTTTTTAGCCAACCTGCGCGTATTTCAGTTGCCGCTTGAGCAACTTGAGCCGCAACGCAACTACTTCCTGCGAGCTTGGCTCGGCTCGGCACCCGATCCGTTCGAGATCGGCGGGCAGTATGACAATCTGGCCGTCATCGGTTTTGCGACCGACGCCGCGGGCCAGGTTGCGGTGCGTTGCGTGGCACCCGAGAGAATGCCGACGGGCGGTGGCGACCCCTTGTTCGCCGAGCAGTGGCACCTGGGGAACACCGGCCAGGCCGCGTTTTCCGACCGTGGTGGCCAGGCCGGGGCCGACCTGCACATGCGCTCGACAATCGAGGCGGGTCGCGATGGGGCCGGTGTGAAAGTTGCCGTTATCGACTCGGGGCTTGAGATCTGCCATCCGGACCTGGCCGCTAGCACCGCATCGGGCGGCTCGTTCAACTTCGCGCACGAAGCGCGGCCCGGTACCTCGCGCACCGACCCGTTCAACTTCATGACGCTCGGTGACCACGGTACCAGTGTGGCCGGCATCATCGCGGCGACGGCGAACAACGGCCTCGGCGGGCGCGGCGTGGCGCCGGGTGTCACCTTGGTGGGATTCAATCCGCTGGAAGCCATCGGCGGGGAGGGCATGGATGGGGACGATGCGGCGGAAATTGCGATGTTGCGCAGCCTTGGCGGCAGTGACCGCGACCCGGATTCAGCTAGTGTGGATCTGTTCAACATGAGTTTCGGCTACGTCGGGGTGGGGGCGGAGAATGCGCGCGAGGAGATCGCTCGCGCCCTGCAAATGGGCGTAACGCAGCTGCGCCAAGGCCGTGGCGCACTCTATGTTAAGGCGGCGGGGAACTTCTTTGCGGATTGTGACGGAGCACATCCGTTCAACCGGGAACTGGGCTGCATCGGTGCCAACTCGGATCCGGATCAGAACATCCCCTGGCCGATCGTCGTGGGCGCTTTCAACGCCGATGGCCTCAAGTCAAGCTACTCTGCCGCCGGCGCCAACCTCTGGGTCGTCGGCCCGTCCGATGAGGATGACGGCAATGCCTCTCCCGCCATGATTACCACCGATCAGGCCGGCCGACTCGCGGGCTACAGCCTGTTACCCGAGAATCGGCTGTCGAGCGATCACCCGCTCAACCGCGACGGCGACTACGTCAGCGGGTTCGGTGGCACATCCTCGGCGGCCCCCGCCGTGGCGGGCGCGGTCGCCATTCTGCTGGGCGTCAACCCGCAACTCACTTGGCGCGATATCAAGCACATCTTGGCCAGCACCGCGCGTAAGATCGACCCCGACATCGCCGAGGTGCGAGCCGCCTTCAACGGCACCCCATACATCGCCCAACACGCCTGGCAGAGTAACGCCGCCGGTTTCGACTTCCACAACTGGTACGGTTTTGGTGCCGTGGATGTCGATGCCGCCGTCGAGATGGCGGAGACTTATACCCCCGACAGCCTGGGGACATTCGTGGAATCGGCATGGTTCGCTGCCGCCACGGCTACCAAACCGCTGGCGATTCCCGATGCGGACGGCGCGGGCCTGAGCGACACCCGGGAGGTTGCCGGCCTGCCCGCTGGCGCACGCATCGAGGCCGTTGTGCTGGAGATTGCCGTGGAACACAGCAACACCCTGGATTTGGGCCTAACCCTGAGCTCGCCCGCCGGCACGGCCAGCCTGATTAACGCACCCTTAAATTCCGCCTTGGACGGCTACTCGGATTTCCAGGACTGGCGTTTGCTCAGTAACGCTTTCTATGGGGAGAACCCCAACGGCACATGGACGTTGCACGTTGCCGACATTGCCGCCGCCGACACCGGCAGCCTCACCGGCTGGCGCCTTCGTTTTTACTATGGCGGGGGCTCCTAACAATCCCGTTGCATCTTGCATGGTGCCGTCCTCAAGCCATTGCCCCTCACCATAGCCGTTTCGTGGCTGCAGACCAAATCCGGTATGCAAAACGAAGCCGTCTCAACAAGCGTCCGCATACTCAAGGAACAGGAACGCTCGGAAAGCGGTGGTCTGCCGAGGGGCGAGTCTCGGGGCAGAATCATTCTGCCTTGCGGCACTGGGAAGACGCGCATCTCGTTAAGGATCATCGAACAACTGACACCTTCCGGCGAACTGTCCATTGTGCTCTGTCCGTCTATCGCGCTCGTTGCCCAGATGACGAAGTGGACATCAAGTCGTGCATCGCCTTCATGAACAAGGTGGACAAGTCCAAAAATATGGCGGCGGACCTACAGTCCGATAACGTAAAGCAATGGGTCTCGCGATGGCTTGGCGAAAACGCGGACGGCAGGGCCCCTGTCCGATACAGCTTGGAGCACCTGGATGCTTCGAGCAACGCTGCGGCGCGCGAAACCGCCAAGGGACGGTTGGCCGCCGCTGACGCTTCTCATCCCCACGGCATCTTGCGAGCGAACTGAACGCACCGCAAGGGAAGCCCCAAAGGCCCACTCTTTCCGGGAATCCGGCATTGTTTCGCGTGTCAGCGGCTTGGTGAGATAAGCGGGCAGCCCTGAGCCCTGCTGTGCGATGGATTCACGGCTGGCTTGTCAACAGATCAGCGCCCAAACTTTCCCGGAGCGGTGCCAGGTGCCGTTCAAAGTGTCGCCACTGCTCAAGGCCGTCGCGGTAGATGGGTTGCCGCACCTGTTCGGCACTGGGGGTGCGGATGTTGCGCTCGGTCCGGTGGAAGTGCAGGCAGCTTTCCTCAAAAGGCAGGCCGCAGAAATCCAGCATGCGCCGCACTTGGCCGTCGAGATCATCCACCAGGTCCTCGTGTTGAACGCGCAACACAGAGCCGGGCAGCACCTCGTCCCAGTGCTCCATGAGACGTACATAGCTGCGGTAGTAGCGGCCCACCTCGGTTAGGCCGTAGGTGAATTCCTGGCCCTCGCCGAACAATTGCTTGAAGCAACCGAAGCAACAGGCCATGGGATGGCGGCGGGCGTCGATGATCTTGGCTTGGGGCAGGATCAGGCGAATTAGGCCGATGTGCATGAAGTTGTTGGGCATCTTGTCGACAAAGAAGGGTGCGCTGCCGCGATAAGCACGGGTTTGCTCAATGTACCGTGCCCCGAAGCGATGCCAGTAGTCGTCGTCGAGTTCATGGAGTATGCGCGGATAGCGGGACTGTTTTTCCGCCTGCCGCCCGCGCAGCCGTTGCGCCAGCGCCAGGATATTGTGCAATTCCATGGTGCCGTCCACTTGGCTGTGCGAGGCGAGAATTTGTTCGAGCAGGGTGGAACCGGCACGCGGCAGCCCGACGATGAAAATCGGGTCTTGGCATTGGTAGCCGAGGCCCTGCCGGCGTTCAAACAGATCGGCGGTGCAGAACCTCAGCTGCGCCTGAACGCGGCTTTCGTTGATTTCCGGCCGGTAGCCGGATTGCGCCAGCTTAAGTGCATTGCCCCGCTGATAGTAAGCGAACGAGTCATCGTATTGGCCGCCGTCCTCGTGAGCCTTGCCGGCGGCGAAGCATAGGTGGATGCGGTCGTTCTTGGCGATGCTTGGCGCTTGTTCGCGGCACCCAATGTGCTCGATTTCGGCGGCGGTGAAATGATAGGTTTTGATGTTGGCCAGGCTCCAAAACGCATCGCCATAGTCCGGGCGCAAGCGGTAGGCTTGGCGATAGGACTCGATGGCCTCGTCGAGTGAACCGATGGTCTTTTGCGCATGGCCGATAAGCAGATGTAACTCGCCGCACCGCGCCCTGTATGCCCCGGAGGCGGTTGCCGTGCTACTTGAGGGTGCGTCGAGGTTGCCGTCGGTGGTACCGGGCTCGGGCGATGCGTCGGCGTCCGTCGCTGGCGGTTGGTTGGAGAGCCGGGCCAGCACCTCCCGATATAGGGCGATGCCCTCGTCAAAGCACCCAAGCCCGACCAGGGTGGTTGCCAAGATGGTCTTGAAGTTCGCGTTGTCCGGCTGCGTGGCCAGCAGCCATTCGGCCTGTGCCCGTGCCTGCTCAAACTTCGTTTTGCGAATCAATAGGTTGGCGTAGTCGATGCGGGCTTGCAGGTGGTTCGGCGCAAATTCGACGCAACTTTCCAGCAGGAATTCGGCGTCGTCGTAGATTTTCAGGCGCACACCGATCTCGGCCAGCAGCCGCATGGCCTCAATATGGTCTTTGTTGCGCTTCAAAAAACGCCGGCAGAGTTGTTCGGCTTGGTGGAGTTGTTGTTCGTGGGTCAGGTCGGTGACCTGTCTGAGTTGCGGTGGTAGCCGTTCAAGCCATCCTAGGCGCTCGCGGGCTTGCCGGGCCCGCTCCGGGGCACCGCCGCGGCCATGTATCTCGGCCAGCGAGCGCCAACTCGCGGTCAGGGCGGGGTTCAGTTCGACGGCTTTGGCGTAGGCATGCAAGGCGCTGGCGTCATCGCCTTGCGCTTTGTGTATATGGCCGCGCTCCTGCCAGGCGCGGGGGTATGCGGTGTACTCGCGCAGCAATTGGTCCAGCGTTGCCAATGCCTCCCGGCTCCGGTTGCCCAGGCGCTGTGCCACGGCGAGCAGGTAAAGGGTGTCGAGACGCTCTTGCCCCGCCAGGCCCGCATTGAGCCGTGCCCGTGCGGCGGCGACCGCTTCGTCAAGCCGGGCCGCTTGAATTAGGCGGCGAATCTCGCTCAGCCGTTACTCCTTGAAATCGTACGATAACCGCAGCCCAATGGTGCGTGGCCGATTAGTGACCACCTTGGGTACGTACTGCAAGGTGTCGATGTGCAGTTCCGCGCGTTTGTCGGCCAGGTTGTCGACAAAGAGCTCGGCGCTCCAGTTATCCCGCTCGAAGCCGACGGCCATGTCCAGCAGCACATGGCTGTCTTGGATATAGCGGCCATTTTTGCAGGTGATGGGGCTGTCGTAGGTGCCGCAGTTACCGCCGACGAAAGCACCGCCCTCGTCGGCGATTTTGAGGCCGGAGCCTCTGCCGCGGCTGCGTACTAGGGTGTCCTCGACGAAGTGGGCGCTGCCGGCGATACCCGACTTGCTGCTGCCGGAATAACTCAGGCTGGTGCTGACGTAGGCATTGGTGGCGCCGTCGAATAGCGCAAAGAAGTCATAGCGCACACGCAGGCTGGCGGAGAATTCGGGGCTGAACGGCAGTTCGCTGCCTTCGGGGACGGATATCTCCTCCAACTGGGCGTTGATGCGGGTGATTTCCGTATCGATAAAGCCGACGGCCCCCGAGAGCGTCAGATTGGGTGTCGGTAGCCAAAGGAAGTCGGCGTCAAGGCCGAAAATTTCCGCATCGCCGACATTCTCGATGAACACCAGAAAGGCGACGTTGACCGGGTCGAAGCGTGAAACCTGCAAGTCGGATATTGCCGAGTAATAGGCGGTGGCATTCAGGCGCAAGCTGTTGTCCAGGAAGTCGCCTTTCATGCCGAGTTCCCAGTTTTCCAACTCGTCGGTTTCGGCGATGGCGGGCACACGATAACCATCGTAGGCGGCAAGCCCCCGCGAATTGCGCGCCGTCACACCGGCGTTGCGGTTGGTTACCCCGTGGCGGAATCCCTGGCCGTAGGTGGCGAACAGGAGCAAGTCGTCGTTTAGGCGCCAATCCAGGGAAGCGCGCAGTATGACGTCGGATTCGTTGAAGATGCCGTCGTCGTTCAGGTCGTCAATGTTGAAGGAACCGTTTTGAATGTCGGCGTAAAGCGACTCCGCCGCGCTGAAATCCATGCCCCGGCTGAACAGGCCGCCGCGACATGCGCTGCTGTCGCGCACTTCGGGTCGGCAGTTTTCCCGGCCCGCCGTCATGAGTGCGTCGAGCGTGCCCACACCAAGGGCGCGCAGCCGTGCGGTAACGTTGTTGCCGGAGGTCAGGCTGGTCGGGTCCGCGCCACCTCTGGCCACACTGGAATCGCACAACTCCGTGGCGCTGAATTTACAACCGAAGGAGAAGCTGCTCGCGCCCTTGAAACCGAAGTCCAGGTCGTACCAGCGGGCGCCGAAGCTCGCCGTTACCTTGTTCGAGATATCAAACTCGGCGTGGGCGAAAACGGCAATCTGTTCGATATCGCGGCTGTAGTCGTTGATGAAGCTCACCCCGGGGTTGTAGGGCGTGGCCGGGGAATTGGTTCCCTCGCCAACATCGCCGATCAACGCCAGGGCGGGCCAGGCGCCGTCGCCGTCGTCGCGGGTGGCGGCGTCCTCAAAGGCGCCGATGCCCTTGGTTTTCTGGTCGTCGTAAAACAGGCCCGCCGTCAACCGCCCGCGGTTTTCTTGAGGCGTGGAGATGCGAAATTCGTGGGTCATGCGGGTATTTTCTGTGCTCTCCCGATATTGCGCTTCCGGGTCGTGGCACTCGCTTAACCCGACGCTGCCGCCTCGGCCCACAAAGCCGTCGCCGCCGAAATCGCGTATGCTCGAGCACAGGTAATAGACTTGGTAGCCGCCGCCGTTGGTGTAATCGGTGTAATCGACATAGGCTTCCACCTCCCGATCGAGATAGCCACCGGCATAGATCAGATCGAGTAGGCCAAGCCGACCTTCCACGGTGAGCATGGTTAGGCCGAAGTCGTCATCGGTGCTGTCCATGGTGAAGCGGTTGGTGCTCGTTGTGCCGTCGAGATTCGGGTCATAGGCGAAGACGCCATCGGTTTCCAGCGACTGTTGCACATGCTGCGCCAGCAGGCTCCAATCCTCGTTGAGATCGTAGACCAGGCTCAGGCGTCCGCCGAGATAGTCGGCGTCGTTGAAGTCGTCCTCCACCAAGGCGCTGTTGTTGGCGGCTTCAAATGGGCTGTCGGGGTGGATCGGCGCGGCGGAGATGTCGTTGCGGTTCAGCAGATCGATAACCGGGGAAAAGCCGCCGTTGTCCGGATCGTTCAGGATGTTGTCGATCCAGCCGGCCTGGTTGTCGCGGTAGCCGACGATGCGCACGGCCGCTTGGTCCGACAGCGGAATATTCACGAAGGCTTCCTGGGAATTGCTGAGATCGCCGCCTTTGGTGGTGGCCGCGCCGACATCGACTCCGGCCGCGAAGGCGGTGGTGTCGGGACGGTTGGTAATCAAACGCACGGTGCCGGATTGGGAACTGGCGCCGAACAGAGTGCCTTGGGGGCCGGGCAGTACCTCGATGCGGTTGAGGTCGGTGGCGTAGATATCAAGATTGCGCCCGCCGAAGGAAACCGGTTGTTCGTCGAGATACAGGGCGGTGGCTGGCGAAGAGCCCTGGACGCTGGCGATGGTGTTCTTCGATTGCTCGGTGGCGGCGCCGCGAATGTAGATTTCGCTTTGCCCCGGGCCGACACCCATCATCACCACATTGGGCAGGTGTTTGATGTAGTCGTCAAAGTTGCTAATACGCAATGCGTCGAGGTCATCCCCCTGCAGCGCCGAGACGGACACCGCGATGTCCTGGGTGGATTCCGCCCGCTTGGTGGCGGTGACAATGACCTCCTCAATTGCTCTGGGCTGCTCCTCAGCGGGTACCGTGCCGATACCGGTGGCCAAGGCGGCGGACACGGCAAGACTGAGTTTTCTCTTTTCCCACAAGGCCAATTTTCTCTCCGATTTTTAAGGCAAAAACCAGCCACTATAGACAAGCTGTCCGCGCATGGCCAATTTGCGTCGCCCGTGTCCGCCCGTGGGTACCCGGTAAAGCGCAGCGCGTTCGGCCCCAGTGTGGCCAGGTAAATGGGGATATAGCCTACTCCAGACATTATGTATTGACCTTGCCCCCCGACGCATGCCTTGGCGGGGCACCAAACCCCAAGAATCGAGCTGCGCACTGCCAATGCGGGCGCGGGCCGGGCTCTGCCGCGCTGGAAATTGAAACTGAGCCAGTACCTGACGGGCTGACCGTTTGCGGTGTTAGCCCAAAGCAGTAATGTCCCCTTTGCGCAAAGTTAAAGTGTCCCCTTTTTCATCGGGGAGGGGCTGTCTTGTCGAGTGCGGAGGTGTTGTTGAGCATGCGGGAGTCGGATCGGGCGGGAGTGATTCGCGATGTGGTGGAGAAGCGCCTGTCGCAGCGCGAGGCGGCGTTGCGGCTGCGGTTGAGTGTGCGCCAGGTGAAGCGCCTGGCGGCGCGCTACCGGGAGCGGGGCGCGGCAGGGCTGGTGTCGGGGCGGCGGGGCAAGCGGTCGAACAACGCGATCGACCCGGCGGTGCGCTGTGCGGCGCTGGACCTGGTTCGCGGGCGCTACCCGGATTTCGGTCCGACCCTCGCTTGCGAGAAGCTGGTGGAGGCGCACGGTTTCAAGCTGTCGGCGGAGACGCTGCGGGGCTGGATGATCGAAGACGGGCTGTGGCGGCCGAAGGCGCGTCGGGAGGCGCGCGCGCATCCGAGCCGGCCGCGCCGGGATTGCCTGGGCGATCTGGTGCAGATCGACGGTTCGCCGCACGACTGGTTCGAGGACCGGGGGCCGCGGTGCGCGCTGATCGTGTACGTGGACGACGCGACGTCGCGGCTGCTGGCGATGGGGTTCTGGCCGGCGGAGACGACCGAGGCCTACATGGAGACGACGCGGGCGCATCTGGCGGCCCACGGGCGTCCGGTGGCGTACTACTCGGACCGCCACAGCATATTCCGGGTGAGCCTGCGGGGCCGGGAGGGTGGGTTGACGCAGTTCGGCCGGGCGCTGGGGACGCTGGACATCGCGCCAATCCACGCCGGCAGTCCGCAGGCCAAGGGCCGGGTGGAGCGGGCCAACCGGACGCTGCAGGACCGGCTGGTGAAGGAGATGCGGCTGCGTGGCATCTGCGGCATCGAGGCGGGGAACGCCTACCTGCCGGCGTTCATGGCGGACTACAACCGGCGTTTCGGCGTGGCGGCGCGCAACCCGGCGGACGCGCACCGGGCGGTGTTGCACAACGACCGGGAGCTGGATCTGATCCTGTGCGAGCAGCACGAACGCAAGCTGGCGAAGAACCTGTCGATCAGCTTCGAGGGCGACACCTACCAGGTGACCGGGCAAGGCCGGGGCTACCGGCTGCGGGGTGCCGCGGTGACGGTGTGCAAGGGCTGGAACGGCGCGGTGGCTGTGCTGCGCGACGGCCGCGAGCTGCCGGTCGAGTTGCTTGCCGGGGGCGGGGATCCGCCGCCGGTTGAGGATGGGAAGAGCGTGCGGTCGCGGGTGGACAGGGTCAAGGCGCGGCAGCGGTCCCGGCCGGACTGGAAGCCGCCACCGGACCACCCCTGGCGACGCTCTTTCAAGACCGGCGCGGGGGCGGCCGCCGGATAGCCGCGGCGCGGCCTTGCGCTCCGGTCGCTACGCTCCCTCCGCGCAAGGCCGAAGGGGACATCTCTACTTTGGAGAAAAGGGGACATTTCTACTTTGCTTTGACAGCTGACCGTTTGCGGTTGGCGCCGACCACCGATACAGTTACCGTTGCGAGGTTCGTTAGCCTGCATATCTCACCAACTTTAGTCGCCCACGATTGAGGCACCATCCCGCTTGACCCTGTGGACGGGAGGAGCCGCTAGCGTACTTGATAACAGGACAACACACCTGGAGAGAGTGCGGCTAGGCTTCGGGGATGCATCGGCGTACCGCGAGGAAATTAGTGAGATATGCGGGTTAGCCGTGCGCAGCACTTTCATAATGCAACGAGTTGCGAGTAAAACCGATATGAAAACAAAACCTCCTTTGCGTCCCATTGTGGATGTGGCCGGGGAATTGGGGCTTGAGCCGAGTGATTTGGAACTGTACGGCCCGGTCAAGGCGAAGATTCCCTTGGATATCTTCCCCCAACGGGACAAACCGGGCCGGCTCGTGGTAGTTACCGCCATCACGCCGACGCCTGCGGGGGAGGGCAAGTCCACGGTTTCGGTTGGGTTGACCCAAGGGCTTGCCCACGTTGGCCGCAATACGGTGCTGACCATTCGGCAGCCGTCGCTCGGTCCGGTATTTGGCCACAAGGGTGGCGGCACCGGCGGCGGGCGCAGCACAGTGCAGCCAGCGGAGGAGATCAACCTGCACTTCACCGGTGATTTTCATGCCATGCAGTCGGCCCACAACCTGCTTGCCGCTATCACCGACAATGCCGTACACCGCAAAGCCGTACCGGGGTTTGTTGCACAGGGAATCACTTGGCGGCGCGTTACCGATGCGGAAGACCGCGCCCTGCGACAAATTGTTACCGGTGTGGGTGCCCGGATGAATGGGCCGATGCGGGAGGGGCGCTATGACATTTCGGCGGCTTCCGAAATCATGGGAATATTGGCATTGGCATCGGGGTATGCGGACCTGCGCCAACGTCTCGGTGATATCGTTCTGGGTTGGACTGAAGCGGGGGTGCCGGTACGGGCACGGGAAATCGGCGGCATCGGTGCCCTAATGGCGTTGTTGCGGGATGCGTTGAAGCCGAATTTGGCGCAAACCGCCGAGGGACAGCCGGCTATTGTCCACATGGGTCCGTTCGGCAACGTCGCCCACGGATGCAGTTCCATATTGGCGGATCGCCTAGCGGTGAACTGCGCCGACTTAACGGTTACCGAGGCCGGCTTTGGGGCGGACCTCGGTTTCGAAAAATTCATGGACATCAAGATTCGTCAAGGCGGGCCATCCCCGTCGGCGGCCGTGGTGGTCGCCACCATCCGCGGGCTCAAATGGCATGGCGGTGTGTCGCGCAACGAACTCGACTCGCACAATGTGGCCGCCGTCCAGAAAGGTGCCGAAAATCTTGCCAATGCCGTCCGTATCGTGCGCCTTTACGGTTTGCCAGCGGTGGTGGCCATTAACCGCTTTCCCTCGGACCGGCCCGACGAAGTGCGTGCGGCCTGCCGGGCGGCGCTTGATGCGGGTGCCCATGCGGCCACCGAAGCGAACGGTTTTGCCGAGGGCGGCGTGGGCATGGCCGATTTGGCCGATGCCTGTTGGGAGGCCGCCTATGGGGGCGACGCGAACGTCAAGTTGCTTTATGCCGACGACGACCCCTTGGAAGCCAAGGTGGCGCGCCTAGCGGAAGATGTTTATCGGGCGGATAGCGTCGATTGGGGAGCGGGCACTCGTGCAATGGCGGAACGTTTTGCCCGGCTCGGTTGGAACTATCCGATTTGCATGGCCAAAACGCACCTATCCGTTTCAGCACAGCCGAATTTGTTGAACGTACCCACCGGGCATACCCTGCCTATCCGCGAATTGCGTGTGCAAGGGGGTGCTCGGCAGATTGTTACCCTTGCCGGTAACATCACAACGCTGCCCGGGCTGCCCGCACACCCCAATGCCTTTGATATCGAACTCAATGACGCAACGGGTGAAATTACGGGGATACTCAGTACTTGAGTACCCTTAGCCGGCCCCAGCGCCGCAAGCGAAACCCCGCACCCAAACTCTTTCACGAGAATCTGGCTGTTGTGTGCCTCAGCGCTCCGATAACTCTGGATAGAACTTTCATGGGCTTGATTTTGTTGGATATTTCTGAATATGTAGGTCAACGACTTCCGGTTGGTTGCAACGTTAATTGGGCATGAGCGCACGTTTGCGCATTAATCGAGGCGCACTTGCCGCCAATTACCGGTTGTTCAGTGCCAGCGCAACCGGTGCCTGCGGTGCGGTGGTTAAGGCCGACGGCTACGGGTTGGGGGCGACCTTGGTGGCCTCCATCTTTGCGAGTCTCGGCTGCCGACATTTCTTTGTCGCCACGCTTGCCGAGGGCGTTGCCTTGCGGCGCTCACAAACGGAGGCGACCATTTATGTGCTTGAGGGCGCCAGACCGGACACGGCCGGTGCCTTGGCCGAGTCGCGGTTAACGCCGGTCATCAACCATCAGGAGCAATTGGCGGCCTGGGCACCACACCGCGAGTTGGGGATTGCCGTGCATGTGGATACCGGCATGAATCGCTTGGGTTTCCCGGAGACGGTCGCCCGCGCAACCTTTGATGGCTATCGACCGATGCTTTTGCTGACCCATCTCGCCTGCGCGGACGAGCCGGAGCACCCGTTGAACAACATGCAGTTGCGCCGCTTCGAGCGGCTGGCCAGCCAATTGTCTGGGCTGGCCAGTAGCATTGGCAACTCGGCGGGCACCTTGTTGGGGCAGCGCTTTCAGGGCGACCTGGCGCGCCCCGGAATCGGGCTCTACGGCGGCAATCCCTGGTCGAATCGAGCCAACCCCACCCAACCGGTCGCTACGTTGGAAGCCCCCGTGCTCCAGATTCGGACGGTCCAGCCGGGTGAATCCGTTGGCTACGGCGCCACTTGGCGGAGTGACCGCCCCGGGCGCTTGGCGGTCCTGGGTATTGGCTATGCCGATGGGTTGCCGCGTGCTCTGTCGAATCGTGGGGAGGCTGCGGTGGCGGGCGGGCGCTGCCCGATTGTCGGCCGGATATCGATGGACCTCACCACCATCGACGTGACGGATTGCGTGGTTCAAACCGGCGATTGGGCGGAACTGTTTGGGGCGCAATTGCCCATTGATACCGTTGCGAACAGGGCGCAAACCATCACCTACGAACTGCTGACGGGTATTTCCCCCCGCGTTGCCCGCATCTGCGAATAGCCCCAATCTTTCGCGAGAATCAAGAAAAGTTAGGTGTCATTCAATCTTTCAGCAAATCGGGTCCTGTATCAGTTTGAATTGATTTGGATTTGGGGGTTGCGCCAACTGCGGCGTCCCGCGGTCGAAAAATTCAAACTGCGACACTACCGCAAATCGGGCGCGGTTCTCGTATCAATGCGCCCAATTCAAGGTGTCGTCGAGCGCTCGCTCAAACTTGTCGAATAACTCGCCAACCTGATCTTCGCTGATTATCAGCGGTGGGCAGATCGCCAAGGTGTCGCCGAGGTTGCGCAAAATCAGCCCGTGGGCAGCGCATCGATCGGAGCAGTAGGCACCGACACCCTTGGCCTGGGGAAAGGGTGAGCGCGCCTCCTTGTCTGCCACCAACTGCGCGCCGCCCATAAGCCCCAGGCCGCGCACGTCACCGACCAAGGGATGTTCCCCCAACGCCTGCAACCGCTCCTGAAGGCCAATACCAACCCGCGCCGCTTGGGCGAACAGGTCGCGCTCTTCCATGAGTTCAAGGTTGCGTAGTGCAACCGCCGCGCATACGGGGTGGCCGCTGTAGGTGAAACCGTGCCCAAAGACACCCGCCTTATCGCTCGCATCCACCAGCGGTTCGTACATGAACTCGGGTATCAATACGGCGGAAATTGGTTGATAGGCGGAACTCATCGCCTTGGCCACGCTCATGGTGGTGGGCCGGATGCCCATGGTTTCGGCACCAAACAAATCGCCGGTACGCCCAAAGCCGCAAATCACCTCGTCGTCAATGAATAGGATATCGTGCTTGGCGAGCACCGCCTGCACCTGCTCGTAATAGCCGGCCGGCGGAACGATGACGCCGGCCACACCCATAACCGGTTCGGCGATGAAAGCCGCGATCGTTTCCGGGCCCTCGCGAATGATCAGATCTTCTAAATTGCCGACTATTCGCGTACAAAACTCGCTCTCGCTTTCCGCGCCCCGGGCATCGCTGTAATAGTGCGGGCGGTCGGTATGCAACACCTGCGGCAGGGGGAGGTCAAAATTGGCGTGAAATGGCGGCAGACCGGTCAGCGAGCCTGAAGCCAGGGTGGTGCCATGATAGCCGCCAAGGCGGGAGATGATCTTTTTCTTCTCCGGTTTGCCGATGGCGTTGTGGTAGTACCACATGAGCTTGATTTGGGTATCGTTGGCATCGCTGCCGGAGAGCCCGAAAAAAACGCGGCCCGCGTCAAAGGGCACCATCGCCTTCAGCTTCTCGGCCAGCAATACGCTCGGTTCGTGGGTCTTGCCCGCGAATAGTTGCGAATAGCTTAGCGAACGCATTGTTTCCGCCGCCACACGGCTCAGTTCCTGCTCGCCATAGCCAATCGCTGTACACCAAAGACCGGCCATGCCTTCCAAATACTGTTTGCCGTGGTTGTCCCAAATATAGATACCCTCGGCACGGGCATGGACGGTCGGCCCCTTGCGCGCGTGTAATTTCAGGTTAGTGCTGGGGTGCAGCAGGTGCTTCAAGTCTTTGGCTTCAAGGGTGCTGGGGGGAAATTCGTTGTGCAGCGGATCCGCCATAATACTGTTTCCTGTTGTCTTCCTGTTGCCGAAGGTCTGCGGAACGGTAAGAGTTTAACGAAGACCGCCGAGTGTACCATCGTCACCGAAACGCCTTGTTTGGCGCGGATAACTCACCCATTCCATGGGGCGAGCCATGGGACGAGATTGGCGTGTGGCACTCGTTCCATTATCCAGCACGATCATCACGTCCTTACGAATATGCAGGCTCCTAGGCGGCGCGTTCGACAAGCGGCATACCAAGCGCTTCCGCAACCCGGCAATGGCGTATGGCACCGGCGTGAACATTCAACCCTGCCGCGAAACCCGGGTCACGGCGGAGGGCTTCCCGCCAACCGAGCCTGACCAACGCCTTGACGTAGGGCAAGGTGACGTTGTTTAGAGCCAAGGTCGAAGTTCGGGATACGGCGCCCGGCATATTGGTGACGCAGTAGTGGACGACGCCTTCCGCCACATAGGTGGGATCCTTATGGGTGGTGGGCCGGCTGGTGGCGAAGCAGCCGCCCTGGTCGATGGATATATCGACCACCGCCGAGCCGTCGCGCATGGCGCGAACCATGTCGCGAGTCAACAGCTTGGGAGCGGCGCCGCCGGGCACCAAGGCGGCACCGATCACCAAATCCGCCGCCCGGGTTTCGTTCGAGATACTATGAGGCGATGCCATCAACAGCCGCGCCCGGCCTTGAAACAGCTCGCTTAACTCGCGCAAGCGGGCAATGGATTGGTCGATGATGGTTACATCGGCCCGCAATCCAAGCGCCATGGTCGCCGCATTGGTGCCGGCCACACCGCCCCCGATAATCACCACCTTGGCCGGCGCAACGCCCGGCACGCCACCGAGCAAAAGGCCGCAGCCACCGTTAGCATTTTGCAAGGCGTAGGCACCCACCTGTATCGACATGCGCCCGGCGACTTCGCTCATGGGCGTTAACAGAGGCAGCCCGCCGCCGGGTTCCGTCACTGTTTCGTAGGCGATGGCCGTGACGCCGGACTCCATCAGGGCGAGCGTTTGGGGTTTGTCCGCCGCGAGATGCAGATAGGTGAATAACAGCTGTCCCTTCCGCAGGCGCTGGCATTCCTGGGGCAGGGGCTCCTTGACCTTGACGATCAACGCCTGGGCAAAGGCATCGCGAACCGAGCCGATACGGGCTCCGGCCGCCCGATAGTCGTCATCGCTGAAGCCAACGCCCAGCCCCGCACCGGCCTGCACCACCAGCTCCGCGCCAATCGCCGTCAATTCGGCCACCGAGCCCGGCGTCAACCCAACCCGGTTTTCATGGACCTTCACTTCCTTGGGAACACCGATACGCATGGCCGCACACTCCGCCATATTGCAGGAAGGCCACTGTATCGAAACCGCAATCGAAAATTGTTGCTTTCTTGTGTTATTACAGTAACCATTAACAATTATTTCTGCTTTTATGTCTTAATTATGCAAGATTATGCCGATTTAGACCGCGTAGACCGGCGCATTCTTCACGAACTGCAAGCGGATGGGCGGTTGTCCAACACAACGCTGGCCGAGCGCATTAACCTGTCCGAGTCGGCCTGCCTGCGCCGTGTACGCCGCTTGGAGGAAAGCGGTATGTTGCGCGGCTATGTGGCTCTCGTCGATCAGTCCGGTGCCGGTTATCCGGGCAATGTGTTTGTGCGGGTGACGCTAGAGAGTCAGCAGCGCGACGACCTGGCCGCATTCGAGGCGGCGGTGCGCAACCTAGCGGAGGTCATGGAGTGCTATCTGATGTCGGGCGATGCGGACTACCTGCTGCGCGTCATCGTCAACGACGCGCGGGACTACGAACGCATCCACAGCCAATTCCTCACCCGCCTGCCCGGCGTCGACCGGGTGCATTCGAGTTTTGCGCTGCGCACGGTGGTGAAGAAAACCGAGGTGCCGATCCGGTCGGGCGCAGGCTCCTAGCCCGCCTATTTTTCACCAGAAACCCCGATGATCGCACCGGATGCTCGGCGGCGGGTTGCCCGCGGGGCTTCCCTTGCCGCGCTGGGCACCCGCTTCCTGCTGTGCGAGAAGGGACGGAGCGAGCTTAACGGCGCGGCAAGAGAAGCCCCGCGGGCAACCCGCCGCCGAGCGGTACGTCGATCATCCTGTCCGGCTCATACAGGAAAACTCGTCCAACACCCCCTCGCGCGCAACAGGCGGTTCGGCAAGGGAGCTAGGCATCGCAAGGGAGGCCTCTCGGAGTGGAGGCCCCCCGCCGCCGGGTTACTCGTTGCTTGCGGCGCCGAAAATATGCAGCAGCGACATGAACATGTTGTAGAAAGAAACGTAGAGGCTCACCGTTGCGCGGATATAGTTGGTTTCGCCGCCGAGTACGATGGCGCTCGTTTGCCAGAGGATGGCCGCGCTCGCAAAGAGCACGAAACCACAGGAAATAGCCACCGAGAAGGCCGAGAGGTCAAAGAAAAAGCTCAACACCACCGCGCCCATGAGCACGAAGAAACCGACCACAAGGAACCCGGATAGAAAGCTGAAATCTCGCCGCGTTATTACCGCGTAGGCGGAGAGCCCCACGAAAGCTGCCGCTGTGGTGCCGAGCGCCGAGGCGACAAGATTTGGGCCGTTTGCCAAGCTCAGGTAGGCGTTAAGTATGGGCCCGGCCGTGAAGCCCAGAAAGCCCGTAAACAGGAAGGCGAACAGGATCCCCAGGGCGCTATCCGCTGTCTTATGGACGGCGTACAGCAACCCGAAGAAGCCGATGATGGTGATCAGAAAGCCCGGATAGGGGGCATTCATGGCCATGGAGAGCATGGCTGTTGCCGCGCTGAAGGCCAGCGTCATCCCCAGCAGCAAATAGGTATTACGCAGGACAGTGTTGACCTGGACGCTGGTGGAGGTTTGGGTTCGAGCGGAAATCAAGTTCGGTTGTGCCACTTGTAAGCCCCTTTGGTTCAGTGCCTGTGTGGATATATAGGGAATCCGAACCGCTATTTCAAGGGAGGGGCGAAGAAATTTTGTTTGGGGCCTGTTACAAAAGTGTTGAGAACACAGTTGCCAGTAAGAGTCTTAGCTGCCAAACATCCAGCGAGTAGCTCGCTTCATCGGAGAACAACTGATCCCGCGGTCTCAAAAGTGCTAAGCTGTTTCCCCTCGTTGACTGGTTGTGATTATTCATCGGAATGGGTGGTTATAAACTTCCTTCCCTAAAAGGGCTCCGAGTCATAGAGTCCGTTTCCCGTCAGGGTAGCTTATCTGGTGCGGCGGACGAGTTGAATGTCACTCCCGGAGCGGTCAGCCGGCAGGTGACGATCATTGAAGAGTATTACGGCCGCAAACTCTTTGAACGCAAGAAGGGGAGGATGGTGCCAACTGAAGTTGGGCGGCAGTATGCCGGTTCTCTCACCGAAGCGCTTAAACTGATTGAAATGGCTTCAATCAAGGTGGAGCGTCGAGAAGAAAAAAGACGGCTGACCATTCGTGGTCTGGGCACTTTTACATCAGAGTGGCTACTACCGAACCTTCCCGAGTTTGAGGCTTTGTGTCCGTCGTTGGAAATCCAAGTCAAGGGCCAGAGAAAACCCGTTAATTTTGATATGGACGATGCCGATGTCGGCTTGATTATAGGCCGAGGCAAATGGCGTGGTTTGGAGTCAGAATATTTATATACACCGCGCATTACCGCAATCGCGAATCCTGAGCTTTTGAAAAACAAGCAGATCACCTGTTTTGACGATTTGAACTCCACTCGGATTCTGCACCCAATGGACCTCCGCCCTAATTGGCAGGAATGGCTGCAATCCGTTCGGCCTGACTTTAAGCTGGATTCAACAAGAAATTGTTGGTTTGAAACTTCTTCTCAAATGTTTAATGCCGTGCGTGCAGGTGTCGGAATCGGTCTCGGGCAGTTGTTGTTGGTGGGTTCCGAGCTGCTTCGGGGAACCTTAGTTGCTCCAATCAACAGTATGGCGCAAGTGAGCCATTCAATGTTCTTGGTATGGCCCCGCAAGGTTGAGTCTAAGGTTCCTGAAGTCCGGGAACTCCGAGATTGGATGATCGCGAAACTTCGGTTTCTGGAAAAAAAACTTGAGCCCATACTCACGGAAATGCAGGAAGTTTATTTCGGATCCCGATAGTTGGTGCAGACAGTCGGTGCGTTTACGCCGAATCCTTCTGTTGTAGGGCCCATTGCCGTAGCGCCCGCTTGTCGGGCTTGCCGCTTCCCAAAAGGGGCACCTCCCGCGCCCTGATGACGTGAAAACAACGTGGAATCTTGTAAGCGGAGAGCTGTTCTTTCAGGCATTCTTGAATCTTATTCGGATCGCACCGCGCTCCATCGACGGGCACGAGCACGGCAGTCACTATTTCGCCTAGCTCGGGATCGGGCAGGCCAAAAACGTAAGCCTGCTCGATTTCCTGCAGCCTGAGCAGCATTGCCTCGACTTCCAACGGCGCAACGTTGGCACCGCCGGTTTTTATCATTTCGCTGTAGCGGCCGGTAAAGTAGATTGACCCGCCCTCGATGTAGCCACGGTCTCCGGTATGGTAGTAGCCATCTTCGTCGAAAATGTCTTCACGTTCACGACCGTAGATGCCGACCGTTAATCCGAAGCCGCGGATGCAGAATTCACCTTCCTGTCCATCCTTCAGGCTCTCGCCCGAACCTCGATCAATAACCTTGTAGTCGAAATAGGTTCGGTCATGATGCGGTCCAAAAGTTTCCGTCATGCCCAGGTTAAGTGGGTGTCCATGTGAAGATGGATTTGTGTCCAGCGTTCCGGATGGTGGAGTGGAAGCGAGGGAACTCAGATCTCTGTTCGTATAAGACGGGTGACTACGCAAATTCTCAAGCATGCTCGCCCACCCGGCCATCGCTGTTGCCCGTTCCCGTTCGATGAGTTCCAATGCCTCTCCGGCATCAAATTTGTGCTGGCACAGGATGGTTGATCCCGAATGCAAGGCCCCGAGCACGCTTTGAGGGCCGCCAACCCAGAAGAGCGGCATGGCCAGGAAAACCACCCCGGGCTTTGATGATGCAAGCCCCAAGCCCACTTGCGGTGCAACTTTTCGTACCGCCGCTCCATGGGTATGCATCACCGCCTTGGGTTCCGCGCTGCTGCCGGAGGTATAGATCACGGTTAGCACGTCCGCGGGCGTGACCCGATCTTCAAGGCTGCTGAGGAAATCATCGGATATCTCCGGATTCAGCTCGCGCTCCGGGAACGCAAGATTTAGAGAGTTTGCCCACGAGGGGCACTGTTGGCCCGTCATCCACACTTGCCTTAGGTAGGGCGCGCTGGACAGCCTATAATGGCCAGCCCGTTGATTCTCTATGCCGGGTACTGCTCTTTCAATTTCCCATCCGAGATCCCGGCCAAACATCTCGCCGCAGGTGATTAGGTATTGGGCGTCGCCAGTGTGCAGCGCGTTGGCAATTTCGCTTGAGCGATAGGTCGTGGAAAACAGCATAGACATCGCGCCTATGCGGGCCAGCGCAAGCCATACGATCACCCATTCCGGGCTAGAGGGGAGCATGAGCCCCACGCGCGTGCCCTTGCCGACCCCGGCACCGATAAGCAATTTAGCCAATCCGGCGGAGCGCGCCTCTGCCGTCGCAAAGCTGAGTTTTTCCATAGAGGTCACAACCAAATGTTGATCGCTATACCGGCACAGGGCATGGCGCAACAGCATTGGGACCGTTGGCGTGAAATCGAGTTGGGGTACTTTCAACTGTGGGTTTCCCTATATCATTAATGGAAAGTGAATGTGCTATCCAAGACTCTTGGGCAGTGGCTCAATTTGACAAATCTTCGTGACCACAGCCCAAAGCGAGTTTGGTCTCTGCGACGGCGGAAATTAAAACTGAGCCACTACCGACTTTTGCGTTGTCATTTTCAGAACAATAGGCAGTCTATCATTTCGTTCGCGTCACACCACACATATGGCTGAATGAGATCCGTTTTCCCGTAATTAGCTAGAAATATGCTATCGTTCCATCAATTCTTCAAGGAAAGCCTAAACGGGCGAACAAGGCCGTATGGATCGCACAAATCTTGGTCAATTGCTGGGGAAAACCAAGAAAAACGCACAATTCCAATATCATGCTCGTGGTCATGGGTAACGCGCTTGATACGGTGAGGCAATGATGGGAAAGGAGCCCTTGGTTCGTAGAATTTCCGATGCGCTCAAGGTCAAAGCGACACTGATCGGGGAGCGTGCGGCCCACGATACCGGCGAGTCCGTGTTGACGTTTGCCGATTGGGATCGTTGCGCGGACGAAGTTGCGGGCGGGCTAAGCGCGGCGGGTCTAAATGCCGGTGATCGAGTGTTTCTGTCGATCAGTATGGATCACCCTTTGGAAATGGCTGTTGCGGCACTCGGGACACTGCGTGCCGGTGGTATCGCCTGCCCCGTGAACACACGCCTTGCACAACCCGAATATTTGGGTTATTCGGAAATCCTCAAGCCCCGCTTTGCCATAACGGATACCCCGAAAAAACTGCAAAATCTGGAATTCGAGCGCGTCTGGACGGTTGATCGAATGCCATCCGAGGCCAGCGCGGTCCCAGATCAATCCACTTTCGACCCCAATGCTGACGCCGTGATAGTCGGGACATCCGGTACCACCGGCCGACCCAAGGGCGTGGTGCTCGGTCACCCCGACTTGATGGCGACCGTGGGAGATGGCACGAGGTTTCACGAGCGAACGAATCCGGCGCTGCACTCGATGCCATTCTCCGGCTATGGCGGTTTCACAGGCCAATGCGTTCGGCCAATATCCGACGGCCAAACGTCGCTGATACTGCATCCGTTCAATACAAATCGACTTATTGATTTCATCGATAGCAAACAACCTGTTTCTCTCATGCTGGTTCCCACGATGTTGCGTTTGCTACTCGATCATCCGGCTGTTAACGATCTGGACATGAAGAGTGTGCGGGTCATTGTTACCGGCACGGCGCCGGTACCGCACGACTCGTTGGTGCGCACCATGGGGCTGTGGCCACACATTAGCATACGCAATGCCTACGCGATGTCGGAGGGCGGCTTCGCCACGATGGCCACAACACCCGAACAACTCGCCAAACCGGGGTGCGTGGGTGCGATGCAGTCGAATATGGAGATTCGTGATGCCGATGGATATCCGCTTCCGCCTGGCCAGGTTGGTGAAATTTGCGGCAAAACTGAGGGAAAAACCCGTCGCTATTGGCGAAACGAGATGGCGAGCCGGTCAACCTGGGCTGACGGATGGACGAAATCCGGCGACCTCGGTTATGTCGATGGAGACGGTGACTTAATCCTAACCGGTCGCTCCAAAGAGCTCATAATCCGGGGTGGTTACAATATCGCACCGATTGAAATTGAGGATGTGCTGCATTCCCATCCCGCCGTCAAAGAAGCCGCTGTGGTTGGCGTTGAGCATGAAGTGCTCGGCGAAGACATAGCCGCCGCGGTCACGCTGGCGACGGGTGCCGACGTTACAACCGAGGAACTCGAAACTTGGTGTCGCAACCGTCTCGCCGACAACAAAGTACCGCGCACGATCGTTATCATGGATACGATTCCCCTGAATCAGAACGCGAAGATCCTGAAGCGAGATTTGCTCCCGGCCTTGCAACGAGCCGCTGATCAGGCTCGCGCCATGCGGAATCGTTAGTCCATCTGGCCATGTATCGTTTATGACCCCCATCGGGCGGTCATTTGCCGACGAACTTGCCCTTGCGCTTTTCCATGAACGCCGTCATCGCCTCTTTGCAGTCATCCATGCCCATCGAATAGATTTCGTAGCCAAGGGACATCTCGAACGCACTGCCCGTCATTTGCTTCATAGCGGTGTTGAGCGCCATTTTCGTATAGTTGACAGCGTGCGGCGGTAGGTCGCGTAATCGCTCGGCAACCGCTCGCACATGCGAGTCCAATCTGTCATCCGGAACGCAAGCATTGATCAGCCCGATCCGCTCGGCTACTTCGGCCTCGACCGGTTCGCCGGTCATGAGATATTCCTTGGCCCGGTGCATGCCGACGAGTAGGGGCCAAATTAAAACGCCACCATCACCCGCCACCATACCCGCCTTGACGTGGGAATCGCAGAATCGAGCGCCCGGTGCCGCGTACACCAAGTCGCAAGCCAGGGCGATGGTGACCCCGAGCCCGTAGGCGGCACCGCGGACCTTGGCGATCACTGGTTTTTCGCAATCGAGAATACCGTACAGATGCTTTTTGGCGATACGCGAGGCAAAGTTGACCGGGCTAACCGATTGTGGTTTGGCGGGTTCCGGTTTCGACACGCGCTCACTAAGGGATGCCAAATCGGCGCCAGAGCAAAAGTCGTCGTTCGCGCCGGTCAGGACGATGACGCTAACCTCCGGATCAAGCCAGACGTCTTCCCAGATCTGTGTCAGTTCGTCGCTTTGTTGGCTGGTGACGGCATTGCGGCGACCGGGGTTCGACAAAGTGATCGTCATGATGCCTTCGTCCTTATGTAGCCCCAAGCCCCGATACGCCGAATAGTCGTAGTCTCCTGAGCTATCCGTCATGCTTGCTTCCGACCATTGATCCCGCAGACGCCTCCGCGAGCATACCAGACGGAGGTGTCATAGCCAGTCGCATCAGTTTACAAACAACTCCACAGTCCCGCCGAAAAGTCGGGGCCTTGCCCATGCCACCCGATCACCCCTTGTTGAAGACCCCACCCAGAGGCCCATGCGTGCGTCGGCAAGGTTTTCACCCCATACGGAAAATCGCATCCTCTCATTCGGCGTGGTCCAAGAGGCTCGAGCGTTGACCATCTCGTAGGAGCCTTGTTCCAAGCGATTCGCCACGTCCCAGTAAAAGCGATCCGAGAGGAAGATATTGGTCGTTACGAGCAACTCGCCGCCCGCCACCAGTGTCTGGTAGCTTAATCCCGCGTTGAGAGTGAACTCGGGTGTGCGAATCATCCGATTCCCCGAAGCGTCAATCCGTCGTCCAACGTTGCCGCCTCCGGGAACCGGCTCAAGCGTGGTTGCACCGGGAAAGTCGTCGTATTCGGCATCGGTAAACGCGGACCCAAGGCGCACACTGAAGCCAGCGAACAAATTGGCGAGGACTTCCAACTCCAACCCCTTGATATCGGCCGCTGCGGCGTTTTGGAGTTGCGTTACCGCAGCGCTATCACCCAGGTAGGCCTGTATTTGAATATCGTCGTAATCGTAGTAGAAGGCGGATGCATTGACCGACAAGCGATCTGTGGGACGGCTCTTTATCCCCACTTCGTAAGCCGAAATCTCCTCTGGCGCCACAGTGCTGCTGTTGGAGTTGAAGGTGCCGCTTTTGAAGCCTTCGGAGTAGGTGGCATATAGGTTGGTGCTGTCATTGACCGCGTAGGCGATGGAGATGCGCGGGGATAGATCGTCCCAGTTGTCCGAATAGTCCGGATGCCTTGCGCGGTAGCTTTGAGTTTGTTTTTCCTCGCTGTAGCGCAGCCCGGCAGTGACCGAAAACTGTTCGGTGAAGTCGTAGGTCAACTCGCCGAACATGGCCCACGCCTGGGCGTTGAGCTTGGTGTTGAAGACCCCTGAACCAACGTTTTCAAGAACCCTGCTACCCAAACTCAACCGAAAGTAGTCCCGATTGTTTTTGTCTTTCAGATAGAAGCCTCCAATAATCCAGCTTGGTGTTTCGTCGGAATCACTAGAGGCGATGGTGAGTTCCTGCTGAAACGTTTCGTTCTCGGTCGGGAAATCGAAGCCGAGCAGCGGCAAAACGGATCCGTCGCCGTCCGCAACCGCATTCGAGTCCTGGTTCGTATAGGCCGAGATTGAGGTAATCACCGCGGAAGCAAGCTCAAATTCAGCGCTTAGACCCAGCATTAGGGCCTCCGAGGTGATTTCCGGCGCAAACGAGTGCGCGACTTGGAACGGGCCGCTTGGCTGCGGCGTGTCGGGATCCGTCTTTAAAGCCTGCAAGTTCCCGTCAATGGCTTGGGTGGCATAGGGCGAGTCGTCGTTCTGCTCCGAATAGTAGCCCGACAGCACGAGTTTGGTCGCCTCGCTAGGCTCGAACAAGAGCTTTGATCGCAACGCCAGTTGGTCGCGTTCAGCAAGCTTGGCCCCCGTGACGATATCTCGGTAGTAGCCATCGTCCTGCGTAACGGCGTAGGCAAAGTCCGCGGCGAGACTCTCGCCGAGCCCACCCGTCACATAACCGCTGCTCTCGAACAAACCTTTTTTACCGGTGCCGGCGCTGATAAAAAGCGCGGGATCTTGCTGCGGATCCTTGGTGACGATGCGTATCGCTCCGCCGGTGGCGTTACGGCCGAACAGCGTGCCTTGCGGCCCTTTCAGCACCTCAATGCGTTCGACGTTGTGAAACTCGAACAAGCCGGTGGATTGCATGGGGTTATAGATGCCATCCACATACAACGCCACGTTGGGGCTCGCCCCGAGGCCGGTGACGGAAGTGCCCACGCCCCGAATCGTCGGTTGGGCAAAAGGTCCCGATGCGGACCATGTCAATCCTGGGGTAACGAACTGAAGATTGCGCGTCTCCGAAATCAAGGTGTTTTCCAGATAATCACCGCCCAAAGCGGTGATGGAAAGCGGCACGTCCGACAGTTGCTGCTCCCGTCGCTGGGCCGTCACGACGATTTCCTCAATGGCAGCATCGCTCTCGGCAAACACCTCTGTGGGGAATGATGCAACCGTGAGCATAATGAAGGCCAATGCGGAATACGATCTAATCCTCATGATTTCTCCCTCCTCAACAAACGCACCGATCCAAAACGTCATTTTGGGATACCGCGCAACACACTGGCCGCGACAGCCTTTCGACGTTCACTCAAACCATAGCCCACCCCGACTCCGTTGCGAATCGATAAATTCGCAATCAATCATTGATTTTTTTGAAACCTGCTCCGCGCACGGCCAAGGCGCGTTAATCCGGTGCCCGTTTCAAGTCTGCCGCGATTGAGCTTGCGGCTAAGAGGTATAGGAAGCCGGAGACTAGCTTGAGTAGCTGTATCCAAAGCAGAGATACGCGCAGCGAATCCTCCCCGTAGGTTGTGCGCAACAGATCGCTGATTCCGCCAACGAGCAGCGGGCCGATACCCAGCCCCACCATCGTCACAACGAACAGGGAAAAAGCGACGGCCATTGCTCGCATCTTCACGCCGACGAGCTTTTGCGCCGTTGCAAAGGTTGGCCCGGGATAGATGGCTGTGGTCAGCGATGGGATGAACAAGCAGACCAGCACCAGGGTGATGTCCGTCAGCAGTAACGCCGCCATCGCGAACGGTAGGCCGACAAGGATCCCGAACCCGGGGGTCAACATCCACCACTTCGGGTGACGCTCGGCGAGCTTATCCGACAAATAGCCTCCCGCTGCCACGCCCAACACCCCTCCCACAAGACTGAACGCGCCCAGCAAAAAGCCGATTGTCGATAGGCCCAACTCATGGGAGCGCACTAGAAAGGCCGGGGTCCATTGAATATGCGCATAGCTTGCGATCGAAGTGAATGCCGTACCCGCGATCATGTAACGGTAGGTGCGGCGGGCCCACAGAAGCCTAGCGACGCCGACAACGGTCGATGCCTCCCCATCTCCTTGCCGGGCGTCGGACAGGCCTCGAGGTGGTTCACGCAGAGTGGCGCGCAGCAAGAGCGCCAGTAGCAATCCCGGCAACCCAACGATCAGCAGCGCGTTTCGCCAGCCAAAGTTCTCGGCCGCCCACCCGCCGACAATGAGACCCAGGGCCCCGCCCAGAGGCGAGCCGATTTGGTAGATCGACACGGCGGTAGTGCGGCGCCGAGGCTCGTACAGATCTCCGATGATGGAGTGTGCGGGCGGCGTGCCGCCAGCTTCACCGATGGCTACGCCAATGCGCACCGCGAGCAGATGCCAGAAGTTCATCACGAGGGCACCGGCGGCGGTCATCGCACTCCAAACCGATAGGCACAAGGTGATGATGTTGAGCCGATGGCCGCGGTCCGCCCATTTTGCGATCGGCAGCCCGAGTGTGCTGTAGAACAAGGCAAACGCGATGCCGCCGACCAGCCCCAGTTGCGTATCCGAAAGCTCCAGTTCAGCCTTGATGGGTGGAATCAGGATCGAAAATATCGTTCGATCGATGAAGTTGAATGTGTATGTGAGCGTCAGCAGGCCGAGAAAATAGGCCTTGTAGGCACCCGAAAGGGCCCGGGGCTGCATTTCGCGATCATTGCTGCCAATCTGAGTCACAAGTCGCTTTTTCCAGTGCTTATCACCCCGACCCCTGGCTCGCGCTTCGCCACAGATCCTTTGCGACCCAGGACACTAGCCAGGAGCCTCTGCCTTCGGAATTCGCAGCTTTTCGCTTTCGCGACTTCCGCAGGCCCAGGCTCCTAGTCCAGAAGAAGTTTGGCATTATCCCAGTTCAAGATGCGCTCGTCGGGCGTAAAGCGCACCACGCCAGTCACCGATTTAGCGTAGGCCTCCTGTGTTTTTTGCGGCATTGCGGCTGAGGCTGTACGGTAAGCACTGTATTTTCTGTTTATTTCAGCGCGAAACAGTCGGGATAGCTCTTGATTCAAGTTGACTATGTCAGCCCGCCCTGTCATGTGGACAGCGCGCAACTTGGCCCAGTGCTCACCGTCCTCCACCAGAAAACTGGAACGCGGATCGTTTTGGATGCGCATTAGCTTCTTGCCGCGCGTCCGGATATAGATGATGTGGTTGATGCAGGCGTACCAAATCGGCAAGGCGACCGGTACGCCGTCTTTTCTTAGCGTAGTCAGGATACCGGTATGGCCATCTTCAACAAACCGCCAGATCTCCTCCTCAGTCATGCGCACAGTGATTTTCTTTTTTTCCTGCTTTTTCGCTGACAATTACTCTATCTCCAAGGCGTTTCAACGTTAACTATATCAACCCGACTTGCGGCGTCTCATCAATTCGCTAAAGGGTACGGTTCTGTCGTCGCCGGGCTCGCGTGGCAAGCCAAGCAGGCGCTCGCTGACGATATTGCGCTGAATCTCGTTGCTTCCCCCGGCAATGGACAGCCCGCGTACCTTAAGCCAATTCAAACCCAACTCGCCTCCCGCTTGATCATCATTCCCGTCCCAGATGACGCCGTCGGAACCAGTCAAGGCGAGCGCCAGTTCTGCGTTGTTTGGCGTATCAATGCCTAATTGCAGCTTGAGCAGGGAACCCCAGTGCCCCTTAAGCTGGCCATTTCGCAGGCCGGCGTTGATGCGTTCCGCGAGTTGCCGACCGACGACCATGTCGATGTAGTCCTCAGCGATCTGAGCACCCAGCACCGGCTCGTCAAAGGTGCCGTTTTGCCGAGCGATGTTTTGCACATTCACCCGCCAACTCGATTCGCCCGAGGCATTGCCGCTGTCAAGACCGTAGCCATAGGCCACGCCCACGGTGGCGTTGCGCTCGTGAAACAGCAGGCGTTGGGCCACCTTCCAGCCCGCACGCTCCTCACCGAGCTGGTAGGCGGCGGGAATCCGAACATTGTCGAAATATTCGATGAAGAAGTGTGCCGGACCGCCTTGCACGGGTGCTATGGGCTCAATGGTCACGCCCTTGCCCTTGAGCGGTACCGCAAACATTCCCAGTCCTTGGTGTTTGGGCTTATCCCAATCCACGCGCGCCAGGCATAGACCGTAGGCTGCCGTATCGGCGTTGGAACTCCACATCTTGGAGCCATTGATGAGAAAGCCGTCATCGTCCGGGGTCGCGCGAGTCAACACGCCTGCCAAGTCAGAGCCTCCGTTCGGCTCGGACAATAATTGAATCCAGGCCTCTTGGCCGCTGAGCATGCACGGTATGTGGTGCCGTTTCACTGTCTCGGTAGCGTGGTCCAGAAGCGTCGGCAATATCATGCCCAGCGACACCAAAAAGCCCGTCGGCCGGGCGTATGGTGCGGTCTCTTCGGCCCACACGCGCTGGTGCTCGAGGGTCAGTCCGAGTCCGCCATACTTGCTTGGAACCGCAATACCCGCAAAGCCGCCGTCGAAAATCTTGCGTTGCGCGTCCATTTGCGACTGCCAACCGCTCTGTGCAAGTTTGCCGGGCTCCAAGTGGTCTTCAGCCCAAACCCGCGCCCGCAGCCGAAACTCCTCCAGCGTTTCCAAGGTTTGGGCAGTCATCCGCTCGCCGCTAAGCTGTCCGCAACGCTTGGTGAACCTGTAGGCGGTGTTCCTCCGGGGTACCAAATGTCGCCCGATTAACCGCCACCCGGCGCTCGTACAGATGCAGGTCATGCTCCCAAGTCACGGCTATGCCACCCGTCATTTGCACCAGGTCGCTCACTATGGCGGCTGCCTTGGCCGCCACGAAGGTCTTTGCCACACGGCTCAGCATATGGGCGTTGTCAGCACCTTGATCAAAGGCATCAAGGCCCGCGTCGGTAGTGGCCATGCAAGAGTGGATGCGAACCAACATGTCGGCCAGCCGATGCTTCAGAGCTTGGTAGGAGGCGATGGGGCGGCCGAAGGCGTAACGCTGCTTCATGTAATCCAAGGTTAACTCGAATGCCTTTTCGATGGTGCCATTTGTCTCGGCGCTTTGCAGCAGCAGTGCAAGCTGCAGTTGTCGTTCAATACTCGACCGCGCCTGTTCCACCGGCGTGACCAGTGCCGTTTGCGGCAGCTTGACCGATGCGAACCTTAGCGTCGCGAAACGTCGCACGAAATCCAGGCTGCGTCCGGCATGTCGCTCAACTCCGGCCCTGTCCGCGGGCACCAGCAATTGCACGAAACCCTTTGGCGCGCGGGCCGTAACCAGCAGCATATCGGCTTCATAGCCCGCTTCCACATAGGCTTTGGTACCGTCAAGCCTCCAGCCATCGCTCACCGGCACGGCAGTTGCCTGCCAATGGCTGGGTGCCCAGCGGTTTCCGGGTTCCGCAAAGGCGCAGGCCAGTCGGCACTCGCCAACCGCTGTGGCGGAAATGATATCGCCGAACCGTTCGATATGGGGGCTGTCGGCGATTGCTGTCAACGCCAGCACGGTGGGCAGAAAGGGTCCGGGCGCCACTGCCCGCCCAAGCTCCTCCGCCACAATCGCTAAATCTTGGCCTAAGCTGCCGGACAAGGTAATGCCTCCCTCGGATTCCGGTAACGCCAGCAATGCCCAACCCAGTGCCGTGGCCGAACGCCACCAGTTGGGTTCGAACCCCGCCGGATTCTCATAGAGCGCACGGATGACGGTCGTCGGTGTTTCATTTTCCAGAAAGCGGCGCATGGTGTCGCGCATCAGTTCCTGATCTTCGGTCAATCCGAATCGCACGTCGTCTCTCCCGGGTCTATGTTCCCGGCACGCGGCGCGCCGCAGCAATCTGGTTGTGTCGCGCAAACATCTGCAAAGCCTCTCGCTGCAGGTCGCTAGGGACGGCCGGCAGCGGAGCCGGACCATAGGCCTTGGATGGCAATGACACCACGGCCGACCCGTACGCGGTTTCGCTACCGCGCTGATTCTCCATACGCATTTCCAGATCGACCAGCAGGCGCGTATCGCTCTTGCGTTTGCCCACGACTTTGCCGGAGAGAAACTGGGTGTCTCCCATATAGTTGAACTTGCGGATGGAATCCTCCATCCGCTCGATATAGGCGTCGTCTCCCGCCCAGTCGGACACGAAATGGTAGAACCAGGCTTGGCGGAGTACGCCGTAGTCGTATGCCATGGGATTGCCGATGGCCTTGGCCCATTCCGAGTCCCAATGCAGGCGCTGGGCAACATCCCATACGCCGTGCTCATTTTTGACGTAGAAGGGTTTGATGCGCTGCCGGTTCTTGTACCCAATACGAGAACTTCTCAGCCCGTACGGGGAGAAGCCGTAGCCGCCCGCGTGGAACGCTATTATTTCCGTAACGGTTAACGGACCTTTAACCATTGGCTGCAACCGGTCGCCGACGTTCACGTCCTCCCAGTAACGGGGTAGGGCGCCCCGGGGTTGTTCGGCGGCATAGATGCTGTCGATTTTCTCATAGTGTTCATCGGTGTATTCAGCCGGCTTGATTTCAGCGTACTTGCCTTTTTCCCGGGACTTTTTGCGCTCGGTATTTACACGCAGCGTTCGGTAGACCCCCAGTACCTCACCGCGCTGGTTTAGGCTTACTGATCGACTGACCAAGATCACCGATTGGTCCGCAAAGTCAGACTTCTTTTTCTGAACCGACTCTTCGGCTCTGTAGGTGAAGACCTTGTCGCCGGGATACAGGGGTCGGAACCAATCCCAGGTGCCGCCGGAGACAAAAACATGAACGCCGCGGAAGAGCCCCTTGGTGGCCCGCTTGATTTCCTCTGGCATCGGGTCGCCGTACATTGACGATGCTATATGTCCAACCATGGGCCCGTGTCCAATCTGGGAACCCCAACGGGTTGTGGTACCGTAGGCGGTGTCGGTGTAGAGCGGATTGTCATCTCCCACCCCATAAGCCCAGTTGCGGATGGCATCCGGTGTTGCCTCCGTGAAGAGCTCCCTCGATTTGTCGTTGGCAATTTTTATCCCTATCAGCAATTTCGCGCGCTCGATGTCTTCATCCATGAGTTTCCATTGGAGTGCGCTTTCAAACTCTTTTTCGAGCTTATCGTGAACCTTGAATGCCTCATGGACGACGGCTTTTGTCATCGCCTTGCCTCCTCTACTTTGCGCTTCCATGAATCTTCTGTTGGCTCAGCGAGACTCCGATTAGGATTCCTTGTGGTTTTCAGCACTTTCAGTAGCTGGGCCAAACGCGGTTGTGACGATACGATAACCCATGCCGATCCCTCGACGAATCGAAAAGCTGTCAACCGGCTTTTGAGTTTTACTCAAAAACCTTGGCCAATGGGCAGCAACTCTGTTTGTTGTCAACAATAGGGCTTCCCGACACAATGCGGCAACGCAGCTAAGACAGAGGGCCAACGAATGACGGAATTCAAACATTTGATCGTGGACGACAAAGGCAACGGTGTTGTCAATGTACGCCTTAACCGGCCGCCGGTTAACGCGGTGAATCGCGAGATGTACATTGAAATAAAGGAGCTTTTCAGTGATATCGATCAATTAAGTGAGAATATTCGCGCCATCCTATTGAGCGCCGAGGGAAAACTTTTTTGTGCGGGCAATGACTTGGCGGAATTTGCCACCCTGACGCCGGAGAACGGTGCCGAACGGATGTGGCGGGTGCGGGAAGCATTTTTCGCCATTTCCGATTGCGCTGTTCCGGTAATTGGTGCTGTGCATGGTGTTGCGCTAGGCACTGGTCTGGCCATTGCCGGGTCTTGCGACTTTATCGTTGCGGCGAAGGATGCCCAATTTGGATTGCCCGAACTCACGGTCGGGGTAATGGGTGGTGCTCGTCACTTGGCCAGAATCGCACCGCAGCCGTTGGTACGTCGCCTGTACTTTACGGGGTTACCGATGCGGGCGGATGACTTCGAAGCCGCTGGTGCCGCGGTGATTGTCTGTGAGCCGGATCAGCTAATGAAGAGGGCAGAGGGGATCGCAGCCCGGGTAGCAAAATACAGCCCGACCGCGGTTCGGGTCAGTAAACGCATTCTTGATCGCATTGAATGGATGGACTTGAAAACGGGCTATGAGTTTGAGCAGGGCGGCACGGTGCGTATGAGTGGTCATCCGGATTCGAAAGAAGCGCTTGCCGCATTTAGGGAGAAACGCGAGCCGAACTACGAACCACTCAATAGGGACGCGCATTGGTTTGGTGTCTGATGCCTGGTCTCCACCTGTAGCCGGTATAACCTAGCGCCTAAAACCTATTTATTTACGGGACAGGACACTAGCACCGAAAACCCACGAATGAGCCGGACAGGACACTAGTCTCCTAGCCGCAATAGTTGCTCGACGCAGCGCCGCGCCTCGATTTCGCCGTCGAGTAGCGCCAGTACCGTGGTGACGAAAGGTGCCGAGAAACCCTCGGCGTCGGCGCGGGCCGCGAACAGGCGCGTGGCGCGCACACCTTCGGACACCATCACGGTGCTGCCGAGCGCCTCGTCGAGACGCTTTCCCGAACCGAGTAATTCTCCGGTGCGCCGGTTGCGTCCGTGCGGCGAGGTGGCGGTAACATACAGATCGCCCACCCCGGCCGGGCTCAGAGCCGTGTCGGATTGCGCACCCAGAGCGGCCAGCAGGCGGCAGCCTTCGTGGAACCCGGCGGTGAACACGGCGGCCTTGAGGTTGTCGCCGCCAATACCCTCGCCACCCTCGTCAACGAGGCCGTCGCAGACGCCGCAGGCCAGGGCAATGACGTTTTTGAATGCGCCCCAGAGTTCCACACCCAGGGGATCGTTGGCGTAGCGCAGTTGCAGCGTCTCGGTGGATAGGCGCTCGGCGAGGCCGCGGGCAATGTCCAAATTCTCGGAGGCGACCAGCGCCGTGCTTAAAACCCCGGCGGCGAGTTCGCGGGCGATGGTTGGGCCGGTCATCACGGCGAGGTCGTTAGCGCAACCCGCCGCTTGCAGTTTCTCGTGAATGACATCGGAGACGAGCCGTTCGCCGGGTGCCAGACCTTTGGCCAAATCGAGTAGCACCTGGCCTTCCGACAACAGCGGCACAACATCGTCCACCACTTCAAGGATCACATGGGAAGGCAGCGCCAACACCACCGCTTCCGCCCCCTCCAGAGCGTTTTGCAAGCGCATGGACACGGCCGCGCCCGGCAAGGTTATATCCGGTAGGTATTTGGCGTTGATGCCGGTTTTGCGGATGCTGTCGTAAACGTCCTCCTCAACTGTCCAGCCTTGTACGCGGTTGCCGTGCAAAGACCAAACCCGGGCCAGCGCTGTGCCGAAGTTGCCAAGCCCCAGAACGGCTATGTTCGCCATGATGACTGCTCCCGCTCCATTTGTGGCATGAGGGCGGTGGCGGTGGTTGGGCGCCGGCTACTTTTGACTATCATCGTTTTTGCGCGGTTCCACTCGCCAAAACCAAACGCTCGTCGGAATCGAGCCGCTGCTGCGATATTTTGCTCCGTAGGCGCTCAGTGCGTCGATGATCGCCGTCGGGTCATTGACCCGGGCGAGGTGCGCTTCGTAGAGGTTCTCGCCAATCTTCAGAACCACATTGGGATTTTCCGTAACCCAGGCGGGCCAGTTCTTCGTCTTGGGACGGTAGGCGGCGACGTACAGGTCGCCTTCGTGCTCGGCACAGAGGATGGTGATTGAATGGGGTAGAAAATAGGGTGCCGCCACTTGCAGGGCAATTTCCGGATGCTCCGCGGTAAAGCTCCAGTCATCGGGAAAGGGCTGCAACTCGCCGCGCAACCACAGGCCCGGCCGCTCGTCCTTGGGCTCGCAGGCACTGAGCAACAAAAAGGCGGTGATGATCGTGATGATGCTCTTTTTCATGTAACGACTACTTCGGGTTTGCGGGCCAACGCCATGCCTTGGGCGCCAAGCCGGCGGTCGCCATCACACCGGTTTGGGCAATGCCCTGGTGGCATTGGCCTCTACATGGAGGCAAGGCGGCAACCTTAGGCGGTAAGGTGCCCGGTCGCGTCGATGCAAGAGCTGCCGGGGGCATGGATGGAAATAACCGAGGCATGGGCCGCCGGATGGGAAGGCGGTGGCTTCGGCTTGGGTAATTCGCGGCTGGTATCGGGGCCGAGCACATACAGAGCGGCCAGGGCGATCAGCGTCCAAACGATTAGGGATAGGGCCAATTTCATTTAACGGTTCTCCAAGGTTCCGGCGAGGCGAAGCCTCAAATGCAATGCTCATTTTAACCGCGAGTCGGCGTCTGAAACCACGGTAAAACGCGGTGGCGATCAACGCACCAAGGCCACCGAGGCATTAAGTGCGTTGGCTTGTTTGAACGCCGCGCGCCCGGTTAGCTGGTCGCGATATTGCACGACTGGCTCGGGTACCAAGCCTGATTACAGGGACATCTCGATTTCGTTGGCTTCGTAGAAATGGATGTCCATGCCCTGGAGCGGATTGGCTTGCATGGCGGCCTGAAATTCGGCCATGTGGGGTGTTTGGAAATGGGCGCTTAGCGTTGTGCGGGTCGTCCATCGTTCGGTGACGCGCAGTACACCGGGGTTATCTAATTCCACGCTGAAGTTGTAGTCCTCGCAGCCGTCTTCGGCGAGCGAGGCGGTCTGCATCTTGACGATGGCCTCGCGCATGACAGCGATGGTTTCCGGTGTGGTGGGAATGCGGGCGTTGACGACGATCATTGTGGCTTCCTATGTTCTTGTGACGATCTGTTTGCCCGGTCTCGGGCGGCGAGCATTCGGGAGCGGTTACTCTATCAGTTTCGATGGCGCGTCCGCCATGCCCAGCCTTGTCTAACCACAAATGAGTCTGAACGAAGGCGTGGTTCGTCCATCAGGCTGCGGACAGGTCGGCCAAGGGCCTGCTGAGGGCCCACCTGGCCAAGGCGACGGGGCTGCCGGCACCGCACATCGCTATTTGTTTGATGGCGGTGGCGGCGGCGGTGGCGGCGGTGGCGGCGGGGGCGGAACGTTGGGTGGTCGTGGCGGGGTGCTGGTCTTCTCTATCGGTTCCCTATCGGGCATAGCTTAGCTCCAGTTCCCGACCGGCTTTCTCAGCCGATATTTTGTTGATCTTTTCATTGATGGATAGTCCAACGTCCCCCGACCTTGCGGTCACGTGATTCATCTTGTGATCCAGTCGATTCAAGGCTTCTCGCGCTCCAGCATCATCAAGCCGGTAGCTGTCCACGTCGGCCAGCAAAGTCCGCCACTCCACGGCAAGATCGTTGCACTGCAGACAGATGGATTGGGCTACGGCCGCCTTGGCTGCGTGCCTGCCGAGTGCCGACCAAATCGTGACCGCGGCAATGGACATTCCGAAAGCGGCTTGCGACCAATCAGGCATCATGTTCGAAAGGGTTGCCACGGAGCCTGTGCCGCTCAGTAGCAACAGCGCGATCGCCACTTTGTTCACTGCTTGGTGGCGCTGCTGGATGGCTGAATAGTATCGGCCCATCCTCATCGCGTCCCAAAGGCCCTGCCAAATTTCCGTTCGCGTCCGTTCGCTGGTCATTGCGCCGCTCCTTTGCCTTTCAGCTATGCCTTCGTTGCCTCAAAGTCCGCATGGACATAGCCAAATCGATGGCCTCAGAGTGTAATGCCTGACACTGGGTTGCGCCAATTCGTTGTGCCGGCTCAGGACCTTTCGGCCCAATTGGGCCGAAAGCTCGATTGGAGTTTGGCGATTGCCAAATCCGTGCTCGTCGCGTGGGTCGGGCTCCGAAATGTTTCTGTCCGCATCGCGAAGAGTTCGCGGAGGATCCATTCGGCGCTCGCCCAGCGTCCGGCCTCGATGCGCAGGTTGGCGGCGCGGACCAAGGAAGCGCCGTTGGCCTCCAAGCTGGCCGACCGAGTGAACGCGGCGATGGCGTTGTCGTGCTGCCGGGCCACCCAAGCGTTGGCCGGCAAATCCGAATCGGAGCTTGGCCGAACGGGCTTGACTCGAAATCAAGAGGTCCCGCAAGGGATCCGTGGGGTCGAATCCCACCCTCTCTCCTCCTTATGTAGATGAGAGGCGTAATGCCGACAGCCAGAGGGTTCGACAGCAAATCGCGCAGAAAGTGGACATGCGCCTCATCGCGGCTTACCTCACGAAGCCGTCCGCATCTGCTCCTGCAGCCAACGTGCCAGGGAGATCACTCGATCGAGCGGGGTTGTCCTCAGCGAATTTTCCGAGAGCTTCCGTAGGACAAACGGGCAGCCCGCACCTGCCAGACGGTTGGCCAATTCGATGATCTTGCCCGGATTGTCCACATCGGGGCTTTGGTGGCCCAATTTGGCAGTCGCGACAACGGCGAGCAATGCGGAGATGTCTTCATCCAGAATGCCTTGGCGGACATCAATGAATCCCGTTCCCCACCGGGAGATCGGACCCTCCTTGGGTGGCAGTTCCATTGCGAGTGCTGCGCCAATGGAAAACGCCCAGAAGTCCACCTGTCTCGGGAACGGCACACTCTCCACATCGCCTCGGGCCACGGATTGCTTGGCAACATACTGCTCCAGTTGATCCTTGTGGGCGGATGGCAGGAACAATCGATGGTTGCCGACTACCAAATGCACACGAAACCGATTCATGGTCCGCCGTCTCTCAGATGCCGCCTGCGGCTCCAGCTAGTTCGATTCGCTTGTCCCACGCGCTCGCAGATTGAGCAAAACTCGCGAGGTCCGCAGGGGCACAACAACGCCACCTTTTTCGGGTCCGTCATATTTACCACATCGCCATGCGCAGAGCCGTGCTGCCATTGGCCGGTCAACGTGTAGGTCGCGCCGGCAAGCTGGGAAACCAACTCCGCATCCTGTTCTGACTCAAGGTCCGATGGGGTTAGCAGCAGTATCGGTTGACTCGCGGTCTGCGCGGTCACCCTCAGAGTATTTGTCAGAACAGACCCAGACATGTAATTGAGCAGGGAGTCGGCCACTAACGGTGCCTTGGTCTTGCTCTCCTCGCACAACGCAAGCACGAAGGATAGCGCTAGGATACGTCGGGATGCGCCGTTGATCTCCGTGGGCGGCATCGCCCGACCCCTGCTGCTCAAGGCGAATATCTCGTACTTTTCGGCATCGTCATCCAATGGTCGCAAGCCGACCTGCGCAATCATGGCCAAGGTGGCCTTGCGCTGACGGTCCTCGACCTCTTCGTCATCGGTCACGTTGGCGGCCATTCTCTTGAACAGGCGGTTCATGCGTGCATCAAGTTCCTTGACTTGATCACGCTGAATTGCTGTGTACGCTCCTTTGAGGATGTCGACGAGCAGATCGGTGATTTGCTGATCGGCCCGGTGTTCCCTTGCCTCTTTTGCCTGTGCCTGGCCACCCTGGACGATGCCGACCAGTTCACGGTACTTTTTGTCCAGCGCTTCCACTCGCGCCTTGTCGGCACCCAAATCACGGTGTATCCGTTCATACTGCGTTTCCAGCATTGCGATCTCGCTACGTGCCGTCTGCACATCCCGATGTTTCACACGGTTTAATTCGTGGTCGATCTCTCGCCTAATCGATTTTAGCTGATCAAGCTCACGATTCACTTCAGCAAACTCGCTCTCACGGCTTCTGCACCCGTCATCCCATTTCTGGCCGCTTCCGTGGTCGTGAAGCGCGTTGGCCGCATCAAGCACGTCGGCCAGCCAATCGGCTCGCACCTTCTGCTCACTCGACTGATCCAACGCAGCTCGTACGCGACGACCAAACTGGCTTTCGCCGTCGAGCGATTGGCCGCAGATGCACTCGCGCCGTTCCACTAGATTCCGAACGAATTCCAAGTGCCGCACAGGAATCGAGCCGTCGTCGTAAAGGGGCTGTAGGCGTTCTCTGATGGTGGCCACCTCTCTAGCTGCCAGCGAGGCCAGCAGCGAGATGTCGAAAATGGAAGCGCCGAGCACGTCCAAAGTCTGCTTCTGACGCTTCTCCACCTTTTCCAAGGCTGTCCGATTTTCCGACAAACGTCGCTGCAAGTCCTCGTAGGCTTGGATATTCCCAACCACGGCCTCAAGTTGCCCCCGCGCCCGGTCAAGCCTTTCTCTTATATCAACCTTCTCCTTCGCCAGCGACTCAACCTTATCGGTCATTTCATCGAGCTCAGTCTTGCAAGTTTCCAGTTCTTCTTGCTTGGCAGCTAGGCTTTGGTTACCAGTTGCCTTAGTGGCGGCCCGGCCGAACTCTCCTGATATCGTCTCGAGTCGCTTTCTGGTTCGATTGAAGATATCCAAGCCAAGTAGCGCGCTAACTGCGTATGTGGTCTTGTCGATTACTTCGTGGCGGTCCAGTTCCTTGTTTTCGCTACCTCCGACATAGTCGGCCGCCTCATCCGCATCCATCACGAAGAAATCGCGCAACTCCCACGGCAACAACTCTGCGACCACGGCGTTGGCACCACCATCATGTCGCGTCCACGACCCGTCAGCTTGACGCCGCTGCAGAACAACTTGCTCACCAAGTCGTTGAAAGTCCGGTGCGCCAGTCTTGCCCGGAACGGTCGCCACCGTTCGCACCGAACGCCGCAAGTTGAAGATGGAGTGCATAGCGCTCTGGGGATGCTCCCGGCTGGACCCGTCGGTCTCGAATTCTATGGACACAGACGTCGTCTTCCCTCGGGCATCAGGATCCCAAAAGGTAGGGTGTAGCGAAAAGTTATGTGCAACACCCGGCAGCGCACCTTCACCATACATTCCCCATCGAATCGCCCGCAGTAGAGTGGTCTTACCTGATCCGTTCTCGGCTCGAATCACAGTCAGGGGACATTGCGGATCCGTCGATGGTTTGAGTTCCAATCGCTCGAAACATACGAAATTCTCGATCTCGATGTTCCTGATTACCAACATCTCATCCACCTCCCGGCGAGGACTGGGTGCGCGACAAACCCTGAATCATGCCTCGCATTTTTTGGCGCACCCCGTGAATTGGTTTGACACGGTTTTCATCTTCCAGATTGACGATTTCCAATAATAGGTGGACAAGATCATTGGCGGCTAAACCGTGTGCTTGGGCCGCTTCTTCCGCATGCCTGCTAATTTCAGCGACGATCCGATCAAAGTTGGTCAGAGAAGCGCCTTCTGTCACCATGGTTCTCCTTCTGGGGTCGAAGCCGCGACTCTCTGCTGACCTGCTTGGCTGACCCGCGGTGTCGTCGAAGGGCTGGTTGGCCAAAAAGCGGCGCGAATTCGAGCAAGTTCAGTCGCCACTCCATCCGGGCCAGCGCCGTTGCGGGCATGGCCACCAAAGGTGTACGCCCTATGCAATTCGTTTTCCACGATCCCGGCCACCGATCGTGTGCGCTCGCGCTCGACTGGCGGCAGGCACAGGAAATCATGAATCAAGGCCCAAGGCTTATCGGGATGCAAGCGGAGGACACGGCCCCGTCTTTGGATCCACTCACGCTCAATAGTCGAAGATGCAACGATGAACGCCTCCCGAATGCTTGGGATGTCGACTCCTTCGTCAAGCACCTTCTTGGCTAGCAGCACCTGAAGGAAGCCCTGCTCGAAATCCTCCAAGGTACGGCGCAGCGAGCGTGGCTTGGCGGTGGTTTCCTGAGTGACCGGCGCCCATTTGATATTGAGCTCGGTCAGCACACGCCCGACCTCATCGAACTGTTCTGGGTTCTTAGCTGAAGCGTAGATGAGCGCATGTCGCAATGCCCTAGGGCCTCGCCGCTTGAGCACGGAGCGCAGCAAGCCAATCTTCGCAACGCTCGTCTCAATGATCCGGCGGCGAGCAATCAGCAGCTTGCGCAGGTTGTCGTCATCGTCGTTGGCACCGCCGTGGTGGGCAGTAACGATTCGCCGCGTGAGTCGCTTGAACTCCTCCAGTTCATCGTCTGCCAGCGTACAGGCATGCACATAGTAATTGTAGGGCGATAGGCAGAAACCGATCGCCCGGTCAATGCCGAATTCGTACACAGGTTGCCCGAAGAAGGCAAATATCTCCTCAGTTCCATCTGGGTCGTACTGACGATGCGGCGTAGCCGAGAGTGCGAGTCGCCTGTCAAAGAACTCAGGTTTGTTGCGCACAAACGAGTCGGCCCCGAGGGTATGCGCTTCGTCGGCGATAAGCATCGTCACTACCGACTGTCGGCAGGCAGCCAGTTTCGTCCTTACGGTAGCTTGGAAGGTGGACGAACAGAGCAAATGGTTGGTGACGATCAGCACATGGGTGCCAGTGCCCTGCAAACTCCGAAACAGGTCGGTCAATGCCATATCGACGCTGGGTTCGAGGCTCGGCACCACAGCCTTGACCGAGAATCGCGCAACCTCCTCTCGCCATTGTGCGATCAGTGGCAATGAGGGGGCGGATATCACTACAAGGAAGGAATCGGCAAGTCGGTCCTGGGTGCGAGTGGCGCAAATTATTGCTGTGATGGTCTTGCCGGCCCCGGTTGCCATCGCGATCACTCCGCGGTTTGGTGGTTCAGAGTTTTCCCAACACTTGACGGCATCGCCCTGATGGGCGTATTTGCCGGTCTCCCACTCCAGCCCGTCCGGCACGGCCAGCCGCTGCGGGGGCTTGACGTATGTGGTTCTGGCCCTTCGAATCCCGGCTACGGCGTTGGCGTAGTCCCTAGGCCGGGGCGGGGATGTTGGTGCCGTTCGGATGATGTCCTCAGCCAGTGCGTCCGGCAGATCCACCACACGCTGCAGACCGAAGCTGACGCCGCGAAACCAGTCGTCCAGCATAGCGGCCCCTCTCGCGACGCGTTCTTTGCTACCCCGGTGCCAAGACACATCCACATCAAGGTGTTCGACGCCTTCGGCTACACCACTTGCGGTCGCATTACCCGATCCGCGTGCGATGACCCGATGGAGACCGTCATCGAACAGCCAGATTTTCGGATGGTAGTTTGACTCCAGCGTCGGCACTGCAACCTTGAGCCGCAGGCTCTTCGCGCCAATCATCCAAGCGAGGCAATCCAACGCATGTCGCCCCAACGAGGATGCCTTTGGCCGCTCCCTGACGAATACTCGGGTGATCGCTTCGGCGGCCTCGTACGGAGTCGTGCCAAGACCCCGCTCGACGGCGGCGCGTTCGTCGGCAAAAAATACCGGCGCAACGGTGAAGACTATCGGCTCGGGTTCAGGGCGATTCAGGTAGTCCGCCAACCCTGGGGCGAGCCGGTCGATCCAGCCTGCGGTGAACCAACCAAAGGCACCCAGTACGCGTTTAGCCGAACGAAATCCCGGAATCAGAATCTGGTTGGCGACCGGATCGTCAGGCAAACGAAACAGTCCGGGTTTTAAAGTGGGTTCTCTGCGGAGCATAGTCACAAAGCCCGCCGGCGATCTTTCATTCGCCGCAACATATCGCTTACTCCACTACTTGGCACCTTATCCATTGCGGGTTCGTGTTTGGTCAGCGTCACGCATTCAGGCTCCACTATGGTCACACGCACCTGATCTCCGGGGTTCAGGTTCTGAGCCTTTAGCGGTGACGTCAAATAACCCAAGGAACCTCCGGTGGTCGACGCTAGGGGCCAGCGAACGGATATCTGTCGCTCTTCACCGGGACCGCTAGCGCAACGAATCATGATGCGGCCGTCTGGTTCGCACCCAAGGGCCTTGATGAACTCCGGTGGAACGCCGGTTACGCTGTAGCCGCGGAAATGGCGCTCTTCGGCACGGAAGGTCCAGAACGGGTGGCCCCTTACGTCCCGTCCGTGAATCACGTCATCGAAGAGACGCAATAGCAACCTTGACGGGTCGGCTAGCCGGATGGTGCCGTCCTGAAGGTAGAAACGCGATGTCTTCATGTAGGCATCAACACTTGCGGGGCTGACCCCGAACTTGCTGGGGATTTCAGACAGCAGTCGCTCCGTGGTGGTGACGCCTCCGTCCTCATTGAGGCGTTGGATGATCTCCCCGATGATGCCGTCGTATTCATCGTCAATCCACTCCTTCAGGCCCCAGCGTTCGGCATCCGCACGGGTGACGCCCTTGAGGTTGGAGAGAGCCCCGCCAACTTGGGTGTCGGAGAAACCGCAAATTTCGCCGATTTCATGCTTGGTCGCAGGTTGGCCTATGGCACGAAGTGCGGCCATTACCCCAGCCTTGGCACTGTTGCGAAGTGCCACACAACCATGAAACTGGTGCAGATTGCAGCGCTGGCAAAGCCAGTTCCAATGCTCTGCCAACGCTGGCGAATCGTCATGCAGTGCGGCGCGAAATTGCTCCTCATCGACGAGCCCTGCCTCGTCGGCCATGCTTTCGACCAATTCCCTGACCTTTCCAATTCCCGCTTGAGCGCCCAAACTGACGAACATGCCCCAATCGAGATCGTACCCCATCGCTTCGATGAGGTAATACCGAATGATCATTCTTTCCCTATCCGGCATATCCGGCAGTGCTTTGGCGATATGCTTTTCCATGGCATCCTGCGGCACCAAGGGACGTAGATTTTCAGCGAGAATCCTCGCTAACTGCTGTAGCTCCTCTCCCAGCGCCTGCATGACTTTTCTTTGCAGTCTCACTTGAATTTGTCGGACACGCTCTCGGGTAACTCCTAGTTCCGAACCAATCGACTCTAGCGTGGCTGGTGGCCTTTCCAGCAGTCTGCGTACCAAAACCTGCCCATCCCGCTCCGACAACCTCCCTAGCACACTGCGTAGGCGATCCGCCATTCGGCCCGCAAGTCCAGGTTGGCCATCCGCTGCATCGCTCAGCCGGATGCTGTCCAATTCATCCTTTCTCCCCAAATAGGATGCGGTCAGGTTGAATCTAGGATCAAGGACGTCCGACAGGCTGTGAGCATCGCCGGTTTCCGCTACGACCGCGAAAATCGGTTTCAGTATCCGCTCAATTTGCAGCCAAGCTGCATTGCTTGGTGGTTTCCTGTCATCGTGGTCCAGCCTGTGGTTTTCCGAGGAGTCTACCGCCGAATCAACTCTTTCGGCCGGCGTTACGCCGGCGCAGCAATCGATCAGGAACCGCTCAACGCAGAGCGCCAAGTCCTTGAGGCTCTTTTTGCCCATGTTTGGCACATGCAACAGCTGCATCGCCGTCAGCTGTTCGTGCCCTTGGGTGAGACCTGCGGCTCGCAGGCAGTTCATTGTTCGTACGCTGACGGGAAGCGAAAGAGCGATGGCCCGATTGAGTCCGGTTGGCCATACGATATCGTAGGGGCTTGGGAGATCCCCGGCATGCAGTGCTGCTAAAGCGGCCTGAATGTCGTCAAGACAACGGTGCGCAAGCGTTGAATCTGGCCTTGGATGCCGCATCACGTTAAGAGCTTCCCACCAGCACCCGCATCAAGTCATTGAGATCATCATCGCTAAATATCCCAAGTTCCCGGCCACCTTGGTACGCTGTTGCCCGGCGACACAGGCGCTGCAGCGCTGCCGTTTCCCGAAGGGCGGATTCGGGGTCTGACGACAATGCGCTGCCCAAGGCTCGAATGAAGGCGCTTCGGATATTCAGGGCACCAAAAGTCGAGTTGCGGAACACCACGCGGTCAATGAATTTCTCCCAATAGGTCTGGCTGATGCGAAGGGTGGCACGTGCATAGTCTTCCAGTCTCGGATCGCCCTTGGCGGCTTCGCAGGCCATACGCTCGCGCCACCAAGCCCTTGCAAAAGGGCAGTCCACGAATACGGAGCGGTTGCCGCGCACCTCGGGAAGGCCGCCGAGGCGGCGCAGCACCGTTCGCACGCAGCTATCCACGAGTTTGTCGGCGTTGGCCGTGCCGTCCGCAAGCGCACGATCGATTCGCTCTTCCCCGCCCGGCAGGGAACCGCCATTCGCAGCGAGATACACGGGTTGGATGCGTCCCTCCCGAAGATGCTCAAGAGTTATCAGCGCCCAGAATGAAGACCGGCAAGCCACAGCGGGGACCAAGTCATGCCACGACCGATAGAGGGTTTGCTCGGTATCCGTTGGCGGATCCTTGAACTCGCTTTCCGTCAGTGGCGCGGGAATCAGATTTCCAGCACCTTGGCCGACAATCTTGATCTGGTCCAACTCCCGGATGAAGTCATCACCGCTTCGTACCCGCGCGAGGAAGCGTCTCTGTGCTTGGCTACCCTTGCTGCGCAGAAGGCGCTTGCGGAAAGCCGTGTAGTCGGCATCGTCAAACTCGCAGCGGGATGCGGCATTCATTCGCCGTCATCCGATTCGATAGCCAAGTCATCGACGGGAATGCGAAGCGGATACAGTGCCGTGGCGACCTCTTCGGGCCGGAACTCGTCGTCGGTCCAATGGGGGAGATCTCGGTCACTTAGATGATCTGCCAGTGCCTTCAGGGAGCGGTGCGACTCCCAAGCGACCTCTCCATCGTCCGCAGCGCCTTCAGAATAATCCCGCTGCAAGCGCGCTAGACATGCAGTTACGATATGGATCATGAGGTGGTCCTTGACCGGGCCAGCGGTTCCGTACCGAGCAAAGCGATGCAATTCCGGATGCAGATTCGCACGAAACCCGAAGGGCTCTTCTCCTATCTGGATGGCAAACCCACCTTTCCTCTGCATATCGTCCGCATGCAGGGACAGAAGATGGGTAATGGATGCCTCAAGTTGTATGACGTTGCCGAGGGCTAGTCGTGAGCCTACCCTGAGTTGCACCCGTTGCCCATTCCAGATTTCGTGTACGCCGTCCCGTTCCGAGTCCAGATCGATTTCGCTGTCGCAAACGCAGAGCACGGCTGGGGTGAACAGCGGCGGCTCACCAAGGTCATTGGCATCATAGGCCACCGACTGCCGTGAATCGAATGATTGATGAATTTGGCGATAGGCGGATCGGGGCGAGGACACTATGCAAACGAACTTCGCCTTCTTCTCCTGAATCAGGCGGGTGAGCAGCGCAGCGCCTTCAAGCTTGTGCGTAAGTTGGAAGCCGTAACCGCCCGCCTCCCGATCAAAGGACACCCTGTACCTGCCTTCGGGAAAAGACAGGTTGCCGCTTTCCAGAATCGGGTGCTCCCGGGAACTGATGGCGTTGGAGGCTCCAGGCACCACAACGTCAATGGGGGCTGTTTCAGACATCGGGCGACCCGTCAGACTCCTTGGTTTCCTCGATTGGAGTGGCTGCTCCGGCCTGCGGGGTTCTGAAGACCTCAATGCGCAGTGCGGTTCCAGTCAGGTCGGCGAACGCACCACCGAAGGTGAAGTCCGTTTCCAAGGTAAAAGTTGCTTTGGCGGGAACGTCGCCCAGCTTCACGCCCACCACCTTGCCATTCCAATGTTCAAGTTGGGCATCGGTCGCAGGTTCGCCGTTGATCGTCACATCGCCCAACTCCGCTGGCAGGTACTCGTCCATCCCGTGTCGATCACAGGTGGCGTCGAGCCCTTCGTCGACCAGCAAGCGAACTTGCGCAGCCTCGCATGGGCGGGGAAAGTGAAGATGGATATGCCTCCGACGGCGTCCGGCGGGCCTGGATGCCGCCTTAACCAAGGCGTATAGGGCTGGCCTTCGCTTATCCCCCTTGGGTGTATTTCTTTCCCTGCGAGTGTCCGCCTCACTCTCTGCGCCGGTTGCGCCCCCGCTGGCTGTCGGGCCTTGGTCATAGGGCCGGAGTTGTTGCGCTGGTCGGCGTCCGATCACGACTGGCTTGCCTCGAAACGCCTTGCTGCCGCCAGCGCCCCCAGGACCGTCAAGCCCAAAGTCGAGTGTCAGAAATTCCTCGGAGGCGAAGGCTTCGGATTCCACCTCAGCGGTGTGCGCCCTGAGCGATTCGACAATTTCCCCGAGAGCGACCCGACAAGCTGAACGGTCATCGTTCTCAAGCCGCTTGAGTTCGAGGCTGTCGTGCAGCGGCCCTTCCGCGGAACGCACATGGTCGTGGAGGTCGCCACCCGCTTCCGCCTTAAGCGACAGCACCGCATGAAACGGCACTCTGTCCGCAAACTTTCCGTAGAAGCCCGGTATGCTGTTGGTGATCCACATGCCATTGCGGCACAAATCGATTCGGGGAGCGCCAGATGCGTTTGGGTTCAACCGGATATCGATCCCGCCGTGAGACGTATCGACCTGAAGCGGTTTGCCTAGTCGAAACGTTCTGTGGGCATCAAACGCTTTCAGGCCACTTAGAAAGGCTTTGGCTCGGGCCTTATCGCAGTGCTTATGAAGCACTTGGCTTAGCGTTGAGCGGTCCAATTTTTGGGAGGGCTCCTCGGTCCCGTTCCGAGCGTCCTGCACTTCGATCTCAAGTTCTCCCTCCTCGACGGCGATGAAGAAATTTGCCGAGGCGGCATGGGCCACCACGTCCCAGAGTGCTTTCTTTTTCCGATCAAGGAAGTGGTTGAAGGCCGGGATGATGACGGTCGTGCCGTGGCCGCTGACGCTCTCAATTCCGTCGAGGTCTTCACCAATCAGGTCCGGAATCTGGTTCGCTGAGGCGTATTGATACAGCGATGTTGGGCTTGGCCGTGTCTCCAAAACGAAAAAGCCGTCGCCCCCTCTTAGATACCGTTCTCCTGGCACGTAGTGAGAGGCAAGAACCGCGTGCCCGGCGGCGATCCGATTGCCATCCTCAGTGATGCCCCCATAAAGAACGTAACGAAGATCCGATACCGGTATGGCACTGGAGTGACCGTTTCCATAGGTGCCGGTGGCACCACCGTCCTTGACACTCAACCCGTCGCTCAGTAGTGCCGTCATTCGTTGTTCATCAAGCCCGATGCCGTTGTCGTGTACCGACAACACCTCGACCTGTTCTTGCTTGAGCGCTCGCTCGACGCGCTTGCGGACCAGTTCAGCCTGTTGAGCCAGATGCCCGCCCATCAGTTCTCGCTGAGACTGCACAGCTTGCTCGAAGGCTCGTTCGTAGCTTTCGATGCCGGGGATGCTGTTGCGCCCGACACGAGTCAAACGAAAGCGCACTACTGCTGGCGATGTGTTGGCAGAGCGAGCCGCGTCAAGCGCGTTCTGAATCAATTCGCGCACCACGGCGGCCGGACGCAGGTTGTCGAAGGCCGCAATTCCGGCCGGCGTAAAGCCGCTGTTTGGCCCGGGCACGAAGTGCAGGTCCGGTGTTTTGGCTTGCCGCCTAGCCCGAGGTTCGCTTCGAGACCTAGCCAGCGGCATGCTGTGCTGGTTGCGAGTGGAGGGCGGTGCCCGCCCATTCAAAGGTGCCAACGGCGGCGTCAACGTCGGCTTCGGTGGTAAAGCGACCGAGGCTGATGCGAATGCCCGTGGCGGCTGTCTCCCTATCCAAGCCAAGTGCCAGCAAAACGCGGGAGGGCTCGCTGCTGGCCGACGCACAGGCCGCACCGCTGGAAACCGCCAGGCTTTTGGCCACGTTGCGGATCATCAGTTCAGCTGGAATGCCTGGGAATCCGATGTTGACACTGCCCGGCACCCGCCGCTCAGGATGGCCGAAAAGAAGGAGACTGGGAAATACGTTCCGCAGCCGTTGCAGTAGCCGGGCGGTTAATCGTGAAATTCGCTCCCGATCCGACTCCTGTTGATCAACTGCGAGCTCGCAAGCGGTTCCAAAGCCTGCGACCAAGGCGGGTGCCAAGGTGCCGCTGCGCAGCCCCCGTTGCTGTCCCCCACCGCCCCAAATTGGAAGGATGGGCACGCCGGCTCGGACGAAGAGGGCGCCGACACCCTTCGGTCCATACATCTTGTGCGCGGACAGGCTAAGCAGGTCCACCCCCAAGCGCTCCACATCCATCGGCAGACGGCCTCCGGCTTGCGCGGCATCGGTGTGGAGCAAAGCACCAACATGCCGACACCGGTCTGCTATCTCCTGAATGGGCTGCAACACGCCGATTTCGTTGTTTGCCGTCATCACGGAAACGATCAGCGTCCGTTCGTCAAGAACACGATCGAGCTTGGCGAGGTCAATCAAGCCGTCCGACTTGACTGGCAGCACCACTGTTTCAAACCCTTGACGATCCAACCTCAACGCCGTTTGGAGCACGGCAGGGTGCTCGGTGGCCACGGTGACGATCCGTTTGCGGTTGCACTCATCGCCCATATATGTCGCCACGCCCCCGAGCGCGAGATGGCAGGCTTCGGTGGCGCCGGACGTAAACAGGACTTCATCATCGTCAGCGTTGATGAACTCAGCCACTTTGGCGCGCGCATCGCGAACCGCGGCAGCGGCCTCCCAGCCGAAAGCGTGATCAGTGGAGTGTGGATTGCCGAAATTCTCGCACAGAAAGGGCATCATCGACTCTCGTACCCTTGGATCGAGCGGAGTCGTGGCTTGGTAGTCGAGATATATGGGCTGTTGCTTCATTCGGTGCAGTCGCAAGGCAGCATGGTCTCGGAATAGTCGGCCAGGTCAAGGCCCTCGCTCATGGCGCGGTAGGAGACGCCGTCACTACCGAAAAAACCGATGTGGCTGACGTTGCCCCGAGTTTCTCGGCGTTCGGCAAGCAGATCCCGGCCGTAGCTGGTTTCGATGCGGTTCCACCAAGCGAGATCGCAGGGGGTGTTGGCCAAAGGACCAAAACCCTCCGCCTCGGTCGCCTTCTCCAGCTCCATATAGGCGCGAACCGCGGCAAGGTTGGCTGCGCCCTTGAGGAAACAGAAGACGCAATTGGACAGACTGGCATCGTTCGGCAGGGCCAAGTCCCAGTTTTGCCGTGCCCAGAAGGCATTCACGTCGTCCCGAGTGACCGCCATGTCGCCCAGCGGCATGTAGATGTGCTCGCCCTCGAATCCGGCGTCGCTTGCGCTGCGCTCAGCAACCCGAGCGATGCGTTGCGGTTCGTCTGCCCGCAACCCGATCATGGCGACGTACTCCACGCCGCCTTTGCCGAACGTTGCCTTGCCGCCGAAGGTGCGACCGGCCAAGACCGCGTTCCCGAAGGGCTTCCAGTTTGGGCAATAGGCATCGAAACGCTGTTCCGGCCTAAAATGCGACCTGTTCCACGCATAGGCCCGCTTTTGCACGAAGATTTCCCTGGGAACGCCGCCCCGATTCCTGCGGTGGCGCTGAAACGCCGTTTCCGCATCGATTCGGGAGTGGTCACCGTAGTGCCCGAGCCGGGGAATGGCCGGCTTGGATGACAGCCAATCCCGCAGGAAGCTGCGGGTCACTTCGAGCTTCAGCTTTTGTGTGCAGATGCGCTCAAACTGATTCGGAACGTAGCCCGACCAAGACAGCAGTTCCTCGTACACCTCTCCCTGCCAGTGGAAGCCGTCGGGATTTTCTGGCGACTTCGGCTGGTCATTGACCAGCCGGTAGGCGGGCAGGCGCGACCACTCGCCCTTGCGCGCGTCCTCGTAGGTTTGAAACTCGATCTGGAAGAACGGGATGCCGTAGATGCGTGCCGCCTGCATGCAATGGCGAACGAAACGGTAGGTTTCCGGGTGTTCCGCGGACGTATTGTTGAAAATGATCACATCGCCCCGGGCGGCATCGAGCAGGCTGCTCTCCAGCAGGGTGAACAGCAGCAGGCCGCTAGATCGACCGCCGGAGAACTTCACCACATGGGGCAAGCTGGCATGTTTCTTGGCCCGGTATCGAAACGCGTATTCACTATCCGGGTCGTGCCTTGTCGGCGGTTCGGGAACCCGCTTGGTGACAACGAGCTTGGGAGTATGGCGAACGACAAGTTCAGTCATGCTTGCTCCAGCTCGGGACTATGGGTCGCTTGCGTTTCCATAGTGGAGGATGCGGGGCTGTAGTGTAACCTGAATCCCCACGAAATCAACCAAATGTGCCGGCTCAGGACCTTTCGGAACTTTTCGCCTGCCGGATCAGGCAGCATCCTCGATCCCGACAAGGTACTCGTTCGGCGTTCGGCAATCCAGCGCCCAGTGCGGCCGCCGGTGGTTGTGGAAGAACTCGTGCCGGGCGAGCCTTGGGACGACGTCGGCGACGGTGAGGGGTCCGTCGTAGAGGCTCGCCGAGCACGAGTTCTTCCATAACTACGAGCGCCCCCACATCGTATTGGACTGCCGAACACCCGACGAGTATCTTGTCCACCTGGAAAGCATGTCGGAACCAACACAACAAAATTCCGAAATGTCCTGAGCCCCTACAGGCGCTTGCAGGAAGGTGGGCAGGCGTGCAACAGTCTCATGCCCGGGCTCCTTGTTCGTTGGTTGAATCAAGCATGCCTGAGCCGGCGGCGTGCGTCAGCGCGCGCCGCCGGGCCATGAACTCCGGTCGCCCACGGCTCCCTTCGTTCATGGCCCGGCGCCACTCTCCCCGTCCAGTCAGTTCATGGGGCCAGGCCCCGGGGAGGAAGTTCCGAAATGTTTCTGAGCCCGCACATTCGTCTTAATTCCCGGTTAAAGCATTCCAGTCGCCACCGAAGCCCACATTGGGGGTGGCCGGGCGTCGGGGCGGGCCGGGATGGGACGCGAACGCGGCACCCTTGATACTGTATATGAATACAGTTAATGTCCGGGGTTCGAGATCATAAGGCCTGATAGAGCGCGATGGAGAAAGCACATACCCACAAGGGCCGGGGTGCTACGATCAACCCGGAAAGCCGCTATCTGAACACCAAGTCCGAGCCCGTGGCCGATGGCTGGGAACCTGAGGAAGAACCCCGCTCGAGCCCGGTAACCGAATTCTTGCCCGACCGCACGGTACGCCTGATCACGCGCAATCAATCGCCGGATATTCCCTTCGACCGCTCCATTAATGCCTACAAGGGTTGCGAGCACGGTTGCGTCTATTGCTTCGCTCGGCCCACCCATGCCTACCTTGATTTATCGCCCGGCCTCGATTTCGAAACAAAGATTTTCTACAAAACCGGGGTCAGGGAACGATTGCTGGAGGAATTGGGCCGCCGAACCTACCAATGCCGACCCATTGCCATGGGCACCAATACCGATCCCTACCAGCCTGTGGAAAAGCGCTTGCGCATTACCCGAAGCATTTTGGAAATCGCTCTTGAGCACCGCCACCCGGTGAGTATCGTCACCAAGGGGCAACTCATCCTGCGCGATTTGGATGTCCTCACCGAGCTTGCCGAGCGGCAATTGATAAGCGTCATGGTGAGCATCACAACCTTATCCAATGCGTTGAAAATCAAACTGGAGCCTCGCACCGCCAGCCCGGCCGCACGGCTGCGGGCTATTGAGCGGCTCAGTGCGGCCGGTGTGCCGGTTGGTGCCATGGCGGCCCCCGTTATCCCGTTCATTAACGACGCGGAACTCGAAACCATTGTGCGGCGAGCCGTTGCGGCGGGCGCGCGGGCCTTGCGCTATGTGTTGTTGCGGCTGCCGTTGGAGGTGCGGGCATTGTTCGAGGCATGGCTTGCCGAGCACTATCCTTTGCGCGCCGAGCGTGTGATGAATGCGGTGCGTCAGACCCGTGGCGGCAAGACTTACGACTCGGCCTGGGGGCGGCGTATGCGGGGCACGGGGCCCGTTGCGGAACTGTTGGCGGTGCGGTTCGCTGCGGCCTGTCGCAAGCAAGGTGTGGAAAATGCGCGACTACCGCCACTGCGAACCGATCTTTTTGTGCCGCCACAAGCGCAAACCCGGCAACAGTCGCTGTTTTAGGGGCTTATCAAGAATAGTTGACAAGGCGTCACGCAGCCACCGGCTCGCCGTCATCCGGTCCATGACTTGGCGGGGCGTCTATGCCTAGCAGCAGTCTAACCGCCTCGTCCAACTCCGCCTGATGCTCAGGCGGCAACTCTACAGGCTCCGGTGGATCTTGCATGGTTCCTCCTCTATGGCAGGTCGTTCATGGCCAATCTTAGGCATCTGTCCCAGTTGATTGCGCCGCTTTAGCCGTAGGAAATCCCCTCAACGCATCGGGCAGTTACATTCGTCTGCCTCAGCCGTTTTGCGGCGCTGATGAAGTTGTCCGCCAACTTTTTGCGCTGGCTGCTGTTGCCCCAGTTCGGCCCGGACTTAACCTGAATGATCGTGCGCGTGTCGTTCTCGTCATACTCAAGGTCAATGCCCTCGGCTGCGGACTTCCTGCCGCCCTTGGCATGACCGCAAACCGCTATGGCGACCTCCTCAATGATGTTGCCAAACATGGTTTCCTCACTGGAGGACAGGTAGGCATCAATGACCATCCGGGTCAGTTCATGGGCATCCCTGCCGCACCGAACCCGGAACAGGAACGGATTTTTGCGGCGCAGCACTTTGAGCGGATCAGCGCGCAGCTTCTTGCGCAAATCGTCCGTGAAGCCGCGCAGCAGACCGTCTATTTCCGCTTCAACGGCTGGCCACCAAGAGGGTTTGCTGGTCATGCCTCAATCGTTCCTTCATCAGTTGGCAGTAATCCGCGTCGATATCGACACCGATGCACTTTCGATTCAGTTCGAGCGCCTCCGCCAAGGCCGTCCCCGACCCCGCGAACGGATCCAGAACGGTGTCCCCCTCGTCCGTGAAAAGACGTATGAACCAGTTGGGGAGGCCACGAGGAAAGGCGGCGGGATGCCCTCTATAGCCGCACTCGGTGGCCATGTGCAGGACGTTGGAGGGATAGGCCATCTCCCGTCCCACCCAGTTCTCCACACGTTTGCCAAAGCCGTTGCCATGCTTTGACTCATCCCTTGTCCGGTCGGTGCGGGACAGATTCTGCAATCGGTTGGTCGCCCAATCCCCGGTCGGCACCATAACGGCTTCCTGACGCATCTTGAACCGCCTGTTCAGCGTGAAGTGCAGGCATCGCTCCCAGGCATCTCTGAACCTGTTGGGCCATTTGCCCGGATAGCAGTTCTTCTTGTGCCAGCAGTATTCCTCCACCCAAAGCCAACCCTGCTTCCGCAACGCCAGAATCAACTCAAGGACGTAGGTATGCCTCTCCCCGTTGACCGCCTTTTCCTTGATGTTCAGGACGAAAGACCCGTCCGGCGCCAGCACGTCCCGAAAGCGCCCGGCCTTGGGCAGGAACCACTCAACGTAGTCAGAGGGGGCGATGCCGCCATAGTTCTTCTTGCGCTGGTCGGCATAAGGCGGGGAAGTGACTATCAGGTTGACCTCCCCCTTGCCTATCCGGCCCTCGCGTATAACGTCCTCGCAGTCGCCGCGAATAACTCTGTGACGCGCTCCCCCGCTCACGCGGCAAGCTCCCGGTAGGTAACGGTGTGTCCCTCGCGCTCCTTGATTCCGACCACCGGCGTCTTGCGGACCGCTCCGCGCCCCTGCTTGAGCTTCCTTGATTCGTGCTTGTTGGACTCCTTCCCCCCCAAGTAGGTCTCATCCACTTCGACCGTGCCCTTGAGCGCCTCCAGCTTCCCGCCGCATGTTGCTCATCAGCCGCATTGCCACGGTGGTGGTGCTGGTGATTTGCACGGCGCTGGCCTGGGCGCTGGTTGATCGAAATGTGGCGCTGATCGTCTGGATTGGCACCGGCGGTATGATGGCCGCGTTCGCCGGGCCGCTGGTGGTGGGCGCCGTGTGGCGGGGGCTGACCCGTGCGGGGGCTTTTGCGGGACTGATTGGCGGCGTTGCGGTATTCAGTATTACTCACGCCGGTGTTGTTGATCCCGCATGGTTCAATCCCGGTGTGTTGCGGGATACGGCAGCCTGGTTGCATCATGAGGCCCCGAATCCTTGGTCCTGCGCAGCTATGGGGGAATTGGTGTCTGTGCTTCTAACCTGGGGGGTCTCCAAGCTGACAAAGCCATTACCGGAGGCGCATCTTCAACGTTTGTTTGGCGTGGCGCGTTGATGAGCACGGTAACCCGACAAGCGCGGACTGCCCAAGGTTCGGCATTCGACCGGGATGGTTTTCTCGTGGTTAAGGGGCTGGCGGGCGAATCCTTGTGCAATAGGATGCGCGCGTCGGTTACGGCGGCGCTTGAACCCTTGCTTGGCCCGGCTGAGTTCGAGGCGGACGTGGGCTATCCGGGAGCGCCAAAAACGCTGCAAGGGAAGGGTGGGCGCACCCCCAGGCGTTTGTTGTTGGCGGCCTCGCGTTTCCCGCATTTGCGCGCTTGGGCAACCGGGCGGGCGGTGCGCGGCGAACTCGCCGTTTTGCTTGGTGGTAATCCGGTGCTATCACAGTGCCACCACAATTGTGTGATGACCAAGTATCCCGGCTACAGTAGCGCCACCCTCTGGCATCAGGATATTCGCTATTGGTCGTTCGACCGCCCTGAATTGGTGTCGGTTTGGTTGGCGTTGGGCGATGAGACCCCGCGCAACGGCGCCCTACAGCTAATCCCCGGCAGCCATCGGCTGGCACTGGACCGTGGGCGTTTTGATCGAGATCTGTTCTTGCGCCCGGACCTTCCCGAGAACAGAGAACTGATTCAGCAGGCGCGGGATATGGTCTTGGAACCCGGCGATGTGCTGTTTTTTCATTGTCGCGCCATTCATGCCGCAGGTAAAAATCGCAGCGGGCAAGTCAAGCTATCTTGCGTCTTTACCTATCACGAGGCGAGCAATCGCCCGATCCCGGGCACGCGCTCGGACCGGTACGAGGGGCTGCCGCTCTAGCCGGGATATTTCATCAAACTTTGGGATTTATATACTTAACTCCATCTTCCACTAGATGTTGTGCCCATAAAAACTGCTTGTCACAATTTGTTGTGGCCGTGGGAGTCAAATATATAACTCCCCTAATTTAGTAGGGGGGTAGAATCTTTGCTCATTGCGTTTTCCTCAGAATCAGAAAGGTCGCAATAAATCGGCATTGTGGCATGACCTTGTTTCATATGGCGCCTCAGATCCCATTAGCTTCGTTCCCCAAACATCGCGGTGCTCTGGGGCATTTGTGCTAGAGTGCCCTCATGTCCACAGAGACTCGGATAGCAGTTCTTGAGGAACGTATGAATACCGTGCAAGCAGAAGCCAAGGCGATGCAGGCTGAATACAAGACCGACATAGCGCGTCTCGCCGAAGAATCCGCGAAGCGGGATGCGAAATGGGATGTTGAGGCAGCCAAGCGGGATGCCGAGGCAGCCAAGCGTGATGTTGAGGCAGCCAAGCGTGATGTTGAGGCAGCCAAGCGCGAAACCCGCTTGCTGCTTGCGATTGCAGCCATGCTCGCGGTCGGGTTCACGGCATTGGGCTTTTTCACCTGATCACACCTTAAGGTCGTTTAGGCATCGCTGCCAACTCGCAAGCCCGCACAACTGGAACCGAGAATCCACAGTGGTACCTGCAAGTCGACGCCCGGCACAGCCCACCCGGGCCGATCGGCTTTTGCATCGGCGTCCGCGGCGGGAAATCGGCGAGAATAGGCAGGCTCCTAAAGAGCGCCCTTGCCCAAATCGAGTGCGCCGCGTGCCAGATTGAGTCGCAACAGATCCGAGGCACCTTCCGCCAGCCGCCATGCGCGCACCCGACGGTACAGCACCGCCAACGGATGCTCCACAACCAGCGCTTGGCCACCATGCAGTTGGATGGCCGTATCAACGATGGTGCCGATGGCTTCGGTCGCGAAAACCTTGCACATAATGCCTTCGTTGATGATGTTGGCGCCCGCTTCAGCGAGCCGCGCCGTGCGGTAGAGCATGCTGCGCGCGGCGAATGTTTTTGTGCGCATGTCGGCGTAGCGCAGGCGCACACCTTCCCGGTCGCCGCGTTTTTTGCCGTCGCGGTCGAGCGTTGCCAAGTGCTTGGTGGTCGCATCAACCACCCATCGTGCAAGACCGACACAATAGGCGCTGATGGCCAGACGTGTCTCCGTTATCTGTCCCATGGCGCGAGGCAGCCCCTCGCCGGGTTTGCCGATGATATGCGCGGCCGGTACGCGGGCGTCTTTGAACGCAAAGGCGGCGTGGTGGCTGCCGTCCAGAGAGGCGAAGCGTTGCGTTATGGATACCCCGGTAGCGTTGGTGTCAATAACCACCATGGCCGGGCCCTTGCCGTCGATGCGCACGAGCGTATTGATGAAATCCGCTTCCGCGCCGCCGGTCACATAGGATTTGCAGCCATTGACGATGAGTTCATGCTTCTCCAGATAGCCGCTGGTGGGGTTATCTTCCGGCTCTGTGAACGCAAAGGCGTCGCGCTTTTCACCCCTTAACAGGGGTTGCAGATAGGAACTGGCCAAGGGTTCTCCGCAACCGGCCAGTACGCCCGGGCCAGGGCCAAACACGGCATCCAGATAGGGTGGATTCCGGGACGCCAGCTCATCGCGCGCCACCGTTAACGCCAGTGGTCCGGCCGCCGTGCCGCCGTAGTGCGCGGGTTGGGTCATTGCGAAAAAACCGGCTGCTTGGGCTGCCGCCACAGCTTGGTTGCGAGCTGTGGCCGATAGCAGCGCTTCCGCCAACCGCGCGGCCCGGTTGCGCAGTATTTTCAGTTCGTCGTCAACGAGTTCGGGCATGGGGTTCCTCAATTGCGGTTGTGCGGAAAGCGCCGCCTTGGCAAGGCGCAACTCAGACCGCTGGCCCAACTAAAATCACCACAATCAGCAGTGTACACAACACCATGACGCCAACGGCATACAGAATCAGGCTCTCCCGCCGCGCTTGGCCGGTCAGGTACTGTTGCACCTGTTCGGGTTGTCTGGCGCTCATGGCGGTTGTTAGGCGATAACGGGTCAGGCCGTCTCTTTTTGGTAGCCGCACGAACAGTTCCGGCGTGGCGTTGAGCAACCCAATGACGACCGCTAGGCCGATGCCGGTCTGTCGGGCAATTTGAGCGGGATGCAATCCCTGGCCCGGGTGGGCGAGGAAGCAGCGGTACAACTCGAAGAGCCGACGAACTTTGCCGCGAAAGCGGAAGTGGAAAGGCAATAGGCTGAACATGAATGCGTCCCGTACAGCGCGTTAACCAATGGCCTGTTCTCGCGACGATTGGTTTATGCGGGTGAGTATCTTAACCGGGGCGGCCTGTTTGCCAATTGTGCGCACTACCGATGCGCCAATACCAGGGCGCGGCGGGGAGCCGGATGGCCCTCGATGGTTAGCGAGGGGTTGGCGGGGTCAAGGGCGTCGGCGAGGGAGTGGAAGCGCATCCATTGGGTTGATCGTTGTTCCGCGGTTGTGGTGGTCGAGCAGTCCAGTATCCGCGGATTTTGGAAGCCGCACGCTTGCAGCCAATGCAGCAGTTCGGCTGGCGTGGGGATGTGCCAGACGTTGCGCATCCGGGCGTAGCGGCCGTTGGGAATCAGTGATTGGCTGCCTTCCACAACCAAGCCCTCGACTACGACTTGGCCGCCGGGAACCAGGCAATGCCGCAACTGCCGCAAATGTTCGCGCGGGTCGCGGCGATGATAGATGACGCCCATGCTGAACACCGCGTCGAAGCTGGCTGCGGATAGGGCTTGCGGCAGCTCTTCAAGCGCGAGCGGTAACACCTGGTTGCGGGCATCGCCGATAAAATGGTTAACGGCTTGGTGCTGTATGCAATACAGCACGGACGGGTCAATGCCGATAACCAACTCGGCCCCGGTATTGAGCATCCGCCACCCGTAGTAGCCGTTGCCGCAACCCACATCGAGTACGCGCTTCCCCGCCAGATCGAGATGGGGGGCGATGCGCCCCCATTTGTCAGCGCAGCGCCATTCGCTATCGATATGAACACCGCACAGGGAAAACGGGCCCTTTCGCCAAGGATGCAAGGCTTGCAGGCAGTCGTCCAGCCCGGATGGCTCGTCAACTTCTTTACCGGCGGGGGATGCCCCCTCGCGCTCCCCGGCTGAGTCCGTCTTTATGCGAGGGGTATCCCCCTCGCGCTCCCCGGCTGAAGGCTCTACCAAGACTTTGAGGTGCCGTTCGGCTTGGTGGTGTGGGCCTGAGGGGGTTGCTGGCGTACTTGATGGTACGTCAGGGCCTCCGGAGGGAGCACGGCTCGCCGTGCTGAAAGGGCTGGCGTCCGCAGCGGCAAGTTGGCGAAATATCCGGGCTTGTTGCCGGTTGTCTTGGCTTGGCAAGCGCCCTGCCACCGTAACCGTGTCGCCCAACTCAACCGCGGGATCAAGCATGACCGGCAAGCGCTGCACCGCCCGGAGCCACTTGGGCAGGTCGCCGTGACGATTCAGGTTGCGATGCAGGGCGTTGTCCAAAACAGCCCAACCGGGCATTTGGGCGTAAAGCGAATCGAAACTAGCGCGCATAGCTCACCGAAGGCTCCCGGCCCCCTTCGTATCATGACGCCCAAGCAAGGAAAGAGGCCCAATTCAAGCAGCGGAACCAGGTGTTTACCCGTGCAAATCCCGCCGTTTGCAGGCGCTCGCGGTGCGTTTCCTCGGTGTCCACAATCATCACGTTCTCAAGCGCTGTGCGCTTTTGGCTGATTTCCAGTTCGCTGTAGCCGTTTGCCCGCTTGTAGGCGAGATGGGTCGCGGCAAAGAACTCCTGCTCGCCGACCTCGGCGAAGGCGATTTTCTCGGAGAGCACCAACAAACCGCCGGGTGCCATCTGCGCTCGAAAGCGCCGCAACAAGGCTGGCCGGTCGGCGGGCGGAAGAAATTGCAAGACATAGTTCATCAAAATGACTTGGGCACCGCTCACATCGGTGTCGCCTATGTCTTGCAGACGAAATTCAACACGATCGTCCACCACCTGTTCGGCGGCCCGGTCGAGCATGGGTTGGGAGTTGTCAACGGCTACGATGCGGCAGCGGTGGTTGCCCAGTTGGCGGAGCAGTGCCAGGCTGGTGGCGCCAAGTGAACAGCCGAGGTCAAACACTAGCCCGGCCATCTCACCAACGCCTTTATGGGCGAGGTGGCGCGCGGCGATTAATCCGGTCAGCGGCACTAACGTTTCGTAGGCGGGCACGCTGCGACGGATCATGTCGGTGAATACCCCGGCGACCGCGTCGTCGAAGGCAAAGTCAACGAGCTGCTTTTGGGGGTCGCGATAGATTTGGTCTCTATTCATCCGCGGTTTCATGGTGGAGCGATCTGCGGTCGCTTGCGCCCCATGGCAATTCCGTAACAGAGCCCATGCTAAACTGCGCGGCCTCGCAAAGAACCGCCAGCGGCGCAATGGACAACGACGCGCTCAACAATCCGGAACTTTACATCAATCGCGAATTGTCGATGTTGGAGTTTCATCGGCGTGTGCTCGCCCAAGCCAAGGACGCATCCCTGCCTTTGTTGGAGCGGCTGCAATTCCTATGCATTGTTAGTTCCGTGCTTGATGAATTCTTCGAGGTCCGCGTGGCGGGCCTAAAACATCAGGAAGCCTTGGGCGCGCAACACCGGGGGCCGGATAACATGATGCCCTCGGAGCAGCTGCGCCGCATAGCCCAAACGGCGCGGTGCATTGTCGATGAACAGTATCGGGTGCTGAACGACAAAGTATTGCCGGCCCTTGATGCCGAAGGTATCCGCTTCATCGGCAAGGATGATTGGAGTACGGGCCAGCAGCGTTGGATCAAACGCTTCTTCAATCACGAGTTGGCGCCGGTGATGAGCCCCATCGGTTTGGATCCGACCCATCCGTTCCCGCAACTTATCAATAAAAGCCTGACCTTCATCGTCACGCTGCAAGGCAAGGATGCCTTTGGACGCAACAGCGGTAAAGCGGTGTTGCAGGCACCGCGGTCGTTGCCGCGGGTGATCCGTCTGCCGCAATCTTGCGCGACGGGCGGCAACGAATTCGTATTGTTGTCTTCCATGATCGCGGCCCACGCCGGCGAACTCTTTTTGGGTATGAAGGCAACCGGCGTCTATCAGTTCCGTGTCACCCGCAACAGCGATCTCTTCGTTGACGAGGAGGAAGTGGACGACCTGCTGCGCGCGGTGGAAGGCGAACTTTCCTCGCGCCGCTACGGGGACGCGGTACGGCTGGAACTGGCCGATGATTGTCCGGATGAACTAGAGGCTTTTCTGGTTGACCAGTTCCACCTTGCCAAGGATGACGTATACCGATGCAACGGGCCGGTGAACCTGAACCGCCTGGCCATGGTGCCGGCCCTCGTGGACCGGCCGGATCTCAAATTTCCGGGATTCACGCCAAGCGTGCCGGAGCGGGTGCGCGCCGCCAACGACATGTTCGAGGCCATCTCTCAGGGCGACATTCTGTTGCATCACCCCTTCGAGTCATTCGCCCCTTTTGTCGAGTTTTTGCGCCAGGCCGCGCGCGACCCGGGCGTATTGTCGATACGGCAGACGCTCTATCGCACCGGTCCGGATTCGGTGGTGGTGGAGGCGCTCACTGACGCGGCCAACAACGGCAAGGAAGTGTTGGTGGTGATCGAATTGCGGGCGCGTTTCGACGAGGCCGCCAATATCGAGTTGGCCAACCATTTGCAGCGCGCCGGTGCCCATGTGGTCTACGGTGTCGTCGGGCACAAGGCGCACGCGAAGATGTGCTTGGTGATCCGCCGGGAAGGCCGGGAATTGAAACGCTACGCGCACCTCGGCACCGGCAATTACCACACGCGCACGGCACGGCTTTACACCGACTACGGGCTTTTCACCGCGGATTGCGACATCGGCGAGGACATTCAGAAGATCTTCCAACAGCTCACCGCCATGGGACGCGCCGGACGCCTAAAGAAGCTGCTGCAATCGCCGTTCACGCTGCACAGGTCGATGCTGGAACTGATTGAGGGCGAAATTGAGAATGCGGCGCATGGCAAGCCAACACGCATCATGGCGAAGATGAACGCGCTCATCGAGCCGCAGATGATTCAGGCTTTGTATCGGGCGAGCCAAGCCGGTGTGCCGGTCGATTTGGTGGTGCGCGGCATCTGCGGATTGCGGCCGGGGGTTGCGGGTGTTTCCGAAAACATTCGAGTGCGCTCGATTGTCGGGCGCTTCCTTGAGCACCCGCGTATCTTCTACTTTGAAAACGGCGGCGAACCCAAGGTATTCATTTCCAGTGCCGACTGGATGGGCCGCAATTTTTTCAATCGGGTGGAAACCTGTTTGCCCGTTGCGGATAAGAAACTGAAAAAGCGCATCATCAAGGAAACCTTTGATACCTATCTGGGCGACAACGCCCAAGCCTGGTTGCTGCAAAGCGACGGCACCTATGCGGCGGTCCAGCATGAATCGGGCCAAAGGCGCAGCGCGCAGGAAACCCTGTTGGCCGAGTTGTCTGGCTAGAAGCCTGCGTCGAAAGTTCATCACTGTGGGAGTGAGGCATCATGGTTCGTGAAGAACATGTTTTGCATGAAATACACGCTTACCGATATCAAGCTGAGGTGCCGAGGTACGCCCTGGTCATTTCCCATGGTATTGGCGGTCATGGCGGCATCTACGACGTTTTTTGCTGCCACCTTGCCGCCAAGGGCGTAGAGATCTGGTCTTATGACGCACCCGGGCATGGCAAGTCAACGATGAACCGGCCGCGTGGCCAATGGACCATGGACGAGTGGGCTGACGCATCGGTGATGTACGCCGAGCATGTCAAGCAACAGACGGGGCTGCCGGTATTCACGCTTGGCTCAAGCCTCGGCGTCGCCGCCGCTTATAGCGCCTTGCACGCGGACGCGGTGAGCGGGGCCATCCTAATGGGTTCACCCGCTGTTCCCGGCGGCCCGGCCATTGCCCTTTTCACACCCATCTGGCAGTCGCAGCAGGTGCAGGCCATGCTGCAATCCCTGGGGCGGGCGGCGCGGCTCGATTGCGGCATCCTGTTCAACTTCGATGAAGACTATGGTTATGCCGGGGCCGGCGAGCAGAAGCGGCTCGACCCTTGGAATACTTGGAGTTACGACCTTGCTTCTTGGGCCACCCTGTTCACCTACCAGCCGAAGATTACGGTGGCGGACAACAGGAAACCCGTGCTGGTCGCCTGCGGAGAAAAAGACCCGTCGTTTCCGCCAGCGCTGATGCGGTCGGTGGCCGACGCCATCGCGGGCCCGGTCGAGTTTTACTGCCTCGACGAGGGCAAGCACCAACTTATGCTGTTTCACACCGAGCTGTTCTCCGATAAGGTGGATGCGTGGGTGTCAGCGCTGCTATGAACAGGGGGGAACGGCCCCGGGAGTCGAAGCAATGAATAAGGTTGAAGGCTTGCATCATCTCGCCATCTGTACAGCCGATATGAAGGCGCAGATCGAGTTTTTTACCGACAAGCTCGGCATGGAACTCGTGGCGCTCTACTGGATGCATGGCGTGGAGAACACCTGGCATGGCTTTTTGCGCTTGAACGATGAGAGCTCGGTTGCCTTTGTGTGCAACCCGGAGATCGGCAAGATTCCCCGTGTGCTGGGCGAATCGCACGCTGGCAACCCCGGTGCCAATTGCGCTGGCGGTGCCATGCAGCACCTCGCGCTGAAAGTCGGTGGCCATGGCGAACTGCTGGCCATGCGCGACCGCCTGCGCTCGAAAGGCGTTCCGGTGCTGGGTCCGGTGGATCATGGCATGTGCGTTTCGATCTATTTTGCCGGGCCGGAGGCGCTCTCTTTGGAACTGTCTTATTCGCGGAAACCCATCGATAGCCGTGCCTGGATTGATCCGGAAGTCCAGGCGCTGGCGGGCATCAGCGACGAGGAACTGAGCCGCTACAAGAACCCGTCCGATTACTCGGATGAAGCGGGCGCGGTTGCCCAGCCGGGGCCGGATGCGCCCGGCCCGCACATGTCAAATTACCCCGAAGGGCGCTATGCGGCCATGCTCGCCGTTCCCGATGCAGTGGTCTGGGAAATGAGCGAGAACCGGCCGCCGGTTGGCGAGTAGAGGCGCAGGGGCTTGCCCATAAGGCGTTCACTGCGAAAGCGCCATCAAGTCCGGGGGTTCAATCGCGAAGGCTGGCCGTTCCGCTCGAAATTTCACCCGAACTTCGCCATTGGCACCGTTCTGTAGCAGATCGGCAATTTCGGCGGCCATCACCGCGGTGGGCATCATGCCGAATTCGGGTGCCTTGAAGTCCTCGGGTACGATGGCCGTATCAACCACCCCCGGGCAGATGACGTTGATGCGGATATTGCCGCCCTCGTTGGCGGCCGCAACGGCCCGGCCAAAACCGATCACCGCGTATTTGGTGGCGGTATAAAGCGGGTCCATCGGCACCACGCCCAAGCCGGCGATCGATGCGGTTAGGGTGATGGCCCCGCCCTTATCGCGCATGAGCGGCAGTAACGTTTTCACGCCGAAGAAGACACCGTCCAAATTGACGTTGATGATGCGCCGGTATTGCGGTTCGGTTACGTTCTCTATGGCCACATAGGGCTCGGCGGCGGGCACGGTCATGATGCCGGCGTTCAGGTGCGCGTAGTCGGGCACACCCAAGCGCGCAACACAGCCCGCCACGGCCTCTTGAACCCCGGCCAGTTGCGTCACGTCGCAATGCATAAACTCGCCACCCAGCTCGGCTGCCAGTTGTTTGCCACCCGCCGCGTTGATGTCGCACACGGCGACCCGCACACCCGCTTTCGCGAGTACCCGCGCAACCGCCGCGCCGATGCCCGACGCGGCCCCGGTGATTAACGCAATCTTTTCTTTCATTGGCCGTTTCCTATGGGTTTGTCAATTCGTCGTTATCTGTAATTCGATGGGTGAGGCCGCGAAATGGGTTACCTCTTCCTTCAGGTTCAGTTCGGTCAACGGATGTTTGGCGAGCCATTCCTTGGGCACCGCCAGCCTGAGTTGGTTGTCACTGGCCTCTGCGCCGATGTGGGGCAGGGGTTTTTTGCTGCGGCTGCGGTTCAGTATCACGGCCACGCGCAGCAACACGGCGAGGCGGAGAATCCGTGGTTCCGCCAGCGTTGGCTCGGCATCGACCGGAAACCGGCGCCGATGGCTGCGTACCAAGCTGGCCAACCGGGCCTGGTCCGGCCAGGAAAAGCCGGGCATTTCCAGATTGGCCAGCAGATAGCCACCATGTTTGTGGTAGTGGCTGTGGGCGATATCCATACCGATTTCGTGCAGATCGGCGGCCCAGGCCAACAGCAAACGGTGGGAGGAATCGGTGAGCCGCCAGGAGGCGGCGGTTTGGGCAAGCAGGCCGAGCGCGGTGTCTCGCACTCGTTTGGCATGGTCGTTATCGATGTGATAGCGCACCATCAGATTTCTTACGGTATTGTCGCGGATATCGTGATTATGCGCCCGGCCGAGCAGGTCGTAGAGCAGCCCTTCGCGCAACGCGCCACGGCTGGCGCGCAGCATGTGCAGTTTCAGGGAATCCAAAATGGCGGCGACGATGGCCACGCCGCCCGGAAAAACGTTGCGTCTTTGCTCTGAAAGCCCCGCGAGGCGCAGGCTATCGACATGACCGGCCGCTGTCATTTGCTCAATGATTGAGCGAATACCGGCGGGTGTTATCACGGTGGCGGGGTTGGCTTTGAGATGCGTTAACACCTCCCTTGAGGCGAGCACCGTGCCGGATGAGCCGATGGCGATGTCCCAGCCAACCGAGCGATATTGGTTGCGAACGGCCTGCAATTCCCGTTTGCAATGATTGATGGCGGTGCGCAGGGATTTATTGGACAGGTGGCCGTCGCGGAAATATTTTTCCGTGATGCCAACACAACCGATATGCAGGCTCTCCATGATTTCGGGTTGAAACGAACGCCCGAGAATCAACTCCGTGCTACCGCCGCCGATGTCGATGACCAGCCGACGATCGTGGTTGTCCTCCATCGTATGCGAAACGCCTAGGTAGATCAGGCGCGCTTCTTCCCGGCCGGAGATGACTTCCACAGGGTGGCCCAGGGCCGCCTCCGCCTGAGCGATGAATTGTGCCGAATTACGCGCCTTGCGCAGTGTGCTGGTGCCGACCACGCGCACATTGTCCCGGTGCAGGTCACGCAAGCGCTGGCCGAAGCGTTGCAGGCAATCGAGTGCCCGTTGCGCGACGGTTTCGGCAAGATGATTGTTGCGCTCAAGGCCGTCGGCGAGACGCACCATCTCCTTGATGCGGTCTACCACTTGCAGATGCCCGCTCGTCTCCTGGGCCACGATGAGATGGAAACTGTTGGAGCCGAGATCCAGCGCCGCCATTTCCCGTGCGGACATCGGTTAGGCCTCTTCCCACGGTCCGGCATGGACAAGCAGGCATTGCTCAGCCGGACTCGTATGAACGGGAGTTGCGACCATCAACGATGGTAATTCAACGAAAACCAGTGGGACGGCATTGCTGCTGGAGGTGGCGCAGGTTCCTAGCCCGGCTATTTCACCAACGCGGGCTAGTCGGGTAAACCCAGTACCCGCTTGGCAATCACATTGAGTTGCACTTCGCTGGTGCCGCCTTCAATTGAGTTGGCCTTTGAACGCAACCATTGCTTTGTGATGGAACGTTCCCGCTCGGCCAAGCCATTGTCGTTCTCGTCCCAGCCAATGGCGCTCGTACCCATCGCTTCGAGCATCAATTCGTATTTGCGCTTGTTTTGCTCGGTGCCGTAGTACTTGAAGAAGGATGCCAAGTGGTCATTTGACCGCCCCGCCTTGGCTTCCTCGCCGCCGCGCGCCAAGGTGAACTGGAAGGCGCGGTCGTTCATGAGATGCTGGCCGACCTTCTCCCGAATCACCGGATCGCCAATACGGCCCTCGGTTTCCCCCGCATAGCGCTTGGCGATGATTTCAAGGGTGCTGTTGGTTGTGCCGATGGCGGCGTTGCCGCCGATGCCTGCGACCATGTTGCGCTCGTGCTGCAACAGGCGTTTGGCGATGGTCCAGCCATCATTGAGCTTGCCCACCAGGTTTTGTTTTGGCACGCGCACGTTGTCGAAGAAGGTTTGGCAAAACGGCGAGGAGCCACTGATGAGCTCGATGGGCGAGGTGGAAACGCCTTCCGAGGCCATATCGAACAGCAAAAAACTGATGCCCTGGTGTTTCGGCACATCGGGGTTGGTGCGCACGAGGCAGAAAATCCAATCGGCCTGGTCGGCAAAGGATGTCCAGATTTTTGCGCCATTGACCAGATAGTGGTCGCCCTTGTCTTCGGCCTTGGTTTGCAGGCCGGCCAGATCCGAGCCGTGGCCGGGTTCCGAATAGCCCTGACACCAGCGAATTTCGCCGCGAATGATGGGCGGTATGTGTTCCTGCTTTTGTTGCTCGTTGGCAAATTCCAACAGTGCCGGGCCCAGCATCCAGATGCCGAAGCTATTGAGCGGGACACGAGCGCGGATGCGCGCCAGTTCCTGTTGCAACACCCGGTCTTCATCGAACGTCAAACCGCCGCCGCCGTATTGCTTCGGCCACCGCGGCGTCGTCCAGCCACGCGCCGCCATGCGCTCCAGCCAAATTTTTGATTCGGGGTTTTTGAACCGCTCGCGGCGTCCACCCCAGACCACTTCGTCTTCGGGGGTGGCGGTGCGCATGGCGGCTGGGCAGTTGGCGTCCAGCCAGCCTCTTACTTCGTCGCGGAATGCCTGCAACTCGCTCACGGGGAAAGGCCTCTTGAAGATGGTAGATGGGCCATTGTAGGGAAATGTCCGGCGGGAAGGTAGGCGGACTAACAACTACCTGATCGCACGGGCTGGGTTTATAGTGCCGCGTCTCGCCTTTTGAGCGTTTGTATGAGTTCGTTCGATACCCCGGAATTTCGCACAACCCTAGGCCAATTCGCGAGCGGCGTCGTGCTTGCCACGGGCTGTTTGGAAGGCCGGCCCGCCGGTTTCGCGGCCCAGTCGTTTACCTCCTTGTCGTTGCGGCCGCCGCTGGTTGCGCTTTGCCCGGCCAAGTCGAGCACGAGCTGGCCAAAACTTCGAGATAGCGGCAGCTTCTGCATCAATATATTGGCGTCGGACCAGCAGGCAGTGAGCGATCTTTTCGCCCGCTCGGGCGTGGATAAATTCGCGAATCTCGATTGGCGCCCCGGCGTCACCGGCTCGCCCGTACTGGCTGGCATATTGGCCTATGTCGATTGCGAACTCGTTGATGAACATGATGCCGGCGACCATACCATCGCGGTGGGGCGGGCGCGGGACCTCGGCGTGCTCAAACCGGAGCAAGGCCCGCTGCTGTTCTTTCGGGGTGCCTATGAGCTTCTCAAGCGGTTTTAGCCATTTGAGCCTCCCGGTGTCTTTTTAACTAAGCGATAAGTTTGCCGGGCGTGGCCAATAAACCCCGGGCATCCAGTTTTTTCTTGCTCTGCGCGCCTTCCGAATTGCCAATGGCAGCGATAAAGTTTGTTGTACAGCTAAGAGGCTCCTAGCCTTCGTCAATACCGCGGCGGCCGGTCGCGGGGTGGGCTGGGTGTTATTTCCCGACAAAACGCCCGGGCCGCCGCTCGGCGACGGCGCGGATGCCCTCAGCCGCATCTTGGGTGCTACGCAGCCACCGCTGTTCCGCCAGCTCGCGCTCGGTGGCTTCGGCAACGGCGTCCGCAAGACCTTGGCGCATTGTTGCGCGCACCGAGGCAACCGCAAGTGGGGCGTTCTCCGCGATCTCGCGGGCGAGCCTTGTGGCTTCGGCACCCAGGTTGTCCCGGTCGGTGAGCACATCCACCAAGCCGACATCCAACGCTTGTTGGCCGTTCAGTCGGTGCCCTGTGTAGAGCATAAGATGTGCAGCCTGTCGACCGATTAATCGCGGTAGCGTCACCGAAATGCCAAAGCCTTGGTGAATACCCAGCTTGACAAAGTTGGCGGCAAAACGTGCTTCCGGGGCGGCAACCCGGAAATCGGGAACCAGTGCCAGGCCCAGGCCACCGCCTACCGCCGCGCCTTGGATGGCACCAACGACCGGGGTCTTGTTTGAAAAAAGCCGCACCGCCTCCCGATATAGCGCGCCGGTGGTGCCCGCGAAGGTAGCCTCGCTAAAATCACCGCCGCCATCGCCTCCGGTTCCGAAGTTGGCGCCGGCGCAGAACGATTTGCCCCGTGACGCCAGCACGATGGCGCGGCAATCGATGTCGGCGTCGAGCCGCTCGAAAGCATCCGCTATCTGGCCGATCAGGCTCTGATCGAAGAAGTTGTGCGGTGGCCGCTGGATTTCCACGGTCGCTATGTGATCGTCCAGCGTAACGGCGATGTCTGGGTGGGTATCGGCGTCTTTCATGGTTTCCTCTACGCGAATAAGGCGGGGGATGGTAGCCTATCCGGCGGCGGCGTTGCGACTCCCGGCAATGGGGGCGGGCTCTGCTCCATTGGCCGCGCCTTGCCGAAGACGCCGCGCGGGGGCTTACCGCAGGCAGAGACTCCTGGCCCGACCTAAATGCCCATCTCCAAACACGAACGGAATGCGCAGCCATTGACACCGACAGCAGAGAGTGCGGCGGTACGCCCTTTCGTTAGCCCCGGCGTCTGGCAACTCGCCTTCCCGTCCATACTCGGCAACCTTTCCTATGCCGTGGTGGCCCTGGTACAGATCAGGTTCATTGGTGAATTGGGTGCAAGCGCCTTGGCGGCGCTCGGCGCGGGGCAGCGCGTGTTCTTCGCCATGCAGGCGATACTGATGGCGGTGAGTGCGGGCACCACGGCATTGGTTGCCCGAGCCTGGGGCGCGGGCGATTACACCGAAGCAGGCCGGGTGACGATGGCGTCTTTGGTTCTGGCGGGGACTCTGGCGGTGTCGGTAACGGTGTTGGGTGTGCTATTCGCACGCCCGGTTGCCGGGATCTTTGGCCTTGACCCGGCCACGCTTGACCTGGCGGCAGCGAACATCCGCATGTTGAGTTGGTTCAACCTGGCCTTCGCCGTGACCTTTATTTTAAGCGCGGCGCTACGCGCCGCCGGGGACGCCTGGTCGCCCCTGTGGATCGGTGCCGCAGTGAATTTGCTCAATGTGCCGCTGTTGTATGTGTTCGTTTTTGGCCACTACGGGTTCCCGAGGCTTGGGGTTGCCGGTGCCGCTGCGGCTGCGGGGGTGTCGTTTTCCCTTGGTGCCGTCCTGCTGCTCGGGTTTTGGTGGTTGCAAAAATTTCGAGTTCGCCATGTACGTGGCGGATGGTGGCGACGGGAGCGGTTGAGCCGACTGTTGCATATTGGCTATCCGGCGGCAGTTGAGCAGGTCGTCTTTCAGCTCGGCTTCTTCATCTTCATGATCCTGATCGGCAATTTCTATGGCACCGAAGCGTTCGCGGCTTATAACGTCGGCGCCAATATGCTCATGGTCTGCTTTATGGTCGGTTTTGGTTTCTCGATTGCCGGATCGACCCTGGTCGGCCAGCACCTCGGTGCGGGCGACCATGCCGGGGCTGAGCGTGCGGGTTGGCGTGCCGGTGGTTTGGCAATGCTGTCGATGGGCGGCTTGGCCCTGCCGTTCTTACTGTTTGCACCCCAGTTGGCGGGCCTGTTTCTTGGCGATGAACGGGTGACCCTGAAGTACACGGTGCAGTTCATCTACCTGATGGGCGCGATGATGCCATTGATGGCCATCGAATTTGCCATTGGCGGTTCCCTGCGCGGTGCGGGCGATACCCGCTTTCCGCTCATCGCCACCTTTGTGGGGTTGATTGCCGTGCGCTGTGGCCTGGCCGCCCTGTTCACCTGGATGCAACTCCCTGTCGTCTGGGTATATGCCGGGTTGGTCGGCGACTACATGGTAAAGGGCATTATGTTGGTGCTGCGTTTTCGGCGCGGCCGGTGGAAGACGGTGGTGCCCTCTGAGGCTTCTGGCTGAAGGCTGCGTGGTTCGCCGATGCAAGAACAAACCCATGCGCTGCCGAGGGGTACGTTTAACCCGGCTATCTCGCCAGCTTTCCGCCGCGCAGCATCCTGGACGACAGGTCCATTCTGAACTCCGTTTCGTCTACCGCGGTGCAGGCATCGGCCAACGCCTGTGGCAGAGCCGTCTCGGCGAGCCCCCGAAATTGGCCGTTGATCGTTCGCCCGAAAACCAGAAAACCAACCCCCCTTTCCAGTATTTCCGCGATGCCCCGGTCGCGCTCCCTCGTGCGGCCATAGTATCGGGGATCCGCGATGCGGATGAGCGTATCGATGCCCAGGACGAAGACGGCACCGGGGAAACGGCGCGCCTTGTCGATGAAGCGGGGCAGGCGAGTCAGCCATACCGGATCACGCAGACGCTCAAGTCGGTCATGGATTGCAAAGTAGTCCAGCAGCGGCTTGTCGACATTTTCTATCGACAGCTCGAAGGCACCCGCCAGGCCCAACTTGGCTTCGGCAAGGCGCATCATTTGCCGGTGGGCGTCGTGCGGCGGATTGAAGGCGCCGGGGAGGAGCAGGGCACCGTTGTGGGGGCGGGTTGATACGCTGTCTATCTTCCCCTCAACCAGCCGCCGCCATTCGGGTTGCGCCGCCATGGACGCTATTACCGGGGTACCCGGAGCGGCCCGCCCGCCTGTATCACCAGCGCTTTTGCTAACGAGGGGTATCCCCTCGCGCTGCCCGGTTGATGATTCCGCGCGTGCATCGGCGTCAGCAGCAGGAAGTTGGTGGGATAGGCGGGCCAGGCCGAGTGCGGCCCGCAGCAGTTCCCACAGAGCTTCCGTCAGCTCCCGTTCCTGTGCGTCGCGTTGGTCGGCAACCACAAACGCGCCACACTCCCCGTGCCAGCTTTGGGTTGCCGTTTGCACGGCCATATGCGCCCGGCAAGGGCCCTGTTTGGGCCGATCGGTTACCAGGCTCGCGGTGCAGGCGCAGCCGAATGGACGGCTTGCTCCGAGTGTCATGGCACGCTGCAACGCCGCCATCGCCATTGCCTGCGCGGTTGCGGCGCTGCAAGCCTGGTCCGGTGTGCCGCCGAGCAATTCGGCAAGACTGGCATTCGCATAAGGTACCCGTGCCTCAAGCACAGTTCGCGATGCCCCGGTGGTTGCTAAGATTTCCGCAAGAAAGCCGGCACCGCCGCCGGTAATATGAAAAACGCCCTGCCAGGGGCTCATATGCAGTTGCCGCGCCCGGTTGCTCATAGACTGGTACGTCTATTTGGGTGCCCCTGCCCGCGGAAGTCGCTTGCGCGAATTCCCACGGCGCCGCCAAGCCCGATCATTCGTTCAAGAAAGCGCGGGTGATGGCGACGAATTTTTCCAGTTGGTCGTGATGCACCCAATGGCCGGCATTTTCGATATTGGCGATGCGGGCATCTTGGAAATGGTTGATCCGTCCGTCCTTCGCCGGGTCGGCGGCCCAGCTTTCCAACCCCCTGAGCAACAGTGTCGGGCAGGTGATGCGGTTATAGAGCGTGTGCTGTTCCGCTTGCGGCAAACCCACGGGGGCAAGGGTGCGCACATAGTTGTCGAACTTCCAACTGTAGGTGCCGTCCTCGTTCTGGTAGCTGCCGTGAATGGTGAGATGTCGCGCCTGGGTTTCCGTCAGATGCGGATTCTCGGTTTGCATGCGCTCATAGGCATCCTCCAGTGATTGATAGCGCCTGGGAATGCGGCCGGAAACCTGGCGTAGGTCTTTAACCCAGTTATCGAGGCGCTTTTCGATCGGTTGGCTGATGCGCTCCTCAAGGATCTCGGGGGGCGGCCCCATGCCTTCGATGCATACAAGCTTGGTGACGGTTTCCGGATAAAGGCCGGTGTAGATCAGCGCAATCGAACCGCCCAGCGAGTGCGCGATGATCGTTACCGGATTGTGGTTACGCTGGTGCAGGAGTTGGGCGATGTCATAGACGTAGTCCACATGGTCGTAGCTGCCGCCGAGCAGCCATTGGGAGTCGCCGTGGCCGCGCAGGTCCGGGGCAATGATGTGGTAATCGTGGCGGAAGGCTTGGGCTACCCAATCCCAATTGCGGCAATGATCGCGCCCGCCATGCACCAGCAGCATCGGCGGCGCACCTTCGTTGCCCCAATCCACATAGTGCAGGCGCAGCCTTTGCGAGAAGTAGATGTGTGAGGTTGGGCCTTCCATGAGCGTTGATTGTCCTTTGCTGTTTGCAGTGGCGAATGTTACTTGCCCCGTCCGCCCGCCGTCGAGCAAGCCAGGCACCTGCGCCTGCGTCAGCCGGTCCTCCGTCCAGATCCTGGGCGTCGTTGAACACTTCAAACCTCCGGTCCCGCCTTCGTTGCGCCACGCCCATACAGCCTCCCGGTCGCCTCGAAAAACGACCACTGTACGACCGGACACTGCATGTGTTTTAAAACCGGACACTTTATTTGTTCTCTACAGGCGAACGAAGCACTGAAGATCGTTGGCGCAAAGTTTGTTAGCATGGGCGACACCGAAACGGGCGATCCGGGGTTGGCACGCCAATCCTCGGGCGGTTTGGGTTTTTTAGTTGCCGGACACGGGGCAACACCTTGAGACAGTAAGGAAATCCATGAGAAACACCCGTTCGCGACAATAGATGCCTTGCGCCAACGAGAGAACAAACGAGAGAACAAGGGGTTGCTTGTGCGGCAATGTCATGGGTTGGTGCCTGTGCGGACCAAGCGGCTTGGGTCGGCCATGAGTGCGTGTGCCGGGGCTTTGCTGCGCGGCTGCTTGGCCATGATGGTGCTGCTTTCGGGCAGCTACGGTTATACCGCACCAACAGACCAGCCCGGCCCGGCTGCTTCCCGCCCTAGCTACGCTTCGGTTAGCGATGAGCATTTAACCGCGATTGCTGCCCGATGGGACGATCTCAATGCCCAGCAACGCCGTGCGCTGCTCTCTGAAGTCAAATTGCGCATGCGGCGCAGCGGTACTGCCGAGCCTGTATTGGGCACCAATATCACTCGCCGCTACGGCACGGTGGTGCGCCGTTCAGACGGAGCCCGGGCAACGTTGCGCGTTGAAGTCCGGGCCGTCAAAAAACGGCCCCATCAAGGCTTCGGCGTCGGCTTTGAACAACGTGCGGGTCAGGGGCGGGCGCGAGCCGATGCGGTGGATGCCAAGGCACCGGTTGTCAGGGTGGCGGACCCGGAAAAATAGTCGCCGTGGAACCCGAAGGTGCCCGCCTCCTAATTGTCGATGACGACCCGGAGATTCGGGAACTCACCCAAGCCTATCTCTCCAAACAGGGCTTCCAGGTCGATGCTGTCGATGGTGGTCAGTCCATGGATGCCTATCTGGCCGAACAGCGCCCCGATTTGGTGCTGCTCGATTTAATGCTGCCCGGCGAACACGGGCTGTCCATTGCCCGTAGGCTCAAGGGTGAGTGCGACATTCCCATCATCATCGTCTCTGCCCAGGGCGAGGATGTAGATCGCATTGTCGGCTTGGAACTCGGTGCCGATGATTATCTCGGTAAACCGTTCAACCCTCGGGAGCTCTTGGCGCGGGTGCGGGCGGTGCTGCGTCGCATAGACCGCTCGCCGAGCCCGGTGGCGGACGAGCGGATTCGCTTCGGGCCCTTTGCATTGGATATTGCCGCCTATCGGCTGTCTCGTGCCGGTGTGCCAGTGCCGCTGACTTCCGGGGAGTTCGATCTGTTGTGCGTGCTAACCTCGCATCCGAACAAGGTGCTTGATCGAGACCGCATTCTTGACCTGCTGACCGGAGCGGAACGCTCGCCCTTTGATCGCAGCATTGATGTTCGGGTCACCCGGCTCAGAGGCAAAATTGAGCCGGATCCATCCGAGCCAACCTACATCAAGACCATCTGGGGAAAGGGTTATATGTTCTGCCCGGAGGGCACTTGATCGACGAGGGGCCTCCCTTGTCGGTCTGAGGCAACGCCTCGATAGATCATGGCCGCATCGACCCTGCGAGACTCCTTGGACAAGTGGGCCGAACGCTTCAGGTTCCGCAATCTGTGGGCCAATTCGCTGTTGGTGCGTACCAACTTGACGCTTGCGGTTGGCTCCCTGGCTATTGTGGGAATTGCCGTGGTGGCGTTGCAGGTGTTTGTCGTGCGGCCCATATCCGAGCAGTCCGCCGACGATGAGGCGGCGTTGCTGGTGCTATCGGCCCAGACCTGGGTTGAACTGCCGCCGGAAGCGCGGCCCTATTTTGAACTGGAATTGGCGGAAAACCACGACCTCATTATCAGCGCGGTACCGGAAGCATTCGCGCCGGTGGAATACGGCGATTCACCCTTTCTGGCGTTGTTGGAGGAAAAGCTTAATGAACGCTTCGGTGCGCCGGTGACGCTATCGCGCTCCGGGGAGTTGCTTTGGACAACCCTGCCCATCGCCGGTTTTGAACTGCAAATCGGTTTTTCTCCCGCCCGTCGGGACATTCAGACCACCTATGTCGGCATTGTGATTGCCGGGCTGGGCGCGGCGGTGGTGTTTGTCACATCGCTGTTTATCGTGCTGCGTATCACGCGCCCGCTGGTGCTGGCGGCGCAGCGCGCGGAGACGTTTCGCGGCGGGCGTAACTTCGACCCCTTGCCTGAGGAGGGGCCCCGCGAATTGGTGGTTCTTGCCCGCAACTTCAATACGATGGCCAGGGAGATTTCAGCGCTGCTTTTGAACCGCACGACCCTGCTCGCCGGTATTTCCCACGATTTGAAAACTCCACTGACACGCATGAGGTTGGCTGTGGAGCTGTTGCCGGACGATGTGGAACCGGGGCTGGTGGCGCGCTTTGAGCACAATTTGCAGTCGATGGACGAGTTGATTACCGATGCGCTCAAGCTCTCAAGCGGCACCCAAGAGGCGGAACAGGCGATTGATTTGCAGCCTTTCGTGGAGGCCGTCATGTCAAGTTACGATTCGCCCATGCCCTTGGAGTGCCGGGACTGCGCGCCCGGACCCGTGCGGGTTGCACCGGGCGCGTTGCGGCGGGTTCTGACGAATTTGCTCACCAATGCACGCCAGCACGGGGAGAGTGTGCGGGTGCAGTTGCGCGGGCGGGAAATTCATGTGCTTGATTCCGGCCCGGGCATACCACCGGAACTCCGGCAAGCCGTATTCCAGCCCTTTTTCCGGCTTGATAGTTCGCGCAGCGCCGCCACCGGAGGCAGCGGTTTGGGGTTGGCCATCGTCCACCAGCTATGCGAAACGCACGGCTGGCGCATCGAGATCAACACCGCACCCGGCGGCGGCACCGATGTCTGCCTCAGTATTTGAAAAAGTGCTATTTAGCCGGTGCCGCCCACCGGAACCATGCAAATCCGGGCAGAGGCCGAATTTGGCAATGCTTTATTGCGCGGCCCAATGCAGACGAATTTGCCGGAGCGTCGGAAATCGAAACGGATCCGCCACGCAAATTTGGGCAAAGTTACAAAATGACACAAAATTTCGCCGCGGAGAAATTTTCTCGTAACACCTTTTCGAGATAGTGGGCACCGTGGAGCGGCGATGATAAGTCGCTTCCCCATGAGGCAATCTCTATCCCCTTAGACCTCTATAGGTCTACTCCAGCCGCCGGCTTCCTCTCCAGGCCGGCGGCTTTCTTATGGGATTTATATACATGACCCCCGTAAAAACCGGCGGGTGATGGCGCATACTCGATTTGGAGGTTCGCGACGATACGCGCCACCTTACAGACGCCGCCTTCTGCCGCGAACTGAACCCGCCGCAGCCGCTTTCGGCTTGTCCGGCTAGCGCATATTGCCACAAGGATCGAGATGGACTAACCTGAACGGACTAATCTTGGAGGTCTGCTATGCGTTCCGTAAATGTCCATGAAGCGAAGACGCACCTTTCCCGCCTCATAAGCATGGCGGCCAAGGGAGAACCATTCATTATCGCCCGCGCGGGCAAGCCGATGGTGAAGGTGATGGCTGTAGAAGCTCCCGAAACGGGCAACAAGCGCCGATTGGGTTTTATCGAAGGGTTGATATCCGTTCCTAATGATTTTGACCGTATGGAAGAAGCAAGCATTCAGACGCTTTTTGAGCAAGGCAAGTGAATTTTCTGCTTGATACGCAAATTCTGCTTTGGGCAGCCGGTAATCCGAAACAGTTAGCGCAAAAAGCCTGCGACCTTATCGAGAATCCGGCGAACGCGCTCTATTTCAGCGCTGCATCGCTATGGGAGGTGGCCATAAAGAGCGGGCTGGGCCGCGCCGATTTTCAAATTGATTCCCGCCTGCTGCGACGGGGATTAATCGAGAACGACTATATCGAGCTGCCCGTTACCGGAGCGCACGCGGTTGCCATTGATCTTCTGCCTCCCATCCATAAGGACCCTTTCGATCGGATGCTGGTCGCACAAGCACAACTCGAAGGGCTGACGCTTGTGACCTCGGACAAGACTATCGGACGATACCCCGGAGCCATTCAAGTGCTATGAAGCGATGCACGGCATGGCTGGCTTCCACCGCTTTCGGCCTGTCCGCTTAGTCCAGCAGCGCCGACAGGTGGCCGAGGAAGGCGGCATGGTGCCCGCCGCGCTTGAGCGCCGTCCGGCTACTGGACGCCTCCGAGCAGCTCGCCCCCCTCGTTGACCCTCGCGCAGCCCCTGCCGCCCATGAACAGGAAGTAGGCGCTGCCAGTTTCCGTCCATTGGCGGGTGTTTATGGGCGGGCTGAAGACCGGCACCACCATCTCACCGGGGCCTTGATTAATATTGCGGGGATTGCGGTTGGTCCAGACATGGGCTCCGGCCTTGGGGCGGACCTCGATGATGTTGTCGCCGAGTACGCCGCCAGAGAAATTGATATTGCTTGTGCTGTCCGGGTTACGCCACCGGTTGCCGTCAATCGCCGCAGTCCGCCACTCCCAGTCGGCGAAAGTGGAGTTGAAATCATTGGTTGAGGTAATGAATCCTAAGTTGACGTTGAAGCTTCGCCGCGTCACGCTGGAGTTGGTGGACGAGAGGGTCAGCTTCATGCGGCCGGGCGTGGCGTGCTCGCCGCAGCCGTCCACAACTTGCGAAACCGATGTAAGCGAGACGGTGCAGATGCTGGAGGTGCAGCTGGGAGGCGTTTGCGCCTGCGCTGCTCCTGCAAGCAGCCCGAAGCAGAGCATCGCGGCCGCAGCCGCTGTAAGTCTAGCGGGGGGGGGGGGGGGATAGTCATCACGCTTCCTCCTGTCAGGAAAACGAAACCTTCTCGTAGTATACAGCAGGTTGTTGACGTTTGGGAACCTCTGATTAATTCCCCGGAACCGGGGATAATGTGACTGTCTTGGCGGCACCCCTTGGAGCGATCATGGAGCAGGCGACGTTCGCGGAACTGGAGCACGATTCGAAGTAGCGGAAGCCGTCAAGTCAGTTTGACTTGTCAACTTGCGTATATAAGTCCCGTTCCTTTCTTATGTGGGTCTTGCTAGGAGCCTCTGCCTATCCCACCCACTCCATGGAGTCGAATTTTCGTAGCGCTGGGCTGCGAGTTGGCCCGCCTGTCTTCCCTTGCGGCGCCGTTAAGCTCGTCCCGTCCCCTCTCCAAAAGCGGGAAAATTGTGTCCAGCGCCGCAAGGGAAGACAGGCGGGCCAACGCTTTTCGCAAGAATGCAGTGCTGTTGTGTGCGAAAGAACCCCGGCAAGCCGGGATGCAACTTTCATGGGCTTGGGTTTCTGTTGGGGGTTTCGGAACAGGCAACCCGGCTACAAACACAAAGTGCGTTCAAGATTTGCGACGGGCACGCCTCGTCATATCCGCCGCCGAATTGATGATCTTGCCGACAAGCCCATACCGCAACGATTCTTCGGCGCTCATCCAACAATCCCGATCGGTATCCTCGGCCACCTTCTCCAATGACTGACCGGTGCGATCGGCGATGATGCGGTTGATGCGTTCCCGGGTCTTGACGATTTCACGGGCATGAATTTCAACGTCGGTTGCATCGCCGCCGAAGCCACCAGCAGGCTGGTGAATCAGAAAGCGAGTATTCGGTAGACAAAACCTATTTTTGCGCTCCGGTGCCAGGTAGATATGGGTGGCGATGCTGCCCACCCAACCGGTGCCAACCACCCGAACCGTGGGTTTGATGAAACCGATCATGTCGAAGATGGTGTCGCCGGATTCGACGTGACCGCCCGGCGAGCCGATGAACAGGGTGATGGGGTCGTCGGATTCGTAGGACAAACTCAATAACTTCTCCGCCGTGCGCTTGGCGACAACCTGGCTAATCTCGCCAAACAGTGTCAATGTTCGATGCTTGAACAACGTGCTCTCAAGCATATTGAACTGCTTGGCCGCCTCCATCAGGCCCTGCTCACCATCAAGGCTGTTCATTATCATGCCCATTAGGCGTCAACACGCGCCGCGGCATACCCCTTAATCACCACCAGGCCGTCTTGGTTCTTGGTTTCCACTTCTAGATTGACGACCCTGTCGCCGGCTTCCTCGCCAACGCTTTCGACGGTGGCGGTGGCATGTAACGTATCGCCGGGCCAAACTTGGTTGGTGAAGCGCACACCGTATTTAGTCAGCCGACCATCGCCCACATAGTTGGTCAACATGCGGCCGGTCATACCCATGGTCAGCATGCCGTGGGCGAAAACCGAAGGGTACTTGGCGACTTCCTTGGTGAACAACTCGTCGGTATGCAGCGGGTTGTAGTCGCCTGAGGCACCAGCGTACTGCACGAGTTGTGTGCGCTTGAGGTCCTCAACCAGACACTCCGAATAGGTGTCGCCAACGTTCAATTCGCTTGCTTTCAATGCCATGTTTTTGCTCCTATCGGTCAACCGGGCGTTCGGTGCGCACACCCACGCCGCGGGCGGTAATGACGAGTTCGCCGTTCTGGTCCCGGTATTCGGTAATGGATTCGCTGAAGACCAGCTTGCCGGCCCGCTTGCTTTCCCGCTCCCAGGTCTTGCCTTCCCTGACGGTGGCGCTGAGCACATCACCGGGGCCGATATGGCGGTGATACTCGAAATGCTGCTCGGCGTGCAAGCCGCCGCCACCGCCGCCACCGCCGGAACCGCCTCGCTTGATGCCGGTGGGTTCTTTCCCGGAGCCAAACCAGGGCTCGCCGATCTTGGGACGTAGGAAGTAGTCGGGGTCGAACTGGGCGCTCGACTGGGCGAAGGTGGGTGGTGCGATGATGCGTCCCGGCTCCGTGTTCGCGGCATATTCCTCATCGTAGTAAATCGGATTGCCGTCGGCGACCGAGCGGGCGAACATCATGATGTGGCTCGCCTCCACCGGAAACTTCTCAATAGCCATATTTCCCCCTTGGGTATGGGTTAACGTGGGAATCAGGGCGCGAGTATCCAACAGCGTCCGCCGAGTATCAACGGCTACAGCGCCGAGCCTTGCGGGCCATCAACCCCGAGGTTTCAGCCAAAGCGCGCCGCCGACATTGCCAAGCAAGCGGGGCTGGTCAGCTTGCGCACATGCGGCGTTGGCGGCATCCGCCTCTCCCGCCTAGGCAAGACCCTTGGCGATTTGGAAAGCTTCCTTGCTGGCGTTGCGCAGGGTTCCGTCCGTTAGGAAGTCGGCTGCGGTCATCGCCAGTAGCTTGGCGCCGTCAAGGGCGGCGGCATCGCCCATTGCCGACCCCGCCCATTTTTCGAATTCCGGGTTATGGATCACCACGTCGCGCGGTGCCGCCGCCAGTAACGGGTGAATGGAGGGCACGCGATGACTGATGTTGCCCATATCGGTGCTGCCCGCGCCACCCAGCTCTTGCCAGTTGAGGAACTCTCGGCCCAGGTTTTCCCCGTGTTTTTGGAATACATCGGCCAGCGGCCAATTGGTATTCAGATCCAAATAATCCACGTTGGCCCAGTTGATTTCGACCTCGCAGCCGCTGCCCTTGGCACCCGCTTCAAAGCAGGCCTGTACACGGGGCTTTAGTTTGGCGAGCGCCGACTCGTTGGCGGCGCGCACATAAAAATCGCCGGCGGCGCGCTCCGGCACAATGTTGGGCGCTTGTCCGCCCTCGGTGATGATGCCGTGTATGCGTTCCTCATCGCGAATATGCTGGCGGAGGTTGGCGATTGATTGGTAGGCGAGCAGCAGGCCGTCGAGTGCGTTGATGCCCCGATGTGGCGAAACCGAGGCGTGAGCGGAACGCCCATGGTAGACGACCTCGACTTCCGCGACGCAGATACAAGGCATTGTCGCCAGATTCAAACCGGCGGGATGGATCATCAAAGCGGCATCAACACCCTCGAATGCCCCGGCGCGAGCCATTAGTTCCTTGCCGCCGCCTTTTTCTTCGGCTGGTGTGCCGATCAGGCGCACACGCCCGGGCAATTGCTCTTGTACGGCTTGCAGGCCGAGTGTCGCGCCGAGTGCCGCCGTGGCAATCAAATTGTGGCCGCAAGCATGGCCGATGCCCGGCAGCGCATCATATTCGGCCAGTAACGCCACGGTCGGCCCGGTGCTATGCGCATTGAGCCCGGCCTCAAAAGCTGTTGCCAAGGTAAATACGCCGGTTTCGGCCGGTAAGTTGTGCTCATCGAGTGTGCGGGAGAGCAATTCGCAGGCGTGAAATTCCGCAAAGGCCAGCTCCGGCCGCGCATGTATGGCATGAGAAACGCCGACCAGGGTATCGGCGAGCGAGTCGATGCGATCAGTGATTGTCTTGTAGAGCGCTTGCATGAGGTGACAGTCTTCCCTAAATCCGGCCGGCTATTATGCACAATACCAGCCGGTATCGGGGAACATCGAGATACGAATGTCGGCGGGAACCCCGTGCTCCTTCCCACTGCCGGCCCGACGCTGTCGGCGACCTGTGCAAGCGGATCGTCCGCTAACGGCGTCCGCCGCACGGGCGGCTGCTCGGCGCGGGCGCCGCGAACAGCTCGCACTGGCGATCACGCGAAGGCTGCAACGGTGGGAACCAAGGTGACAACACCACGACGACGCGGCAGACTAGTTGGTGGATGCTTCACGCACAGCAGATTATCAGACTACTCGTGGTATTCGGGAAATAATCAAAAGAGATGGTAATACAGACGATTTGCTTGCTTTTATGGGAGATCGAAATCTTCCGATAGATGACATAGAAGCGGCTGAACTTGCCGAAGAACTACTACGAGAACCTCCTGAGTTAGGATATTTGACGATTTCTAAGGAAGAGGCGCGAGACCTACTAAAGTTGTTGAACTCTCAAGCGGCCAGGGGGTTCTTTGATTCCGTTATATTTTGGGATGCAAAGCGACCAATTACTGCAGATGTACTCGGGATTCTTAATCTCGACGTTTTGTCGATGGAGTTGGGAGTGTCGCTACCCGGCCAAGTGGGAAAGACCATGGAGTTGCCACTTTGGCAGGGTTCTGAGCGTTCGATGATGCGAGAGGGGCGCGGAGCGAGGGACTGACCTGCGCAAAGTGAATCGGTGGCGGTCACAGGCAGAAATATACGGCGTCTAAAAATATGGCTTATGAATTTGAGTTATTGCATGTCGAGATCACGGGGCCCGTTGCCTGTGTGACCATCGACAACCCGCCAATCAACATAATGACCCAAGCGCTTTATGTTGAGTTTTTGCGGCTTGCGGAAGCGTTGGAGGCGGACCCGGAGCTGGCCGTCATCGTGTTGAAGAGCGCCGACCCGGATTTCTTCATCGCCCATTTCGATGTTGAACTGATCCTCGAGTTTCCCATTGCGGGTGAGGCGCGGCGCGCCGATGAACTCCATCCCTTCCATCTCATGTGCGAGCGCTTCCGCACCATGGGCAAAGTGGCGATTGCCCAAATTGAGGGGCGTGTGGGCGGCGGCGGTAGCGAGTTGGCGGCAAGCTTGGATATGCGTTTCGGTGTGCGCGGCAAGACGATCATCAACCAAATGGAGGTGCCGCTCGGTATCCTGCCCGGCGGCACCGGAACCCAGCGATTGCCCAGGCTGGTGGGGCGGGGTCGCGCCATGGAGATCATTCTGGGCGCCGACGACCTTGATGCGGAAACGGCGCAGCGTTGGGGTTATTTCAACCGTATTTTCGAGCCGGATGCGATTGCACCCTTTGTCGATCAGCTGGCCCGGCGCATTGCCTCATTTCCCATCGAGGCCGTGCGGCTGGCCAAGGCATCGGTCAATGCGGCGGAGTTGCCACTAGCGGAGGGGTTGCGTGAAGAGGCGTATTTGTTCCAGTGCCTGTTGCGCAACGCAGAATCCCGGGACGCCATGCGCCGCTTCCTGGAAATTGGTGGCCAGACCCGTGCGGGCGAGTTGCGCGTCGGCGAACTGGTCGCCGCCATTGGTCATAGGACCCGCGATCCGGATTTGCCCCAGTAATTGTCTTTGATGAGCCGCTTGTAGAGTTTGCCGGTCGGTAGCCTGGGTAGCTGGTCGATAAAGTCGATGCTCTTCGGGCACTTGTAGCGGGCGATACGCTCCCGGGTGTACGCCATCAGCTCATCGGCAACCGCATCGCTTGCGGCCACGTCATCGGCGAGTTGCACAACCGCCTTCACCGCTTCGCCCATCTCCTCATCCGGTACGCCGATGACGGCAATATCGGCCACCTTGTCGTGCATGATGAGGGCATCTTCGATTTCTTGGGGATAAATATTCACGCCACCGCTGATAATCATGAAGGTGGCGCGGTCGGTGAGGTACAGGAAGCCGTCCTTATCGACGTAGCCCACATCGCCCAAGGTGGTCCAGTTGGGATGCCCGGGATGCTGGGCCGAGCGGGTTTTAGCGTCGTCCTTGTGATAGCGGAAGGGCAGTTCCGGCATTTCGAAGTACACCAGCCCCGCCTCGCCGGTCGGCAATTCCACGCCCTCGTCGTCGCAGATGTGGATGACACCCAGGAGCGGCTTGCCGACGGTGCCCGGGTGGGCAAGCCAGTCGTCGGGTCCGGCATGGGTGAAACCGTTTCCCTCCGTGCCGCCGTAGTACTCATAAAGAATTGGCCCCCACCAGTCGAACATTTGTCGCTTCACCGCCTCCGGGCAAGGCGCGGCGGCATGAATCGCCACCTTGTGGGAACCAAGGTTGAACGCCAGGCGTTCCGCATCCGGCAGTTTCAACATGCGGCTAAACATGGTTGGCACCCATTGACTATGCGTGACCCGATACGCCTCGATCGCTCTGAGGGCGCTCTGCGCATCGAAGCGCGGCAGCATGACAACGGTGCCCCCCAGCGCCAATGCCGACATTGAGAAAGAGATGGGCGCGGCGTGATACAGGGGTGCCGGGGAGAGATAGATGGTCGTCTCGTCAAAACCCCACAGCATCTTTTGCAGCCCGGTCACGAGGCCGGCTTCCTCGTGGATTTTCAGCCCTGTCAGGGGCCGCAGAATGCCCTTTGGTCGCCCGGTTGTACCGGAACTGTAGAGCATGAGGTTGCCCGCCGGTTCGTCGGCTAGGTTTTCGGCGGGATAACCGGCAATCGCGTCTTCGTAGGACTCGAAACCCGCCACGGTGCCGTCGCACATCAACCAGGACTCGCAACCGGGTGCGTGAGCAGATAGCTGCGCGGCCACGGTGGCCAGGTGATGGGAAGCGATCAGCGCTTTCGCCTCGCAGTTGTCGGCGATGTAACCGGCTTCCGGCGCTGTTAGATAGCGATTGACGGTGGTTAGGTACAGGCCGGAGCGCATTGCCGCCCAAACCACTTCAAAGTAACGGAGGTTGTTTTCCATGAACAGGGCGACATGGTCGCCGGGCCGCAAGCCGCGTGCCCAGAGTAGCTGCGCCAGTCGATTGGAACGCTCGTTGAGTTCGCCGTGCGTGACGGTGTCGTCGGTCGCCGCGTCAATGATCGCCGGTTTGTTCGGCGTTTCGATACCCCATTTGCCTGGATACATGACTGCTCCAATCGCCTGCAAAGGACGCATGGTGGCAGATGGGTGCGTGTTTAGGAACCGTTGGCGGCGACGTTTTGGTTACACTGTCCGTTCTCAACCAAGCGGAGCACGAGATGCAACAGGCGGCATGGCTGGCACAGGTTCAAGAACCCATCATCGAACCGGATCGGCCGATTTGCGACCCCCACCACCATCTTTGGGACAACGAGCATAGCCGTTATCTCTTCGATGAGTTACTGGCCGATACGGGCGCCGGCCACAACATCGTTAGCACCGTCTTCATCGAGTGCCTGGCCATGTATCGCGCCGCCGGCCCCGAAGCCTTGCGTCCGGTCGGTGAAACCGAGTTTGCCGACGGTGTGGCGACCATGTCGGCCAGTGGCGGCTATGGCGACCTGCGCGCCTGCGTCGGCATCGTCGGCCGTGCGGATTTGACACTCGGCAACGCAGTGGGGGAGGGGCTCGACGCGCACATGGCCGCCAGCCCCCGATTCCGGGGCATTCGTCACGCCGCCGGTTGGGATCCGAGCCCGGATGTGCGCAATTCCCACACCCATCCCTCGCGTCACCTGTTGCTCGACAAACACTTTCGGGAGGGATTCGCGCAACTTGCACCCCGCGGTCTGTCGTTCGATGCGTGGTTGTACCATCCGCAAATCCCGGAACTCACCGACCTCGCTCGCGCCTTTCCCGACACCACTATTATCTTCGACCACTTTGGCGGTCCCCTGGGTATCGGCCCTTATAAAAACCAGCGCGAGGAGATATACCAACAGTGGCGGCCAGCCATTGCCGAATTGGCACAATGCGAGAACGTCTATGCGAAACTGGGCGGCCTCTTGATGCCGATCAATGGCTTTGGCTTTCACAAACGGGACCTGCCGGCCAACTCGGATGAGATCGTCGCCGCCAGCGGGCGCTATTACCGGCACACGATCGATTGCTTCGGCACCGAGCGCTGTATGTTTGAAAGCAACTTTCCGGTGGACAAGGCGAGCTGTTCCTACGCAGTGCTTTGGAATGCGTTCAAGAAGATGGTGATGGACGCCTCGGAAGACGAGAAAAACCGGCTATTCCACGACAGTGCCGTTGCGGCCTACCGGCTCTGATCGGCGGGCGATAAGAGCCTGTCCGTAGGCGTTCCCCTGGGGCGCGTTCAGCTCGTTCCTCCGCCTCTCGTATAAGCAGGAAGGTTGTGTCCGGCACCGCAAGGGAACGCCTACGGATACTCTCGCTGCCGAGTAGCCCAGGCTCCTGGGAGCCTCGGTCTTCGGAAGTCGCGAAAGCGAAAATCCGCTATCGCCGTTCCGTCGGCCGGTCGATTGAGGCGAATATCATGCCATATGCAACGAAATCGAGCGGCCGACGGGGCGGATGAGGGCGGATTTGCAGCCGCGAATTCCGCAGACAGAGGCTCCTAGTCACGAACAGACCGGGCTAATAGCCATCGAAAGAGGTAGGTGGCAATGACCGCTCCCACCAATTGGGCCAGGATGAAGCCCGGCGCATGAACCGGCTGAATCCCTGAGAAGGTATCGGTGAACGAGCGGGCGATGGTAACGGCGGGGTTCGCGAACGATGTGGAAGCCGTGAACCAATAGCCCGCCGTGATATAGAGACCCACAGCGCAATATCTCCCCGCAACAGGAAGGCCAAGGTTACCGCCGGATTGAAATGTGCCCCGCTGATGCCCCCGAACACGAGAATCAACACGACCAGCATGGCACCGGTAGCGATGCTGTTACCGAGCAGGGCGATGGCATCGTTGCCCTCGGCCAGCCGCTCGCCCATGATCCCGGAGCCGACAACGGTGGCCAGTAGTAGCAGGGTGCCGATGAACTCGGCGGCGAGGCGGCCTGTCATCTTGGCTCTGTCGGGCTCTGTTTGCCGCGATTAGTCGGCGACGGTGATGCCACTTCGGTACGCACCCCCCGCAAAGCGGCTTTTAGCGGCAGCAACACAAGCCCTGCCGCCGCCGCTTCACTCGCGCTGAGTGCAATGGGCTCCGGCGTTGTGGAGACCATCATTCCGACATCCCCGCCACCGGCGCCGCAGGGTTTGTAGAATAGTCCGCGCGTATCCGCAAAGCGTTCGGCGGCACGATGCGGGGCCGTGTAGATGCCTAGGTCGGCGGCGGCATCAAGCGCCTTTAACGCCTCCGTATAGCGGTATAGTTCGTCAACCCCGGGGTTGTCGAACAGACGTTCCGAGCAGTCGGCCAATGCGGTCAGGGCGTGCTGTTCACCTTGGGCGAGATAGGCCGCGAAACGGTCGAGTTTGGCACCCGTGCGGGCGGGCTTGCCCACCCAAACGAAGCTGAAATTTCGTAGCGGGTTGGCCTGTGGTTGTGCATTACCGTTCTGGAAGCGCAGGCAGCCGCCGTGCCAACTGGCCGCCACGTCGATGCCGCTGCCTTTGCCGCCTTGGATACGGCGGTGGGCGGCCAGTGCCAGTGCGAAATCCGCGGGCGATGCGTGTCGTGCGGCCAGCGCGGCTTGCAAGGCAACGCAAAGTGCGGCGCTTGAACCGAGGCCCAGCTTGGTGCCCGAACGATAAAAGGCTTCCGAGTCGAGACCCAGAGCCAGCGGCGGCGCATTCGGGAAGTCGCGCAGCACATGCCAGGGTAGGTGGGCCGCCGCCGCGGTGGGCGCTGTTGCGGGCAAAACGTCGAACTCGGCATCCGCTGCCTTGAACCCCCGCGTCGAAAACCGCCAAAGGTCGCTGTCTTCAAGGCTACAGCAGGCATAGCGATCAACCGCCAACACCGCGGCGGGCGCACCCTCCAAAACAGCGTACTCACCCCACAGGACCACCTTGCCGGGTGCCCATGCTCTTATCATCCGCTAACCGCCAGGCGGCCGATGACGCCGTTGCTCGAATTCATGGCGACCCAACGGCGGGGGTGACCAAACGTGCCCCGTCGCCAAGGCCAACAACCAAGGTTTCCACCACACCGGCTTGCTCGGCTAAAACCCGCCGCACCGAGTCCGCCTGTCGGGCTTCGCAAACAGCCTTCACCTGGGGTCCCGCGTCCACCGTAAAAAAAACGTTGTGCCCGTCCGCGCGCATGGCACGAATGGCGTTTATGCAGTTCAGGGTGCAGGCGTTCCAATAGATGAGCCCCGGTTTGCTGCTCATCATCAGGGCATGCATGCCGAGACAGCTGGCTTCGGCCATGTCCGCGAGTTGGCCGAAATTGCGTTCCAGCACGGCTTCCCGCATCGGTGCGAACGCGCTTGTGTTGGCGGAAACCCAGGCATCGAAATAGGGCGAGGTGCGTTTGGACAGCGCCATGCCTTGCCGGGAAGACACCGTTTTGGGGGTGGTGGAGGTGATGGCGATAACCACCCTGAGGGGCCAGAATTCCGCCGTTACCAATGGTTCCGCGGACCAGGCCGGTTCGGCCAGGGTGGAGAAACCGCCATGCACCGAACGCGCCGCCGAAGCCGAACCGCGTCTGGCCAGGGCCGAGCGTTTTGCGGGCGACAGGCCGAGGCCGCAATGAGCGTTGATGGCCGTGGCCAGGGCGGCGAAACCCGATGCGGAGGATGCCAGCCCGGCGGCGGTGGGGAAGTTGTTTGCGGAGCTGATCGCCAGTGGTGGGATCTCATAATCCCGCCGCCAGTCCGCGAGCGTCCGGGCGATCTGCGGGTCCTCGACGGGTTCGCCGTTCAACTCGATCGAATCCCCGGCCGCGTCCGCAACCCGGGTGGTGGTGGTCAATGTATCCAGGGTGATCGACAGCGACGGTGCCGCCGGCAGGTTGCCGGGCGCGTCCTGTTTGCCCCAATACTTCAAAAGTGCGATGTTGGGGTGGGCGACGGCGGTTGTTGACTCGTTAGGCATGGCTTAGATTGCCACGCTATCAGAGAATGCAAGGCCGATGCTACCTCGCCAATGTCATCGCCTACTCCTGTAACGGAGACGGATTGTGCATCGAAACCTCCTGATGATGGCCGCCTTGGGGCTGGTGCTGAACTGCTTGGCGCATCCGGCTTGCACCGAGCCGCTCGCCGCCGTGCGTACCGCCTATAACGAAGGCCGTTTTGTCGAGGCGGCTGAACTCGGCGAAGCCCTGGGCACACCGGAGGCGCTCACGCTTGCCAATCGGTCTCTGGTCTATCACGCCTATTATCATGCCGCCGAGGACGACAAGCTGGCGGTCTACGAACGGGCGATGGGGCTTGGCGGGCGGGCGGCCCGCTTGGCCCCGGAAGACGCGCAAAGCCTGGTTTACTGGTCGCAAGCCATCGGCCGCTACATTAGGCAAGTGGGCGCGATGAAGGTGTTAGGCAGCGGGCTCATTGGCCAGGTTCGCGAATTACTCGAAACCGCTCTCGCGCTTGAGCCGAGCTTGGCCGTGGCGCACACCACCCTGGGCGCTTGGCATGCGGAAGCCATCAACGAAGGCCGCTTCATGGCCCGTGCGCTTTTCGGGGCGTCCGGGAAAAAAGCCAGAGAGCACTTTGAACGGGCCATTGAGCTCGCACCGGATGTCAAGGAGGTGGTTTACGAATATGGCCGCGGCCAGTTGAATTTGCATAAACGCAAGAACCGCGAGCGTGCCCTGAAGCTGTTCGAGCGGGCCCTGGCCATTCCAGCATCGAATGCGGCGGACCGGCTGCTCGACCAACGCATTAGGCAAAATATCGAGTCGCTGCATGATTCGAGCTCAGGACGCGAGCGACGATAGCGCCTTTTCGCTTTCGCGACCTCCGCAGGCAGAGGCTCCTAAGCCCCTCAATCGGTGTAGTTCGGTGGTGGGGTGAAGTTAAATCCCGCAACTTCCATAAGCTTAGCCGTTTCTATCGTGATTCGGTCGGCGTATTCCGGCCCGACGATTTGCACCCCAATGGGCAAACCCTGATCGTTGCGGCCGGCGGGCAGCACGGTTGCGGGCAGGTAGCTGAGGCTGACCAGGCCAGCCCAAAAAATCTGCTCGAAATAGGGGCGCGGCTCGCCGTTCACGGCGAGTGTGCGTTGCCCGAAAGGCCGGTGGTCGTGTTGGAATGCAGCGGTACACATGGCCGGCATGAGTACGAGGTCGTATTCCTTAAAGAACTCATGCCACTGCCAGCGCATTTTTGCACGCTGTTCGTCGTTTTGCTTCCAGGTTTTGAAAGAGGCCAACTGGGCTCGGAAGACACGGGCGGTGTCGCTGTTGTCATTCGGGTCAAGATCGGCGACGTATTGACGCAGCGACTCATACTCCGCATCGGGCATACGCGCCGCCATGGTGGCTTGCAGAAGTACGCCATAGGTTGCATGGCTTAGTTCCGCATCAAAGCCGGGCCGCGCCTGCTCATCAACGGTGGCGCCGCCATCTCGAAATGCCGCCGCCACTTGCAAAACCTGGGCGCGCACATCGGCATTCACCGGAGCGCGGTCATCGTCCGCCCAAACCGCGACTTTCAAATCCTTGAGCGTGCGTCCGCCCAAGCCCGGCAGGTGCAGCCGGTAGCCCCGCGCCATGATGTCGTCCGGTCCGGCCAGGAGGTCTAGGGCGGTTGCCAAATCGCTTGCCGAGCGCGCCAGGGGGCCGATAACCGAGATGTCGGATGTGCCGCGGAAGTCCCCCGGCGGCGAATGTCCGCGCATCCAGAGTAAATTCCAGGTGGGCTTGTGCCCGAAAACGCCGCAATAATGGGCGGGGTTGCGGATGGAGCCACCGATGTCGGAGCCGGCTTCAAGGCCGGTAAGGCCCGCGGCCAGGGCGGCGGCCGACCCACCGGACGAGCCGCCCGGCCCACGGCTGTGGTCATAGGGGTTGTTGGTGGTACCGTAGACGGCGTTATAGCTTTGGAAGTCGGCAAGCATCAGCGGTACGTTGGTTTTGCCGAAAATGACCGAACCCGCCCGTTTCAACTTCTTCACGGCCTCCGCGTCCTCCCGGGCAATGTTGTCTCGCCAGTCGGGATTTCCCCAGGTGGTTGGCGTGCCGCTGAGGTTGTACGACTCCTTAACCGTCATTGGCACACCGTGCAGCGGGCCCAGAGCATCGCCCGCGGCAACCGCTTTGTCCGCCGCCCGCGCTTGGGCAAGCGCGGCGTCACGAATATCCACCACCACCGCGTTCAACGTGCCGTTGTAGCGATCAACCCGGTCGAGATAGTGGCGCAGAATTTCCTCGCAACCGAGTTGTTTGTTGCGGATGCGGGCAGCGATATCGGTGGCGGAAAGGAAAGCGAGCGGGCTCATTTTTTGCTACGGGTCGAAACGGGGCTGCTACTAGTACCCCATTAGCCGTTGCCAATGCAATGCCCTAATATCATCCGAGTCCGCATCAGCGATTTGGAGCGTCGTCGCGTGAAACATTTGACCAAGGAAGAACTTGAGGCGGGTTTGGCCCATATCCAAGCCTCACCTACCGATAAAGGCGTTTTGGAAATGATTGTGCGTCGCCCGCGCACCAATGAACGCGAAGTTCTTGATGAGGGCTGGCTCGATTGCGACCAAGGTCTCATTGGCGATAACTGGGCCACCCGGGGTACCGGCAAGGATGCCAAGCTGCACCTTGACATGCAGCTCAATGTGATGAATTCCCGCGTCACCGCACTCGTGGCCCAAGGGCGGGAACGTTGGCCGCTGGCGGGTGACCAGCTTTATGTCGATCTCGACCTTGGCGATGCAAACCTACCCTCAGGTACCCGGCTCAGAATCGGCGAGGCCCTGATCGAGGTGACGGAGGTGCCGCACACCGGCTGCCGGAAATTCAGCGCCCGCTACGGCCTCGATGCAACCCGATTTGTCAATTCTCAACAGGGGCGGCGGCTGAATCTGCGCGGCATCAACGCCAAAGTGGTGCAGTCGGGAACCATTCGCGTTGGCGATATCGCCACCAAGGCGGGCTAGGAGCCTGGTCCGACCCATTCATGCTTGGGTCTTGCTGGAGATACGGAAAAACCTGTGCCGAAACCAAAGGTATCCGGCGGCTCCCATCAGACAGTTGGTCGCCGCCGTGGCGAGGAAAATTCCCCGGTATCCCCAGAGTTCGTCGAAAAGCATGGCGAGTGGTATGTTCAACAGGAACATCCTGGTGAAAGACATCAGCGTTGAGGGAATCGGCTTGCCAAGGCCATTGAACGAGGCGGACGCCATCATCAACATACCCCACAGACCGTGGCTCCAAGGCACCAAGGCCAGATAGAACGCCGCCACCGCGACCACACCCGCATCATTGTCTATCCAGGCGGCGATGTTGGCACCGAACCAAAATAGCATCACCGCGCCGAAAAACCCCCAACCCAAACAGAACAGATAGGCGGCGTTGACCCCCCTGCGCACACGCTCGGGGCGGTTGGCACCCCAGTTTTGGCCGACAAAGGGCCCGATGCTGCCGGACAGCGCGAATAGGGCAATGACGGTGGTGATTTCGATGCGGGATGCCACGCCAAAACCGGCAATCACTGTTTCGCCGTACCCGGCCAGTAGCCGGGTGATGATTGCCGCCGATACCGGGCCGATCATCTGTGTGGCCATGGCCGGCAGGCCGATGGGCAAAATGCGCCGTACCGAGTGCCAAAAGCAGCCGAAGATCGCCGTCGTCTGAATCAACCCGCTGCGGTAGATGTAATGGAATAACACCAGGGTGCAGAGGGCGCGGGTGAACGTCATGGCGATGGCCGCGCCGGCCAGTTCGAGCCGGGGCAGCCCGAACCAACCGAAGATCAGAATCGGATCGATGGCAAGGTGCGCTACGGCGCCAAGTGTCATCACCAAACCCGGAATGTTGGCGTTGCCCGCCGCCCGCATAACGCTACTGGCCATCATGGTGGTGGCGAACAGCACGGCCCCCGGATAGTAGATATCCAAGTAGCTGTGTAGGAGCGGCAGCATTTGCGGCGGGGCGCCGAGTGCTAGGAAGACCGGATCAATGGTTGCCCAGCCGATGCAAGCCAGTGCCGTCATGCCGATGCCCACCAGCAATATGCTGTGGGTGCCGAGCCGCCGAACATCGCTCTGATCGCCGCTGCCGACACTGCGGGCGATGATGGATGAGGCGCCGATGCCAATGCCTAGGGCGATGCTCGACAAGAGCATGGTCAATGGAAACGTGAAGGTCATCGCCGCCACGTATTCGGTGCCCAGTTGCCCGATGAACCCCATCTCCAAGGTCTGCACGAGGATGGTTGCGGCAATGCCCAGGGTCATCGGGGCCGTCAGCTTGAACAGCGACAGGGGTACGGAACCCTGGGTTAGGTCTCGTTGCGCCATAGATATCTTACTTAACGAAGCCGCGATGCAAGCGCCGATTGCGGCCCTTGGTGTGGCATCGGCTATTGCGTTTGTTGTGACGGCGCGATTCCGCCACGCGCGTTGAAGCGGCGGCCGGAGCTCATGCCTCGGACGTGTCGCCGACAGTCTAGCACAGGCCAACACCACCTTAATTGTGCGCACGCCCGGTTGCTATGAGCGATAATGTTGCGGACCTCAACCGATGCAAAGCCATGCTGACCTATTCCCCAAAAATCCCGGTCTCCGCAGCCGAACAGCAGCGCTATCTGGCGATGGCCTTGCGGGCGGCGGAACGTGCCGGCGCGGCGGCGCTGTCTTTTTTTCGTGCCGGCACCGAGGTTCTCGACAAGAACAGCGCCGATCCCAACCGGGCATTCGACCCGGTTACCGAGGCCGACCGCGCTGTCGAAAGAATCATCCGTGAGCAGATCGGCACAGTTTGTCCGGACCACGGTATTTACGGAGAGGAATTTGGGTTTGTGGAGGGCAATGGCCTCACCTGGGTTATCGACCCCATAGACGGTACGCGGGGCTTCGTAACCGGCATGTTGCATTGGGGTGTGCTGATTGCACTTTTTGATGGCCAGACGCCGGTGTTGGGCCTGATGCGCCAGCCCTTCGTGGGCGAGACGTTTTTTGGTAACGGCGCGGCGGCGTTTTACCGCAAGGGCGATACGGAGCGCGCGCTGCGGGTGCGCCCCTGTGCCGATTTGGGCGCCGCCGTACTGGCCGCCACGGCACCGGATATGTTCGCTCTGGGCACCGAGTGGGCGGCGTTCAAGCGTGTCGATGAGCGTGTGCGTCTCACCCGCTATGGCGGTGATAGCTACAACTACGTTCTCTTAGCGATGGGCTGCATCGATTTGGTGGTTGAGTCGCCGCTGGCACCCTACGATATTCAGGCCTTAATTCCCATTGTGCGCGGGGCTGGCGGGGTCATTACCACCTGGGCTGGAACCGATCCCTCAATGGGTGGTGCGATCGTCGCGGCCGGCGATGCCCGCGTACACGAGGCGGCCTTGCGGCTGCTGAATTCGTAGCGTCTCGCCCGCATTGGACCGCTGTCAATGAAGCGTTGCCACATTGGTTCAGCATACTGGGGAAGGTCTGAACAAGACGGCATTTTCGCCGGGCTTGCCGACGCACTTCGTCCCATAGGCCAAATCGCCGCCCGATTACTTTGAACAGCGCGGCCGCTAGCGACATCCCGTGCTCGCCTTCGCGTGAGGCTTCTAGCAGCCGCCGAACAAGCAATAGCGTTTGCTCCAAGCTGACGCGCGTTAGTTTCGGGTAGTTGAATTGACGACTCTTGAGAATCTCATGGGTCTGGCGAAGCACCTCCCGAAGCACAGCCAATGTGTAGTTTGGGTCATTCCGTGCTTCGATATCACTCAGAACTTCATGGAGTGCTTGCCAGAGCGGCAGCGTGTTTGTGCGCACATTCGGAGGATTCGGCACGACGCGGGCCTGCCGCAGCGGATTGCTTACGTAAGGATCCTTGCTGGTCCCCAAAACATGCTCGTTATCGTCCACCCACGGAACGACAACACTAGCGGCGAAACTCCTCGGGTCCCATTGGGATTCTTCGTTTTCGCCGCGCTGAAGACAAAGGCAGTCAAGCTCCGGGTGAGTGGCTTTGCCGAGCAATTGCGTCGGCGAGCTATAGGCGAAGGAAACGGCTTCCGAACTCAGCAATTCCGCGATGTTTACGCGAACCGCGGGGCTGACTTCGCGGGAACAGGCTTTGCCGTCTTCATCGGAAACTTCCTGCCACAGATGGTTCAGTATCCCTCTGGCGCGCTCCCGGTCAGGCGAAGCCATTGCTGCCGGAAGCCGGATCGAAATTCATCCACAATGATTCCCGCCTGATGCTCTTGGAGGAGTTGCAGATTTTCTCCGGCGCATCCACTCGGCGCCAATCGCCGAACAGCTCGTCGTAAAGATCGCATCGGTATCCTGAAAGCACCGCCCGACCCTTCACGCTTTGCAGCGCGGCAGCCATGTCGCGGTGGTCCCGGTCGGTCATTTCATGCCCGTAAGCACTCGAATCCCCTCGGCTGTTATGAACATAAGGAGGGTCCAGGTAGAAAAGCGTTTTCGGCGTGTCGTAGCGTTGGACAACTTCCAAGGCGGGAGCGTTCTCGATCTGCACTCGCTGCAATCTTTGCGCGATTTCCGGCAGCCCTTCGACCGCCCCCAGCCAACGGGAAACAGCGCCAGCCATGCCGGCTCTGGAAGTCAGGACGCAGTGAGCCCAGCGGCCTTCACTGCTGGTTTGAGCCAGCCCCGTGCGAGTCTGCCGGGCTCGAACGTAGAACCGCCGGGCGCGTTCAAGAGACGACAAATTCTCCGATGAGCCGCATGTCTTGACGAGTTCTTCTCGCGAGAACGGCGTCAGCCCGATGCCACGAATCAGATCGTCGGGCTGGTCGCGCAAAACGGCGAAGAAATTGACCAGTTCCGTGTCGAGATCGTTGTAGGTTTCCACCTTTGCCGGCACGCGGTTGATGAGAACTGCCGCAGACCCGCCGTAAACATCGCAAAAATGCTCGGCATCGGCGGGAAGATGGGGCAGGATGAAGTCCAGATGCACATACTTGCCCCCGTACCACCCGAAGGCAATCATCTTCTTGCGGCGCCTTGCGGCGTTGCCGATGAGACGGCGTGTCTCGCGCTGCCCCCGGGGCGCTTCGGCTGGCGAGGGGTCCCATAGATTCGGCGTGATGAGGGCTTGATCAGTCATCTTTTCGCCTCCCGCCGATACGGCATCAAGGATCCCATTCCATGGAGCGAAATTTAGCGGTTTTGGGAATGGTGGTCAATGGACATGGAGAGGATAAGGCAATTCAGGATTAGCCCAGGTGCTGCAGTCGCTCTTCGGTATTTTCCGCCGGACGGAAGATAAATGAGCGACCGCGTTTGGTCATTTGCAGCAAACCGAGGTCAGCGAGCTTAAGCAGATCGGTTCGAGCCGTTTGATAGGTTACGTTGTGTGAAGTCCGGTGGCTGCGGATCGTATATAGCTGATCGGGTTGCTTTCGCGCGGAAATCAATAGCGCCATCTGTCGGTGGTTAAGAATGGTTGTCAGCGCCGATCCGGCAAGAAGGCGCTGAACCTCGGAAATTTCTTTTGATTTTCGCGCCAGGTACTTGTGGAGCCGCTCAATCGCGCCAAGAATGACGCGAAGGTTGTAGTCAATGAAATAGGTGGCGTCATTGTCATCGGTTTCCGAAAAAATATACGACCTCGCGTACTGCGCTGGCGCTTTGCGAATAATGGTCGAGATTGAAAGGTACTCCGCCATCCAGTACCCGGCGCGCGCCATGGCCCAGTAGAAAAGAGCGCGAGCGGTCCGCCCGTTGCCGTCAACAAACGGGTGCTCGTAACCGATCATGAAGTGCAGGAGCACGGCCTTAATCACAGGATGAATGAACGAGGCGTCGTCCGTATGATTGGCAAAACGGAAAAGGTTATTCAGACGTTCTTCGAGATGGGCGGCATTGGGCGGAATATGCAGCACCTCGTTGTCCCGGCTGTCGATAACAAGCACCTCATCCTCGGCTTGCCTGAACCGTCCCGCAATGCCCGCATCGTTCGTCGTGCCCTCGACGAGGATGCTCTGCAGCTCCAGCAGCAAGGACATGGATAAACTGTCCCCGCCGAGTTCTCGGAGGAACTCCATGGCGCGGTAATTGTTGGCAATCATCCTTTCGCTTTTGGTCTGCGGTTTGCGACCGGTTCGCAACATCTCCTTGGCGACGCGGCGGGTTGTGGCAGCACCCTCCAGTTGACTTGAGGTAATCGCTTCTTCGATCAGCGAGCTCACTAGGTAGCGATTCCGCGATTGCGGATTCACAACGTCGACCGGCAATTCGATACGACCGCTGGCATCGCGGTCGATCTGGTGAAGCATCCGATTCAGATACCCTGAGTCGCTGAACGAAAATCGATATCCGTTCTTGTCAACAAGCGGAAGCTCGTGTCTTATCGAAGCCCTTGCGAACTTTATTGCCAGCCACCATTCTTCATTGGATATCCCCTCAGGTGGCTGCATGTGCTTCAGTTTTGACCAATGCGCATATCGGTCATTCGGGATATTTCCCACTCCGGATGAGACCAGATTCAGGATTTTCCTTACCTGCTCATGGGAATCCAAGCCGCTCAGGGAAGGCAGCGGAGAAGGCAGCTTCATTGAGAATAAACCTAGACTGGAAGGCAAGCCAAATATCAATTTGCTACTAATTCATATCAAATTAGTAACTCGTGGCGCCCAATGTAAATAAAATACTAATTAATGTCAAATTAGTATTTTGATTCAGGCTAGCGCGCTCAGATCAACCCGATCCCAGTCCCACATGTGTCTGAACCCGCACATGCTGGTTTCCAAGGGCCCACGCGCTTCCGTGCGCCTAGGCTTCCCGCTCAATGTCGTGGAACGGTGGTTCCCGCGACTCTACCCCGTGGATTGAACGGATTTAATTCGGCTGGCATCACTCACAAAAGCGGAATTTTCAATCTGGTGAAGCATCCGGTTCAGATACCCTGAGTCGCTGAACGAAAATTGGCATCCGTTCTTATCAACAAGCGGAAGCTCGTATCTTATCGAAGCCCTTGCGATCAAATCCTTGCCCGCCACCATTCTTCATTGGATACCCCCTCAGGCGGCTGCATGTGTTTCAGTTTTGACCAATGCACATATCGGTCATCCGGGATATTCCCCATTCCGGATGAGACCAGATTCAGGATTTTGCTTACCTGCTCATGGGAATCCAAGCCGCTCAGGAAAGGCAGCGGAGAAGGCAGCTTCATTGAGAATATATCTGGGCTGGAAGGCAAGCCAAATATCAATTTTCTACTAATTCATGACAAATTAGTGTGCGGGTTCAGACACATGTGGGACTGGAACCGGGCGTGACGGAGGGGCGTTTCGCTTTGTTCCCTGTTATGGTTGCGCGGCGGTTAGCGACATCCCGAGGCAAGCGACCACTCACGGACAATGAGCGAAACAATAGCAGTGCGCGTCGAACCGGGAGAAACGCTTTCGGAGATTGCCATCCGGTACGGCGTCACTGTCGAGCAATTGCAGGAATGGAATCGGATCGAAGAAGCGGACTATGTGCAGGCGGGCCAGAGAATCGTCGTCCATAACGCGGCGGTTGCTCCAGGCTGGAACGAAGCGACCGACCCTTGGGATGCTGCATTGCCGCTGGGAGGAGCGCTCGTTGTAGCGGCACTGTTATTCCTGTTCCGCCGCAAACGCCAAACTCCGACTTCGTCGCCTGATACCGGAGTCCGCTCACCGAAAAAAGCACCACATCGGCCCGAACCGAAATCCGCTGCGGCATTGCGGAAACCCGCGCCGCCAGCAAACGCCGGCGAGCAACGGGTCCGATCAGTGTTGGCGAGGCGTTATCGGGACTGGCCGCTGCTTAATGACGTGCTGCTTCCGTCCGGGGGAGGGACGGCACAGATCGATCACATCCTCATCTCGCCCGCCGGCGTGTTCGTAATCGAGACCAAGGACATGGGCGGTTGGATATTCGCAAGTCCCGGGCAGCAACGGTGGACGCAAACATTGCCGGCGGGCCGTTGGTACCGCATGATGGGCATCAAGTCGTGGCGGTTCCCTTTCTACAATCCGCTGCGGCAGAATGAAGGGCATGCAAAAGCCTTGGTCAAACTCGGCATCGTTAATCCTAGGGAGATTCGGCCTGTCGCCGTATTCGTGGGCGAGGCCGAGATGAAAACGGAGGAGAAGTTCGCAGGATTCGAAGAGCATGAAGAGAAGGCAAAGCGGTTCACTAGCTGGCGAATGCGAGGCGTTGTCTGCATGAGCCTGCGGGAGTTGCGGCGCTACATCGCCTTCTCCGTTCGTACGCCATCAGGACCAAGCCTGACGCACGAGAGGATGGAAGCGATCCAGTCAAAGATAGCAACGGTTGCCATTCCCGTGACTGCGGAGACTCACGCCAGACACGTCGAGTTCGCCCGGTCTGCTGAACGAGCATCATGGCGATGAACCACAATACCGCATGTTTGGGCTGGGGGCCTCTCATCTGGGATCCCCCGAGATCACGCACAAGTCAGCCGAAATCGGTCCCGTCAAGAATGCTCTTTAGGTGGTCGCGCCACGCGGCTTTGCCGTCTTCATCGGAAACTTCCTGCCACAGATGGTTCAGTATCCCTCTGGCGCGCTCCCGGTCAGGCGAAGCCATTGCTGCCGGAAGCCGGATCGAAATTCATCCACAATGATTCCCGCCTGATGCTCTTGGAGGAGTTGCAGATTTTCTCCGGCGCATCCACTCGGCGCCAATCGCCGAACAGCTCGTCGTAAAGATCGCATCGGTATCCTGAAAGCACCGCCCGACCCTTCACGCTTTGCAGCGCGGCAGCCATGTCGCGGTGGTCCTGGTCGGTCATTTCATGCCCGTAAGCACTCGAATCCCCCCGGCTGTTATGAACATAAGGAGGGTCCAGGTAGAAAAGCGTTTTCGGCGTGTTGAGGGCCTGATCAGTCATCTTTTCGCCTCCCGCCGATACGGCAGCAAGGATTCCATTCCATGGGTGAAAATATAGCGGTTTTGAGAATGCTGTGTAGGGGTTCATAACATTTCGGAACTTTGACGTGTTGATTCCGACATGCTTTCCAAGTGGACGAGATACTCGTTCGGGGTACGGCAGTCCAACGCGGTGTGGGGACGCTCGTGGTTGTGGAAGAACTCGTGCCCGGCGAGTTGCGGCGAGCCCGCACAATCCCCCGTTCCGGGGAATTAATCAGAGATTCCCCAGGGTTGTCGAGTTGCGGATCAGCTCGCTTAGGGTATTGACCACCAGTTGGCGCTCGGCGACCTGTACGCGCGCCTCCAGGGTCGCCACGTTATCGTCGGGATGGACCGGTACCCGTACTTGCGCGATGACGGGGCCGGTGTCGTAGTCGCCCTCCACGAAGTGAACCGTTGCGCCGGATTCGGTTGCTCCGGAGTCGAGCACAGCCTGATGCACGTTACGCCCGTACAATCCGCGCCCGCCGTGTTTGGGCAATAAGGCGGGGTGGGTGTTCAGGATGCGGCCTGGAAACGCGGCCAGGGAGTGCTTTCCCAGTTTCTTCATATAACCGGCGAGCATGACCCAATCGGCTCGCGCATTGATGAGCGCATCGCGTATCGCCAGGTCCAGCTGCCCCGGCCCGGGGTCTGTTTTGCCGCTCAGATGCAATGTTTGGATGCCGGCTTGAGTCGCGCGTCGCAACGCCAGCGAACCGCTGTTGTTGCCGATGACCAGCACAACTTGGGCGGCCAGTTCACCCGCTCGGCAGGCATCCATGATGGCTTGCAGGATGGAACCTCCGTGGGAGGCGAGCACGGCAATGCGCCTCATCGGTATGCCTGGGCCGGCAACCAAGTCACGATCTCCTGCCAGTTGAAAATAACGACCAACCCGATCAATTGCAGCGCAATAAAGGGTATTAGGCCGCGATAGATGGTGTACACATCCACCCCGGCCGGCGCCACCCCCTTGAGATAGAAGATGGAAAAGCCCACCGGCGGTGTCAGAAAGCTGGTTTGCAGACAAACGGCGAACAGTACCGTGAACCAAACCGGGTCGAAGCCGAGGCTGACCACCACGGGCGATACCAGCGGCAGAATGATGAGCGTCAACTCGATCCAATCGAGAAAGAACCCCAGTAGAAAGGTGGCAAAGAGGATGGCGATGATGATCCCCGGCGGGCTAAACGGCAGGTTCAGCAAGGCGCGCTCGATCAATTCATCGCCACCCAAACCGCGCAACACGAGCGCAAAGGCGGTAGCCCCGAGCAATACCCCAAAAATAAAGGCGGTGGTGCGAGTCGTCTCCACCAGCACGTTTTTGACAACGCCGCGGTCGAGCTGCCGCTTGAGAAAGGCCAACAGCATCGCTGCCGCCGCGCCCACGCCCGCGGCTTCGGTCGGTGTTGCCAGCCCGAAAAAGATACTGCCAAGCACCGCCAAAATAAGCAGCGCGGGCGGCATGATTGCCATGCATAGGGAGCGCACGGCCTGCCAATCGACGGCCTCCTGTTGCCCCGCCGGGGCCGCGGCAGGGCGAATTTGGGCGTAGATCAAGAGGTAGGCGATATAGAGTCCGCCAAGCAGAACACCGGGGAAGACGGCACCCAGAAAAAGATCGCCCACGCTCATGGCCATGCGGTCGGCCATCAGCACCAGCATGATGCTGGGCGGAATCAGGATGCCGAGTGTGCCGACGGCGCAAACGGTTCCCGATGCCAGGGATCGGTCGTATCCCTGCTGCAACATCACCGGCAGGCCGAGCAAGGCCAGCAGCACCACCGATGCCCCGATAATGCCGGTGGTGGCGGCCAGCAGTAAGCCGATGAGCGTGACGGTAACCGCCAGCCCGCCGCGCATGCCGCCGAACAGCCGCGAGAAACTCACCATCAGTTCCCGCGCAATGCCGGAACGGTCGAGCATCAGACCCATGAATATGAACATGGGTAGCGCCACCATCACCCAGTTCTCCATCACATTCCACGAGCGCTCCACCACCAGCGAGCTGTAATTCCAGTCGATGGCGAAAGGCATTTGGAAATCGATATTCAGCACGATGGCGAAAGCGGTGAATAGAACCGCCAGTCCGCCGAGAATCCACGCCACCGGAAAGCCGGTAAACACCAGCCCGATGAAGCTCAGGAACATGCAGAGCGCGAGTATTTCGTTCGGAGCCATGGCGGCTGTCTATCGGGCTTGGGTGTTGTTTTCGTGCCTGGGCGCCAGGAACAGAAACGTCCAAACACGCGATAGGCGCGCCAGCGCCGCCAGCAACAGTAGCAGGAAACCCAGCGGCAGCATCGCCTTGATTGCCCATCGCAAAGGCAAGCCGCCGGGTGAGACGGAAACCTCGCCCAGGGCGAAACTGACGTACACGAAGGGCAGGCTGTAGATCAAGACCAGCATCACGAAGGGCAGCAACAGCAGCAACAAACCATAGAGTTCAATCCAGGCTTTAAGCGTTGGGGAAAAGCGCTCGTGCAATACATCGACACGAATGTGGGCATCTTCCTTGAGCGCATAGCCAAGCCCGAGCAGAAAGCCGGTGGCATAGATATGCCATTGCATCTCCTCAAATTCGATGCGCCCCTCGCCAAACGCATAGCGCAGTAGCACGTTGATAACGATGGTGGTCATGAGCACGAGCCACAGCCAGGCGGACCACTGGCCAACTTTGTTTAGTATTGGCTCAATGGCGCGGGATAGCTTTGTGTGCGGCAAATCAACAGAGACCGCGCGGCGGGAGGGTTCGCCCGGTGCCGAATCAGTCACGGAAATCCCTGGGCAAATAGGCGCGCGCCCGCCAGTGGGCGTAGTCGGCGCGAAAGCCGTTTTGTGAAGCGAGAATGGTCGCGAAATCGGCATTTTTTTCGGCTTCCTCGGCGAGCACGATTTCGGTTATGCGCCGCAGTTCGCGCAGCACATCGTTTGGCAGGGTTTGCGCAGAGACGCCAAGCTCGGGAAAACCGGCGATTACCGCGCCCTGCAGCGCCTCGCTGCGCGCCAGGTTGCGGATCACGCCCGCCGTGCAGGCCAACTCGATGAGCGCCCGATCAGCGGGTGCGGTTTGTTGCCAGACATCCCTGTTCACCACCAAATGAGAGGCCGTGGCGGGCTGGTGCCAGCCGGGATAGTAGTTGTAGGTTGCCACGCGATTGAATCCCAATGCCTGGTCAACGATGGGCAAGGCGTACTCCGAGGCATCGATCGCGCCTTTTTCCAATGCCTGAAAGATCTCGCCCCCCGGCAGCATGGTGACCGATGCGCCCGCCTGCTCGATCACTTTGCCGCCGATACCGGCAAAGCGAATTTTCAGCCCGCTCAGATCGGCCAGGCTGCGTACCGGCTCGCGGAACCAACCGGCGGTTTCCGGGCCGGTTAGGCCACAGAAAAGAATGTGGGCATTCTGCTTGGCGTACAGCGCTTGCCCCAGTTCCCGGCCGCCGGCATCGAACCACCAGGCCGCGTATTCCCAAGGCGCCATGCCAAAAGGCACGGCACCGAGCAATGCCGCTGCCGGCATGCGGCCCTGATCGTAGCCAAGCCAGGTATAGCCGGCCTCCACCTTGCCATCGCGCACCGCTTCGCTGATAGCGAAGGGGGGGACTATTTCGCCGGGTTCAAAAGGGCGCATGTCGATGGCACCGTTGCTGGCCCTGCGCAGCATATTGATGACGTAGACGGGGTTGTCGCCAAGGACCGGCATGGTGGTCTGAAATGAAAGCGGCAAGCGCCAGTGGATGCGGCGCTGCGGTTCGCCAGCGGTGGCGGCTTGCTCGCCCCCGCTTTCGCTATCGGCGCCCCCGGTCGGGCGGAGCGCCAAGCTGCCAATGCCGCCGACGAGGAAAGCGACGATCACCGCCACCGCCGCCGAGCCATTGGTGATTTTGCCGCGTCCGCCCGAAGTTGCCGACAAGGTTATTTCTCGCTGAAATAAGGGAATGACGACTGTAACCCGGCGCGCGGGAAAAATCAGTGACCGAGTGGTGGTTATGCCGATGAAAGACGATCTATTCCGCAAGGCCATGGCCGGGGTGACGCCGCTCAAGAATCGTTCCCCGGTTGTGCCGCGTCCGCCGTCAACGACGCCCGGGCAGTTGCACCGCCGCGCCGCCGCGGTGAGCGGATTCTCATAAGCGGGTTCCCATAGAGGAAAGCGTCAAGTGATGCTATGCAATCGGTACCCCGTCTTGTAAAGTCCCCGGCTTCGCCCTGCGGCTGATCCCGGAGGTCAATCCCCGGCAATCAACGGGAAGATTCATGCTTATTGCCATTCCCAAGGAAACTTGGCCCGGCGAACTGCGGGTGGCGCTCGTACCGGCCGATGTGAAGAAACTGGTTGCGCAAGGGTTCGACGTTGCCATTGAGGCGGGCGGCGTCGGGGCCGGGGCGGGCTATCCGGACGCGGCATACGAGTCGGTGGGCGCGTCGGTGCGCGGGGACCGCTCGGCCTTGCTCGGCGCGGCGGATATCGTGCTGCGTGTGCGCAAGCCGGATGTTGCCGATACGCCCCGGCTCAAATCCGGCTGCATCCACATCAGTTTTCTCGATCCCTTCAACGCCAAACCCCTAGTGGAAGCGCTTGCCGCCCGGGGCGTCACCCTCATCTCCATGGAGATGATCCCGCGCACCACCAAAGCCCAAAAAATGGACGCCCTTTCGTCCCAGACCAATTTGGCCGGCTATGTGACCGTCGTGCTTGCCGCCCACCACAGCCGCAAAATCTTCCCAATGATGATGACGCCCGCCGGTACCATCGCGCCCTCTCGGGTCTTTGTCATTGGTGCCGGTGTGGCGGGCTTGCAGGCCATTGCCACCGCCAAGCGGCTCGGCGCCCGGGTGGAAGCCTTCGATACGCGCCCGGTGGTGGCCGAGCAGGTGCGCTCGCTCGGCGCCAAATTCGTGGCGATTGATTTGGGTGAAATCGGCCAGACCGAACAGGGTTATGCCAAGGAACTAACGTCGGAACAACTTGCATTGCAGCAGGAGGGGCAAAAGCGTGTGATCGCCCAATCCGACGTCGTTATCACCACCGCCCAGGTATTCGGCCGTCCGGCACCGCGCATCGTCACTGCCGATATGGTGCAAGCCATGCAGCCGGGCAGCGTGGTGGTGGACATGGCGGTGGAATCCGGGGGCAACGTGGAAGGCTCGGTGCTCAACGAGGTTGCCGATGTCGGCGGCGTCAAGATCGTCGGCTTCGGCAATTTGCCCTCCGCTGTCAGCCGACACGCCAGCGACATGTATTCGGCCAATCTCGTCAACCTCTTGGAGGCGTTTTGGGACGCGGAGGAAAAGACCCTAAAACTCGACCCGGACGATGAGATTGTCGCGGGTTCTGTAATCGCCCGGGACGGCGCGATTGTCAACGAGACCATCGCGAAACTCTAGTGTCCCGCCAAGCCTCATACATCGCATCAGCGTTCGCCCCCGGTTCGTGGCGCGGCCCGGCCCGCCGGCAACGGCCGTTGCCATTGGCGAGGGGCGCAACGCGGCCACAGTCGTTACCGAATTTTTAAGCATCCACGGAGCGCGATTATGGAAGCCGTATTTCTTGCCCTTGTCTTGATGTTATCCATCTTCCTCGGCTTTGAGTTGATCTCAAAGGTGCCGGCAACGCTGCACACGCCGTTGATGTCGGGTGCAAACGCCATATCGGGCATCGCCATTGTCGGTGCGCTGATCTCGGCTGGCGCGGGCCTTGCCCCGGTGGCGACCTGGCTCGGCGCGCTCGCCGTCGCTTTCGCGACCATCAACGTGGTGGGCGGCTATTTGGTGACGAATCGGATGCTCGGCATGTTCCGTAAAAAGGCGAGTTCGAATCAGCCGGGAGCCGGCCGGTGACCGGGCACCGGGGATTTATCCGCAGCCCGGCGCTCGCCCCTCAAACGGCTGACGGGGGAGTTGCGTAGTGACCCTGGAATTCATTAACGTTTGCTACATCGTCGCCGCCGCGCTTTTCATCTTTGGCCTGAAGCAACTCGGTTCCCCCGCCACCGCCGTGCGCGGCAACTTGCTGTCGTCCATGGGCATGTTGATTGCCGTGGTGGTGACGCTGTTCTCCCAGGAGATTCTCGAATTTCGCTGGATCTTGGCGGCGGCGGCGGTGGGTGCCCTCATCGGTGCCTTGGCCGCCCAACGGGTGGCGATGACGGCGATGCCCGAGATGGTGGCGCTGTTCAACGGCTCCGGCGGTATTGCCAGCCTATTGGTGGGCTGGTCGGCACTTTACGGCACGGGCAACACGACCTTTACCGATATCACGATTTTGCTCTCAATTCTCATTGGCGGCGTCACCTTTTCCGGCAGCATCGTCGCCTGGGGCAAACTTTCCGAAGTGATGACCAGTCGGGCGGTGGTGTTCGGTGCGCAACGCCTGGTCAATGGCCTGATTCTCGCCGCGCTCCTCGTTTGCGGCCTGTTATTTTGCCTGGAGCCCGGCGTCGCATCGCCCTACCTTTATGCCGTCATCGCGCTGAGTTTCCTATTCGGCATCATGGCCGTCATGCCTATTGGCGGTGCGGACATGCCGGTGGTGATCTCCCTGCTCAACTCCTATTCGGGGCTGGCCGCCTGTGCCGCCGGTTTTGCCATCAACAACAACATCCTCATCGTCGCCGGCTCCCTGGTGGGCGCGGCCGGCATCATTCTTACCAACATCATGTGCAAGGCGATGAACCGCTCGCTTGCCAATGTGCTGTTCTCCGGTTTCGGCGCGGTGAAAACGGCGACCAAGGTGGAGGGCGAGGTGCAGCCGATCGATACGGAAGACGCCTATTTGATCCTGGAAGCCGCGGCGTCGGTGACCTTTGTTCCGGGCTATGGCATGGCCGTTGCCCAGGCGCAGCATGTGGTACGCGAACTCGGTGAGCTTTTGGAGAACAACGGCGCCGAGGTTTCATTCGCCATTCATCCCGTTGCGGGACGGATGCCGGGGCATATGAACGTGTTGCTGGCGGAAGCCAATGTGCCCTACGATCAACTCGTCGAGATGGATGATATCAATCCGCGCATCGACAACATGGATGTGGCGGTGGTCATCGGTGCCAACGATGTAGTAAACCCGGCGGCGCGGGAAGACGAAAACAGCCCGATTTATGGAATGCCCATCATCAACGTAGACCATGCCCGCACCGTCTTTGTTCTGAAGCGTTCCATGGCCTCCGGTTTTTCCGGCGTGGACAATCCGCTATTTTTCGGCGAGAACACGCGCATGTTATTCGGCGATGCCAAAGAGTCCATCGCCGGGGTGATTGCCGAGTTCAAGGGGCGCTAGCGTGGAACAATCCGGCGAATACCATATTCCGGCCAAACGCGATGTCGTCTGGCGGGCGCTCAACGATGCGGCGGTGCTTGGCCGCTGCATCAACGGCTGCCAGTCCATGGAGGCGCGCGCCGAGGACGAGTATGCGGCGGTCGTGAAGGCCAGGGTCGGACCGGTCAGCGCAACCTTCAACGCCAATCTACAGCTGTCTGACATCAATCCCCCCAACAGCTATACCATCAACATCGCCGTTAAGGGTGGCCCTGCCGGTTTCGCCAAGGGCAGCGCGCATGTTGAATTGACCGCGCAAGCGGATACCACATTGCTTCGCTATGCGGCCACCGCCAACATCGGCGGTCGGCTGGCGCAGGTGGGCTCGCGCCTGATTGGCGGCGCGGCGCGCAAGATGGCGGACGATTTTTTCAAGGCGTTCGTCGCCGAGATGGCGGCTGCACCCGCTGCCCATTGACGTTATCGACCGCGCAATCTTGCCGGTTTAGGAGGCGGAATGAATATCAAAATAGCGGTGAACGGTAGATCCCAGGATTTCGACGTGCCGCCGAATACGTTGCTGGTGGAACTGCTGCGGGATAACTTGCGGTTAACCGGTACCCATGTGGGTTGCGATACCAGCCAATGCGGGGCCTGCACCGTCCACTTGGATGGGCGGGCGGTGAAGGCTTGCGGCCTGCTTGCCGCTCAAGCGGATGGCCGCTCGGTAACCACCATCGAAGGCATCGGCTCGCCCGGCCACCTGCATCCCATGCAGGTGGCGTTTCGGGATTGCCACGGGCTGCAATGCGGATTCTGCACCCCCGGCATGATTATGCGGGCCATCGATTTGGTCGAACACAACGATGCCCTTGATGGTCGTGCGGTACGCGAGGGATTGGACGGTAACCTCTGCCGCTGCACCGGCTATCATAATATCGTCAGGGCGGTACTTCAGGCTCAAGAAGCTATGCGGGAGCAATCATGAGTGAAGGCACTGGTATTGGCGCCTCGGTCAAGCGCCGCGAGGATGTTCGGTTCATCACCGGTTCCGGCACCTATACCGACGATATCAATCAACCCGGGCAAACCCACGCCGTCTTCCTAAGGTCGCCCTATGCCCGTGCCCGCATCGGCGCTATCGACGCTCGGGAAGCGCTGGTGCTCGACGGCGTGTTGGCGGTCTATACCGGGCAGGACACCGCCGCCGATGGGCTCGGCGATCTACCCTGCGGCTGGCTGGTGAAATCCAAGGATGGCTCCGACATGGCGTCCGCGCCGCGGCCGCCGCTTGCCGTTACCCAAGTGAACCATGTGGGGGAACCCTATGCGCTGGTGGTTGGCGAAACAGCGGCCGCCGCGCAACAGGGCGCTGATCTGGTGATGACCGAGTTCACTGAATTGACACCCGTTGTTGACCCCGGCACCGCCGCCGCCGCCCAGGCCATTCATGGGGCACTGACAAGTAACGTGGCCTACGACTGGGCGCTCGGCGATGAGCAGGCCACCGATGCCGCTCTGGCTAAGGCGGCCCATGTGACCCGGATTGAATTAATCAACAACCGTCTGATTCCCAACGCCATGGAACCGCGTGCCGCCGTCGGCACACATGATTCGGCCAATGGCGAATACAGCCTCTATACCAGCTCGCAAAACCCGCATTTGGAGCGGCTGGTGCTCTCGGCCTTCGTGCAAATCGCCCCGGAGCACAAATTGCGGGTCATCGCACCCGATGTGGGTGGTGGTTTCGGTTCGAAAATATTTATCTACCCCGAGGAAACGGCCGTGCTCTGGGCGGCGGCCAAACTCGGCCGGCCGATCAAATGGACGGCCCAACGCCATGAGTCTTTCCTAACCGACGCCCACGGTCGCGACCACATCACCCATGCGGCCCTTGGTCTGGACGAGGATGGCCGTTTTATGGCGCTTAAAGTACAGACAACGGCCAACTTGGGTGCCTATCTCTCCACATTCGGCTCGGCCGTACCGACCTATCTTTATGGAACCCTGCTTGCCGGCCAGTACAAGACGCCAAACATCCATGTGGAGACGCTTGGCGTCTACACCAATACTTGCCCGGTGGACGCCTACCGGGGTGCTGGCCGGCCCGAGGCCACTTATGTGGTTGAACGGATTGTTGAGGCCGCCGCCCGGGAACTCGGCCGCGACCCGGCGGAACTGCGGCGCATCAACATGATTCAGCCCGAGGATTTTCCTTATGAAACGCCGGTGGCGTTGGTTTACGACACGGGCGATTACGAGGCCAGCCTCGACCGGGCCCTGCAATTGGCGGACTACGCGGCTTTCGAGCGGCGCCGGGCCGTGGCGGCGGCAGCGGGTAAGCGCCGCGGCATCGGCCTTGCCTGCTACATCGAGGCTTGCGGTATCGCACCCTCGCAACTCGCCATCTCGCTCGGTGCCGGGGTTGGGTTGTACGAGAGCGGCGAAGTTCGCGTCAATCCAACCGGTTCAGTGACGGTGTTTACCGGTTCCCACAGTCACGGCCAAGGGCACGAAACCACCTTCGCCCAGGTGGTGTCCGACAAGCTTGGTGTGCCCTTTGATGATATCGAGATTGTCCACGGCGATACCGGCCGTCTGGATTTCGGCTTGGGCACCTACGGTTCGCGGTCGCTCGCGGTAGGGGGGTCCGCGCTCATGGTCGCCTCGGACAAGATCATCGCCAAGGGCAAGAGAATCGCCGCGCACATGATGAGTACAACGGCCGACAGCGTTGCTTTCGATGACGGCATCTTCTCAAGCGGCAATCAGCAGGCGACTATTCAGGAGGTGGCGTTTGCGTCCTACGTCCCCTCGGACTATCCCGAGGATTTGGAGCCGGGGCTCTCCGAGAAGGCATTCTATGATCCCAAGAACTTCACCTATCCCGCCGGAACCCACATCGCCGAAGTGGAGATCGACGAAGAAACCGGGGTGGTGGAACTGGTGAATTTCGTTGCGGTGGATGATTTCGGCCACATCATCAACCCGATGATCGTGGATGGTCAGGTACATGGCGGCCTCGCCCAAGGCGCTGGCCAAGCATTGATGGAGCACGGCATCTACGATGACGACGGACAATTGCTAACCGGCTCCTACATGGATTACCAAATGCCCCGGGCGGACGACCTGCCGGATTTCGTGGTCGATACCACCGTTACGCCCTGTACGCACAATCCGCTCGGTGTCAAGGGATGCGGCGAGGCGGGTGCGATCGGTTCCCCGGCGGCGATCATCAATGCGGTAACCCATGCGCTCGGTGGCCGCAACATCGACATGCCCGCAACGCCGGAGCGGGTCTGGCGGATATTGGGCTCCATTCAACCCCCGGGTTAAGGGAAACAGATGCATTCGTTCGATTACCATAAACCCGCCACCCTGGCGGAAGCCGCCGCCCTCCATGCGGACGCCGCGGAGCCCCTGTACATCTCCGGTGGTCAGACCCTGATCCCCACGCTCCGGCAAAGGCTCACCACAGCCTCGGCGTTGATCGACCTATCCGGCATCGCCGCATTGGACGGCATTGCGGTGGGCGATGAAACCTTGACGCTGGGTGCCTTTACGCGCCATGCGGCAGTGGCGGAATCCGCGGCGGTGTGCTCGGCAATACCCGCATTGGCGAGCCTCGCCGGACAGATTGGCGATGCCCAAGTGCGCCAATGCGGCACCATTGGCGGTTCGGTTGCCAACAGCGATCCGGCGGCAGATTATCCGGCCGCGGTCGTTGCGCTCGGTGCTACGGTACACACCAACCAACGCCGCATTGCCGGGGACGACTTTTTCAAAGACCTGTTTGAAACCGCTTTGCAGCTTGGCGAAATCATCACCGCAATTGAGTTTCCAATACCTCTTCGAGCGGCTTACCGGAAGTTCCCCAACCCGGCCTCGCGCTATGCCGTGGTTGGCGTGATGGTTGCGGAGTTCGGTGCTCGCTCGGGTGCGGACGCATCGCATGCGGGCGGGGGCAGGGCGCCCTTGGCACAGCCCGGCACCGGAACGGCCGCACACGAAAAGCGTGATGGGGAAGCCGCGTTTGCGCAAAAAACCAGGGTGCGCGTCGGTGTCACCGGGGCTGGCCCCTGCGCTTTTCGCGCCCAAGCCATCGAGGCGGCACTTAACATCAATTTCAACCCGACGGCGTTGGACGGCCTGGACGTGCCGAGCGCCAGATTCAATAGCGATTTACACGCTTCCGCTGAATATCGCGCCCATCTTGTCAAGGTAATGACCAAGCGCGCCGTGGCGGATTTGCTGGGCTGAGTCGTCCGCTGGCCATGTCCTACGACCCGAATAATATCTTCGCCAAAATTTTGCGTGGCGAGGTGCCTGCCCATCGGGTGCTTGACGAGGACCATTGCCTGGCTTTTATGGACCTGATGCCCCAGGCACCCGGACATACCTTGGTTATTCCCCGAGAGCCCGCGGAAAACCTTTTCGAGTTGAGCGACGCTGGGTTATCCGAGTTAATGATCGCGACGAAACGGGTGGCTTGCGCGGTGCGAGCGGCCTTTAATCCGCCGGGCATCATGATTGCCCAGCTCAATGGCGCCGAAGCCGGGCAGACGGTTTTTCACATTCATTTCCACATTATCCCCAGACAAGGCGGCTTGGCCTCGCCTGCGCATGCGCGCAACATGGCCGATGCCACGGAACTCGCCGACCATGCGGCCCGCATTCGCGCACAGCTTTAGCCCGATCGCAGCCAGAGGCTCCCAGCGGCGCCGCTTGCGCTCACTCGGCTCGTTGCGGTGCGGTGCCCCGCCGTCGAAAAATTCAAACGGCGACACTACCCGGGGCTCGGCTTTTTGAACGCCGCAAAATCGCCACACCAACATTCGACCAGGGCACGATCATAGACCGTTTCCCGATTATCAGGTTGAAAATGCGACCCAACTGCGAACATAAAATGTTTTAGAATGGGTGGCGGGCTGCTCTTAAGCGCATGGCCGGTTCGATGCGGTGTGCGCGGATGCGGTTTCCAGCGGGAATAGCTCAGTTGGTAGAGCCCTTGCTTCCCAAGCAAGATGTCGCGGGTTCGAGTCCCGTTTCCCGCTCCATTCGAGGTTCCGCATTGTGCCGGGCCCAGCCACTGTGAGGGCAAGGTGGGCATGGTCGCCATATCGCGATTAGGCTTAATTTCACATCGGATTGTCGGGGGCGGCCCCATTTCGACGACAGCTAACGGATACTAGACATGCAACCTCAGTCAGCCTCCCACCCACGCCACCGGGCAGGACGACACCAGAGCCCCTTCGTGGAGCCTTCAGCCGGGGAGCGCGAGGGGCCTGCCCCTCGTATGAAAACGGTTTCAGCCGGGGAGCGCGAGGGGCCTGCCCCGCGCATGAACATGAACTCAGCCCCGGAACGCAAGGGGGTACCCCCCGCCGGCAAAAGCATTGGTGCCATATGCGGGCTAACCCTGCTTATGACCTTGGCAGCGCCCGCAAACTCGGCGCTGCCATTGGAACTGCCGGGTGGCCGGGAACTGCCGACGCTCGCCCCCATGCTCGACCGGGTTAATCCCGCCGTGGTGAACATCGCCACTTCCACGACGGTGCCCGTTCGCAACCCGCTGTTTGAAGATCCGTTCTTTCGCCGCTTCTTCAATGTGCCCAACCAACAGCGTTACCGGCAAACGCGCAGCGCCGGCAGTGGCGTGGTTGTGGATGCCAAGCGCGGTTATATCGTTACCAACAACCATGTGGTGCAGCGCGCCGACAATATTGACGTGACGCTCGCCAACGGCCAGTTATTGGCGGCGACGCTGGTGGGCAGTGACCCGCAAGTCGATCTCGCCGTGCTCAAGGTGGACGAGGGTGAACTGGCCGAAATCGGTTTTGCCGATTCCGACAGCCTGCGGGTAGGCGATTTTGTCGTCGCCATCGGCAACCCCTTCGGGCTCAACCAGACCGTTACCAGCGGCATCGTTAGCGCTCTTGGCCGCAGCGGCCTCGGCATTGAGGGCTATGAAGATTTCATCCAGACCGATGCGTCCATCAACCCCGGCAACTCCGGTGGCGCGCTGGTCGATCTGTACGGTCGGCTGGTGGGCATCAATACCGCGATTTTCACGCCCGCCGGCGGCAACGTCGGCATCGGTTTCGCCATTCCCTCCAACATGGTGCGCGCCGTTATGGGCCAACTGATCGACCACGGTGAAGTCCGGCGGGGGCACTTGGGCGTCGTGGTTCAGGATCTGGCACCGCAATTGGCCGAAGCCTTTGAGGTGGACTATCGGGAAGGCGTTTTGGTGGTGGAGGTGATGCCGGAAAGTTCGGCGGAGGCCGCTGGCATCGAAGCGGGCGATATCATCACTAGGGTGCGCGACCGCGAGGTCAACAACGTGGATGAATTCAAGAGCCAAACCGCCACCATCTTCATCGGCGACAAGGTGGACCTTGAGGTTTTGCGGGCGGGGCGCGCCAAAGAACTCAGGCTCAGCGTCAAGGAGGACGATCTTGAAAAAGTGCGTGGCCGCCGCATTGATCGACGTCTGGCCGGTACCGAGTTACAGAATTTTCGCGATCAGGAGGAAGTCGGCGCCGGGGTTCTGGTTACCGGTGTCGATGGCGGCAGTGCCGCGGCGCGGTCGGGCTTGCGCCCGGGAGACGTGATTGTTGCCGCGAATCGTCAGTCGATTCGCGACCTGCGGAATCTGCGCGAGGCGGCGAATCTCGATGCAAAGCAGATTCTACTGCGAGTCTATCGATCCGGCCGCTTCGGCTACATTGCGATTCGCTGAGGTGTCGGCCCGCTTGGCCGTGCGCATCGGCACCCGCAACAGGGAATCGGTCAGATATGCAGGCTAGATGCGAGGCGCGGCCCGCAGAGCAATACCCCACCGTATTGCCGGGGGCCGCAACGAAGCGAGCGGGTACTTATACCCATTGGCTCGCCGTTATTTTAGCCAGCGCAATGCTTTGCGGAGCGGCATCGTCAACGTTCGCCTACGAACCGGAAATTCACCAGAAATTGACGTTCATTGCCGCCAAACAACTCAACCGTTGCCTAGCGGAAACGGAACTGCCCGGCCTCAATGCCCTACAGGTTCGCATCATTGCCAAGGCCAACACCAGGCAGGCGGATACCAATCTCTTTACACGGATGTTCCGCTGGAATTACTACGACCGCAGCGGTTCGGGTGACCGGGATATCCTCTGGGTTATCGATACACGCTTTGATAAACACTTTGACGAAGTGGTCGAGCGCTTGGCGCGCGCCGAAACCGTCAATGATCGCTACCGTCACCTGGGCCGCATCGTCGGCTATGTCCAGGATGTGACCTCGCCGCCGCACGCCGTGCCGGTGTATGCCAACCGCTGGTGGCGGTTTTCGTTGCAGGATCGGTTTGATCGGCATCCGGTCGATGAGCAGGGCGTTGCCGCTTTGGTGTCGCCGGCTTGTGTGGAGGTTCTACAACCGGCGCGCGACTATCATGCCGTTCTCGAAAACGCCGCCCGTGACACCCTGGCATCCGTACAGAGTGCGATCGAAGGGTTGCCCGTCACCTGGGAAGTATTCTGGCAACCGCACGAGAACCCCGCCCGGTTTGGCACCTATGGCCCGGCGGGCAATCGTTTTGGACGCAGCACAGGGTTTCCGTGCGGTCAGGCGGAACGATGTGTGCTGCTCGACGGCGATCCCTTGTATAAGGATTTCGCCATGCACCGGCACGCCGCCGCCGTGGCGGCAAGCCTGGGTGTCATGATATTGGCGCTGCGGCACGACGACCCGGCCAATGGCCGCTGACCGGGACTAAGCCCCTCAGCGGGTACCAACATGCCGTCTTGCAAGATACATTGGGGCCTCACCCCCTGGGATTTCAACAACCGGTCGGCGGCCTCGCTTGCCGACCAGGCGCGGGTGGCCGAGTCCTTGGGCTATGAGTCCTATTGGTTGCCGGAAAGCCATTTTGTCGAGAACGCGATTCCAGACCCCCTGATGTTGCTCGCCTCGGTAGCGTCGAGCACCGAACGGTTGCAACTGGGCACCACATCCTACCTCGTACCCCTGCGTAATCCGCTGCAAGCCGCCGAGCAGGTTGCCGTGCTGGACTGTTTATCGAATGGCCGGGTCATCCTCGGTGTTGGGCGCGGCTACGCCGCGGCGATGTTGCGAGCCTTTGACGTGGCGCCGAGAGAAAAACGCGAACGCTTCGAGCACAATTTGCGCCTGATGGTGCGTGCCTGGTCTGGCGAATCCGTGCCGTCCGGTACGAGCGATGCGGGCCTGGTGCTAGAACCTTTGCCGGTGCAGCGGCCGCACCCACCGATTTGGGTTGCGGCCTTTGGCCCCAAGGCCCTTGCCCAGGCCGGGCGCCTGGGTTTGCCCTACCTCGCTTCGCCCATGGAATCGCTGGATGATCTAAAGGCCAATCTTGCCACACACGGCGCGGCGGCCGTGGCGGCGGGGCACGGTGAGGTGGCGGTGCGGCCCATTATGCGCACCGTCTTCCTCGGCCGCGGCCACCGTGAAGTGGATGAACTGAAGGTACGCCTCGCCGCTGCCGGCAGGCCCTTGCGAGATGACAGAGTGGGCGTTGATGATTGGGCGATTGTGGGCGACCGTGCCTATGTGGCCGCGAAACTGGACGAATACCGGGAGGCGCTGGGCGTCACCCACATCATCGTCACCCGGTTGCGTATCGGCGGTATCGCCGAGCAGCGTTTGCGCGAATCGGTGGAAGACGTTGCCAAATTGTTCTAAGGCCGCCTTTAGGATCGGCTACTTATGGGTGTGCCCCACAGTGAATCCAAACCGATGATTGCAAAAGACCCGAAGTGAATACTGCGAACTACGAAAAACGCAGGCAACGAGTCTTTCTGGTGCTCTCGGGCTTGTTCTTGGGCTCGTTGGCGCTCTTGAATGTGCTCGGCATCAGCCGTTTTATCGACCTCTCATTTACGGTTTTCGGTCTATCGATACCCATGGTTGTCGCTGTTGGCATTTTGCCTTATCCGCTCACCTTCCTCTGTACTGACCTGATTAGCGAACTGTACGGTGAAAAGCGCGCCCGTGACATGGTCTGGATGGGCTTGTTACTGAATGTTTGGGTGGTGTTTCTGCTCTGGCTTGGCGGTGCCTTGCCGGGGTTTGAGCCGATTGATGCCGCAACGGGCCGGCCGGCGACCGATGCGGCGGGCCGGCTACCGGTGTTTTACGAGGTGCAGCAACTGGCGTTCGGCGCGGTGGCCGCCTCCATGATCGCCTATATAGCGGCACAATTTTGCGATGTGCGCCTTTTCCACTTCTGGAAAAAACTCACCGGCGGGCGCCACCTGTGGCTGCGCAACAACGCTTCCACCATGGTTAGCCAATTGCTCGACACCACCGCCGTGGTATTGATTACCCACTTCTACGCCCAGGCACTGCCGGTTGCCGCCGATGAACCGATTTGGCCGCAACTGCTGGTTTTCATCGCTTCCGGATACGTCTTCAAGCTCGCCGTGGCGGCTTTCGATACCGGCCCGGCTTACTTGGCCGTGCGCTGGCTACGCCCCCACCTGGGCCTGCGTCCGAATGAAGAGGCGACTTCCTAAGACCTATCCCACCAGCTTTCTGCCACAAAGGCTGCTAGGAGCCTCTGCCTGCGGAAGTCGCGAAAGCGAAAAGCCGCTATCGCCATCCCGTCGGCCGGTCGATTGAGGCGAATATCGAGCCATATTCAACGAAATCGAGCGGGCGACGGGGCGGATGAGAGCGGCTTTGCAGCCGCGAATTCCTACGGCGCAGGCTCCTAGGCGCAACAGTGCCGGGTTCCCGAAAGAGCGGCTTCCCTTGCGGCGCTGGGCACAATTTTTCCGCCTATACGAAAGAAGGGGTGGAACAGGCTGAACGCGCCACAAGGGAAGCCCCCGCAGGCCCGCTCGCTGCCGAGTGGTACGCCGAGCCCACTAATGCGAGCCGGAGTTCAGGATGGCATGAGTCGGTGCCCGTGCTCGCTTTTACCGCTCCACTTGGCCGAGGTTGGCTGGGATGACAGCGCCGTTGATGACCGGGTTCTGGGCGGCCCAGAACAGCGTTTCAGCGATTTCGCCGGGTTCGATGAGGCGGTTATAGGCGGACAGGCCACGCACCGCATCCATGGCTTGTGCAGGCACATGGACGCGCAGCATTTCGGTATCGGTGAACCCCGGTGATATGCAGGCCGTGTGGATGCCCCGCCCGGCGAGGTCTTGGCAGGTGGCGCGCATCATACCGATGAGGCCGTGTTTCGAGACAACATAGGAGAAGCTGTTGGACACCGCCTTCTCGCCAAGTGTGGAGCCGACATAGAGGATCGACGAACCCGGCTGCATGAAGGGGCTCGCAAATCCATTCAGTGTGTTCGGTGCGATCAGGTTGATTTCCAGGGTTTGGCGAAAGCTGTCGCTCTCGGTTTGCACCGCACTATCGTTAACAAAGCGCGCGGCGTTGTGAATAAGCACAAGCCGCTCGGCTGCCGCGAGCCTTTGCCGCAAACGCTCGGCGATGGCATCAAGGAATGCCGGGGCCGCGAGGTCGCAGGCGATGTGTTGCACGGCATCAATTGGGCAGGGCCGCCGCGACAGATTGACCACCGCATAACCCTCATCAACGAACCGTTGCGCGGTCTCCAGACCAATGCCGGCGCTGGCGCCAGTGATCAAAACGCAGTGCATTACAAATCAACTCCGGTTGTAGGAATTTGTTCCATATTTGGCGACCTATCCGATTCAGAAGAGTTGGGTGGCCCTGTTCCCCTTCCGGCGCGTTAAAGCTTGTCCAACACCCTCTCGTACCGCAGGAAAAGTTGGCCCTGCGCCGGAAGGGGAACAGGGCCGCCCAACTCGCTGCCCGTTTGTGCGTGTTGATCATCTGCCCGCACAACGGCATCCTGGTTTCCGGTCAGAAAGCTGGCATGGGCCCATTGCCCCGGTCCGGAGGAAACCTTGATGGTTAGCTGGCGTAGGTTCAGCGCCGCAATTTCCGGGTTGCGTAGCAACTCCCGGCCAAACCATTCCGCCAATGCCTCGACCGTGATGTTGGCTACCGGCAGGGTCAGCACGTCCCGCGCCAGAAAGGGGATGCGTTCGCCGTTGAAGTGGGCGACGGTGTAGCCGTCCGCCTCGGCGAGGCTGAGGTGGGGCGACAGTTCGGGCAGCAGGGTGTGCTCGTCCAATTGATCGCACAGCGCCTGAATACCGGCTTTGATGAGGTTGTAGTCGAATGCAAGCCCCTCGTTCCCGACATCCGCCGCCACATCCGCCGCCACCACGAAGTTGTGGCCGTGCAGGTTTTCTCGCTCGCTCGCCGAGAATATCGTGAAATGCGCCGCCGCGAAGTGCAGCGCCTCCTTGCGGATCTCAATCTTGGTGTACGCCATGAGCCACGGCCGCGGCGAACCCCGCGAGGCTGGTGAATGTCCAGGTCGGTTTGGCATCGACGGGCTTGGCGGCGCCAAGCGACGGACGATTGATCCAAACGGTGTCGAGTCCGGCGGCGGTGGCGGGAACAATATCGTGAAAGCGGCTTTGTGCAACATGCAACACCGGGCCCTCAACACGCTTGAGAGCGGCGTCGAACATGGCCGGGTTGGGCTTGTAGACGCCCACCTGCTCCGCCGTGATCGTGTGCTGAAAGGGCACTTGCAAGTGCTTGGCCGACAAGGTGAAAAGCTCGTCGTCGATATTTGAGACCACCGCCAAAGCGAAATGTTCGGCGAGTATCTTGAGTGCGTCCACCGTATCGGGAAACGGTTGCCAGTGTTCGATACTGTTGGCAAACCCCCGCAGTTCGGTTTGCTTGGGCATAAAAGCCAGGCGCTCGCCGAAACGTTGCAGAACCCCGGCCAACACCGTTCTATAGCTTCCGCCCGCGTCTTGCGCCGCCGGCTCGAAACGGCTGTAGCATTCCAGCACGAACTCATCGATGACGTGTATGTCGTGGTTCTCAAACAGGGGTTGCAGGTAGGCGAGAATGCCGCCCTCCCAATCAATGAGTGTGCCGTAGCAGTCGACAGTGAGCGTTCGATAGTTGGCCGCTGCAATCCGATCTTGGCTGGGGTTGTTCACTATTCGTACTGAATCCGGTCGAGTATGAGCCCATAGAAAAAGCCGCCGTCCGTACCGGGCGATACGCGCTCGAAATACCAGCCGAGATGGCGCTGGCATTCGCCGCAGGCGGCAATGCGCCATTGGAACCCCATAAACCAGCTGTCCGCCGGTACGGCGGGACCAACGATGCCACAGCCGAGCGCCTCCCGAAAACAGCCGATGTGGAATACCAGGCCATACGGATTGGTGCAGCGATGGTCATGGCTGCCGTTAATCTCGATGCCGTCGTTGCGGCGCGCGATGACCGCTGAGCAGGTGGCGCAATAGATGAAGTCTTTGGCTTGCTGGGGTTGTTGTTCGAGCAGTGCCCGCAAGCGCGGGTCGAGCGTCTCATGCGCCTGGATGACTGGCGCGCTCATCCGTATCCGCGCGGCTGTTCTGTCGGTTTCCGGTTGCGGCGCACGATAGGACAGGTTCGACATTGCAACAAAACCGGCGAGTCACTCAAAGCAGGGTTTGCAAATCCGTTGCCGGGTTCGCCAACGCCTGTGCTTCGACCGCTTGCCCGATGAGCCGCCGGCAGATCATGAATTCCTTGGGGCTGTTGACGGCATCCACGGCGACGATGCGGCCATCCTTCAGATGGAAGAGGGCGAACCGGTTGTTTTCCTTGTTGCCGCGCAACACCTCGGTATCGCCGTCTCCGGCAAAACCGACCATTTGCAATTTCAGGTCATATTGATCGGACCAGAACCAGGGTACGGAGGCGTACACTTTGTCTTTCCCGCAGATGTTGGCGGCGGCAACGCGGGCCTGTTCCATGGCGTTTGGCACCGATTCCAGGCGCAGGCGGCGGCCGAGTACGGGATTGGGATGATTGGTGCAGTCGCCGGCGGCGTAGATGTTGGGGTCGGCGGTTCGGCAATGGTCGTCGACGACGATGCCGTTATCGCAAGCAAGCCCCGCGCTTTGTGCCAGTTCCACGTTGGGCACGATACCGATGCCGACGATCACGAGATCCGCGGCAAAGGCGGTATCGCCGCACAGCACCCGGCGGACACGATCATCGCCCGCGCAGCCCGTCACCTTGGCTCCGGTATGCAGACACACACCCCGGCCGCTGTGCAGTTGGTGGTAATAGTCGGACATGGTTGGCGTGGTGACGCGCTGCAGGATGCGGTCTTCCATTTCCAGCACGCGCACCTCCAAGCCCGCCTCAATGCAGACCGAGGCCACCTCAAGACCGATGTAGCCGCCGCCAATCACCACGGCCTTGGCGCCCGCCGCCAGTTCCGCGCGGATGCCGTCCACATCCGCAATGGTACGCAAATAATGCACACCGGGCAGGTCGGTGCCCGACAGCCGCAACTGCCGTGGGCGGCTGCCGGTGGCGAGCAGCAGCTTATCGTAGGAGAGCCTGTCGCCATCGGCGATAAGGAGGGTTTGGGTCGCCGGATCGATCGACTCGACACGCACACCGGGGCGGATGCTGATGTTGCGGTCCGCGTAGAATTTCTCTGGCCGCAGGTAAACGCGCTCCAGCCCATGCTCGCCCGCGAGATACTGCTTGGATAGCGGCGGACGCTGATAGGGAATGTGCGGCTCATCACCGATGATGATGATGTCGCCCTCGTAACCTTCCTGCCGCAGGCTGGCTGCCGCTTGGCCACCCGCGTGGCCGGCACCCACGATAATCATTGCCGACATTTGCTATTCCTGGTCTCGGAACCCGTTTGCATTGCCTGTGTTTGGATGCTGCCGGTGGCGGTGCCCGACGCAAACCGCGACGCTACCCTACTTCTTGCCCCGATTGCCGGGAACCGGCATGGGGAAGGGCGTGACGTTGCCGGTGGTGGTTTCGGTGACCTTGGCGGTGCCCTCCTTTTCCACCTCGTCGATGCGTATCACCGCATGCATTGGAATAAAGCTGCGCCGCACGCCCTCGAATTCGGTGCGGAGTTTGTCTTCGCCGGGGTCGATGACCACCTTGGTGCGTTTGCCGAAGATGTAGTCCTCCACTTCAATGAAGCCATACAGATCGCTTGAGTAGATATTGTGGGCATAGACTTCGTAGATCTGGCCCATGCTGTGGAACAGCACCTTGTAGATGTGATTTTGATTGTCGCTCATGGGGGCCTATATAGGTGCAACGGTGCGGGCTTGCAACCTTTTCTCCGCTACGACGTTGCATTTCATCTGTCTTCGTAACCGAGGCCGTCGCCGCTCAACCCGGGCTATTCTAAGTAAACTACCCTGAATCGTTAACAGCGGCCATTTCCGCCGGAGCCGCCCAAGCGCCCGCTCACATTGCGTCTGTATGGGAGTCTGTTTGGATTGACGATGATGCAAATGGTCGGGGTATCAGCAAAAGTAAAGTCGTAAATTAGCGGGTGGGGGGATTGTTCCAACGAGAGCAAGGATGGCGCCGTCTACTTTTGTACAAGACTGTAGTAGATTGCGCGCCCCGCTATCGAGCAGACAGGGAACGCCGTGTCGACCAGTACACCCAAGCGTCTTTTCGTGCAAACGCACGGCTGCCAGATGAACGAGTACGACTCGGCGCGGATGCTGGATGTGCTGCGTGAAAGTCACGGTTACCAGCCGGTGGCAACGGCGGCCGAGGCCGATCTGATCTTGCTGAATACCTGCTCCATACGGGACAAGGCGCAGGCCAAGGTATTCGATCAGTTGGGCCGTTGGCGACCGTTGAAGCAGCGTAACCCGGAGCTGCTGATCGGTGTAGGCGGCTGCGTGGCGAGCCAGGAGGGCGCGGCCCTGGCCGAGCGCGCGCCTTTTGTCGATTTGGTGTTCGGGCCGCAGACGCTGCATCGCCTGCCGGATATGGTCAACCGGGCCAGGCAACGCCTCGCCGGTCCGGTGGTCGATATCAGTTTCCCGGAAATCGAGAAGTTTGACCGGCTGCCGCCACCGGGCGCGCAGGGGCCGAGCGCCTTTGTGTCGGTGATGGAGGGATGCAGCAAATATTGCACCTTCTGCGTGGTGCCCTATACGCGCGGTGAGGAAGTCAGCCGTCCGGTGGCCGATCTGTTGCGCGAGGTCGAACAACTCGCCGCCCAGGGGGTACGCGAGGTTAACCTGCTCGGCCAGAACGTGAACGCCTATCGGGGGCCGATTGAGGGCGATATTGCGGATCTGGCCGAATTGATCCACTACGTCGCCGACATCGACGGCATTGAGCGGATTCGCTACACCACTTCCCACCCGGTCGAGTTCAACGACAATCTGATTGAGGCCCATGCTAGCGTTGCCACCCTGGTCGATCATGTGCATCTGCCCGTACAGAGTGGTTCGGACCGAATTCTCGCCGCTATGAAGCGCGGCCATACGGTGCTCGAATACAAGTCGAAAATCCGCAAGCTGCGCACCGTGCGGCCGAACATCAGCATCTCGTCGGACTTCATCATCGGCTTTCCGGGTGAAACCGATGCGGATTTCGATGCCACCATGGCGCTCATTGAGGAAATCGGCTTCGATACCTCTTTCTCCTTCATTTATAGCCCGCGGCCCGGCACCCCCGCGGCGAGCATTCCGGACACCACCGCTGCGGCCGTCAAGAAGCATCGCTTGGCCATACTTCAGGATCGTTTGCGTATCCAGGCCGCCGCCATTGCCCAGGCTATGGTTGGCAGTCGCCAGCGCATCCTGGTAACCGGCCGTTCGCAACGTCATGCAACCCAGCTGCGGGGGCGCACCGAAAACAACCGGGTGGTCAACTTCCCGAGCGACGACGAGTCTTTGCTGGGCCGGTTCACGACGGTGCGGATTACCGAGGCGCTGCCGAATTCCCTGCTCGGCGAACTGGTCTGAAGGTGGTGCCGCTCACCACAACGGTCAGCCTCGAGCCCAACGATGCGCGACGCCTGGTCGCGTTGTGCGGCCCATTCGACCAGAATATCAAGCACCTTGAAAAGCGGCTCGGTGTGCATGTGCGCGGCCGCGGCAACCGTTTTCAGATTAGCGGGTCGGAACAACGGGTGCGCGCGGCCGGTGCGCTGCTTGCGCAACTCTATCGGGAAACGGCGCAACGGCGGACCATTGAAGCCGACCTGGTGCATCTTTATCTGCAAGAATCGGGCGTTGAGGCCTTGCTGAATCAGCCGGAGACCAAAGCGGACAAGGCGGAAGAGGACGGCCCGGCCATTCGCACCCGGCGCAAAACCATCAAACTGCGGGGACGCAACCAAGCACACTACGCCCAGGCCATTCGCTCGCATGACCTGAATTTCGGCATCGGCCCCGCCGGCACCGGCAAAACCTATCTGGCCGTGGCCTGTGCGGTGGAGTTTTTGGAAGCCAATCGGGTGGCCCGCATTCTCCTGGTGCGCCCGGCCGTCGAGGCGGGCGAGAAACTGGGCTTTCTACCCGGCGACCTCGCCCAGAAAATCGATCCCTATCTGCGCCCGCTCTATGATGCCTTGTATGAAACCATGGGGATGGATCGCGTCAACAAGGCGATCGAGCGCAACATCATCGAGGTAGCACCCTTGGCCTACATGCGCGGCCGCACGCTCAACAACGCCTTCATCATTCTCGATGAAAGCCAGAATACCACCCCGGCGCAGATGAAGATGTTTCTGACGCGCCTGGGTTTTGGTTCCACGGCCGTGGTGACCGGCGACATCACTCAAATTGATCTGCCGTCGGATCAGAAATCGGGTTTGGTTACTGTGCGCAACGTGCTGCGCGGGATGCCGGGCATTAGCTTTACACATTTCAGTTCCAGGGATGTTGTGCGCCACCCCCTGGTGCAAAGCATTGTGGATGCCTACGCCCGCCATCTTGGGGATTCCACAAGCGGCGGCAACGCGGAACGGGATGCCGGTTAAGACGCCATTGGCCGAGTGCCGTGTTGACGTGCAGATCGCTGTCGGCCGCGCTACCGTCCCCAGAGCCCGGGATTTGCGCCGATGGGCGGAGCTTGCCCTGCAGGGGGAAGCCGGTAGCCTCTGTGTGCGCATCGTCGATGCCCGCGAGGGCGGTGCGCTGAACGGCAACTATCGCGGCGTTGCAAAACCCACCAACGTGCTGAGCTTTTCCTCCGGCCTGGCCCGGATATCCCACCAACTTCCTACCGCAGACGCGGGAGCCTTCAGCCCGGGGAGCGCGAGGGGGCACCCCTCGCATGAAAATAGATTCAGCCCGGGGAGCGCGAGGGGGCACCCCTCTCAGGAGGACGAGTTCAGCTTGGGGAGCGCGAGGGGAACCCTCTCGCAGGAAAACGGGCTTAGCCCGGGGAGCGCGGGGGGGCATCCCTCGCCGGAAGATGCGCTCGACAATTGCCCGGACGCGGCGGTCTTGGCGGCGAGACACTGGGGCGATGTGGTGATCTGTGCCCCCGTTGTCGAGGCGCAGGCGCGGCAGCAGAACAAACACAGCGCTCATCACTACGCCCATATGGTTATCCACGGCGTCCTGCATTTGCGCGGTTTTGACCACGAGCGCGAAACGGATGCACGGGAGATGGAAGCGCTCGAAGCCCGGCTGCTCGCCGAGGTCGGCATCACCGACCCCTACGCGGCATAAACGGACAAGACGCCACAGGCGGCGGGAAGCGCCCGCGCTCAAGGCGCGATTGGATAGCGGCTACCCCAACCGAGACCGGTCGCGCTTGGTGGGATAGGCGGACCGGGTGTTATATTCCCAATCTTTTGCAAGGGCAGACCATGGCCGCCACGGACGACCGGTACGATGCGGAAGCGGTGGAGCTTAAGTGGCAGCGTCGCTGGGAGAGCGAGGGCGTCAACCGCTTCAGCGAAGAGGACCTGCACAATGCCCAAAACCCCTATTACAACCTGATGATGTTTCCGTACCCTTCCGCGGAAGGGCTGCACATCGGCAACATCTACGCCTACACGGGTGCCGATGTGAATGGCCGCTATTGGCGGTTGCGCGGCAGGGACGTCTTCGAGCCGATTGGCTTTGATGCCTTCGGCATCCATTCCGAGAATTACGCGCTCAAGGTGGGCGCCAATCCAAACGATCTGATTCCCCGCAACATCGAGAATTTCAGCCGTGTGCTGAAGCGCTTCGGCGGCATGTTTGATTGGAACCACACCGTCAACACCACCGATGTCAGCTATTACAAATGGACGCAATGGGTTTTCCTGAAACTCTACGAGGGCGGTTTGGTGGAACGCCGCGCGGCGCCGGTGAACTGGTGTCCGTCCTGCAAGACCGTGCTCGCCAACGAGCAGGTGCTGCAAGGATTGTGCGAACGTTGTGACGCCACCGTTGAGCAACGGCAGCTACCCCAGTGGTTTTTCAAGATCACGCGCTACGCCCAGCGGTTGCTCGACAACTTGGAGACCATGGATTGGTCGGACAAAACACGCAAGGCCCAAGCCAACTGGATTGGCCGCAGCGAGGGTGCCGAGATCGACTTTCCGCTGGTGCCGAATGCTGTCCGCTCGCCGGCCGACGACCCGGCAACCGACACCGTGCAACCGGCGGACGCCCAAGCTGCGCAAAGAGCCTGTATCCGAGTATTCACAACACGCCCGGATACGCTTTTTGGCGCCACCTACATGGTGCTGGCCCCGGAGCATCCACTGGTTGACGCTGTCACCACACCGGCGTGCCGGGCAGCGGTGGACGCCTATCGCGCCGAGGTTGCCGCCCGCGACCTCATTGAGCGCCAAAAGATCGACAAGGCGAAGACCGGCGTATGCACCGGCGGCCATGTCATCAATCCGGCCAACGGTAGGGCAATACCCGTCTGGATTGCCGACTATGTGTTGATGGATTACGGAACCGGTGCCGTCATGGCGGTGCCCGGCCACGACGAACGCGATTTTGCGTTTGCCACCGCATTCGAACTGCCCATTGTGCGCGTCATCGCGGCACCGGGCGAAGCTGCGAACAGCCCCCTGGCCGCCGCCTACGTTGGCGACGGCACACTCGTTAACTCGGAACAATTCAATGGCCTGTCCGTGCCGGCGGGCAAGCGCGCCATAGTCGCGGAACTGGAAAAACGAGGATGGGCAACGCCCCGCGTCAACTTTCGCCTGCACGACTGGTGCGTATCCCGCCAGCGCTATTGGGGGCCGCCCATCCCCATCGTGCATTGCGAGCAGTGCGGTGCCGTACCGGTTCCCGAAACAGAACTGCCGGTAGAACTGCCCTACCTGGAGGATTTTCGGCCCGACGACTCCGGCATCAGCCCATTGGCGCGCATGACCGATTGGTTCGAGACCGATTGTCCGGCTTGCGGTGCGCCCGCCCATCGGGAAACCGACGTCACCGATAATTTCCTGTGCAGTGGCTGGTACTTTCTGCGCTACCCGTCCGCGAACTGCGATGATGCGGCTCTAACCCCGGCGGTGACGGCCAAGTGGCTGCCGGTGGACTCCTACATCGGCGGCAACGAACACGCCGTGTTGCACCTGATGTACGCGCGCTTCCTCACCATGGCATTGCACGACCTCGGCCTGATTGACTTTGCCGAACCGTTCAAGAAATTCCGTGCCCACGGGTTGCTCATACGCGAGGGCCGCAAGATGTCGAAAAGCCGCGGCAACGTCATCGTGCCCGATGACATCATCGCCGAATACGGGGCCGACACCATGCGGCTTTATCTCATGTTCCTTGGCCCCTACGAGCAGGGCGGCGATTATCAGGGCAAGGGCATTCAGGGCCCCCAGGGTTTTTTGCGCCGGCTCTGGCAGAGTGTGGCCCGGGCCCTGCGCGAGGATACCACCACCGCACCGCACCCGGATGTGGAACCCGCGCTGCACCGAACCATCAAGCAGGTGACGGAGCAGTTGGCCAGCCTGCACTACAACACCGCCATTGCCGCGATGATGGAATATCTCAATGTGGTGCGGGCCGGGGGCCGAACGCCACGTCGCACGGAACTTCAGCCCCTGGTGATTCTATTGGCGCCGTTCGCGCCCCACATTGCCGAGGAACTGCACGAGCGGCTGGGCGCGGCTGAGGGTTTGTTCGCCTCGGCACGGTGGCCGGATTACGACCCCGCGAAAACCATTGAGAATTTCGTGGAAATTGCCGTGCAGGTCAATGGCAAACTGCGCGGCCAGGTGCGCATGCCCCAGAACGCGGCGACCGAGACGGTGCGGGCGGCGGCGGGCGCGAACCAGAATGTTGTGCGCTTTCTCGACGGCAAGACGGTGCGCAAGGTAATTCATGTGCCGAACAAGTTGCTTAATCTGGTGGTGAGTTGATGCTTGCCCTGTCTGGTGGTGGCTCAATTTGGAAAATCCTCATGATCGCAGCCCAACGCGAGCCTGGGCTCTGCGGCGCCGGAAATTGACATTGAGCTCGCACCGTCTGCTTGGTGGTGGATCAGTTTGAATTGCCTCACTACCGGTTATTTGATATTGGCAAAACCTTGGTAAAAACCGTTTTTTTGTTATCCCTCGTCGTACTCGCTGGCTGCGGCTTTCAACTGCGGGGCTGGAATCTTGCAAGCGGTCTGGAGACCGTTCACTTGGATGCCCAACCACGGATCGCCTTGGCGCAACCGCTGCGGCAGGCGTTGCGTCAAGCCGGTGTGTACCTCGAACCACGGGCAGCCGACGCCCAGCTCGTTATCAAACTGATCGATGCACGCCGCGAGCGGCGCACCGTCGCGGTTACCGGTAGTGCCCGCGCCGCCGAATACGAAATGACCCTGGGCATTCGCTATGAGATCCGCTCCGGCGGGGCCTTGCTGCGGGCGCCGCAGTGGCTTGAGGCCAGCCGGGTGCTGGCGGTTGACCGAGACAATATTGCCGGTACGGCCGGCGAGCAGGCGCTCATTGAAGCCGAACTTGAGAACGACCTGGTGCAACAGATTCTGCGCGCACTCAACACCGTTACCGTGCCGGAAGCAGCCGGTGCAAATTAAGGCGCAAGAACTGGATGCCAGCCTCAGCCGCGGGTTAAGGCCCGCCTATCTGATCACCGGCGACGAAATACTGCTGGTTGAGGAAGCTTGCGACCGGGTGATTGGTGCCGCGCGTCGGCAAGGCTTCACGGAGCGTACGCTGTTGTACGTTGAGCCCGGTTTCAAGTGGCACGAGTTGAACCACGAAGCGGCCTCGCTATCGCTCTTCAATGAAAAAAAGATACTCGATGTGCGTGTGCCCGCCGGCAAATTCGACAACCAGGCTAGCGAAGCCCTGCGCCGGTATTTTGGCGAACCCAATGCAGACAACTTGCTGCTTATTCGAACTGGACGCTTGCAAGCCCGTCAGCGCACAACCGCCTGGTACAAAGCCATCGACGCCGCGGCCGCGGTTGTGCCCATCTGGCCCATCGGCCACCGCGAATTGCCGGGTTGGTTGCAGCGCCGTGCGCGCGCTTCGGGGCTGTCGCTAACTGCCGATGCCGTCTCCTGGCTTGCCGAACGGGTGGAGGGCAACCTGCTCGCGGCCGCACAGGAAATCGACAAGTTGCAACTTGCCGATTTGCAACAACCCATTGATGCCGAAACTCTCGCCGCCGCCGTTTCCGACTCGGCCCACTACGATGCCTTTGCATTAATCGATGCGGTCTTTGCCGGCGATGCCCGGCGGGTGCGCCGCGTGCTTGCCACCCTACGCGAAGAGGGGGTTACGCTGTTTTCGTTGTTGGGTGCCCTCACGAGCCAACTGCGTGCGCTCGGCACCAAGCAATGGATGCCGCCGCAACGCAAACGACAGATCCCCGCCTTCCTAAAACGTGTTGGGTCGCCGGAGCGGGTGCTCGCGCAAATCGCCCTGATCGATCAACAGGGCCGGGGCGAATTGCGCGGCGATGCCTGGGTGTCGCTTGAGCGGCTACTGCTGCGGCTGTGCGCTGTGCGGCTACCGTCTTTGGAGCGGGAGATGCCGAAACTGCGGCGTTGATTGGGGTCTGTCGGTGCGGCTGTTGGCGTCTATCGGATTGGCTATTTGAACATCTCCCACTCGTCGCGTGGCCGGGTGCCATTCTCATCGGGTGCGTCAGGGTCCGCGCCGCAGCCAATCGGGGCATCCATCGCTTCCTGCCAGCGCCCCGTTGCGGCGACATGCAGTGGCGTGCGGCGGGGTTCGCCACGACTCCGCAAGGTTGCGATATTGCTCAGATTTACAGTATCGCCTTAGAGTACTGCCTTGGTTTTACGAAATAATGAGTGGTCGATCAACACATCCAAGGATGTTTCGGTTTAGGAGTGCTCCCGCTCTTGGCAATACGCTTCGCATCACTCGATTGAAAAAGGTTTAGGCGATGCATAACAACACTCTTGTTACCTTCTTGGGCAAGGGAAGAGAGAACAATACGACGGGATACCGAAGGGCGACTTATCGATTTCCAGACGGCAATAAGCATACAACGGCATTCTTCGGCTTGGAATTAGCCCGTTTTCTGGATGTGGAGACACTTGCAATCTTGGGGACTCGTGCTAGCCAATGGGGTGTATTGATCGAGAACCTCGTCTCTGAGGGTAATCAGGAAGAATTGCGAATTCGCATTATGGATGCTGAAACCGAAGGTCGGATAACTCAAGAATTATTGGATGAAGCCACCGAATTGATCTCGGCATCTATTGGTGTGAAAGTCGTGCCCCGGCTAATCTCCTATGGCCAAGCCGAAAAAGACCAATACGACATATTGGGTTTGGTTGCCGAGGCCGTGCCCAATGGGGGAGTCCATTTCGATGTTACCCATGGTTTTCGACACCTCGGCATGGTCGGATTCGAATCGGCGTTTATGTTGGAGAGAGTTCGTAATCTTAAGCTGCAGGGGATTTGGTACGGTGCTCTGGATATGATGACCGAAGACAAAGAAGCTCCGGTCGTCAAATTGGATGGGTTGGTTCATGTAAGGCGCTGGGTGGACGCATTGGACCGGTTCGATGCCACAGGGGACTATGGTGTTTTCGCGCCCCTATTGGAGCGAGATGGTGTGGAGGCGGACAAGGCCGCTTGTTTGGCAAAGGCGGCTTTCTTTGAGCGCAACTACAACCTGAGGGATGCGGAAAGGGCGCTTCGAACGTTTCTTCCAAGCCTTGACGACAATTTGGCCGGTGCGTCGAGTTTATTTCAGAAAAAACTCCGTGAACGACTGCGATGGATCGACCAACCTGACTATGCGGCGAAGCAGAAAAAGCTGGCCTTCCTATATCTTAACCGAGACGATTTTGTGCGGGCTGCCGCTTTGGGATGGGAAGCATTTATCACCAAGGAATGCTTAAACCGAGGGCGCGACCCAAACCAATTTACGGATGAGGAGCGGCGTGGTGTTGACATTGAAATCAAAAAAGAAATCGATAATGACAAACATCCTCCTCACTGGGCACAGGCTTACAAAAATCTTAGTCGGGTCCGCAATGCTCTGGCACACGCAACAACGCCAGCCGATCCACGCATGCAACCGATATTGCAACAGCGCGATAAACTAAAACAGATCATAGAGCAATCGATACAACGTTTGTTTAGCCCCCGGCCTGAGTAAGGCTTATGATATGGCTTGGCGATCATATTCCATTGAGTGGGTGGAGGTGCCGGCATCCCGCTTTGCCACCCCACCATTGATGGCAACATCAGCATTGAGTAACCGCCAGTGCGTTTTATACATGGCGTCACATAAACAATGCCCCATAATGCCGTGCCATCGGAGGATATTTCGGCAGTGCTTCCAGCGCCCCTCCTGCCTTTAAGCCGTTACAGATTCCGATTTCTGGAACGCCCGAGCGACGACGGCCGCTCGCTCGCCCAAGCGAGTTATCTCGGTTCCGCTTGGCGCGGTGCTTTCGGGCGCGCGCTACGCCGCGCGGTGTGCGTGACGCGCCTGCCCGCTTGCGATTCGTGCATGTTGCTGCACTCCTGTATCTATCCCTGGTTATTCGAAAGCCGCACGCCGCCAAACGCTCGCAAGATGAGCCTCTATCCACGCACGCCCGGCCCATTTGTACTGGAACCGTCCGATTCAGGGTATGACGATGGAAGCCGCACCATAAACCTTGGCGTCATCCTGTTTGGCCAGGCCAACGATCAATTGCCCTATGTTGTCCATACATTCGAGCAGGCGGGACGCGGCGGGCTAACATCTAGGCAGACCAAGTTGGATCTGATGGATATCCAAATCGAAACATTGGCCCAGGGCAACGAACCGGCTAAGGCCAACGCAAGCTCGGCCGGAGAGGTCGGCTGGCGGACCATCTACGAGCCCGGCGGGCAACTGGTGGTTTCCGACATTCAACCCCTGATAACACAAGCCAGTTCGTCGGCGGTGCGTGTGCGGCTGCTAACGCCCCTGAGAATCCGGCGTGCAGGTCATCTGGTTGATCAGCATGCTTTCGACTTAAGAAGTTTTGTTAGCGTTCTGATGCGGCGTATTTCCCTGCTGACCACGTTCTTTGGCGAAACCCCTTTGGAAACGGATTTTGCGGGTTTGCTGTGTCGGGCCGAGTCGTTGCCGATCACGCAACGAAAACTGCACTGGCGGGAGTGGACCCGTTACTCATCAAGACAGGAGACCAAGCTGCAGATGGGTGGCCTCATGGGCTGGTTCGAGGTCGAGGGCTCGAACTTGGCAGCGCTGTGGCCCTACCTTTGGCTCGGCCAGTGGACCCATGCGGGCAAGGGATGCTCTATGGGTCTTGGACGCTATGTGCTGGAGCCTGCGGCGGTTTCGGCAGAGCCAGCTATGGACAGGGGCGGGAACATCGAATTTGATGGTACTTCGCAGAAATTAGAGGCGGAATCGAGCGTTACGGCAGGAACCGAGCAAGCTTGCTGGGCAAGCCCGCTAAGGCTCTGATCTCACATGGCTAGGAATCTACGCCGAAGGGGTCGCGATAGCGAATTTTCGTTTTCGTGAATTACTACGGCCCAGAAGTTCCTAGGCCGAGCTGTTCGCAACCTTGCCGCAAGGTACAAAGCGATGCGGTTGCCGTAAATTGAGCGGCAGTTCCATCCGCAACCTATTCGATTTGAGAAACTGAGCAGTCATGAAGCAGCCACATGAGTATTCGCGCCGCATTTTGGTTTCCGTAACCGGTCTTTCTCCCCAGGTTGTGACCGAGACGCTGTACGCTCTTGCGGTCAAGACGAAGCCAGCGTTCTTGCCCACCGAGATTTGGTTGGTCACCACCAAGGAGGGCGCGGACCGTGCGGAACTCTTGCTGCTGCACCCGGAAAGCGGCTGGTTTCATCGCCTGCTCGCCGACTACGGCTTGCCGCCCATCGCCTTCGGGCGCGATCACATCCATGTGCTGAAGGGCGCGGGCGGCCAGCCCCTTGATGACATCCGCAGCCCGGCCGACAACACCTGCGCCGCCGACATCATTACCGACGTGATTCGGGAACTCACCCAAGATGAGGATAGTGCGCTACACGTCTCCATCGCTGGCGGGCGCAAGACCATGGGGTTCTATCTAGGCTACGCGCTGTCGCTCTACGGCCGCGAACAGGACCGACTCTCACATGTATTGGTGAGCGCGCACTATGAATCCAATCCGAAATTCTTCTATCCCACGCCTTACAGTCGGGTTATTTACACCGCACCGCCCGATCGTCGCCCGCTTGATGCTCGTGATGCCGAGATTACGCTGGCGGATATTCCGTTCGTGCGCCTCAACGAGGGGTTGCATTCCGATTTGGTGGCCGGTGAGGCTAGCTTTTCTGCAGCGGTGGCGCGGGCGCAGAGAACGTTACCCAAGCTGGCATTAATGCTGAACCCTGCAATCTGTACAGTGGAAGCGGGTGGGGAATCTATCGTCATGTCGCGCGCGCAGTTCGCCTTTTATTGGATGTTGGCTGAGCGAGCACGGCGTCAGCGTCCCGGCGTACATTGGTCCGACGATGGTATCGAGACCGAATTTCTCACCTATCGGGCCAGACTCGTCAATCCGGCGTCCGGCTCCTATGAGCGGGCCGAGGAGGCTTATGAACATGGTTTTACCGCCGAAAACGTCAACCCGTTTAAGGCGCATATCAAGCGCCAGTTGGAGCGTCGTCTTGGGCATCGTCGTGCAGCTCCCTATCTAATCTATTCGTTGGAACGGATACCTGGCACCAGATACACTCGCTTCGGCTTGAAGTTGCCAGCGGTAGCGATTCGAATCGTCGGTAGCAAAGTTTTTGCACCAGACAAACGCCTGTAGGATGTGCAAGGATTCGAGGTATGGGCGATACAGAACAGCGTATGCAGGTGCTTCGATACGAAGTGAGGTTCCTGACCCCAGCCTTTCTAGGTAACGCCGAACAGGCAGGGCAGTGGCGGACCCCGCCGTTCAAGGCGCTTCTGCGGCAGTGGTGGCGGGTTGTCTGGGCGGCGAGGCATAACTTTCCCAGCGATACGCGCGAGATGCGGATGGCCGAAGGACGGTTATTCGGCAACGCATGGCTAGACGGCGAACACCGGAAGAGCGAAATCAGGCTGCGTCTTTCTGACTGGTCTAAAGGGAAAATCGACAGCGATGAAAAATGGTCTTCCGCAAGGTCAAACCGAACCGCTGGTCATCGACCCACCCGAAACACAAGGGGTGCCTTCGACGGGATGCTGTATGCTGGGTATGGCTTGCTAAAGAATGCGAACCAAATTGAACGGCCCAGCGCAATCAGTTGTGATGAGCGAAACTCAATCAGCATTGCTGTTCCAAGCCATGCTCTGGAGGATTTCCGTTCGGCGCTTACATTGATCCATCTCTACGGTGCGGCTGGTGGAAGAAGCAGAAACGGATGGGGGTCTTTAGAGGTGAAAGGCGAAAACGAAGCGCCTTCGCCGGCATCCCACTCGATCCTTCGGCCTCTGGATCAAGCGCTCGATCTGGATTGGCCTCATGCCATAGGACAAGATCGAAAAGGCCCTTTGATCTGGCGAACCAAGTCAACCTACGAGAACTGGGCGAAGTTGATGTCAGAGTTCGGTTCAATCCGAAAGGAACTCAGAAAGATTGAAGGCAGTCCGAAGGGTGGATCCCGGCTTCCTAACTCCATTAGGTTCAAGGCTCGCTCAACCAACGAATCCAGTAGTCACTTGGTAGGCATGGTGTTTAATCTGCCTTGCAAGCCGGCTGACGAAGTTGAAGCGGTCGGACGCGTCAGTTGGGCCCGCCTGCACAAGAGGCTCGACGAATTGTTAGATCGAACAGAGCCTTAGCCGACATGACCAACAATACCCTTTGGCAAACCAAACTCCATGCCCGCCTGCATGACCCGGCGGAAAAGGCCTTGGTGCTGCTGCGCGACCCCGCAGGGCATGAGGGCGGAACCTCGAAGGCATTGCACCGTGACTTGGGATTCGACCAATTGCCTGTGGGGGACTGGCTACCGCCGGATCACCCGGACGCATTGGGCAACGTTCTCTTTGAGAAGGGCATACCGGTCACCATTTATCGGCAGGTCAAGCGGGCTGACTGGTGGGCTTCCGCGGCAGACCGGCCACAATGGCCGATGGAGGAAGCCACCTTCCAGACGCGGGACGGTCGGGCCGTCACGCGCAAGGTGGCCGACTGGGCACAGGTCCGTTGGTCCAATGAACCGAAGCTTGTACACCCTCTCACCGGTAAAACCTTCGACTTGAAAACCCTTGCCGATACTGAAATCGCGGATGTCAAGAACCGCAGCAGGCAGCATTTTTCCCGGCTGATTGTGCGTGAGGGGGATGCGGTCAATTGGCGGAAGACGCTGCTCGCCTTCTGGCGTTTCGGGCCGGAGCTCAGCAATGAAGAGGACGATGACGGCAAGCTTGGCTTTCTTTGGCCCCTGCTGCCGGCCGATACGCGAGTGCCGGACCACGCCATCTGGGATCATCTAGACCTGACCTCGGCCTTCGCGGGCGCCTTTGCCGGCGATCCAAACGGACAGGCCGCACTGCTTTCCGTTTCCATCGGGCCGGTTCAGGACTTCATCGCTGCCGCGCGCACGACCACCGACCTCTGGGCGGGCTCCCATCTCCTATCGCGCTTGTCTTGGGAGGCGATGAAGGTGGTATGTCAATGCTTGGGGCCTGATGCCATCCTGTTTCCTCGTTTGCGGGGCCTGCCCCAAGTGGATGTCTGGCTGCGGGACGAAGAGGGATTGTGCTCCGATTGGTTCCGTGGGTGTGACTGGACGGAAGGCAACACCGATGCCAACCCCCTCTTTGCAGCGGCGCTGCCCAATCGATTCGTTGCCTTGGTGCCTGAGTCGGATGTTCAGGATATGGCCCGGCAAGTCACCGGGTCAGTCAGAGATTGGCTTCAAGAGCGGGGGCGGCAGGCGGTCGAACGCCTCCTGAAAGCGGCCAAGCTGCCCGATGAATCCTCCTTGCATTGTTACGGCCAGATGCGGGACCAGCTCGCGGACTTCCCGGAAGTGCATTGGGCCGCTGTTCCGTTTTCCTTGGTTGGAGTGGGCAAGCCCGATCGGGACACCGATCTGGATACTACCGAATTGGCAAAGGCTATGGCCCCATTCTTTGGATCGGGCCAGCAGGATGACGACGCGCCGCCGGGCTTTTTGGATTCCCCAGCGTGGAGGATTCTTGGCGAGGAGGTGGCCCTTTCAGGGAACACCGCCTTTTTCGCCCCCAACCCCGGCGTGTTGTATCCCGCCGTGCAAGGGCTTTCGGAGCGCGTTCTGGCTGCGGCCAAGGCGGTGCGACCTTTTGGGCAGACCAAGCAGCAAGGCTGGCGTTGCTCCCTGACCGGCGAAACCGAGTGGCTCACCACGGACCCGCAACAGCTTCTGAAGTCCTATCGGCGACAGAAGGACACCTTGTGGAGCTTGGTCGCGCAGGAAAGGCCCGCATGGGCCAAAAAAGGTGAACATTTGGGCGCTCTGCCTGCCCTCAAGCGGCTTTGGTCGACATTGTTTTGCGAAGAGGTTGCAAAGGTTGTCGGCTCGGATCAAAGCAGCGCGAGCCGGTTCGTTGTTTCAACCCATACCATGGCCTTGGCGGGCAATTTCGAGAAGCTAGTTGAAAAGCTGTCGGGGGCCAGTGAAGAGCGCTTAAAAATTGAGCGCCTGCTCAAGTGTCATGACCGGCCTCCTGCTTTACCGCGCAGGCTGGCTAAGCATAAAGAGAGCTTGGCGGCGCGGGTCCCTGCCGCCCTTGACCGTCTTCGGGAAGAGGAGGGCGGCGAACGCGACCTTGGCTGCCTCGAAAAATCTCTCACCACGCTTCTCGGCCACAAACCGGACGCCTACTACGCCTTGATCTTATTGGATGGCGACCATATGGGCCGCATTCTCGCCGGTTATGCCGACGAATGCTCAATCACCTATCGGCAGAGCTTCCATCCGAAGGTTCGATCAGGCTTCGACAAGCTGGCAAACGAAGACCACGCCATTCATGCCTACGGCAACCAAAAGCGCGCCATCTCGCCCAACCGCCATCTGGCCATTTCCGCCGCACTCAACGACTTCGCCGTGCATGTTGTTCCGGAAGTGGTCGAGCGCGAGCACCGTGGTCGCCTGATCTACGCGGGTGGCGATGATGTCCTCGCAATGGTTCCGGTGGCGGACCTGCTCTCCATCATGCCGCGCCTTCGGGAAGCCTACAGTGGCGGCAGTGACGATGCGGCCACCGTAGAGCAAGATGATTCCAACAGCGAACAGGATGATTATTGGCAGAGGGTTCGCCATTCCGGCAAGTTAGCCTGCAAGAACGGCTTTGCGTTCCTTCCTGGCCGGGCTGGGCGTCCATCCCGATTGATGCGCATGATGGGCACAGGCGCCACCGCAAGCTGTGGCGCGGTAGTGGCCCACCATCAAACGCCGCTTGGCTTTGTGCTGCGGAAACTGCGGGAGGCCGAAAAACGCGCCAAGACCGAGGGAGGCCGCGATGCATTCAGCATCACCGTGCTCAAGCGATCCGGTGGCTCCCTGCGCTTCACCGACAAATGGGATCGAGTCGAAGCATTGGTCGCACTGCAACGATATCTTGCGGATCCGGACGTATCGCGCCGCGCGGCCTACAACAGCCTGGTGTGGCTGCGAGACCTCCCTGAAGACGCCGATGCCGATATGCTGAGTTGCCTGCTCGCTCACCAGCTTAAACGTCAGAGCGGCAGCAAAACCGCGAGGGACCATCACGACGTTCCCGGTCTGGCACGGCGTCTTGCGCAATGGGCTGTCCAACCTCGCCCCCACTGCCCGACGAGACCGGCTAAGTGGCGTCAGTGGCTTGAGAGCGTCTTGGGGGTTGCGGAGTTTCTGGCCCGCGAAGTGCGCTCCCCGGCCACTGAGCAATCAACGTCCAGCGCTGTCGAGGGGACGTCGTGAGCGTTCAGCAGCACTTCATCGAGCCGCTCGATGTGTTGATCCTGCGAGGCAACAAGCTGTTCGGCGACCCCGGCAGCTTTGGCGAGAGCGTTGTGCCTCCCTGGCCATCGGTGGCGGCAGGCGCGCTGCGCTCCGCGCTCTTGGCGCACAAGGGTATAAGCCCATCCCTGTTTGCGAAAGGCGCGCATCACGATGCCGAATTGGGGACGCCGGAAGATCCCGGTTCATTCATGTTGACGGCTTTCAATCTGGCGCGTCGGTGTCAAGACTCCCCCACTCAAGCGGAACCGCTGCATCCGTTGCCAGCGGACTTGATCGTTTGCAAGCAGGGCGATCGCGGATTAGTGGCCAGGAAGCTGCATCCCCACTGGCCGCCTTCCGAAATCCGCTGCTCAAGTGCGACGCCCGCCCTCGCTGTGCTTCCTTCGAAGGAGCCCGGCAAGCCGGAATCCGGTTACTGGCTCACATTGGCCGGCTGGAAGAAATACATTGCTGGTGAATCCATCGACCTCGATGACGACTTGGTACGGAGCGGGGATCTGTGGCGCACGGACCTCCGCGTGGGAGTCGGGCTGGATCCGCGAAGCCGCCGAGCCGCGGACGGCGCATTGTTCAGCACCCAAGCCGTGGCCTTGCGGAAGGCCGAGCACCATCCCGGCACATCCAGCCGCTACGATGTTGGCTTCTTGGCGGAGACGATTGGCGCCAAGTTCCCCGACGATCTCCCGCTACGCTTTGGAGGCGATGGACGGGCCGCCCTTTGCCGGAGCGTATCGGTGGATTTCGCGGCCCCGCACTATGACGCCATCGCGACGGCAGGCCGCTGTCGCTTTGTCTTGACCTCCCCGGGGATTTTCCGCGACGGCTGGTTGCCCACAGGCGCCACCGCCACCAACAACGACATCGCTTTCGACCTGCATGGCGTTCGCGGCCGATTGACCTGCGCCGCAGTACGGCGCGCGGAAACCGTTTCAGGATTCGATTTGGCCAAACAGCGACCGAAGCCCGCGCAGAGGGTCGCCCCCAACGGCAGCGTTTATTGGCTGGAAGACGTTGAGGCAACCCCCGAGGCGCTTCGCAAGCTTGCCGCCGAGGGCCTTTGGTCCGACTCGCCGGAAGATCCCGCAAGACGAGCGGAAGGATTCAACCGCTTGACCTTGGCCAACTACTAACGGAGCCGACATGTTTGAGAAACGAGCCGTTGTGTTCCTGTACGCCGTCAGTCCGGTCCACATGGGCGCGGGCACGGCGTCGGGTATTGTGGATAACCCCATCCAGCGCGAGCGCCACACCCGCCATCCGTGCTTCGCCGGATCCGGCATCAAGGGTGCGGTTCGGCATGGATTCGCCTCGATTGGGGGGGATGAGGCACTGATCGACCAGCTCTTTGGTCCGCAATCGGGGAGCGCGAACCTGCATGCGGGCGCCATCAGTTTTGGCGACGGCCAGCTCGTGGCTTTTCCAGTTCGCAGCCTGCGTGGCGGCTATGTTTATGCGAGCTGTCCCCAGGCATTGGCGAGGGCGCAGCGCCTGCTTTGCACAGCGGACATCCCCGTTAATTGGGCGATGCCCAATGTGCTGGAGGGCCAGTGCCGAGTGGTCAACCCACGCTTGCTTTCCGACCAAGGCAAGCTGCACTTGGAGGCGTTCGAGTACGACGGGACGGGGTCAGATGACCGAGGTGAAAGCTTGAAGGTGATCGCCAAGGACATTTCCCACCTTGCCTTGCCCCACGGGAATGGGTACGAATTCTTCCGGGACAAGATTGCACAAGACCTCGTTCTGCTCTCGGATACGGACTTCGCCTACTTTGCCGAACACGCCACCGTTGTTGAGCCCCATGTGCGGATCGACGACGAAACCGGCACAGCCGCCGATGGTGGCCTGTTCTATACCGAAAACCTGCCGCCCGAATCCCTGATGATCGCGCCGCTGCTGGCAAGCGCCACCCGCAACCCTGACGGTGACGGCAAACCGCCAACCTGCGCAGCGAATGTGCTTCCAATGCTTAGCAGTGTCATCAACGGGAAACTGCTGCAGATTGGCGGCGATGCGACCACGGGTCGGGGCTTGGTCGTTGCCAGAGTGCGTGGAGAATAAGTGGTGACCAAGCCGACGTTGGAGCAGGAACGAGCCAAGGATGCTTGGCAGAAGAGCGATGGCTGTTGCAGGGAGTACATGAACCTCGCTAAAGCGCTGCCAGCACTCATCATGAACAGCGGGCTGATGCAGACCATGGCGTTTCTGCAAGAGAAGCACAAGAAGGATGACGGAAAGCGTCAGAATCCTCATGGGGAGTTGGCGAAACATCTGCGGTCATGGCTGAGCGAACGATTCCCCGGCAAGGTGCACGACGACTTCGAGGGGTTCATGAAGTACCTTATGGATGCGGATCCACGGACCTACCAGGACGTTACCGCCGAGGCGATGGCTTGGCTTCGCTGGATGCGGCAGATGGCCGCCGCTCGATGCGAGGCGAACTGAGATGCCCATCGTCGCCGCACCGAAGTATCTGGGGACCACATTCGGGCAAGCGTCACCGGGCTTGCGGTTCGGGATGTATCCCAAGCTTTGGCGTCATGACTTCCTCCTGGAGGAAAAAAGCAAAACTGAAGCGCTTAAGTCAGTGGCGAAACTGTCTGTGGAAGATGGAAAGCTCATCGACGGAATCCTCACTCGGCAGGCGGCTCTGGCGCACGCTTGCGCAAAGCAGAGCGCCAACGTCTTCTCCATAAACGCCATAGCTGTTTCGCCGCTGGTGACGGGCATGGGCATCGAGCATCCCCTGGAGAACGGCTTCGCCTTCCTTAATCCGTATGGGCTGCCTTACCTTCCGGCGAGCGGCGTTAAAGGCGTGATTCGCCGTGCCGCCGAGGAATTGGCCAGCGGCGACTGGGGCAATACACAGGGGTGGTCAAAGAAGCCGTTCGACGATTGCGGCAGGCCGATGATCGATATCCTGTTTGGGCCCGAACCGGAAGGGGGCAGCCAAGATCACGCCCAGGGCGCACTGTCCTTTTGGGACGTCATCCCGAAGCCGCCAGGACAGCAATTGGATGTGGAGATCATGACGCCGCATCAGACGCACTACTACCAGAAGGGGAAATCGCCGCATGATTCGGGAGACCCGAACCCCATTGCTTTTCTGACCGTTCCCTCTGGCTCGGCGCTTGCCTTCCATATCGCATGCGACTGCACGCGCTTGCAACGACAGGCTCCGGATTGTTAGCCCAAAGCAGTAATGTCCCCTTTGCGCAAAGTTAAAGTGTCCCCTTTTTCATCGGGGAGGGGCTGTCTTGTCGAGTGCGGAGGTGTTGTTGAGCATGCGGGAGTCGGATCGGGCGGGAGTGATTCGCGATGTGGTGGAGAAGCGCCTGTCGCAGCGCGAGGCGGCGTTGCGGCTGCGGTTGAGTGTGCGCCAGGTGAAGCGCCTGGCGGCGCGCTACCGGGAGCGGGGCGCGGCAGGGCTGGTGTCGGGGCGGCGGGGCAAGCGGTCGAACAACGCGATCGACCCGGCGGTGCGCTGTGCGGCGCTGGACCTGGTTCGCGGGCGCTACCCGGATTTCGGTCCGACCCTCGCTTGCGAGAAGCTGGTGGAGGCGCACGGTTTCAAGCTGTCGGCGGAGACGCTGCGGGGCTGGATGATCGAAGACGGGCTGTGGCGGCCGAAGGCGCGTCGGGAGGCGCGCGCGCATCCGAGCCGGCCGCGCCGGGATTGCCTGGGCGATCTGGTGCAGATCGACGGTTCGCCGCACGACTGGTTCGAGGACCGGGGGCCGCGGTGCGCGCTGATCGTGTACGTGGACGACGCGACGTCGCGGCTGCTGGCGATGGGGTTCTGGCCGGCGGAGACGACCGAGGCCTACATGGAGACGACGCGGGCGCATCTGGCGGCCCACGGGCGTCCGGTGGCGTACTACTCGGACCGCCACAGCATATTCCGGGTGAGCCTGCGGGGCCGGGAGGGTGGGTTGACGCAGTTCGGCCGGGCGCTGGGGACGCTGGACATCGCGCCAATCCACGCCGGCAGTCCGCAGGCCAAGGGCCGGGTGGAGCGGGCCAACCGGACGCTGCAGGACCGGCTGGTGAAGGAGATGCGGCTGCGTGGCATCTGCGGCATCGAGGCGGGGAACGCCTACCTGCCGGCGTTCATGGCGGACTACAACCGGCGTTTCGGCGTGGCGGCGCGCAACCCGGCGGACGCGCACCGGGCGGTGTTGCACAACGACCGGGAGCTGGATCTGATCCTGTGCGAGCAGCACGAACGCAAGCTGGCGAAGAACCTGTCGATCAGCTTCGAGGGCGACACCTACCAGGTGACCGGGCAAGGCCGGGGCTACCGGCTGCGGGGTGCCGCGGTGACGGTGTGCAAGGGCTGGAACGGCGCGGTGGCTGTGCTGCGCGACGGCCGCGAGCTGCCGGTCGAGTTGCTTGCCGGGGGCGGGGATCCGCCGCCGGTTGAGGATGGGAAGAGCGTGCGGTCGCGGGTGGACAGGGTCAAGGCGCGGCAGCGGTCCCGGCCGGACTGGAAGCCGCCACCGGACCACCCCTGGCGACGCTCTTTCAAGACCGGCGCGGGGGCGGCCGCCGGATAGCCGCGGCGCGGCCTTGCGCTCCGGTCGCTACGCTCCCTCCGCGCAAGGCCGAAGGGGACATCTCTACTTTGGAGAAAAGGGGACATTTCTACTTTGCTTTGACAAACGACAGGCTCCGGATTTGACCAACGACGCCCGCTGGAAGACGCTGCTTGAGGCGGCGTTCAAGCATGCCTTTGATTGGCTGGGCTTTGGCGCAAAGACCGCAGTCGGTTATGGAGCCATGAACCGGGATAGGAAACAGGAGGATCGAATCCGCCAAGAGCGGGAAGTGCGGGAGCGCGATGAACGTAAGGCTAGGGAGCGTCAAGAGCGTTTGGCCAGCATGGATCCGATCGACCGCGAGATCGAGCAGGTGCTTGAGGAGCGAACGGACAAAGATTTGAAAAAATCCACAGCAATCCATCAGGAAATATCGAGGGGTCGATGGACGGGGGACGACAAGGTAAAAGTCGCCCGCCGACTAAAGGCCATGATGCAACAAGACAAATGCTGGCGGGAGCGGAGCGAGAAGAAAAATCCGGCGAAAGACAAGGATCACCAAAGAACGCTCCAAGTCATGGCTTGGCTGGAGGATGAATGATATGCACCACCTAATAGAACGCCATCGTCGACAAATTCTTGCCTTGGCTAAGGAGTATGGCCTAGAGAGTGTGCGTGTCTTCGGATCCATGGCCTGTGGCGATGCGACCGACGACAGTGATATTGATCTCTTGATCTTCGTACCCGAAGGTACCTCTGGGCTGGCTCTTGGAGGTTTTCCGGGAACGTCTGGAGGGCTACGCCCTGCGTGTTATCTACACGGATACCGAACACCAGAAGATCGAAACCTTGGTCCCTCGCAACCAGGAATCGGTTCCCATGCAGGGTGTCTTGCGGGCAGATACTTATCTGACGGCCCAAGGGATGCAACTGAAGTCCGCCGTATCCGATGACAAGACGTGGCAAGCTGCTGCTCATAGCAGGGCTTCGCTCACCGATTTCTTAGCGGAGCATTGCGCCGAACTGGCCCCATTCTTCGGCAACCTAAACGGCTTGATTCATGGATTTTCCGGCACTAAAGCTGCACTCTCTCGCGACGGCAATGAGCTGATTAATTCCAGCCAACAATTCCAGCGACGACCGAAAGGCCCCTGGCGTGACGCTCTGACCCGTATAGCGGATAACGGTCTTTTGTGGTGGGACGGCGACAAGCGGGTGCGCTTCGAATCAGTTGATGCGGCACGCTATCTGGGTGGCCACTGGCTGGAGGAACATGTTTGGTCGGTGGCAAAGTCTACAGGCCTCGACGACGTCCGTTGCTCGGCGCTTTGTGGCTGGGAACTGCTGAGCGGTCCGGAAACCCCCACCAACGAGTTCGACCTGATCGCCGTTCACGATAATCGGCTGCTCATCATCGAGTGCAAGACGGGTCAGCAGACCACGAGCGAACAGGCCGTGACCAACCGACTCGAAAGCTTGGGTCGCAATGCGGGCGGCCTCTTTGGTACCAGTTTGCTTGTGTCTGTGCGGGAGCCTTCCACTAGCATGAGGAGCCGGTGCCGCCACCTTGGCATCCAAGTGTTGCAAAAGGAGAACATCACCAAACTCCGGGCCAGCCTCGAACAATGGCGGGATACCGGACACATCGGCCTGATCACTTAGATCTCTCCCCCTCCACGGCCTCAACTAGCAGGGGCCTGAAAACGGCAACCTTGCCAGTCCGTCTTCGGCACCACATTCCGTGCTCTACTCCCAGTTCCTAAAGAGGCTGGAGTGCTGCCTATGCCGAAACATGACCTGTTTATCGCCGCCTACGATGTCTGCAATCCTTCGCGATTACGGCGCGTTCATCAAGTAGTGAAGAGCTTTGCCACTGGCGGGCAAAAGTCCGCATTCGAGTGCTTTTTGAGTTCCACGGAACGGAAGGAACTGTTGGCGAGTGTCAGGCGGGAACTTGATTTGGATGAAGACCGCTTTGCCCTGTTGAAAGTTGAGGAACGCGCCAAGCCAATTTTGCGCGGCATAGCGTTGCCAGCTAATGACTCCTCCTTCTACTACGTTGGTTAAGCTGCCGTGGCCACAGTCTACGTTGATCGCAAAGATATCGAACTGCGGGTTGCGAATAGCGCCTTGGAATTCATAGGGCCCGAAGGAAAGAGAGGGTCGGTTCCGTTGCGTCGCCTTGATCGGGTTGTCTTGCGTGGATCCGTACGTTTGGATGCCAACGTGCTTGGCGCACTGACGCAGGCGGGGGCCAGTATCGCGTTTCTTGGAGGTCGCCGCAGCCGTTATCTTGCATCCTGCGTGGGACCTACACATAACGATATGGTGCGCCGGCTGGGGCAGTTTGAAGCGTTCCGAGATGTGCAACGGCGAACAATTTGGTCCCATGATTTGATCGTAGCCAAGACTATGGCCCAGCAACGCCTAATCGACGTGGCGATAAACCAACGCCCCGACCAGCGTAGATTATTGACACGTGTGGCCAGTCGTTTACAAAACGTGCAGACTCGGCTCGCCAACGAAAATCCAGCTATCGCCACACTGCGTGGCATTGAGGGCTCAGCTGCCGCAGCCTACTTTGAAGGGTTGCGCGCTTGCTTTCCGGCATCTTTGGGTTTTAACGCACGCAAGCGGCGGCCACCGCCCGATCCGGTGAATGCCTGTCTTTCCCTTGGTTACACCTTGCTTCATGCGGAAGGCGTTGCACAGTGCCATGCGGCTGGCCTCGACCCGATGGTTGGTCTGTTTCATGAACCCCTATTCGGCCGGGAATCCTTGGCGGCAGATCTGATTGAACCCCTGCGGCCACGCATTGACGAGTGGATTTGGGGTCTGTTTCGGGAGCGCCTGCTCATGGCCACGTCGTTTAAGAACGACAACGGAGCGGTAATGCTAGGCAAGGCTGGTCGCCAGCACTTTTATCGCGAGTTCGACCCATTGCGGAAAGCGTTGAGCCGTTTATTGCGCCGAGAGATTGGGCGCATTGCCCGCGAATTCGGCGAACGCGGGACTGAGGCACTACAGAATATTGAGACTGGGGAGAAAAGAAATTGCTAAAGCCGCTCTATCTTTCCGGAAGGGAAAAAACCGAAGTCATATTGGATGGACCCGCTCTGCGAATCGCTCGTTCGGCCTGCGCGGACCTGCGTATGCCTTTCCGGCGTATCTCTCGGATTGTTGTGAGCGGTAGCGTGAATTGGGCGAACAATGCGTTATTGGCTTGCGCCGACAACAATGTACCGATCATATTCCTACGCGGCGACGGATCAGTGCGGGCGCGATGGCTGGGTGCCCAATCGCGACAAGGCGATTTACAGCAACGCTGGTCCCACTTTATTGATAGGCCCGATTGGAAAGAACTGTATGAGGACTGGCGGGCACCGGCATATCGTCGATCACTGGTGCTTTCCGCGAGGCGTTTAGGGATGTGCAGCGATTACTCCGAACGGAACCTGAAAGAGCTTCTGACAAGCCCTATTCGGGTTCTAATGGGCGAAACGGCTTGGTCGCGTTTGCACAGGCGTCTGAGCGGGTTGGTCGAATCGAAAACCGTAGCGTGTTTGGTCAGAAGCGGCCTTGATTCGAGCGATACCGCCAGTGCGACTTTGGTTGCCGACCTTGGCGAGGTGGTGGCGATTGGCCTGCTGCCGGAGTTGAACCGGGCGTTTTGTGGCGAAACCGCTTCATCATCATTTCCAGGCGAAAAAGACATGGCTATAGTGTCACTCTTTGAACAGCATAGAGCCACGGCCGATTTTCATCTGCGCATCGGAATACAGAGTTTCTGCCGCTTCTTGGAGAGTTTGGACTGATGCCAGCCAATCGTGCGGCGCCTTGGATCTTGTGCTATGACATTGCGGATCCCAAGCGTTTACAAAGGGTACACAGGGCTGTTGTTCGACACGCTATGCCATTCCAATATTCAATATTCCAAACCGTAGACACCCGCGCGGCGATTGAGTTCGCCGTAAATGAAATCGCTCAGCATATTCATCCTGAATGCGACGACCTGCGGGCTTACCCTTTGGTCGCACAATCTCGCAATGTGCTGTACGGTAGGCGCTTGGTTGCCCCGGATGTCTCGATTCCGCAACTCGCGATCGATTTTGGGGAAGATGAAAGTTGGATTTCTTTAGTTAGATCATGAGGAGGTGATAGTCATATACAAACCCAATTTTAAGTGCTTGAAATTTGATGATTTTTCGGCGGGGAGGTCTCGGAACTATTGACCTGATGAAGAAGGGATTAAGACCGACCGCCGCCCCGTGGAGGCGGTGGCCTACGCCCTCGGAACTATTGACCTGATGAAGAAGGGATTAAGACGCCCTGTACGCGGCTGCACAAATGTGCGGCCAGCTGCTCGGAACTATTGACCTGATGAAGAAGGGATTAAGACTCCCAGCCATGCTCCCAGTCCGTCTGGGGCACGTGCCTCGGAACTATTGACCTGATGAAGAAGGGATTAAGACCTCAAAATCCGATCCAAATCAGCCTTTGTGATCCCTCGGAACTATTGACCTGATGAAGAAGGGATTAAGACGTATTCGCGGAGCGCGGCCTTGGCCGCGGTCAGGTTCTCGGAACTATTGACCTGATGAAGAAGGGATTAAGACCCGCGCTCCCGCGCGGGATTCCCGTACCAGCACGCTCGGAACTATTGACCTGATGAAGAAGGGATTAAGACATCGAAATCATCCGCTCTTCGTAATTTGCGTAGCTCGGAACTATTGACCTGATGAAGAAGGGATTAAGACAGTTTCAGGTCGGGGTTCGCCCAACCCGCATCCTCGGAACTATTGACCTGATGAAGAAGGGATTAAGACTTTCCGGCAAGTCGGGGTTTCCGACCGCCGGGAAGCTCGGAACTATTGACCTGATGAAGAAGGGATTAAGACGGACGTTCCCGGTACTGGTTGATCAGGTTGATTGTCTCGGAACTATTGACCTGATGAAGAAGGGATTAAGACCCGCCATCCGCTTCGCCTTTTTCACCAGCCATCCCTCGGAACTATTGACCTGATGAAGAAGGGATTAAGACGCGCGGCTTTCGCCGCGGTCAGGTTTCCCGGCAAGCTCGGAACTATTGACCTGATGAAGAAGGGATTAAGACTTGCCTCGTCGTAAATTTCCATGACTGTCTCCTCGGAACTATTGACCTGATGAAGAAGGGATTAAGACTCCGAAGGTGATCTTTGCGTCCGACATGTTCGCTCGGAACTATTGACCTGATGAAGAAGGGATTAAGACCTCGCGTCCGCGTGGGCTTTTCTCACCAGCAGGCCTCGGAACTATTGACCTGATGAAGAAGGGATTAAGACGTTCGATTATGCTGTTTTTGGCTGGTTGCCGCACTCGGAACTATTGACCTGATGAAGAAGGGATTAAGACAAATTGAATCCGTAGTAACCCCGACGAGCTGGGACCCTCGGAACTATTGACCTGATGAAGAAGGGATTAAGACAGGGCTTGGGCGCCCATGCTGCTGCTAGTAGGCTCGGAACTATTGACCTGATGAAGAAGGGATTAAGACCGCCTACCCGTGGCAGGTTAACCTGCCCTTGGCGCTCGGAACTATTGACCTGATGAGAAGGGATTAAGACGCGTACAGGCAGGCAATTATGCTGCCCTTAACGGCTCGGAACTATTGACCTGATGAAGAAGGGATTAAGACCTTCCCACCCCGCTTCCCAATCATCACGCGGTCCCTCGGAACTATTGACCTGATGAAGAAGGGATTAAGACGCTCGATTATGCTGCCTTTAACGGGCGGCCGCGCTCGGAACTATTGACCTGATGAAGAAGGGATTAAGACCGGCGCACGGTGGTTTTGGTTACGGTTTTAGCCTCGGAACTATTGACCTGATGAAGAAGGGATTAAGACCTAATTGTGGCAAGGGTATTACCCCTGCCGTGTGGCTCGGAACTATTGACCTGATGAAGAAGGGATTAAGACCGCTCCACTTGAGCAGAACATCAGCCGCTATGACCTCGGAACTATTGACCTGATGAAGAAGGGATTAAGACCGCTTTGGCCATTTGGCCCATGCTGGGCGCCTTCTCGGAACTATTGACCTGATGAAGAAGGGATTAAGACGCGTCTTCACTACCCGTTGGGTAGTGTTCTAGGCTCGGAACTATTGACCTGATGAAGAAGGGATTAAGACGCCAACCGGTACGCTGTATGTGTACCCCATTATTGGCTCGGAACTATTGACCTGATGAAGAAGGGATTAAGACATCCACGCTTTCGCGTCTTGCTTGCCAGTTGGGTCTCGGAACTATTGACCTGATGAAGAAGGGATTAAGACGGTAGGCGCCTTGGCCTTGGGCTTGGGCTTGGGCCTCGGAACTATTGACCTGATGAAGAAGGGATTAAGACCGTGGCTACCCGTGGCAGGTTAACCTGCCCTTGCTCGGAACTATTGACCTGATGAAGAAGGGATTAAGACTCGATTATGCTGCCCTTAACCGGTTGGCGGGCGCCTCGGAACTATTGACCTGATGAAGAAGGGATTAAGACTTGGCCGCCTTGGCGGCCTTGCCCGCTGCCAGCTCTCGGAACTATTGACCTGATGAAGAAGGGATTAAGACCTCTCAACGCCCTGGAGTCTGACCGTCGGGTCCGGCTCGGAACTATTGACCTGATGAAGAAGGGATTAAGACCCATGAACGAGTCATACATCCGCCGCTTGTGCTTCTCGGAACTATTGACCTGATGAAGAAGGGATTAAGACATCCATGGCTTTCGTTGTTGCCAGTCTATGCCCTCGGAACTATTGACCTGATGAAGAAGGGATTAAGACCCGTTGCCGTGCCGCATATGATCCCGTCGTATGTCTCGGAACTATTGACCTGATGAAGAAGGGATTAAGACCCGGATGGCCCGCGGCATCCTACCCGCCCCCCGCTCGGAACTATTGACCTGATGAAGAAGGGATTAAGACACGAGGTAGCCTTCTGTCTTTCCATCGATGGAGCTCGGAACTATTGACCTGATGAAGAAGGGATTAAGACCCGGATGGCCCGCGGCATCCTACCCGCCCCCCGCTCGGAACTATTGACCTGATGAAGAAGGGATTAAGACGCCGCGCCGGGCTCGCCGTCGCGTCCAGCCGCCCTCGGAACTATTGACCTGATGAAGAAGGGATTAAGACCCGACGCCGATGTCGTACTGCACGAGCGCGAATTGCTCGGAACTATTGACCTGATGAAGAAGGGATTAAGACCGGGCGGAGAGGTCGGCGGACAGCGCGCGCAACTCGGAACTATTGACCTGATGAAGAAGGGATTAAGACATCGAGAATTCTACTTCTTCGCACCCTGATGGCTCGGAACTATTGACCTGATGAAGAAGGGATTAAGACCTCCGGCTTGTCGCCGGTATATGTCTCGTACAGTACCTCGGAACTATTGACCTGATGAAGAAGGGATTAAGACCCAGTACCGTCTTTGTACCACGCTGGCACCAACTCGGAACTATTGACCTGATGAAGAAGGGATTAAGACTGTCTTTGCTTTCATGTGGTCTCCTGATCATTTCCTCGGAACTATTGACCTGATGAAGAAGGGATTAAGACACATCACCGCGCGGAGTTTCGTGCCGTCGGCGGCTCGGAACTATTGACCTGATGAAGAAGGGATTAAGACATCGCCGGGATCGGCATCGGCTATCTGATCTGGCTCGGAACTATTGACCTGATGAAGAAGGGATTAAGACCGGATCCCGTAAGGGAAGTAACTGGTTCCGTTGCTCGGAACTATTGACCTGATGAAGAAGGGATTAAGACATCCTCGCGATTCTCACCAAATCATTTGAAATTCCAAGAAGAGCATCAGCGCGCTATGGTGGCCAAGGAGCAACAATGAAGATTAAAAGAATCACAACCGCCTGTTTGTTATGCTTTATACAAAGCGCAGCCGCGCATGAAGAAATATAGCTATATCGCTCCCCTCTGTTGCATCCGCCGCAGCCACTACAGCGTATTGAATTTGAACTTCCTCCGGCGTATATCGATCACATCGACCACGATGCACGTTGCCGCACCGAAAGGAGCTATCTGGAATACGTTATGGACACAAGCCTCGAAGAATACGCTGAGACTGGTAGAGTAATCCCTGACCTGTACCGCTGATGGCCCGTCATTCTACCCTCGCTTAATCTCAAACCTAACCAAATTGCGCGTCGCCTTGCTGAATTCCGCTTCCGGATACGGGTGTCGATCAGGTTGTGGCGCAACTGCGGCGAGAAGTAGGAGAACGGGAGCCTAACATGTCTTTATTGGCGGGGCGGGTTAAATGGGAATCTCCTGACTGTTGGCCGGTTTCACCGCGAACTGGTTCATCCAATCGGTCACGTCATGCCGCCTCACGCCGGCATTGTGCAGGCAGCGCACGAATTGTCCGAATGGGAGCCCTTCAGCCTGAATAACAAAGCGCAGTTCGGGAATGGTCGCGCAGGAAAGCACCTCATGCAGCCAAAACTGCTCCAACGCGTTGAGGTGCCTAGCCTGCAGGGCACCCCTCAGTTCCTCGCTCGACGGCTTGGATTCCAACGGCATGCCCGCCAAGTATGAGGCAATTAGGCTGCTCAAGCGCTCGTCACCTTCGCGATGACGGGGCTGGCCTCCTTTGTCGTGGGCAAACCATTCTGGTGGGGCAAGGCGCGGTTCGCAGTGGTTTTCCATCGGGCGGGAGTTGTCCGGGGAGCGCGTGCAAGGCTTGCCCGGCCCGCCGATGAGCGCGCCGTGCTCGCCGAGTCCGTACCGTTCCGGCGGAATCCCGACCTTTCGGCAGCGATCAATGAGTATCCTCATGCCATTTGCGATGCGCTCCTCCCGGGTGGAAACGCGGTCGAACGCAGGGCCGGGTGGCCCGGACCAGTAGGCCTTGCGCAGGGCTTCAAGGTCGAGGGCCATTATGGCCCCAGCCCGCCCGGCCCTTCCTCGCCCTGCGGGCCTGGCGCACCGGCCTTCAACTCATCGGATAGGGTCCAGTCGGAATCAAGGAGCGCATCCACCACTTGCAGGCTCATTGCGGGGTCGCGGGCGAGGGCTTCAGGCCTCGACGCCCTTATGATTGGCCTGCCGCTTGACGGGCTGTTGGCCCAATCGGGAGGGAACCTGCGGATCTCGTCGCGGATTGACCAGCGTTGGATCTGGGAAAGCAGGTTGATAGCGTCCGCCAAAGAGATCGGGTCAATCACCGATGCCGCGGCGATGTCATAGAAGTCCCTAATGACGAAGACCCCGTTGCTAAGCATTCGTCCGAACAGCTTCCTGGCCAGAATTCAGTTGCGGAGGCTCCAAGGGCACCCCCGGCCCCGCCAACCGCCTTGGATTAGGGTTCGGGCAACTCATGGGTGGAGGTGAAGTGGATAGCGAGAGTTCCCCTTGGGGCGTGTGCAGCTTGAGAAAGCCCCTTGAGACCTCCAAGTTGCTGGGACGGAGGATTTGGTCCAAATCCCTCTCAAACGCTTGGCGTTTCTCATCAACCAGGGAAACTTGCCTGTAGGTTTCGGCATCCATAAAGAGGTTCACATCGGTGCTGTGACGGTGCTGCCACACGCAGGCCAATGCGGTGCCTCCGCCCAAGGCAAACGCCCCCTCCCCCAAATGTCGGGTCAGTATCGGGGCAGCCAAGGCTAGCACCGCATTCGGTCCCTCCGGCAGGGGGTGGTTGTTTTGCGTCATGTTGAGGCTCAACCTATTGACGGGGAGGATGTAGGCCGAGGGTTTCCGGGATTCCTATTTGACAATTCACCGGTGGGGGCGGACCGCCCGCACCCTTCGCCGTCCATCCGCGCCAGCCCCCGACGCCGTCCGCCAGTTATTGTGGCGGGAGTTGCGGCACGGCAACCAAGGCTGCGACCCGTGGGATGATTGTAGTGGAGTTTGTGGGTTTTGACACATCCCAGAGTTGTCCAACGCGAGGTGATGCTGAACGGGAAGGCTGAATCCAACGCGAAGTGATGCTGAAGCGGTGGTGTCAAGGATCATTGGAGGATGATGATCGTGACACTTCAGAGCCAGCGGCTACAGACAATGGAGCAGGTTCGGGCCTTCCTGGAAGGCAGCGAGGCTGTGGACTACCGGCACACGGACAGGGCGGACGCTGATCCGGCTGCGCTACGCGACGCTTGGGAGGCGTGACCGGGGCGCGGTGCTGCGGTTCCTGTCGAAGGCGACCGGCTTGTCGGAGGCGCAGGTGGACCGGCTGGTTCGTCAGTGGCGGGAGACCGGCGGGATCGAGGACCGGCGGGGCGGGAACCGGGGCCGTCCGTTCGGGCGGGTGTACACGCCGGCGGACGTGCGGCTGCTGGCGGAGGTGGACGAGGCGTTCGGGCGGATGTCGGGGCTGGCCACCTGCGAGCTGTTGCGGCGCCAGCACGAGGTGTTCGGCGAGGCGCGGTTCGGGCGGCTGGCGGGCATCTCGCCCAGCCACCTCTACAACCTGCGGGCGTCGAAGTCCTACGCGGCCCGCCGGACGGCGTGGCCGCGCTGCATGTCGGGAAGTTCACCAGGTCGCGGGCGCGTCCCTCCACATTACCGCCGCCCAACGCGGGCGTGGTCTCTGCGGCGGCGGAAATTGAAACTGAGCCCCCGCCGCATGTCGTTGAGTATGGTTCGCCCCCCCACTGTTCCGTAGAATAAGGCGCTTTGCCCGCTTTAGGGAGTAGCTGTGACCATACTGGATTCGGGTTTGTCGCCCGATCTCAAACTCGATGCCAAGGTATCCGTGCGGGAAGCGTTCGGCATCGATTTGGATTTACAGGTTCCCGCTTTCTCGGAGCGAACCGAATATGTGCCCGCCGTGGACGAAGATTATTTGTTCGATCGCGATACCACGCTCGCCATTCTCGCCGGTTTCGGCCACAACCGGCGGGTCATGATTCAGGGCTACCACGGCACCGGCAAATCCACGCATGTGGAGCAGGTGGCGGCGCACCTGAATTGGCCATGCCTGCGCGTTAATCTCGACAGCCACATTAGCCGCATTGATCTCGTCGGTAAGGACGCCATCGTCTTGGAGGACGGCAAACAGATCACCGCCTTCAAGGAGGGCATTCTGCCCTGGGCGCTGCAACATCCGGTGGCGCTGTGCTTTGACGAATACGATGCGGGGCGGCCCGATGTCATGTTCGTGATTCAGCGCGTGTTGGAAGTCGAGGGCAAACTGACCCTGCTCGACCAGAACAAGGTGATCTCCCCGCATCCGTATTTTCGCCTGTTCTCCACCACCAACACCGTGGGTTTGGGCGACACCACCGGTTTGTACCACGGCACCCAGCAGATCAACCAGGGGCAGATGGACCGTTGGAGTATCGTCACCACGCTAAATTACTTGGAGCACGACGCGGAAACCGACATCGTGCTCGGCAAGGCGAAGAGTTACGCCGCAACCGCGACGGGGCGCCGCACCGTGGCCAACATGGTTTCGGTGGCCGACCTGACGCGCCAGGGTTTCATCAACGGCGATGTTTCCGTTGTCATGTCGCCGCGCACGGTTTTAACCTGGGCGCAGAACGCGGAGATCTTCGGCGATACGGGCTTTGCGTTTCGCGTCACCTTCCTGAACAAGTGCGATGAGCTCGAACGCCCCATCGTCGCCGAGTATTACCAGCGTTGCATGGGTGAGGATTTGGGCGATGCGACGGCGGGCATTACCCTCAGCAATGCATGAACCGGTGACCATCGAACTGGAAAATCCGCTCGAATCCTTCAAGCGCGCCACCATCGCCACCGTGCGGGCCATTGCCGAGGACGGCGAAATCGAGGTGGCCTTTGGCCAGGGCTCGCCGGTGGTGCGCGGCAAACGGCTGCGCATGCCGTTGCCGGCACTCGGCAGCGATGCGGCCGAAATCAACGCGGTACGCGGTATCGGCGACGAATTGGCGCTCAGATTCCGTTTCCACGACGAGTCCGTACACAGCCGTTTCGCGCCCCAGGGCGGGCCGGCCCAGGAGATGTTCGAGTGGATTGAGGACGCCCGCATCGCCTCCATCGGCTCGCACCGTTTCGAGGGCGTGGCGCGCAATCTTGAGGCATCCCTGGAGGCCCATTGCCGCCAAGCGGCCTTCGATGCCGTGGTCGATGTGTCCGAAGCCCCCCTTTCCGTCGCGGTTGGCCTATTGGTGCGTCAGCAGTTGACGGGCCGCACGCTGCCCTCGGCCGCCGAAAACATCGTGCAGTTCTGGCGCGAGCATGTCCAGGAGCACGCCGGCCAGGATATAGCGGCGTTGCGGGAGTGTCTGCACGATCAGCGGCGCTTTGCCACCCTTTGCCGCGAGATCATTGCGGATCTCGGCCTCGGTGCGGATTTGCAGGAACCGCTTGAGGAGGCAGAAAGTCAAAATGAATCCGAGGCGGTGAACGAGGAAACCGAGGGCGATTCGGAAACGGAGCCCCAAGATAGGCTGTTTGACGACGATGGGCTAACCGATGAATCCGCCGACGGCGAAATCACTCTGGTGGAGATGGATGCCGATTTCGATTCCGAGGAACTCGGTGCCGAGGCGGACCCGGACAACGCCCCCACGCCCATGCCGGACGACGCGGGCCGTATCCGTGTGGATGTCAACTATGAAGCCTATACCGACGCATTCGATGAGGTGGTGCCGGCGGAGGAACTCTGCGATCCGGAGGAATTGACCCGTCTGCGCACACTGCTCGACCAACAGCTGGTGCCGCTGCAACACGCCACCGCCAAACTCGCCAACCGCCTGCAACGTCGCCTGCTCGCCCGTCAAAACCGCACTTGGGAGTTCGACCTGGACGAGGGCATTCTCGATGCCGCCCGTCTCGCCCAGGTGATCGTGGACCCGATGAATCCGCTGGCGTACAAGCGCGAAAAGGAAATGGACTTCCGGGACACGGTGGTCACGCTGCTGATCGACAGTTCCGGTTCGATGCGCGGCCGCTCCATCACCATCGCCGCCATGTGCGCCGATATTCTCGGGCGCACGCTGGAGCGTTGCTCGGTGCGCGTGGAGATCTTGGGTTTCACCACCCGGGGCTGGCGCGGCGGCCGTTCCCGGGAGACCTGGATAGCCAACGGCAAACCGGCCCATCCCGGCCGTTTGAACGATCTGCGCCACATTATCTATAAGGCCGCCGACGAAACTTGGCACCGCACCCGCAAGAACCTCGGTTTGATGATGCGCGAGGAAATGCTCAAGGAGAATATCGACGGCGAGGCTCTCATTTGGGCGCATAATCGCTTGGTGGTGCGCCCCGAGGAGCGCAAGGTGCTGATGGTGATATCCGACGGCTTGCCGGTGGATAACTCAACGTTGCTCGTCAACCCCAGCAATTATTTGGAGCAACACCTGAAATACGCCATCGACAGCATTGAGTTGCGCTCGCCGGTGGAACTGATCGCTATCGGCATCGGCCACGATGTAACCCACCACTACCGGCGCGCGGTGACGATTACCGACGCCGAACAGCTCGGCGGTGCGATGACGGACCAACTAGCGGCGCTGTTTAAGGTGGAAGAGGTTTAGTTGCATCGCCACAAACTGATCGCGAGTTTGACGGCCTACGCCCGCCGATACCCCGATGAGGCCGCGCTGACGCAACGCTTTCTCAACTTTGTGGGCGGTCATGAGCGTTGTTTTGAGCGCGACTGTCTTCCCGGCCATGTAACCGGCAGCGCTTGGATTGTCTGTCCCCGAGGTCGCCGGGTGCTGTTGACCCATCACAAAAAGCTCGGCCGTTGGCTGCAACCCGGCGGACACAGCGACGGCCAACCGGATACCCTGGTTGTGGCGTTGCGGGAAGCGCGCGAAGAATCCGGTTTGGCTGTGCGCGCCGTCTCGGCCGAACCCATCGACATCGACATCCATGCTATTCCGGCCACCGCCACCGAACCGGCGCATAAGCACTTTGATGTGCGTTATGCGCTCAGGGCGCTTTCCGAAAACTATGTGGTGAGCGATGAGTCCCATGCCCTTGCCTGGGTGTGCTTGGATGATCTTGAATCCCTCACCACGGAAGCATCGGTGCTTCGCCTGCGCACAAAATGGCGCGCTAACGCGCTAATTTGACAGGCACTGCGGACAAGCCTATAAGACGGTAAGTAGTAAGAGAACTTCGGGGGCCTGTGAGGCACCCGGGTGCTATGTCACTAACCATGAGGGGAAAACAATGGGAAAGAAACCATCCAATGGGTTGCCGGTTGGCTTGGCTTTTGCACTCGGCCTCCTGGCCCCCGGTGCAATGGCCGAAGAGGGTTCCGGCGGTATTGAGGAGGTCATCGTTACCGCACAGCGGGCGGCGGAGAGCATTCAGGATGTCCCCATCGCCGTGACGGCGCTCACCGGCGACATGTTGCAAGACCGGCAAATCCTGGCGGCCACCGATTTGCAGTTCAACGCCCCCAACGTTTCCTTCACAGCCACCAATTTCGGCGGTTCCAGCTTCAGCATTCGCGGCATTGGTCGCCTGGTCATCTCCGCCGCCTCCGGCGAGGACGGCGTTTCCACCCATATCGACGAAATACCCATTTCCTCCAACCTCAACGCCATCGAATACTTCGATGTCAGCCGGGTGGAGATTCTGCGCGGCCCCCAGGGTACGCTCTATGGCCGCAACGCCACCGGCGGCTCGATCAACGTCATCACCAACAAGCCGAACTTGGAAGCGACGGACGCCTTTGTTGATGTGGAGGTTGGCGACTACCAGCACCGGCGCTACAAGGGCATGTTCAACCTGCCCCTGGGCGACAGCTTCGGCATTCGCGTTGCGGGCTTGATGCAGAACCGCGATGGCTACACCGAGAATCTGGCCTACGGCCAGGTGGGCACCGATGGCAGCCAACTCACCGGCATTGACGACGACATCGACGGCCGCGACCACTGGGCGTTGCGCGCCACGGCCCGATGGGCGTTTGCGGAGGGCGGCGACTTCTGGGTGCAGTACAGCCGGTTCGATGAGGATAGCGACCGCGCGCGCATTACCAATCAGATTTGCGAGCAAAACACCCTGCCTACCCAAGGCTGCAAACCAGACGGTTTCAGCTTCGACAACCCTCACCTTGGCACCACCACGGGCGGGCTGTTCGGTGCCGCCTTTGGCGCCCTGCCCTATGGTGCCACCGGCAGTCAAGACGACCCGCTCGTGAACTATGTGTTCCCGCGCCCGGACGGCATCGGCTTTCGTGCCATGCACACCGATTATGAGCCCATCTTCGACTTCGAGGAGGAAACCTGGTCCGGGGGCTTAAGCTACGATTTCCAGAATTTCACCGTCGGCGTTCTTGGCGCCTACTATAAAGGGGACTATCTGTCCCAAATGGACTACTTCATGGATGTTGGCCCCACCTTGGCTACGGCCGCGACCGCGCCGCCGGGGCCAGCTGGCCCCGCCATTGTCACCCTGTTGGGTCTGATGGAATACCCCACCTCAAGACCGGCGGGGCGTGCCGGTGAGGAATGGAGGAAAGACTCGAGTTGCAACTACAACGATGGCACCTCCGGCGTACCGGGCGGTTGCATCGCCGATGTGGACCGAAGCCGCGTATTCGCGTTCGACCAAGGGAGCAGTAAGCGAGAGGATTGGACTGTTGAGGCCAAGCTCGACACCCAGTTCGACGGCCCGCTGAATTTCGTGGTGGGCGCCAGTGTCTACGACTCGGGCAGAAGCACGGATTACTATGTCACGGCGAACACCCTGGATCTTTTGGGTACCGTCACGGGTGCCTATCCGGCCATGTTCAACTCCACCAATGCGCCGGACCACAAAGGTTCGGATAGCGATGGCTACGCCTTTTTCGGCCAAGCGTACTGGGACATTACCGATACCCTGAAGCTGACCCTCGGCGCTCGTTACAACAATGACGACAAATTTGTGGCGGACTCGAATCCGTTCCTTGACGCCAACTACATTTGTAGTGCGTTGGCGTTGGCGACTCGCACTTGTCCGCTGGAAAATCCGCTGGAGTTCAGTCGCGAAGGATGGCAGGATAGAAATAACGGAGTGCCCGGTTTTGCCAATGGCGCGGACACTTTCGACAGGGCTCGTGCGGACTACTATGGTGCCACGGATTTGTTTGAGGCAGCTATCGGCACCCCCCCTCTAAGTCCTGAGAGACTCGCGGCCGTGCGAGCCATTCCTCTGGTGCCGCAACCCGGCGAGCGACGCGCTCTGACCGGCAGCCCGGACTCCTTCTCATACGAGGAGACCACATTTCGGGTCGGGCTCGACTGGCAGGTATCGAACAACAACCTGCTCTACGCCTTCGTTACCACCGGTTACAAGCCGGGCGGATTCAACCCGCCGGTCAGCGAAGCCTTTCAGGGCGATATCCCGTTCTCCTTCGAGCAGGAACAGGTGACCGCGTTCGAGCTGGGCAGCAAGAACATCTTCCTGGATGGCGCCTTAATGCTCAACGGCACTGCCTTCTATTACGACTACGAAGACCTGCAGATCACACGGATCGCCTTCAACAGTTCCATCAACGACAACATTGATGGCGAAATTTGGGGTGTCGAGCTGGAATCCCAGTGGCGTCCGGCGGCTGTGCCGGGGCTGTCTCTGAATGCCGCCTATTCCTACCTGAATGCCGAGGTGAAAGATGGGATGTCCGTCGATCCGACCAACCGCACCGCCGGCAATCCGGAATGGATCACCCTCAACGGATGGGTGCCTGGCACTCTGGCGGGCATCAATTATATTGCGAAACTATCGGATTTGACGCCGCAGCTGGTTCAAGGGTTGAGCGCAGCGGGGGCCGCGCTTCCCTTGCCGGGCACCGTATACGAGAGCCGTATCCCCGTCTACATCCACCGTGAGGCCTTGAGCATGGCTGGCGTGCAAACGTCCGATGGCTTGTCCCAAGATCTCAGCGGCAACAGGCTGCCCAACTCACCGGAACACAGCCTCAACATTGGTGCCGCCTACGCATGGGACATCGCCCCCTTGCGTGGTCGCCTGATTGCCCGCGTTGACTGGTATTGGCAGAGCAAAATGTATGCCCGCGAATTCAACACCGTCGGCGATGAGATCGACGCCTGGGATCAGTGGAACGCTTCGCTCATTTACGAGAGCAATGACGGCCATTGGAGTGCTCGCGCCTGGGTGCGAAACCTTGAGAATGACGACAACATCACCGGTCATTACCTAACATCCGACACTTCGGGTTTCTTCCGTAATTACTTCCTCACCGAACCGCGCATCTTCGGCGTTTCCTTCCGCTACGATATGGGCGGTTCCTAGCGCACAGCCGCATTCGCCCGAGGGTTTCCGCTACGGGAGACGCTCGGGTGATGCCCGGCTTATTGCAGCAACGCCGCGGAGTAGGATTTAAGCGCACTGCTTGGCGGCGATTTGGCCTTTGGGAGTTGTATATTTGACTCCCACGACCACAACAAATTGTGAAAAGCAGTTTTATGAGCACAAAATCTAGTGGAAGATGGCGTTAAGTATATAAATCCCAAATCTTTCCCGGGCATCGGGTGCTGTTCCTTGCATCGGCGAACCGCGGTGCCCTTATCCGGAGGTTGCTGAGATATCCGGGCTACCGCCGCATCAGGCGTAAAGATGGCAGGCGACTTGCCTGTGCGCTTTGGTGCTCGTCTCGTCTTTTAGTGCGATTAGCCGCGGTGCCTGTTCCCGGCACACCGGCATAACCTTGGGGCAGCGGCCGGCAAAACGACAGCCGGGCGGGATGTTGATGGGGGAGGGGATCTCACCCTGGATTTGCACCGTTGCGCGGCCGCGTTCCGCTGCCGGGTCCGGTTCGGGATTTGAGCCAATCAATATCTCGGTGTAGGGGTGCTTGGGGCTGAAGAAGACCGCATCGGCCGCGCCCACCTCGACCAGGGAGCCCAAATACATCACCGCCATGCGGTTGCTCACATGGCGCACCATGGAAAGATCGTGGGCGATGAACAGCAACGTCAGCCCCATGGCGGTTTTCAGCTCATCAAGCAGGTTGACCACTTGCGCCTGCACGGAAACGTCCAGTGCCGAGATGGGTTCGTCGCAGACCACGAATTCCGGCTCCAAAATCAGCGCTCGAGCCACGCCGATGCGCTGCCGTTGACCACCGGAGAACTCGTGTGGATAGCGCGCCATATGGTCCGCCTGCAAACCGACGCGAGCCAGCCAATGCGCCACCCGCTCGCGCGCCACCCGCTTCTCCAAATTGAAATGCAGCCGCAATCCCTCGCCGATGATTTCCCCAACCGTCATACGCGGGTTCAACGACGAATAGGGGTCCTGGAAGATCATTTGCATGTGCCGCCCATACCGCTGGAAGTCTGCCGGGCGGTAGCGTTGCGGTAGGGTTTCGCCCTTGAAGGTAACGGTACCCGCCGTCTTGTCGTGCAGGCCGAGAATGGTTTTCCCAAATGTCGATTTGCCCGACCCGCTTTCGCCGACCAGCCCGACGATTTCCCGTTCGCCGATGGACAGGCTCAGATCATCCACGGCTTGCACCCGTTGCTGGCGACCAACCACGAAGTGCTTGGTGATGTTTTGCGCATCAAGCAAGGTGTTCAAGCGAAAACCCCCGGTTCCTATTGCCATCGACCAACCGATGGTGTACGTGGCGTCTCAATCGGCCACCCAAGGTCCCAATCAGTGTATGCGACGAGCGCCCAACCCCGGGTGGATGAACCCGGAGGTTGCGGTGCCCGACGCTCACAATTCGGCGTCCGCATGGTGGATGCCCGCAACGCCCCGGCCCGCTTGGGGATGATGCAGCCAACAATGGGCATAATGGCTGTCGGACAGGTCAAATCGCTTTGTCTCCCGGCTGCGACAAACGCGCATGGTGTAAGGGCAGCGGTCACCGTAGGCGCAGCCTTGCGGTGGCGCGAACAGGTCCGGCGGGCTGCCGTCGATGGGGTTGAGTATTTGCTCAACAGCCGGGTTGTTGGTCGGCATGGCCGCTTTCAGGCCCAGGGTGTAAGGATGGGCCGAGCGATAGAACAGATCATCGACCGTGCCCTGCTCAACGATCTGGCCCGCATACATAACCGCCACCCGATCGGCCATGCGCGCCACCACACCGAGGTCGTGGGTAATCAGAATAACGGCCATGCCATTTTGGCGTTGCAGGTCGCGCATCAGGTCGAGAATCTGCGCCTGAATGGTGACATCCAGGGCCGTGGAGGGTTCGTCGGCGATGAGAATGGCCGGCTCGCAAGCGATGGCCATGGCGATCATCGAGCGCTGCAACATGCCGCCGGAAAACTCGAAGGGATATTGGCCGGCGCGCTTCGCGGCCTCCGGGATGCGCGTCATGTCCAGCAATTCGATGGCCCTGGCCAGCGCCTGTTGCCGGCTGTGGCCACGATGCACCTCCAAGGTCTCGGCAATTTGTGCGCCGATGGTCATGGTGGGATTGAGTGAGGCCATGGGGTCTTGGAAGATCATGCCGATTTGGTCGCCGCGCACGCTACCGCCCTCAATTTCCATCCGGCCCAGAAATTCCACCCCGTGCAATTTGGCGGAACCGGCGGTGATGCGACCCGGCGGCATCGGCACCAGGCCCATCATGCTCTGCACCGTGACCGACTTGCCGCAACCCGATTCACCGACGATGGCCAACGTTTCGCCCGCCGCCACGCTGAAACTCACCCCGCGCACGGCTTGGACCACGCCGCCGTAGGTATCGAACTCGACCCGCAGATCCGCAACCTCCAAAAGCGCGCTCAAGCCGGCACCCCCTTGGCATGGCTGCCGCAAAAGCTCATTCGGCACCTCTCATGCGGGCATCAAGCGCATCGCGCAGCCCGTCGCCGAGCAGGTTGAAAGCCAGCACGGTGACGCTTATGAAAAGGGCCGGAAAGATCAATTCATGCGGATAGGTGAGCATGGTTTTGATGCCTTCATTACACATACTGCCCCATGAGGCTTCCGGCGGCGCCACGCCCATGCCGATGAATGACAGAAACGCCTCGGTGAATATTGCCGTGGGTACGGCAAATGTCAGGGTTACGAGGATCACCCCCAGGGTGTTCGGAATCATGTGGCGCAGCACCAGATAACTCGTTTGCGCGCCCAGCAGTCGCGAGGCGCTGACGTAGCCCTCTTCGCGAATTTGCAGAATTTGCCCGCGCACCAGGCGCGCCGTGCCCGGCCACCCCAACAGCACCAGAGCAATAACCAGAGGCGCAATGCCGGATTCGCCCGGTTGGACGCCCGATGCCACCCGAATCAGAATCATGAACAACAGGAAGGGCAGGGCCACCACGAAATCGGAGAAGCGCATAAGCACTTGATCGATCAGCCCGCCGAAGAATCCGGCGACGGCACCATAGACCACACCGAACAGGATGAACAATAGGGGCGCGAAAATGCCGATGAAGAGCGACACCCGCGCCCCGGACATCAGCCGCGCCAACAGGTCGCGGCCGAGATAGTCGGTGCCGAGCGGATGCAGGGAGAGCCTTATGCTGTCTCCCGTTTGCAGTGCGGTACCGTCCGCTACCAGGCCCCGGGCGGTGGCTTGTTCCGGGGTGATAACGCGCTCCACCTCGACGGCGATGGTTGCATGGGCACCGCTTGGTTGCCCCTGCGTATCGAGCGCCACAACGCTGTAGAAATAGCGGCGCGGTTTGAGGTCGAGCCGGTCTTCAAAGGCGGTTTCATGGGGGTCGAAGAAATCGAACAGCGGCAACCCAAAAGCGCGCTCTGCGCCGACGGGGAAAAGGTTGCGATAAACGCGGTAGCCGCTCGCGCCCCGCATCGGTTCCCACAGCAGCCGCACCGCCTGGGTCGTGGCCGGTTCGGCGAGCCGCAGGCCGGTGGCTTGAGCTTGAGCGGACGCATCCGTATCGCCCATGCCGGGGGATGCCGCGGGCTCGCCCTCCCCATGAGACACCCCTCGCTGTGAACCGCCGCGTCCAGGGCCACGCCGCCAAGGCGTATAGGGCGGCACAATGATGGCGCGAGCCGCCGGGCCGGGGCCTTGGCTGATCTGATCAAGGTCTTGTTGCTGGGGGTCAACCGTCCAAACCCAGGGGCCGATGACGGTAAACAACAGCAGTCCAACCACCAACCACAGAGAGACCAGGGCGCGTCGATTGGCCTTAAGCCGTATCCAGGCATCCTGCCAATAGGAAAGCGATGGTCGGGACAGCGTCTGTGCCCTGCGCCGGGCATGGGCCGGTTCGAAGTCCTTGGCGGAGAAGGTTGCTGCCGACATCGCCTATTCCAGCCGGACCCTGGGATCGACCAGCCCATAGACCAGATCAACAACGATCACCATCAACACCAGGAAGGCACCGTAGAAAACCGTCGTGCCCATGATGACGGTGTAGTCCAATTGCTGAACGGCTTGCACGAAGTAACGCCCGAGCCCCGGAATGGCGAATACGATCTCGACGACGAAGCCACCGGTGGTGATGACCGCAATGGAGGGGCCCAGCACGGTGATAACCGGCAGAATGGCGTTGCGCAGTTGATGATGGGTAAAGAGTCTGGTAGCGGGCACCCCCTTGGCTTTGGCCGTGCGCACGAAATCCGCGTTCAGGATTTCCAGCATGGAGGAGCGCATCAGGCGCGTCAGGTAGGCCATGGTGCCAAGGCCCAGCACGAGCGAGGGTGCCAGCATGTGGCCCACCGTACCCCAGCCGGCCACCGGCAACAGGGAAAAGCCGAGCAGGTCGTTGAGATTGACCAGCGTGAGTTGGCCGAGCGCCGCAACCACGAAGCTCGGCACGGATATGCCGAGAATCACCAGCAGCATAATCACGATATCCGGCAGGCGATTGCGATAGAGCGCCGTCAATGCGCCCCACAGAATGCCGCCCAGGGCCGCGAACAACAGGGCGAGAATGCCGAGGGTTGCCGAAACCGGGAAGTGCTCGCGAATGATGTCGTTGACCCGCCGGTTTTCCTGGGTGAAGGAGATGCCGAAATCGCCGGTGGCGAGATTGCCCATGTAAATGGCGTATTGGGTCAGCAGCGGTTTGTCCAGGCCGTATTTGGCTTCCAGGTTTGCGCGGATTTGCTCATCGACCGCCTTGTCGCTGACCAGCGGATCGCCGGGTACGCTGTGCATGGCGAAGAAGGTGGCCGTGGCGATAAACCAGACGGTGATGGCACCTTGCAGGAGGCGTTTTAGTGTGTAGCGGCCCATTATTGTTCGTTATTCTGCGCGGTCTTTAACCTGTATGGGCGGGTTTAGGCGTGTTGCTCAATAGCCGGTGCGAGCGGGCCTGCGGTGTTGATTCGGGCCGCGGCGTCCAGGCAACCCGGGGTGATATTTTTATAGGCTTGATTTTTTCGGGCATTTCGGAAAATGTAACTCAACGCTAAACGTCCGGTGCGCTCAAGGATTCCGCGATAATGCGTCGCACCGCAATGGCACGATAGGGAGCGCTCCGGAGATATGCAAATAGAATTCAGCCGGGCTCGCGAAGTTCATCTCTGGGCTTTGCCAGAGCGATAATTTGCCGGTTTCATGTTCGCTTCCAATAGCAGTGTGTCTTTCAATCGCGTTGCCGGCCGGCAGATCGCGGTCTATGCGGTTATTGGGGTGTTCTTGCTTGCCCTGTTGATGTGGTTGCTGAATTTGCTGGCGAGTTTGACCACATCCGCTAGCGGCGCGGGGTCCGCCGTTGATGCCGCCAACCAGGCAATCACGATCCGCCTGAGTGAGGAGCCCCCGCAATTGGATAGCACGCTGCTGACCGACCAGGTGAGCGGCGTTGTCATTGGCCACATTATGGAGGGGTTGCTGCGTTACGATCAGAACCAACAACTGGCGCCGGGCATGGCCGAACGTTGGGACATCAACGAACGCAATGCCACCTTTTACCTGCGCGACGCCCTCTGGAGCGATGGCGAACCGGTCACCGCGCACGATTTCGTTTTTGCTTGGCGCACCGTGCTTGATCCGCTCAACGCATCCCAATACGCCTTCATACTGTATCCCGTTAAAAATGGCGAAGCCGTCAATCAGGGTGAATTGCCGGTGCGGGCCCTGGGCGTGAGGGCCATTGACGACAAAACGCTGTTTGTGGAATTTGAGCGCCCCATCGCTTTCTTCGACAAACTGATCGCTTTTTCCACCTATTATCCGGTGCGGCAGGATTTCTATGAGGCCAGCGGCGGGCGCTATGGCGCCGATGCCGACCAACTGCTCTACAACGGCCCCTTCACGCTGGTGAGTTGGGTTCACGGGCAGTCGTTGGATTTACGCAAGAACCCGCTCTATTGGAACACCGAGCGTATTCGCCTGAACCGCATCAATATCGGTTATATCGTCTCGGACCCGAATGCGGTATTGAACCTGTTCAAAGACGGCAAAATCGCCATCGCCTCGCTGACCGCCGAGAACTTGGCGGAGGCGATGGAGCAGCGCTGGCAGATCGACCGCTTCATGGACGGCGCGGTGTTCTACATTGAGTTCAACCATCGCCCGGAGCGGCTTACCAACAATTTTCACCTGCGCAAGGCCATGCAACTGGCCCAGGACCCGGAGGAGTTGGTTTATAAGGTTGTCAAGCTGCCCGGTTATCTGCCCGGCGAATCGCTGTTTCCAACCTTCCTCAATGGTGTTGACGGCAAGTTTCGCGACGAGTATCCGGCACCCAGGCACCGCATGGATCTGAGGCTGGCCCGCGAACATCTCGAGAAAGCGCGGCGGCAGCTTGGCTTGGATGTTTTTCCGCCGCTCGTCATGCTCGCCGGGGACAATCCGGTATCGAATATTCAATCCGAGTATTTTCAAGCTGTATTCAAGAAAAATCTGGGGCTCGACATTCGCATCGACCGCCAAATATTCAAGCAACGCCTGGAAAAGATGGGGGATGGTGATTTCGACATGGTGCTCGCCGGTTGGGGCCCGGACTACAACGATCCCTCAACCTTCGGGGATCTGTTCGCGTCCTGGAATCAGAACAATCGCGGGCGCTACGCCAACGCCGAATACGACGACTTCGTGCGTATCGCGCAAAATTCGCTGGTCCCGAAAGTGCGTATGGACGCCTTCGGTGAAATACAGCGCATCATCCATGAGGATGTGGTTGTTATCCTCAACTACGAGCGCGGCAGCGTCTATGTTACCAACCCCGCCGTCAAAGGCATCGTGCGGCGAGTGATTGGGGCGAATCAGGACTATACCTATGCCTATATTGATGGGGCGCAATGATGGCGGCCATCGGGACAGCGTCCCGCCCGGCGGCCTCCGCCTTCAGAAGCCATGGCCGCAAAGCCGCTCTCATCCGCCCCGTTACCCGCTCGATTTCGATGCCCGGTGCTGTGCTTAAATCTCGCTCCATGGCGTTTTGGTGAGACAGGCGGATTGGCCCTTGCCGTTTCTCAGGCAACCGTCTTCAGCAAATTCCCCACCACCCGCTCAAGGTGCATGAGCGAATTGCATTCCTCGACTTGGTGGCAATAGGCGCTGTAGCGGCGCATTTCGGCGTCGCCCACCGACCAGGAGTTACGGCTTTCCGGGTTTAGCCAGATGATGCGTTTGGCGCGCTCGTACATTTCCTTGAGGATGTCGGCGCGGGGGTCGCCATAGTTGTTGCGGCTATCGCCGAGGATGATGATGGTGGTGCGATTGTCGATCTCGTCCAGGCACAAACGCTTGAAGTCCTGCAAGGCTTGGCCGTAGTCCGTGGAGCCGCCGCTGTAGTCGCGCAGGGTTTTGGCGATGGCGTCCTCAATGCTGTTGCGTTCGAAAAGGTCGGTGACCTCGGCCAGATCGGAGGAAAAGGCAAAGGAGCGCACTTTCGGCATTACTGCTTCCAGGCTGTAGAGAAACATCAGCATGAAGCGTGCGTAATTCGCCACGGATCCCGATACGTCGCAGATGGCAAAGACCCTGGGCCGGTCGATCTTCACCGATTTCCATTTGAGGTCGAAGATGGCACCGTCGTAGGCGAGGTTATGGCGCAGTGTGCGGGGAACATTCAGCTGGCCCTTCTTGAATACTTTTTTGCGGCGGGCGTACAGGGTAGCCAGCCGTTTTGCCATCTTGTAGACGATTTCCTGGATTAGACGGAAGCTGCGGTGCTCCACATTGGAGAGTTTCACCTTGCGCAGCAGTTCCTCGCGCAGGCGTTTGCCGGTGGCGTCGGCGTGCAGAAGAAATTGCCTTTCCACATAGTCGCGCACCTGTTCACGCAGCCAGTCGCGGCGCTTTTTGAGTTCCTGCCCCAGACGTCGTTCCGGGATCTGGCGGCTGTCGTACAGGGCACCGATTTCGCCATTGAGTTCGGGTAGGCCCATTTCGTCCATGATGCGGCGGGTGAATAGACCCTTTTGCGTGAACACCTGGATATCGCGCACATTGACCGCTTCACCGGCTTTGGCGACCGACAGGGATAGTTCCACCTTGGAGTCGAGCATCAACAGCTTGCCGAGCGCGGAGGTGGCCTCTGTCATGGCACCGGGGCCGAGGTCTTCCTCCGCCTCTTGGGCTAATGAATTTTTGACTCGGGCGCGTTTCGATTTCTTACCCCGCGGAGCACCGGTTTCCTGGCGCTCGCCCGGTTGCGCCGCCCCGCCGCCCGCCGTATCGCCCGCCGTGCCCTCGCTTATGGATGCATCCGCCGCATCTTCCCCCGCCCCCTTATTGGTGTTGGAGCGGGCGCCTTGGATGTTGTCGAAAGAAAAAAAACGGTCGAAGCAGGTGTCGAACGTTTCCTTCTCATCAATCGTTTTCGGCAACGTCAGCGATAATGAGCGCTTCAGCATCGCGCGGTCGCTGTAGCCGACCAATTCCACGGTGCTGAACGCATCAAGGGTTTCCGCCGTGGAGATGCGAATGTCGGCGTTACGCAGGGCGCCGATGAAGTTTGCCAGGGTGCGGTCCACTTGCTGCCCGTTTCGTTTAGAACGTATATCTCAGCGTTGGGCCGCGTTGACTTTGTTTGTAATCGCTAACAGCTCGCCGTCCACATTATCGATATCTTCTTGGAATTTCAGAATGACGTTCAGCGTATTACGCACCATTTCCGGGTCGAGACGGTCGGCGTGTAACAGCAGCAGGGTGCGTGCCCAGTCGATGGTTTCGGAGATGGCGGGCGATTTCTTCAGATCGAGGTCGCGCAGTTCGTGAATGAAAGTAACCAGCTGGCGACGCAATTCTGCCGGTATCTCCGGTACCCGGGCATTGATGATGCGCTGCTCAAGGTCAATATCCGGGAAGGGGATGTACAGGTGCAGGCAGCGGCGCTTCAGCGCATCGGAAATCTCGCGGCTATTGTTGCTGGTCAGGAACACCATGGGCGGCTCGCGAATCGCCTTGACGGTGCCAATTTCGGGGATTGAAACCTGATAGTCGGAGAGCATTTCCAACAGCAGCGATTCGAACTCGTGGTCCGACTTGTCCACCTCGTCGATGAGCAGCACGGAACCCGCTTCCTCGCGCAGCGCTTTGAGCAGTGGGCGGGGCTCCATGAATTCCTCGGAGAAGAAGATGTCGCCGAACTCGTGCAGCCGATTCACTGATTCGGCGAACCCTTTGGCACCCTGCAATACCTCTTCCAGGGTTTCCTTGAGCACTTGGGTGTAGAGCAGTTGTTTGCCGTATTTCCACTCGTAGATGGCCTTGGCCTCATCAAGCCCCTCGTAGCATTGCAGACGAATCAGCGGCAGGCTGAGCATCTCGGCGGTGGTTTTGGCGAGTTCGGTCTTACCGACGCCGGGCGGCCCCTCGATGAGTATGGGCTTGTGCAGATGGTAGGCAAGGTAGACGGCGGTGGCGATCTGGTCGCTGCAGATATAGCGATGCGCCTCCAGGCTGCGCTGAATCGCCCCGACCGACTCGGTTATTTTTTCGATGCTTTGCACTGATGAGGATTGTCCCAATTGAGGCGCTATCGTGGGTGCCGTATCTGTTTGAATTGCTTCGGGTTTGAGCGCAGCCCCAACTGTGGCGTCCGAGGCTCGAAAAGTTCAACCTGATACACTGGCCTATCGTGCATTTGCTTGACTCGGAGTTGATCGCCGCCTACCTTCGGATTTCCGATAACAGGGGAGCGCACTCGTGCGAGCATACTTTGCCTTTGCCGGCCGTACCAGTACGCTGGCCGTCACCTTTGCCGCCACGGTGGTTTTTCTATTCCTGGTATTCCCGTATCTCCCAATTGACGGCGAGTTGCTCGACTTGAAATCGGGCTACTCGTACGACGAGGCAATGGCGTCGATGGACCAGTACGGGGCGGATGGCCGAACCACCTATGCTTGGGCGAGTGTACTGCTCGATACCCTGTTCCCGATCTCCTACGTCACCTTATTCGCCGGTTTGATCTACCGCTTCCGGCTCACCGAGGGAACCTGGGTGCTGGCATTCATTCCGGTTATCGCCGGGCTCACGGATCTCACGGAGAATGCGCAGATCACGGCCATGCTGATTCAGTATCCCGATATCAGCCCAACTCAGGTCGCTTGGGCCTCCACCGCCACCACAGCGAAGACTTGGATTGGCCCGATCTACCAGATACTTGGGCTGGGTTTGTTACTGCTGGCAATGGCCCGCAGTGCCCTGGGCGCTATCCGTCGTCGAAGCGGCGGCTCCTAATCGCCTTGGAGGCTACAACCATGTCCAATGCAACCCCATTGGGAATCACCGTTGGCAGTCTCGGCGTACTTGGGCCGCGGGCAACGCTGGAGATCGTGCGGTTGGCCGAGTCGATGCGTTACCGCTCGCTTTGGACTGTTGAGGCCACGGGCACGGATGCGTTCACGCTCTTGGGGGCCGCTGCCGCCGCGGCGCCGACGATGGGTTTGGGCACGGGCATTGTACCCATTCAACTGCGCACCCCGCCGCTGGCGGCGATGTCTGCGGCGACGTTGCAGGCGCTGAGCCCGGATGCGCATGTTTGGCTCGGTTTGGGCGTATCGGCACCCGCTATCCTGCGCCAACACGGCACCCCCGGCGCGGCGCGGCCGCTCGCCATGATGCGCGAATATGTCGCCCTGATGCGCGAGTGCCTGTCCGGCGATGCCGTTACGTTCGAAGGCGATTTTTGGCAAGTAAAACGTTTTCGGTTGGGTGTGCGCCTTGGCGAGCGCCGGCCCAAAATCGTTTTGGCGGCTTTGAATCCGGGTATGTTACGCCTCGCCGGCGAGATTGCCGATGGTGTGTTGCTCAACTACATCCCCACCGCCCATGTTCCCGCCGCGATCGAAAACGTCCGGGCCGGCGGCGAGGCGATGGTATTCAACTATGTACACGCGGCGGTGGGCGATTTTGAGCGCTGTGCCCAATCCGCCCGCCGCGACCTCTTTGGCTACGCGATGGCGGATGGCTACGCCAAGATGTTCCGCGCCAGCGGATTCGCGGCGGAAGTCGATGAACTGCGCACACGGCAGGCGGCACGCGACCGCGATGGTGCCGTGGCGGCGGTTTCGGAGCGCATGATTCAATCCATCAACTTCATCGGCAATAGCGGCGAGGTGACCGATTTTGTTCGAGGCTATGTGGATGCGGGTATTCAATATCCCATACTGATGCCGATGCCCTGGGGCGAAGACCGCTTTGCGGTAACCCGAGCCACGATGCGCGCCGCCGCCGCAGCGGTTGCCAACTGATTAAGCGGGCCGTGCGTCCGAGCCCGCTACGATCATATCCACTGATTGCGTATTTCACTGCATCAAGCCAGTGGTTTCGGTGCTTGAGCGCCACTGGGCAGCGAGTGGGCCTGTCGGTGGCGCGTGGAGCTGTCGGGCTTCCCTTGCGGTGCCGTTAAGCTCGTCCCACTGCCTCTCACATTGGCGGGAAAATTGTGCCCAGCGCCGCAAGGGAAGCCCGACAGCTCCACGCTTTCGCGAGATTCGGTTGTGTCGTAGTTTGAATTTAGAAAAGTTTCCAAAGTGAGCCATTCCCACATACTGTCGGTCTTTGCGTCCGCTCGGCTTTGCCCCGATAATCGCTGCCTTTAAGTTCAATGTTAGGCGGTTGGGCCAATGGCAGGACGGGTTGAAGGCAAGGTTGCGCTGGTTACCGGGGCAGCCAAGGGTCTCGGTGAGGCCGATGCGCGAGCGCTTGCAATTGAGGGGGCAAGCGTGATTCTCACCGATTTGGACGAGCCGGCCGGCCGGGCGGTGGCCAGCGAGATCGGGGCGGTTTTCAAGGCGCAGGATGTCACCGACGAGGAGCGTTGGCGGCAGATCATCGCCGAGATCAAGGCGGAGTTCGGGGCGCTGCACATCTTGGTCAACAATGCCGGCATCGTGCTGCCCGGCAACATAGAAAGCCAGAGTTATGCTGAATACAGCAAGCAGGTTGCGGTGAGCGCCGACGCCACCTTCCTTGGCAGCAAGTACGCCATTCCCCTCATGGCCGCAAGCGGTGGCGGTTCGATCATTAACATGGCCTCCATCGCCTCCAAGCTGGCCTACAGCGGCCTTATCGGCTACGCCGCCGCCAAAGGCGCCATCGAGGGCATGTCCCGCTCAATCGCCGCCCACTGTTTGGAATCGGGTTACAAGATTCGCTGCAACTCCATTCACCCCGGCACCATCAATACGCCCATGGTGCAGAATTTTGGGCGTCAGGCCGAGGCGGCCGGCCTCAACGTGCCGGGCGAGCAGGAACGGGTACCGGACCCGGCCCGGGCGGAGGTGCTCGGGCGCCCGCATAATGTCGGTGATTTGGTGGTGTTTCTCGCCTCGGACGAATCTTCGTTCATCACGGCCCAGGAATTCCTTATCGATGGGGGCATGTCGATGTTGCCGGCGCCTCTGGTTCACGAATTGCAATAACGCAATGCTTGATGGAGCGCGATTTACCGTTCGCTAATTGGTGGCGAGTGGGGATTGGCCTATGGATCGCAGGCAGTTTATTCGTGTAGCTGGCCAAACGGGCGTCTTGGCAATGCTGCCGGGCGGCGCCTCGTCTGCGACCGCCCGCCTTGGCCCGGCTGATGCGCGTGGCCGAGCGGAAATGGCACAAGAGCCCCGGGCGCGTCTGCTCGCACCCCGCCTTAAACCGGGCGATGCGGTCGCCCTGGTGGCCCCGGCGACCGTGGTTTATGCGAACTTGGATGTACAGATTGCCGTAGAGACCCTGGAAGCCATGGGCTTGCGGGTTGTGGTGGGCAGGCATGTGCTGGATCGTTTCGGCTATCTTGCGGGCACGGATAGGGACCGGGCCACCGATCTCAATCGCGCCTTCGCCGACCCGGACATCAAGGCCCTGTTCCCGCTGAGCGGCGGTTGGGGTGCCAGCCGTCTCTTGCCGCTGCTCGATTACGACAGCATCGCGCGGCACCCCAAGATTCTACTGGGCTACTCCGACATCACCAGCTTGCTCGTTGGCATTCACGCCCGCACCGGACTGGTCACCTTCCACGGCCCCAATGCCGGTTCACGGTGGAATGCATTCAGCTACCGTTCGATGCGCGCGCTGTTGTTCGACGCCGTGCCGGTTACCTACAACAATCCGCGGGCGATGACAGACGAGTTGGTGGTTAGGCGTAATCGTATTCAAACGATCAACGGTGGCCGTGCCGAGGGCGAATTGATTGGCGGCAACCTCACCTTGTTAGCGGCCCTGCTGGGCACGCCTTTCCTGCCGGATTTTGCCGGCCGCATTCTTTTTCTTGAGGATACGGGCGAAGCCGTCTATCGCATCGACCGGATGCTAACCCAGTTGTTCCTGGCGGGCTGCTTGCGGCAACTTGCGGGCGTTGTCTTCGGCCAGTTCACAGAGGTCGAGCCGGAACCGGGCCTGGGTAATTTCTCGCTCATGGATGTTTTGCGTCAGCACTGCGAACCCCTGGGCATTCCCTGCTACTACGGCGCGATGTTCGGCCATATCCGGCAGAACAGCACGCTGCCGCTCGGCATCCGTGCGGCCCTGGACGCCGACGAGGGCACCCTGGTGCTACAAGAATCCGCCGTAATCTAAGTATTCCGCAGCCCGCCGATGCAAGAAAAAGGAGTTAAGTATTTGATCCCCACGGCCACAACAAATCATGACAAGCAGTTTTTATGAGCACAACGCCTAGTGAAAAATGCAGTTAAGTATATAAATCCTAAGAAAAAAGCATCCGATTACCGGGAATAGAGTGGGCCTGTGGGGTTTCCCTTGCCGCGCCGTTCAGCTTGCTCCACCCCCTCTCGCATAAGCAGGAAGCGGGTGCCCAGCGCGGCAAGGGAAACCCCACAGGCCCACTCGCTGCTGAACGTTGCGCCTAGGAGCCTGCGTCGCAGGAATTCACGGCTGCAAATCCGCTTCCGCTCGCCCCTTTGAACGTTCGATTTCGTCAAATATGGCTCGATATTCTCCTCAATCGCCCGTCCAGAGGGACGGCGGCATCGAATTTTCGCTTTCGCGACTTCCTACGGCGCAGGCTCCTAGACGGATGCGCAAGAAATCCGAGTTCATTACACGAAAAACTTTGCGCGGAAGTTGGCCCCCCATCAGACCGTATTGAGCGAAATGTTCGTCATGCGAAACGGCAAAAGCGGCATTAAACGGAGTCTTTTTCGCATCCGCCCAGTGTCATCGGGCGGCGGGGTTGTCCGGTGCCGACCGCGCCCCCGACTCGGACTTGGTCAGGGAGCGCGCTCCTCAAGGTAGGCGAAGGTCAACTCCACCAGTGCGATGACCCCGGTGCGCAGCGCCCGCTCGTCGATCTGGAAGCGCGGCGAGTGATTGAAGTGCAGCTCCTCGGCATCCGGGGAGGCAATGCCCAGGTAAAAATAGAAGCCGGGTATGCGTTGCGCGAAAAAGCTGAAATCCTCGGCACCCGTTATCGGCGGATAGGTGTAGACCCGTTCCGCCCCGAAGGTGCTCAGCAGCACTGCCGCCATCTCCTCGGTGAGGGCCGCGTCATTGACTGTCACCGGGTAGCCCGCCGCCGTGTCGATAAGCACTTCCGCCTCGGCACCGGCAGCCTTGGCAATGGCGGTGACGGATTGACGAACCTGGGGATGAATGCGCTCACGCATTTCAGGGTCCAGGGTACGGATGGTGCCTTTCAGAACCACTTCATCGGGAATCACGTTGCCGCGGTTGCCGCCATTAATGGCCCCGATGCTCACCACCGCCGGTGCCGCGACGAGGTTCGTTTGGCGACTGACCACCGTTTGTAAGCCCATGATGATCTGCGCGGCCGCGACGATCGGGTCCACACCGAACCAAGGCGTGGCGGCGTGGACGCCTTTGCCGCGCACGGTGATGGTCAGCGGGTCGGCGCTCGCCAAGGCGGCACCGGGCGTATAGGTAATGTGGCCAAGCGGATCGGGTGCCACATGCAGTGCCAGGATGGCCTCGGGGGCGGGGTCGTCGAGCACGCCCTCGCGTACCATCTGGGCCGCGCCACCTGTTTCGCCGGCGGGCACACCTTCTTCCGCCGGCTGGAAAATCAACACCACCGTGCCCGGCAGCTCATCGCGCATGTTGGCGAATAACTGGGCGGCGCCCATCAACATGGCGGTATGGGCATCGTGGCCGCAGGCGTGCATGACCCCGACTTCCTTACCCTCCCAGAGGGTCGTTACGGTTGATGCGTAGGGCAAGCCGGTCAGTTCGGTGATGGGCAGTGCATCCATATCTGCCCGCAACGCAATCACCGGGCCGGCCTTGGCACCGCGCAATACGCCCACCACGCCGGTATGGGCGACCTTGGTGCGTACCTCGTAACCGAGGGACTTGAGATGTTCGGCGACGATGCCGGCGGTGCGAAATTCCCGATTTGCCAGTTCCGGGTGGCGGTGGAAATCACGCCGCCAGCGAATCACCTCGGACTCGATGGCTGTTGCCTGGTCGGCAATCATCGTCTGGCGCTCGGCCTGTACTGAAAAACTCAGTAGTGCCAGGCAGAGCAACACCAATATCATGGGGTTTGTCATAGCAGTGCTCCCGATTACTGTGCAGGGTTTTGTCGTTCGGGCCCGGGCCGGCGATGCGGGCCGAACCAGGCGGGCAACGCCCGCTCACAGGCGGCGGCCAAGGCGATTAATTGCCGGTCGCGGTAGGGCGGGCCGACCAGCTGCATACCGGTGGGCACACCCCGGGTGCTGAACCCCGTGGGCATTGCCATTACCGGACAGCGGCCCACCGCGTTGAAAGGATAAGTCAAAAACCAGCCCTTGTTGGCATCCACCGCCTTGCCGTTGATCAGGCAGCGGTCCCGGCTGTAGTCAAAGCCCGCGGCGATTTCCGGGTTGGCTACGGTGGGGCAGATGAAGGCGTCCACACACTCCAGTATCGGGCCCAGTTGTTGCCAGATGCGGTTGGTACACTCGTTGGCCCAGCCCACCCGCTCCGGCCCGACCTCAGCGGTTTGCCGCAGATGCCAGCGCGTGTAGTCGCAGAGTTTATCGGCCTGCTCCGGTGCCCCGTAGCTTTTCCGCAACAGGGCTCCCGTCAGCAGCCCTTGTTGGACGCGCGCCATTTCGATGACCCAGGCACCCAGCCGTAGCTCCACCTCGACGACCTCCGCGCCGGCGCCCTCAAGCCGTTGCAACGTCTCCAGGGTATTGGCGCGCACGCTGGGTTCAAGTTCGTAAAAACCCAGATCCAGCGAGTAGCCGAGCCGGATGCCATTTAGGTGCTCTATAGGCTGCGCTTGGGGATCGGGGGGCAATTGCGAGCTGATGTCGCAAGGATGGGGCCCGGCAACGATGTCATAGGCCAGCGCCAGATCCGCCACATGGCGCGCCATCATACCGTGGTGGCAACAGGGGTCGAGGTTATAGGGGAAGATTTCCGGCACTCGTCCATGACTCGCCTTGAATCCCGTCAGGCCGCATTGACTGGCGGGAATGCGGATGGAGCCGCCAAGATCGGTGCCGTTGGCGAGGGTGGTCATACCCGCCGCCAGCGAGGCTGCACCGCCACCGGTGGAGCCGCCCGGGGTGAAGCTCCGGGCCCAGGGGTTGCGGGTCACGCCCCAGAGGCGAGACCAGGTATAGGCGGCCACCGAAAACTCCGGCGTGCAGGTGCGTTGGTGGACGATTGCGCCGGCCGCCAGCAGCCTTTCCGGCACCGGGTCGGTGGATGTTGCCGGGGCGTCACGCAACAGCAAGGAGCCGTTGGTGGTCACCTGCCCGCTGATATAGGTCTCGTCCTTGATGGCGCAGCTAAGGCCTTCCAACGGGCGGGCGCGCCCTTGAGCGTAGGCCTGTTCCGCAGCCTGGGCTGCTTGCAGCGCCTGCTCATCGAACGTAAAGGCGAGTGCGTTGATGTCGTCGTTGACCGCTTCGCGCCGGGCAATCTGCGCCCGCAGCACCTCAACGGGCGATAGGTCGCGGTTGCGGAAGGCCGCCAGCAGTTCGATGGCCGGGGCGTAACACAGATCTTCAGCGGTCATTGGCACCCCTCATCATTCGGCAGCGGCACACTTGCAACCCAAGCACACTGAGCGTTGTTTACAGTGGAACCGGATGTCCGAGAAATTGTCAACCTGAGCCACCCTCCGGTCCTGTACCAGTTTGATTTGGATTTGGAGGCTGCGCCCGCTGATCCACCAATATCAGCAGGCCGATGCCGATGATCGCACAAACGGCACCCAGCCAGAGTACCGGCTGATAGTTGCCATTGGCGATCCAGAAAGCCGCCATGGGCGGGCCGATGATCTCGCCGATCTTGAAGGCGGGCGAGCACAGCACGATAAGGCGCCCCGACGCATCGACCGCGTTGAAGGTGGCCATCAGCGGCGGCAACACGAAACTCCAGAAGAACTGGAAAACAATGGTGGTCAGGATGTACAGCCCCAGGGCGTTGCCGGCCCTCATCAAGCCCAAACCGAGGAAGGTGGCGAGCATCACCACCAGGGCCAGCAACATCGGCAAGGTACGGCCCGTGCGCCGGCTGACGGCGGGCGCGATGATGGAACCGAGAATGCTGATGAGGTAGCCCCAGCCGATGATCTCCCCGACCCTGATCGATTGCAGACCGGCGGCAACGCCCATGCGCTCCATGTAACCCCAGACAGCGGAAATGGCGATGTAGAGAATCACCGTGCCGGAGAATACCGCCACCGCCGGTGCGCTGATGCCGGTCAGCCGCAGCCCGGCTTCCTTCCGCCTCGGGGCCCCCCGGCGGGGAAACAGCACTGTACTCAACAGGAAGGCCAGCAATAGCCAGGCATTCAGATAGATAAGGAAGGCATTGAGGCCGTGGCTTGCGATCAGGTCCGGCAACAGCTCGAAGCCGATGAAGCCGAAGGCCACTTGAGCGCTTACCATCAGGCCGAAAGACCAGTCGGGATTGCGGGTGTCTCCGAGGGCGGCGAGAGCGATTGCGTAAGCCGCCCCACAGCCAAGGCCGGCCAGCACCCTTAGACTGTAGAGGAGGGCGAAATCACGGCTGTACATACTGCCGAAGTTTGCCGCCAGGAATAAGGCCAAGCCCAACAGCACCACCGGGCGCCAGGGCCAGCGGCGTACCCAGACGATGGCGCTGGTGCTGGTGATGAAGATTCCCACCATGTCCGCCGAGGCCAAAAACCCCACTTGCTGGACGCTGAAGTCGAGCCGTTCGCTCATGGTGCCCACCCAAAGGGGCAGTAGCGTGAGAACGGAGGCCCCCATCATGGCCACCGGCAACAGGGCCGCCATGGCCGGCAGCCGTTGAACATCGTGCATCACCAATGCGTCGCTCCAGGCCCGAACGCTTCCTGCGGCCGGCGGCGGGAAGCGCCCACAGGCACCCATCTGCCGCCTGGTCCCGTATCAGTTGCGTCCAGCACTAGGAGAAACGCCCGGCATCGAAGGGTCTGAGATCGATATTGGGTTGTCTGCCGGCTATAAGGTCCGCGAGCAGGCGGCCGGTGCGCGGCCCCGACATCATACCGATGTGGCCGTGGCCGTAGCCGAGGTAAATGTTGTCGAACCCCGGTGCCTTGCCGATTACCGGCAGGGAGTCCACCAACGAGGGCCGGTGCCCCATCCAGCAGTTGACCCTTTGCCAGCGCAGTTGCGGAAAGGCACCCCTGATTTTCTCCAGCATAATGCTATGGATCCTGGCGTTCTCCGGTGGCCCGTAACCGGCTAATTCGACCACGCTGGTACAGCGCAGGCGACCAACCATTGGCGTCATAAAGATACCGAGAGCGGACAGGTTAACAACGCCCTTGGGCATGAAAGAAGGTTCGACCAGCTCGACATGATAGCCGCGCTGACTCTCCATGGGGATTTTCAACCCGAGCGGCTTGGTTAGCGCGTTGGAACCTATGCCCGCCGTAACCACCACTTTGTCGATGGCGATTTGGTCGCCGCCAACCCGCACCGACCGGGCGGTGGCGCCCCGGGTTAGGATCTGGTCAACGCTTCCCATCATCAGTTTGCCGCCAAGGGATCGAAAGTGCTCAAGCAAAGCCTGTAAGTATTTGCCGGGATCCGCGATAAACCCGTGTTCGTCCATGCGTACCGCAAAGCGACCATACCCGGCAAGCTCCGGTTCGAGCTGGCGCAAACTTTCGCCGTCGACGATCCGCCATTGCAGCCCCAGCCGCCGGCGTTCATTCCACACATATTGGTCGGCTAGGAATGCGCGTTGGTTCGAATACAGGACGGTAAACTCGCTTTCGGTGATCAAGTTTTCCGCCGGCGTTCCCGCCGCGAGCGCCCGGTGTTCCTCCAGGCACTGGTTAATCAGCGCATTGATGCCATCGGTCATGGCGGCGGCCCTGACGGGGGTGGCGTGCGATATAAAGCGGACCAACCAGGGTGTGAGACGCGGCAGATGGCGCCAGCGGATATAGAGCGGGCTGCGGCGATTGATGAGCAGTCCTGGCAGCCGTTTCAGCAAGCCGGGCACATTCAGTGGCGTCACCGAACTGGGGGTTAGGCCCCCCGCATTGCCGAAGCTCGCCGAGCGGGTGCCTTGCATGGGATCAATCAAGATGACCGCATGGCCGTCGCGCAGTAGCTGTATCGAGGTGGCGGCACCGACCATGCCGGCACCCACTACGGCGATCGTGCTGTGATTGGTTTGTGTTTGTGGCTGCACGTTGGCTGTACCGACCGGCCGACGGGGCGGCGGCATCGAATATTCGCTTTCGCGACTTCCGCAGGCAGAGGCGCCTAGCTCCCCGAAATCCGCCGCTCCCGTCCCGCCCAAAAGGGTTCGCGCAAGTCTTTGCGCTTGATTTTACCGACCGGGCTTTTCGGCAACGGCTCGGTTGTAATAGTGACTCCGCCGGGCTTTTTGTAGGAGCCGAGCGCTTGCGCCGCAAATTCAATCACCGCCTCGGCGCTCAGGTCGTCCGGGTTCTTAACCACGCAGACCGCGTGCGGTGTTTCGCCCCACTTTGGGTCGGGCACGCCGAACACCGCCACCTCGATGACCGCCGGGTGATTGGCGATGGCGTTCTCGATCTCCGCCGGCCAGATGTTAAAGCCGCCGGAGATAATCATGTCGTCGGCGCGGTCGACAATGTAGAGATAGCCGTTCGCGTCCATGCGGCCGAGGTCGCCGGTTTTCACCCAGCCGTTGATGAGCCGTTCCCTGGTCGCGCTTTCGTTGTTCCAGAAACCGGACATCATGCCATCGGCCCGCGCGACGATTTCACCAATCTCGCCGGTCGCAACGGATTCGTTATCTTCATCCCAGATTTCGACTTCGGCGAAGGGCAGCGCCAGTCCGCAGGAACGCAGTGGTTGCGAGCCTTCCACTGTGGCGAACCACTGGCGCGGCCCCATCATCGAAACGGGCAGCACCTCGGTTTGGCCGTAGCCCTGCCAGAGCACCTCGCCGAAGACCTCGCGGGCCGCCAGCGCCGTGGCGTCCTGTATGGGGGCGGCGGCGATGAGCAGGCACTTCAGACTGGAAAAGTCTCTGCCCCGGGCGCTGTTATCCTGGACGATGGCGTTGACCATGGTGGGTACCATGAAAGCGTAGGCGATACGCTCGCGCTCCATGACATCCAGGGTCTCGCGGGTATCGAAATGGTCGAGCATGAGGTTGCAGCCGCCGGCCAACCAGGTTGGTAGATATTGGTATCCGGAGCCGTGCGAGATGGGCCCAAGGTGCAAGCATTTATCGCCGGGTTCCACCGGCGGGAAGGTATAGAACCAGTCGCGTCCGGCGGCGAGCCAAGCTTTGTGGGTGTAGGCCACGCCCTTGGACTTGCCGGTGGTGCCGCCGGTGTGGCGAATGATGAAGTTGTCGTTTTCGTCGATGGGCAGGTTCGGGTCGGTGTCGGGGTGGCTTGCGAGCCAGTCTTCATAACCGGCATCGCGCACCCAAACCTGTTCGAGGTCCGGTAGTTCGTCGGCGATACCGGCGACCTCGGGATGGTGGTTCTCACTGACGATCAATAGCCGACAACCGGTGTGGCCAAGCATGTGCCGATGGGCGTCGCGCCCGTTGCGCGGATAGAGCGGTACGCGCACCAGGTTGGCGGCCGCGGCACCGCCAAATAGATCCGCCGCCTCAATGGAGTTGTCTTCGAGCACTCCGACCCGGTCGCCCGGCTTTAGGCCCGCCGCCAGCATGGCGTTGGCCAGACGCAATGCACGCCGCCAGGCTGCCGCGAAGGTCAGACGGCGCTTGCCGTGTACCACTGCCTCAAGATTGGCGTAGTGGGCGGCGGCGCGGCGCATTAATAGGTGAACGTTCATCGAAAATTCTCGCTACGTTGTTTAATACTTGTAACCGTCCGGTTTGAACGGCCCCGCCGCGTCCACGCCGATGTAGTCGGCCTGGGTGTCAGTGAGCCTGGTCATGGTTCCGCCGAAGCCCGCCACCATGAGTTCGGCAACCTCTTCGTCCAATTTTTTCGGCAGCACCTCAATGGAGACCGGTGCTCGCTGGTTTTCGGGCTGGCTGGCCCAGCGCTCCTGATAGAGGTGCATTTGCGCCAATACCTGGTTGGCGAAGGAACCGTCCATCACCCGGGAAGGGTGGCCCATGGCGTTGCCGAGATTTACCAGGCGGCCTTCTGAGAGCAGTATCAGATAATCGCCGGGCGCATTGCTGCGGAATATCTGATGGACTTGATCCTTCACCTTCTGCCAACGCCAGTTTTCGCGCATGTGGGCGGTATCGATTTCGTTGTCGAAGTGGCCGATATTGCAAACCACGGCACCGCCTTTGAGGGTTTGCAGCATAGCCACATCGAAGACATTGGTGTTGCCGGTACAGGTCACCACCAGGTCGGTATCGCCCATCAAACGGGTATCGATGTCTTCGATTTGGCCGGTATTGATCCCGCCCCGATAGGGAGAAACCAACTCGAAACCGTCCATGCAGGCTTGCATGCCGCAGATGGGGTCGATTTCCGCGACTCGCACAATCATGCCTTCCTGACGCAGGCTTTGGCTGGAACCCTTGCCGACATCGCCGTAGCCGAAAACCAGGGCGCGCTTACCGGCGAGCAGCATGTCGGTGCCGCGCTTGATGGCATCGTTCAGGCTGTGGCGGCAGCCGTAGCGGTTGTCGTTCTTCGATTTGGTTATCGAGTCGTTCACATTGATGGCGGGTACCTGGAGTTCGCCACGGCGCAGCATGTCGCTCAGGCGGTGGACGCCGGTGGTGGTTTCCTCGCTGATGCCGTGGATGTTGCGCAGCATGTCGGGGTATTGGTCGTGTACCATCTTGGTGAGGTCGCCGCCGTCGTCGAGCAATAGGTTTGCATCCCAGGGTTTGCCGTCCTTGAGCAGCGTTTGCTCGATACACCAGTTGTATTCCTGCTCGGTTTCACCCTTCCAGGCGAAGACCGGTACGGCCCGGGCGGCCATGGCGGCGGCGGCGTGGTCTTGGGTGGAGAAGATGTTGCAAGACGACCAGCGCACCTCGGCGCCGAGTGCCGTCAGAGTTTCGATGAGCACGGCGGTTTGTACCGTCATGTGGATGCAACCGATGATTTTGGCGCCGGCGAGCGGCTGTTCGGCGGCGTAGCGTTTGCGTAGGGCCATGAGCGCCGGCATTTCCGCCTCGGCCAGACTAATCTCTCGGCGGCCGAAATCGGCGAGTGCCATATCGGCCACGCGGTAATCGGAGAAGCTGGCGTCGGGCATCATGCATTTCTTCCTTGTCATTTTGGCGGTTCGCTGTACCGGTGGATGGCCCGGTTTCACCTTGCCGCGCTTCGGCACCCCACCCCGGTCCGCTCCAGGCCGCGGAGTGAGCATATCCAAATGGAGCCACCGACGGCCTGTGGTGTTGGTTGACGACCGTTGGGGTTGTATCGGACATTTTATTCTTCTTGGAGGTTACTATCATCATTCGATGTTCTGGCTGTTGGCAACCCATGGATTTGCCCGGTTTTAGAAAAAATAGACCGTTCGGTTTCCCGGTTCGGGTTTCCCCCCTTGCCGCCGCCCTCATCGGGGGGATGGTAGCCATGCTGGAACTGGCCTTCGCCCATCTTCAGGAGTGTATCCCTTGACCGAGCCCCCGGCAGCCGACCGGCATCTGCGCACGCTGCGCCAACGTATCGCTCGCAAGCAGTTTGACGACGCCTTGCTGGCGGCCCGCAAGTACGCCGAGCGCCAGCCCGGCAATCCCAACGCCCACTACTACCAGGGCTACTGCCTGATGCGGCTGCGCAAACCCTGGCAGGCCGAGGCACCCTTGCTTAAGGCGCTGGCAATCGATGCGCATCATGCCGAGAGTTTGTCGCTGCTCGGCCGCTGTCTCGTCGGCCAAGGCCGGTTTCAGGAGGCTTTGCAAACAGCCAAGCGGTCGGAGCAGCTGGAATCGCGCAATCCGGAGGTCTGGGATGCCATCGGTGTGGTCTATGGCCAACTGAACGAGTATGCGGAAGCGGTCAGGGTGTTCCGCCGGTTGCGGGAACTGCGCCCGGACAGCGCCCGCAACCTGTTCAATCTGGCTGGCATGCTCAACTTCTGCCACGAGACCGAGGAAGCCGAGGCGGTGCATTTGCAGGCGCTGCGGATGGCGCCGACGCAATTTCTCGGCTACTGGAATCTGTCGCAAATGAAAAAGCAAACGCGCGAGGACAACCACCTCGCCCTGCTGCGCACCCAGTTGCAACGCCACGGTGAACACCCGGAGGGCGGTATCCACCTCAACCTGGCCTTGGCCAAGGAGTTGGAGGATATTGGCGAGTACGCTGAGAGTTTCGCCCATTTGCAGGCGGGCATGGGGCGCAAGCGCCGCCAACTCAAGTACAGCCTGGAGCAGGACCGCCGGCTGCTGGCCAGCATTCGCGATGTCTTCAGCCCGGCTTTTTGCCAAACCGAGGTGGCCGGGTCAGACAACGAGGAGCCCATCTTCATACTGGGCATGCCGCGCACCGGCACCACCTTGCTGGAGCAGATTCTGGGTGCCCACAGCGAGGTGTTCGCCGCCGGCGAGTTGCGCAACTTCTTTGCCGCCTGGGTGGCGCAGTCGCGGCCGCGCATCGAACGGCTGACACCGCTGTCGGCGATGGCTTTCGGTGCCCAGCTGGATTTCGCCCGGCTCGGTGACGACTATGTGGCCAGCACCCGCCCGCGCACCGGGCACAGCCGGCGCTTCATCGACAAGATGCCCAACAACTTTCTCTATCTGGGCGCCATCGCCCGGGCGCTGCCGAAGGCGAAAATCTTGCACATGACGCGCGAGCCCATGGACACCTGCTACGCCAACTACAAGCAACTGTTCGGCCGCGGCGCCTGCCCCTATTCCTACACCCAGGAGGAAATGGCGGGCTACTACTTGCTGTACCGGGGGTTGATGACGCACTGGGAAACCTGCTTTCCAGGCCGCCTATGCACCGTCTCCTATGAGCGGCTGGTGGCGGACACCGCCGCCGAGACCCGCCGTGTGCTTGAGTTTCTGGAACTCGACTGGCAGCCGCGCTGTCTTCAGTATCACCGCCTGAAACAGGCCGTCGGCACCGCCAGCACCGCCCAGGTGCGGCAGCCCGTGTACGCCAGTTCGGTGCGGAAATGGCGCCGCTACGAACAGCAGCTACAGGCGATGCACACCATTCTCATCGATGCGGGCATTGACTGCTGATCGCCCCGCCTGATCGCTTTCGAACCCGCCCGTCCCGGCCGCGCAGACGATGATGGAAGCGCCGACGCCGATCAGCAACTGCCACGGAAAGGACAAGGCTTGCAACTGCGCCGGCAGGCCGAGCGCATCGACCACATAGCTTTGCTGCGCCAGAATGACGACGAATCCGGTAATAAGCGCGGCGATTACCGAACGCGATGAGCCGCGGCCCGTGCAGACCGCCGTGAAGAATACGCCGAGCAGGCCGGAGTAGGCGAACGCCATCACCGCGAGCGCGAACTCAAGCAGGGCCATGTCGGTGTAGCGCTGCCAATAGAAGCACAGCACCGCCATCGCCGCGAGCAGAAACGCGAACAACACCATGCCGCACCGGCCGGCGAACACATAATGCCCGGGGTCCGCCCCCGTCCGCGCTTCCCTCCATGGACGGTAGAAATCGCTGATCAAGACCGACGACATGGCGCCCAAGCCCGAGGTCATCGTTGAGATGGCGGCGGCGACGATACCGGCTGTGGCCAATCCGCGCACCCCGGCCGGCATTTCGGACAGGATGTACGACATGAACACGGTGATGCTTTCGCCGTTGAATTCCGGCAGTAATGCACCGGCCGAAGCCATCAACTCGGGACGCTCGTAGCGCAGATGCAATAGCTGGCCGATCGTCACGAACACAAACACGATGGGAATCGACACCAGCGCGGAGGCGATCATCGCCCGGCCGGCCGCTTTGGCGTCGCGGCAGGTCAGCAGCCGCTGGGTGGTGTCCTGATCGAGGCCGAAATTGCCAAGATTGAGTAGGAATATGCCGGTGAAGATGGCCCAGACGGTGAAAGGTTTGGCGAAATCCAGCGAAAAATTGAACAACACCAGTTTGTTCATCACCTGCGGGGTCGCACCAACGGTTTCGCCAACGCTTTCAACTGGGGCCGCCCGCAGCGCCGCGATTATTTCGGTGAGCGTCAGCGGCAGTTGCGACCAGAGGCTGAACAAAGCGATCAGCGCCGCGCCGAAGTAGACAACGAACTGCCCCAGATCGCTCCAGATCACCGACCGTACGCCGCCCATCAGGGTGAGACCGAGTGAGAAAACCGCGATCACGCACACCGCCAATATCACGCTTTGCGGTTCGATGTTGAAGAACAGCATCATGGCGACCGCGAGCGCCGCGATGTACACCCGCGCACCGCTGGCGAACACCCGACCGATCAGATACATCCCGCCGGCGGCGCGTTTCGCCTGTTCGCCGTAGCGGGTCGCAAGCAGCTCGTAGACCGTTGTCACCTTCAATGCGTAGAAACGCCCCAGCAGATAGCGCGTTGCGACCAAAGACGCGAGAACGGCACCGACCGAAGCGCCGAGGTAGGTATAGTCGCCGCGGAAGCCGTAATCGGGGCCGCCGAGAAAAGTCGCCGCCGATTGTGTTGTGGCGATGACCGAGAACATCACCAGCCAGGCGGACATTTGATTGCCGCCGAGGAAGTAGTCGCTCATCGACCGGGTCGGCCGGCGGGAAAGCGCGACTCCGCCGCCAACCACCGCCGCGAAGTACAGGGCGACAATCGACCAATCGATGAGTGTCAGCGGCGTTGTCATGTTAGTGCTCGAAAAAAGAAGGGGTTTCGCAAAGTCAATGATTGGAGAGCGGGGCTGCGGCTCTTCTTTGCCATATCTGCCCCATAGTATACTTCCCGCATGGCTTTCGATTCGGAACTCGCTAAAAAAATCGCCGAGTCGCGAGATCGCGATAAGGCGTTGTTTTTCGCCGGGCGGGAGACGGAGATCGCTTCGTTTGCGTTGGCTTTGCGCCAAAGCCGAGACTCGGAGCAGGCGGTGTTTCGCATCTTCCAAGGACCGCCCGGTTGTGGAAAGACATCTTTGGCGAAGCGACTGGAAGAACTCCATCACAACCAGAGTCTATTTGTTCGGCCCGAGGGGGCCGACCTAACCAATCGGGAAAACGTCGATGCGCTCATCCGCTGGTCTGCGCTGAGGCGGTCAGACAAAGCGGCTGCTGGCGCTACCCTCATGGATTTCGCGGCGGCGGTGTTGAAGAATCCCGGCTTGGGCGAAAGGGCTAGGCAGATTGTTGTGGACCTGTCGGGTAAAAGACATTCCATCGTATTCCACATCGACGAAGCCCAATCCATCACCACCGCTTTCGATGAGCGGCTGAGAGAGCTTCACAAGACCGGGATGGGTCGCTCCTGTGTCGTGTTGTTCACCGGGCTATCCCACACCGAAGACCGCATTTATGGAATTGATGGATTGTCCCGGGGTTCGCTTGATGCCGAGATCAACATGGGTGTACTAGAAACGCCCGCATGTATCGAATCCACCGCAATGCTTCTCAAACAAGTGGGGGCACAGGGGGGGGATCTCAGCCCCTTGGCAGCGACTGTGAGCAAGTTGTCGAAAGGATGGCCAGCACACCTCCATAGTGCCCAAAAAGCGCTGTGTGAAGAACTTGTTCGCTTGGGTGGCAGCTTGGACAAAGCCGACGCAAAAAAGATAGAGGCGCGCTCGGATTCCCTTCGGCACAAATACTATGAAAAGCGGCTGAGCCAGCCCCCATTGAGTGCCGACCCCAAACTGACACATGAGATCGTGTCGAAAATTCAAGATCGGACGCGGATTGAAACGCTTGCCGATCTCTCCGATTTATGCCTTGAAGCGATCCGCTCCAATAAAAAAGCCCGTCAATCCTCGCTCGCGCCCGCATCGAAAGACGCGGACGAGCTCGCGCTTGCCTTTTACCACAAGGGAATCGTCAAGAAGGAAACCGACGGCATTGAGCAGAATTTTTCGTTGGCGATCCCTTCAATGGGGGATTGGGCGAAAGAGAAGTTGATTGTCCGGGGGTTCTCGACCTCAGCCAAGCGCACCGCGCCAATCAGGAAACACGCCGGGTGAACGTCGATTTCCCGCGCTGGATGATTCAACAGCTCGACCCTGAGGCGAGGCGCATCGGCGTCTCGCGGCAAGCCATTATCAAGGCTTGGCTCTCGGAACGCCTGCAACAAGCGCTGCCCTCAAACTAGCAACTCCGTCACGTTGAACTCTACATATCGTAGGAGAAGCGTACGCCGATGGTGCGCGGCTTGCCCGTGTAGACGATGCGGCGGCCCTCGGGAGCCGTGGCGGTCTCGTAGCGCTCGTTGGCGAGGTTTTGACTGTACAAGGAGGCCATCCAACCTTCGCCCGACAGCGAGACCGAGGCGTCGATTAGCGCGTAGCTGGGCAGCTTGGCCAGCAGGCGGCGGTTGCGGTCGCGATTGCGGCCAAGCGGCACATCGTCGCGGTACGCCACGGCGGTGCGCCAGCCCCACGCCATGCCGTTACCCATCGGGTAATTGCCACTCAGCGCCAAGCTCGCCTGCCGTTCCGGCTTGCCATAGACCTTCTGGCCATCCTCGAAGTAAGGGCTGTCGCCATCCGCCTCAATCTTGTTGTAATGGGCCGAGGCATCAAGGCGCAGGGTGTCGGTCAGCAGCGCCGACAGTTCCACCTCAGCCCCGATGCTTCGCGCATCACCCGCGTTCACCCGTTGCGAGAAGACAAGCGCCTGTGAGTTACCCTCGTCGTCCCTTATTGTACTGACGATGCCTTGCCGGTCCTGCCAATCAAGCAAATACACCGCGCCGTTGAGGGTCATGCGGCCATCAAGCAGGGTCGATTTCACGCCCAATTCGTAGTTGCTTAAGCTGTCCGGTGCGTAGAAGCGTGAATCCCGAATCAGTTGCTGCACCGCCGGGTCTGGATTGGCCTGAGCTTGGGAGCCGCCATTGGCCCCCCCCCTGCGAAAGCCTTCGGAGTAGGTGAAATAGGCCAGCACATCGTCGGAGAACCGGTAGGACAGATTGGCCTTGAATATGGGGTCATCGAACTTCGCATCGAAACTGGCCAAGGTGCAGAAGTTGTTGCCGGGCTTGGTCAGGCAGGGATCATTGCGATCATCATAGTCATCAAGTCCTTGGTTGATCGGATACCAGATGTACATATCGAGCTCATCGTCCATGTCGAAGTGGCGGATGCCGAGGGTGAGATCAAGGCTCGGCGTGACATGGTAGGTGCCTTCGGCATAGACGGCGAACTGGGAGTAGTCGCCTTCCGACTCCAAGTTGAAATCGTTGGGTGGCGAGTTGGTGCCTTCACCCCTGACGAATACGTTCAACCCAGGCGTTTGTTCAAGCAGGTTCCATTCGCGGGTCTGGCTGGTGTAGAACACGCCGGCCACCCAATCGAAGGTATCGCCAGCCGCTTGCAGACGCAGCTCCACGGTGTCGGTTTCGCTGGTGATTTCGTTTTCGTTCCAAGCGTGGAAATCGCCGAAATCATCATTGAAGTTAGGGTAAAAGCCCTGATAAATGCCCCCAAGAAACCTGGTGACGTCGCCCTCCGTTTCGTATTCGTCCTCATAGTGGGACAGGTGGAAGGTCAGGTCGGCAAAGCCCAGATCGCCGCTCAGATCGAAGCTCGCTAGGCCGAGGTCGCGCTTGGCGAATTCATCGTTGTAGCCGGTATAGGTGTGCTTGTTGATGAGGGGCTGCTTACTGCCCTGCTCGGCGACGGTATAGCCTTGGCGACCTTGGCCCTCCTGGTCCTGGGCCACATAGGAAATCTCGGCATCCCAGGTGTCGTTAATCAGCCAGCGCACCGCGATGCGCCCCATCCAAGCCTTCTCCGAGTTGTAGTCCTTGCCGTCGATCTGCGGCAAGCCGGCCTCTAGCTTGTCCGGGAAGGTGACGGTGTCGAGCCAGCCGTCCCGATCGAGGCGATTGCCCGACGCCCGCAGTGCGACGCGATCACTTAAGGGTATGTTGATGACGATGTCGCTGTCGTGGCTGGGCTCGCCGGACCCGTCAATGTGCGAGATATTGGTGGCGGCTCGGGCGACGAACGCTTCCGGGTCGGGGCGGTTCATGATGTAGCGCACGGTGCCGCCCATGGCGCCGCCGCCATACAGGGTGCCTTGGGGCCCGCGCAGCACCTCAATGCGCTCAACGTCCTTGATGCGCAGGTTGAGATGCTCCATCGGCGTTTCACCGACGTAGTAGGAGGTGGCCTCGGTGGTGAAGAAGTCACTGGCGCCGCCGCCGGGCGAGCCGATGCCGCGAATGCTTAAGGGGTTGCGATTGCGGGCACCGGCCTCAATGGCGGTGACACCGGCGATGCGCTTGGCCAAATCCTCCGGTCGCGTGATGCCGGCCTCGGCCAATGCGTCCCCGGACAGGGCGGAGACATTGAAGGGAATGTCCTGCACACCCTGGGCGCGGCGGGACGCGGTGACGATGATCTCCTCCAGCACGCCCTCCTCGGCGGCCAGCGCCAGCGGGGCGGGCGCCAAAATGGCGGTGGAGACGGCGAGCGAGAGTTGTTTTTTGGGGAAATCCCTAAGGGCTCGCCTCACTCCCCGCCGCCGGTCTCTCACCCGCGTTGTCTGGGATTGGTGCTCCCGCCCGCTTCGCTGTTTGTTGAATCGATTTCGTTGAAACATTGCCGTGACTCTCCAAAACGATGCAATAGGCTTCAATCATAACGATATCTGCGCTGTATGTCAGTCCCAAATGCAGGAGGTGTTGCCAACATGCGTGTCGACTACTTATGTGGACTATGCTAGCGTCGCCGGCATGAATCAGATCAACGTCTCTCAATTCAAAGCCAAGTGCCTCGCAGTCCTGACGCAGGTTTCCGAAACAGGCACCCCCGTGCTCGTCACCCGCTATGGCAAGCCTGTCGCCCGGGTCGTGCCTCCCCCCAAGCCGGCGGGTTCGGACTGGATCGGGAGCATGAAAGGCACGGGCCGGATTCCCGGCGATATTATCGAGCCGGCCGGCGATTTGGAGGATTGGGAGGCTCTGCGTTGATTTTGCGGCTGCGGCGGATGAATGCCGGATCCGTCCATTGAAGACATGAATCTGCTGCTTGATACGCATGTCTGGATTTGGAGCCTGATTGCGCCGGATCGCATTCAAGAGAACACGCTAAAGGCATTGGCCTCGGAAGAGGCCATCCTCCACCTATCATCGATCAGCTGCTGGGAGGTATTGTTGCTTGCGGAAAAGGGCAGGATCGAGCTTGCGACCCGTGCGGAATCCTGGCTCGCCAAGGCTTTGGCGAATAGTCCGGTTGTTGAGGTTCCAATTTCCATGGAGATTGCCATAAGCAGCAGAAGCATCGCTGTGGCGAATCAGGACCCCGCCGACCGGTTTATCGCCGCTTCGGCCAAGGTGCTTGGCCTTACTTTGGTCACAAGCGACAAGGAACTGCAAAGCTGCACGGAGATCGAGGTGTTGAGCGCATAGTTTGAGGTGTCCGGCTATTGGCGCTTGTCGGCGCGACTTGGCCAAGCGGCGGCGCACTCGGCTTGAGAATGGCTACATGGAGGTCCGATTGTGGATATCGACGCGTCGCTCAGGTTGGCGACGACGGTTCAATTCGAGATGCACGTCCTGGTCGTTCCCGCTGCCAGCAAACCTTCGGGAGTCGGGGTTTGAGACGAAGCCCATCGGGTTTAAACTGACCAATCGGCCACGGAGGACCGCAGCATTTGATGGGTGGAGCGGATGATATGGCGACCTTAACTATCCGCCGGTTTCTGGCTGTGCTGATGTTATTCTGCGCTCCGGCGTCGGCGGCGCGGTCGCCGCTGGTGGATGCCGGCTTGGCCATCCCGGGGCTGGAACTGAGCATCCGCTACGCGGGCAGCGACAACTTCGTCGGCGCGCCGTTGCCGGGTTACGAGGCACCGCTTTGTCTGCTGACCGGGCAGGCTGTGGCGGCGCTAGCCCGGGCCCAGGCTCGAGCCCGGTCTGCGGGGCTGCGCCTGCTGGTCTATGACTGCTACCGGCCGCAGCGGGCGGTGGACCATTTCGTGGACTGGGTGGCCGATCTCGAAGACGATGCCACCCGCCCGACCTACTACCCCAATGTGGAGAAATCCGACCTCATCCGGGAGGGCTACATCGCCGAAAAGTCCGGCCACTCGCGCGGCAGCGCGGTGGATCTGACCTTGATGCGTGACGGCGGCGAGCCGCTGGACATGGGCACCCCCTGGGATTTCTTCGACCCCCGCTCATGGACCGACAGCCCGTCGGTTTCGGCACAGGCGCGACGCAACCGCCAGTTGCTCAAGCGCATCATGGAACAAAGCGGGTTCAGCAACTACGCCAAGGAGTGGTGGCACTACAGCCTTGATGACGAGCCACTGCCCAACCGCTACCTGGACCTGCCGGTGCGCTGATCCGACAGCGGCTCAATTTGGCAACGCTTCATTACCGCAGCACCACCGCAGCACCGCAGCCCAACGCGGGCGCGGCCTCTGCGGTGACGGAAATTGGGGCCGAGTCACTACCGCTGATCCGGGTTGCTGGATTACCGAACCCCGAACGGGTACCTTGCCGCACTGAAGACCAACGGATCCGGCGGTCTCAAAAATCCTAAAGCCGGTACGAGAAGAGTTGTGAAATTTATGAAAATTACGCCCCTATTGATTTCGCCGTTTTTGCTCGCGGCCTGTTCAAGCGTCGTATTTATCGAATCGGCTAATCAGAACGACCGCATTGATTATGTCGTTATGCACGCCACATCGGAGAATTTCGCCGAATCCGTCAGACTGCTGACAACCGAAACCGACACGCCGGTCAGTTCGCACTATCTGATCCCGGCTGAAAACGATGCGAGCTACAACCGCCGCCGGCTGCTCCTGCACCAGTTTGTGGAAGAGGGGCGGCGGGCCTGGCATGCGGGCCCCGGCTATTGGGCGGGACAAACGGCATTCAACGCCCGCTCCATCGGCATTGAGATCGTCAATGAATTCAACTGCGAAACCACACCGGAGACAAACTTGGACGAACTGCAATGCACATTTTTGCCATTCGAAGAGGCGCAGATCGAGATGACCATCGACTTGCTGCGCGGCATCCAGCGGCGCTACCCCGGCATCGACCCGCTGGATTTTGTCGCCCACTCCGACATCGTGACCGAGTGGCGATCCGATCCGGGGCCGCTGTTTCCCTGGCGACGGCTGTACGAGGCAGGCATCGGTGCCTGGTATGACGAGGAAACCAAAGCACGCTACGAGTCGCAATTCGAGGATCGGCCGCCGGATATCGGGGAACTGCAGGCCGCCCTGCTGCAACTCGGCTACTTGGTTGAACCCACCGGCGAATTCGACCAGTTGACACGCTACGCCGTGCGCGCGCTGCAATTGCATTTCCGCCAAGCCGACTATTCCGGCGAGCCGGATCTAGAAACCCTGGCCATCCTCTGGAGCCTGAACGAAAAGTACCGCGGCGGCGCTGACGGCCCCGGCCATTATCCTTGATGGGCGAGCGCTTGAGGTTCTGCCGATTTTTGCTGCCATTGCTGGTGGCCGGCTGTTCCGAGCCGGGTGAGGTTGGAGACCCGAGCGGCGGCCCCGCCGCCCCGCCGCACCCCGGCAAGCCAATTTACGAACGCTACTGCTTCGCCTGCCACATCGCGGGCACGGCCGGTGCGCCGAAATTGGGTGATGCCGAAGCCTGGGCGGTACGCCTTGCCAATGGCAGGGAGCAACTGCTGCGCGCCACCATCGATGGCATAGCACCGGGTATGCCGGCGCGCGGGCTTTGTTCCGGTTGTTCCGACGAGGAACTCGATAGCGCGATTGACTATATTTTGGTAAACAGTCGTTAACCCGCAATCGTGCTAGTTTTGGCCCAAGCGAGACATTGGAGGCGACTGGCGCACCCCTACTATCAGCCCGGTGATATCGTGGCCCGCCGCAAGGGATTCGTCATGCACAAGAGCCTTGTACTTGGCGACGGGTGCATTCTGCACAACAGGCCTTGGCGGGGCGGGTACCTATCCAGCGAGCGGGAATTTCGCGCCGGGAAACCGTTGTATGTGACGCCCTTGGATGCGTGCTCCCGCCGCCGCGCCTTGGCCGCCGCCGCACCCAGCGCCCACCGATACAATCGATACCGTCAATGAATCTGCGCGATTTGCGTTACCTTGTCGCCGTTGCGGAGCATCGCCATTTTGGGCGCGCCGCCGCCGCCTGTTTTGTCAGCCAGCCGACGCTCTCCACGCAAATCAAGAAGCTTGAGCAAACCCTGGGCGTTACGCTGATCGAGCGAACCAACCGGCAGGTGATGTTGACGCCGGTTGGCGAGTCCGTCGTCGGGCAGGCGCAGCGGGTGCTCGGCGAAGTGAGCCGACTCGTGGCCTTTGCCGAACAACATCGCGACCCCTTGGGCGGCGAATTTCGGCTGGGCATTATTCCAACTGTTGCCCCCTATCTGCTGCCGCGGATTTTAAGCCCCGTGCGTACCGCCTTACCCAACTTGGAGATACAACTCACCGAAGCGCAAACGGCCGTGCTTACCCGAATGTTGCGCGAGGGCGAACTCGACGCGGTCATATTGGCGTTGCCCGTTGGTGAAGATATGGTGGTCGAGAAAGTCTTGTATCGGGAACCTTTTTATCTGGCGGTTTCGGATCATCACGCGAAAGCTGACCGTGCGTCGGTTCGTTTGCGGGAACTCGACCAGGAGCGGATGCTGCTATTGGAGGATGGCCACTGTCTGCGCGACCAGGCGCTGGAAGTCTGCGATACCCACAATGCGGTGGAAAATACCAACTTTCGAGCCACGAGCTTGGAAACGCTGCGGCAAATGGTGGCGGCCAATGTCGGTGCCACCCTGATGCCGGAACTGGCCCTGATGTCGAAAACCGCCGGCGTGCGCTACATTCCGTTCGCTGATGCGAATCCGCCCCGCCGAACCATTGGTATCGCTTGGCGCAACAGCACGCCGCGCCAAGTGCTGCTTGATGAACTGACCCGAACGCTGATTGCGGCCATGTCTGACGGCGACTAGCTTCGGTGTTTCACTAACTCCGTGCAGTGAGGGTTGAAGCCTGGTACTTGGCCGCGAGCGTGCCCGTGGGGCTTCCGGCTTCCCTTGCGGCGCTGGGCACCGGCTTCCTGCTGTATGAGAGGGGACGGAGCAAGCTGAACGGCGCCGCAAGGGAAGCCGGAAGCCCCACGGGCACGCTCTTTCTTGGGTATCTGGTCCGCATCTTTCACCTAGGAGCCTGCGCCTGCGGATTTTCGCTTTCGCGACTTCCGCAGGCGCAGGCTCCTAGGCCCCCCTCGGCCCTGGTGCAAGCTGCAACGCCCGGTAGCCCGCCGCCTCCATAGCCGCCGCGACCCTGTCTTGGCTACCGGGGCAAAGGGCGAGCATGGTGCCGCCGCCGCCGCCGCCGGTTAATTTGGCACCGCAGGCGCCGTTGTCGCGGGCGATGTGGATCAGCTCCTCCAACTCCGGCGAGGACACCTGCAAGGCATTCAGATAGCCTTGGCACAGATTCATTAGCTCGCCGAGTTCCTCAAAGCGGGCCTTTTCAAGTGCTTCAACCCCGGATACGGAGAGTTGTGCCATTTGGTCGAAAATGCCGTTGTAGCGCTCCGGGTTCTCAAGCCAAGCCGCTCGTACCCGGGCAACGGTGGTGGCGGTCAGGCTCTCCCGCCCGGTGATACCGAGGACAAGGGGTACGGGCTCGGCTAGACGCAGTGTACGGAAACTGGGATCGCCGTCTTTTTCAAAGAGGATCGGCTTACCCGTGGCGGCAACGGTATTGTCGATACCGGAGGGTGTGCCGTGCGCGGCGCGCTCGCATTCGAACGCCAGACGATTGATCGCGTCGTCGTCAAGCGCCAGCGCGAAGGTATCGCTTAGGGCGCGAATGACCGCTACCGCCAGCGCCGCCGAACTGCCCATGCCCATGCCCCGCGGCAGGTGCGGAAATATTTCGACGACCATGCCCGCGTCCGTCAGTTCCAAGACGTCAAGCATGGTGTTGATGGCGCCGTTGACGCCCTGGGTGACGCCGGGCCTAACCTGTTGTTCCAAACCCCAACGGGGAATAATCACGTTAACGCCGTCACCGCCCTTACGCACCACCGCTTCCACGGCCATTGGCACGGGCAGGGCGATGGCGGGTCGGCCGTAAACCGCGGCGTGTTCGCCAAGCACAATCACCTTGCCGCAGGCGGCGCTGCGCACGGCCTGCTCGGCCACAACCCTGTTTTGGGCGAGTTCTTGGGCAAGCCGCTTGGCTTTCCACTCCTTGATTTCCCCGCTTTCAATGAGCCCTTCCACGACGGCATCAAAGAGGGATTCCGGCACCCCGGCCGATGTGGCAACGCTGCGTGCGTGTAGGGTCATGTGCCCTTTTTGAATGCCGTCGGTCGCCAGTGCGCGCAAGGCGGCCAGATTTTGCGCCAAGCCGACGGCGGCCAGCAGCCCGGCCAGTTCCGAGGCACTCGGCGAGCCGAGCAGGCGATAGCTGATGCGGGCGGCCGGATTGTTTTTGACCGACCCGCCAACGGTGCCGACTTTCATGGGTATTTCGATTTCGCCGACCAGGTCACCATCGGCGTTCTTGGTCCAGCGCGACAGCGCCTTGTAGTGCCCGTCCCGCGCGGCGTAGGCGTGTGCGGCGGCTTCAATGGCGCGCCAGTCGTTGCCGGTGGCGATGGCCAAGGCATCAACCCCGTTCATGATGCCCTTGTTGTGGGTGGCCGCGCGATACGGGTCCACCTGAGCCAGATCGCTGGCCAATACCACGCCGTCGCGAACTTCCTCGCCGGTGTAGCCCTTGCCTTCCAGATTCTCGACGGGAATACGCACACTGGCGGTGGCCACGGCGCGGTCGGTGAGGTTGGAGAGTATGCGCAGGAAAACCTTGCCGCCGGTTATGGTTTCGACCAGCGTGGCAACACCCTCGCACATGGTGTTGACGAGGTTGGCGCCCATAGCTTCCCGGGTATCGACCAACAAGTGCAAAACCGCCATTTTGTCGCCTTCGGGGCCGATGTGCAGATGCACTTCAAGATCGCGTGCGCCACCGCCCCGGGCCACCATATTCGGGTGCAGGCTATTGGCGAGGGCGAGCAGTTCGTCCTTGCGTTCAAGCAGTGCCGCCTTTGCCTCGTTCGGATGTTCAACATCCACCGCCTGCACCTGGCCGATGAGAATGGAATCGGTGGCGGTGGCGCGGAATCCGCCGCTGCGACGGCTGATGCGCCCGATTCCCGAGAGCCCGGCCACAATCGAGGGCTCCTCAACCGCCAAAGGAATAACATAGTCGCGACCGTTCACCTGAAAGTTGAGGGCGACGCCGAGCGGCAGGCCGAATATGCCAACCACATTTTCAATCATCTTGTCGGCGACGGGCAGACGCAGGGTGTGACCGGCACCGTTGAGCAGGCTGATATCCTCATCGCCCAACAGGTCACGGCTATGCAATGCCTCAATGCGTTCCGTCACCGTCATACGGAAGAAGTTGGGAATACGCGAACTGGTTTTGGCGGTGGGTTCGGGTGCTGGATCGGCTGGCGGATGGTCGGGCTTGGTGGGGGAGGGCATGGCAATGGGTCTCCAATTCAAGAGGCGGGCAACTGGTCCGCGTACTTGTCGAGCAACTCGGCCCATTCCATCTTGAACCAGGGTGTGTGCTCGACCGGTTTTTGTGCCAGCCGGCCACTCAGTGCGTTCTGGTCGATCCAGATCCAATCGTCGATTTCGAGGGTGTTAATGACGGGCTCGGTAAGGGCGCGCGCGAGAAATACCGAGCAGAGTTCGTGTTCGCTGCCGATATCGTGGAATTGTGCGCGATATTCAAAGCGATAGACGAAACGCAAGTCACGCAGCCCGTCTCCCGAAAAGCCAAGCTCTTCGCCGATACGGCGCCGCACGGCAACCTCCATCGACTCGCCACGGCGCGGGTGTGAACAGCAACTGTTTGACCAATAGGAAGGCCACAGGCGTTTGCCGGCGGCTCTTTTCTGCAGCAGCACTTCGTTGCGGTCGTTGAAAATGAACACGGAAAAGGCCCGGTGCAGGCGACCCTGGCCATCATGGCAGGCCGCCTTGTCGAGATAACCGAGCGCTTGGTCTTGTGCATCGACCAGGATGAGCGGCTCATCCTCGGAGGAAACAATCTCAGCTTTGGTTGTTGTGGACATTGCCCTTGGCCTATGCAAATTTCTGTGGCGGATTAGTGCCTTTGCAAGCAAAACGTGTCAACGCAAATCCTTAAGTAGCGACTCGCGAACGTCAAGCGGTGCGTCCACGGCACAACCTAGGCTCTCGTGGTCGATGCCGAATTTGAGCCTGGCCGCGGCTTCTAGCGAAGCGACGGTGGTGGTCGGGAGTTCAAAGCGCATGAAGTGAACGGCGGCCGTTTTCTCATCGTTGGAGCGTTCCAAGTCTTCATTGGCGATGCCAAAGATTTTCGGCTCTGCGCCGATCTGTGTCCACACCCGGCGTTCAACACCGCGCAATGTTTGCAGTGCCCGGCGCCGCTCGGCCACATCCGTATACTCGATCATGAAGGTGGCTTTCCAATTGCCGCCGTCCGGTATGAGAGGATTGTAGGCTTCGAGTTCCTCCTCGATTTGCGCCGCTTCGAAAATGCGCTCCACGCGCAACACCTCTTGCACCTGGTACTTAACGGTCGTGAAGTCCTCGAAATAAAGGGTTGTGTGGTCGCTCAACGCCAGTTGCCGGCTTTTCTTGTGGGCCAGGACCGCGGCACGGAATGCGGGCCGTTCTTCGGCGTACCGTTCCAGACTCCAGAGTTTTGAGCGGTCGAGCTTTTCCATCGCGATACCTTGTCAAATTGCGTAGGCCGTGCGCACCATCGAAACGGGATGCTCGGCCTCGGCCATCTCGCTCTCTGTTGCCAAACCCTGGGCAATCAAACGCCCCGCCATGGGGCAGTCTGAACCGAAGTGGTCCGGGGCCGCCTGTTTGACCCGGTTGACGACGGGGCGGGCGATCTTCATGGCTTTCGCATGGGTTTCCGCCTTTACCGCGTAGGTGCCGTCATGGCCGGAACAGCGCTCAATGGCGGTGACCTCGGTGCCGTCGATCAGGTTCAGGAAATCGCGGGTTTTCATGCCGATGTTCTGTACCCGTTGATGGCAGGCGACATGGTAGGCCACCTTGCCGAGCGGCGTTTTGAAATCGGTGTTCAGCAGCCCGGCCTTGTGGCGCAACATGAGGTATTCGAAAGGGTCGAAAAAATGGTCGGCGACGCGGGCGACATCCGCATCTTCCGGGAACATGAGCGGCAATTCCTGCTTGTACATCAATACGCAGGAAGGGATCGGCGCCAAGATATCGTGGCCCGCGTCGATGGCCGTCAGCAAGGCGGGCAGGTTGGCGTCTTTCATGGCCGCGACTCGGTCGAGGTTGCCGAGTTCGAGCTTGGGCATGCCGCAGCAACCGGCGTCGCTCAGCATGGTGGTTGGGATGCCGTTGTGATTGAGCACGGCGATGAGATCTTCAACGATCTCGGGTGTGTTGTGGTCGCCGTAGCAGGTGACGTAGATGGCCACCTTGCCGGTGGTTTTTGCGCAAGGTTGCGCCGCCGGGCGCGCGCCGCCGTTGTTGGCGCGTTTGGTTAGGGGCTTGGCGTTGAATACCGGCAATGGCGCATCTTGGTGAATACCGGCGATGCGCTCACCCGCCTTGCGCAGTACCTTACTGCCTGCCGCGGCGTTGGCGACTTGCGCAACGCCAGGCAAAGACAGGAGGCTGAAAACCCGATCGGTGCTGGTGATGAGGCGGTCACGCCATTTGCTGTCTTTTTGCTTGAAACGCCAAGCTTTGGCGCGCAGCATCAGGTGTGGAAAATCCACCGCCCATTCGTGCGGCGGCAGATAGGGGCATTTGGTTTCGGCGCACAGATCGCACAAAAAGCACTGATCGACCACCTTGGTATAATCCGCCTTGGCGATGCCGTCCACTTCGAGCGTCGGCGATTCGTCAACCAAATCAAAGAGCGTGGGAAAGGCGTCGCACAAGCTGACGCAACGCCGGCAGCCGTGGCAGATATCGAATACCCGTTCGAGTTCCCCGTAGAGCTCCTCTTTATCGTAGAACCCCGCTTCCCGCCAGCCGAGCGGTTGACGATCGGGCGCTTCCAGGCTGCCTTCGCGGACCATGATGCTTCCTTGTTCCCGAATGCCGAACGAATGGGCGTGGCACCAACGGCGGGTGCCTATGCCCTGTGCCAGCGGCGCGGCCGGGCACGGAGTGCGTTGCCCTACGCCATGGCATCCAGCGCTTTCTGGAAGCGGTTGGCGTGCGAGCGCTCGGCCTTGGCCAAGGTTTCGAACCAGTCGGCTATTTCCTCGAAGCCTTCGTCTCTGGCGGTTTTCGCCATGCCGGGATACATGTCGGTGTATTCATGGGTTTCACCGGCGATGGCCGCCTTCAGGTTGTCGCTGGTGGTGCCGATGGGCAGGCCCGTGGCCGGGTCGCCAACCGCTTCCAAGTATTCCAAGTGGCCGTGGGCATGGCCGGTTTCGCCTTCGGCGGTGGAGCGGAAGACGGCGGAAACGTCGTTTTCGCCCTCAACGTCCGCCTTGGCGGCGAAATACAGGTAGCGCCGGTTGGCTTGGGATTCGCCGGCAAAGGCGTCTTTCAGGTTCTGTTGGGTTTGGCTGTTTTTCAATTCCATGGCGTCATCCTCGTTGCGGTTGATTGACTTATGCCGAATGTCCAATGTGCTCAGGTTGTCATTGTTGCATTGACGTTGCATTGACGTTGGGCAGTGCGAAGTATACGAACTTGAGCGGTTTGTGCTATTTGAAATATTGAATTGATGCAATAGGTTTAAGCTATCGTTCATTGATTCCATCTTAGACGGGAAATATGAGAATCGTTCTCGTTTGCGGGTAAAAAAAACGTAACGCGCCTTTTGCTTCGCGCCAGTACAATGCGGTGCTTTGTGCGATGGAGAGCGGGCGTGATTCGCCGCGAACTCAGCCATCTTTGGCGATTGGCTCTGCCGATGATGCTCGCCCAGGTGTCGCAGATGGGCATGGGGGTGATGGACACCATCATGGCCGGGCGTGTCGGCGCGGTCGATTTAGCCGGGGTGGCGCTTGGCGGCAACCTTTTTTGGCCGATGGCCTTGTTGCTGGCCGGGGTGGTCATGTCGCTTACTCCGTCGGTTTCGCAGTTACAGGGTGCCGGGCGCGAGCGCGAGGCGGGCGAATTGGTGCGCCAGGCGGGTTGGATCATTCTGGTTGGCGGCGGCATGGCCCTACTCTTGCTGCGCAACGCGGAACCCCTGTATCGATTGGTCGGCGTGGATCCATTGGCGATTCCGGTGGCGGTGGCCTATCTGCAAGCCATGTCCTGGGCTGTTGTTCCCATGTTGGGATACGCCGCCTTGCGGTTCTTATGCGACGGCAACTCCTGGACCGTACCGGCGATGGTGGTCGCCATCTCGGGGCTGGTGTTGAAGCTGCCGCTCAACCTGCTCTTTATTCACGGCGGCTGGGGTGTGCCAGCGCTTGGTGGTGTGGGGTGCGGGTACGCCAGCGTCTTGGTTCTCAGCTGCCAGTTTTTGGCGATGGCCGCTGTGGCCGCCTTCTCGCGAATTCGTGTATGCGGTGTTTTTGCGCGTTTTAGCGCACCGGATCTGGCCGTGATCGGGCGACTCGTTAAGCTCGGTTTGCCCATAGGCGCCTCCATTTTTATTGAGACGGCCATGTTCGCCTCCCTGTCTCTGATGATCGGCCGGTTGGGTGCCGCCGCTGTTGCCGCGCATCAGATCGCCGCGAACGTGGCCGGTGTCACTTTCATGATCGCCCTGGCGCTCGGGGCGGCGGCATCGGTGCGGGTCGGCTATAACGTGGGTGCCGAGCATCTGCCTGCCGCCCGCCGCAGCGGCTTGGTGGCGATCATCGTTTCCGTGCTGATTGGGGTGAGCGTTGCCAGCGCCATTCTATTGGCGCGTCATTGGCTGTCGGGCCTGTATTCCACCGATACGGCCGTTGTTGCCTTGGCGGCGAACCTGTTGCTTTTTGTGGTGCTTTTTCAAGTGTTTGATAACGGCCAAGGCACCTGCGCCGGTGCGCTAAGAGGCTATAAGGATACGCGCACTCCCATGTGGATTGGCGCGGTCGCCTATTGGCTGGTCGGCATGCCACTTGGCGTTATCTGCGGATTCGGCCTCTTTGGCGTGCCCAATCTCGGGCTCTATGGTTTTTGGGTCGGGTTGACCGGCGGGCTGATGCTGGCCGCCGTGGTTTTGCTGCTTCGATTTCAGTGGCTGTCGAGGCATTGGGCGCGTATTCGGGAACTGGCAGGACACTAACACCGACCTGCTTATCTCGCGATAAGTTACCAAACAATCGTTTGGTAACTTATAACAGTGGTGCTATTATCGCGGCACCACCAAAGCCGAGCGAATAGCCGGCGGTGCTTGTGGGAACGATATAAGGAGGGATTCTCATGCAATATCTTCCCGGCCGATTTCGGATACTGACGATTGCGGCTTTGCTTTTGGTAACTGGCCTGCATCAACCCGCCCTTGCGCAGCCGTCCGGCATAAGCGGCATCGAGGAAATTGTCGTAACAGCCAGACGTCGTGAGGAAACGGTCCAGACCACCCCGGTCTCCATGTCCGCTTTCAGTACCTCGGGGATTGAGGCGCGCTCCCTGTCAAGCTTTAACGAGATTGGCAACTTTGTTCCCAATCTTGATATCAACGGCGGTATTCCCAATGGGGGCGGCAGTGCCGCGCAGCTCTTCATCCGCGGTGTCGGTCAGGACGACTATTCGTTCCCGAATGAACCCGGCGTGGGGCTTTATTTTGACGATGTCTATATTTCGCGAAGCGTCGCCGGCGATTTCGGCTTCATGGATATCGAACGTATCGAAGTGCTCCGAGGGCCCCAGGGTACGCTCTACGGTCGGAACACCATTGGCGGTGCCGTTAAAATCATTATGCGTAAACCCGAGGGCTCGAATTCCGGCGAGTTCGGTGTCACGGTCGGCGACTTTGATCGCTTGGATTTCTACGCGAACTATGATTTCGGCCTCTCGGACACAACAGCGCTGAAAGTTGCGGCCGCCACTTTCAATCGGGACGGGCTTGGCAGCAACATCATTGGCCAGGAGCTCGGCAATGAGGAGGAAATCGATGCGCGCGCCTCGCTGAGAATTCAGCCAAGCGACTCACTCGATGTCATCCTCGTCGCCGACTACATGCATCAGAAGCAAAATGGCCCCGCCGGTTCCATGGTTCGTTTTGATGCGCTCGACCCCGGTACCGATGGTCTGATCAACAGGCGGCTTGCGCCGGCGACGGCGCAAGAGTTTGGTCTACAGCCACCCGAGGACACCTACGGAGCCGCCTATGTGCGCACACTCGATGCCTGTGATGACTGTGTCTATGACTCCGGGGGCGCCGCCGAGACGCGCGACTGGGCCGATGTCTACGGGCTTTCGGCGACGGTTGATTGGGAGCTTGCCGGCGGTAATCTCTTTCGGTCGATATCGGCCGTGCGTGATTACGATATCGATGTGCGCCGCGACTCGGAGCATACGCCCTTTGACATCGTGCGCGTTGATAATCCCGAGCAGTTCACGCAATTCAGCCAGGAATTCCAGCTATCGGGGCTGGCTGTTAACGAGAAGCTGGACTGGGTCGTTGGTTTTTACGGCCTGGTCGAGACGGGGGAAAGCGAACTGCTCGCGCCCCTCTTGTCCGGGTCGTTCGCTGCTGTCGGCTTGGACCTGACCGCTTTCATCGAGACGGAATACGACGCTTTTTCGCTTGCGGCATTTGGTGAGGGGACATACCACCTGACAGACCGTCTGGGCTTGACGTTGGGCGCGCGCATCACCCATGACGACAAGAAATACATCTACGGACTAAGCCGCCCGGAGTCTGGCCAAGTACCCTTGCCGCCGGAAAAGCTGACCAGTGACTGGACCGAGTTCCTGCCCAAGGTCGGCCTTGAATTCCAGCAGACGGAGGACTTGCTTTGGTATACGAGCTTCGGCCGTGGCTACAAAGCCGGCGGCTACAACTCGCGCGCTCTGTCCGGCATAGCACCGAAAGCTTACGATCCCGAGTTCGTCAATGCGTTCGAGGTCGGTTTCAAATCAGCGCTGGCCGGGGGCCGCGTAACCCTGAACGGTGCCGCTTTCTATAACGACTACCAGGATATTCAACTGCTTGCGGTGCTTGACTTGGGCGGCGGCAATGTCGAGACGGTCATTGAAAATGCGGGTCAGGGACGGATCATCGGTGCGGAGTTGGAGGTTGTTGCGGTGCCCTCTGATCGGCTGGAATTGACCGCCGGATTCGGTGTCCTAGACACCAAGTACGACGAAGTCGGGGATTCCGCCACGGGTGCCGGTATTCTTGAAAGCAATACGTTCATTAACGCGCCGGACCTGAACTTCAATGGCTCGGCACAATACGAGTTCGGCCTTGGCCGTGCGGGCGCCTTGGTTGTGCGTACCGATCTGGTACACAAGACGCATCAGTATCGCGACGCCGTGAACACGCCGGAGCTGAGAGCGGGCGCCTATACGCTCTGGAATGCCCGGGCCACCTGGTCGCCCGCCGGTGGCAATTGGCGCCTCGCGGCCTTTGTGACAAACATAACCGATGAATTGTATGTAACCAACGGTGTCAGCGTTCTCGGGCTCGGCTATGTGGAAGCCTACTATAACCGGCCACGCGAGTGGGGCCTGACGCTGACAGCCGATTTCGGCAACTGACACCGGCGCGCTCGCCCCGCTTGGCCGTGCTCCCTCCGGGTGCCTTGAACGCAGAGGCGCCTAGGAGCCTGCGCCTTAGAAATTCGCGGCTGCAAAGCCGCTCTCATCCGCCCCGTCGGCCGCTCGATTTCGTTGAATATGGCATGATATTCGCCTCAATCGACCGGCCGACGGGACGGCGATAGCGGCTTTTCGCTTTCGCGACTTCCGCAGGCAGAGGCTCCTAGGTGATGTCCAGTGGTTTGCGGTACAGATTGATCATCTGCCGGGCCAGGGTTGCCGGTTTCTTGCCGCCGGGGTGGTACCAGGTAAGCGTCCAGTTCAGACTGCCGAGCAGGGACAAGCGCAGCAGGTGGCGGTTGACACCCGGCGGCAGCGGCAGCTTCTTCATGAGCCCAACGAAGTAACGTTCATATTCATCCCGCTGCGCAATCAAGGTGCCGCGCAGTGGTTCATCAAAATTTTCCGTAAATTGTGGGGTTACGACCCGGCTGAAGGCGTTGTCGCCCAGGAGAACCTCAAGATGTGCCTCGGCTGCGGCGGTCAGGCAGGTCCAAGGGTCTGCTCCGGCCCGCTCCACAGCCTTGCGTACAGCTTCCATGACGAGCGATACGCCCTTTTCGTGGACCGCGATCAGTAACTCTTCCTTCGATTTGAAGTGGTAGTAAATTGAACCCGGCAACATCCCAACATCCTTTGCGATGTCGCGGATGGGTGTGCCTTCATATCCGCGCGCCGCTAAGCGTCGGGCGGCGGCGGCAAGCAGTGCATCGCGACGGCCGCCGGGTGTTTTACCGCGCTTAGCCCGCATAGCTCATCAACTTCCCGCTGTGGACGCCGGCACCTTATTTCTAATCGGTGCGGTGTTGCTTGAAGAAATCAAGCCCGAGCGTTCCCGTCACGTTGTCGTCTTCGTCTAAGAGGGCGAGCATATCCGGGGAATCGCCTTGAAAGCTAGCGTATACGGTCATGCCTTGATCACTGGAGAAGGGTGTATGCGCACTGCCGGGTGGTTCGTATGAGTAGGTGCCCGGAAAGTGCATTTCCGCACCTTCCCGGTAACCCCAAAGACCCTCAAGAGTGAACGCTACGGCGGTACACAAATGCCTGTGTTTTGCGAATTCACAGTTCGGCTCCTGTTTGAATAGGAAATCCACTCTGTGCCGCTTTTCATCCAGCGTTAGCACCTTGATGTAGTTTCCCGGCTGCCCATCGACTTCCCGCCAGTCGATCAGGCTACTGTTGACGTTTTGGATCTCGCCGAAGTTCGTTCGGGAATGGGTTTTGAGGATGTTGGTTTGGCGCATCGAATTGCTCTCCTTAAACAAACTTAAATTAGCAAAGGTAGTGACTCAGTTTCACTTTCCGTTGCCGCAGAGACCAGGCCCGCGCCGGGCTGCGGCAACGAAGATTTTCCAAATTGAGCCACTACCATAGCAAACGATCACTTGTTAGGTTCGATTATAACCTGATACCATCGACGGCCGCTTGCGAGCAGCCGGCCGTTCGGGGCTTGATGCATGATGCGCCTGTATCCTCTTGTTCTGATTTCCTTGCTTTTTGTTGCTGCTTGCCGCCCGACCGAAGAAACGGGGGTGGCTTCGGATAGGGCGGCAGTCCGGCCGATGCCCGCCAGCGGCATTGCGCTGACCGGCAGGCTCGAAGACAGGGATGGCGCGGCCGTCAAGGGGGCTCGTGTAACGGCTCTTACCGCAAGCCGGCGGGTTACCGTTTTTTCCGGTGCCGACGGCAGCTTCGTGCTGCCCGAACTGACCGCTCAATCTCTCGATATCCGTGCCGATGGCATGCTGCCGAAGCAACTTGATGCCCATGTAAGCGGTGCCGCTATTGTATTGGTGCCGGCGCTTGATCCGGCCGCGTCCTTGCCGAGCAGTTATTGGCTTTCGTTGCTTCCCGCCGGCCCAATGCGCCAGGAGTTCATCCTCAACTGTGGCACCTGCCACGGTATAGCGCACTCAAGAATAACGATCGCGGGTGCCTTCCGAAGCCAGGCTGCCTGGCATGCCTCAATCGCCATGATGCGCGCCCTTGATGTCTACAGTGTGATTCCGCCGGATTTTGATGATTCCGAATACGCCGCTTGGCTTACGGAGTATTTCAAGCCGTCTGCCGCCACGCTGATACCACAACCCCGCCCACCCGCTGATGATCTTCTCAAGCGGATTGTCATAACCGAATATGAGCTACCACAGAGTGACTCCTTGCCGCATGACCTCGTCATTGGCCCGCATGGCCGTGTGTGGATTACCGCCTTTTTCCACGATCAGATCTGGGGGCTGGACCCGGCAACCGGAGGGTATCGTGAGATTGACATCGACGATGATCCCGAGCTCAACGCCCAGGCACGAGCATTGGCATTTGCGGCGGATGGCCGTCTTTGGGTCCTGAACGGCGAAACGAACGCGGTGCTAAGGCTCAATATCGATACCGGCGAATATGAAACATTCGATGTCCAGATGTACGCGCACAGCCTCGACCTCGACACGAGCGGCAATGTCTGGGTGAACGATTATTTCGCCAAGCAGGAACGCATCGCGCAAGTCAACGCCCAAACCGGCGCTGTAAGCATCCTCGGCGTACCCCGGGCCAATCGGCCCGCATCGGAGGGCATCCCGCTGCCCTACGGTTTGCAAGTCGATAGCAATGATCGCCTGTACAGCACACAACTGGCCGCAAACACCCTGGTTGTCTACGATATCCGCTCCGGCGAGGCCGAGCTCTTCGAGATGCCGGTGCAAAATTCCGGCCCCCGTCGCCCCGGATTGGCACCCGATGGGAGTCTGTGGATCCCGGAATTCAATACGGGGCACATCACGCGATTTAAGGCCGAAACCGGGGAATTCGAGCGCGTCGATCTCGGGCTGGCGACGATGGGCGCTTACGATATAGAAGTCGATCAGCAATCCGGCATTGTCTGGACAACGGGCTCGCTGGATTCGAGCCTCTTCCGGTATGACCCGGCTTCCGGGCGCATTGATCGGATACCCTTGCCGACCGAGCCCGCCTATACCCGCCACCTGGCCATAGATCCGGAAACGGGCGATGTCTGGTCGGCTTACTCGCCGCTGCCGCCCGCCACCCCAAGGGTCGTTCGCGTACAACTCTTGCCGGAAAGCTGATGGCATAGCAGGCTAGGAGCCTGGGCCTGCGGAAGTCGCGAAAGCGAAAATTCGATGCCGCCGTCCCTTTGGACGGGCGATTGAGGAGAATATCGAGCCCTATTTGACGAAATCGAACGTTCAAAGGGGCGAGCGGAAGCGGATTTGCAGCCGTGGATTCCGAAGGCAGAGGCTCCTAGGAGCCTGGGCCTGCCTCGTGCTCTTAGTCGGTTTATGCAAACATTGTTGGCCTATTCCCGGTAAAGATGCCAACGATGCATGGCAGATTGCTGGCAAGGCCGGACTGATAGCCACAAGCAGATTGGCATGCCGAAGCGCCGGAAGATGAAAATGAGCCCTATGCGGCGATGGCATTTGAGGACATCTCATTTGAAGACATTCAGGAGGATAAAATGAAAATTGGCGTCTCAATGGCTTTCGGGCACTTCACCCCACCGGAGTCGATCGTTGCGGCGGCGCGGCTCTTGGACGAGGCGGGCCTGCATTCGGTTTGGGTACCGGAGCATGTGCTGTTCTTTCCCGAATACGCATCCCGCTACCCTTACGCGGCCGACGGCAAGATTCCCGGTAACCCCAGAGGCATTCTCGACCCCTTCTCGGCGTTGACGTTTATCGCCGCCGCAACCCGGCACATTCGGCTTGGCACGGGCATTTGCCTGGTGCCGCAGCGCAATCCCGTCTACACGGCCCGGGTGGTGGCCGATCTTGATTTTCTCTCCGGCGGCCGCTTTGACTTCGGCGTCGGCGTCGGCTGGCTCAAGGAGGAATTTGACAATCTGCAAATGGATTTTGCGGGCCGTGGCCGGCGCACCCTGGAGTACATTGGTGTGATGCGCGCGCTCTGGGCGAAGGGCGTTTCCGAGTACAAGGGTGAAACCTATGACCTGCAACCCTGCTATTCCAACCCCAAACCCGTTCAGCAACCACACCCGCCGATTTTCTTTGGCGGTGAATCAGCCGCCGCACTGCGCCGCGTGGCCTCCCACGGCGATGGTTGGTACGGCTATGGGCGCAGCCCCGGCTCGGCGATCGATGGCATCGCCAAGCTGAAGAAACACCTGGAACAAGCGGGCAGAAAGCGCGCCGATTTGCAGATATACATCGCTCCCGACGCCCAATCCGTCAACAAGGAATGCTTTGCGCAATACGCCGATGCGGATATCGACCAGCTCATAGTCGCTCTCGCTGTCGGCGGTATCGACCGGCTGAGGGCGCGCATTGACGAAATTTTGGCTATGGCGGGCGGGTGAGCGGTCCTTATCCGATTGCCTTTCAACCCGATGACGGAACCCGCGACAACCCAAGGCGCCTTTTCTTTTGTGGAGATGGAGCACCGGATTCTGCAATTTTGGGAATCCGCCAATGTATTCCACCGCTCCATGGCGGCTCGCAAAGACAAAAAGCCCTACATCTTCTACGACGGGCCGCCGTTCGCGACGGGTCTGCCGCATCACGGGCACATCGTGGCCAGCACCATCAAGGACATCGTGCCGCGCTATTGGACGATGAGGGGTCGGCATGTGTTGCGGCGCTTCGGCTGGGATTGCCACGGCCTGCCCATCGAGCACGAGATCGACAAACGCCTGGGCTTATCGGCACAGCAGGCGGTCGCGGAACTCGGCGTGGCCGGCTACAACGACGAATGCCGTGCCATTGTGCAACGCTATGTTGCCGAGTGGCGCCACACCATCACCCGCCTCGGCCGCTGGGTGGATTTCGATAATGACTACAAAACCATGGACGCCTGGTACATGGAATCACTGTGGTGGGTGGTCAAGCAGCTTTGGAACAAGGGCCTGATTTATCAGGGCAACAAGATTATGCCCGTGTCCACGGCGCTGGAAACGCCGCTTTCCAATTTCGAGGCCACCTCGAATTACATGGATGTGCAAGACCCGGCCATCACGGTGTTGTTAAAGCTGTGCGAAGAAGATGCTTGGCTTTCCGTTTGGACCACCACCCCCTGGACGCTGCCGTCCAATCTGGCGGTTTGCGTGGGGCCGGATATCGACTATGTGAAGGCGCACGACCCCGAAGCAGGGCGAAACATCTATTTTGCGGCGCAGCGGCTGGCCGATTTCGGCGACTTCGAGGTGCTGGCCCGCATCAAGGGCCGCGACCTCATCGGGCGCTCCTACGAACCCATCTTTCCCTATTTCGCACACGAGCGGGCGAATGGCGCGTTCGTCGTGGTGGCGGACGACTATGTAAGCGCCGCGGACGGCACGGGGCTCGTACACCAGGCACCGGCCTTTGGGGAAAACGATCAGCGTGTGCTGGAGGCCGCCGGCATTAGTGCCTTTGTTTGCCCGGTAACCATGCAAGGCCACTTCACCGGGGAGGTCGGCGATTTCGCCGGGCGCCATGTGAAGGAGGCCGACCGCGCAATAACCCGCTATCTCAAGGACGCCGGTGTGCTTTATCGCCAAGATGTCATTCAGCATGCCTATCCCTACTGTTATCGCTCCGATACACCGCTCATCTACCGCGCCGTGCCGAGCTGGTATGTGCGTGTCACCGAGTTTAGCGACCGGCTGCTTGCGGCCAACAACCAGATTCACTGGGTGCCGGAACACATCAAGAAGGGGCGTTTCGGTAATTGGCTGGCCGGTGCCATCGACTGGGCCATTTCCCGCAACCGGGTTTGGGGCACGCCCCTGCCCATTTGGATCAACGACCTCACCGGTAATCACGTTTGCATCGGTTCCATCGACGAATTGGCGGAACGCACCGGGGTGCGCGTGGCCGACCTGCATCGTGAGCACGTTGATCCCTTGACTTTCACGATGGCCGGCGAAGCGGGGACTTACCGTCGTATTCCCGAAGTACTCGATTGTTGGTTCGAGTCCGGTTCCATGCCCTACGCCCAGCTGCATTATCCGTTCGAGAATCAAGAGGTATTCAACGCCGCCTTTCCCGCGGAATTCATCTCGGAGGGTCTCGATCAAACCCGCGGCTGGTTTTATACCCTCACGGTACTCGCGGCGGCGCTCTACGATAAACCCGCCTTTCGCAACGTGATCGTCAACGGCATGGTGATGGCCGGTGACGGTAAGAAGATGTCCAAGCGGCTGCGCAACTACACGCCGCCGGACGACCTGATGGAAACCCACGGCGCCGATGCGTTGCGCCTTTATCTAATCAATTCCGGCTTGGTGCGCGGCGAGGAACAGCGTTTCGTCGACAAGGGGGTGCGCGATATGACCCGCCGGGCGCTACTGCCCTGGTACAACGCCTTCACCTTTCTGAAAACCTACGCGGAGATCGACGGCTGGTCCCCGGCGCGCGGCGATCAGCTTGGCGAGAATGTGCTGGATCGCTGGATACTCTCGCGGCTGCAAACACTCAAGGGCAGCGTCGCCCGCGAGATGGACGCCTACCGCCTCTACAATGTGGTGCCGTCGCTGTTTGAGTTCATCGAGGAACTGACCAACTGGTACATCCGGCTCAATCGCGGCCGTTTTTGGGGGGAAGGCATGACGGCGGACAAGATCGCCGCTTACACCGTGCTCTATGCGGTGCTGCGTGAACTCAGTCTGGTCATGGCACCCTTTGCACCCTTCCTGTCGGAGCATCTTTATTTGCGGCTGGCGGCTTTCGGCAAGCGTCCGGCCGAGCCGGAGTCGGTGCATCTGTGTGATTACCCGGAGCCGGAAGAGGCCCTTGTGCAAGGCGAACTCGAAACGGCGGTCGCTCGCATGCAGCAGGTGATATTGCTCGGGCGGCAAAAGCGGGAGGAGCAGAAAATTGGCCTGCGCACGCCGCTGCGGCAACTCGTTGTGATTAACCGGGACGCGGCGCTACTGCGCGAGATCGCTCGGCTCGAACCCTACATCATGGCTGAACTGAACGTCTTGGCGGTGGCCTACGATACCGATGAGCAGCGCTATATCGAGCGCGTCGCCAAGCCCAATTTCCCGGTGCTCGGCAAGCGCCTCGGCAAGCGTATGCGCGAATTCAAGGGGTTGATTGAAAGTCTTTCCGGCGAGGACATCGAGAGGTTGCAGGCGGGCGGCACCATCGACTTGCACGGCGAACGCTTTAATGCCGAGGAGATTTTCGTTCTACAGCGGGCGCGGCCAGGCACCAATGCCGTGTCCAATCGCTTCATTGGCGTGGCGCTTGATTGTCAACTCGACGAAGCCTTGGTGCGGGGCGGATACAGCCGCGAAATCGTCAACCGGTTACAGCGAGCGCGCAAAGACCAGGGCCTGAATGTGGCCGACCGCGTGCTGGTGCGTTTCGATGGCGCACCGGAATTGCTTGCGGCGGCGGATGAACACCGCGACTACATCATGCGGGAAACCCTCTGCACAACGTTTGAGCGCACGGCCTTAACCGATGCGGCCACGGCGACGGAAATCGACGGCAAAGCATTCCGCTTCACGGTGACGAGGCACTAGGGTCTGAAACGGATACTCAAGAAAACGGCCGGGGTACCCCGGCCGTTTTTGCTAGGAGAAACGCGGCGCGGTCTCCCTTTGCCTCCCCCAGTCGGGCATATGACCAAATATTCCGCGTCGTTGTCAAACGGATATCCGGGCGGTCGTGTATCAGTTTGAATTGATTTGGATGTTGCGCCCGCTGCGCCCTCATGCCACGCCGGAAAAATGTGAGGGATACCCGCTGGGATGGGAGGGAAGGAAGCCGGGTATCCCTCGGTTTGCAGCACAGTAGCCGATTGCCGGAACCTGCTGCAACAAAAAACCAATCAGGGCGCAAATGTTACTTTTGGTAACGCTGTAATTACAACCAACAGTGCCGCAACGTTACGTTGCATATTAACAACGGTGATGCTATGAACCCTTATCGCGAATGCCTAGGGTGCAGGGCAAGCCCGATGGATTGGGACAACTTCAAGTTTTTTTCAGCGGTGGCCCGTTGCGGCACGGTGCGGGCCGCGGCCAAGGAATTAGGCGTCAATCCATCCACCGTCACCCGGCGCATCGAGCATTTTGAATCGCGTGTCGGCGCGAGGTTGTTTGTACGGACACCGCGCGGTTTGGTGCTGACACCCGGTGGTGCGGCGGCGGTTGATGAGATTCAGCGGGTGGAACGCAACCTCGTGCGCATTGAGCGCTCCATCCGCGAGGAAGACCAAGCGCTCGCCGGCACAATTCGGGCCGTCGTGCCGGAATTTTTCCTGCTTGGCGGCGTCTTGGGGGATATCGGCAATTTCGTCAAAGCCTACCCGCATATCATGGTGGAGTGGCTGACTGAATCGGCCGGCGCCGCGTTGGCGGTTGGCGACGCGGACTTGGGCATACAGGTTACGTCCAATCCGCCGCTCGACTTGGTGGGCCGCAAAGTCGGTTCGATTGCCGTGTCCGCATACGCCGCGGCGGGCACCTCGACAACCGGGCACTCGTTACATTGGCTGGAGTGGTTGCCCATTGACGACTTGGGCCCGGCCTGCGAAGCGGTGCGGACGGCGGGGTGGCGGGATATCCCTTTGGCCGGGCGCTGCGACACATTGGTGCAATTGGTTGCCCTGGCGCGCGCCGGTGCCGGCATTGCGGCGCTACCCTGCGTTGTGGGTGATCGAGACCCCCTTTTAAGCCGGCTGGCGCAAGCACCCATCGAATCCGTTGACCTTTGGCGGCTGACCACCCCGGAAGTCCGCCACACAGGTCGCGTGCGCTTGTTTGGCGAATACCTAACCGATGCCATCGCCGCCCAAACACCGCAACTTCAGGGCACAGTCGCTGCCGAGTAGTGAGCTGAGATCTCACCAAGCGGTTTAGTGGGATAGACGGTTCGGGCTCCTAGTCGAAAGCGTTTCGCCGAAGATACTCCGCCACTGCGTCCGCCTCACCGCGGAAGACGATGCGCTCGCGTTTCGCGGCGAGTTGATAGTCGTACATCGGGTCGTAATACCATTCGAGCAGCAGCCCAATCCAAGCCCCGTGGTCACCCGTTTGGAATCCTGTTGCCATGGCCGCGCCGATTTGTCGGTGCCGCTCCCCACCCAGGCGTTTGCGAATGCGATCCAGGGCGTCGCCCAGCTGTCTTTGCAGTGCCGCGGGTGCAACACCGGCGGCCAGGGGCTCGTCGACGTATTCGGCATGGATGTTCGATATCCGGGTTGCGGTGCTTGCTTGCAACAACACCAGCGGCGCGCTCGCCATGCGCGCGTACCAGGCGTTGGGCAGGGCAAGGCGGCCGATGGTGCGGCTTTCATCCTCCAGCACCAGTGTGCGCCCCGTTTGCTGAAGTGCCGCCACTGCCAGGGCATTTTCGAAGGCGATGGACGTGGGTTGCCCGCTTGGGCGTGCGCCGAAGGCTGAGCCGCGATGTTGTGCCAGCCCCTCTAGGTTGATGGCCTGCGTCAGCCTCTCGATGATTCGGGTTTTACCGCTGCCGGTACGGCCCGCCAGCACAATCCAGTGCTTGGCGTCGGTGGCGGCATTTTCCAGCGTATCGAGGCAGATACGTCTTAGCGCCTTATAGCCGCCGATGACCCTGGGCACGACAGAACCCGCGTCCTTGAGCCAGGCTTGGGCGATTTGCGAGCGCAGGCCACCGCGCCAGCAATACAGTTGGCAGTCGGGATGTTCGGTCGCGAAAGTAATCCAGGCTTGTAGACGTTGTTCCCGAACCGTGCCGGAAACCAGTTCATGGCCCCGGGCAACGGCGGCGGCGCGCCCCTCGTTGCGGTAAACGAGGCCGATTGCTTGACGTTCAGCATCGTTTAGTAGCGGTAGATTCACCGCCGCCGGGAAGGCGCCGCGTCCAAACTCCACCGGCGCTCGGAGATCGATTAGCGGGACCTCGTTGGCAAGTAGGGCGGTTGCTGTCAAAGCACAAATTCGATCAAGGTGGCGCGCACCTGCCGGTATCAGGGTGCCGTTTCTATAACGGGCTGGCCGGCGCGGAACAGGTCCAGGTGTTCGTGAAGAATGTCCAGCACATCCTCGCGCTCGGCATCGGTGGCTTCCTTTACCGCGAGTTGCTGGAGCCGCACCGCTTCTTCGAAGTTGCCGGTAGCGGCGAAGGTGGCCGCCCAGGTATCGAGAAATTCGGGGCTGGAGCGTGCCTGCTCATCGGCCTCCATCATGCGGGTCATAATCTTGTTCGCGAAGCGTTCCCGGCGCAGGCGGTCGAGATCGGAAACGGTGAGTGTCCAAGCCACTTCATTGACAATGTCGGGGTTATCCGGCGCGGTGCGCACGGCGTTTTGGTACCAGCGCCGGGCTTTACGGATGTTCTGTGTTGCGGCAATGCCCCGGGCGTGCAGATTGCCGAGCAGCAACATGGCCTCGGGGTCGTCGTTTTCCTCCACCAGGTCTTGCAACCAGGCAATGGCACGCGCATCGACCTTCGCCTCGGCACCCGCCCGCATCAGGTAGCGCGCATAGCTCAAGCGAGCCGTCGCGTTGTTCAGGCTGGCGGAATGGATGAAATATTCTTCCGCTTGAGCCAGGTCGCGCTCCACGACCTCTCCGGCATAGTGGAGATGGGCGAGATAGAGCAGGGCGTCGCCGTGCTCAAGCGCCCCGGCTTGTTCGAGCAGCGGCAGGCCCTCGGCTTTTCGCCGCTCCTCGAATGCGCCACTCAGATAGAGGCTGCCGAGTGCGTACATTGCATCCGCTGAGCCGAGCGCGATGCCGTGCAGATAGTTTTCCACCACCTGGTCAAGCGCCGCACGCTTATCCGCTGCGTTGTTGGCCTGACCGGATTGCTCCCAGTACACACGCGCCAACATCACATTGGCAAGCACATTGCCGGGGCGCGATGCGCTGCGCAACCAGCCGATGGCTTCATCGAGCTGCCCGCGGCCGATCATCAAGGCACCAACGGTGGCTTGTGCGGAGCTGTCGCCGCGCCGTGCCAGCAGGCCGATCAGCGCCGATGTCGAGAAGCCGGCATGCCGCGCCTGATTGTTCGATTGGCTCGATAGAGTATTCACCCCATGTCGGTAAGCCGCGTGTTGGTAAAACGCCTCTAGGTCGAAGTGCAGTTCGCGCAATGGCCCTGCTTTAGGACGGCCGATAACCAGTATCGAAAAGGCCGTGGAATCGTTGGACTGATAGATGGAGCCGACCGGTGAGAGCGACTCCGAAATCACGAAGATCTGGGCTTCCGCGGGCGTCAGGGCGGTATAGGGCGCGGTGTCGGAGCCATCGGCGTCGGCCCTCATCTCCGCCTTGATGGCGCTCACCCAGGCCGCATGGGTTTGCGCCGTTTCGGGCGCATCCAGGTAGTCGTAGAACCGTTGCAGGGCGTAGTGGCCGGTTAGGCTGCCTTGGCAAATGTCGAGAATGGCGGTACCGATGGCGCCGAGCTTGAGGGGTTCGTCCTCGGCAAGCCGCAGCGCTTCGCTTTCAAGTTCGCGCAGTCTTTGATAATTCGCGCCGAGTTCACCGATACCCAAGAAGGGCTGCCGTGACGCCGCCGCATCTCGCAGGGCGTACAGTCCGGCACCGTCCAGGGGTGGGATGGCCTGCAAGGGCCGGCGCAGGGTCGCCGCATCCTTGGCGGTGGGGCCACTTGCCGCCATCGAATCGGCGCTCGTGACCGATTGGCAACTCGCCAGCATGGTTGCGAACAGGAGCAGCGGCGTGACGACCAATACGCGCATGGTGCGATTTATAGCACCGATTCGAGTCGGTATCATGTGCATCGCCCGCAAATCGATGAGTGGCGGGCCGATCGAACCACTTTGGAGGCGTACCTATGGCTTGGGGACATAAACTGCAGCCGCCCAAAGAAAACGAGACCCTGCCGGGGCGCTCGCAACCCATGCCGATTCCCGAACGGCATGTTGTCAACGGCAATCCGCTGGCGGCACCCTATCCCGACGGCATGGCCCGGGCGCTTTTTGGTCTGGGCTGTTTTTGGGGAGCGGAGCGCAAGTTCTGGCAAACCGGTGGCGTCTTCGTCACGGCGGTGGGCTATGCGGGCGGCAGTACGCCCAATCCGACTTACGAGGAGGTCTGCTCCGGGCGCACCGGACACACGGAGGTCGTCTTGGTGGTTTATGACCCCAATGCCGTATCTTTCGATACCTTGCTGAAAGCATTTTGGGAAACCCACGATCCCACCCAGGGCATGCGTCAGGGCAATGACGTGGGCACGCAATATCGTTCTGCCATCTATTGTTACGACGAAGCGCAGCAACGGGCGGCGCGGGCCTCCCGGGAGCACTATCAACAGGCGCTGAGTCAGGCCGGATTCGGACCGATCACCACGGCAATCGAACCGGCCGGCGCCTTTTACTTTGCCGAGCATTATCACCAACAGTATTTGGCCAAGGTACCGAACGGCTACTGTGGCCTCGGCGGCACCGGCGTGGCCTGTGCCTGATTACGAGCGGCAAACGGGCACTGTGCGTTGACCGCCAAAAGAGCGAGCTTCGGCATCGGCATCGACTTCGGTACCACCAATTCCACGGCGGCGGTCTTTGATGGCGAGTCGCTCAGGCTGGTTGACCTGGAAGGCGGCAATCCGATCATGCCATCGGCCATCTACCTCGACCGGGCGTTTCAAGTTCAGGTTGGGCAGCAGGCCATTGATCGCTACATTATCGACAATACCGGCAGAACGGTTGAGTTGATCCCGGAAGTCGTTGGCGAGTGCAGCGAGTTCGTCGATCACGGCGGCCCCGATGAGCCGGCCCCGCTACAGACCGCCACGACACCCATCTATGGGCTCCCCCTGCTCGATAGCGGCCTGAAGGGTCGGCTGTTTCGCGGCGTTAAGCGCTTGCTTGGCGATAGCGGCATCCGGCGGCTCATGGTCTTCGACCAACCCTATCGCCTGGTCGCGCTGATCACGCCGCTATTGCTGCACATGCGCCGCCGCATTGAAGCGCATGGCTGCGCGGCACGGCACGGCCACTTGGGTCATCCGGTGAATTTCGAGGGACGCGGGCGCCACCGCAACCAAACGGCGCTTACCCGTTTGGGTGAAGCCTATCGCCATGCCGGTGTGCGCGAGCAGCATTTCTATACCGAACCCGTAGCGGCGGCGGTCAGTTTTCTGCATGCCAACCCGGACGTGGCGGGTGAAAACCTGTTAACCGCGGATTTCGGCGGCGGAACGCTGGATTTTTGTGTGCTGCGGCGTCATCGCGCTGGTTTTTCGGTGGTTGCCACCCACGGCATAGGGCTCGGCGGCGACCATATTGATCGGCTCTTGTTCCGCAAGCTGCTTTTTCCACTCTTGGGTCAGGGAGAGCGTTGGCGGCGGCGCGGCATGGACCGGGAGATCGAAACCCACTTTCCCTTTGTGGACTATGCGGAATTGCTGCTCAGTTGGCCGGTTAGCTACACTTTGAACCAAAATCGTTTTACCGCGCCGGTAATTGATCGCATCGCCCAAGGCGGGCCGGCCACCGAGAAATTTCGGCGCTTGCGCGACATCATCGGGCTGAATCTGGGCTATGTTGTTTTTCAGGCCATCAAGGATTTCAAGGCCGAACTGTCCGTTGCCCAAGAGGCGGTGCTCGACATACCCGAACTTGATGTGCGGGTGCCCTTATCCCGCCGGGAGTTCGAACGGCTGATCGGAGATATATTGAACTCGTTCAAAGAGGCGCGGGACCTCACCCTAGCCAAGGCGCGGCTGGCACCCGAGGATATTCAGATTGTGCTTGGCACCGGCGGGTCGATACTCATTCCCGCCGTGCGCCGTATCCTCAACGAAACCTTCCCCGGGCCTGTGGTGGAACACAACCCGTTCACAAGCGTCGCCGCCGGTTTGGCCATCGCCGACTTCAACGCACGCCACAATGACCCTTGATTGTGGTACCGGACGCACATTACCCGTTGTTTGTCGCCTCCGTGGGCGTCCATGCCCGCTCCACCATAGGCGCGGCAGAGGCTCCTAGACCCCCAAAAACATTGGAGCTTTCGTCTTATGACCACTGAACGCCGCGCCGCGCCTATTTGGCGCCGGGCATTGCTCTGGCTGATTACGCTGGCCTGTTTTGCTTGGCTCTACACCCGCATCGACGGCGCGGCGGCGCGTCAGGGCGAAACAGTGCTGTCCTATCTTCTGCAAGTCTTCGCCAGTGTGCCCTGGGGTGTCTGGCTGGCGTTGATGATTCCCTATTCCGCGTTCTTCTTTCTTATCGACTCAACCGTGGTCTGGCGGGTCGTGACCTGGTTCAATACCCCTGCGCCCTGGCGCGGTATTCTGCCCATTCGTGCGTCCGCCTACATCATCTCCATCGTCAACGAACAGGTGGGCAAGGGGGCCATGGCGCTCTACCTCAACCGTCGGGACGGCGTACCCGGCTGGGAGGTGGGCTCCTCAATGCTCTTCATCATGTTTTGCGAACTGCTCTACCTGACTTTTTGGGCGAACGTTGGCTATTTGATGGCGGCCGACACCCTGCCGGCGCAATTTCGGTTGGTGCCTTGGATTGGGCTGGGGGTGCTCGCGCTATTCTTGTTTTGGATTGCCTACTTTCGCGGCTATCTATCGGTGGGTAAGGCGCTGCGGGAGCGCTCGATATTCAAGGCTTTTCGTGAGGCCTCACCGTTGCGCTATGTCATTGTCGCCGCCATTCGCTCGCCGGCCCTGTTGGGTGCGGTGCTGGTCTATACCTTGGCGTTGCGCCTATTCGGCGTGGATGCCGCCTTCCTCGACATGCTGGGCGTTTTGCCGGTGATCTTCTTCGCTGCGGCCATTCCCACACCAATGCGCGCTGCGGCCATCACGATTTGGGTGGTGCTATTCCCCGCAAACGCCGCCCAACTCTCGGCGTTTGGGTTGGTGATGCACAACTTCTTTATCTTCTTCAACGCGGCCATCGGGCTGCTGTTCCTGCGGCGTGCGAACCGGGAGTTGTTTGGTTAGGCGCCCAGGCGCGCTCTTGCGCGGGAATCGGGTTCTGTGCTGGCGCGGTTTGCGGGGGCAACGATGATTGTCCGTGTTTCGAGACGGGGGCATCGGGGCTCGTCAATCCCGATCCGCTGCTGCCCAATCGGGGTCGAGGGTTCGGAACAAGTCCTTCAACATGCGATAAGTAAGCCCCCACACGAAGTGTCCACCGGATAGCCGATAGCCGTTGAATACGCTGGGCGTACCGGTAATCGATAGGGTTTGCCTGTGGTGCAGCCTGTTGCGCACCATAGGCATGAGCGGTGCCCATACCACCTCGTCCACCTCGTAGTTTGTTTTGAATTCGGGATTGCCGCAAATCTCGAAGACATGCGGCGCGATCAGCATATCCAGACGCCGTCCACGCGCGGTTGCCCGTTGTTGGTCCAAGGCCCCGAGGTAGCGGCCCTGGGTCAGGTCGAGCCCGACCTCCTCAAGGGTTTCGCGCATGGCGGCTTCCTTGAGGCCGGGGTCGCCGTCGTCCCTATGGCCGCCGGGGAACGCCATTTGCCCGGACCAGGGGTCACCGGGCTTGATGGCCCGCTTGATGAAAAGCACTTCCGGGTGGTTATCGAACTCGCGTAGCACAACGGCAACCGCCGCCTCGCGGGTACAGGCCTTGGGCGGGAAGGTTAGGCCGTCATAGGTGGCAAGCCGTCGGCGAATACTGGGCAGGTCGATCACGGAATTTTGCGGGGTTGCGGGTGCGTTAACCTGAATTCGGCTGGATCAATCGCGAGCACCATGGATGTCCGAGCCGAATTCAGCGAACCGGCATTATCGCAAATCGATGGTGGCCATGCACTAGGACCCACTGGGCGGTAGTGTCGCAGTTTGCATTTTTCGGCTGCGGAGGGACGATTCCGGCTAATATGGAGCCTTTGCGGCGGCTGTGTACCGCACTTTCAGTGGAGACTGTCGAGATGTCACTAGACGAGCAAGCCAACCGATGCTTCGTATGCGGCGCCGGCAACCCCATTGGGTTGCGGGTTCGGTTCCGCATCGAGACGGGTGTTTGCCGGGCCGAATTTACCCCGGATTCCAGACATGCGGGTTATCGCGGCCTGACCCACGGCGGCATCGTCTTCAGTCTGCTCGACGACGTCATGGCAAATTGGCTGTGGTTGCAGGGCATAAAGTGCTTCACGGCGAAAGCCGATATCCGCTACCGGGCGGAACTGCCGATTGGTGCGTCGGTGTGTCTGGAGGGGCGTTGTCTGAAACGCAAGGGCCGGCTGGCGCAGATGGCGGGCAAGGTTATCCGGCAAGCGGATGACTTGATCGTCGCCGAGGCGACCGGCAGTTTCATCATTCAGGAATAGGCGAGCTCCGGCCAGCCGTGGCACAACACCACCGGTCGGCCTTGGCCTGCGGAGAAAACCTCAAGTTCGATACCGTTGGTTGCGATCCGCACGGCTTTGGGAAAATTGTTCATATGTCGCACGCTCCGAACTGACCGGGTAGGGTAGCTCGAATCGCTTTTGGCTTACAGAACCGCTCTATCGCGCCTGTTACCTTGGCACTCCCAATATAGGTTAATCCTTAAGGAGTAAAACATGGTTAATGACAACCTTCGTCCGCTCAATGAGGCCGAACTCGATGCGGTCAGCGGTGGACTCGGATGGGGTGGTTGGTGCCCACCCGGAGGCGGTTTTAAGATTCCGGGGGCCCCAAGGCCTCCGGGGAGGCCGGCACCGGCGCCATGGCCTTTCACGGATCCGTGTGGGCCGTCGAACCGGACTCTGCCAAACGTGCCAAGCCAAGAGATCCTGGTAATAGGCTATTCCTCATGGCTCTAAACCGTTCGCCGGATTAATCGGAGCGAACTTGAGCCAAGGGCCGGACCGGGTCGGCGTTGTCCGATCCGGTTCGCTCGGGGCCCAGTCGGCGGGTCGCGCCAATACCCTCGTAACGGGTACAGTTGCGCTCTTTACGACAATGCCCGTGCGGCGGGCGAACCAGTATGAGCCAACACAAAAGCCCGAGGCCGGCCGGCTTCGACACCCTCGCCTTGCACGCGGGCCAGGCACCGGATCCGCTAACCCGCGCCCGCAAAGAGGGCATTCGTGATTTCGGGGCCTGTATGGCGCCCATGACGGCATTTCAAATCCTGCAGGGTTTGGAAACATTGCCGCTCAGGATGGCCCGGCATGTCGCCAACACGGAGCAGGTGGTCGATTTTTTGGCCGCCCATCCGCTGGTTGAATCGGTGAGCTATCCGAGCCTGCCGGAGCACCCGGACCACCAACTCGCCAAGGCGTTGTTGCCGAAGGGTGCCGGCGCGGTATTTGGCTTCACCGTGCGCGGCGGCCGGCCGGCGGGGCGGGCATTAATCGAGGCGCTGCGCCTCTTTTCCCATCTCGCCAATGTGGGCGATGCCAAGTCGCTGGTTATCCATCCCGCGAGCACCACCCACCACCGCATGGATGCCGAAGCCTTGGTCGCCGCTGGCATAGGCGAGGGTTTGATTCGCCTTTCAATCGGTTTGGAAGACCCGGAGGACTTGATTGGCGACCTGAAGAACGCGCCGCGGCGGGTTGCCAAGACTGAGGGTGGCTCATGAAGTTCCAGGTGGACGGCCAGGCGGCATTCGCCTCCACCGGCACCGGCGAGCACCAGCCCAATCGCTCGGCGGTGGTGCTCATTCACGGCGCCGGCATGGATCACAGCGTTTGGGTCATGCCGGCGCGCCATTTCGCCCGCGTTGGCCTCAATGTCCTGGCACCGGATCTGCCCGGCCACGGGCGTAGCGAGAGGCCGGCGTTGCGCTCGATTGAAGACATGGCGAATTGGCTGATTCGCGCAATGGACGCGCTCGATTTGGCAACTGTGGCGGTGGTGGGCCATAGCATGGGTGCGTTGGTCGCATACGCCTTGGCCGCGTGCTTCCCGGAGCGTTGTCGGGCGCTGGCGTTGCTCGGTATTTCCGCCCCCATGCCTGTAACCAGCGCCTTGTTGGGTGCCGCTGCGGACAACCACCAGGCCGCTATCGACATGGCGAATACCTGGAGCCACAGCCCGGCTGCCCGGCTCGGCGCCAACGACAACCCCGGCTTGTGGATGCTGGGCTCGGGCCGGCGCCAGCCTCAATGTAGGCTTCGTAAACCTCACGGACCTTGTTCGGATGGGTGTGAACGGCCAAAGCGGACCAGTTGGCGCCGTGCATCGGCACGCCACGGCGTTGCAGCTCCGAGCCGGTACCGCCGTCGAGCAACACGATTTCCCCGCGATCCAGTTTCTCCCGCCAGCGCGTCGAATGCGTTTTCAATGGATCCCACTTCGCAACTTTTGCTGAAGGCTGCCAAGGTATCCCGCCCCGTCCGGTGCCACAACTCGGTCAGAGGGATTTGCCTCCACCTCCCAGACCACCACATCGACAACGAGCTGAGGCACCGTGCGCAAGCAGGTAAAGTGCGCCTTGGCGCACGGATCAGAAAGCGGCCATCGAGTTGGTCATGAAGGCGGTCGGCAAGATCGTATCCCTGTGACCACGGGGCTAATGTTGTGACCATTGGCTCTGGGTGATCGCTTGTTGTCATGCAAAACGCTCCCCCGCAGCAGCTCGTCGGCCAATGACCGCACCTCCGTTGGGCAAAGGCTACCTCGCCGCCCACGCTGCCAGGGCTCGGAGTGCTTGGGGCTGCTCTTGTACTCCATCATTGCGCCGTCAGGGTGAACGGGAATAGTCAGTAGTACTCTCACGACAGTCAAGGGACTGGGCGCCCGCGAAGCGGGTGCCGGGTTCCGAAATGTTTCTGTGCGCTTGTGGTTGTGGTCTCATGCAGGTACATTAGACGAATGATCACGATGGGCGTCAGAGAGTTGAAATCTCGTTTGAGCGAGTGCATCCGGATGGTGCGCGAAGGGAACGAAGTGTATGTCACCCATCGCGGCGAAACCGTCGCGGAAATTCGCCCTCCGACGCACCTCTCGGACAACCACATCGACAACGAGCTGAGGCGCCGTGCGCAAGCGGGGAAAGTGCGTCTTGGGGCACGGAATCGACCGGAGCTGTACATAAGCACCTCCGTGCAACTGCCAGAAGGTACCGCGAAAACTCTGCTGAGTGAGTCTAGGGGCGAATACTGAACCTTTACGTTGAGACCAGCGCTGTCCTGTCGTGGCTGTTGGGAGAAAGCCGAGGTAGTGAATCCAGACAGGCGCTAGCCCAGGCGGACCGGATTTTCACCTCCGACCTCACTCTGATCGAGTGTGACCGGGTGCTGCACCGAGCGGCGGCGACAGGTCAACTGGATGAGGCTGCGGCTGCCGAGATCAGAACGGTTGTTGCGACTGCCTCGGCTTTCTGGACGTTGTGCGCCATCGACGCCGAGATCGTCGAATCCGCCCGCCGTCGTTTTCCGCACGAGCCAGTTCGTTCTCTGGACGCGGTCCACTTAGCGACCGCTCTTTTTTCCCGCAGCATGGCACCGGACGTGCAAATCCTTTCATTCGATGAAAGGGTGCGCAGCAATTCCCATGCATTGGGATTCGACGTCTTCCCGGAAGACGCACGATGAATTCCACTCCCTCTTCAATCGCCACGGCGCACTTGACTCCAGCAAACCATATGGGCGATCCGCGATCAGCGTTTTCCAGACCCTCGGCATCAGTTCAATGTGGAAGAACCGCCCCTCCTGGTTCCCGTGCAGCGGGACGTCGGTGGTGTCGAAGTCGAGTGCCACCTGTCCCGGGGCTTCGGGCTGACGTTCGCCCGCGGGAAGCTGGCCGCGGGCAGGTATGCAATGACAAAACCTCCCCAACTGCCGCCCGCCACCGGATGCGCCAAGGCCGATTCAATGCCTGCCCGCAACCTGCGATGAACGTATTTCATCGTTAATCAGGCGCCATAGCGCTTGATTTTTGTTTTTCAGCCCCTATGTTTCGCCATCTGCAATGGACGGGCACCGCGCTCGGGCACTGCCCGTTGCGAATTCAACCGGAGTAATTGAGGTTGCGATGATCGAAGCTGATCGGTTGACACGTCGCTATGGTGATTTCATCGCCGTTGACGAGGTGTCGTTCCGCATCGAACCCGGCGAAATCGTCGGCTTGCTGGGCCACAACGGGGCTGGCAAAACCACCATCATGAAGATGCTGACCGGCGCGCTCGAACCGAGTTCGGGCACGGTGCGGGTGGGCGGTGAGGCGCTGGAGGCGGCGCCCTGGACGGTGCAGCGGCAACTGGGCTATTTGCCCGAGACCGTGCCGCTCTATCCGGAATTGGCGGTGGTGGACTACCTGGCCTTTGTCGCGGAATTGCGGCAGGTTGAGGATGTGCGCACCGCGGTCGGCGAAGCGATTGCGGCAACGGATTTGGCCGACAAGGCCCTGGACGCCATCGGCACGCTTTCCCGGGGTTACAAGCAGCGGGTCGGCGTTGCCCAGGCCATTTTGCACAAACCGCTGTTCTTGATTCTTGACGAACCCACCAACGGCTTGGACCCGGGCCAAACCCAGCACATGCGTGAGCTGGTGCGCGAACTCGCCAGCTCGGCGACCATCATCCTCTCCACCCACATCATGCAGGAGGTCAGCGCCGTCTGCGACCGGGTATTAATGGTGCGCGACGGGCGTTTGGCCCTCAATGAACGGCTTGATGCGTTGCAGTCCACCAGCCGCCTCAACTTGCGCACCCAACCGGCCCTGGATTTGGGCGACTTGGCCCTGGGCAAGCTCTCCAATCTTGGCGATGGCCGTTGGCTCGTGGCTGTCGATGACGATCTTGCCGAGGCGGCCGAGCGCATCGCCCGTACCCTGGTGGAGCGCAATATTCCCATCTACGAGTTGAGCCCGGAGCAGCGCGATTTGGAAACCCTGTTCCGCGAAGTCAGCGAAGGCACGGAGGTGCGCCATGCAGCCTGATCGAGCCGCCGTTGTCCGCAAGGTCGCGGCCAAGGAACTAACCCTCTTTTTCGCCGCGCCCACCGGTTATTTGTTCCTCGCGGCCTTTCTGGCCGTCACCCTCTTTGTTTTCTTTTGGGTCGAGGCTTGGTTCGCCCGCAACGTGGCGGACGTGCGCCCCATGTTCGAGTGGTTGCCGGTGTTGCTTATCTTCCTCTCCGCAGCCCTGACGATGCGCATGTGGAGCGAGGAGCGGCGCACCGGCACCATGGAATTGGTGTTCACCGCGCCACCCACGATCTGGCAATTCGTGCTCGGCAAGTTCCTCGCCTGTTGGGCACTGATCGGCGTTGCCCTGCTGCTCACGCTACCGCTGCCGCTCAGCGCCGCCTACATCGCCGATTTGGATTGGGGTCCGGTGCTGGCCGGTTATGTCGCGGCGCTGCTTTTGGGTGCCGCCTACACGGCCATCGGGCTGTTCGTCAGCGCCCGCACCGATAGCCAGATCGTTAGCCTGATTGTGGCGAGTTTTGTCTGTGGCCTGCTCTATCTGGCCGGCAACCCGTTGCTGACGGATCTGATGTCGGGCACCGTGGCCGACTTCTTTCGGGCGGTTGGCTCCGGCTCGCGGTTTGAGGCCATCACCCGGGGCGTTTTGGATCTGCGCGATCTTTATTACTACATCTCCTTGGCCGCAGTTTTTCTGGCGCTCAACGTATACGGGCTGGAAGTGCAGCGTTGGGCAAAGGACGGGGACCGCGCCCATCATTCCGCTTGGCTGTTGGGCACCGGCCTATTGGTTGCCAATCTGCTTACCGCCAACCTCTGGCTGGGCTCGCTCAGCGCCTTGCGGGTAGATATGACGGAAGGGCGCATCTATTCGATTTCGCAGGCCACCCGCGCCTATCTTGAGCGCTTGCGGGAACCTCTGCTGATTCGTGGCTACTTCAGCGACAAGACCCACCCGCTGCTGGCACCGCTGGTACCGCGCATGCGTGACCTGTTGACCGAATACGAGGTGGCGGGCCGGGGCAAGGTGCGTGTTGAGATCATCGATCCGGCGGACGACCCGGAGATGGAGGACGAGGCCAACACCAAATACGGCATCCGCTCGGTGCCGTTTCAGGTTGCCGACCGCTACCAGTCGAGCCTCGTTAATTCCTATTTCGATGTATTGCTCGCCTACGGAGACGAATACGAGGTATTGGGTTTTCGCGACCTGATTGAGGTGAAGGTGCGCGGCGAAGCGGATATCGACGTGCAACTGCGCAACCCGGAATACGATCTCACCCGTGCCATCAAACAGGTGTTGTTCGGTTTTCAGGGGGGCAGCAGCGTTTTCGCCAACATTCAGGAGCCGGTGCGATTCATCGGCTATTTGTCCGGTGATGACAAGCTGCGGAGGCGCTGGTCGAATATCGGCCGGTGCTCACCGGCGTGCTGGAGGATTTGGCGAGCGAGAGCGACGGCAAACTCAGTGTTGAAATCCTCGACCCGGAAGCGGGCGATGGCGCCTTGGCCCAGGAAATTGCCGGCAACTACGGCTTTCAGCCCATGGCGGCGAGTCTCTTCGATCTCAATTACTTCTATTTCTACCTGACGCTAACCGATGGCGAAACGGTGGTGCAGATCGCGCTGCCCGAAGCCCGCTCCGAGGAGGCCACAAGGCGCGCTATTGAGGAGGGGCTCAAGCGTTTCGCGAGCGGGTTGCTGCGCACGGTGGCCTTGGTGGCCCCGCCCGCGCCGTCGCCCTATACGGCCAATCAGGGCATGGGCGGCAATCAGTTCAATCAGCTACAGGGTGTGCTGGCCAACGATTTCAATGTCGAAACCTCCGACCTGGCCGATGGCGTTGTACCGGAGGCGGCGGATTTGTTGATGGTGGTCGATCCTCGTGATTTCACCGACAAACAACGTTTTGCCGTGGACCAGTTCCTCATGAAAGGCGGCACCGTCGTGATTGCCGCCGGTGCCTTTGATGCCAACCTTAGCGGGCAGTCGCTCACGGCCACGCGGCGTACCACCGGCCTTGAGGGCTGGCTTGAGCATCAGGGTGTCGAGGTTGGCGCAACCTTCGTGATGGACCCGGCCAACGCCGCTTTCCCGGTGCCGGTGACCCGGCGTGTCGGCGCCTTCAATTTCCAGGAATTGGTGATGCTCGACTATCCCTATTTCCCGGATATCCGCACACCGGGGCTGAACCCGGACTCGCTGATTACCGCGCCACTGCCGCAGGTCACCATGGCCTGGGCATCGCCGTTAACACTGGGTGCGGAGGCCAACGCCGATCGCGAGGTCGTTGAATTGCTGCACACTTCCGCGGGCAGTTGGTTGTCGAGTTCGACGGATGTGATGCCGCGCGTTGACGAGGCGGGCTTAAGCGCCTTCCAACCCGAGGGCGACCAGCGGGAGCGGCTGGTGGGCGTTGCCATCAGCGGCCGTTTCGAGTCCTTCTTCAGCGGCCAGGACTCACCGTTGCTTGCCGAACCGGCGGAGGCGGAGGGCGAAGATGCCGTTGCAGCCGTTGCCGAAGACGACCAAGCGGCGCCTGCCGATACCCTTGGTGTCGTCAGTTCCGTTATCGAGCGCTCACCCGAATCGGCGCGCCTGTTCGTCTTTTCCTCCAACAGCTTCCTGGCGGACCAAACGTTGCGCATGATCGGTTCCGCCGACGGCACCCTGTACAACAATTCGGTGCAGATGCTGGTCAATGCCGTTGATTGGGCATTGGAAGATCGCACCCTGCTCGGTATCCGGGCACGCGGCAACTTCAACCGCACCCTGCCGCAGTTGGATGCGGCCGAGCAGTCGGTTCTGGAATATCTGAACTACGGCTTGGCGTTTGTCGGCATCGGGTTCGTTTATTTGGTGCATCGGCGGCGCATGGCCGGTCGGCGCACCGCCTATCGCGATTGGCTGGTCGGAGAGGGAGCGTGAATACAAGAATCGGATTGCTGGGCGGCGTTTTGGCAGCCCAGATTTTAATTCTCGCGGTGCTGCTCATCGCCGGTGGCAGCGGTGCCAATGAGCAAGCCGCGGGTCTTTTGCCGTTTACGCCGGCGCAGGCCAAGAGCCTCGGCATTGCCACGGCCGATGACCAAGTAAGGCTCTCCCGAAGCGACGACGGCTGGCAACTTGAGGATGGATTGCCGGCCGATAGCGGTAAGGTCGGCGAAGTCTTGGAAAAGCTGGCCAAGGTATCGGCCGCTTGGCCGGTGGCGACGAGTGCCGCCAGCGCCGAGCGTTTCGAGGTCACCGAAGAGAATTTCCAGCGGCGGTTGGTGATTGCCAGCGAAGGCGACGAGACCGCGACACTCTACCTGGGCTCCTCGCCCGGCTACCGGCGCGTACACGCCCGCGCCGATGGCGCCGACGAGGTCTATAGCATCGATTTCTCCAACTACGAGGCGCCTGCCGATGCCGACCATTGGTTGGACAAGCAATTGCTGCGGCCCAGCGGTGATGTTGTGAGCGTTCGTAAAGAGGACGCATGGCAGCTCCGTCTGGCCGGGGATGCAACGGATGACGCTGCGGTGGCCGCCGCGGATCAGCAGGCGGATGCCGGGTCGTTGGCAGAAGCTGATGACGGGGCGGAGGGCACCGCCGATCCCTCGGCCGACGGCGGTTTGTCAGCGAACCCGCAAGCCGATAGCGAAATAAACAGTGGTCGATCTGCCGATCTCGACGGATTCGTTGACGGCACGGGCGGCGGTGGTCCGCTTTGGTTGGTGGACGGTTCAACCGCCGACGATGAAGCGGCGCGTCGCTTGGTGGGCCGCTTTGCGGATCTGAACGTGCTCGGTATCGCCGCAATGGAAGGCGAGCCGAAGGCGTCATTCACCATCCAGGACGCGGCTGGCGAGTATCAACTCGATTTGTTTTTCAACGCGGCAGAGGACGACTACAGCGTCGTTTCCTCCCGAGTCGGTGGCCGCTTCGAGATCGCCACCTACATCGCCGAACAAATGCTGATCGATACCGACGACCTGCTGCCCAAGCCAGCCGAGCCGGAGGCCGATGACGCATCGGCAGCGGCGGACGCGGGCGCCTAATTGGGAACCGAAACGGCCTAGGAGCCTCTGCCTTCGGAAGTCGCGAAAGCGAAAATCCGCGCTCATAGGTCCCGCCGGCCGGTCGATTGAGGCGAATATCGAGCCATATTCAACGAAATCGAGCGGCTGACGGGGCAGGACACCAGTATTTCGTCGCACCGGGCATTGGGGTGGTGTCGCGGTTTGAATTTTTCGACCGCGGGACGCCGCGGTTGGCGCAGTCTCCAAATCCAAATCATTTCAAACTGATACGCGACCGGCATTGGCTTCGGCCTGTAGAATGCATGCCAATATGCATCCCGCCCTCTTGCTATTGCTGTTTTCTCTACTGACCGGATGCGCCGGGTTGCCACGGCAGGATGCTGCACGCAGCCACTGGCCGAGCGTCCAGGCATTGCGTGAAGCCGCCGGCAGCGCGGCGCGCAGTCCAAGAACCTGGGCACCCTTGGGCGGCGCCGCTCTGGCAAGCTATCTGCTCACCGCCTTGGCGGGTTATGCCCTGGGCCAATTCGTGGCGGCATTTGCGCAGCGGGCGTTCCTTGAACCCTCGCCAACCGGTGCGGAGCCTGCCTTTCAGCCCATGGATGGCGGTGCGGCAATCCGGTTGACGATGCCGCTTACCGGCCAGCCCTAGCACTGGGCGCGACGGTGAAATTGGCGTTTTCCAGCTATTTGCAGAGCTTGGCGTCCGTTAACCCGGCACCGGAGGCAACGGCGTTCTTCGACTTGGACCGCACCTTGATTGCCGGCTATTCGGTTGCGGCCCTGGGTTGGGAGGGCTTCAAGGAAGCGACTGTGCCGCGCTGGCGCATTGCCTTGCAATTGCGCGTGTTCGCCAAATACGGCTTGGGCTTGGCGCACTATCTCGATTTGTTGCGGGTAACGCTGCAAGACCTGGCGAGAGCGCGTACGTCGGAGTCGGAATTCCTGCGCTTGGGGGACCAGGCGTTCCACAATGGTTTGGCGGGAAAAATCTACGACGAAGGCCGTCAACTCTTGGCCGCGCACGAAGCGCTGGGCCATACTGTCGTGCTACTCACCTCCGCTACCCGCGCCCAGGCCGCGCCCTTTGCCGGCGAATTGGGGATCGACCATCTGTGCTGCACAAATATTGAGATTGCTGACGGCCGCATCACCGGCGCCTTCGAGCCCTGCCACGGCGAGAGCAAACGGGCTGCCGCCGAGCGATTCTGCGCGGAACGCGCCCAGACGCTTCGCCAAGCCTGGTTTTACACCGACGGCATTGAAGACCTGCCCCTGTTGGAGGTGGTGGGCTGGCCGGTTGTCGTCAATCCCAAGTCGAAACTGATGCGCCTGGCCGCGCAGCGGGGTTGGCCGCAGCTGGATTTCGGGGTGCCGAGGTAGCGGGCTGGGGGCGCGGGCTCCTAGACATCCCAATAAGCGGGCGTGGCGAACAAAATGGCCACGGCAATAACCGCACCGATCACCAAAATGACCAGGAACAGGGCTCTTGTATCGTCGCCCTCGGCTTGGGCGCGCTTTTTCTTTGTCACTATGTAGAGCACACCCAGGAAAATCAGGGTGGGAATCAGAAACTGTACAAGGTAGCGCATCGCTCCCGATTTGCAGCCATCGCGAAGCGAAGCATAGCGGGTCTGGGGGTTGAGGTGAATCGCTTGCGTTTACCGGTATCCGGGCTTGGGGTCGGCTGTTCATATTGACATGACCAGTGACGACAGACCGTCTATCTCGCCAACTTCCTTGGGGTGCGCCGATGCGCGGGCCCGCTAAGGACGCACCGCCACCGCTTCCAACGGCAGCTGCGCGGCCCGCCAAGCCAGGAACAGTTCCAGATCGAGATATTCCGGTGCGCCGTAGGCAAAGGGCTCGGCGCGGATGGCTTGGTTGCAGAAACGCAGCCGCCGGTGCAGCGAGCCCAGGCCCTGCCATGTCAAACGGTAGGTGGGATAACCGGTGCTGTGGCCTTGGCTTAGGCGTTCCCCGCGCATCATGCGTCCCGCGTACCGCTCGTGGCAGTGGTGACAGGCCAGGTTCATTTGCCCCCGGCGTTGGTAGAAATAGGCGTGGCCTCGCTCGAAGTGCGGCTTGCTGGGGCCGTCGATTGCTACGTCAAAGGGCATGCCCTTTGACTGGTGGGCGACGAACGCGGTTAGGGCGAGCATGGCATCGGATTCGTAGCCCAGTTCAGGCTGCCGCTGTTGCTTGAGGCGGCATTGGTTGATGCGTTGGGTGAGATTGGTCAGCCGGTCGGCCCCGACATCGTATTGCGGATAACGTGCGGCCACACCGGCCATGCCCGACTCCGCCGCGCCGTGGCAGCCTTGGCAACTCATCGCACCGGTTGGCGGCACCTCAACCCACAGGGTTTGCCCCCGGTCCACCCAAAGCAAGCCGGGGTTGGCGAAGCCGTCGAGTTGCAGGGCTTGGGTGTTCGCCGATTGAAATTCAAATCCGGAGCGTTCCCGCGATAGCGTCCGCTCAGGTGGCCAGGCTGTCTTGTCGTCCGATGCGCTCAACGCGGGCGCAAGCGCCGTTGCAAGGCCTAGGACAATAGCCAAGGGATGGATCAATGCGGCAATGGCTTGGCGGCTATCCGCCCGATGCAATTCGGTGCCGCAATTGCTGTTGTGCCCGTAACGCGCAGAGTGCGTGTTTCACGCACGTCAAACCCTCGCTGGCCAGACCAACGAAACTCCAGGGTGCCGTTGCGCTCGGCGCTCACAAAGAAGCTGAGATAGGGGTTGGCGGCAATGCCGGTGTCCAGGTCGGCTTGGAAAACCAGCTGGCCATCAAGATGGCAGCTGAATGTAGTGATGAGATTCTGTGCAATGGGGTTGCCGAATGCATCCGGGCGGCGTCCGGTCTCCATCGGATGCGTGATTAGGGTTTTCACCTCAAAGGGTTCACCCGCACGCACTTCCTCGGGAATGGCGATACGCACCGGGGTCATTGGCCGACATCAACTTGAAAAACGCGGTTGGGCCTCGTGCCTCTGCGATTTTTCCGCACAGCATCCATGCCCGGCAGTCTAGCACAGGCAAAAGCGACCTTATCGAGGAGCTTACCCCTCGCGCTCCCCGGCTGAGGGCTCCTAGGCGCCTCTGCCTGCGGAAGTCGCGAAAGCGAAAATTCGATACCGCCGTCCCTTTGGGCGGGCGATTGAGGAGAATATCCAGCCCTATTTGACGAAATCGAACGTTCAAAGGGGCGAGCGGAAGCGGATTTGCAGCCGTGAATTCCGCAGGCAGAGGCTCCTAGCTCAGATATCTCAACAACTTGCTTGGCTTGCCTTCAGAACAGAAAGTCCAGGCAAGCGGCTTCAGTGACAACGATTGCGGCGGCGCCGGCGAATAGGTCGCCGTTAGCGAAACGCGCTACGGCGACCACTGTTTGCGAGGCCGCCATGCGGATGCGGGTGCGTGCGTTTGCCTTCCCGCAAGCGGGCCCGAAAGTGAATCGGGCAATGCTCGGATTGGGATTTTCCGGAGCGAAGATGTCCAGACTCAGTACCCGATTCATCTCGTCCGGCGGGCTTTCCACCCTGACACCGAAAGCGACGGAATTGCCGTTTTCGGCTAAAGCGGGCAGGGAAAGCGCAACCCGTGCAAAGCGCATTTCAGCGTCGCCGTAGGTTTGCGTCAACAGCGCGCGGGTGTTTTCCGGTAGCGCTCGCAAGGGCAGTGGCAGGGCCAACAGGAGCATGCCGCCCGCTGTTCGAGCGAGCCATTCTCGGCGGGAAAAATTCTTATATTTTTCTTTTATATTCAATATTTTATTCTATTTACTTAAAATTTAAATTAATATTTATGATCTATACACTTAACGCCATCTTCCACTATGTCCTGTCCCGTAAATAAGTGGGTTTTAGGCGCTAGGCCGTTTCGGTTCCCGGCAAGGCGCGACGACGCCCTGTGGCAGGCCCCACAGAAGGAGGAGCAACGCAGCCGGGGGCCGAAACGGCCACGCATAATCACACTTATTTGCGGGACAGGACACTTGGATGTTGTTCTCATAAAAACGGCTTGTCACAATTTGTTGTGGCCGTGGGAGTCAAATAGATAAATAACTCTCTAATATTTACCCGCACAGCCTGCTACTGACCAGGGCATCTATGGGGTACCAGCGCATGCCTATCTTATCGGTGAGTCTGCTGCGTCTTGCTCGGCCTTGGGCTGTGCTCCGTGCGAATCCCTGAGTTCGACTAGGAAAGCCATTAGGTCCGCCAACTGCTCGGCGGTCAAAATAGGTTTGTCCGCACGGGCATCAGCCACTTGGCGCAAGCCTTGGGTGCGGCGAAAGGCGGGCATGGCCGATTCCGGGTTGGCAACGGTGGGGTCGGTTACTTTGGCGCGAATCTCGGCGGCGGTCAGACGTGCGGCAACATCGCTTAGTTCCGGCCCCAGGTTGCCCTGAAACGGCGCATCGACCTGCTTGGTTTGATGGCAAAGGATGCAGTGCCCCAACTCCCTATCGAGAAATATCTGCCGGCCTCGTTGTGCATCGCCACCGGCAACCCTTGCCTCGGCAAGCGGTACGACGGCCATAAACGCGACGAGCAGCCCATATCCGCGCCATCGCCGGGGCGAGTAGGGCGGTAACGGTCTGCGGGTATTAGCCGAACGGCGCGCCCGCCTCGATAGTGTCAAGACAACCAGCAGCATGTTTCATCAGCTTCTTGCTACAGACCCGGCCGCTGTCAAGTACGGTGCTTGGATCCCGCTTGGCCCACATGGCTCAACAACTTTTGCCAGTACGGGGCCTCTGCTCGCGCGGATCGGCAGCGCCGCTTTATGAGCGCTCACCGAATATGTCCGCTGTCAGGGTTGCAAACCATTGGTGTGCATGGGTTGCCTCCAGGCGGCGTATTGGGTCATCTGCCGCCAAGGGGCTGACACCACCCGCTACTTCCACCCAAGCCGCATCGGTTGGTCGATAGACCCCGGCGATGGAAAAACCGTATTCCGGATTTGCCAAGCTATAGCAGGTGTTGATGAGCTTGCTGGGCAGGGGGGCTTGGTCTGTCAGCAACCTTGCCACCTGCACGGCGCAATACTTGGCTTGGGCGTCGGCGGCGAACGCGGATTTCGGTATGGCATTGGCGATGGCCGCATCGCCGATGATGTGTATGTTCGGCTGTAGCCGGGATTCGAACGTTACCGGCAATACCGGACACCATCCACTGGCATCCGTAACACCCGCGGTTTGGGCAATGGCAGCCGCCCGCTGCCTTGGAATCAGGTTGACCACATCGCCTCTGAATGTCTCGAAATCGGTATTGACCGTCATGGTGTCGGGCGCGACGGAAATCACTTCGCCGCCATCCGAACGGCCGCGCCACTCGATTAGGTCGCCGTAGAAACGTTGCCAGGCTTGGGTGAACAGCGCCTGCTTGGAAAAACGGTCTTTGGCGTCGAGGATCAGTAGCTTCGACTTCGGCTTATGCGCCCTGAGGTAGTGGGCGATCAAGCTCGCCCGCTCGTAGGGTCCGGGGGGGCAACGGTAGGGGTTGTCCGGCACGACCATCAACACCAGGCCGCCGTTCGGCATGGCTCGTAGCTGGTTGCGCAGTCGCAGGGTCTGCTCGCCCGCCTGCCAAGCGTGGGGCATCTGTGCGGATGCGGCCTGGCTGTGCCCCGGCATGGCTCGCCAATCGAACTCGATACCGGGAGCGAGCACCAGGCGATCATAGGGTAGCTGTTCGCCATTGGCTAATGTCAGGTACCGCTTGGCGGCATTGACCGCGCTTGCTCGTGCATGAACGACCGCCACACCCCGCGCCGCCACCGAGCCGTAGCCGAATTGCTGAGACCCCATGGGTCGGGTGCCGGTTAGCACCAGATTACTCAAGGGGCAAGCGGTGTAGGTGCGCTCGGCTGCCAGCAGCGTGACCGCCAAGTGCGGCGCCGTGGCTTTCAATGCGAGTGCGCAGGAGGTGCCCGCAAAGCCGCCGCCAACCACCACAACCCGCGCTAAGCCGCGCTCCGTTTTGACGGCGTTTGCCCGTCCCCAGGCAGCACTTGCACCGAGACCGAGTAGGAGTTTTCTGCGGTTAACCATGCTGCGCAGAGGCACTGAACCCGTTTGGAAGTGAGTGTCGCAGTTTGAATTTTTCCGCAGTCAAACGCTAGCCTGGATATTGGACCAACTTGCGGCGCTGGGCAGGCTCCTGGGTGAGATATGCTCACTCGCCGCCGTTTGGCTCCCTTCCCAACTGCAGCAGGCCCTTGGCGAGCAGTTGGATTTCATTATCACTGTAAGCGGGCGTGATTCTACCCATTATCGTACTGGGTCGGTCCCCGCGCCTGAATTCGCCTAACATGCGTTGCAGATCCGCAGGCGATATCGCGTTGATGGCGGGAATGGTCGATGCCGCGGTCTGTCCATGACAACCCGTGCAGCTTTGTGCAAGCAAGCGGGCGACCTCCGTCGTTGCATCAGGGGCTGCGGTGTTCCTATGCACATCCGCATTGCTGGTTGCGGGCTGGTTCGGATGCGGGTTCGATAAGTCCGGGGTAGCCGTGTTGCGCTGCTGATTGACTCGGTCAGGAGCCTCGGATGCGGTACCGGCCGCCAAACCGATCGAGGCGAATATGCTCAGAAAAACCAGCGCACCCAAGCGCAACATTAATGCCATTACGCACCCCAAAGCGGAGCACCCGACCCGCTTGCCACCGAGTGATCGGGCGCACTAGGAGCCTCTGCCTGCGGAATTCGCGGCTGTAAATCCGCTCTCATCCGCGCCGTCGGCCGCTCGATTTCGTTGCATGGGGCTCGATATTCGCCTCAATCGACAAGCCAACGGGACCTATGAGCGCGGCTTTTCGCTTTCGCGACTTCCGCGGGCAGAGGCACCCGGGCTTTAGCGACGAAAGTTAGCAAGATAGGCCGGCCAAGTATCCCGTTGTATGCCTATGCGAACTTGATCCCGCTGCGCTGCAACGGTACCTCTCGGTAACGCTTGCCGGTCGCCGCGAAGATCGCGTTCAACACCGCCGGTGCCGCCACGGCGATGGTGGGTTCGCCGACACCGCCCCAGAAGCCGCCGGACGGCATAACGATGGTTTCCACCTCGGGCATCTGCGCGAGGCGCAACGATTGGAAACTGTTGAAGTTGCGCTGTTCGATTTGCCCGTCCTGCACCGTACATTCCCCGTAAAGCAGAGCGCTTAGGCCGTAGACGAAGGAACCTTCCACCTGGGCTTCGGTTTGCTGTGGATTGACGCAGATGCCGGGGTCTGTTGCCGCGACGATGCGCTTAATGCGCAGGGCCTCGTTTGCCTCGACGGTCACTTCCGCGCAAGCGGCCACATCGCTGCCGAAGGTGTGGAATACAGCCAATCCCAGATGTCGGCCGTCTTCCTTGCGGGTGGCCCAGCCGGAATGCTCGGCCACCTTGTTCAATACGGCCCAACCTTTCGGATTTCCACGCATCAGGGGCTTGCGGAATGCCAGGGCATCAATGCCCGCCGCCTGAGCGAGTTCGTCCAGAAAACACTCCATGTAAATGGCATTGGGGTTGGCATTGACACCGCGCCAGAAACCCGGGCGGATGTGGGTGTTGCGCATGGCGTGGTCCACCAGCAGGTTATCGAACTGGTAGCTAATGCCTTGATCGCCCTGCGGCAGCAGACCTTGGAAAGTGGCGAAATCGATGCCGTTGACCAAGCGGTCCGGCATCAAGCCAGCGAGTATGGATTGCCCGGAGATGCGTATATGCAGCGCCTTCACCCTGCCGTTCGCATCCAAGCCACCGCGAATACGCGCCTTGGTAATGGGATGGAAGAAGCCTTGCATCATGTCTTCTTCTCGGGACCAAAGCAGTTTGACCGGGGTATCCGGAAATTGTTTGGCGATGAGCACGGCTTGTCGCACGTAATCGGGAACACCCCGGCGCCCGAAGCCACCGCCGAGATGCACTTTGTGTACGTCCACCTGTTGCAAGGGCAGGCCGGCGGCCTCGGCGGCGGCGGCATGAGCCGCTTCGCCGTTTTGGGTGGGGCACCAGATTTCGCAGAAATCCTCGCTCCAGCGGGCCGTGGCGTTCATGGGTTCCATGGTGGCGTGGTTTAGGTAGGGATAACTGTAGACCGCCTCCACCAGGGTATCCGCAGACTTCAACCCCGCCAGGGCATCGCCGCTTTGGTTGCCCACCAGCCGGGTATCGGCCGTCAACCCCTCATCGAGACGGGCGACGATGTCCGCCTGATGCAACTTGCCGCCCTCGCCGAAATCCCATTCGATGGCTAATGCCTTTAGCGCCTTTTGCGCCCGCCACCAGGTATCGGCCACCACGGCGACAGCGTTATTGTCCAGCGGCACAACGCCCTTGACGCCGGCCATACCGGTTACTTGGGCAGGGTCGAAGCGCTTGCGCGTACCGCCGGGGACAGGGCAGGCGGCGACGGCGGCGTTGAGCATGCCCGGCAGTTGGATATCGGCGCCGAACACTTGTTTGCCGTTCAGTTTGTCCGCGGTGTCCAGGCGCTTAACCGGTTGGCCGATGATCTGCCAATCCTTGGGGTCTTTTAGCTTGACTGCCAGGGGCGGTGCCAGTTTTGCGGCCTCGTTGGCCACGGCACCGAAGCTGAGGGTTCGTCCGCTGGGGCTGTGGGTAATGAGGCTGTTGGCCGCGGAACATTCCGCAACGGGAACTTGCCAGCGGCCGGCCGCCGCTTCCACCAGCATCATGCGCGCCGCCGCGCCGCCCTCGCGCACATATTGGTGGCTTTCGCGGATGCCGCGGCTGCCGCCCGTGGCGAAATTCTTCCACACCCGGTCGCGCAGCAGATTTTGACGCGGGCTGGGGTATTCCCAACCAACCTTGGACCAGTCGCATTCGAGTTCTTCCGCCACCATTTGCGCCAAGCCGGTGAGCGTGCCCTGGCCCATTTCGGAGCGAGCGATGCGGATGATGACCGAATCGTCCGGTTTGATGACAACCCAGGCGTTAACCTCATCGGCCATGTCGGCTCTGGCCGCTGCGGCTGTGCGGGGGCTCAGCACGCCCAGCGAGAGGCCCGCGCCGGCCGCGGCCGTGCCGACCAAAAAACGCCGCCGACTTAGCCCGCCTATCTCACCAACTGCCTCGGGGTACGCCAAAGCGCTCGCGTAAGCTTGGCCATGCCCGCTCCGGGTGCCGACGCTATCTTCCTGCCCACTCATGCCGTTTCCTCCCGCGCCTTGATTGCCGCCGCCCGGTGAATGCCCCGCCGTACCCGTTGCAGGGTGCCGCAGCGACAAATGTTGGTCACCATCGCGTCGATGTTGGCGTCCGTTGGGTTCGGATTGCTGTCGAGCAGCGCACTTGCGGCCATTATCATGCCGGACTGGCAGTAGCCGCATTGGGGAACATCCAGTTCCAGCCAAGCTTGTTGTATGGGGTGGCTGGAATCCGGTGACAAGCCCTCAATGGTGGTGATGGCTTGCCCGGCGGTGAAGGCGGTGGCCGGGGTCACACAGGAACGTACCGGTTGGCCGTCCACATGCACGGTGCAGGCACCGCATTGGGCGATACCGCAGCCGTATTTGGTGCCGGTCAAACCGGCCTGTTCGCGCAACACCCAAAGCAAGGGGGTGTCCGCATCGAATTCCAAGTCAACGGTTTGCCCGTTGATGTTGAGCCTGCTCATAAGCAACTTCCGTGATACTTGCCGTTGCAAGGCGCCAGTATAGCCCTGTTCGAAAGCGCTCCGGCGGCATTGGCCGCTCTTTTGGGCGACGGCGAACGCATTAAAACGCCACCGCCACCGCCGCGCAGAGAAACTTCATCAGAGGGGTCGCTCTGGCAAATCGCTCGACAACCGCCTCGGGGAAATCGGCGCTGGCCGCTTTTTCAATCGAAAAGTCGCTGAGGCCGATAAAATCTTTGCGTTTGATGTCCTCGATATAGGGCGCTTCGGTGCCAAAGCCGCGCGGCGGGCGGGTAAGGGTTGTACCACCTAGGGTGAATTCGCTTTTGAAGTTGCGCGATTGCAAGACCTTGCGCCAATCACCGGGGCGGTTGGCGATGCGCTCGCGGATCGCTCTTAGCGCTTTCGCCTCCGGTCGCCACATGCCAGCCCCCAGGAAGCAGCCGGTTGTTTCGATGTGTAGATAGTAGCCGGGTGCATGCACATCCTTGCCGAGTTCGTGGCGGAATTGAATGCCGATGTTGGTTTTGTAGGGCGTCTTGTCGCGGCTGAATCGGGTATCGCGGTAAACCCGCATCAGCGAGCCGCCCACCCGCTTTGGAATGGCCGTGAAACAGTCCGATACTTTGGCCAATAGCGGCCCCGCGGCGGCGATGAAGGCGAGTGCCGGTTCCAACACCTCGGTGTCGTAACGATCTTTGTTTGCTTGGAACCAGGCACGGTTGTTGTTGTCCTCCAGATCTTCAAGGAAGCCGATGGTGGAGGGGCCGAATCCACTGAAGGCATTGTTCGTGTGCATTGCCGAAAGTCGCAATCGAAACTGATATGATCCGCTACTTTACACCAAGGGGCGGCCCGCACTCGATCTCACCCGTTTCCCGGGCTCTTGGCCATCTCCATACGGGCGGTGCCGACGAAATTCAGCGGAACATCGTTACCGATTTGCGGCCGCGCATTGTGCAGGCAGAGGCTCCCGGACCGATCATTGAGGAGATAAATAATGGAACGGAAACAGGGCGATGTTCAGGTAACGGAGGCGGGCGGGCATGTCGCCTTGGTCGAAATTCAGCGTGCGCCCAATAATTTTTTTGATGTCGATCTGATTCGCGACCTGAGCGATTTATTCGATGCGCTTGACGACGATGATGATGTTCGCGCCATCGTGTTGGCCTCCCAGGGTAAGCATTTTTGCGCGGGTGCCAACTTTGCCTCCCAAGCCGATCGGGAGGCAAGAGCCAGCCGCACGGCCCAGGGCGGCAATCCCCTTTATCGCGAGGCGGTGCGCTTGTTTCGCAATAAGAAATATGTGGTGGCGGCTGTTCAGGGTGCCGCTGTCGGCGGCGGCTTCGGGCTCGCCATGTTCGCGGACTTTCGGGTGGGGTGCGCCGAGTCCCGCTTTACCGCCAACTTCGTAAAATTGGGCTTTGTGCCTGGTTTTGGCCTAACGCGGGTGCTGCCGAGGGTCATCGGCCAACAAGCGGCCAATGATCTGTTTGCCACGGGGCGGCGTCTGGACGGTGCGCAAGCACAAAAGCTGGGTATTCTCGATCACTTGGTATCGCGGCGGGAAGTGCGGCAGGCAGCCATCGCCCATGCCCGTGAAATTGCCGAAAACGCGCCCTTGGCCTTGCTTTCACTGCGTCGGATTATGCGCGGTGATCTGGCCGATGTTGTGCAGGCGGCCACCGATGTCGAGGGAGTTGAGCAGTTTCGGTTGCAGCAAACCGAAGACTTCGGGGAGGGTGTGCGGGCTGTAGCGGAACGCCGGCCCGGCAACTTCCGCGGCCGATAGCGACAACTCCGGGAGAACCGACTCATGCCGGTGGGATTCACTGAAGATCAGGAACAGTTCCGCGAGGTGGTGGCGCGTTTTTTGGCGGACAAATCGCCCACCACGGCGGTGCGCGCCCTCATGGGCTCGGCGGCGGGCTACGACCCCGCTGTTTGGCGGCAGCTTGGCGGGGAGGTCGGTTTGCTGGGCACCCACCTGCCCGAGGCCTATGGCGGCTTTGGTTTTGGCCCTGTTGAACTCGGCATCATCGCCCAGCAGATGGGGCGCCGTTTGTATTGCGGGCCCTTTTTCGCTTCATCGGTAATGGCCGGCTATGCCCTACTACAGGCGGGTAGCGAAGCGCAGAAACAGCGGTGGCTTCCCGGCATCGCCAACGGTTCGCTGATTGCCACCCTGGTACTTGACGATCTGAACGCCCCGGATCGGGTGGGGCATCGTATAACCGCCAGCAATGGCTGGCTTGAGGGCTTGGCGCCAGCCGTAGTCGATGCGCACATCGCCAATTTGTTTTTGGTTGCCGCCGGTGTGGATGACGGCGTTGCACTGTTTGCGGTGGAAACGCCCGCCAAGGGTGTGAGCGTGTCGCCGCTGGAATGCCTGGACCCAACCCGCAAGCTTGCCCGGGTCGCGTTGCGCTCTGTTGCTGGCCAGCGCCTTGGCGAGGGCCCCGCCGATATGGCGGCATTATGGGACTGGCTCTGTACGGCCTTGGCCCATGAAATGTTGGGCGGTGCGGAGGCGCTGTTCGAATCCACCATCGAATACATGAAGATGCGCGTGCAGTTTGGCCGGGCCATCGGCTCGTTTCAGGCGCTCAAACATCGGTGCGCGGATTTGTTGCTCGAACTGGAACTGGCCCGTGCGGCCGTTTACGCGGCGGCGCGCCGCCTTGCCGATGGCGAAGGTGAGGACTACGCGCCCAATATGGCTAAGGCACTGGCGGGCGATGCCTATATGGCCATCGCCAAACAGGCGATACAGTTGCGCGGCGGCATCGGCTTTACCTGGGAAGAGGATGCCCATCTTTGGTATAAGCGGGCGAAAAGCTCCGAGGTGTTTCTCGGTACACCAGGCTGGCATCGTGAGGCGATGGTGCGCAAGATGGAAGCGGTACAGGAGCTGTTCAATGAGTGACGACGCTCAACGGACCCTGGCGGCGATCAAATCCGAGGTTGGCGCTTGGTTGGATGAGCACTGGGATCCGCATCGCTCTTTGCGCGCCTGGCGGGAAATCCTGGTGGCGGGCCGTTGGGCCGCGCCGGCTTGGCCCAAGGAGTATTTCGGACGGAGTTACTCGCCCGCCGAGGTGGCCGCCGTCGTCGAAGTTTTTGTCGAGCGCGGTGTGGTGGGTACCGCCGAGGTGGGTCCCGGCGGGCTTGCCGCTCATGTCATCTTGGCGCACGGCAACGACGCCCAAAAAAAGAAATACCTGGGCCCCATACTCACCCACGAGCACAGTTGGTGCCAGCTTTTCAGCGAGCCGGGCAGCGGCTCGGATCTGGCGGGGTTAACGACCAGGGCCGAGCGCGTTGGGGGGCGTTGGGTGGTCAACGGTCAAAAGGTTTGGAATACCAGTGCACACCACGCGGACTACGGCTTGTTGGTCGCCCGTACCGACTGGGATTTGCCCAAACACCAGGGCCTAAGCTATTTCCTGATCAACATGCGTCAACCCGGTATTGAAGTGCGGCCACTCAAACAGATGAACGGCCACGCCTCTTTCAACGAGGTGTTTCTCACAGACGCGGAAGTACAGCTCGAAGATTTGCTTGGCGCCGAGGGCGAAGGCTGGGCCATTGCCGGCACCACATTGTCGCGGGAACGCCAGGGTTTTGGCCGTGACCGGAGCGGTGCTGTACCCCAGGATTTGCGGGGCCGCATTTACGAGGAGTATCGCGCCGAACTGGCCGAGACCCTGGAACCCTACAAATGGTACCCGCAGCGAGCGGGGCGGGTGGATTTGGCATTGCCTCGCGCCTTGCGGCGGGGTGCCCTGGCCGACCCCCAGGTGCGTCAGGAATTGGCCAAGTTGATTGCCATACAAAAGTCCGCCGACCTGGCCGCGGCGGGCGCGGCGGAAAAACGTCGCTTGGGCGAGGGGCGCGTTAGCCCGGAAGGTTCCATCGGCAAACTGGCGGCGAGCGTGATTGCCCGTCAGGCTGCGCATGTGCATACGCTGATTTCCGGCGCGGATGCCATGCTGAGCGGCCCGGATTCCGAACTGGACGGCATTGTGGCCGAGATCCTCGTGTCGGTGCCGGCCATCTCCATTGCGGGCGGCACCGACGAAATTCAGAAGAACATCATTGCCGAGCGGGTGCTGGGTCTACCCAAGGAACCGCGTTTTGACAAGGGACCGTTTCGTGACATTCCGCGCAACGCCGTTTGAGTGCCGATCGCTTGCGATCAGGTTGCAGGCTTGCCGTCATGAAAAGTGACCCCGGAAACGTTTCGCAATCCCCCGGCCTGCGCTACTTGGTATTGCTGGGCTACGGCAATCTGGCCTTTCCGCTGGCCTTTCTCGGCTATCCACTGGGTCTGTTTGTGCATCCCTACTACGCTTCGCAATTGGGGTTGGCGCTGGCATCCATCAGCACCGTCTTGCTGGTTAGCCGCATTTTCGACTTTGTAACGGACCCCTTGGTGGGTTGGCTCAGCGACCGGATGCCGGGCCGTTTCGGTCGCCGGCGACCGTTCGTTATCTTGGGCTTGCCCATCACCATGCTGGGGGTTTGGAAGCTGTTCTTCCCGGAGCCCACGGTGGGTATCTGGTACATGCTTGCTTGGAACCTGGTGATGTACTTCGGCTGGACGGTCATATCCCTACCTTACGGTGCCTGGGGAGCGGAACTGAGCCAGGATTACCTGCAACGTTCAAGGATCATGAGCGTTCGCCAGATATTCACCATCACCGGCCTGATTGGTGCCTCCGCGGTCGTTTGGATTAGCCAACAGATGTTTGGCAAGACATCGCCCGGCGATGTCCTCGATACGCTTGGCACCATTGTTTTGGTGTTGCTGCCCGCCGGCATTGTCTTGCTTGTGCTGATGGTGCCGGAATCGCGGCAAGTGCGGGTTCCCAGCGTACAGCCCGGGCTGTTGGGAAGCGTATTCAGCCTGCTCAAGGTTGGGCCTTTTCGCCGTATCGTCTATGTCGGCCTCGCCGTGGTGGTTGGCGAGGCCTCACGTCATGCGGTGGCCTATTTCTTTATCCAGGAAGTGTTGAATGCGGGTGATCGCATCGGCCTTGCCTATACGGCCTACTTCATTTTCGGCGTCATCGCCATTCCGTTGTGGCAGTGGCTGGCCAAGCGCTACGGCAAACACCGGGCGCTCGCCTTCGCCATGTTCAATGGCGGTATCACATCGCTGGCAACGGTTGGTTTGGGGCCGGACGATTTCTCGCTGTTTCTGGTGCTATTCGTGGTCAAGGGTCTGAGTTTTGGCGCCTTTGCTTATCTGCCGCTGTCCATGATTGCCGATGTGGTAGACGTGGACCGGGCAATGCATCGTCAGCAGCGCGCTGGATTGTTCTTTGCCTTCCATGCCGCGGTGGATAAGATCGGCATAGCGGCGGGTTCTTTTTTAGCGCTGCAATTGTTGGATTTCGCGGGTTTTGATGCCACGGGAGCGACGACCACGGCCATTGGATTTCTGACGTTGCGCATCGAGTATGCGCTGCTGCCCGGGTTGTTTTTCCTGTTGGCCACCGTCTTGGTTTGGAACTACCCGTTGACGCGCGTTCGCCATGCGGCCCTTGTTGAGCGGCTCAAGCGTCGGGAGCTTCGGGAAGCCGGGGCGGCGGCACAGTTGGCGTCTATTTGAGGAAACCGGGGATATCTCTTTGACGAACGGCATGAACCCGCATAGCTCACCCACTCTTTTGCCAGCTTTGCCAGCGAGGGGTATCCGCCCGCGCAGCCCGGCTGAGTTTGTTTTCATGTGGAGGCCAAGCCCCTCGCGCACCCCGGCTGAGCTTATTTTCATGCGAGGGGTAAACCCCTCGCGCACCCCGGCTGAGCTTATTTTCATGCGAGGGGTAAACCCCTCGCGCAGCCCGGCTGAATTTATTTTCATGCGAGGGGTAAACCCCTCGCGCACCCCGGCTGAATTTATTTTCATGCGAGGGGTAAACCCCTCGCGCACCCCGGCTGAGGGCTCCATCAGATCATGGCGGGGCCGTCTCGCGTATCTCGCTAACTTGTTGTTGCTGATTGCGGGCGCGGCGGCGGCGGATGAGACGGTGCTTCGCCATGTGCATGAGGGGAGTGATGCCGCCATCGCCATTGCCGATGACATCTGGGGTTTCGCGGAACTGGGCTACCTTGAGGAGAAGAGCAGTGCGCGCCTGCAACAGTTCCTTGCGGGTCGCGGCTTCCAAATTGATGCGGCGGTTGCGGAAATACCCACGGCTTTTGTGGCGAGCCGGGGTTCGGGCAAGCCGGTAATCGGCATACTGGCGGAATTTGACGCTCTGCCGGGTCTTTCCCAGGCGGCCGTGCCGCACCGACAACCGCGGGTGGCGGATGCACCGGGCCATGCCTGCGGCCATCATCTGTTCGGCGCGGCCTCGGTGCTGGCCGCGGCCAGCGTTGCTGAATGGTTGCAAACAGCGGCTGTAGAGGGAACGGTTCGCCTTTACGGCACCCCCGCGGAGGAAGGCGGATCCGGCAAGGTTTATATGACTCGGGCCGGTCTGTTCGACGATGTGGATGTGGTATTGCATTGGCATCCCGGCGACCGTAACGACGCCTCGCCCTCAAGCAGCAACGCCAACAAATCGGGCCGCTTCCGCTTCCACGGCATTGCCGCCCACGCCGCATCGGCACCCGACCGGGGGCGTTCCGCGCTCGACGGCGTGGAGGCGATGAACTTCATGGTCAATCTGATGCGGGAGCATATTCCCCCCGACTCGCGTATTCACTACGTCATAACCGACGGTGGTGATGCGCCCAACATCGTGCCCGAATTTGCCGAGGTGTATTACTATGTGCGCAATCCGGATCCACAAATCGTCGAGCAGCTCTTTCAACGGGTGGTGCATGCCGCCGAAGCCGCTGCCTTGGGCACGGGCACGCGCATGGCATTCGAGGTCATGCACGGCAACTATCCCTTGCTGCCCAACAAGGTTCTGGCCAGGCAAATGGATGTCAATCTCCGCAATCTCGGCGGCTATGAATACAGCCCCGCCGAGCGCCAGTTTGCCGAAACGCTGTATGAAACCTTGGCAAACCCGCCGCTGGAACTCGGCTCCCAAACGCGGATTCAACCCTACTTCTACCGCCAGCGAATGGGTTCCACGGATGTCGGGGATCTGAGTTGGAAGGTGCCGACGGCGGGCTTGGTTACGGCCACTTGGGTTCCCGGCACGGCTGCCCACAGTTGGCAGGCGGTGGCGGCGGGCGGGATGAGCATCGGCCACAAGGGCATGTTGCTCGCAGCCAAGGTGTTGGCCCTCACGGCGACCGATCTATTCTCGGACCCGGCATTGATCGAACGCGCCTGGGTAGAGTTGGAGAAACGCCGCGGCGCGGATTTCGAGTATTCCCCATTACTTGGCGACCGGGCACCGCCGCTCGATTACCGGCTTTAACCCGCCCGCCTATTCACCAAGGCCCCCCGTCGAATCAGGCGCGGGTACCGCTTAAGGGCGCGTTGCCGAAAGCACCGAGTTTGACGTTGCCGCTGATGCTGTCGCCGTCAATTGTTGCGGTGAACTCCAGCGTCATGGCCATGGGCGTTGTGATATCACATTTCCAAGACAGGTTATTGCCGTCCACGTTGCCTTCTTTCAGTTCCAGCGTGCCCTGGGCACCACTGAGTGTGCCGGTTAGCGTATTGCCGTCGGTTTGCAAATCCAGTTTGCCCGTTTGGGCACCCATGGGCGTGTTCAGGGTGGTGTTCCAAGTACCGTCTGCACTCATTATCTGTTCCCCCGGTTTGAGTTGGTTAAGCATTGGCAGGCGGCGGAGTATGGCATAAGCCACCATTCGCACCAAATGCCGTTCTCGTTTGGCAGTGGCTCAATTTGGAAAATCCTCATTATCGCCGCCCAATGCGGGCGCGGGTTCTGCGACGATGGAAATTGAAACTGAGCCACCACCTCTCGTAGTGGCTATGTATCAATTTGCCTGCTTAAAGACCGATGGCCTCGTTCAGTACCTCGCTCAGGTCACCGACGAAGCTGATGCTCAATTCCTCCCGCACAGCCTCCGGCAGCTTGCGCAGGTCGGCTTCGTTGTCTTTGGGCAGGATCACATTGCGCAGCCCGGCGCGGTGCGCGGCCAACACTTTCTCCTTGACACCACCGACCGGCAGCACAAGGCCGGAGAGCGTTAGTTCGCCGGTCATCGCCAAACCTTCACGCACGGGTTTGCCACTGTAGGCGGACACCAGTGCCGTGGCCATGGTGACGCCGGCCGATGGGCCGTCCTTGGGCACGGCGCCGGCGGGCACATGTATGTGTACGCCGCATTCTTCAATACGGGCCCGGTCGAGATCAATTTTATCCGCAATAGACCAAATGTAGCTGCGCGCGGCCTTCGCCGATTCCTGCATGACTTGGCCGAGATGGCCGGTTAGCGTCACTTTCTCGTCTTTTTGGGTCAGGGTGGCTTCGACATAGAGCACATCGCCGCCCGCTTCCGTCCAAGCCAAGCCAGCCGCGACACCGGCTGTGAGATGCTTGCGGCCATTATCCGATTTGAATTTCTCCGGGCCGAGCAGTTCGCTCAGGGAATCCACGTCGATGACAGCCGTCAGATCCTGTTTTTCAACCACCTGCCTTGCCCGCTTGCGCGCCACCCGGCCAATCACGCGCTCAAGTTCGCGCACGCCGGCTTCCCGGGTGTGGCGACGGATCATGTAGTGCAGCGTTGCGTCGGTGATGTCGATATGCTCCTCGGCCAAACCCGTCTCGGAGCGCTGCCGTGGAATCAGGTATTGCCGGGCGATGGCCTGTTTCTCCATGTCGCTGTAGCCGGAAAGTTCCAGCACTTCCATGCGGTCGAGCAGCGGCCGGGGAACGCCCTCAAGGGTGTTGCCCGTGGTGATGAACAGCACTTTGGAAAGATCGTAGGGAAGATTCAGATAGTTGTCCCGGAACTCCTTGTTCTGTGCCGGATCCAGGATTTCCATGAGGGCCGCGGCCGGGTCGCCCCGGAAATCGCGCCCAAGTTTGTCGATCTCGTCGAGCATCAAGATGGGATTGATGACGCCCGCTCGGCGCACACCCTGCAAAATGCGCCCCGGCATGGCGCCGATATAGGTGCGGCGGTGGCCGCGCAATTCGGATTCATCGTGCAGGCCGCCAAGGCTCATGCGCTCGAATTTGCGGCCCATGGCACGGGCGATGGACTGCCCCAGCGAGGTTTTGCCGACACCGGGCGGGCCGACGAAACAGATCACGGGGGCCTTGGCTGCCGGGTTGAGTTGCATGACAGCCAAGGATTCGAGGATGCGCTCTTTCACATCGTCGAGGCCATAGTGGTCCTCGTCGAGCACGACGCGCGCATGTGCCAGGTCGAGTTGGTCTTCGGTTTCTTCATGCCAGGGCAGTTCGGCAATGAGCTCGAGATAGCCCCGTGCTACCTGGTAGTCCGCCGCGTGCGATGACATGCGGGCGAGCCTTTTGAGTTCGCGGTCCACCTCGGTTTGGATGTGCTCGGGGAGTTCGGATTCCTCCAACTGCTTTCTGAGTTCGGCGACATCCTCGTCCTCGTCGTCGTCGCCTAGCGCCTGTTCAATGGCCCGCTTCTGCTGGCGCAGCAGATGTTCGCGTTGCTGTTTGTCGATATCGTCCCGCGCTTGCTCGGCAATTTGGCGGCGCAGTTCACCGACCCGCACCTCGTGCCGCAAAATCTCGTGAATTTGTTCCATCAAGGCTTTCGTTGATTCGCATTCCAATACCGTCTGCTCCTGCTCCAACCTGATGTTGGCGAGGTTGGCTATGCGATACATCTGGGTAATCGGGTCGTTGATGGAACCGATGAGTTGTTGAAAGATTTGATCCCCATCGCTACCGCCGTGCAGGTTGGCGATGCGTTTGGAGAGCTCGAGATTTTCCCGCAGCAGGGCATCCACATGAGTCGCATCCTCGCCGAGGTTTTCCATGGTCAGCGACGGTAGCCGCTCATACTCGACCTCCAGGTATCGCTGGCCCTCAATGCCGGGTCCGAGGCGGATCCGCTCCATGCCCTGCACGATCACTTGCGCGCCCTTGTCGCGTTTTTCGACCCGATTGATGGTGGCGATGGTGCCGATGACAAAGAGGTCGTCCCGCCCGGGGTCTTCAATACCAGCCCGTTTCTGCGCCACCGTGATGACGCGGCGGCCTGACTCGATGCCGGCATTGACCGCGGCCAAGGACTTGGGTCGCCCCACTGCCAGTGGAATGACGATTTGAGGATAGACCACCGTATTCTTCAACGGCAGCACGGGATAGGTTTCAGCCATGGTGGGCGGTTGCTCTTGCGGGAGGGCCTATGCGGCTATGTGGGGGCGGGTTTGTACAAATCAAGCGGTTCCCGGCCCGCATCCCTCACCAACTTGCCTCGCGAGGGTGTCAAGGTACTGCGCCGCTCGGCAGCGAGTGGGCCTGTGGGGTTTCCCTTGCCGCGCCGTTAAGCTCGTCTCATGCCCTCTCGCATAAGCAGGAAGTCGGTGCCCAGCGCGGCAAGGGAAACCCCACAGGCCCACTCGCTGCCGAGCGCCTAAAACCCACTTATTTGTGGTTCAGCACACCAGGTTCTGCACCCTTGCCGCCTGCTCGCGAACCAACTCCGGAGCGCCCAGAAATTGCCGGTTGAAGCCGATGCGCTTGAACCAATAGTGCAACCCCAACAGATCGGTAAAGCCCATGCCGCCGTGGACTTCGGTGGCTTTTCGGGCGACAAAGGTGCCAACTTCCGCAACGTGGGCTTTGGCGTGGCAGGCGGTCAGGCGCGCTTCCTCGGGCACCGCATCAAGTGCGTGCGCCGCGTACCAGACCATCGCGCGGCAGGGCTCAAGCGCTGCCGCCATTTCCGCACACAGGTGCTTAACGGCTTGGAAGGAGCCAATGGGCCGGTTGAACTGGTGCCGTTCCTTGGCGTAGGCAACCGCTTGGTCAAGCATATTTTGTGCAGCGCCCAGGGTGTCGGCGGCGAGCATGACACGGCCCGCGTCAATGAGCTCGGCGAGCTGTTCCGGGTTCCCGGTGAGCTGTGTTGCGGGTGCGTTTGTAAAGATGAGTTCGCAAGTGGGGCGAGTTTTATCGATGGTGGTGAGCCTGCGCTTTGCGGCGGCTGCAGCCGGTGCCAGATAGAGATGATGGTGTTGATCGGCAACGAGAAACTCGTCCGCATCCGCATCGAGAGCATACAAGGCCTTGCCGGTTAAGCGGCCCCGGTGCGACTCGATACCCGCATCCGCCCGCGCCGCCACCGCTTCACCGAGGGCGACCCCAATACGCAATGCGCCGCCCGCAAGGCGAGCCAGGCGGGATTCCTCGCCGCCGGCGCGAGCCAGCGCCAGCGGGCCGAGTACGGCCGAACCCAGGTAGGGCGCGGGGGCGCAGTGATAGCCGAGGCACTCCGCAACAATGGCCGCGTCAAGCAGGGTGAGGCCAACACCACCGCAGTGCTCCGGTACCAATAGCGCCGAGGTGCCAAGTTCCGCGAGTGCCGACCAGCTCGCGGTGTCACTTGTCTCGCCCGCCGCCATGCGGCGCACGGCAGCCAAGTTGGCATGATCGCCCAAACATTGATTGATGCTGTCTTGCAGCAGTCTTTGTTCTTCCGATAATCCGAATTCCATGATTAATCCTATCTACTACCGGCTACTCGTGCTCCATCAGACGGATCATTGCGGTTCAGTGGTGGCAGCGCTCCGGGCAAGGTGCGCTCGCAAGGGCGTGGGCGCACCACTTCAAGCCTGCCCAACGCGGCTCTGGGCCACGCATCTGTGTACTTGTGGACGCGCTGATCGCAATGATCCGTCTGATGGAGCACGAGCTGGCACCTTGGGCTCCCGCGGCAATCCCAGACCCCGTTCACCGATGATGTTTTTCTGGATTTGGGAGGTGCCACCGCCGATGATGAGCCCCAGGAAATACATATAGTGGTTCTGCCAACTGCCGCCGTCGCGGATGAGGGGGCTATCGCCGTAGGCTAGGCCGAGTTCACCCATGGCATCAATACCCAACTGTTCCAATTCGTGGCGCAGTTCCGTGCCTTGCAGTTTGCAAATCATGCGCGCGAGGGGCGCGCTGCGCTTGTTCAGCTTCGCCGATAGCAGGCGCAGATCGTTGAAACGCATGGCCATGACGCGCCCCTGTAAGCGCATCAGGCGGTCGCGGTAGGCGGCGTTCTCGATCAGCGGGCGGCCGTTGATGGTTTCCTGTTTCATTAAATCGAACAGTGCGTATAACCTTGACAGCGTGATGTCGGGGTCGCCCAGCGAGTCGCGTTCATGCCCGAGTACGGTGTTTGCCACTCGCCAGCCTTGGCCTCGGGCACCCACCATCTGCTGTTTGGGCACGCGCACATCGGTGAAGAAAACCTCGTTGAAGTTGGCCGCGCCGGTCATGTCCACGAGGGGCCGAACCTCGATGCCGGGGCTGTCCATGCGCAAGAGCAGGAAGGAGATGCCCTGGTGTTTGGGCGCATCCGGCTCGGTGCGCACCAGGCAGAACATCCAATGCGCCTTGTGCGCGAGCGATGTCCAGATCTTCTGGCCGTTAACCACCCAATGGTCGCCGTCGAGTTCCGCGTTTGTGCGTAGGCTGGCCAAATCGCTGCCGGCACCCGGTTCGGAATAGCCTTGGCACCAGATCATCTCAGCGCGGATGGTGGGCGGAATAAAGCGGCGTTTCTGTTCCTCGTTACCCATCTCCAGCAACGTCGGCACCAACATCGAAATACCGACGCCACCGGCACCGGGGTTGATCATGGCGGCGGCAAATTCTTCGGCGATGATGCGTGCGCTTAAGATGTCGGGTTCTGCGCCGTAGCCGCCGTACTCCGTCGGAATGGTGCGGGCGGCATAGCCGTTGTCGATCAGCCGCTTTTGCCAGTCAACAACCGACTCGGGCGTTGGATTGGTGCCGCACGGTGCCCCTGTGCCCTGGGTTTTGAGAAAATCGCGAACCTGGCCGCGAAACTGCTCGTACTCGGCACCGTAGCAGAGATCCATTGGGCAACTCCAAAATGCAAAGCGACAGTGTAGCGGAACGGCGTTTCATTGCGATATTTCCAACCGGGTGCGACGATGCCCGAATCGCATCAAAATACCGATTTTTCGGCTGACCACCGCGGAGGCGGCACAGAGGTATGAACAAGGCGGCCATGCTGCGCGCCATGGCAACCATGCAGGATGAGCACAACGAGCAGGTGCATCCCGATTGGCGCAACAGTGGTGCTGAATACTATCGGGCCGTTTGGGTCGAATGCGCGGAAATGCTGGAACACTTTGGCTGGAAATGGTGGAAGCGCCAGCAGCCGGATCTGTGGCAGGTGAAGCTGGAATTGGTGGATATCTGGCATTTCGGTATGAGCGATCTACTGCGGTCGGGGGCTTTGCGTGAGGAGATCGTCGAGCTATTGGCCATCGATGCCGAGCCGGCCCCGGCCCGCATGGCTCGCCAACTTTCGCCGCAAGAGCGTCAAGACAGCCAGCGGGAGCCGGGCCAGGCTTACCGGATGCGTGGGCGCGCGCGGCGGGAAGTTGGCGAGCCATCCGGGCCAGCCCGGCACGCGGAGGCCGTGCGCCTGGCGATAGAGGACTTGGCGTGTGCCACCTTGGCCGCGAAAGCCTTTGCGTTACCGCAATTCGCCCGGGTGATGGCGGTGCTGCCGCTGTCCTACGAGGAGCTGTTTCGCCTCTATGTGGGCAAGAATGTACTGAATCGGTTCCGTCAAGATCACGGTTATAAGGCTGGTGCCTACGTCAAGATCTGGGCGGGCCGGGAGGACAACGAGCATCTCGTTGAGTTGCTCGGTAGCCTGGAGAACCCGGCAACGGCGGTGGCGGATTTGTATCGTCAACTGAAGGCCCGGTATCCCGGCTAGCGATGCACCACCGGGCGCGGGCGAAAAAGCTGATGCTGGAGCGCGAGCGGCCCGATGCCTGCCACATTGCCACGGAAGGGCCGCTCGGTCTCTTTGCGCGCCGCCTGTTTCAGCGGCGACGCATGCCCTTGACCACCTCGCTGCATACGCAATGGTTCGGCTACGTTTTCGTTGCCGACGACTATCGGGGCACGCCGGTGGAAACCGACGAGGCAAAACCGTTCTGGGTGCCCATCGACGCCATTCCCTATGCGGAAATGTGGGAGGACGACCGCATCTGGCTCCCGGAAATACTGGCCCGTCGCCCGGTGCGCGGCGATTTTCTGTTTGCGTCCGGCAAGCTGCTGAGCCATGTGTTGCGAGCGTGGCGGGAACCGGTCATAAAACCCGTTACTTGACCAGTAAAAACTCCAGCAAGGCTTTCTGGCTGTGCAAACGGTTGCCGGCCGCTATCCAAACACCGCTGCGGCGGTCATCGATAACCGTTTCGTTGACCTCCTCGCCCCGGTGAGCGGGTAGGCAATGGAGGAACAAAACCTCCGGTTTGGCGTGGTCTAGGAGCGCCTCGTTGACTTGATAGGGCGCGAAGGCGGCACGTCGTTCTTCGCGCTCCGCGTCCTGACCCATGGAAGACCAAACATCGGTTACCACCAGGTCGGCGTTTTCCACCGCCTCGCGCGCGGACTCGACCAAGGTAGCGTTTTTGCCGTTCGCCAATAGTTCGGCATCGGGCTCATAGCCGGGCGGGCAGGCAATATTGAGTTGAAAGCCGTACAGATGGGCCGCGTTGATGTACGACTGACACATGTTGTAGCCATCGCCGATGAACGCCACGCGCCGATCGTTATCCGTTATTGATCCGCGCAGTTCCTCGAAGGTCTGCATGTCCGCCAACAATTGGCAAGGGTGATATCGCTCGGTCATGGCGTTGATGACCGGAATGCTGGCCGCTTGTGCGAAGGCTTCAACATCGGCGTGGTCACGGGTGCGGATAATGGCGATATCCACCATCTCCGAGAGCACCTTGGCGGTGTCGCCAATCGGCTCGCCGCGCCCGAACTGCGCATCGGCTGTGCCCAGAAAGAATGCCTGGCCGCCCAATTGGTTCATGCCGACCTCGAACGCCACGCGGGTGCGGGTGCTGCTGAGCAGCAGCATGAGCGCGGCGGTGCGCCCGACCAGCGGCCGATAAAGCTCACCCGCCGCCAGGCTGCGCTTCAGCTCGCCGCTGCGTACGAGCAGCCCGCGCAGTTCGGCGGGCGAGCAATCGAGTAGCGAAAGAAAGTCCCGCTTCGGCGGGGCTGCACAGATATTGCCTAGAATCTTTGGGTGCGTTTTATGTTTACCGTTGGATTGCATTAGGCCGTTTGCCCCGCAATGACAGCGACAACCTTGGCAACCACCGCATCGGCCTCTGCGTCGCTCAGCGTCAGCGGCGGCAGCAGCCGCACAATGGTATCGCCAATCGCATTGATCAGAATGCCCTGCGCCAAGCCTGCGTCCACCAGCCCCGGAGTGGGTTCGTTCAGTTCCACGGCGATCATCAGACCCTTGCCGCGAACTTCCTTGATTTGATTGTTGCCTTGCAGCGCCCGTTTGAGGCCATTGACAATGCGTTCGCCAAGCAGCGCGGCCCTCTCCAGCAGATTGTCGTTCTCTATGGTATCGAGCACGGCGTGGGCGGCGGCGCAGGCGATGAGATTGCCGCCAAAGGTCGAGCCGTGATGGCCGGGTTGGAAGAGCTCGGCGGCCGCTCCCCGCGCCAGGCAAACGCCGATCGGGATGCCGTTGCCGAGACCTTTGGCCGTGGTGACCAGATCCGGCAGACTATTGCCATGTTGGTAGGCGAAGTACTTGCCGGTGCGGCCATTGCCCGTTTGTACCTCGTCGAGCATGAGCAGCCAGCCATTCGCATCGCAAATGGCGCGCAATCCATCAAGGTAGCCGGCATCGGGAATATTGATGCCGCTTTCGCCCTGTATTGGCTCCACCAGCATCGCGGCAACCTCGGAGTTGTTTGCCGCGATTTGTTCGACCGCGGCTAAATCATTGTAGGGTGCCCGCGCAAAGCCGTTGAGCAGCGGTTCGAAGCCAGCCTGCACCTTACGGTTGCCCGTGGCGGTTAGGGTGGCCATGGTGCGGCCGTGGAAACTCTGATCGGTGACGATAACGGTTGGGCGTTTGATGCCCTGCTTTTGGCCGTGGAGGCGGGCGATTTTGAGTGCCGCTTCGTTCGCTTCGGCACCGGAGTTGCCGAAGAACACCTTTGCCATGCCGGAAAGTGCCGTGAGGCGCTCCGCGAGTCTCGCTTGGCTCGGAATTTCGTAAAGGTTGGAGGTATGCACCAAGGTTTGCGCTTGGTTTGCAACCGCCGCCGCCACCGCCGGATGCGCGTGCCCAAGCCCGCAGACGGCCAACCCGGTGAGCGCGTCCAGGTAACGGTTTCCCTCGGTATCTTCCACATGGGCACCGCTGCCGCTGACAAATGCCACTGGCAAGCGAGCATAGGTGTTCATCAGGCTGGTCATGGTCCTCCTTCTCCGCAAAACAAAAAAGGCAGCGGTGCTGCCTCGGATGAGAAAAGGAAACGGTAAAGGCAAAATCCTACTTTAGGGATGGAGGCAATTCAATGGTTAGAGGGCCGCAGCCGGGCTCCCCAAATTCGTTGCGGTTTGGCTGCGCCGCGGTTTTCGAGGGGCGCTGAGATTCAGCAATCGAACGGTCGCGTTGAGGTACTTTTTTGGCTGATTGACTTGCCAATATTCCGTGGTGCCTAGACGCCGGTAGACGAGCTGATATGGCGACCGCCCTATGCCGCCTGGTGCGACTTCACCTTTGATACTAGCCCCCAGGAGCCTGCGCCGTAGGAAGTCGCGAAAGCGAAAATTCGATGCCGCCGTCCCTTTGAGTGGGCGATTGAGGAGAATATCGAGCCATATTTGACGAAATCGAACGTTCAAAGGGGCGAGCGGAAACGGATTTGCAGCCGTGAATTCCTGCGGCCCAGGCTCCTAGCCCGAAGTAGCGCTGACGAAACACGGAAGGGGCGACTTCGGCCGCCCTTTGCATTCATGACATCGCCCGCCGATACCGCTCAAGGCCGCGTTCGAGCAGCGAGCGGGGGCAGGCAAAATTAAGACGAACAAAACCCGGCCCGCCGAAGGTTGCGCCGTCAGAAAGCCCTAGCCCGAAGTCTTCGAAATAGGCACCGGGGTCCTTTAAGCCCAGGTCGCGCACATCAATCCAAGCCAGATAGGTTCCCTCCACGGGGGTCATGCGCTCGCCTACAACCTCTGCCACGCGGCGATGATTGCCGCGCAGGTAGCTCAGCAAACTCGCCAGCCAATCGCTTTGGTCGTTGAAGGCGGCTTCCGAAGCGGCGAAGGCCAATGGTCCAATGCCGGGTACGAGGCCGCCTTGGGCTGTTTTGAAGCGGACGCGCAGGTCGGCATCGGGAATGACGGCAACGGCGCAGGACAGGCCGGGCATGTTGTAGGTTTTGGTGGCCGCGAAAAGGCTGATGGTGCGTGCGGCGATAGCGCTGTCGAGGCTGGCGATGGGCAAATGCCGGGCCTCTTCTTCAAGTAGCAGGCCGCAATGGATTTCATCCGAACAGATGATGAGGTTGTGCCGCTCGGCGAGTTCGGCCAGTTCGAGTAGTTCGCCCCTGGTGTAGATGCGGCCCGTTGGATTCTGCGGATTACAAAGCATCAGGAGGCGGGTATCGGGGCGCACGGCGGCGTTGAGCGCATCGAAATCCATCACCCAGCGTTTGCCCGAGCGGATTAGGGGCACCTCGACCCCCCGGCGTTCCGTGTTGCCGGGCACCCAGAGAAAGGGGTAATACACGGGTTTGGGGATCAGCACTGAGTCGCCGGTGCCCCCCACCGCCAGGGCGCTCAGGTTCAAGCCGGTCACGACGCCGGGTATCCAGACGAGCCAGTCGGCAGGCACTTGCCATCCGTAGTGGCGCGCCAGCCAGGCTTGCAGTGCCTCCACCAGGGTTGGCGGCGTATGGGTATAGCCGATAATGCCGTGATCAATACGGTTGTGCAGGGCGTCGAGAATGAAGCGCGGCGTTTGCAAATCCATATCGGCCACCCAGAACGGCAGCACATCGCGCCCGCGGTAGCGTTCCCATTTGGCGCTGTATGTGCCGCTCCGGTCGATCTCGGTGTCGAATTTCGCATTGGCTGTTGGGTTAGTATTCAATCCAATCTGCTCCCGTTCTAATCGGCGATGGTGCCCCGGTGCCGGCGGGCCGCGCAATCGTCCAACGATTTTGGCCACGGGGCCGGTGCCTTGGAGTACAATGCTCGTTTCCAAGGCAGAGGCCAAGATCATGGCGGAAAACAACGAACCGGTCATCGAAACCATCAAGGAACAGATTGAGGCCAACCCGATCATTCTCTACATGAAAGGCTCCCCCCAGGCGCCTCAGTGCGGTTTCTCGGCGCAAACGGTGCAGTGCCTGATGGCGTGCGGTGAACGTTTCGCCTATGTGGATATCTTGGCTAACCCGGAGATTCGCGCCACCCTGCCGCGCTATGCCAATTGGCCCACCTTTCCGCAACTTTATGTCCAAGGCGAATTAATCGGCGGCTGCGACATCATCACCGAGATGTTTGAGTCGGGGGAACTCAAACCCCTTGTCCAGGAAGCTGCCGCAGCCTGAGCAGAGCGGCGCATCATCAGTTGCCAGCCCGGCTTAATCCTGGGTCGGGCCAATCAACGCTTGAGTTGCAGCAGCCCGGGCGACGCCTTATGCCAATCATTGACAATTCTGCAGAATAGCAGGGCGCAGCGTTCGGCATCGTAGAGGGCGCTGTGCGCCTTGTCCTTTTCATAGGGTATGCCGGCGCGCGCGCAGGCTTCGCTCAACACGGTGTGGCCGAAAGACACGGCCGCGAGCGAGGCGGTATCCAAGGTGGTAAAGGGATGGAAAGGGTCGCGCTTCATGCCGGTGCGCTGCACGGCGCTGTGCAGAAATCCGGCATCAAAGGCGGCATTGTGGCCAAGCAGAACGGCGCGCTGGCAACCGTGGCGCTTGACCTCCTTGCGTACCAGCTTGAACAGTGCCGTAATCGCGTCCTTCTCACCGATTGCCCCGCGCTCGTGGTCGTCGAGGTCAATGCCGGTTACTTGCAGCGATTCCTGCTCTATGGCGGCCGTTGCGAAAGGCCGCACGGCCCAGCTGCGCCGTTGCTCGATATGGAGTTCCTGATTATGAAAAGCGAACAACACTGCGGATAACTCAAGAATCGCGTGCCGCTCGGCATCGAAGCCGCTTGTTTCGATATCGATTGCCACCGGCAGAAAACCCCGGAAGCGGTGTGCCATGAGCTCCTCATTGGCTAAGTTTGTGGCTGTTTTTGGTAACTTGTCCATGCCCGCCACATAACCAGTTCATCGGTTGCAACACAAGCTCAAATTGCAAAAGCCCACCCCGCGGTGCCGGGATTGATCCCACCAAAGCAGTAGCCCGCCTATTTCACCAACTTTCCCGGGGTTCGCCGATACGGGCAACAGAACCCGATGCTTGGGAAAGAGTGGGCCTGTGGGGTTTCCCTTGCCGCGCCGTTAAGCTCGTCTCATACCCTATCGCATAAGCAGGAAGTGGGTGCCCAGCGCGGCAAGGGAAACCCCACAGGCCCACTCGCTACCGAGTGCATGTTTAACCCGCTTGGAGGTTACCAGGCAGAGGCGCTTAGCGTAGCATTGCGTGCCCCACAAGCACCGAAGCTCATGGAGGCCGACCAAATATGCAGGCCAACAAAATCGTTCTTGCCTACTCCGGGGGGTTGGATACCTCGGTTATCTGCCGTTGGTTGCAAGACACCTACGATGCGGAGGTGGTGACGTTTACAGCGGATATTGGCCAGGGCGAGGAGGTGGAACCGGCACGCGCCAAGGCGCGGGCTATGGGTGTGCGTGAAATTTATATTGAAGACCTCAGGGAGACTTTCGTGCGCGACTATGTGTTCCCCATGTTTCGCGCCAATACGCTCTACGAGGGCGAGTACCTGCTCGGCACCAGCATCGCCCGCCCGCTCATTGCCAGGCGCTTGGTGGAAATCGCCGCCGAGACCGGAGCGGACGCCATCGCTCACGGTGCCACCGGCAAAGGCAACGACCAGGTACGTTTTGAGCTGGGTGCCTATGCGCTTAATCCCGATATCAAGGTCATCGCGCCTTGGCGCGAGTGGGAACTCAATTCCCGGGAAGCACTGCTCGACTATTGCCGCGAGCGACAGATTCCGGTGGATTTCGAGCGCCAGGGCGAGTCGCCCTATTCGATGGACGCCAATTTGCTCCACATCTCTTATGAAGGTGGCGGATTGGAAGACCCGTGGAACGAACCGGATGAGGAAATCTGGCGCTGGACCCTATCCCCGGAGGCGGCACCGGATGCGGCCGGCACCCTGTCCATTGGTTTTTCGGGCGGCGATGCGGTGGCGCTTGATGGGGTGCCCATGTCCCCGGCCGCCCTGCTTGCCCGGTTGAACGAATTGGGCGGTACCCATGGTATCGGCCGCCAGGATTTAGTGGAAAACCGCTATGTGGGCATGAAGTCTCGGGGTTGTTACGAAACGCCGGGCGGCACCATCCTACTGAAAGCGCACCGAGCGATGGAATCGCTCACCCTGGATCGCGAAGTGGCGCATCTCAAAGACGATCTGATGCCGCGCTACGCCAAGCTGATCTACAACGGTTATTGGTGGTCGCCGGAACGTTTAGCCTTGCAGGCATTGATCGACCAAACCCAAAAGGCGGTGAATGGCACCGTGCGATTGAAGTTGTACAAAGGCACGGTTGGGCTACTGGGGCGGTGCTCCCAGGACAGCCTGTACGATGCAACGGTGGCAACGTTCGAGGATGACCAGGGTGCCTATCGCCAGGAAGATGCGGCGGGTTTCATCCGCTTGAATGCGCTCAGGCTACGCATCGGCGCAAAACAAGGGCGCGCTCAATGAGCCCGCCCCGCTCTATCTCGCCAACTTCCTCGGGGTTCGCCGAGGCACCGAACAGGCCCGCTCGCTGCCGAATGGCGAGTAGGCCGTCTCCTGAGATAGGCCGAGGCTCCTAGCGGCTGACAGCATCAACAACGATGTCTGGAAGCAACACTTGCGGCAGCACCCTTGCATCATCCAGCGATACCCCTGCCGGGAAGTACAGGTAGAGGGGCACTCCCGCCCGCCCATAGCGGTTGAGCCATTCGGAAATGACCGGATCCTCATTGGTCCAATCCCCCACCAGCACCTTAATACCGCGCTCTCGAAATGCCTGCCCAACGGCATCGGATGCCAGCGCCACCCGCTCGTTAAGCTTGCAGTTGACGCACCAGTCGGCCGTGAAATAGACGAATGTCGGCACGCCGGCCGCCACATAGTCCGCCAGCGTTGCGGGTGTAAAAGGCTCCAGTTGAAGCTGTCCCAGGGTGCCGGCGGTGCTTGCGACCGGTGCGGCGGGCTTCGCCTTGTATCGCTCAACGGCGATGCCGGTAGCGATTGTGGCGATCAGTGCGGCGGCGGCAAAGCCTCTCCAGGCCCAAGCCCGCTGGTTGCCTTGGGCCTGCCCATAGGCCCACAAGGCCAAGGCGAGCAAAAGTGCGGTAAGCAAGCCCAGTGCCATCGAATCAACGCCAAGCTGCTTGCCTAAAACCCATAACAGCCAGATTGTGGTGGCAAGCATGGGAAAGGCCAGAAGGTTGCGAAATCGAGCCATCCAAGCACCGGGCTTGGGTAGCAGGCGCCCGCTTGCGGGGATGAAGCTGACCAGCAGATAGGGAAAAGCGAGCCCCAAGCCGAGTGCGAGGAAAATGCCGAGGGTCGCGGGTATCGGCTGCATTAGGGCATAGCCCAGGGCCCCGGCCATAAAGGGCGCGGTACAGGGGGTGGCTACCACAACGGCCAAAAGCCCGGTGAAGAAGGACGCTTTGCGCTCATCGCCCAGGGTTAGGGACTGCCCGACACCGGCTGCGCGCGTGCCAATCTCGAAGACGCCCAGCAAATTTAGACCGATCGCCAACATCAGCAGGGCGAGCCCCAGATTCACCAGTGGCGCTTGCAACTGAAAGCCCCAGCCAACCGCCTGACCGGTCTCCCGCAAACCGATCAGCACAGCACCGATTAGGGTGAAGGCGACGAGGATACCGATGGTGTAGAGCAAACCGCCCTGCCTGGCCAGATCTGAGTCGGCGTGTACCGTGGAGACTAGGCTGAGCGCCTTGATGCTTAGCACCGGAAATACGCAGGGCATGAGGTTCAGTATGACACCGCCGATAAAGGCGAAAAGCAGGGCGGTAGCCAGTGACATGCCGGTTGTGGGCGGTGGCGTTTGGGGTGCTTGGGATATTGGGGAAGCCGCTTGCGCATGCTCTCCGCGTTGGATCTGTGCCGAGAGGGCGGTGCCAGCCGATAGCGTTTGTGCGGCGGCAGCCTCGGGTCCTTTAGCCTCAAGTTGTACGGAGTGGATGGTACCGGCCTCGTCCGCATACCTCAGAACCGCTTGGAATGCCGTGGCCGTCGCACCCCGCTTGGCGGCGAGCATGGAGAAAACCAAGCTGTCCTGGTTGGCCGTCGCCGTCTGCCAGCCGTACTCGACGAGGTTGGGCGAGGCCACAAACAGGTAAGGGTCCCGCAAGTCGGCGGCGGATTCGGGCGTTGCTACCTGAACCACCAACTGTGCTGCCTGCTCCCGCGCCCTCAGGCTGGCCCCCGACGGCGCCGGATGCTCCACGAACTCGAAATGCACCGGCCAATCGACGGGCTTCGGCAATTTCGCTCGTGCCGCGGCGAATTGCGCAACCTCATTGGGATTATCGGCACCGTCCCCGAGAGCCAGGGTCAACGACAGCGATGCCCTTTCCGGTACGCAGAGTTCATCGTCACAGACGACCCACCGGGCGGTCCCGGACAAGGTTGCCCTGTCACCCGCTAAGGCGGCGGGCACCGATACGGTGCTCAGCAACAAAACCGGCTCATTGAATCCGTAGGTGATGAGTTCACCGAATGGAATGACGTGGGGCGCGGGGAACTTGAATGCGGAAGCCGAGAAAGCATCCGGCAGGGACCATTGCATTGTTGCGGGAAGACCGGCCTCGCCGGGGTTTACCCAATAGACATGCCAACCCGGATTGGGCTCGATGTGGAAACCGAGGCTCAGGGTGCCCCCATCGGCGGGCAGCGTCGCCTGTTCGGCAACGAGTTCCACTCGGGAGTAGGTGGTTTGAATGGGCTCGGCTTGGGTGTGCGGTGGAAAAGTTAACAGGCCGAAGGCAAACCAGATGCCCGCGCGCCACCGCTCCCGAAGGCTACTCGCCCCTTGGCCCATGGCCGCGTTGCGTCCCCTGCCAATAATGGCGTCGTCGCGCCTTGCCGGGAACCGAAACGGCCTAGCGCCTAAAACCCACTTATTTACGGGACAGGACACTAGGTGGTCACCGAGGGGTTGCCCGCCGCCCAGCCAGTTCCCGCAAAATTTCCGCATGCCGCTCGCGCGTCATCTGAAAATGGTTGTAACACCATACCGAAACGAAGCCGAGGGTGGCGATGACGGGGCCGTAGACCAAGCCGAGATTGACGATGGTTTCCGGCGGTATGTCCGCCGCCGTGCGGATATGGGCGCCGCGCGGCCAGGCGATGACATCCAGGGCGATACCGGCGATCACGCCGCCAAGCCCGGAAGTGGCTTTGGTGGAAAAGGCGACGGCTGCAAAGAAGGTTCCCTCGCGGCGCTTGCCCGTCTCCAGTTCGTGTTCATCGACGATGTCCGCAATGATGGAACTGAAGGCGACCAGGGCGTGGGCCGTGCAGGCACCCTGTACCAGGCGCATGGTGGCGAGCAGCGTGGCCAAGGCGAGGTCGCCATTATCGGGCAACCAATCCAGCAACCGGGCGACAATCGGGGCGGATTGGAACAGTGGGAAGGACGCGGCACCGAAAAGCAACCCCGCTTTTTTACCGAAGCGGCTGAAGAAAGCGGGCGCGACGAAGGTGCCCAGCATAACGCCGACCGGGTAGGCGAGAATGACGACCAGCATCGTGCCCCGTTCGAATTCCCAGAAATAGGTAAAAACATACAGATCAAGCCCGGTGTTGACACCCACCGCCGCGAATACGATCAGCACACCCGTGAACAGCCAGCGGAATGGGCGGCTTGTCGAGGCGGCGCGGATATCTCGCCCCACCCGCCCAAGCGCTTGGCCCAGGCTTGGCCGCGGTTCGTCCGGCGGCGCGGGTAGAAACGGAATCACCGATCGGGTTCCCCAGGCACTCCAGAAGATGGTTATGCCCATGAGCACGGACAACAACAGCGCAAAGGGCGGATAGGCCGCCGCGTTCAACTGGCCGTTCTCAATTTCCGGCGTTGGCACGAAAAAGATGAGGAAAGCCAAGGCGAATGTGGACAGCCCCCCCAGATTGCTGAAAAACATACGATAGCCGACCAGCTTCGAGCGCTCGTGAAAATCCTCCGTCATCTCGGCACCGAGGGCGATGTGCGGTACATGGTAAAGCGACATCGCCAACCGTGTGGCGTTGGAGAACAGCAGCATCCATAAGAACAGGCCCAATTCGCTGCTGACCAACGGATTGAACAGTAGAAAAAAGGCGACCATCAGCGGCAGTATGGAGGCGTACATGAAGGGGTGGCGGCGACCCTGGGGGGATTTCCAGTGGTCGGAGACGGAACCGGCGACCGGATCGGTGAAGGCATCCACCACCAGGGCGATGCCGACGGCGAGCCCGGCCAGCGAACCGGAAACGCCCAGCACCTGGTTGTAGAAAAATAACAGGAAGGCACTAAGGGCGATATTTTTCAGCCCTTCGGCGAATTGGCCGATACCGAACGCGAGTTTGACGTGGAAGCGGAGTTTCTCTCGTACGGGCATTGTCCTTCCTGACGCCTTTATCCCGACTCCGATTGCCAAAAGGGGGTGCCGACAACGGGCGTGGAAGGGTGCGCCGTCTCGCTTTCCGCCATCGCGCCCGCTTCAAAGGCCAGCCTTCCTGCTGCGACGGCCTTGCTGAAAGCGGCGGCCATACGCACCGGATCATCGGCGCGGGCCACGGCGGTATTCAGCAACACGCCGTCGAATCCCATTTCCAGAACCCGGGCGGCTTGGGAAGGCTGGCCCAGGCCGGCATCGACGATGAGCACCGTATCCGGCAAGCGCGCCCGCAGCGTTTCCAGCGCGTAAGGGTCGGTAATGCCCTTGCCGGTGCCGATGGGCGCGGCCCAGGGCATTATCACCTCACAGCCGAGGTCGCGTAGGCGGGTACAGACCACGAGGTCGTCGGTTGTATAGGCGAACACCTTGAAATTCGCCTTGATGAGTTCCCGGGTGGCGTCGAGCAGCGCATAGGGGTCCGGCTGTAGATTGTAGTCGTCGCCGGTTACTTCCAGCTTGATCCAATCGGTATTGAATATCTCACGGCTCATGTGCGCGAGGGTGACGGCTTCTCGGGCGCTGTGGCAACCGGCGGTGTTGGGCAGCAGGTGGCAGCCGAGTTTGGCGATGTGCTCCCAAACGGAGTGGCCGCCGAGTTTTTCCGGCGATTGGCGGCGCAAGCCCAATGTCAACACCCGGGCCGCGGATGCGGCCACCGCCTCCGCCATGATGGCGAGCGAGGGGTAGCGGGCCGTTCCGAGCAGCAAACGGCTCGTTAGCGTTTCGCCATACAGCGACCAGGGTGCCGCGCGCGCGCGCTCCACATCCGACTGCTCGGGTTCTTTCTCGTTCTTGTGCAACTTACCGATCAACCTCGTTGTGGCCCAGTTTCAATTTTCGGCAGTGTCGGCTTGCTGGAGCACCGGCATCAGCCTCCCTCGATGGCGGATAGAACGTCGAGCCGGTCGCCCGCCTTGATCTGATAGGTTGGCCATTCCTCTTTCGGCACAAAAATCTCGTTAACGGCAACCACCACGCGGCGGTCTTTGAATCCGAGTACCACCAGGGCCTCGGCCAGCCGGCTAACCGCTAGGCTGACCGGGTCCCCGTTGCAATTAACGATCATGGCCAGCCCCGGCCGAGCCGCATTGAGCGGACAGTTGGTGGGCCGTCCGGGCTGGGCAAGCCGGGTCGGTGCGGGTATCTGTATCGCTTGAGCAGGATTGCCGGGTAGCGATCTTGGCGCAAACCTGTTCCAGCAGCGCCGGCGCGATGAGAAAACCGTGCCGGTATAGGCCGTTGATGCGCAGTATCTCCCCATCCCAGACCACCCGCGGCAGATTATCGGCGAAGGCGGGGCGCAGAGCCGTGCAGAGTTCCAGAATTTCCGCCTCCGCAAAACCCGGGTGTAGTGCGAAAGCGGCGGAAAGGAGTTCCAATGCACTGCGCACCGTGACCCCTTGTTGCGACTCGCTTTCGATTTGGGTGGCGCCGATGAGGTATTCACCGCCCTGGCGGGGGGCGATGTAGAGTTGATAGCGGGGGTGCATCAGGCGCACGGGCCGGGACAACAGGACCTCGGCCGCGCGCACGCGAATCAGTTCGCCGCGCACACCGCGCAAGCCCGGCAACCCCGCGCTGACCCCGCGGCAGTCGATGACGAGGTCTGCCCGCAAGTCCCGTGGGTCCACCTCGTTTTGAAAGCGGATGGCACCGCACTTGCGGCCAAGGGCGTCGAGTAGGGCGCGGTTGTCGAGCCATCCCTCGCCCGGCAGGAATAGGCCCCGCTGAAAGCGCCCGGCCAATGCGGGTTCCAATGCCGCTATGGCTTGCGCATCCACCCAGCGGGCCTCGGGTGCGATTTGGGTATCTGGCCCAGATGTCCCACCCACCTTTTTGCAAGCGAGGGGTGTTCCCCCAGGCTCCCCGGCTGAGGGCTCTGCGCAGACGTTAAGGTACTGCCCAACTTGGCCGTATGCATCGGGGCCTGCGGCAGGAAGTTGGTGAGATGGGCGGGTTAGCTCACGGTGGAACTTGTCGAGCAGAGGCCCATCCGGCCCGTGCGCCACCAGCAGCGAGCCAGTGGTACCGTAAGGTACGTTCAGTGCGTCCAGCAGGGCTGGCCAGACTGTTAGGCTGTGCCTGCCCATAGCGAATATTTCAGGGTCCGCATCCGGATACTCGCTGACTGGTGCCAACATCGCGGCGGCGGCGTGCGCCGCGCTCTCCGGCAGCGAGCGGGAGGCGCGCTCATAAAGCGTCACATCGGCACCAGCTTGGGTGAGGCGCCAGCCGATCAGTCGCCCCATCAGTCCCGCGCCGGCTATTTCAACCCGCATAGCTGTTTCCTGTGGTTAAGGAGGCTCCTAGCTGTAGATTTCGCTGCCCTGCTCCCGAAACTCGTGCGCCTTGCGCTGCATTTCCGCTTCCACATCGATCATGCGCACGGTGTCGTCGGTAACGCCAGCAGCGTCACGCACTTCCTGGCTGATCTTCATGGAGCAGAATTTGGGCCCGCACATGGAGCAAAAGTGCGCCACCTTGGCGGAATCCTTCGGCAGCGTTTCATCGTGAAACGCCCGAGCGCGGTCGGGATCGAGGCCGAGATTGAATTGATCTTCCCAGCGGAATTCGAAGCGCGCCTTGGATAGGGCGTTGTCGCGAATCTGCGCACCCGGATGCCCCTTGGCGAGATCGGCGGCGTGGGCGGCCAACTTGTAGGTGACAATGCCCTCGCGTACATCCTCCTTGTCCGGTAGGCCCAAATGCTCTTTTGGCGTGACGTAGCAGAGCATCGCGCAGCCGTACCAGCCAATCATCGCCGCGCCGATGGCCGAGGTGATGTGGTCGTAACCCGGTGCGATATCGGTGGTCAGCGGGCCCAGGGTGTAGAACGGTGCCTCGTCGCAGCATTCGAGTTGCTTTTCCATGTTCTCCTTGATGAGTTGCATGGGTACGTGCCCCGGGCCCTCGATCATGGTCTGCACATCCTGTTTCCAGGCGAGTTGTGTAAGTTCCCCCAAGGTTTCGAGTTCCGCGAACTGCGCGGCATCGTTGGCATCGGCGATCGAACCGGGGCGCAGGCCATCGCCGAGCGAAAAAGCGACGTCGTAGGCTTGCATGATTTCGCAGATTTCCTCGAAGTGCTCGTAGAGGAAGCTCTCGCGATGGTGGGCCAGGCACCACTTGGCCATGATGGAGCCGCCGCGGCTGACAATGCCGGTGGTGCGCCTTGCGGTGAGTGGCACATAGCGCAGCAGCACACCAGCGTGGATGGTGAAATAGTCAACACCCTGTTCCGCCTGTTCAATGAGTGTGTCGCGATAGAGTTCCCAACTGAGTTCCTCGGCGATGCCACCGACTTTTTCCAGGGCTTGATAGATGGGCACCGTGCCGATGGGCACCGGCGAATTGCGCACAATCCACTCGCGGGTTTCGTGGATGTTCCTGCCGGTGGAAAGATCCATCACGGTATCGGCACCCCAACGGGTGGCCCAAACCATCTTCTCAACCTCTTCATCAATGCTTGAGGTCACCGCCGAGTTGCCGATGTTTGCGTTCACTTTCACCAGAAAATTGCGACCAATAATCATCGGCTCCGATTCGGGATGGTTGATGTTGTTGGGGATAATGGCGCGGCCGGCCGCGACCTCTTCGCGCACGAATTCGGGGGTGATTTCGTATATTGTGCGGGCACCGAAATTTTCACCCGGGTGCTGTTGCGGGTTGTAGGCGGGATTGGCTCGCGCCAGATTCTCGCGCACGGCGATGTACTCCATCTCCGGTGTTACAACACCGGCGCGGGCGTAGTGCAATTGGGTAACGTTCCTGCCCGGTAGTGCGCGCCGGGGCGTGCGCAGATGCGCGAACCGCAACTGGGCGAGCCCCTTGTCGGTATTTCTGGAGCGGGTATAGGCGGAGCTGAACCCGGCTAGGGGTTCCGTGTCGCCCCGCGCCAGAATCCAGCTTTCGCGAAGCCTCGGGATGCCGGTGCGTACATCGACCGCAATGGCCGGGTCGGTGTAGGGGCCGGAGGTGTCGTAGACGCGCAATTGCGGGTTGGGCGTTAATTGCGGGGCCGCCTGGTCGCCGGATCTCTGTGCCGATGTGGGCGAGAGTGCGATTTCACGCATGGCTACCCGGACATCGTCACCCCCCGAAATGTAAATTTTCTTGGACTTCGGCAGCGGCGCCAGCATTTCAGCGTCGAGTTCAGCCGCTTCGGACAGGATTGTTTGTTCGGACATGGTGCCCCCGGTTGTTGTTGCCATATTGCGCGAGGTAGCGCTTTTGTGGCGGGCCGGCTTGCCATTCCCGCATTGCGAAAGCCCTGGCTCGCATGGCCTCGCGAATGCCGAAAATTGCAACTAGCCCGCCGTCGCTCTTGTCGTCGGGGGCTGTTCCCTACGCCGGAATTAGCCGGATCAGGTTCTACGGGTTCGCAATGCGTCTCAGCCGATTGGCACCCCGACAGTGCGGGAGTATAGAGGGGTTTTGTGGTTGTGTGCCAGTGAGGTTGGCCCTTGGTCATGTCACGGTTTGAGTTTTTCGACCACGGAACGCCACAGTTGGCGCAATCTCCAAATCCAAATCAATTCAAACTGATACACAACCCGGCCCTTGGTCGTGTCGCGGTTATCCGCATCCTGTGTGCCGAGCGGCGGATTAACCAAGCTTTTCCAGATAGCGCGCGCAGGCGTTGACGGGACATTCGGAGTCGGCAAGGCCGGATAATACGGCGACTCCGTAGGCACCGGCCGCTCGGCAGGCCCCAATCCGATCCGGGGTGATGCCACCAAGGGCGTAAACGGGCAGGCGCGATGCGCGTGCGGCCTCTGATAGTGCGGCTAATCCGGTTGGTTGTGCAGACTTCCAGGTTGGGCTAAACACCGGGCTGTAAACCAGGGCGGTTGCTTGGCCGCGCTCGGCCTGGTGAATGGCCGTTAGGGAGTGAACGGCGGCGCTTCTGAAAGCAGGTGCTGCCGAAACGGTTGGTTGTTCGGGAATCCGCGACTGCGGCCAATGCACACCGTCGTAGCCAAAGGCCACGGCTGACTTTGCGGAGCCGTTCAAGACCAGCAGGGCCTCCCCGCCAACCTGGCGGCGAGCCGCACGGGCGATGCGCTCAAACGCCTCGTCCGTCGCATTTTTCGCGCGCACCTGAATAGCAAGTTGCGATACAAACCGACGGGCGGCTTCGCCGAGTTGCAAAAGATATTGATGCAGCGCCTCGGCGCTACCGACGTGGTCGAGATCGGCAATGATGTAGAGTTTGGGGGCTGCTTGAACTTTCATTACGGCCATTGTCGGCCCATCGTCCTTTGATCGCTGTCGCTATTGAGCGATGCGGCGATTACAGGCGCAACGACTGGAGGATGGCCCGCCACCAGCACCATCGAAGGTGTTGGCCCGCGCCATGCCCGCCACCAGCACCGCTCATCATCCGGTATTCGCGAGCGCCGCTTGCATTGCATCCGCGCAGGCGCGCACGGCTTCTTCCGGGCGGTTGGCGGTGGCCACGAAGGACAAGACGGCCACTCCGTGGACACCGGTGCGCAGAATTTCACCGATGCGGCTTGCTGTCACACCGCCAATGGCAATGACGGGCTTGGGGCAATCACAGACGATTCGCGCCAGGGTTGCCAAGCCCATTTCCGGTGCCGGGTTGGCTTTTGATGAGGTGCCGTAGACGGGGCCGACGCCCAGGTAATCAACCTCGGTTTGCCAGACCGCCTCCGCCTCTTCGTAGGAATTCGCCGTCCCCCCGATGATTGCCGATTCCCCTAGGATTTTGCGGGCACTGGCCGCGTCGAGGTCTTGACGACCGAGGTGTACGGCTCTGCCACCGAGCCGCAGCGCAACATCGGCGCGGTCGTCAATGACGGGCAGTGCCCCCGCGGCGATGCAGGTATCGACTAGCGGTGTTGCGGATTCAATCAATGTCAGGGTGGTAAGTGGCCGTTTTTCACGGAACTGCACGGCATCCGCACCACCCTGAACGGCAAACCGTGCCAGTTCGGCATGACTGAATCGCGATTGTACGGTTTCATCGGTGATGATCTGTAGGCGGGGGATGGTCTTCAAGTCACACTCCGGGCCTTAATCGACCGGGCTAAAAGCGTGGAAGTGATGCATGGGGCCGGGGCCCTCGCCAATCGCTGGCCCGTAGCGGATGGTGTCGGTAACGTAGCGTTTCGCTTTGCCGATGGCCTCCGTCAGGTTCGCACCCTTGCCCAAGTGGGTGGCGATGGCCGCCGCATGGGTGCAGCCGGTGCCGCTGGCACCGGCGATGCGTATGGGTTGACCCGGAAAGAGCCGTTCGCCGTCTTGTGTGAGCAGCAGGTCGGTCGCCGGTGCCGCTGCGAGATGGCCGCCCTTGACCAGCACGGCTTGGCAGCCGCGGTCGAGCAGCAGTTTCGCCGCCCTCTTGGCGTCGTTCAAGGTGTTGACGGATTGCCCCGTCATGCGTTCAAGTTCCGGCACGTTGGGCGTCACCAATGTCGCCATCGGTGCCAATTCGTCAAGCAGGGCGGTTACCGCATCGCCTGCCAGCAGGGGATGGCCGGAACTGGCGTTCATCACCGGGTCGAGGATGTAATGGGGCGTGCCCCGGTGGCGTAGCGCTTCGGCAACGGCGGTTATGCAATGGCGCTCAACGAGCATACCGCTTTTGACCGCCGCGATGTCGAACGCCTCGAACGCGGCCGTTATTTGAGCGACAACGATTTCTGGCGGTACCGGCATGGAGGCGATGACCCCTTGGGCATGTTGGGCCGTGACGGCGGTTATGGCCGAGAGCCCGTAGGCGCCGTTGGCCGCGATGGTTTTAATGTCGGCTTGAATGCCCGCCCCGGCGCTGCTGTCCGAGCCGCCAATGGTTAGGATGGCTTGCATATGCTGTTTGCGCCCCCAGGAGCCTGCGGATTTTCGCTTTCGCGACTTCCGCAGGCGTTAGCCTGATATTTAAGCGTACCGCTTGAGTGGTGAGCGGAAAACTCAAACGGATGCATGGCCGGATTCCAGAAACGCTTGGATTCTGCTTGGCAACGACTCCGGCTGCTTTACCTCGCATTCCCAGATAACCATTACATCCCAGCCAAGGCGCTCCAACTCGTTTCGGTTGCGTTGGTCGCGCAGTCGGTTGCCTGCCAACTTCGGCCCCCAGAAATCCAGGCGCGACTTCGGCATCCGCGCCTGTGGGCAACCCTCGTGCAGGTGCCAAAAACAACCGTGTACGAAAATGACCTTGCGGCGCGGGCCGAACACCAGGTCCGGTGTGCCGGGCAGGTCAAGGCGGTGCAGCCGATAGCGGTATCCCATGCTGTGTACGAGCCGTCGCACCGCCATTTCGGGCACCGTGTCTCGACTGCGGATGCGAGACATGACTCGGCTGCGTTGTTCCGGGGTGAGGATGTCGGTCACCGGGCTTCCGGGTTGCTGATACACGACCGCTCAAATAACCGCATGGAGCGGTGTCTGTGGCAAAGTGTACAACCCTCTCTCGCTCTATGCGGTTGCTGAGACAGGCGCGCTACGCCTTATCCGGAAATTCACACAAATCCTCAATCAAGCAGACCCCGCAATCGGGTTTGCGGGCCGTGCAGACGTAGCGGCCGTGCAGGATGAGCCAATGGTGGGCGTCCTTGAGGAAGGGTTTTGGAATCCAGCGCAGCAAACGCTCCTCAACTTCGCGGACGTTTTTGCCCGGGGCTAGGCGGGTACGATTGGCCACGCGGAAGATATGGGTGTCCACGGCCATCGTCGGCTGGCCGAAAGCGGTATTGAGCACAACGTTGGCGGTTTTCCGCCCGACGCCGGGCAGGGCCTCGAGGGCGGCGCGGTCTTGGGGCACCTCACCGTCGTGCCGGTCGATGAGGATGCGGCAGGTTTCGATGATGTTGGCGGCTTTGGTATTGAACAGCCCAATGCTTTTGATGTAGCCGCGTAGCCCATCAACACCCAATTCCAGCAGCGCTTGCGGCCGGTTGGCAACTTGGAAAAGTGCCGCCGTCGCCTTGTTGACGCTGACGTCCGTCGCTTGCGCGGAAAGGATGACCGAAACCAGCAGTTCAAAGGGCGTTTGGTAGCGCAGTTCCGTCGTTGGCTTGGGATTCTTGGCTTGCAGCCGCTCGAATATCCGTGTGCGTTTTGCCTTGTTCATGTTCGGCCCCCGCGCATCCAATTGGCGGCCCCGAGCAGCAGTCCCGCCACAATGAAGGCACCCGGAGGCAGCAAGACCACCGGCAATCCGCCGTTTGGCGTGAATTGGATGGTCCATGCATCGAAACCGGGGCCGAGTAACTGCTCCAACCCGGCGAACAGCGTGCCCGCGCCGAGCACCTCGCGCACGCCACCGAGCACGATGAGCGCGATAGCGAATCCGCAGGCCGTGCCGAGCGCGTCCAAAGCGGCTTGTCCGGGTGGTTGGCGGCTGGCGAAGGCTTCAATACGCCCTAGAATCATGCAATTCGACACGATAATTTGGATGAATAGCGCCACCCGCAGGTACAGCTCAAAGGCATAGGCTTCCAGCAGTAACACGCTGATGGTGGTAAATGTGGCGATGACCAGCACGAAACAGGGCAGGCGCGCGGCCTGTGGAATCCACCGGCGCGCCGATGCAATCGTCAAACTTGCGCCCAGCATCACGAAGCCACTTGCCAGCGCGAGCCCGAGCGCGTTGACCAGGCTGTTGCTGACCGCGAGCAGCGGGCAGAGGCCAAGCAGCTGTGCCCAGGCGGGGTTACGCTCAATAGCGGCGCTGGTGAAGGTGGCGGTACTCATGGCAAGCCGCTGGCGGTGTTGTGTGCGTCGTCGCGCAAGGCTGGGGAGTCCGGTGCTTGCGGCAGGGTTGATAGGCCGCGCCTGATTGCCTCGCTGGTAATGGTGGCACCGGTGACCGCGTCCACCTGCGCCGGTGGCCGATTGGAAAATTGCAGAATCCAGGAACTGCGGGATACCTCGATAAAATCGCCGATCCCCGGTGTCTCCTGATGTTTGGTTACGCGCACGCCAACCGGCAGGACGCCTGCCGCCGCCGGCGGCAACGCCACCAGCAACTCGATTGGCCCGGCGTAGCCCGGCACGGATGCGCGCCGCAACCGCAAGCCGTTCGGTAGCGCCAATTGATCGTCTTGCCAGCTTAACCCCTCGGTTGGGAATGGCCCCCCGGCGAGTTCGAACGCCAGTTGCCAACTGGCCGCGTCGCGATTGGCGCGGATAGCGTCCGCCGTCAAGCTGTGCGTGCCCGCCAGCAGAAGCGCGCACAGTGCGCCGATAGCGGCCAGGCTCAGCAGTGGCTTAACCTGCCGCATCAGCCGCGTACCCGCCCGCGCGCCAGCGCATCAAGGAAGGGCGTGGCGGCGTTGGCGATGAGCACGCCGAAGGCGATGCCGTCCGGGTAGCCCCCCCAGACCCGAATGGCGAAGGCGATGCCTGCCACGAGGGCACCGAAAAGCCATTGCCCCAATGGGTGGCCGGGATGCGTCACAGGGTCGGTTACGACAAAAAATGCCGCCAACAGGGTTCCCGCCGAGAGGTAGTGAAAAAGCGGCGAACCCGCGCTGCGCGAACTCCCGCCATCGTAGAAGAGCACCGCGAGCGCGCCCAGCACCAGGAGAAATCCAAGTGCTACCCGCCAAGCCAGCAGCCCCAGACCGGCGACCACCAGGCCGCTGCCGGCGAAGGCGATGTTCGCCCATTCCCAGCCCAAGCCGCCGCGTTCGCCGAAGGCGGGGCTTGCCGCGTAAACCTCGGCCGCGGTTAATCCCTCCCGATATTTGAATGCCGTCAGAGCGGTCGCGCCCGTGTGCCCGTCGACCAGCGGTGGCCAGACCGCGAGCGCTGCCGGAAAGCAAACCAGCGCCAGCACATAGCCCACCATGGCCGGATTGAAAATATTGTGGCCAAGACCGCCATACAGCTGGCGGGCGAGCACGATCATGCCGGTGCTGGCCACGCAGAGCACATGCCAAGGCATATGCGGCGGCAGGGACAAGATGAGGATTGCGGTGCCGACCAGAATGGAGCCATCAAGGCGGGGCATCGATTTTTGACGCGAGGAATCCGTGCATTCCGGAGTGGTTTTACCTGTGATTTGAGTTGCGCTTTGCTGATGGCTTTGCACATGCCAGCGCCAGCCGCGCAGATATCGGCACAGGAAGTCCAATGCATAGGCCATCGGCAAAGCGATCAGCAGATTCCACAGATAACCCCACCCATAGAACCAGGACAGCACGATAAATCCGGGCGCGAGCGCCAAAGCCACCACCCACATGATGCGATTGCTGGTTGTCGCGACAGCGCTCATGCGCAGCCGCGAATGCCTATGGCGCAATCTCCTAGCATTGCGCTTCTGCCGGTTTGGCCGGATGCACCCGACGGGCGAGGCGAGCGGCGCGGCGTGCTTGGCTGGTCTTCCGTGCGGCGGCAAGCCGAGCGGTGCGTGCCTCGTGTCGAGATTTCGCATATGCCGCCCGTGCCCGTTTGGCCGTTGCCTGGGCAAGCGTCTGTTTGCTTCGGGCAAAGGTGGCCGCGAGCGGGATATGGCTCGGACAGGCCCGGTCGCAGAGGCGGCATTCGACACAGCGTTCAAGCCCCAGTGCTTGGACGGACCGCCATTTTTTGGCGTTGCTCAGCCACAGCAATTCTTGGGGTGCGAGTTCGACGGGGCAGACGGGTTCGCAACGGTTGCAGCCGATGCAGGGCGTAGCGGGGGCGGGTGCTTGGTTCTCATCCACTCCGGAATCCTGTTGTATTGGGTTGGTTGTTTTTGCGTCGTAATTTATGAGGTCGATGCAATCAACCGGGCAGGCCGGTACGCACAGTTCGCAGCCGGTGCATTCCGCCTCGATAACCGTATGCATGAACCCCGGCGCACCAATGATGGCATCCACGGGACAGGCGCGGATGCAGAAAAAGCAGCCGATACACTCCCGTTCCCGAATACGGGCAAGTTGCGGCTCGGAATTGAGCGGCGCCGTGCCCCCGTCGCGGCCAAGCAACCTTTGTAGGGCTTTGCAAGTAGCCTCACCGCCCGGGGGGCAAAGATCGATAGCGGCCCCGTTGGCCACCGCCTCGGCGTATGGCCGACAGCCCGGATAGCCGCATTGGGCGCACTGCGTTTGCGGCAGCAGGGCATCAATGGCATCAATCAGTTCGCTGCCGTTATCCCTGAGCCGGGCCTGTGCGGACAACAGCAGCCAACCGATGATGAGCACGAGTCCGCCCAGCACGGCAATGATTGAGACGATCTCCACCCGTTTGGCTCAGCTTGCTCGCAAAAATAAAGACCGGCAGCCTATCGATATTCTCCCGCTATCGTTCGTCTCCCGCCCCAATCATACATCCAAACCAACAAAGCCCATGAAGCCGAGGCTCATGATGCCCGCTGTGATCAGAGCGATGGGCGCACCCTTGAACGGGGCGGGCACATCCGCGCCTTCAAGCCGTTCGCGGACGGCCCCGAACAGCACCATCACCAGCGCGAAACCGGCCGCCGCGCCCGCACTGAAAATAATGGTGCCGGCGAGCGTCAGGTTGCCGCCAACCGCCAACAGCGCCACGCCGAGCACGGCGCAATTGGTGGTGATGAGCGGCAAGTAGATACCGAGGCTGCCGTGCAGCAGCGGGCTGGCTGCCCGTAGGTACAGCTCGGTGTACTGCACCACACCGGCGATAACCACGATGAACACGATGATGTTCAGCCAGGTCAGGCCGAGCGGCACCAGCAGCCCGTGGTAAACCAGAAAGCAAACGGTTGCCGAGAGGGTCAGCACGAAGGTGGTTGCCAGCCCCATTGCCAAGGCGCTGGAAAGGCTTTTGGTCACGCCCATAAACGGGCAAAGCCCCAGAAATTGGGCGAGCACGAAATTGTTGACCAGCAACGCGCCAACAAGAATAAGCCCAAGTTCACTCATTTCATCGCACAGCCATGCCCGGAGTGGCACCCTCGTCCGGGCTTATCAGGAATATGTCCGCACCGCCGGGGCCGGCCGCCAGCACCATGCCCGCGGAGGTGCCGAAACGCATTTTGCGCGGTGCCAGATTGGCGACCACGACCACGAGGCGCCCGACCAGCTTGTCCGGCTCTTGGTAGGCGGATTTGATACCGGCAAACACTTGACGCTGCTCTTCCCCCAAATCGACGGTGAGCCGCAGCAGCTTATCGGCCCCCTCGACCGCCTCGGCGGCGACCACCGATGCCACCCTCAGCTCGATCTTGGCGAAATCCTCGATCGAGATCTGGTTCTGATCGGTCTCGGCCACCGCAGGCGATTTGCCGCCCTGACCGCCTTCCCCGGAGCCGCTTGTTGAGGAGCCGGCAACATGGGTTGATGCATCGCTTGGCGAGGGCGAGGATGCCGCCTTGGCTTGCGCGCCGGTGCCGGCCTTTGCGCTTGGCTGGCTCGTTTGATTCGCTTCGCTTCGCGACGCCTCCACCACCTTGTCCAAATCCTTCCTGTCCATGCGCTTGAATAGAGGCCGAAATTTGCCGATCCGATGGGCGAGCAGCGGTTTATCGATGTCTTCCCAGGTAAAGGGTGCGACACCGAGGAACGCTCGGGCGGTTTCGACCATGCGCGGCACGATGGGTTGCAGATAGATGGCGAGAACACGAAACAGGTTGATACCCTGGCTGCAAATGGCCTGCATTTCCGCCCGCCGATCCGGTTGCCCGGCCAGTTTCCAGGGTTCGTGGCGGGCAATGTATTGATTGGCGAGATCGGCGAGCTCGGTGATGATGCGAACGCCTCTGGCTATGTCGCTGTTCTCGTAGTGGCCCGCGAGCTCTTCGCTTGCCGCCACGAAACGCCGCATGAGCGCCTTGTCGTGCAAGTCCGGCGATAACCGGCCATTAAAATGCTTGCCGATAAAGCCCGCGCAACGGCTTGCAATATTCACCACCTTGCCCACCAGATCACTGTTTACGCGCTGCACAAAATCGTCGAAATTGATGTCCGAATCGTCGATGGTGCCGTTCAATTTGGTCGCGTAGTAATAGCGCAGGCATTCCGGATCCAAATAGTCCAGATAGGTGGCGGCACTGATGAAGGTGCCCCGCGACTTCGACATCTTGGCGCCGTTGACGGTGATGAACCCGTGCGCGTGGATGCGGGTCGGCGTGCGAAAGCCCGCGCCGTCGAGCACCGCCGGCCAGAACAGTGCGTGGAAGTTGACGATGTCCTTGCCGATAAAGTGATGTACTTCGGTTCGTTCTGCGGCATCCGTTGCCCAATACGCATCAAAAAGGTCTTCGCCCCGGGCGTCCAGCAGGTTCTTGAAACTGGCCATGTAGCCCACGGGGGCATCCATCCAAACGTAGAAGTATTTGTCGGTGGTACCGGGAACCAGAAACCCGAAGTAGGGCGCATCCCGCGATATATCCCAGGCGCGCAACCCCGCGTCGAGCCATTCGGCGAGCTTGTTGGCCACTTCCGGCTGCACGGTGCCGCTGCGCGTCCAGGCTTTCAGGAAATCGGCGTATTGCGGCAGATCAAAGAAATAGTGCGGCGAGCGGCGCAGCTCGGGTTGAGCGCCGGAGATTAGCGAGCGCGGGTTCCGCAACTCGGTCGCGTCGTAGGTGGCACCGCAGGCATCGCAGTTGTCGCCGTACTGATCTTCCGCCCCGCAGCGCGGGCAGGTGCCTTTCACAAAACGGTCGGCGAGAAACATCTTGCGCTCGGGGTCGTAGAGTTGCTCGACATCCCGGGTAAAGATCAGCCCCGCGTCGACCAGACGTTGGTATATGCGCTCGGAAAGCCGGCGATTTTCCTCGGAGTGGGTGGAGTGGTAGTTGTCATGCTCGATAAGAAAGCCTTGAAAATCGCGTACATGCTGCCGCCGCATGGTCTCGATTAGCGCCTCGGGCTCGACGCCTTCCGCTTCCGCCTTCAGCATGGTGCCGGTGCCGTGGGTGTCGTCGGCGCAGACGTAGATGCAAGAGTGTCCGCGCAATTTCTGGAAGCGCACCCAGATATCGGTTTGAATTTGCTCGAACATGTTCCCGAGATGGATGGCACCGTTGGTGTAGGGCAGGGCGCTGGTGACCAGTATGCGGCGGCTCATGGTGGATTTATGCCGGTTTCGGGTGAGGGCGCGCACTATACCGCAAGCGCTTGAGCATCCCTATAATGGCCAGCCTCCGGCAGCGAGCCCGACCTATCCATGAATGAACGACTGCGGCCCTCAATAGCGGCGAAGACACCGGGCTTGCTCCCGCCGCGTACAGGAAGTACCCGCAAGTGTGCCCGTGTGCGCCCTTACGCCGCATGTCCCGCGTTTTTTTCATTACTCTTGCTGGCCGCGCCATGTTCATGCATGCATGGGCCGGGCCCGGCGGCGCCTGCCGCAGTATGAAAATCGAGCAGTTCACAGACCCTTATCTCAAGCAGACTTGGCTCAGCCTCGGTGCCCGGGTGCTGTCGAGCGGCAATCGGGTGTCGGTCGCGCTCGGCTATCCCGCCCGGGGAATGCGCGATCGGCTGAGCGAGCAACTGCGAACCTTTCTGAACAGCGACAATCTCACCTTGGAAGTTCGGTTCGATCCGCCGGCCGCGCGGGGTTTCGCCGAGGTGCGCCATGTGATCGCGGTGGCATCCGGCAAAGGTGGCGTCGGCAAGTCCACCACGGCGGTGAATCTGGCCTTGGCACTCGACCGGGAGGGTGCCAGGGTGGGGTTGCTCGATGCCGATATCTATGGCCCAAGCCAGGGCATGATGCTCGGTGTTGCCTCGGGCCGGCGACCGGAAGTCAAGGACGGGAAGCAGTTTGTGCCCATTCGCGCGCACGGCTTGAAAACCATGTCGATGAGCTTTCTGGTGGAGGAAAATACGCCTATGGTGTGGCGCGGACCCATGGCCACCGGCGCCCTACAGCAATTGCTCATGCAAACCGATTGGGGGGAACTCGACTACCTTGTTGTCGATATGCCGCCGGGCACGGGTGATATTCAATTGACGTTGTCGCAAAAGGTTCCGGTTTCCGGGGCCGTCATCGTCACCACGCCCCAGGATATCGCCCTGCTTGATGCCAGAAAGGGCATCGAGATGTTCCGCAAGGTGGATATCCCGGTACTCGGCGTGGTGGAAAACATGAGCCTCTACGCCTGCCCCAAGTGCGGCGAATTGAGCCATCTTTTCGGTGCCGGTGGCGGCGAGCGGGTGGCTGGCGAGTTCGGGGTGCCGCTGTTGGGCGAGTTGCCTCTGGCATCGCACATCCGCGAGCAGGCCGACGGCGGCAAACCCACCGTGGCGGCGGACCCGGATGGCCTGACCGGCCGCCTCTACCGGGACGGCGCGCGCCATATGGCCGCACGGCTGTGGGCGATGGACGCACCGGCACAGCCTGCCATTGGCATGAGCGACGACTAGTGTGCCGTTTCTTTATTTTTGCGGATGAAGTGAGCAGATGAGTCACTGTCAAGCCGACGGCCGCTATCTTGTCGGTTCGAGGCAACGCCTCTCCGGGGTTGTTCCCCGATGAGTATTAAGTCCGACCGCTGGATACGGGAGATGGCGGTGCGGGGCATGATCGAGCCCTTTGAACCGCAACAAGTGCGCCAGAGCGAGCGCGGCAAGGTGATTTCGTTCGGCACATCAAGTTACGGCTACGATGTGCGTTGTGCATCGCAGTTCAAGGTCTTCACCAACATTTATTCGGCGACGGTCGATCCCAAGGCGTTCGATGAGCGCAGCTTTGTGGATATAACGAACGAAACCTGCATCATCCCGCCAAATTCCTTCGCCTTGGCCTCCACGGTTGAGTATTTCCGCATTCCCCGAGACGTGCTGACCATCTGCCTCGGCAAGTCCACCTATGCGCGCTGCGGCATCATCGTCAATGTGACGCCCTTGGAACCCGAGTGGGAGGGCCATGTTACCCTGGAGTTTTCCAACACCACGAATCTGCCAGCGAAAATCTACGCCAATGAGGGCGCGGCCCAGATGGTGTTTTTCCAATCCGACGAGCGCTGCGAAGTCTCGTACCGAGACCGCGACGGCAAATACCAAGGACAGCGCGGTGTAACTTTACCGAGGCCGTAGGTCCAAACCCACCTGGTTAGGCCCCCAAATATAGGTACAGCACCAATGATCCAAACTTTGCTTGACGAGACGATCAGCCGCTTCGACCGGGCGCTTAGGACCTTGGCCGGTGTGCGCGGCGAGGCGCGTGAAAGCCCTGCCGCAGCGGTTGCGGAAGCGGCGTTGAGCGACCAGGAACGCGCTCATGCCGCCGGGCTGATGCGTGTTAATCACACCGGTGAGATCTGTGCCCAAGCGCTCTACGAAGGCCAGGCGTTAACGGCTCGCGAGCCGTCGGTACGCGAACGCCATCTCAACGCGGCCAATGAGGAGGCCGACCACCTTGCCTGGTGCGGTGAGCGGCTTGAGCAATTGGGCAGTGCCCCGAGCCGCTTGAATCCGCTTTTTTACGCGGCCTCCTACGCGATGGGGGCGGTTGCGGGGCTGCTGGGAGACAAGCTGAGCCTCGGTTTTGTGGAGGCTACCGAAGACCAGGTATGCAAACACCTTGAACGCCATTTGCAGGCACTACCGGCGGAGGATGCGAAAAGTCGCGCGATTGTCGAGCGGATGCGCGAGGAGGAGGCGGGGCATGGCTCAGCGGCCCTGGCGATGGGCGGGACGGCATTCCCGGAATCCGTCCGTCAGGCGATGACGCTGCTTTCACGGGTTATGACGGAAACCACCTATCGCATCTGAGGCTCCTACCAGCCGAACAGGTTGCGTAATGCCGTTCCGGGGGCCGGAGCGCGCATGAAGGCTTCCCCGATCAAGAAAGCGTAGACACCCCGGTCGAGCATCGTGCGCACATCCTGTTTTTGATGGATGCCACTTTCCGTAACCACACAGACGTCATCGGGAATCGCACCCAACAGGTCCAGTGTGGTTTGCAGGCTGGTTGCAAAGGTCTGCAGATTGCGGTTGTTGATGCCGATCAGCAAGGGTGCCAGCGACAACGCCAGATCCAACTCCCGTTGATCATGCACTTCAATTAAGGCGTCGAGCCCCAGGCCGATGGCGAGGTCGTACAAGCCCTCGAGTTGAGCGGGGGACAACGCGCTCACGATCAGTAGAATGCAATCGGCGCCGAGTGCGCGCGCCTCGTAGACTTGATATTCGTCGATGGTGAAGTCCTTGCGCAGCACCGGTATGGCAACGGCATCGCGCGCCGCGCACAGATAGGCATCGCTACCCTGAAAGTACTTCTCGTCCGTTAGCACCGACAGGCAGGTGGCACCGGCGTCCGCGTAGCCGCGCGCAATGGTCGGCGGGTCGAAATCATGGCGTATGATGCCTTTGCTGGGCGACGCCTTCTTGAGCTCCGCAATCACGGCCGCTTCGTTCGCGGCCACCCGTTGTCGCAGGGCGTTGACGAAACCACGGGGACTGGCTTGCCGGTCCGCCGCCTCGCGGAGCACGGCTAATGGGCGAGTGTCTTTGCGGCGCTCCACCTCGGTTCGCTTGTGCCGCAGGATTTCATCCAGGATGGTCATGTTGTTATGGGTCAAGCTTCGCTCATCAAGCTGGTGATGCGCACAAACTCATCCAGGCGTTCTTTGGCCAGCCCCGAAGCGATGGCGTCCTGGGCCATGGTGACGCCATTGGCGAGGCTTGTGGCCAGCCCGGCGGCGTAGATTCCGGCGCCGGCGTTCAGCGAGACCACATCCGCAGCGGCCGAGTCGGGGCGGGTTAGCGCTTCCTGAAAGAGTGCCAAACTGGCCTCCACCGAGTCGGCGCGCAATGCTTCGATACTCCGGCCGGCGATGCCGAAGTCTTCCGGCGCAATGTCGTACTCGCTGATTTGCCCCGTCTTCAGTTCACATACGCGACTCGCACCGTTTAGCGAGATTTCGTCAAGGCCCCGGCTGTGTACCACCAGCACATGTTCGCCACCGAGCAGCTTGGCCACCTCGGCGACGGTGCGCTGCCAACGGGCGGCGAATACGCCCAGTACCTGACGCCGGGCACCGGCGGGATTGGTCAGGGGTCCGAGCACATTCATCAAGGTTGGCGCGCCGAGTTCCCGGCGCACCGGGGCGGCGTATTTGATGGCACCGTGATGGGCTTGGGCAAACATGAAACCGACACCGACTTCCTTGATGCAATGGGCAACCTGGGCCGGCTTGATACCGATGTTGGCACCCGCTGCTTCGAGCACATCGGCGCTGCCGCTGAAACTCGTCATCTTGCGATTGCCGTGCTTGGCGACGTGCGCCCCCGCCGCCGCCGCGACGAAAGCGGCGGCCGTTGAGATATTGAACAGTTTTAAGCCGCTGCCGCCGGTGCCGCAGGTGTCGATTAGATTGGGGGCATCGACCTCTACCCGCGTGGCCAATGCACGCATGGTTTGTGCGGCACCCGCCACTTCCTCCGGTGTTTCGCCCTTGACCCGCAGCGCGGCCAGCAGGCCACCGATTTGCGCGGGCGTCGCCTGGCCGGACATGACCTGACGAAATACCAGGCCGGTTTCCGACTGACTGAGGTTGCCGCCGTCAAAGAGGCGTTGCAGGGCTTGTTCAATGCGCATTCATTCGATCCTATTGAGGAAATTGCCCAGCAGCGCCTGCCCTGCCTTTGTGAAAATGGATTCCGGGTGGAACTGTACCCCTTCAATGGGATATTCGCGATGGCGCACGCCCATGATCTCGTCAAATTCGCCGTCGCGTTCCGTCCAGGCGGTCACCTCCAGGCAGTCGGGCAGGCTGTCGCGGGCGACGATCAGCGAATGGTAGCGGGTGGCCTCCAGTGGATTCGGCAGGCCAGCGAAGAGGCCCTGTCCAGCATGATGAATCAGGGAGGTTTTGCCATGCATGACGGCCCTGGCGCGCAACACCTTGGCGCCGAAGGCTTGGCCGATGCTTTGGTGCCCAAGGCAAATGCCGAGCAACGGCGTCTTTGGCCCGAAGACGCGCACAGCTTGCAGCGAAATACCGGCTTCGTTCGGGGTACGGGGGCCGGGCGAGATGACGATGCCTTTTGGCGCCAGGGCCCCAATCTGTTCCAGTGATATTTCGTCGTTGCGCCTTACGGTTACATCGGCACCCAAGGCACCAAGATACTGTACGACGTTGTAGGTGAAGGAATCGTAGTTGTCGATCATCAGGAGCATGGTTGGGGTTCCGGTCTGTTTTGGTCGGGGCCGCTGTGCCGTCGCAATGGCACGCGGCCGCTATTCGAGGGTCGCGAACCCGGAAGCGGCCATGGCCGCCGCCTGGAAGATGGCGCGGCCCTTGTTCAGGCTTTCCTTCCATTCCAGCCGCGCAATCGAGTCGGCGACCACGCCGCCGCCGGCCTCAATATGGAGTTTGCCGTCCTTGACCACCGCGGTGCGGATAGCGATGGCGGTATCCATATTGCCGTTCCAGGCGAGATAACCCACGGCACCACCGTAAACCCCGCGCTTCACGGGTTCCAACTCGTCGATGATTTCCATGGCGCGAATCTTCGGCGCACCGGAAAGGGTGCCCACCGGCAGTGTGGCGCGCAGCAGATCCATGGCGGTTTTGTCATCGCGCAGCTTGCCCGTCACATGGCTGGCGATGTGCATGACATGGGAATAGCGCTCGATGGCGAATTGCTCGGTTACTTGCACGGAGCCGGTTTCGCACACCTTGCCGAGGTCGTTGCGGCCCAGGTCGATCAGCATGAGGTGCTCGGCGCGCTCTTTCGGGTCGGCAAGCAGTTCCTGCTCCATGGCCAAGTCCTCTTCCGCTGTGCGGCCGCGACGCCGGGTGCCGGCCAGCGGCCGATTGAAGGCGATGCCGTCTTCGAGGCGGGCGAGAATCTCCGGCGAGGAACTGACGATTTGGAAATCCCGCAGGTCCATAAAGTACATGTAGGGGGACGGGTTCAAACTGCGCAGGGCACGGTAGAGATCGACGGGGTCGGTGCGGAAGGGAATCGACATTCGCTGGGCGAGCACCACCTGCATGACATCGCCCGCCAAGGTGTAGTTGCGGATACGCCGCACCGCCTCCTTGAAGGACGTTTCTCCGAATTCCGAGACGAAGTCGCTTTCCTCAATAGGGTTGGCCGCCAGGCCCGGCATTGGGCTGCCGGGGAGGGAATTGGTGAGCCCCGCGGCTCTTGTGCGCAACCGCGCTTTGGTTCTTTCGAGAATGTCTGGTTCGGCCGGGTCCACCAGACTGATGAGCTGCATGCGGCCCTTAAGATTGTCGAAGACGATGACATCCTCGGACACCATCAGCACGATGTCGGGTGTGCCGAGTGGGTCTGGCGGTGTGCTATCGCGTAGCCGTTTCTCGACATAGCGCACACAGTCGTAACCGAAATAGCCGACCAGGCCGCCGTAAAAGCGGGGCAGGTTCGGCAGCGGCGCCACCCGATAGCGGCTTTGAAACGCCTCTACGAAGGCGAGCGGGTCCTCTACCGCCAAGTCTTCGGTGGTGCTGCCGTTGTTGGTTATCCGGACCCGGTGGCCCGCAACCCTCAGCACGGTTTTGCAGGGTAGCCCGATGATGGAATAGCGGCCCCAGCGTTCGCCGCCTTGGGCGGATTCCAACAGGTAGGAGTAGGGCCCTCGGGCGATTTTCAGATAGACCGATAGGGGTGTATCGAGATCGGCGAAGGTTTCAAATACGACGGGTACGCGGTTGTAGCCCTCGGCGGCAAGCCGGGTAAAGTCTTCGTTGGCGAACATGGATGCATCTCTTGCACAATGGAATGGCCGCACAGCAATGGTTGTGGTGCAATGCGGAGCCCCGCCGAACCGCAACTTCGTCCCGGCCTGTTGGCGTGAAATATCCAATATTAGGGACGATTGTGGCAGGATTGCGGTCTTTTGGGCAGAGGATCGAATCTTTTGCCGGTAAGCGATTCGGTAATCGGGCACGTGGCACAGCGTTCTGCAAGAGCAAACAAACAACCCGCGCAGCGGTTCTCTCGCGCATCCGTCGGCGAGGCGTCGCCGATGCGCGATCCGGAATCGATTGCCTGGCTGCGCATCACGCCGTTCATCGCTCTGCACCTGGCTTGCTTGGCACCGATTTGGGTGGGGGCGAGTGGCATTGCCCTGGCCGTGGCCTTGGCATCCTATGGGGTGCGCATTTTTGCCATTAGCGCCTTTTACCACCGATATTTTGCGCACCGCGCCTTTCGCACAAACCGCGTTGTGCAGTTTGTATTCGCCTTTTTGGGTGCCGCCGCCACCCAACGCGGGCCCCTGTGGTGGGCCGCCCAGCATCGCCTGCACCATGCCCACACGGATTCCGACGCCGATCCGCACTCGTCGCCGCGGGGCTTTTGGTGGTCGCACATGTTCTGGTTCCTGTGTCGGAGTAACTTCCGAACCCCCTTGTATCGGGTTCGGGATTTGGCAAGTTTCCCGGAACTGGTATGGCTCAATCGCTTCGATTTGGCCGCGCCGGTGTTTTATGCGGCGGCCATGTTCGCGCTTGGCGAGGCGATGAGGCCCCTGTTTCCCGATACAAACGGTTGGCAAATGTTGGTTTGGGGTTATGTGATACCGACGGTTGTGCTGATGCACGCAACCTTCCTGGTTAATTCGTTGGCGCACCGTATTGGCCGTCGGCGGTTTGCAACGGCCGATAGCAGCCGCAACAATACTTGGCTCGCCTTGCTCACGTTCGGCGAGGGTTGGCACAACAATCACCATCGGCACGCGGCGAGCGCTCGCCTTGGTTTCTATTGGTGGCAACTCGATCTCGGTTGGCTGGGGTTGAAACTGCTGGCCCTGTTTGGGCTTGTGCGGGATCTGAAAACCCCGCCCGAGGCCGTTTTGCTCGAAGGGGCGCAGGCCGCCGCAAGCACCCGTCGGGCAGGCCGGCGAGGCACCGCCCCGGATCCCCAAGGCGGCTAATCCCTACTCGCATGGGGTTCTGCATCCAAGCTGACCAACCGGCGGCGAGCGGGCGCTAAGGTGCGCGTAGCCATCGTTGGCGGCGGCATTTCGGGGATGGCGGCGGCGTACGCATGCCAAGACTTCGCGGATGTCGTCCTGTTCGAGGCCGCGGCGCGGCTTGGTGGCCATACCGATACCCACAGGCTGCTCGTGGACGGCCGCGCCTATTCGATTGATTCGGGTTTCATCGTGTTCAACCGGCCCAACTACCCCCTCTTTTCTCGTTGGCTTGATGAGTTGGGCCTGGCCTCGCAACCCACGGAGATGTCGTTTGGCGTGAGTCGAGCCGAGGGGTTGGAGTACGGCACCGCTCGTTTGAATGCTCTTTTTTGTCAGCGCCGAAACCTTGTGCGGCCGGCGTTTCTCAACATGTTGAACGACATTCGTCGCTTCTATCGGCGTGCGGGCACCATTGCGGCCGACGATGCGAGGCCGCTGCACGTCTTTCTGCGCGACGAGCGCTATTCCAGGGCATTCGCCGAACATCATCTGCTGCCCATGTGCGCCGCGCTTTGGTCGGCGCCGCAGGCCGGTCAGCTGGCTATCGGCCATGTGGCTACCTTTATGGTCAACCACGGCATGACCAAGTGGCGCGGACGCCCGCAATGGCGTGTGTTGCGGGGTGGCTCCAACACCTATGTCCAAGCCTTCGCCGAATCCTTCCGGGGCGCGATTCACCAGCACTGCCCGGTGCGCTCCATGCGTCGCGATGACTCGGGCGCCGTCCTGACAACCGACCGCGACGAGCAGCGCTTCGACTACGTCATCATCGCCTGCCACAGCGACCAGGCACTGGCGCTGGTTGACGCAACCCGGGAAGAGCGGTCTGTACTGGGTGCCATAGCCTACCAACCGAATCGAGCCGTGCTGCATTCGGATGCGTCGGTCATGCCGGCCAACCCGTCTGCCTGGTCGAGTTGGAACGTGCATGTGGATTTGCGGGGGCGGTACGAGTTCACCTATTGGATGAATCGTTTGCAGGGCCTACCCGATGCGCCGCACTTCTTTGTCACCCTGAACCCGCATCGGCCGTTGCGTAGCGTCTGGGTGGAGCGCGACTACCGGCACCCAATCTTTGCGGTGGGTGTCGCGGCGGCGCAGCGGCGTTTGGGGCGCATCGGCCCGCGGCTCCGCACCCTGTATTGCGGTGCCTGGTGCGGTTGGGGATTTCACGAGGACGGTTTCCGCAGCGGTGTTGAGGCGGCCACCCGTCTGCGACAATGGATGCATGCTTGAGGTGTTCGTGATCTTGGCTTTGCGCTTGCCTGCGCGCGCACGGGGGCACAATCCGGTGCGCTCATCGCGGCCCTTGGTGGGATAGGCAGGCTAATGGATGCAACAAGAGATAGCGCCGATGTTTGAAAACAGGAGTTTTCGAGGGACGGTGGCGCATAGCCGCCGCGCTCCGCAACGCCACGGTTTTCGCTACCCGGTGTGGATGCTCTACGTTGATCTTGATTGCGTCTCAACGCTGCCGGTGTTCCGGCCGCGCTTGCTTGCCTCGGTGGACCGGGGGCATCTGATGACGCCCGCCGAGGTTCGGGCCATGCTTGCCGAACCGGCAACGGGTGGGCGGATGCGCCTACCTCGCCAACCTGCCGACAAGCGCGGGGCACCCCCGAGCGCCCGCCGAGACACCCGGAAAGAGCGGGGCCGGGCATATGCCATCCATCCGCCTCCGTCGCGGCGAGTGGATGCAATGAGCGGATTAACTCCGACCCGCATTTTCGTGCTGACGCAGCCGCGCTCGCTCGGTATTTCCTTCAACCCGGTGAACTTCTATTTTTGCTTTTTGGAAAAACGGCTTGCGGCCCTCCTGGTGGACATCAACAACACCCCTTGGGATGAACGTTACTGCTATGTGCTGCTGCCCGAGGGAGGCACCCAGGGCTCGCCGGAGCAGAGCTTCCGGTTCCCCAAACAATTCCACGTTTCGCCCTTCCTGCCCATGGACGGCGAATATGTGCTGCGCCTGAAACTGTCGAGCAATACGTTACGCATCGCGATGCGTCTCGACGGCGACGCGGCACCCTTTTCGGCCTGTCTATCCTTGCGCGGGGCACCGCTGAGCCGTGTCCAGCTGTTGAGCGGTGCCTTGCGCCGGCCTGCCCAGGGCTTACAAACACTGGCGCGCATCTATTGGCAGGCCGGGCGGCTATTCCTCAAACGAACCCCGTTCCACGCCCATCCCGCCAAGCATTGCGAGTCCGCAAAGCCTGTGCGGCCAACAAGACAGCATTCTCTTTAGCCGATGCGAAACCAAAGCGGCAATCAGAGGCCGGGCCAACAATCGGTGGTCGCCACGGGGCCCCTGGCGGTTCGACCCGCGTTCATGGCGAGCCTGTTGCGGGCTGCGCTGCATCGCGCCCTTGGTGGCATTGAGCACGGCACCATCAGCATCGCCGATGGCAGGGGTGTCGCCCGCTTCGGTGCTGCTGAGTCGGTGGTACACATCCGTGTGCATGACGACGCCTTCTACCGGAATCTGGTGCTTGGCGGTGCCTTGGGCGCGGGCGAAAGTTACATGGACGGCCACTGGGACTGTGACGATTTGGTTGGCTTGATACGCATCCTGGCCCGCAACCGCGAAGCGCTTGATCGGTTGGACGGAAAGGCGGCGCTTCCGGCCGCGATAGTCAACGCCTGTGCGCATGCGCTGCGGCGCAATTCGCTGGACGGCAGCCGTCGTAACATCAAAGCACACTATGATTTGGGCGACGACCTGTTCCGTCTGTTTCTTGATGAACGCATGATGTATTCCGCCGCCGTATTCGACAGCGGCGCAGAAACCCTGGATGAGGCCAGTGAGGCCAAACTGCTGCGTCTTTGCCGAAAACTCAGCCTCACTGCCAGCGATCATCTCCTGGAAATCGGTACAGGCTGGGGTGGGCTGGCAATTTTTGCGGCACAGCGTTGCGGTTGCCGGGTGACCACGACGACCATCTCGAAAGCCCAGTATGAATACGCCCGCCGGGCGGTGGCCGCCGCCGGGCTTGCGGGCCGCGTTGAAGTGTTGCTTGCCGACTACCGCTCGCTGACCGGCCGCTACGATAAATTGGTGTCGGTGGAAATGGTCGAGGCGGTTGGCCACCAGTATCTTGATGCCTACTTTCGCGCTTGCGCCCGGCTGCTGCGGCCCGATGGACTGATGGCGATGCAGGCCATCACCATCCGCGATGCCGCCTATCCTCAGGCGCTCAAGCGCGTGGATTTCATCAAGCAATACATCTTTCCCGGCAGCTTTATACCCTGCAACGGGGGGTTGATTGCGTCCGCGGGCGCGGCCCAGCTGGCTTTGGTTAACCTGGAGGATTTCGGCCCGGATTACGCCCTAACACTGCGTGCATGGCGGCGGCGGCTTGAGGAAAACCGTTCGCGGGCGCTGGCACTCGGCTACGATGAGCGCTTCCTGCGCATGTGGCGCTTTTATTTTGCCTATTGCGAGGGTGGTTTTCTGGAGCGCACCATCAGCGATGCCCAAATGCTCTTTGCCATGCCGGACTACCGGGGCCCGGTCTGGCGGGCCACCGGGAGCAGTGTGCGGCATGAGGCCTGACGAGACACCGGGGGTCCGGGCCGCAATCATTGGGGGATATATATTTGCTTCCCAAGACCACAGCAAATTGTGACAAGCAGCTTTTATGAGCACAACGGCTGGTGGAAAATGGAGTTAAGTATATAAATCCTCAATCATTCGAGGTGCTCTGTGCACTGGGGGTTTGCTGAGAATAGGCGGGTAAGGCTTGAATAGGTATTCGTTGTTTGAGTTTGCTGAACGCGGCCTGCTGCCCGATACGTTGATTCGATTCGGGGCGCGTCGTCTCATCGGTGCCCGATTGCGGCAACAATTCCGTGACGATGTTGAAAGCGCATCGCGCCTTTATGCGGACATGTTGGAGGAATTGCGGCTTAGCCCCCTGGCCTTGCAGCCGGAGGCCGCGAATCGTCAGCATTACGAGGTGCCGGCCGAGTTTTTCCGCCAGGTTCTCGGGCCGCGCATGAAATACAGCGCCTGCTATTGGCCACCCGGCGTGGAGACACTGGCCGATGCGGAAACGGCCATGTTGGAACTCTACGGCCAGCGCACCGGGCTTGAGGACGGTATGCGCATCCTCGACCTCGGTTGTGGATGGGGCGCGTTCACCCTCTGGGCGGCGGAGCAGTACCCGAACTCGCGTGTTTTGGCCCTGTCCAATTCCAGTTCGCAGAAAGCGATGATCGAATCCCGCGCCCGGGCGCTCGGCCTCGACAACGTGCGGGTGCGTACCGCCGATGTCAACGAACTGCAGCTCGACGAACGCTTCGACCGCGTGGTATCGGTCGAGATGTTCGAGCACATACGCAACTATGCAACGCTGCTCAATCGAATCGGCGGCTGGCTTGCGCCGGATGGCGCGCTGTTCGTCCACATCTTCTGTCATCGCTACCTGATGTATCCGTTTCATGTGGAGGGCGAATCGAATTGGCTGGGTCGCCACTTCTTCACCGGCGGATTAATGCCGGCAAGCGATACTCTGTTGTGCTTTCAGGATCGTTTGCGCTTGGAGCGGCGTTGGCAACTCTCCGGCGACCACTATCGCAAGACTGCCCGAGCCTGGCTCGACAACCTGGATGCTCAACGCCATGCCGCCGGTGCCGCCCTTGCTGACGATGCCACCCTCAGCACCCGTCGCCTGCTGCAGCGCTGGCGCATGTTTTTCATTGCTTGCGAGGAACTGTTCGGCTGGCGTGGCGGCAATGAGTGGTTGGTGGCCCACTATCGGTTCGGTACCAGAGGCCCCCGGTAGGCTCGCCCGGGCCTGTCGATCAGAGGGTTGTTCAGGTTGCGATTGCTCATTTGGGTGGTTCCGCTGTCCGCCCGCCGGAGTACACAGGCAACCCGGGTGGAATCGGTATGATCTTGGGCGTTCTGGCGCGGTAGCTTTGGTAATCGGCGTTCTCGCCCCAGCGTTTTTTGGCGGCGGCATCAAGCAGCGGTATGCCGCTGATTCGAGTTAGCAACACCCAGACGAATAACGGTGAAATCAGGGTGATATACGCCCAGCCAGTCAGAGCCGGCCAGGCGGCAACGGCGATGCCCGTCCACAGCAGGATTTCTCCGAAGTAGTTTGGATGCTGGCACCAAGCCCAAAGGCCCGTGTCGATGAATCGGTCGGCGTTGTCCGCATTGGCGCGAAAGCGTCGTTTCTGGGCATCGGCGGTGGACTCGAAAACAAACCCGATGACCCAAAGAGCCGCCCCCACGACAAGGAAGCCATCGGCGGCAATTCGGGATGATCCGGTAATGGCGACCAAGCCGGCGGCCAAAGACAGGCAAACCCACAATCCCTGCAATGTCCAAGTCATCAAGAAGCGGGCAAAGTTGGTTTTCAGGTTATCAAAGCGGCGATCGACACGGTCTTTGCGAATTCGCAGCGACAGGAAGGTGCCGAGCCGCACCGCCCAGATTGCAACCAGCAAGGCGATGGTCAGGGCGCGCAAATCCGGGGCGTTCGAGAAGGCCAGCGCCAAGACGACCAGGCTGAGAAAGGTGATTGATCCGGTGAGATCGTAATATCGCTCCGTCTTGGCGAGCCAGGCGAAAACAAAGACGACCCATTGCATCAGGAAAGCGGTGGCGATACAGAGCGCGTAAAGCGGAAGCCCGCCCAGCTCTGCACTGCCCGCACTTCCGGCGACGGCGACAATGGCGCCCAGCCCAACGGCACCGGCAATGGCGACCCAGGGAAGAGCGTTGCCCACAGCGCTTGCTCCTTAACTCGTGAAGTCTTGATTGGTCTTTTTGTCGATGAGTACGTTCATGGCAGCGCATCGACGCTCTGCAATTCATCGCGCATGGCGGCGATGGCGGCCGCGTAATCCGCGCTGTCGAAAATGGCGCTGCCGGCCACAAAGGTATCCGCCCCGGCGCGGGCGGCCTTGGCGATATTGTCGATTTTGATGCCGCCGTCCACGGCTAGGCGGATGGCCCGGCCCGCGGCCTCAATGTGTTCACGCACGCGCTTTAGCTTGTCGAGGCTCTCGGGAATAAAAGCTTGGCCGCCAAAGCCCGGGTTGACGGACATGACCAGTACGAGATCGACGAGGTGGATGGCTTCGTTGAGCACCTGTAGCGGCGTCGTCGGGTTAAACACGATACCGGCCTGGGCCCCGCCGTCTCGAATGAGAGACAGCGTTCGATGTAGGTGCTCCGTGGATTCGGGATGCACGCTGATGAGATTGGCCCCGGCCTTGAGAAAGCCGCCGATCAACCGGTCAACCGGTTTTACCATCAGGTGTACATCCACAAAGCAGTCGATACCGGCCTTACGCATGGACTCCAGCACCAGGGGTCCGACGGTTAGATTCGGCACATAGTGATTGTCCATCACATCGAAATGAATCAGGTCCGCGCCCGCATTGAGTACGGCGACAACTTCTTCACCAAGGCGAGTGAAGTCGGCGGCGAGAATGGACGGTGCGATCCAAGGCTGCATCGGTGAGTATTTCATTTTCCCGTCCGCAAGGGCGGCTCATTCTATCGACGATTATCTGTCTATTGGAACACTAGGAGCCTCTGCCTTCGGAATTCGCGGCTGCAAATCCGCTCTCATCCGCCCCGCCAGCCGCTCGATTTCGTTGCATATGGCTCGATATTCGCCTCAATCGACCGGCCGCCGGGACGGCGATAGCGGCTTTTCGCTTTCGCGAATTCCGCAGGCAGAGGCTCCTAGGCGCCTCTAATTACCCAACCGCTTGCGGACATTCCGCAATTGCTTGGGTGTGCCGATGTCTGTCCAGAAGCCGTTCCATACTTGCCCCGTGACGCGATGCCGGGATACCGCCGCAAACAGGGGCTCGCGCAGGGAGAACGGTTGGGCGAGGCGACCCGCCAGCAGGGCCGGGTCGAGCAGGGCGAGGCCACAGTAAACATAGGTATCGCCGCGTCCGGTGACTAGCCCGCCGGTCTCACCAACTTTGCTCGCGAGGGTGTCGAGGCGCTGTCCCGCCCGGTCGCCTTGCCATTCAAAGTCGCCCCGCTCCCGGAATGCGGGCCTCGGTGTCAGGAGCAGGTGCATCAACGAGTTTCCCGGCAACGACTTGGCGAAACGGGAAAACGGGAAATCGGTGAAGATATCTCCCAAGAGGATCAGAAAGGGACTGTTGCCGAGCATGGGCAGGGCCGCGACAATGCCGCCGCCGGTTTCGAGCAGGGTTGCTTCCGGGCTGTAGCGCACATCCAGCCCGAATTGCGCGCCCTTGCCGACGTAATCTCGGATCTGTTCACCCAAGTGGTGCAGGTTGATGACAACATCGGTGACCCCCGCGTCTCGCAGCCACTCCAGTTGATAGTCGATAAGCGGCCTGCCCGCTATGGTCTGCATGACCTTGGGTACCGTCCTACTCAAGGCCCCCAACCGAGTACCGCGCCCCGCCGCCAAGATCATCGCCTTCACTTATCTTGCCTCTCCGGGGTGGGCATCGTCGCTGTCTCGTTGGCATTTCCCCTCGGCGAGGGTGGCCGAAGTGGCTGTTTCGATGCTGCGCCGGTTGCGACGTTCCGTGGCCGAAAAATTGCAACCGTGGCACCAGGGAATCTTGGGGTTGCTGAGGTCAAGTAGATCATCCCGCGGAAATGTTGAGCGTCTTGGCGGAGACGGCAATCAGCCCGGCCAGCCATTTCCCCATTGGTCGGGTTTCCGGGTAGCCAGCGCAGAGCCGGACGGCGGCCTCGAGCACCGGGGTGATGTAGCGCAAGTGGGACGATTTGCCGTCGCGGAGCATGAGCCGCGCGAATATGCCGATGGCTTTGAGTTGTCGTTGTAAGCCGGTGAGGTCCAGCACCCGAGGCAGTGCATCCGCTCTGAATGCAAACGGCGAGACGGATGCGTAATAGCTTTGCCAGTACCGTCGTTGTCGGTCGCTGAAGCTGTGGTAACAATCCCAGAGCAGGCAGGCCAGATCATAGGTTGCGGGGCCGATGAGCGCGTCTTGAAAATCAACGATGCCGATGGCACCGCTCGGCGACAGCAGCAGATTTCGGCAATGGTAGTCGCGGTGAATCAGGCACTGCGGTTGCTTGGCGGCGTTTTCAAGCAAATGCTCGAATGTATCGGCCGCCGACGAGGGTAGGGGCTCATCCAGCAAATTGCCCAGAAACCACTCGACGAAGATTCCCAGCTCATCGCGGAACCGGGAATCCAGATAGGGCGGAATCTCGGGGGCTTCAATACGCTGCAACGCGGCGAGGTTGTCGATGGCGCTCGCAATGGCGGCGTTCTCAAGCGGCGTGCCATAAACATCCTTGATGTGCCGGTCGCCCAGGTCGCTGAGCAGGAAAAAGCCTTGTTTCGAGTCCATGGCGAACAGTTGCGGAACCGGCAGACGGTGCTCGAAAAGCAGTTTTTGCACGGCCACAAAGTTTGCATTGCGTTCCAGTTCGGGTGGCGAGTCCATAACGACCAGGGTCTGGTCGCCCGTTCGAGCTTGTGCCGGCACCCTCGACAATCGGTCAGGGCACCCGGAAGGCAGCTGGCCGGGCTGAGGCGATGCGTCGGTATCCGCAGCCGGCAGTGGTTGATGTCTGCGGGTTTGGTCGCCGGGCCAGGCTGCCGCCAGCCGCACCCGGTAAAACCGCCGATTGCTCGCCTCCACCAGCAAGGATTCAACACCGGCAATGGCGACGTTGAGCTTGGATTCGAGCCAATTGACAAGGGTGGCGCGCATGGCGTGATGGTATCATCGCCGCCGTTCTGCCGGAGAACCCGATTAGTGATAGCGAACACTGGTGCGCGGCCCGTGTCTGTGCTGACCGGCGCGGTCTGCCTAATGACAGCGTCTTGGTTGGCCATTGCCGAAGAGAATGCGGGCGCTCTTACCAGCCGGTCGCCGGCAACCGTCTATTGGGTGGACCGAGACGGCCTCACCAAATCCCAGGCACAACCTTTGCCGGCTCATTGCGGTGGTCGCTACGTGCTTCCGCCTCTGCCCCATCACAAAACCATAGACGACGACAGTATGGCCGTGGAGGGCAAGGCGGACTCGGTCGAGTATCAAGCCGATGGCGAGATCACCTTGGCGGGCGATGTGCTGCTCACCCAGGGCAATCGCACCATTCGTGCTGGCCAAGCGATCCTGGGTCAGCAAAGCCGCCTGGGTCGTCTGGAGGGCGGCGTTTACATCCGCGAGCCGGATTTGGTGATGCGGGGCACCCGCGCCGATGTCGATCTCAACCGGGAGACGGCGGTTGTTCAGGATGCGGACTTTCTCCTGCCCGCCCCGGAACTGCGTGGCACGGCGGCCACCGTTGCGCGCGACGAGGCGGGCAATGTTGTTTTAACCCGTCAGCAATTCACCCGCTGCGAGCCGGGTAACAACAGTTGGCGCGTGACCGCTCGCCGTGTAAAGCTGCCGGATGAGGCGGTATTCGGCACCGCCCACCACGCCGTCGTGCGTGTGCGGAGCGTGCCGGTTCTCTACACGCCCTATATCAAGTTCCCGGTCACGAATGAGCGCCAATCCGGGTTGCTCTTTCCCAATATTGAAATTTCCGGGGAGGATGGGCTGGATCTTTCCATACCCTATTACATGAATCTGGCACCCAACCGGGATGCGACCCTCATTCCCCGGGTCATCAGCAAACGCGGTTACGGGCTGGGCGGCGAATATCGACACCTCTCGCGCTGGCAGCAAACTACCCTGGCCGGTTTCTACCTGCCCAACGACGACCTCTACAACGGCACCCTGAAGCGGGATGATTGGGAGGAGCGGCTGGTGGGCACCCGGGCGCCCGCCACATTCAATCCGGCTGATCGCTGGCAGATCAGTATCGATCATCGCGGGCGGATTGGCCGCTTTTCCTCCGACCTCCAATATTCACAAGTTAGCGACCGGGACTATTTTCACGACCTCGGTTCGGGGTTGGGCGAGTCGAGCCGCATTGCCCTACAGCAATGGGGGCAGATCGCCTACCGATCCGACGGGCTCTTCGTGCGGCTTTGGGGGCAAGCTTTCCAGCGCCTTGATGAAATTGAGCGCAACGAATATCGGCGGCTGCCGGAATTGGAAATTCTCTATAGGGGGCGTGGCCCCGGGGCCCTTACATATGGCATTTGGGCAAACGGTGCCGCTTTTGACCGCAACACCGACGGCCTGGGCGGCATTGATGCCATTACAGGCGAGCGGCTGCACGTTGAACCCCGCCTTACTTTGCCGCTGCGCTGGCCGTTTGGCTTCTTCAAGGCGACCGCCGCCTACCGCCACACGGAATATCGCCTGAACTCCGATGCGGCGCCGTTGGATGATCGTAGCCCGAGCCGGGGTATGGCAACGGCCGCCTTGGACGGCGGGCTTGTTTTCGAGCGCGAACTCAACTGGTTCAACAGCGCTTTGGTGCAAACGTTGGAACCGCGGCTGTATTACCTGTACCAGGGATACGAAAACCAGGCGGGTTTGCCGCTGTTCGATACCAAGGTGCTGACGGCGGGTTATCTGCAATTGTTTCGCGAGAATCGCTTCTCCGGCCTTGATCGTATTGGCGATGCGAACCGGCTTTCCGTGGGCCTGACCACGCGCTTTTTCGGGCGCGACGACGGGCGGGAACGATTACGCGCCAGCATCGGACAAATTCTGCATTTTGCCGATCGGCGCGTCACCCTAGCCGGGGCCCGGATGCCCGATGACCGCCACGACAGCTCCGCCATTGCGGGGGCATTTGCCGGTCGCTTGGCTGGCCGTTGGCGGCTTGTCGGGAGCTTGGTTTGGGACCCCAACGACAACCAAATCGACGAGGCGGCCGGTGGTTTGCAGTACCGGGTGGATGACCGTCGCATCATCAATCTGGGCTACCGCAATCGGCGCCCGCAGGACATCGATCAAACAGACGTTTCATTCCATTGGCCGGTATCGCGGCGTATCGCCCTGTTCGGGCGCTGGAATTACGATTTGGTCAGCAAACGCACCATTGAGGGGATTGCGGGGTTTGAATACAACGATTGCTGCTGGCGGGTGCGTGTCCTCGCCCGGCGCTTTCTCGATCAACCGGCCGCGCGCAGCTTCGCGGCTGTGGATGCGGATTCCGGTGTTTTCCTACAGATTGTGTTGAAGGGCTTGGCCGGTTTCGGCAGCCGCATGGAGTCGGTGCTCGAACGCGGCATACGCGGCTATCGGAGCGGGGTCGAGTGATCGACAATCCGTTGGCAGGCTTAGGATTGTCGTTGCGCTGAAAGACAAAACAGCGCCGGATGCTTGGGAGAGAGCGGGCCTTAAACCCGACCTTTGCCAGCGCCTTGGTGTGAGGCGATGCCCCATTAGGCATAATCAGGCAACCCCCACGTCGGATGGAGACCATGAAATTGTTGAATTTGTTTGAGCGCTTTGCCCGCGAATCACCCTATAGGGCGCGTTGTTTGACGGCCTCTCGCGGTTCATGGCAAAGGTTCACCGGCATGCTGGCCTTGATGTTTTTGCTCGTGTTCGCCGCTCGCGCCAGCGCGGAATATCGGGAACTTGACGCCATCGTTGCCGTCGTCGATGAGGATGTGGTGCTCGCCTCGGAACTGTTGAGCCGGCTGGCGACCGTTCGCGATCAAATTACCCGCCAAGGCATGGAGCCGCCACCCCGGGACGTGCTGCTCAGCCAACTGATGGAGCGGCTGATTCTCGAAAACATTCAGGTGCAGCAGGCCGTGCGCCGCGGTGTGCAGATTGACGATGAAACCCTCACCCGCGCCGTTTTGGGGTTTGCTGAGCAAAACGAGATGAGCATGGATGAGTTTCGGCAGGCCTTGGTTGAAGATGGCATGAGCTATCGGGAATTTCGCGATGATATTCGCCGGGAAATGCTCATCCAGCGCTTGCAGCGCAACATGGTGAACCGCCGTATCGTCATCAGTGAACAGGATGTGGAGGACCTGCTTGATTCCCCCTATTACCAGCAACTGCTCTCGGATGAATACCGGGTTGGCCACATTCTGCTGGCGATTGAAGGCAACGCCAGCGAAGAGACGGTCGCCAAGGCGCTCGAGGAAGCCCATAATATCGTTGCCGACCTGCGCGGCGGTGCCGACTTCAAAGAAACCGCCATTGCCAAATCCGCCGGTGCGCGTGCCTTGGAGGGCGGCGACCTGGGTTGGCGGCGCGCCGGCGAATTGCCGAGCTTGTTCGCTGAGCAGGTGCTTGCGCTTGAGGTTGGGGAAACGGCGGAGCCGCTGCAAAGCCCAAGCGGTTTTCATATCGTGCAATTGCTTGAGCGGCGCGGCGCTGGTGTGCAGACGGCGGACCAAACCTTGGCGCGCCACATTCTGGTGCAACCCTCCGCCATTCGCTCGCTTGAAGATGCCGAGGCGCTCGTGCGCGATATTCGTCAGCAGCTCGTTGCGGGTGCGGACTTCTGCGGTTTGGCCGCCGAACACTCCGAAGACCCCGGCAGCGCCCTCAACTGCGGTGAATTGGGCTGGAGTACCGGCGAGCAATTCGTGCCGGAATTCGTGGCGACCATGGACGCCACGCCCACGGGCGAGCTATCCGAACCCTTTGCATCCGGTTATGGCTGGCATGTTATCGAAGTGTTGGATCGCCGCACCCAGGACATGGGCGAGGAGGCGCGCCGTAACATGGCCGTGCAGATTCTGCACCAGCGGCGTTTCGAGGAAGAATTACAAAAGTGGTTGAAGGAAATTCGTGACGAGGCCTTTGTTGAGGTTAGGTTGCCGGAAGCTTAGCGAGGTATAACCCCAGATGGACAAGGCGGCTTTGTATGGGGCGGGATTTAAGAAAACGCCACTCGGCAGCGAGCGGGCCTCCGCCCAAACCCGAAGCCATTCACACTGATACACCACCGGGCGCCTGGTTTTGTTGCCTGTGCTGGTGTGTCGGGCGAATCTTTCGCTCGCGATTGTCGCGGCCCTGAAATAGGCGGGCCTACTGCAAACATGAGGTGCGATCAGGGATTCTGATGCTGGCAATCACGCCGGGAGAACCCGCCGGTATCGGGCCGGATTTGATCGTTGCGCTGGCGCAGCCTGCGCGCGCTGCTGACTGGGTTATCGTTGCGGACCCGGATATGTTGCGCGAGCGGGCGGCTTTGCTGGGTTTGCCCCTGCAGATCCGTTCAACACCGACCCGGCGGGCGGGCGAGCTTCAGGTTGAACCGGTGCCGCTGGCCCGGCAGGCCGTGCCCGGTTCCTTGGACGCCGCCAATGCTGAGGCTGTACTCGAAAGCCTGGGTGTTGCCGCTGCGGGTTGTTTGGCGGGGCGTTTTGCTGGCCTGGTAACCGGGCCGGTGCAGAAATCCGTCATCAACGATGCGGGCATTGCCTTTTCGGGCCATACCGAATTTTTACGCGACTTGAGTGGCGTCGACGATGTGCTAATGCTGTTGGTCGCCGGGAATTTGCGCGTGGCGCTGGCGACCACCCATCTTCCGCTGCGGGCGGTTCCCAACACCCTGACGCCCGAGTTGTTGCGCTCGAAGATTCGGTTGTTACTCAATGGCCTGCGCGATCAATTCGGCATCGCTGAGCCACAGCTGTTGGTCACGGGTCTCAATCCGCACGCCGGAGAGGCGGGCCACATCGGTCTTGAGGAGATTGAGGTAATTGAACCGGTTTGCGCACAATTTCGCGCCACGGGCGCGAACATTGTCGGCCCGCTTCCCGCCGATACGGCATTCACGGCGGGCGGGCGCAACCCGGCGAATCCCGGGGAGCGCCAAACCACCGAGGAGCCAATGGATGTGTCGGCAACTGCGGTGCTGACCATGTATCACGACCAGGGCTTGCCTGTTCTGAAATACGCGGGCTTCGGAAGCGCCGTAAACGTCACCCTTGGCTTACCGTTCGTGCGCACCTCCGTGGATCACGGGACGGCGCTTGACATCGCCGGAACGGGCTTGGCTGACACCGGCAGCATGAGGGCGGCGCTGGAGTTGGCGGAAACGATGGTTCGCCGAACCCATGGTGAAAGTTCGTAAGCGCTTCGGCCAGCATTTCCTGACCGATGCTACCGTGCTCGCGCGGATTGTGGCTCGCATCGGCCTCAAGCGAGCGGATCGGCTGCTCGAAATCGGCCCGGGTCTTGGTGCGCTCACCGAATACCTGTACGGCACGACCAAGCGCTTTGTCGCCATCGAAATTGACCGGGATCTGGCACCGCCGCTGCGCGCCCGCTTCCCGGATTTGGAACTCATTGTTGCGGATGTTTTGCAATTCAATTTCACCGAACTCGACCGTGCCGACGATAGCGATAAGCACAGGGACGAAGGCAATAACGATAGTGGCAATGATCGCAACGACGGCAAGCACAAGGATAACCGCGACGACCTGCGTAGCGACGCAGACCCCGACAGAGGCAATGAGCGCGTTATCGGCACCGATGACACCAATATCGCCCAAGACAAGGGTGCCGACAAGCATAGGGGCAACGGCGCTTGGCGTCTCGTCGGCAATCTGCCCTACAACATCAGCACACCCTTGCTCGTTCGGCTACTAAGATCGTCCCTGCCAATTGCGGACATGCATTTTATGCTGCAAAAAGAATTGGCCGAGCGGGTCAATGCCACACCGGGCACCAAGAATTGGGGTCGCTTGTCCGTGCTGGTGCAGCATCGTTGCTCGGTGGAGCAGCTGTTCGATGTCGGTCCCTCGAGTTTTGTTCCACCGCCGAAGGTATGGTCTTCCGTGGTGCGTCTAACGCCCAGAGCTGAAACCCTGCCGTTGCCTAACCCCGACAATTTTGACGCCGTCCTGCGCACGGCGTTCTCCGCCCGCCGCAAACGTATCGACAACGCCCTGAGGAAGCTACCGATTGATTGGCAGCGCACCTCCGTGGATCGGCAAGCCCGGCCAGACCAGCTAAGCGTGGCGGACTATGTGTACATTGCCAACGCCCTCACTTCGGATTGTGCGGGTTCGGACACATGCGGGACTGCAACCGGACGTGACGGAGGGGTTGTTTCCGCCCTGACGGGCCGGGCACGGAGCGCCTCTTTCCCGAAGGGAGCGTAGCGACCGGAGGGGAAGAGGTGCGCCCCGGCTCCCGCCGGGGCGCGGGTTCGGCTAGCCTTGTGTTTTCTCAAAGAACAAAAGGAGCCGAACGATGCAGATCAAATCCTTGGGGATCAAGCGCCCGCGCCTTGACGATACCACGCCCGCCGACGCCTTCGACCGCCTGCGCAGGATCGAGACCTGTCTGGAACCGCGCGCCGAGGGCTGCGGCGAAGCCGCCGCGCCGCGCGCCGTCGGCTGGTCGCGCTCGACCTGCTACCGCTGGCGGGCGCGCCACCGGGCCCTCGGCGTGAAGGGCCTGGCGGCCAAAAGCCGCCGCCCCCGGCGCACGAGCCCCTCGCGCTGGACGCGGGCCCAGGAGGCGGCGAGTTCCGCGCCGGGTTCGAGGACGCCTGCGAGGCGCTGAACCTCCCTCTGGCCGTCCTGCCGCCCAAGTGCCCCCAGCTCAACGGCGTCGTCGAGCGCGCCAACGACAGCTCCAGAACCGAGTTCTGGAGCCTCTGCCAAGGAGAAATGACCGTCAGGGACATCGCCCCCGCGCTGGCCGAATACCAGCGCTTCCACAACCACGTCCGACCGCACTATGCGCTGGACTTGCCCGCCCTGATGGAATACCTTCGCAAACAAAGGGCAGCCGAACTCGAAAAGTCCCATATGTGGTGAACCCGCACAAAACGTGCAACGGCCTCATCGCCAAGGTGCTTATAGATATACGCCTGCTCTTCCTCAAAGGTCATGCCATCAATCTCCCTGCTGATGCGGTCCCGAATCGAACGCATCGTCCCCACGGCATCGAACTGCTTGTCCTTCCTAGCCATAGCCGCTGGCGATCAGAAACAATTCCCCCTCAGGCTCATTTACATATTGGATCACGCTTGATATGCCGAATGTTCCGGCTTGATGCGCTCCGATTGCCGAATAGGCATATTCACGAACTCCATACAACCTCAGGCGGTCCGAACGTGCCATAACCGCCTTGATCGGTGCGGCGTATTGGTGACCGAAAAATCTTGAACACTCCCCAAGAAGGATACCAATTGGGCCGACGGGATTGATATGAATCCGCCGGATGGTAGTAGGCATGAGCCAAAAGTGTCTTGACGGCATAAAAAGAAGCTGGTTTGCGCCAAATAGGCCAAGAATACCAGCCAGTTTTCCACTTCCCTGAACATCCCTGTGTAAGGGTACGATCTTGCCCGGCAAAAACCGGATTCAGGGTCAACCCTAAAATGGCAAGAGCTTCCGCGACGGGATTAGTCAGCTTTTTTTCCGGGCTCGGATTGTTCGCCCTTAGCGCGTAAACTCGATCGTCCGTTACGTCCCAGCCAAGTGAAGGGACTTCGCTTTCATAGCGCCACGGACCTTCCAGGCCTCTGATGAGCTCCTCCTCACAGACAGCGGCCTTCAGGATTTTTCGAGCCGTATCCAGAAACTTCTGTTGCCCTGCGGTAAAGTAAAAGTCCGAAGGTTTAGCAACACCTTGGTTGTCCAAACTTCCTTCAGCCACAAGAGCAGTTGCTAAGTCGCCATATTCCTGCCGCACCGCTGTATCAAGATACTGCCGGATATCTTCCGGCACCAGCTTCAACTCATCACCCTTCGGCATTTTCGATCCGTCCTCCCGACTGGGATTGACAGCAAAGCAGTTTTGCAGTCGCGCGAACGCACCCAAAGCATGAGTTGCGATTCGATCAATACCGAATGCCTCATCTACCACCGCGTGCGGTGTAATATCGTCGCTCCACCACAGGCGCGGCTGCTGCCCCTCAGCGGGAAACGCAACTTGGACACCTAGCGCCGCGAAAAAACCCAAAGGATTTGTGCCCTCAAGCGCAGGAAGATGGGTTCCGTTCATGATTGCTTCGCTTCCTCGGCGCTTTGCTGATGGTCGGCCAAGCGCAGAATGGCTTCCAGCCAAGCCAATCCGTGGTAGCCGTAACATTCCACCAAGCGCCAGAAACGATCCGCCATATCTAGCGCTAGCGAACTTTCCGCCAAGTCGGAGTTAGCCTCCATGAGGCAACCGTCCAATATGTACGAAAGCGCTTGCGGCGCATTATCCTTAACGACTGGGGGAATCGGACGCGCCCAGCCATGATGTGTTCCAACCAGATGAAGCACGAGATCCTTGTCATGGGCAGCACTCAGGATCTCTCCATTTGATTCGATCATCGCCACGCTGGCGATTTCATGCCTCATGCCAACAGGGTACTTTGTAACCCTGCGAGCGCCCGGCAATGATTTGGCCAGCGGCTCCCCGCGCCTTTTTTCCAATTCCACGCGATCGCCGCCCACTAGGCCCAACTGGAAGCGACCGTCCACCTTGCCCAGATCGTGCAGATGTCCGGCAAGGCGCAGATCCGTTACGATCGCGGCCGACAAATCCAAGCGCTCGGCAATTTCCCCTGCGCGTTTTCCAACTCCAGCCAGATGCTGGTCCAATAACACGCCTGTGGACGTAAAAGACCCGGCTTCGTCAGAACCATCCATGGTTCCGGCTTCCACCACGGTTTTCCTCGTTCCCCGATGACGCTCCGTAAGGATGTAGTAGCCCTTGCCTTGGTTGTCCTCGCTGACCCCGACTGCGGTCACTTCAAAATTGTCGGCCAACCTGCTCACTGCTTGAGAAATCCAAAGATTTTGTTGGTCCTGTTCAACGCACCGATCTTCAAGCCATTTAGCGATGCGGTTGGAAGCGGAAACCTCTGATTCAGCCTCGTCCGCTGGGGTGGGCGGCGAATCCACATAGGGAAGCCTTGAATCAAGGCGCAAAGTCGCCTTGCGCCTATATTCATATTCGATCTGCGCCGCATCCCCCAAGTCCGTCACAGGGTCTTTGGAAGCAGGATCCCACGTTCCCGCACCTAATCCGCCCCTTTGCGGATCGAGGACAAGAACATCTCCGGGACGAATCTCCTTAAGCGCGATGCGCTCAACATCGCAGCCAAATCCCGCCCACCGGTCCACTCGGGCCATGTCATCCTGAGGTTTAACTGGTAAATGAGAATTCTCCTGATCCAGCGCATGGCCCGCATCGGCAACGTCAATCTCCGCGGCATTACCCGTCAACCATGAATTTACCGCTCCCACAGGTACTTGGAGGAATTCGGCCTGACGGGGAGGGACCAATCGCAGTGCATCAGAAGAGCGGTCCCAACGCCAAAGGACAGAAACGTCCGCAGGGCGGCTCTCATTGATTCCGTGCAGAAACCAATCAATGGACGGTTGCACTATAGGCTCAGGCTGGGTTTGAACCCAAGCATCCATATGCGCCTTCAAGAGAAGAGGAGACCTTGCTCTCGGTGCCGATGCGTCGTCTGGAAAGTCCTGCAAAAACATAGGCCCCACATCCAACGGCCCATCCTTGGAGCGACGTTCGAGCTCTTCCCATGTCACTCTCGCCGATGTGCCGTAAATGGGGTCAGGTTTCTTAACTCCGACAACCGATTTGGGGCCGATTATCCAAGCTTGGGCAGGTTCCCCGGTACGCTCGGAGAAAGTTCCGCGGCGATCAAGGCGACCGAATCTCTGCCGCAGGCTATCCACAGCGGCGCACTCGGTAATGAGGGCATCAAAACTGAAGTCTGCACCAACTTCAATAGCCTGAGTGGCGACTACCACCGTAAGTGCGTTGCTGCGCCGGTCACCGTCAGGATCGACAAGCGGACCGATTTTTTCCAATGCATCAATCCGATCCAGCGGTCGCATGCGTCCAGTAATCAGGTGTGCCGAATACCCGGCGTCTATAAGAGCGCTATATGTATCGCGAGCGGTGCGGACTCGATTCACGACCACTCCAATGCTTCGAACCTGACACTCATTCCGGCAAATTGCAGTCTTGATCGACCTCACAATCTTTAATACAGCGCCCGACATCGCCTTGTGATTTGATACCACCTCCAGCTTTGCTTGCTTGCGGGCCTCCACGCGGCGACGCAACTCCGCGCATCCGTTCAGATCCAATTCGGTTTCCAAGCGAAACGGCTTGGCTTTATCGATGCTTGGCGTGGCCGACATATTGACCGTGGCAAATCGTCTAGGCAGAGCCCCCGAGCGCAAAGCAGATACTTGCGTGAGTGTTTCCGCAAACGGAACACTCAAATGCACCTCATCCAAGATCACTAGGCAGTCATTTCCTGCAAGCCCGGCATGGATCGGGCGCATCCCCGGTGTGATGCCATAGCCTCGGAACAATAGACGCGAACCGAACTGGTCCACCGTGGATACCACGACCCATGGCTGGTCCGGGCGGTGCGTCCACTCGCCGTCGATGGGAATGCCGCCGCGCAGTGCTGCAACGCCGAGAGGTTCGCCTCCACTCAATTCCCGCAATCGAGCCCGAATCTGCCTCAGAACCGGTGTGTCCGCTTCCTCCAAGCGATCCCGAATTTTCTGCGCCCGCTTATAAACTTGATCGACAACGATGCGCCGATCAATGACAAAAACGACCCGCCGGGGAGTAATTGCAGGCTGTGCGGCCATTGCGAAGACCGCCACATCGAGCAAGGCGGTTTTTCCAGTGCCAGTAGGAAGGTCAATAACTCCCGGCCACTTTCTCTGGCTAAGCACTTGCTCTGCCAGCCGCCACTGCCACGGAAACGGCTCGTAACCATGGACATCCCAAAAAAATTCGGAAAAGTCCGCATGAGCAAGTTCATTCAACTTGGGCGACTCATTATCCTCGCTTGATTCGCCGGAGACACTAGTCACCACTATCCCCTTCGCTGATTTTGGATGGCTCCCGCATTGGTGCCGGACGCATCAAACCCAAGCCCAAAAACCGTCCTGACCCAAGCACCAATGGCCCCGCCACGGGGTTCTCGAAAGTCATTGATGCGTGAATCAACTGGCGGCGCACTGATCGGCCAGATGGTCCGCCCTGGTGAAATACCGGAAACTGCCCTGCCGGATGAGCGCCCCTAATGAACGGGCGCAACGAGACCTCCACCGACAATGGTTCAGGCAATCCAACATGGGCGCAAGCCAGCCTTACAGATGCCTCGGCCGCCGCCCAGGAACGTGTCCGTGCCGCCGCCGTGCCCCTACCGAGCTGGCCAGGATGCCTAGGCAGAGCGATCGGGGTTGCGGAAACCCACCGGCAGGACGCATGTTTCCAAGCGCTCGGACGCAAGGAGATCAGCGTGGCAGGTCCAAGCTGGCGATGAAGATGAACGACTCCCTGCGAACCCAGAGTAAGTCGCAGAGCATAGTTCTTTCCGACTTCCCAATCGCCGATGGCCCGATAAAGCGCTCGGCGCGCCTCAGTGCTGATGCTGTTTGGCGCTGAGGCCGCGATGCCAAGTAATCGACCATCGGCATGCTCAAAACCCACATAGGGCAGCGGAAGAAAGGCGACATGCGGCGCAGTCGTCGGCCTGCCATCTGGCAAGTGGCCGCTAATACCTTCCGGAATCGGATCTTCGGCATAGCAAAACACACTCGCACGCATGGCATTGGCTAACTCCACCACTCTCGTGGCGGGAAAGAATCGGGAGCCGGGCGCAAACTCGAACACGATCCATTCACCAGCGGTATTCGCTTTAAGCACAGAATCCGGCAATGCTTCCGCAGCGGGGCGATATCGAACATCCGTATGGGGCATTGACCGGGGCCTGAAAGCCTGATGGCGCTGAAATTGCCGCTCCAACTCGGCAAGCTGCCCACGCCCGACGGAACGCATGCTGATATCGCCATCACCAACCTCCAACTTGACTTCCGAAGTGCTTTTGACCACTCGGCACGAAACCAGCGAAGAGGAATGACCCAATCGGGTTACACGCAAGAGCACCCGATCAAGGGCATCAGTCATTTCAACCGTGGGCGACACGCTCCAAATAAAGCACACCCGGCCATCATCCGGCGTAACCGATGGATAATGCCGACCCTGCTTACCGCGCTGTTCCGGCAGCATCGACAACGCGGCTTTCGGGTTCGTATTACCTACGGAATTGATCTGGGCGCTGACCTCCCTTTGCTTGTTCACGCTGCGCTCAATCTGGGCGGCCTTCCTTGTTGCCTCTCCATGGGAAGCGATCAGTTCGGTATGACGTTGAGCAATAAGAGTCGAAACTTGATCGGCCCTTCGCTTGTACCAATTCCCGGAAACAATGGAGATATCGTTTACTGGCACGAAGTTCGATACTACCGTGCGGGGCACCGCATCCGAGGCGGCGATACTTGGCGGCGGCTGCGATTCGAGCCATTCCAATGCGGCGCGCTCCGAATTATCCGGCTCGTCCGAATCCGCCCACGCTGCCACAAGCGCCGAGAAAAGCCGAGCCGGATGCGGCGGCCATTCAGGACGCTGGCGATCATTGTGGCAGGTAGCCACAAACCGCCCGGTCAGAAAGTTCACCTCAATACCGAAATTCTCGCTTAAAGACACCAGCTACTCCGCAGCCAGTTCAGTTCTGGATGCCTTTTGGCTGCGTCGGATCAATTCGAGCAGCTTGGGCGCAGGCATGAGTCGAATCTCGTCCAACTTCCATCCGATTCCAACTGCCGCTGCATGTTTCGCCGCCTCTTCAAGAATTTGAGCAGACGAGGCCCGATCCACCTCCATAACCTCGCCGGCGGAACCGTCGCGGCGCAGCAACTCAAGTCGCGGAGGATGAGTAGGCAAAAGCAAGCAACGCGACCTAAGATCAAAGTCCATTTCGTGCTGATAGGCGATAGCCGCAACCCCAAGCGCCGCCACTGCTGCTCTCGCCGCTGTTTCCGCCTCACGCTCGTAACCCTTAAACCCAATCCGTCTGAGCGCCGCAAAAGAAATGACGGTCGTCTGCCGAGCACTTGAAATCGTGACTCCGCCAGCCTGCGCATCTATTGAAGGAGGGATATTCCCGTGGTTGATTTTCGAGGGCTGGCCGGCTTCACCAGTAGCGCTGCCGCGCGAAGCATGAACAGGCTTCCCCTTCTTGTCTCTCTCGGCATTTTCAAGATCATGAGTCCACACTTCGTTCGGTTCGGCGCTGTTATACATGCGATCCTCGGGCGAAACCTTTTCGATTTGAAGAGGATCAATGCGGCTGCCTACCTTCTTTCCAATTACGGCATCAAACCCGACGATCTCCGAAACCCAGGCGCGCTGAAATTTCGACCCTAACCCTCCCTTCGGACCGGTTGAATCCCACATGCCGAAAAGCAAAGAGGTGGGCGAGTATCGAAACAAGTCGGTAGCATTGCGCGGCGTGGCATCGGTAATGGCGCGGCCAACATCGGAAAGGCGAAATAAGGTTCCATCAAGAAGGCTGTCGCGAAAAATCGCATCGGCCAGTCGATGCGGCGCTTCCAATACCGTTAGCTTGTCGTAATCCGTTGCACCGCCATCGTTAGAAAAATCGACGAAAGGGACGGGAAAAACTAACTCTCCCCGCTCCCAGCCTTCAAGCAAAGCAAGTTCCGCCCGGTTTGCCTGTGACGCGACGGAATCCAGCAAAACCGTAGTGGAAACTTTATCCGTGCCGCCGACCTGCCGTTCTTCCACTGCATACTTGTGTGCTGCTCTGCCTTCCACCGCATAGGATGGAGGGAAAACCTTGTCTCCTTGACCGCCTGCGGGTTGTAAAGTCATACGAGACCGCAAGGCTACGCTGTCACCCGCAACCGCGTCACGAAGCCGTTCAAAGGTAAGTTGAGTCATGGTTTGCTCCTAGAGTCGGATATCCTGCGCGCAATCCGGCGGGCGAGGCGTTGTCGAATCCACGCCTCGTCCACTGGCTCGCCTTGGGAATTATATCCAAAAGTCACAATTCCTTGAAAAATCACTCCCGCTTATCCAGCAATTCCTTTAGCGCCTGCTTGATTCCCTCCATTTCCTTTTTCTGCTCCTCCTCCATTTTATTTCGGGAATTTAACAATTCCTCGATATCATCCAATCTCCGGAAGATGACCCATCGTTGCCGTGATTGTCCTGAACGGACGATGTTCACTATGAGGAAGGGAACCGTCATGGAGGGCACCAAGATGCAGTACCGGGTATGGGCAATCGGCATCTACCTTTACATGACCAACATCAAGGGCGTGTCTTCCATGCGGCTTCATCGTGAACTGGGCATCGGGCAGAAGGCGGCTTGGTTCATGCTCCACCGGCTTCGCAAGGCGGCGGAAATGGAAACCGGGTTGTTCTCAGGGCCGGTCGAGGCGGATGAGACCTACATCGGCGGAAAGGAGGGCAATAAGCATGCCGCCAAGCGGCTGAATGCGGGAAGGGGCGCTGTAGGCAAGATCGCCATCGCCGGCGTTAAGGACAGGGCGACCCGCCAAATATCGGCGAGGGTTGTCGCCCGCACGGATCGAAGCACTCTTCAAGGATTTGTCGGAGAGCGCACCGAGCCGGGCGCAAAGATATACACCGACGACGCAAGGGCTTACAAGGGCATGCCGAACCACGAGGCGGTCAAGCATTCCGTATCGGAGTATGTCCGTGGCCAAGTCCACACGAACGGCATCGAGAGCTTCTGGTCCTTGCTCAAGCGGGGGTATCAAGGCATCTACCACAAGATGAGCCCGAAGCACCTTGACCGCTATGTCCGGGAATACTCCCACCGGCACAACGTGCGGGAATGCGACACTATCACGCAGATGGAGTCCTTGGTCGGAGGCATGAGGCTGAAGCGGCTGAAATACAAGGACCTGATACAAGACAATGGAATGGACTCGGGAGCAAGGGCGGCATAGCGTGAGGAATCCATCCGGAAAGAAAAAGCGCCTGCCCGGAATCCGGGAGATGCCGCTGCCGCGTACCGGCCACCAGCCTTCACGTGGCGAGTTGAGAGAGGAGACTGATATGCCGGGAATGTCCCGCCGGACCGTCAGAAAAGCATTCCTCCGCCCATTCCGATTCATCCGGGAATAGCCTTGTGCGGGTTCAGACACATGTGGGACTGGGATCGTGATGGTTGAGCCGTTGTTTCCGTCTGGTTGCGGCGGCGGCATTCGCATCTTCCTCCCGCAGGGAGCGTAGCGACCGGAGGGAGGAAGATGCGCCCCGGCTCCCGCCGGGGCGCGGGTTCGGCTAGCCTTTTGTTTTCTTCTAAGAACAAAAAGGAGCCGAACGATGCAGATCAAATCCCTGGGGATCAAGCGCCCGCGCCTTGACGATACCACGCCCGCCGACGCCTTCGACCGCCTGCGCAGGATCGAGACCTGTCTGGAACCGCGCGCCGAGGGCTGCGGCGAAGCCGCCGCGCCGCGCGCCGTCGGCTGGTCGCGCTCGACCTGCTACCGCTGGCGGGCGCGCCACCGGGCCCTCGGCGTGAAAGGCCTGGCGGCCAAAAGCCGCCGCCCCCGGCGCACGAGCCCCTCGCGCTGGACGCGGGCCCAGGAGGCGGCGAGTTCCGCGCCGGGTTCGAGGACGCCTGCGAGGCGCTCGGCCTCCCCCTGGCCGTCCTGCCGCCCAAGTGCCCCCGGATCAACGGCGTCGTCGAGTGCGCCAACGACAGCTCCAGAACCGAGTTCCGGAGCCTCTACTAGGGAGAAATGACCGTCAGGGACGTCGCCCCCGCACTGGCCGAATACCAGCGCTTCCACAACCACGTCCGACCGCACTATGCGCTGGACTTGCCCGCCCTGATGGAATACCTTCGCAAACAAAGGACAGCCGAACCCGAAAAGTCCCATATGTGGTGAACCCGCACACCTCCTTGATCAAAAATGCCCGAGACGGCAGCATGGCGATGCCAAGACAAGCCACCTTGCGCGGGCGCTGGCAGGATAATGAGGATATACTCAGTCGCCGAGCCGCAAGGAGGTTTGCTCCATGACCGACGACGAACTGAAAGCTCTGGTTGCCGGCTTGGCCGTGGCGCAAGACCGCACCGATGCCCAGCTGGCGCGCACCGATGCCCAGCTCGCGGAAAACGCCGCCCAGCAGGCGAAGACCGAGGCCAAGCTCAACCGGCTGGCGGAGATGTACGGCGGCGTGGGCAACAACCTGGGGGCGGCGACCGAGGAGTTCTACCACAACAGCCTCAAGGCCGATCCGGTGCTGGCCGGGACGCGCTTCGACTTCATGGACAAAAACGTCACGCGCAGCCATGCCGGCGTGGAGGACGAGTTCGACCTGCTGCTGGTGAACGGCAGCGAGGTGTTCGTGGTGGAGGTGAAGTACAAGGCGCACGAGAACGACCTCAGGCGCCTGCTCGACGAGAAGGCGCCGAATTTCCGGCGCCTGTTCCCCGAGCACGCCGGTCGCCGGCAGCGGTTCGCCTTGGCCGCCTTCCACATCCGTGACGATCTCAAGGAGGCGGCGCTGGCCCGGGGCGTGACCGTGCTGCAGCGCAGGGGCGACGTGATCGAAACCCTCGCGGCCTGAGCCGGCCGACGCGAACCGACGGCGGCGACCGCCCGATCTCCGCGTTCATTCGCCCCGGCTCCCCGTCCATCGGCCCGCCCTTGCCGCAGCCCCGTCGCGCAAGCTTGGATGCCGTCATGGCGGGGCCAGTGCGCGTCCGCATAGTGCCCCGCACGCCTCCTTGATCAAAAATGCCCGAGACGGCAGCATGGCGATGCCAAGACAAGCCGCCTTGCGCGGGCGCTGGCAGGATAATGGGGATATACTCAGTCGCCGAGCCGCAAGGAGGTTTGCTCCATGACCGACGATGAACTGAAAGCGCTGGTTGCCGGCTTGGCCGTGGCGCAAGACCGCACCGATGCCCAGCTGGCGGAAAACGCCGCCCAGCAGGCGCGCACCGAGGCCAAGCTCGCGGAAAACGCCGCCCAGCAGGCGAAGACCGATGCCAAGCTCGCGCAGACCGCCGCCAAGATTGACAAGCTGGCGGAGATGTACGGCGGCGTGGGCAACAACCTGGGGGCGGCGGCCGAGGAGTTCTACCACAACAGCCTCAAGGCCGATCCGGTGCTGGCCGGGACGCGCTTCGATTTCATCGACAGGAACGTCACGCGCAGCCGCGGCGGCGTGGAGGACGAGTTCGACCTGCTGCTGGTGAACGGCAGCGAGGTGTTCGTGGTGGAGGTCAAGCACAAGGCGCACGGGAGCGACCTTGAGCGCCTGCTCAACGAGAAGGCGCCCAATTTCCGGCGCTTGTTCCCCGAGCACGCCGGCCGGCGGCAGCGGTTCGCTCTGGCCGCCTTCCATATCCGTGACGATCTGAAGAAGGCGGCCCTGGCCCAAGGCGTGGCCGTGCTGCAGCGCAAGGGCGACGTGATCGAGACCCTCGCAGCCTGATGCGGCCGGCGGGACCAATCCCGGACGGTGCCGACGGCGCTCAGCCTCTATGGAGATGCTGAGTTGGCGCCGCCATGCGCGAGCGCTGGCAGGATAATGGGGATATACTCAGTCGCCGAGCCGCAAGGAGGTTTGCTCCATGACCGACGATGAACTGAAAGCGCTGGTTGCCGGCTTGGCCGTGGCGCAAGACCGCACCGATGCCCAGCTGGCGGAAAACGCCGCCCAGCAGGCGAAGACCGATGCCAAGCTCGCGGAAAACGCCGCCCAGCAGGCGCGCACCGATGCCCAGCTGGCGGAAAACGCCGCCCAGCAGGCGCGCACCGAGGCCAAGCTCGCGGAAAACGCCGCCCAGCAGGCGAAGACCGAGGCCAAGCTCGCGCAGACCGCCGCCAAGATTGACAAGCTGGCGGAGATGTGCGGCGGCGTGGGCAACAACCTGGGGGCGGCGGCCGAGGAGTTCTACCACAACAGCCTCAAGGCCGATCCGGTGCTGGCCGGGACGCGCTTCGATTTCATCGACAGGAACGTCACGCGCAGCCGCGGCGGCGTGGAGGACGAGTTCGACCTGCTGCTGGTGAACGGCAGCGAGGTGTTCGTGGTGGAGGTCAAGCACAAGGCGCACGGGAGCGACCTTGAGCGCCTGCTCAACGAGAAGGCGCCCAATTTCCGGCGCTTGTTCCCCGAGCACGCCGGCCGGCGGCAGCGGTTCGCTCTGGCCGCCTTCCATATCCGTGACGATCTGAAGAAGGCGGCCCTGGCCCAAGGCGTGGCCGTGCTGCAGCGCAAGGGCGACGTGATCGAGACCCTCGCAGCCTGATGCGGCCGGCGGGACCAATCCCGGACGGTGCCGACGGCGCTCAGCCTCTATGGAGATGCTGAGTTGGCGCCGCCATGCGCTGTGCGGGCTCAGAAACCTTTCGGAACTTCCTCCCCGGGGCCTGGCCCCATGAACTGACTGGACGGGGAGGGTGGCGCCGGGCCATGAACGGAGGGAGCCGTAGGCGACCGGAGCAGAAGGGCCCGGCGGCGCGGCGCGATGCGCCCCGCCGCCGGCTCAGGCATGCTTGATTCACCTAAAGAACAAGGAGCCCGGGCATGAAACTGTTGTACGACTGGCGCAAAGCCTTCCGGCGCGGCGGCGTCCGCGCGCTCAAGCCGAGGAGCACCCGCCCCCGAACGGTCCGCCGCCGCCGCTGGACCGACGCTGACGACCGTGCCGTGCTCAAGCTGCGCGGCGAGCACCCCTACATGGGCAAGGCCAAGCTGCGCACGATGCTGGCCGGGGACGGCCTGGCGCTGTCCGTCTCCACCGTCGGGCGCATCCTCTCCAGGGCCATCGCCGACTTACCGCTCAAGCCCGCGTCCCTCTGCGAAGGGCGCCCCAGGCCCAAGCGCCGCCGAAGCTTCGACGGCGCCTGGTCGCAGCGCTGGAAGTACGGCGCCAAGGCTGGGAGACCCGGCGAGATGCTCCAGATCGACCGCATGACCCACAGCCGCGACGGCCGCGCCCTCAAGGAGTTCCGCGCCGTCTGCCCCGTCACCAAGTTCATGGCCGCCCGCGTCTTCTCCCGCGCCACCGCCGGCAACGCCAAGCGCTTCCTGGAGGCGGTGGTCGAGGCCATGCCCTTCCCCGTCGCCTCCATCCAAGTGGATGGCGGCAGCGAGTTCATGGCCGACTTCGAGCGCGCCTGCCGGGCCATGCGCATCCCACTGCGCGTCCTGCCGCCCCGAAGGCCACAGTGGAACGGCTGCGTCGAGCGCGCCAACCGGTCCGCCCGGATCGAGTTCCGGAACCTCTACGACGGCCCCCCCACCGTCGCCGACGTAACCCCAAGGCTCGCCCGGCACGAGTTCTTCCACAACTACCGGCGGCCCCACTGGGCGCTGGATTGCCGGACGCCGAACGAGTACCTTGTCGAGATCGAGGATGCTGCCTGATCCGGCGGCCCAAAAAGTCCGAAATGTCCTGAGCCGCTACATGCGCGAGCGCTGGCAGGATAATGGGGATATACTCAGTCGCCGAGCCGCAAGGAGGTTTGCTCCATGACCGACGATGAACTGAAAGCGCTGGTTGCCGGCTTGGCCGTGGCGCAAGACCGCACCGATGCCCAGCTGGCGGAAAACGCCGCCCAGCAGGCGAAGACCGATGCCAAGCTCGCGCAGACCGCCGCCAAGATTGACAAGCTGGCGGAGATGTATGGCGGCGTGGGCAACAACCTGGGCGCTGCGGCCGAGGAGTTCTACCACAACAGCCTCAAGGCCGATCCGGTGCTGGCCGGGACGCGCTTCGACTTCATCGACAGGAACGTCACGCGCAGCCGCGGCGGCGTGGAGGACGAATTCGACCTGCTGCTGGTGAACGGCAGCGAGGTGTTCGTGGTGGAGGTCAAGCACAAGGCGCACGGGAACGACCTTGAGCGCCTGCTCGACGAGAAGGCGCCCAATTTCCGGCGCTTGTTCCCCGAGCACGCCGGCCGGCGGCAGCGGTTCGCTCTGGCCGCCTTCCATATCCGTGACGATCTGAAGAAGGCGGCCCTGGCCCAAGGCGTGGCCGTGCTGCAGCGCAAGGGCGACGTGATCGAGACCCTCGCAGCCTGATGCGGCCGGCGGGACCAATCCCGGACGGTGCCGACGGCGCTCAGCCTCTATGGAGATGCCGAGCTGGCGCCGCGGATTTGCCAGGGCGCGGCATCAGTTGTAAGGTGTCGCCATGAGTGAAGCCATTGCCTTTGACACCCACCGGTTCGTCAAGCGCCTGACGCGGACGGGGTTTACCGAGGAGCAGGCGGAAGCGCTGGCGGATGAGCAGGTGGCCCTGCTGAAAAGCAACCTGGCCACCAGGGAGAACCTGCTGCGGCTTGAGGGGGTCCAGAAGCAGCAGTTGGCGGAGCATGAGGCGACCACCGAGCAAAAGATACAGGAGATCAAGCGCGACATACAGGAGCTGAAAGGATCTCAGGCGCGGCAGATGGCCGAGCTCAAGGCCGACCTGCTGAAGTGGATGATCGGGGCGCTGATTGCGCAGACCGGGGTGATAGCGGGGCTGGTGCTGGGCTTTTCGGGGGCGGGCCCGGCGGGCCCTTGACCTTGCCGCTCCCTGCGCGGGCTCGTTTTTTGGTAGGCTATCATCCCTGATTGAAAGCTCGGTGAGGAGATCGGCGGCGATGTCGGGACTAAAAGCTATTAAGGCTCTTTCAGAAACATTGCCGCCTGCGCGGCATGCCGCGCCCGTCCGGCCTTCCGCCCGCGTCGTCGCCTCACCCCCCCCCCCCCCCCCCCCCGAAATGCGCGGCCTAAGGGGCCGCCGGGGCCGTTCGGGCGACCGGCCATGTGACAGCCTTCGGAACGCCCGCTCCGGCGCCGCCGGCCGGGGCGGGCGCCCCCTCGCCGGCATCCCCGCGGAACCGGCGTCCGGCCCCGGCAGCCGGGGCCGCTCCCGTCCGCCGGCCTCCGCGCCCGAACCTCTCTCCCGCCGCCGCCCGGACCGGCTTCGGGCGCCACCCTCTCCCGACGGCCCCGCCCGCTCCACCGCGGCCCGCATGCCGGGCCTCCATCATCCCGCCAGCCCCGCGGCCGGCCCCTTGGCGGGACTCCGCCGCGCCGCCCGCCGGGGCCAAGCTCTTGAAAGGCGGCCCCGCCCCGCCGCTTCCCGCCGCCCGCGGCGCGCGCTTGCCGCCGCCGCCCTGCTCGCCCTGCCGCTGCTGGCCGCCCTCGCCCCCGCCGCCCAGGCGCAGACGGCGCTGGTGAGCAACATAGCGGAGCATGAGGGTTCCTCTGGTTTCGCTGAGAACGCCACGGCCTTTACCACCGGTTCCAACGCCTACGGCGGCTACACGCTCTCGGCGGTGGATGTAGTGTTAGGCACGTCGTCGGGCAGAGACACGGTTGTCACGATCCGCGCAGGCGGAGGCACGAACCCCGGCGCCCTTGTGGCGACGCTCGCCAACCCGTCCAGTCTCACGAACGGCGTGAACACCTTCACCGCTCCGGCCAACACCACGCTCGCGGCCAGCACGACCTATTTTCTCGTGGTCAATGACGGCCGGCGGACCACTCCGAACTCCAATGTGGGCGTATCACTAGCCACTTCCAACGCGCAGACCGGCGCGGCCGGCTGGAGCATCGCCGACAACGGCCGCTTTAGAACTTCTTCTATTAATAGTTGGCGTTCGTCGTCCGCCTCCATCGTGTTCGCCGTCAAGGGCGCCCCCAACGGCCCCGCCGCGCCGACCGGCCTCACCGCGACGGCGGGCCCGGGCAGCGGCCAGGTGACGCTGCGCTGGACGGCCTCGGACGACAGCCGCATCACCGGATACCAGTACGACTCGCGGGTCAACAACACCGGCCCCTGGCCCGGCTGGAAGAACTTCTCCTCCGGCGGCGGCCGCGGCGCCACCGAGGGCCGGATATCCGGCCGCCTGACCAACGGCACGCTCTACGGCTTCCGCATCCGCGCCCGCGCCGGGGCGCTGCAAGGCGCCGCCTCGGACGCCGCCACCGCCACGCCGGCCGCCAACCCGCCGCCGTTCAAGCCGACCGGCCTGACGGCCACGGCGGGCGACGGCAGGGTCGCCCTGAGCTGGGACAACCCCCGCGACAGCAGAATCACCGCATACGAAGTCCGGACGCGGGAAAGCGGCGGCAGCTGGGGGGCCTGGTACTCCGTCGCGTCGGGCAGCACCGCCGCGTCCGTCACCTCGATTTTTGTCACAGGCCTCACCAACGGCACCGCCTACGACATCCAGATCCGCGCCCGCGCCGGGACGCTGCTCAGCCCCGACTCGGACACCGTGTCCGCCACGCCGCAGGGGACGCCGGTGGCGCAGTTCAGATTCGCCTCGGCATCGATTCCCGAGGAAAACACTCTGGGCTCCATTTTCTTCGATATCGCCCCGGCCCCGTCGGCGGCGATCACGCTGGCCTACACGGTGACCGGCACCGCGACCCGGGGGTCGGGCGGGGACTTCACGCTGCCGGACAGCGACAGCGTGGCCGTGCCCCCGGGCAGGGGCGCGGTGCTTATCCAAATCGGCTTGCTCGAGGACGCCCTGCGCGAGCCCGACGAGACGGTCATCCTGACCCTGGCCGACGGCGCCGGCTACGACCTCGGCGGCCGGACCACGTACACGCTGACCATCGAGGACGACGACCCGCCGCTGGCGCCGGCCGGCTTCGCCGCGGCGGCGGGCGACGGCCAAGTGGTCCTGAGCTGGACCGACCCGTCCGACGCCGCCATCAGCGGCTACCAGTTCCGCCGGCGCACCCCGCCGGACACCGGCAGCTGGGGAACCTGGACGGCCATCGCCGGCAGCACCGCCGCGACCACCACGCACACGGTCACGGGCCTGACGAACGGCACGGCCTACGGCTTCCAGGTCCGCGCCCTGGACGGGACGCTCGAGGGCGCGGCCTCGTCCGAGGCGACCGCCACGCCGACGGCCGCGGCCACCGCCGGCGTGGCCACGGCGCAGCCGACGGACCGGGCCGTCACCGAGGGCGACGCCTCGGACACGGCCACCTTCACGGTGGCGCTGAGCACCCGGCCGTCGAACGCCGTCGCGGTCACCGTCACCGCCCCCGCCGGGCTGGAGCTCGCCGGCCCGGGCGGCAGCACGTTCGGCGGCAGCGCGTCGCTCGCTTTCACCGCATCGACCTGGAACTCGGCGCAGACGGTGACGATGCGCGCCACCGACGACAGCGCGGACAGCCCCATCGGCCGGGAACTGTCCGTCACCTACCGCACATCCTCCCCGGACCGCAGCTACCACAGCCTCAGCGGCACGGCGGCCACCGTCACGGTGGCGGACAACGACCCGACCGCGGTGACGCTCGCGGGCGCCGCCGGGGATGTCGCTGAGGGCGGGACGAAGACCTTCACCGTCACCCTGAGGCGCGGCCTCGTGAACGGCGAGGCGCTGCCGGTGCCGCTCACCTTCGGCGGCGCCGCGACGCGGGGCACGGACTACACGACGGCCTGCCCCACGACCCTGCCGACCGGGGTGGCCTGCGCGAACCTCGATTCCGGGAACGCGACGGTGACCTTCACCGGCCCGAGCACGGGGACGACGGCGACGACGGTCACGCTGACGCTGACGGCGGCGGCGGACGGCGCGGACGAGTCGGGCGGCGAGACGGTGGTCATCGGCCTCGGCACGCTGAACGCGAGCTCGGGCACCGGCCTCGGCGGCGGCGCGTCCGGCACCGACAGCCTGGCGGACTTCCGCATCACCGATCCGGACACGGGCGCGCCGACGGTGGCGATCACCGGGGTGCCGGACAGGATCGGCGGCACCGGCGACATCACCGCGACGTTCACCTTCTCGGAGGATGTCACGGGCTTCGCGACCGACGACGTGACGGTCACCGGCGGCACGAAGGGCACGTTCACGGCGACGAGCGCGACCGTCTATACGCTCGCGGTGACTCCCGACGGCGGCGCGGACGTGGTGGTGACGGTGGCCGCGAACGCCGCCACCGACGGCACGAACACCGGTCCGGCGAGCGCGGAGACGGCGACCGCGGTGTGGACCGCCCTGGTGTTCAGTTCGGCCGCGGTGACGGTGGTCGAGGAGGCGAGCGCGACCTACACGGTGGCGCTCTCGAGCCGGCCCGACGGGAACGTCACGGTGACGGTCGGGGGGGCGAGCGGCGAGGTGACGTTCGACACCGACTCCACCACGCCCGGGACCCAGACGACGGCGCTGACCTTCACGACCACCAACTGGAACATGCCGCGGACGGTGACGGTGCTGGCGGCGGCCGACAACGACACCGCGAACGACACCGCGACGCTGACGCACACCGCGAGCGGCGGCGGCTACGGCTCGGTCACGGGCAGCGTGGCGGTGACCGTCGCCGACAACGACGCGCCGGGCCTGGTGCTCGACCCGGCTTCGCTGACCGTGGCCGAGGGCGGCAGCGCGACCTACACGGTGGCGCTGGCCACCGAGCCCACCGGCAACGTGACGGTGACGGTGGCCGGGGCGGGCGGCGAGGTGACGTTCGACACCGACTCCACCGCGAACGGCGACCAGAGCACGCTGACCTTCACCACCGCCACCTGGGGCACGGCGCAAACGGTGACGGTGTCGGCGGGGCAGGACAACGACACGGCGGACGACAGCGCGACGCTGACGCACGGCGCGAGCGGCGGCGGCTACAACTCGGTGACCGGGAGCGTGGCGGTGACGGTGGACGACGACGACGCGCCGGCCGCGGCGGCGCCGGCGGCGCCCACGGGCCTCGCCGCCGCGGCGGGCGACGGCCGGGCGGTCCTGAGTTGGAACGCCCCCGCCTCCGACGAAATCACCAAGTGGCAGTACCAGCTTCTCGAGGGCACCCGCTGGAGGGACATCCCCGAAAGCGACGCGACGACCCGGAGCCACACGGTCACCGGCCTCGTCAACGGCTTGACCTACAACATCCGCGTGCGGGCGGTGGCCGGCGCCGTGAACGGCCGGCCGTCGGCGCCGGTGGGCGCGAGACCGCTGTTCGGCGTGTTGGTGCTGTCCCCGGCATCCCTGACGGTGGCCGAGGGCGGCGCCGCCAGCTACGGGGTGCGGTTGAGCGCCCGACCCCCCGAGGGCGCGGGGGTGAGCGTGTGGATCACCTCCGACAATCCCGACGTGACCACCTCCCCCGTCAGCCTCGACTTCACCCGCGGCGACTGGAGCGCGCCCCGGACCGTCACGGTGTCGGCCTCCCCGGACGACGATGCCGTCGATGACCGGGCGACGCTGAGCCACAGCGTCCAGGGCGGCGGCTACACGGCGGGCAGCGGCCCCGACCTGAACCTGGTCGTCACCGACAATGACGGCGCGCCGCCGCCGCCGCCTCCGCCTCCGCCGCCGCCGCCGCCGCCTCCACCTCCGCCGCCGCCGCCGCCACCGCCGCCGGAGGCCGGGGGGAGCCGGAGAGCCGCGCGCCGGCCGCGGCCGCCGCGCCCGCGGCGGCCTGGTACCTGCCGCCGGCCTCGCACCCCTTCCTGCAGGGGTTCGTGCGGGTGGTCAACCGCGCCGACGCGCCCGCGGCGGTCGCGGTGACGCCCACCGACGACGCCGGGCGTCAATACGCCCCGCTGACCCTGCGCCTCGGCGCGCGCGAGGCGAAACACTTCAACTCGGACGACCTGGAGGCGGGCAACCCCGCCAAGGGCCTCGACGGCGCCGCCGGCCCCGGCACGGGCGGCTGGCGGCTGGCGTTCGCCGGCGCGGACGCCGGGGCGCTCCCCCTGCTGCGCGCCGCCGACGGCTTCGCCACGGCCATGGCCGCGACGGCCCCGCGCGGCCCCGGCGGCGCCCTGCGGCTGCTCTTCTTCAACCCGGCCGGCAACACCGACCAGGTCAGCCGCCTGCGGCTGGTGAACCCGACCGCCGCCGAGGCGCGCGCGACGGTGACGGGCACCGACGACGCGGGCGCCTCGCCCGGCGCCCCGGTGCGCCTGACGCTGCCCCCCGGCGCCGCCTGCGAGGTCGACGCGGCCGCCCTGGAGTCCGGCCGCGGGCTGGACTGCGGGGCGCCCCAGGCCGGCCTCGGCGACGGCCGCGGCAAGTGGCGCCTGGCGATCGCCGCGGACGCGCCCCTGGTGGCCATGGGCCTGCTGTCCAGCCCCGGCGGGCACCTCGCCAACCTGTCGGCGGAACTGCCCGCGGACGACGCCGGCGTCCGCCGCGCCCCCCTGTTCCCGGCCGCCTCCGACCCGCTCGGCCGCCGCGGCTTCGTCCGCCTGGCGAACGCCTCCGACCGCGCCGGCGCGGTCACCCTGCGCGCGTTCGACGACGCCGGGCGCGCCTACGGGCCCCTGACCCTGGGCCTCGGCGCGCGCGAGGCCAAACACCTCAACTCCGAGGATTTGGAGCTCGGCAACCCCGCCAAGGGCCTCGACGGCGCCGCCGGCGCCGGCGCCGGCGACTGGCGGCTGGAACTGTCGGCCGACATCGACCTCCGGGCGGGCGCCTACGTGCGCCACGCCGGCGGCTTCGTGACGGCCATGGGCGCGGTCGCCCCGTCCGCCGACGGCGTCCACCGGGTGGCGACCCTCAACCCGGGCTCCAACACCCGCCAGCGCGGCCGGCTGCGCCTGGTGAACCGCGGCCCGGCGGCGGCGTCCGCGACGGTCGAAGGCACCGACGACGCGGGCGCCTCGCCCGGCACCGCCGTGGCGGTGCGGGTGCCCGCGCGCGGCGCCGTCGAACTGACCGCCGCCCGGCTGGAGTCCGGGGAGGCGGACGCCGTCGACTCGGGCGCGCTCGGCGACGGCGCCGGCAAGTGGCGCCTGCGCGTCGCCGCGGACGCCGACCTCGCCGTCATGAGCCTCGTCGAAGACCCGGCGGGCCGCCTCGCCAACTGGTCGGCCGCCGACCCCGCGGGAAACGCGCCGCCGCCGGCGCCGCCCGCGCCCCCCGCGCCCTGAATCGCGGGGGCGCGGGCTCCCGGTGCCCCGTCCCGCAAATCAAGGCAAGGGGCTGTCCTGAAAGAGGGTTCGCAATCGGTCGCAGACGGCCTCGTCAACACAGCCGTAAAGCACCAGATCCAAATCGGAGTTGGGCCGCTGCCGCCCCGTGGCGCGCGAGCCGAAAACAGATACGCTCTCAAACCGGCTACTGAGAGTAGCCAATATCTCCCTCAGTATCTCTCGCTGGGCTGCCGACAAACCGAAATCATTGCTCATGGGTCATCCGCCCGCCGAATCAACAGACATTGGTGCAATTCGTCGAATGCCGCCAGATAGTCGCTGCGAATATCGGCAACAACCTGCTGGAAAATCTCGAAGTTATAGGTGTGCGACATGCGGTTGCGCGCAGCAGATTGAAAGCGCGGCGATAATTGTCAAACCGGTAATGCCAGCGGGGCGTCGGATCAATCATGGCGTACCTCCTTCTCGGGTATTCGGCGCACGTTCAGGAGGCCGCGTAATTCGGCTGTCAAGTCCATGGCGCTACTCATTTTCATCATAACGCAGGGCGATTCGGAGTTCTGGCAGTTGCGAGCACGGCTGCCCTTTGTGGAAGCCGTCGAAACCTTGAATTCCGAAGGCAAAGGCTTCTGGGTCAACCGTGGCGCTCGGCTGTCGAAAAAGTCAAACTGCGGCAGTAACCACACTCGGAGCATTTTCACTCGTGCCCACCTATGCAATAGGAGACCTGCAAGGCTGCCATGCGGAGTTCGTCGCGCTGCTGGACGCCGTTGCCTTCGACCCGTCTCGTGACCGGCTGTGGCTGCTTGGCGATCTTGTTAATAGGGGGCCGGGTTCCCTCGCGGTGATGGATTTGGTGATGTCGCTTGATGCGCAAACCACCGTCGTGCTCGGCAACCATGATTTGCACTTTTTGGCGATTCACTACGGCGGGCACAGGCCGGTGGCGAGCGACACCTTCCGGGAACTGCTGGCCGCCCCCCATGTTGGCCATATTGCCGATTGGCTGCGCGGCCAGCGCTTTTTTTACGCGGACGACAGCCTCGGTTATGCGATGGTACATGCGGGCATCCTCCCAAGCTGGTCGGTACGCCAAGCGCAAGCCTATTCGCTCGAACTGATGACGGTGCTGCGCGGGTCCCAGTGCTGGGCCTATTTTCGCGACCTGTACGGCAACAGCCCGGATCGTTTCTCGGAAGATTTGGCGGGCATGGCGCGCTGGCGCATGCTGACCAATGTGTTTACGCGCATGCGCCTCGTCGATAGCGACGCACGTCTCAATTTCAGCCACAAGGGTGCCCCGGCACAAGCGCCCACGGGTCTGATTCCCTGGTACGAACTGACGGCCGATGAACCGCGCAGCCACCGGCTGCTCTTCGGCCATTGGGCGGCACTTGAAGGCCATACGGGCCGCAACGACGTCATCGCGCTCGATACCGGCTGTGTTTGGGGACGCGATCTCACCGCGCTCTGTCTGGAAACCGGCGAGTTAACGCGGGTGCCGGCAGGCTCCTAGACCACGCTCGGTGCCCTGCAAAAGACAAGCATCCAAACAAGCCGCGCACTAAGATTCCGCCTCATGAAGATTTATCTGGTGGGTGGCGCGGTTCGGGACGAATTGCTGGGGCGCCCGGTCAAGGAGCGGGACTGGGTTGTCGTGGGCAGCAGCGCCGAAGCCTTGCTGCGCCAAGGCTACCGGCGGGTTGGCCGAGACTTTCCCGTCTTCCTGAACCCGCAAACCAAAGAGGAGTACGCGCTTGCCCGCACTGAGCGCAAGACCGGGCCCGGGCACCAGGGCTTCGCGGTTCAGGCTGGCCGAGCGGTTTCTCTGGAAGAGGACCTCGCCCGCCGCGATTTAACGGTAAATGCCATGGCGAAGACGCCGGAGGGGCGCTTGATCGATCCCTTCGGCGGCCAACGCGATCTGGCGGGCCGCGTTTTGCGGCATGTTGGCGAGGCGTTTCGGGAAGACCCGTTGCGCGTATTCCGGGTGGCTCGTTTTGCGGCGCAGTTGGTGGATTTCTCCGTGCATGAATCCACCACGGCCATCTTGGCGGATATGGCGGCGAGTTTGGCCGAATTGTCCGCCGAGCGGGTGTGGATGGAATTTTGCAAAGCGCTGGCTGCCCCATGCCCACAGCGGTTTGTCGAGACGCTTGCGGCAGCGGGTTGTCTCGACCATTGGTTCCCGGAATTGGCGGGTAAGGTTATCGATGCTCGGCCAGTTTCGGTCTTGGCACGCTTCGGCGGCCTTGGCTGGACTTTGGGCGAAGCCGCCGTTCAACGTTTGGGCAAGCGTCTCAAGGCCCCAAACGACCACCGGACGCTTGCCGTTCAAACAGCCCGCCACGGCCGAGTGCTGGCCGCTTGGCGCACGGCGGACCCCGTGCGTCTCCATGCAGCGGCGAAAGCCATCGGCGCGTTTCAAGGCCTTGCCCTAAGCGGCCGGGTTTGCGATCTGGTGGGCGTGCTTGCCGAAACGTCCCTGCAAGAACTGCAGCGTTGTTTGGCGCAAGTGGCCGCGGAAATCGGGGCGCGGCAATTTCGACAGGAGTCGCTTTCCGGCCCCGCGCTCGGTCGCCGTATCGAGATGGCGCGCATCAATCGGTTGGCCGGCTTGATAGCGAACCGAGACTGGTGATCGGCCACCGGGCGCGGGTGGTGATGCCGAGGGGTTCTTGCTGCCCGGCTATCAGGCGCTGACAACCGGCGAAGGCAACCATGGCGCCGTTATCGGTGCAGAGTGCCGGTTCGGCATAATGCACCGCAGCGCTGAGGCTCGATTCCAGCCGTTCCCGCAGCCGCAGGTTGGCACTGACGCCGCCAGCGATGACCAGATGCCCCAGGCCTGTCTGTTCGATGGCCCGGCGGCACTTGATTGCCAGCGTATCGACCACGGCTTCCTCGAAACAGCGCGCAATGTCGGCGCGCTCTTGTGCGGAGAGCGGCTCCAAGCCCCCGGAGGGAGCAGAGCCGGGCGGGGCGAGTGCATCTTCTTGCGGAGGGTATCCCGCCGCACTCCCCGGGCCGGGTCTGTTTTCATGCGAGGGGTTTTTCGCCGCGCTCCCCGGACTGAGTGTATTTTCATGCGAGAGGTTCCCCCTCGCGCTCCCCGGGCTGAGTTTATTTTCATGCGAGGGGTTCCCCCTCGCGCTCCCCGGGCTGAAGGCTCCGACATCCGCGGCGGGAGGTTGATGAGATGTCCGGGCTAGGCCGCGTACTGTATTGAGGGTGAACGTTTTTAGTCCGCTGAAGCTGAAATCCAAGCCCGGTCGATCGGTCATGGGGCGTGGAAAGCGGAAACGTTGCGGGTCTCCGTCAAGGGCGCAGCGGGCAATGTTCGGGCCGCCGGGATAGCCGAGTCCGAGCATCTTGGCGGCTTTGTCGAAGGCTTCGCCGGCGGCGTCGTCCAGCGATTCGCCGAGTAGCGCGTAGGCACCGATGCCATCGACCCGAACCAATTGGGTATGGCCGCCGGAAACGAGTAACGCAACGAACGGCAATGGTGGTTGGGCGGCGTCCATCAACGGCGCCAACAGATGCGCTTCCATGTGATGGACACCCAAGGCGGGAATGCCCAGCGTCCAAGCGAGGCTGCGGCCAAATCCGGCACCGACCAGTAAGGCCCCGGCCAAACCCGGCCCCGCGGTATAGGCAATGCCGCTAAGGTCTGCCAAGGTCTTGCCCGCCTGTGCGAGCGCGGCCCGGGTGAGTGGCACAACCTTGCGGATGTGGTCCCGCGATGCCAACTCCGGCACCACGCCGCCGTAATCCGCGTGCAGGTCGATCTGGCTGTGCAGCATGTTCGCCAGCAGCCCCGCCCCCGAATCATAAACAGCGATTCCGGTTTCATCACAGGATGTTTCGATTCCCAAAACCAGCATATTGAAACTTGCGTTGCTTCTACTCGGTGGAGGTTATCAGACAAGCGAAGCAGCGCGCTTGCATCCGGCCGAATCGATGCATCCCCAGTAATCCCGGATACTCGCGAATTAGAGCGGGCCTCTGGGGCTTGCCTTGCGGCGCGTTCAGTGCGTTCCACCCCCTTTTCACATAAGTGGGGAAATTGTGCCCAGCGCCGCAAGGCAAACCCCAGAGGCTCGCTCGCTGCCAAGCGGCAGATAGTGTGGCAGTTTGAATTTTTCGGATTCGGGCGGGTTCTGGCGGTTCGGGGGGTGGCGCGGTACGCTTATTTGCTTGGTGCGTTATTTCCAGTAGAATCGCCGCCCTTCGACAAAAGGGTCCAGTGCAATGCCCCATGTTCGGGTCAAGGAAAACGAACCGTTTGATGTCGCCCTAAGGCGTTTCAAGCGCTCTTGCGAAAAGGCGGGTGTGCTGTCGGAAGTGCGGCGGCGCGAGTATTACGAAAAGCCCACCGCCCAGCGCAAGCGAAAAGCGGCTGCCGCTGTTAAGCGCCATCTCAAGAAACTCCAGCGCGAAGCCCGCCGGTTCGAACGCACCTACTGATTCCCCTCGCCGTCCGGCTTATTAAGATGCGCCGGCCATGAGTCAACTCAAATCCGACATTCTCGAAGCCACCAAGGTGGCTATGAAAGCCCGCGACAAGCCTCGGGTAGCCGCCCTGCGCCTGGTGCAGGCCGACATCAAGCGGGTGGAGGTGGACGAGCGCAAAGAGTTGAGCGACCAAGACATCGTTGCCGTCCTTACCCGGATGCTCAAGCAACGCAACGATAGCCTCTGCCAATATCGAAATGCCGGACGGGATGACCTTGTCGACCAAGAGCAATTCGAGATCGACGTCATTACCGAGTTCATGCCGGCCGCTTTACCCGATGCGCAGGTCGATGCGCTGATCGACGCCGCCGTTGCGACAACGGCAGCGGTCACCCTGCGCGATATGGGCAAGGTGATGGCGCAACTCAAGACCGATTTGCAGGGCCGAGCGGATATGGCGGCGGTGAGCGCCAAGGTCCGGGCCAAGCTGACGGGCTGACCCACACAACGGTAGCGGAGTTTTGCGCAGCGAAACTCCAACTTGCCGCGCTAAAGCTATGGGGTTGAACCAGGCCGCCTAGGCTCATTTCAACTAGGAGCCCCTGCCTTCGGAATGCGCGGATTTTCGCTTTCGCGACTTCCGAAGGCAGATACTCCTAGACCTCAATCACGTCCTCCTTGAGGCCGGCCAACTGGCTTTTGCCGTGCATAGCGGCTCAATTGGACATTCCCGAACGGGTTCCCATATGCAACGGACTGGGGTACCGGAGCGCGGTAATTGGAACTGAGCCACTATCCAGAGCTTACCGGCACTTATTTTTTGTAATCTCCCAACGCGCTAAAGTATCCTAGTCGGCGCGATGGCCGGTCAGATTCCCCAGTCGTTCATCAACGATCTGTTGGGTCGGGTGGATGTTGTCGGCATCGTTGGCGAACGTGTGCCCCTCAAGAAGGCGGGCAAGGATTATCAGGCCCGCTGTCCTTTTCACGACGAAAAGACACCGTCCTTCACCGTCAGCCAGGACAAGCAGTTCTATTACTGTTTTGGCTGCGGTGCTAGCGGCACCGCACTTACCTTTCTGATGGAGCACGACCGGCTGCCCTTTGTGGAAGCCGTCGAAACCTTGGCCGCGCAAGTCGGTGTCGAAGTGCCGCGCGAACGTGGCGGCAGGCCGCAACAGGACAACAGCGCTCTCTACGACATCCTGCAACGGGCGGGGCGCTACTATCAGCAGCAACTGAAAGCTTCCCAACAAGCCAAAGACTACCTCAGGGCCCGCGGTCTGTCGGGCCTCGTGGCGCGGGATTTCGGCATTGGTTTCGCGCCGCCGGGCTGGGATGGTTTGCAGAACGCCTTGACCGAGGCGGCAACGGGTGTCGAAAAACTGCTTGAGGCGGGCTTGGTTAGCCGCAATGACCGAGGCCGGGTTTATGATCGTTTTCGCGGGCGCATTCAGTTTCCCATTCGGGACGTTCGCGGGCGCATCATCGGTTTTGGCGGCCGGTTGCTCGGCGACGGCGATGGCCCCAAATATCTCAATTCCCCCGAAACGCCCGTCTTCCACAAGAGCGAGGAACTCTACGGGCTCTACGAGGCGCGCAAATCCGTCCGCAACCTGGACCGCCTGATTGTTGTGGAAGGCTACATGGATGTGGTCGCGCTGGCGCAATTCGGCGTGCCCAACGCCGTCGCCACCCTGGGCACCGCATCCGGCGAGCCGCATTACCGCAAGCTGTACCGTTATGTCGATGAGGTGGTGTGCTGCTTCGACGGCGACCGCGCCGGTCGCCGCGCCGCATGGCGGGCATTGGAAAACGCGCTGCCCACCCTGGGGGAAGGGCGGCGGCTCAAATTCATGTTCCTGCCCGAGGGCGAGGATCCGGACACCCTGGTTCGTAAACAGGGTGCCGAGGATTTCCACAATCGGCTGAAAAACGCGACGCCGGCCATTGAATATCTGTTCGACGAGTTGCAGGTTGGTTTCGACCTCGGCACCCTGGATGATCGGGCGAAATTGGCGAGTTTGGCCACACCCTATATCGGCCGCGTACCGCCGGGGCCGTTGCGGGAACTGATGACGGTGCGTCTGCGTGAGTTAACCGGGTTGGCATTGACGAGCCCGGAGCGGACTTCGCCGACACCAGGGTTGAACGGCCCGGACTGGGCGATGCAAGAAGAAGCCGTGCCGGACAGCGATGCGGGTAGCATGGCCGCGCACCCGCCAGTGCCGGTGTTGAGCAAGCTGGAAGAGCGGTTGCTCGGCCTGTTGCTGAAGCATCCGGCGTTGCTGGGGGCGCTTGATGGCACCAAAAAAGCGGCCCTTGTCGGTGGCCGCGAAGACGGGCTATTTCACGAAGTCGTTGCTTATTTGACGAAACATCCGGATGCCGACACCACCCAGATTCTTGGCCGTTGGTCCGGCAGCGAGCATCACCAAACATTGGCTCGGCTGCTCCGGGGCCTGACCATTTCAACAGGCCAGGCGGAGCGCGACTTCCTTGAAGGCGTTGATCGCCTGAGTTCGGCCGCTGAGCGCCGCAAGCGGCGGCGCTTGGTTGATGAACTGCGCGAGAGCCCATCGCGGGAGAAGCTGGCGCGGTTCTGGTCATTGAAGCGAGGCCCGGCGGTTGGCGAGCCCCCTTGAAAATCGTCAATTGCACCCGATTCTAGGAGCGGCTGGCCGGACGCGCCTTGACGGACGCGCCTTGACGGAGGAAATCCAAAAGGCGGTGCGGGACCACTCCACCGAAGGGCTGCGCTTCGTGCTGTACGTTGACGAAGCCCACAGCCTGCCAAACAACGCTCTTGAGGTGCTTACGGAACTGCATATAGGCGGGTTGGGCGAAACCGACCAAATTCCCTGCGTTGTGGTGCTGACCGGCTTGGCGCACACCAAAAGAAATCTGAATGCCCACCCCGGGCTGACAAGGGCTGGCGATGGAACCGCCATGAACATGACGGCGATGGGCCCTGAGGAATGCGTCCAATCCACGACGAGGATGCTGGCCGAACTGTGTCCAAGTGATGCGCCTTGGGCGTCAGCGCACCGATGCGAGGACGGAATCTCCCAACACGCTGCAGTCAGTTCGCCCACTCCAAGCGCAACGTCTTTTTCTCCGCAACGCAGCCGCGCAGGTACAGATTGATCAGGCTCTGATACGGGATGCCGCTTTGCGCGGCCAGAGAGCGGAAGTAATCAATGGTGTTCTCGTCCAATCGTATTGTCACTTGCTTTTTGGGCTTGCGCAGGTAGGGGTTCTTTACCGATATTGAAAAGTCGTATGAGTCTTTCATCGCAAAAAGTCCGAATACTGGTTCCGTTCCGCCGGATCGGCCCCGCGGGCCGAGATGATCCGGATCAGGCCTTCTCCTTGGCGATAGCAATGAACCACCACCAGCAATCGAAGCCGAACACTGAGGCCGAGCAGGATAAACCGATCCTCGTCGTCCGAGTGTTCGGGGTCCGGAATGACACGCGCGTTCTCGTCAAGAAACGCCGACTTGGCTTCCTCGAAGGTGACGCCGTGTTTCCGCCTGTTTTCCGACGCCTTGCGTTTGTCCCACTCGAACGCCGGATCACTCATTCGGTGAGTATAATTACAACGTAGGGCACGTCAAGATGAACAACGCAGGGGTAGATGGCGCCGTAGTTGGGCGGCGCCAAGTCGATGCGTTGCTCGGGCGGCACCCGGAACAGCCAGTCGCGCAGCCAGCAGATCTGCTTTGCGTTGACACCATCCAGAAAATTATGGGATAGGGCATCCGCATCGTATACAATTAACCGTTTTTTTCGAGATAGGGGAGTTTGCCACCCGGCGGGCCGAGATGGCGTCGGGTTAGTCCGCATTTCGGGAAGCATGCCATTCACTCAACTCGTCGAGGCCCCATGAGCGAAACCATCCAACACCAGCAATCGCGGCTCAAAGAACTGATCGCCAAGGGCAAGGAGCAGGGCTACATCACCTATGCCGAGGTGAATGACCACCTACCGGACGATATCTCCGACCCTGATCAGATCGAAGACATCATCCGCATGATTAACGACATGGGCATTACCGTCTACGAGACGGCGCCGGATCCGGATGAACTGCTCTCCAGCGAGGAAAACACCGCCGACGAACTCGCCGCCGAAGAAGCGGCCGCGGCGCTCGCCGCCGTCGAAACGGAAGCGGGTCGAACCACCGATCCGGTGCGCATGTATATGCGCGAGATGGGTACTGTCGAATTGCTCACCCGCGAAGGCGAAATTGCCATTGCCAAACGCATTGAGGAAGGCATTCGCGATGTGCTTGCCGCTCTTTCCGGCTACCCCGGTCCGGTCGAGTACCTGCTCGACACCTATGCCCGTGTGACCGCCGAGGGCAAACTTTCCGATCTGCTCATCGGCTATTTGGATCCGGCCGAACATGTGCCCCGGGCCGCCCAAGTCGTGCCTAATGTCCAAGCCGCCAAGAAAGACGACGAAGATGACGAAAAGGACAAGGGCCCCGATCCGGTCGAAGCCAAGCGCCGCTTCACCGCGTTGCGCAGGCAGTACAACAAGACGCGCAAAGTGCTCGCCGAGCACGGTCGTGATAGCGACCAGGGTCGTCATCAGTTGAAACTGCTCGCATCCAAATTCCATTCCTTCAAACTTGTGCCCAAGCACTACGACCACATTGTTGCGATGCCACGAAACGGGCTCGTCCGGGTGCGCCGGCAGGAACGCGCCATCATGCTGTCCTGTGTGCGCAACGCCAAGGTGCCCCGGGAGCTGTTCCGCAAGGAGTTTGTCGGTAAGGAAACGAGCATCGCTTGGGTGAACAAGCTGATCCGGGCCAAGCGGGACTATTCCGCTGCCTTGGACCGGCAGCGCGAGGATATCGAACGCGCCCAGGGGAAATTGAAAACGCTAACCGCCAACACGGGTTTGACGATTGCCGAGATCAAGGAAATCAACCGCAGCATGTCGCTTGGCGAGGCCAAGGCGCGCCGCGCCAAGAAAGACATGGTGGAAGCCAACTTGCGGCTGGTTATTTCAATCGCGAAAAAATACACCAACCGCGGCCTACAGTTCCTGGATCTGATCCAGGAGGGCAATATCGGCCTGATGAAGGCGGTCGATAAATTCGAATACCGCCGCGGCTACAAGTTCTCCACCTACGCCACCTGGTGGATACGCCAAGCCATCACCCGATCGATTGCCGATCAGGCGCGCACGATCCGCATTCCCGTACACATGATCGAGACGATCAACAAGCTCAACCGTATCTCGCGGCAGATGGTTCAGGAGATGGGCCGGGAGCCCACGCCGGAAGAACTCGGCGAACGCATGGAGATGCCGGAGGACAAGGTGCGCCGGGTGCTCAAGATTGCCAAGGAACCCATATCCATGGAAACGCCCATCGGCGATGACGAGGATTCCCATCTTGGCGATTTCATTGAGGACATCACCATTGGTTCACCGGTGGAATTGGCTACCGGAGAGGGGCTCAAGGAGGCAACCCGGGAGGTGCTCGGCGGCTTGACGGCGCGGGAAGCGAAAGTGTTGCGTATGCGCTTTGGCATCGACATGAATACCGACCATACCCTTGAGGAGGTTGGCAAGCAGTTCGATGTTACCCGCGAGCGCATTCGCCAGATTGAGGCCAAAGCCTTGCGCAAGTTGCGGCATCCGACCCGTTCATCGCATCTACGCAGTTTTCTTGATGAAACCCCGGAGTCATCCGCCAAGCGCTGATGCGCGACGCTTGCCATTGAGCGGGTGGTGGGCCCACCAGGACTCGAACCTGGGACCAATGGATTATGAGTCCACTGCTCTAACCAACTGAGCTATAGGCCCAGGGGAGCAATATAACATCATCGGGCTGCCGGGAGCCTCTGCCTTCGGCATTCGCGGCTGCAAATCCGCTCTCATCCGTCCCGTCGGCCGCCCGGTTTCATTGGGTATGGCATGATATTCGCCTTAATCGACCAACCGGCGGACGGCGATAGCGGACTTTCCTTTTCGCGGCTTCCTATGGCACAGGCTCCCGGTCCATGTCATCTCATCCGCTTCTTAAGGTCGCCCGCTGCCGAATCCCGCCATGCGGGCCTGGCCGTGGGTGCCAAGGTTGCCGGGGCGGTTGGTTGGCAGGAATACGTCCGCTTGGACGGCGCGGCGGTTGACATCATCGCCGACGATGACCTCCTAACCGCCAACCTCGGCCCATTGGGCGGCACCGGTTTGACGGCCTACTTCGGCCTGTTGCGCATCGGGCGGCCCGAGCCGGGCGATACCATGTTCCGCTCCGGATCCACATACCAAGTAAAAGGGGATTACAAAGTTGGGGAGTTATATATTTGACGCCCACGACCACAATAAATTGTGACAGGCATTTATGAGCACAGCATCTAGTGGAAGACGGGGTTGAGTATATATCTCGCTAAAAAGGGCGACCCGCAGACCGCCCCCTGTGGGTGCTGTCTGACGCCGGTCAGTTGGTTGTGCAGCCCAGCCGGGTTCGCTACCCGGTGGTAAGATAGCGATCGGCAAGCCGTCCGATTTCGCGGAAGAACTGCTCGCACACCTCGGCGATGATTTCGGCGACCGGACGGACGGCGTCGATACGGCCGCAGACTTGTCCGCTCAGTGCGATGCTTGCCTCCATGTCGCCGCCGAAATAGAGCTCCAGGGCCGTGCCGAACTCGGTCATCGCGTTGGTCTCGACATCGTATTCAAGACGCGATGTTTTCTCGGTGCGCAGTGCGCGCAGGGCCGGGGATTGGTGGCGATTGAGAAAGACGGTGTCCGTTTCCCGTGCGTTGACAATCGCCTCTTTCCAATTGTTGTGGACCGGCGATTCGGCGGCGGAAACCATGCGCGTGCCCATCTGTATGCCTTCCGCGCCCAGCGCAAACGCCGCCGCCATCGAGCGCCCGTCCACGAAGCCACCCGCTGCGATGATCGGTACCTCGACTTGCGAGCGCACCAGGGGCAACAGCACCATGCTGGCCACCTCGCGGGGGCTTTTGAAACCGCCGCCCTCGCCACCTTCAACGACAAGGCCATCGACACCGGCGGCCACCGCCTTCTTGGCGGCGGCGAGGCTCGGTACCACATGGAATACCTTGAGCCCGGCCTGCTTGAGTTGTTCTGTATATCGCTCCGGGTTGCCCGCCGAGGTGGTGACAAACTCAACACCTTGGTCGATCACGAACTGAACGATGTTCGGGTCGCGCACAAAGGCTTGAGCGATGTTGACGCCGAACGGCTTGTCGGTGAGTTGGCGCATCTTGATGATTTCCTCGCGCACTGCGTCGAGTTCTCCGGAGGAGGTTTCGATGATACCGAGCGCCCCGGTGTTGGATACCGCGGAGGCAAGGGCGGAACGAGCGATCCAGCCCATCGGCGCTTGGACTATGGGAATTTGCACACCGAGCATATCGGTAATGCGATTGTCGAAGCGTTGCTTGGCTTGCATGTGTTTCTATCCTTATGCTGCGAATTCTGAGGTTTGCGAGTGCGGTGTATTAATGAATGAATATAGCGACATCGGCAAGGGTCGCGAAAGCACTGGGTGTGCGGAGCAGGGCGTACAGGGCGATGCTTGGGGTGGTGTTGAGCATGTGGCGGGAGCACGGTGCTTGCGCGGCTTGTGCAGGCGGAGGCTCTTGGCAAAGCGGATGCAATGAACGGAAGAATGAGCAATCCTATGTTATCCGTTGGCATCGTGGTCTACCGCACCGGCGAGGCGGTTTTGCGGCGGCTGTTGGATAGCCTGCTTGCCTCGGTTTGCGCGACGGCGGACTGGTCGATGGACGTGACGATTTTTGTCGTCTGCAATGATGAAAGCGCGGATGATATACGATCGGTTGCCAAGCTGTTGGACGGCTTCGCGCAAAGTCTGCCCGGGGGAATGCGCTGCCAACTCATCGAGGGCCACGGCAACATCGGCTACGGTGCCGCCCAGAACCTCGCCATTGAGCGCAGTGCCGCCGATTTTCACCTGGTCTTGAATGCGGATCTGGTTTTGGATACCGCGGCGCTCAGCGAGAGCTTAGGCTTTCTTAATGCAAATCCCGGCGCCGTTATGGTCGTCCCGCAGGGCTATGATGAACGGGGCCGATACGCCAACCTTGCCAAGCGGTCGCCTTCGCTTTTCGTGCTGCTACTCAGGGCGCTGTCGGTAGCTCCGTCGCGGGGTCTGTGCGGCCGTCGGGTTGCGCATTATTTGTACGATGACCGCCTGCCGAGCGAGCGTTCGCAATCCATCCGCTTGGCGAGCGGCTGCTTCATGTTTTGCCGCCGCTCGGCGTTGCGAGCGGTCGGCGGCTTCGATGAACGCTATTTTCTTTACTTTGAAGATTTCGATTTGTCACAGCGACTGGCCGAGTACGGCCGCATCTGCGAGGTGCCCGGCGTTCGCATCGTGCATTTCGGTGGACGAACCGCAAGCCGTGGCTTGGTACGCATTTTGCGATTCATCCAATCCGCAATACGCTACTTCAATACCTACGGTTGGCGCATCCTTTAGCCGGGTGCCTCCGCCTTCGGCATTAGCGGCCGCAAATCTACTCTTATCCACCCCGTCGGCGGCTCGATTTCGTTGAATATGGCATGATATTCGCTTCAATCGACTAGCCGCTGGGGAGGCGATAGCGGTTTTCGCTTTCGCGACTTCCACAGGCGGAGGCCCCCGGCATCCCCCGGACCGAAGGCGCTGGTGTCTGCGCCGGGAAGTGGGGGGATGTGCGGGTTGGCCGGGGGTGGTAAGGAGTTTGATTTGCGAGTGATGGTTACGGGCGGTGCCGGTTTTATTGGCAGTGCTCTGGTTCGACAGCTCGTCGCCGAGCGGGGCGATGAGGTCTGTACCGTGGACAAACTGACTTATGCGGGAAACCTCGCCAACCTTGAGCCTGTTGCGAGCTATGGTAACCACCGTTTCGAGCGTTTGGATATCTGCGACGGCGAGGCGATGCGTGAACTGGTTGCCGATTTCGCCCCCGAGGCATTGGTACACCTAGCGGCCGAGTCCCACGTTGACCGCTCCATTGAAGGCCCCGCCGCCTTCGTTCAAACCAACATCGTCGGCACTTACAAGCTGCTCGAAACCCTTAGAAACTACCGCACCGCAACGGCTCGGGATTGCCGTTTCATACAGGTTTCGACAGACGAGGTTTACGGCTCCCTGGGTGCCGAGGGGCACTTCAGCGAGCTGAGCCCGCATCGCCCGAATTCACCCTATGCCGCGTCCAAGGCCGGGGCCGACCATTTGGCTCGCGCTTGGTGGAAAACCTTTGACTTGCCCGTTATCGTCACCAACTGCTCAAACAACTACGGTCCCTATCAATTTCCGGAGAAACTGATTCCTCTCGTCATCCTGCGCGCCTTGGATGGTGCATCCATACCCCTGTACGGCGATGGATGCCAAGTTCGCGATTGGCTGCATGTGGACGACCATGTTCGGGCTTTGGTTGCCGTGCTCGAAAGCGGCCGGCCGGGGCGCACCTACAATATCGGTGGGCACGGGGAGCGCACCAATCTGGAGGTGGTGCGAGCCGTTTTGCAGGCGGTGGCGGCGCATCAAGGCGACGATGAAGACAGTTTGCTTGGCCTCATCGAGTTCGTGGCCGACCGTCCGGGGCACGACCGACGCTACGCCATCGACAGCCGCCGCATTGGCAAGGAATTAGGCTGGGAACCGCAAATTGCCTTTGAGACGGGCATTGCCAGCACCGTTGCCTGGTATGCCGACCATGCGGCCTGGTGCGAGTCTTCAAGAAACGCCTACGATGGCCGAAGACTGGGCCTGCAAGGCGCAAGCGTCTGATGCGCTGCATTGAAACCAAGCTCGCGGGCGTTCTCATTTTGGAACCCGATGTTTACCCGGATGCGCGGGGGTTTTTCCTTGAACATTACAACCGGTCTCGTTACGCCGAATTGCCGGGGCTTGATGTCGCTTTTGTGCAAGACAACCATTCGCATTCGATGCATGGCGTGCTGCGTGGCCTGCACCTGCAGCGCGAACATCCGCAAGGCAAATTGGTGACCGCGCTGCGGGGTTCAATCTGGGATGTCGCCGTGGACATCGACCCAACCTCGCCGACCTTCCGCGCATGGGTCGGGGTTGAACTGACGCAACACAATCATCGACAAATCTATATTCCACCCGGCTATGCACACGGCTTTTGCGTACTTTCGGAGTCCGCGGACCTGTTCTACAAATGCACGGAATCTCGTCACGCCGGAGACGAATATGGCATTGCCTGGAATGACCCGGACTTGGCCATTGCCTGGCCCGTGCGCGAGCCGGTGCTCTCCACAAAGGACGCCGCCAATCCCAGCCTTAAGCGGTATTTGCAAGGGTTGAGCTATCCGAATTAATAAGGAAAACATGAGAATTCTTATCACCGGTGGTTCAGGTCAGGTGGGTTCGGCGCTGCTCGAATCCGTGCCGGCCGATTTGCGCGTCCGGGCTCCATCGACGCGGGAGTTGGATATTCGCAATGAAAAAGCCGTGCGTGCGGCACTGCGCGCTTGGCAACCGGCGTTGGTGATTAACGCGGCGGCCTACACGGCGGTGGAACAAGCCGAGGATGCAACTGAGGCGGCAATGGCCGTCAACGCACAGGGCGCGGGCAACGTGGCGGCGGCCTGTGCGGTGACGGGTTCTGTACTGATTCATCTTTCCACGGACTACGTTTTTGATGGCCGCAATCCGCGCCCGTATCGCGAGCACGATACTCCCAATCCGCTGAACGTATACGGACGCTCGAAACTACTTGGCGAACAAAAAATACGCGAATTTCTTGAGGAACACCTGATTTTGCGTGTTTCTTGGGTCTTCAGCGCCACGCGTTTGAATTTCGTTAGAACCATGCTGGACGTCTCCCACCTAGACGCGGTGCGGGTTGTGAACGATCAGCACGGCACACCCTGTGCAGCGGCCGGCATCGCGGACGCGCTTTGGCGCATTGCCGAACGCCTTGTGCAGGCACCGCGCTTTGGAACCTATCACTTTGCATCCAGGCCACCGACTACTTGGCACGAATTCGCAAAAGCCGTCTATGCGATGCGTCGCGAACTGGACCCGGCCACAAACACACCTGAGGTGGTGGCCATTCCCACCAGCGAGCGCATCACCCGAGCCAAACGCCCGATGAACTCCGTGATGAATTGCACCCGCTTGCGCGACGATTACGGCATTGAACCGTCCGCTTGGTGCGATGCGCTAAAACCGGTTATCCGAAAACTGCTAGCCGCTCCCTAACGCAATCATTTAACTCGGCAACCGCAATACGCTGCTGCGCCATGCTGTCTCGGTCGCGCACCGTCACCGTATCGTCCTGCTCAATGGTTTGAAAATCCACGGTAATGCACATGGGTGTGCCCACCTCGTCGTGACGGCGATAGCCCTTGCCGATGTTGCCCGTGTGTTCGTAGAGGATCCGCCCGAGTCCGAGTGCTTGCAGTTGTTGTTTGATGTTGCGGGCTTTGGCGACGATGCCTTCGTGGTTTCGCTTAAGCGGCAGCACAGCGGCTTTGATGGGTGCGAGGTGCGGCTTGAGGCCGAGTACCGTGCGGGTCGAGCCGTTATCGAGCTGCTCTTGACGATAGGCTTCGTTCATCACCGCCAACAGGCCCCGGTCTACGCCGGCGGAGGGTTCGATAACATAGGGCACAAACCAGTTTCCCGAATCGGGATTGCGCACGGCGAGCCGGGCATTTGAATCCGCGTTGGCGTTGACGTGGGCGGCCAGTGCCAACTCCTCCTGATTCTTGGAATGGGAACCAAGATCGAAGTCCTGCCGGTTGGCGATGCCCTCCAGTTCCTCCCGCCCGTGCGGGAAGGCATACATGATGTCGTAGGTCGCCTTGGCGTAGTGGGCCAGTTCATTGGGCGGCACCTCGTAGACGGAGAGCGCATCGCGGCCGATGCCCTGTTGCGACCACCAGTCGAGGCGCGCCTCTAGCCAGTGTTGATGCCAGCTCTCGTCCTCTCCGGGTTCCACGAAGAATTCCAATTCCATTTGTTCGAATTCGCGCACCCGGAAAATGAAGTTTCTTGGTGTGATTTCGTTGCGGAATGCCTTGCCCGTCTGGGCAATGCCGAATGGCAGACGGCGCGCGGTGGCATCCATCACATTCTTGAAATTCGTGAAGATGCCTTGCGCCGTTTCGGGCCGCAGATAAACGTGCGAACTGCCATCATCAATGGGGCCGAAGGCGGTACGGAACATCAGATTGAAAGGCCGGGGTTCGGTGAGGTCGTCCGAGCCGCAATGGGGGCAGGTGCCGTCGATTTGGTCGGCCCGCCAGCGACTCTTGCATTGCCGACAATCGATCAGGGGGTCGGAAAAAGTGGCTTCGTGTCCGGAATATTGCAACACGCGCCGGTTGGTTAGCAGCGTGCTGTCAAGACCCTCCACATCGTCCCGCTCGTAGACCATCGCGCGCCACCAGGCCGCCTTGAGGTTGTTCTTGAGTTCAACGCCGAGTGGCCCATAGTCGTACAGCCCTTGGGCACCGCCGTAGATGTCGGCGGATTGAAAGATGAAACCACGGCGCTTGCATAGCGAAACGAGTTCGTCCATGGATTTGGCGGACACGGGGTGCTCCTTAACATCGGCGGGCGATCAATGGGCGGCGCACTATACCCGAAGCGACCGGCATCGGCAGTTGCCGCGCTTTTTCCACAGGGGTGCGGCCCTAACCGCGGGGCGCGGTCATGGATGTGCGTAGCGTCTCCCGTGCTGGCTTGGGCGATTGCGTCGCTTGCTCCATGGGGTTGGTGAGACAGGCGGACTGAGTAAGCCATTGGCGACCATCAATGCGGGCCACTTGTTTAGGCTCCGTTCCGCCGCCTTCCCACACGGATGCACCGAAATTCCCTACAGCCAGGGGCGGGCATCTAAACACACCATAGCGTTTTCGCTGCACGGGAAACGACATGGCGCCTCTTTTTCGACCCGAGGCGGTGGCCGAGCGTGCTCAGTCCCATTGGGGCTCGATCATCTTCACCCAAGCACCGGCCTTGCGTTGGGTCAGCATTGGCCTATTGCTTGCCTGTGCCGTTGGTGCCGCTCTGGTGCTGAGTCTCGACTATGCGCGCAAGGTGCGGGTCGCCGGCTATTTGGAACCGAGCGGTGGCATTGCCGAGGTGACCGCGCCAATGGCCGGTCAGGTAGTGACCCTGCATGTGCGCGAAGGCTCGACGGTGCGGCGTGGCGAGCCCTTGCTGTCGCTTGATTTGGGGCGTCTCGACGAACAGGGTGTACCGATCAATGCTTTGGAGGCGAATCATCTCCGGGCATCCATGCAGCGTTTGGACGAACTGGCCGCAGCGGAACTCAGCCGACATCAAACGGAACTGCACAGCGTACAACGAGAGCTAAGCCATCTTGATGCCGAGCACATGGCGTTGCGCGACGAGTTGACTGTTGTCGATGAACGCCAGGCGCTACTCCACCGGCAGGAGGGACGCTTGGCGGGGCTGTCAAAAAACGGCTTGGTGGCGCGCTCGGCGTTCGACCGGCAGCGTCGAGAAACCTTGGCCGTGCGCCAAGCGGCCAGCCAGCTGCGGCGCACGCTGGCCGATAATCGGGCGCAGGCGGATTTACGGCGGGCGGCGCTGGTGCGCTTAGCGGACGAGTTCCGGGTGCAACGGTTGCGTATGGGTCAGGAGCGCGCCGGGCTGGAACGACGGCTCGAACAGGCGCTTGGCGACCATCGAACAACCGTCGTCGCGCCGCGGGACGGGGTGGCGGCCTTCCTACAGTTTGCTGTTGGTGATCGGGTTATTGCGGATCAGGTCTTGATGACGGTGGCGCCCGATGCGCAAACCTTCGATCTGGTGTTGCTTGCCGGTGCCGGGGCGGCGGGACGTATCACGGTAGGCAACGATGTGCGCTTTCGGGTACTGGGTGCAAGTCGCGATAGCGACACCAGCGGTGCGGGCGTCGTTCGGGAAATCAGCCGAACGCCGCAAAAGTCTTACCGTTTGGTTAGCTGGATTCCGGTCGAGGGGCCGGTATTCCGCGCCCGGGCGGAAGTCACCGCCTACCCCGGCAAATTGCGGTTGCGTCACGGGGTGCAGGTTGAAGCCTTTGTGGTGACCGCGTCCAATTCACTTTGGCGCTGGCTGGTCGAGCCGCTCAGTTCCGCCTTGGCGGTACTCTAATGAATCTGCGCATTTCTCTATGGCGGCGCACACCGGTGCTCTGGCAAAACGAGGCCCAGGAGTGTGGTGTGGTTTGTGTGGCTATGGTGAGCGCCTATCACGGCCGCGACCTGGACTTGCCGGATTTGCGGGCCCGCGGTCTCGCCGGATCTCGGGGTAGCACCTTGAATGATCTCATTGCGCTTGCCGAGGCGGAGGGTTTGAACAGCCGCGCCCTACGGCTGGAACTGGTGGACATCAAGCGCTTGGGCCGTCCCGCCGTGCTGCATTGGGATCTCAACCATTTCGTTGTGCTGGTGAAGGTCGTGCGGAGCGGCATTTGGATTCACGACCCCGCCCAGGGGCGGCGGTGCCTGTCCTGGTCGGAGGTTTCCAAGCATTTCACCGGTGTGGCTCTTGAATTGCGGCCATCCGATCGGTTTCGGGAGCGGCCGCTGGCCCGTCGGTTGAAACTCAGCGACCTGTGGCGCGGTGCCGTCGGACTCGGCGGCAACCTTGCCAACGTTTTGGCGCTGTCTCTGCTTCTGCAGCTGACGCTGGTGTTGGCGCCGCTGCAAGTGCAGTGGGTTATCGACCAAGGCGTGATGCGGGCCGACCGCGAGCTCATCGTTTTACTGGCGTTGGGTTTCGCCATGCTGCTGTTGGTGCGTTTGGCGGCGCAATTGATGCGGGGTTGGCTGATTACCCGGCTCACCTATCTGCTGGCCTTCGAGTTTGGCCGCAACCTGTTCGGCCACATGCTGCGGCTGCCGCTGAGCTGGTTTGAAAAACGTCATCTGGGCGACATCAGTTCCCGCTTCGGCTCTTTGGGTCCGGTGCGCGATGCACTGACCCAAGGGTTGGTGGCGGTGTGCGTGGACGGTTTCATGGCGATTGCCATGCTGGCCATGATGCTCGCCTATGATGCGTTGCTCGCTGCCTTGGTAGTTGGTGCCTGTGCGCTCTACCTGATGGCTCGTTTCGCCCAGGTGCCAACGCTTGCCCGCATTGCGATGGATGAAATCAACCACCAGGCGCGCGCCGAATCCAGCTTTCTCGAATCAATGCGGGCAATGGCCGCGGTGCGGGTTTATGCTCAGGAACGGGCCCGGCTCGACCTTTGGCAGAACCACCAGGCGTGCGCGATCAACGCGGGCATTCAAGGTGCTAAGTGGGGGCTTGTCGGGGATGGCGCCCAGACCCTGATTTTCGGTGTCGAGACCATCCTCGTCGTGTATTTCGGGGCCCATCATGTGCTTGATGGCGCACTGACCATTGGCATGCTCTATGCCTTTCTCAGCTACAAGGGTGAATTTACCGGGCGTTTGGGCGAACTGGTTCAGCAGGCATTGGCATTGCGGTTGTTGCGCGTACACCTTGAGCGCTTGGCAGACCCCTACTGCGCATCAGCGGAACTTGGCACCCAGCTAATACCCGAACAGCCGGCACGGGGCGCTTTGCGGGCTACCGAGGTCGGCTTCCGCTATGGCGCGCGCGACCCTTGGATTTTGCGAGACGTTCATCTTAATGTTGAAGTGGGCGAGTTCATTGCGTTGGTGGGGCCGTCCGGTGGCGGCAAGACCACTTTGATTAAGCTACTGATGGGCCAGGCCGCTCCGACCAGCGGGGCTCTGTATGTTGGCGAATGCGCGCTCGAAGGTGCTTGGTTGCAGCGCTATCGGCGCTCGATTGGTTGCGTTTTGCAGGACGATGCCCTCTTTGCCGGCAGCTTGGCCGCCAACATATCGCTGTTCGATACGCAATTTGATTCGGCTCGCTTCGAGCGCGCTTGCCGTCTCGCCCGCATCGACAGGCTCATCGCCACCATGCCCATGGGCTTGGAAACGCCGGTTGGCGACATGGGCGCGGCGCTCTCGGGCGGGCAGGTGCAGCGCCTGTTGTTGGCGCGCGCTCTGTACCGCTCACCCGATTTTCTGTTCCTCGACGAGGGCACCGCCCATCTCGACCCCGAGACGCGGACTGAGATTCAGCAGATGATTGCAACCTTGGATTGTACGCGGGTGATAGCCACCCACGACCCATCCTTCGCAGGCCAGGCCGATCGGGTCTATGAGGTGTGCGGTGGTGCGGTGACGGCGGTACGGGCTAGAAGCGCAGCAACTCCGTATGCAAATCTTCCAAGTCGATGATGCCGACGGCGTTGTAGCCGGTGAGATGCCCCGCGCATTCGCCGGGGTTGAACTCAAGCCGTCGCCCGCTGTGTTCGTGGCGATACAGGTGGGTGTGGCCGTGCAGTGCCAGGTCGTGGCGGTTGGTAGCCAGGCGTTCAAGGTCTCGCGGGTCGTGTACAACCACGATGCGGCAATCATGCCATACCCACTCGAACGGCGGTTCCTCGAATGTAAAGCCGTGGCGCTCTATGGCCAACCCCAGGCTTTCCCGTTCGCAATCGTTATTGCCGAATACACCAAACAGGGGCGCGTTCAGGCCCGCAAACAGATCAAGGGTTTTTGCTTGGGTGATATCGCCCGTATGCACAACGCGGGCAACAGCCGCCTCGTTAAATAACTCGACGATGGTACGCACGCTCTTGAGGTTGTTGTGCGTATCACTAACAACGCCGATGCGCATGATGCAACTAGCCGACCACAAAGCATTGAGGCTGAGCTTCCCGGTCAGCCCCGCTTGAAATAGAGGACGCCTGGTCGCCTTTCGGCTTTATGCCGCTTCGAGGATGTGTATGCCACAGGCGCTGCCGAGCCCGATCACATGGGTCAGGCCGATACGGGCACCTTTCACTTGGCGGGCACCGGCCTCGTCGCGTAAATGCGTTGACACCTCGTAGATGTTGGCGATACCGGTGGCGCCCAGGGGGTGGCCCTTGGACAGCAAGCCGCCGGAAACGTTGACGGGAATGCGTCCGCCAAGTGCCACGTCGCCGTCATCAATGAGCCGGCCCGCCTCGCCCTCGCCACATAACCCGAGGTTTTCATAGTGCAAAATCTCGGCGGTTGCGAAGCAATCGTGCAACTCAACGAGGTCGATATCCTCCGGCCCGACGCCCGCCATCTCATAGGCTTTGGCGGCGGCTTCGCGGGTGCAGGTGTTGACATCGGGCATCACGAGATCGCGTTCCTGCCAGCGGTCGGACGTGAGCACCGAGGCGCGCACCTTGACCGCGCGGTCCATCAGCCCGAGTTCCCGCACTTTCTTCTCCGAAGCGATGACCGCGGCGGCGGAACCGTCCACGTTCACGGAGCACATCAGCTTGGTGTTGGGGTAGGAGATCATTTCGGCGTTCATCACCACTTCGAGCGGTGTCTCGATTTGATACATCGCCTTGGGGTTCATGGTGGAGTGGTGGTGGTTTTTCACGGACACCTTGGCGAATTGCTCGAAGGTGGTGCCATGCTTGCGGGCATGTTCCATGCCGGCTTCGGCGAATACGGCGGGCATGGTGCCGGAACCGAACAGGCCCTCCTTGGGAATGCCCTTGCCGCCGCCGGGGCCACCGAGCAGGCCCTTGCCCATTTGTTCCACACCGACGGCGATAACCATGTCGTAGAGCCCGGCTTTGACCGATGCCCAGGCTTCGCGGAAGGCGGTGGCGCCGGTCGCGCAGGCGTTGGAGACGTTAACCACCGGTACGCCGGTTTGGCCGATTTCCTGCAGGATGCGTTGCCCGGTCATGTTGGCGGCTTGATAGAGGTTGCCGCAGTACAGGGCTTCCATATCGTGAATGGTCAGTCCGCAGTCATCAAGAGCCATAAGCGCCGCTTCGGCACCGATTTGTGGCACGGACTTTTCCGGGAAGCGCCCGAATTTGATCATGTCCACGCCTACGACGTATGCGTCCGTCATCTGTTTTCTCCTTACTGAATTGCTGTTGCCTCTGTGTTGGCGATCATGCTCGATGTTGTCGCCGAGCGCCTGAATTGGCTGCAATACCCGGCTTGGGAAAGAGTCGAGGCCTGGGCGCCGTGGCCCGCATTGACGGCTCGGCTTGTCGTGGGGTAGGCCGCGCCTTTGGTTTGCGTTCCGTTCACAGGCATCGACGGGCGGGCGGCGGCCGCCGCCCTCATGCTTGACCTCGTGGTTGGAAGAAATAGGCGATATAGGAATTGCCGTCCTTGTCTTTGCGCCCCAGGGCGTCATCGTAAACGACTTCGACCGGCATCCCGAATTCGATTTTTTCCGGGTCGGGGTCGATGTTGATGAGATTGCCCTTGATGGCGGTGCCATCGTCCAAATCGACGACGGCGCTGATATAGGGGACATCAATACCCGGGAAGGAGCGGTGTACGATGCTGTAGGCGTAGAGATTGCCCGTATTGGGTAGCTTGATGGCTTCCATGCGGTCACGAGCGCCGCACTTCGAGCAGACGTGGCGAGCGCCGAGGAAGGTGGCACCGCAATTGGCGCACCGGTGGCCTTCAAGATAGGGTTGGCCGTTCTCCGGCAGTTTTAGAAAATCGACTGCGGGTAGTGCCTGGGCCATTGATCCTCCGTTGCTTGTATTGACACGAGAGCGCCGGAGGATAACAGAATGTCGGGGCCTGTGTGTTGTTAACGCGCTTTGGTCTGGCGCTCAGGCCGGAGAGCGGCGGCGACAAGTTCACTTGTCTGCTTGGGGTCCGCCTTGCCCTCGGTGGCTTGCATCACTTGGCCGATGAAAAACCCCAGCAATTTCTGCTTTCCGGCTCGGAACTGGTTTGCCTGCTGCGGGTGGGAGGCAACGATCTCGTCCACGAGCGCTTCCAGTTCGGTGCTGTCGCTGATTTGTCGCAAGCCCAGTTCGTCAATGATGGCATCGACATCGGCTTGTTTACGCCTCTCGTCTTGAGGGTCAAGGTTGGATGCGGCCATCCCATGCGCCTTTATTTCGACCTCGTCTTGCGAATCGGGGTTGGCCTTGCCGCGTCGCCACAGCACATCGAACACCGATTTGGCGGTGTTGCCGGAGAGGCTGCCGTCCTTGATGCGGGCAATGAGCTTGCCAAGCTGCTCGGCGGTGACCGGTGCATGCTCAATGCTCAGGCCGGCGCGGTTGAGGTTTTTCGTCAACTCGCCGGTAACCCAGTTGGCGGCCAGTTTGGCATCGCCGCCCGCCGCCGCCGCTTCGAAATAGTCGGCCACGTCCGGGTCCTTGGTGAGCCGGGCGGCGGCGTAGTCGCTCAAGGCGAACTGTTCGCGGTAGCGCCGATAGCGGGCTTCCGGCAGTTCCGGCATGGCGCGGCGCACCGATTCGATGAAGGCGTCGTCGAACCGTAGCGGCAGCAGGTCCGGGTCCGGGAAATAGCGGTAATCGTCGGAAAACTCCTTGCCGCGCATCGGCCGGGTCTCGTCGCGTTGGGGGTCGTAGAGCCGGGTTTCCCGCGCCACCGTCCCGCCATTCTCCAACAGCTCGATTTGACGGTTGATTTCGTGTCGCACCGCCTTCTCCAAAAAACGAAACGAGTTGAGATTCTTGATCTCAATGCGCTCGCCGAGTTCGCTCTCGCCGTCGGGCCGCACCGAAACGTTGGCGTCGCAACGCATGCTGCCTTGGGAGAGGTCGCCATCGCAGATTTTTAGGTGGCGCACCAGCCTGTGCAAGCTGCGAAAACAGGCGGTGGCCTGAGCCGGGGTTCTGAGGTCCGGTGCGCAGACCACCTCAAGCAACGGTGTGCCGGCGCGGTTGAGGTCGATGCCCGTTTCGCCGGGAAAAGCATCGTGGGTGGACTTGCCGGCGTCTTCCTCCAGATGGGCGCGGGTGATGCCAACGGCGATGGATTGGTCCCCTGCAAGCGGCACCTCGACGGTACCGCGACCGACGATAGGCTCGGCGAACTGGCTGATTTGGTAGCCCTTGGGCAGGTCCGGGTAAAAGTAGTTTTTGCGGTCGAATCGAGACAGGCGGTTGATTTGCGCGCCGATGGCCAGCCCGAACATCACCGCCATACGCACCGCCGCTTCGTTCAACACCGGCAGCGTACCCGGCAGGGCGAGATCAACGGGGCAGGCGTAGCTGTTGGGCGCGGCCCCGAATACGGTGCCGGCACCGGAGAACATCTTGCTGCGCGTGTTCAATTGCACATGCATCTCCAAGCCGATTACAGCTTCCCATTTTTCCTTTTTTTTCAATATATTGATCTCATTATCTCGAAATACTAGGAAGTTTTATGGCTGGCTTGGATAGCTCCTCAACGCGCTTGCGAACGAGGCGCCTCCTCGTGCATCCCGGCTGCCGTTTCCGGATGCTGGCTATGCCAATCGGTCGCCCGTTGATAGGCGGCCCCGGTTTGCAATAGGCGCCGCTCGTCAAAAGGCGCGGCGATCAACTGGGCGCCCACCGGCAGGCCGTTGTGGAAGCCGCAGGGCATCGACAGGGCGGGCAGACCGGCCAGGCTCACCGGTATGGTGAATAAATCCTGGCTGTACATGGCCACCGGGTCGTCAGCGAAGGCCCCGCGGACGAAGGCGGTGCCCGGCGTTACCGGCGCCAGCAACAAATCGACGGATGCAAAGGCGCGTAGGAAGTCCTCTTGGATCAACCGACGAATGCGTTGCGCCTTGACGTAGTAGGCATCGAAGTAGCCGACCGAGAGGGCGTAGGTACCGGTGAGAATCCGCCGTTTGACCTCGGCGCCGAAACCCTCGCTGCGCGAACGTTCGTACAGATCCCGCAACGACTCGGGTTCGCTGCAGCGATGGCCGAAGCGCACGCCGTCGTAACGCGATAGATTGGTCGAGGCTTCGGCACCGGCAACGATGTAATAGGCCGCCACCGCCGCGTCGGTATGGGGCAACGAGACTTCCTGGCAGCGGCAGCCGAGTTTTTCGAGGCCCGCGCGCGCCTCCTCAAGTAGCTGCGATTCCGCCCCAAGGCGGTCGAGGAATTGCGTGACCAGGCCGATGGTTGGCGGTGCCTCCCAAGTGCCCACACCCTGATCCTTTATCCTTTCGAGCCAGGCGTCCGGGTACTCGCTTGATGTTGAATCCATGGGGTCGAAGCCAGCCATTTGGGCGTAGCAGAGCGCCACGTCCTCAACATTGCCGCCGAAGGCACCGCCCTGATCGAGACTGGACGCAAAAGCGATCATGCCGTAGCGCGACACACGGCCATAGGTGGGTTTCAGCCCGGTGACGCCGCAAAAGGCGGCGGGTTGGCGTATGGAACCGCCGGTATCCGTCCCGGTGGCAAGCGGCGTGATGCCGGCCGCGACGCAAGCCGCGGAACCACCGGAGGAACCGCCGGGCACGCAATCGGTGCGCCACGGGTTGGCCGCCGGCCCGAAATAGCTGTTTTCGTTGGAGGAGCCCATGGCGAACTCGTCCATGTTGGTTTTACCGATGGTGACGGTGCCCGCATCAATCAATCGTTGTACGGCGGTGGCGGTGTAGGGCGCAACGAAGTCCGCCAGCATCCGCGAGCCGCAGGTGGTTCGCCAACCGTCGATACAGAACAGGTCCTTGTGGGCGATGGGAATACCGGTCAATGGCGTGGCGGTGCCATTGCGTAGGTGCTCATCGGCGGCGGCGGCGGCGGCCAACGCCTTTTCTTCGTCAATCGTGATCAGGCAATTGAGGGAGGCATTCAAACGCTGGGCGCGCTTGAGGGCCGCCCTTACCAATTCGGTACTCGAATAGTCGCCACGCGCCAGTTCCCCGGCAACTTGGCGAACCGCCGCATGGGTTGTCATCGGCTTATTCGATCACGCGCGGCACGAGATAAAGGCCATCGCGGATTGCTGGCGCGCCGGCTTGGTTGTGGGCACGGTCCACCGTCTCGGTCGGTTCATCGCGCCGCAGCCGTTGCGCCGCGTCGAGCGGATGGGCGAGCGGCGCCACCCCGTCGGTGACAACCGCTTGCATCCGGCCAACCATGGCGACGATGCGCTCCAGGTCGGCGCGCACCGCCTTGCGTTCGGCATCGCTTAAGCGTAGCGCGGCGAGGCGGGCGAGGTGATCGATGTCCATATTGTTTGCGGCGGTGTCTTGCGTCGAATGAATTTTGCCAACAGCGAGCGGGGTGGCATTGCTTATTCCCGCGGCAGAGGCTCCTAGCTTATCCTATTGTGTGCTTGGCCCCCAACGGTTGCGCGGGTTCAGTTGGGGCTGTTTTACAGATGCGGGCAACGGGGAACCGGTGGGATAGGCGGACTAATCACCGGTTGGCGATTGCCGATGCGCTACGCTGCCACCACAGCAACGCGCCAAGCGACAGGCCGAACACCACAATCAACCAGGTGTGGCCCAGCCTCTTATAGGGTGTCTCGCCGTGCATGAGGCGCAGCTCGGCGCGCAGCACATCGCGAACCTCGCGTTCCAGCATCGCCACAACCCGGCCATCGGGGGCGACCACCGCCGTCACGCCATTGTTGGTTGCGCGCGCCAGAAAGCGGCCCTGTTCGAGGGCGCGCATGCGGGCGATCTCAAGATGCTGCCAAGGCCCTATGGAACGGCCAAACCAGGCGTCGTTGCTTATGGTGACGAGGAGTGCGGGCGTCGACGCGGCATTCGACACCAGGTGCGGATAGGCGATTTCGTAGCAGATGGCGAGCGCCAACTCAAGCGGGTGGCCCGCTTTATCGAGCCTGACGGTCTTGTCGTCATCCAACAGCCGCAGCGCCTGCTGCCGCGCCTGCCCGGGAACGAAGTGCGACATGGGCAGGTCGAAGAATCCGATCAGGCCGCGTAGCACCGAAGCGAAGGGCACATATTCGCCGAAGGGCACAAGATGCCGTTTGGCGTAGGCGCCTGCCACTAGGCCAAGTCCCAGCGCCGTATTGTGTAGCTGCCAGCGCTCCTCAAGCTCAACGGCGCTCGGTATGCCGACGATGACGCCGGTGTCGCTGGCGAGCGCGCGCTCCTCAATGCTGTGCAGATACTCGTCCGCAGCCTGATTGATGACTGGGATGGCGGCCTCGGGCAGGACAATCAAATCGGCATCCCAGGACGCATCCATCAAGGCGTTATAGGTGTCGAGCGACAGGTCGCGATGCTCGCGTTCCCATTTGATCTCCTGGGGTATGTTGCCCTGGGCAAGCGCGACGCGCAGCGGCTCGCCGCTTTGCGTCCATTCGGCCTGCCAGAGCGCGAGCCCGGCAAGCCAAGGCAAGGTGGCCAGTGCCATGCACAGGCCACGCGCCCAACGGGGCTGGCGCAGCCAGGCCGCGGCGAAGGCGGTACCCGAGAGTGCGGATGCGAAGGTCACCAGCAACACGCCCGCCAGGGGCGCAAACGCCTGTAGCGGTGTGCCGAGCTGCGCATGGCCGAGCATCAGCCAGGGAAATCCCGTGAGCACCCACATCAGTACCCATTCGTACAGGGTCCAGAGCAGCGCCAGCGCCAGTGCCCAAGTGAGCGGTCCGACGCCCTTGAACAGGCGTCCCGTGAGCCAGCCAAACAGCCCCGGCAAGATCGCGAGACCGGCAACAAACCCCGCGACCAGGGCGGCGGCCAGCAATGGCGATGCACCGCCGTGGACGTGGATGCTGACATAAATCCAATAGACGCCGACACCGTATTTGCCGAGACCAAAGAGGTATCCGCACAGGAACCCGTAACGCCCGCGCGCTTGCCAAAGGCTCAGAGCCAGCAGCGCCAGCGCCGCAATGGACAGCAGCGGCACCTCAAACGGTGCCAGGCCAAAGGGAAAGATGGCACCCGCGAGCAAGGCAAGAAGCGCCGAGACAGCTCGACGAAATTTCATTTCCGATGACACCGAATGCAAACCTGAAGAGAACACTGCCGAGTTGGGTGACGCTTTTCCCTTGGGAGCCTCTGCCTTCGGAATTCGCGGCGGCAAAGCCGCTCTCATCCGCCCCGTCGGCCACAAATGCACGACGGGCGGCTTTTGGAGTTTACTTGAATCTCGGTTCGTTGTTAGATTCACGTTCTGATGCCGCGCCGCCCCGGCCGGTTTGTAAACGGGCCTAACGCCAAGGCGCACTGGATGCTTAAGAAACTTCGCGGCCTTTTCTCCCGGGACATTTCAATCGATCTCGGAACCGCAAATACCCTCATTTATGTCCGTGACCAGGGCGTGGTGTTGAACGAACCGTCCGTGGTCGCCATCCGCAATACCGGCAATCAAAAAACGGTGGTGGCCGTGGGCATGGATGCCAAGCGCATGCTTGGCCGCACCCCCAGCAACATTGAAGCCATCCGCCCCCTCAAAGACGGCGTTATCGCCGATTTCATGGTGACGGAGAAGATGCTGAGGTACTTCATCGGCAAGGTCCATGAAGACTCCTTCATCCGCCCGAGCCCGAGGGTGCTGGTTTGTGTACCCTGCAAATCCACCGAAGTTGAGCGCCGTGCCATTCGCGAAAGCGCCCTCTCGGCCGGTGCCCGCAACGTGCGCTTGGTCGAAGAACCGATGGCGGCGGCCATCGGTGCCGGCTTGCCGGTACAAGAGGCGGTGGGCACTATGGTGGTTGACATTGGCGGCGGCACCACGGAAATCGCCATTATCGCGCTGAACGGCATCGTCTATGCGGATACCGTACGAGTTGGCGGCGACCGCATGGATGAGGCCATTGTCAACTATGTGCGGCGCACCCAAAGCAGCTTTATCGGCGAAGCCACCGCGGAGATGATTAAGCACGAAATAGGCGCGGCCTATCGCCAAGAGGAGTTGCTCGAAATCGATGTGCGCGGCCGCAACCTGGCCGAGGGCTTGCCGCGCGAATTTACACTGAACACGGCCGAGATCGTCGATGCGCTTAAGGAACCGCTCTCGGCCATGGTGAGCGGCGTCAAGCGGGCGCTCGAACAATGTCCGCCAGAACTCGCCTCGGACGTTGCCGAAGCCGGTTTGGTGATTACCGGCGGCGGTGCGTTGTTGCGTGACCTCGACATCCTCTTTGCCGAGGAAACCGGCCTGCCGGTCATTGTTGCGGAAGACCCGCTTACCTGTGTGGCGCGGGGCGGCGGCATCGCATTGGAGTGGATGGACGCGGCGGGTAACGCGGATCTTCTATCGGCGGAGTGATGGGATCGCCCCTTTTGCGGAGCGGCGGGTCGCAGTTATGCCGGTGAAAGCCCTATTCCTGCAAAAACCCGTTGTCAGAAACCTGTTTTTGGCGCTCATTGCCGTATCCTTCAGCCTGATCTATATCGACACGACAACGCCTCGCCTCAACCCGGTGCGCTACGTTCTCGGTTCGGTCGTAAGCCTGGGTCAATGGACCGTCGAAAGTCCCTATCGCGTTGTGGCTTGGGCCACCGAGGCCCTCAGCACCCGTGCCAAACTACTGGCGCGGCTTAATGAACTCGAAGAGCGCAACCTGGAACTCGCCCGCTTGGCCGTGCGCTATGAGGTGCTTAGAACCGAGAATGACCGGATACGAGAACTGCTCGGCAGCCGTGCGCAACTGTCCACCGATGTGGTTATCGCGGAGTTGATTGGTGTGGTGTCCGCTCCCGATACTCAGCAGGTGATTATCGACAAGGGTTCGAACGATGGCGTTCGGATTGGCTACGCCGTGCTCGACGCCCGGGGCCTGTTTGGACAGGTGGTCGAAATCCACAATGCCACGGCGCGGGTGCTGCTCATCACCGATCTCAGCCACGCCGTACCCGTGGAGGTGAATCGCAACGGCCTGCGCGGCGTTGTCGCCGGAACCGGGCGGGCCGATCTTTTGTGGCTTGAGAACGTGCCGGCGACGGCGGATATTCGCCAAGGCGACCTGTTGGTGAGTTCTGGGCTCGGAGGCCGCTTCCCGAGGGGCTATGCGGTGGGCTTGGTGCAGGCGGTGGTGGCGGAACGGGACCTGGCTTTTTTACAGGTTAGCGTCGAACCGAGCGCCATGCTTTCCCGGTCTCGATACCTGTTGGTGTTGATTGATGCGGTGGCCGGGGAGCCACAGTGAACTTCACTCGAGGCGGCTGGCTGATCCTGCTGACATTGCTCATCGCTTTCCTGCTGACCTTGACGCGGGGGCCGCTTGCTTGGCCCGATTGGCTGGGCTGGCTGCGCCCGGCTTGGGTTGTGCTCATCCTGTCGTTTTGGGCGATTCACTTCCCGCAACGCATCGGGCTGGTCTCGGCCTGGCTGGGCGGGCTGTTCATCGATATTGCCCTCGCCGAGCCGCTTGGCCTGAACGGTTTGGTGCTGGCCAGCACCGTCTTCGTCATTTGGCAAATTCGCCAGCGGTTGCTGATGCATGCGCTCTTACAGCAGTCGTTTATTGTTGCTGCCCTAGTGCTGTTTGGCGAGGTGTTGCAAGGTCTTGTGCTTGAGCAGGGCGACTATGTGCTGCTGCCGGCGTTTGGGCCGGCGGCGAGCAGCCTCGTGCTTTGGCCGTTACTGCAAGTGCTGCTGACCAATTTCGCAAGGCGGTTTCGGGTCGAATAGCCTACAATGGCCATCAAGATGCCCGAAGAATTGCTGATTAACGTTAATGAGTTCGAGACTCGTGCCGCACTCATGTCTGATGGCATCCTTCAGGAACTGCACATCGCCCGCTCCCGGGGCTACAGCCTCACCGGTAATATTTACCTTGGCCGCGTCCAGCGCGTGGTGCCCGGCGTACAGGCGGCTTTTGTCGATATTGGCTTGGAACGGCCGGGTTTTCTGCACGCCCGGGATATGCATGACCTTGCCCGGCCGGATGCTGCGGCCGAAGACGGTGCAATACCCGATATTCGCGATCTGGCGGTGGCGGGGCAAACCCTGCTCGTGCAAATCCGCAAAGATCCCATTTCCTCGAAGGGCGCACGCCTTTCCACCAAGCTAACGATCGCCTCCCGATATATGGTGCTCATGCCGTTTAACGCCCACATTGGCGTATCGCAGCGCATCGAACAGGAGGCGGATCGCGTCCGGCTGATCAACGTCATTGAAGAAATTCGCGCCCGGCGCGGCATCGCCATGGGATTCATCGCACGCACGGCGAGCGACTGCGCTCAGGCTTCGGCCATCGAAGCAGATATTGAGGCGCTCTTGGCAAGCTGGCAGCGGGTGCTCGCAGCCCGGGCCGAAGCCCAATGCCCCGCTCGCGTCTATCGGGATTTGCCGTTGCAGGCTCGTCTTATCCGCGACATATCGAGCCCCGGTTTGGCCCGTATCGTTATCGACGATGAGCGGGTCCGCCGCCGTATCGAGCGATTTGTCCGGGAGCGGTTACCCGAATTGGCGGGGCGCATTGAAGCGCACGAGGGCGTGCGGCCGCTGTTTGAACAAAGGGGGGTGGATGCGGAGCTGGCGCGGGCGCTTGAGCCTAGGGTGGATATGAAATGCGGTGGCTATCTCGTCATTGAGCAGACCGAAGCGATGATTACCATCGATGTCAATACGGGCAGCTATCTCGGTGGCCAGAGCTCGGAGGAAACCGCCTACCGCACGAATCTGGAGGCGGCCAAGGCCATCCCACGGCAGCTGCGGTTGCGCAATCTCGGCGGCATCATCGTGATCGATTTCATCGACATGTGCGAGGAGGAACATTGTCGGCATGTGTTGCGCGTCTTGGAAAACGCCTGCGAGGGCGACTCCGCCCGGGTTTGCCCTGAAGGTTTCTCTTCGCTCGGCCTGGTGCAGATGAGCCGCAAACGCACACGCGGCAGTCTCGCGCAGCAACTGTGCGAACCCTGCCGCGTCTGCCACGGCACAGGCTTGATTAAGACCGACGAGAGCACCTGCATTGAGGTGTTCCGCGCTATTCTCAACGGGGCCGTTCCGCCGCTCGGCGAAACTCGCGCCGAGTACGTGGTGCGCGCCCCCCAAGGCGTCGTTGACCGTCTGATTGATGAAGATGCGGAACATCTTGCCCAGCTTGCCCGCCAAATCGGCCGTGAAATTCGGATTCAAATGGAGCCCAGCTATGGCCCCGGAGAATTCGATGTTGTTGTTCGTGACAGTGCCGAATACTAGGCGCCTCCGCCTCCGGAATTTACGGCTGCAAATCCGCTGCCGCTCGCCCCTTTGAACGTTCGATTTCGTCAAATATGGCTCGATATTCTCCTCAATCGCCCGCCCAAAGGGACGGCGGCATCGAATTTTCGCTTGCGCGACTTCCGCGGGCAGAGGCTCCTAGCCCGCCTATCTCAACAAATCGCTTGGTGAGATATGCGGGCTAGTTATCCGCTGATAACCTGGGTGGTGCTCGCGACCGTGCTGGTCGCGCTGTTGTTGGGACTCGGGCGCACCGGCATGTGGCTACTCGATACATACGAGGGCACACTCAACCATTGGCTCGATGGCCGCGTCCGTGTCGAAGGTCTGGCCGGTGGCTGGGATGGTTTGAATCCCCTGGTCAGTGTGCGCCGCATCGAATTACCGGCCGGATGGGCGGAGCACGTCACCGCCGAACTCGATGTGCTGGAGAGCCTGGTTCGCTTCCGGCCCGTGCTCGAACGTTTGGTCATCGGGCAAGCGGAACTGATGGTTGAGCACAGGGCGACGGGTTGGCACCTGGCCGGTATGGGCGAGGCTGCCGCGGAATTGGATTTGGCGCGGCTGGTCGGTGATATCGATGAAATTCGCTTCGTCGGGCGCGTTGCCGTCCAAGCCTCCCCCGAGAGCGGCTTGGCCGTGACGCTGCTCGGCGTTAATCGGGATGGTGCCCACGCTTATGACTTGACGGTGGCTAATCCCCGATGCGCCGTGCCCTGCCAACTCGAATTGCATTGGCGCACCCTGGACTCGGCTTGGTGGGGGCGGCCCGGGGAACGCTATTTGGCGCTTTCCGGCGGGGTGGAACTGCCCGCTGCTTTTCTGGCCGGGTTACGTCTGGCCGGGTTGCGCACGCGGGTCGATGGCCGTTGGCTGGAACGCGGCGGCGGCGGCGGCGGCGGCGAATTCCGGATGCGTCTTGATCGGGTCGGGCTGCCCAGCGGTGCGGTTGGCACCTTGGCCCTCGAACTCAAGGGCGAATTGCACGATGGCCGGCGCGAGGGCCTGGTGGTCAACACGGCCTTGAGTGCCGATCAAACGCAATTGGAAATGGAGCCCGTGCATTTCCGGACAACGGCCGCCGGGCTGGATTTATGGACGACCCGGTTACCGCTCGGCGCGGCGGCCGAGCTGCTGGCGGTAGCCTTGGGAGATGCCGAGGGCGTCGGTGGTTGGCTGGCCGCCATGCAACCGCGCGGCGACCTCTCCAATGCCTATGCCCGCCTCGAATCCGGGCGCTTTGCCTATGCCGCCACTTTGGATGCATTGAGCGTTGAAGCGCATCGGGGCATCCCTTGGTTGCGGGCAGCGTCCGGCGAGATTCTTGGCGACGGGAAAGGGGTCCGGCTCGCGCTTGATAGCGAGGTTTTGGGCGTTGGCATCGCCGATCTGTTTCGTGACCGTTGGCGTTGGCAGCACTTCCGGGGCGAGCTCGAGGCTTGGTTTGGCGATGGCTATGTGGGCCTGCGCACCCCCGGCTTTCGCTTTCAACGCGACGGCAGCCGTTATTCGGGTTCGTTTTCGTTGGCGCGTCCCGAGCAGCTCATGGACCAACGGCTTGCCGTGCTGCTGAATTTGGATCGGCTTGATGTGGCCCGGGCCAAAACCTACATTCCCCATCCGCTTTCCGAGGGTTTGCGACATTGGCTGCACGAGGGCCCGCGCGCGGGTCTGCTCGGCAGTCCGCGGATCGCTTATCAGGGCCAGGTGCATACCCGGCCCGACGACCGCTCCCGTCGCTTGGAGATTCGCACGGAACTCAGCGGCGGCTCGGTGCGCTATCATCCGGACTGGCCGCTGCTAACCGAAGCCGCGGGGCTTGTCGAAGTGGCCGGCTCGGAAACCACCGCAGAGATGGATTTTGCGCGCGTCCAGAACGCCGCAATCCGCAACAGCCGCGTGCGTGTCGGCAACAACGGCGCTTTTGCCGAGGTGGAAATGCTGGCGGATTTCGATACCGGTGCGGGCCTCGACTTTATCCGCGCCTCCCCGCTTGCCGATTGGCTGGCCTTTGTGCTCCCGGAGTGGACTGGCACAGGCCGCTTCGGGCTTGAGGGCAACCTCTATATTCCCGTCGCCGCGACGAACGAGCGCCCCGTCGAATGCCGTTTCGACCTCGATTTGGCCGATGTGGGGCTGAACTTGCCGAATTATCGCCTGGCCGTCACCGGCCTTAACGGTCCGGTGCGCTACCAATGCCCTCACTATTTAAGCTTCGAGCCGCTAACCGGTGTTTTGTTTGGCGAAGTGGCGAACATTGAGGCGCGCTCGGATGAGGATTCCATCGATCTGTTCTTGCAGGGCACCGCCTCGACAGCGGCTCTCTATCAATTGCTTGATCTCACCGATCCGGGGTTCGCAATGGGACAGCTCGCCTTTGATGCCAGGCTCAACCTTGCCGTGGACGGCTCCTTCTCGACGATGGTTGCGACCAGCGACCTGGTCGGTATCGATATCGATCTACCCGGTGATCTTGCCAAAACCGCGGATGTCCCGAGTCCCGCCGAAATCAACCTGGATTTTCTTGATGACTATGTCGCCACCCGGCTACGCTACGGCCCGTTGGATGCGCTTCTGCATGTCGATGAGGTGCCGCTGCGCGGTGCCGTCGGAGTACAGGGCCCGGCACCGGCCATAGTGCCGGGGTCGGACGAGGTGGTGATTTCCGGTCGCCTAATGGAGGCGAATGTCGAGGAGTGGCTGGCTGGCACCGACGGGGCGGCGTTCGGGGTGCCTTGGCGTTTGGACGCTTTGCGCTTGGATCGCTTGACCGTTGATACCCTGAGCTTTGACGATCTGAGGGTTACGGGCCACTCCCGCGATGATCGGTTGACGTTGGCGTTCGCCGCCACGCACCTCAATGGCCGGATGCGCAGCCTGGGCGATGCGCCCTTGCAATTTGAGTTCGATAGTATCCGGCTACCCGAAGCGGACGGCGAGGGCGACCCGCTTGATATTTCGATCATCGATAAGCTGCCGGATGCGGACGTGGCTATTCACTCGCTGTTGCTGGGCGATGAGGACTTCGGCCATTGGCATTTCAGCCTTCGCCAACAGCTCCGGGGAATTCTGGTGGGTGATTTGCGGGCCAACCTCAAGGACACGGAAATTACGGCACCCGAGGGTGTGGTTTGGAACGCCGCCACGAACCGCAGTGGCGGCAGGGTGCGGCTGACCATGCAAGACCTTGGCGATGTCTTGCCCCAGTGGGACTACGCGCCAAGCCTCGAAGCGGAAACCGCGATACTCGATCTGAACGCAAGCTGGCCGGGTTCACCCCTGAATGTTGAAGTCAACGGTTTGCGCGGCGATGTGGCTTTCCAGGCAAAAAACGGCAGTTTTGTGGAGGTTTCGGGAACCGGCGCACAGCGCATTCTGGGGTTGTTGAACTTTAATACCGTATTCAAACGGATGAGCCTCAATTTTAGGGATGTTGTCGCCAAGGGCACGAGTTTCGATACCATTGACGCCAAAACAAATTTCAACGATGGGCTATTGACCTTCGTTGAACCGGTGCGGGTGAAGGGTGCCGGTTCCGATTTCAAGATTGGTGGCAGCGTCAATTTGGTCGATGGCATCATGAACGATAACGAAATGATCGTGACCTTGCCGGTTAGCGACAGCCTGCCTTGGTATGCCGTCTACGTCTCGCTGGCCAACCCGGTGGCTGCCGCCGCGGTAATCGCGGGACAACAGGTGCTGAAGAAAAGGATCAAGCAGTTCAGCAGCGCCAAGTATCAAATCAGCGGTGCCTGGGACGATCCGGATGTCAGGCTGGTTGGGATTTGGAACGACGATTTGCAAGAATTCGACGATTTGGCGAACAAACCGAAGGCAGCCAAGGATCCGGATGACGACCAAGCCGAAGACGAGACCTGAGTCTTTTTCTTTAGGATTTATATACTTAACTCCATTTTCCACTAGACGTTGTGCTCATAAAAGCCGCTTGTCACAATTTGTTGTGGTCTTGGGAATCAAATATATAACTCCCTTTTCTTTAACATGCTCAAACAATGGATAGATGGAACCAACCATGGCAGAACAGACGTTGAGCGACCCGGTACAGGCCGCGCAACAGATACTTTTGGCGCCGGCTGAACTCACCCGCGCCGGCGTTGAGTCCAAACTCGGCAACCTTGTCGGAGGCGGCATCGACCTCGGCGAACTGTATTTTCAGAATCGCCGCACAGAGAGTTGGTCGCTGGAGGACGGCATCGTCAAGGACGGCGGTTTCTCGCTGGATCGCGGTTTGGGCGTGCGCGCCGTCAGCGGTGAGAAATCCGGGTTTGCCTATGTCGAGGACATCCATGCGTCGGGGTTGACTCAGGCTGTGACGGCGGCCCGCTCTATTGCGCGCAGCGGCGGCAACGGTCGGGTGCGGGCACAACAAGCGCTAGTAGCCGAACCTCGGTATGCGTCAACGGACCCGATTCCCTCCCTATCGGCGGAGGAAAAAGTTGCTTTGCTCGAACGGGCCGACCGGGCCGCTCGCCTTGTCGATAACCGTGTGGACCAGGTCACGGTGCGCCTGGTGGCCGATCACGACACCATCCTGGTGTTGGCCACCGACGGCACTTTCCGCGCCGATATCCGGCCGTTGGTGCGCATGGACCTGTCCGTCATCGTTGTCCAGGATGGGCGGCGCGAACGCGGCTATGCGGGTGGCGGCGGGCGCCGCAGCCTGAATCATTTCAACCAAGCCTGGGCGGACCGTCTCGCCCGCGAAGCCGTGCGCTCGGCCCTGGTCAACTTGGAAGCCCGGGATGCACCCGCTGGCCCTATGACGGTGGTGCTCGGTCCCGGTTGGCCCGGCGTTTTGTTGCACGAAGCCGTCGGGCACGGGCTTGAGGGCGACTTCAATCGCAAGGGCAGTTCCGCCTTCGCGGGCCGTATTGGCGAACGGGTGGCCGCCGCCGGTGTAACGGTGGTTGACGACGGTACGCTGAGCGACCGGCGTGGTTCCTTGACCATCGACGACGAAGGCACCCCCAGCGGCGAGAACGTCTTGATCGAAAACGGGGTGCTCAAGGGTTATTTGCAAGACAAGCTCAATGCCCGCCTCATGGGCGCCGTCCCTACCGGCAACGGCCGCCGCCAGTCCTATGCCCACCTGCCGATGCCGCGCATGACCAACACCTTCATGCGCGCTGGTAGCCGGGACCCGGAGGAGATTCTCGCGTCTTGCGAAAAGGGCGTGTTTGCCGCGAATTTCGGTGGCGGGCAGGTGGATATCACCTCCGGCCGCTTTACCTTTTCGGCCACGGAAGCCTATCTCATTGAAAAGGGGCGGGTAACACACCCGATACGCGGTGCCACCCTGATTGGCAATGGTCCGGAAGTCATGACCCGGGTGTCGATGGTCGGCAACGATCTCAAACTCGACGACGGTGTGGGAAGCTGCGGCAAGGATGGCCAAACCGTACCCGTGGGCGTGGGTTTGCCGACGCTTAAGGTCGATGAAATCATCGTCGGCGGCACGGGTGCCTGAGCCATCATGTTGAGCAGGGTTCGGAAAAGCTGATGTCGGAGTTGGCAACCATCGATGTCCGGGAGCGTGAGGGCGAACTGAAGATGCTCGTCGAGTCGATTCTCAATGAGGCCGCCAAACAGGGCGCCAGCGCAGCGGAAGTCTCCGCCAGCCAGGATGCGGGCCTCGCCGTCAGTGTTCGCAAGGGCGCGCTGGAAACCCTTGAGTTTAATCAAGACCGAGGCTTCGGCATTACGGTTTACGTCGGCAATAGCAAGGGCTCGGCCAGTACTTCCGATAGCCGTCCGGTGGCGATTGTTGAAACGGTAACCAAAGCCTTGGATATCGCCCGCTATACCCGGGACGACCCCTGCAATGGGCTGGCGGACGCGGCCCTGATGCCCAGGTCGGTACCGGACCTTGAGCTCTTTCATCCGCTGCCCATGGATACCGCCCAAGCCGAGGCAATCGCCAAAGCCTGCGAAGCGGCGGGCCTTGGCTTCGACCCCCGCATCGTCAATTCCGAGGGCACCGAGGTGCAGGCGCAGCAAGCCTGCCGGGTCTACGGTAATTCGCACGGTTTTGTCGGTGCCCATTCGGCGACACGCTACGGGATCAGTTGCGTATTGATCGCCCGGGACGAACAGGGTATGCAGCGCGACTATTGGTACACAACCGATCGGAACCAAGAGTTGCTTGAGCCGCCCGAAGCGGTTGGGCGCCGCGCCGCCGAGCGCACTGTGGCCCGCCTGTCTCCCGGCAGGGTGCCAACCGGCAGCTATCCGGTATTGTTCAGTGCTCAAATGGCAGCCTCGTTGGCCGGCCATCTGATCGGTGCCCTCAGCGGCGGCGCACTCTATCGCAAGGCGTCTTTTCTACTTGAGGCTTTGGGCACCCAAGTAGCCAGTGACCACTTGCGGCTCATTGAGCAGCCGCATCTGCCCGGTGCCATCGGCAGTGCCGGTTTCGACAGCGATGGCGTCGCCACCCGCGACAAGTCGTTCGTTGATGCCGGCGTTGTGCAAAGCTATGCGCTCTCCGCCTACTCCGCCCGTAAGCTCGGCCTGGTCACGACAGGCAATGCCGGTGGCGTACACAACCTCAGCCTCTCCGGGCACAGGCTGCCGTTTGATGCGTTGCTGCGTGAAATGGGCCGGGGTCTATATGTCACGGAACTGATGGGGCAGGGCGTCAACAGCGTCACCGGCGACTATTCCCGAGGTGCCTCCGGCTTTTGGGTGGAAAACGGCGAGATTTGCCAGCCGGTACACGAACTAACGATTGCCGGGAACCTGAAAGATGTCTACCGCGATATCGTTGCCTTGGGCGATGATGTGGACCGACGCGGCAATATACGCGCACCCAGCCTGTTGATCGGGGGCATGACGGTTGCGGGGGAGGGTTAAGGCGGTGCGTCCGCGCATTCCGAAGGCAGAGGTTCCTAGGCATAGGCCCAGGTCGCGAGCCCGAGAAACACGAAAAATCCCGTCACGTCGGTGATGGTGGTGAGGATGACGCCGCCGGCGATGGCCGGGTCGATGGAGAGCCGATTGAGCAGGCTTGGCAGAAGGCTGCCGGCCACTGCCGCGACCAAAATGTTGATCAGCATGGCTACCGCGATCACCCCGCCGATCATCGGGTCACGGAAGGCGAAGGCGGCCGAGACGGCGACCAGGAAGGCCCAAAAGAAGCCGTTGAGCGCGGCGATGGCAAATTCACGGTTCAATAGCCACAGCAAGTTGGCACGCTGCACATGACCGAGAGCGATGCCGCGAATCACCAAGGTCAGCGTTTGGATGCCCGCAATGCCGCCCATGCTGGCAACGATGGGCATGAGCACGGCGAGCGCGACAACCTTGGCGATGGTTTCCGCAAAGATATTGATCACCGCGGCGGCGACGAAGGCGGTAATCAGATTGATGCCGAGCCAGATGGTGCGGCGATGTATCGCCTTGGCGATGGGCGCGAAGGTGTCTTCGTCGAGTTCGAGACCGGCGCGGGCGAGCACCGCTTCGTCGGCGTCCTCGATAATCACGTCCACCACATCGTCAACGGTAATGCGTCCGAGCAATTTGCCGTCCGCATCGACCACCGGGGCGGAAACCAGGTCTTCCTCTGAGAAGAGCCGGGCCACCTCGGTGTCACTTGCCTCAACCGGAATGGCGCGGGCGTCGGTGTCCATCACTTCGCGCACGGTCACGCTCGGATCCGAGGTCAGCAGGCGCGCCAACGGCAGCATGCCGACGTATTCGTCACGGCTGTTTACCACCACGAGCGCGTCGGTGGTTTCCGGCAAGTCTTTGCGCAGCCGCAGATAGCGCAGCACGATTTCAAGGGCGTGACGTGGCTGCACGGTAATGGTGTCGGTATTCATCAGACCGCCAGCGCTGTCCTCGGGATAGGACATCACCGCCACCACCCGCGCCCGGTCGGTGCTGCTCATCGAGTCCAGCACGCGGCCGGCAATGGTTTCCGGCAGATCTTGGAGAAAGTCCACCAGATCGTCGGTGTCGAGATCGTCGGCGGCGGCGAGGAGTTGTGCGGTATCCATTGCTTCGAGAAAGTCGGCGCGCACATCTTCGCCGAGATGTTGCAACACTTGCTTCGAGGTCTCGTCGTCCAGCAAATCCCAGAGAAACTCGCGCACCTTGGGCGGCGAGGCTTCAAGCAGATTGGCCACTTCCCGGTGGCGCAGCGATTTCAGAAGGTGGCGGGATTCGTCGAGCGCGCCGGTACCGTAGGAGCGCAGGGCTTTGCTGAAACGTTCCTGAAAGTCCGCCATCGCTGCCGCGGGGCTCGGTTAGTCATCCTCGCCGAAGCGATTGGCGATGAGGGCCTGAATGGTTTGAAATGCCTCGTCTTCGTCTTCGCCGTCCACAGTCAACGCCAGTGTGGTACCCACCGGCGCGGCCAGCATTAGGATGTTCATGATGCTCTTGCCGTCCGCCACGGCGCCGTCTTTTTTCAGTGTGACCCGGCTGGCGAATTTTTTGGTGGTGGCGACCAACTTGGCGGCGGCGCGCGCGTGCAGGCCCAGGCGATTAACCAGCTTGATCTCGGCTGTTTTCATGGGTGTCGTGCCAGCTCCCGATGGCGGATGAGCACGTTGCCATAATGATTGGCAAAGTGCAGCCCAAGCCGCTCCGCCATGTAGACGCTGCGGTGTTGCCCACCGGTGCAGCCGAGGCTTACCGTCACATAGGCGCGGCTGTTGTGCGCATGGCGCGGCAGCCAGGTTGCCAGGTGCCCGGCGATGTCGTTGAACATATCCAGAACCGCGGCGTCGCCCTCAAGCTGTGCCCGCACGGGTTCGTCAAGGCCGGTCAGCGGCCGCAATTTCGGCACCCAGTTGGGGTTTGGCAGGCAGCGCAGATCGAACACCATGTCCGAATCCGGCGGTACGCCGTAACGGAATCCGAAGGAGCGGAACAACAGGCTCAGCCCGGTTTGGTTGCGGGCGACGACTCGTTCGCGGATCGTATCGACCAATTGCTGGGCGAGGAAATCGCTGGTGTCGATGCGCAAGTCGGCGAGACCGGCAATTTGTTCGAGCAGAGCGACTTCTGCTTCAATGGATTGGGGTAGATCGGTCTGGGCGTTGGTCAGCGGATGACGGCGGCGGGTTTCGCTGGCTCGCCGTACCAAGGAGGTGTTCGAGGCATCCAGGTAGATTAGCTCGCAACTTAGGCCCGCCTCGTTGAGTGCGCTTAGTATCTCCGGGAACCGTTCCAATCCGGAGGTGCGGGCATCAATGCCCACCGCCATGTTGCCGTCTTTGGCGGAGGGAACACGCAGTGCTCGCCGTACCAGCGCTTGCAGGAGGTCAACCGGCAAATTATCCACGCAGTAGTAGCCGGCGTCCTCCAGAGTGCGCAACACCGTGCTCTTACCGGCTCCGGAGCGGCCGCTAATGATGGTTAGCTGCATACCAGAGGGTCGCTTAGGATGGCGGTGATGGGGTGGTGGCCGAAGACTCCTGCGCCCGCTTGAATGCGGTGCGGAATGCCGCGGCCAGGGCCCCGGCGCTCTCGGTTTGGCGCAGACGAGCTCGATTTGTCGCATCCCCGAACACCTTGGCGAGCAGGGCCAGCAGTTGCAGGTGTGTGTCGGTGCCCTCCTTTGGTACCACCAACGCAAGTACCAGATCCACCGGTTTGCCGTCCTGGGCATCGTAATCAACGGCTTGTTCCAGGTGCAGCAATGCCGCCATGAAGCCCGCGCATTCCAGGCGGCAGTGTGGTACGGCAACCCCCTCACCGATACCGGTACCGCCAAGCCGTTCGCGTTCCATCAGCGCATCGAACAATTGCCGTGCGACAACGCCCTGGTGGCATGCGGCGATCAGATCGGCGGCCATGTCGAGTGCGGCTTTACGGCTTTGTGCGCGTACCCCCCGGCGCACACAATGCAGTGGCAGCAATTCATCAATTTCCATCATCTGATTTATTTCGCTCGGGCATTATCCGTTTGATGGAGCACCAGGCTCCTAGCCGCGTCCGTGGCGCCGCGCTGTCAGTTTTTCCTTGTGTTTGACGAGCTGACGATCAAGCTTGTCGGCCAGCATGTCGATGGCGGCGTACAGGTCGCCGGATCGGGCATCGGCGAAGAGTTCCGCGCCGCTGACATGGGCGGTGGCCTCGGCGCGTTGGTCAAGCTTCTCCACGCTCAACACCACATGCATGTTGGTGATTTGGTCGTAGTGCCGTTCAAGCCGGGTCAATTTGTCGGTGACATAGTTTTTGAGGGCGGGGGTGACCTCGATGTGATGTCCTGAAATGCTCAGTTGCATGGCGTATCTCCTTGATTTATACAGCGGTTGCAGGCGGAGAACGGTCGCGGGGTTTGCATTCCACTGCGCTGGCCGCCCTACATCAGGCGCTTGCGTCGATTCGAGGATGGAATCGACATCGACTCACGGTATTTAGCGACGGTACGCCTCGCGACATTGATGTTTCGTTGCGCCAGTATTGCCGCGATTTTGTTATCGCTCAACGGTTTTTTGGGGTTTTCCCCGCCAGTGATCTTACGGATCAGCGCACGGATGGCGATGCTTGAGATCTCATCGCCGTCGGTGGTGCCCACATGGCTTGAGAAGAAATACTTCAACTCGAACAGCCCCCGCGGGGTTTGCATGTATTTGCGGTTAGTGGCTCGGGAGATGGTTGATTCATGCAAATCGACCGCTTCCGCCACATCTTGGAGCACCAGCGGGCGCATCGCCTCCTCGCCCCGTTCCAGAAATCCCTGCTGGAACTTGACGATACAGGTCGCCACCCGCAACAAGGTGTCGTGTCGGCTTTCCAGGCTTTTGAGGAACCAGCGCGCTTCTTGCAGATGTTCCTTGAGCCAGGTGTTTTGCTCGCTGTTGTCCCGGCGCCGCACCAGACCGGCGTAGTTCGGGTTGATGCGCAAGGCCGGCGTGGCTTCCGGGTTCAAAGACACCATCCAGCGGTTGTGTTCGCGGCGTACAACCAGGTCGGGAATAACGTAGTCGGCCGGTTCGGACGCAATGGCGGCACCGGGTCTTGGGTTGAGCGATTGAATCAGTGCGGCGACCTGGGCGAGTTGCGGCTCGCCGAGCCCGGTTTTGCGTTCCAGGATAGCAAAATCCTTGGCCGCAAGCGGCACGAGGTGCTCGCGAACCAGGGCCAGGGCCTGGCTACGCCAGGGAACTGCGGCGTCGAGCGCTTCGAGCTGGAGGGCGAGGCACTCCGCGAGGTTCCTGGACGCGACCCCGGTTGGGTCGAACTGCTGTACGCGCCCCAACACCCGTTCGACATCCTCGGTATCGATACCGAGCTCCGGTTCCAAGCTTTCCAGCAACTCGTCGATATCGGCCGCAAGCATGCCGTCCGGGTTAACCGCGTCGATGATGGCCAGGGCGATGAGACGGTCGCTGTCCGATAGTGGCGTTAGGTTCAGTTGCCAGAGCAGGTGATCCTTGAGCGTTTCCTCGGCGCTGCTGTTGGCGTCGATGTCGGGCATGGGGTCGCCGCGGGTGCCGGTGGCCGGTTCCGCGAGCGCCGCGGCGGGTTGAAAGACATCATCCCAATGGCTGTCCACCGGCAATTCCTCGGGAATGGCTCGGGCCAGTTCCATGTCCACGCCGGATGCTTCGGGTTCCATAAGCGGCTGGCTATCCGCATCGGGCGGCGCTCCATCCTCGGGGTTGTCGATCGTCGCGTCGGGCCGCTCTGCCGCCACTCCGGCATCGTCGCTTGCGGCTTCCTCTTCCAGCATCGGGTTGCTTTCAAGCGCTTCCTGAATCTCGCGTTGTAGATCCATGGTCGAAAGCTGCAACAGGCGAATGGCCTGCCGCAATTGCGGGGTCATCGTCAGTTGCTGGCGCAGGCCAAGCGACAGGGATGGCTTCATGACCATGCTAGGACGTGCGCTGGCCGTTTGGAGATTCCGGGAATTATATCGGGAAGTTCAGGCCCGTTAGCACCCTTCGTCCTACGCCATAGGCATGCACGTCCGTAAATCCGCTCTCGTTCGTCCCTTCGGCACGGGCCTCGGATTGATGGGCTTCAGAGTTGAAACCCCTCGCCAAGATAGACGTTGCGGACGGTTTCGTTGGCCAAAATGGCCTCAGCGTTGCCCTCCGCAATGATGTGTCCATCGTTGACGATATAGGCGCGGTCGCAGATGTCGAGCGTGTCCCGTACATTGTGGTCGGTAATCAGCACCCCGATATTCCGGGCGGCGAGGTCGCGCATCTCCTGTTTGATGTCTCCCACGGAGATGGGGTCAACACCGGCAAAGGGTTCGTCGAGCAGTATGAACTTGGGGCTGCCGGCCAGCGCCCGGGCGATTTCGACGCGACGGCGCTCGCCACCCGAAAGCCGCTCGCCAAGCAACTTGCGCACACTGTGTAGATTGAATTCGTCGAGTAATTGTTCGAGTGCCCGCGCTTGCGCCTTGCGGTTGAGGTCGCGGCGCAGTTCGAGAATGGCACGCAAATTGTCTTCCGCGGAGAGTTTCCGAAAGACGCTGGCCTCTTGCGGCAGGTAGCCAATACCGGCACGGGCGCGCCGATGCATGGGTGCTTTGGAGAGGTCTTGGCCGTCCAGGGTGATGGTGCCGCCCGCGGATTTCAGTAGCCCGACGATCATGTAGAAGCAAGTGGTTTTACCAGCGCCGTTTGGCCCGAGCAACCCGACGATTTCACCGCTTTGCACCCTCAGGCTCACGTTTTCCACGGCGAGCCGGGTGCGATACTCCTTGCGTAGCCGCTGTGCTTCCAGAACGGGCATCAGGGATTTTCCGGGGCAGCGGGCATCAGGGTGGTCTGTATCGACCCTTGGGTTGGCGAACCGGCTGCGACGCGACCGGCCACGATATCGTAGCGGATGTGCTCGCCGCTCAAGGAACTGCCGCGTTGCTCAAGGTTGGCGTTGCCTGCCAAGTCGATACGCGATTCGCGAGTGTGGTAGACAATGGTTGCGGCAGCGGCTTGGACCTCGCCGGCGTCGTCGCGCAGTGCCTGGCGATAGCGAGCTGGGGCACCGGTGGCGGTGATGCGCACCACCTTGCCCGCATCGTAATCAACCACCATGTGCTCGGCGGCGACCCGCAGCGTACCCTGTTCGACCCGTACCGCACCGACGTAGACGATGCGCCCCTCTTGTTGCTCGATTTCCGCGGATTCGGCGTGGATATGGATGGGTTCCTGGGTGTCCTCCGGCAGTGTCCAGGCCGGCATTGGCGCGAGCGTGCAAGCGGTAAGGGCGGCCGACAAGAAGGTAAAGGGTCGCTTGTGATTGCGCCCCGCGGGGCAAGCCCCTAGTGTTTTCCGGCTGAAGGCTGCGCCCTCGAGGTTTTGCGCTGTCACTGATCTGTGGTTGTCGGTTGAATGAGGCATTAGTTCGAGCTGGCCTCGTGGCCGAATTGTTCGCGTCGCACGATGGTATGTACCAAGCTGTCTGATTCGGATGAAAGCCTCATCGACCCGGTCGTCAAGTTGGCTTGCATGCCGCGGGCCAGGGTGCGGCCGACATTGGTGTCGATCATAACATTCCCCGGGGTTTCGGCGTATTTGCGCTCCGGGTATAGGTTCAAGGCTTCGCAGTGGATGCTTATGTAGTCGCCGCCATCGCCTTGTTGGTGGGCCACCACAGTATCGCGTAGCAACACCCGCTCGCCGCCAGCGGTACCGGCGCTACCATGAATCTCGCCGAGCGCTGACCGCACTTGCCAGGGCGGGCCGGATTCGGTGTGCAGTTCGAGATTTGGGGCAAGCAGGCGGGTGAATTGCTCGTCTTCAAAATGCCGGATTTCCTTGGCGCTCAGCCGGTATTGGATGCTGCCGTCATCCTTGAATTGGGTGATTTTCGCTTCTTCCATGTAGAGATCCGGCTCATCAACGAGCTCCGGTGGCAGCGCCTCGGGCGTTAATCCCCCCCGCCAAGGCGCGAAGTTGAAGGCGAGTAAGAGGACACCGACCACAAACAGAACACCGACAGCCAACGCCTGATGTTCGTTAAGGCTCATACAGGAAAATCCGCATTGCGCAAAAGTCCTATTCCGGCCTGCTTGGTGTTTCCCGGGTCATTCCCGCAGCCCGTCCCCGCGGCCTTACGTATCCAGAATCAACCGGCAGACATCGCTGGCCGCGCCTTCGCCGCCGGCGCGGTCGGTAACATGGTGTGCGGCACGGCGCACCTCCGGTTGGCCGTTGGGCACGGATATGGCCAGCCCGACCGTTGCGAAAACGGGCAGGTCGGGTAGATCGTCGCCCACATAGGCGCAGGCTTCGGTGCTCAGGCCGAGTTGTGCGCGGAGATCGGTGAGGGCGGCCGTTTTGTCCGCAACACCGGCGTAAAGATGACGGATACCCAGTTCCGCGGCCCGGCGCTCAACGATGGGCGATTGGCGCGCGGTGATGAGCGCAACCGCAATACCATTGGCGAGCAGGCGTTGGATGGCCGAGCCGTCCTGGGCGTGGAACCACTTGATCTCCCCGCCTTGGTCCGTGTAGGCGATGCGGCCATCGGTAAGTACGCCATCCACATCGAATGCCACCAAACGAATGGCGCGCACCCGTTGTTCCAACTCACTCAAGAGTCGCCTCCTCCGGTACGCACAGCCAAGCGGGCCGGCACCCCGACGTCTTCGCAGAGCCTGGAACCGGGGAGCGCGAGGGGATCGCCTCGGCGTGCCAAAAAATGGGTGCGATAGGCGGCCAGGCAGAGCGGTGCCTCAATGGCCCCGCGACGGCGGTTGGTGCGCTATGCGAGTTACAGATCACAGCTCTTGTTGGTATGAGATGCGGCTGCGTTAGTGTACGGACTGTTGCACAAGCAGCGAGTTGTAACCGACCCAGGCAAGCAGCATAACCACCCCCTCGAAACGGGTGATGACGGCGCGGGAGTTGATGCCGTAGGCGAACAAAGCGAGCAGCAGCGTCAGTGCCGCCATCATGCCGCAGTCGCGCCACAGTGCTACCGATTCCATTTCGACGGTGGCCACAAAGCCGGGAACACAGAGCACGGCCAGAATGTTGAGGATGTTGGAGCCGACAACATTGCCGATGGCGATGTCGGTATGGCCTCTGATGGCGGCGGCGACGGTGGCGGCAAGCTCGGGCAAGCTGGTGCCCACCGCGACGATGGTGAGCCCGATAACCAAGTCGCTCACGCCAAGCCGCTCAGCGATATCGGTCGCCGACCAGACCAGCAACTCGGCACTGGCCACCAGCAGCACGAGGCCGCCGAGCAGCCAAAGAATGCCCTTGGGGGTGGCCATCTCCGGGATTTCGTCGAGCTCATCGCGGATGGTATCGGGCATGCCCGCCGCGCCCGGCGAGCGGTTCGCCATCAGCAGATACAAAATGATGAGCAACCCGGAGAGCAACAGCAGGCTGTCCACCAAATCGAGTTCCAAATCGAACATCAGTATCAGCGCCAACACCGTTGCGCCAATCAGCCAGGGTAATTCGGTCTTCAACACGCGCTTGGAGAAGGGCAGGGGGGCGACCAGTGCCGTCACCCCGAGCACCAGGCCGATGTTGGCGATGTTCGAGCCAATGGCGTTGCCGATGCCGAGTAGCGGGTTGCCGGTGAGCGAGGCGGTGACCGCCACGAAAATTTCCGGGGCGGATGTGCCGATGGAGACGATGGTTAGTCCGATGAGAATCTTGGCGACGCCGAGATTTTGAGCGGTGCTCGCCGCGCCGGACAAAAACTTGTCCGCGCTCCAGACCAGGGCCATGAAACCAGCAATCAATCCGAGTACAGGTACCCACATACTGATGAAGACAACGGCTTGTCGAAGCCGGAATCCGCACTTTAGTCGCAGATCGGCATTTAGTCACATGCCAGGCGGCGATGGGCGGAGGCTCAGTTTCAATTTCCGCCGTCGTGGAGACCAGGCCCGCATTGGACTCCGGTAACGAGGATTTTCCAAATTGAGCCACGACCCCGGCGATGTCTTCCTTGTGTCTGGGTGCCGCAGATGCTGAAATTCACCCTTATGCCTGAAGTAAGCGATAACACCGCCGATCGCGGCAACCTCGTCGAAGTGCGCGGCCTGCATTACCGAATCGGTGAGCGGGCCATTTTTGAAGACCTGTCTCTGGATGTGCCCCGAGGCGGCATTACCGCCATCATGGGGCCGAGCGGCTGCGGTAAAACGACCTTGTTGCGCATGATTGGCGGCAGCTTGAAACCGGACAGCGGCCAGGTTTTTGTCGATGGCAGCGACCTGGCCCGGATTCCGCGCACCGAACTTTTCTCGATGCGCCGCCGCATGGGTGTGCTCTTTCAATCCGCCGCCCTGTTTACCGACCTGAATGTTTTCGAGAATGTCGCCTTTCCCCTGCGCGTACACACCCAATTGCCGGAGGACAGCATTCGCGATCTGGTGTTGATGAAGTTGCACGCCGTGGGTCTGCGCGGTGCCCGGCGGCTGATGCCGAACGAACTGTCCGGAGGCATGGCACGTCGAGTGGCGCTGGCCCGCGCCATCGCGCTCGACCCGGACCTCATCATGTACGACGAACCCTTTGCCGGGCAGGACCCCATCGCCATGGGCGTCTTGCTCAGCCTGATCCGCAACCTCAACATGGCGCTCGGCACGACCAGCCTCGTGGTGTCCCACGACATTCATGAAACGGCGAGCATCGCCGACCGTATCTATGTGCTTTCCGGCGGCGGCGTGATTGGGGTTGGTGCGGCGGCGGCGCTCAAAGACCACCCCGAACCCGAGGTGCGCCAGTTCATCAACGGCGCACCGGACGGGCCGGTGCCCTTTCATTATCCCGCCCCGGATTACCGTCAGGACCTGTTGGGCAGCGGTGCTTCATGAGCACGGCTGTTGATGCGGCCGCCAAACTCGCCATGCATCCATGGTGCGCAAGCACAAACCGGCTATGCGCCGAAGCGGGGCCGTACAACCCGGCGCGTTGCGGGCGTTCATTGAGCCGCAAGGCTTGAACTCGATGTTGCGTTGGATACGCCGGAGCGGCCACCGGGCCCTGAATCATATTGCCAGCCTCGGGCGTGCGTCGATTTTGTGGGTGGCATCCCTCCTCTGGCTGCCTTCCTTGGCGGATCTGCGCTTGGTGGTGCGGCAGATCTACAACGTCGGTGTACTCTCGCTCATCATCATCATGCTGTCCGCCTTTTCCATCGGTGCCGTGCTGGCGTTGCAGTTCTATACGCAGCTGTCCCGCTTCGGCGCCCAGGACGCGGTCGGTGTTGGCTTGGCCGTGGTCTTGCTACGCGAACTCGGCCCCGTGATTACCGCGCTCTTGTTCGCTGGCCGGGCGGGCTCCGCCATCACCGCCGAAATCGGTCTGATGAAATCCACCGAGCAGCTCACGAGCATGGAGATGATGGGCGTTGACCCCTTGCGGCGCGTGGTCGCCCCCCGGCTCTGGGCGGGTTTCATCAGCTTGCCCCTGCTGACGGCTATTTTCAACGTGGTGGCCATTTACGGCGGGGTGGTGGTCGGCATAGAGTGGCTCGGCATCGAGCGCGGTGCCTTCTGGTCCGGTATGAACGACAGGGTGCAAATCTGGGAGGACATCGGCAAGGGTATGCTCAAAAGTGTCTTCTTCGCGTTGGTGGTAACTTGGATTGCGGTGTTCCAAGGCTACGATACCTATCCCTCCGCCGAGGGTATTGGGCTTGCGACCACGCGCACAGTCGTCTATTCGTCGGTTGCGGTCCTGGCTCTGGACTTTCTATTGACGCTGAGCATGTACGGGGATTTTTGATTTGCCGAAAACAATCGGGCTATTGCCGGTTTGATACGAGGCGATGGCTGGTGGATGTTGGGAACTAAGGGTATAAACGCCTCGGTTTGTCGTTCGCTCACCTTGGCCCGCGAGCAGGAGAAAAAGCTGTTATGCGCATGAGAACCGTCGAAATCAGTGTGGGTGCCTTTGTACTGGCCGGTATTCTAGCGCTCATCTTTTTGGTGGTGCGGGTCAGCGGCATCAATTTCGAGGACCGTTCCACCTATACCATCAGCGCGCGCTTCGACGATGTAGCTGGGCTGAAACGCCGCGCCAAGGTCAGTATGGCCGGCGTCGTTATTGGCCGCGTCTCAAATATCCAGGTGGATACCGAATACGGCGAGGCGCTGGTTCACATGGAAATCGAGGAGCGGGCGGGTGGCCTCAGTATCGACACCGGCGCCCAGATTCTCACCGAAGGCATTATCGGCTCGCGCTATGTGAGCCTGCTACCGGGTGCCGAAGAGGAAACCCTGGGCGACGGCGATGAAATATTGGATACCCAGGGCGCCTTGGTGTTGGAAAACCTGATCGGCGATCTGGTGACGAATTTTGGCTCCTGAACTCGTGCGGGGGCCGCATCGGTTAATTGCGTGGATGATGGCGGTATGAAAATTGGTGTTTTGGCAATCTGTTTGTCCGTTGTTGCAGCGGGTGCGTCGGCATCGCCGGGCCCCAAGCTGGTCGATGCGCGGTTCGAATCGGTACCGCACCAGATCATTCAGGAAACGTCGGGGCAATTGCTGGAACTCATCAATGCCTCATACGCCTATGTGGACGATGACCCGGGCCGATTTTTGGCCGAGGTGGATGCACTGCTTTCCCCGATCATTGATTTTGAAGGCTTTGCGCGGCGCGTCATGTCGGTGCATTACCGCAAGGCCACGGCGGATCAGCGCCGTCGCTTTGCCGATAATTTCAAGACCAGCCTGCTCAGAACCTATGCGCTGTCGCTGACGTCGTTTGAAAGTGGCGAAATTGTGGTGCTGCCTCCGGATGGCCCGCCGCGCCGCCCGGGTCAACACAGTGTGCGCATGGAAATCCGCACCGACAAAGGCGCAAATCCCGTTATCTATACCATGCACCAAAGCCAGGATGGCACTTGGCGCATCGGCAACATCGTTGCGGCCGGCATTAATATCGGCTTGACCTTTCGCAGCCAATTCAAAAGCGCCGTTGCCGATGCGCGGTATGGTGGCGACCTTGACCGTGTCATTGATGCCTGGTCCGGGGTCGTTGCCCGGCGGGCCAACGGGCAGCCCGAGAATTTGGGCGAATGACAGAGTGGACGCTCGGGCCCCGGGGTCGTCTCTCCGGCCGCATCGGTTTCAGCAATCTTGCCGAGGCGCGCGCGGCGGGCGAGGCGCGCATTCTCGCAGCCAACGAGGCCCGCATCGTCTTCGACTGTTCCGGGCTTAGCGAAGCCAACAGCGTCGCCGTGGCGTTGCTGATTGGCTGGCGGCGCACGGCGCAACGTTGCGGCAAAGTCGTTGTTTTTCGGGGTGCCTCCCGGGGTTTGCGCAATATCGTGGATTTTTCGGGCCTGAGCGAAATACTGGCCCTCGAGTAATCAGGCGCACAGCCGGAAATTGGGGAGATAGGCGGATTCAGACCGCATGGTTTTAGGAGGTTAATGCAATGTCCCTGCAAATCGAGGTGGAGGCGCGGATTCGCGAGGCCTTGCCTGATAGCGAAGTGCGGGTTGTCTTGGAGGGTAACCGGGCACTCATTCGCGTCACCAGCGAACGCTTTGCGAACCTGAGCCGGGTACGCCGCCATCAGGCGGTTTATGGCTGTATTCAGTCATTCATAGCCGATGGCAGCCTGCACGCGGTAACCATCGATGCGGCCACTGCCACCGAGCGGGGCTAGGAGCCTGCGCGCGGGCAAAATTCGGCACGATCATCGCTGCCCCCGGTGAAATATGCGAGCCAGATTTCCGGAAAGAGATGGCCTCTGGGGCTGCCCTTGGGGCCTGTTCAGCTCGCTCCATACCCTTGTCTCTTGCGGGGTGACGGTGCCCAGGGCTGCAAGGGAAGCCCCAGAGGCCATCTCGCTGCGAAGCGCTGGGCTTTGGCCGAGGTTATGAGGCTATTGAGGGTAAACTCTCGGCACCGGGTGCAGGCTCCTAGCCCGCGACCCTGAAGCGAACGTATGAACATTCGGCGGCTGAACAGCACATCGCGCGACTTTGGGCGGCAACTTGAGGCTTTGACGAGTATCGACAACGCCGCCGCCGACGTGGACGCTGCCGTGGCGGACATCATTGCCGCCGTGCGGATGCGCGGCGACGCCGCTTTGCTTGAGTTCGGCAACCGCTTCGACTCGACCGCCGCCGCGCATGTCGGCGAACTTGGCTTTGCCAAAGGGGAGTTGCGGCGCGCGTTTGCGGCCTTGTCGGCACAGCGGCGGGCGGCGCTTGAGGCCGCCGCCGAGCGCATCGACCTTTATCACCGACATCGGGTTCAGGAATCTTGGGACTTCGTAGACGAATTCGGCAATCGTCTTGGCCAGCGCGTCGCGGCGCTTGACCGGGTGGGCGTTTATGTTCCCGGCGGGTTGGCGGCCTATCCCTCGACCGTATTGATGACGATTATTCCGGCGCGGGTTGCCGGTGTGCGCGAGGTTGTTGTGACCATGCCGACGCCGCGCGGCGAACGCAATCCCATGGTGCTGGCGGCGCTGCATGTGGTTGGTGTATCGGAGGCCTATGCCATTGGCGGAGCCCAGGCCATCGCCGCCTTGGCTTGGGGCACCGAAACCATTCGGCCTGTGGATAAGATTGTCGGCCCCGGCAACGCTTATGTCGCCGCCGCCAAACGCCAGGTCTTCGGTCGGACCGGCATCGACCAAATTGCCGGACCCAGCGAAATCCTGATCGTCACCGACGGTACGGCACCCATTGATTGGCTGGTCTACGATCTTTTTGCGCAAGCGGAGCACGATGCCTTGGCGCAGAGTTTGCTGCTGTGCCCGGACAGCGCCTACCTCGATGCGGTGGCGGAGCGTATCCGGGCGCTGCTCAATGACTGCGCACGTCGCGATGTCATTGCCCGCTCGCTGGCGGGGCGCGGTGCCTTGATTGAAACCGCCTCGTTGCAGGAAGCGGTGGATATCGCCAACCGAATCGCGCCGGAACACCTGATGCTTGCCGTTCGCAACCCCGAGGCCTTGCTTGACCGGGTGCGCCATGCGGGGGCCATTTTCCTCGGGGCCCATTCACCGGAAGTCATGGGCGATTATGTGGCCGGCCCCAGCCATGTGCTGCCCACCTATGGCACCGCCCGTTTTTCTTCCCCGCTCGGTGTCGAAGATTTCCAAAAACGCAGTTCGATTATCGCGCTTTCACGGGAGGGTTGCCGCGCCTTGTCAAAAACCGCGTCGGTGTTGGCGAGGAGCGAGGGATTGGAAGCCCATGCGTTGGCAGCGGAGGTACGTGCTGGCCTTGATAAACCAAGCGAACGGTAGCGGATTTTGGGCGGGCTAACCCCGGGACAACGGTATCGGCGGCAACTCGCGGCGGGGAACCTGAACGAAGACGGAGCCCAACGCGACGCTGTGGCGTTGCTGGACGACTTGTATCATCGTTTGGAAACCGCCCAACCGCGCCGTCGCGGGTTCTTCCGCAGCCGCGCCGCCGCTCCCGAGCCCGGCCTTTACCTTTGGGGTGATGTGGGTCGCGGTAAGACGCTATTGATGGATCTGTTCCACGACAGCCTGTCGGTTGGCAAGCTGCGTATGCACTTCCATCGTTTCATGCGCCGCGTACACGACGATCTGCATCTTGCCCGCGGCACCGCGGAGCCGTTGCGTCACGTTGCCGACGGCTTGGTCGAGCGCGCGCGGGTGCTCTGTTTCGATGAATTCTTCGTGGCCGACATCGGCGATGCCATGATCTTGGGTGAGCTATTAAAGAATCTTTTTGACCGTGGTATCACCTTGGTGGCCACCTCCAATGTGCAGCCGAGCCAACTCTATGAAAACGGTTTGCAACGACGCCGTTTTCTGCCCGCAATCGCCGCCCTCGAACAACACACCCTGGTGCATCGAATGGACGGTTCGGTGGACCATCGCCTACGCGCCCTGGAACGCGCCGAACTCTACCACTGGCCGCTTGATGACGCGGCGCAACGCAGTCTCGCCGCAAGTTTTGCCGCTCTGGCCGGTGCCAAAGCGCCCGCTGCCGCCGACCCGGAATGCCGAGGCCCCGATAACCCGCAGCCCCTTGATGCCGACCACTTGGCCGCCGCGGACGCCGCCACCCCGGCAAGCCGGGGTGGCGGCAAATTAGAGATTAATGGCCGCTCCATACAGGCGCTCCGCTTAGCCGACGATGTGGCTTGGTTTGAGTTCGCTGAGTTATGCGAAGGCCCGCGCAGTTCAAACGACTACATCGAACTCGCCCGCTGCCATAACTCGGTGCTGCTGTCGAATGTGCGCCGCTTCGACAGCAGCACCGAGGACGCCGCCCGCCGCTTCATCAGCTTGGTTGATGAATTTTACGACCACAACGTCAAACTCATCGTTTCCGCCGCGGCCCCGGTGCGAGAACTCTATGCTGGAGACCAATATCGTCAGGAGTTCCAGCGCACCGTCAGTCGGTTGATAGAGATGCAGTCGAAAGACTATTTGGCAAGGCCGCACAGGCCCTAAGGCTCCTAGGAGCCTGCGCCGTAGGAATTCGCGGCTACAAAGCCGCTCTCATCCGCCCCGTCGCCCGCTCGATTGGGTTGCGTGAGTTGTGACGCGCAAACCGCCCAATGGTGTAAAGGGCTCGACTGCCCACCACCTCACGGCCTCGGGCCAGAGCATCCGAACCGGATGTAGACATTGCTGGACCGCCAACAATTCCTCATCGACTGCAAATCGCGCCCCGGCCAGTCAGGCTCCCCCGCGTGGGCACGATTCAGAAAAGAAGATATCGTCACTCACAAAGGAAAAGACTATCAGGCAAAGGAAAATATGAACTATTTCCTTGGTGTATATTCTGGCAGATTGCGGGGTGACTCTGACCTCGGGCTGGTCTGGAAGCGAAGCTGCACAGAGGAACTCGTGAGCCATGCAACGAGTCACGGAGCGCAACACCGGGTGGAACGGCGACGGCATCACTTTTCTGCGTCTTTCAGTGAAGACTTCAGTTTGCGCCGATTCATCGGTGATGATTTTGAGGAATTAGAGCAAACGGGACTTTATGGTGAAAGTGGAGCCAAATAAATGAAGATAAACCTTAAGGGCGGCTTTGCTTTTTTGATAGCTCCAGCTCATGACATATCAAACGGGTTAGCTCGTAAGCCAATCGAGATCCTTTTGGTTGGATCGTCTCAATGGACATGGAATTGACAATGAATTCCTTAGAAGAGAAAGACAAAGAGTACCTAGAGGTCGTAAGAGATGCGATCAGAGTTTGCTCCCAATACAAACCCAAGTTTGGACAAGGATCAAAGGGTGACGGACTCTCTCTGGAACAATTTCGAGACTTGTATCAGGGAGATGCCTGTTACTCTTGGTTTGGACTCGATAACCCAATGATGTACGCCGCGCACAAGGCCGCAGGCGGCATGACTAGCGTATATCGACAGATCGGAATTGGCTGCGAAAGATTGTTTCGAAGAATCATCCGAGACGCGATGGCACTGTCTGAAGAAGATGTGACTTGGTCATATCAAGTAACGTTACCAAACGGTCGGAAGCGGACGTTGTATCTGGATGGCCGAGTTCCCCTTGAGAAGATCGGTGATCGTGTCAAGCGAGACCGTTTCCATAGTTGGATGAATAAATCTGCAAAGATGCTGGATGTCAACGAAAAGGTATTTGAGAGCTTATCCGGTACTATTTTTGAAGTGCGACAAGGGTACAAGAACAAAGACTCCAAGCGACAAAACGCCGACATTATTAATGCCGCGACGGCATACACTAAAGGTTATTTGCCTTGCGCTATAATTTTGTCAGGGCAGATAGATAGTGATGTCCTGATGCGTTATCGCGCTGAAAAGTGGTCGGTAGTAACCGGCATCGTGGGTACTGCTGACCCGCTGATCTCTACTTATGACTTTATGCGAGAGGTTATTGGCTACGATCTTGCTGCATTCTTTGAACGGAATAGTGCAATTCTACAAACAGAAATTGACACCATCCTGCATTCGCTACTAGCACCGGAGGTGAAGTGAGCGCCATAGAGAGAGTCAAGCTTCGACAAAGGGCGGACTACACGCACAAGTTCAATGCAAACACGGGCCGACATGGTTGGCTACGGCTAACGCCCGCCTACTCAGTGAAAATAGTAGAAGAGCTTGTTGCACAGTACGAACAGCCGCAGCGAGTGCTAGACCCGTTTTGTGGAACAGCGACAACTGCGCTAAGTGCCGCATACCATGGGCATGTGGGTATAACGACAGACATTAATCCCTTCTTGGTATGGCTCGGTGGCGTGAAGACCGCGCAATATTCCGATACCGTAGTAACATCCACTCGCGCCGCATCTGCCCGGGTGCTTGATGCCGTCAGGCGGGGCACAGTCTATCCGGTCGAAACACCACCTATTCATAACATTGACAGATGGTGGTGCACGGAGGCCCAAGCGTTTTTGGGTAAACTAAGGCTCGGCATCGAAGCAGAAAGCGAAAGGAGATCGCCTGAAAGAAACCTTCTGTTGGTGGCATTTTGTAGGACATTGATTGGTCTTTCAAATGCGGCATTTAATCATCAGTCTATGTCTTTCAAAGATGATGCGCAATTAAACATACCTTTTGACACAGACATGGAGCAGAGATTTAGTGAAGATTTAAGGTTCGTTTTGGATGGCGCAGATAACAATTCCGTGGGTACGGGACAGGTAGTATTTGGAGACTCAAGGAATTTAGAACAAGTAGTCGAAGGTCCATTTGACCTGATAGTTACTTCGCCACCATATGCTAATCGGATGTCATATATCCGAGAACTTAGACCGTACATGTATTGGCTAGGATTTCTGGATAATGGTCGCGATGCAGGCGAACTGGACTGGTCGGCAATCGGCGGTACATGGGGCGTGGCAACCAGCAGGCTTATCGGCTGGGAGCCGCCGAAGGGCTCTTTCGTTCATCCATTGCTCGAAACATCATTGGGCAAAATTGCCCATGTCGGCAATAAGAATGGAGTAGTACTTGCAAAATACGTTACGAAGTACTTCAACGATATTTGGGAACATATTAATTCCCTACCATCTTTGGTTCGGAGGGGCAGCGAGTTGCATTACATCGTCGGAAATTCGACTTTTTACAGTGTCTTGTTGTCGGTGGAGAGAATTTACGCGGCAATGTTTGAAGAGGTGGGATTTGTGGATGTAAGGTGCTGTGCAATTCGTAAAAGAAATTCAAAAAAAGAATTGTTCGAATTTGATGTGTCCGCCCGGTGGCCGGGTTGATGCAGTCGTAGCAAGTACCACGGTGAACTTATGACCCGCGCATGGTGTGGAATGCCGGCGATAGCGGGTTTTTGCCTTCGCGGCTTCCTGGGGCGCGGGTTCCTAGACACCCAAGCGTTCTTTTGGTGGCTCAGGCACAGGGGGCATTTGCATGAATGAGCGTCGCGTCAATTTTGGGCTTTGGTATGACTTTAGGAATCCCGCACCGAGCGCGGTCGGGTTTGAGCAGCTGTATCGGCAAACTCTTGAGCAGATTGTTTGGGCCGAGACAGTCGGCTTCGATTCGGTTTGGCTGACCGAACACCACTTTTGCGATGACGGCTACACGCCATCGCCCCTGGTGATCGCCGCCGCCATCGGCGAGCGCACCCGCCGCCTACGCATAGGTACCAATTTGCTGCTGTTGCCGCTCGCCGATCCGGTGCGCTTGGCGGAGGATGCGGCAACCGTTTCGATTTTGACCGGTGGACGCTTTGATCTGGGCGTTGGCCTCGGCTATCGCGCACTGGAATTCGATTACTTCGGACGCAAACTCAACCATCGTCCCAGCCTCATGGAGGAGGGCATTGACATCATCCGTCAAGCTTGGTCGGGCAATCCGGTCAGCATTGATGGCAAACGTTATCGTATTGACGGATTACCCGTCCGCCCGGTTCCCGAGCACCCGCCCCGGCTGCTCATGGGCGGCATGGCGGCACCGGCGATTGCCCGGGCGGCACGGCTCGGAGACGGTTTTCTTTCCACCGGCGGCATCGGCCACGATCTGTATATCAACGCCTTGGGCGAGCAGGGCAAGGAGCGCGCCGAAGGCTTAATCTGTGCCGGTAACTGGATGATTGCCACGCCCGATCCGGAAGCGGAAATCGCGCGCATTGGCGAGCACGTTCTCTATCAGTCCAATCAATACATTTCCTGGGGCGCTTTCGGCCCGCCGGACTCGGTGCCCTTGTTCCCGGACGCTGAGAGTGCCATTGCAGGCGGGCTCTACGACCTATGCGATGCCGATGCCGCCATTGCGAACCTGAAGCGGCTGCTCACGGATTACCCGGAAATCGCGGACGTTCATTTTTGGGCGCAATTTCCGGGCGAGCCGATGGCAAGCGGCAGCCGACGCCTCGAGTACTTGGCGACCCGGGTCTTGCCAAAAGTACGCAGTGACCTGGGGTTAGCCCAATCGCGCTAGGAGCCTCTGCCTGCGGAAGTCGCGAAAGCGAAAATTCGATGTTGCCGTCCCACAGGCCCGCTCTTTCCGGGGCATCGGCTTGGGCTCCTGTATCAGTTTGAATTTCCGCCGCCGTAGAGACCGGGCCCGCGTTGGGCTCCGGTAACGAAGATTTTCCAAATTGAGCCACTACCGGGACCCGGCTTGGGTTTCGTTACGACAAGGGCATTGGTTATAGTGTGCCCTCACTTTTTTGGGAGCCGATCATGCAAGTGGGATTGCTCATGGTGTTCCAGAACTTTGAGGACGGCATCACCGATCAGGCCTCGTGGGAGCGCGACATTCATTTGGGCGGCCTCGCCGAGCCGCTTGGTTTCAACACTCTAAGCGCCGTTGAACACCATTTTTTCAACTACGCCATGTCGCCGGACAATCTTCAATACCTAAGTTATATGGCCGCAAAGACGGAGCGCGTTGGCCTCTTGACGGGCGCGGTCATCCTGCCCTGGAACGATCCGCTACGGGTAGCGGAGCGCATGATCGTGCTCGATCACCTGAGCAAGGGCCGGGCGTTGTTCGGCATTGGACGGGGTTTGGCGCGCCGCGAGTACGAGCGCTTCGGCGTGGATATGAACGAAGCGCGCGATCGTTTCGATGAGGCGGCGGAAATGATTTTCAAAGCCCTGGAAACCGGCGTGATAGAGGGCGAGGGCACCTACTATAAGCAGAAACGTACGGAACTGCGCCCGAAGCCTTACGACAGCTTCAAAGATCGTTTCTATGCCGTCGGCATGTCCTCGGACTCGGTACCCGTAGTGGCCCGTCTTGGTGCAAAAATGATGAGTTTCGCACAAAAGCCCTGGGAAGAAATGGCGGATCACTTCAACCGCTACCGCGATCTGTACCGCGAACACCACAACACTCAACCGCCGTCGCCGGTGTGCGTCGACTTCCTCAGTTGCGATGAGAGTGCGGAGCTAGCGGAACTCAACGCTCGCAAGTACATGGCGAATTACTACATCACCGTGATGGAACACTATGAGATGGCGAGCGACCATTTCCGCCAGATGAAAGGCTACGGAGATTACGCCGATAATGCGGAATTGCTGAAAGACGCGGGTATGGCGGATGCGGCGAACGCCTTCGTGGACATCAACACCTGGGGCACCCCGCAGCAAATCTTGGAAAAGATGGAGAAGCGTCGTAAGGACATCGGCGATTTCGACCTGACCGTGCAGGTGAGCTATGGCGGGTTGACCGGCGACCAAGCTGAAACGAGTATCCGTCTGTTTGCCGACAAGGTGTTGCCGGAACTGCAATCCTGGCCGACGCACTAGGCGCCTCTGCCTAGGTCCTACCGCTCATCCATTACCCGCTGCGGGCGGATGCACTGGCTAATCGGGAGTTCGCCTCGGCACCATCACAAATGAATATTAGCCAGATCACCGCCAAGTGGGCCAGCTTGGATCCGGCCCGCCCCGCCCTTGTCGATATCGCCACCGGCCGCCGCCTGTCGTTCGGCGAGCTCGAAGTTTCGGTGCGGCGGGCCGCCAACGGTTTTGCGGCACTCGGGCTCAACAAGGGCGACCGGGTCGCCATTCTCGCCAAGAACAGCATCGAATACTTCGAAACCTACTATGCCTGCGCCCGCGCCGGCCTGATCGCCCAGCCTCTCAACTGGCGTCTTGGGGTGCCGGAGTTGGTGCGCATCCTGCAAGACGGCGAGCCTGCCGCGCTGCTCACATCCGATGATTTTGCCGCCGAGCGCGAGGCGTTGCGGAATCAGGTTGAAGTCGCGCACTGGCTGCAATACGGGCCGGATAGCGACGGCTCCTTCGAACGCATGAAACACAACGCCCGCGAAAGCGACCGGGCGAACGGCGTCGGCGACGACGATCCGGTGCTCATTCTTTACACCGGCGGCACCACGGGGCTTTCCAAAGGCGCCTTGCATTCGCACAGAACGCTCTATACGGGCATGTTGAACCAGACCGTCGCCGAGCGCATTGTACCGAGCGATGTCTACATGCTCACCGGACAGATGTTCCATATTCCCGTGGCGCTCGCCATGAACTATATGGCGCACGGCTGCCCGGTGGTATTAATGAATTTCGAGGCCAAGGCCGCGCTTGAGATTATTCAGGCGGAACGGGTTTCGGCTTTGCTCGGCATCACCACCATGCTGAACTGGATGATGGCCGTGCGGGGTTTCGAGAATTACGATCTCTCCAGCCTGCGCAACATCCAATACGGTGGCGGCCCGATGCCCGAAACCGTGGTCAAGGCCGCACTGAACGCCTTTCCCTGCACCCTCATCCAAGGCTACGGCCAAACCGAGGGTATGACGATGACATTTCTTTCCCAGGAAGATCATCGCGACGCCGTGGCCGGCAGCCGGGCCCATCGCCTGAACTCCTGCGGGCGCGAGGGGTTTGTTACGCGGGTACGGGTGGTCGATGAGCGGGGCGTGGATGTACCCAGGGACGGTGCAACCCCGGGTGAAATCATCGTCCGTTCGGAAGCCAACATGCTGGGTTATTGGCGTCAACCCGAACTGACCGCCGAAACCATTCGCGATGGCTGGATGTGGACCGGCGACATTGCCACTTGGGACGAAGACAGCTATATCTTCATTGTTGACCGCGCCAAGGACATGATTATATCCGGCGGCGAAAACATCTATTCTGCCCAGGTGGAAGCGGCGATTCACAAGCACCCCGGCGTGTTGGAGGCGGCGGTGATTGGCGTACCGGACGAGCAGTGGGGCGAATCGGTGAAGGCCGTGGTGGTTATGAAACCGGGAGAGACGGCGACCGAGCAAGAGATTATCGATACCGCCCGCGCGCACCTCGCCTCCTACCAAAAACCCCGTTCGGTGGACTTCGTTGCAAGCCTGCCGAAGGCGCCCACCGGCAAGATTCTCAAACGCGAACTGCGCGACCCCTATTGGTCGGCACCCGGGCGGCAGCTGTGAATTTGTCTTGCCCGCGGTGGCCTGCCACACCACTCATGCGGCTGCGATGTTTGCCGTTGCACGGCTCTGTTCGCGGCGGCGCACGGCAATGAGCCTGTTGACACCCGAGCTACTGGCCAACATTGGCAAAAAGGGGCCGCCGCGCACCGAGGTGGTTACCCGCCGTGACATCCGCAAGTACGCCATCGCCTCCGGTCAACGGCAGCGCAAGTATCTCGATGGGGACGAAGCGCCGCCGCTCTACCACGTTGCCTTGTTTTGGGATCTGGTGGAACGCGACGAACTCGGGCCGGATGGCGTCTCCATCGACAAACTCCTGCCCAAATTTCCCCTGACCCGCGCCATGGCGGGCGGGTTGGAAATTCAATACCACGACGGTATTCGACCGGGAGACAAACTCACCGGAACCCGCACACTCACCGATATCTACGAGAAGCAGGGCCGTTCCGGGCCGCTCATTTTCTATACGGTGGCGCTTGAGGTGGTGCGTGCAAACGGCGACCCGGTCATTACCGAGAAAACGACGAGGATTCTGCGTTGACCTCTGCCATCCGGATTGGCGATACCCTGCCGGAGCGGGTCCTGACGCCCGATACCATCGACCTGTTCTTCTATAACGCGGCACTTTGGAATGCCCACCGCATTCACTTTGATCTCCCCTATGCAACGGATGTCGAGAGCTATCCGGGTTTGGTGGTGCCGGGCCCGCTGCTGGGCGACTGGTTGGGCCAATGTGTGGACGAATGGGTAGCGCAGCGCGGCCGCTTGGTGCGTCTGGAATATTCCAATCGTCTCGCGGCCTATGCCGGCGACAGCCTTGTCGTTGGCGGGACGGTGTCGGCCATCGACACCCAGACCGGGGAGGTGACGGTCGATTTGCAGGTGAAAAATACAGAGGGCGCCCTGGTTACCCCGGGCAAGGCCGTCGTCCGGCTGGTGGCCTAATGGCCGCGGCCGGCCCGGTGTTTTCGCTGCGCTTGATGGCTGCGGTCACCCATGCATGAACAAGCCGGACTAGGAGTCTCTGCCTGCGGAATGCACGGCTGCAAAGCCGCTTCCGCTCGCCCCTTTGAACGTTCGATTTCGTCAAATAGGGCTGGATATTCTCCTCAATCGCCCGCCCAAAGGGACGGCGGCATCGAATTTTCGCTTTCGCGACTTCCGCAGGCAGAGGCACCTAGGAAGCTGGCGTGAATTCGATTAGAGGCAGCACCGCCATTGTCGGTGTGGGCGATACGGAGGTGGGCAAGGTTGCCCACCGCAGTGCCACCGGTTTGTGTATTGACGCGGCCATGCGCGCCCTTGCGGATGCCGGCATCCATAAGGATGCGGTTGATGGTTTGGTTACCTGCAACAGCATGGCCGAACCACACATGTACCATGCCGAGGCGATGGCGGAATACCTGGGTATTTGCCCCGCTTATTGCGTCAGTGCCGGGGCGGGGGGCGGTACCACCTTCGCCGTGCTCTATCAGGCGGCCTTGGCGATTCAAGCGGGGCTTTGCACAACCGTGCTCATCACCATGGCGGATAGTTTGCGTACCGGCCTTTCCCGCGAGCGGGCGATGCTTATGCAGTCCTCGTCCGGCCACCCGCAGTTTGAAACACCCTATGGGGCCACGGTGCCGGGCTACTATGCCCTGATCGCCCGCGCCTACATGCACCGCTACGGCGCCACCCCGGAACAGTTGGCGGCCGTGGCGGTAAACGCGCGACAGCACGCGGCCCTGCATCCGGGTGCCCAAATGCGCGCCCCCCTGAGCATAGAGGACGTTATGGCGAGCCGCCCGATTGCCGATCCGCTGCGCCTGTTGGATTGCTCCCTCGTTTCCGATGGCGGTGCCGCAGTGGTGCTCACGACGACTGAGCGGGCCAAAGACCATCCCCACGCGCCCGTCTATCTGCTCGGCGCCGGTGAGGGCCACGGCCACGAACACATCAGCCAAGCACGGGATCTGACGAGCTCCTTTGCGCGTCAAGCCGGGCAGGGGGCCTATGCCATGGCGGGGCTGCGGCCCGGCGATATGGATTTTGTGCAACTCTACGATTGTTTTACGCCCGTGGTGCTGATCGAACTTGAGGATCTGGGGTTTTGTGCCCCCGGTGAAGCCGGGCCCTTTGTGGCCGAGGGCAATACGCGCATCGGCCGGGCGCTACCAATGAATACCCACGGCGGGCTGCTTTCGCACAGCCACCCGGGCAATCCGGGCTCGATGTTCGCCTTGACCGAGGCGGTTTGCCAACTGCGGGGCGACGCCGGCGAACGCCAGGTACGGGGCGCGGAAACCGCTCTGGTGCATGCGCAGGGCGGCATCCTGTCGAGCCACTGCACGGTTATACTCGGGCGCGAACGCTGACGCCCATAGCCGCCCGCTTTTGCTGAGCCTACAATGGCATCATGAGGGCAACCAAAGCCAAGCTGCCGGTAATCGTTGACGAGCCGACGGCCGCTCCCCCGGGTCCCCGTTTGAGGGGCGGTTGACTTGGCCGGCTGAGCAAAAAAATCGGCTTGCCATCCTAATGTTGTTGCTGAAGGCATTGTAAGTGGGATATTCCATAGTGGGCGGGGGAGCAATCCGTGGATAAACCGCTGCCGCCGGTTAACGCCGAGACGGCGCCGTTTTGGGAGGCCTGCGCCGTCGGTCGTTTGCTTGTCCAGTGTTGCGCGGATTGCCGGGTTCACCAGTTTTATCCGCGACTTATTTGTGCGGCCTGCGGCGGCACGAAGCTCGATTGGGTGGAAGTTTCGGGCAAAGCCAGCCTGAGGAGCTGGACTGTCATTCGCCGGGCCGTCTCCGCGGCTTTTGCGGCCGACGTGCCCTATGCGGTGGCCCTCGTGCAGCTCGACGAGGGGCCGACGCTGATGACCAACATTGTCGGCTGCGACCCGGAAAGCCTCGTCATGGGCCAGCGGCTTCGGGTAACCTTCGAACGGCGCGGTATGGATATTCGTGTTCCGCAATTTGCACCCGCGACTTCCGATGCCTGTGTATGACCAACCTGTGCTGCTGTAGGATCGGTTCGCAGCGCACCTGAATAATGGTTAAGCGATAAAGAGGAAGGCAAATATGAGTAGAGTACTGATTACCGGAGCAAGCCGCGGCATCGGTGCGGAATTGGCCAAACAGTATGTTGCCGCCGGGGATGAGGTTATTGCCTGTGTCCGCGACCCGGAGGCGGCACCGGGTTTGGAGGTCATCCGTGATAACGTCCAGGTACAACGGATGGACACCGGCAGCCCGGCATCCATTACCGCGGCGGCAGCGGCCATTGGCGATGCCGCGATTGACGTTCTGATCAATAATGCCGGTGCCGTTGGCGGAATGCGGCAATCGATTGACGATCTTGACCTGGCGGAGTGGCACCGCACCCTGGACATCAACACCATCGGCCCGTTGCTTGTTGCCCGCGCCTTCAAGCCGAACCTGGCCGCATCCGGCGACGGCAAGCTGATGAACGTCACCAGCCAACTGGCGGCTTCGACTTGGCCGATGGGCGGCATGTACATCTATTCCTCAACCAAGGCGGGTTTGAGCAAGATCGCCCAGGCGTTGGCAATCGACTGGAAGGACGAACCCATAACGGTCGCGCTCATGCACCCCGGCTGGGTGCAAACCGACATGGGCGGACCCAAAGCGGCCATCACGCCGGAAGCAAGCGCCTCCGGCATCCGCGAGGTGATTGCCGGTCTCGGCAAGGCCGACTCGGGCAAGTTCTACAAATGGAATGGGGAGATTCATCCCTGGTAGCCGCCCTTGGTAGGCTATGGATTGGCGAGGCTGTGCAACGCCGTGGAGGGAGTAACGAATGGGAATGCTCGACGGTAAAACAGCGGTGGTTACCGGTGCCGCGGTCGGCCTTGGCAATGCCTTTGCCAAGACGCTGGCCGCTGAGGGCGCCGCGCTTGCGGTCTGCGATCTGCGGGCCGAGGTCGATGATCTTGCCAAGGCGGTGGATGTACCCGTGTTGGCGATGCACGCGGATGTTTCCGATGCGGGGGATGTGCGCCGCTTCTTCGATGCCACCTGCGAGCATTACGGCGGTGTGGATGTGCTGGTCAGCAACGCCGGGGTCTGGGCGGCCACCCTGCCCACGGACAGCATCGATAAGACCTTGGCCGATGCGGCCAGCCTCGTCGGCACCAACCTCAAGGGTGTTTTCCTCTGTGGCCGCGCGGCCATCCCGTCCATGATCGAACGGGGCGGCGGTCACATCATCAACATCAACACCGACCATGTGCATACCTGCGGTGCGCCCTATGAACTTCCCCACGACGATACGCCAAACTGTCCCTTTCTTGATATCGCGCCGCGTCCCACCGGCGGTGGCCATCAAATGGATCTGTACGACGCCGCCAAGTGGGGTATCAACGGCTTGACCTTCGCTTGGTGTCAGGCACTGCGGCCGCACGGCATTCGGGTTAACGCTTTCTGCATGGGTGCGACGGACAGCCACATGCTGCGCGGGTTCCATAATTTCGACCCGTCGCCCGAGGAGGAGGCCAGTTGGATGCGCGCGGAGGATATTGCCCGCGTATTGATCGAGATGATCGCCGAAGGGCCGGACGGGCGAACCGGCGAGAATATCGGTTTCTGTGTCGGGCGTCCTGTAATGCTGCCGCCGCCGCGCGACCGGCATCTCTATTTCATACCAGCGGACCAAGCTTAGCCCGCATGGGATGCGAGCAAGGAGTCTAAACATGGGTACCCTGGAGGGACGTTCCGCCATCGTCACCGGTGCCGCCCAAGGGCTTGGGCGCGCCTTTGCCCTGGCCTTGGCCGCTGAGGGCGCCGCCGTAACCGCCAGCGATCTCCGCGAGGAAATCCACGATCTGGTCGCCTCGGCGACCGGCCCCGGCAGGCTGCGGGCTGTGGTTGCCGATGTTTCCAAACTCGACGACCTGCGGTCTTTGGTGGATGGGGCCGAAGCGGCCTTCGGCGGTGTGGATCTGCTCGTCAACAACGCTGGTCGTTGGCGGCGCACCCCGGTGACGGACAGCTATGACAAGGCGGTGGCGGATTGGGATTTCATCATGGATACCAACCTCACAGGCCTGCTGTTGCTCTCCCGGCTCTGTGTGCCGCTGATGATCGAACGGGGCGGCGGCGATATCGTCAACATCAGCACCTACTATGTGTTGCCCGCCAAAAGCCCCGGCACCAACAACCCGGAAACCGATCTTTACAACGCCTCGAAATGGGCGCTGAACGGCTTTACGCAAGCTTGGGCGCGTGCCCTTGAGGAACACAACATCCGTGTCAACGCTATGTGCATGGGGGCGGTCGATACCCCCATGCTGCGCGGCCTGTGGGCGGGTGAACCGCCAGCCGATTTGGTCTTAACCTGGATGCAACCGGAACAGCTTGGCGGGCAGCTTCTGGAACTCCTGGGCGACGGCCGCAGTGGCGAAAATATCGGTGCCTGGGTGGGCGAACCGGTCGAGCTTGGCCCGCGCAAGCCCCCGCACCGGACGATAACGGGTTGAGGCAGTAAAGCGCTGGCGGTACCTTGTTGCCGTGCGGCCATAGAACCCGGTGGACGTCACTTTCGATATGCTCTTGCGCATCATGCTTTTGGTGGGTGCTGTCTATTTGGGCATCTGCCTGCTGCTCTACCTATTTCAAGACCGCCTGGTCTTCTTCCCCCAAGCCTTGCAGGGGGAGCCGAGCGGGGCGCATGTCGAACCCACCCTGATACAACGCGATGGGGTCGCTTTGCGTGGCTGGGTGGTCAACCCGCATGCGGATGGCCCCTTGCTGTTTTACTTCAGCGGCAACGCGGAGGAGGTTTCGCAGCTAACGGGCTTGTTCGCACGGCTTGATGCCGTTGGCGTGTTGATCAACTATCGCGGCTATGGCGGGAGTGAAGGCGAGCCCAGCGCCCGGGCACTGATTGACGATGCGGCGGCGGTGGTTGCGGAAATGCGGGAGCGGCTCGGTAGCGATCGTCCCGTTATTTTGTTTGGCCGCAGCCTCGGCACCGGTATCGCCGCCCTAACAACGCGCTCGGTAAAGGCGGACGGCCTCATTCTCATGAGCCCGTACCGCAGCCTCGAACAGATCGCGCGGCACAGATACCCGTTCATTCCGGTTCGCTGGTTGTTACGGCAGAACATCGACGCAACCCTCGCCATCGAATCGCTGCCCCAACGCTCACTAATCCTTTATTCTACCCGCGACCGCGTTGTCCCCACCGCCGAAACGCGGGCCTTTTTGCAATTACTGCCAACGGCACCGGAAATCGTTGAATTCGTTGGCCTCCACAACATCGCTCTGCAAACACCGGAACTTTGGCACGCTATCGAAACGTTTATCCGGCGTTCCGCGACTTCCGCAGGCAGAGGCTCCTAGAAGCCTCTGCCTCAAGCTTTGGCTTTGAATTCGATGTGCAACTCGTTTAGCGCTCGCAGGGCGAAGTTCGGTGCAATGGTGAAATCGTTCATGTCGGGGGCAAACCACATCTCGTCAATTCGATCCACCAGCATTTTGAAAGACCAGTAGAGTTCCCGCCGCGCCAAGGGTGCCCCGATGCAATGATGGATGCCGGAACCGAAGGCCAGGTGCCGTCCGGGTTTTTCTCGGTCCAGGTTCAGGGTTTCGGGGCATCCGAATTCCCGCTCGTCACGGTTGGCGGCGGCATAGCGAATGTTGATCATCGCGCCCTTGGGGATGGTTACTCCGTGCAATTCGATATCTTTGGCGGTGTTGCGGAACAGGCCCTGTACCGGCCCTTCCAAACGCAACACCTCCTCGCAGAAGGTGCGCAGGTACTTGTCTGGCTCGGCCTTTAAGCGATGCCAGACATCGGCATTTTCGATGAGCAGTTTGACCCCGAAACCAATGGCGTTGGTGGTGGTTTCGGAGCCGCCGACAAAGGTGTCGGCCATCATCTCGGCGTGCAGTTCATTATCGTTCAGAGGCCGGCCCCATTCCGGGATGACGCGGTTGACCAGTTCGGAGAGCAGGGTGTTATCCGGCTCCTTGCGCAGCCGCTCGAAGATCGGCTGGAAATAGTGCTGTGCCTCAATCTCCATTTCGACGGACCACTTTTCCTCCGCTTCGGTTTGCATCATGCCAAGCCGTTGCACCCAGGCGTCGGTCCAGGCCTTGATCTTCCAGATATCCTCCTCGGGTACGCCCATCTGCTGGCCGATAACGATCAGCGGCAGCGGCACGGCGAACTGTCGCACCCAGTCGCAGCGGCCCTCGTCGATGAAGGCGTCGATGAGTTTGTAGGCGGTATTCTCGACAAAGGGGTCCATTGCCTGAATCTTCTTGGGCCGGAAGGCTTCGTTGAACATGGCCCGCATTTGCTTGTGATTGGGATCATCCCGGCCTGCCAGAGTGGGGGCCGGTACCCAGCCGTGGTCTTGATACAGCTTCAGCATGCGCTCGGCACGTTCGGCATCAAGGCGATTACGCCCGGCGCCCTGGCCTTCACGCATGCCGTTGCGGAAGCCCTCGGTGTCGAGTAGAGCTTGGCGCACATCCTCGAAGCGGGTAACCACATAGAAACCCGTCATCGGGTCCCGCCAAACCGGTGCCTCGTTGCGGAGTTTTTCATAGGCGTGGTAGGGGCAGTTTTGCAGGTTTGCGTCGAGTAGGTTGATGTCCTCGAGCGATTCGGGCTGTACGGGCCGATAGGGTACTTTTTGTGTCATCTTGAATCCTTGTGTTTGTGGATGGCCAAGCGTTTACCACCTTGCTGCATCGGGGGCCTTGGATTCAGCCATTTTCCCGAATAAGATCCGTAACCTCGTCCCACTCCTCCTGTGCCCGCCTCCAGCCGTTGAAGAGATCGACGATGATCGGGGCGCATCCCCGTGCAGTTCCGCATAGCAGCCAAGGTCTTTGCGGCAGTCCATGTAGGCCACATAGTCGCCGCCCCAAAGGGTGCAGGCGGTTTCGTAGCCGGCGCCGACCATCTTGTTCCACTGCACACGGGCCCTGTCGATATCATTCACAAAATAGGCGTATTGCCAAATCGGATGGCGGATGATGCTCACGCTTCGCTCCCTCGGTTCAGCTAAGAGCACATGATAGCAGGGGATCATCGTCGGCCAAGACCCGTGCTAGGCTGCCATCCCCTATCAAGGAGCAAGCGGAGCGGGTGCCCATTTGCACTGGATGTTTTCGCGGACGTAACGGCGCCGGGCGATTCGGCACCAAGCGCGGGAGATGATCGAAGCCTGGGATGCCATTGAGGATGCTGCGGTGGTTAGCGAGCGGAACGGTTCGCGCACCCTGGAACTTGGCCGCGCCTTCGCCAACGAGTTTCCCATCCGTGTTGTTTGCGAGGTGCTTGGTTTCCCCAAGGAGGCGCGGCGCAAGCAACCCACCTGGCTTTATGACGAGGCGGGCAACCCAATCTCCAAGGACATCATCAGCAAGCTCTGCGAAACCAAGGTGGATGGTGATTTTCTATCAACGGAAGAAATCACCTCGAAGTTGCTTGCGGAAAAGGGCAGGACTGAACTCGCGGTCAATCCCGAGGTTTGTTGGGTGCCAGCACCAGCAGCAAGTTACCCGCCATGTGATTGTAGAGGCCGTAACCGGACGACAGGTACAGATGGCCGTCCCGCACCACGGGGCCGGCAGCGCCGCCGAACGAACCGCCGAAGGTTTGTTCGCCGGTAACGGTCGCAAAGGTTCCCGTCGTATCGATTTCCCGGAGTACCGCCCCCGACCGCGCATCGTGGACGCGCAGCACGCCGTCCATGGCACCGGCGAAGACAAGCTCGCCGGTCGTGGTGATTGCTTGGGAAATACCGGGGTGGCAGTACGTCCGCCCCTCGCAGCGGTCTGGATTCGGCGCATACCACTTCAGTTTGCCCGTTAACAGATCCAGTGCGTGCAGCCCCGGTTTGGCGGCTGTGGGATATTCCCGGCCGTCCGGCATGTCCGAGATGGGTACGAACAGGGTATCCCCGGCCGCGGCCATGCCGAAATGGATACCGCCCTGGACGCCGCCCCGGCCAACCCGGCTTTGCCACAACAACTTGCCGGTATCGGGGTCGAGCGCGTGGACGAAGCCGGATTTTTGTCCGCCAATCACCAGTTCCCGGTTGTCGCTTGTTGTTACCAGCATGGTGGCGGCGCCGAAATCAAAATCCGGCCCATTTTCGGGTGGGCAACTGTGGTCCGCCTCGGTATCGCAGGCAACGTTCCAAACGTCGTTGGCTGTTGCTTGAAACACCCAGTTTACGTCGCCACTGTCGAGGTCGATGGCGAAAATGGCGTCGCTGGTCAGGGTGGCGGGCGACGACATATTCTCACCCGTGCCCACATAGAGCTGCTGGCGTTTGCTGTCGATGGCCGGGCTGTTCCAAATCACCGCCCCGGACGGGCCGCGCATGTTGGTGCCCGCCCGATTCTGGCTTTGTACAACCGCCGGTTCTTCAATGGTGTAGGTTTTCCAGAGCAACTCGCCCGTGTGCGCGGCATAGGCGGCAACGGAACCCCGGAAGGTGCAGCATTCATAGTAGGGGTCTACCGCCAAGCTCACCTCCAGACTTGAAACCGGAACATACAGGCGTCCCTCGTGCAGCCTCGGCGTACCGGTGATGGTGGCGTTTGGGTGGTCGTCCGGGCGTTGCCGCCAAATGCCCTCTCCGGTTGCGGCATTGATGCCGTAGACGTTGCCAAGCACATCGCCGAACAGGGCCAGCGGCGGCTTTCCATCCTCACCGGCGGGCGCAAGCACGATGCCGGTGCGCACTTCGGCGGATGCCGGGTAAGTCCAGCGGGCGCAACCCGTGGCCTGGTCGAGGGCGTATACATGGCCGGAATGCGAACCGACAAAGAGGCTCCCGGCGGCGAGGCTGGGTTGGGAGCGGGCCCGGTTCGCACCGGGAAACGCGATGGCGAAACGGGTGCTGAGATTGGCGAGGTCGTCGCGGCCCAGGGCGGCTTTAGCGGCGGGAATGGAGCGGGTGTTACCCAGATCAAACCCCCAATTTTGCGCCATCGCTATGCTTTGGGGGTCAATGGGTGGCACGGCCGCTCCGCATTCCGGAATGGCGATGGGCGCCTCGCCCATTGGCACGCCCGCCAGATACTCGGCCACTTGCGTCTTCTGCTCGTTGCTGAGCGCCGCGGCCTCTTCTTGCATGATGCCGTCGGTTAGCGAACGCAGAATCATTTCGGGCGGCATCAGGCCGATCATGTCCCGATGCGGTGCCTTGGCGACGGCACCGTCGTGGCAGGCACCGCAGAAGGCGTCGTAGAGGGGTCGCCCCGGCATGGCTTGTTTCGCGACGAACTGCTCCCGCATGTTGCGGGCGGTGCTTTCGTTAGCACCGGTGGCGGTTTGGCTTGCGGCCGCGCTTGGCGGAAGCCATGCTGGCGCGGGGGCCTGTTCAACACAGCCGGCAACTGCGCAAAGCATCAGCAGAGGGGCCAGCCCGGTTGGGTCCCGCTTGTTCGGGGCCTTATTTGCGATGGCCGGCTTTTGTGGGAATAGCCGGCCGTGCGGTTCAATGCTCAATGAGACGTACTGGTAGATCGACGATGCCGCGAATGAAGTTGCTTGATGACCGCACCACATCGCCGACCACCTCAATTCGCTTGAACCGCTTGACGATTTCCTCCCAAAGCAGCGCCAACTGCATCTCCGCCAAGCGGTTGCCCATGCAGCGATGAATGCCGTAGCCGAAGGAGAGATGTTGCCGGGCATTGGGGCGGTCGATAAGCAGCCGTTCCGCGTCCGCAAAAACGGCCTCGTCCCGGTTGCCCGAGAGATACCACATGATGACCTTCTCGCCAGCCCGGATGCGCTGGCCGCCGAGCAAGGTGTCTTCGGTGGCGGTACGCCGCATGTGGATTACCGGCGATTGCCAGCGAATCATCTCGCTGACCATGTTGGGGATCAGGCCCGGGTTGTCGTCGAGCTTGCGCCATTCGTCGGGGTATTGGTTGAGCCCCAGCACACCACCGCTGATTGAATTGCGGGTCGTGTCATTGCCACCGACGATCAGCAACAGTAGATTGCCGAGAAATTCAAGGGGCCGGGAGGGCATGTCCTTGGTCGATTCGCCGTGCGCGAGCATGGAAATTAAATCATTGCCGGGCGGGTGGGCCGCGCGTTCGTTCCACAGTTCGGTAAAGACGTTCGCGCACTCTTTAAGGCCATTGACGCGGTGTTCCTGTGAAAAACCCGATTCCCCGACGATGTTCGGCGATGCGGTGGTGAGGTCGGACCAATGCACAAGCTTGCGTCGGTCTTCGTAGGGGAAATCGAACAGTGTCGCCAACATGCGTGCGGTCAATTCAATGGAAACGCGGTCAACCCAGTTGAAGGCGGTATCTACGGGCAGGTTTTCCAATATGTCGATCACCCGCTCGCGGATGATGGGCTGAAAATTGCGCAGATTGGCGGGTGCCACGGAGGGTGCGACCGTCTTACGCTGGGCCCCGTGCTTGGGTGGGTCCATGGCAATGAAATTTTCCAACTGCATGGCTTCGAGTTCGCGTTCGGTAATCGTGATGCCGCCCAGCTCCGATGAGTAGAGCTGCGGATGGGTGTCCACATGCTTGATATCGTCGTAGCGCGTGGCCGACCAAAAGGGACCAACATGGCTGGTGGGGCAGTAATGGACGGGGGCGTCGCGGCGCAATCGAGCCAGATGGGATAGAACACTGTTGTCGGCGTAGAGGCCGGAATCGCTGAGATTGATGGCCTCAAGCGGCATCGTCCAAGCATCATCCGCTCGCAGTTCCGGGGCTTCACTCATGACCGCCTGTTCCTCCCAGTGTTCTCCGACGTTGAGGCATCCTATCATGGGTACGTTGCTTCACGGCAAGACCTTGGGCAATACTCGCGACTTCCGCGAGCAGAGGCTCCCCCGACCCATGCATGAAGGAACGTGGCGAGGTCGGCAAGAGCAGTGGAAAATACTGGGCGCGCCCACCAGCGCGCCGAGCTCGTTAATGGCGTCGCGAGGACGCTCGGGCGGTTCGCCGAATTTCAGGAAGGAATAGTTCAGTATGGTCGGAATCACGGGATACAGCGTCTATGTTCCAAGACTGCGTTTGCAACGCAGCGCCGTTGCCAAGGCGCATCTCTGGAGCGACCCGTCCTATGCGGGCAAGGGGTGTGGCGAGCGGGCGATCTGCAATTGGGACGAAGACGCCGTCACCATGGGCGTTGAGGCGGCACGCGCCCTGGTCGGCGATGAACGGCCCGATGCGCTCCTGTTTGCGAGTACTTCGGGGCCTTTTTTGGATCGTCAGCAGGCCGGCATTATCGCCACGGCGCTGTCGTTGGAGGGCGATATCCGTACGCTTGATATCACCGCTGCCCAGCGCGCCGGCCTGGGTGCCTTAACGCAAGCCTGTGCTTCCGTTCGGGCCGGCGCCGGCCAAGTATTGCTAGTCGCGTCCGAACATCGTCGAGCCTTGGCGAAAAGCACGGGTGAATTGGCTTGGGGCGACGGCGCGGTCGGCGTTACCGTCGGTTCCGGCAACCCGCTACTTGAGTTGGTGGACGGCACCGTCAATACGGTGGACTTCCTCGGCCACTACCGCGCCAGCAGCCAAGCGTTCGACTACGACTGGGAGGAACGTTGGATTCGCGATGAAGGCCTCGCCAAGATTGTGCCGGATGCCATTGCAACGCTGTTGCATAAAGCGGGCGTCGCCGCCGATGCTATCGCCCACTTCATATTGCCAAGCACCATCGCCCGTGCCGCCGGTCTGGTTGCGCGCCGTGCCGGCTTGGCCCCCGAGTCGGTGGTGGACAACTTGGCCGGTCAACTCGGCGAAACCGGCACCGCCCACCCGCTATTCATGACCATGCACGCCCTGGAGACCCGGGTGCAACCGGGCGATTATGTGTTGGTGTGCAGTTTTGGCCACGGCTGCGAGGCGCTGCTTTTCAAGGCGGGCGAGGCCCTGGCCAACCATCGGTCCTCGCAATCCGTGGCGGCGGCGCTCGCCGCCCGTCAGCCCGAGGACAACTACTTCAAATACCTCGCCTTCAACGGCCTGGTGCAAACCGACGAGGGCAAACGCGGCGAGGCGGCGGACTATCAAACCTCCCTGTCCACGGCCTACCGCAAGCGAGACATGTTGCTTGGGCTCGTGGGCGGGCGCTGCATCCGCTGCGGTACGCTGCAATTTCCGCGGGCGCGGGTTTGTGTCAATCCGCAGTGTCGCGCTACCGATACGCAAGAGCCCCACTCATTCCGCGACGAACCGGCCAAGATATCGAGTTGGTCCGCGGACTATCTCGCCTACACTCCCAATCCACCCTCGCACTATGGCATGATTGACTTCGAGAACGGGGGACGGCTGATGACCGACTTCACCGATATCGATGTCGGAGAAATCGATGTGGGTATGCCGGTTGAGATGCGGTTTCGCATCAAGTCAATGGACCGGCCGCGTGGCTTGCCCCGGTATTTCTGGAAAGCGGTTCCCCGTCGCTCCGCTTGAAACATCACAGGATAGGACGTTCAAAATGGCACAGGGCATCAAGGACAAGGTGGCGATTCTTGGCATGGGCTGCTCAAAATTCGGCGAGCGCTGGGATGCCGGCGCAGAGGAGCTCGTCGTTGAAGCTTTTGACGAAGCACTCGGCGACGCCGGTATTGATCGTAACGAGATTGATGCCGCCTGGCTTTCCACCGCCATGGAATTCGCCAATGTGGGGCGCAGCGGCCTACCTCTGAGCGTGGCTTTGCGCTTGCCGAACATCGCCGTCACCCGGGTTGAGAATTTCTGCGCTTCCGGCTCGGAAGCCTTCCGCGGCGCGGTTTACGCGGTGGCCTCCGGGGCGGCGGACATCGCCTTGGCACTCGGCGTCGAGAAGCTCAAAGACACCGGCTACGGCGGGCTGCCCGGCGGTAATACCGCCGGTACCCTGTCACCGCTTTGGACGGCAACCGGTTCGGCACCCGGCAGCTTCGCGCAACTTGCCAGCGCCTACCGTGCCAAGCATGGCGTTGACAAGGATGACTTGAAACGCGCCATCGCCCATGTGTCCGTCAAGAGCCATGCCAACGGCACCAAGAACCCCAAGGCGCACCTGCGCCGGGCCATTTCGGAAGAGGATGCGCTCAACGCACCCATGATCGCCGAACCCCTCGGCCTCTTTGATTGCTGCGGTGTCAGTGACGGTGCCGCGGCCGCCATTGTCACCACCCCGGAAATCGCCCGGCGTCTGGGCAAGGAAAACATCGTTACCATCAAGGCTCTGCAACTTTCGCTCTCCAATGGTTCCGAGGCCGGGCACACCGCCTGGGACGGCAGTTATTTCCACACCACCCGCATCGCCGCCACCAAAGCCTATGCCGAAGCCGGCATTCGCAATCCGCGTGACGAAGTGAGCCTGTTCGAGTGCCACGATTGCTTCTCCATCACCGAATTCGTCACCACCGAAGACTTGCAACTGTCGCCGGAAGGGGGCGCGTTGAAAGACGTGATGGACGGCTTCTATGATGCGGACGGTGCGATTCCCTGCCAGATTGACGGCGGCCTCAAGTGTTTCGGGCATCCCATCGGCGCATCCGGCATCCGTATGCTCTACGAAATGTACCTGCAATTGCAGGGCCGCGCGGAAGCACGCCAGCTCCCGAACCCGAGTATTGGTCTAACGCACAACCTGGGCGGTGCGCCAAATCAAAACGTTGCGGCCATTTGCATCGTAGGTGCCGCCTAACTCGCATAGCCCAATAACTTCCTTGCGGTACGCCGCCGTCGCCCCCCACATGAAGACGGTCCCAGCCGGGGCATGCGAGGGGACAGGGCCCCCCTCGTTGGCAAGAGAGTCTGTGCGGCGGATGGGTTGTAAGGATAAGCTCGTGCTCAGAACGTGCCCGGAATAAGTCTTCAGGGTTCCGACTACCCGGAAATCCGCGGGCAAATCATCAAGCTGTGCGAGCGTTTTCCCGGCGAATATTGGCGTCGGCTCGACCGCGCAATGGCCTACCCAACAGATTTCGTGCGGGCACTGGCCGATGCGGGATATCTGGCGGCGCTCATTCCCGAAGCCTATGGCGGCGCCGGTTTGCCCTTGTCGGCGGCCGCCGCGATTCTTGAGGAGGTGCAGCGGGCGGGCTGCAACGGTGCCGCCTGCCACGCCCAGATGTACATTATGGGTGCGCTCCTGCGGCACGGCAGCGAGGCGCAAAAACAACAATACCTGCCGGGCATTGCCAGCGGCAAACTGCGCCTACAGGCGTTCGGTGTAACCGAACCAACCAGCGGCACCGATACCGGTGCCCTGAAAACAACGGCGGTGCGCCGGGGCGATAAATTCCTGGTGAACGGACAAAAGATCTGGACGAGCCGTGCCGAGCATTCAGATCTGATGCTGCTCTTGGCGCGCACCACCCCCCGTGAGCAGACAAAACGCGGTATAGACGGCCTCTCCATCTTTATTCTCGACATGAACGTGGCCCGTGCGGCGGGCGGGCTCACCATTCGTCCAATACGCACGATGATGAATCACGCCACTACCCAGGTTTTTTTCGACAATGTCGAGGTGCCGGTGCAAAACCTGATTGGCGAGGAGGGCAGGGGTTTTCGCTACATTCTCTCCGGTATGAATGCCGAGCGCATATTGATTGCGGCGGAGTGCATTGGCGATGCCAAATGGTTTATCGAACGGGCCGGGGATTACGCCAACGAGCGTGAACTTTTTGGTCGGCCGATTGGCCGGAATCAGGGGGTACAGTTCCCCATCGCCAAAGCCTACGCGCAAATGCGCGCCGCCGAACTGATGGTGCATCATGCGGCTCGGTTGTTCGAGGCGGGCGAGACCGCCGGGGCGGAGGCCAACATGGCTAAGATGCTGGCGGCCGATGCGTCCTGGGCGGCAGCGGACGCGGCGGTGCAAACCCACGGCGGTTTCGGGTTCGCCGAGGAATACGACGTGGAGCGTAAGTTCCGCGAGACACGCCTTTACCAGGTGGCACCGGTTTCGACCAACATGATTCTGAGCTATCTGGCGGAACATGTATTGGGCCTGCCGCGTTCCTATTGAGGATTCTATTTGCCCACGCCTTGGAACGGGCTATGAAAAGCACCTGGCAGCGGGTTGGCCTGTGCGGTTTCCCTTGCCGCGCTGGGCACCCGCTTCCTGCTTATGCGAGAGGGCGTGGAGCGAACTGAACGCCGCGGTTGGTGCAACCTCCAAAGCCAAATTAACTCAAGCTGATACAGGACCGGGCGCTTGGTGGTTTATCAGTCCGAATTGCTTCGGATGTGGGCGCAGCCCCAACTGTGGCGTCCCACGATCGGAAAATTCAAACGGATACAGGACCGGATGCTTGGTGAAATATACGGGCCGGGTTGTCTCTGGCATACTCCGCGCTCTGTTTCAGGGAGCCTTATGAATGGGCGCGATACAACTCTTCGATATCGAGACCCTTAAGTCGCCTCATGCCGCCCACAAGCGGCTACGCGATGAGGCACCGGTGTACTTCGCCCAGGAATTGGGCGTCCATGTGGTTTCACGCTACGAACTGCTGCGAGAGGCTTTGCGCGACCCGGAAACCTACTCCAATCAGTTTGGCGATTTTCTGCAGGAGCCGCAGCGGCGGCGCATTGGGGCGGCCTCCGAGGAAACCAAGGCGGCGATTCGGGCCATTGCCGAGCAGTTGGTTTTTGAGCCACCCACCATGCTCACGCTTGATCGCCCCGATCACACCAAATATCGCACATTGGTGAACGAGCTTTTCACCGCTTCGCGCATCAAGCGGGCGGAAGGAGCGGTGCAGCAGGTTATCGACGACACCATTGATGCTATTGCGGGGGCCACCGCCATTGAGTTCATTGCCCGGTTTGCCCTGCCCATTCCCCTGCAAATCATCGGCGACCGGTTGGGTGTGCCCGAAGCGGATCGGGCGATCTTCGAGCCATGCGCGAACAATGCCGCCGACGCTTTGCGGTTGAACTTCTACGACGACGAGGAAACCGTGCGACGCATGCAACTCGAACTCGATTTACAGCGCCTGATGCTGCGCATCTATGAGGAACGCCGCGCTGCGCCCTGTGACGATATGATTTCCGTATTGGCCACTTCCCGCTTGCAGCCGGATGATCGGCTCCTGTCGCATGGCGAAGTCTCTAGCATCCTGCGCCAATTTCTTGTGGCCGGGCATGAAACCACCAGTAGCGCCTTCGGGTGGGGCATGTTGGCGCTGTGCGAGCGGCCCGCACTCCAGGATGAACTGTGTGCCAACCCGGAAAAAGTGCGTACCTTTGTTGAAGAGGTGTTGCGCCGCGAATCACCGGTACAAGGCTTGCCCAGGGTTGTGACCCGCGATACGGAACTCGGCGGCCATCCCCTGAAGGCGGGTGATGTGCTCATGCTCCGCTACGGCGCGGCCAACCGGGATGAGCGCACCTTCGACAATCCCGACGAGATCGATTTGGATCGGCAAAAGGCCGGTATGCAAATGGCCTTCGGCTCCGGCGTTCATCACTGTATCGGCGCTCCGCTCGCCCGCCAAGAATTGAATCTCGGATTTGCAGCCTTGCTAAGGCGCATCGAGAACATCCGCCTTGATCCGGAAAAGCCGCCACCGGAAGCGGAGCCGAGCTTCGTACTGCGTAACCTCGCCCATCTGCATATTCGTTTTGATTGGCGCTAAAGCGGGTGCCGATAGCTGGCGGGATGTTGCTGCCAGCCGACCATTTATGTGATTTCCCTATTCGCTAGCGGATGGTTTTTTTGGGGTTTCCCTTGCGGCGTTGGGCACAATTTTCCTGCTTATTACGAAAGTGCGTGGGACGAGCTAAACACGCCGCAAGGGAAACCCCCAAGGGAACTTCAAAAAACCATCCTGATTTAATAGGGATAAGCGCTGTGCCGTGCGTTTGAAAGCTTAGGTGTTGGCGGGCTAACGAAGGCGTTTTACACCAATGGCCGCGGAATGTTCTGTCACGCGCAGCCTGTGGCTACCGAATACACCACGGCTCAACGTGGCTGTAAACGGCGGTTTGGGCAGGCTGGTCATACGTTGCCGGGTTTGCCGCCAAACCTCCCCGGACGCCAGATAAAACAGGATTGACTTGCCCGCTACGGCGCTCAGGCGCACCACGGTCACGCGAACATCGACTCTAGACGAGGCATGGGTTCGGGATTCGATGCTTGCTCGGGCAACGCCGACGGATGCCAGCCGGGTATCGAGACCATCGGCGCTTGGCTCAGCCGCCGCCGACAGATCACCATTCGTCTCAATGACCGTTTGCGTCGCAGTGGCAGCAGAGCCTTGGGCATTGGCGGCTGACGATTCCGTGTTGGGCGGGGATGGCCTGATGTTGCTTCGTCGCTTCGCCATCGGCCGCCGTTGATGACCGTCTGGTGCCACGGCCTGCTCAAAACAGGCAAGCCGACGCCTCGGTTCGTCAAAATCGAGGCACTCGGCGAGTTGCTCGTGCGGGTGGGCGAGGGCGGGCGGCGTCCACAGCATCGCAATGAGGGCGCAAGCGCAGGCTCCCAGCCCGCCTATCTCACCAGCTATGCGTGCGGGGGGCATTCCCTCGCGCTCCCTAGCCTGAAGCCCGCCTTCTTAGAAAGCGTACCGAAAGCGAGCGTATAGCTGTCGCCCACGGATATCGTGTACCAGCCCATCGTAACCCGGGCGCAGGTTGTAGAGCTGCTCATCGGGTCTTGTGGTGGTTAGACCGGGCGGGTCTTCATCCGTCAGGTTGTTGACGCCGACCGACAGCGTGACGTCGCTATCGGTATTGAACAGGCCCGCCAACGTTAGCGCGTAGTAGATGTCGATGGTCGTCCAGCTATCGATATTGGGCGGGTTCTCCGCAATCGGCAGCACTTCGTCATTGGCGTAGGAATCAATGTAGCGCACCGTGGCGTTGGCCAGGTGATTCCCATAGGTCCAGGTGACGCCGACGTTGTAGCGCAGTTCCGGATTGGCGGAGAAGCCATTGCGATGGTTGCGGCTGCCAAGCTGATCGATATAGTTCTCTCCGTCAAGGCTCACGTCGAACTCTGTAATCCAAGTGAGCAATGCATCGAAGCTGAATGATCCCAGGCCGGTGTCGATCTGATAATTGGCATTGAAGTCCCAGCCGGAGGTTTTCACCGCGCCGATATTGATGAACGCGGATCTCACGAGGCCGATCTGCCCTGCCGGGCTGCGCGAGACGCGCGGATCGTTGGGCATCTGGTCGTCAAGACAATCGTTGTCCACGATGGCTTGGAAGGTCTCGCCTTGGGAGATGACGTCTTCGTAATCGAAGTTCCAGTAATCAACGCTCATCCGCAGGGAGTCGGTCGGCCAAAATAGGACACCCAGGTTGAAGTTGTCGGCATTTTGCGGGCCGAGTCCCGCTCCTTCGGTTTGCACGACCACGGTATTGTTGATGCCGGTGCTGACGATGGTGCCGTCCGCGTTCAGGCCGCAGGTTCCGACGGCCGTGAACGGATCGGTCACCGTTTGCGTGGTGGTGTTCCCGGCGCTTTGGTAGATGCTCGGTGCCTGGAACGATGTACCCCAGGAGCCACGCAGCGAAAGCCAGTCGGTAGCCCGAATTTGGGTGGCGATCTTGGGGTCGGTGGTTGATCCGGCGTCCTTATAGTCCTCGTGGCGCAACGCCAGTTGCAATTCACCGATGCCCATGAGGGGGACTATCACTTCACCGAAGACCGACCAGACGTCCTGCTCCTGGTCGATGTTGAAGGCGCGCCCGGAAACGATGCCAAGGTCGTAACTGAACAGTGGTGACGGACGATCGGTCAGTTCGAGCCTGCGGTATTGGGTGCCGAAGGCACCGGACAGGGGCCCGTCGGCCATCTCGAACAGGTCGCCGCTGAGGACGAACTCGGCCACGGTTTGTTCGGTGCGTGTGGCCGAGATGTCCGTGGCGTCGAAGCGCGCCAGAGTGGCTGCGTCGTTAGCCGCCACCGCGCCCACGTTGGCCGGGTCGAGCCCGTCGCCATCAACCGTTTTGGGTGTTACGAGGTTTGGGCTGGCCAGCCGGGTCCCGAATGGGTTCCAGGAACCATCGGTAATGGCGGCGAAGAAATTCGGCGCCGCCCACGAATGCGGTTCTTCGTTGGTGAACTTCGCGTTGGCTTGCGAGAAATAGCCGTTTACCGTCCAGCTATCGGTCATGTCGTACTCGAACCCCAGCACGACGCGCAAGTTGTTGAAGGTGGCTTCCGATTGGGCCGCGTCCTCGTGGTTATTGACTTCAACGCCAAGCGGCCGCAGGGCCACCGCGGCGAGATCCACGGCTTCGTGTACCGCCGGGTCCCAGTCTGCCGGATGCACATAGGTCAGGCGACCGTCGCCGTCCGGATCCGTCCAAAAATTGAAGGGGTGGTTGGCGGGTATCCAGACACCGCCGTTCGAGACGTTGGATTGCGCAAAAATTTGGCCGCCGATCAAGTCTTTGATGACGGTGTTTGAGGTACCCAACTCGAACAGCAAGGTGAGTTTGTCGGTCAGGGCATAGTCGGCCTCGGCGAAGAGCTGATAGCGTTCTTCCGCGGGGATGATGCCCCGGGAACTTGAAAAGTCGTAACGGCACAGGGGCCCGCCACGCCAGCCGCCGGCCGCCTCGCAGTCCGCGTCCGCTGCGAAGGCTCTGCCGGTGCGGGTGACCGTGCCGTCCGGGCCCACTGTTGCGGCCCGGTAGGTCGAGGGAGAGCCGATGGCGGAAGTGAACGAGCCGTCTGTTGGGTTGCCGTCGCCGTTCGGGTCGATGGCCCGCTCGACCAGCCAATCGAAATCCCCGCGCAAGGTGGGATCGTCCGCTTTCAAATAAGACCCGTACAGGTTGAAGCTGCCACGGTCAAACCCGGCGCCAAGTACAAAACCCAGATCCCAGTTCTCGTTGGCTGCATCGCGATAGCCACCGGCAATCTCGAATCCTTCAAAGCCCTTGCGCGTGATGATGTTGGCGACGCCCGCGACCGCCTCCGAGCCGTAGGTGGCGGAAGCGCCGTCGCGCAGGATCTCAACGCGCTCAATCATGTTGATCGGCAGCGTGTTGATATCAAAAAACATCGTGGCTTGGGCATTCGCCACCGGCGATACCCCGGCGCGACGCCCGTTCAACAGGGTCAGCGATGAAGAAAGACCCAGCCCGCGCAAGTTGAACTGCGATACGCCTTGGCGATCATTCAGCTCCGTTGCATACTCCGAGCCGGTGTTCAGCGTCAGGTTCTTCAAGACATCCACCGGTTGCACGGCACCCGATGTCTCAATGAGCGTGGCATCAATGGTCTGCACCGGCGCCCGGCCCTCAAAGACCGTGGCGCGCTTGATCAGCGAGCCGGTAACGATCACTTCCTCAATAAGCTCCGTCCCCTCCCCGATGTCTTCAGCAGACGCACCGAACGACATCAGGAATCCAATACCGGCAATCAATGCCGACCGCAACGCACGAACAGGGGTCAGCTTGCGCATGTCCCTACTCCTTTGACAATAATGGGTGATATCGCCGGACTTGCCCCGCGACAGTGAAATAATGAAATAACCCTTTGGCGACGCTTCATTGACCGCAGCCCAACGCGGGTGCGGTCAATGCGGCAGCGGAAATTGAAACTGAGCCACTACCCGCAGCAGCCAATGCTAAAGCAACGTAAACTGATGCGCCACCGATCTTCGTTACGCTAAATCAAGGCCGCGCATGAAGAAAACACAGCCGATACGTCCCGCCGCAACCCTCATGTTGTTGCGCGATACCGAGCCCGCCATCGAGGTGTTTTTGTTGAAGCGCAGCGGCCGTGCCGCCTTTGCGGGCGGCATGTTCGTCTTTCCCGGTGGCCGTGTTGACGGCGACGATCACCTGCACCGGTACGACGCGGTACGCACCGGCCCGACCGCCGCCCAGGATGCGCAAGTGTCGGCCTTGGGTGGCGAGTGGCGCGGTTATTGGGTCGCTTGCATTCGTGAGAGCTTCGAGGAGGCGGGTTTGCTAATGGCCTATCGCGACGGCGTTCCGATTGCCTATGCCGATCAAGCGGAGCGCGAACGCTTCATGGCCTATCGGCAGCCGCTGCACGCGGGCGAACTGAGCTTGTTCGATATCTGTCGGCGAGAAAATCTAAAGCTTGCCGTGGATCGCATCCACTTCCACAATCGCTTCATAACACCGCTTGGCGGGCCGCGCCGTTTCGATACCCGCTTCTTCATTGCCGGCGCGCCCGCCGAACAAACGGGCAGTCACGATGAGAGGGAGACGGTGGACAGTACTTGGATGTCGCCGCAAGCAGCCTTGGCGCGTCATGCCGCCGGGGAAATCGGCCTGATGGGCGTCACCCAAATGCAACTCAAGTGGCTGGCCGGTTTTGGTTCGGTTGCGGCGGTGCTGGCAAAAGCACAGGCGAACCGGCATTTCCCAACGCATCGGCCGGTACTACCGCCGCGCTTGCGCGACGACGCGGTGCCCACCCCAAATACCCGCTCGCCGCACGCTGATGCCCTTAAACTCGCCCCATAGCGCCGTTGGCCCATGCGGGCTATGAGCTTGGCGGGCGGGGTGCCACTGGCGACCTTGGGATGGTCGCCATTTTTCGAGCGGCAGCTTAAACCCGATGAGCTTCATGCGGCTTTGCCGGGTCGTATTACTCGAATTGAACGTTCCGGCATCAGCGTGGCCACGGCTTTGCGCGAGCAGCAAGTCTCGTTGGGCGGCCGCTGGTTTCGAGGTGCGGCGGAGCATCGGCCAACAGTGGGCGATTGGGTGCTTGTCCGTGCCGAGCGGATTGTGCGGGTGTTAGGGCGTAAAAGCCTGTTGCAGCGCTTGGCACCGGGCTCGAACGGCACCGTTCAGCTTATGGGTGCCAACGTTGACACCCTCTTCGTGGTGAGCGCCTGTGATGTGGATTTCAACCTGTCCCGGCTGGAACGCTATTTGGGCCTCGCCCGCCAAGCCGGGGTGCGGCCGGTGTTGATTTTGACGAAGTGCGATCTGGTGCCAGAGCCGGGGCGTTTTGTGGAACGCGCCGCCGGCCTCGAACCGGGCCTGCCCGTGTATGGCGTTAATGCCCTCGACCCGAACACCCTGGATGCCGTGCTGAGATGGTGTGGCCCGGGACAAACGGTAGCCATGGCGGGTTCTAGCGGTGTGGGCAAATCCACCTTACTTAACACGCTCTGTGCCGCCGATATTCAGGCAACCGGCCCGGTTCGCGCCGGCCGCAAGGGCCGGCACACAACCACCCGCCGTTCACTGCACTCGCTGCCCAGTGGCGGTTTGCTGTTGGATAGTCCCGGCACACGGGAATTGCACCTTGTCGGTACGAACGCCGCCGGATCATTCGAGGATGTGGAACGGCTGGCCCGGCACTGTCGATTCGCCAATTGCGCACACATCGCGGAGCCCGGCTGTGCCGTTCGGCAGGCTGTCCAGCGCGGCGATTTGACGGAGCGTCGCTTGGCAAACTACCTCAAGCTCAAGCGCGAGCAGGCGGTTCGTCCGTCTATCTGAACGGCTTATTGCGGCTAGGAGCCTGGGCCGCAGGAAGTCGCGAAAGCGAAAATTCGATGCCGCCGCCCCTTTAGACGGGCGATTGAGGAGAATATCGAGCCCTATTTGACGAAATCGAACGTTCAAAGGGGCGAGCGGAAGCGGATTTGCAGCCGTGAATTCCTGGGGCCCAGGCTCCTAGGCGCCACTCCCTCGCCACGCAAGTCGGAACCCTGTATCCCACCGATCTGAGCGGGTCGTCAGTTCGCTTGACGGTACGTCAAGGCAACCGGATGGAGCACGGCCGGGTGGGGCGAGCGCATCGGCGTTCGCGGTAGGCAATTGCCTTCCCCTGTCGTAGCATTGGCCTGATGAGCACTGGAGATATCCGCATGGCCCGAAGCGCTATTGGCTTGACCTGTATCGCGGCCCTTGCCGCCTGCAGCGAACCCTTCGTCACCATCCCCGGTGGCGAACTCGCCGGCCAACCACGAGACCCGCCCGAACAATGGCACGATGTACCGGATACGATTCAACTTGAAACCCGCCCTGAGGATCCCTATTCGATCAACATTTGGAGCGTGGGGCTCGGTGCCGACCTCTACGTCGCCACCAGCGGCGGCGGAACCCTTTGGACGGGCCACCTCGAATCCGACAATAGCGTTCGCGTTCGCCTGCAAGACCACATTTATTCGTTAACAGCCTCCCCGGTGCTTGATCAGGTGGAGCGCGACCGGGTCGTGCGGGCCTACGCCGAAAAATACGAGGTGGACCCGGGCGACGGCTGGGTGGTGGAGGGCCTTATTATGCGTTTGGATCGCCCTTGATCTGGGAGAATGCACAGCATGGAAGCATACGAGGGAAACGCAATGCAGCCTTTAGAGGGAATTAAAGTCCTCGAATTTTCAACTATGGTTACCGCCTCGCTCGCCGCCATGATGATGGGCGAGCAGGGTGCCTCGGTCATCAAGGTGGAGCCTATTGAGTTGGGCGACCCCATGCGCTTTCTGGGCAGCGGCAAGGGCGGCATATCGGCGCTCTTCGCCAACTGCAATCGAGGCAAGCAGTCCCTGCGCCTCGATATAAAATCCGCCGAGGGGCGGACGGTTATTGAACAACTGGCGACGCAGACCGATGTGTTGCTGTGCAACTACCGGCCCGGCGTCATGGATAATCTCGCTTTTGGCAGCGCGCATTTGCGGTCGCTGAATCCACGTCTCATCTATTGCGCCATATCGGGGTTCGGCACCAGGGGGCCGGATCGGGGCAAGCCGGCCTATGACCCCATTATTCAGGCGCAGGCGGGTTTTACAGCGGTTCAGGGCGGCGGCAAGGGAGGGGCGCAATTCATGCGCACCCTGGCTTGCGACAAGATCACCGCCTATACCGCTTGCCAAGCCGTTACCGCCGCGCTTTTTGCCCGGGAAAAAACCGGCGCTGGCCAGCATATCGATCTGGCCATGATGGATGCCGGCCTGTTCTTTCTATTCCCCGATGGTTTCATGCACAAAACGCTGCTTGATGACGATGCCGACCATAATCCGCCGCTGAGCGAACTGCTCTACGATCTCACCGTCACCAAAGATGGCGGAATTACCGTCTCGGCGGCGAATCAGGCTCAGCAGATCGGCCTGTTGCAGGCCATCGACCAACTGCATCTGCTGGCCGACGAGCGCTTCAACAGCCAAGACAAACTGATCGCCAACCTTGAGGAGTTCAGAGAGATTCTCAGAAACGAATTCCTCAAGTATGAAACCGAGGAATTGTTGGTGAAACTGAAGGCGGGTGACGTTCCGGCGGCCAAGTGCCTGGACCATGATGAAGTACTGGCGCACGCCCAGTATCAGGCGAACGACAGCCTGGATCGGTTTGAGCATCCGCGCATGGGCAACATGATCCGCATCAAGCCGCCGGCCCAGTTCGGCGGCGAGCGGGCCGAGCCGGGTGCTGCGAGCCCCGCTCACGGCGAGCACAGCCTGGCAATACTGAAACGTCTTGGCTACAGCGATGCCGAAATTGAGCGTTGGGTTGCCGAGAATCGGGTGCGGGGCGCGGACGCCTAGCCGCTCAACGAACGGATTGTCCGTGGCCGCGCTTACCGAAGGTAAAAAGCGCCTCCTGGTGTTCGGGATATTCGGCGCGGCGCTTTGGCTCGGCCATCCCGCGCTCGCCCTGTTTGCGGGTGCAATGGCAAGCCTTGCGCTGACGCCGAGCCTGCCGGTCCATGTCGAGCCTATCGGTAAGCTTTGCCTGCAAGGAGCCATCGTGCTTCTGGGTTTCACTTTGAACACCCAAGCGCTTTGGCAGACCAGCCGCGACTACTCGGCGCTCATCGTTACCCATGTATTTGCTACCCTGATCGCCGGGCTGGCTATTGGGCGGCTGGTCCGGGCGGATCGGGACCAGTCGCGATTGCTTAGTGCCGGAACAGCGATTTGCGGTGGCACGGCCATTGCGGTGCTTGCACCCATCATCCGTGCCCGGCCCGAATCGGTCGCCGTCGCCATCGGCATCGTCTTCCTGCTGAACGCCGGGGCAATCTTGCTGCTGCCGTGGTTCGGGCACAGCCTGGGGATGACCCAGGATCAATTCGGTGTTTGGGCGGCACTGGCCATTCACGACACCAGCTCCGTCCTGGGTGCCGCCGCCATTTTCGGAGACCGTGCGCTGGAGGTTGCCACGACCGTTAAGTTGCTTAGAACGCTGTTGCTCGTACCGGTTGCTTTGGCAGCGGGCATTCTGCTGCGCCAGCGCGAAGCCAAACTGCGCATCCCCGGTTTCTTGGTGTTGTTTGTCATGGCATCCGCCATTGCCAGTATTCTCGAACCATCGGCCGCGCTGACCGCGGCGGTCAAGACAACCAGCCATTTCCTACTGATGGTGGCTCTCTTCTGCATTGGCATGGAGATTCGGCGAACGACAATCGCATCGCTGAGCGGCCGGGCACTGCTCATGAGCCTGCTGTTGTGGCTGCTCGTGCTGCCCATTACCTGGCTTGCGGCTCTGTATTGGTGAGATTAGGCTCCTAGGCTATCGGGGGCCCTTGGCGCGGCATATCGGTAGGCGATTTTGTTATTTCAGCGGTGGCGATGGTTCCGGTAAGGTTGCGGTCATGGTTTTAGGAACGCTCTATCTGGATTGGAAAAGCGTGGCCAGCCTCGCGCTGGTTGCGGGTTTTTTCGTTTTGGCGATCGTCGGCTAATTGCCTCGACGCCCCGCTCGGATGCGCCTGCCGCCGATTGGGACGGAATCGACCCCGTGCGCGGGCGCCTAACCCTTGCCTTTGGGTTTGCCCAGCAGATGATCCGAGATGATGCGCAACTGAATTTCCGAAGTACCCTCGAATATCTTGGTTAGGCGCGCATCCCGCCAGTAGCGCTCTATGGCGTGCAGCTTGGTGTAGCCGGCGCCACCCAAGATCTGCAAGGCATCCGAAGTGACGCGCTCGGCCATTTCGGACGCGAACCACTTCACCATGGAGGCGTCCTTGTCGGAGCCGCGCCCCGCGTCGATTTCTGCCGAGACGTGGTACATCAACTGCCGCGCCGCCTCGATTTCCGATGCCATGCGCGCCAGTTTGAAGCGGGTTTCCTGGAAGTCCGCAATCGGCTGACCGAACTGTACCCGCTCTTGGGCGTAGGCCATGGCATCCTCCAAGGCACCACGCGCCAGGCCGATGGAACGCGCCGCGGTGTGTACGCGCGGCACGGACAGCATCGCGAGCCGCTGGCTTGCGCCGTCGCTCGCGCCGGCTGCGGGCGCTGATTCCCCCGGCAGCGGGCCGACCATGTTTTCCTTTGGCGCGCGCACAGCCTCAAAGCGCAGTTCCCAAGTCTTCCAACCAAAGTAGCCGATTTTGGGTATGGGCGCGCCGCTGCAATTCTCCGGCAACTCGCCGCGCGGCTTTTCCACCGCGATGGTGCGGATGCCCCGGCGGCCGGGCATGTTGTCGATGCGGCAAAGCACATTGATGACATCCGCGCCATCGGCAAAGGTACACCAGTACTTGTTGCCGGTGATAACCCATTCGTCGCCTTCCAGCACAGCGCGTGTTTTGATGCTGCCGAATAGGTCGGAACCCGCATCGGGCTCCGACAAGGCCGCCGCTTGCAGATAATCGCCGATGGCGGCGCGCTCGGTCAGTTCGATACGCTTCGCCATCGGCCAGTTGGCCATATGCATGTAGGAAGTGGAGCGGGCGATGATGCTGGCGCAACTCATCCAGCCCCTGGCCAGCTCCTCGCTGATGATGACGTACTCCGAAACCCCCAGGCCCAGGCCCCCGTGCTCTTCGGGAATACGAATGCCGAAATAGCCCATTTCACCCATCTTGCGGCACAAGTCCATAGGGATGTCGCCCTGTATGGGATCGAGTTCATTGGCAACGGGCAGGACTTCCTTGGCGACAAAATCGCGTGCCGATTCCTGCATCATGCGGCGCTCTTCGGTGAGAAAGACGCTCTCGGTCATATTGGCTCTCCTGGTTCCACGGGGACTTGCAATACCATCTTAGCCGGTTTAATTTACGATTACTAAATAAGTTTGCCGGTACGGGATCCGATACGGGATAATGAGCGAAGAAATTGAAGAGGTCATGCGCACCGCCAAGTTGCGCAAACGCGGGCGGGGGTACCACGACTTCGTGGTTGGCGAGGAGATTCATCATCACTGGGGGCGCACCATCACGGAGGCGGACAGCGTCCAGTTTTCACATCTCACCTTGTCCTACAACCCGCTTTACACCAACCGCGAGTATGCCAAGGCGCACGGCCACCCCGACATCGTGGTCAACCCGCTGTTGGTGTTTAACGTCATTTTGGGGCTAAGCGTTGAGGTCTGTTCCGAGGGCTTGGGTGGCCCGTTTTTGGGCGTGTATGACCTCAAATTTCTGGAGCCGGTGTACCCCGGCGATACGCTAACAGCGGTTTCCAGGACGGAGGCGAAGCGGGAGTCGAAATCGTCGGAAGGGCGCGGCGTCGTTACCTGGTTCAACGAGGGTTTCAATCAGCATGGGCACAAGGTGATCGAATTTCGTCGTTCCAATTTGGCAATCTGGCGGGGACAAATGGGCGACAAGAAGGAGCTGCGCAATGGGTAGATTCGCACGTCTGACCAGCCCGGACAGCTATTTTGAGGACTTTGCAGTCGGGCAAACCATCAAGCATGCCCGGGGCAAAACCGTGACGGAGTTGGAAAACGTCAACATCACCAACATGGTCATGAACACCGCTCAGGGCCACTTCAATTTGCACCTTATGGAGAAAACCCCGCTCGGCAAGATCCTCTGCTACGGCGGCGTGAACTTTTCACTGGTATTGGGCTTGGCGTCCCAGGACACGGTGGAAAATGCCCTGGCCGAACTCGGCCTCGACAAGATTCAACTGAAAACCATGGTGCATCACGGTGATACGCTCTACGCCTATTCCCGAGTGTTGGAAAAACGGGACGGCGACCGTGAAGATGCGGGCATCGTCGTATTCAAGCACTGGGGCGTCAATCAGCGCGATGAACTTGTCGCCGAACTTGAGCGCACCGCACTCATCAAGAAAAAAAGCCACTGGTTCGACAAGTAGGAGGCAAATTGTGACCATGATGAACCAGCACGGGCAACCGCGCCGTGCGCGCCGGTGCCAGCTATCGGTACCGGCCAGCAACACCAGAATGATCGAAAAAGCGGCGGCCAGCGGTGCCGACCATGTTTTTCTGGATTTGGAAGACGCCTGCGCACCCAATCAGAAGGTCGCCGCCCGCGGCAACATCGTCGATGCCTTCAACAATCTGGATTGGGGTAATACGGTGCGCTGCGTGCGCATCAACGATACGGGTACCGAGTGGTGCCACGGGGATGTCATCGCCGTGGTGGAAGGCGCGCGCGAAAACCTCGACGTCATTATGATTCCCAAACCCTGCGATGCGGCCGATGTGCTCTTTGTCGACAAACTGCTCAATCAGTTGGAGATGATGCTGGGCTTGCAGAAGAAAATCGGCTTGGAATTGTTGATCGAGGAAACCTTGGGGCTGCAAAACATCGAAGCAATTGCCAGCAGCACCCCCCGTCTCGAAGCAATGATTTTCGGTATGGGGGACTACACCGCCAGCCAAGGTATGGATCTCAGTCTGATGATGGGCCCGGATCGCTATCCCGGCGATATCTTCCACTATGCGAAATTCCGCGTCGCCATGACCGCACGCGCTCGGGGCATTGATGCCATCGACGGCCCTTTCGGCGCGATCAGCAACACCGATGCCTACCGCAAGTCTTGCTTGCAGGCGAGGGCGCTCGGCATGGTCGGTAAATGGGCGCTGCACCCCAAACAGATTGAGCATGCCCAGGACATCTTCACGCCGGACCCGGAGCGGGTGGAGAATGCCCGCAAATTGACGGCGGCCTATCGCGAATCCGAAGCCGAGGGCCGCGGTGCGGTCATGATCGACGGCCAGTTCGCGGACGCGGCCACTGTGCGAAATGTCGCCAACCTGATTGATCTTGCGGAGCTTTACGGGCTTTAGAAACCTGGGCAACCCCCGGCGCTCAAGACAGATCGCTAATCTAGATTTAAGGTATGCGAATGAAATCGGCAGCTGCCAAGACGGGGCGGACGCAGAGCCAGCGCAAGGCCGAGTCTGAACGTCTCTTGATTCTTGCCGCCCGTCGTTTGTTCGCCCGCCAAGGCTATATGCGAACAACGGTGAGCCAAATCGGTGAAGAGGCGGGCTATACGGGTCCGTTGGTGAGTGCCCGTTTCGGTTCCAAGGAAGGCTTGTTGCGGGCGGTGGTGCGGCACAGCACCAAGGCGTTTCGCGAAGATCAGCTTGAGCCCGCGTTAAAACAGGGCACCGCTACCCAGGCATTGCAGGCCTACATCGAGATTTATCTGCTTGAAGTCACCCGGCGCGAAAGCCACATTCGTGCGCTCTACGCCATCATGGGCGAGGCGGTGAGTTCGGTTCCGGAAATCCGCGAGGATATTGCCCGTTTGACCCGGCGTATGCGTGCGCATGTTGCGGAGATGGTCGAACGCGGCGTCCGGGAGGGTGATTTTCGTACTGAGGTCGATACGTCGGCGACGGCGACCCTAGTGATCGCCTTGTTACGCGGCCTTACCATGCAGGCGCTGCTTGATCCGCGCCAAATTAAAGTCAAAGCCTTGATTCCACTCGTGCAACATCAGGTGATTTTGAGCCTGACCTGAAAGCCTACCGGGTGGTGCGGGCTGCAAACCGCGGCTGTCATAATCCCCAGCATGATTGAACGAGCCCATCAGCTGTTGCGGGATGTTTACGGCTATTCCGGGTTTCGTGGCCGCCAGCAGGATGTGGTCGCGACGGTACTCGCGGGTAAGGATGTGCTGGTGCTTATGCCAACCGGCGGTGGCAAGTCCTTATGTTACCAGATACCCGCAATGATTCGGCCCGGCTTGGGGCTCGTGGTTTCGCCGCTAATCGCCCTGATGCAGGATCAGGTTGCCGCGCTTCGCCAATGGGGTGTGCGTGCCCGCTTTTTGAACTCGACGCTTTCCCATGCAGAGCAGCAGGATGTGCTGGAAGCCATTGGGCGGGGTGGCCTTGATCTGCTCTATCTGGCACCGGAACGCCTGTTGCGGGAAGAGACGCTGGAATTTCTGGCCAGCGTGCCACTCTCCGTTATTGCCATTGACGAGGCGCATTGTGTTTCGCAGTGGGGCCACGATTTTCGTCAGGACTATCTGGGCCTGAATATCCTGCGGCAACAGTTCCCCGGTGTACCGCGCATGGCCTTGACCGCAACCGCCGATGCCACGACAGGCCGCGATATCTTGGCGCGTCTGGATATGACCGATGCCGAGCGTTTCGTCAGCGGCTTTGATCGGCCCAACATCCGCTACAGAGTCCAGGCCAAAACGGATGCCGGTGCCCAGTTGGCCAGTTTCTTGGACAATCGGCGGGGCGAGGCGGGCATTGTCTACGCCATGACCCGCAAGAAGGTCGAGAGCACCGCCGCCATGTTGGCCGGGCGGGGCTTTAAGGCGCTGCCCTACCACGCCGGTCTGCCCGCCCCGGTGCGCTCCGAACATCAGGTCCGCTTCCTGCGCGAAGACGGCATCGTCATGGTGGCAACCATTGCCTTCGGGATGGGTATCGACAAGCCGGATGTCCGCTTCGTCGCCCACATCGATCTACCCAAGAGCGTTGAGGCCTACTATCAGGAAACGGGGCGAGCCGGGCGTGATGGCGAGCCGGCCGAAGCCTGGATGATCTACGGTTTGCAGGATGTGGTGCGGTTGCGCCAAATGGTGGAGCAGTCGGAAGCCGACGAAGCCCACAAGCGTATCGAGCGCGCCAAACTTGATGGCCTGCTCGGCTGGTGCGAGATCACCAGTTGCCGACGGCGTGCGTTGCTTGAATATTTTGGGGACAAGCTGCCCGAAGACTGCGGCAATTGCGATATCTGCCTGTCGCCGCCGCGAACTTGGGACGGCACGGTTGAAGCCCAGAAATTGCTGTCTTGCGTTTATCGCACCGGCCAGCATTTCGGAGCGGCCCACGTTATCGACGTATTGCGCGGCAAGCAGACGCCGAAGGTGCTGCAACACCGCCACCAGAATTTAAGCACCTTTGGCATCGGCGAGGACCGCTCCGCCACCACTTGGCGGTCGATTCTGCGGCAACTGATGGTGCGGGGCTATCTCCACTCGGAAGTGCAACGCTTCGGTGCGTTGCGGCTTACCGGCAAGTCGCGGGCTTTATTGCGTGGCGAGCAAGGGGTGCAGTTGCGCGAGGACGCTTCCGCAAGGCACCAGGCTTCCGCCAAGCCCGAGACAAAAGCGGCACGCAACAGCGCCTATGCGATATCCGCGCAGGATCGGCCGCTATGGCATGCCCTGCGCGAATGCCGCGCTCGGCTGGCGAAGCAGGCGAGCGTGCCGGCCTACGTCATTTTCCACGACGCCACCCTCAAGGAACTGGTGCGCCTTAAGCCCGGCACCCTTGAGGAGCTGTTGGCGGTGCATGGCGTTGGCCAAGCCAAGTGCGACCGGTACGGGGCGGAATTCCTGGCAGTGATTGCCGAGGCTATCGCGCAACCCGATGCGCCGCTTGATTAGTTCGCCCACTCGCTGCCAACTGCCTCAATAAGCCTCGCGAAACACAAGATCACCTAATTTCAGGTTCTTGAAACGGGGCGGCACCGCTTCAATCTCGCTTCCGCGTAGCGTCTCGAAGATATCGATATCGTCGGGCCGGTCGCGCGCAACCAGGGGGCGTCTCTGCCAAGCGTCCCCTTCGCGATACAGAAGCTCCGCCTCCACCAGGTCGTCGTTGTTACGGTGCTGTGAAATCAGCACATATTCGAAGGCACCGTCCGCGTCCAAGTCAACCCGCACCAGCATGGTGTTGTTGTGTCGCTCGGGAATTCGCCCGAAAACGCTCATGCTGGCCGCCTCGCGCAGACCGGGTGGTGGATCAAAGGGTTCGGGCCGGTAACTCAGGTTTGCCCACAGCGTGTCGAATGATTGGTCGCTGTTTAGCCGCCTCTGTTCGGTCGCTTTAATAATGCGGATCAACTCGGGGTCGGAATTTTCATATTCCCGGACGAGCGCTTGCATTTTTTGGTGGCCGGGCCGGGCGAGCTGGCGCTGTGCATAGTTGAAGTCGAAATCGTGCAGTGCCACCTCCCCGGACTCGACGCGCTGCCACTGGCTGGCCAGCGCAATTGAGCGGAAGTCGAGCACGGGACTGTTGACCAGCAGCATGAGCACGAGCACGACCCATCCCATCGCCTTATTCACCCGCCCGAGATAGCGCGGCCACTGCCATCGCCGACGCAGGATGTACCAAGCGTATCCAACCGAGAAGAGCGCTAATATCGCAAACACCGTAAACGCCCAGCAACGCTGCACGGTCCAGCCGTACTCATCGACCCGCAGGTACAAACCGTAGAGCGCCAACCCGGAAATGATCGGTAGCAGCGCAATGCTGGCGGACAGGCCGCGATGCACCCAGGGCGGGTAGGGCGAACCCTGTCCCGTTTGATAGACCGCGTTGACAAAGAACAGCGCAAAGGCGTTCAGCCATAGCAGTAGGGCGGTGCCGCTGCCGGTTTCCCATAGGGGTTGCAGGGTGGTGAAGGGTAAGGCGCCGAGGAAGATCAGCAGCACCGTGGCGAGTAGCGGCAGCAAGAGCCGCATCAACCCCTCAAGCAGGCTGGTAATGCTATCGATTACCTTGACGAGGCGGCGAAAGATAAGGGCGCCCATCCCGAAAGCACTGGCAAGCACGGGGAAGAGAAACCAATCGTTGCCGAACAGCTGCTTGAAAAAGTCGATGCCGATGGCGGCAAACAGGGTGGCCCAGAGATACAGAATCAAAGCGACCCCCAGCGCCAATAGCGTGGCGAGCGCGACCACCAGAAAGTTACGCCAGGAATAGGTGAACAGGGTCGCGTAATCGGCCGGCGACTTGGCGATCCATGGTTGGCAGTACATCAAGCCCTTGAAACAGGCAATAAGCGTGGTGAGAACGTAAACCAACAGTAGGGAGACGATGGGAAATTCCCCTTGGGGAGAAGCCTGCCAGCCCATGTAGACCGCGATAAGCGCCAGTGTGCCGGAGAATAGCCCCACCGCCTTGAGGCTGCGCGGCAGGTTCCGTTGTTCGAGACAGAGCAGCAGCATGGTGGGTGCGACGAGCACCAGCGTCCAAAGTGGAAAATTGATGGCCGGTATTTGGCTCGGCCAGGCTTCGTGTTCCAGCATCCGCCAGAGCAGAAACAGGGCGATGCCCTGCCCGAGTGCGATGCCCAGCATCAACTTGCCGGGCAGCTGCGGTTGGGTTGATGGTAGCTCAGACATGGGTTGGCTCGCTGACCGGCGATTGAGAGGCGGTCAGTTTATCAAAGGTGGATGCGCCCAAGTATGCCGTCCGGCTTTTGGTCGTGGCTCAGTTTGACCGTTCTCTATTACCGCAGCCCGCGTTGGCAAGGGCCATAAGCACGATGAATGCCCATCGGCCAGCCCGGTTGTCTGGCGGGTGCAACTCAGGTTCGGCAAGCCGGCGCGTTGCCGTGCCGCGCCGCAAAGTCTTCCGCCGCACGCCAGACAGCCAGGGTGTTGCCGCCCAGAATTTTCTCGATATCCGCTGTTGTGTAGCCTCGCTCCAGAAGCCCCGCAATCAGGTTGGGGTAGGTGGAGACATCCTTGAGACCGACCGGTAGCGAATCGCCCACACCATCGTAATCGGAACCCAAGCCTACGGCGTCGATGCCGGCTAGCGCCACGGCACGGTCTATGTGATCCAAAACGTCGTCCAGGGTTGCGTAGGGATAGGGATGTTCTCGCCGGTAGCGGTCGAGAAAATCGGCGCGGCGCGGGTCGTCCTCGGCCATTTGATTGTTGAAGGTATAGGCAAGCGCGGCCTTTCTGGATGCCGCACGGTAAGCTTGGGCGACCGGGGTTAAAAAGTCGCTGCCGAAACTGATTTGCACAACACCACCGCTCTTGCCGAGGGCGACCACCATCTCGTCGCTCATGTTGCGATGAAAACCGGGGGTGAAATGCCGCAGCGAGGAGTGGGTTGCCAGCACCGGTGTTTGTGTTAATTCAAGCACCTGCCAAAACGCCCGGTCGCTGAGGTGGGACACATCGATCATCACGCCTTGGCGGTTCATTTCCGGCACCAGCGACTTGCCGAATGGGGACAGGCCCTGCCAGCGCTCGAAGTCGTCGTAGGAGGAATCGGAAATGTGGTTCGCCCGTGAGTGCGCCAAGGTCACATAGCGGATGCCACGGTCGCGAAAGCGGCGCAGGTTGTCGAAGTCGCCGGCGATGGGCGCGCCATTTTCCATGCCCATGGGCAGCGCGATGCGGCCGCTATTGCGAATGCGGCCGAGGTCGGCGACGCAGGTTGCGATGGCGTATTTGTCCGGCGCATCGGCGACCATCTTTTCCACTAGGCCGATGAGTTCGTCCGCCCGCTCGGCTGCTTGCCCGGCCAGATCGACCGTTGCCGGAATATAGATCGACATAAAGGCCGCATCGAGCCCGCCGGCTGCCGCGCGCGGATAGTCGAAATCACCGGAAGCCGTGGCTTGGGTGACATCTTCCCACTGCTTAAAGAGCCGATGGGGCGCATCGATGTGCGTATCGACGATCAGATAGCGTTCGGCGAGTTGTTTGGGGTCGTTGGCTTTTGCGCATCCCCCCCAAACGAGCAGAGCGATGGCGCCAATGAACAGTTCGGGTCTCATGCGATCAAGGCTTCCTCGGCTGCAACGTTGTTCGGTTTGGAGTCGCGCTATCTTAACAGCCCACGAACGATATTCGCTGGAGTATGATGCCATCAACTCGGAAACCCGCATTGCTCATGACCGTTATCAAACAAGATGATCTGATAAAGAGCGTGGCGGACGCGCTCCAATACATTTCCTATTACCACCCGCCCGACTTCATCCGCGCCATGGCCGAAGCCTACGAGCTGGAGGAATCCCCGGCAGCCAAGGCGGCATTGCAACAGGTGCTGGTCAATTCACGCCTGTGCGCCCTTGGCAAGCGCCCCATTTGTCAGGATACCGGTATCGTCATCGTCTTCCTGGAGGTGGGCATGGCGGTTCGCTGGGCAGGCAATCTCAGTGTCGAGGCGATGATTAACGAAGGTGTGCGGCGCGGCTATAGCCACCCGGATAACCTGTTGCGCGGTTCCGTGCTCGCCGACCCGGACGGTGCCCGCGCCAACACCGGCGACAATACGCCCGCGGTCATTCACACCAGGCTGGTACCCGGCGACACACTCGGGGTAGAGGTGGCGGCGAAGGGCGGCGGCAGCGAGGCGAAGGCCAAATTCAAGGTGCTCAACCCCAGCGATTCGGTGGCGGATTGGGTGTTGTCGGTGGTTCCGGAAATGGGCGCGGGCTGGTGTCCGCCCGGCATTCTCGGTATCGGCATCGGCGGTACGCCGGAAAAAGCGATGCTGCTCGCCAAGGAAGCCATGATGGAACCCATCGACATTCAGGCCCTGCGGGCGCGCGGTGCGGCCAATCGCGGCGAGGCCCTGCGGCTGGAACTGTTCGGCAAGGTCAACGCGCTCGGCATCGGTGCTCAGGGTTTGGGGGGTTTGACCACCGTGCTGGATGTCAAGGTCAAGGAATATCCGACGCACGCCGCCAACAAGCCGGTTGCCGTCATCCCCAACTGTACGGCCACGCGGCACGTTCATTTTGTGCTTGACGGCAGCGGGCCGGCCCGGTTTTCGGCCCCCGACTTGAACGATTGGCCGGAACTCGATTTCAAAATAGAAAACGCGATGCGTGTTGATCTTGATACGTTAACGCGGGCAGCGATGCGCGAGTGGCGGGCCGGGGATACCTTGCTGTTATCCGGCAAAATGCTCACCGGCCGCGATGCCGCACACAAAAAGATGGTCGATTTGTTGCGGCGCGGCGAGCCGTTGCCCGTGGATCTCGGGGGTCGGTTCATCTACTACGTCGGCCCGGTGGACCCGGTGCGCGACGAGGTGGTGGGGCCGGCCGGCCCCACCACCGCTACCCGCATGGATCAATTCACGCGAACCCTGCTCGAACGCACCGGGCTTTTGGGCATGATTGGCAAGGCGGAACGCGGCCCCCGGGCCATCGCCGCCATTCGCGAGCACGGCGCAACCTCGCTCATCGCGGTGGGCGGTGCCGCCTACCTCATCGCCCAGGCCATTACCGGTGCCCGCCTATTGGCGTTCCCGGAACTCGGCATGGAAGCAATCCGCGAATTCGAGGTGCAAGATATGCCGGTTACCGTTGCCGTGGACGCGCACGGCAACTCGGTACACATTGATGGCCCCAAACAGTGGGCGGGCTTGGCTCGCGAGCGCATCGCCGCCCGCAATCTTGCTTGATGAGCACAGTTTAAGGAGAACCCCATGATTACAAGACGTACACTTTTAGGCACCGGTATCGCCACCATCGTTCTGACGCCGTTCGCGCGCGCTGTTAAAGCGCCCCATGCGGCCATGACGCAATCACCGCTGATTTACCTGACACCGCTGAAGAGCGATGGCGGGGAAAGCCGCTGCCAAGCGGAAATTTGGTTTGCTCTGTACGAGGGCTCCATGTTCGTCGTAACCCGCAATGACGCTTGGCGCACCGAGGCTATCCGCCGCGGCCTTGATCGCGCGCGCATTTGGGTTGGTGATTTGGGTAATTGGCGGCGGGCCAACGAGCGTTATCGAAGCCTGCCCGTGGTTGAGGCGACCGCCAGCATCGAAACCGACGCGGACGTCCGCGAAGGGGTGCTCGCCGTTATGGGCAAGAAGTATGCCGACGAGTGGGGAACCTGGGGCCCACGGTTTCGTAACGGCCTTGCCGAAGGTTCGCGAACGATGCTGAAGTATAGGCCGGACCTCGCCTCTTAGGAGCCTGCGCCCTAGGAAGTCGCGGCTGCAAAGCCGCTCTCCCACAGCACCTTGATGGGCATGGCGAACATTCTGGAACCCGCTCGCTGAATCCGCTCGCCGTCGTGAAGGAGGATTCCGCAGACGAAATGATCGCCAGCAGCGGCTGCAAGGCGCGCCAACGCCTTGAAGTCGTCCGGGCGCACGGTCGCTCCCGCCTTGACTTCGATGCCCACAACCTCGCCCGGCGACCGCTCCAGAACCAGATCGACCTCAGCACCGTCCTTGTCGCGATAGTGGCTGATGGCGATCAAGTTACCGTGTAGCGCGACGGCCTTGGCGATCTCGGCGTAAGTGAAGCATTCGAGCAGGGGGCCAAGATTCCTCCGGCTTCGTTCTATCGCTGTTCGGTCAATCCGCCGCAGGGCGGCGAGCAAGCCTGAGTCCAGAAACTGCAGCTTCGGTGTCTTGACCAGCCGTTTGCGCTCATTGCGATGCCAAGCCCCGATTCGGCGGACCAAGTACACCCGTTCAAGCAGGGTCAGCCACCGATCCACCGTTTTACCATCGACACGCAGTTTGGAACCCAGGTCGGACAGGTTGACCAGTTGGCCACCGGAAACGGCCGCATGGTCGATCAGTGCCGTCATCCGGTCGAGCTTGTTGGTGGCCGCGATGTCGGAAATATCCCTCTCCGCGAGCGAGCGGGCGTAGGCCCGCAGCCAGCTATGGCGTCTTGTGAGATCCGGGCGGGCTTGGACTTCCGGGAACCCGCCCGAAACCACCCGCTCAACCAGATTGTCCGTTGGGCCGGTGGGGGCGAAGTGAGGGAAGTCCGCCGTAAAGGCCCTTTCCAGAAAGTTCGGAACACCGGCGACGGCCACTTCGGCTTGGGAAAACGGCAAAAGTTCAATCGTCTCCACGCGCCCTGCGAGCGAATCGGGCGAAATTGCGCTTTTGAACAGTTCCACGGAGCCGGTGATTAGGTAGCGTCCGGGCGTAGGATCATCATCAACTTGCTTCTTGAGCTCGAGAATGAGCCCGGGGGCGCGTTGAATTTCGTCAATGACCGCGCCACGCCGACCGCGCATGAAGCCGATGGGGGTCGTCTTGGGCGAATCGCCTGAACTGTTCATCGTCCAAAGTGACGAAGGGGCGTTTCTCGTTGTCGGCGAACCGGCGAGCGAGCGTGGTCTCCCGGATTGCCGCGGGCCCACGAGCGCGACGATGCGGGTATCCCTTAGAGCTGTGCGGATCCGGGCTTCGGCATGTCTCGGCACATGCTCTCTCGCTGGCATCGTCCAATTCGGCATAGAGCTTCGTCCAATACGGAATAAATAGTCGTCTAATTCGGAATTTATCACCACTTCATTCTAAATCATAGAACCGAAAACCCGCTGCAACGCAAGCCGTTCGATGAACCTAACGATCATTGGACTGAGGGAGACGCTCCTAGGTGCCTCTGCCTTCGGAATTCGCGGCTGCAAATCCGCTCTCATCCGCCCCGGAGGCATACTTGCGCCTCTTTCCATGCCCATGCCGGTTGGTTTCAGAAAACGCAGTCAACCGCGAACCCAGCGAAAAATGCCGCCTTGTTGAGATTTTCCCGGGTATTCACCGGCCTTAAATCTCGCTCCATAGAGTTGGCGGGATAGGCGGGCTAGAATGGGTCAACCAGCAATCACGCGCCTTCACGGGAGTTCCCATGTCTGAAGAAAACGGCCTGAGCGCCGACCTGTACGACCTCAGCCTTTCCGAACAAGTTAAGCCGCTTTTGGACGCCGTTAAGAAACACATTGCCGAGCATGTCGAGCCTATCACCGAGGAGTTCTATCGGCTTGGCGAGGGCCGCAAAGACCGCTGGAGTTGGGCACCCGGCCAATTGGAGTTGCTTGATGACGCCAAAAACAAAGCCAAGGCGGCCGGGCTGTGGAATTTCTTTCTTCCGGATGCCGATACCGGCGAGGGCCTGAGCAACCTGGACTACGCCTATATCGCCGCGGAATTGGGCAAAAGCCCGCTTGCCTCGGAATCCCTGAACTGTAGCGCTCCCGACACCGGCAACATGGAGGTTCTGGAACGGGTCGGCACGCCGGAACAGAAAGAGCGTTGGCTAAAGCCCCTGTTGAACGGGGAGATACGCTCCGCCTACGCCATGACCGAACCGAATCTGGCTTCTTCCGACGCCAAAAACATCGGTACCCGGGCCGTGCTTGAAAACGGCGAATGGGTCATAAACGGTGAGAAGTTCTATATTTCCGGTGCCGGTGATCCACGCTGCAAAATCATGATTTGTATGGTCAAAACCAGTCCCGACGCGCCGCCGCACCGGCAGCAGTCACAAATCCTCGTGCCCATCGACACCCCCGGCGTGAATATTCTGGAGGGCATGGAAGTCTTCGGTGACGACGATGCCCCGCACGGACACATGCACATCGTTTTCGACAATGTCCGCGTTCCCGAAGCGAACATCCTGCTCGGCGAGGGGCGGGGTTTTGAAATCTCCCAGGTGCGCTTGGGGCCGGGCCGCATCCACCACTGCATGCGCTCCATCGGCCAGGCGGAGAAGGCCCTGAGCCTGATGGTACAGCGGGGGCTCGGCCGCGAAGCCTTCGGGCGGCCGATTGCCCAGTTGGGTAAAAACATTGAGGTCATATCGCGGGCGCGCATTGAGATTGAGGCGATGCGCCTCATGGTTTTACAAGCCGCCAAGGCGATGGATGTGCTCGGCAACCAGGAAGCGCGCCTTTGGGTCCACATGGTGAAGGCGATGGTGCCGGAGCGGGTCTGCAAGATCATCGATCAGGCCATTCAGATTCACGGTGCCGCCGGCGTTTCGCAATGGTGGCCGCTGGCCAAAATGTATACCGCTCAGCGCACACTGCGTCTGGCTGATGGCCCGGACGAGGTACACCATCTGGTGGTGGGTCGAGCGGAATTGCGTAAGTACGGCGGCATGGCCTAGGAGCCTCTGCCTGCGGAAGTCGCGAAAGCGAAAATTCGATGCCGCCGCCCCTTTGGACGGGCGATTGAGGAGAATATCGAGCCATATTTGACGAAATCGAACGTTCAAAGGGGCGAGCGGAAGCGGATTTGCAGCCGTGAATTCCTGGGGCGCAGGCTCCTAGGAGCCTGCGCAGGCAGAAGCGCCTAGCGTATGTGGATGCGCGGCGGCGTCTGCTGTTCCGGCAGTGCCAGGAAAGCGCCGCCATGGCGGCGCGTGAGTTCGCGCATTAACACGCCGAAGTTTAGGGGTGAGTCGGAGATGCCCTCGTTGGAGAAACCGATGGCGTGGATGCGGAAGCTGCCCTCGGTTGTGCGGGCGGAGGCGACGGAGCGGTCTATGCGATTGAGGAAAGTATCGAAATCATCGCCCGCGTAGTCGTCGCCGAACACGAAAATCGCCATCTTGCGCTGCTCGTCGTACAGGTCGCCCACCGCGGTGGCGATACCCGGTGCGGGGTTGCTGGCGGAATAGGGCACCCATCGCCAGCCGCGCATTCTATCCAAAGCGCGGCGGCGGTTTGCCGGACTGTCGGGAATCCAGCGGCGTTGGTTGCCGCCGTATAAATAATGGCCCTGGTCGTTGAGGATTTGAAAGCCCCGCACTTGCGGATAAAGGGATAAAACGCTGGTGATTTCAGCGATCACGGCATCCCAGATCACTCGCATGCTGCCGGATGTGTCCACGACAAAGGCGATGTATTCGGAATCCACGGGAATGCCCGCCAATGCCGATGGCACGGTCATTTGCGTTTCGGTATCCGCCTCGACAGGCGGTGGCGGTTGCTCAAGAATGCGCCGACCCGCGTTCACCGCGGCAATGCGCTGGCGCAGCCGGGCGGCTTCTTTGCGTGTGTACTCAATCAGGTTTTGCAGGTATTCGGCTTTTTCCGTTGCGCTGCTCAGTTCGGTGCCCATGATGCCGGCCAAGGCCGCGTTTTCGACCGCTTCCCGTTCAACGGCCGCTGCCTGCTCGCGGATCTCGGCCAGGCGCATCAGCGAACGGCCGTAATCCGCCGCCGGCGCAATCGCCGTTGCACCGCCCAACTCACCGATTGGCAAGATGAGCACCAGCAGCGCAATAGCGCCGAACGCACAAGCGATGACATCCAAAAAACTCACGGACGTGCCGCTGTCTTCAGCCCGCCGCTGCTTCATGACGAATGAGGTGATGCGCCGCAAAAGCGTTTCTCCAATGCCTAACCCGCCTATCCCGCCAAGGGCCAGCCCGGCACCGGCGTGAGCAGGCGGCCACCGCTCAATGCGGTTAACAGCCAATAGCCGCGCACGGCATTGGCATCGCCGTCGAGCGGATAGAGAATTACGTCGATAGGTACGCCCGCCAGACGGTTGCCGACGACATTGACGGCATCCACAAAGATAGCCCGGCGGCATTCGGGTGAGAGAATCGGCGTTACGCCCCTCTTGGCGCGAGGACAGCCGCGCAAGCTGCTAAGCCGTTTATTGCCGGGCAGGGTTGGATAACCGTCGGTCAATATCAGCACTTGCCTGGGCTTGGGAACCAGCCGTGCGGCCACCTCGAAAACTTGTTTGAGATTGGTTCCGCCAGCCGGCGCGATGCCTGCCTGGGCCGCGTTAAAGACTTGAGCGCTCAGGCTCCGCTCGCCCTTGATTAGCCAAGCGCTGCTTTGCGATGGCTGCAGGGTTTCGCCGTCCATATCCCGCAAGTCCGCACTGAAAGTGAAGAACTGGAAGCGCGCCCCCTCGGGTATTTGTCGAAAAGCCCAAAGCGCCGCTGCACGGGCCCCGGTCCATTTCTCGGCCTGGCGTTGCAGCGCCGCCGACGAGACTCGCAGCCGCACGATTTCCACCAGGGACGCATGCAGCATACTGGCCGAGCGATCGAGGAATATGGCAACACGATCTTCCGCGATATTGATGCCGGTCAGCTGTCGGCCGTACGGCTCGGGTTCGGTTTCCTCCGGTTTGGTCGGGCTTGCATCGGCTGCCGTCTGCAAATCCCGAAGACGGGCGGCATTTTCCCGCAGCGCGGCGCGCTCCGAGCCCAGTTGGTCGAGCAACCGGGCGTATTGAGCCGCCCCCTCGGATTGTTGTGTGGACAGGTTCCGCAACACCGCCGCGTCCCGAGTCAGGGCAAGCTCCTGGTCGGCCAGGCGCTTGCGTAGCTCATCGCGTCGAGACGCTTCGGCACTGATGCGTTCTTCGACCGCGCGCATCTGGCTGTCGATATAGGCTTGGTCGATGGTGTCGGCATCGGCTGGGCCCTGTTTCACGATCAGCAGGAGCAACACGGCGGAACCCAGGCCGCAACAGAGCACATCAAGAAAAGCGAGCCCAAACCCCGGATTTGTGCGTGAGCTGATTGGACGTTTCACGCGCAATCCCGTGCCACTTACATATGCGAGGTTTCGGCACGAGTCGTTTGGCCGGGGGGTACGATAGGGAACGGTTCCGAGGCTTTCGCCAGCGCGCTGAGTTCGGCGATCAACCGCGAGGATATAAAGTGCTTACAGTTGGCGGCCAAGCGTTCCTCTCGCCCCTGTAGCACGCTGGAAAAAAGCATCAACACCAGGCTGACGAACAGTGCCACGAACGTGGAGTTGAAGGCGATACCAAGACTCGCGGCAACACCGGAAATGTCGCCGGCCATGGCCTCGTCAGCCTTGGTTAGCGCCTCGCCGATACCGCGCACGGTGCCGAGAAAACCCACCGAGGGAATGGCCCAGAGCACATAGCGATTGATGGCCAGTCTTGAGTGCAGCATCTCCAGGTGCAGTTCGCAGGCTTCCGCGGCGACCTCGTTGGCCTCGTGGAATGCGCCATTCAAGCGAATGCGGTCCAAGGCCAGACTGGTGCTTTGCAGCAATAGGGCGCCGGGTACCTTGGTGGCGGCGTCGGCGATATTTTGGCGCAAACGGTCCAATGTCGGCGCGCTGAACTCGGTGAGTTTGTCCAGGCCCAGGAAATCCACTTCGAGCAAGTAGCCTTCGTTTTCAAAAAGCCGGTAGCGAAACGCCAACAGCCAAGCGCTCCAGAAGCCAAGGACAAGACAAATTTCCTGTTCAATGTCCTTGAGGATCACCGCCGGGCTGCGCTCCGGCACGGTGCCATTGGCGATAGCCGTGCGCAGGGCATCACCCGCGAGCGGGTCTATGTAGAGGACATAGACGCTGTGTACGATGAGGGCGCTGAGTAAAAGCCCCGCTAGGTCGAGGATGAGGCTATTGCCCGTCGCGGCGGCGGCCAGGCGCCTGCGCAATCGGTTAGGGCCGCTTTTATCGTTCACCTGAGCTCCTAGATGTCCTGTGGCAGGGCAACATTGGCGTTCACCCGGATGGGCGTTTTTGTTTTGATGGGGGCGAGCGGTTCGGTTGCCGCCGCTTCGTTCGCCGATGGATTCCTTGGCGGCGGCGGTGCAACGCCCGCTGGCGCCGTTTGTGTGCTCTCATGGGTTGGCTGCGGCTCGCTGGGTTCCGGTTGTGCATTGGCGGGCACTTCCGGGCTTGCCAATAGAACCGGCAGTAGCCAGGCAAGTGCGCGACGCCGGGCCGAGTGCCTTGGGCAAGCTGAGGAGGCGCAGGGTGGATGCCCAAGGTTGGCGATACCGGTTCCGTCCATCAGTATATCCACCGGGCAACACGAAAACCGACGGCATCGCTTCGGCCCGCTACCAGGGTGCGGTGTTCGATGGCCAACGCCGCCGGTTCGTGGGATCGGAAACTCGACCCTTTGACGACATGATCGACCCCCGTCGGTGGCCCCAGGGGATCCACCAATGTCGTACCGGCGACGGCGGGGCGGGGTGCGTGGTAATCCGTCACCCACTCCGCAACATTGCCCGCGAGGTCGAAGATGCCATTGAAATTGGCCGCGTAGGAACCCGAAGGCGCAATGCCCGCATGGTTGTCCACATAGTCGAATAGAACCTTGTCTTGCCCCGCGTTTTTTGCCTCCCGTCCGGCAAAATTGCCGAAGGCTCGGGGAATGGCTCGGTTTTGACCCCAGGGGTAGGGGCCGACTACGCTGCCTGCGGAGAAATCATAGCCTGCGGCGGCCTCCCATTCCGCCTCCGTGGGTAGTCGGTAGCCTAGTGAACGGGTTGTAATCTGGCGCAATTCCCCGGCTTCGTCGAATTCGTAAACCGCCGCCAGGCCGTGCTGCTCGCTCAACCAATTGCAGAAACGCGCCGCTTCGCTCCAAGTTAGGTTTGTGGCCGGATGCAACGGGCCAAGTCCCCTTGGAATGGGGCGGTTTTTGAAAGGCAGAAACGCTTGGTAGGTGATTTCGTACACGCCCAGGTAGAACGGACGGGTCAGTTGTATCTCGTCGGTGGCGCCCCCCCTCTCGATGGACGGGATACGCAATGACGCCGGGGGAAACTTGCGTAGCACGATACCGTTGGCAACGCGCTCCTCGGATGGGGCCTGATGAAAGGCGTATTCGTTGGGGCGCATCATCGTAAAATCATAGGTGCGCTGCTCGCCGCCCACCGGATCGACGACGATGCTCTGTGTTTGATAGCCATCTCGGGACACGGCGACGCGGTCGCCCGTGCGCACGGTGACCTTGGCCGGTGTGAACCCTTGGGCGACGCCATTGAGGGCCACCCGGGCTTTGATGTCGGCGCTCACCTTGGCCGTGTAGGTCGTGCTGCCGAGTTGAAAGTTGCGTGCCAAACGTTCCCCCGGTGCGAGTTCGATACGGGTTTCAAGCGTTTCGTAACCGTTTTTGCGAATGACCAGATGGTGTGGCCGAGACGGTGCCAAGGCTTGTGTGAGCGGCGTGGTGCCGACGTACCGGCCATTCACCAACACCGCCGCGGCGCTTGGTATGGAGGCGATGGAAAGCTCGGCGGGTGCCGGCGTCAACTGAACCAAGCCCAGGTCGATACGCTTGTCCGGCTCGGCGCTAAAATGCAGTTGTCGGCTGCGGTAGCCCTTGCGCTCGATAGTGATTGTATGGTCTCCCAGATTGACCGGCCCCTCATAGCTGCCCCGTCCGATGGCTTTGCCGTTCAGGAAAATCCGCGCATCGGATGGCTCGGTTGCAATAGCGAAGACACTGTTGCTCGGTTCGGTTTTGAACTCGAAATGCTGTGTTTCGCCATAGCCCCTTACCTCAATCTCAGCTTCGATCGGTTTGATGCCGATGCCGTCGATACGCACGCTATGGACACCTTGTTGCAGCGCCACCTCAGTCTGGGCGTTACCGCCCTGAGCGGTTTCATTCACGAACAAATTAAATGCGCCGGAGGATAGAACACTGATTAGGACAAGGCCGGGCAGCGGTTCGAGCCTTGCCTGGATTTGTTGACGCTCGCTGTTTTTGTCGATCACCAGTGTTTGGGAGGCAAAGCCATCCGCCCGGATGGTAATAGCGCCGCGCTCGGAAAATAACAGAATGCGCGAACCCATGGTCAACAAGCGACCCTCCGAGCGTTGCCAGGTAGCTGCGGCTTCCTCAGGCAATACGGATAAATCGAAAACCCGGCTTGTAACAAAGCCGGCAACCACCACTGCCGCGAGTGCGACGATCGCCAGCATGGCGGCGATACGCCGCTGACGCCGCCGCTTGATGTAATGTTGCAGGTTCGTGTTGTGCTCCGGGGCGCTCATCCTGATCCGCTTCAGAATCGTTCATTGCAGGCAATTTCCAGGGTTTGGGCGTCAGCGCCCGGTGCCAGGGTTATCGGCAATGAAACTTCCCGATAACCCGCTCGGCGGCCGCTTAGGACGTAATTGCCGGGCAAAACCGCCAAACGGTGTTCCCTGAATTTGCCGAGTACGCGGCCGGGCCGGATACGCACCTCCGTGCGATTATCGGAATGGATGCTGAGTTCGACCGGGGTGGTCCAGACGGTGAACGCCTGTTGCAGCCGGTCGCGCTTTGCAACGATTCTCAAGCCGTAGACAAGCGGATCGGTGATGGTGTCGAGAAGCGCCTTGACAGGCCCGCGAATAGCCTTGGCCGCAAGCCGCTGCGGGCTGGCCAGGTAGTTGTCAATTTGCCGCTCCACCTCGGCAAGATGAGTGATCTGCGCGAGTTGCCCGGCGATGGCGGCATCGCCGGGGTCGAGTTGGCCAATGGTCTCGAGCAGCTGCTGCGCTGCCGGCCAGTGCTCGTCTGCGAGCCGCTGTGCAAGCTCGGCGCGCGCGGCGGCGAGCTCGGCATCGGTACGTTGGCGATGCAGGCTGCGCAATGCATCCTTGGCCGCGCTCGCCGCCGGATTGATGCGCAGCGCCTCGTTGAAAGCGGCTTCCGCCTCCGCCCAGACACCGCGATCCAACTGTTGAAAACCGCGCGACATGGCTTGGTTCAGGCGGGCCTGCCGGCGAGCTTGGGCAATGGCTTGGCGTAACTCGTTGACGGGAGCGCTCAACAGACCCGGTGCTATGGTATTGAGACCCGTTTCGGCCTTTTCCAGATCGCCCTGTGCAAGGTGCTGCCGGACCAGTTCCAGACTGTTGCGAGCCGCAATGGCTTGCCGGGCGTCGGACAGGCCGGTGGCGGCTGCCTCGGAATCGGGTGCCCAGTCAAGCACGGCGGCGTACTGGTTCTCTGCCGCCTCGAAGTCACCCGCCGCCAAGGACGCCTCGGCTTCGGCAAGGCGTAGCGCGAGATCCTCCCGCCAGATTTGCTCCAAGGTCAAAAGACGCTCGGCTGCGGCGTTGAATTTTACCGCCGCGTCGCCGAAGTACTCGTCGCGGTATAGCGCCATACCGCTCGCATAGTCGGTCTTGGCGGTTTCGATTTCCTGGGTATCCAAAGGCACTTCGTCCGCATTTGCCAGAGCGGCTGCGTCCGGTAGATTTTCCAGCAGCGCCTCGGTTTGCGCCCGCGCCTGTAGCGCCGCCGCCCGTTCCAGGCAGATGGGAGATTGCGCCCACTCGCCCTCGCAGCCAACACCGGCGCCTTGGGCGGGCGTAGCGCCAAAGGATAAAAAGATAAGCAAAAGCACGGGCCATACCGCGCCGTATTGCCAAGCGGCGCAACACCGCCCGGGCCACGGATGCCAATGCGTCGCCGCACCGAGCGATACCGGCTGCTTGTGGATAGAGCGGTGTGCCGCTGCACTTGCCCCGCCTGGTCGTGCTCCCTCCGGTCGGCGCGGGCGGTTGGGACGGTGCCCCGGCGCCCTCGGGACGAAAGTTGGAGGAATAGGCGGGCTAGTCGGATTGGGCACGATTATCGGCTTGCACAATGGTGACCGCTTCAACATCTTCCGTAGCGTTAGCGTAGAGGTCGCGCAGTAGGGCGCGCCACTGCTGAAATTGCTCAACCGCGGTGCCGCGCAGCGTGACGGTGGTTTCGCGTAGCTCAACCACGGACGGTGCCAACTCCGATTGCAAGGAACGGCTCAACTCATTCAACTGACGTACCTCATCCTTGCGCCTGTTATTGGTACGGAAGCTCGAAAAGATCAGGGCGGTGCTGGCGACCCCGGCGGCGACGGTCGGCAGCGTGCCCACGTCGCCATCCGCGGCAGCGGCGATTGTGGCTGCGGCGGCCAGAGCGCCGAAGATGCCCTGCGCCGTTGCCCGCCCCCTGAGGATGCGCTGCTCGCGGGCGTAGGGGAACGAATCCTGCTGCCAAAGGGCGTAGGAACTTTGCATCTCGTCCGCGAAGGCGGCGTATTGCTGCGCAAGCCTTTGGCTGAAGGCATCGTCGCGGATACGGACACTCTCAAAGCGAGCCCAGTCCGCGTCGTCCATGCTGGGCAGGTACTCAATCTTGATGCGGTTGCGCGATTCTCGCAGCGAGCCGCCATAACGATCCGGCGCGAAGTAGCTGGCTAATACGAGTTCTCGGGTGAGCGTCACCTTTTCGAGATCGCTTAGTTTTTGGCTCCTGCCCTGGGCTGCGCGTTTGGCGTTCTGCCGAGCGGTGGCGGCATGGCGCTTGGCTTGGGCGACGAGGCTTCGCTCAACGTCGTTGGCTATGGCGGCATAGACGCCGGCGAAAGGGTCCGCGCCCAGGTTGGTGTTGTTTTCATGCCACCCCAAAGGTACCCGGTACTTGGCGATTTTGGGCTGAATCCAGGTTTTGCCGGTGGCGTCGAGCAGCCGATATTTGATGCCGAGGTCTTCACCGTTCGAGATGGTGATTGTGCCGAGCAGGTATAGGTCCGCGCTGGCGGAGGTGTCGGGTGTCACGATAACCGAGTCGAAGTGCCCAAGCGCTCGGGCCGCATCGGCAAGGCGGGCGGCACAGTACACGGCTTCGGCACGGCGCAGCTCGGGCCAGATGCCGCGTTCATCCCAAACCGCTTGATTTTCCGGTAGCCCCGGGTTCAGTACGGGTATCGCAAGGCGCAAGGGCGGAATGTCCAACTGCGGCCGGGGTGCGGCCGCGGTTTCCCGCACTTGGTTTTCGCGCTCGATGCGGGGGCCGAGTTCAATATCGGCGGCGTATGCGCTGCTGGCCGCGAGTACAAAAAACAGCCAGCAGCACATGCTGGGTAACGCGAACAGCGACTGATGTCGCGGTTTGCATTTTTCAACCACAGGACGCCACGGTTGGCACAGCGTCCAAACCCCAAGCCATGCAAACGGATAAGCGCCCGAGCAGCGGGCCTGTTTGGCAAAGACGTTGGCGGGCATCTGGGCTGCTTCCATTGCGTTACGAGTGGCCAACTATACGAAATTATGAGGATTTATATACCTAACTCCATCTTCCACCGGATGCTGTGCTCATAAAAACGGCTTGTCATAATTTTTTGTGGTCTTGGGAATCAAATATATGGCTCCCATTTATTTGACCCGACCGATTACAACAGCAGGCCCGCTCGTTGACGAGCGGTGCGCGCAAAACCCCCCTCCATAAGCAAGTGGAAGACCAGAGGCTCTGTCGGCTTGAGTTAGGAGTCTGCGCCGTAGGAATTCGCGGCTGCAAATCCGCCCTCATCCGCCCCGTCGGCCGGTCGATTTCGTTGAATATGGCTCGATATTCGCCTCAATCGACAAGCCGACGGGACGGCGATGGCGGCTTTTCGCTTTCGCGACTTCCTACGGCGCAGGCTCCTAGCCCGGGCTCCCGGCCCGTTGAGGCTGGCCCGGGGCATCGTTCATGGCAATGAGGGCATGGGCTGGCGTTCGGCGCCGCATCCGCACCCCGGCATCAGAGATTCTTGACGTAGTTGTCGTACTCTTGCCAAAGTGCCGCCTTGCGGGTGGGGTCAGACTCCTTTTCGGCCGCTTCCCGCAAAATGCGGGCGACATCGTCTTCCACCACCCTCGGACGGGTTCGTTCGCGCTGGGCACCCGGTAGCGCTGCGTCATTCGGTGCCGCCGCCTCCATTGCCCGATTCGCCGTTATGGGCGTGCTTTGTTGCGTTGCCTGCCTGAAACCTTCCTCCGTATCTTGCCGATTGGCCGATGTTCCGGTGACCGCCCCGGCACCCGAACGGGACGGCGCATTGCCGGCCGGCGTTGCAACATCCGCCACGGATGGCGCCTGTGCTTGCTCATCGGCCGGGTTCTGTTGGTGCCCAGCCGAACCCGCGGTTTGGGCCTGGGTGCCGTCGGCGGCGGAATCATCGCCGATGGTGCGGGGCTCGGCGGCGTCTTGCTCAAGACAGCGGTCGAACTGGCGCAACTTGATGGCCAGTTCCCGTACCAGTTCCGTTTCGATTTCCTCTTGTGTTTGTTCGTCGTACTCGGCGGCTTGGGTGCTTAGGTGCCAGTCACAGTCGTTGAACTCGGCATGGGCGCCGACCGAAATAATGGCGGATACCAAGAAGCCGGGCAGGGCCAATCCTAAGCACCCCGGATGCAACCTTAGGCACCACCGGGGCCACAGCCGGCGCCGCTTATCAATTGGGCGATAGCCGGAATTTTCCGGGAAATCGGGCAAAATCATGGGAAACTCGCCAAACGGGCAAGCGGCTTGGTGAAATAGGCGGGCCCTTGGTCCGTGCGGGTGCCGGTTATTCTTCAAAACGGTCATGCTCTTGCCGAATTTGGGTGGCCTGCCGGTGCGCAAGCGCTTGCCAGTGGCTTTGATTGCGCAAATGCACCTCAATACGGATGAGAACGACAATCAAGGCGAGCGCAATGAGCAAGCCGAGACCGCCCAGGCCCAGATAAATGCTGCCCGTAATGGCTTCGGAGCGCTTTAGAGCCGCTGCTGCCGTTCGGTTTTCCGCCTCTTCCACTTGCACAAGGAACTCTTGGCGAAAGGCTTCGAGGGCATTCATCATAACTTGAGCGCGGCTGTCGATTGACCCGATGCGGTTGATTTGCTCGTCTTTGCCGATGGCCTCGGAAAGTATAATCAAGGCATCCAGATAATCGGGTAGATAGGACTCGGGCAGTTCGGACCCACCGAAAACCCAGGCTTCCAGCAAGCGCCCGGGGTAGCGCTCGGTGAATCCGTTTTCATGGCCGGCGTTGCGCTGAAATTGGGCGTTGAGATTGTTGGCAATTTGACCGATGCGTTCATCCACGGGCTGCTTGCGCTTCCCGGCCATCTCCCGCTTGTCGGCTGCAACACCGCTTTGCTGCGGTTGTTCGCGAGGCCTTGGCAACACGCGGTAGCGAATTGATTCCCAACCGGGCGCTGCGACGTTTGGCGATGAGAAGCCTGCCCCGACCCCGGCTAGCTGTGTAAAGCTGTACCAGGCAATGGCCACGACCAAGGCGATTACGCCAACTAAAATAGCCGTTGCCAAGACGATGCGCATCAGGTTGATGTAGCCGGTTTCGATGCCATGGACGCGGCCTATAATGCGCTCAACCCGCCCGGCCCGCTTTCTGTGGGTGCGCCTGTCGTTCATCAAGGCGAACTCTCGACCGAATTGGAATGCCGCACTCTACCGATTTCCGCCCAATTCAGAAATGCGCGGTGCCTCGCTCGGCATCTGCGTATCGCACCAACGCAAATTGCGGTATGCTCCGCAGCCACCACAGCAATCGTTTGGGAGGCTATTATGCATTTGACAAGATACTTCATCGCGGCATCCGTGCTGGTTTGGCTAGGCGCTTGCGCTCCGCCCGCGGACACGGACACCAGCGGCGAGGCCGAAGAAGCGGCACCCATGATGGATGCTGCAATGGAGGCAACCGAAGGCATGACGGACGCTGCTGACGCCAGCATGATGGAAGCGGCCGCCGATGCCGGTATGGAAGCTGCCGACGCCGATATGATGGGCATGATGGAAGAGGGTGCCGCTGCCGGCATGGAAGCCGCTGGTGCCGATATGATGGAAGAAGGCGGTGATACCATGACCGAAGCAGATGGCAGCGATGCGGCCATGATGGATGATATGGCGGACGAAGCCGAGGCTGGCGATATGGAAGCTGCCGATATGGAAATGGAAGGCGCAGGCTCCTAGGGCCGCTCAATCTCATCAACGCTTTTGCAAGCGAGGGGGGTTATCCCCCCTCGCGCTCCGTCCTCGTGGCTGTTCCAAATCGAGCCACTACCCGCTCACATGAACGATTGCAATCGCGGCACGGTTGACGCACCATCCGCCCCTTGTTGGGCAACGGTAAGGAGGTGATCGTGTATCTATCAAGTGAGGAGCGCGGCGTCTGACGCGCTCCTGCACCGGTTGGGGCTCTGCCTTGGCGGGGCTCCGCCGGTCTTATGCCTCCCGCTCTGTCTCTCGCCCGCCAATGGGTGCCATCCTGTCGGCCTTAGACCGAGTATTCATCCGTCTTTTCCCATTACCTCGCTAAGGCGCAGTGCCGCCTGTTCCATGGTGGTAAGCACGGCACCCGATTTATTCAGGTCGTAGCCGGTCAGGTTGACCGTCCGAATCAGGTATCTCTCGATTGCGCCCGCCGCGTCTGTATCAACGTCGATGACATTGATGCAACAGTTATCCTGCTCAATAGCCGCTCGCGTCTGCCAGCCTAGCCCGAGCATGTGATTGAGAATCATGCGGTTGACGGCGCCGTGCAACACCAGCAATAGATTGCGCCATGCTGGTGCGGCCACGATTCGGTCGAAGGCGGGCGTGACGCGGGCGGCAAAGTCGGAGAACTTCTCGCCGCCGAGAAATCGCCCTTCCGGATGGGCCGCCACCGCCCACGGATTGGCAATTTCCCTAAGCCAGGCCGCCTTGTCGCCACGCTTGTAGGCGCGCCCGCCGCCGCGAATTTCCTCTAGCGCCGGTTCGGTTTCCAATACCGGGATTTCGCGACCGGCGAGAATCAATCGCGCCGTCTCCAGGGTGCGGGGTAGGCCGGAACAAATTGCCCGATCAAAAGGAACGCTGGCCAGCACCGCCGATTGCTTGCGTGCTTGCGTACGCCCCAGCGGGGTCAGGGCCACGCGCTCCGGGTCCTTGGTAACGGTGCCATCGGTATGGATATAGGCGGCTTCAGCGTGCCGCAACAGGAAGATGCGGCGGCGATTTGGAGGCTCAAACATCAAACACACAAGAGTTCCCATTGGGTCAAGAGATCGTACCCTTTTCCACAAGAGCTTCCCAACCGGCTTCGGGTATTAGGCTTGACCATTGAGGGCAGGCTCCTAGGAGCCTGGGCCGCAGGAATTCACGGCTGCAAATCCGCTTCCGCTCGCCCCTTTGAATGTTCGATTTCGTCAAATATGGCTCGATATTCTCCTCAATCGCCCGTCCAAAGGGGCGGCGGCATCGAATTTTCGCTTTCGCGACTTCCTACGGCGCAGGCTCCTAGCCCGCATGTCTCACTCCCTTGCTTGCGGTTCGCCGATACGGGTAACAGCCTCCAAATCCCAATCAATTCAAATTGATACAGGACCCGGCGTTTGCGTACCTTGAGCACCAGCCCGCGCACCATTACTCTTCATGCCGCTTGGGCTTATAGAAAACCGGGGTTTAAATGGAAGTTTTTACACACCGCGAATGCTTAGACCATGAGGTGCCGCCCGGTTATCCCGAGCGGCCCGCCCGGTTGGCCGCTGTCATTGATCGCCTGCAAGCGGAGGGGTTGCTCGATCAATTGCCGGTACGAACGCCGCGGCCGGCCAGCGATGACGACTTGGCCAGGGTACACCGGCGGCGCTACTTGGAAGCGATTGCGCGGTCTAGCCCGGAATCCGGATTGGTGCGGGTGGAAACGGATACGGTCATGAGCCCCGGATCGGCCAATGCGGCGCGGTTGGCGACCGGAGCGGTGCTTGAGGCTGTCGACCATGTGCTTGGTGATAGCAACCGCCGGGCATTTTGCGCGGTGCGTCCACCGGGGCACCACGCGGAGTCCTCGGCCGTCATGGGTTTTTGCTTTTTTAACAGCATCGCCGTGGGCGCGGACCGGGCGCTGGATGAGCTTGAGCGCGTCGCGGTCTTGGATTTCGATGTACATCATGGCAACGGCACGGTCGAGATGTTCGCCGAGCGTCCCGAGGTGCTCGTCTGCTCCAGCTTTCAATTTCCCTACTATCCGGGCACCTGGCAGGAAATCGATCGGCCCAATATCGTCAACACACCCCTGCCGGCGGGAACGGGTAGCCGGGGCTTCCGGCGGGCGATTGAGCGTGATTGGCTGCCCGCGCTTGAAGCGCAGCGCCCCGAAATGATACTCGTGTCGGCCGGATTCGATGCCCACAAAGCGGATCCGCTGGCGGGCCTGGAGCTCACTGACGACGACTATCGCTGGATGACCGAGTTCATAGTCGATGCCGCCAATCGCTATGCGTCAGGCCGTATTGTTTCAGCACTTGAGGGCGGCTACGACCTCGATGCCTTGGCTCGGTGCGCGGCTCTGCATGTGCAGGCGATGCTTTAGGAACCTCTGCCTTCGGAATTCGCGGCTGCAAATCCGCTCTCATCTGCCCCGTCGGCCGCTCGATATTCGCCTCAATCGACTGGGCATGATTGATGTGGAACCGTATTTTTGCGCCGATAGTTCAATGACGCGGCCAACTTTCTGTTGATTTAGGTTTTCGCTCGCAACGATGCGGCGATGATGAAGATGGCCAGCTCTCGCCAAATGATCGTTGTTTGTATGGCTTCTCATTCGTTCCATTGCTGAAAATCGCTCTATGGTACGCGCTCATTTGTGTAAAATATGATCTTTCCAATTAACAAGTGAAGCCATGCCATGAAAATTCACGACGAAGTTCTCGCCGCAGCGCGCCGTCTTGGCGTGGCTCGGGGAGACTGGCGGTTTACCCCGGCAGAGATTGTTCGTGCCTTGCCCCACCTCAATGAGCGTTCAGTGCGAACCCATGTTGTCAGCCGTTGTTGCGTCAATGCGCCTAACCATCACGCCCATCGATGGCCTTATTTCAAACGCTTGGGACGGGGCCAGTACATCATCGAAAAAGCCTTCCGCCATTCTCCCAATCTTGGCTTGCAGCCAAGCCAGACGGCATTCCAGGTAGCGGAAGAAGAGGCCACCCACAAGATTGCCGGGGCGATTGTCCGCTCAACCGTTCACGCGGTGATCTTTGAGCAAGGTGGGCGCTATACCGCCGAATGCTTGCAAGTCGCCGTGGTGACTCAGGGCAATTCCCTTGACGAGACGGTACGCAACCTCCAAGAAGGCATCGACCTCTACATGAGTGATGAGGAGACCGGTACGCTGGGGTTGTCGCCTCACCCTAGGCTGGCTCTAAGCATCGAGACATCTGCTCGTCCGTCCTAGCTCGTATATCTCACTAACTACCCTGGGCGACTCCGATGCATTTGTCCCTCGCTTGCAAACAGTGGCTGAGCTATCCCGGCTAATACTCTGATGCCCCGCCTCAAACGTCTCAAAGCCCGCGAGGTTCTGCGCATACTGCACAGGTTTGGGTTCGAGGTCGCCTCAATGCGCGGTAGCCATGCGAAACTTGTGCGAACCAGCCCGAACGGACGCAAAGACATTCTCGTCGTTCCCATGCATCGCGATCTAACAACTGGAACCTTGGGTGCAATTTACCGTCAAGCAAGCCGTTTCATCGCAGCGGAAGAACTTCGACGGGAGTTTGTGAGCGAGTGAGGTTGTGTGATTTTTTGGGAATTATATACAATAGTGCCGAAAAACGGTTGACGCACCTCTCTGGTTTCGGCACTATTGTGTTAAATCTACTCCGCTTCGGAACGCGATTATGGCACAAAAGGGGCCAGGCAAGGCGCACAGAAAGGGCATATCGCTGGCCGCGCTGTTCAGGAAATTCCCCGACGACGCAACCGCCGAGGTGTGGTTCGCTAAACAGCGATGGGGTAACACCCCGGCCTGTCCGCACTGCGGCTCGATCAACGTTCAGGGCGGCGCGAGTCACAAGACCATGCCCTACCGATGCCGCGAGAAGGAATGCGCTAGGCGGTTCAGCGTCAAAACCGGCACTGCCATGCAGGCATCCAATCTCGGCTATCGGGTGTGGGCGATAGCAATCTATCTCGTCACCACGGGAATCAAGGGAACTAGCAGCATGAAACTGCACCGTGACCTGGAGATAACGCAAAAATCCGCATGGCACCTGGCCCACCGCATCTGCGCCATGTGGGCGCTTGAGTCCGGCTCGTCCAACCAGTTCTGGCACGAGAGCGTCAGGCACTCGGCGGGCGAGTACGTCCGAGACATGGCGCACAACATCCGGGATGAGAACACCGACGACCAGATGGGGCTGGTGGCGCGGGGTCTGTGTAACAAGCGGTTGACATACACATACGCCGACCTCACCAGGGATAACGGCCTCGATTCCGGGGCGCGGTCGTGAAGCCGAAAGCCGTATCCCTGTTTTCCGGTGCGGGCGGCATGGACATTGGGGTGACGAAAGCCGGATTTGACAATGTATGCTCCATCGAAATGGACCCGCATTGTGCCGCCACCTTGCGCCGCAATGCGCCGCGCATGGCGGTTTGGCAAGTCGATGTGCGGGCGCTAGACCCGAAACGCACACTTGAATACCTTGGCTTGGAACGTGGCGACATTTCGCTGCTGCACGGCGGGCCACCTTGCCAACCTTTTAGTCAGATCGGGCACAAACGCGGCCTTCGTGACCCGCGAGGCCAGCTCGCTTTTGAAATGGTCAGGTTCGCCAAAACCCTGCGGCCCGCCGCCATCATGCTGGAACAGGTGCCGACATTTCTCGGCACACAAGCGGCGGACGGCATGACTGTTCTCGACGTGATGCGGGAAGCGTTCTGGTCTATCGGTTATGAGACGCACGCAAGCGTCCTGAACGCGCTTGATTTCGGTGTGCCGCAAAGCCGAAAAAGGGCTGTCATCACGGCCGTGCCCAAAGGCCAGTCGTTCGTTTTTCCCGCGCTGGAACCCCCCATTCGCGCCATGACTACCGGAGAGGCGCTTGACGGATTGCCGAAGGCCGTGCCGCCTCACAGGAAACCTCTTGCACACAATCATGTGGACGTGACGCCGGATCGGGACCGCTACCGAATTTCCTTCGTGCCGGAGGGACAATGGCTGTCCAAGGCGGAAGGCGCACCGCCCGATGCGGTGCAGCGATTGACACCAAAAGACTCCACCAAGTTTCGGAGACTGGATCGCAACAAGCCTTCGCTCACCTTGCGATGCGGAGAGGCCCTGTACCACCCGCTAGAAGACCGCTACATCACACCGAGGGAAGCTGCCCGCATTCAGGGTTTCCCGGATGCGCACGTTCTTGAAGGGCCGATCAGACGCCGCATGGGGGTTGTCAAAGACCTTGACCAGCATCGGCAAATCGCTAATGCCGTTCCGCCGCCATTGGCAAAAGCTGTTGCGTCAAGCCTGAGGTCGGGATTGTGCCTTTAGTCCATGAACTGTTCGGGGAAGTGCTGACAAGTTCCGGCGATCAGAAAGGTCGTTTCCAACGCGCACAGTGTCCGCACATGGGCGGGAAGCAATGCGACGGCGGTGGCAACAGGGATATGGCTAGATGGCCCGCGACCAAGCAGCCTTTGGCGCCGTTCTTTGATCCTTCCGTTGGCAAGGCGGGGGACGGCTTCATTCCTTGTGGCGTGTGCTCGGTAGTCAGCGACCGAAGCTGGGCGATATGCCCACGTCGACTCCTGACATTTGACGCCGAAAAGCCGTCATCTGAACAAGCCTATCTTCTGTCTCGTGTCCTCAACTTGGCCGGATTCAAGAAGGGTGATGTTGTCCGCATATGGTCCGAGATAAGCGTCAAGCACGGTACCGAAGACGAGAAGCTGGACTACCGTCTCGACTACGTGCTCAAGTCAGGCGACGCGCCGCCCGTAATTGTCGAAATCATGACGGCATCAACGTCGGGCGGGAATAGGAAGGAACGGACAGACATACAGAGTGCGTTCTGCGATGCGGTCCTGTATGCGGAAGGTAATGTTCCGGGCCGTCGCAGGTCACCGGGCGTGAATATCCGTCAGGTATGGGCCAGAATGGCATCACAGATTATCGTCAAGCCGCAGATCGCGAACGCTTGGGGTGGCCGGACAATCTGGGTCGTTCAGGATGCGTTGATGGCCTATATCCGGTCGAACACCGGACTCAGGCTTGACGATTTGCGGTCGAAGAAATGGCGCGCTAGCGAGGTTAACGTTGTTTCGGCAAGCATTGACGATCCTCAAAACGTTGAACTGTATGCCGGACCCGTCATGTCGCAGCATGGCAAAGCCTGTTGGGCCGAACTCCTGAACGCCCCGACCGTTCCAACGGTAGACATTCTTGGTGACAAGCTGACTGACGGCAAGGTCATTGCGGAAGTCCACATATCTTGACTAAAGGAGGCAAGGGCACGAGGCCGGAGGCGTCAAGTTCGGTATAGTCCACTCCTCTAAAGAGGCAAGTTCATGAAAAAACGCACAATAAATGTACCATCCCGGTCCTATCAGCCGACGAAGGCCGAGCGCGAGGAGGTTTTCAGAATAGACGCCACGCCGACGCGGTTGGCGAAGGCGCTGCTGAAGCCGGTTGAGATCAAGGAGCGGGGTCGCCTCAAGACCGCGCCGAAGTAGCGAAGCGTTTCGGCACTATTGTATATAACTCCCCAAAATTAACTTCCCGCCCGCCCTGCCGCGGCAACGGGCGCTTCTTCTCCGCTGGCCTGAAAGCCCATCGCCCCGCCGCCTGATCCTGCGTCAGACAGCCGCCTTCCCAGTCCCGGCGCCTGGACTGCGGTCGCTCCGCTCCCTCCGCCCAAGCGCCGGAACCCGAGGGCAGCCAAGGGGGACATTTCTACTTTGCGTTGGCAAATTCGTCCCTACCCCTTGCGCTCGGCGAAGCCGCCCATTATTGTCGCATCCCGTTTTGTCGGGTGCGGGCTGGCGAGCGGCTTGTCTGGGCACTCCAACTCCAAATACGCAATGCTCTAGGAGGCTCCTTGGTACCGGAGACAGCCTTGGATACGGCCACGGGTGGTGGCCAGGATCTTTGGCCATTGTTGATCTACACCGCGCTGGTGGCCGGTGTTTTAGCCGTCGTCTACGTTGGTTCCTGGTTGCTTGGTGCCCGCACACCGCGTAAAAAAGCTACCGACATGCCCTTCGAGTCGGGCATTTTGCCGGTCGGTCAGGCGGACGAGACGCGGCTGTCGGTCGAGTTCTACCTCATCGCCATGTTTTTTGTGATCTTCGATCTCGAAACCATTTTTATCTTTGCCTGGGCGGTCGCCTTCTTCGAGTTGGGATGGCGCGGCTATGCGGGTGCCGGCATCTTCATCGCGATTCTGCTGGTCGCCTTGGTCTACGAATTGCGTACCGGTGCCCTTGATTGGGGCCTCAAGCAGCGGCTCCTGCAACGGCATTACGCCACGACCGGCCGCACAAGCGCTGGCAGCCGGAGGCAGTAGTGGACGATCGGGCTAATGTGACCGCGGTGCCAAGGTGCGATGCGCGAGGCCGCGACCAACGCCGTAGCCGGTTTGGTGCGATACGGCTGTCGGGGCTATCCCGTCAACGGTCGTTGCGAGGACCTCGCTGATGCAGTGGCGCTTGGTTAAAACCGCGCCCGGGGCCTCAATGGCGGAACCGGACCGCGTCTACGATGAGCAATCCGCCAAGGGCTTCCTCACCGCCAAGCTCGACGACCTGGTTGCCTGGGGCCGCGCCAACTCCCTTTGGCCTTTCAATTTCGGGCTCTCCTGCTGCTACGTCGAAATGGCCACCGCCCTGACTTCCCGCCACGATATTTCCCGATTTGGCGCCGAGGTGATCCGGGCGACTCCTCGCCAGGCCGACCTCATCGTCATATCCGGTACCGTATTCCGCAAAATGGCACCGGTTCTGCAACATCTCTACGATCAGCTATTGGAACCCAAATGGGTAATCTCCATGGGCTCCTGCGCCAATTCCGGCGGCATGTTCGATATCTACAGCGTCGTGCAGGGGGTCGATAAATTTTTGCCCGTCGATGTCTATGTGCCCGGTTGCCCACCCCGCCCGGAAGCCTTCATGCAGGGGCTGACGTTGCTGCAGGAAGCGGTGCAAGGCCGTCCGCGTCCCTACAGTTGGCTGGTTGGCGAAGACGGCCATGTCGGCAAATATCAGCCCAGTCAGCGCGATGCGCGCACCCCCGAACGGATGCGCGCCACCGACTTGGCCGAGCCCACCAGCGTGGGCGAGGCGCCGCTTGCCAGGGACTTACTACGGCAGGCGGGCAACAAAGCGGGCAATAAAAAATAGCGATGACCGAAGTGGCGGAACAGCCGGCGCAGGCCGGGCGGCAAACGGCGGTTGGTGGTGTGGCCGGCCACCTGCTGGAGCGCTTCGGCAGCGATTTGCGTCATCAGGCAAGTGTTGACGGTATCCCCAACCTTTGGGTGCCGCGCGAGCGCCTCTTGGAGGTGATGCGGGCGGTCAAGGACGACTATCCCATGCTCTTCGACCTATCCGTGGTTGACGAGCGTATTCGCGAGCATCGCCAAGGCTTGCCCGACTCCGATTTCACCGTCTTCTACCACCTGATTTCGCTCGACCGTAACGAGGATCTGCGCATCAAGGTGGCGCTGCCGGAGCAGGATGTCCGGTTGTCGAGCCTCACCGCCCTTTGGCCGGCGGCGAATTGGTACGAGCGGGAAGGCTTTGACATGTTCGGTGTCGATTTCGAGGGCCATCCCAACCTGTACCGGATTCTGACGCCGCCGCTTTGGCAAGGGCATCCGCTGCGCAAGGACCATCCCGCCCGCGCTACGGAAATGGACCCGTTCCGCATGTCCGAGGCCATCCTGGATGAACAACAGGAAAGTCTGCGCTTCGTGCCGGAAGAGTGGGGCATGAGCAAGACCGCCAAGCACACGGACTTCATGTTCTTGAACCTCGGCCCCAACCACCCCAGTGTCCACGGCGTCTTCCGTATTGCCCTGCAACTCGACGGCGAGGTGATTGTCGATGCGGTGCCGGATATCGGTTACCACCATCGTGGCGCCGAGAAGATGGGGGAGCGCCAGTCCTGGCATACCTATATTCCCTATACCGACCGGGTGGACTATCTCGGCGGCGTGATGAACAACCTGCCCTATGTCATGGCCGTGGAGAAGATGGCGGGCATCAGGGTGCCGGATCGCGCCAAAGTTATTCGCATCATGGTTGCCGAACTGTTCCGCATTTCCAGCCACTTGGTTTTCTTCGGCACCTTCGCCCAGGATGTCGGGCAGATGTCGCCGGTTTTCTATATGTTTGCCGACCGGGAGCGGTTGTTCAGCATCATTGAAGCGATTACCGGCGGACGCATGCATCCGGCCTGGTTTCGCATCGGCGGCGTTACCCAGGATTTACCGGAAGGTTGGGACACCATGGTGCGCGACTTTCTTGATTACATGCCGGCCCGGCTCGACCACTACGACCGCATGGCAACGCACAACAGTATCCTGAAAAAACGCACCGTTGCCGTGGGGCAATACAGCCAAGCCGAGGCGGTGGAGTGGGGTATCACCGGGCCGGGTCTGCGTGCCACCGGCAGTGATTGGGATCTGCGCAAGAAACGCCCCTATGGCGGCTACGATCAATTCGACTTTGAGGTGCCCACCGCCGCCAACGGCGATTGCTATGACCGCTGTGTGGTGCGCGTTGCGGAAATTCGCCAAAGCCTGCGCATCATTCGGCAATGCCTCGACAATATGCCGTCCGGCCCCTACAAGGCGGATCATCCCCAAGCCACACCACCACCTAAGGAGCGCACGATGCAGCACATCGAGACGCTCATTCAGCATTTCTTGAATGTGAGTTGGGGACCGGTGATTCCGCCTTCCGAATGTTGCGTCAATATTGAAGCGACCAAGGGTTGGAATTCCTATTATCTGGTATCGGATGGCGGCACCGGCTCGTACCGAACGCGCATCCGCACACCCTCATTTCCGCACTTGCAAATGATTCCACTCATTTCCAGCGGTTTCATGGTGGCGGACCTGATCGCCATCATCGCCAGTATTGATTTTGTGATGGCGGATGTGGACCGATGAGCGAGTTGGAACGGATCAGCGCCTTATCCGCCGAGGAGGTGCAAGCCATCGAAGCGGAGGTGGCGCATTTGCCGGATCGGCAATCCGCCGCTATCGACGCCCTGCTCATCGTTCAGGAAAAGCGCGGCTGGATTTCCGACCAAAGTCTTGCCGCCATCGCCCGATTGCTGGGCATGTCCACCGCCGATCTGGACAGCATCGCCACCTTCTATAACCTGATCTACCGTCAGCCGGTTGGCGAGCGGGTGGTGATGGTGTGCGACAGCGTGAGCTGCTACGTCATGGGTGCGGACCGATTGGGCGCCGCCGTTGCGGCAAAACTCGGCATTAAACCCGGCCAAACCACCGCGGACGGCCGCTTTACGCTCCTGCCCATCGTCTGCCTTGGTGCCTGCGACCGGGGCCCGGCGATCCAGGTTGGCCAGACCCTGCATGGTCCGGTGACCATAGAAGACCTCGATCAAATCTTTGCCGAGCAAGACAGTCCCGCACCGGTGCCGCAATGAGCGACCTTGCCAGCAAACCACTCACCGGACGCATCCTCGCCGCCCAGGCGGAGGGCCGAGCGGTTGTCGATATCGATGCCTTTGAGGCGGCCGGCGGCTATGCGGCGGCGCGGCGGGCGATAACCGATATGACACCGGCGGACATTCGGCAAACGGTGAAAGACGCCAATCTGCGCGGGCGCGGCGGCGCCGGCTTTCCAACCGGCGTGAAGTGGGGTTTCGTGCCCATGGACGGGGTTGCCGGGGAAGGCCACAAGTATCTGGTTTGCAACGCCGACGAAATGGAACCCGGTACGTTCAAAGACCGCTATCTGATGGAGAAAGACCCGCATCTGTTGATCGAGGGCATGATTATCGCGGCTTTTGCCATTCAGGCCGACCGCGCCTACGTTTTCCTGCGCGGCGAGTACCACGAGCCCTATCGGCAGCTGCAGGCCGGCATTGCCGCCGCCCGCGCCAAGGGCTATTTGGGCAAGGGCATCTTTGGCTCCGGCTTCAATTTGGAATTGGCCGTGCATCGATCCGGCGGGCGCTACATCTGCGGCGAGGAAACGGCCTTGTTGAACGCCCTGGAGGGCAAACGCGCCCAGCCGCGCACCAAGCCACCTTTCCCCCCGGCCAGCGGCGCTTGGGGACGTCCCACCATCGTCAACAACGTGGAAACGCTCTGCAACGTCCCCGCCATCATCGCCAAGGGTCCGGACTGGTACCAGGATCTCGGCCGTGGCGAAGATGCCGGCAGCAAAGTATTCGGCGTTTCCGGGCGAGTGAACAAACCGGGCCTGTGGGAATTGCCGATGGGCACGCCCATTCGCGAGCTCATCGACGAGCACGCCGGCGGCATGCGCAGCGGCTACAAGTTGCGCGCCCTGCTGCCCGGCGGTGCCTCAACGGAATTTCTGGTCGAAGAACATTTCGACCTGCCCATGGAATACGCCGCCATTCAGGCCGCCGGTTCGCGCATGGGCACCGGCACCATGATTCTGATGGATGACTCGATTTGCCCGGTGGATATGTGCCGCAACCTGGAACACTTCTTTGCCCAGGAATCCTGCGGCTTTTGCACACCCTGTCGCGAGGGTCTACCCTGGGTGGAGCAGTTGTTGCTTGATATCGAAGAGGGCCGGGGCAAACCGGGCGACCTGGAACTGCTGGATCGCAACGCCGCCTACATCGGCACCCCGGGCAATACCTTTTGTCTGCACGCCACGGGCGCCATCGAGCCGCTGATGAGCGCACTGAAATATTTCCGCGACGATTTTGAAACACACATTAAAACCGGGCAATGCCCATACCGGGAGCATTGAGGATGCCGACGATAGAAGTGGACGGGCAATCCTTCGAGGTCGAGCCGGACCAAAACCTGCTGCATGCCTGTTTGTCGCACAAGCTCGACCTGCCTTATTTCTGCTGGCATCCGGCGATGGGCTCGGTGGGTGCCTGCCGACAATGCGCGGTGCTGCAATATCAGGACGAGAACGACGACCGCGGTCGCTTGGTGATGGCCTGCATGACGCCGGTTGCCGATGGCGCTCGCATCTCCATCGAAGCGGCCCATGCCAAGGATTTCCGCGCTTCGGTGATCGAGTGGTTGATGGAAAACCATCCCCACGATTGCCCGGTGTGCGAAGAAGGCGGCGAATGCCACCTCCAGGATATGACGGTGATGACGGGTCATACCACCCGGGTTTACCGGGGCGAGAAACGCACCTTCCGCAATCAGTATCTCGGCCCCTTCCTTGGCCACGAGATGAACCGTTGTATCACTTGCTACCGATGCGTGCGCTACTATCAAGACTACGCCGGCGGCGGTGATCTCCAAGCCTTCGGCTCCCGAGACCGCATGTTCTTTGGCCGTGCCGAGGACGGTACGCTCGAAAACGAGTTCGCGGGCAACCTGGTTGAGGTTTGCCCAACGGGCGTGTTTACCGACAAACCGTTCAGCGGAACCTATACGCGCAAGTGGGATCTGCAGTCCGCCCCATCGGTCTGTCCGGGCTGTGCCGTTGGGTGTAACACGTTGCCGGGGGAGCGCTACGGGGTGCTCAAGCGGGTACACAACCGCTATCACCCGGAGGTAAACGGCTATTTTCTCTGCGACCGCGGGCGCTTCGGCAGCGGTTTTGTCAATGCCGAGCAGCGTTTGCGGCGCGCCGGTGCGCGCGCCGACGACGGCGTATTCGAGGAACTGCCAGCGGCCGAGGCCACCGGGCGGCTCGTCGAAATCATCAAGGCCGGCGCTGTGCTCGGCATTGGTTCGCCGCGGGCTTCATTGGAAAGCAATGTGGCCCTGAAGCAATTGGTGGGCCCTGAAAATTTCGCCACCGGCGTTGCCGGCCGTGAACAATCCCTCAATGAATTGATGCTGGCCATCGGCCGTTCGGACGGTGCTCGCATCGCCTCCCTGGCCGACGTGGAAGCCGCGGACGCGGTGTTGATTCTCGGCGAGGATATTCTTAATACCGCGCCTCGGGTGGCCTTGGCGTTGCGGCAAAGCGTGCGCAACCGTTCATTGGCAATGGCTGCCGGCGCCGGTATTCCATTGTGGCAGGACGCCGGCGTGCGCGGCCACGCTCAACACGCGAAGAATCCATTGCTCATCGCCGGGCTCGCGCCAACCCGTATCGACGATATTGCTGCCGCGACCTGGCAAGCACCGCCGGAAACCTTGGCCAATGCGGGTTTTGCGATTGCCCGGGGGATCGATAGCCAATACGCCGCACCCGCCGACACCCAAGGCATTGATAGCGATTTTGTCGAACAGGCGGTGGCCGCGCTGAGCGCTTCCCGCAAGCCGCTCATTGTCTCCGGTGCGGGCAGTGGCACCGCCGGCGTTCTTGAGGCCGCCGCCAATATTGCCTGGGCGCTCGGTGGCCAAGGCAAGGATGCCTCCCTGCTGCTTGCCGGTGCGGAGGCCAACAGCATGGGCGTAACCCTGCTTGGCGGCGGCATTAGGCTGGAGTCCGCCCTCGCCGCCCTTGCCGAAGGCAGCGCCAGGAGCCTCATCGTGCTGGAAAACGACCTGTTCCGGCGCCTGGACGCCGACACCCTTGGCGAGGCGCTGGGCAAGGCGGAGCATCTGGTGGTTCTCGATGCGCTGGAAACACCGACAGCGGAGCAGGCCTCCCTCGCCCTGCCGGCTGCCAGCTATGCCGAAAGCACGGGCACTTTCGTCAATTACGAGGGTCGGGCGCAACGCTATTACCAAGTATTCGAACCCGTTCAACCCATTGCGCCCGCTTGGCGCTGGTTGAGTGATGCGGCCATCGCCGCCGGCCGCAATGATCTACGCTGGCGGCATGTCGATGAAGTCACCCGAGCCTGCGACCAAACCCCGGGTTTGGCGGGCGTGGCGGCGGTAACGCCGTCTTCGGGCTATCGCACCAAGGCCGGCATGCGCATCCCCCGGATGACCCATAGGGCGAGCGGACGCACGGCGAAGGATGCCCAGGTCAGCGTGCATGAATCCAAACCGACCCCGGATGACGAAACGCCTTTCGCCTATTCCATGGAAGGGCTGAACGCCGGGCAGCCGGGTGGTCTGGTGCCCTATCTGTGGTCTCCGGGCTGGAACTCCAATCAATCCGTATTTAAGTTTCAACAGGAAGTGGCCGGGCCCCTCGGCGGCGGTGAAGTGGGTGTTCGGTTGCTTGAGCCGGAATCGGCGGCGAATCTTGCCAATCGTTTCCGCACCGCGCCCCAACCGGTGCCCGCGGGCACCGGGCTGCGCTTGTTGCCACTCTACCGCGTGTTTGGTTCCGACGAGTTGTCGGGCTATGCCGCGCCCATTGCGGAGCGTAGCGCTGGCCCTGAACTGCTGTTGCATCCGGACGACGCCGAGGCTCTTGCCTTGACTGACGGCCAGGGTGCTCGATGTGACGGCCTTGGCACCTTTGCGGTGCGTCTTGATGACGGCCTGCCCAAAGGTTGTGCCGGCCTCGTCCTGGGTTTGCGCGGCTCTGTTACGGTGCTGCCCGCCTACGGCGAATTCACCCCGGATCCGAATTTCAAACCCAAGCCGGAGTTGATTGCCCGTGGCTAATCGGCCAGCCAGGGGACACCCCAAGTTGGCTTGGGCAGGAGGCCCAGTGAGCTATGTTGGCTAATCTGGACTGGGGTTACATCATGATTCTGCCGGTGCTCGTCGGCGCACTGGCGTCTTCGGCGTTGCTGATCTGGTGGGAACGCCGCCTACTCGGTTTTTGGCAAGACCGTCTTGGCCCGAACCGGGTTGGCCCCTTCGGCATCCTGCAAATCGTTGCCGATGTGGTCAAACTGTTCAGCAAGCACGATTGGACCCCGCCGTTTTCCGACCGCGCACTTTTTCTGTTGGCCCCGGCCATCATTGCCGGTGCCATGTTGATGGGGTTTGTGATTGTGCCCTTTGGCCCGCAACTCGCCGTCATCGACCTCAATATCGGCATCTTGTTCTTTCTTGCCATGACCTCATTGTCCGTCTACGGCGTCTTATTGGCGGGCTTGGCCAGCAATAACAAATACGCCTTGCTCGGTGGGCTGCGTAGCGGCGCGCAGATGGTCACCTATGAGGTGTTCATGGGTTTGTCGCTCATGGGCGTGGTGGTACACACGGGCTCGTTCAGCCTGGTCGAAATCGTGCATGCCCAAGAGGCGGCCTGGTTCGTGGTGCCGCAGATACTCGGTTTCATTGTCTTCTTTATCGCCGGTTTGGCGGAAACGCACCGACTGCCGTTCGACCTGCCGGAAGCCGAACACGAATTGGCGGCGGGCTTTCACACCGAATATTCCTCCATGAAATTCGGTCTCATTATGGTCGGTGAATACCTGGGCGTTATCCTCTCCTCGGCCATGATCGTCACGCTATTTTTTGGCGGTTGGCTGGGGCCGGCGTTTTTGCCGCCGATTGTTTGGTTCTCCATCAAAACGGCCTTTTTCGTTTGCGTTTTCGTGCTGTTGCGCGCCGCCATCCCGCGGCCGCGCTACGACCAACTGATGGCGTTGGGATGGAAGGTGCTGTTGCCGATTACCTTGCTGAATCTGCTGGCCACGGGCGCGATTGTGTTGTTGCGAGAGGGGGCATAGCCGAGATGCTCAGCCATATCCGCACGCTTTGGGAAGTTCTCAAGCACACCTTTTCGCGTAACGAGACGGTGCAGTATCCCGATGAAATGCCTTATCTGGCACCGCGCTACCGGGGTCGTATCGTGCTCACCCGCGATCCGGACGGCGAGGAGCGCTGCGTCGCCTGCAACCTCTGTGCGGTGGCCTGTCCGGTGGACTGCATTGCTTTGCAAAAAACGCAAAAAGCGGTGGACGGGCGCTGGTATCCGGAGTTTTTTCGCATCAATTTCTCCCGCTGCATCATGTGCGGCCTGTGCGAGGAAGCCTGCCCAACCTACGCCATTCAACTCACACCGGACTTCGAATTGTGCGAATTCAACCGCGACAACATGGTCTATGAGAAGGAGCATCTGCTGATTGATGGTGTCGGCAAGTACCCCGATTATTCGTTCTGGCAGATGGCCGGCAAGACCATTGAGGGTAAGGACAAGGGCGAAGCACAAAACGAAAAGCCGCCCGTGGATGTGCGGAGCCTCTTGCCGTGAGCATCGAGCTATTGCTGTTCTACGGGGCCGCTTTCGTGGCAGTGGCGGCCACCGCGCTCACCGTAACCCGCACCAATGCCGCCCACGCGCTCATTTATCTGATTGTTTCCCTGCTCGCCGTCGCGGTGATTTTCTTTGTGTTGGGCGCCCCTTTCGCGGCGGCTTTGCAAGTGGTGATTTATGCCGGCGCCATCATGGTTTTCTTTTTGTTCGTGGTGATGATGCTGAATCTGGGGCCGAGCAGTCGCGCACGCGAACGCCTGTGGCTGCGCCCGCGCATCTGGATTGGGCCGGGTCTGCTCGCCAGCCTGCTTTTCTTGGCAATGGTTTATCTCATTGCCGGGTCACAAGTAACCACCGCCGGTGTCGGCGTATCGCCCAAGGATGTGGGTATGGCGCTGTTCGGTCCTTATCTGCTGACGGTGGAACTCGCCTCCATATTGCTGCTGGCGGGATTGGTGGGTGCCTATCATCTCGGGCGACGCTACATGCGCGCCCGGCGGGAGGAGGCGGAATGACCGCCATCGCCATTCCCGTCGAGCATGTGCTGGTGTTGGCCGCGGTGCTGTTCGTTATCGGTCTGGCGGGTGTTTTGGTGCGGCGCAACGTGATTTTCCTGCTGATGTCGCTGGAAATCATGATGAATGCCTGCGGGCTCGCCTTTGTCGCGGCCGGGGCCCGTTGGGCGCAGCCAGACGGTCAAATCATGTTTATGCTGATTTTGGCGCTGGCGGCTGCGGAAGTGGCGGTGGGGCTGGGGCTGGTGTTGCAACTTGAGCGGCGCTTCCGCAATTTGGATGTCGATGCCGCCAGCGAGTTGGGAGGCTAGCGCCACCCTGGGTGGTTAGAGCGCGCTGATGGAACTGTTGTGGCTGATTCCGGTGGTGCCCTTGTTGGGTTTCCTGGTGTTGTTTATCACGGGTGGGCGCCTGTCGAACACCGCCGTCGCCATGGTCGGCGTGGGTTCGGTCGGTGTCGCCGCGTTGCTCACCGGCATCGTCACCCTGGATTTCCTTGAGGCTGGCGGCGCCCCCTTTTCCCAACGGCTTTGGACTTGGATGGATGCCGGCAGCTTTACCCCCGCCATTCGCCTGTATCTCGATGGTTTGTCCATTGTGATGATCGGGGTCATCACCGGCGTTGGTTTTCTAATACACCTCTATGCCAGCGGCTACATGGCCGGGGAGGAGGGCTATAGCCGTTTTTTCGCCTACATGAATCTGTTCGTTTTCGCCATGCTCATGCTGGTGCTCGGCGACAATCTGCTGTTGCTGTTCCTCGGTTGGGAAGGGGTGGGGCTGTGCAGCTACCTGCTGATTGGCTTTTTCCATAAGGAACCCGAAAACGGTTATGCCGCCCGCAAGGCTTTTGTGGTTACACGGGTGGGCGATACGCTGATGGCGATTGGCCTGTTTCTGCTGTTCCGGGAATTTGGCACCCTGGAAATACAAGCGACGCTTAGCGCCGCCCAATTCAACTGGGCCGAGGGTTCAACGCTCTGTACCGCCATTGCCCTGCTGTTGCTCGGCGGCGCGGTGGGCAAATCGGCGCAGCTACCCTTGCAGACCTGGTTGCCCGATGCGATGGCGGGCCCCACCCCGGTCAGCGCGCTCATTCATGCGGCAACCATGGTGACGGCCGGCGTCTATCTTATCGCTCGCATGCACGATCTGTATTTGCTCGCGCCGGACGCCCAGCTCGCGGTGGCCCTGGTGGGTTTGGTGACCCTCTTTATCGCCTCCTGCACGGCGCTGACGCAACGTGACATCAAGCGCATTCTCGCCTACTCAACGATGAGCCAGATCGGCTATATGTTCCTCGCTCTCGGTGTCGGCGCCTGGTCCGCCGCGATCTTTCATCTCATGACCCACGCCTTTTTCAAAGCGCTGCTGTTTCTCTCCGCCGGGTCGGTGATACTGGCGTTGCACCACGAGCAGGATATTTTCAAGATGGGCGGCCTGTGGAAACGCCTGCCGGTGCCGTTCTGGTGCATGGTGGTGGGTTCCGCGGCCCTGGCCGCTCTGCCGCTGACTTCCGGTTTCTATAGCAAGGACATCATCCTGCTCACCAGCTTCGGCCACGGTGTCGGCGGTGCCTGGTTCTGGGGCATTGCCGCCGGCGCCGCCTTGCTCACGTCTTTGTACACGGCGCGCATGATGTTCATCGCCTTCTTCGGCGAGATGCACACCGAACCCCGGGATCACTCCGGCGTCAACATGTGGCTACCGCTGGTCTTGCTCGCCCTGCTGGCCCTGGGTGGCGGCTGGTTTGGGCTGGCACCCGTCGCGGCGGTCTTGCCGGATGGCGGTTTGGCGGGCGAAGCCCAGGCGGGAATACTGGTGTGGGTTACCGCCCTGATCCCAATGCTTGGTGTTTTGTTGGGCTATCTCATATTCGGCGGCAAACAACTTTCCGTGGATGCTTTGGTGCGGTCTCGGCTTGGTGAGGGCATTCGCCGTTTTTGGGATGGCGGCTGGGGCTTTGATGCGCTCTACGACAGGGTGATCGTCAAACCGTTCGTTACCCTTGCGCGCCTCAATAAGCGCGATCTGGTCGATCTCGTCTACGCCCTGACCGTTGTGGTCGCACGGGCGCTGCATCGGCTGACGGCAATCACCCAAACGGGCCGGTTGCGCTGGTACGCCGCCAACATGGCCCTCGGCTTGGTATTGGTGCTGTTGTTTGCCTTGGGTGTGTTGTGACAATCCTCTGGCTCATTTTGTTGTTGCTGGCGGGCGGTGTCATCGCCGGCCTTGCCGAGCGCATCCACCAGCATGCGCCGCGCTGGGTGGCCCTGGGTGTCATCTTGGCCGCCATGGTGCTGCTGTGGAATATACCCATCGACACGGTGCAGCGGGCCGCTTGGATCCCCCGGTTCGGCATCCAGGTTATCTTGGCTGTCGATGGCTTGAGCTATGCGCTGGTTGCCTTGAATCTGTTCCTCGGCATTGTCGCCATCGTATCGTCCTGGGATGAGATTGAGCGCAACCGGGGGTTTTTCCAGTTCAATCTGCTCTGGACGCTGGCGGGCGTTGTCGGCGTGTTCACGGCACTCGACCTCTTTCTGTTCTTCGTGTTTTGGGAGGTCATGCTGGTGCCGATGTACTTTCTTATCGCCATCTGGGGACACGAGGCGCGCGCCTATGCGGCGATGAAATTTTTCCTCTTTACCCAGATTAGCGGGCTGTTGATGTTGATCGCGATTCTGGCGCTGGTTTATTTCAACTACACCGAGACCGATGTTCTAACCTTCAGCTACGAAACGCTGCTCGACGCCACCCTGGACCCGGACATCGCCTTTCTCCTGATGCTCGGCTTTTTCGTTGCCTTTGTGGTGAAGCTGCCGGCCGTGCCCTTCCACACCTGGCTACCGGATGCGCACACCCAGGCACCGACGGCGGGCAGCGTGCTGTTGGCGGGAATATTATTGAAAACCGGTGCCTATGGGTTGTTGCGTTTTGTTGTACCGCTCTTTCCCGAGGCGGCACTGGACTTTCGCGAGCCGGCCATGCTGCTTGGCGCGCTGAGCGTGGTCTATGGCGGCTATCTCGCTTACAGCCAATCGGATTTCAAGCGGCTGGTCGCCTACAGCAGCATCAGCCACATGGGTTTCGTGCTGCTCGGTGTCTTCGCTTGGAACCATGTGGCGGTGCAGGGGACCGTTGTGCAGATGGTGGCGCACGGCTTTTCCACGGCGGCCTTGTTTATGATGGCGGGGGCGCTGCAGCAACGCCTGCACACCCGCGAGATGGGCAGGATGGGCGGGCTTTGGGTGCGCGCTCCGCGCGTGGGCGCCTTGACGTTGTTTTTCGTGGTGGCCTCCCTGGGCATGCCGGGTCTGGGTAATTTCGTCGGCGAGTTTCTGGTGCTGCTCGGGGCCTTCCAAGTCAATATGCCGCTCACCATCGTTGCCGCGCTGGGCATTGTGGTGGCGGCGGTTTATGGGTTGGCGCTGATGCAGCGCTCCTTTCAGGGCAAACCCAGCCCCGAGCTGAGCACTATGCGCGATTTCGGCTTTCGCGAGATGAGCGTCATGGTCGTGCTGATGCTGGCGCTTGTTTGGCTTGGCTTTTATCCCGAGACGCTGCTGAAGCTGTCACGGCCCGTTGTCTTCGAGATGGGGCTGTTGCCGTGAGTTACATCGATTTCCTGGCGCTGGCACCACACCTCACCCTGACGGCGGGCATTTTGCTGGTCGTATTGATTGTTTCATTTTGGCGCAATCACCGCCTGACGATGCTGCTTACCATCACCACCTTTGCCGCCGCCTTCTATGCGTTGTTTCCCGCCATGCTAACGGCCACCTGGGAGGTCACACCGCTGTTTGTTTTTGACGGCTTTGCGGCCTTTTTCGATGCCTTGATTTTGCTTTCGGCAGCGGTTACCGCGTTCGTTTCCTACCGCTATCTCGAAGGTCGCCCCGGTCGGCAGGAAGAGTACTATCTGTTGCTGGCGCTGGCGACGCTCGGTGCGTTGGTGCTGGTGAGTGCGCAGCACTTCGCCACTTTGCTGCTCGGCATCGAGATCGTTTCCATTTCGCTCTATGCGCTGATTGCCTACCCGGAGGAAGGGCACCCGCCCTTGGAAGCCGCTGTGAAGTATCTGGTTCTCTCCGGCGTCGGCTCGACCATCATGCTGTTTGGCATGGCCCTGGTGTACCACGCCAGCGGCACCATGCTGTTTGATGACATGGCGAGGTTCGCCCCCTCGGGCGACCGCTCGGATCTGTGGCTTGTGGCGGGGCAGGCCATTTTGGTGGCCGGTATCGCCTTCAAGCTCTCCCTCATGCCTTTCCATATGTGGACGCCGGATGTCTACCAGGGCGCTCCGGCGCCGGTCACCGCCTATCTCGCCACGGTCTCCAAAGCGGCGATGTTTGCCGTGTTGCTGCGCTTCGCGTTTACAACGGACATGCTCGATAATACCGCTGTGTTCACCATCATCGCGCTGATAGCGATTCTCTCCATGGTCTTGGGCAACCTGCTCGCGCTTTTGCAGGAGAGCGTCAAGCGCATTCTCGCCTATTCATCGATTGCCCACATGGGCTACCTGATGATCGGCCTGTTGGCGGTTGCGGCGCTCTCCGAACGGGAGATGGCCGTGGAAACCGCGTTCGTCTTTTTGGCCGGATACTTGGCGATGACGCTTGTCGCCTTCGCCGTCATAACCGAGTTGACCCCCGCCAGCCGCGTCACGGATAGGGAGCAGGTGCATGACTTCAGGGGGCTGTTCTGGCGTCGGCCGATCTTGGCCGCAGCGATGACGGTCGCGCTGTTGTCGCTGGCGGGCATTCCGCTCACCGCCGGCTTTATCGCCAAGTTCTATCTCTTTGTTGCCGGGGTCGAGGGGGCGCTTTGGAGCTTGATCTGGGCCATGATCGTTGGCAGCGCAATTTCCATCTACTATTACTTAAAGATTGTTTTTGCCATGACGACTCGGGAGCAAGGCCTGTCGGTATCCGCGGGTTCATGGGGCGGCACGACCATTACGGTAGCCTTGGCGCTCCTGATTATTGCGATTGGCACCTATCCGACGCCGCTGATCGATTTGGTGCGGGAGCTGATCGCTGGCCCGGGATGATCGGCGAGGATTGAATTATGGATTTTACGATTCCCACGGAATTGGCGAGTTATCTTAATGAGTTGGACAGGTTCATCGAGCGGGAAATCAAGCCGCTTGAGGAACAGGACGACAACATCCGCTTCTTCGATCATCGCCGCGAGGACGCGCGCACCGACTGGGAGCGGGGCGGTTTGCCCAATGAGGCTTGGGAGGCGCTGCTCGCCGAAGCGCGGCGGCGAGCCGATGCGGCGGGACATTATCGCTTTGCCGCGCCCCAAGAACACGGCGGCCGGGCGGGCGGCAATCTGGCTATGGCCATCATTCGCGAGCACCTCGCCGTCAAGGGGCTTGGCTTGCACAACGATTTGCAAACCGAGCATTCCATCGTCGGCAACAATGTCGGGCTGCTGTTGATGAGTATTTACGGCACCGAGCCACAGAAAGCCGAGTGGCTTGATGATATCGCCGAGGGGCGGCGCGGTTTCGCGTTCGGCATTACCGAGCCGGAGCACGGCTCTGACGCGACGCACATGGAAACCACCGCCTACCGGGATGGCGACGACTGGGTCATCAACGGGGCCAAGACTTGGAACACCGGTATCCACAAGGCGCCATACGACATGATCATGGCGCGCACCAGCGGCAAGGCGGGCGATGGTTTGGGCATCACCGCTTTCCTAACACCCACGGACGCGCCGGGCTTCAAGATTGAAGAGATGCTCTGGACCTTCAACATGCCAACCGACCACGGGCGTATTTCGCTGACCGATGTACGGGTGCCGCACAGCGCCATCTTTGGCGGGGAGGGGCGGGGCCTACAGGTTGTGCAGCACTTTTTCAATGAAAACCGTATCCGCCAAGCCGCTTCCAGCCTGGGTGCGGCGCAATTCTGCATCAATGAATCCGTGCAATACGCACTCGACCGCAAACCCTTCGGCAAACCGCTGGCCACCAACCAGGGTATTCAGTTTCCGCTGGTGGAATTGCAAACCCAATGCGAAATGCTGCGGGCTTTCATCCACAAGACCGCTTGGCACATGGACAAGGAGGGTGCCTTCTCGCAGTCGGACAAGGTCTCCATGTGCAACTACTGGTCGAATCGGTTGTGCTGCGAAGCAGCGGATCGCGCCATGCAGGTACACGGCGGCCTCGGCTATTCCCGGCACAAGCCGTTTGAGCACATCTACCGGCATCACCGGCGCTATCGCATCACCGAGGGCGCGGAAGAAATTCAAATGCGTCGCGTGGCGGGTTATATGTTCGGCTACATGAAACAGCGCGCTCCCAAAGGGGTGCGGGAGGACTAGGCGCCTGCCCGGTTTCCCCGCAAATTCGGGCTGCTGCTCAATTTGCAGACTGTGCGGGCCGCGCATGCCGATGCACTGGCGCACCGAGCGATACCGAATGTTTGCGGATAGAGCGGGCCGGTGGCGCCGCCCTTGCGGTGCCGTTCAGCTCGTCCCAAGCCCTCTCGCCCAAGCGGGAAAGCTGGTGCCCAGCACCGCAAGGGCGGCGCCACCGGCCCGCTCGCTACCGATCGGTAGGCCGAACGCCGCTGATGCAAGCTGCTGAGGTGGGCAAGCTGGCAGTGTCGTGACCGATTCGGACTTCAACGCCAAACTTGACGCCGTTATCCGCAAGCGGATCCCGGGTTGCGACGGGCTGCTTTCCGCAGAGCGGCTATCCGCTGGGGCGAGTCAAGAAACCTATCGTGTAACAGCCCGGGTCGGCGCTGCCACCAAGTTGCTGGCCATGCGCCGCGCACCGGGCGGCGCGGTTCCCTTCGCCGCCACCAATGCCGTCGGGCTTGCCGGTGAAGCCTTGCTGATGCGTGCCGCAAGGGCGGCGGGGGTTCCCGAACCCGAGATTTACCATGTGCTGCAAGAGGGCGACGGCCTCGGTGATGGTTTTCTCATGGAATGGCTGGAAGGTGAAACCCTCGGCGCGCGCATTGTGCGTTCCGCTGACCTGGATGCAATACGCCCGAAGCTGGCCCATGCATGCGGCCGCATTTTGGCGCGCATCCACGGCATTGATCTGGCCGGCACCGGGTTGGATAAGGTGCTTACAACCTACAGTCCGCGGGAAGTGGTCGAATTGCAGTGGGAGCGGTATCGAACGTTCGCAACGCCCCAACCCATGATCGACTATACGGCCCGTTGGCTGCTCGACAACTTGCCGCCGCCGACGACCCCGGCGCTGGTCCACAACGATTTCCGCAACGGCAATCTGATGGTTTCCGCGGATTGCCCGACCGGGGTGGTTGCCGTGCTCGATTGGGAAGTTGCCCACATCGGCGACCCCATGCGCGACCTCGGCTGGATCTGCACCAATTCCTGGCGATTCGGGTGCAGCGACCGGCCGGTGGGCGGCTTTGGCCATTACGAGGACTTGCTCGCCGGTTACGCATCGGTATCCGGCAAACCCGTTGATCGAGAAGCCCTAAAATTCTGGGAAGTCTACGGCTCCTTCTGGTGGGCCGTCGGCTGCCTCGGCATGGCGGAGCACTATCGCACCGGCCCGGATCGCACGGTCGAGCGTCCCGCCATCGGCCGACGCTCATCGGAGTGCCAGGTGGATTGCGCCAATCTGCTCATTCCCGGCCCGGTCGAGGTTGTTGCGGGCCTTGACCCCGACGCCTCGGAGGATATGCCCCGGATTGATGAGCTGCTGGTCAGTGTGCGGGACTTTCTACGCGAGGACGTCATGGGGCAGACGCGGGGCCGCACCAACTTTCTCGCTCGGGTGGCGGGAAATTCACTGGATATAGTGCGCCGCGAACTGCTCTTGGGCGATGCCCTGCGGGCGGATGAACTGGCGAGATTGCGGGCCCTGTTCGGCACTGAGGCCGGGCTCGCCGAATTGCGTTGGCAACTGGTGCATGGCCTGCGCGATGGCAGCATCCCCCTCGATCAACCCCGGCTGGCCGAACACTTGCGAACCACGGTGGTCAATCAGGTCGCTATCGATCAGCCGCGCTACTCCGGACTGCAAGCGGCCTTGGCGGGCTAGTCCAATCCAAAAAGCTCGGTATTGCCGCCCTTGGCAGTCGTATTTTCACTGCGTGTGCGTTCTGTGGCGAACCGGTGTAGATAATTGGGGCCACCCGCCTTGGGACCCGTACCGGAGAGCCCCCGCCCGCCAAAAGGATGCACACCCACCACCGCCCCGATCATGTTGCGGTTAACATACACATTGCCGGCGCGCGTTTGCTCGAACACCTTGCTTGCGAAGCTGTCCAAGCGGCTGTGGATGCCGAGGGTCAAACCGAAATCCGTCGCCTCGATATCCGTTAGAACCTTGTCCAATTCCCGGGCGGCGAAGCGTATAACATGCAAAACGGGGCCGAACACCTCGCCCTTGAGGCGATGGATCGAATCGATTTCTATGGCCTGAGGGGGAAAGAAAGTACCGGCTGCACAGCATGATGGCAATGGGCATTCCGCAATAATGCGGCCTTGATGGCGTAGGCTCTCGACATGTGCGTACAGCTTGACCCGGGCAGCGTCATCGATGACCGGCCCGACATCTGTGGCCGGATCAAGCGGGTCGCCGATTGTCAGGGTTTGCATGGCACCGGCCAACATGGTCAGGATGTCGTCGGCAACCTCTTCTTGCAGATACAGCACCCGCAAAGCCGAGCAGCGTTGTCCGGCGCTCTGAAATGCCGAGACGATCACATCATCGACAACCTGCTCCGGCAAAGCTGTCGAATCGACCAGCATCGCATTTTGGCCGCCGGTTTCGGCAATCAGGGGGGTGATGGGCCCGGTTCGCTCGGCGAGTTGGCGGTTGATGAGGGTGGCGGTTGCCGAGGAGCCAGTGAAGGCGACGCCAGCGACCCGTGGATCCCGAACAAGCAGGCTGCCGACACGAGCACCGTCACCGGGCAGCAGATGCAATATGCCTTGCGGTACCCCGGCTTTGTGCAACAAACGTATTGCTTCGGCGGCAACCAGGGGCGTTTGCTCGGCGGGCTTGGCCGCGACCGCGTTGCCGGCGGCCAGTGCTGCCGCTATCTGACCCGTGAAGATGGCCAAGGGAAAGTTCCACGGACTGATGCAGGCGAACAGGCCGCGCCCGTGCAGGCTCAATTCGTTGCGTTCTCCGGTCGGGCCGGGCAATGTTCGTGGCGCACTGAATACACGACGAGCCCGTATGGCGTAATAGCGACAGAAATCGACGGCCTCGCGAACCTCCGCAAGGGCATCCGCCAAAGTGCGCCCCGCCTCCGCACCGATGAGTCCGATCAGCCCCGCGCGATTTTTTTCCAGGAGATTGGCTGCCCGATCCAGAATATCCGCGCGTTCGTTGGCACCGCGCGCATCCCAATGCCCTTGTTCCGCAACCGCCGCGGCAAGTGCCATATTGATGTTTTCGGGCGATGCCTCGATCACCGTCCCGACGATGGTTTCGCGATGCGACGGGCTTTGTACCGGCGTCTCGCGCCCGCCGCCCAGGCTGCCGTTAATTATGGGCCCGGCCTGATAGTGCCGAGCGGCGGCGGCGCGTGCCGCCATCTCCAACCCGGCGAGCGCGTTCGGATCATCCAGATCAATGCCGGCGGCATTGGTTCGATGCTCCCCCAGATTGAGATAGAGATCAGCCGGCTTGGCAATATCGGGATGATGGCCAAGCGGGGCGGGTGCATTGGCGTGCGCGACAGGAAGTTGCTGAGATATGCGGGCCAGACTATCTTGGATCAATTCTCCGACCGCCGTCTTGGCATCGAGCAAGCGGTTCACAAACGAACTATTAGCACCGTTTTCGAGCAGACGGCGCACCAGATAGGGCAGCAGATCAGTGTGCGAACCCACGGGCGCGTATACCCGCAGGGGTGGCCGGTCATCCGCATCGAGTTGGGAGTAAAGTAGCTGCCCCATGCCATGCAAGCGCTGCAATTCGTAATGGCTTCCCTGGGCCAATTCCGTCACGAGGCTGATGGAGAGCGCGTTGTGGCTGGCGAATTGCGGGAAGATCGCATCCGCTGCCGTCAGCAGCCGGGCGGCACAGACTTCGTAGCATAGGTCGGTGTGGGCTTTGCGGGTGAACACCGGGTAGTCGGCAAAGCCTTGCTCTTGGGCGTGCTTGATTTCCGTATCCCAATAGGCGCCTTTAACCAGGCGTACCGGCAGTTGCCGACCGCTGGTACGCGCAAGCGCGATAAGCCAATCGGCCACCGCGGGCGCACGTTTCTGATAGGCCTGAAGCACAAATCCGAGCCCGTCCCAACCGGCCAGTTGTGGTTCTCGTGCCAGGGTTTCGAATAGTTCCAGGGTCGGTTCCAGGCGCGCGGCTTCTTCCGCATCGATGCTTAGGCCCAGGCGATAGCGGCGGGCCTGTACCGCTAATGCCCTGAGTGAGGGCAGCAGTTCTGCTTGCAGCCGCCGCCGTTGCTTGTAGGCAAAGCGCGGATGCAGTGCGGAAAGTTTGACGGAGATGCCGTCATTGGTGATGGCATTGTCACCGGTTTGATTTTTGCCGACCACATTAATGGCGTGCATATAGGCGTTGAAGTAGCGTTTGGCATCCGCAAAGGTGCGCGCACCTTCGCCCAACATGTCGAACGAGAATCGCGTACCCGTTTCCTCCAGCGCCCGACCCCGCTGCCGGGCCTCCTCAATGGACCGGCCAAGCACGTACTGTCCGCCGAGAATACGCATGGCTTGCAGCACCGCCCGCCGCACGACCGGTTCGCCTAGGCGCGCCACGAGCCGCCGCACCCAACCCAGGGTGTCGGTGAGGGTATCGGGATCAAGCCCGACCAGCCGCCCGGTGAGCATCAAACCCCAGACGGATGCGTTGACGAACGCCGAGGGCGATTTGCCCCGATGCGCATGCCAGTTGCCGGTGCGGATCTTTTCCGCAATCAGCGCATCTGCGGTTGCCTGGTCCGGTACACGCAATAGCGCTTCCGCTAAACACAGGAGCGCGACGCCCTCCTGATTGGACAATCCGAACTCTTGCAGGAAGGCATCAAGGGTTCCGGCCCGATGACCGGCGGCTCGGCAGCGTCCCACCAGGTTGCGCGCCCGCTCGACCGCGGTTTCGCGGGTCCGCGTTCCGATGTTGCGTTCGGCAAGCCGCAACAATGCCTCTACGGATTGCGCTTCGTCAGCTTGATTTTGTGCGCGAATGGCGTCGCGTAATGTGGCGAGCGTTGCAAGGGATACGGCCTGATGCCGCACAGTCAGGCGTCTTCCGTGGGAATTTCAGGCGCCGGGCCATAGACGAGCTGCGCCATTGCCGGGCTGACTAAGCCATCGTTTAGATCGGCACGCACTGCTTGCGGGTCGCGTTCGGTGGCCGGGCCGTAGCCGCCGCCACCCCCGGTACGACTGGTAATAACCGTGCCAGCGACAAGCGGTATGGCGTTCGCTTTCAAACGATGGACGGGCTTTTGCCCCGGTTCTTCGATCACCACATCCGGTACACTGCCTGAACCGCCTCCGAACAGCCCCCAGGCACTGGTGACCGAGCGCTCGAACCAAAGGCTCAAACTGGCATTCGCTCGTAGGCGGTAGCGTCGGCAGGTGCCATTTCCACCCCGAAATTGGCCACTGCCGCCCGAATCCTCGCGTATGCCGTAGGACTCGATGAGAATGGGATATTTGTTCTCGAAGATTTCCACGGGCAGATCCTTGAAGTTCCCGTTCACGTTGTTAATCAGGGCATCGGCACCATCGCCTCCGGCGAAGGCACCCCAGCCCCCGGTGGTGGGTTCCACCATCAGATAGCGCTGATCGTTTCGGCGCGGGTCCTCTCCGGCAATGGTGACCACCATTGAATCACCATAGTGGGCACCGGCCGCCTCTTGCGGCATCACCGGTGCAAGGGCCTTGACGACCAGATCAATGAGCAGGCCAAGCGACGAGAAATACCAGGCGCAGGCGGCCGGTTCGCGAGCGTTGAAGATGGTTTGCTCCGGCGCCTTGACTTGAAGTGTTTGGAAGGAACCGCCATTGACCGGGTCGTCGGAGCAAACCAGCAGCTTGAATGCCACCCGCGCCGCGGCAATCGTTTGGGTGAAACCGCAGTTAACGGGGCCGCGTGTCTGAGTCCCGGAACCCGCCAGATCGATGGAAATGGATTCGTCTGCCACGATGATTGTGACTCGGATGGGCACGGGATTGTCATTGAGCCCGTCGTTGTCGAGCCAGCCCTCGGACCGGTATCGGCCGTTCTTGATGCGCCGAATCGCCCGCCGCTCGCGCATCCCGGTTTGTGCGAAGATGGCGTCTCTTGCGGCCATCACCACCTCTTTGCCGAAGCGTTCGAACAACGCGCACAGCCGCTGCTTACCGGTCGCACCGGCGGCGATCTGTGCATTGAGATCGCCGATCAGCCCATCGCCGAAGCGGCTATTGCGACGCAGAACATCGATCACATCGTCACGCCGCCTGCCATTGTTGTAAAGTTTGGTGGGCCCCCAGCGCATGCCTTCCTGGAAGATTTCCACCGAGTCCACCGGTGCGCCGGGATCCTTGGCGCCCACATCCAGCCAATGTGCTCGCGATGCGGCGAAACCAATCCGCTCCCCACGCCAGAATATCGGCATGATGACAGTGGAATCGTTCAGATGGGTGCCGGTCATATAGGAATCGTTCATGTAGAAAACATCGCCGTCCAGAAAATAGTTCCAGCCATATTGATCGGCGATGAGTTGTACGCAGAATTCGAGGTTGCCCAGGAACAACGGCAGGCCGGGGGACTGCCCCAGCACCTTGGCTTGGGCATCCAGCAAAGCCACGGAGCAGTCTTTACCCTCGTAGATGATCGGTGTGAAGGCGCTGCGTATCAGGGCCGCATTCATGTCATTGGCGATGGCATTGAACGCATTGCGGATGATTTCGGTGGTTATGGGGTCGCTGGTCGTCATGGCGGCTTCACTTGCTGAGCAGAAGATTGTTATACGCATCAACGCCGACCGACCAACCCGGAGGAACCACGGTCGTTGCGCTTTGCTCTTCAATGATGGCCGGCCCCCGGCATCGAAAAGAGGGCGGTAGCCGGTCGCGTTGCAAGACGGGGGTGGTATGCCGTCGTCCGGCAAAGACGGCGGGGCGCTCTTCTGCAACCGCGGGGCGGCTGCTGTAATCCGTCGATGTGGCCGAGGCGTCGTATCGGCCCAGAGCGCCCAGGGCGGCGATGCGCAAGTTGACGAATTCGACTTGCGCATCCGGGCTAGAGTGTCCGTAGCGCCTTTGGTAGGCCGTATGGAAGTCGTCGATAAGTGTTGTTAGGAGCAGGGGGGCGGATACCGGAACGTTGATGGCGTATTCCTGGCCAACATAGCGCATATCCGCCGACCGCAGGTACGAAAGGCTCCCGGAACCGACGCCTTCCTCGGCCATGGCGGCTTCGCCCTCACCTTCAAGCTCGAGGTAGATGGATTCCAAGGTGGTCGCCGATGCGCTGTCGGTCGGCTGGAAGAAGCTGCGCGTGAAGTCTTGTCGCAGGTCGGTCTGCAACATGCCCCAAGCCGAGAAGGTACCCGGGAAGCGGGGAATGAGCACCTCCGCAATATCCAGTTCGTCGGCCAGAAACGCCGCCGCCATCGGGCCCGCGCCACCGAAGGCCACCAGGGTGTAAAGGCGGGGGTCTACACCTTGGCTCACGGTTATGGTGCGCATGGCATCCGCCATAGCCGCATTGGAGATGGCCAGTATGCCCTCGGCCAAGGCAAGCGGCGTCAGTCCGGCCTGTTCGGCCATTTGTTCGATGGCTTTGTCGCAAGCGGCCCGATCCAGGGCCATGTCACCGCCGAGCAGCGAGTGTTCACCCAAGCGTCCGGTATAGAGGTTTGCGTCGGTGACCGTTGCCGCCTTGCCGCCCTGGCCGTAGCAGGCGGGTCCCGGAACAGAACCGGCACTTTGGGGCCCGACTCGCACGGCGCCGTCCTCAAGCCAGGCGATCGAGCCGCCGCCGGTGCCGATGGTGCGGATATCGACCGAAGCCATCAACAGCGGCAGACCATCGAGTTCGGCTTCCCGGGCGGTGTTCGCCAAGCCGTCGATAACGAGGCTGAGATCGAAGGATGTTCCGCCCATGTCGATGCACAACAGATTCCCTCGACCGGTTTGCTTGGCCAGTGCGGTTCCCGCAATGGTTCCGCCCACTGGCCCGGAAAGCAGCGTGAACACCGGATTCCTTCGGGCCGTAGCGGCGGATATCAAACCGCCGTTGGATTGCATGACATGCACCGGAACGCCAACCCCCTTGTCCGCCAGTTCCGCCTCAAGGCTACGCAGATAGCGTTGCACGACCGGGGCGATATAGGCGTTCATCACCGCCGACGAAGCGCGTTCGTATTCGCGCCACTCGCGGGCTACTTCGTGGGACAGGGAGATGGAAACCCCGGGCAGCGATGCCTGAAGAATCTCGCGGGCGGCCAATTCGTGCTCGGGATGTGCAAAGGCGTGCAGGAAGCAAACGGCGATGGCGTTTATACCCTCGGCTTTGGCCTTTGCCACCACCGGATCGAAGTCCGCACTCTGGAGGGGTTCGATAACCTCGCCGTCCCAGGCGAGCCGACCGCGGATTGCATGGACATCCCGACGGGGCACGAGCGGCTTCGGCTTACGGTAGCGCAAATCATAGAGCGAACGGCGGTTGCCTCTTGCGATGGTATAGCCGTCCCGGTGGCCAGCGGTCGTGAGCAGCAAAACCCGCTCCCCTTTGCGCTCCAAAAAAGCGTTCAGCCCGACCGTGGTGCCATGTACGAAGAAATCCACATCGGCAAGCTCGCCTAGCCCGGAAACGAGACCTGCGACGACACCCCGTGCCGGATTGTCGGGGGTCGTCGGCACCTTGCCCAGAAGAGTGGGCCCGTCCGACGGTTCAATCACGATATCGGTAAAGGTCCCGCCGATGTCGGCGGAAACACGATATTTGGCCATCACGCTCTTCCAGTTGCCCCTCTCCGTATAAACCGCTGTGCTGCTTATGCAACCGGCCTTACTTTATCAGCAAATTTATCAAAATAGTTGACAATATAAAATATTTTTTATATATCAAAAAAATTCTCATGAGTGAGCAGGAGAGACAAATGCGTCACATTGTTCGGCAAACCCTGTTTGCGGGTGTTCTGATCTCTCTCAGTCCGGGTACGCTTTGGGGTGCGTTGGCCACCGACCAAGCCGAGGTTGCGAGTCCACTCGAGGAAATCATCGTAACCGCCCGCCTGCGTAGTGAAAATCTCTTGGAAGTGCCGATTACCGTACAGGCTTTTTCGCGCCAGGATATTGAGGATGCGGGCATTCAGCGCGCCAACGACTATTTGTCTCTGGTGCCGAATGTAACCTTGGTTGAAGCACAGAACGCGGGCACAACATTTATGACCATCCGTGGTATCACCCAGGTTCGCAATAACGAGCCGCCGGTTGCGGTATCGGTGGACGGAATGCTGCAAACGAGCCCCAATCAATTCAATCAGGTGTTGCTCGATGTGGAGCAGATTGAAGTGCTAAAAGGCCCCCAGGGTGCCCTGTATGGCCGTAACGCCATTGGCGGTGCCATCAACATTCGCACCCGGGGGCCAAGCGACGCATTGACCGGTCGAGTGCAGGTCGGCACCGGCAACGGCGAGCAGTTTACGGGACGGGCATCCTTCGCCGGCCCTCTGGTCAAGGGAAAGAGTTGGTATCGGATCGCCGCGAGCTGGCTGGACCGCGACGGCTATCTCGACAACGTTAACCTGGGCGGGCAGGTTGATCCTCTTGAGGACAAAAGCATACAGCTGCGCTTCGATTGGCTGGTGAGTGAGGCTTGGAGCGCAGATTTCCGGTTCTATGCCGCCAATACGAAGGGCGGCGCGCTCAACTACAACTGGCAGGCATTCGACTATGAACTCGATGCCTTCACCTTCGCACCCGTGAATGCCAACAATACCGACCTGATCTACGAGCAGAACAATCGGGGCAAAAACGACCGCGATATCCTTGAAGTGGCGCTCAAACTGGAAAAGGATGCCGGTTGGGGAACCCTGACCTCGATCACCGCTTTCAACAGGCTTGAGGAATGGTACGGTTCCGACCAGGCACCCTACAGCGAGAGCCTGACGCAGTATCCGTTTGGCCCGGGCAACCCGTTCGATGGCATCGCTCAGCAGTATTGGGACGTTGATGCCTTCAGCCAGGAACTTCGTCTCAGTTCCCGTGACGACCAACCCCTGCGCTGGCTGTTCGGCGCCTATTATGTGGGTACCGACCGGTTCATATCCTCCCCCGTCATTGACGATACCGGGGTCGGCATTTTGCGTGTGGAACGTCGTCCAACGGGCGAGGGCGAGCCGACCACCTTTTCCTTCCTTGCCGACGACAACAACAACAGCGCCTTCGCATTGTTCGGGCAATTGAACTACGACCTTGGCGACCGCTTCGAGGCTTCGCTCGCGTTGCGCTACGATGAGGACGAGCGTATTCAAACAACATCGCCTTTCCACACCGGCGGCATCCCCGATGAGCGGCGCAAGCAGACATTCGATAAGTTGCAGCCAAAGGCCACGCTGCGCTTTGGCCTATCCGAGACCAGCAACTTGTTCGCCTCGTACAGCGAGGGGTTCCGCAGTGGCCAATTCAACCAGTCCGGGACGGCCACCGCCGCTGTTAACGCGGGTATTGACGGGGTGTTTGACAGCGTGGGGCAAGAGGCGACGCGCGCCTACGAGATCGGCTTCAAAGGGCGGGTGATGGACGGCCTTGCCGCCATCGACGTTTCCCTATTCATTACGGAGGTGGACGGCCAACAGTATTTTCTCTTTTTCGCGCCAACCAGTTCCCAGGTGCTCGCGGGCATCGACCGGGTCGATCTTGTCGGCGGTGAGCTGGCCTTGTCCCTAAACCCGGCCGAAGGCCTTGAAATGTACGCAGCCTACGGCTTTACGGACAGCGAGATAAAGCGCTACAACGTGCAACCGGCGTTTGTCGGCAACAAAGCCCCCTATGTGCCGCGAGATACTTTAAACGCGGGCTTCCAATACCGCACACCAGCGGCGGCGGGTATCAATGTGCTGTTGCGTGGCGACTACGAGCGGCGGGGCAAGCAATATTGGGATCCGGATAACTCAACGGCGCGCAATCCGGTCAGTTTGGTTAATGTCCGCGCTGGCTTGGAAGGCGAACACTGGTCGCTGATTGTTTGGTCGAAAAATCTTCTGGATAAAAAGTACTTGGCCGAATATGTGCTTGGTGGTTTTGTGCAATTGGCCGAGCCTCGCTCCTACGGTGTTGAACTAACGTACAATTTCTGAAAATTCGAGCCGATGCGCCGGTGAGTCTTGTATCAGTTTGAATTTTTCGACCCTGGGATGCCACGATTGGGGCCGCGCCTAAACCCGAAGCAATTCAAACTGATACGCCACCCGCCGGTGAGTCGAACAGCTCATTGGACAACGTGTTAGTGTCGCCGTTTGAATTTTTCGGGATTTGCACACTGCGATTGACGCAACCTCCGGGGTGCAAAGAACTCAAAGTGATACAGCGCCGGACAACCTAATGTTGCATCGTGAAAAGACGGAAGGCTCCCGTACCCGGTTTGCCACGGGCCAGACCATCCGGGCGAGGCGTAAAGAGATGGGCCTCACCCTCCAAGCTCTCGCGGACAAGTCCGGGCTCTCCCCGGCGTTCATTTCGCAGGTTGAACGTAATCAGGCCAGTGCGTCGATGGTCTCGCTCATGAACATTGCCCGGGCACTCAATGTCAGCGTGACGTCATTCATGGAACTTCCTTTGGGCGAGGCCCCAATCCGTAAGCGCTCCCATCCGCAATACATCGAAATCGAATCACCCGTGCAGTACATACAGCTCAGTGCCGGGATGCAATTTCAACAGATGGATGCGGTGCTGATGATTATTCCCCCCGGCCATGTCTTTCCCGTAGATCAACGCGAGGGAGAAGACTTTCTTTATGTACTCAAAGGGGAACTGTATACCGAACTGGGGTCGTTGCGGGAAACGTTGCGAGAAGGCGACAGCACCCATTTCAATTCCCGAACCCCGCACACCGCCAGGAATCTTACCGATAAAGAAGTGCTGCTTCTCTATGTCGGCACCCCCAGCGTGTTTCGGGCCGAGCGATAGCGCTAACTTCATGGAAAGTTTTCCGCTTGGCCGTCCGCACGCCGATGAGCGCTTGGAATCGAAGCGAACGTTTCAGGTGGGGGCTGTCACCTTGGAAATCGGCACCGGTTTTTTAAGGGCCGGAACGCGCATGCCGGAGCAGGGCCTGTCCAAGCATCCGAAACGCGAGATCACGCTTATCCTCGAGGGTGAAATCACCACGACTTCCGGAAACAGGACAACCAAGCTTGGAGCAGGGGATATTGTGTCGATTCCGCCAGATCAGGAGCAGTACACCGTCGTACACCGTGACACGAGGCTACTCTGGATGTTCTTTGGCGCTTGAAACCGAAAAACCCCGAGAGGGCGGCATCGACAAGCACAGGCTCAATGGCACGGGCAGTTTGGTAGTGTCGCTGTTTGAATTTTCGACCGCTAGGAACCTGGGCCGTAGGAAGTCGCGAAAGCGAAAATTCGATGCCGCCGTCCCTTTGGGCGGGCGATTGAGGAGAATATCGAGCCATATTTGACGAAATCGAACGTTCAAAGGGGCGAGCGGAAGCGGATTTGCAGCCGTGAATTCCTGCGGCCCAGGCTCCTGGGAGCCTAAGGCGCGGGCGCCAAATTCAAATCAACGCACGCTGATACAAGCCGGCCGTTTCCAAGCCTTGTCGGCCACCCGGTATCTGGGTAGAGTTGGCTTCTGCAAGCCGGTTCCCCAAATGATTTTGTCTATCATCCTACGGAGGCAAAGATGATGCGAAAATTTACATTACTTGCAACATTGCTCTGTATCCCGTTCCTGGTGTTGGCAGAGCATTCCGTGACGCCCGGAACCTTCACGATCGCACTCGGCAGTTACAGTGATTGGAATGCCCGCATAGCCGACAGTCAGTGCGGGTTTTACGGGCTGGATTGCGAACTGGATAACGACGAACATCGGGTTGTGGGAGACAACACAACGACAGCCAATTCAGCGAGTCAATTGCAGGCCATATACTATCAATTCGGATTCGAATGCCTGGACAAAGCGGCACGGTTCGCCGATATAGGAGACCAACTGTATCCGGATGTAGGGCAATACGGTGGACCGCTGCACAATTTCTTTCAGGGCGAAGCAAACAGGTGTTGGAATCACTACGATAAAATCTACCGGGATAATAAAGACCTGTTTTAACACCCTGCCGCTGTCTACTTAATCTGGATTTGCACCGGGTCGATGGCGTCTCCTAAGGCCTCCATCTAAGTAATTGGCCGGTGCCGTCTCCCGGAGTTCCCCCATGCAACGATTTCCCCGCCCCTTCATTTGGGTGTTGGCGTTTGGCCTGACGATAGCGGCCATTGCTAAGGCGGATGCGCTTGCCGCCCCCGCTCCCATCGTCAAGCCGGGTGCGCCCGGCGAGCCAACGCAAACGCTGAGTGCCGATGAGGCGATTAATATCGCCGTTTCGAGCTATTCGCCCGACGATGTGCGTTTCATGCAAGACATGATTCCCCATCATCAGCAGGCTGTGCAGATGGCGGAATTGGTGGCCGAGCGCACGAACCGTCCGGAGCTATCGGATGCGGCCGGGCGCATCCATCTCTCGCAGCGCGACGAAATCAAATTCATGGAGAATTGGTTGCGCGAGCGCGGTGAGACGGCGCCTGACCCGAGCGACCATGCCGGAATGCACATCGATCATCGCATGGCCGGCATGGCCACGCCGCAGCAGATGGCGACACTGGCCGCCGCCCAAGGTACCGCCTTCGACCGCTTGTTCCTGCAACTGATGATTACCCACCATGAGGGCGCCCTGACCATGGTTGAGGAGTTGCTGGAAAGGCCGGGTTCCGCCTACGACCCGGTGTTATTCGAGTTCACCACCGATATCACCAACGACCAGACCGCCGAAATCGAGCGGATGCACGCCCTGCTCATCACCCTGTCGGACGATCCCCGCGCCGGTCTCAAGGCGGGATTCGACGATGCCGGCGAAGCGCGCATGAACATGGCGCTGATCGCCTCGCTACCGCGGCCGGCGGGTTTCTTCGACCCCGAAAATCCGGCCGACCTGCCGCCCGATCCACCAAAAGAGAACAAAGCCGAGCGGTCCGAAGCTGTGCGGGAAGATCGGGCATCGGAACAGGTTGAGGATGCATCCATGCTTGCCGAGCAAGACGCGGCGGTGGACGACGAGGACGACCCGGACGATTGGGAGCGTCGCCCACTGCTCAGTTTCGCCAATACCGACATGGCCTTCCGTGACGACATCCTGTTCGCGGGCAGCTACCACGGATTCAACGTTTATCGCATCCTTACGGATGGTTCTTTGCGGCAACTCAGCTCGGTGGTTTGCCCGGGTGGCCAAGGCGATCTATCGGTCGTCGGCGACCTGCTAATCATGTCGGTGGAGGAAACCCGGGGCCGGCTCGATTGCGGGCTCGAAGGGATCAGCGAAGATGTCAGCAAAGACCGGTTTCGCGGCATCCGCCTATTCGATATTAGTGATCTCCAAAGGCCCGTTCAGGTTGGCGCTGTCCAAACCTGCCGCGGCTCGCATACACACTCCGTGGTGGCGGCGGATGCGCGGCGCATCATCGTTTATAACTCCGGTACGTCCTCTATTCGCGAAGTCGATGAATTGCCGGGCTGTGTCGATGAAACCCCGGGCGATCAGCGAACGGCGTTGTTCCGCATCGACGTGATTGAAATCCCCGTTAACAACCCGGGCGACGCACGCATCCTGGGCAGCCCCACCGTCTTCGCCGACCCCCGGGACGGCACCCTCGCGGGCCTGTGGCGGGGCGGTGACCACGGCGACGAAACCCAGGAAACCGATATCACCGATCATTGCCACGACATCACCGTTTTCCCCGAACGGGGAATTGCCGCCGGCGCCTGCTCGGGCAATGGCATTTTGTTCGACATCTCCGACCCCTTGAAACCGGAACGCATCGACACGGTGGTCGATAAGGGCTTTGCCTACTGGCACTCGGCAACGTTCAACAACGACGGCACCAAGGTGCTATTTACCGACGAGTGGGGCGGTGGTGCCATGCCGCGCTGCCGTGCCTACGATCCGCTGGATTGGGGAGCGGATGCCATCTACGACATCGTCGATGGAAAACTTGAGTTCCGTGGTTATTTCAAGATGTCCGCCCCCCAAACGGAACAGGAAAACTGCGTGGCCCACAACGGCTCCCTGGTGCCGGTGCCGGGGCGCGACATCCTTGTGCAAGCTTGGTATCAGGGGGGCATCTCGGTTGTCGATTTCACCGATTCGGCGCAGCCGGTCGAGATCGCCTATTTTGACCGCGGCGCCATTGACGAGGAGCGCCTGACCCTCGGCGGCTACTGGTCTGCCTACTGGTATGGCGGGAAAATCTACGGCACCGAAATTATCCGTGGGATGGATGTGCTGGCGCTGTTGCCGAGCGAATTTCTATCCGAGCATGAGATTGCCGCGGCCGCCCTCGCCGATCAGGGCAGCGAGTTCAACCCACAGCAACAGAGGCGTGTCGAGTGGCCCGCGCATCCGGTGGTGGCTCGCGCCTATCTCGATCAACTGCGACGCGGCGATACGATGGCAGGGGCGTTGCTGCATGAGCTGGATACGACCCTGCACGATGTATCCGCCGCGCTTCGGGAAGATAGACGCGACGCGCAGCTTGCCCGACGGCTTAAAGCTCTGGCGACCCGGGTATCCCGCGAGGCGGGGGAGGGCACCGCCGCAGCCCGGCGTGCCGGTCTGACCGACACCCTGGCGGCTCTTGCGGGCCGCTTGCATAAGGGTTAAACAATGCGCTCCTAGGCGCCTCTGCCCCTCAACCACTGATAGGAATGGCTCAGCGATGGTGTTCGCCGCCTTAGATACCGCACCAAGCGATTCGATTCTTGGTCTGATGGCCGCCTATCAAGCGGATCGGGCCATCGACAAAATTGATTTGACCGTTGGCGTTTACCGCGACGAGCGCGGCATGACGCCGGTTATGGCAGCCATCGCGGCGGCCGAGGCCCAGCTCGTTCGTGAACGGCAGAGCAAAGCCTATCTGCCGGTATTGGGTGCCGGAGAGTTCCTCGACAGCATGCGCGAACTGGTGATTGGGCCCGGTTTGCCCGCCCTCGGCGAGCGCATCGGCATCATCCAAACCCCCGGCGGCTGTGGTGCGCTGCGGCTTGGCGCGGAGCTTTTCGCCTTGGCGCAGCCGGGCAAACCCGTCTATGTGAGCGACCCGACCTGGGCGAATCACTACAATTTGCTTACCGGAGCGGGCTTGACGGTTGCAACCCACCCCTATTACGACCCCGCGCGCCACCGTCTTGGGTTATCGTCCATGCTCGATTGCCTCAGCCGGGCACCGGAGGGCAGCCTGGTGGTGTTGCAGTGTGTCTGCCACAACCCGACCGGTGCCGACCCGGATGCAAACGGATGGCGGGCGATTCTTGAGACGGTGCGGCAACGCCATCTACTGCCTTTCTTCGACTTGGCCTACCAGGGCATGGGCGTCGATTGGGATGCGGATGCGGCCCCCCTGCGGGCAGCGCTGGCGGAATTGCCGGAGGTCTTGGTCGCCGTATCCTGTTCAAAGAATTTTGGCCTCTATCGAGAACGCACCGGCGCCCTGCTTTGGCTGACGGCCAATGCATCGATGCGCCGGGCAGTGGCAAGCCAGGCCGCGCAAATCACCAGAAGCATTTATTCCATGCCGCCGGCACACGGCGCCTTGCTGGTCGGGCGGGTTTTGGCGAACCCCGAACTACGCGAGCAATGGCGCACGGAACTGGTGGCGATGACCAAGCGACTGCGGACAATGCGCCAACAACTGGCGGCGGCTCTAACCGATTTGCGACCCGGTCTCGACACCGCTTGGTTGCAAGCGCAACGGGGCATGTTCTCGTTACTCGGCCTCGACGCGACGGCGGTGCGACGGCTGCGCGAGGAGCGGCACCTGTATATGGTGGGCGACAGCCGCATCAATCTGGCGGGGCTCAATGAGGAGAACATTCCCAAGGTTGCACAGGCCATTGCCCCCTTGCTGCGCTAGCCCGCGCCCTTTCCATGCACGCTTGTACGCCCTTCGCGTACGGGGTGGAAGGGTCTTCGGGGGGTGGCCGCAGAGCTTTACGAATCAAACGGGAAGATTGTGTGGGCTTGCCGCATGACGAAAATCGTTTTTCTTGACCGCGGCACCATCAGCCGGGATATCGAAATACCGCGACCCGGTTTTGCCCACGAGTGGCAGGATTTTGAGCGTACCGAACCGCATCAGGTGATCGTGCGGCTGCGTGGCGCCGAGGTCGCCATCACCAACAAGGTACCCATTCAAGCATCGCACATCCAGGCGCTGCCCGAGCTCGCGTTGATTGCGGTGATTGCCACCGGCACCAACATTATTGATTTTGAGGCGGCCCGCCGTCACCGGATTACCGTCTGCAATGTGCCGGGTTACGCCGCGACCTCTGTGGCCGAACACACCATGGCGCTCATACTGAGCCTGCGCCGCAACCTGTTTGAATATCGCGAGCAGGTGATGGCGGGTGCTTGGCAGGCATCCGGTCAGTTCTGTTTTTTCAACAGGCCAATCTTCGAACTTGAAGGGTCGCAGCTTGGTTTGATTGGCACCGGCGCCATCGCGGCGGGCGTGGCGCTGCGGGCACGCGCCTTCGGCATGCGCGTTCTGTACCACAGCCCGAGCGGACGCATGGACACGCTGCCGCTTGCCGACCTGCTGGCGGAAGCGGATGTTCTGTCCTGTCACACGCCCTTGACTGCGCGAACGCATGGTCTGATTGGCGCTGATGAGCTGAGGGCAATGAAATCGAATGCCATCGTCATCAACACCGCACGCGGCGAGTTGATCGATGGCGTCGCGCTCGCAGAGGCCATCGAACAGGGCTGGATTGCCGGGGCGGGCATTGATGTCCTACCGGTCGAACCGCCACCCGACGACTCACCCCTCATGCGTCTCAGCGGCTATCCAAACGTCATCCTGACGCCGCATGTCGCCTTTGCGGGGCGAGAGGCACAGCGCGAACTCTGTCGTATCACCGTCGCCAATATCGAGGCCTTCGTGCGCGGTGAAGCCGTGCATGTGGTTTGACGGCCGATGGCTCAAGACGCCTCAGCCGGCTCGACGCGCCAGATCGCCGCATCGGGGCCGTCTTCCACAACGAACAGGTAGCCATCGTGAGCGCGCAGGTCGCGGATGCGACGATTGAGTTCGCCAAAGAGCGCCTGTTCGCCGACAATCCTGCCGCCCTCAAGATCAAGCCGGCGAACCTCCCGGTCAACAAGGGCACCGACAAACAGGTCGCCCCGCCATTCGGGGAACCTTGTGCCCTCGTAGATGGCCAGGCCGGAGGGTGCGATCGACGGCGTCCAATGATGCAGCGGCGGCTCAAAACCCGGGCCTTCCGTGAATGGGGAGATGGTGCCGCCGCTGTACTCGCGGCCAAAGGTGACGGCGGGCCATCCGTAGTTGGCACCGGCGACGACCAGGTTGATCTCGTCACCGCCGCGCGCGCCATGCTCATGCAGATACACGCGCCCATCCGCGGCCACCACCAGCCCCTGGGGGTTGCGGTGCCCGTAGGTGTAAATCTCGGCGAGTGCGCTCTCGGTGCCGATGAACGGATTATCCTGTGGCACACGCCCATCAATATGGATGCGCATAACCTTGCCCAGCCCACTTGACAGGGCCTGCGCCTGATCGCGGAAATCAAAGCCGTCGCCGGTTGTCAGCAGCAAGGTGCCGTCATCCAGAAACACCATGCGCCCACCATAATGCAGGGGCGTTGATTTGCCCGGCGATACCCTGAAGATCACCTCGGTATCGATCAGTGCGCCATCAACGTATCTGGCGCGGGCCACCTCGGTGGCGTTGTCCTTGGCGGGCGGTGCCGCATAGGAGAGGAATAGCGTCCGGTTGTCCTCAAAGCCCGGGTGCGGGAGCACGTCGAAAAGCCCGCCCTGGCTTCTATGGTAGACCTCGGGCACGCCCGCCACGGGTTCCCCGATGTCTCCCGATGCCGAGATTTCGCGCAATGCCCCGCCGAGCTCGGTCACCAGGAAAGCGCCGTCCGGCAGGAAGGCGATACACCAGGGATGGTCGAGGCCGGTGGCGACCGGCGCAAGCTGATAATCCTGCGCGCGAGCCGGGTTCGGGGCAAGATGCAAGGCGAGCGCCAAGAGTCCCACCGCGGCGAGACCGTGTTTGTTCAAGAGTCGCCAACCATGACCATCCGCACGTTCTCCCGTCCGCGGCTGTGGTCGAAGATGTTTCCCTTGATCCTGGTCAGGAAGCAGATGCCCTCCTTGCGCGCGGTGTCGAGCACCAACTCGCCCAGGCTCCCGTCGTCGGGTAGCTTCAGCAACTGCTCCTTTCCGATCGGTCCGAACAGAACGTTGCCCGCTTCGCTTTGCAGCACTTCGCGGGCCTTGGCTTCCGCCGCGGCGACGGCTTCCGGCAGCAGCTCATCGACCCTGCTTTCGAGCTCCCGGAATTGATACGCGCCGGTGAGGATCGCGCTGATCAAAACAAATCCGAAGCTTAGGGCCGGTATCCACTCGGCGATGCGCTTCGGCGGGCTGATTGACAGACTGGGCCCGTGGGCCGCATCCGACTTGCGCTCAACCTGTTTTTCGGTCATGGGTTCCCTCCAATTTCGCCGCACAAGCGTTTAAGTCGTCCAGCACTATACCCCGTCTATCCGAGGATACAGCCGCCGCGGCTCGGCTATGGCGGCAAGATTCCCCCGGAACCGTCAAAACGGCGGAATACATCCCGAATCGCTTGCCGTTCCGACTGCGGGTGGGACAAACAATACAGAACGTCAACAACCTATCTGATTATAAGATCACCCCTGAACCGACACAGAGTGTTGACAGGCCAAGAAGCAAGCCCCAAGCTTAACGTAGATAAGAAATCGGCCCCTGCCTACGTACCTGATCCAAGCAGACGCAAGTCTCATGTGGGTATGGGGCCATCTTTCTTTCGCGGATCCCCAAGCCTCACCAATATCGTCTAGCCATCATGTTGGATGGCGGTTTCTTTACCAAGCGTTTCAGGACGCTCTATCGCACTTTCCCGAGAGCAGAGGATGTCAGTCAATTCTGCAAGGACTTGATGGCGCTTGTCCATCTCGAAAGCATGTCGGAATCAACACAACAAAATTCCGAAATGTCCTGAGCCCCTACAAGGAGTTGACTCCCCCCATAGGCACGGGTAGCTTGCGAAGCCGCTGTTATCGCCGGAATTCCGGTAAAGCGACTAATCCACGGAAATATCAAAGGGTTGATGAGGTTGGACAAGGATATCGGAAAACTGGAGCCAGTGCCGATCCGTCACCTTTGGTCGCACGAAGCGTCGGACCTCACGCCTTGGCTGGCCGAAAATGCCGAGGTGATTGGCAGCGCATTGGGCATGGACTTGGAGTTGGTTGAATCAGAGGCCTCGGTTGGATCGTTCAATGCCGATCTGCTTCTGCGCGATGCCAACACCGGGAAGTCCGTCGTCGTGGAGAACATGATCGGGCAAACAGACCACGATCATCTGGGCAAGATCATCACCTACGCCGCTGGTCTCGAGGCGTCACACGCGGTGCTGATCTCGGAGACATTTCGCCCGGAACATCTTTCGGCGCTTCGTTGGCTTAACTCCAACAGCCGAGATACGGTGAACTTCTTCGGGATCGAACTCAGAGTTTGGAAGATTGGTAACTCGGACCCGGCACCGCAGCTGGATGTCGTAGTTGAACCTGACGAATGGATGCGTCGCGTCAACGTCGCGAAGCCCGGTGACTTGACTGACAAGCAATTGGCTTACCTTGACTTCTGGACCGAGTTTCTGCCCGCTTTCCACCAACGGTATCCCGGTTGGAGTAACGCTAAAACGCCACAGAAGAATAACTGGCAGAACTTTCCAGCCGGGAAGGTAGACTTCCACTATTCGGTGAACTTTTGTCTTCCGGATGGCCAACCAAGTTTCCGATTCGAGCTCTATGTCGATGGGAAGAATGCGGGAGAGGCAAACGAACGTTTCTCCAAGCTTAGGGAGAGCCGTGCTGATATCGAGCGGAAATTCAATCTTCTCCTAACTTGGGAACCGCTGGATCAAAGTCGAGGCAGTCGAGTGGCTTGCTACTATCCCGGGACAGCCGACGTGAACGCTCGCGAGCAATGGGAAGCTCTTCGAAACTGGACGCTTGAACACATTGGCCCCTTCAGAGATGCGATGCAGCCGCACATCGACCGGCTTGGGTTGCCTTTTGAAGTTATACAGCCGCAATGAAAATCCTCGCAGTTGGCGACATGCATTTGGGGCGTCGGCCTTCGCGCATTCCGGGTGAATTTACCCATGCACCCGCGGACCTTTCCCCCGCCGTCGCCTGGCGGCGCAGTTGCGAGTTGGCGATTGAAAAGCGGGCCACTGCGGTGCTGCTCGCCGGCGATGTCATTGAGAGCGAGCGCGATTTCTTCGAAGGCTATCGCGAACTCAAGGCTGGCGTTGAGCGGCTCGCCGGCGAGAATATCCAGGTCATCGCCGTGGCCGGTAACCACGATGTGGAAGTCCTGCCGCGGCTCGCCGACGCCCTGGCCGGCGAGGGGGGCTTCACCCTGCTCGGCCGTGGCGGGGTCTGGGAATCCATCGAAATCGGATCGGTTCGCATCCATGGCTGGTCGTTTCCGCGCCGGGAAGTGCGACAGAGCCCGCTTGAAGGCGCGAATTTCGCCCGCGATGCGGGATTTCATCTCGCCTTGCTGCATTGCGATCTCGACGCATCCGGCAGCCGCTACGCGCCGGTGGCGCGCCGCGAGCTCGACGCCGCCGGCCTCGACGCCTGGCTGCTCGGCCACATCCACGCGCCACACGCGCTCAGCGCCGAGTCGCCCCGGGGCTATCTCGGCTGCGTGTCGGGAATGGACCCCGGCGAAGCTGGCCCCCGGGGTCCGTGGCTGATGCGCTTCCAAGGCGAACGCCTGACCGAAATGGCACAGATTCCCCTCGCCCCCATCCGCTGGGAGGCGGTCGATATCGACCTTGGCAATCTCGAAGACATCGGCGATATTGACAAGCTCGTGATCGAGCGCGCCCGCGAGCTCGACGAGCAACTGTTCGCCACCGGCCCGGCGCCACTCGCTGTGGGCCTGCGGCCGCGGTTCACCGGCCAGAGCGAATTTGGGGATGAGCTGCCGCGGCGCATCGCCGGGCTCATGGAAGAGCAATCGAGTTTCCATGTGGGCGGGCGGGAGTACTTCATCGAGCACTGCGAAACCGCCGTTCTACCGCGCATCGACCTGAACGAACTCGCCGCGCGCGGCGACCCGCTCGGCCTGCTTGCCGCCCGGCTGCTGCTGCTCGACCGCCCGGAAGACGATGCGGTACGGGCCGAACTCATCGCCGGCGCGAGAGCGAAATTCCACAACGAACTCGCCAACCACCGGTGGCGCGATCTCGAATCCAACGATGGGGCGCTGGCGGATTCCGCGGTGGCGGAGCGGCTGCGGCTCGCCGGGTTCGGGGCGCTGCGCCGGCTCTACGCCCAGCAGCGGGGTGAAACCGCATGAGGCTTGAGCGGCTCGTCATCGAGCGCCTGCCCGGCATCGCCGAAGGCTTCGCCCTTGAAGGTCTCGCGCCCGGCATCAATCTGGTGACCGGCCCCAACACCATCGGCAAGTCGAGCCTTGTGCGCGCATTGGGGTATTTGCTGCGCGGCCACGAGAAAGGCGACCCGCCGGTGTCGCTTTCCGCCGAGTTCAGCGGCCGGGACCCCCATGGAGGCTCTCATGGGGATCTGCACTGGCAAGTGCAGCGAACCGGCAGCGTCACCCAATGGACGCGGGACGGACAGCCATGCGGGCGCCCCGGCTTGCCCGAAGCGGAGGAACTTGGCCGCTATTGCATAGCGATGGAGGACTTGATCGCCGCGAGCGGCGCCGACGAGGCGCTTGCCGGGGAATTGCAACGCGCACTGCGCGGCGGCTTCGATCTCAACCAGGCGCGCCAGCCCATCGGGGCGCGTCACGGCGGCAATGAGGAGAAAGCGCTGACCGGCGCGCGTAACCAACTCCGCAAGGCCGAGCAGGACGCCCAATCGCTCAGCGCGCGGGCGGACCGGCTGCCGGCGCTCGCGGCGGAAATCCAACAGGCGCGGAAAGCCGAAGCGCGCCACCGCGCCAGCGAACGCGCCAGGGAGCTGAGCGAGGTCATCCGCGAGGGCGAAATCCTGCGGATGGCGCTTGATCAATTTCCCGAAGGTATGGACAAGCTCGGTGGAGAGGAGGGAAACAACCTCGACACCCGCAAGGCGCGCCTTGAAAAACTGCGGGAGGAGGAGCGCGATGCGATTCATGAGCGGGGCCAGGCCGATTCCGAACTCGCGCGGCTCGGCTTCCCCGGGGAAAGCCCGGACGAGGCCGATCAGGCCTTGACCCGCATCGAAGGCAAGCTCGTCGAAATCCGGGGTCTGCGCAAGGAAATCGCGCGCCTTAAGGACGACGGGCGCAGTCAGCGCCAAAAACGCGATGACGCCGCCGCCAAACTCGGCGGCAGCGGAACGCCGCGGCTCGATATCGAGAATTTCACCAAAGCCGAGGGCATCGCCACGCAACTGTTGGCCTTGCGCACCAAGCGGGAAGAGTTGAATAACAAGATCGAACTCGCCGGAACCGCCCCCGACGAGCAAGATGTGTGGGCCCACGACGAGGCCATCAAAGCGCTTCGCGATTGGCTCAGGGAGCAGCCCGGCAACCAATCGGCCCCTATCTTCTTGCCGGTCGTTCTCATTTCCGGTTCTGTTCTGTTGCTGCTGGCGGGGGCGCTCGCCAACACCGCCATCCCGGCATTGTGGGGCTTGGCGCCGCCTGCGCTTACCGGCCTGGCCTTGGTGTCGCTGGGTGTCTTGCTGGCTGCTAGCGCCTGGCGGCAAATGCGGCGCGGCCTCAACCCGAGACAGCTTATCGCCCGCGAACACTACGACGCGACTGGCCTGGCGGCGCTCAATACTTGGCGCAAGGAAGAAGTCGACGTGCGGCTGCGCGAGTTGGAAGTGGCCCGCGGGTACCTGTACATGCGCCAGAGCCAGACCAAGAATGCCGCAGCACTGCGCCACGAGTTGGCCAAGACCGACGAGGCGCTGGAGGAACTCCAGGAGCGGCGCGGGCAACTCGCGGCAACGATTGGCTTCGACCCGGAACTGCCAATCACCTCATTGGACCGTTTCATCCGTCTCGCCCAGGACTGGGACCGCGAAAGCGCGGCATTGGCGGAAACCGAAAGCAAAATGGCGGATCGCCAAGCAAATCTCGATCAAGCCCTCCCCGCGCTGGAAGCGCTGCTGAAGCCCTGGGGCGGCGGGGCGCAAACCGATTTCGATGCACTGGCGGCCGCTGCGGAAAGCTTCAAGTCACGGCTGAAGCAGGCGCGGGAGCAGGCGGAGAAGCGCCGCGGCGCCGCGGCTGAAATCAACAGCATCCAATCCCAGATCGAGATTTGCGGGCAGGATATCGAGGTGATCTTCACCCAGGCCGGGCTGACGGCGGCGGAACCGGCGCTGCGCGAGCGGCTTGAGCGGCTGCCGGACTGGAGGGAGACGCAGCGCAAACACGCCGATTGCCAATCCCGCAAGGCGCAGATTCGCAAGGATCTGCAAGACGCGCCCGATCTGTGCGAACTCGCCGAAGCGCGGGATGCGGCGGAACTCGAACGGCTGTCTGATGCCGCGCAAGCGAAGGCCGGGCAACTCGACGACTTGGAAAGGGAGCGCGGACAAATCCAGGCGGAAATCAATCTTGCCGAGTCCAGCAATGCCATCACTGAGGCCATCTCCGTCCGCGCCGAGGCCGCGGCCGCGCTCGAAAACAAACGCGACGAACTGCTCGATTCGCTCGCCACCGACCTGCTGCTCGATGCCGTCGAATCCGCCTACACCGCCGATCACCAGCCGGAAATCCTGCGCGATGCGGCGGCGCTTTTTCGCCAGGTCACCGCCCACGAGTTTGAACTCGAACTCGCCGAAAACGGCGGATTCCAAGCCCGCGACCGCAAGCAGAACGCCACCCGCCAACTCGCCGAACTCTCCACCGGAACGCGGATGCAATTGCTGCTCGCCGTGCGCGCCGCCTGGGTGAGGCGGCACCGGTCATTGCCGCTCTTCCTTGACGAAGCGCTCACCACCAGCGACGAGGAGCGCGCCGGCGAAATCGTGCGCAGCCTTGGCGCACTGGCCGGGGCGGGGGCTGTGCAGGTGGTTTACTTTTCGGCCCGCCGCAGCGAGGCGGCGTTGTGGCGGGCTGTGCTCGGCGATGAGCTGCGCGTGGTCGACCTCGCCGAAACCCGTGGTCGGAAACCACAAACCGAAGCCGCCACTTTCCCGCTCGAACCGCCCCCGCCGATCCCGCCGCCAGTAGGCATGGTGGAGGAGTACGCCCGCCTGCTCGCCGTGCCGCCCATCGACCCGCGGCGCGATGCGGGCGAGATTCACCTGTTCCACCTGCTGCGGGACGATCTGGACCGGCTGCACAGCCTTTTGCGCGACTTCCGCTGCGAATCGCTTGGCCAAGCCGAGTCGATGCTGGTGAATCCAGCGCCGGCGTCAAACGACGCCGACGGCGACTGGCAATCGCGCCTGCTGGCACGATGCGGGGCCACCCGGGTCTGGCTCGACGCCCTGCGCCAGGGCCGTGGCGGGCGAATCGGCCGCAACGAACTGGAAGCATCCGCTGCGGTTTCGCACAAGTTCCTAGGCAAGGCGGTGGATTTGCTCAACTCCCCCGAGATTGCCGGGAAACCGGAGCACCTGCTGCGGCAACTGCGCGCCGGCGCGCTGAAAGGCTACCGCCAGAGCAAGATCGAGGAACTTGAGGCCTGGCTTCGCGAGCAAGGCCACATCGACGACCGCCCTGTTTTGTCGAAGCACGAGCGGCGAACCCGGGCGCTGCGCCAAAGCGGGCAAACCAGTCCTGCGGCCGCGGCCGACATCAATCATTGCATCGACCAGCTCGAAGCCGGCCTGGGGAAGCTCTGATTCAGTCAGCGCTTGCCCACGAGCATGTTTGAGCAAGCGCGGGCTCCTAGTGTCCTGTCCCGCAAATAAGTGTGATTATTCGTGGCCGTTTCGGCCCCCGGCTGCGTTGCTCCTCCTTGTGTGGGGCCTGCCACACGGCGTCGTCGCGCCTTGCCGGGAACCGAAACGGCCTAGCGCCCAAAACCCACTTCTTTACGGGACAGGACACTAGCGACGAAAGTGGGTGAAAACAGCGATATGGGGTGTCGTCTTGCAAGGCGATTGAATGCTCCAATGCTCTTCGGTTTGATATGGTTGTGTGCCGTCCACCGGAATGCCCAATGATCCGATACATGCTTGCGTTCGTCGCCGCTCTGGCCCTGGCCTATATTGCTTCAGTGGTGCTGTCGGCACAGGTCGCCCTCCAAGAGGTGGCCTCCTATGGCATGTCGGCCTCCCTTGCCGTGCGTATTGAAACGAGCCTTCTCGATCTTATCGGCATGGCGCGCATGTACCTGCCGCTGGTCGCCGCGAGCATGCTTGTTGCCATGCCGGTCTCGGCGCTGGCGTTGAAGTTTATTCCCTTGGCCACGCCAAGATGGCTTGGCTATCTGATTGGTGGGGCTGTCGGGCTTTGGGCGCTGCATACGATTATGCTGGCGGTGTTCGGGGTGCATGCCGTTCCCGCGACGCGCTTTGGCGCTGGCATGGCGAGTCAGGCCGTTGCCGGTGCGCTCGCCGGCTATGCCTTTCATTGGTTGACGCGCCCCGCACCGCCATCCAACGAGACGTCTTGATGGGCTAGGAGCCTGCGCCCTAGGAAGTCGCGCAAGCGAAAATTCGATGCCGCCGTCCCTTTGGACGGGCGATTGAGGAGAATATCGAGTTATATTTGACGAAATCGAACGTTCAAAGGGGCGAGCGGAGCGGATTTGCAGCCGTGAATTCCTGCGGCCCAGGCTCCTAGAGAGCCTCTTGCCTTCGGAAGTCGCGATGAGAGATACGGGTTAAGATAACGCCACCACTATGTAAAGAGGGATGGATACCGTGAATGAAGTTGTTATCGTTGATGCCGCCCGGTCGGCGGTTGGCAGAAAGGAAGGCACACTCGGCCAGGTACATCCCTCCGATACGCTGGGTCCGGTGATGATGGCGTTGTTGCAACGCAACGGCATGGCAACCGACCAGGTGGATCAGGTGGTTGGCGGCTGCATCAACAAATTGGGTGCCCAGGGCATGAATGTGATCCGCACCGCCTGGTTGGCGCATGGCGGTACCCAGACGACACCCTGTATCACTGTTGATGCCCAGTGCGGCTCATCCCAGGAAGCCACCATGCTCGCGCACAGCCTGATCCGCTCCGGCATGGCGGATGTCGTCGTGGCCTGTGGCGTGGAGAACATGACGCGGTTACGCATCGGCGCGGACTCCATCGGTTTGCCGGACAGCTACGGTAAGCCCGTCGCCCGCAGTTATTTTGAGCATTTCGAGTTCACCAGCCAGTTCGAGGGCGCTGAGCGCATGGCGGAGAAATATCAGGTGACCCGCCAAGATGCGGATCGTTTCGGTCTGGTATCCCAAGAGCGGGCGGCACGGGCCGTGCAGGCGGGGCACTTCGATACCCAGATCATTCCGCTTGACGTGCCCACAGTCGGCGCCAACGGCAAGCGCACCGGCGAAACTCGTCGGTTCGACAAGGATGAAATTCCCCGGGATACCAACTTGTCGGCGCTGGCCGGCCTGAAACCCGTGGCGCGGGCCGATGGCATTCACACCGCCGGCACCTCGTCGCAGATCGCCGACGGTGCCGCTGCCGTGCTGTTGATGAGCGCTTCCAAGGCAGAGGCCTTGGGGCTTGTACCGCTGGCGAGTGTCGAGGCGACCGCTCTGGTGGGCTGTGATCCGGTGCTCATGCTGGAGGGACCCATTCCCGCCACAGAGAGGTTGCTGAAGACCACTGGCCTTGCCATTAACGACATTGATGTCTTTGAGATCAACGAGGCGTTCGCTTCCGTCGTGCTTGCCTGGGCGAAGACCGTCGGCGCCGATCCCGCCCGGATCAATCCTAACGGCGGCGCCATTGCCCTCGGTCATCCCCTGGGGGCGACCGGTTGTTTCCTCATCACCAAGGCGGTGCATGAACTCAAGCGCCTTGGCAGCGGCTACGGCCTCGTCGCCATGTGCTGCGGCGGCGGCCTCGGTACCGGCACCTTGTTGCGGGCCGGCTGAGGCGGCTACCGCGTCGCGCCGCGCTCCTTCGGCCAGTCGGGCCCGCCTTCCGGCGCCTCGTCTTCATCCTCTTGGAGCACGCCTTGCATTACCGGGTTCCAACCAAAGAGATCCTCGACGATCCGATAGAGGGTGGGCACATAGATCAGCGTGATGAAGGTGGCGAACAAGACGCCGAAGGCCAGCGAGACGGCCATGGGTATGAAGGGTGCGGTCATGGGCGTCGGGTTGCTCATCAGCGGGATTAGCCCGACGAAGGTGGTGACCGAGGTTAGGATGATCGCCCGAAAACGCACGGTGCAACCCAACACCAGCGCCTCGTCCACCGCCATGCCCTGACGACGGCAGCGGTTCACATAATCCACGAGCACGAGACTGGCGTTCACCACCACCCCGGAGAGGGCGACGATGCCCAGCGCGGAGAAAAACTGCAACTGCACGCCCATCGCCCAGTGGCCGACAATGGCACCGACCGCGCCGAATGGAATAACACTCATGATGACGAGCGGTTGCACATAGCTGCGCAGTGGCACCGCCAACAGCGCATAGATTACCAATAGCGCCAGCAGCGCGCCCTGGGCGAGGCCGACCATAGCCTCAAGGCGCTCCTCCTGTTCTCCGCTCATGCCCACATAAAGACCCGGATATTTTGTCTTCAATTGGGGGATTAAGGTGTTGTCGACACTCAGCAGCACTTCCTCGGGCGAGGTGATGCCGCGATTCACATCAGCAATCACATTGACAATCCGCCGCCCGTCTTGGCGTCGGATCGTGGAATAACCGCGCTCCAACTCGAAGCGCGCGACACTGAAAAAGGGCACCTCCTTGCCGTCCGGTGTGCGGATATACATATCTTCCAGGTTGCCGATCGATTTTCGCTCGGCTTCGGGGAAGCGCACCATGACGCGCACATCGTCCTGGCCGCGTTGTATGCGCTGGCTTTCCGCCCCGTAGAAGGCGTTGCGTACCTGCCGGGCAAGATCGCCCAGTGTCAGGCCCAGATTGCGCGCCTCCGGCAGCAGGCTCAGCCGAATTTCCTGTTTGCCGGCGCGAAAGGTGTCGTGAATGTCGAAAACGCCGTCATAACGCGCCAGTTCCGCGCGCAGTTCGGTGGCCGCTTGGCCCAGGTCTGAGACATTGTTGCCGATCAGCATGTAGTTGATGGCCTCGCCAGTGGAAAAGCGATCGGAGGAAAACGACAGCTTTACCGCGTCCGGCACGGGGCCGACAAGATCGCGCCAGCGATTGGCGATTTCGGCGGTGCTGCGATTGTCGCGGTCCCGCGCCAGCGGCAGTTCGATGACGACCTCCGCAAAATGGCTACGCCCCGGTTGCGGTAGCTGGGGAGGGCCATCGCGTTGCGCGGGTTTGCCGATGCTGGTGAGCTGGTTGATCACTATCGGGGTGTCTCGCCCCAATGCCTCGGTCAGTTCCCGGTCGAGCACCTCCGCGGCACGTTCGATCTGCATCGCCGCCTGGATGGTCGCTTCCACGGCCACGCCCTCCGGCATCTCCAGGGTCGCGAAGATGCGGTCGCCCTCCATGGCCGGGAAAAACCCCCAGACAACCCGTCCGCTGGCGATTACCGCCACCGCCAAAATCAGAGCGCCCACGCCGACGGCGGCGGTGATGTAGCGTTTGGCGATGGCGCGCCGCACGAGCGGCTCGTAATACTCCAGCGACAGGCGCAGCAGCCAGGCGGACAACGCACTCTGCAGGCGGTTCCAAGCGTTGCCGAAACCCTGGTGGGTCGCGGCCCGTTTACGGTAGGCGAGATGGGCGGGCAATATCAATTGCGACTCTATAATGCTGAAAACCAGGGCGATGAGCACCACGTTGCCGATAGCGCCGAAGAAATCGGTCATTCTGCCCGGCACGAGCACGACGGGCAGAAAAGCGGCCATGGTGGTGAGCACACCAAAAATGACGGGAATGGAAACCTCGCGCGTACCGTCGATGGCGGCTCGAACCGCCCCCTTGCCGAGTTGTTCATGGCTGTAGACCCGCTCGCCGACGACGATGGCGTCGTCCACCAGCACACCGAGTACCAGAATGAACGCCATGATCGTCAGGGTGCTGATGTTCATGTCCGTGTAGGGAAACACGGCGAGTGTGCCGAGCAGGGCGATGGGTATGCCAGCGGCGACCCACATGGCCAAGCGAAAGCGCAGGAACAGCGCCAGCACCACCAGTACCAGCAAGAGGCCCCCGGCAGCGGTGGAAAGCAACACATCCATGCGTTCGGCCAATTCCTGCGAAGAGTCTATCCATACGGTTAACGTCATGCCCTCAGGCAGGCTGTTGTGGGCTTGGGCAATGTAGTCTTTGACGTCCGCCGCCATCTGCATGAGATCTTGGGTGTCCAGTTGCGCCACCGTCAGCACCGCCGCGGGCTTGCCGTTGAAACGCGCAAAGAGTTCGCCCTCCTCGAAGCCGTCGCGAATCTCGGCGATTTCGGCGAGGGTTACCCGGGTGCCATCGGGGCGCGTCAGCACCACGATGTCCTCGAATTCCCGCCCCCAATACGCTTGGCCCTTGGAGCGAATCAGGATTTCGCCATCACGCGCCTTGATGGCACCGCCGGGCATGTCCAATGAGCTGTCGCGCACGGCGCGCACCACATGGTCGAGGGTCAGCCCGTGGCGCCGCAGGGTGTACTCGGGAACCTCTATGGATATCTCATAGGGCCGAATGTAGTTGATCCCGACCTGGGAGACGCCCTCAATGGCGACAAGATCGTCGCGCACACCTTGGGCAACTTCCTTGAGCACCCGCTCTTCGGCATTGCCGGAGAGCGTCACATGCAACACTTCGCGCGTTAACGCCATCATGGAAACGACGGGTCTTTCAATTTCCTCGGGAAAGCTGTTGATGCCATCAACGCGACCCTTGATCTCGTTAAGGGCCACGGTGGAGTTGGCGTCTATTTCCAGTTCCACATTGATTTGACAGGCACCCTCGGTAGCCATCGTGTGGATTTTGTCGATCCCCTCCACGGCCTCAATGGCCTCTTCAACACGGATGCAAACGCCCTGTTCGACTTCCACGGGTGCCGCGCCCAGATAGGGTACGTTGATGTTGACCACGCGCACGTCGAAGGAGGGGAACTCCTCCTGATTGACGGTGAGCAGCGCCAGCAGGCCGCCAACGCACAACACGGCCATCAACAGATTGGCCGCGACCGGGTTGCGGACAAACCAGGCGATGGCTGTGTGCATGATGGGGCTAGTTTCCGAACCAGCGCATTGCTATGCGCCGCTGTGCCGGCACACCGAAACTTGCAACATGCATCGGCTCTTGGGAAAGAGCGGACCCCCGGGCTTCCCTTGCGGTGCAGGGCACCCGCTTCCTGCGGGATGAGCGGGGATGGGACAAGCTGAACGCGCCGCAAGGGAAGCCCCACCGGGGGGTCCGCTCGCCATCCCCTGGTGCGCTTAGCTCCCTCGTCATGCAAATGAGCAACCGCATAACCCAAGTCGGCCGAGACATCGGTAGTGGCTCAGTTTTAATTTCCGCCGCCGCGGAGACCAAGCCCGCTTTGGGCTGCGGTAACGAAGATTTTCCAAATTGAGCCACTACCGAGACATCGCTTCGTTAGGCCCTTAGCTTGCGGCCTGGTTATCGGCCACCGGATTGACGACCATGCCGTCGATGGGGGTTTGTATGGGGGATACGCAAACCCGCTCGCCAGCGTCGAGGCCCGCCTTGATGAGCACATCGTCCTGATACAGGCGCAACGGCTGCACCGTTCGGAAGCGCAGGCGATTGTCCGTATCGACAACCAGCATCCGGTTGCCGGAGTGCAGCGCGTTGCGCGGCAATACGACAAGATCGTTCACCAACAGCCCCTCAATGTCGGCATTGACGAACAGGCCCACTGCGGGCAGTGAGGTTTCGTCGGCACTGGAGATACGCGCGACGATATTGACCATGCGGCTGGACGTATCGATCTGTGCTTCCTCACGCACGATCTTGCCGCTCCAGGATAGCTTGCGCCCCGCATAATCCGCCGTCAGGGTGACAGCGGGTTGCTGGTTGACGGGCAATTCACCGCGATGACCCACGGGCAGGTTGAGAAACTCCAATTGCCGGTCCGCCACCGGCAGGCGCACCTCCAATCGGTCGGTGGCGTAAATGGTGGCGACCGGGGAGCCGGGGCCGACCAACTGGCCGATATCCACGGATTCATCGCGCACCAAGCCGGTGAAGGGTGCTTTGACAACGGTGCGCGCCAACTCCAGCTTGGCCTGTTCAAGATTGGCGGTGGCGTCTTGCAGAGCGGCTTCGGCGACCCGGAAATCGCGTTGCGCCGCCTCCATTTGCGAGCGGCTTGCCAAACGCCGTTGCTCCAGGCTTTGCATGCGCTCGAATTCGAACCGCGCATGTTCATACTGGGCTTGGGCGCGGGTGAGGGTGGCTTCCGCGCGTTTCAGGTTCGAGCGATAGTTGGTGTCGTCGAGCCTCAGCAACGCTTCGCCCCGCTGGAAATATCCACCGTTGACCAGGGCGTCGGATATCCAGGTGATGCGCCCGGAAACCTCGGGGATCAATCGGCTTTGGGTGTTTGGCGTCACCGTGCCCTGAGAATGCACCCTGAGCCTTACCGGTTCGGGCTGCACATCGCGAACGCGCACGGTGGGCGGCACGGGCGCGGGATCGCTCGGCTCTATCCGCGGGCTGGTGGCCATGAGCACGGCGGCACCGAACAGTGACGCCAGAATGACCAAGCCGGGAATGATGAACTTCTCTTTCATTGCTGTCATTTCCGTCGTTCCGGCAAAGCGATGGGGCAGACCAATGGAGCCACACCCTTGGCGGGCGTTGACCGATGCCGAACGCTAGGGGTTTATTGACTCGACTCCCACGACCACAGGGGCCCCTGTGACAAAGCGACCCTGCTAAAGGTGGCGACAAGTATGTAGATCCCTAATTTTGCGGGCTGTCGGTGTCAATGGATGGAAAACTCAGGCCACCTGCTCAACAACCTTAACAACGCTTTCTCCACGCAGTGCGGCCAGCAGTGGTTTTCGCTGCAAATCCAGCTTGGCGCGGTTTGCGTCCTTGACGTGACCGAAACCGCGCAGTTGCAGCGGTAATTCGGCTAATTGTACAGCGATGTTGTATCGCGTCGTTGTCAGGTTGGCGAGCAGCTCGTCGATCAGGGCGCGGTAGTCGGCGATATCCCGGCGTTCGCGCCGCCGTTCACTGGTGAAGCCGAAGATGTCCAGGGCGGTGCCACGCAGAAATTTCAGCTTCGCCAGCAGGGTAAAGACATGGAGCGTGAAGCCGGGCAGTTCGCGTTTTATAAGGTGGCCGGTACTCGGGTCACGCTTGGCGAGCAAGGGGGGTGCCAGATGCAAGCGCAGCCTGTAGTTGCCGCTGAACTGCGCCTTCAGTTTGCGCTTGAATTCGCCGTCGCTGTAGAGGCGCGCCACTTCGTATTCGTCTTTGTAGGCCATTAATTTATAGAGTGACTTGGCAACAGCCCGGGTTAAGCGCAAAGCCGGGTCGGCGTCCTGTTGCCGCACTCGTGCCAAGCAATCGCTGTAAGTCGCCGCATAGTCGGTGTTCTGATAAGCCGTCAGCCGCTCTTCCCGGTCGGCGATCAGCTCGTCCAACGTCAAGCGGCGGGGCTTGCGCAGGCGGCTTTCCACCAACCCCAGAACGCGCTCGGGCTCGTGGGCAGCCCGGCGTCCCCACAAAAACGCCTGCTTATTGAGTTCCACGGCGACGCCGTTGATTTCGATGGCTCGTTCCAATGCGACTTGGCTCACCGGAACCAGGCCCTTTTGCCAAGCGAATCCGAGCAGGAACAGATTGCTGGCGATGGCATCGCCAAGCAGTTCGCTGGCGATGCCGGTGGAGTCGACAAAGTGGCAGCGCTCCTCGCCCACTTCCTCGCGGATGGTCTGCTGCATCTCCGCGGTCAGGAATTCGGCATCCGGATCGAGCACGAAGGCCGCATTCGGCACCTCCGCGCAATTCACCACCGCGCTTGATCGCTCGGTATCAACCGTGGTCAGTGCTTCCGAGGCGGAGGCCACGGCGAGGTCGCAGCCGAGTACCAGGTCGGCATCGCCGGCGGCAATGCGTACGGTCTTGATGTCGTTTTGTTTTCGGGCGACCCGCACATGGCTAACGACGGCGCCGAATTTTTGTGCGAGCCCGGTTTGATTCATGGTGGCACAGCCCTTGCCTTCCATGTGCGCGGCCATGGCGATTAGGGCGGTGACGGTTATCACACCGGTGCCTCCGACACCGGTCACAATGCTTCCCCAGGGTACTTCCAGGTCGGGCAGTTCGGGTTCGGGCGGCATGGCGAAGGAATCGCCGCCGGGCTCGGCCGTGCTGGTCGCCGCAACCAGGCCGGGCCGCTTTGCCAATTCGCCGCCCTGTACGGTTACGAAACTCGGACAGAACCCCTTCACACAGCTGTAATCCTTGTTGCAGGCGCTCTGGTCGATTTTGCGCTTGCGCCCGAGTTCCGTCTCCAATGGCACCACCGAGAGACAATTTGAAACCCGGCTGCAATCACCGCAGCCTTCACAGACCGCGTCATTGATGAACACGCGCTTGGCCGGGTCAGGCACCTGGCCACGCTTGCGGCGACGGCGCTTTTCGGCGGCACAGGTTTGCTGATAGACAAGCACCGAAACGCCCTTGACCTCACGCAGTTCCAACTGCAGAGCGTCTATCTCGTCCCGGTGGTGCAGGCTGAAGCCGGGAATGTCGGCGAATTTGCCTCGCCAAGCGCCGGGTTCGTCACTGACCAGGGCGATGCGCTCAATTGCCTCCCCGCGCAGTTGATGGATTAGATTTTCAACAGAGAATTCGCCGTCAACGGGTTGCCCGCCGGTCATGGCCACAGCGTCGTTGCAGAGAATCTTATAGGTTATGTTGACGTCCGCCGCCCGCGCCGCGCGGATGGCGAGAATGCCGGAGTGGTTGTAGGTGCCGTCACCAAGGTTTTGAAAGATATGGTCGGTATCCGTAAAGGGTGCCTGGCCAATCCAGGGAGCACCTTCCCCGCCCATCTGCGTGAAGGTTAGCGTGGGCCGGTCGGGCATCCAGAGGGCCATAAAATGGCAACCAATGCCGGCAATGGAGCGGCTGCCGTCGGGTACACGGGTCGAACTGTTGTGTGGGCAACCGGAGCAAAAATGCGGTGTGCGTTCAGCGACCTTGCGTGGTTGGGCCAGTGTGCGTTCCTTGCGATCCAGGAAGTCAAGCCGCGCCCGCACACTATCGGAATCGTGGAAATGCCGAATGCGGCCGGCTATGGCGCGGGCCACGGACGCCGGGGTCAGTTCGCCGTAGCTGGGCAGGAGTTCACGCCCCTGTTCATCGTATTCGCCGACGACCCGGGGCCGTTTTGAGACGGGCCAATTGTAGAGTTGCCCCGTCAGTTGATCCTCTACAATGGAACGCTTCTCTTCCACCACCAAAATCTCCTCAAGCCCGTCGGCGAAGGTGTGCGTCATGGTGGGTTCCAGCGGCCAACTCATGGCCAACTTGTAGACGCGAATGCCGATGGCGGCGGCACAGGCTTCGTCTATGCCGATATCTTGCAACGCCTGCATCACGTCGAGATACGCCTTGCCGGTAGTGATAATGCCGAAACGCGCCTTGGGGCTATTGAGCACGATACGGTTGAGTCCGTTAACCCGGACGAATTCACGGGCGGCGTAGATCTTGTACTTATTGAGGCGCAGTTCCTGATCGTGCCAGGAATCGGGCCAGCGGATATGCACCCCGCCCTCGGGCAATTCGAACTCGTTGGGAATGGCGATTTGCACCCGGTCGGGGTCGATGTCGGCGGAAATGGCGGAATCCATGGTATCGGTGATGGCTTTCAGCGCCACCCAGCAGCCGCTGTAGCGCGACAATTCCCAACCACAGAGGCCGAGATCCAGCACTTCTTGGACATTGGCGGGGTTCAACACCGGTATGGATGTGCCGATAAACACATGTTCCGACTGGTGTGGCAGGGTGGATGATTTGGCTGCATGGTCATCGCCCGCCACGGCCAGTACGCCGCCGTAGCGGGACGTGCCCGCGGCGTTGGCGTGCTTAATGGCATCCACACTGCGGTCCACGCCCGGCCCCTTGCCGTACCACATGCCGAACACGCCGTCGTAGCGAGCGCCGTCAAAGAGATTGGCTTGTTGGCTACCCCAAACCGATGTTGCCGCCAGATCCTCGTTCAGGCCGGGGTTGAAGTGGATATTGTGTTCCGCCAGCCAAGGTCTTGCTTTCCACATCGCCTGGTCGAGGCCACCGACCGGAGAGCCCCGGTAGCCGGAGACGAAGGCCGCGGTATTCAGCCCACGCGCCCGGTCCCGTTGTTGCTGCATGATGGGTAGCCGCACCAGGGCCTCAACCCCGGTCATATAGGCCCGCCCCTTCTCCAGCGCGTACTTGTCCTCGAGGGAAACCGAAAGCAGGTTGGCAGCGGGCGAAGCCATCGATCTAATCTCCTGGTTTGCGGATGAGTAGGGCAGCCGGGCTAATGTTACTCCCTCCACCGGATTTTGCTATTCCGGCACTGGGTGCCTGCGCCTTAGCGAGCCGCGAGAGTGCTTGATAGGTTGTATCGCTTGGTAGCGAGCTGGCCTTCGGGGTTTCCCTTGCCGCGCTGGGCACCTGCTTCCCGCTTATGTGAGGGGGCATGGAGCGAGCTGAACGGCGCGGCAAGGGAAAACCCGCAGGACCGCTCTATCTGTCAGGATGTTGCTCGGTGTATCGGCATCTGCGGCCTGTACCCTTTGCAAATCGAGGGGTTCAGCGCCGATCAACCAGGTTGCCCCGCTGCAACAGATGCGCTACTCGTTGTCGCCGGGTTGGCGATTTGGCCTGCCAGAACGACTGCTCAAAGCTCGCGGCGGTGCGCCGGTGAATAACACCCAAGGCTGTCGGCAGCGGCGCTTCCATGCCCAATAACAGGTGCGCGAGCGCACTGTTGGTCTCATCGTGGACAAGCACGTCGGCCGCGTCGATACCGTCCTCGCCGACCATCACGCTTTCAAGGGCAAGCCGGTGTGGATTGAGACGTAGGCCCTTGCGGTTGCCTTGGCCATAGAACAGCGGTTGCCCGTGTTGCACATGAATCTGATGGTCGGCGGCGGTTTTTCGATTGGCCACGCTGTCGAAAACATCTTTGTTGTAAACAATGCAGTTTTGCAGAATTTCCACAAAGGCCGCCCCCCGGTGGGAACGGGCCTCGTTGAGCAGCCCCGGCAACCGTTGCTGATCGACATCCACTGCCTTCGCCACAAAGGTGGCGCCGGCGCCGATGGCGAAACGACCCGGTTGCACAGGCATGTCCACCGAACCGTTCGGGCTTGAGGGACTCTTGGTGCCGGGACGCGAAGTGGGTGAATACTGTCCCTTGGTCAGCCCGTAGATTTCATTGTTGAACAGCAGGATGTTCAGGTCTAGGTTGCGGCGCAGGCTGTGCAGGAGATGGTTGCCGCCGATGGAGAGGCCATCGCCGTCACCGGTAATCACCCAGACGTCGAGGCCGGGATTGGCCAGCTTGACACCGGTGGCGATCGCCGGGGCTCGTCCGTGAATGGTGTGGAAGCCATAGCTTTCGATGTAGTAGGGCAGGCGCGACGCACAGCCGATGCCGGAGATGAAGACGGTGTTCTCCGGCTTGGCGCCAGCCTCCGCCAGCGACCGCTGTACGGCCTTCAATATCGAATAGTCGCCACAGCCCGGACACCAGCGCACTTCCTGGTCGGTGGCGAACGCTTTGTAATCCAGTTTAGCCATGTGCCGCCGCCTCCCGAATACGCGGCCCCGCGAGGCCGGCGATGGCGGTTTTTAATTCGGCCACTTGGAACGGCTGGCCCGTCACCTTGTTCAGTTGTGCCGCCTCGGTGAGTAATCGATCACGCAGCAGGGTGGCCAATTGCCCGGTATTCAGCTCCGGCACCAGTAGGTTGTCGAAATCCGCCAGCAAGCTACCCAGATTTGGCGGCAATGGGTTTAGATGTCTGAGATGGATGTGGGCAACCCTAAGACCATCGTTCAAGCTTTCCTTAACTGCTTGATAGATCGCACCATAGGTCGAACCCCAACCGACCACGGCCAGCCCACCCGGAATACCCAGTTCGATGCTCTGGTCGGGCACAAAATCGGCGATTTTTTCAATCTTGCGCTTGCGCATGTCGGTCATGGCTTGGTGGTTGGCGGCATCGTAGGAAATATGGCCTGTTTCGATGTCTCTTTCGAGGCCGCCAATGCGATGCAAGTGCCGCTGGTCGCCGGGTGTTGCCCATAATCGGGCGAGGGTGGCCGGGTCGCGCTCCCAAATGTCGGCGGTGCCCGATGCGGCCGGTTTGTTGTGGGCGATGGGCTCGAATCCCTCGATATCGGGAATCGGCCACAATTCCGAGGCGTTGGCGATGTAGCCATCAGTGAGCAGGATAACCGGGGTCATGTGCCGCAGGGCGATACGCACGGCGGCAACCGCGGTGGTGAAACAATCGGCGGGCGAATGGGCGGCCAGGACCGCGAGCGGCGTATCGGCGTTGCGTCCGTAGACGGCCTGATAGAGGTCGCTCTGTTCCGTTTTCGTCGGCATGCCGGTGGATGGTCCGGCGCGCTGGGAATTGATGACCAACAGTGGCAGTTCCGCGGCCACCGCCAAACCCAGGGCCTCGGTTTTCAGGGCAATGCCGGGGCCGGAACTCGACGTCACCCCAAGTTTGCCCGCGTAGGAGGCGCCAATGGCGGCACAAATGGCCGCAATCTCGTCCTCCGCTTGGAAGGTCGCCACACCGGCTTCGTCCAAGCCGGTCAGATGGTGTAGCAGGGCGGAGGCGGGGGTAATGGGGTAGGAGCAGAACAACAGATCGATATCGGCCAACTCGCCCGCCGCGACGATACCCAACGCCAACGCCTCGGCACCGGTGACGGTGCGGTATTGCAGGGCCTTGAGGGGCGCTTGCGGGATCGGTTGGCGCGACAGAACATGTTGCATTTCCACGGTTTCGCCATAGGCGTGCCCGGCGTTGAGCGCCGCCAGGTTGGCGTTGCGCACGGCCTCGTTGCCCGCGAAGCGTTGCTGTATCCAGTGCTCCGTCGGGTCGCGCGGTTGATCGAACATCCACAGCACGAGACCGAGCGCCCAGAAATTTTTGCAGCGGGCGGAATCCTTGGCACCCAGACCAAAGGGCTTAACGGCCGCCAAGTTCAAGGTGGCAATGTCGATTGGACAAACCCGATAGGGTTCCAGGGTGCCGTCTTCCAGTGGATTGGCGTCGAGGCCCGCTCGTTTCAGGCGTTGTGCGGTGAACGCACCCGTATCGACGATGACCAGCGCGCCGGGGGCCAGGTTCGGCAGGTTGACGACAAGGGCGGCGGGGTTGAAGGCAATGAGCACGTCCGGCGCATCACCCGGCGTGGTAACCCGTTCGCCGCCGAATTGTATCTGGAAGGCGGAGACGCCATAGCGGGTGCCGGCCGGTGCCCGAATTTCCGCCGGAAAGTCCGGTAGGGTGGCGACATCGTGGCCAGCCAGCGCCGATGCCACGGTGAATTGCTGACCCTGCAGTTGAATACCGTCGCCGGAATCCCCCGCGAAGCGTACAACATGCTTGATTTGTTCGGTAAGCTCGGCTGCCAAAACGCCTCTCCCTTGAGCATGACAGTGGCAAAAGGGCGCAAATTCTAGCGGAAAACGCCCTGATGTGAAGCGGGTGCGCCTTGTTGGCCCGGTTGTCTCGCCAACTTATGGCGTGAGATTTTTATGACTGTCAGCGGACAGCGAGTGAGTCCGAGGGGTTTCCCTTGCCGCGCTGGGCACCCGCTTCCCGCTTATGTGAGAGGGCATGGAGCGAGCTTAACGGCGCGGCAAGGGAAACCCCTCGGACTCACTCTTTCCCGGGAATTGGGTGTTGTTCCCTGCGCAACGGTGTGACCTGGGTTTTCTTGCATGGGGGGGTCTATGCTTAGTGCTCGGCAGCGAGCGGGCTTCCGGGGTTTCCCTTGCCGCGCTGGGCGCCTCTGCCTTCGGGATTCGCGGCTGCAAATCTCGAAGGCAGAGACGCCTAGGGGGCGAAGCTTGGGGCTGAAGGTATTAAGATAAGCGGACATGGCGCTCTCCCTCGCAGATTTTCAAGTTGTTGCCGGCTTCAAGCCGGCCGGCGATCAACCTTCGGCCATCAAAGGGCTGGTGGAGGGGTTGGCGTCTGGTCTGAGTCATCAAACGCTGCTCGGCGTCACCGGCTCCGGAAAGACCTTCACCATCGCCAATATTGTGCAGGCGGTGCGGCGGCCGACCCTGGTGCTGGCACCCAACAAAACGCTCGCCGCCCAGCTATACGGGGAATTTCGCGCCTTCTTTCCGCATAACGCCGTGGAGTACTTCGTTTCCTACTACGACTACTACCAGCCGGAGGCGTATGTACCGTCGTCGGATACCTATATCGAGAAGGACGCCTCCATTAACGCGCACATCGAGCAGATGCGCCTGTCAGCCACCAAGGCGCTGCTTGAGCGTCGCGATACCATCATCGTCGCTTCGGTGTCTGCCATCTATGGCCTCGGCGACCCGCAGTCGTACCTGCAAATGGTGCTGCACCTTGATCGGGGTGACCGCATCGATCAGCGTTATATCGTGCATCGGCTCGCCGAATTGCAATACACGCGCAACGATGTCGCCTTTCAGCGCGGCACCTATCGGGTGCGCGGCGACGTGGTGGACATCTTTCCCGCCGAGTCGGAGAAGGAAGCGCTGCGGGTGGAACTGTTCGATGACGAAATTGAAAACCTGTCGGTGTTCGACCCCCTGACCGGCGAAGTGACCAATCGGGTGCCGCGCTTTACGGTGTTTCCCAAATCCCATTACGTCACCCCGCGTGAGCGGATACTGAACGTGCTCGACGACATTCGCGAAGAGTTGCGCGAGCGCGTGCGTGATCTGCAGGGGCAAAACAAACTCGTCGAGGCGCAACGCCTGGAGCAGCGCACACGCTTCGATTTGGAAATGATTAAGGAACTGGGTTATTGCTCCGGCATCGAGAATTACTCCCGCTACCTTTCCGGCCGCCGAGCCGGGCAACCGCCGCCGACACTGTTCGATTATCTGCCCGCGAACGCCCTGCTGGTCATTGATGAATCGCACGTCACGGTTCCGCAGATCGGCGGCATGTATCGCGGCGATCGCTCGCGCAAGGAAACGCTGGTGGAATACGGCTTCCGTCTGCCCTCGGCGCTGGACAATCGGCCGTTGCGGTTCGATGAATGGGAGCGGCTGAGTCCGCAGACTATTTTCGTATCGGCGACACCCGGCCCCTACGAGGGAGAATATGCGGGGCAGGTGGTCGAGCAGGTCGTGCGGCCCACCGGTCTGGTGGACCCCGACCTTAGGGTGCGGCCGGCCACTACCCAGGTAGAGGATCTGTTTGGTGAGATTAATGCGACTGTCTCACGCGGGGAGCGTGTGCTGGTCACCACCCTAACCAAGCGCATGGCGGAAGACCTGACGGATTATTTGGACGACCACGACGTTCGCGTGCGCTATCTGCACTCCGACATTGATACGGTGGAGCGTATGGAAATCGTGCGCGACTTGCGCATGGGCAAGTTCGATGTCTTGGTTGGCATCAACCTGCTGCGCGAAGGTCTCGATATTCCGGAGGTCTCGCTGGTGGCCATACTCGATGCCGACAAGGAAGGTTTCCTGCGGGCCGAACGCTCGCTGATTCAGACCATCGGTCGCGCCGCCCGCAACGTCAATGGCCGGGCCATTCTTTACGCGGATCAAATCACCGGCTCGATGCGGCGGGCTATCGATGAAACGGAGCGCCGCCGCGCCAAACAGTTGGCGTTCAACAAAACCCATGGCATCACGCCACGCACCATTCGCAAAGAGGTGGCCGACGTGATGGAAGGTGCGCGTGCGCCGGGGCCGGGAGAAGCGCGCAAATCGCTGCGGCGAACAGCGGGGGCGCGCAGCGCCCTGGCGTCTGTGCCGGACGACCCCAAAACGCTCGGCAAGCTACTCGACGATTTGGAAAAACAAATGCTGGAACACGCCAGAAATCTTGAGTTTGAACAGGCCGCCGAGGTGCGCGACCGAATTCGTTGTATTCGCGACGAACGGCTGCTTGATGCGCAAAGCGCACAGGCTCCCGGCGCACCGGTATTGGGTTTGTGAACGGTTCATTCGATGAACGGCAGCTACGCCGGGAATACAGTGGCCGGGCCTTGCGGCGGGCGCACCTCGCCCAAAACCCGCTCGACCAATTCGCGCACTGGCTGCGCACCGCGACGGACACCGGCATCAAGGATGCGACGGCGATGGCCTTGGCCACGGTGGGACGGGACGGTGCCCCGTCCGTGCGCATTGTGTTGCTCAAACACTTTGATGCGGCCGGTTTCTGTTGGTATACGGACTATCGTAGCCGCAAAGGCGTGGAGTTAGCGGCGAACCCGCACGCCGCGATTGCCTTTTATTGGCAGGATTTTGATCGCCAGGTTCGCATTAGCGGGCGGGTGGAGCAACTGGAAGCCGAAACATCGGAACGGTACTTCAACAGCCGTCCCCAAGACAGCCGCTTTGCCGCCGCCGCCTCAACCCAATCGGCACCGGTACAGAATCGGGAGTCTTTGGATAGCGCCGTGGCGCAGCTGCGGCGGCGTTACGGAAACGGTGCGCCACCGCGGCCGCGGCATTGGGGTGGGTACCGGCTTTGCCCGGACGAATACGAATTTTGGCAGGGCCGGCCCGGGCGCTTGCACGACCGTTTCCAATATGTGAAAAGCGCATCGGAAGGCTGGTCTGTGCGGCGCTTGCAACCCTAGGAGCCTGCGCCGTCAGGATTATTGGTAGGCGCGGGCGGATTCGAACCGCCGACTTCTACCATGTCAAGGTAGCGCTCTAACCAACTGAGCTACGCGCCTGTTAACGTCCGCCTCCTAGGAGCCTCTGCCTGCGGAATTCGCGAAAGCGAAAATTCGCTATCGTCGTCCCGTCGGCTGCTCGATTGAGGCGAATATCATGCCATATGCAACGAAATCGAGCGGCCGACGGGGCGGATGAGAGCGGCTTTGCAGCCGCGAATTCCGAAGGCAGAGGCTCCTAGCATACGGCAAGGTGCCCGTTCCGGGTATATATAAGTTGATCCGGTCAAACCGACGCATGCCCGTTCGGCAAGTTCCATTGGATAGCAGCTGGTTTGCGCGATCTGGCCACAAGGTAAGCCACACAGACCCGCTCTGCATCCAAGCATCGGTACTGCGATACAAGGTTCTCGTTGACCCTGAAGCTTCGGGGCGGATGGCCGGCTCATGCGGTTGTACAGGGCCAAGCCTGGCAGTAAAATGCCGCATCGCGCCGGATGGGCGGCAATTTTGGCTAATCTAGGGTATATATGGAGAGCACCAATTAAAAAGGTCGGCAAGCGGTTTGAGCGCTCCCTTCTCAACGAAGAGATTCAAGCTCGAAATGTGCGCTTGATCGCTTCGGATGGCCACCAGGTTGGTATCGTTTCCCGCGAAGACGCATTAGGCGAGGCCAAGCGCGATGGCATGGATCTCGTCTTGATTGCGCCGGATGCCGAGCCGCCTGTCGTCAAGGTGCTCGACTACGGCAAACACCTGTTCGATCTCAAGAAAAATCGAGCGGCCCAGCGCAAGAAGCAGAAGCAGATCCAGGTTAAGGAGATGAAATTTCGCCCCGGCACTGAGGAGGGCGACTATCAGGTTAAGCTGCGCAACTTGATTCGATTCCTTGAGGATGGCGACAAGGCAAAGATTTCGTTGCGCTTCCGCGGCCGGGAAATGGTTCACCCGGAAATTGGCATGCAACTGATGTCCCGTGTCGAATCGGATTTGGCCGAGTACGGTTCCGTTGAGGCACAGCCCAAGTTCGAGGGGCGCCAGGTTGTCATGGTGCTCGCGCCGAAAAAGCGGATGAAAGCCAAGCGAGCCGAACCCTAAGCCAGCTTAATTTGCCGCTACGGGTCGGGGCTGGCCCGGACCATTGATGATGCATCCAAGCGGGCGCGGGGATTGCATTGATGAAGCGGCGGTTTTTTGATTGCCCTGTAAAGCGCCCCGGCAACAGTAAATAGCAATTTGGAGCACAGAGCGGGATATGCCGAAGCTAAAAACCAATCGGGGTGCCGCTAAACGATTCCGGCGTACCGCCTCGGGATTCAAGCACCGTAAAGTGAATCGAAACCACATTCTCACCAAAAAACCGCAGAAGCGGAAGCGGCAATTGCGCGGCTTGGAAAAGGTATCCGCGGCGGACAGGGCACGCCTGCACAGCATGTTGCCTAAAAAGGCCCGCTAAACAAGGCCCCGGACAATAACAGGAGAGCCATAGATGCCCAGAGCAAGCCGTAGCGTTGCCTCCCGCGCGCGCCGCAAGAAGATTTTGAAGCAGGCCAAGGGCTATTACGGTGCCCGCAGCCGCACCTTCAAAGTCGCTAAACAGGCGGTAATTCGCGCAGGCGAGTACGCCTACCGCGACCGCCGCCAGCGTAAACGCCAGTTCCGATCCCTATGGATCATTCGCATCAACGCCGCCGCCCGCCTGCACGGTCTCTCCTACAGCCGCCTCATCGCTGGCCTCAAACAGGCCAATATCGATGTAGACCGGCGTGTTTTGGCGGATCTCGCCATGCACGAAAAGGAGGCTTTCCAAGCCCTTACCGAGCAGGCCAAGGCCGCGTTGGCCGCATAAAGTGCCACACGGCGACCGTGCGCCAGTGGCTGCGTCGCATGAACGTTGACGAGGTCTTGGACGAAGCGCTCACCGCCGTCAAAGAGGCGCGGGACGAAGTTGGTTTGGAGGCGGTGCGCGTTCGCTATCTTGGCCGAAAAGGGCAACTAACCGCGCTGTTGAAATCCTTGGGCCGTATGGACGCCGCCAAGCGTCCGCAAGCGGGGGCGGCCATTAACGCCGCCAAAGAGAGCCTGCAAACCGCCATCGCCGCCCATAAACAGGCTCTACGTCAAGAACAGCTTGCCGATTCCATGGATACCGAGGCGGTGGATATCACCTTGCCCGGACGGTGCCCGACAAGCGGTGGCCTACACCCCGTCACGCAAGTCATGGCACGGGTCGAAGAGATTTTCACGGGGGCGGGGTACGAGGTGGTCTCCGGTCTGGAAATCGAGGACGACTATCACAATTTCGAGGCGCTTAACATTCCGCCGCACCATCCCGCACGCTCCATGCACGATACCTTCTACTTCAACGACGGCAACTTGCTGCGCACCCATACCTCGCCGGCCCAGGTACACACCATGGAATCGCAAGCACCGCCCATTCGCGTAATTTGCCCTGGTCGCGTCTATCGACGCGAAAGCGATCTCACCCATTCGCCCATGTTTCACCAGATTGAGGGCTTGATCGTTGATCGCGGCATCAGCTTTGCCCATCTCAAGGGCACGGTGACGGATTTTGTACGACGTTTTTTTGAAAAAGACCTCGCCCTGCGCTTTCGGCCCTCCTACTTCCCGTTCACGGAGCCGTCTGCCGAGGTGGATATGCAGTGTGTGCATTGCTTGGGCGAGGGCTGTCGGGTATGCAGCCACACCGGCTGGCTCGAAATCATGGGTTGCGGCCTAGTGCATCCGAATGCCTTGGAGATGTCGGGCATCGATTCGGAATCCTGGTCGGGCTTTGCTTTCGGCATGGGGGCCGACCGACTCGCGATGCTGCTCTACGAGGTAAGCGACAACCGTCTGTTTTTTGAAAATGATCTGCGCTTCCTCCGCCAATTCAACTAACCAAGCGACAACCCCGGCCCCTCGCGAAAGAGCGGGCCTGTGGGGTTTTCCTTGCCGCGCCGGGTACCCGCCTCCTGCTGTACGAGAGGGTATGGAGCAAGCTAAACGGCGCGGCCAGGGAAACCCCACAGGCCCGTTTGCTGCCGAATCCCAAACCGAGTCCCGCCCCGTCCAAGACAGAGCTTGCCGGTCCAAGGCCATACCTCGCCAACCTCCGATAACTTAAATCATGAAATTCAACGAGGCTTGGCTGCGTGAGTGGGTTGATCCTCCGATTGACCGGGCCGCGCTGCTCGACCAACTCACCATGGCGGGCCTCGAGGTGGACGGCTTGGCAGCGGTTGCCGGGGCCCTGCAAGGGGTCCTGGTTGCGCGCATTGAAGCGGTAGAACCACACCCCAACGCGCCGAAGTTGCGGATTTGCACCGTCTTTGACGGCGCGGCGCGGCATCAGGTGGTTTGCGGTGCATCCAATGCGCGCTCCGGTTTGATTTCCGCCTATGCGCAGGTTGGTGCGGTGCTGCCCGAGGACACTAGGATCGAGCAACTGGATTTACGCGGTGTTCTTTCGGCGGGCATGTTGTGCAGTGCCGCCGAACTCGGTATGGGGACGGAAGCGGACACCATTATCGAATTGGCGGAAAGCCACGCCATCGGCGCCAGCCTGATCGCGGCCCTGGCGCTTGATGATGTCAGCATAGACTTAGATTTAACGCCAAACCGCGGCGACTGCCTCGGCCTGCGCGGTCTTGCGCGAGAAGTGGGTGTGCTGAACAACCTGCCTGTGCGTCAACAACCCATCGAACCCGTCCCCGCGACGGTTGATGCCACCTTCCCGGTCAGGTTGGCGGACAGCGCCGCTTGCCCGCGCTATCTGGGCCGGGTGATCCAGAACATCAATTTGGACGTCGCGACACCTTTTTGGATGCGGGAGCGCTTACGGCGCTGCGGTTTCCGCAGCATTGATCCGGTCGTTGATGTGACCAACTATGTGATGGCCGAACTCGGCCAGCCCATGCATGCCTTTGACCTTGATCGGCTGGTCGGCGGCATTGTCGTGCGCCGTGCCCAATCGGGAGAAACACTCGAACTATTGGATGGCCGTGTTATAACGCCCACCACCGATACGCTGTTGATTACAGATGCCGCCGGACCGGTGGCCGTAGCGGGCGTCATGGGCGGTGAGCGCAGTGGTGTCGGTGGCGAAACGGTCAATGTCTTTCTGGAATGTGCCTTTTTCACGCCGCTGGTCGTTGCCGGCGCGGCTCGTCGCTTGGGTCTGCACACGGATGCATCGCATCGTTATGAGCGTGGCGTGGATTTCGAATTACAGGCCGAGGCCATGGAACGCGCCACGCAGCTATTGCTCGACATAACCGGAGGGCGCGCCGGGCCGGTGGTGGAAGCGGTAGACCGGGCCAGCTTGCCGGATTGCCCGATTATCGAGTTGCGCCAAGCTCGCCTTGATGCGCTCGCGGGTGTGGCCATAGCGCCGGACGCGGTGGACCAGGCCTTGGCCCGTCTCGACTTCAAGATACTCGAACGTACCCTGTTTGAAGATGCCGGCGTTATTTGGCGGGTAGCCGCACCAAGCCACCGTTTCGATATCCGTCTGGAAGCGGATTTGATCGAGGAGGTTTGCCGCATCTATGGATACGACCAGATCCCGAGCCAGCTGCCCACCGCTCCCTTGAGTTTGCGCTCGGTTCCCCGGCGGCGCAGCAGCGAACAGGCCATCAAGCGTCTCATGGCCGCATCCGGCTACCAGGAGGCCATTACCTACAGCTTTGTCGATCCGGTTGTGCAAGATCTGCTCGACCCGGGCAGCGAGGCGCTCGCCCTGGCCAATCCCATGTCGGTCGAACAATCGGTGATGCGCACCAATTTGTTGCCGGGCCTCGTCGGTGCCCTGCGTTTCAACCGGCAGCGCCAGCAAACCAGCGTCAAACTCTTTGAACTCGGGCTCTGTTTCAAAAAGACCCCGGGAAATGGTGGCCATATCGAACAGTTCTCAATGCTTGGTGGCCTATTGTGGGGTGAGCGCGCCGCCCAGAGTTGGCATGCGGCCGCGGAGCAGCTCGATTTCTTTGATGCCAAGGGCTCTGTGGAGCGGTTGCTTGAGTGGGCCGGTGTGCAAAATGCCGTCTTTGAGCCGGGTGATGACGCGATCTTGCATCCCGGCCAACGAGCGGCTGTCGTCGTTGACGGTAAGCCGGCTGGCCGCATCGGTAGGTTGCATCCGGAATTGGAGCATCGGCTCGATTTGGGGCCGGGCCTCTATGTGTTCGAGTTATTGAGCAAGCGGGTCTTGTCTTATAGCCCGCGCCGCTTTTCACCTATTGCCAAAGTGCCCAGTGTACGGCGCGATCTGGCCTTGGTGCTTCCTGATAGCATACCGGTGTCGTTGGTGCGCTCAACCTTGTCCAGAGCCTTGGGCGAAATTCTCACAGACTTAAGAGTTTTTGACGTATATCGAGGAAAAGGCATTGATTCTAATAAAAAAAGTATCGGTATAGGGTTGACGTTTCAGCACCCATCGGCGACTCTTACGGAAGGCGAAATATCGGGGTATGTGGCACAGGCGGTCGCTGCCTTGGAGGCGAAATTAGGAGCTAGGCTGCGTTAGTGTACGGGGTTGCTCGTACGTTATGGGGGAATGATCTGTGGGCGCACTCACCAAGGCAAAAATGGCCGACCACTTATTTGAGGAACTCGGTCTCAACAAGCGCGAGGCGAAGGAGATTGTGGAACTCTTCTTCAGCGAAGTGGCCCGATGCTTAGAAGACAACCGGCGGGTGAAGCTTTCGGGTTTCGGTAATTTCGATTTGCGCGACAAGGGCGCGCGGCCCGGCCGCAACCCCAAAACCGGCGAGGAAATCCCCATCACCCCGCGACGGGTGGTCACTTTCCGTCCCGGCCAAAAACTGAAAGCCCGAGTCGAAGGCTACAATGGCTGAAGCGCCGCTGGCCGAGTTGCCGCCGATACCGGGCAAACGGTATTTCCAGATCGGCGAAGTCAGCAAACTTTGCGACGTTAAACCCCATGTACTTCGTTATTGGGAACAGGAGTTCCCGCAGATCAAACCGGTGCGGCGAACCGGCAATCGGCGCTACTACCAGTACCAAGATCTAATGGTTGTGCGGCAAATTCGATCCTTGCTCTACGATAAGGGGTTTACGATCAGCGGGGCGCGGCAGCACTTGGCGAGCAGCGGAGACGACCAGGGGCGGGCTCAGTCTCATTTATTAATCAAAGAGCTGATTACCGAAGCGGAGGCCGTGCTTGACATCCTAAATTCTTGATACGGTCGCCACCCCTATGAGAACCCGCGTCCCGGTACGCGCCCACCGGCAAACAGCGGTCGCACGGCGAGCGTTGGCGTTTTGCCGTTATCGTCAAGCTTCTAACCATCCGACGGTCCGGTTATCATGGCCGTCACGGGGCGTGGCGCAGTCTGGTAGCGCACTTGACTGGGGGTCAAGTGGTCGTGGGTTCAAATCCCGCCGCCCCGACCAAAAATCCATGACGACGCCACCCTGTTCTTCCAGCTCGTCAATGCCCTCTCGAATGCGCCCCACGGTGCTGACCTTGAACAAAGTCCTCTAGGGGCCTCTGCCTTCGGAAGTCGCGAGAGCGAAAATCCGCTCTCATCCGTTTCGTCGGCCGGTGGATTGAGGCGAATATCGAGCCATATTTAATGAAATCGACCGAATTCCGCAGGCAGAGGTTCCTAGGATTGGGGGAGCGTCCTGGGAGACGAGGTCACGGCTGCGGTGCTGATCGAACGCTTGGCCCTTTGGTCATCTTGACTTGGTTTCTTTATACAAGCTATATCTGCTTCTTGATCCGCTGGAGTGTTGAATGTGGAGGGTCTTGGTGTTCCAAAATGAACGGAGGGCAATAATGACAGGGGTTTCAATCCTAGGCGCATACCAGACCGACTTCGCACGTAACTGGGCCAAGGAAAATGTGGAACTTGGCGATGCTATGCGTGAAGTGGTCGAAGGTACACTGAACGACGCAGGCATTGGGCCGGATGCCATCGAAAGTATACATGTGGGTAATGCCTTCGGGCAGCTTTATACCGGGCAGGTGTCAAAGCAAAGTAGAAATGTCCCCTTTTCTCCAAAGTAGAGATGTCCCCTTCGGCCTTGCGCGGAGGGAGCGTAGCGACCGGAGCGCAAGGCCGCGCCGCGGCTATCCGGCGGCCGCCCCCGCGCCGGTCTTGAAAGAGCGTCGCCAGGGGTGGTCCGGTGGCGGCTTCCAGTCCGGCCGGGACCGCTGCCGCGCCTTGACCCTGTCCACCCGCGACCGCACGCTCTTCCCATCCTCAACCGGCGGCGGATCCCCGCCCCCGGCAAGCAACTCGACCGGCAGCTCGCGGCCGTCGCGCAGCACAGCCACCGCGCCGTTCCAGCCCTTGCACACCGTCACCGCGGCACCCCGCAGCCGGTAGCCCCGGCCTTGCCCGGTCACCTGGTAGGTGTCGCCCTCGAAGCTGATCGACAGGTTCTTCGCCAGCTTGCGTTCGTGCTGCTCGCACAGGATCAGATCCAGCTCCCGGTCGTTGTGCAACACCGCCCGGTGCGCGTCCGCCGGGTTGCGCGCCGCCACGCCGAAACGCCGGTTGTAGTCCGCCATGAACGCCGGCAGGTAGGCGTTCCCCGCCTCGATGCCGCAGATGCCACGCAGCCGCATCTCCTTCACCAGCCGGTCCTGCAGCGTCCGGTTGGCCCGCTCCACCCGGCCCTTGGCCTGCGGACTGCCGGCGTGGATTGGCGCGATGTCCAGCGTCCCCAGCGCCCGGCCGAACTGCGTCAACCCACCCTCCCGGCCCCGCAGGCTCACCCGGAATATGCTGTGGCGGTCCGAGTAGTACGCCACCGGACGCCCGTGGGCCGCCAGATGCGCCCGCGTCGTCTCCATGTAGGCCTCGGTCGTCTCCGCCGGCCAGAACCCCATCGCCAGCAGCCGCGACGTCGCGTCGTCCACGTACACGATCAGCGCGCACCGCGGCCCCCGGTCCTCGAACCAGTCGTGCGGCGAACCGTCGATCTGCACCAGATCGCCCAGGCAATCCCGGCGCGGCCGGCTCGGATGCGCGCGCGCCTCCCGACGCGCCTTCGGCCGCCACAGCCCGTCTTCGATCATCCAGCCCCGCAGCGTCTCCGCCGACAGCTTGAAACCGTGCGCCTCCACCAGCTTCTCGCAAGCGAGGGTCGGACCGAAATCCGGGTAGCGCCCGCGAACCAGGTCCAGCGCCGCACAGCGCACCGCCGGGTCGATCGCGTTGTTCGACCGCTTGCCCCGCCGCCCCGACACCAGCCCTGCCGCGCCCCGCTCCCGGTAGCGCGCCGCCAGGCGCTTCACCTGGCGCACACTCAACCGCAGCCGCAACGCCGCCTCGCGCTGCGACAGGCGCTTCTCCACCACATCGCGAATCACTCCCGCCCGATCCGACTCCCGCATGCTCAACAACACCTCCGCACTCGACAAGACAGCCCCTCCCCGATGAAAAAGGGGACACTTTAACTTTGCGCAAAGGGGACATTACTGCTTTGGGCTAACACTTTATACCGGGCAGGGACACCTCGGTGCGCTGGTCGCCAGCGTCATCCCTGAACTTTGGGGTGTACCGGCCATGCGTCACGAAGCAGCCTGCGCATCCAGTAGCATGGCCGTATTGTCCGCGATGGCAGAGATTCAAGCGGCACGTTACGACTGCGTTCTGGTGATAGGCATTGAGCAGGAAAAGACCATGCCGGGAAACCAAGCGGCTCAGGTACAGGAAGCGGCCGCTTGGGTTGGTCACGATACTGGCTCTGTGCAGTACATCTGGCCGCATACGTTTAACGAACTGGCGGGAGAATACGAGCGCCGCTACGGACTCGACACGAAGTACCTGCGCCGTATCGGTGAGATCAACCTACGCAACGCCCAAGACAATCCCAAGGCTCAGACCCGGGGCTGGACGCTGACTGATGCAACTTTTGCAGCCGATGACGATGTCAATCCGGTGGTGTGCGGCAGGCTTCGCCGTAACGACATCTGCCAGATTACTGATGGGGCGGCGGGTCTTTTGCTCGTATCGGAGCGTTGGATGCAGGCCAATCGCCAAGCTCAAGCTGTCATTACCGGCTGGGGACACGTCACTGTGGGGCTTGGACTTGCGCAGAAACTAGAGCGTAACGAGCACAACGATTATGTGATGCCCCATGTGCGGCGCACCATTACAGATGCATTCAAACGGGCGGGTATCGAAAGCGTTGAGGCACTGGATGTCATCGAGACTCATGATTGTATGTCTGCCTCGGAGTATCTCGCGATCGACCATTTCGGCATCACGGCGCCAGGAGAAAGTTGGCAGGCCTTAGAGGATGGCAGCATTACACGGGAAGGCAGTATCCCGATAAATCCGAGCGGTGGTTTGATCGGTGGGGGGCATCCGGTGGGTGCAACCGGTGCGCGCATGCTGGTGGATGCGCAAAAACAAATCACCGGACGTGCGGGTGACTGCCAGGTAGAGGGCGCTCAGCGTATCGCCACACTGAACATCGGTGGTAGTACGGCGACCACGGCCAGCTTCATTGTCGAGCGCGTCTGACGTCGGGTAACCCGGCATTCGGTCGTGAAACTCAGTGTGGTCACTCCTCTGTGGCAGGATCGTCCTGCGACAGAGAACCTAGAGGTCGCGCAGTGTGCGGATCAACTTGGCTTTTCGACACTATGGGTAGGTGAAATGGCCACCTACGATGCGTTTGCTTTTGCCACGGCTGCCGGGCTTAACACAACATCTATTGACCTCGCCATAGGCCCGCTCGCTGTTTCCGTGCGCAGTCCAACAACAATGGCGATAGGTGCGGCTTCCGTTGCCAACCTGACAGGACGGCAAGTTCATCTGGCTCTGGGTGCATCGAGTTCAGTCGTGGTCGAAGACTGGCATGGACGTGTGCGCGAACGTACCGCTCTGCACCTCGCAGAAAGCGCACAGATCGCCCGGGGCCTTATGGCAGGGGAAAAAGTCGTTTTTAAAGGCGAAATGGCCAGTAGTAGCGGGTACCGCCTGCGTCTGCAACCCGTTGCGGGCGAACTGATTATCGCCGCCTTTGGTCCGCTCGCAGTGCGAACCGCAGCGCATCACGCAGACTGCATGCTGCTGAATATGACTACGCCAGCGGCATTGAGCATGCTGCGCAATCAGCTTGAACACCATACGGAAAAGGCTGGTCGGTCTGTGCCGCGAGTGGCCGTTTGGCTGCCTTGTGCGGTAGCTCCATCGCAAGAACCCTTGGCGTAGATTCTGCGAGGCATGGTGGGGTATCTAGCCGCGCCTGGTTACGGGGAGATGTTTACCGCTGCTGGCTTTGAGGACAGTGTCGCCTTCGCTCGGAGTCGGCCACACCCCAAAGCACTGCTTGAGTCCCTGCCGGGCGAAATCGTATCCGCCTGTGGCCTGGTCGGCACACGAGAAGAAATCCAGTCCCGCCTGCAAGCCTATATAGAGGCTGGTGCGGATGAGATTTGCCTCGTACCTGCCACCGCCGGGGATCCGGCGGGAGCACGGACGCTTGAGATAATGAGCCACTTCATTGCGACTGGAGATTAGCCCTCAACACTTCGTTATACGGCTTAAGTCATTTGAGTACTATCGCAGCTTGAATTTTTCGACGACCGCAGGCTACGTTTGACGCAGCATCCAGAACACAGAAAATTCAAACTGATAGACTACCCAAAAAACGAGCAATCGCCTCGCTCTCCCGTTGTCCGATCTCCCGATTTTTTGTTGGCCTACTATTCGTATGTTGATTACCCGCGCCAGTTCCATTAACCGCGCCTTGGATCAGATTGGTGACAAGTGGTCTCTACTCATCTTGCAGGAAGTATTCTGGGGCTTGAACTCCTTCAGTGAGATGGCAGCCGGTATCGGAGTTTCCAAAAGTGTACTCTCGAATCGCTTGAAATGGCTGCAACAGGTCGACTGCTTACAGAAAGTCTCTCGCGACGGACGTTGGCCGCGCTATCACTTGACGCGCAAGTCCATTGAACTCTATCCGTCGGCACTTATGTCGCTAGCCTTCGAACGTCGATTCTTTAACAACCCGCTGCTGGATAGTATTGACCTAGTACACAGGTCGTGCGGCAAGGTGTTTCAGCCGCGTCTGCAATGCGAGCACTGCAAAGACGAAGTGCATGCGCCAGAAGTGCGCTATGTTGATGGTTTTGGCAGCCGCAAAGACGAGAGAAAGGTTAAAGTTCGACGTCGCTCGTCGGTATCCTCTATCCAGAATGAAAAGCGTAATCTGTATGCCAACATCATTCATTTGGTTGGTGATCGATGGACGGCAAACGTGATTGCGCTTGCTTTTCATCGCATAAAGCGGTTCGAGGAATTTCATCGGGAACTGCCGGTCGCAACGAATGTGTTGTCTTCGCGTTTGAAATTTCTGGTAGACGAAGACGTTTTTTCTCTAGTCCGCTACCAGCAGAAACCCTCTCGCTATGAATATCATTTGACCCCGAAGGGACTGGGCCTATACCCCTTTTTTTTAACGCTACTGCAATGGGGCGATAAGTGGTGTACGCCGGATGGCGAAGGTCGGCCCATGCTTCTCTACCACACCCTTTGCGGTAGTGCCCTGCGTGGCGTTGTGTGTTGCAGTGAGTGTGGTCTAGAACTCTCACCGCAGTCGGTACGTTTTGTCGCGCCCGCGCTATTGAAAACAGATTCGAAGAAAAGGGGAGGGCGTTAGCAGTCCGTTCTTCAGTAGTTCAGAACAACGTCTTCAGTTCTTTTCGCAATACTTTGCCGACTGCGTTGTAAGGCAGATCAGCCACCTGACACAACGCCTGTGGCAGTTTGAATTTCGCCAGACCTTTTTCTAACAGGAAGATGGTTATGTCCTCCAAGCTGACTTCCTCGCCAGGCTTCGGCACCACAGCCACACCTACTTTTTCACCCATCACTTCATCGTCGATACCGACCACCGCTACAGCATGAACTTTCGGATGTCCGACGAGCAGATTGTCCAATTCGTCGGGCGAGATGTTCACCCCGCCGCGCACGATAATGTCTTTTGAGCGGCCGATGAACTCGTAGAAGTCCCGTTTGTCCGGTGCCAGCGGAATGCGGAACACATCACCGGTGCGAAAGTAGCCGTCCTTGGTGAACACCTGCTGATTGTCTTCGTCGGATTGCCAATAGCCATCGAACAGCGAAGCTCCGCTCAGCTCGAGTTCACCTTCAGCACCAGGTGCTAACACCACTTCACCGTCTGCTAGATTACGTAGCCGAGTCTGTAGCATACCGGCGACTGGATTGTGCCAAACGCGGTTTGAGTCACCAAATCGAGGGAAGTAACGCGCTCGGTCGCCGGGGTCGGGTACATCTTCACCATTCGAGGTTAAGCAAGCACCTTCGTTAGAACCGAATATATTTATTACCTCAATGCCGTAATCGGTTTCGAATGTGCGCACCATCCACTCCGTCAGAGGCGCACTTCCGGAACCAATTGTCCGTACGGTGGAAAGGTCCGTGTGGGCTAGCATCTCCGGCTGCTTCAGTAACATGTTGAGAATGGCGGGGGCGGCGATGGTATAGGTAATGGCCTCTTGCTCTATTTGGCTGAGATAGAGCGGTAGATCAAAAGGGTGGTGCAGCACGAGATACGGACCCTTTATCAGCCACGGGACAAAAAATCCCCCGAGACCAGCCATATTGACCATGGGGAAGGGGTTTAAAATACGGTCTTGCTGCTCTATGTGCGCGGCAGAAAGCGACGCCAAACCCGCGATATACCAGTGATTGTGACTGCGAGGCACACCTTTGGGGGTGCCGGTAGTGCCAGATGTCCAGCAAATGGAGACAATGTCGTTGGCGCTCTTCGCTGGTTCGACGATATCGCTGCCGGTTGTCTCTGTTTTGTCACGCTTTAAATCAAGTCTTACCGTATCCGCGGGCAGATTTTCGCCAAATGCCAACACCGGTGTTTCCGCCGCTCTGAAGACATCGGCATGCGCTTCACACAATTTTTGACCTTTGAAGTGCGTGCAGGTTATGAACGCGCTGGCCGGTAGTTTGGCGCATACCATGCTCAGCTCATGGGTGCTGTACTGCATGGGCACTGGGGAAACTATCGCGCCCAGTTTTAAGAGCGCGAGGTAGACCAACGGCAGTTCAACTATATTCGGCAGCTGAATGACTACTATATCGTCGGTGCCTACACCCACATCAAAGCAGCGGGCGGCTAGTGTATCAACCGCAGCGCTAACTTCTGACCATGTCAGGGACTGTGCCTCACCATCGGTGAGGGCCTGGCGATTATATTGATCCGCAATAGCAAGACGGTTCGGTGTTTCGGCAACTCGCGCGGAAAAAAGATCCAAGAGTGTTCGGTCTTGCCACCAGCCCGCTTCAGTGTACTTTTTGATGGTTGCTTCTGGTGTCGTCTGCATAAAGCTCTCAGTAGCAAATCGAAATCACCCGCTCAGAATTGATAGGTGAAATCGACGCCGTAAGTTCTGGGTGGTGCGTAGAGCGACATTTCACCGCCAAAAAACTCAATCACGTTGGCCCGATAGTCTTTGTCGCCGATGTTTTTCCCCCACAGAGCAATGCTCCAAGCTTCGTCTGCAGGTGCAAGTGCTATGCGTGCGTCCCATACGCCATAGTCGTCTTCCGTTGCGACGTTGGTATGCGCCCAGGGCATGTCGTCTTGCCAAGTATATGCGACCCGTACAGTCAGCGCGTCAACCCAATCTCCAACGGATGTGGTCACCTCAGCACCGGTGCTGATCTGAACTTCAGGTGTTCGCTGTAGGCGGTTTCCAGAAAAATCTCCGGTGCTGATCACATAATCCTGATACTCGGTATCGACGTAGGACCCAGACAACCAGGTGTACAGGAAGTCTGTCGGCACGAATTGAATTTCGAGTTCCAGACCCTGAATTTCCGCGTCCGATGCGTTAGACACGATATTACATAGACAGACATCATTGGTGAATTCCACCTGCAGGTCTTCATAATCCATCAAAAACAGTGCGCCATTGATGCGCAGGCGACTTTCCATGAACTCAGATTTCATACCCACTTCGTAGCTCAGCACCGTTTCAGGTTCATAGGAGAGGGTGGCACCCAGTGTGTTTGATGGGGTGTCTTGGAAACCCCCGCTTTTGTAACCTTGGGAAACGTTGGCATAGACGATCACATCATCACTGATGTCGTACTCCAGAATGGCCTGTAGTGTCGTTTCGGTCCAGTCGTCGCCATAGCCGGTGCTGAATCCACCACCTAAGGGATATGGAGCGACGCCACCCATGCCGTCGGGTTCCCCGGTCAACGGTGTTAGTGGCGTAGGGTCCGCCGGGGCGAACCGATCACCCAGCGCGACCGCGACCGCATCCAAGTTGCCGGAAACATCGTCGCTTGTATAGCGCGCACCGACGGTGAGTTTCAAAACGTCCGTGAACTGGTATCCGGCTTGGCCGAACATCGCATAGCTTTCGACCTCGCCCCGATTATCCCAAGTACTTTCGCCATTGAGGCTGCCTGGCGCAAGACCGACCGCACCCAGCAGGATTTCCGACCAGAATCGGTCGAATTTGTCGACATCGTCTTTCTGGTAGTAAGCACCCACGATCCAGTCCAGATCACTTGATGGGTCATTGGAAGTGAGTCGAATCTCTTGGGAGAACTGCGTCAAATCCTCCTCCTCTCGAATAGGAAAGTCGAAGGATAGTCCGAATGCGGTTGCCGTTGGTCTGTCGTCAGCACCGAGCGCTGCAAAGAAAGCATCCTGCAAACCCGGCGCGTCCGGTCCGAGGCCAGTCTGGGAGTATTGGTTCTGGCCTTCACCGCTGCGGTAGCCGGTAATGAAAGTTAAAGTGAAACGGCCGAAATCTTTCTCTATCTTCAGATTGATGCTGAATGAATCACGATCATAGCCTTGATTGCGACCGCTTGGAGAGTCACTGTACTGCACCGGTTCGGGCATACAATCGCGGATGTCCGTAAGGCCGACCGCAGCACGCGACAGAGCCCAAGGCATGGCGGAGCCCACACCAATTGCGCAGGTACCGTTCCCTTCGTCGGATAGATACTCGAAGATCAGGTCGGCGGACAGGCCCCCTTCGCCTTGATACAGAAATGATAAGCGGGCTTGTATGCTCTCCAGATCGTGCAGGTCGCGGTCGTTCAAAACATCCTCGGCAAAACCGTCGTTCTCGCGGTACTGCAAAGCGAAACGGGCGGCAAGCTGATCAGCAAAGCTACCGGTGACAAACCCGTTTAGAAGTTGGCTGCCAAGGTTGCCAGCAGAAACGGTGACACCGCCTTCATTCTCGAATTGCGGCTTGGCAGTGACAACATTAATAGCTCCGCCTGCCACGTTCTTACCTAGCAATACACCTTGCGGACCGCGTAGTACTTCCACCCGCTCGATGTCGTAAAAATCCATACTCATCAAGCCCATGCGACCGACCACTACCTCATCCATGAATATGCCCACGGAGCGAGATGCGCTAGGGGCGTCCAAACGCGTGTTCATCACCCCGCGGATATTCATCTCCATGTCGAAAGGCGTCGGATTAGTAAAACTCAGCCCAGCGGTACGCTGTGCCAGATCGCCAGCATTGAAAATTTTGCCTTTTTCCAAGGTCTCACCGGAGAACGCAGAGATGGACAGCGGCGAATCCTGCAAACCAATATCTCGTTTCTGCGCTGTAACAATGATTTCTTCGAGCATGGCCGCAGACCGAGCTTGGAGAGATAGGATCAGTACAAACAGACCTATCAAAACGGTAAACCAACCGCGCGTACACTCTAGTAAACATTTCAATTTGGAATCCCCCCTATTTTTGCCTCGTCGCAGATCAGGTCCACGCTTCAGCGTACCGGCATGCCATCACTGGTTTGACCTTGCCCATACCCCAAGGCTGGTGGTTACATTCTGGTCAGTCAGTGATCCACGCGATTGCTGCCTCAGCAAACACCTGATTAACTGGTCCAGAAGATGATCCGCTATTCGTGAAGAACTACTATTACTTTCATTAATGAACCAAATTGAAGGCTACTCAAATCCAATATTACTGTCAAAAAACGGTAGCGTAGGGTAGTGAATCAATTGTTAGCTCTTTATACTAGAGCCTGGCGCGAACTCCGGCTCCTCCCAGTTGTTTTGCATGCTACAGGATGATATCTTTTATAAAAAGACTAAGTTCACTGAGATCAAGATGATGTTTCGCATCGGGGATTGCTCTATCCGGCAGCCGTACGCAAGAAGAGGAAAAACATGAATATAGATGGGATTCCACGCAGGTAGGAAAAACAGCTTGCCGCGTTTGAAACGCTTAGTTCTGTCTACCGGAATTTGAATCATCATGAAAATTACCTACCGGAATACCGTCGCCCATACACTAAAATCCAACGAGCATCCTTACTTAAGTGGCCCTTGGAAACCCAACGTGGAGGAACTCGACGCCGATGACTTGGAAGTGATCGGACAGATTCCAGATGATATTGACGGCATTTATGTGCGTAACACCGAAAATCCGGTTCACGAACCGCTGGGCTTTTATCATCCCTTCGACGGCGACGGGATGCTGCATGTCATATCTTTACGGAACGGCAAGGCGACATACAAAAACCGTTTCATCCGCACGCGTGCGTTTATTGCCGAGCAAGAGAGCGGCGAGGCCCTGTGGGCGGGTTTTGCCAATCCCACGGGTATCTCCAAGCGACCCGGCATGACCGCTCAAGAGCACGTCAAAGACGCATCCTCAACAGACGTGGTGTTTCACGCGGGCAAAATTCTCTCGACACACTGGTTGTGCGGAGAAGGCTATCGACTCGACCCGTTTACGCTTGAGCAACTTGGTACCGAAACATGGACGCCACTGGATGGGATATCGGCACACCCAAAGGTAGACGAGCACACTGGCGAATTGCTGTTCTTCAACTATTCAAAGTACGCACCCTATCAGCACTATGGTGTGGTCGATAAAAACAATCGTCTGGTGCACTACACACCGATCCCCACTCCGGGTTCAAGGTTGCCTCACGACATGACGTTTAGTGAAAACTACTCGGTTTTAATCGACCTACCGATGTTCTGGGACCCTGAGAAACTCGCCCAGGGCCGTCACGACGTAGCGTTCTATCCGAATAGGAAAACCCGCTTTGCGGTTTTTCCACGCTACGGAACAGAAAAGGACATCCAGTGGTTCGAAGCCGACCCGACTTACGTTCTGCATTGGAACAATGCCTACGAAGAAGGTGATGAACTGGTGGTGGACGGCTTCTTCCAAGAAGATCCAATACCCCCCGTGCTACCAGATATGGACCACTTCATGGGTCGCGTCATGGCGAATCTGGATCAACACTCAATGCGCACGAAGCTGCATCGCTGGCGCTTTAATTTGAAGACAGGTGAGGTCAAAGAAGGGCACCTGGATGATCGGATTCTGGAGTTTGGCACCTTCAACCAACGTTACGCCGGGCGCAAGAACCGCTACAGCTATTCCACTTGGACAAAACCGGGCTGGTTTTTGTTCTCCGGCCTAGTCAAGCATGATCTTGAAAGCGGCGAAAGCTGGAGGTTACCTTTTGGTGAAAACCGATATGGAAGCGAGGCCCCCTTCGCCCCCAGACAGAATGCCCGGGACGAGGACGACGGCTACCTGGTGAGCTTTGTTACCGATATGAACGAAGACCGTTCAGAGTGCATACTGGTGGATGCCAAGAACATAGAGGCCGGTCCCCTGTGCAGAATAATCCTGCCTCACCGCATTTCCAGTGGTACGCATGCGGCCTGGGGTGACGGCCCCAGCCTGCGGGCTTCACAAAATGCCCCGTGATTGTCTAAACCAGTTTCGCGCTGGATTTGGTTCGCTCTACACAGCTATGTTCCGGCAACACCGTTTAGACCCCCTGTCGGTGATGGATACTCAAGGCTCCTAACTCATCAACGCCTTCACCTATCCCTAATTACCGTCAATCTGTTGTAATCTCCCGTTTGTTGCCTTCGGGCGCGTCTTGACGACTCCATGTATTCGCTGCTGGCCATCTTCTTTTTCCTGGCGCTGTGCTTGTCGTTCCTTTGCTCTCTGTGGGAGGCCGTATTGCTGAGCATCCCGGCGAGCCATGCCCGTTCGGAGCCGCGCAACGGCACTGGTGTCGGCAAGTATCTCGAAGACTTCAAGGCTAATATTGACCGGCCCCTCGCCGCAATCCTGACGCTGAACACCATCGCCCATACGGTTGGGGCTATCGGCGTTGGCCAAGAGGCCGCCGTAGTTTGGTCGCAGGCCAGCCCCTGGATCACACGCTTTGCCGTGCCCGTAACGATGACGATCGCCATACTGGTGTTCTCGGAGATCGTTCCCAAGACCCTGGGCGCACTCTACTGGCGACATTTCGTCACCTTCACCGTGCATTCGTTGCGCCTGTTGACGGTGGCATTGGCACCGTTCGTGTGGTTGAGCCAGTTGTTTACAAGACGCTTGAAGAGCGAAATAGCATTGCCGGTGTTCAACCGCACGGATTTGCTTGCAATGGCGGAACTCGGGGCCGAGGAGGGCGTTTTCGAGGCCGAGGAAAGCGAGATGATCGGCCACTTGATTCGATTCCAGTCGATCCAAGTGCGGGATGTCATGACACCGCGCACAGTTGTCTCCCTGGCATCCGACGAAGAGAGCATCTCCGACTATTACCGACACAACAAGGAACAGTGGTTTTCGCGCATCCCGCTGTACCGCGAATCCATTGACCACATTACCGGCTATGTAATGAAGGACGACATCCTCGCGGCCTTGGTGGATGGACGTGGCGAGGAAACGATCGCCAGTCTGCGCCGTGAGATTGTTACCGTGGGCGAGACCTATCCCATCACCGACCTGTTCGCGACATTTCGCACGCGCAAAGAGCATTTGGCGGTTGTTATGGACGACTTCGGCGGTATGGCGGGTATCGTCACCATGGAGGATGTCATCGAGACGCTACTCGGCTTGGAGATTGTTGACGAAACCGATGAAACAACCGACATGCGCGAAATGGCGCGGCGCCATCGGGCCCGCCGCGCCCGGGTGGCTGGCACACTTGATGGGCCGATCACCCAGGAAAGTGAGTAGGCTCCCAGGAGCCTCTGCCTGCGGAAGTCGCGAGAGCGAAAAGCCGCTATCGCCGTCCCGTCGGTTGGTCGATTGAGGCGAATATCGAGCCATATTCAACGAAATCGACCGGCCGGCGGGGCGGATGAGAGCGGTTTTGCAGCCGCGAATTCCGAAGGCAGAGGCTCCTGGGTCATCCCGGAATCAGAACTCCGCATCCACCCTGAAGTAATAGCTGCCGCCATTGAATCCGGCGGGATGATTGAGCGGATAGTCCGCACCCAGATAGCCGGAAACGCCAGCGAAACGATGCCTATCCGGCTGTTGATCGAACAGGTTTTTGGCCCCGACAGTCAAGGCGTAGTGCTGCAAGATCCGCCAAGTCAGTTCCGCATCCACCACCACCATGGAATCCGTCCTGATGGAGCCGGAAGAGGGTTCCGGGTCGTTGAAGATTTGCTCTTGAACGCTGTCGTAGTAATTCGCCCGAACCAAGCCGCTCCAATCTCCCCGGCTGTAATCGGCGGTGAAGGTGACGCGCATATCCGGCAGGGCATCCTCCAACTCTTGGGTGGTGGTGGGCGTGAGGGTGACGCCCGGGTCGGTGATTTGCGTATCGGTATAGTTGCCGGCCAAGGTCAGGTTCAGACGCCCGCCCGCCAGGTCGAACCCGGTGTCCACAACCAAATCGACGCCGGTGGTTTCCGAGTCAATGTCGTTGACGAAGAAGGTCACCGCGGTAACGGTGCCGGCACCGACAACGTTGGCCGCGATCAACTCGGCCCTGTCCTGCTCACTCAAATTCTGCTGGGTCAGCGCAATGCGGCCGTCCACCTCAATGTGGAACCAATCCAAGGTGATGTCCACCGCGCCCAGGGAGAAGGCCGCGCCCAGACTCCAGTTGATTGATTCCTCCGGCTCAAGCGGTTGGCCGCCCTTGAGCACGGCGATGGGATCGGTGGGTGGCAGCGTGAGCGACTCGACAAGACGGCCGCCGGAGAAGGTTGTGGCGGCCCGGCGCAGGTTGCTCTGGCCGACCGAGGGCGCACGGAACCCGGAGCTGAGGGCACCGCGCAGGGCCAATGCCGGGTTTACTTGGTAGCGCGTGGCGATCTTGCCCTTGATGGTGTCGCCGAAGTCGCTGAAATCCTCATAGCGAAGGGCGCCGGAGACAAGCCAGCGGCTGGTTACATCGACATCCAAGTCGATGTAACCGGCGTAGCTATCGCGGCTGAAGCGGCCGGCAACATCGGCGCTGAAACCCTGAAAGCCGTTGGAACCCACGGAGAAGCCCTGGTTTTCAAAACCGCCCGGTGCCCAGGATTCGGTGTCTCCCGCCTCGATTTTGAATACTTCCTTGTGGTGCTGGGCGCCAAAGGCGACGTTCAGGCTTGAATAGGCACCGATATCAACCGGGAGCGTGAAATCGGCGTTGATGAGCCGCTCGGTCTGCGACTGCGCGCCCAGGTCGAACTCGGTCGGTGTATTGGGCCCGTAGGATGCGTTCACGGTGTTGTTTATCTGGTAGATGGCCTCGTTGCGCCCCGCCGAGATGCTGAAGTCGTAGGTCAACCCATTCGGGCCTTCGCCACGCCAGCCGCCGACAATGGCGATGTCCCTGACCTTGCCCCCGAACCTTGGCGTGAATCCGCCGGGCCACCATTCACTGTAATGAAAGCAGTTCGGATCCGCCCAGATCGCATCGCGCAGCGAGGTATCCACCAAGCCGCCCGTTACCGGCACGACGGGGCAGGACATGGCGTCATCTGGGGTCAGGTCGGCTACGAGCAGGTTCGCGCCGGAGCCGTCGGCGAAGACACCCCTGCGGGTGTTGGGGTTGCGGTAGAAAAAACTGCCGTCAACTTCGCGCCCGGACCAGGTGCCGAAGGCGTAAACTTCGCCAATGCCCGCTTCAACCGCTGCGTTGCCGAGTACTTTGAAGTCGTTCCATACCTTGGGTGCGCCCCAGATCACCACCGGGTCTGCCACCTCGGGGTAGCCGTTTTCGATGAGCAGGGTTGCTTGGGGATCTTGGGAGCCGCGGCTGGTTGGATTGCTGTCCTTAAACTGGGCGGTGAGTCTTGCGAACCCTGCGCTGCCCAGGCGCGTGCCGGTGGAGCCGGTCACTGAAATCTGGTCGCCATCGCCTTCGTAGGCGGAGCCGTATTGCACCTGCAGCCGCCGAATATCCGGATCGTCTTCCATAACGAAGTTGATTACCCCGGCGATGGCATCCGAGCCGTATTGAGCGGAGGCACCGTCGCGCAGTACCTCTACACGTTTAAGGGACATGCCGACAAGCGGAAGTATATCAACAGCTTGTGCGCCTTTATTGATGCCTGAAATGAATTCTCCGATGACGGCACCCCGGTGGCGTCGCTTGCCGTTCACCAGGATTAGCGTGCTGTCGGCGGGGAGGCCGCGCAGGTTGACGGGCCGGATCAGGGTTGCCGCGTCGCTGATGGGTTCACGGCCCACGTTGTAGGATGGCGCAACCGCGGTCAGCGCATCGAGCATGTCGCCGTAACCGTGAGCGCCGAGTTCCCGTTCGCCCAGCACATCAACGGGCACCGGCAGATCGCCGGTTGAGCGTCCGCTACGGCGCGTGCCGACCACCATCACCTCCTCGATTTCGCCGGCTGCCTCGGTGTTTGCTGGCGTGGCCGATTGGGCCATTGCCGGTGGCGCACCCCCTAGAACGGCGACAAGGCCGGCAACCTTGACTAACATCATCCGATTGGGTGTCGCTGGATCTGTATGGATAAAATCGCATTTCTTGGTCATTGGCTATCTCCTGTGTCGCTGAAATGACTTGGGATTTTTCCAACTGCTGAATATGGTTTGGGTCCGGCCTGGGTGTTCAGGCTGATCGGATCCTCTCCACACTCGAATAGTAAACGACGGGGCTATTTCGTTCTACCCCGCACTCCCAAAAGCCTGGTCGCTGCTGCACGGCACGACGCATCGAGCGCCGGCAACGAAAGTTATCAAGGCAAAGGCTCCCGGGGCGGTATGAACTTTATCGATCCCGCGATAGTGGCTCAGTTTCAATTTCCGCCGCCGCAGAGACCGCGCTCGCGTTGGGCTGCGGTATGAAGAGTTGCCAAATCGAGCCACTACCGATCCCGCGGATTGATTGATTTCTCCCATTGAGTCGTTCAGTCTGCGCTGCGTTTCAGGAATGGGCATTTTCAGGAGGCATTGATGGCCGAGCGGCTGCCGCTGTTTATTGGCGGGAAATTCATCGACAGCGAAAGCAACGAAACCTTGGCGGTTACCGATCCGGCGACCCAGACGGTACTGGCGGATTTGCCCTTTGCCACGCCCCGGGAAATCGAACAGGCGGTCGCCAGCGCGCGGACAAGCTTTGCGGCTTGGCGGGAGGTGCCAACCCCGGAGCGGGCCAGGCTGATGTTGCGCTATCAGGACTTGCTTAAAAAGCAACAGAATGATATCGCCCGTATTCTCAGCCGTGAAACCGGCAAAACCTTCCCGGACGCCCAGGGCGATGTTTGGCGCGGCATCGAGGTGGTGGAACACGCCTGCAACATCGCCAGCCTGATGATGGGCGAAACCGTCGAGAACGTGGCGGGCCGTATCGACAGCTACAGCTATACCCAACCGCTGGGCGTCTGTGCCGGCATCACCCCCTTCAATTTTCCCGCCATGATTCCCCTGTGGATGTTTCCCATTGCCATCGCTTGCGGTAATACCTTCGTGCTCAAGCCATCCGAACAGGATCCGATGACACCCAACCGTCTGACGGAACTCTTTGTTGAAGCGGGGGCACCGGAGGGTGTTTTGCAGGTTATTCATGGCGGCAAGGAACAGGTCGATGCCTTGCTCACGCATCCGCACATTCGGGCCGTTTCCTTTGTTGGTTCCGTACCGGTCGCTGAACACGTTTACCGTACCGGCACCCATCACCTAAAGCGGGTGCAGGCAATGGCCGGGGCGAAGAACCATATGGTGGTCATGCCGGATGCGAACAAGGATCAGGTGATCAACAATCTGGTCGGTTCCGCCTGTGGCGCGGCGGGTCAGCGCTGTATGGCGATTAGCGTTGCGGTATTTGTCGGCGAGGCCGCCGCTTGGATTCCCGAGGTGCGTGATGCCATGGCGCAATTGCAGCCGGGGCCCTGGGATCAGCCGTCTTCCGCCTACGGGCCGCAAATCACAGCCCAGGCCAGGGAGCGCATTCTCAGCTTTATCGCGGCGGGCAAGGAGGAGGGCGCCGATTGCCTGCTTGACGGCTCCGATTGCACAGTGGAAGGCTATCCCGAGGGCAATTGGGTTGGCCCGACACTGTTCGGCAACGTCTCCACGGATATGTCGATTTACCAAGAGGAGATCTTCGGCCCGGTATTGTTGTGTACCGAGAGCGCAAACCTTGACGACGCCATTGGTCTAATCAATGCCAATCCCTATGGTAACGGCACCTCGATCTTCACTTCATCGGGCGGCGCGGCCCGCAAGTTCCAGCATGAAATTGAAGTGGGTCAGGTCGGCATCAACATTCCCATTCCGGTGCCGCTGCCGTTTTTCAGTTTCACTGGCTGGAAACAATCCTTCTTTGGCGACCAGCACGCCTACGGCAAGCAGGCGGTGAAGTTTTATACGGAAACCAAAACGGTTACGGCCCGCTGGTTCGATGAGACAGCGCCCAGCGGCCCGAACCTGACAATTCGCCTGTCATAAAGAAACGACACCGCCGCCTATCTCACCAATTCCATGCGGTAAGTAGGCGACGCAGGTTCCTAGGTGCCTCTGCCTCCGGAATTCGCGGCTGCAAATCCGCTCTCATCCGCCCCGCCGGCCGGTCGATTTCGTTGAATATGGCTCGATATTCGCCTCAATCGACAAGCCGACGGAACGGCGATAGCGGATTTTCGCTTTCGCGACTTCCGAAGGCAGAGGCTCCTAGCGGCGGAGGCTTTCCTTCAATAAAGCCGCTTGTTCGGGAGAAATGGTTTCGAATTTGCCGAGGCTGCATCGGGCGCTTGAACGATCGTACCTGCCGCCGAACGAATCGATGCCGCTAAAGGTGTCGAGGTCGCACAATCGGCTATCGCGCATTTCGAAGGCCAGGGTGTCGCTACGGTGCAAACCGATGCACGCTCGACGCAGCCGATTCAGCCAAAACTTGCCGCGACGGCCTTTGAAGAGCAGATGTGCCCGGTCAAGCACCTCCACCTGCTGGTAGGCATCGCGACGCAAACAAGTGACCGAGTCCGAGTAATCCTGCGGCTGCGGGGCACCCGAAAGAATCTCTTCAACGGTCGGTGACGCATCTTCCGCCGGGCCGGATTGAAGTTCGGCCAGCGGCAAACCGACGCCCAAGAGCGCTATTGCGGCGAGGCGCATCAAGCGCCCAACGATGCGAGTTGGATACAAATGTCGGATACCTCCGCGCTTAGTGGCAACGACCGCGGCCAATGACGTAGCCGCAACGGCCAAAATATTCGCTTATGCGAAGTGCTATGGCAAACTAGGCGACCAGCGCCGCCGCCGATAAGCCCCCCGACTACCCATGCCGAGATGCTGCCCGTTGCAATTCGATCTGCATTTCGCGGCTTGCCGGTCGTTGCAGGAGAAGCGCCGCCACCTCAAAGGGCTGGGCGAGCCATGCAGTGTCTGAACAGCCGTTGAGGATTCCGTCATCTTGGCCTCGTTGCTAATCGTTCTCGCCGTTGTCCTGATCACCACGCTTTGGGTACGCGGTACGCGCCGCAATCGTGATACATGGTTGAGGAAACTCAACCTGCCCGGGCGTTGGCGTTGCGATGCGGGTGAACTTGCCTTGGCGGGGGAACTGCGCGGCGGCCGGTACCGGCTCAGAGACGGAAACCGGGACGAAGCGGGCCGCTGGCTTTTGGACGGCAACAATCTCCTGCTGGTACCCGATCAGGCAACCGATACCAAACGCCACGATTTGCGCCTATTCGCACCCGGCAAGATCGGCATTGACGGTCCGGGGCTGCCAAGACGCATCTATGAGCGCGTGCCCGACAATGTCGTGCCCCTGCAAGTGCGGCGCTAATCCGGGATTAGCTGGGCAGCCAGCGCCGGCTGCATTGATAGGCATCGTCAAACCATGCAAGAGCAATCGAAACAAAAACAATTACTGGATACCGTGCATACGCTGGCAAGGCGTTTGCTGCGTATTCTTCCGGAAGGGCAGCCGATCGATTGGCGAACGGCCAGTGCGGCTGTTTGGCGCGGCGATGGCCCCGTCCCGGGGTTTATCGCCCACCCGGAACGCGATGCGATTGCACTGCAAGACCTCCTACAAATCGACCGTCAGAAACGGCTGCTGGAAGAGAATACACGCCAGTTTCTGGCCGGTTATCCGGCCAACAACGCTCTGCTTTGGGGAGCGCGCGGCACCGGCAAATCCTCGTTGGTAAAGGCGCTGCTAAACAATTACGCCGCCCGGGGCCTGCGTTTGGTGGAGGTAGACAAGGCGCACCTTATGATGCTGCCGGAGATTGTTCGTCAACTGCGCGACGAACCGTTTCGCTTCGCTTTGTTCTGCGACGATCTGTCGTTTGCGGCGGACGACCCATCCTATAGAACGCTGAAGAGCGCATTGGACGGCTCCGTATTCAAGGCATCCGGTAACACCTTGGTTTACGCGACCTCGAACCGTCGACATCTGTTGCCGGAAAGCATGGCGGACAATCGAAGCGCGACCATCGTTGACGGCGAGTTGCATCCCGGGGAGGCCGTGGAGGAGAAAATCTCCTTGTCCGACCGGTTCGGCCTGTGTCTATCGTTTTACCCGTTCAAACAATCGGACTATCTCAGCGTGGCGCGGTATTGGGTGGAAGCATTGGCCGAACGCAACGGCCTAGCCCTAAAGTGGGATGAGGCATTGGCAAAGGCTTCCCTCAGTTGGGCGCTTGGGCGCGGGGTGCGCAGTGGCCGCACGGCGGAACATTTCGCGCGCCACTGGGTTGGCGGCGCGCTTTTGCGGCGGGCCGACAGCGGTGAATTGACTTAGCCGGCACATTCAGCGAGGGGAACCCCTCCGCAGGCGCCCCCAAGAACGACGCGCTACGCTTGTCGGAGAAGAGTTTGAAAAACTGCTGTGGGGTGAGGATTGTGGAATATTCAGTTGTGGTGCATGAGGCCGAAGCAGGTGGTGTCTGGGTGGATGTTCCGGCGTTGCCCGGTTGCTACTCGCGGGGCGAATCGGTCGAAGAAGCTCTCGGAAACGTCAGGGAGGCCACAGGCAGCAACGCCTACTTCGCATGCCCCTACCAGCGCCTTATCTTGATTGACGCGACGATTCCGCATCCATAGAATGCCCCGCTTGTTCCGATGTCCCCTTCGTCTAGAGGCCTAGGACTCCAGGTTTTCATCCTGGCAACAGGGGTTCGACTCCCCTAGGGGACGCCACATTTCTCCCTCGCATTAGGTGTACATCAGCCCCCCACCTTTTGGTTCCGGTACTGCTCGCGCCAGTTCGTGGGCCGTCTCAATCCGCAACCGCCCCAAGATCCAATCGGATTGCCCGCACTAAAAGGATAATGACCGGGTGCGTATCAGGCTACAATCCACCTGTCGAATGGATGTGGAGGAAGACGCATGAACTGGTTATTGGTCCTGGGCCTCGGGGCGTTTTGGCTTGGTTGGCAAATTGTTTGGGCGGCACCGCTACCGCGCCAGTTGCGTACGGAGAAGCCGCCCGTGCCGGATGACCCGGCGCGTGCCTATATGCTCTTTTGGTTGGATCAGTACGGCTGGATTGGCCTGACGTTGTTGGGGCTCGGCCTGGTGAGCGCCCTGGCGGGAGTACTGCGATGATGCCGGCAACATTACTTTATGCGGGCCTGCTCGGGCTGCTGAGTGTCTTGCTCGCCAACCAGGTGCTCTATGTGCGTTTGCGTGCCGACACCATGCCCAAATGGAAGCCGGGCCATACACTCCGGGTGCAGGCGAACTTTGTGGAAAACGTGCCCTTGGCGCTGGTCTTGCTTTGTCTGGTGGAAATGAGCGGCGTTGCGACGCTGGCTATTCATCTGTTTGGTGGGACTCTGGTGCTGTTCAGGCTGCTGCATGCCTGGGGTATGAGCCGCAACGAAGGGGCCAGCTACGCTCGGTTGATCGGTGCCCAGGGAACCTTTTTGCTGATTTCCGCGCTTGCCATGACGGCCCTGTACGCGGCTCTGACCCAATTGACCGCTTAGGCTTTAGAAGGCCGCAAAAGCGGAAATTCGCTATCGCCGGTCCCGGCTGCGTTGCTCCCCCTTGTGTGAGGCCCAGCACAGGATGTCGTCACGCCTTGCCGGGAAGGAAACCTGCCGTGCGTCTCATAGCCGTTATTTCCGGCACAGCATACCGGCTTAAAAGTCGAGAATGCCGTTCATATGATGATTGGCGATATGAGGCGCTGGGCACCAGGTCACCCCAACCATTCGTCGGGAATATTACCCTCGACAAGTTGACGAATGCTGAAATAGTTGATGTCGTGTTCCGCGCCGACTTGCAGCGCGAGTTCGGAGAAGTCGGCGGTTCGAGAAAATACCAGGGCGTCGGGGTACTTGTCCTTGACCCAAAGGGCGGAGCGAAGGTTCTCTTCAATGTTGCCGGTGCCAAGAATGACGGTCGGCGAACCGGCGGAAAGATCCATGATCGCTTCGAGTTTTTGCCATACTTCCGGATGTGAAATGTCGCCTTCCAGAATTTCCCGGTGATAGTCGCCACTGATGCGGCGCTGTTCTTCCGCAATCAGCAACCGTCGAGTCGCATCGACATCAATCAGCGCCACCGTTGCAATCTCCTCTTGGGCATGTGTCTGCAGTTCTTCAAGAACCGTTTGACCGAAGCGGCCAAACCCCGCAATAACCACGGTATCGCGGCCGCTCGTTTGGTGGAAGTGCTCGACGAGCCGGTCCCGAACCAGCCCGGCGGCGGCCAGTTGGTAAGAGTTGAAGGCATGGCATTGGCGGGCGACGGCGGTTTCCTGCAAAGCCCGCATGAAGCGCAGGTTATGGCACCGTAGCACGATGCGTCCGGCCAGCCGCGGAAATTCCGCGAGCATACGGCTCGCCGCCTCATAGGACTGGAAGTCGCTTTCGCCGAACAGCACAACCTTTTTGGCGCGATGCAACCGCAGTGCCCGAATCAGGAATTCGTGGGTTATATCGCCCGTCACCACCGTGGCGTTGAATGTTTGTTCCAGTTCCTGTCGCCGAATCAGCTCGATGCGTTCATCGACCACCACCACGAGACGGCGGGGCTCACGCCGCCGCAGAATGCGCAGATAGCTGTCGGTTAAAGCACCGGTACCAACAATCACAATGTGATGGCGAATACGCCGCAGTTGCCAAGGGCGCGGCGATAGGATTTTGGCCACGGCTTCGATTACCGCCGATGCGGTGAGGATTGGGGCGCCGAAATAGACGATCCAAAGAAGCAGGCGCGCCATGGGCGGCCCACCGGTCGGCGTACCGATATCCAAGCCACCGATCACGAACAATCCAAGGCTGTAGTATGCCTTGGTCAGGGCGCTCGAATTCGCGACCTCGGGTCTTTCCGTTAAAGAGACACCGGCCAAAAGGCTGCCAAAGGCGCACAGGAACAGCGCCAAGGCGGCACCCCAACGCCAATCGGCTTGGGTTCTGCCGATTTGTTCCTGCCCCAGACGCACAATCTGAACTTCTAACCTTCTAGTGTTCTGTCAACCCACTTAATGGCGTATCAGTGACGATGGGAGCATGGCGGACAAGGCGCTGACGTATCATTAGTGGTTTGACAGAGCGCGGGTTTCAGGTGGTCAGCCATTCAAATTGCTGTGGTTTACGCCCGGCTTTGGGGTGAATTAAGACGTTGACCAGCACCGGTCCGTCAAAGGCCATTGCCTTGTCCAGCGCGGTGCCTAGGTCTGCCGGGTCTTCGACATACAGGCCAAGGCCGCCAAGCGCCTCCATCATGCCCTCGTAGCGGGCACCGTAGGTGAGAATGGGCGGCGGCACGGTTTTGCCTACCTCAAGCGGGCCAACACCACCGCCGATGCCGCCGTTGTTCAGCAGTAGGATTTTCACCGGTAGCCGATAGCGCACCATCGTCTCGACCTCCATGCCCGAGAAGCCGAAGGCGCTATCGCCCTGGACGACCACGACCGGCTTATTCGGATTGGTCACAGCGGCGGCCACCGCAAAGCCCAGGCCAATGCCCATGGTGCCGTAGGTGCCGGCATCAAGCCGATGGCGCGGCGCTCGATTGATCATGCGGGTACGACCGATATCCATGGTGTTGGCACCCTCGCCGATGATGATGGCGTCATCCGGCAACCAAGATTCGATATCCCGATAGGCCCGGTAATAGTTCATTGGCGACGACTCATCGTCGATCATGGATTGCACGGCATCGAGATTGGCCCTCGCCTTGCTGCTCAGCAGTTCGCGCCACGCCGTCTGTGCCGGGTAGAACCACTGGCGATTGTCCAGCGCCCGGTTGAGTTGCCCAACGATTGCCTTGCCGTCGCCGGCCAGTGCCACTTCCGCGGGCACATTGGTGCCGATTTCCTCGGGGGCAATGTCGATTTGAACGACGCGCACGTCCGGCCGGAAGCGGGGCGGCTGCCCGAAATGCATAATCCAGTTGAGGCGCGCGCCCATCAGCAGGATCAGATCCGCCTCTTTCAGCGCGGTGCTGCGGGCCGCGCCGACCGACAGCGGGTCGTCGTCCGGCAACAGGCCCTTGCCCAGGGGAGAGGCGAGAAACGGCAATTGCGTGCGCTCAATGAACTCCCGTACCTCGTTTTCGGCACGGGACCAGGCCATGCCCTTGCCGACAATAACCAGCGGCCGCTCGGCCGATTCGAGGGCGGAGAGCGCCGCCTCGATCGCGTCCGGATGGGCCAGGCTGCGCGGCGGTTCGCCGACCGTGCCGGTTTTGACAACGCTATCCACAGCCACTTTGTCACGAATGATGTCGTCGGGGAAGTCGAGATAGGTGGGCCCCGGGCGACCAAACTTGGCGTGGCGCACGGCCTGCTCGACGTAGTAGGGGATACGCTCGGTGTGCTCGATAGCGTGCGCGTACTTGCAGTAGGGCGCCGCCAACTGCACCTGTCGTTCTTCTTGGAAGCCGCCCATACCGTTCTGATAGATCGGTGATGCGCCGCCAATCAGAAGCATCGGCCAACAATTCTGTTGGGCGTTGGCCAGCCCGGCGAAGGCGTGGATCACACCAGGCCCGGACACCGTCAGGCAGGCTTGGGGACGGCCCGTTAGATAGCCGGCGGCTTGGGCTGCGTAACTTGCCGCCTGCTCGTTGCGCATGCCGATGAAGGTAATGCCCGCTTTTTGCGCGGCGAAGGCGACCTCGACCACGGGGAAGCCGACAATGCCGAACATGTAGTCCACGCCCTGCTGTTTGAGGCTTTGTGCCATCAAGGTGGCACCATCAATTTTTTCCACAATGACTCCCGATGTTTTGCAATGCAATGGGGCCGGCCCGCCTATCGATTTGCAAACCGTGCGGGTCGCCGATAGCGACGCGCTGACCGACCGGGCTTGCCGCCTTAGTCACCGGCCGGTTCCACAATAATCCCCTCGCTTGCGAGTGCCGCCAGTTCGTCTGTGCCGAGGCCGAGGTCGGCGGCGAGCACTTCCTTCGAATGCTGGCCCAACAGCGGCGCCGCCTGAATGGGCACGCTGCTTTCGGACATGCGCGCGGGCCAACCCAAGAGACGTACAGCGCCATGTTTCGGGTGTTCGATTTCCTGAATGAAGCCGCGCTCGAGCAGGTGTTCGTTCTCGTACAGATCTTTCGTATCAAGCACCGCGCTGGCCGGCACACCACCCGCCGCCAGTTCGCGCATCGCTTGATACTTGTCGCGGGCCATTGTCCAGCCGCTTATTTCCTCACACAGAGCGTCCGCGTTCTTGATGCGCAGCCCGGGTGTTTTGTAGCGCGGGTCGTCGGTCAGTTCGGGGCGTTCGAGAACGGTGCATAGCGCTTGCCACATGCTCGGTGTTATCGCCATGAGGTAAACGTAGTCGTTGGGGCCACCGCCCTTGCAGGGATACAGCGCCATGCTGGGTAGGGCATTGCTGTTCATGCGGCGCGCCGGGCGCTTGCCATAGTGCGTTTGCGCGGTGGCGGTGCGCATGTAATAGGTCATCGCCTCCTGCATGGCGAGTTCGATAAATTGACCCTTGCCGGTTTTCAGCTTTTGCGCATAGGCGGCGGTGATGACGAGCGCCATCTGCACCCCGGTGCCCGAATCGGCCATGGTTGGCCCGGGGCGCATGGGGGGGCCGTCGGGGGAACCGGTGATAGAGAAAGCCCCCGCCGCGGCCTGGGCAACCATGTCGTAGCACTTGTAATCGGCCCAGGGGCCATCTAAGCCGAATCCCTTGATGCGCGCGTAAATGATGTCCGGCTTGATCGCTTTGATGGTTTCGTAACCGATAGCCAGTTTTTCGGCAACGCCCGGCCCGTAGTTTTCGACGAATACATCGTAGCCGCTCACCATCCGCAACAGCAGTTCGCGCCCCTTGGGGTTGCGCAAATCCAGCGCTATGGAGCGTTTGTTGCTGTTCCATACATAGAAATATTCGTCGTCGTTGATGAGCGAACGACCGGGTTCCCCGGTTCCGGGCGGCTCGACCTTGACCACATCGGCGCCAAGCCAAGCGAGACACTGCGTACAGGCGGGCCCGGCTTCGTATTGGGTCATGTCGAGTATGCGTAATCCGTCGAGTGCGGTCATGTTTGGTCCTCCAAGACGCGCAAGCTAAGGCTTGCCGATGCGGAAAGCAACTGCGCAAGGGGGTGGAACGAGCTGAACAGGGCACAAGGAAAACGCCACGGGCTCACTCTTTCCCAGGTAGCCGGTGCTGTTGCGTGCCTCGGTGTCCGCGGTGGGAAGTTGGTGAGATAGGCGGGCTCAGCCGTTGCCGTCGCTGGTTGGATGCAGACGCTCAAATACTTACAATCGGTACTTCAGTGCACAAAAGGCAGCAAACCCCCATGATCCGATCAATCCCTGTGGCGATAGCCCTATTGCTCGTTACCTCCTTTGTCCCCCGGACGTTCGCCGACCTTGCGGATGCGCTTACCGATGCCTTGGCGGCGGATATCCGCACCGAAGCGGATCGAGCCCGGGATGCAAACCGCAAACCCTTGGAAACTTTGGAATTTTTTCGTATGCGGCCAGACATGCGCGTACTCGAACTCATACCCGGTGGCGGCTGGTACACCAAGCTTCTTGCACCCGTTCTCTATGATGACGGCGAGTTGTTCGTCTCCATCGGCACCGACCGCATAAAGGATGCCCTGTTGGGCGAACCGGGTTTCGACCGGGTCAAGGTGATCGAGGCCGACGGGGAATTCCGCCGCGTCGGACGGCTGTTTGAGGGGCTGTCGTTCGAGGCGGAGGGCATGGATCTCGTGCTTACCTTCCGCAATTTACACAACTTCACGCCGAATGGCCGTGCGGCACTCAACGCGGCGGCGTTCGCGGCACTAAATCCGGGTGGTTATTACGGCGTGGTCGATCACACCCGCCGTCACATGCAAGAGGACGACAACGAGAACTGGCGACGCATGGACCCCGTATTGGCCATCAAGGAAATCGAGGCCGTCGGCTTCAAATTTGTGGACTATGCAACGCTGCATTACCGGCTCGACGACGAACTGCGCTATGAGGTGGGGCGGCGCTCCGTCAGCGGCAATACGGATCGATTTACGCTGTTGTTTCAGAAGCCCTGAGGCGATTATTTTGCCGACGCTCATTTTCGAGTGACTCGATAGCGATGCCCCGCTCTTTGGGCTGTCGCAATGCAATGAATGCGAAGCTTGGCGACAGGTCCTCGCCGACGGTTAGCCCCGGCTGCAACGAACATCCGGTGGGATTGGCGAACCTTGGTGCCCGGGGCGGGGATCGAACCCGCATGGCCGCAAGGCCGAGGGATTTTAAGTCCCTTGTGTCTACCAATTTCACCACCCGGGCGGGGTGAGCCTTTCATTTTCGGTGCGGCGCCAAGATCGCTGAATTGAGATGTGGGCCGGGTTGCTGTGTAAGGCCCTCGCAAAAGCCCGCAAGCCCCGCCGCTCGCTCCGGCTATTAAGGCAAAACACCTTCCCTTTGGTTCTTGGTCTCCCTGCGGTTGGTGCCCAGGGCGAGACTCGAACTCGCACGCCTTGCGGCACTGGAACCTAAATCCAGCTTGTCTACCAATTCCAACACCTGGGCGGGGCGGCTTGGGGAGGGGGATTCTACTCTCCCTTTGGCTTGATTGCCGCACCGGAACTCAAAACCCGCCGGCGCAGGGAGGTTCTGTATCAGTTTGAAATGATTTGGATTTGGAGACCGCGCCAACTGTGGCGGCCCGCAGTCGAAAAATTCAAACCGCGACACGACCTCATAAGGTTTGCGGTAGTTGACGCCGGCGGCTTTGTATACACTGCGTCCCAAACCTCCTGGGAGCAATCATGTCACTGCCGGAAATGTTGATGATCCTGGGGTTTGCGCTTGCCGCCTACTCGGTTATCTCCAACGATTCCATTCAAACGCTGGGAACCTTCCTAGCCTCGAACGCCCATCGCCCCTGGTGGATGATGTGGCTATTCGGCAGCGGCATTCTGGTGGCCGTGCTGGTGTACGGATGGTTCGCCAACGACGGCGACCCGGCCTATGGGCGCCTTGCAGCCTTTCCCTCGCCGGCCGGCGGCATCAATTGGCTGCATGTGCTGGCGCCTTTCACGCTCCTGATACTCACCCGCTTCGGTGTGCCCGTGAGCACCACGTTCTTGGTGCTGAGCGTCTTCGCCCCCGGCAACATTGATTCCATGCTGATTAAGTCGCTGTCGGGCTACCTGGTCGCTTTCGTGGTCGCAATTGCACTTTATCTGGTGATCAGACGACTGACCGAATATCTAAATAGCAAGGCGGGTACGCAGGAAGCCCAATCGCTGCGTTGGGTGGTGTTGCAGTGGGCATCCACGGCATTTCTTTGGAGCCAGTGGCTGATTCAGGATTTGGCCAACATCTTTGTGTTCCTGCCGCGCACCATTGAACCCTGGACGCTCATCGCCAGTATTGGCCTGTTGTTGGTTATACAGGGATTCATCTTCTACCGGCACGGCGGCGCGATTCAGAAGATCGTCACGTCCAAGACGATGACCGAGGATACGCGCTCGGCCACCCTCATCGACTTCCTCTACGGCTTGATCCTGCTAATCTTCAAGGAAATCAGCAATATGCCCATGAGCACGACTTGGGTGTTCCTTGGGCTTTTGGCCGGGCGCGAACTTGCCATGACCCTGCAGGGGCAGGACCGCAGCTTCAAGGAAACAGCAAAGCTGGTGGGCATGGACGCAGGCAAAGCGTTTGCCGGCTTGGTGGTCAGCGTCTTGCTGGCACTGGCGGGAATTTATTTTGCGGGCTAGGAACCCGCGCCATAGGAAGTCGCGAAAGCGAAAATTCGCTGTTGCCGTCCCGTCGGCCGATCGATTGAGGCGAATATCGAGCCATAGGCAACGAAATCGAGCGACCGACGGGGCGGATGCGAGCGGCTTTGCAGGCGCGAATTCCTAAGGCGTAGGCTCTTGGAAGCCTACGCCTGATATAGGATTGAATATCTCACCCTCGTGCCGATAATTCGACAATGAAGAAGTATCCACCAACCCCGGAAGAGCTTCGCGAGTGGATGAACCGCAAGGGGCTGTCCAACAAAAAAGTCGCCAAGGCACTGCGCTTGTCCGATGGCCGAGTCGTGCGTTTCTGGACATCGAAAAAAAACCCGAGAACCATACCCTACGCGAGTTGGTACACTTTAAGACACAAATTCGGCAAGTGATCGCATCCTCGGGTGGTGGTTCATTTGGACAAGCTTCATTATCGCGATCGCCGCCCAACGCGGGCGCGGGTTCCGCGGCGATGGCAATGGAAACTGAGCCACCACACACCCTTTTGCCGACTCAGCCTCGAAGCCCATGCTATTGCGCCGGCTTGGCTCATCGGACAAATAAGCGCGCAGAGGCACGTGCATATGAGAGAAAATAAGGCATTGGCGGCTTGGCGGGATAATCGGCAAACCATCGGCTGCTGGCTTTCCCTGGCCAATACCCACAGTGCGGAAAGCATGGGCGGGTTGGGATTCGATTGGGTGTGCATCGACTTGCAGCACGGGCTGCTTGATTATCAAGACCTCACCCATATGCTGCCCGCCATTTCCACCGGCGACTCCACCCCGTTGGTGCGGGTGCCTTGGAACGAACCCTATCAGATTATGAAGGCATTGGACGCCGGGGCCTATGGCGTCATTGTGCCCATGGTGAACAACCGGGCGGAGGCGGCGCGAGCCGTGGCGGCCTGCCGCTATCCGCCCCAGGGCAACCGCAGCTTTGGCCCTATTCGCGCGGCCCTCTATGGCGGGCGCGGCTATGTGGACGAAGCCAATGAGCAGATCGCTTGCATCGCCATGATTGAAACCGCCGCAGGCATTGACAAGCTCGACGAAATTGTCTCCACGCCAGGGTTGGACGGCGTCTACATCGGCCCGGCCGATCTGGCGCTGGCGCTTGGTCTGGTGCCCACCGGCGATAACGACCATCCCGTGCATGCCGAAACGGTGCTACGCATTCGCGATGCCTGCCGGATGCAGGGTCTGGCGACCGGTATCCACACATCGAGCCTCGATTACACACGCCGTTATCTCGACCTCGGTTTCAACCTGGTGACACTCGGCACCGATGTGGGGTTTATGACTCGCGGCGCCATGGCCGAACTGGCCGCCGCCCGCGGCACAAAAGCCCGTACACGGGAAGAATCCGGTTACTAGGAGCCTCTGCCCGCGGCGGCCGCGAAAGCGGAAATTCGCTATTATGAATGAGATAGAGCACCAATGACGTTGCGCCGCACCAAGATCATCTGCACCATCGGGCCGAAAACCTCAAGCTATCCCGTTCTAGAACAGATGGCCGAGGCCGGTATGGATATGGTGCGCCTGAACATGTCGCACGCCGACCACGCCGGAGCGGAACAAATCATCAATTGGGTGAAGACGCTGAACCGCAAGGGGCGTCGCCCAATTTCCATCATGCTCGACACCCAGGGCCCGGAGATTCGCACCGGTGATGTGAGCGAGCCGATTGAACTGGCGCCGGGCGAGGTGGTTACGCTCAGCGTTCGTGACCCCGACGAAGTGGAAACGTCCTCCATCCACGTCAACTACCGCGAACTCGCGCAAATCGCCCGCACGGGCAGCCGCATCACGGTGGATAACGGGCTGATCAATTTTGAAGTGCTGGAAGTGGAGGCCAAGCGCCTGGTCTGCAAGGTGATTGATGGTGGCCAACTCGGCAGTAAGCGGCATGTGAACCTGCCCGGCGTGCGCCTGAACCTACCGGCTATTACCCAGAAGGACCGGGTCGATGTGGAATTTGCTCTGACGCACGAAATTGATTTCATCGCCCTATCTTTCGTGCGTTCCGCCGCCGACCTGCGCGAACTGCGCACTATCCTCAGCGACCGCAAGGGCCGACCCCGCATTCTCGCTAAAATCGAGGATTCCGAAGGGGTTGCCAACATGGCAGAAATCGCCCAAGCATCGGATGGGGTCATGGTGGCCCGTGGTGACCTCGGCATTGAAACCGATATTGCGGACTTGCCCAACGTGCAACGCCGCATTGCACACAGCTGCGCCAAATGGGGCAAGCGCTGCATCATCGCTACCCACCTGCTTGAATCCATGATTGAAAACCCGATTCCAACCCGTGCCGAGGTCACCGATGTGGCCAACGCCGTATACGAAGGTGCCGATGCGGTCATGCTTTCCGGGGAAACCAGTGTTGGCAAGTACCCCGTGCGTTGTATCGAGCAGCTCGATGCCATCACCCGCACCTCCGAAAAGTACCCCGGCCTCGGCTACGAGCGGGATTTGGTGGCGGAGAATGACAAACAGCAACTCGCGATTCAGGCTGTGGCGCTGGCGGAATCCATCAAAGCGGCCGGTATCGTTGTCGTTACCCGTCGTGGGGTGATGGCCGATTTGGTCACCAATGCCCGGCCACCATCGGTGCCGATTTTCGCTTTTACAAACGATAGCCGCACCCGCCGCCGCCTGACCCTGAACCGCGCGGTGACGAGCTATCGCACGGAATTCAGCCTGGAACCGGAGAAGTCCTTGCAACGTGCGCTGCGCGTCTTGGCGGAACGGGAAAATCTGGACGCCGGGGCAAAGGTGGTGGTTATCTCCGATGTGCTGGCCGGTGCCAAGACGGATGCGATTCAAATACGATTTCTGGGGGAGGTGGTCGGCTAGTGCCGCATCCAGCGAATTTCCTGCATTGCCTGGTTGTGGCCTCTGTGCTCGGCGGTACCGGTGCTTGGGCGGCGGAGCGACGCATTGAATACGAAAACGGGGATGTCTACGTCGGCCAGGTGGTCGATGGGGAACGGCAGGGGCGTGGCGTCTACACCTGGGCCAATGGCGACCGCTATGAAGGGGAGTTCGCAGGCAACCGCCGACACGGCACGGGTGTTTTTACCGGTGCGGATGGCCGGCGCTACGAGGGGCAGTTCGTGAACGGCCGGAGAAATGGCAAGGGCATGCTCATCTGGCCAACGGGTCGCCGCTACGACGGCGCCTTCGTCGATGGCAAGCGTTCGGGCCAGGGTAGCCTGCAGTGGCCCAATGGCGACCGCTACGACGGCGAGTTCGCCAATAATCGTATGCACGGCCAAGGCGTGCTGGTACTACAGGACAGGGGGCGCTACGAGGGTCGCTTTGAGGATGGCGAGCGACGCGGCCAAGCACGCTTTGTTTGGGTGAGTGGTGAAAGCTATGAGGGGCCGTTCGTTGACAGTCAAATGCATGGGATTGGCGTCTTCGATTGGCCGGACGGTCGCCGCTACGAAGGCCAATTCGTGCAAGGCAACAAGTCGGGCACCGGCACACTCACCTGGCCAAACGGCAACCGTTTCCACGGCGAGTTTAAAAAAGACACCCGAGACGGATTGGGGACCCTGTACTGGCGTGACGGCACCATTTTCAATGGCCGGTTCGCCGGCGGCGTGATGCACGGCTTTGGCGTCAAACGGATACCTAACGAGGCGATGGTGCTACAGCAGTGGGAAGACGGCAATCTGCTTTGGTCGCAACCGTTGGATGAACAGGCAAGGTGTCGATTGACACTGCTCGAACGGCCATGGATGTTTGACGAGGATAGCTGCATAAACGGCCTCGCGCATGGGCGCGGGCTAGCCGCCAGCCTCGACGGCGAGTACATTATCGAAGGCGGTTATTTTGTACTCGGCACCTTGGTGGAGGGGCGTCCTCAGCGGCTCAAACTTTCAGATTCCTAGCCCGGATGCAACTCGACGCCAGCATAGAACTGCCGGGCTTTCGGATTGAGCGGGAATTCGCGGCAAAGGCCGGGCGGCGTGTTTGTCTCGCCTACCAAGTGGCTCGGGGGCGGCGAGCCGTTTTGAAAATCTCCCCGCTTGATGCGCGGCGCGGCCAGGTGGGACGGCACCTTGAAGCCCTCGCGGCGGAAGCCGGCGGGGTATCCGGGCTGGCGCAAGGCTTGGCTATAAGCGACCTTGCTAAATTGCAACACCCCGACATCGTGCGCGTCCACGAAACACTGAGGCACGATGATTTACAGGTGCTCGTGCTCGAATACATCAACGGCGGCAACTTAAGCCAACGTCTGCAATCGGGTGTACGGATGCGGGATTTGGTGGGGGTATTGGACGTCATCGGCAGCGCCTTGGATTACGCTCACGACCAAGGTTTCCTGCATCTCGATATTCGGCCAGAGAATATTCTTTTCCGGGCGGACAACAAACCGGTGCTCAGCGATTTCAGCGGCGGCTGGCGAACCGATCGGGGCCCGCCGCCCGGAGCGTTCACGGCACAGGCCGGTGTACCCGGATATATGAGCCCGGAACAGTCCGCGGGCCGGGCTTTGGACTTCCGTTCCGACATCTACGGCTTGGGCGCCGTCTTGTACCATGTGATGATCGGCCGGGTGCCGCACCAGGCTGGCACCATCGCGTTTGGCGATGCTGGCCGCTTTACGGAGCGGCCGGCAAGATTGCCTACGCATCTCAGTACACTGCAAGCCGTTGTTGACCAAGGCCTCGCGGCCGATCCCAAGCGCCGATTCCAGCGAGGCACCGATTTAGCGAGGGCGTTACAGGCGGCAAGCCGTGATACTTCGCTCACCGACACCACCTTCAAATCCGTGGCGGTTTCGGTCGATGAGATTCGTACCGCCACCGCTGGCCTCTTCACCGCGCCGGTCGATGCACCCCGTCAGGAACACCGTAGGCACCGTAAACGCAAATCGTTGCGCAGCGGCTTGACGGGCGTTTCGCTGCTATTGCTGACCGTGCTCGGTGTCGGTTATCTGTTCAGGGCACCACCCGCCTGGTTGAGTGAGACGCTCAGCGAGATGGGTCTTGCTGAAGACATGCGCTTGCGAACCGCTTGGTTGGATGCACAATCGCTGCACGACGACCCCAACCAGAGCTTATCGACAATCGTTGCCGGTTATCGTCGCGTGTTGGCAATCGATGCCGGTCATGTCGGGGCCGAGACATCAGTTGCCGGTTTGGCGGAACAGTGGCAATCGAGTATCGACGGGTCGCTGAAGCAAAATGATATCGTTCAAACGGAAACGAAATTGAACGAGATGTCCGCCGCCTTCCCAGATCATCCCGCCTTGGCCGACCTGCGCGGACAACTTGAGGACCGTAGGGCGGCACAAGCCCTGCTGGCCAGCACCCAGACCATGCTGCGTAGTCAAGGGCTATCGGATGTGCCCTCGGCAACGGCGGCCATTCAGTCCTACCAGGAGATTCTGCGACTGGCGCCGGAACATCCGGTGGCGCTTGCCGAACTCGACGCCCTAGGAAAACATTACGCCGGTTTGGCGCAGCAGGCGGTCGAGCGTGGCGATGTTCCCGTCGCCATCAGCTTCCTTGAACGAGCCACGGCGGCCAACAGCGATTTGCCGCTACTGTCGGGGATTCGCGCCGAAATTCAACAAGCCACTACCGCCCGGGCAGCCCTTGAAGAACTATTGCAACAGGCGCGCACCTACCGTGTTGAGAACAGGCTGGTGACACCGCCGGGCGAAAACGCCGCCGAGTTGTACAACCGGGTGCTCGCCACCGCACCGGACAACGCTCTGGCCCGCCAGGGCCTAAGCGAAGTCACTTCGCAATTGTTAACCCAGGCAAGCCGAATGTTGGAAGCGGACGATTTCACCGGTCTTGAGGCTTTGGCCGATCAAGCCAACGCGGCCGGTGTCGAGCCCGACGAATTGTTGGAAATCCGTAATCGCATGGATCAGCGGATTGCGGATTTGGCTATGGTTGCGAAAAATCTTCAGGAAGCCGAGTCGCTGCTTCGGCAAGGCTTTATTACCGAGCCGCCGGAACAAAACGCTATCGCGCTTTTGCGTGAGGCCGAGCGTCTCGACCCGGGCAACGCACGCGCCGAAAGTTTGTTGGCACAAGCGGCGACACGTCTAGTGGAGGTGGCCGTGGAAGCCCATACGGTTGGTTTGACCGACCAAGCCAACCAATACCTTGAACTGGCCCTTACCGTTACGCCCGACGAGCCGGCGTGGCGCACCCTTCGAGAATCCTGGGAGTAGCTATGAGTGTACGTATTCCTTTCCGCCGTGAATTGGATTTCAGCTATGGCGAAGTCGCCGAGGTGGCCCCGGGGATACGCCGCATAGTGGCGCGCAACCCCAGCCCGTTCACACTGTACGGCACGGGCACCTACATCCTGGGCCGCGGCAAGGTCGCGGTTATCGACCCGGGGCCGGACGACGCGGCACATATCGCCGCCTTGCTTGACGGCCTACGAGGGGAAACCATCACCCACCTGTTGGTTACCCATACCCATATGGATCATTCGCCCGGCTGTCGGCTACTGAAAGAACACACCGATGCGAGAACCTACGCGTACGGTCCGCACGGCGCGGGCAAGTTGGAATCCGGCGTACCAGTGGAAGAGGGCGGTGACATGGATTTCGAGCCGGATTGGCGAGTGTGCGACGGCGATCTGATTCACGGCGATGGCTGGTCGGTGGAGTGCGTCCATACCCCCGGCCATACCTCGAACCACATGTGCTACCAGTTGCGCGGTGAAGATGCCCTCTTTACCGGTGACCATGTGATGGGCTGGTCCACGAGCATTATCTCCCCGCCGGACGGCGACATGGCCGCTTATATGCAGAGCCTGCAGGGCCTGCTCGAACGCGATGATCGCCTGTACTGGCCAACCCACGGGCCCTGTATTGATGATCCGAAGCCCTTGGTATCCGCCTTTATCGCCCACCGCTTGGCAAGGGAGCAACAGATCAGCAAATGCGTCACCGAAGGTGTCGCAAAAATCGAGCAAATGGTACCCCTGATGTATGCCGACCTGCCGGCATTTATGCATCCCGCCGCCGCTCGCAGCGTGTTGGCGGCAACGGTTTATCTGGTGCAGAAGGGCGTGCTCAGAACCGACGGCGAGCCGCACCTAGACAGCGAGTACCAGCTTGCCTAGCCTGTGCGCACCTTGGTGCGCATTTCGCCGAATGTGGTGATCTGTTCCGATCCCGTTGCCTGGGCGGCGGGCAATTGCACCATGACCATCACGCCGCTGCCATCGGCCAGATTCAGCGCGCGCACATAACCGCCGTGGTGCTCAGCGATGACGCGCACAACATAGAGCCCAAGGCCAAAGTGCATGCGGCTTTGCGGACCCCGATGCGACACCATGGAATCGAATAGGGATTTTTGCGACTCGTCCGGCAACGCCGGACCCCGGTTGGCCACCGTGATCCGCAGGTGGCCGCGATGGGTATCGAGTTGCACTGTTATCGGGCTATCGGTGCGATGGAAGTCGATGGCGTTGTCGATAATCTTGTCAAGCATCTGCTCAATGCGGTGGTCGGAAACGCGCGCATAGGCGTGAACGTTCGTAGCGCGGTAAACGAACTCGCATTGCGGGTGGCTCAGGCGGCAGTTGGCCACGTAGTTTTCAAGGAACTGGTGGATATCCACCAACTCCAGTTCCTCGGTTTCCAGGGAATCCTCAAGGCTGGCGGCATCGGCAAGGTTTTGTACGATGGTGCCGATGCGCAACAGGCCACGACGGGCACTGTCGAGATATTTGCTGTCGCTCACCTCCGGGTATTGGTCAGCCAGGTTCTGCAATGAGGTGCTTAGCGTGTTCAAGGGATTGTTGATCTCGTGGCGCAGTGTTCTCGGCATGTTCTCAAGGAAGGTGCTGTGTTGATGCAAGCGCGAGAGCATATCGGAGACGCTGCGCGACAGGTCGCCGATTTCGTCGCCGGAAGTGGTTTCGCTGCGTAACGCGCCGGCACGCAAACGGCCACGGGCGTCAATGGCGGCACTGGCTTCCTGGCGGAGATTGCGAATGCGCCAAGCCAGCCGGCCGGCAAAGGCCACCAGCGCAATGAGCACGATGAGCAAACTCGCCACCGAGACCAAAATGACCTGTTCCAGAGCGGAACGTTGGAAACTGAGAATTTCGTCGATGTTCTGCTCGACCACCACCGTGCCGATCACCTGGTCGCGGGAAACAATGGGGTGCGCCGCAGTGATAATTTCCAGTGTCTCGTTGAGGTTCTGGCGCACGGCGTAGGGATTGCCAGCCAGCGATTCCGCGATAATCCGGTTGGCAGCGGCGTCCGGGTCGATATTGCGGCCTTCCGTCTCATCATCGAACAGGCTGAAACGATGCAGCCAAGGCCGAATGGCCTCGAAACTCTCTTCAACCAGACGCATGGCCGGATGAGGTAGGGGGCTGGACGCTTCGCTGATGTCCGCGCCGGTTTCAGCACGCACTCGTTGTTCGGCGTCGATGACCAGGATACGGGCACCGGAGTAGCCAAGCCCCTCGATGATGTTCGCCACCTCGGGCGAGCGCAACACCACCAGATCAAAACTTTCCTTGCCGGCCTTGGGCAGTGTTTGCACCAGGCTCACCACCTCGCGCGTTTCAACATCGTCCACATCGGCCACGGTCAGGCCGAAGTAGCGGCGTGAACCCAACAGTTCCAGCGGCAGCCGAAACTCCAGGCTCCAACCGGCATCGAGTTTTTCCATATAACCCAGAATGGCTGTCTCCGGAGCACCGGTGGTTGCAAACTGCCAATCGCTGTCCATGGCGTAGGCGGTGGTGCCGCCGGGCTCGGCGAACACCAAGCCAATACGTCCATCGTCACCGTTCGGGCGAATGAAAGAGAGGCGCACGTGATCGGAATTGTCGAGCCGCAAATACTCGGGGTTGCGATACACCAGTTCTTGATCCCAAACCCTTAGGTAGAGATATAACTGGCCGAACCGCTCGCCGAGCAGCAGTTCGAAAGCGGGCTCCTCGCCGTCTTGTTCCGCGCCGAAGCGCAGCCGTTTCGCCGCCAGTTCCTCGCCCCAATCGTCCACCAAGCCATCAAGGCGCACATTGTTGGGCAGGGGATGGGCAAACAGGGTTTCGTAGTCTTCAATAGTGATCGGCAGGTCGTTGAAGAGATCTTCGCGGCCATTGAAGAGGGTCGATATGCCCTCGGCCATCAGCAATTGGGCGTGGGATTGGCCTTGGACAAGCAGGCGTTCCATCTCCACCAGTTGGCGATAGCTGAACCAGGGTACGACGAGCAGGGTCAAACCCAACAGAATCAGTTTGGTGCCAAGCCTCGGGCCGCGGAGGCGGCGCAGTAGTGTCACGGTCGCCACCAACGATAGCCGTAGCCGTATTCGCTCTTGATGCCCGCGAAGCTGCTATCCACCCGCTCGAATTTCTTGCGTATGTTGCGCATGTGGGTGTTGATGGTGTTGTTTGTTACCAAGCTCTGCATGGTGGCGTTCATCAACGATTCGTAGCTGACCGCGTGGCCGGGTGCGCGCACAAGTTTGGCGAGCATACGGAATTCGGTGCCGGAGAGATCAATGCGATGCCCCTTCCAAGACACCAAGAGCGCCTCCTGATCGATGGTGAGATCGCCGACCTGTTTGGCGGTGGGGCTGTTCTGCTCCGAGTTCTCGGAGCGCACTTCGTTGATACGTAACAACGAGGAGATGCGCTCGGCGAGGTAATCCAGGGATATGGGTTTGGGAAGATAATCCCAAGCACCAAGCCGCAGGCCCGATATCTTATCGATTTCGTTGATGCGCTCCGTGAGGAAAATAACTGGCAGCGACGGCGATTTGCCCAGCAGGGTGCGGCACAACTGGAAACCGGCGTCTACCTCTTCGCCGAGAATGATGTCTAGGATGACCAGGTCCGGTAATTTGTCGGCCATTCCGTCGAGGGCCTCTTCGCGGCTGCCGTAGGCCACCACTTCGTATCCTTTCTTGGAGATGGCATCCCTGTAGTTGGCGCGCTGATCCGGATCGTCTTCGACAATGGCGATGCTTTTGGCCATGGCAGGCTCCTTCAACCGCCGCCGATTTTAGCGGAATCGCCGCAACTCCTAAACGTGCTCTCCAGGCGTCTAGTTCAGACCGACGACGAAAGACAGCGTGGGGCCGATTTCCCGGTGTAGGACGATGTCCGCAATGGCGTCGAACGGCGTTTCCTCGCGGTTGATGATGGCGAGGCGGGCACCGAGTTGCTTGGCGTATTCGGGGAACCCGGCAGCGGGGTAAACCACGAGTGAAGAACCGGCCACCACCATGAGGTCGCAGGCCGCGGTGGCCTCCTGGGCGCGCCGCATGGCATCTTCCGGCATGGCCTGCCCAAAGGAGATGGTCGCGGACTTGACGATGCCGCCACAGCTCGCGCAGGGCTGCACCCGGCCGATTTCCCGAAATTGCATTTCCAGTTCGGCCAGTTCATAGCGCATCCCGCAAGTAAGGCACTTGGCGTAGCTGGCATTGCCGTGTAATTCGATGACCCGATCATTCGGGACGCCGGCGTCCTGGAATAGGTTATCGACATTCTGAGTAATCACGGCGAGGCATTTCCCTTCGTCAACAAGGCGGGCAACGCTCAGATGCCCCTTGTTGGGTTTGGCGTTCTCCAACGTGCGCTCGCCACCAAAACGCTGCCGCCAAGATTCTTGCCGGGTTTCTTCGGAGGCAACGAATTCCTGGAAGGGGATGGGTTTAATTTGCGTCCACAAGCCGGTGCCCGGGCTGCGGAAATCGGGAATGCCGGATTCCGTGCTGATTCCGGCACCGGTAAAGAACGCGATGCGCTCGGCCGCATCCATCATGCGCGCAAGCGTTTCAATATCTGGATCGGTTTGTTGTCTCATAGGTTTCGGGCCTTTTTGTGCTTGCTCGGTGCGCCACCACAGCCTCGTGGCCCTTGCCGTGATGCCAGCCCGCCTAACAACAACTTGGCCTAGGAGCCTCTGCCAGCCTATTGGTGTGCGTGCCGGCGTTGCCGGGATGGACGGGCCAAGCTGTTGTGCATGATAGCAAGAAGCGTCTTTGATGAAGACCGGCATAGGGGTACACTAGCCGCTTGTGCTGAATTCTCCGGGGTATGGGACATGCGCAGGATCATTGGCGGCCACGCCGACGACGAAGCCGAAGAACACATTAACCTGACGCCCATGCTGGACGTTGTGTTCATCATGCTCATTTTCTTCATTGTGACGGCAACCTTCGTTAAGGAAGTGGGCCTTGATGTCAACCAACCCGACGATGCCCCGAAGTCGGAAGACCCCAACAAGAAGAGCATTGTGGTGCGTATCACCAGCCGCGACCGTATTGTCATAGCGCAACGCGATGTCGATTGGCGGTCGGTGCGGGCCAATATCGAACGTCTGCATGCGGAAAACCCGGAAGCGCCTGTGGTGATTCAGCCTCATCCGGATTCGCAAACCGGCACCATGGTTCACGTCATGGATTCGGCGCGCCTGGCTGGTGTGCAGAATGTCTCGCTGGCCTCAAATTGAGGTTTGCAATTTTCGCTTTCGCGACTTCCGATGGCAGAGACGCCTAGGGAATCAGGAAGAGCGTCACCACCTGATCCTCAACGAAGCTGAAGCGTCCGCAGCCACTGTCGAGCAGGCGATTGGGTGCCCGGTCACCCACATAGCGCACGGCAAATCGGTACCGTTGCCAGTCAATCTCGGCTTCGACCTCGCGATGGCCGATGTATTGCCCCACCAGGGGGTTGATGGCTTTATAGGCCGCCTCCTTGGCGCTAAACAATAGCGCCGCCCGCCGCGGCGGCAACCAATCGCCGGCTCGTTCCCGTTCGGTAAATAATTTGTGGCACAGGCGTGGCCCGGCTTGGTTGAAGCGATCTGCATCTTCCACATCGATACCGAGACCGCGCCAAGGGCCGTTCGATACCGCCGCCGCGGCAAGCTTCTCGCTGTGGCTGATTGAACCGATAAGACCCTCCGGCCAGATGGGCCGACCGTTTGCGTCACGATGAACGGGTGCCGCGAACCCGACGAGGCGCTGCATGGCAAGCCGTGCGAAATGGCGACCACTGGTGAATTGCCGCTGTCGTTTGGGATGCGCTTGTCCAATCTGGGGTGCCTCCACCGGTGAGAGGGGATAGCTGGCTACCGGGCCAGCCGCCATCGCGCAGCCATCGGGCAATTCCAAATCAATAGCGCTCATGCTGCTCAAGACCGGCGAGGTGCTATCTCAGCCGACCAGGTATCGGCTCGAAGGTGCCCAAGCAGTTGTAGCGAAACGGCACCGGGGCCGTTTCGCTACAACCGGCCGGTGATCGTTAAGCGAGCGTTTAGGGGTGCTCCCACAGACGCCTGATGCGTACTGTGTGAGTTCGGAAAGTAGAGTTCATCGGTCAAATTCTCGATATTGACTTGCAGACGCAGTTTGTCAGACACCTCATAGTAAGCGGCCGCGTCAATGCGCGTATAGCTCGGCAAGGCCGCACTATTGCCATTGTTGATGAAACTTTCGCCCTGATGGATGAGCCCCAGACCCAGGCTCAACCTGTCTGTCACCCGAAAATGGTTGTAGAGCGAAAACATGTGCTCGGGCAACTCACGCGGGCGCAGACCGGCTGGGCCCGATCTATCGACCTGCTCGCCGTCAAGATAGCCATATCCGGCCGATAAAAACCACCGGCTTGTTGCCTGGCCCTTGATCTGCATCTCGAAACCACGGGTTTCGGAGTCGATCACATCCAATGTTGATGGGTCATTATCGGCAACCTGGGGCGAGCTTTGTTCAATCTCAAACAGGGCGAGTGTCAGGCTCAAGCCTTGGTTGAAGTCCCATTTGACGCCCGCCTCAAGGTTAGTGAAGGTGTTCGGGTCCAATTGATTGTTGTTACCGTTGATATTCGCGAACTGCTCGCCACTGCGTGGCAGGAAGGACTCGCTGTAGCTGCCGTAGAGCGAAATATTCTCCCGGGGTTTGAAGACAAGGCCGGCGCGCGGCGAAATTTCTTCATCCCTGCGTTTTCGAGTTTCATTCGCGGGAACGTTAAAGACATCAATGTCAAAGCGGTCAAAGCGTGCGCCAATAATCAGGTCCAGCTTATCTGAAAGCTCGATTTCGTCTTGGACATAGGCGGAAAACACCTCGATGCCAACGCGCGTATCGTCGTTGCGGTCGGTTGTGAAGGAATTTGTCGTGCTTAAGCCGGATGCGTTGGTACCGGCACCACCAAGTAGATTGAGAGGCCGGGTAATCGTGAAAATCTCATTGTCGTCCGATGTCGTGTTCCAAAACGCATTGAAACGATCCTGGTCGGATGCGGTGTCGATATATTCGGCGCCGGCGACAAGGGTGTGGCTGATGGTACCGGTGCCGAACTCGCCAATCAGGTTGCCCGACAGAATCCGGTTTTGGCGGTCGGTTGTGTCGATGTATCCATCGAGCGTGACTTCGTTCGGGGCGGCCGCCTGATCGTAACCCGACACATAGAAGTTCTGATACAGCTTGTCGTAATCGCCATAAAACGCGCTGAGGTTGGCTTTCAGATTCGGCGCGAAATCATGCTGCATTGTCGCCCGCAGCAAATGCGCCTCAAGTTGTGATCGATTTAGTTCCGGATCGCCAAAAACAATATCCTCAAATGCCTTAACGGGCTGTCCGTCCGAACCGGTTGGAATGCCGCGATCAATGAAACGCTCGTGATCGATATATTCATAGGACAGATCAAGCGTCGTGACCTCACCCAGTTCAATTTTGGCGGTTGGGTTCAGCCCAAAACGATCACCGTCATAGGCGTCACGGTGATTATTCAAGTTCTCATAAAATGCGTTGAGCCGAACGGCCGAGCCCGCGCCGACGGCAAAATTACCGTCGAACTGAACATCAAATTCGCCAAATGCGTCGATGCTTCCTCCGTAAGCAGTGAAATTTTCGTCGATCACGCCTTTCTTGGTCACCCGGTTAAGGATACCGCCCGTGCCGCCGCGCCCGAACAGGAGGGCGTTGGGGCCGCGCAGAATTTCCACCTGCTCCAGGTTGTAGAGTGGCCGGTAATATTGCACATCATCCCGGACGCCATCGATAAAGAAGTCGGCCGTTGAGCGCACACCCCGAAAGACCACCGCGTCGCGGTGACCTTCGCCCTGGGATGTGCTCACCCCGGGGATATAGTCAATGAGGTCGCCGATGCTGGTGAAACCCTGAAGCCGGATTTGCTCAGCCGTGACAATGGATAGGCTTTGGGGCACATCGACGATGGGTGTTGGCGTTTTCAGGGCATTGACGCGATCGGTATAGAGATACTTGCCAACAACCACAATCTCTTCCAACGGTTGGTTCCCTTGTTGTGCCTGGGTCGCGAACGGTATTGCGCTGAGGGTTCCCAGGAGCACTATCCATCGATACGAGTTCATCTTTGATTTATCTTCTGCAAATAATAAAGATTCATATTTGCATTCGCAAAAAATGCTGTCAACCCCCTATGCGGGCTAGTGTCCTGTCCCGTAAATAAGTGGGTTTTAGGCGCTAGGCCGTTTCGGTTCCCGGCAAGGCGCGACGACGCCCTGTGGCAGGCCCCACAGAAGGAGGAGCAACGCGGCCGGGGGCCGAAACGGCCACGAATAATCACACTTATTTGCGGGGCAGGACACTAGGAGCCTGCGCTGGAGACCAGGGCAAAGAAAAGATTGCCCCCGGCGTCTACCGCGCGGCGACGGTGGTTTATTCGTGAACGGGGCAAGCTATGATGCAACGCTCAGGCTGACAAAACGAGGCGGAAGCATGAAAAACGCGAGATTGCTGCTCATTACTCTGGCCGGATTGATGCTATTGGCGGCTTGCGAGAGTTATAGATCCGGCGCAACGCGCACGGTAGGTGAACTTACCGACGACACGGCCATACAGATCCGCATCAAATCGAGGCTCACTTTCGCCGAGGATGTGAATGGCCTGCGCATGAACGTGGAAGTCAAGAAAGGGGTCGTATCCTTGTATGGCCGCGTGGACTCCGAAGCGATGCGGCGGCGGGCCATAGAGATCGTCGAATCCGTCAAGGGCGTGGTGGCGGTGGAGGACCGACTGAGGGTGCGGCCCAAAAAGGAGGCGGAGGCGGGCTCCCAGCAAAATGCCACCGCGGCCCAACCGGGCACATGATGCAACATTTAAGCGCTCAAGGGCCTCCGCCTGCGGAATTTGCGGCTGCAAAGCCGCTCTCATCCGCCCCGCCGGTGGCAGGGGCTAAGCGGATTGGGCCTTGGGCGTTGCCCCTATCCAATCACGCGGTTGGTTAATGTAGGACGCCAACTCAGCCTCGGGCGAACCGGGTTCGGGTGTCAGGTTGTAATGCCAAGCGGCCAAGGGTGGCAGGGAGGCCAGCACCGATTCGACCCGCCGGCCGCTTTGCAGACCGTAGCGCGTGCCTCGATCAATCACCAAATTGAACTCGGCGTAGCGGCCGCGTCGATAGAGTTGCCAGTGCCGCTCGCGTTCGCCATGGGGTAGGGCGGCCCGGCGTTCAAATATCGGGCGATAGGCGGGCAGAAAGGCATTCCCCACGGCCATCACCAGGTCGAGGCTGCGCACAAATCCACCCTCCGTCCAATCGTCAAAGAAAAGACCGCCGACACCACGTTGCTCGCCACGGTGAGGCAGCCGGAAATAGTCATCACAAGCAGACTTGAATGCCTCATAGTGACAACCGGCCGCCGCCTTGGCGATCTGATGCCAATGGACGCAATCCGCCTCAAACGGGTAGTAAGGCGTGAGGTCGAACCCACCGCCGAAATACCAAGTTGGTTGCTGCGCATCAACTGGGGCGGCGGCATCGGGAGCGCCGCCGTCAACCAAAAAGAAGCGTAGATTCATGTGGGTGGTGGGTACATAGGGATTGCGTGGATGAACGATGACAGAGACCGCCACCGCCTGAAACGGCCGGCCGGCAAGGTGCGGGTTGCGCTCGGTGGCGGCGGCGGGGAGGGCGGTGCCAACACTGTGGGTGAACTGCACGGCGGCTTTTTCGATATTTTGACCGTCCGCGAGCACCCTGGGTCTTGCGATGCCGCCATTGGACCCCGGCAATTCCTTCCGGGAAAAGGTGGCCGAGCCATCCAAGCTCTCCAGAGCACTGCACAAATCATCCTGTAGCCGCATGAGGTAGCTGAGCACGGGGTCAATAGAAACGGTCATTCGGTTCTAATCGAGGTTCTCAGGAGCACTGGATTGTGCATCAATTGAGCACGATCTGATAATCTCAGCGACCCACCAATGATCCAATCGCCATGAGCGTCAACCCCCATGCGCCAACAACCCTTTTGCAAGCCAAGCACCTCCGCCTGCGGCATGCGCGGCGGCAAAGCCGCTCTCATCCGTCCCGGTGCCCGCTCAATGTCGTTGCATAGGGCTAGATATTCGCCTCAATCGACCAGCCGAGGGGGTGGCGAACTTTCGCGACTGCCGCGGGCAGAGACTCCTAGCCCGCCCATTGCACCGAGGGCCGCGATGACCGCGGCGGCAAGTGGGTGAGCTGTGCCGGTTAGAAAGGGCATTGTGCTCGCGGGCGGCTCGGGCAGCCGTTTGTATCCAACCACGCTGGCCGTGTGCAAGCAGTTGTTGCCGGTCTACGACAAACCCATGGTCTACTACCCGCTTTGCACGCTCATGCAAGCGGGCATTCGAGACATCCTGTTGATTTCCACGCCCGACGATTTGCCGCGTTTCAGGCGGGTGCTTGGTACGGGCGAGCAGTGGGGGCTTGCCATCGAATACGCCATACAAGTACACCCCGGCGGTTTGGCCGAAGCCTTCCTGCTCGGCGAGGCATTTCTGAACAATGGCCCGAGCACCCTCATCTTGGGAGATAATGTCTTCTCCGGTGCGGGCCTTTCCCAGTTGTTGCAAACAGCGTCGGCGCAAAGCGATGGGGCGACGGTGTTCGCCTACCCGGTTGTCAATCCGCAAAGCTTCGGCGTGGTGGAATTCGATACCGACTACAAGGCCCTATCCATTGAGGAAAAACCAACCCAACCGAAAAGCCGCTATGCGGTAACCGGCCTGTATTTCTATGACGAGGAGGTGGTGGCAATGGCCAAAACGCTTAAACCCTCGTCGCGTGGGGAATTGGAAATTACCGACATCAACCGGCTTTACCTGGAACGGGGGAGGCTGGCTGTATGTCGCTTGGCGCGTGGCAACGCCTGGCTTGACACCGGCACCCCGGACGCGCTCTTGGAAGCCGCGCACTTCATCCAAACCTTGGAAAAACGGCAAGGCATGAAGCTTGGATGCCCCGAGGAAGTGGCCTGGCGCATGGGATGGATTGACGATGCGGACCTCGAGCGCCTCGCCAAACCCCTGCTTAGGAGCGGCTACGGGGAATATCTGTTGGACATACTCTCGCAGCCGGTCTGAACTTGCAAAAGGGCGGGTTGAGCGCCTCTGCCTTCGGAATTCGCGGCTGCAAATCCACTGTCCCCGGGTACGTCAGTACACTGGAAGAGGGCAGTTCTGAGACTATGCGGAGGAGAAATGCCCGCGCGCCACGCCCGTTGCATCGTAGACCGGCTCTTCGCGCTCCACCCGGTATTTCTTGATGATGTTGTTGCTTGGCTTGCGCGGGTAGCTCGCAAGATGGCCAGCCATGTCGCGATACCAATGGCTTTGGAGGTGCGCTTCCAAGGCATCTGAAGAAGTCCATTCCTCATAGACATGTACGCGCCCGGGCACCAGATGATCTTCGCTCCAGTCGTAGGCGACGCAGCCTTCCTCTGCAAGCGCGCCCTCAATGTGCGGACGGGCACTGAGCAGCATGTCTTTTACCTGGTCGGGATTTTCAAGGTCGATGAACCCGGCAATGATGACTTTCATAAAGGTCTCCTAAACAGCGCTTGGCGAAATAGGCGGGCTAACCAGCGGGGCAACGCCGCAAAGCTCGTCCGCCGTGCAAGTGGGGGTAGGGGAGTAGGGGGTTGGCTGCCGTTTCGCTGTCCGCCCCAGCCAGATCGTATTGAGTCCGGCGGCTTGGCCGGCTTGTACATCCCTTGCCGAATCGCCGACAAACCAAGAACCGCGCCGGTCAACTTCGTAGCCCAGCGCATCCATTGCCCTGAAAACGAGGCCCGGTTTCGGCTTGCGACAGGCACAGCCGTCGGTTGCCAAGTGCGGGCAATAGTAAACCCCGTCGATTTTCGCGCCTCTGCGGGCAGCCACCGCACACATGTGGTTATGGATACGATCCAATTCATCGACCTTGATGATGCCCTTGCCAACGCCCTGCTGATTGGTGATGACAACCAGGTGATAGCCCCTGGCAACCAGGGTCGCCAGCATCGACAAAGCGCCCGCACGAAAGTTGAATTCCCGTAATGAATGCACATAGCGTCCCGGCCCCGGTGCGGCATTGATGACGCCATCCCGGTCTAAAAAGACGACTTTTTGCGGATTAGTCAATATCGATGCCCGGCACGGGGAACCGTCGGCAGAAGGTTTTGACCTCGGTGTGCAGCCGATTAAGCGCCGCCTCGTCACCCCGTTGTTTAACGGCGCGCAACATGAAATCGACGAGGCGCTCCATTTCGGCTTCCGCCATGCCCCGGGTTGTAACGGCCGGCGTTCCCAGCCGTATTCCCGACGGGTCGAGTGGTTTGCGGGGGTCGTCCGCAATCACATTTTTGTTCAGGGTAATGCCAACCCGGTCAAACAATTCTTCCGCCTCTCGGCCGGTAAGATCCCATGAGCGCACACAATCGATCATCAGCAAATGATTATCCGTGCCGTTGGTAATCAATCGCGTGCCTGATTGCATGAATTTTTCCGCCATGTGCTTGGCGTTGCACACGGTCTGCCGCGCGTAGCCGGCGAACTCGGGCTCCAGGGCTTCACCGAACGCGACCGCTTTTGCGGCGATCATCTGCATAATCGGGCCGCCTTGGAAGCCGGGGAATACGGATTTGTCGATCCGCTTGCCGAGCGCTGCCTCGCGGGTCAGGATCATGCCGCCGCGCGGACCACGCAGGGTCTTGTGCGTGGTGGTGAGCATGACATCAAAACCGTCATCAAAAGGGTTGCGTATGGCACCGCCGGCGATCAGCCCGGCGATGTGCGCCATGTCGGCCACCGCGTAGGCGCCAACCTCGTCCGCGATCGCTTTCATGCGGGCGTAATCGACCTCCCTAGGGTAAGCGGAGAAGCCGGCCAAGACGATCTTGGGCTGCTCCCGTAAAGCCACCTTGCGCATCTCGTCATAGTCGATTTCCCCGGTTTCGATGTTTTTCATCTTATAGCGCACGAAGTTGTAGATCTTCGTGATGTAGGTTACCGGGTGACCATGCGTCAGGTGCCCGCCGTGACTGAGATCCATACCCAAAACCGTATCGCCCGGTTCCAGAAGCGCGAAATAGGTCGCGACATTGGCGGGCGCGCCGGCATGGGGCTGCACATTGGCGTGGCTGGCACTGAACAGCTTGCAGGCGCGCTCGATGGCAAGCGCTTCAATGCGATCGGTATATTCCTGCCCGCCATAATAGCGCTGGCCGGGATAGCCTTCGGAATACTTGTTGTTGAATACAGACGCCATCGTTTCCATAACAGCCGCCGAAATGTAGTTCTCGGACGGGATCAGTTCGACGCCATCGGCTTGGCGCCGCATTTCGCCGACGAGGGCTTGATAGATGGGTTGATCCTGCTGCCGCAGGGCTTCATAGGATGGCATGACTATGGAACCTTAATCGGATTGGAAAAGCATGAATTAGAACTGCGAACGGGGGCGGCGTCCAGATATTTTTCAATAATCGGAGTCATAAAACCGGCCAAACCATTTTGTGGTCTTGTATCCGTTTGCATTGATTTGGATTTGGAGGCTGCGCCAACTGCGGCGTCCCGCGGTCGAAAAATTCAAACGGCGACACCACCCATTTTGTGGGACGCATTGACGCACAGCAACAGGATCCGCGCCCAATCTAATATACGCATAATATATATTATGTTAAATATAATTGATTCCATGCTGGCGCATCGGCGGCGGCCTGCTTAGACTAGCCGCGATGAACGCGCTCACCCAAGGTGCCACCCTGCTTTCCGCGGACGGTGTGCCTCTCACGATCAACGCCGACCTGGCCGCCGCCTATCGGGACGGAGATCGTCTGGCGGCTAATCCGGTTGGCGGGCTGCTGCACATTCCAGCGGCCGAATTGGCAACCTCCCGCGCCGCCGTCGATGCGGCGGCCCAAGCTTTTGCCGCGATGCGCGATCTGGCCGACGACGCCATTGTCGCTTTCTACACCCAAGCCGCGGCGGCGCTCGAAGACGATGCATTGTGGCATGAAATCGAGCGCGTTAATGCCGGGGATGTTACCGCCGCCCGCGAACGTGGCCGCTCCACGACCCGTCTGGCGGTTTCAAACGCCATGCGGGTCAAAATGATCGAGGGGCTGCGCGGTTGGGCCGAGGCGCCCTCCCGCCGCGGTGTGGTTCTCGAAACGGTCGATCACGATGGCTTCCGCGTGGAAATGGTCGCCGCCGCCCTGGGCGTGGTTGCCTTCGTTTTCGAAGGACGCCCCAATGTGCTGGCCGATGCGTGCGGCGTACTGCGTGGCGGCAACACCGTCGTCTTCCGCATAGGTGGCGATGCATTGGGTACCGCACGCGCAATCATGCGGCTGGTAATCGAACCGGCGCTCGCCGCCGCCGGATTGCCGGCGGGGGCGCTGGCCTTGGTCGATAGCAGTACACACGCGGCGGGCTGGGCTCTATTCCTTGACGACCGCCTTGCATTGGCGGTCGCCCGGGGTTCCGGTAAGGCCGTCGAAATTCTGGGCTCGCTGGCGCGCAATGTCGGCACACCGGTAAGCCTGCACGGCACGGGCGGTGCTTGGATGGTCGTTTCCGAACAAGCGCAGCCCGAGGAACTGCGCGCGGCGGTGCTCCGTTCCCTCGACCGCAAGGTCTGCAACACGCTCAATACCTGCTGTGTGGTGAACCCCGACCGGGACTCTTCAAAACGTGTGCAAGCCATTCTTGATGGTCTGGCTCAGGCCGGAAAGGCGCGACGGCAAGCCTTCAAGTTGCATGTGGAAATGGGTAGCCAAAACCTTGTATCTAAAGAGTTTTATTCAAAAAAAATAAAGATTGCCCGAGCCTCGGGAACGGTATTCGAACCCCAGGCGGAACTCATTGAGACGGCTCTGCTCGCCACCGAGTGGGAGTGGGAGGAAACACCGGAAGTCAGCCTGGTCGGGGTAGCTTCAATCGACGAAGCCGTCCGCTTATTCAATGACCTGAGCCCGCGCTTGGTCGGTACCCTGATCTCTCAAGACGCCGCCGAGCAGGAAAGGTTCTTCACGCAGCTTGATGCGCCTTTTGTTGGTGATGGACACACGCGCTGGGTAGATGGCCAGTTCGCGCTCAACAAGCCGGAACTGGGCCTTTCCAATTGGCAAAACGGGCGCTTATTCGGTCGCGGCGGCGTACTAACGGGCGACAGTGTTTACACGGTGCGCACCCGATACCGAAGCAAGGTGTAGCGAACCCGCCATGCCGGGGCTTGCCAGTCGAAACAGTTGCTTTAATCTCCCCGAGCGGCGGATTCGCCCCCGTCGGCGAGCGGTGTCGGCCAATGCCACAACGGATTTAGCAGCATCATTGGAGTGAACGATGATTGAAAAAAACTTTACCGATAGCTGTGTCGAGAACAATGCGCAATACGCAGCCGCATTCGACAAAGGCGAATTGCCTGCCCCACCCGCTCGCAAAGCGGCTATCGTCGCCTGCATGGACGCGCGCGTGCATGTGGCGAAAGTACTTGGTCTCAAGGAGGGCGATGCCCATGTGATCCGCAATGCGGGCGGCGTTGTAACCGACGATGTGTTGCGTTCGTTGGTGATTTCACAACGGCTGCTTGGTACCGAGGAAATCCTGCTCATGCAACATACCGGCTGCGGCATGTTGACCTTCCGGGACGACGACGTGAAAGACACCATTGAAGCGGACACCGGGTTGCGCCCCGCCTTCGCCCTTGAAGCCTTCCGAAATCTCGATGAAAACGTACGCCAGTCAATAGGCCGCATCCGGGCTTGCCCGTTCATTCCCGTTAAAGACAAGATACGCGGTTTCATCTACGAGGTCGAAACCGGGCGGCTGCGGGAAGTACCCGCATAGCGGCGCCGAGTTACTGAAAGCGAAGCTGGGCGTTAACCAAGCCCGGCGTCTCCTGGGCATCGATTGAGGCTCGTATGATGGCAACGCCGTGAGCACCCTGTAACTCCCCAATCCAAGCCACTATGTCGTTAAATGGCTGGCTTTGCAGAGTGACGCTGACAACGCCATCCGATTCGGGTTGCAATCGGCCCACCTTGATGCCCCGGGACTCTGCAGTGCGGGTCACAACGGGCAAAACCGAACTGGCGGACTCCTCAACCCCCCGTGCCAGCGAAGCTTGAACCCGGGATTTGTTGGCCTGCAGCCAATCGAGCAGGGTCTGGGCATTGGCGTGGCGATTGGCCTGAATGCTTTGCCAGTCCGATAGCGGCCGCCAAATACCCGCCCAGAGAACGACGGCCAGCAGTAACGCTCCCAAGCTAAGGTACAGGAGCCGATCACGCGGTTCTTGGGCGGCGAACCAGCGCCCCGCGAAGGAGGTATCGAGCGCCTGAAGTAATTGTTTCAACATCTTATCGTCTCTGCCCAAGGCGGCTATGTCTCGTCAAGCCGCAGGCCTGGCATCAGGGCGACGGCCCCTCGCCACGAACCAGGGCATGGACACTGATGCGACGCCGGCGGCTTGAGGAGACACTAGTACGCCCTTATCCGCAAGCGGGCTCGCACAGCCTCCTCCACCTGCTCCGCGGAGGCAATCTCGGCTTCAACATCACGAGCCGCGAGCGCCTCGCGGACACGTTCCACATCGTCGTAGCGCCGAACGAGTATTTCGGTTGCGAACTCGCCCCTTGCCGCGTTGTAGTCAATACCGACCAAGGTCATGGTGCTATCCATGACGGTGGCCAGATCTTCGGTGAAGGTCAGCATGGGACGGCTGTGCATCGCCGGGCGTTCGCCCAATTGCGCCTGCATGCGGCGGCGAATATTTTGCACCGTTGCCGTGCGGTCTTGGGGGAAAATATCGCGATAGATCGCCAGGGCATCGTCTTCCAGCGCATCCGCCCGCATCGACGACCAGATGGCGGTCACGGCCATGCCGACCAAACCGAGGGTGAGCCAAATCGCGCCAAGCCATCCGGCGAGCCGCCATTGTGTTGCCCCAACGTTTTTCGGCATAACCGGTGCATGGTCACCTTGCAACAGGTTGAGCGGCTTTTCGGACTGCTGCCAACGTTGAGCGAAATAGGACAGTACGCCACCCTCCCCCGCTATCTCAGCCACCCGGTCTGCACACACTTCAAAGTCCAATTGACTCGTCTCGATATCGGTTAGCCGGCCATCAATGAGCGTTAGCCGATCCAGATCCAAGGCGCTCAGGGCGGCGACCAAATTATGGCGGTCGATACAGACGGCTTGATTTTCCGTGCGCAGCAACACCTGACCGTTTTCGATCAATAGGCTCGCCCCCTTTGGTTCGGCGGGCAACATTTCCACTTCGGAGAGGAGATAGCCGGGGCGAATACCGAGGCCGGCGAGTGTTTGCAACCAATCCCGCAACAGCTGGTCGTCGATCATGCCGCACCGGACGGGTTGGGCGGGCCGCAAGTTGCCGCAGGCCAAGTGAGTATCATCAATGTCGCTGGCGATGAATTCCTCAACCACATAGGGCAGGGCCCGCCGCATCTGGCTGGCGCTGCGACCGGGCACTGTGCAGGACACGGAAAGCACTTGTTGCGCCGGCACAAAAACCACCACATTGGCGGGGTTGCGGGCCCAGTCCTGATCGCCTTGGCCGGCGTTGGCCGCGGGCGCTTCGGCGGTTTGGTGCTGTCCGAAAAACAGACCTTGGGCGTCGGCTGCGGCGGGGGAAAAATAATCGCCGCCGCCACGTTCCCGGCACTCGCCATCCGCATCCAAAATCAACCACTCGCAACGAAACAGGAATCCCGCATCAACCGGTTGCGGCAGCGACAGCGCTCTAATGAAAAGGCTAGGCACGGGTCAGGCGTCCTCAACGGCAACATCGAACAACAAATGAAAATCCTTGCCTAAATCCCGGGAAATCAAGGTGATTTCGCCGGTTTCCAAGTTTCGATGCAGGGTCGATGTTAGCACGGCCACACTGTCTCCAACCTGTGCTCGCACTTGCACCTCGAAGTAAGAGCTGGTCACGGCGAGTATGTCTGCGGCATTCATAAGAACCGGAAGTTCGGCCAGAAATATGTCGGTATCGGCAAATTCCCGCGTCGCTTCGACAAGGGCTTGGATGGCGATGGCATCCAGATTGGGATTGGCGGCGGCGGCAAAAAACAGCGGTGGCGTCGCCGTATTGACGTTGATTGCCAGGGTGGTGATCGGCAGCACGCAGACATGTTCGAGCAGCGCGTCCCAATATTCGGGCTCGAATCCGGCCAGCAAGCGCAATTCGGAAACATGGCTCATGCGCGCATTGGGCGATCGGTAGGCGGGTTCGCGCAACAGATATTGCGAGTCTTCCGCGCCGAATCCGGTGATGGCCTCATCGGCGTCCAGCCAATCCCGCAGCGTATCGGCCAGTACCTCGGGAATGCCGAGCATGGTCAGCAACGTCTTGAAGCGTTTTAGGTTCTGCTCGAATTCTTCTTCGTCCGCCAAGGCGTTAAGGTTGAAGCAGCGGTTTAGATCGCGCGCCTTGATTTCGAGAAAGCCCTCGTCCTCGATTTCGAATGGCGGCATGGCCGTTGCCCAGGGTTCCACCAAGGTGTCGATACCGGTTTCAGACTCCGAAAAATCCTGATAGAGCGCTTGTCGCGCAAGGGCCTCGGCACCCAAGGCATAGGCAAAAGCCTGATCGAAACCCAGGCTGTTTTGGCTGTGGGCAATATTCAGGCTATGGCGACCAAGCAGTTGATAGACCAGGGCGGTTAAAATCGCCACGATCAGCAGAACGCTAATCAAGGCAACACCAGCCTGTTCAACCCGCCCATCTCGCCAAGCGCTCGCTGCTGGCCTGCCTATCTCGCCCATTTCGTATTGCGGGTGCCGACGCACTCGCGGAGCCTGGGGAAGCGCCCCTCGCTTGTAAGAGAGTGGTTGGGGTATGCGAGACAGTCCATGCATCCGGGGTTTGCTCCGCTCGCGGCGGTTCAGAAAGCGGGAACCGGCCATATGCGCTCCACAACGCCAAAGGGTGCAAATTCCAACCGCATCAGGATAGCAACCAGCTGCCGATCGGAGTGCTCGGCGTCTTCGCCAAGTAACGGCCAATAGTTATGTTCTTGGCCGGATGCATCCAGGGCAAAAAATTCGATTTGCTCGATGTCGGTCAGCAACTTTTGCAGTGCCGGTTCCGAATCCGGGGCACGGTCCAAAACGCGCCACCACGCACGGTAGAGGTCACCATCGCGCACGAGATAGGCAACCCGCTGCACCTCCGCTCGTGGCTGTCGCAGCGGATTACGCCAACCGAACTTTGAGAATTCCATGAGGCCGTCGTTGCCGATGAGCACGGCTTGCCGGGGGTCGCCGAGCATATCGCGGACCGGGCGCCGGGCGAGTTGCGTGATGTCCCGCTTGAGCACCAGCATCGCCCGCTGCGCTTCGGTGACGCGGTTCGAGCGCTCGCCGAGGCGCTCGTGGTTGCCGATGGTGTGGCCCATCAATTGGGCGCTGAGCAGGCCGATGACGGCAAATACCGTCAGAGCAACCAGCATTTCCATTAGGGTGAAGCCGAGGTTGCGGGCCAGCCAGCCAGCCTTATGGAGCGGGATATGAACATAGCGCCTGGTAGCGAGCGGGCCTGCGCGGTTTCCCCTGCCGCGCCGGGCACCCGCTTCCTGCTGTGCGAGCGGGTACGCAGCGAGCTGAACGGCGCGGCAGGGGAAACCGCGCAGGCCCGCTCTTTCCCGAGTCTTGGGTTGTATTGGCGGACGGCGGGGCCGTTGGGGGGGTAGGCGGATTGGTGGGCACATCAGTATCGGCCGAGGAAGCCCACGGAAGTGCTCAGTGGGCCGATGTCATCGTCATCGGTCACCTCATAGACTTCGATTTCGACACGGCGCAGCCACGGATGGGTGGTTTCCTTGATTTCCCGCTTGATGCGCCAATTGCGACCGGACATGCGCACCCGTTCCGCCTCCCGGCCAGTCGGTATGGCTGCCACGCTGCCGATACGGGCCAGGTACAGCCGCGTCAAGTGATTTTCCGCCACCCAATGGGCGACAAGACGCCGCTCAAGGGTATGGGTCTGTGCCGTGACGTTACCGACGGCCGACGAGATAGCGAGCCCGACAACAGCGATAACGATCAGAGCGATCAACATTTCGAGCAGCGTGAAGCCAAGTTCCGTTAATCGAACCGGTCTTGAAAGTTTTTTATAAAAGCTTGAATTCAAATTGGCTTGCCGGAGACGGAGACTTTGAGGCTTCTTTGCATTTTCATTTAAGCGTATCGCCAACACAGCCGCAGCGATTAGCCGAATCTACAGTCGGTCAAGGTCGCGTTCAATCACCGATGGGGAGATACCGTCGCTGCGCACCAACCAGGGCAGCGCTTGCCAAGCCGGTTCTAAATACCACTGAAACGGTGTCACCTCGCCATTGGAAAAGACGATGATATCGGGTGATGCCTCCTCGGATACGCCAAATTGCCCCTGGTCGAAACCTTCGGTCTCAACGCGAAAGGCGATACGCGCCGTGCGGCCCTCGCTAACAAAGGGGCGGTACGCCTGCTCCACCCATCGACCCCGTTGCGGGTCGAGTTCCATAAACCGGTAGGTATCCGGTTCCACGAAGATGCCCCACTCCCGATTACGCTGCAGGGCATATTGGCGCGCCAGTTCAACACGCGCACTGATTCTTTCGGCTAGGCCGCGTAACGCCTGCTCTTCATCGGCACCGGAAAAGCCGAGCACCAGGGTGCCCGTGAGTACGGCAAAGATGATCAGCACCACCAACAGCTCCAAGAGCGTAAAGCCGCTTGCAACCTTGTTGTGTATGGTCGGCAATTTCATTGCGTGGGGATCGATATTCGTCTCAATCGCCCGCCCAAAGGGACGGCGGCATCGGATTTTCGCTTTCGCGACTCCCGAAGGCGCAGGCTCCTAGGTCATTGGGCGTTCAGGGTAACGTCGGCGTTGGTACCCTCCCCGCCCTCCACACCGTCGGCACCCAGCGAAAAAATCGTGAAATCGGAACTGCGACGCTCATAGACATAGGGAGAACCCCAGGGGTCGGATGGCAACGACTTGACGTAGCCATCCGGGTTCCAATTCTTGGGTTCCGGAAATCCAGCGGGACGGCTTACCAGGGCCTCAAGGCCTTGTTCGGTTGACGGATAATGGAAGTTGTCCAGACGATACATATCGAGCGCGTTGGAAAGTTGCCGCAGGTCCGTTTCCGCCGCCGTGATACGCGCCTGGTCCGGACGGGACAGCAGATTGGGGACGATAACCGCCCCGAGTATGCCGATGATGACCACCACCACCAGTATTTCGATCAACGTAAAGCCAACCGGAGCTTTGACAACACCCCGGGCACCGGGATGCTGGCTGCGGATAGGCAGTGACCGCATGGCAGAAGCAAAGGGCTGCTTGGGAACGCAATCAATGGGCTGCATTGCAATTTTCCGTAAAAGCTTGGTGTCGATACCAAGAATAGCAGCACTGGAAGCCTGGGTCGTAGTCATTCCCGACTTCCGAAGGCAGAGGCTCCGGGGACGCGAAAATTTGGGCTATCACATAAGCTGATTCATGTTCAGTATCGGTAGCAGCACCGCCATCACGATGAACATCACCAAGCCGCCCATAAACAACAGCATCAGTGGCTGTAAAAGCGTGACCAGAGTAGAGACAAGGCGCTCCACCTCGGCTTGCTGGTAGGTCGCCACGCGGTCGAGCATGGCATCAAGTTCACCGGAAGATTCGCCGCTGGCAACCATGTGCAACAGCATCGGCGGAAAGTAACCGACGCTCTCAAGCCCCATGCGCAGACTCGCACCCTCGCTGACCCTGGTGGTCGCATCCCCGAGCCGCTGCCGTAGCCAGGCATTTGAGACAACCTCGCTGGCAATGCGCATGGCTTCCACCAAGGGCACACCGCTGCCGTTTAAGATGCTGAGCGTATTGGCGTAGCGGGCCGCATTGTTGCTGCGCGTAATCCGTTTCACCAGGGGCAGGTGCAATTTCTGGCGGTCCCAGGCGAGCCTGACCGCCTCCTGCCGCAGCAGCGAGCGTATACCCAAGACAGCGACCACCACCCCGCCCAAAAGCAGCCACCACCAAGCTTGGGTAAATTCGGAAGCATTGATGAGCAAGCGGGTAATAGCCGGGAGTTCGCGACCCATATTCTCCAAGACCCGCACCATATCCGGCACCACATAGATCATCAGCGCACCCACGATTAACAAGGCCAAGGCGAACAAAATGATGGGGTACAGCAACGCCATCTGCACATCGCGTTGCGATTGGAATTGGCGTTCAATGTAGCCCGCCAAATTGTCGAGCACCCGGTCGAGGTAGCCTGATTGCTCTCCGGCGGCAACGGAGGAACGGTAGAGTGCATTAAAACTGGCGGGGAAGTCGGCCAGGCTCGCGGCCAGCGAACGTCCTTCCAATACGCGGCTGCGCACACCCATGACCAAGGCGGCAACCGGTTGCTTTTCCGATTGCCGCGCCACGGCATTGAGCGCCTCCTCGACGGGCAAGCCCGCGCCGATGAGGGTGGCGAGTTGCCGGGTGATCAGCACCCGGTCCATCCCGGCCAAACCCTGAGCGAGGGAAAACAGCGGTTTGCGACCGGCACGCCGGGCCGATTGGGCGGCGACATGCACATCAAGCGGTGCCAGCCCCCGGTCGCGTAATAGCTGCCGAATCTGACGAACGTTATCGGCTTCCAGAACACCTTTTTGGCGCTTCCCCCGCCCATCAAGCGCAACGTATTCGAAAGCGGCCATCAGACCGGCCCGGGTACTTCAGCAAAGACCAGGATACCAACTGAGGGGGCGGCGATAGCGAATTTTCGCTTTCGCGACCTTCGCGGACAGAGGCGCCCAGCCCATTGTTTATGTTTGCTCTTGGGTCGCATCAGTCGTCGAGCGTCACCCTTAATACTTCCTGAACGGAAGTGATGCCGGCGAGCACCTTGCTCTTGCCGTCTGCACGGATGCTTGGGCAGAAGCTCCGTGCTTGGCGTACCAGTTCCTGTTCCGACGCCTTATCATGAATCAGTTGCCGCATCGGTTCGTCGATTAACACCAGTTCGTAGATGCCGGTGCGCCCCCGATAGCCGGATTGGCCGCACGCCTCGCAGCCTTGGGCCTCGAATACGGTGGCGGCGTCTTCTCCCAGGAATGCCAATTCGGCCCCGGACGCCGGGCGTTGACGGCGACAATCGGCACAAAGTACGCGCACAAGACGCTGCGCCAGACAACCAACCAGGCTCGACGACAACAGGAAGGGCTCAACGCCCATATCCATTAAACGAGTCACCGCCCCAACCGCCGTATTGGTGTGCAGGGTGGACATGACCAAGTGCCCGGTGAGGCTCGCCTGAACAGCGATTTCGGCTGTTTCAATATCGCGGATCTCACCCACCATCACAACATCCGGGTCTTGCCGAAGAATGGCCCGCAAACCCCGCGCAAACGTCATATCCGCCTTGGTATTCACCTGTGTTTGGCCGATGCCGGGGAGGTTGTATTCGATGGGATCTTCAACGGTGAGAATGTTGATGGTGCGCGTCGATAATTCGGCGAGGGAGGCATAGAGCGTCGTCGTCTTGCCGGAGCCGGTGGGGCCGGTTACCAGGAAGATGCCGTGCGGGCGATGCACCAGCTCACGAACGCGCGCCAAGTCGCTCTCCGACATGCCCAGGTTGGGTAGCGTCAGGCGACCGGCGTGCTTATCAAGCAAGCGCAACACAACGCGCTCGCCATTGCTCGCCGGCATGGTGGAAACACGCACATCCACCTCCCGCCCGCCGATACGCAAACCAATCCGCCCATCTTGGGGGATGCGTTTCTCGGCGATATCGAGCCTCGCCATCACCTTGATACGGGATACCAGGAGCGGTGCGAGTTCGCGCTTGGGCCGCACGATCTCGCGCATGACGCCATCAACGCGAAAGCGCACCGCGAGGTTTTTTTCAAAGGTTTCAATGTGAATGTCGGAGGCATTCTCGCGGATGGCCTCGGTCAAGAGCGCGTTGATCAGCCGGATGATGGGCGCATCGTCGCTCTTTTCAAGCAGGTCTTCGGTTTCCGGCACCGAATCGGCCAGGCTGGTCAGATCCAGTTCATCGTCCATGTCTGCAACCATCTGCCGGGTGCCCGACGCATCCCGTGCGTAGGCCGCCGTCAGCACCTGCTCGAATTCGTCTTCCTCGACAATACGCAGCCGCAAACCAGCACCGGTATAGCGCTTCACCTCGGCGAGCGCGGTCAGCGACGGTAGGCCCCGGCCCACCAGCTCAAGCTGCCCGGCTGCCAAAGCGGTATCGGTGACAACAACGCCAAAGCGCCGGGCAAACGCAAAAGGCAGACGGGTCGGGCCCGCCACCGCCGTATCGGCTTGCATGGTTTCAGCAAAATGCTCTTGGGCGAGATTGCTCATAGGCTGCGGTTCCAAGACTTCCAGAATGCAATGCGGGCTGTTTCCGACGAGCCGGTAGCGTCAATGATACGCCATGCACGAACCCGCCAAAAAAACCCGAAGCGCAAGCTCCTCAAAGCGCCAAATGTATCCGAACCCCGACATAGCGTATGCTTCACACGGCGAATTGGTTAGGAGATCCGTTTGCAATTCGTTGGCGCACACATTCTATCCGTTGCGCAGTTTGATCGGGATGATATCGAACATGTATTCGCGGCGGCCGATGATTTGCGGCCCTATGCGATGCGCACGCGCATCACACGAGTTTTGCAGGGTGCCATTTTGTCGAATATGTTCCTCGAGCCTTCAACGCGCACGCGCATTTCCTTCGGATGCGCCTTTAACCTGCTTGGCGGTGAAGTGCGCGAAACAACCGAAGTCAAGGCTTCGTCGCTGGCCAAGGGCGAGTCTTTGCACGACACGGCGCGGGTGCTTTCCGGGTACAGCGACCTTATTGTCATGCGGCACCCCGAGCCGGGCTCGGTGGCGGAATTTGCCGCGGCCAGCCGCGTTCCCGTTATCAATGGCGGGGATGGCCCCAACGAGCACCCGAGCCAGGCGTTGCTCGACCTCTACACGATCAAGCAGGAACTAGCCGGGCGGGGTAAGGGCATCGACGGTTTGCGCATCGCGCTCATCGGCGACCTCAGGTACGGGCGGGCGGTGCATTCGCTGTGTCGGCTGCTCGGCTGTTACGACAGCATCCAATACAACCTGGTTTCACCACCCGGATTGGATATTCCCGCCAACATCGCTGACGAGCTCATCCATCGGGGGCATGGGGTGCGGAGTTTCCATCAATTCGAGGAAGGCATTCACAACGTCGATATTCTCTACGTTACCCGCACCCAAGAGGAACGCTTTCCCAATCAGGAGGAGGCGGATCGCTACCGCGGCCTATTCCGCTTAAACCAGAGGATCTACACCCAACACTGCGAACCCAATACGGTGATCATGCATCCCCTGCCCCGCGATTCGCGCAGCGCCGCCCAGGAACTCGATGCCGACCTGGACGAAAACCCAAATCTCGCCATCTTCCGGCAAACGGATAACGGGGTGATTATCCGCATGGCACTGTTCGCATTGGTACTCGATGTGGCTGACCAAATACACAATCATGCCCAGCCCGTCACTTGGTTTACCGCCAAGCGGACACCGAAATCCGCCCGGGAGTAGTGGCGAATTCCTAGGACGCAGGCACCCAGCCCCACAGAGCCACCCGCCGCCGAGTGGCGCGCCCAAACCCTAAAGCAGCGCCTGCAACTCCGGCAGCGCCTTGAACAGGTCCGCCACCAAGCCGTAATCCGCCACTTGGAAGATGGGTGCGTCCTCGTCCTTGTTGATGGCAACGATGGTCTTGGAGTCCTTCATACCGGCCAAATGCTGGATGGCGCCGGAAATACCCACCGCGATATAGAGTTCCGGCGCTACGATCTTTCCGGTTTGGCCAACCTGCATATCGTTGGGAACGAAGCCCGCATCGACCGCGGCCCGGGAAGCGCCGATGGCGGCGCCGAGTTTATCGGCAATGCCATCAAGCAATTGGAAGTTGTCGCCGCTGCCCATGCCGCGGCCGCCGGATATGATGATGCCCGCGGCGGTTAGTTCAGGCCGCTCGGATTTGGCGACTTCTTCGCCGATGAAGCTCGACAGGCCGGCATCCTGGACCAGATCGACCGACTCCACGGCAGCGGCACCGCCCTCCCCCGCCACCGGATCGTAGGCGGTGCCGCGCACACTGACCACCTTGATCGAATCGTTTGATTTGACAGTGGCAATAGCGTTGCCGGCGTATATGGGACGCTTGAAGGTCTGGCCGTCCACCACTCCAACGATGTCGGAAATTTGCGCCACATCGAGTGCCGCCGCCACCCTCGGCAGAAAGTTTTTGCCGGTTGTGGTGTGTGCCGCAAGAATATGAGTGTAGGCGGCACCCACCTCGGTTACCAGGGGTGCTATGTTTTCAGCCAGCTGATGTGCGTAGGCACTGTTGTCGGCGAGCAGTACCCGGTTGGCACCGGCAATCGACGCCGCCTGCTCGGCCGCCGCCGTGCAACCGCTGCCGGCAACTAAGACGTCAAAGCCGTTGCCGATAGCCTCAGCCGCCGCCGCTACCACCAGGGTGACGGGTTTGATTGTTTGATTGTCGTGTTCGGCGACGATAAGTGTGCTCATGAAATAACCTTCGCTTCGTTGCGGAGCTTGTCTACCAGCTCTTCGACGTTTTCCACCTTGATACCCGCTTGACGCTCTCCCGGCGGTTCCACCGATAAAACCTCAATGGTGGGTGCAATATCCACGCCCAGCGCGTCCGGTGTCAGGGTATCCAGGGGTTTGCGCTTGGCTTTCATGATGTTGGGCAGGGAGGCATAGCGAGGTTCGTTCAAGCGCAGATCGGTCGTGACGACCGCAGGTAGTGCAACCGAAATGGTTTGCAGACCACCATCCACTTCACGAGTTACTTCCAATTTTCCATCCAAAATTTTGATTTCAGAAGCAAAAGTTGCTTGAGCCATACCGGTTAGTGCGGCGAACATGGGACCGGTTTGGCTGTTGTCGCCGTCAATGCTTTGCTTGCCGAACAGGACGATTTCCGCGCCCTCCCGCTCCTGCAAGGCCTTGAGCGCCTTGGCGATACCGAGCGGCTGTACCGATGCTTCGGTTTCGATCAGCACGGCGCGATCGGCACCCAGGGCCAAACAGGTACGCAGTTGCTCTTGGCAATTGGCCGCCCCCACCGCCACCGCCACCACCTCGGTGGCCGCACCGGCCTCCTTGAGCCGTACCGCCTCCTCAATGGCGATTTCGCAAAACGGGTTCACCGCCATCTTGACATTGGCCAAGTCGATCCCCGTCTTGTCCGGCTTGACACGAACCTTAACGTTCGCATCGACAACGCGCTTTACCGGTACCAAAACCTTCATATAGCTCCCGAAGTTTCGTGTTCTTTGAGTGTGCGATCGGAGCAAGCGACGAGCCTGACGGCGAACCGCTCAACGCGCCCGAATCAAGGGCGCGTATTCTGTATCTCGCCCCCAAGGAGGTCAACCGTTAGCCCGGCTATCTCACCAACCGCCTTCGGTTATACTCGGTTGCGTATTCGGTTCGGAGCCCTCATCAATGCAACGGGAATCCATGGATTTTGACGTCGTCATTGTCGGCGGCGGGCCGGCCGGGCTGGCGGCGGCTTGTCGGCTGATGCAGTTGGGCGAGGCAGCCGGAAAGGAACTGTCGATTTGTCTCGTTGAGAAAGGTTCCGAGATTGGCGCACACATTCTCTCCGGCAATATCTTCGAACCCACCGCCTTGCATGAGCTGTTCCCCAACTGGCGCGAACTCGGCGCACCCCTAAACAATCCTGTAACCGAAGACCTCGCTTATTTCCTCGTCAACCAAAACACCGGCATCAAGGTTCCACCCCTGTTCATCGCCAAAGACATCCACAACCAGGGTAACTTCGCCATCAGCCTGGGCAATCTCTGCCGTTGGCTCGGCGAACAGGCGGAGGGTATGGGCGTCAACATCTTCCCCGGTTTTGCGGCCTCGGAAGTGCTCTACGACGACAGCGGGGCGGTTGTGGGCATCGCCACGGGCGATATGGGCATTGATGCGTCGGGAGAACCGAAGGCAGCCCATACGCCGGGCTATGAATTGCGCGCCAAGCACACAATCTTCGCGGAGGGCTGCCGGGGACATTTGGGCAAGCAACTCATGGACCGCTTCGATCTCAACAATGGCCGCGGTACCCAGCATTATGCGATTGGCCTAAAGGAACTCTGGGACGTTGACCCGGAATGCCACAAACCGGGCAAGGTGGTTCACACCCTGGGTTGGCCGCTCGGTCGCGCAACCGGGGGTTCTTTTCTGTACCACTTGGAAAACAAACAGGTGGCGCTTGGCCTGATTATCGATTTGGCCTACAAGAACCCGCACCTCAGCCCGTTCGATGAATTTCAGCGCTGGAAGCATCATCCGTTGGTCAGCACGGTACTCAAGGGCGGACGGCGGGTCGCCTATGGCGCACGGGCGATTGTTAAGGGGGGCATCCAAGCCCTGCCGAAATTCACCTTCCCCGGCGGTGTATTGGTTGGCGACAACGCGGGCTTTTTAAACGTGCTGAAGGTGAAGGGTGCCCACACCGCCATGAAATCCGGCATGTTGGCGGCGGAAGCCATTGCCGAGGAACTGCTCAAAGAGGACGGCGGCATTCGGGAGGCCACCGGATACGCCGACCGCTTCGCATCCTCCTGGCTTTACGACGAGTTGCACCGTAGCCGCAACGCCGGGCCGGGCTGGCACAAGTTCGGCATGTTGCTCGGCTCCGCCCATGCGCTGGTGGACAGTTGGTTCAAGGGCTTGCCCTACACCCTGCAAGACCCGGTACCCGACCACGCTACCCTGGTGCCGGCCGCCAAGGTCGCCAAGATCAACTACCCCAAACCGGACGGTGTGCTTTCATTCGACAAACTCTCGTCCGTGTTCCTTTCCAACACCAACCACGAAGAAGATCAGCCCTGTCATTTGCAACTGGCCGACCCGGATATCCCCATTGCGCACAATCTCCCGGCATTCGACGAACCCGCCCAGCGCTATTGCCCGGCGGGGGTCTACGAGGTAGTACAAGAAAACGGCGGGGCTCGTTTTCAGATCAACGCCCAAAACTGTGTTCACTGTAAAACCTGCGACATCAAGGATCCGGCGCAAAACATCACCTGGGTTGTGCCGGAAGGGGCCGGGGGGCCGAATTACCCGAATATGTGAGAGGCAATAGGATAATGCCTTGCTGTGCCATCTAGCCCGGATGTCTCACCAAGCCGCTTGTCCGTTTGAGGAATTTTCGATCATTTTGCCGGGTTTTCCAGACAATTCGGGCTGCTGCTCGATTGGCAGGCAGGGGTGCCTAGAGCAACCGCTCCTTTGACTGAAAATCAGTTGGCGGGACCGAGCATGAAGCGCTCTCCCTTTGATTGCAGCCAGAAATTTCCATCGTGCTCTTCCACCAGGTCCATCAGCGGATAATAGGCAGCGCGCGCGATCAGGGCATTGAGCCCCGCACGAACATGAACATAGGGTCTTGGCCCGTCATCGGCTTCCTCTAGCCAGACGCGATGGCCGGGGCCGGCGAACACCACATCGTCGGTGCTGGTGCGAAAGCCGATCTCCCGGCTCGCGCCCACACCCCGGCAGACAAAATCAACCGCCAGCAAAGGCGCGTCTTCCACCTCGATCAGCAATTTTTCCTGGGGCGTTACCAGAAAATAGTGATCCCCCTCGCGGCGCAAAACGCTGGAAAAAAGACGCACCAAGGGCAGCCGGGTGAAGGGCCTGCCCTCATGATACCAGGTTCCATCCCGAGCAATGCGGATGTCGATGCGCCCTTCCCGTTCGGGCTGCCAGTTTGCAACCGGCGGCAGCCGCCGCTCCGCCTGCAACGCCTTCAGCGTTTCAAACAAGTCGGCCTGCATCGCAAATCTTTGGCGCGCACCCGCATTGGCCGACCGTGCCCGTACCGCATTCGGCGGGGCCTGTGTACAACCGTTGAGATGGCAGCGAGCGCCAGCCGCCAGTGGGGTCGATCATCGGGTCAGCCACCGATGAACTTCATTACCGTCACCTCGCCGCGAAAACTCAACGACTGCTTATCGGCAAGGGCCAAGCCGAGCAGCCGCAGCAGACGAGGCCTGGCCTGGCCACGGGGAAGATGGAGTAAATCGCGGATATCGTGGGAGCTGGTGTTGGACAGGCAGCCGTACAGTCGGCCATTGGAAGAAAGACGCAACCGTGTACAGGAACTGCAAAAAGGCTCGCTTTCGTTGGCAATGATGCCGAACAGGCCCTTTCCGGGCACCTCGTAGCGCACGGCGGTCGCATCATAGGGCGCATCCGTGCGGGTAAATTCGTAGCGCTGCCCGATGGTCGCCAGGATTTCCTCCATGCCGTAGAAATCCTGAATGTACTGATTGCCCGAACGCAGGTGCCCCATGCTCATCAACTCAATGAAACGCAACTCGATGCCGCGCTCGAAACAATAATCGAGCATGGGCAATACCTGGTCGGCGTTCTTGGTACGCATCGGCACCATGTTGACCTTGACGCCAATGCCGGCGGCGAGCATTTGTTCGATGCCGAGCAATACTGCCGCCAAGTCGCCACCGCGAGCGATTTGGCGGAAACGATTGGCATCCAGCGTATCAAGGCTGACGTTGATGCGACGCACACCGGCATTCAGGATGACCGCGGCTTTGCGGGTGAGCAATTGGCCGTTGGTGGTTAACGAAACATCCGCCAGCGGCAACCCCATGATGGCCGGCAGCAATGCATCGAACTTGGGCGAAAGCAGAGGTTCGCCGCCCGTGATGCGCACCTTGTCGATACCGGCCGTGTCGATCAGTAGCTCGGTGGCGTAAACCAATTCATCCGCGTCGAGTTCCTGCTGCGCCGCCTGTAAGCGCTTGCCGTTGGGCACGCAATAGGTGCAAGCGTAATTGCATGCGGCGGTTAAGCTGATGCGCAGATTGCGGAAGCGGCGACCTTGGGAATCGACGATCAAAGCGGGACTCGGGGATTGTGGCAATGGCGACAGTATGCCTATCACCGATGTGGAGTGCGAGATGCGGTCATGCTGCTGGCCCGCTTAGCTCACTCTATAGGGCGGGATGCAAGTGTGCCGCTCAGCAGTGAGCGTGCCTGTGGGGCTTCCCTTGCGGCCTTGGGCACAATTTTCCTGCTTGTGTGGTAGGGGATGGGACGAGCTGAACAGGCCGCAAGGGAAGCCCCACAGGCACGCTCTTTCCCGGGGGTCTTGCTCATCTCGTCGGCGCATTCCTACGGCGCAGGCTCCTAGCCCCGCTGTTGCAGCGCCTCGATTAAACGGGCGACAAAGCGGTTCGCCCAGAATACGCGGTTGGAGCCTTTGACCAGCACCAGGTCTCCCGGGGCCAGTTCGCTGACCAGCGTATCAAGCAATTCATCGCTGACCCGCTCAAGCCAGAGCCACCGTTGCTCTGGACGCAGCCGCTCGTAGAGCGGCAGCATGCCAGTGCCCACGGTAACAATACGGTCAATCGTTGTGCAAAATTCGGCAAGATTGGCGTGGTAGGCGGGGCTGTCATCACCCAACTCCAACATTTCACCGAGCACCGCCACTTTTTTGCCTTTATTGAAAACGGCGGGTCTCTCGGCGTTATCCGGTGCGGCGCCGAACTGCTTAAGCGCCGCTTGCAAACTTTTGGGGTTGGCGTTGTAGCTATCATCCACCACAGTGATGCCGCCCACCTCTGTTCGATTACCGCGTCCGGCGGGAATCAGGCTGTCGGGAAGCACCAGAGCCGGTGCAAAATCTCGCCCCAAGGCCAAACAGACGCCAAGTACCGCACCAATCAGCCGGGCCCGATGCGGCCCGCCGCCGGGCACATGGGCACTGACCGTTCGACCGTCAAAACGGTATCCGGCCTGTCCGCGCTCCTGACCCAGTAAGCGGATATCGGCTTTGCTGCCCACACCGAATCGCAGCACGTCCAGGTTGGCGGGTAACCCGTCCAAAGCCACCGATTCATCAACGACCAGGCAACCCGCCTCCCCCAATCCTTGATAAATACTCAGCTTTTCTTTGCGAAGCGCATTGGCATCGGCAAAAAATTCGGCATGGGCGGGGTGTACGTTCAAGACGACGGCGACCGTTGGCCGCACCAATTCGGAGAGCGGCGCGATTTCCCCCGGATGGTTGGTGCCAATCTCGTAGACGGCGGTGCGCGTCTGGCGCGGTGTGCGTGCCAACGATAGCGGCACGCCGATGTGGTTGTTCAAACTGCCTTCTGTCGCAAAAGCATCAAGCGCGGCCTTGAGCAGGGTTTTCGCCGTCGTTTTGCCGCTGCTGCCGGTAACGGCAACCCGATCGCCCGGCATTGTACCGCGGCGGGCGCGGCCAATTGCCCACAGGCCATCAAGCGTATCGGCCGTGCGCAACAGCGGTACGGGCGCGGCCAAGTCCTGCTGTACCAAGGCCGCCGCGGCACCGTTTTGCGCCGCATGAGCGACAAAATCATGCCCATCACGCTCGGACCGGCTGCCGGCGTGAAAGCGCGGCCCCGGGTCACCCGGCAACGCCACAAACAGATCGCCTGGCCGGGTGCTGCGGGAATCGATGGAAACACCGCCAATCTCCGGCCCATCGACCGACGGCAAACCCAAGGCGTCGCAGAGTTCGCGCCAACGCCAGAGTGGCCCCGCGCCGGGGTTCGCAGTGGCTCCGGTCATAAAACAAAGCACTCGCTGTATCCAACATCCCTACGGGTTGTGGCGAGAACGGGACGGATGCTTGCTTCACTATCGAAAGAGTCTGGCCATTTGCCGCATACATCAAGATAACGGCCGTCGCGGACGATTGCAGGAACGGGACTGCAGCGCGGCAGGTGACAGTCGATGGCAAAACGTATCAACATCAGGACGATGATTGGCTTCCGAATTTTACCTGCGCGAACCCAAAAATAATGACAAAGTATAACAACAGCTATCGACACGGAGACGGTTGCCGAGCGCATGAAATATATACGGGTGAAGATTGCATCGCCAAATGCTTAGATACACAGATTTGGCGTCAAGCTGGTTGGATCCCATTTGGCGAGGCACAAACATCACGAGTTCGTACTGCGAATGGTGCCTGCGAAACTTGGCGGTAAGAGGTTTCTGCGAAAGTATTCCTTAGACGGACACCGATCTTCACGGACACAACGGGGTGAGCCCTCGGTCGCCCTTATTGTTGGGATTCATATACCTAATTCCATCTTCCACTAATGCCCTGTCCCGCAAATAAGTTTACTTAGTCGTTCCACTTTGCCGAGGATGGATTCGGCGCTGGCGGACCAGCCCCGCCCCCGTTCGGGCCCATTTGTGGTTGGACAAGGCTCTCTTTGTCCGCCTCGCCGAAAATCAAGTATGCTGGGCTGATGAACAAACCAAGCATTTTCAGTCGGCTGGGCGCGTTTTTAACCGGCGTCCGCAATTTCACGCTGAACACCCTCTTCCTCGTCTTTGTGTTGATCGCGCTGTTCGCCGTTTTGGATGCGTTCGAGCCGCCGCCTGTGCCCGAGGGGAGTGCGTTGGTGATCAACCCCAAGGGGGCGATGGTCGAGGAATCTCGGGCGCTTGACCCGTTGCGCGGCTTTCTGGCAACCGACGAACTGTCCGAATCCAGTGTTCATGACATCGTGCGCGCCATCGATCAGGCAGCCAACGACAGCCGTATCAAGATGATCGTACTGCAACTCGACGATCTTGCCAGCGCCTCCGCCGCCCATGCGGAATTATTCGGCGCGGCCCTGTCCCGCTTTCGGGAAGCCGGGAAACGGATCGTCTCCACCGCCAACAATTACAGCCAATCGCAGTACGCCATCGCCAGCCACGCCGACGGCGTTTACATGCATCCCGAAGGTGCCGTCCTGCTGTTCGGCTACGGCGCATTTCGCTCCTATTTCAAGGGGTTGCTCGATAAATTGAACCTCAACACCCATGTCTTCCGGGTGGGGGAATACAAGGAAGCCGTGGAACCCTTCATCCGCGATGACATGTCCGCATCGGCCCGAGAGGCAAACCAGGCCCTGGTTGACGGGCTCTGGGCAAGCTACCGGCAAAGGGTTCTCGACAACCGCCAACTCGATGCGCAACCCTTCGATCGCTACACCCTTGCTTTCGACGAGGTGCTGGCCGAGGCGCATGGCGACACCGCCCGGGCCGCGCTCGAATCGGGGCTGGTCGATGAATTGATGTCGGCGGACCAAGCGCGCTCCAGCATTGCCGCCACAGTGGGGTGGGACGGCAACAGCAAACTCAATAGCATCGGTTATCGCCGCTATCTCCAGGCACTCGGGCCAGCTGCAAGCGAAACCGGCAACATCGGGCTCATTTTCGTGCGTGGTGTCATCCGCATGGGCGACGATCAGAGTTCGGCGGCCGCGGACAACCTGGTTGAGTTGATTCGTCGGGCACGCAACGATGCAACGGTCAAGGCGTTGGTGGTGCGCGTCGATTCGCCCGGCGGCAGTGCCTTCGCTTCCGAACTCATTCGTCAAGAACTGGAGTTGGTTCAGTTGGCCGACAAACCGGTTGTTGTTTCCATGGGCAGCGTTGCCGCCTCGGGTGGCTATTGGGTGTCCGCAACGGCAGATAGCATCTTGGCCCACCCGACCACGATTACTGGTTCCATTGGTATCTTTGCACTGCTTATCGGCATGGAACAGGCTATGGCCAAGGTTGGCATCCACAGCGACGGGGTGGGCAGCACGCCCTTCTCCAACGCCCTTGATCCGTTGCGGCCGTTGAGTGAGCCGATGCGGCGGATCATGCAAGCCGGCGTCAACCACGGTTATCAACAATTCGTTAATCTGGTTGCCCGCGGCCGCGAGATGCAACCCGAGGCCGTGGAAGCGGTGGCCCAGGGGCGTGTCTGGCTTGGCTCGCAAGCGCTGGAATTGGGGCTGGTCGATGGGCTGGGCGGCCTTGCCGAAGCCATTGCCGAAGCCGCCAAACTGGCCAATCTAAGCGACTATGCGACCAAGCGGTTCCGTACACCGCTATCGCCCAGGGATCTGTTGCTGCAGCAGTTGCTGGACATCGCCGACATCTCGCCGCCACCCGCGCTTGCCGGCGTATTGGAACAAGCCGATTGGCTACTCGGGTCTCTCAACGACCCACAGCACAGCTACGCCGTTTGCGAGCCTTGCCTGGGCTTGACGGATTATTATTAGAACACCCAATCAAAATAGCCTGAAGCGCAGCCGTGTGCCGCGGGATGGAGACCGGGCCGGCGTGCCGCGGCGGCGGCGCATGCGCTGTTGCAGATGCCGCCTCTTGATGGTCAGATAATCGTCACGCGACACATTGGGGCTGCGATTGCGCGCCTTTTCCTCCTCCCGGTAGCGGCAAAAATCGGCGAAGGCTTCAATCTCGTGCTGCAATTCCTTAACCACCAATTCGATCATGATGGCGTCGTCAAGATAGCCGAGCACGGGGACGTTGTCGGGGATGATGTCATGGGGTTCGGCGAAGTAGGACAATGCGGAGATCACGTTTTGCCGCTCCGGGCCAGCCAGAGCCCATTCCGCATCCTCGGTCATTGCGATCAGGCTCTCCAGCTTTTCAATACGCTGATGCACAAAGTCGGGCACTTTCGAATGGCGCACCTGCTCGATAATTTCACGCGCCTTCACCAGGATTTCCGCTTCATCGGCGTTCGCCGCAGCGGCCTTGGCCCGCTGAAACACCTCGCGGAAATAATCCAAATCCTTGGAGTCCAGATCGAAAGTGACTTTCGTAGACATTGACAACGTTCCCTGTAGTGCTGCGGCACTATATCAAATCAACAAGCAAGCGATCATCACGCATCACCGGTGGCGCAACCAATCTGTTGGCACCTCAAGCTCAAGCCGAATCGGCCTTGGCCCCGCTTGATCAATCGGGCGCCTTGAACTTGGACCAATAGGCATCCGTCAGCGACTTGATTTGCTTGCGCATCAGCATAAGCCCGAACAGGTTGGGCAATGTCATCAGCGCCAGGGTTACGGCGGAAATCAGCCAGATCAGGGAGGTATCCACGATGGTGGCGAGAAAGAAGCCAACCACATAGACGATGCGATAGGGCATGACGGAGGCCGTGCCGAACAGAAAAGTCATCGCCCGGTCGCCGTAGTAGGACCAGGCAATGGCCGTCGAGAAGGCGAATAGAACCAGCCCCAGGGTCACCGCGTATTGGCCGAATTCACCGAAGAAGCTGCGTTTGAACGCCTCCGCCGTTAGCGGTACGGAGTGCAGGAGCGAACGGCCTCGGATATCGATGTCCGCGGTGACAGGACGGCCATTGTCGATTTGCAGAGCACCGGTAAAGGGTGCGCCGTTAATCGTGAAATGCATCGCTTCGGCAATGGAGCGGTTGTGCAAAACCGTAACCCCGGCCAAATCCGCCTCACCTTCGCTAACACGGATTGTGCCGGTATAGGGCGAGACGGTATCGTCTTGCGATGCGCCCAGATCCAAATGGTTGAATAGCGCCCGCACCTGTCGCGGGTTCGATTCCGAGTATTCCCCGGCGATGAACTCGGTATCAAAGGGTGCGAAATCGGTTGCGAATTTCTCGTGCCAAACACCCGAGGAGAGAATGACGAGACCGGTGAGGCTGCAAATCACCAAGGTGTCGATGAAGGGCTCAAGAATGGACACCATGCCTTCCGCCACCGGTTCGTCCGTGCGCGCCGAAGCGTGGGCAACCGCCGCCGAGCCCTGCCCGGCCTCGTTGGAAAACAGGCCGCGGTTCACGCCGCGATTGAAGGCATAGGCGAAGGTCGCGCCGAGAAAGCCGCCCGTTGCCGCTGAGCCGGTAAAGGCGTCCTGGAAAACCGCCGCGAACGAGGGCCCAATCTGTTCAAAATTGGCGATGGCCACCGCGACGGCGCCAATGGCGTAGAGAACAGCCATCAGCGGCACAATGCTTGCCGCCACCAGGGCAATGCGGCGAATGCCGCCGACGATCACCAAACCGAGCAAGAGCGCGAGTACCAAGCCGCTTATCCAGGTTGGGATGCCGAAGGATGCTGCCAAGCCCGATGCCATATTGTTGCTTTGCGGCAGATTGCCGCTGCCGAATGAACTGATCACCATGGCGCCGGCAAAGAATACCGCCAGCCACCTCATGTTCAGCCCGCGCTCCATGTAGTACATGGGCCCACCGGCGATGCGCCCTTCGCTGTCCACCGTGCGGTAGCGGTGGCTGATGGTGACTTCCACGAACTTGGTGGTCATGCCAAGAAAGGCAGTCACCCACATCCAAAAGAGTGCCGCCGGGCCGCCAAGAAAGATGGCAAAGGCCACGCCGCCGATATTGCCGGTACCGACGGTTCCGGACAGCGCCGTGGAGAGCGCCTGAAAATGGGACGTGTCGCCCGCCTGGTCATCCTTGGTGTATTTGCCGGTCAGCACGCCCCAAGCGTGTTTGAAGAAACGCACTTGCGGGAAGCCCAGATACAAGGTGAAAAAAAAGCCCACGCCGAGCAACAGGAAGGGAAAGTAAAAGGCGCTGCCGAGCAGGCTATCCAGAAAAGCGAAGATGTCCTCGAATAGGGTCATAGTCCGTATATTTGATTATGGGAAAACTATCAAACGGACAAGCGGCTTGGCGAAATGGGTAGGCTCCTAGCCTCCCGCATGGTGACAAATTCTTCTGCGGCGGTGGGGTGGATGCCAACAGTGGCGTCGAATTGCGCCTTGGTGGCGCCCGCCTTGAGGGCCACCGCCATCCCCTGCACGATTTCCCCGGCATCCGGCCCCGCCATGTGAACACCCAGCACAAGGTCGGTGGCCGGATTGACAACAAGCTTCATCAGCGTCTGTTCGGTTCGCCCGGACAGCGTATGTTTCATGGGCCGAAAGCGGGATTCATAAACATCGATTGCACCGAACCGCGCTCGCGCCGCCGCTTCGGTCAAGCCAACCGTGCCGATGTTGGGCTGGCAGAATACCGCTGTTGGCACCATATCGTAACTGAGCGTTCGTTTTGGGCGGGATGTGAAGAGGTTGTTGGCGATGCACATACCCTCGGCGATGGCCACGGGTGTGAGTTGCAGGCGGTCGATCACATCGCCAATGGCGTAGATGTTCTCACGCGATGTCCGATACTCGTCGTTCACCGCCACCGCACCGGATTGGGTCAACCGCACACCCGCCTCGGCAAGGCCGATAGCACCGGTGTTGGGATGACGGCCGGTTGCATACAGCACCAGGTCGGCGCGGACATCGGTGCCGTCGTCTAACAACACCCGATATTCGCCGCCTTCGGGTTCAATGGCCTTGACCGTTGTGTTGAACCGCAGGTTTATCCGCTTTTGCGCCAATTCCTCGGCGACGAATTCGCGAATGCCGTCATCGAAACCGCGCAGAAACAGAGGCCCGCGATAGAGCAGGTCGGTCTGTGCGCCCAGCCCGGCAAAGATGCCGGCAAACTCCACCCCGATATAGCCACCGCCAACAACGACCGCCCGCTCGGGGAAGCTCGGCAGGTAAAAGGCTTCGTTGGAGGTAATCACATGTTCACGGCCGGGGAAGTCCGGCACGCTCGGCCAACTTCCAGTGGCCACCAAAATCTTGTCGGCGGTGGCGATGTCGCCGTTTATTTCAACCGTATGGGCATCGGCCAAACGCGCCCGGCCCTCGTGGATGGCGACCCCGGCATCCCGCAATAGGTTGGCGTAGATGCCGTTTAGCCGTTCGATTTCCGCCGTTTTGTTGTCACGCAACCCGGCCCAGTCGAAGCCGTTCACCGCAACCGACCAACCGTAGCGGCGGGAATCCTCAAAGTCTTCGGCGAAATGGGAACCGTAAACGAACAGCTTTTTCGGCACACAGCCAACGTTGACGCAGGTGCCGCCGAGCCGGGAGGACTCCGCAACCGCCACCCGCGCGCCCTGGGCCGCCGACATGCGCGCCGCCCGCACACCGCCGGAACCCGCGCCAATCACATAAAGGTCGTAGTCGTATTTCATCAACGAAGCAATGCAACCCATCCGGGGCGCAGTGTAACCCGAACCGCCCACTGTATTTTATCTGCCCGCTTACTAGGAGCCTGCGCCGTAGGAATTCGCGAAAGCGAAAATTCGATGCCGCCGTCCCTTTGGACGGGCGATTGAGGAGAATATCGAGCCCTATTTGACGAAATCGAACGTTCAAAGGGGCGAGCGGAAGCGGATTTGCAGCCGTGAATTCCGCGGGCAGAGGCTCCTAGGGTGATGGCTCAATAAGAAGGCCGCCACTGTGAATCAGCGTGCGGAGTGCCTAAACTGCGCCCAAAGGCACCGAGGGCTGACTGTTGAATATCACATTGTTCGGAACGGGCTATGTCGGCTTGGTGACCGCTGCCTGCTTTGCGGAGATGGGCAATACCGTGCTCTGCGTCGATATCGATGCGGCAAAGGTGGCCGCTCTGCAAACGGGCCGGATACCGATATTCGAGCCCGGGCTGGAACAGATGGTCGTCCACAACCTCGCCGGCGCACGCCTGGGTTTCACGACGGACACGCAGCAGGGTGTCGAGCACGGCGAGGTGCTGTTCATCGCGGTGGGCACCCCGACGGACTCGGACGGTTCCGCCGATCTGCACGCTGTACTCAAGGTGGCGGAAGCCATCGGCCGTTATATGCGCGCCCCGAAGATTGTGGTCGACAAATCCACCGTGCCGGTAGGGACAGCCGACCGGGTGCGGCAACGCATCGACACCGTATTGGCGTCGAGGGGCGAGACTCTGGACTTCGATGTGGCCTCGAATCCCGAGTTTCTCAAGGAAGGCACCGCCATCAGCGATTTCATGAAGCCGGATCGCATCGTCATCGGCAGCCGACGCGTCCGCACCCGCGAGGCCTTGGAGCGGCTATACGCACCTTTTAATCGCAATCGCGACAAGGTGGTACACATGGACGTGCGCTCCGCCGAGCTCACCAAGTACGCGGCCAATGCCATGCTGGCAACCCGCATCAGCCTGATGAATGAATTGGCAACGCTAGCGGAAAAACTCAATGCCGACATCGAGGCCGTGCGCCGCGGCATCGGTACCGACCCGCGCATCGGCTACCACTTCATCTATGCCGGTACCGGCTATGGTGGTTCCTGCTTTCCCAAGGATGTCAAGGCGCTTGTTCACACCGCCTCGTCCGTGGGCTTCGCAAGCCGCATTTGCGAAGGGGTGGAGGCGGTCAACGAGCGTCAAAAAGGCGTACTGGTTGAGAAGCTGTTGAGCCACTACGATGGCGACCTGCAAGGCCGCAACTTCGCGCTTTGGGGCCTAGCTTTCAAACCCAATACCGACGATATGCGTGAGGCGCCGAGTCGCACGGTGATCGACAAACTGCTGGCAAAGGGTGCCAAGGTGCGCGCCTACGACCCGGTGGCCGGCCCGGAGGCGCGGCGCCTGTACGGAGCTGCCATTGTGGTTTGCGAGCGGCGGGATGACACCCTGGTCGATGCCGACGCGCTGCTCATCGTTACCGAATGGAACGAATTCCGCAGCCCCGATTTCGAGGCGCTACGCGGCACCTTAAACGAACCCGCCATTTTCGACGGACGCAATCTTTACGATCCCGACCATCTCGCCGAGCTTGGTTTTACCTACTACTCCATTGGCCGCAACCCTGTTGGCCGAACTGCTGTGCTGTCCTATTGATCGGGGCCGGCGGGTGCATAGCGGGGCGTTGGGGCCAGTTCGCGCACATTGGACGATGCTGTTTGAAAGCCCGGTGGCGTTGCGCTTTGATCCCCTTCGCTGACGAGCACACGCACTTCCAGCGAGGATGCGCCGCCGCCGAACACCACGCCACGGGTCGGGGCCGCATCCGCATAATCACGACCAATGGCCACAGCCACATGGCGATGGTCCGCCACCCTGTTGTTGGTGGGGTCCATGCCCAACCAACCCAGGCTCGGTAACAGAAACTCGGCCCAGGCATGGCTGGCGCCCTCCGGGCTCTGCTCACCGGGGGAACCTTCCCGGTGTAGATACCCCGAAACATAACGGCTTGGAATACCCCAGGAGCGGGCAATGGCGATCATGACATGGGTGTAGTCCTGGCAGACACCGCTGCCGGTTGCCAAGATCTGTTCGATGGGGGAATCCACAGCCGTACTGCCCGGCATGTAGCGAAAGAGGGCGTGCAGCTTGGCTGTCAGGCAACGCAGGGAGGCGAGCGGGTCCTCGCCGCGTACCAAGCCGTGGCACCCCATGAAGTCTGACAATGCCGGGCTGGCACGAGCGAATTGGCTAGGTGCCAGCCAGTGCCAATGGCGCAGGCGAGTCGTCGCATCCGCCAACTCATCCCAGGCTTTCGGGGGCAGGCGTTCGGGTAAGGCGCCAACCTCGGCGGTTTGCACCTCCGCATGGGAATGAACCCGGGTGTGTCGGTGCGCTCGATGGATATTGAACAAATGGCAGGTGTTGCCGAAGGCATCGTGAAAAACAACGGGCGCGGCGGCGGGTTCTATTGCCACCTGGAAATTTTGCAACCGCTGTCCGCCCGCCTGTCTTGGTTGCAGACGCAGCACCATGAGGCTACCACGGGCCAATTCCTCATAGCGGAAATCGGAAAAGTGTTCGACCCGGAAACTGCGTGGTCCGGAGCCGTTCACGGCGAGTCCTCAATCTCATAGTCAAAGAATGCCGCCGATATGTCGTCGTGCAACCGGCGGCACCCGTCGCCGAAACCGCGCAGCGTCCGGCGTGTGGCGTCGTCGTCGAGCGGGTCGCGGTTGGGCCAATCGTAGTCGATCCACGCCATCATTCGGCCAGCGCGGCGCCCGGCTTCGATATGCAGCGAGCCGGTTGCGGCAACGGCGTCGAGGCCGTCGGCAATGGCACCGAGCGCATAGCGAATGGAGTGCGCCAATTGGCTATCGGCCACCAGGAAATCAACGATGCGGGTGGGCCTGTGTTGCAGCGAATAGAGTTGACGATAGGCGAAGTGCGCCTCGCAGATATCAAGCAGCGAGCGCCATTCCCGTTCGCGATGGGGGCTCTCGGTGGGAAAGGTGCCGATGTGGGCATCAATCAGGGCGACGAGTAACTGCGCGCGCTCCACGAAACGCCCGAGCTGCAGAAAGTGCCAGCCCTCGTCGCGATACATGGCGCTTTCCGCAATCCCCGAAAAGGCGCGGATGCTGTCTTCAGTACGCACATAGAAGGCGTTGGGGCGATCACTCCAGATGGCGTCGGTATGCAAATCGCGCAAATCCAGATAGGCAAGATTGAGGCAAGACCACATGTCCCGGCCGATGGCATTGCGAACGCGCCGGGCGCTTTCGCGCGCCGCCGCAACGCAATTGCGAATGGCATCCGGGTTGCTTGACTCGAAGGTCAGATCATCCGCCAGCGTATAGGCGGAAGCGAGCATGAAGTCCTCATCATCATCCAGCGCATGGACATGGCCGCCGAAGGGCCGCCGACTCAGAGCCCGATACAGGCGCCGCCAGCAGCGCTCAATTTCCTCGACCGGACGATCTTCCATGGTTGCTATCTGGTCGGAAAGCAAACGACAACTGTGCCGTGCCCGTTCCAGATGACGGGCCATCCAATAAAGACCCTCGGCGTTACGCGAGAGCATGGCGGCGTTGCGTCATTCCGAAAGCACCCACAGATCTTTGCCGCCGCCGCCTTGGCTGGAATTGACAACCAGCGAGCCTTCTCGCAAGGCAACCCGACAAAAGCCGCCGGGCACCAAGCGCGTTTTTTGGCCGCGTAATACAAAGGGGCGCAAATCCACATGTCTTGGCGCGGCGCCGGCCTGCGTCAAACAGGGCGAGACGGAAAGCTTCAGCGTCGGCTGGGCGATGAAGTTGGCGGGGTTTTTGCGCACTTCCCGCGCATAGGCGGCGCGCTCCGCGGCTGTGGCGTGGGGGCCGACCAGCATGCCGTAGCCCCCGGATTCCCCCACCATTTTCACCACCAACTTGTCGAGATTATCCAGGGTGTAGGCGAGCGACTCCGGGTTCCTGCACAGATGGGTTTCCACATTGGCCAGCAGCGGCTCCTCGCTCAGATAATAGCGAATCATATCCGGCACATAGGCGTAGACGCTCTTGTCGTCGGCGACGCCGGTACCGGGCGCGTTGGCAATGTTCACATTACCCAGCCGATAGGCGTGAAAGAGCCCGGGCGTACCGAGTTGCGAGTCCGGGCGGAAGGCGAGCGGGTCGATAAAGTCGTCGTCGACGCGGCGATAAATCACATGCACACGTCGGAGCCCATTGGTGGTGCGCATATAGACGAAGCCGTTGTGTACGAGCAAGTCGCTGCCTTGTACCAATTCCACGCCCATTTCCTGGGCGAGAAACATGTGTTCGTAGTAGGCGGAGTTGTAGATACCGGGGGTAAGCAACACGATGCAGGGATCGTTCACACCCGGGGGTGCCAGTTCGGCAAGCGTTTCGCGCAGCAGTTGCCCATAGTGGCCGATATCGCGCACCCGATGGCGGCGATAGAGGTTGCGCAGGCTGGTTTTCAGGGCTCGACGATTGGCCAGCATGTAGGAGACCCCGGAAGGAACACGCAAGTTGTCCTCAAGGACGGCGAAACCATCATTGGTACGTACGATATCGGTGCCGCACAGCGCCACGCACACGGCGTGCGGTACGTCCAAGCCGCGCATTTCGATACGGTATTGCGGGCAGCCGTACACCAAATCGGGCGGTATCACGCCATCGGCAAGAATCCGCGCCGGCCCGTAGACATCATTGAGAAAGCGGTTCAACGCATCGAGCCGTTGTTTGAGGCCGCATTCGATGGCGTGCCAATCGGCGGCGCTTAGTAGCCGGGGCAGGAAATCGATGGGAATAATACGCTCCCGCACACCCTCTTCTCCATAAACGGCGAAGGTGATGCCCTGGTGCAGGAAAGAACGCTCGGCAAAGGCTTGCATGGCGGCAATTTCTTCACCCGGCATGGCGTCGAGTGCGGCGCACAGGTCGCGACAATGGGAGCGCGGCACAGCGTCCGTCTCGAACATTTCGTCGTAAAAGGCGGGGTTGATTGGATAACCGTCGAAAAGCCGTCGCCCGGCGTCTGTGCCGGTGCTGTGCTGTCTCGCCTTTGTCATGGGCAGTTGGACCCCGCCTGCACCCATCCCGAAGTGCGGATGATCTTGCTTGGGATCAGCGCTTATCGCAAGGACAAGCAACTCTGGCGGAGGGCTAGCCGTTCGGAATTTGACGGTATTAACGCGAGAGGCAATTCCCCGACTTCAGGGCGCAGCCATTCCGGGAGCGTGGAAACTGAGCCACTGCCCAAAAAATGGCGGCGGGGGCTGCCCCCGGGCCGCTTGGGCGCGGCGCCCTCAAAACAAGGACTTCAGCAGCGGCAGTACCTCGGCGACGATCACCAGCCCCACCATCCACTTCAGCACCAGTATGTCCGCCTTGACCTTGCCCAATTCCCGATCCAACTTGCCCTCAAGCTCGGCCAGCTGCTGCTTCTGGGCTCCCTTGAGTTCCTCTATGTCCCGCTTGAGCTCCAGTATGTTCCGCTCGGTGGCCGCCTTGAGCTGCAGCAGGCTTTCCTCGGTGGCCGCCTCGAGCCGCAGCAGGCTCTCCTTGGTGATCGCCTCGAGCCGCAGCAAGCTCTCCTTGGTGGCCAGGTTGCCGTTCAGCAGCGCCACCTGCTCGTCCGCTAGCGCCTCCGCCTGCGCCTCGGTGAACCCGTTCCGCGTCAGGCGCTTGACGAACCGGTGGGTATCGAATGCGATCGCTCCGCTCATAGCAGCGCATCCTATACAGAACCCGCGTCAAAATACACGCACGTGGCCTCGGCATCGGCAAAATCCGCTTCCTCGCGGGCGCTCTCGCGTGACACCCAACGCGCAACTCTCGGCGGTGGCCATTTGCGGGCATTCCCCTAGGAGCCTGGGCCGCGGGAATTCGCGAAAGCGAAAATTCGATGCCGCCGTCCCTTTGGGCGGGCGATTGAGGAGAATATCCAGCCCTATTTGACGAAATCGAACGTTCAAAGGGGCGAGCGGAAGCGGATTTGCAGCCGTGAATTCCGCAGGCAGAGGCTCCTAGCAGCCACCGGCAGCTCCCCGGATGTTGTGACGACATGGTTGAGCGCCCGCCGCCGGTCTCGCAGGTCGCTGCGGGCGTATGCCTTCTCGACGGCGGAGCCGGGCAGTTAATACCGTCAGATTTCGAACGGCTATGGCGGAGGGGCAGGGATTCGAACCCTGGGAGGTGTTACCCTCGCTGGTTTTCAAGACCAGTGCTTTCGACCGCTCAGCCACCCCTCCGGGACGAGTCATCTTGTCCGTATTACCTGAGCTTATCAATAGGTTTGGCCGTTCACAGCGCTCCCGGTGGCCTGTAGGATATCGCCCCGTTGCATCGTGCGAGATCGACCCATGAAGCCCGCTCTTTGGTTGCTTGCCGGCCTTGCCGCTGTTGCCCAAACCCAAGCGGCGCCACCGCCCTGTACATTGACGGCTGCCGTCGTGGTTGGCGTCGGCGATGGCGACACGGTAACGCTGCTCGCCGACCGGGCGGGTAACCTGCAACAGCTGCGTTTACGTCTAACCGAAATCGACACCCCGGAACGTACGCAACCCTGGGGTACCCGTGCTCGCCAAGCCTTGGCGGACAAGGTCTTTCAGCAGCGGGTGCGCGTTGTATGCGCGGGCGAAGACCGCTATGGGCGGCTGCTCGGGCGCCTCTATCTCGGTGACCGGGACATCAACCGCGAAATGGTCCAAGAAGGCCATGCCTGGGTCTATCGTCGCTATTCGTCCGACATCGGCTTGCTCGAAGATGAACAGACGGCCAAAAAGGCGGGCATCGGGCTCTGGTCGCTGCCGCAAAGCGAGCAGGTGCCGCCTTGGCTGTGGCGTCGCGGCCAACGGGGCGGCGATAGCGGATTTTCGCTTGCGCCACTTCCGCAAGCAGGGGCTCCTAGCCCGCATGGCCCAATATGCTGATCGCCATTGCCGTGCATGGCGCACCCTACTCTTCCGAGGCCGCGCGCAGCGCCCTGCGCTTTGCCGAGCGGGCACTGGCTCTGGGCCACCAAATTCATCGCGTTTTTTTCTACCACGAAGGCGTCTTGACGGCGGGCAGCCAAGCCGTTGCGCCCCAGGATGAAGACGATGTCCACGCCGGGTGGGTGGCGCTGCAGCAACGCCACGGCATGGAACTTGCCGCCTGCATCGCCAACTCGCTAAAGCGCGGCATGCTCAATGAACAGGAGCGGGAGCGGTACGATAAGCCCGCCGTCACCGTTCATCCAAGCTTCACCGTTGTCGGGCTCGGACAACTTATAGATGCCATTACTGCCAGCGACCGCTTCATTACCTTCGCCGCCTGACCAAGGCATGGCTGTTTTCCGCCTTGAGCGCCGCCGGCGAAAAGTACATGATCCCGTCGATTTTGGCTGACGCCATCGGGCACCAACCATGACCCCCAAGCGCATCCTATTCCTATTGGCCCAACCGCCCTACTCTTCCGCCCGCGCCCTGGAGACATTGGAAGCGGTACTGGTGGCCGGTGTATTCGACCAAGAGGTGAGCGTGCTGTTCAGGGGTGCCGGTCTCTACCAGTTGCTGAAGGGGCAGGATGGCTCCGCGGTTGGACAACGCACCCTCGGCAAGGTTCTCCAGGCACTGCCGGAATACGAACTGAACCGGCTTTATGTGTGCCGGGATTCAATGCGCGGTCTCGGTCTGGGCTTGGCGGACTGTTGCCTTCCGGTCGAGATATTGGACAAGGACGGGCAACGCGAGCTTATCGCTTCGCAACATGCCGTGGTGTCGGGCTAATGGCTACGCTTCATATCGTCAACGCGGCCGCCGCTCTGGATTCCTGCCTGTCGCTGTTGAACGCCGAGGATGCCGTGTTGCTCATTGAAGATGGCGTGTACGGGGCCCGGCGCCAACTCCGAGTACCGGCGTCGTTGCATGCGCTGGCAAGCGATTTACAGGCTCGGGGTCTCTTGGAGCGGGTTGCTGCGGGGGTTGCAATCGTCAACTACGATGGCTTCGTGCGACTCGTTGAAAAACATTCCCCCATCGTTACCTGGAGCCGCTGAGGTGGCCCGCCCAACCATGACCGACAAAGAGGGTTATTTGACCGATCTCGCCGCTTGGGATGAGCGGACGGCGCATCAAATTGCCCGTCAATGCGGCATTCGCTTGACAGATAAACATTGGGAAATCATTGGATTACTGCGCAACTATTATAATAAGTATCACATCAGCCCGGCCATGCGCCCGCTCGTGAAATGCGTGCGTGAAACCCTGGGCTCCGAGAAGGGCACCAGCCTATACCTATTGCGTCTCTTTCCCGGCAATCCGGCCAAATTGGCAGCCAAGATTGCCGGATTGCCGCGACCGACCCATTGCCTTTAGCTAGGGTGCCTATTGCACCAAGGGCGGCTTCGTACAGACCTATCGTCAACGCCGCAGCCCAACCACCTTGCCGACAATCACGAGGGTTGGGCCGCGCAGGTCGCTTTGCGTAACCGCATCGGCCAAATGCTTGATGGGGGCGGCAATTTCCTGACGCTCGGGCAGGGTGGCACGTTCGATCAATAGCGCGGGGGTTTCCGGCGGCAGCCCGTTGGCGATTAGTTTTGTGCAAATCTCCGCCAAGCCAAGTAAACCCATATAGATAACCAGTGTCTGCTTCGGGTCGATCATTTCCGGCCAGTTGAGGTTGACTTGATTCTGTACCCTGTGGCCCGTGACAAAGCGCACCGAGTGGGCCAGCTCCCGGTGGGTGAGCGGGATGCCCGCATAGCTGGCCGCTCCGAGCGCCGCCGTGATGCCCGGTACGACCACGCAATCGATACCCTCGGCGGCAAGGGTTTCAATTTCTTCGCCGCCGCGTCCGAAAATCATTGGATCACCACCCTTGAGTCGGACAACAGAGCGCCCGGCGGAGGCGAGTTCCAACAACAGGTTATTGATGGCTTCCTGCCGGGTACCCGGGAAGCTTCGGCGTTTGCCGACATAGATGCGCTCGGCATCGCGGCGCGCGTAGTCGAGGATGCGCTCGTTCACCAAGTTGTCGTAGAGCACCACATCGGCTTGTTGCAACAGGCGTAGGCCGCGCACGGTAATCAATTCCGGGTCGCCCGGCCCCGCGCCCACCAGCGCCACCAGTCCAGCGGCCCCACCCTCTTGCACCAACTCCTCGGCGAAGCGCCGGGCGGCGCGTTCGGTTTGGTTGTTCATCACCAGTTCCGCAACCGCCCCATCAAGCACCCGTTCCCAGAATCGGCGCCGCCCATCGACGGAACCGATCTTCTTCTTCACTTCGGCGCGTCTGGCCGCCACAAATTCGGCGACTCGACCCAGGGCTGGCGAAAGGCGGGATTCCAACCGGCCACGCACCATACGCGCCAAGGTTGGCGAACGACCACCGCTGGAAATGGCAACCAGCACCGGGTCGCGATCAACGATACTCGGGAAAATAGTGGAACTGAGGCTCGGCGCATCGACCGTGTTAACGAGCGTGCCCAAGGCTCGACACCGGCGGTATACCCGTGCATTAACGGCATCGTTGTCGGTGGCGGCGATGACCAGCGCTTGCCCCTGCTCATCCCCCGGCGCATAGACCCGAGGCACCAGCGTGATGGTGCCCGCGTCCACCAAGTTCTGAACCGCCGCGCAGCATTCCGGCGCCACCACCCGAACCCGCGCGCCCGCCCTCAACAGCAGTTCGATTTTGCGCAGGGCGACGCTACCGCCACCCACGACCAGGCAATCCCGATCACGCAAATCCACAAAGAGAGGCAGGTAATCCAACACCGACTCCACGCAAGGCGCTAGCCCAACCCATGCATGAAACTAGGCCACGATATCGAGGCTGGCCGCGCCGCCCATATAATCGCGCAGCACCTTGGGCACCGCTACTTTACCCTCCCCGTCCTGGTAGTTTTCCAGCACCGCAATCAAGGTGCGGCCAACGGCCAGGCCGGAACCGTTGAGCGTATGGACATAGTCCGGTTTGCCGGAGCCGGGGTTGCGATACCGCGCCATCATGCGGCGAGCCTGGAAATCCAGAAAGTTGCTACAGGAAGAGATTTCCCGATAGCGCTGTTGTCCGGGTAACCAGACTTCCAAATCGATGGTCTTGGCCGAGGCAAAACCCAACTCGCCACCGCAGAGCGCAACGGCCCGATACGGCAATTCCAATTGCTGCAGAATGGCTTCGGCATGGCTCGTCAATTCCTCCAGCGCCCGCCAAGATGCCTCGGGCAGGGTTAGCTGCACCAGTTCCACCTTTTCGAACTGGTGTTGGCGAATCATGCCGCGGGTGTCTTTGCCGTAGGTTCCGGCTTCGCGGCGGAAACAGGGTGTGTGACAAACGTGGCGGATGGGCAGGGCCTGCGCATCCAGGATGGTTTCGCGATAGATATTGGTGACCGGTACTTCGGCGGTCGGCACCAGATAGGATTCCGGGAGTTCCGCAATTTGAAACTGATCCTGTGCGAATTTCGGCAACTGGCCGGTACCGAAAAGTGCGGCTGCGTTGATGATGTAGGGCACATAGACTTCCGTATAGCCGTGTACACCGACATGGGTGTCGAGCATGAACTGAGTCAGCGCCCGGTGCAGCCGCGCCACCGCCCCTTTCATCACCACATAACGGGCACCGCTTATCTTCGCCGCCGCCGCGAAGTCGAGGGCACCGTCCGCCGCCAAATCCACATGATCGAGCGGTTCAAAATGGAAAACGGGGGGAGTACGCCAAGTGCGAATTTCCAGATTATCCGACTCGTCTTTGCCCTCGGGCACGGAGTGGTCCGGCAGATTGGGAATGGTTTGCAGGAAGGTGGCGAGCCGCTCTTGAATCTCGGCAAGGCGGGCTCGCGCGCTCTGCAACCGGTCTCCCAGGCCGTCGATTTCGGCGACCAGAGGGGCAATGTCTTCTCCTCTCCCCTTGGCTTGACCGATGGCCTTGGATTTCCGGTTGCGTTCCTGTTGCAGTTCTTCCGTTTGCCGCTGCATGGCCGCGCGATCCGCTTCCAATGTCAGAAAATGGGCGGTATCCAATGTAAAGCCCTTGGTTTTGAGACGCTGGGCAATCGCCTCCGGGTCTTGTCTCAGAAGTCGGATATCCAACATGATTCGATTCCGTAATGCCTGACAGCAATTTTAAACCCGCACACAACCGCAAACACAGCTTGCTAGGCGCCTGTGCCCGCGGGGCTTCCCTTGCGGCCTTGGGCATCATCGACTCGCTGTACGAGGGGGGATGGGACGAGCTTAACAGGCCACAAGGGAAGCCCCGCGGGCACAGGCGCCGCCAAGGAGTAGACCAACTCTTGGTAAGCACGACAGTTCAATGAGTACAGAGCCCGGGTCAATCCAGGGTCAGACGATAGCCTAACCAAACCGCGGCGAGGCAACCCATCAGGCTGGCCACCACATACAAGCCAGCCGACCACAGCCGTTCCGCCTGCACCAGTGTTAGCACCTCAAGGGAAAAAGCGGAGAAAGTGGTGAATCCACCCAATACGCCCACCACAAGCAATGCCCGCCCCCAATCCTGGAACCAGGGGGCGGCGGCCCAGGCACCCCATGCCAAACCGATGGCCAGCGAACCGACCATATTGACGGTTAGGGTTGCCGTGGGAAAGGCAGCCCCCGTCTGTAGCGTAGCGGATAACAGGTAGCGCAGTGCCGCACCCAAGGCACCGCCTAGCGCAACCCAGGCCAAGTTAGCCAACATACGAAAGCTTCCTCTTCGTCTTGGGCTTCGGTGGCGGCGCCCGGCCGCCTGTCATCTTGGGCCGCATCAATAGACATCGGTTCCGGGGGGCACTTCCAGTTGAAAATCGTCGGGTTGTATCACCGCAGCCTCTTGGAACCGCTGAAAGCGAATGAGGGTACGCTGGCCGAGGTGGTCGCGAATGCTAAGGCCAGCCAGTTCACCGCCGTCGCCGAAGGTCAGTATCAACTCATCGAACAGGGCGTTGGGGGCCTGCGGCCGCACACGAAAGCGATTGCCGTCGAGCCGTATCACATCTTGGTTCTCGTCCAGTATCACTCCGTCTTGGGTGAGTAGCGCCAACGGCGTGTCTTCCAAGGCATCGGCCAGCGGCCGCACCGTCATCTGTTCCAGATCCGGATCGTAGACCTTCAGCTCATCCGCCGTGACAACCAACACCTGGGCATGCGGCTCGGTGACCTCCCAACGGAAGTTGGGCGGCTGCAGCCGTACCCGGCCGGAGGATTCCTCAATGAGTTGCCCCCGCGCATCTTCAAGACGCTGGGTGAAGTCGGCGGCCAAGTGTTCCAGGCCGTCCAAGCGCAAGCCCAGTTCATCGCGCGCATCAGCCCATCCGTCATGACAGGCACCCCCAACAGCAAACAACAAGCAGGCCAACGCAAAACGAGGCGCTACCCGGTTCCGCCAATGGTTCCAAGCATGCGAGTGAATGCGATTTTGTGCCATGCGACAACACCCATACCAGAACCAACCGATAATGCCGTATCCGTTGGTTCCAGCGCTAGGAGCCTCTGCCTTCGGAAGTCGCGAAAGCGAAAAGCCGCTATCGCCGCCCCGTCGGTTGGTCGATTGAGGCGAATATCGAGCCATATGCAACGAAATCGAGCGGCCGACGGGGCGGATGAGAGCGGATTTGCAGCCGCGAATTCCGCAGGCAGAGGTTCCTAGTCGCGGTCAGGAACCAGCACTTCGCGGCTGCCGTTGCTGTTCATACTCGAGACAATCCCCGCTTCTTCCATGGCCTCGATGAGGCGAGCGGCGCGGTTATAGCCAATACGCAGCTTACGCTGGACGGACGAGATCGACGGCCGCCGAGATTCGATCACGAATTGGACGGCCTCATCGTACATTGGATCGTCCTGTTCCGCAGAACCGGAATCACCACCATCAATCGGCAGAAATGGGTCTTCGCCACCAAGCAGCACATCCGCCAAGTAATCCGGTGTGCCGCGCTTGCGCCAATCCTTGGCGACCCGGTTTACCTCCCCATCGGAGACAAAGGCCCCGTGAACGCGAACCGGCACGCTGGTTCCGGGTGGTAGGAACAACAGATCGCCATAGCCGAGCAGTTGCTCGGCACCGCCCTGGTCGAGGACGGTGCGGGAATCCACCTTGGAGGAGACTTGGAAACTCATACGCGCCGGAATGTTGGCCTTTATCAGCCCCGTAATGACATCCACCGACGGGCGCTGTGTGGCCAAAACCAGATGGATACCCGCGGCCCGGGCCTTTTGGGCGATACGCGCAATCAATTGCTCCACCTTCTTGCCAACAATCATCATCATGTCGGCAAATTCGTCGATCACCACCAGAATGAAGGGCAAGCGGGTCAGGGCCGGCGCCGTTACTTCCGTCGCCTCGCCGTCGCTTTCCCACAATGGGTCCGCGATCGTTTCTTTATTCTTCTCGGCTTCCCGAATGCGGTTATTGAAACCGGCCAGATTACGCACGCCGAGCGCGGCCATCAGTTGATAACGCCGCTCCATTTCGCCCACACACCAATTGAGTGCCTGGGCCGCCTGATTCATGTCGGTCACCACCGGCGTCAGCAGATGGGGGATGCCCTCGTAACTGGAAAGTTCGAGCATCTTTGGGTCTACCAAAATGAGGCGCACCTCCGTCGGCGGCGATTTGTAGAGAATGCTCAACAACATGGCATTCACGCCCACCGACTTGCCCGCGCCGGTGGTTCCGGCGACCAGCAGGTGGGGCATGCGCGTGATATCGGCAACCACCGGCGTGCCCGCAATGTCCTTGCCGAGCGCCAGGGTCAGAGGGGATTTGGCGGAAACAAATTCATTCGACGCAAACAAGTCCTTCAGGCGCACGATTTCACGATTTTCGTTGGGAATCTCGATGCCGACCACCGACTTGCCGGGTATGATTTCGACAATGCGCACACTGACCACGGCCAAAGAGCGCGCCAAATCCTTGGACAGCGAGGAAATCTTCTGCACCTTGATACCCGGCGCGGGCTGAATTTCGAATCGGGTAACCACCGGCCCCGGCAACACCGACACCACCTCGGCATCAACACCAAAGTCTTTCAACTTCAATTCAAGCATCCGGGACATGGCTTCGAGCGCTTCGGTGGAATAACCGGCCGATGTTTCCGCATCTTCGTCGTCGAGCAATGCCATCGTGGGTAACTCACCGGTCGGACCGCCGGCAAACAGTGGGTCTTGGCGGGGTGGTGCCGGTTTAAGCGGCTCAATCTTGGGTGTTTTGCGATTCTGACGACGCATCTTTTCCTTTGACAGCGCGGTGCGTCTTTTACCAACCCGCGCCTTCGCCGACTGGCGCGCCTTGCGCTGGCTTCGAGACGTTTCCATGCGCCCGGCCCAATAGCCGATGAACAGCCGCGCTATCAGGTACAGGCACCGACCCACAACCTCCGCGACTTGCAGCCAGGAAAAGCCAATAGCTGCCTGGGCACCGATCAGCACACCCATCACACAAAGCAAAGTTAAGCCAATTGAACCAAGTAGGGGCATGCCAAGTTGCACGAACCAATGCCCCAAGATGCCCCCGACGCCCGCCGGGAGAACCGGATCCGGCTCGACATGCAACTGCATCAGGGCACAGACGCAAAGCACCAAACCGAACCAGCTAAGCCCGCGCACGGCAAGTGATACCCAAACCGATGCGGACGGGCGTGCTTTCAGCAGGCTCAAGCTCATCAAACCCAAGCTCAAGGGAATGCCGTAAGCCACCAGACCAAGCAGTGTCAGCACCAAATCGGCAACATAGGCGCCACTCATACCGACCCAATTGCGAATCGGGCCGGTGGCGCCGCTGAAGCCGAGGGAGGGATCGGCGGGCGAATAGGAAGCCACGGCGAGAAACACATACAAGGCCGCAGTGCCGAGGGCGAGCAGGCCGATTTCTCGCAAGGGAACGCGGTGGGTCGCCAAGTGTCTGCTTCCAATCGGGAATGCCAAGGGCGAATGTTATCATGTCAAAATATTCCGTCACCGAGGCAGCCATGCGCCCCGACAAACAGAAAGTGGTGGACGAGGTATGGGACGACGCCCGTATTCGCGGTTTTCTCGACAAGACCCCTTTGGGTGACGGGGTCGATGCCGATTTCAGTGCCCTGGTGTATGCCTACCGAAGCATGAGACCGGATGATTTCGAGGTATTCATCGGCTACTTTCAGCGCGCTGGCCGCAACCTCAAGGCACACGGCGAGACGGGCGAAACCCTAGCGGAGTTGATCGCCGAACACCGGCACGCCGGCCCTTTCCGGCGTATATTGGCAAATGCCGACAAGCCGCAGACATGAGGATCGCCCTACTCAATCACCGCAACGCTTTTCCAGACCCCAACGATGCCGAAGACGGGGTGGACGGCTTGGTGGCCGTCGGCGGTGACCTGTCCGAGGCGCGGTTGCTGGCGGCTTATCGAGCGGGCGTATTCCCCTGGTTTGAGCATGACCACAGGCCGCTGTACTGGTGGAGCCCCAACCCGCGAGCCGTGCTGCGGCCGGATGCGATGCGGGTCAGCCGCAGCCTTGCCAAGCGGCTGCGCAACGGCGGCTTTGCGGTGACCTTCGACCGCGCCTTTGCTGATGTGGTGGCCAGCTGCGCGACAACCCCCAGAAACGGGCACCGGACCTCCGGCTCCTGGATCACACCGAACATGGAACGCGCCTATGTGGCTCTGCATCGGTCCGGCTACGCCCATTCTGTGGAGGTGTGGCTGCACGGCGAACTCGCCGGCGGTTTGTACGGTTTATCGTTGGGGGAGATGTTTTTCGGCGAGTCGATGTTCAGCCGCGCCCGCGATGCCTCCAAGGTGGCGCTGTATCACCTCTGTCGTCGGCTGCAAACCTGGCGGTTCGGCCTCATTGATTGTCAGATCCCCAATCAACATCTGGCCACGCTGGGTGTGCAAACAATCGCACGCCGGGAATTTTTGGCGCGTCTCGCCGTCAATGACGAAACCAAGACCCGTCGCGGCAGCTGGGCCGATTGATGCAGGGGGAGATCGGCGACCAGCGCTGCCTAATCACGCCCCGGCATCCGTGCAGCTACCTTCCCGACCGGCAGGCGCGCACCCTCTTTTTCGACCCCCGCGAAACCATCGCCGGCGAAACCTATCGCCTGCTCACCCAAAAGGGCTTCCGGCGCAGCGGCAGCCATATGTACCGGCCACACTGCCAGACTTGTAGCGCCTGTATTCCGGTGCGCATTCCCGCCGATCGCTTCAAACCCAGGCGCAAACAGAAGCGGGTGGCTCTGCGTAATCGGGATGTGCGGGTGCGGGCGGAGGATGCCGTCTTTCATCAGCGTTATTTTCGCCTATACGCGGACTATCTAAGCGCCCGGCACCAAGATGGCGACATGTGCCCCACTTCACCGGATCAGTTTCGATCGTTTCTGCTGTGCCAATGGTCCAATACCTTTTTCCTGAACACCTACTTGGACGGTCAACTCATAGCCGTGGCGGTTACCGATTGCAATGCCGGCGGACTCTCGGCGATCTATACCTTCTTCGACCCGCGCCATGCCGGGCGCAGCCCCGGTGTTCTTTCCATACTCAATCAAATCGATCTCTGCCGACAACTGCGCCTACCCCATCTCTATCTCGGTTACTGGATTCGCGACGCCGCCAAGATGCGCTATAAAACGGAATACCGCCCCATCGAACTCTTAGTGAACGGCCGTTGGGTACCATTCAGTTAAAGGCCCGAACCTCATCCGGACTCCGAACCCGTTCGGTCTGTAACCTCACAATCATCCTCGGACGATCCCAACGCACGCCCTCAGCGCCCGTTGGATTTATGCCCCCCGTTCAGGCTCATGCCTCATTGGACAAGGCTACCCGTTGATTCTTGCCGCAACGGCGGTCAGAATGCGCTCGCCTTGGAAACGCCGGATTTTATGGCCAAAGAAGAACAGATCGAGATGGACGGAATGGTGATCGACACCCTTCCCAACACCATGTTCCGGGTGGAACTGGAGAACGGCCATGTGGTTACGGCGCACATCTCGGGCAAGATGCGTAAAAACTACATACGCATTCTGACGGGCGACAAAGTAAAGGTGGAATTGACGCCCTACGATCTCACCAAGGGCCGCATCACGTTCCGCAAATAACCCGCCATTGCTCCGTTTAGTCGGGTGGCAACCCGGCCCGAATATCCCATCTAGTTCCCGCTACCGGAACCGCCGTGGAAAATTGATGAGGCAGGCGAACCAGGGGCCTCTACCTGCGGAGGTCGCGAAAGCGAAAATCCGCGCATTCCGGAGGCAGAGGTTCCCAAGGTGCGGTCAGGTGGTCACCGGCTCCTCGATCTTCAAGGCGATATCGCCGTCCTCGACCGTCACCTGAACGATCCCGCCGCCTTTTGACAATGGGCCGAACAACAGTTCTTCAGCCAGTTCGCGCTTGATTTTTTCCTGGATGAGGCGCTGCATGGGCCGAGCGCCCATCTTATCGTCAAAGCCTTCCCGGGCGAGCCACTCGCGCGCCGCATTGTCCACCTCAAGGGTCACGCCCTTGTTGTCGAGTTGCGCCTGCAACTCCGTGAGGAACTTATCGACGATGGTCTTGACCACATCCAGGCCGAGGGAATTGAATTGCACGATGGCGTCGAGACGGTTGCGGAATTCCGGTGCGAACATCTTGCGAATGGCTTCCATGCCATCGGAACTGTGGTCCTGCCTGGCAAAGCCGATGGATGGCCGCGCCATATCCTGGGCTCCGGCATTGGTGGTCATAATCAGAACCGCGTTGCGGAAATCCGCCTTGCGCCCATTGTTGTCGGTCAGGGTGCCGTGGTCCATGACTTGCAACAGCAGGTTGAATACTTCCGGGTGCGCCTTTTCAATCTCGTCGAGCAGTACAACGCTGTGCGGGTGTTTGGTGACCGCTTCGGTCAGCAGGCCACCCTGATCGAAGCCGACATATCCCGGTGGCGCTCCGATCAGGCGCGAAACGGTATGCCGCTCCATGTACTCGGACATGTCGTAGCGTAATAATTCCACGCCCATGATGATCGCCAATTGACGGCATACCTCCGTCTTGCCAACACCGGTGGGGCCGGCGAACAAAAACGAGCCCACCGGCTTTTCCCCGGACTGCAGCCCGGCACGCGATAACTTGATGGACGACGCCAATTGCTCAATGGCCTCGTCCTGCCCGAACACCACCAACTTCAATTTGGTGTCGAGGTCCTTGAGCGCCTCCTTGTCGGAAGTCGATACCTGGGTGCTGGGAATGCGCGCAATCTTGGCCACAACGCGCTCCACATCGGTGGCGCCAATACTCTTCTTGCGCCGGTTGGCGGGTAACAGTTGCTGGGCGGCACCCGCCTCGTCGATAACATCAATGGCCTTGTCGGGCATGAAGCGGTCGTTGATGTATTTGGCGGCGAGCTCCGAGGCGGAGCGTAACGCCTTGTCGGTGAAGCGCAATTGATAGTGGTCTTCAAAGCGCGATTTCAGGCCCTTGAGTATTCGATAGGTGTCGTCGATATCGGGTTCGACGATGTCGATTTTCTGAAAACGGCGGGACAGGGCCCGATCTTTGTCGAAAATACCGCGATATTCCTGATAGGTCGTCGAACCCATGCAGCGGAGCTGGCCGGAGGTGAGCAGCGGCTTGAGCAGGTTGGAAGCATCCATCACCCCACCCGAAGCGGCGCCGGCGCCGATGATGGTGTGTACTTCGTCGATGAACAGAATGGCGCCTGCCTGCTTCTGCAACTCGGCGAGTACCATCTTGAAACGCTTCTCGAAATCGCCGCGATATTTGGTACCGGCAAGCAAAGCCCCCAAATCCAGGGTATAGATCGTACTTTCCGCCACCACTTCCGGCACCTGCCGATCAACAATGCACTTGGCAAGGCCCTCGGTAATAGCCGTTTTGCCGACGCCTGATTCACCAACCAGCAAGGGATTATTCTTGCGGCGGCGACATAAAACCTGAATGACGCGCTCAAGCTCATCGTTGCGACCCACCAACGGATCGATGCGTCCGGCCTTGGCTTGTTCGTTCAAGTTGGTGGCAAACATCTCCAGAGCGCTTTTTTGCTTGGCTTCGCTTTCCCCCTGCTCGACGGCGGCACCCTCGGTGGCGGGCGCTTCGCCAGCAACCTTCGAAATACCGTGGGCGATGTAGTTCACCACGTCGATACGGTTGATGTTCTGCTGCTTCAGTAAATAGACCGACTGGCTTTCCTGTTCGCTGAAAATCGCAACCAGCACATTGCCGCCGGTGACTTCCTTACGCCCGGAGGATTGCACATGGAACACCGCACGCTGTAACACCCGCTGAAAACCCAGCGTTGTTTGCGTATCCCGGCCCTTGTCGCTGGCTGGAATGAGCGGCGTTGTGGAATCAATGTATTCCACAAGATCGGTGCGTAGCTTTCCGATATCACAGCCGACTTTACGCAGCACCCCCTTGGCAATCTCGTTGTCGAGCAGCGAGAGCAGCAGGTGCTCCACCGTCATGAATTCGTGGCGCTTGCGCTTGGCTTCGCGGAACGCTTCGTTCAGGGTGGTTTCGAGGTCTTTGCTCAACATGGTGTCTATATGTGGCCTTCAGTCCGACATTTCCACTCTTGAAACGAGCGGGTGTTGATTTTCCTGGGCATAGCGGTTGACCTGTTCCGACTTTGTCTCGGCAACGTCACGAGGAAAGATACCAACCACGGCGCTGCCCTGGGTATGCACCGCCAGCATAACCTGTATCGCCTTTTCCCGGTTCATGCCAAAAAAAAGCTCCAGAATGTGTACGACGAACTCCATGGGCGTGTAATCGTCGTTGAGCAGGATCACTTTGTACATCGGCGGGCGCTTGAGGGCGGGTTTGGTCGCCTCCGCCGCCGCTGCAACCCCGCTTTGCTCGCCCGCATCCGGGTGGTCGTCGCCCGGTTCGCCGCTTGCCCGAACGCAGCCGCTTTTGCTCATCATCAATTCTTGAATACTCCATTCGCGCCATATTCGTCAACCATTGCCTTAAATCGCCTGTTTGCCCCTCAAGGCTTGACTCCGCGTGGAAAAGCGCGGAAAGTCGCAGTCGGGAAGGAGAGCCAAACCGTTCTGTCCGCAGGTACTCCGAGGGGTTATCCCTATGGCAAAAGGCAAGGTCAAATGGTTCAACAACGCCAAGGGATTCGGCTTCATTTTACCGGAAACCGGCGAAGGCGACCTGTTTGTCCACTATTCGTCCATTGAAATGGATGGTTACAGAACCTTGAAAGCGGGCCAAGCGGTGGAATTTGAGATGATTCAAGGCCCCAAGGGCATGCACGCCATTAACATTCGGCACCTCGCGGGCGATGCAGGGAGCGATTCCGGTTACTCCCGTTCCGACGAGTTGCCACTCTCCAGTTCGCACGACTAGTCAAGCTGTTTGCGCTTGATGGTGCGTGCTGCCTGTACGGTCGTCGTATTGGACCAATTTTGCGCAAGGGCGCAGGCTCCTGGTGTCCTGTCCCGTAAATAAGTGGGTTTTAGGCGCCAGGCCGTTTCGGTTCCCGGCAAGGCGCGACGACGCCCTGTGGCAGGCCCCACAGAAGGAGGAGCAACGCGGCCGGGGGCCGAAACGGCCACGAATAATCACACTTATTTGCGGGACAGGACACTAGGCCATCGCCGCAATTATGGCATCGCCGAAGGCGGAGCAACTGAGCAGCCTAGCGTCTTGCATCAACCGTTCGAAATCGTAGGTAACCGTTTTGTTCAGGATGGCCCCTTCCATGCCCGTGACGATGAGATCGGCTGCTTCTCGCCAGCCCAGGTGACGCAGCATCATCTCGGCGGAAAGCACCAGCGAGCCGGGGTTCACCTTGTCAAGCCCCGTGTATTTCGGTGCTGTGCCGTGGGTGGCCTCAAACAGCGCTATCCGATCGCCGATATTGGCACCCGGCGCAATGCCAATGCCGCCAACCTGGGCGGCCAACGCATCGGAGATGTAGTCGCCGTTCAGGTTCATGGTAGCCAACACATCGTATTCGTCGGGCCGTGTCAGAATCTGTTGTAGCATGGCATCGGCGATCATGTCCTTGATAATGATCGTTTTGCCGGAACCGGGGTTGGTCAATTCGTGCCAGGGGCCACCATCAAGCGGCGTTGCGCCGAAATCGCGAGAGGCCACCCGGTAGCCCCAATCCTTGAACGCCCCCTCCGTGAATTTCATGATGTTGCCCTTGTGTACGAAGGTGACCGACGCCCGGTCCTCGTCGATGGCGTATTGAATCGCCTTGCGCACCAAGCGCTCTGTGCCCTCAACCGAAATGGGCTTGATGCCGATGCCGCAGTGTTGCGGAAAACGAATCTTATGCACCCCCATTTGCTCGCGCAGAAAGCGGATGAGCTTGTCGGCGTCTTCCGAGTCGGCGGGCCACTCCACCCCCGCATAGATGTCCTCGGTATTCTCGCGGAAGATCACCATGTCGGTCTTTTGCGGTGCCACCACCGGACTTGGCACACCGCGGAACCAGCGCACGGGGCGCAAACAGACATACAAATCGAGTTCTTGACGGAGGGCAACGTTGAGGGAGCGGATGCCGCCGCCGACCGGCGTTGTCATAGGGCCCTTGATACCGACGAGAAATTCGCGCATGGCGGCGAGGGTTTCCTCGGGCAGCCATTCGTCCTCGCCGTACAGCTCGAGGGATTTTTCCCCGGAATAAATTTCCATCCAGGCGATTTTGCGTTGTTCGCCATAGGCAATCCGCACGGCGGCATCAACAACCTTGAGCATGACCGGGGTGATGTCGATGCCGATGCCGTCGCCTTCAATGAACGGGATGATGGGGTGATCGGGAACATTGAGGGAGTTGTCTTCGTTGACGGTGATCTTCTCGCCATCGAAGGGCACGCGGATGTGCTGATAGGTCATTGAGTTGGCTCCTAATTGCCGGGGGTCTGCGCTTGGCGGTGGAAAACGCCGAATTATAGCCTACCCATACGACAATCGGCTGTGCGCCAGGCGGCGACGCGCGCTCGGTCATCCGGCGTACTCTCCACCCAGCGCTCGCTGTCCTTGGTCAATTCCTTCTTCCAGAAAATGGCGTCGGTTTTCAGGAAGTCCATGATGAATTCACAGGCCGCGAATGCCTCGGCGCGATGACCGGCGGCGCATAGCACGAGCACAATCTGATCGGTGGAGCGCAAACGGCCGATGCGATGCACAACGCGCGCACCCAGCAGGTTCCAACGTGCATCGGCTTTGGCGAGGATCCGCTCAATGCTCCGTTCGGTCATGCCGGGATAGTGTTCGAGTTCCAGGATGGATGCGCCGTCGCCCGCAATCTCGCGAACCAAGCCGACAAAAGCCGCTACCGCGCCCAGATCGGAGCCGATGCCCTCGCGTAGCCGCCGCCATTCGTCCGCAAGCGAAAAATCTTCGGATTGAATCTGTACGGTGCCCATGTTCAACCGCCCGTGACGGGCGGCAAAAAGGCAACCTCGTCGCCTGCTCGCAGGGCTACAGGCCCTTCCACCAACGCCTGGTTTACCGCAATACGGACGTTGTCGGCGACAAGGGCCGCGTAGGCACCCGCGGCCAAGCGGCTTTGCAACGCCGCCAGCAGTGTATCGAAAGCGATCGCCGGTCCGGTGCCGGTGACGAGCGGCAGGTCAAATTCGTGGCAGCCGACCGCCTCACGCAGCGATGCAAAAAATAAAACGCGGATCACGAACCGGCCCCATCCCGTTGCCAAAGCCCGCTCTTGCCACCTTCCTTACGCATCAGGCGCACATCCTCCACCGACATACCGCGGTCGATCGACTTGCACATGTCGTAGACCGTCAGCGCGGCAATGCTCGCGGCGGTAAGCGCCTCCATTTCCACGCCCGTCGGCCCGGTCACCCGGCACTGTGCGGTCACCGCCAACCTGTTCGGTGGATGCGCGGTGAATTCGATGGCAACCGAACTGAGCGGCAAGGGGTGACAGAGCGGAATCAATTCAGCGCAGCGTTTGGCGGCCTGGATGCCGGCCACCCGGGCCACCGCCAGCACATCGCCTTTCGGCACATCGCCTTCGATAATCTCGGTCAAGGTCGTCGCTTCCATGCAAAGCTGTGCTCGCGCCACCGCGCTACGGCTCGTCTCCGCTTTGGACGACAGATCCACCATGTGCGCCTGCCCCGCCGCATTGAGGTGTGTGAGCTTATTCATGGCTACGATTATAGCCCGGCCAATGGGCGAAGTTTGGCGTCGCCCATTGGGCAAAACAAACGGCAATGGGATAATGTCGCCTTTTGCATTATTCGGCCCGCGCCGATTCGTAACAATCGACTGGCAAGATTCCGGCAATGGCACAGGCTCCCGTCATCGTAGGCCTTTCCGGCGGTGTGGATTCGTCGGTTGCGGCGCTGTTGCTCAAACAGCGGGGTTATGCCGTGCGCGGTCTTTTCATGAAAAATTGGGATGAGGATGACGGTTCGGAGTACTGCACCGCTCAGCGCGATCTTGAGGATGCGGCAAGAGTCTGCGACAAGCTCGGCATTGAGTTGCATACCGCAAACTTTGCCGCCGAGTATTGGGACAACGTCTTTGCGGCGTTTCTGCGCGAATACAGGGCGGGTCGCACACCCAATCCCGACGTGCTATGCAATCGCGAGATCAAGTTCAAGCAGTTCAAGCAATATGCGCAAGCCCTAGGCGCTCGGTGCATCGCTACGGGCCATTACGCACGCATTGCGCATACTCCAAGCGGACCCAAGCTCCTGAAGGGTGTGGACGATAACAAGGAACAAAGTTATTTCTTGCAGGCGCTCGCCCCCGAACAACTCGCCAATGTCCTATTTCCCGTCGGCGAGCTCGAAAAATCCGAGGTGCGGCGCTTAGCCGCCAGCCACGGCCTGCACAACCATCGCAAAAAAGATTCCACCGGTATCTGCTTTATCGGCGAGCGGCGCTTCCGCGATTTCCTAAGCACCTGGGTACCGCCAGACCCAGGCCCCATTGTGGACGAATCCGGGCGTACAATCGGTCAGCACGCGGGCTTGCACTACTATACCCTCGGCCAACGGCAAGGCTTGGGTATTGGCGGGCTGGCGGGCCGCGACGAGGTACCCTGGTATGTCATGGAAAAACACACCGCCGCCAATCAGTTGGTGGTCACGCAAAATGTTCGGGTGCTGGAAAACAACTGGCTGTGTGCCGTGCATCTGAATTGGCTTGAGCGCGACCTTCGCCTACCCCTGCAATGTACGGCCAAGATTCGCTACCGACAGGCCGACCAGGAAGCGAGCGTCGCCGTGCGGGCCGATGGCGGTGCATTGGTGCGCTTTGCCGAACCGCAACGCGCCATCACCCCCGGTCAATACGTCTGCTTTTATCGGGACGAACAATGTCTGGGCGGTGGCGTCATCGAGTCATTCGGCACTTCCGCACATTAAAATAGCAACCTGGATTATCGATGCTTGACTTAACCCCTCTCACGGCCATCGGGGCCGCCGACGGTCGTTATCGCGCCAAGGTGGCGAGGCTTGCGCCCATCCTGAGCGAATACGGGCTGATGCGGTTCCGCGTGTACGTGGAATGCGAGTGGTTCAAAACCCTGGCGCAGCTTGAGGGCATTGCCGAATTACCGAAACTCAGCGCTGCCCAGGCACGGGCATTGCAAGCCATTCGGGACGGCTTTTCACTTGAGGATGCGCAGCGCATCAAGGCGTTGGAAGCCAGCACCAATCATGACGTCAAGGCTGTTGAATACTTCGTCAAGGAGCGCATTGCCGCCATACCGGGTCTTGAGCCCCATACCGAGTTCGTACACTTCGCCTGCACATCCGAAGACATCAACAACCTCGCCCAAGCCTTGATGCTAGGGGCGGCGCGCAGCCTGCTGCTAGACGATATGCAGCGCATCGTTAACGCCATCAACGCATTGGCCGCCGAGGCGGGCAGCTTGCCGATGTTGGCGCGCACGCACGGGCAGCCCGCCTCCCCAACCACGCTCGCCAAGGAATTGCGCGTATTCGGTGCTCGCCTGGCCCGTACCCGAGCGGCTATCGGGGCGGTCACCCTGCGTGGCAAACTCAACGGCGCGGTGGGCAACTTCAACGCGCACGCCGCGGCCTATCCGGCCATCGACTGGCCCGCCGTTAGCGCAGCCTTTATCGCCGGCCTCGAGCTTGATGCCAACCCTTTGACCACCCAAATCGAATCACACGACTACATGGCCGAGCTGTTTCAGGCCCTCATACGTTTCAATTCGGTATTGCTCGATTTCGACCGGGACATCTGGGCCTATATCGCCATCGACTATTTCAGCCAGCGGGCCCCGGCCGGCGAGATCGGCTCTTCCACCATGCCGCACAAGATCAACCCCATCGACTTCGAGAACTCGGAAGGCAATATCGGCATCGCCAACGCCCTGCTTGCACACATGGCGGAAAAACTGCCGGTGTCTCGCTGGCAGCGCGATCTGTCCGATTCGACCGTGCTGCGCAATATCGGCACCGCCTGCGGGCATTGCACCATCGCCTACCAAGCCGCGGTGCGGGGCATTGAGCGCCTGTCGATTAATCGCGCCGCCATCAAAGCGGACTTGGAACGCAATTGGGAGGTGCTTGCGGAAGCCGTGCAGACTCTAATGCGTAAACACGGATTGCACGAACCCTATGAGCGGCTGAAGGCGGCGACGCGGGGACGGCGGCTGGACGCCGAATCCTATGTTGCCCTGTTGGATCGGCTGGAACTGCCCGAGGCGGCGCGCCGCCATTTGATCGGGCTATCGCCAGCAACCTATACCGGATTGGCGGAACGATTGGCCGCTCAAAAAAATTCCTAATGAGAATATATTAATAGCCTCTCATTCCACTGCTTTTTGTATACATTGCGCCGTTCGCGTTCACCGGGAGCCAAGCGGATGTCAATTTACCTCTCCAATTACCTACAAGAAGTCGAACGAGTTCGGGCGGAATTGTCCGGACAATCGAACCGGCGGGCAATCAGCCCGGAAAATGTGGTGCGCATGCGTCTGCAAAACCGTTTTCGCACGGGCTTGGAGATCGCTGCCCATACCGCTGACATCATGCGCCGCGACATGGCGGAGTACGACAAAGACCCCGATAATTACACCCAATCCCTCGGTTGCTGGCACGGTTTTACCGCGCAACAGCTGATGATGTCCGTAAAAAAACATCGCCACAGCACGGCGCGCACCTACATCTATCTGAGCGGCTGGATGGTTGCTGCGCTACGCTCGCGTTTCGGTCCCCTTCCCGACCAGAGTATGCACGAGAAAACCACGGTGCCCGATTTGATCGAGGAGATTTATACCTTCCTGCGCCAAGCGGATGCACGCGAACTGCGGCATTTGTTTGTTGAACTCGACGAAACGCGGGCGCGCGGCGGCAATATCGCGGAAGTGATTTCCCGTATCGACAACTATGAAACGCATGTCGTACCGATGATTGCGGACATTGATGCGGGGTTCGGCAACGAGGAGGCAACCTACCTGCTCGCCAAGCGTATGATTGAGGCCGGTGCCTGCGCCATTCAAATCGAAAACCAGGTTTCCGACGCCAAACAGTGCGGACACCAGGCGGGCAAGGTGACCGTACCGCACGAGGATTTCGTCTCCAAGCTCAACGCCGTGCGCTATGCCTTCCTGGAACTGGGGATTGATAACGGCATTATCGTCGCACGCACCGACTCCCTGGGGGCGGGGCTCACCATGAAGATTCCCGTATCCAAGGAAGCCGGCGATCTGGGCGACCAATACTGCGGTTTTCTTGAAGCCACCGAAGTACAGGACCTCAACGAATTGCGCGACGGTGACGTGACCATTCACCAAAATGGCAAGCTGTGTCGGCCGGTGCGTCTCGACAACGGGCTCTACGCCTTCCGTGCAGGCACCGGCTTTGATCGCGTGGTGCTTGATTGCGTTACCAGCCTGGAACAGGGTGCCGATCTGCTGTGGATTGAAACGGAACGTCCCAATCTCGGCCAAATCAAGGCGTTGGTTGACGCGGTTCGCGAAACCGCGCCCCAAGCAAAGCTGGTATACAACAATTCTCCCTCATTCAATTGGACGCTGGCTTTTCGGGAACAGGTTTACGCCCGGTGGCTGGCAACCGGCAAGGACGTTACGGCTTACCCCAACCCGGAACAGGTGCCCAAGGGGCTCATGGCCGCCGAATTCGACGATTCCGAATTGGCTCTGGAAGCGGATGCCTTGATTCAGGGCTTTCAGGCAGACGCGGCCCGCCAGGCCGGTATTTTCCACCATTTGATCACGCTACCCACCTATCACGAGACAGCGCTCGGCACCGACCTGCTTGCCGAAGGCTATTTCGGCGACCTTGGCATGCTCGCCTATGTGCGCGGCATTCAACGCCGCGAAATCCGTCGCGAGCTGGCGGCGGTGAAACACCAAGATCTGGCCGGCTCCAATATCGGTGACGACCACAAAGAATATTTTCTGGGTGAAAAGGCGCTGCTCGCCGGGGGTGCGGCAAATACGATGAATCAGTTCTGACCGGGGGGTCCGCCAAGCCCGCCTATCTCACCCATTTGCCGGCGCGCCGTCCAGGGTAAGCAGCACAACCCGATACCCGCGCAAGAGTGGCGCACCTTCACTCGTTCCATAGAGTTGGTGAGACGGCGCCGGTACCCGGGTGCCCGGCGTCGAATTATTTGACCGGTAGCGCTGTATCCGCAAACAAACGGTCGCGCGCCGTCTGGGTCGGGCAATGCACCGCCGCATTCACCCACTGCCTGTCCAGATGGGGCGCAAATCCGCTAACAAAGTCGTACATAAAGCGGCGCAGAAAGGTGCCGCGCCGAAACCCGATATGTGTGACGCTCGGTTCGAATAGATGGGAAGCATCGACCGCCACCAAGTCGCTATCAACCGCCGGGTCGAAGGCCATGGAAGCAATGATGCCAATGCCGACGCCAAGGCGCACATAGGTCTTGATGACATCGGTGTCTGTCGCGGTGAAAACCACATTGGGTGTCAAACCCTCGGCCATAAAGGCTTTGTCGAGCATGGAGCGTCCGGTAAAGCCAAACAAATAGGTGGCAATGGGTTGTGCCGCCACATCGGAGAGCGTCAGGGTCTCCTTTGCGGCCAGGGGGTGGTCTCTGGGCACGACGATGTCCCGATACCAACGATAGCAGGGCATCATGATGAGGTCTTTAAACAGATGCAGCCCTTCGGTGGCGATCACAAAATCGACATTGCCCTCATTGGCCAACTCCGCAAGTTGCGAAGGCGAGCCTTGGTTCATCTGTAGGCGAACACCCGGATAAGCCTCCCGAAAGCGTTTGATGACTCGGGGCAGCACATAGCGCGCCTGGGTGTGGGTGGTGGCGATAGCGAGTTCGCCGTGCCGTTCGTTGCTGTACTCCTCGGCGATTTGCTTGATGTTTTCAGCCTGCCGCAAAATGCGGCCGGCCACCTCAAGGATGGTCTCGCCCACCGGCGTGACATGGGTGAGATGCTTGCCACTCCTAGCGAAAATCTCGACACCGAGTTCATCTTCCAAGAGACGAATCTGTTTGCTCACCCCGGGCTGCGAGGTAAACAGGCTCCGTGCCGTAGCCGACACGTTGAGGTCGTGGCGTGCAACCTCCCAAATGTAGCGCAGCTGTTGCAGTTTCATGGCCCGCCTGCCGTGGTTTGCCGGAACTGTAGCTTAGCCGATGGGCACTTTGCTATAAAAATGCGCCTTGCTATAACAAATGGTTGCACATTCCCGGGCCTGCCGCCGGGGCGACGGGGCACCGGGAATGGCTCAAACCAATTCGATAAGCGCTTTCAGTTCCTCGTAACTTGCCGCTGCCGGGATCTGCGGAAATTCAGCACGCACATTCTCGGGTGCCCGGTAAAAGAAACCGGCATCGGCCTCCTCCAGCATGGGAATGTCGTTGTAGGAATCACCGGCCGCCAGCACGGTCATTTGTAGCGAATGGAAGGCCCGGACGGCGCACCGTTTGGGGTCCGGTTGGCGCAAGCTGTAGCCGATCAGGCGGTCGCCTTCAATGTGCGCCCGGTGACAAAGCAAGGTGGGCCAGTTCAGTTTGGCCATCAGCGGCATGGCAAATTCGTAGAAGGTATCGGAGACGATGGCAACCTGATAGCGACGGCGTGCCCAGTCGAGAAACTCGCGGGCACCGTCCAGCGGTTGCATGGCATCAATGACTTCGCGCATCAGCGAGAACGCCAGGTCGTGCGCGCGCATCACCTCCATGCGGAACCGCATGAGATCGTCGTAGACCGGGATGTCGCGGGTGGTCTTGTTCAGCTCGTCCAGGCCCGTGCGGGCGGCGACACCCTGCCAAATCTCCGGCACTAACACCCCTTCCAAATCCAAGCACAAAACATTCATGAGTTGTCTCCGAGCTTTCCGTGTTAAGCATATGCCAACACAGTATTTTCCAACCGACATGGACAGTTGGTAGGCTGCGCCGCCTCATCCGAAGGTCGCGGAGCATGCTAGATGGACGCCCAAAAAGCCAGTATCAATGACGATCCCCAATCCTTGTTGCGACACATTGCCCGTCGCTACCAGCCCGGAGAAGTGGCCATTTCATTCAGTGGCGCGGAAGATGTTGTGTTGATCGATATGGCTCATCAAGCCGGTCTCGCCATGGATGTTTTTTCGCTGGATACCGGCCGGCTACACCCGGAAACCTACGCATTTCTTGAGCGCGTGCGCGAGCACTACGACATCGCCATCGAGTTGCTGATGCCGCAACCCGAGGCGGTTGCAGCGATGGTTCGCGAGAAGGGGCTTTTCAGCTTCTACAACGATGGCCACGGCGAATGCTGCGCCATACGCAAGGTCGAGCCATTGCGTCGCAAGCTGGCCGGCTTGCGTGCCTGGATAACCGGGCAACGCAAAGACCAGGGCGCAACCCGAGCGGATCTGCCCCATGAGCAGGAGGATCAGGCTTTTTCCACAGCCGGGCACCGGCTGATCAAATTCAATCCGTTGGCCGCCTGGCGTTCCGAAGATGTTTGGGCCTATATCCGCGATCAAGGTGTTCCCTACAATCCCCTGCACGACCGGGGCTTTGTCTCCATCGGCTGCGAACCCTGCACGCGCCCCATCGGCCCGCACCAACACGAACGCAGTGGTCGCTGGTGGTGGGAAGACGCCGCCAAGAAGGAATGCGGGCTGCATGCCCAAAACAGGATCAAGATTGTCGGCTGACGGCTTTGCTGCGTGGGTCAGTTTCACCTTTGGCGGGCTCTTCATTGAGCACGCCGTGGGGGACATGGCCCGCGGTCACCTCGGCGGGCGCACTTTCGCAGTGTTGCGTCTGGTCGTCGAAGAAGACGTCGGCGTCGAACGCCTTGAGGAATTCCGTTTTCTTCCTGCCGCCGAGGAAAATGGACTCGTCGAGACGAATGTTCCAGGCGCGCAGGGTACGGATCACCCTTTCGTGGGCGGGCGCCCCTCGCGCCGTGACCAGGGCGGTTCGTAGGGGGCAGTCGGTCGCAAATTCCTGTTGCAGATCGTGCAAGGCGGCCAGGAATGGTTTGAAAGGCCCGCCCTCAAGTGGTGCCGCCGCCGTTTCCTCGGCGGTGCTGAAAGCTTCCAAACCCTGCTCCTGAAAGATGCGCTCCGCACTATCGGTAAATAGCACGGCATCGCCATCGAAAGCCAGTTTGAGTTGACCACCAGCCGCACCGATAACGCGACCGGGCGCGGGCAGCAGGGTTGCGGCCGCCACGCCGTATTCCAGCGCACGCCGCACATCGGCCGCATTGGTGGACAAGAAAAGATCGCAGCCGAATGCGTTGACATATCGGTAGGGGCTTTCACCACCGCAAAAGGCGGCACGGGTTATGTCGAGGCCGTGGGCGGCGATGGAATTGAAGACACGCAACCCCGTATCGGCCGTGTTGCGCGACAGTAGGATGACCTCAACCCGCTGTGTATCAAGCAACTTGTTGATGTTGAGCAGCTTTTCGACAAAAACGAACCCTTCGCCGGGTTCTAATACCCGGTCTTCATGCTCAATTTGAAAGCGCCGGTAGGCGTCTAGCCCCTCAGTTTCGAATATGCGGTTGCTTTCGTCGAGATCGAACAGTGCCCGCGAGGAGATCGCGACCGTCAGTGGTTTGCGGCTCAAGCCTCTAAGTCCGGTATGAGCTTGCTCTGGAGCTTGGCTATCTCGTCTTTGAGCTTAAGTTTGCGCTTTTTCAAGCGCTGTATGCGCATGGTGTCCTGATGTCCGGTTTCGATTAGGTGGCGGATTACTTCGTCCAAGTCGCGGTGCTCGACGCTTTTTTCTTCCAACCGCTCGTTGATTTCGGCGTTATTCACTAGACCCCTTAATTCGCGGATGAAGTTTACAGATGAGCCAACTGTCTAGGAGCCTGCGGCCATCATCTCGTTTGTCTGAGGCAATGCCTCTTTGGGCACTATCCCGCATGACTCCCATGATACCCTAGCCGGCATGAAGGATCAGCCCCTCGTATGAAAACGCGCTCAGCCGGGGAGCCCGAGAGGACAACCCCGCACTTGCCAAAAATTGATGAGAGATCCGGGCCGGAGGCACCATGCTTACCGTACTTGCCGGTCTAGTGGCCCTGGTGGCTTTTTTGGTGTTGGTGCGCCTGTATTGGTTGTCGGCCAGGCCGAGCGCGGCAACGAGCATCGTTACACTCTTGGCGTTGCTGCTGGTTGCGGGGCTCGGCGTGTTAGCCGCCACCGGGCGTTTGCATTGGCTGGCCGCTGTCGGTGCGGCGCTATTGCCCTTTTTACGCCGCGGCTTCGTCTTGCTGCGCTACCTGCCGTTCCTGGGGCGCTTGTATGGGCGCTATCGAGCGCAACGCGGCGGGTCTGGGCGGACGGGCGGCACGCGCCCCGGCGCTGGAGATATGACACGGGCACAGGCGCTGGCCGTATTGGGTCTGAAGGCCAATCCGACACGCGCCGAAGTCATCAAGGCGCACCGGCACCTCATGAGCAAGATTCATCCGGACAAGGGCGGTTCGACCTATCTGGCACAGCAACTCAACGAGGCGAAACGAGTATTAATCAACGCATGAAGCTGTGCGCTTCCTCTTCAAGACTTAGGAAGCGGCGAACCCAGTTGTCGAGCAGGCGGAACTCCGCGTCGCTGACACCGAATACCCGGCAAACCTCTTTGAGCAAACATTCTTCCTCGACCTCAAAGGCACCGTCGGCGTAGCTCAGGCGAATCAGGTTCAACAGGGCAATAATACGGGAGCGGCGGGAATCGAAAGTGGCTTCAACGCCCTCGAGTTCCAGATATTTCGTTTCCAGCGCGGGATGCAATTCCATCTCGCGCCGAAATTCGTCGAGCATGCCCTCTTCATTGGGATCGAGCAGGCCATCGGAAACCACGACATTGTGCGCCAGCCCCAGCAGAGCCTCGCGTTGATCTGTGCTGAGAACCGACAACCACATCCCGATAAATACCCGTCAGGAAGAAACAATAATGCTCAGGTTGTCATAGAGACTGGTCGCCATGACCAGGATGGATAGCCAGCCCCAAAGTAGCATGGCCTTCATAATCCAACTTTGGTCTATGAAATCTCGAATGAGTTGCCGCACCTCTAATCCTCTACACCACTCGAAACAATGGCGGGCATTCTAGCAGTTCCCATGCCGATGCGCCGACGGGGCGGATGAGAGCGGATTTGCAGCCGCGAATTCCGAAGGCAAAGACTCCTAGGCTTCGTTAGAATCTCGCCGGTGTCCCTCCCCTTCTTCAAACTTTCAAAACGGCTGCTCAACGCCAGCCCGGGTGCTTGGGTTCTGACCCCCAACGAACGTCTGGCCCGTGAACTCAAACGTGCCTACGATCTGGAGTGGCCCAAGCTCGGCAAAGCCGATTGGGTGCCGCCCCAGGTAGCCAGCATCCATCAATTCTTCATCAGCCGTGCCGCGGAGGTGGTGACCAACGGCGGCCGCTTGCGGCTTTTGTCGGCAGATGCCGAATGGTTGCTTTGGCGGGAAGTGGGCGAGCGCAACAGCGAATCACTCTGTGGTTTGGCGGCTGAGGCCTGGCGGCTGGCGCATGCCTATCGAATGGATCTCGACGATGCGGCTTTTGCCACAACGATTAACTCGCGCACCTTTCGACGATGGGGCAGACGTTTCCGCGCCCGGCTCAAAAGCGATGGCCTGCTAAGCGCCGCCGAGCTCCCCGATCACATTGGCGGCCGCGCGGAAATACTGTACCTCGTCGCCTTTGATGTCGTAACACCGCAACTGGCCGAGTTTCTGCGGCGAACCGAGCGGGCGGGCGGCAAGGTGCGTTTCCACCAACCCGGCGCAATCCGCAAAGGTCCGCGCAAGCGGGTGGAAATCGCCAGCCAAGCCTCGGAAATTCATGCCGCCGCACAGTGGGCGCGGCGCGTTCTCGGGCGCTACCCATCGGCCCGCATCGGTGTGGTTTTCCCCTACCTTACCGATGCCTATCAGGCTATCGCCCACGCCTTTCGCGTGGCCTTCGCCGAGCACCCCGAAGCCGTCGATCTTGCCGGCGGCACACCGCTCGGCGAGCAACCGATCTGGCGGGATGCCGAACTGCTGTTGCGCCTTGCGGTGGGCGAGATCGGCCATCGGGACTGGCTGCAGCTGCGCCGCTCCCATTGGCTTAACCTCGGCACGCCGCTGCATCTGCCGGAGCCTTGCCCGGAATTGCTGAGCGCGCGCCACTTCACGAAAACCAACCCCAGAATGCGCAAATTGGCGGGATACGGGAAGCAGTGGCCAACCCGCCAATCGTTCGCCCAGTGGATGGGCGATTTCCATGCCATTTTGGCCTTGGCCGGCTGGTTGGGCGCGAAGGCCGCGAGCACTCAATTTCAAGCTCGTGCCAAACTCGCCGAATGTCTTGAGCGATTTGCAACCTACCCGCAACTGCCAAGCCTGACCGGCAGCGACGCATTGCAAATCCTGCAAAGACTACTGGCGCGCCATCTGTTCGCCCCGGAACGCCCGGCGGCACCGGTGCGTGTGCTCGGTTACCTGGAAACCACCGGCCTCAGCTTCACCCACCTTTGGGTTGCCGGCCTTCAGGACACCGCCTGGCCCGCCCCGCCACAACCCAATCCGCTACTATCCATCCCATTGCAGCGGCTGCATGGCGTACCGCGTTTGGATCATGCGCTGGAGGCGGACTTCGCCGCCGCACAAACCGAGCGATGGCAGCGCGCCGCTCGTTACCTGGTGGTCAGCCATGCACTGCGGGACGGCGAAGAGCAACACCGGGCCAGCGGCCTGATCGAATCGATTGCCGCTGTGCCGATCGAACGGCTCGCGCCGGGTTTCGGCATTCGTCAACGGCTTGGTATGCATCGGCCCTCAGGCGGGCACCGGCAGGCGGCGAGATCGCATCCGGCTCGCCCAACAAAGCCTGCCACCAACGCTCTTCAAGCAGTTGCAGCCATCAATACCGCAACGGCAGCTTGGGGTTCGCCGGTGCGCGAGCGGGTCAGCAAGGGCGGCACTGCGCTGTTCCGAGACCAGGCCCAATGCCCGTTTCGCGCTTGGGCCATTCATCGCTTGGGGTTTGATGAAGTCAGGGAGCCCCGGGCATTCCCGGATGCGCTTGAGCGCGGCATACTCATACACGATGCGCTGTTCGCCCTCTACCAAACGGGCCGGGCGACCATCACCGACGGCTTGATTGAGGCGGTTGTCGCCAAGGCGGTGGATAAGCACCTGCGCCATTCGCCCGCTCTGTATCGCCGCAACGAACAGCTGCGCTTGCGAGGGCTGTTGCGCACCTGGACCGATTACGATACCGAGCAGCCAGACTTCTCGGTCGTCGGGCTTGAGCAACAAACCGAATTGAACCTGCCCGGTTTCACCCTCAGCCTCCGTATTGATCGGATGGAGCGCGACAGACGCACCGGCGCACTGGTGGTCATAGACTACAAAACCGGCAACGTGACGGCCAACCGGTTGCTCGCAGACCGCCTGACCGAGCCGCAACTACCGATGTACGCGCTGAGCGATGCCCGCATCCGCGCCACCCTCTACGCCCAGTTCGGTAGCGAGAACGTCGCGATCAAAGGCTTGGCCAGCGAGGAACTCGAACTGGGCGGGAGCGGTGTGCGCCAGTTGTCCGCCGCAGATTGGCGGATGCTGACCAGCCGATGGCGTACGCAAATCGAATCGCTGGCGCGGGAATTTAGAAATGGCTTCGCCGCCGTGGCCCCGGCTTCCCAAGCGGTGTGCGGCCGCTGCCACCTCGCCAGTTTTTGCCGCGTGCGGGCACTGACACCGGAATTGCATTGAATGGCTCTCGCCAATAGCCAAAACACCGTGCCGGTTGATGCGCGAGCGCGACGGCAGGCCCTGAATCCGACGCAATCCCAGATTGTCCAGGCCCCGGCCGGCTCCGGCAAAACCACCCTGCTGGTCAGCCGCTTCATTCAGCTGCTTGCCCTGGCCGACTACCCGGAACAGGTATTGGCGATCACCTTCACCCGTAAGGCCGCCGCAGAGATGCGGCTGCGCGTTACGGCGATGCTGGCCGACCATCAATCATCAGAGGGTGCCAAGGCACGGGCGCGCGATAGCCAGCGCGGCTGGGGACTCGCCAATAATCCCAGCCGGCTGAACATTCGCACCATTGATGCCTTCGCCATGTCGTTAACAAGCCAGATGCCGGTGTCGAGCGGTTTCGACCGAACGGCGCGGCTGGTCGAAAACGCCGATGAATTTTACGCCCTCGCCACCCGCCGCCTGCTTCGACGCCTGTATGAAAAGGATCCGCTTGCCGACGACATCGCCCACTTTGTCGCCTTGATCGACAACGATGCCCAAAGGGCCGGCCGACTGGTTTCGAGAATGTTGGCGCGCCGCGACCACTGGCTCGACGAAGTAACCGAGGTGGTCGCCGCCCATCGCCGGGCACCGGATTCGGTTGCCGACCTATTGAACGCGGCGGCCGCAAGTTTGGCGGCGGCGGTCACCGACTCGCTGACGCGGCAATTGCCGGCAAGGTTACTTGAGGAACTCGATTGGGCCGTCTACACCGCCTGCGGCCATAGCCGGGAAACACCGGGGATATTCTGGCGTGCCGCCGGAGAGTTGGTCACAACCCAAAAGGGTGTACCGCGCAAACAACTGACGGCGCGCGATGGTTTCCCCGCCACGCAACGCCCAGACAAACAACGGGCGCTCGAATTGATTGAGGCGCTTGCCCAAACCCCCTTGATCGAACGATTCGCGACCCTACGCCTGTTGCCGCCGGATGCTTTGTCGCCGCAGCAGGTGGCGGACCTGGTCTCGATTTGTGTCAGCTTGTCGTTAGCCGTACTTGATCTGTCAACCGTTATGCGCAGCCAAGGTGTGGCGGACTTTACCGAGTTGCTTCTGGCGGCGCGGCGGGCACTACGCAGTGGCGAAAGCCCTACGGAGTTGGCACTGACCATCGACAACCGCATCCGGCACATCCTGGTCGATGAGTTCCAGGATACCTCGGTGGTGCAGTTTCAATTGTTGGAACTGCTCGTGCAGGGCTGGTCGGAGGACAGCGGCGTCAGCCTATTCGCCGTGGGCGATCCGATGCAGTCGATCTATCGGTTTCGGGATGCGGATGTGGGGTTGTTCTATCGCGCCGCAAGCCGGGGTCTTGATCAACTGCGTCTGCAACCTCTGCGGCTTACTAGCAACTTCCGTTCCGCGCCGCAGTTGGTGGATTGGTTCAACGATACCTTTGGCGAGGTGATGGGTACACAAACGGATGCGCTCCTTGGGCGGGTGCCCTACAACCCCTGCCGGGCCCGCGCCGATAGCACCGGGTCGGCGAACGTGCGCCTGTTCGCGAACGAAGCGGATGAACGGCACACCTTGATAGAGCATATCAAGGGTCTGATCGCCGACGAGCCCGACGCCCGGATCGCCCTGCTTGTGCGCAGCCGAACCCACCTTGTCGGCATTTTGGATGCGCTGCGGCGAGCGGGCATTCGCTGGCAAGCCACCGACATCGACGCTTTGGCGACAACCCCGGCGGTCACCGACCTGCTGTCTCTGGCCGCAGCCCTCTCCGACCCCGATGATCGGCTTGCCTGGCATAGCCTATTTCGAGCGCCTTGGGTTGGCATCGGCCTATTGGATCTTGAGCTGTTGGCTAAAACCAAGCGCTGGCATCCGCAAGCACTGCGCCGTGCGGCCAAACGCCTGAGCGATGATGGCCGGGTCCGGCTTGCCCGTCTGATCTCGGCGCTGCAAACCTGGCTGCCGATGCTCCACGAACTACCGCCACGCACCCTGTTGGAATCCATTTGGATAGAGTGCGGTGGCCCGGCGTCCTACGGCGGCGAGGCGGCCATCGATCATGCCGAGCACTTTTTGGAACTGGTGGATCAACTCGGCGTTGACGGCTTGGATATCGACCGTCTGCGCTGGGCGGCTGGCCATCTCTTCGCAGCGGAAAGCGCCGAGGCCAACCTCCAGATCCTAACCATCCACAAGGCAAAAGGGCTTGAGTTCGACCATGTGTTGTTGCCCTTTCTCGATCGGCGGGCCCGCCCTCCAGATGCCCCGCTGCTGCGTTGGCGGCTGCAGGACGACCGCTTACTGTTGGCTTGCCGCCATACCGGGCCATTGTATGCATGGCTCGCCGAGGAGGACCGGCAACGGGAGCGACACGAGCTCCAACGATTGTTGTACGTTGCCTGCACCCGGGCACGTCGCACCCTGTTGCTGAGCGCCGTTCATCCGGGCAAATCGCCGCCCGCGACCGGTTCCTTGTTGCATGTGCTCTGGCCCAAAGCGGCCGAGTTGCCGATAGAGGGCGCCACACAAGACCCCGATAGATAGCAAAACGCTATCTGGCCGAACCGCAGTGAAAATTCACCATCCCTTCGGCTGATCGATTGAGTAAAATTACGGGTGCCGGAACCGTCCACAGGAGATTGCAGGATGACCGACCTGGAGAATGTCAACGTGACCGGACACAAAGTTCTGATCACGCCGCAACAAATGAAATTGGAACTGCCCGTGACGAACGCGGCCATGGCGAGCGTCCGGCGCGCCCGTCAACAAGTCAACGCCATTTTGCGCGGCGACGATGCTCGCTTGCTGGTGGTGGTCGGCCCCTGTTCGATTCACGACCCCGTCGCGGCGGTAGACTATGGGCAGCGTCTTGCTGGCTTGGCCGAGCGCGTCGCCGACACCATGCTTCTGGTCATGCGGGTCTACTTCGAGAAACCGCGCTCCACCGTCGGCTGGAAGGGCCTAATCAACGACCCCTATCTCAACGACAGTGGTAAAGTTGGCGATGGGCTGGCAATCGCCCGCCGACTGCTGATCGACCTTGCCGAGCTCGGCCTGCCCCTCAGTACGGAAGCACTCAACGCCATCACACCCCAATACATTCAAGACCTGATTGCCTGGTCGGCAATCGGTGCCCGCACCTCCGAATCGCAAACCCACCGCGAATTGGCTTCGGGCCTAAGTTCCGCCGTCGGGTTCAAGAATGGCACCGATGGCTCTTTGGAGGTGGCCATCAACGCCATGCACTCCGTGGCGGCGGCACATCGGTTTCTCGGCATCGACCCCGCTGGCAAGGTGGCGGTCATCGAAACCAGCGGCAATCCCCACGCGCACATCGTGTTGCGGGGCGGCGGGGGTTCGACCAACTTCGATGCCGACAATGTTGCCGCCTGCGAACGCAAATTGCGGCAGGCCGGATTAAAGCCGGTCATCATGATCGATTGCAGCCACGCGAACTCCGGCAAAGACCCGGCACAACAGCCCCATGTTGCCCGCTGCGTTATTGAGCAGATTGTCGCGGGCAACCAATCCATTATCGGCCTGATGCTGGAAAGCCACTTATACGAGGGCCGACAGAATATCCCCTCCCGCCTTGAGGAGCTGCGCTACGGCGTATCGATCACCGACGGCTGTATTGATTGGGAAACGACGGAAGCGCTGATGCTGGAAATTGACAGCAGCCTGCGCCCGACCGTCATCAGTCGGGTCGCCTAGGAGCCTAATCTTGGTATCCGTGCAGGCTCCCTGTACGATACCCGAGCCAATGAGTCGGAAATTGCCGTGATCGAAATTTCAGAGAACGCCCAGGCCTATCTTCGCGACCTGCTTGCCAAACAGGAGGACGATGGTGTCGGCATTCGTGTCTTCGTGGCGCAACCGGGCACCCCCCAAGCAGAAACCTGCATCGCCTATTGCCGCCCCGACGAAGCCCAGGACGGAGATGTTCCCCATGATTACGACGGCTTTCGCGCCTGGATTGAAGAGCGCAGCCGCAAGTACCTTGAAGATGCGATGGTCGACTATCAGGAAGACCGCATGGGCGGCCAACTCACCATCAAGGCGCCCAACGCCCGCGTACCCAGCGTCGATGCGGACTCGCCACTCGAGGATCGCATCAACTATGTGCTCTATAACGAAATCAACCCCGGTTTAGCCGCTCACGGCGGCATGGTGACCTTGGTTGAGGTGCTTGAGGACAGGGTGGCGGTGTTGCAATTCGGCGGCGGTTGCCAAGGCTGCGCGGCGGTGGACATCACACTCAAGCACGGTGTGGAGTCAACGCTGTTGCAACAAGTCCCTGAACTTGCCGGCATCAAGGACGCCACCGACCACTCCCACAACGAGCATGCCTACTATCAATAAGCCGAAACCCTAAGCGCTCGCGCCGGAGCGCCCCAAACTGGTCAACGCCGCCCAACGGTGGGTGCGAATGCACCGCTCCCAAAAGGGGTCCGCCGGCAATCAATCAAGCCCCCGCCGCTCTTGATCGCGGCCCAGCCCCGCATTCACCCGTTCACGCAAGCCCTTGCCCGGCTTAAAATGCGGCACATGCTTGGCCAACAGGCCCACCGACTCGCCGGTCTTGGGGTTGCGCCCGACACGCGGCGCCCGATAGTGCAGCGAAAAACTACCGAAGCCGCGAATCTCGATACGCCCGCCCCGGGCCAGCGTTTGCGACATGTGCTCAATCATCGTTTTGACCGCAAGCTCAATGTCCTTGGCCGACAGATCCCCCTGGCTGTCGGCAATTATTTCAATAAGCTCCGATTTTGTCATTGCCGGTGCCCGCCTGGTTTTTAGTCGGTTGCCTGCTTACCGTCGCTGTCGTCTTCCTGATTGTGAGCTTCCATTTGAGCTTTGATCAGGTCGCCCAGCGTGCTGGCGGGTCGGGCGGTTTCCTGCCGCCGGTGCTCCTTCACCGCCAGACGCTCTTCGTCGACCTGCTTGGCCTTAATGGATAGCCCGACAAAGCGGTTTTTGCGGTCGATGCTGATAATCTTTACTTCGACCTCTTGGCCCTCGGATAGCTCCTTGCGCGTGTCCTCCACTCGGTCGAGGGCGATTTCAGACGCTTTCAATATACCGATGACATCTTCCGCCAACCGCACCTGGGCTTCCTTGGGTTCAACGGCCAGGACGACACCGTTGACGATGGAGCCGCGCTCGTTAGCCGATACGTAGTCGTTGAACGCATCCTGGTCGAGTTGCTTGATGCCGAGCGAAATGCGCTCCCGCTCCGGGTCGATGGAGAGAATAACGGTTTCGATTTCCTCGCCCTTGCTATAACGCCGTACAGCGGTTTCGCCGGCTTCCTTCCAAGATACATCGGAGAGATGTACCAAGCCGTCGATATCCCCCTGCAGACCGATGAAGATGCCAAAGTCGGTGATGGATTTGATTTTTCCGGTAACGCGCTCGCCCTTGCGGCGGCTGACGGCGAATTCCTCCCACGGATTGGGACGACACTGCTTGATACCCAGGGAGATGCGGCGGCGCTCTTCGTCAATATCGAGCACCATCACTTCCACCTGATCGCCAACGGTAACCACCTTGGAGGGGTGGATATTCTTGTTGGTCCAGTCCATTTCCGAAACGTGTACCAAGCCCTCCACCCCGGCTTCAATCTCGGCAAAGCAGCCATAATCCGTCAGGTTGGTCACGGTGGACATCACCCGCGAACCTTCCGGATAACGGCGTGTGAGGTTAACCCAGGGGTCGTCGCCGAGCTGTTTCATGCCGAGGCTTACCCGATTCTTTTCGCGGTCGAATTTAAGAATGCGCACCTGAACTTCATCGCCCACATTGACCATCTCGCTGGGATGGCGAATGCGGCGCCACGCCATATCGGTGATGTGCAAAAGCCCGTCAATGCCACCCAAATCAACAAAGGCACCGTAGTCGGTGAGGTTCTTGACCAGCCCGTTAAGCGTTTGCCCCTCTTCGAGAGAGGCCAATAGCGCCTCGCGCTCTTCGCTGTTTTCCTGCTCCAATACGGCGCGGCGGGAAACCACAACGTTGTTGCGTTTTTGATCGAGCTTGATGACCTTGAATTCGAGGGGCTTGCCCTCCAAATGCGCCGTTTCCCGGAGCGGGCGAATGTCCACAAGGGAACCGGGTAGGAAGGTGCGGATGTCGCTGATATCGACCGTGAAACCGCCCTTGACCCGACCATTGATGATACCCGTCACCAATTCATCGTTGGCGAAAGCTTCCTCAAGCATCTGCCAGGACTCGGCGCGCCGGGCCTTTTCCCGCGACATACGGGTCTCGCCACTGCCATCGTCCACGATTTCCATAACGACCTTGACCTGGTCGCCAATGCCGAGGACGAACTCCCCGGCCTCATTGAGAAACTGGCTTTTGGGAATGCTGCCTTCGGATTTGAGGCCGGCGTGAACAACAACCTGTTCGTTATCGATATCCACCACCGTACCGGTAACGATGGCGCCCGGTTCCATTTCAATGGTATCCAGACTTTCCGCAAAGAGTTCCGCGAAACTTTCACTCATGGGTGGGACAATCTCCTTGCCGCTTGGCGAAGCTCTGCCGGGGGCGGCAATATTTACGAAGGCTAAAAAAAGGGAGCCATATAGTTAACTTCCTCGACCACAGAAAATTGTGACAGGCGGTTCTTTATGCGCACAACATCCAGTGGAAGATGGCGTTAAGTATATAAATCCTCTAAAAAAGCCCGTTGGTTTCACTTATGCGCATCGCCTGCTGACCGCAGCCCTCGCTCAAGGGCGAGTGACAACGCCATTTCGACAACCTCATCAAGGCTTAAGCCCGTGCTGTCGATAACGATGGCGTCATCGGCCGGTCTCAGAGGGGCGGCGGCACGCTCCCTATCTCGCGTATCCCGTTCTTGAATGCCCGCGAGAAGGCCGCGAAAACTAACATTCAAGCCTTTATTTTTCAATTGTTTAGTACGTCTTTGTGCGCGCACTTCGGGGCTCGCGTCCAAAAAAATCTTCAATTGGGCATCGGGAAAAACCACGGTACCCATGTCGCGGCCATCGGCAACCAGCCCCGGCAACCGACGCGACGCGCGTTGCCGGGCCAGTAATAGGGTGCGCAATTGGGGGTGGGCGGCGATGGTCGATGCCGCCCGACCGACCCGTTCCGAGCGAAGCTGCCGCGCCTTCGTTTCGTCAAAGCACTTGGGCTCGGTCGCCGCCAAATGGCCGTGCGCGTTCGCCGCGAAGGCGGCAACCGCGCCGCTATCGTGCAAATCAACCCGACGCTCAAGCGCGGCCGCCGCCAGAGTTCGGTAGAGCGCGCCGCTATCGAGCCGGTGCCAATCCAGAGACTCGGCCAATCGGGCGGCCAAGGTGCTTTTTCCGGAGCCGCCGGGACCGTCCAGGCAGACAACCGGGGCGCGTTCAGATTGCATCGAATTCCCGACGCCGTTCCACGGCGGCTTCGAGCAATGCCTGTACCGCTTCAACGTCTTCGCGGCGAATGGCGCTTTCAAGGGCTTCAAGTTGCTGCCGGAATTCGCCAAGCGCCTGCATCAACGGCTCCTTGTTGAGCCGGAATATCTGTTCCCATAAGACCGGGCTGGCGGCGGCGATGCGCGTAAAATCACGAAACCCGCCCGCTGCCAAGGCCAACATCGGTGTATCCACCTGATTGACATAGGCCGACGACAGCAGATGCGGCAAATGGCTGGTAACCGCCAAGGCACGATCATGGTCGGCAACCGATAGGGTACAAACTTCCGCGCCGACCGAGCGCCACATCACCTGCACCAGGCCGATCGCCGACGGGCTGGTTTCCGGTTCCGGTGTCAATACAACCGTTTGTGCGCGAAACAGATCCGCATCCGCATATTCCGGGCCACTGCGCTCGGAACCGCAAATGGGGTGGGTGGGCACAAAGTTGGATGGCAATTCCGACAAGCGCCCGCGCACGGCCGCGACGACGGGTTGCTTAACGCTCGCCACGTCCAACACCAACCCCGAATGATCGGCCAGCCCGCAGACCCAAGCCGCCACCTCCTCGCTCGGCGGCGCCAACAACACCGCGGCCGCGTCTTCCGGCACCCGGTTAACCACGGCATCAATAATGCCTAGCCGGCACGCCTTTTCGGTCTGCCAACTGTCTGTATCGAGCCCGACAATCTCCGAGAACAGGCCGTATTTGGCCGCGGCTTTTGCGAAAGAGCCGCCAATGAAACCCATGCCAACAACAACCAATTTCACCGTAATGCCCAATCAATCTTGTACAACAGACCCGGCCGACAATCACAGTACCGAACGCGGGTAGGAACCGAGCCAGCGCACCTGCAACGCCACCTCGCCTACCTGCGCAAGAACAGTTCGCACCCTTTCATCCCGCTTATGGCCGTCAAAGTCGATGAAGAAAACATAGGACCAGTCGCCGGAACGCGCCGGACGGGTTTCAATGCGCGTTAGGGAAACACCATGCCGATGGAAGGGTTCCAACACCCGATACAGAGCGCCCGGGCGGTTTTTGGTGGACACCAGTATGGAGGTCTTGTCCTGGCCGCTCAGGCCGACATCCTGGCGTCCGAGAACCAGGAAACGGGTCTTATTATGGTTGTGATCCTCAATGCGGGTGGCCAGCACCTTCAGGCCATAGCGGTTGGCGGCTACCTCACCGGCTACGGCGGCGAGAGCGGGGGTTTCCGACGCTTGGCGCGCCGCCTCGGCGTTGCTTGCCACCGCCAATCGTTCGACGCCCGGATAATGGGTATCCAACCAGCCGCGGCATTGGGCGAGCGATTGAGCGTGGGAGAGGATGCGCACAATGGCACCGTCGTTATCGGGATGGGTCAACAACGCATGATGAATCGGCACCTCCACTTCCGCGCAAATGCGAATCGTCGACGATGCGGACATAAAGCAGTCCAGGGTGTGGTTGACCATACCCTCGGTGGAGTTTTCCACCGGCACGATCCCATAGCTGGCCTGGGCGGTTTCCACCTCGCGGAATACCTCGTCGATACCCGCCATCGGCACGAGCGGCGCAAACTGGCCGAACTGCGCGCGCGCCGCAACCTCGGTATAGGTTCCGGCCGGCCCCAAATAGGCAACGGTGAGGGGTTGTTCAAAAGCCAGGCAACAGGAAATGATTTCGCGAAACAACCGGGCGATATCGGTATCGGATAGGGGCCCGGAATTGCGCTCTTTGAGCCGTGTAATAATTTGCGCCTCGCGCTCGGGGCGGTAATAGACCGTTGCCGCCTCGCCCTGTTGCGCCTGTTTGACCTCAGCCACTTCCAGCGCGAGCTGGGCGCGCTCGTTAAGCAGCCGCTGAAGTTCCGCATCGACCACGTCGATGCGTTCGCGAATGCGCGCTAGGGCACTGTCATCCGCACTCATTGCGGAACTCTCTCATGAACGCGACCAGGGCATCGACCGCCGCTTCGGGCACGGCATTATAAAGACTCGCGCGCATGCCGCCGACACTGCGATGACCTTTGAGGTTGAGCAGGCCGGCGGCGGCGGCGCGGCGCAGAAATTCGCTGTCGAGCGAGGCGTCCGCCAAAGTAAAGGGTACATTCATAAGGGAGCGGTTTTCCGGCGCAACCGGTGCGTTATAGAAGCCGTCCTCGTCGATGAGGGCGTACAGCTTGGCCGCCTTGCGGGCGTTGCGGTGCGCCAGGGCAGCCACTCCGCCCTGCGCCTTCGCCCAACGAAAAACCAAGCCGGCGATGTACCAGGCGTAGGTCGGCGGGGTGTTGTACATGCAACCGGAACGGGCCTGGACCGCAAAATCCAGGAGGCTCGGTGTTGTCGGGTGGGCTTGACCGATCAAGTCTTCCCGAACAATGACCACCGCCAAACCCGCCGGCCCCAGGTTCTTCTGCGCACCGGCATAGAGCAAAGCAAACCGCGATACCTCAATGGGCCGGGACAGCAGTTCCGAGGACATGTCGGCGACCAGCGGCACATCGACCCGCGGGAATTCGTGGAATTGTACGCCGCCGATGGTTTCGTTGGCGCAGATGTGCAAGTAGGCCGCGGCGGCATGCAATTGCCAATCGGCACGGGCTGGAATGCGATCAAAGTTGCTGTCGGCGGAACTCGCCGCGATGTTGACCGTGCAATATTTGCGTGCCTCGCCGATGGCTTTGGTAGACCAGGCACCCGTCTCCACATAGTCCGCCACGGTTTTTTCGCCAAGCAGGTTGAGCGGCACCGCCGCCATCTGCAAGGTGGCGCCGCCGTGCATAAATAGCACCCGGTGCGAATCGGGCACAGCCAATAACTCGCGTAAATCCGCTTCGGCCTGCTGTGCGATTTCCATGAAAGGAGCGCCCCTATGGCTCATCTCCATGACGGAAACACCGCTGCCCCGATAATCGAGCATCTCGTTACGCGCCTGTTCCAACACCGCCTGCGGCAAGGCGGCGGGCCCCGGGGAGAAGTTAAACGGTCTATTCATATTCAATCCAGTGCTGATACCCTGTCCCGCAATGGGTACCCAGGCTCGGCCGACGGGACGGCGATAGCGGCTTTTCGCTTGCGCGACTTCCGCAGGCAGCGGTGCCTAGGCTTCCCGACCGTCCGCATCGACGTTCGACTCGACAATGCGCGCGACGCTGTTCAGGCGCTCCCCGCCACGCAAGGCGATCAGACGCACACCCTGGGTATTGCGGCCAAGTACCGATATTTCGTCAACGCCGGTTCGCACCAGGGTTCCCGTATCGCTGATGAGCATCAGTTCATCGCCCGCAAAGACTTGCACCGCAGCCACGATGTTGCCGTTGCGCTCATTGGACTGCATGGCAATCACACCCTGGGCACCGCGACCCTTGACGGGAAACTCCCCGGCGCGGGTGCGCTTGCCGTAGCCGTTCGCGCTGGCGGTAAGCACAAAGCCATGCTGCCGGGGAATAATGAGGGAGATCACCCGATGTCCACCGGCCAAGCGAATGCCGCGCACACCACGCGCGGTGCGCCCCATGGCACGGACATCGGATTCCTTGAAGCGAGCGGCTTTGCCGGAGCTGGCCGTTAGCAACACATCGCAATGGCCGTCGGTGATGGCCGCCCCCACCAGGGTATTGCCCGCATCCAAATCCAACGCAATCAGGCCACTTTGCCGCGGCCGCGAGAAGTGGGTGAGTTCGGTCTTCTTGACCGTGCCGTTGGCGGTGGCCATGAACACAAAATGATCGTCGTCGTATTCCCTCACCGGTAACAACGAGGTCACCCGTTCGCCCGGCTCCAACGGCAGCAGGTTAACCAGCGGGCGGCCCTTGGCATTGCGGGTGCCCTTAGGGATTTGGAACACGCGCAACCAATAGACTTTGCCGAGATTGGAAAAGCACAGCAGCGTATCGTGGCTGTTGGCAACCAGCAGATTCTCGACGAAGTCTTCGTCGCGCACGGTGGCCGCGACCTTACCGCGTCCACCTCGGCGCTGCGCCTGATAACCATCGAGTCCCTGCGTTTTGGCGTAGCCGTTGTGGGAAATCGTCACTACGACGTCCTCTTCGGGGATCAGATCCTCGGCGCTGAGGTCTTGCTGGGAACTGAGAATCTCGGTGCGCCTGGTATCACCGTAGATCTGGGCGAGTTCTTCGAGTTCTTCACGAATCACCGCTTGCAGGCGCTCAGTCGATGCCAGAATGTCTTGCAGATCGGCAATCTCTTCGAGCACGGATTCATAGTCGGCCACCAATTTATCCTGCTCCAAGGCGGTCAATCGATGCAGGCGCATATCCAAAATGGCTTGCGCCTGATCTGCCGAGAGATAGTAGAGGCCGTCACGCAAACCGAAGTGTTCAGCCAAATCCTCCGGACGACAGGCGTCGGCGCCGGCCCGCGCCAATAGGGCATCGACGTTCTCGGACGCCCAACCGCGCCCCATGAGAGCCGCCCTGGCTTCGGCGGCGGCGGGCGACTCCCGTATTAACTCGATGACCGGCTCGATATTCGCCAACGCCACCGCCTGGCCCTCGAGCAGGTGGCCGCGTTGGCGGGCGCGGCGCAACAGGTAGATGCTGCGCCTTGTTACCACCTCGCGACGATGCTGCACGAAGGCCTCAAGCATCTGTTTGAGATTGAGTATGCGGGGCTGGCCGTTCACCAAGGCAACGCAATTGATGCCGAACACCGATTGCAACTGGGTTTGGGCGTACAGGTTGTTGAGCACCACATCGCCGGATTCGCCACGACGCAATTCGATCACAATACGCAGGCCGTCTTTATCCGACTCGTCGCGCAATTCGGAGATACCCTCCAGCTTCTTGTCCTTGACCAGTTCCGCGATCTTCTCGATGAGACGCGATTTATTGAGTTGATAGGGAATTTCAGTGACAACGATGATATCCCGGCCACGTTTTTCGTCGGTAATCACCTCGGCGCGCGCGCGCACATAGATGCGCCCGCGGCCGGTGCGGTAGGCCTGCACGATACCGGCGCGCCCGTTGATGATGCCGGCGGTCGGGAAATCCGGCCCCCGGATGTGCGCCATCAAACCGTCAACGCCGATACCGGGGTCGTCGAGCAGTGCCAAAACACCCGCCACAATCTCTTGGAAATTATGTGGTGGAATGTTGGTGGCCATGCCCACCGCAATGCCGGAGCTGCCGTTGATAAGCAGGTTCGGCACCCGCGTCGGCAAAACCTCCGGCATCATCAGGGTGTCATCGTAATTGGGAACGAAGGTGACGGTTTCCTTGTCGAGGTCGGCGAGCAAGGCGGCGGCGAGGCGTTCCATACGCACTTCGGTGTAGCGCATGGCCGCCGGCGGGTCGCCGTCAATGGAGCCGAAGTTGCCCTGGCCGTCGATGAGTAGATAGCGCATGGCAAAGTCCTGAGCCATGCGCACCAGGGTATCGTAGATGGCGAGGTCGCCGTGCGGATGGTATTTGCCCATCACATCGCCGACCACGCGGGCCGACTTCATGTAGGGACGGTTGTGCGTGTTGTTCAATTCGCTCATGGTGAACAGTACCCGGCGATGCACCGGCTTCAGGCCGTCGCGAACATCGGGCAGGGCGCGCCCGACGATGACACTCATGGCGTAGTCCAGGTAGGACTGCCGCAGCTCGTCTTCAATGTTTACGGGAAGGATTTCCCGCGCTTGACCGGGGATGGGTTCCGACATGGATGCTCGGCCCGAAAAGCACGATAGTTTACACCTGACTTGGGCAGGATGCCTGTTTTTATGCGTTGAGATCGGCCATCAGTTTGAATGGATTTGAGTTTGGACGCACGTCAACCGCGGTATCCGTCAGGGCGTTTCAGCGCAACAGTTGAAAGATTCTTTCCGGCGTAATCGGCAGCGTATTAACGCCCTTACCCAAGGGGGCGAGCGCATCGGAGACCGCGTTGGCAATGGCCGCCGGAGCGCCGATGGTGCCGCCCTCGCCCATACCGCGCAACTTGCCGAGTGTCGTCGGCTTTTCAAGTTCGAGATGCACCGTTTCGATGCGCGGCACTTCCGTGCTGGAAGGCACCACATAGTCCGCCAGGCTGGCCGTCAACACCTGACCTTGTTCGTCGTGGATCATTTCCTCGTAGAGGGCGGCACCGATCCCCTGGGCGACGCCGCCGTGAATTTGCCCGTCCACGATCATGGGATTCAGACGTTGTCCGCAATCCTCGGCAACCACATAACGTTGAGTGCTGACCCGCAGCGTGGCCCGATCGATTTCCACTTGGGCAATATGGGTCGCCGACGAGGTGGTGCCCCACTCCGGATCGTAAACACGGGTAGCGGATAGGTCGCCCAGGTGATTGCGGACATCGGCGGGGATGGCACCCATATGCGAATAATAGGTGTGCGCCAATGTCTGGTAGGACAGGCTCGCCGAACCATCCCGAACCACAAAGCGGCCATCGGCAAGCGCAACCTCGTTCGCCTCGGCTTGCATCAGCAGCGCCGCAACCCGACGCAGCTTACAGAGCAAAGCGCGACAGGCGAGCATTGCCGCCCCCGCACCGAGTACGGCGCCGCGGCTGGCGTAGGAACCGGTGCCGTGGCCGACCTGGTCGGTATCGCCCAAGCGCACGCGCAGCCGTTCGATGTCCACTTGCAGTTCGTCCGCCACAACCTGTGCCAAGGCGGTCTCCAAACCCTGGCCATAGGAGGTGACGCCGAAACGGGCGGTGAAGGCGCCGGTGGCATCCAAATTGACGGTAGCCGTTTCAGTGCCCGTATTGATCGGCATGCCGGGCGAGGCGGACAAGCGCGAGCCGATGCCGGTCAGTTCCGCGAAACAAGCAATGCCGATACCAACCAGACGACCCTGGTCGCGTGCTTGTTGTTGCTCGCGTCGCAGCGTTTCGTAACCAATGGCATCGCAGGCACCACCCAGGTTTTCCAAAAACCCGGAACGACGCCACTCGATGCCGGAACCGGTTTTATAGGGAAACTCATCGGCTTGCACCAGGTTGCGACGCCGCAGTTCAACCGGGTCCAAGCCGAGCCGAGCCGCCGCCATATCCACCAGCCGTTCCATAACAAAGGTTGCAATCGGGCGGCCCACCCCCCGATAGGGGCCGAGCGGCGGTTTGGCGGTGGCCAGGGCGCGCACCCTGGCCCGATAATGCTCGATCTTGTAGGGGCCGGGCAGAAAGCTGGCCACTTGCACCGGCTCGATGCCCGCCGTCCAAGGGTAGACCGAATAAGCGCCCACATCGCCGATGACTTCGGCTTTAAGGGCCAGAAAACGCCCGGATGCATCGACGGCGAGTTCGGCATCGACAATCTCGTCGAAGCCCTGGCTGGTGGCCAGCAAATCTTCCAGCCGGTCGCTCGTCCATTTCACGGGGCACCCAAATCGACGCGACAGGACACAAACCAGCACCTCTTCCGGATAGAGCGATGTCTTGCCCCCAAATCCACCACCGACATCGGGCGCCACCACGCGCAGGTGACTGCCGGGTATGTCCAGGGCCTTGGCCAATGCATCGCGGATGATGCCGGGTACCTGAGAGCTGGTGTGCAACGTCAGACTGCGCTGCCCGGCTTGGTAGTCCGCCAGATAGGTTCGGTTCTCCAGGGCCAGCGGCGTTTTGCGGTGCATGCGGAAACGCTCCTTGAGGTGCAGCGCCGGCTGCCAAAAAGCGGCTTCCGGCTCTCCGCGCGCGAATTCCCGCTCGACCAGCACATTGGACGTCAAGCCCTCGTGCAGGAGCACCGCATCGGGGCACAGCGCCGTCTCCGGGTCGCTCAGGGGCGGCAATTCTTCATAGTCGATCTCAATGAGGCGCGCGGCGTCTTCGGCCAGATAGCGGTTTTCGGCCAGCACCGCCACCACCGCCTCGCCGACAAAACGCACCTTGGCCGCCGCTAACAACGGCATGGCGGTGGGCTGAAAATTACGCATCCGGCTCGTTGCGACAATTTCCCGCCAGTCGCCGACGATATCCTCGGCACAAACCACCGCGAACACACCGGGGCTCGACCGCGCTGCGGCAACATCGATACGGACAATGCGGGCATGGGCATGGTCGCTGCGCAAAAAGGCGATGTGCATTGTGCCCGGCAAGCGGATGTCATCGACAAAACACCCCTGTCCCGTCAACAACCGGCGGTCTTCAAGGCGTTTGACCGAACGGCCGACATAGGGTTGTTTAGCGCGCATATATCGAGCCATACGCAATGAGGTCGAACGGCCGACGGGGCGGATGAGAGCGGCCTTGTAGCCGCCAATTCCGAAAGCAGAGGCTTCCAGGTGCCTGGGTCATGACGCGGACTCCGAGGCAAGACCGTCGCGAATGCGCAGCACCGCAGCAACGATGTTCTGGTAACCCGTACAACGGCAGAGGTTGCCGGATAATAGTTCGCGCACCTCGGTTTCACTCGCCGGCGGATGGTTACGCAGCATGTCCTCGACGCTGGCCAGAAACCCCGGTGTGCAGAAGCCGCATTGCAGGGCGTGACACTCCTGAAAAAGGCGCTGTGCAATACTGAGGTTTTCCGGGTCGCCGAAACTCTCCACCGTCTCAACCTCGCAGCCGTGGGCCTGGACCGCAAGTATCAGGCAGGAGCGCACGCTCTGCCCGTCAAGGAGTACCGTGCAGGCACCACAGACGCCGTGTTCGCAGCCGACATGGGTGCCGGTTAGATTTAACTCATCACGCAGGAAGTCGGACAACAACAGCCTTGGCGCCACGCTAGTTGCGTGGCGACGGCCATTGACCCGCAAAACCAGGGAATGCTCATAATGCATGGCGTGTTCGCGTCTCCATGAGTGTGCGTTTAGTAAGGTTGTAGGCTAGGTAACATCGGTAATCCGCGGAAGCGTGCGTATCGGTCGTCGGCTTGATCGACGCCCGCACGACAGCCGCCACCGCCTCGATCAGGTCGGCATCCAAAGACGAGCACTCCAGCAGCAGCCGTTCCGCATCGGGGATGCGCACCGACGTCTCGTCCACGCCAATCAGGGCGATTCTGGCGTCACGGAAACGAGGGCGTCCGCCACCCTGGCTATGGGGTGTGAGTGTCACCGCCACCCCGCAAAGGGCAAAGTCGCCGGTGCGCCGGGCAAACTCGGCGAAGCCACACACAGTGCCAGCCGGCAGGGCGGGCAGTTCGATGCCGACCAACAATTCCGCCGCCGCCAAATCCACCGTGAGCGTTCCGAGGAAAAAATCACCCGCCGCCAGTTCCCGAAACCCGTCCGGCCCCGCAATGCGCATCCGGGCATCAAGCAGCAGCGCCAGCATGGGCCACTCCGCTGCCGGGTCGGCGTGTACGAGGCTACCGCCGACGGTGCCCCGGTTGCGAATCGCCAAGTGGCCAATCGAGCGCACGGCTTCGGTAACAACGGGAAACCGCTCGCGCGCCGCAGCCGACAGTTCCAGATCACGATGCCGCGTTAGGGCACCGATACCCAGGCCCCCGTCATTACGCGGCCATATGCCGCCCAATGTCGGCAGGCGCGCGATGTCAACCAACAAATCGGGTGCCACCAGCCGAAAGTTCAGCATCGGCACCAAACTCTGCCCGCCGGCAATCACCTTCGCGTTGTCGGCAGCCGCCAACAGGGCAACCGCTTCCTCCACAGTGCCCGGTAGACGGTAGTCGAATGCGGCCGGTTTCATACTGGATAAATTCCCGAAGTCATGATGCGCTCACACAGGCAACGATGTTAACCCGGTTTATTCAGTGCGGCCCAAATAATGTATCTATCAAACATCCCGGCACTTGCAGCAAAAGAGGGTGGGCAATGGCTGGCGCATCCTCGACATCGTGTCGAAAGCATAAGGAAAGCCATGAAAACCGCGCTCAATAATTTGCTGGCCGCCTCGTTCATTGCGGGTGCCCTACTTATCTTGACCAGGCCCGCCTTTGCCCAGGACGGGGCACCGATCGCAACCGACAAAACGCGCGTCATCGAGGTTATCACGGTAACGGCCCGCAAGAAGGTGGAGAACATCCAAGACACGCCCCTGGCCGTCAGCGCTCTTTCGGGAGAGCAGTTGCAAGACGCCGGCATCGACTCCTTCGACCAGGTGCTGGACATTATTCCAAACGCCGGCCAGGCCGGCGGCATAGCCGGGACCATTCAGGGGCTCATCAGTATTCGCGGTATTTCCACCCTTGTGCGATTTGTCGGCCTTGAAACGGGCGTCGGCTATTACATTGACGGGGTATACGCGGGTCGCCCGGAAAACTTCAACCAGGATTTGATCGACATTGAACGTATCGAGATTCTACGCGGCCCCCAAGGTGCCCTATTCGGGAAGAACACCATCGCCGGTGCCGTCAACATCATTACCAGGAATCCCAGCGATACAACCCAGGGTATTCTGGAAGCCCAATACGGAAACTACGATCACACCCGGCTAAGAACGCATTTGTCCGGCCCGCTTTCCGACAGCCTGTCGGCATCGCTATCCGCCGGCTACACGGAGCGCGACGGCTTCGTTAAGCACCTGTCCGGTGGCGAAGATCTAGACAACGCCGATCTCGCCACGTTCCGCGGCAAGCTGCGCTTTCAGCCCGGCACCGGCATCGACCTGGTGCTGGCGGCGGACGGGTTGATTGATCGGAGTGAACCGGTGTTGTTCGAGGTATCGGACTTGGCGTTTTTTTCCGATCCCTCCCAAGCCTCGCACCACACCACCAATCACGACCAGCCCAACTTCGTGCATCGCGACCTTTGGGGCATTGCATTAACCGGCGATTTCGAGACGGGGGCGGGAACACTGACCTCCATCCTGTCCTATCGCGACTCCTCTTTCGATGCGAGCCTGGACGACGATAAACACGGGGTGCGCGTATTTGTCGATATTTTTGGCCAAGACTCCGAGGTCTTTTCGGCGGAGCTGCGCCATGCCGGCCGCTTTACGGCCCGATCGGACTACATTGCCGGCCTGTACTACTACAACCAGGAATCCAAAGGCTACGGAGACTTCGCTCTAGGCGACTTTCTGAGCGGCATGCCGGGTGTCGAGCCACCCATCACGCTCACCAGTGCGGTTGAATCGGAAAGCGTGGCGCTCTTCTTCAATACAAATCACGCCCTAACCGATCGCCTGCAACTGGAAATCGGGGGGCGTTGGGTTTCCGAGACCAAGAACGGCGAGCATGTGCAAAACGACCAAACCGGCTTATTCGGCACCACCGACTACTCAAGGTCGCGAACCGATGAGGATTTCGCGCCCACCGTTTCGATTGCCTACGATTTCAACAGCTTCGCCACCGGTTACCTGCGTTTCGCTCAAGGATTCAAGAGCGCGGGGTTCAATGTGGATTTCGTGGGGCCGAACGCGGTACTGGAAGTCGCGCCCGAGTTCGCAACCTCCTATGAGGCCGGGCTCAAATCAAGCCTCTTCAAGCAGCGCGTGCGCTTGGATCTCTCGGCATTCCATACCCGCTATAAAGACCTTCAGTTAACCCAGATTGTCGGTGGCGGTGTGAGTCTGGCCAACGCCGCCGCCGCGGATATTTTCGGCGTGGAAGCGGAAGCGACGGCGCTGGTCGGGGAGTATTTCGATCTCCGGGCCAGCCTGGGTTATCTGGATGCAACCTACGACGACTTTCCCGGATGCCAGGCACCGGGGGCAACCGCGCCCGAGCGCATCGTGGCAAACTGCGCGGGCCGACACTTGAACCTGGCACCGGAATGGACGGCATCCCTCGACATTCAGTTCAGATACCCCATCGACCGCATCGGGGAACTCGTGCTGCAAGGCAGTTGGAATCACCGCGGCCGTGTTTATTTCGAGCCACAAAACGACCCGCGGCTCAGTGGTAAGGGAAGAGATCTGGTTAGCGCACGGGTCGGGCTGGACAGCCGCAAGTGGCAGCTTTTCCTATGGGGTCAGAATCTGACCGATGCGGTCTACGTCAACTTCGCGGACGACCGGAGCCCGATCGGCGTCAGGACCACCCAAGCCTACGGTCGCCCAAGAACCTACGGCGCCACCCTGGGGCTGAAGTTTTGAGGCCGCCGCGCCCGCAGACCCGCTCGCCGCTGTGAACCCGATCGCCCACATACAAACGCGCCTTGGCAAGATCGCCTATGTGTCTGCCGATGGCCGAGGCCCGGCGCTGCTGTTGGTACACGGCAACTCGGGGTGCAAAGAAGCCTTCGCCAGGCAATTCGACAGTGCGATTTTGCGCGGTCGCCGGCTTATCGCCATTGACCTGCCGGGGCATGGCGACTCGGAAGATCTCGCGGATTGCGGGCGCCAGGCGAACTTGACGCGCTTCGCGCTGTTACTGCGGGAAGTCATTGATCGCCTGGCGCTCGACAAGCCCGTGGTCTTTGGTTGGTCGCTCGGCGGTCACATTGCCATCGAGGCGCTTGGACAGGGCCTGGAGCTTGGCGGCCTTGTCCTTTGCGGCACGCCGCCGGCGGGCCCCGGCAACGAGGCGCTGACAGACGCCTTTTTGCCCAGCCCGCTGATGGCGCTTACCGGCAAGACCCTGTTCACCGAAGCCGAAGCCGCTAGCTACTGCGACAGTTTGTACGGAGGGGCCGATACCAGAAACACTGGCCTGGCCGCGGCCGTGCGGCGAGCCCAGGGCGGCATCCGCTCATGCTTGCTCGAAAATTACAGCCAGGCCGGGGCCTGCCACTGCCAAGCCGATGTGGTGGCGAGCAACGCCTGCCCCATTGCGGTGATCCAAGGGGGTGCGGACGCTTTTGTGAACAAAGCCTATTTCGACCGGCTGCACTGGCGTAATCTATGGCGTGGCCGGGTGCAATTCATGGAGACGGCGGGCCATGCGCCATTTTTCGAGCAGCCGGACGCTTTCAATGCGATACTCGTTGAGTTTCTTGGCAGCCTGAGCGGTGTTCGTGAACAGACCCATGCCCGAAGAATCCAGCCATGATTTCAATTGGACGTCATTCGAGGAATTACGCGCCGCCCTGACTCCCACATCCAACAGCCAGATGGAAGAGCGCATAGAGGTCGCCAACGACACCCTGTGCTATGCGATATCCGACGCCGAGGAGCTCGCGGAAGGCACCATCGAGTATTATCAAGTCGGCAATACGATGCGCATTGTGGTGATGGATTGCGTATTCGAACAGACGCGCACCGTGCATGTGTTTGACCCCAGTTGGGTGCGCTTCAATTTCAGCCTGAATCTGCATATCGACATGCGTATCGGCGAAGTCGGGCCAATGGCGCTGGACAGCCCATCATGGCGCATCATCCACTTGCCCGAGGGCATCAAGACCATCGAACGGTTCAGAGGCGGCGAGAAACTGCGCTGGGCCACCGTCTGTGTGCGCCCTGAGCGCCTCACCGAAATATGCGGCATGAACATGGACAATCTGCCCTGCCCGCTGGGCTCGCTGTCCGGTGCATCCGCCGACTTGCGCATCTACCGTTCGTTCGAGTTGACAAACCGGCTCGCGGCCTTGACGGCGGAAATCCTGAACAATCGTTTCGAGGGTGCTTTGCGGGTCAACTTCGTGGTCAATAAGGCTACGGAATTACTGTTGCTGGCACTCAATCATGTCATCTATCTTCCCGATACCGAGTCTTTTCCCCTGTCGCTCGGCCCGAAGGATATGCAGAAGGTAAAGGAGGCGCGGTGCATTCTGATGGAGAATCTGGCGGATGTACCGAGCGTCAGGGCTCTGTGTCGCCGTGTCGGGTTGAACCGCAACAAGCTCTATTACGGATTCCGTAGCCAATTCGGCATGACGATTTCCGAATTCGTGAAGGCTCAACGGCTGGCGGAGGGCCATCGGCTAATCACCGAAACGGATCTGAGCATTGCCGAGATTGCCCATAGCGTCGGCTTTCTGCATCAATGCAACTTTTCCACCGCCATTAAAGCGAACTATGGGCTTGCTCCGACCCAATTGCGTCACTGCGCGATGGCCGAGCAGCCATGACGACCAGCCCGGCACCAACCCCCTGCGACCTGCTGATTCGTTGTCGCTGGTGTATTCCCGTGGTGCCCGCCAACAGCCTGATTGAGCAGGCCGCGATCGCGATCACGGGCGATCGGGTGGCCGGCATCGGTCCCCGCGCCCAGCTGCAGGCCACCTTCAACCCAAGGCAAACCGTCGATCTCGACCGGCACGCGGTTATTCCCGGTCTGGTCAACGCCCACGGACACGCGGCCATGACCCTGTTGCGCGGCAGCGCCGAAGATTTGCCGCTGCGACAATGGTTGAACGATGTGATTTGGCCGTTGGAAGCCGCCCATGTTTCCCGGGACTATGTGCGTACCGGCACCGAACTGGCCATGCTCGAAATGCTGAGCAGCGGCACGACCACCTTTGCGGACATGTATTACTTCCCGGACGAAGTGGCGCGGTGCGCAACACGGGCGGGCATGCGCGCTCAGGTCGCCTTCCCGATCATCGACTTTCCCAATGTTTGGAGCCACAACGCCAACGACGGGCTGCACAAAGGTTTGGCTCTGCACGACGAATACCGGGACGATGCACTGATCAAAGTGATCTTCGGGCCGCACGCCGCCTATTCGATTGCGCCCGAGGTACTGGAGCGGATCGGCACCTATGCGGAAGAAACCAACTTGCCGATACAGATGCATCTGCACGAAAACGCGGAGGAATTGGCACAGGCGCGGGCGCGAGCCGGGAAATCCTGGCTTTACTATCTGGACGATTTGGGGTTGCTGTCACCGTCGCTGCAGGCCGTCCACATGACGCAACTGACCGACCACGAAATCACGCTTATCGGTGAGCATGGAGTCAACGTCATCCATTGCCCGCACTCCAATCTCAAGATGGCAAGTGGTGTCTGCCCGCTGAGCCGGCTCCTCGATGCGGGCATCCGTGTGGGGCTCGGTACCGATGGCGCCGCCTCCAACAACTGCTTGGACCTGCTTGCGGAAGCGCGTCTGGCCGCCTTGCTACTCAAGCAAAGCAGCGGTGACAGCACCCTTGGAGACACGGCGACCATGTTGGAGATGGCAACGCTCGGTGGCGCGCGGGTGTTGGGCCTTGATGAGGAGATCGGTTCTTTGGAGGTGGGTAAACTCGCTGATCTGGTCGCTTTTGATTTCGGGGCAGCGCGCTTCACCCCCATGCGCAATCCGGCCGCGACACTGATTCACGGGGCGGCGTCCGCGGCACTGAGCCACGTTTGGGTGGGGGGGCGCTGTCTCTACGACGACCGTAAATTCACCACGCTCGACCCGGCCGCCAGCACCGCTCGGGCTTCAGCATTGAAGGAGTTGCCTGTTTGAACGTTGATGAGGCCGAAATCGGCAAATTCGAAGCGCTCGCGCAGCGCTGGTGGGATCCGCGGGGCGACTTTCGGGTGCTGCACGACATCAACCCCCTGCGCCTCGATTTTGTGGCCAAACGCGCACCGCTTGAGGGTGCCCAGGTACTCGATGTCGGCTGTGGCGGCGGCATTCTATCGGAGGCCATGGCGACCGCGGGTGCTTGCGTAACGGGCATAGACATGGCCGGCAAGCCGCTTGCCGTGGCGCGTTCGCACGCCCGGGAAAGCGGCTTGGCGTTAGACTATCTGGCCGCGACCCCGGAGCAGCTGGCGAACGAGCGAGCCGGACAATTCGCCACCGTCACCTGCATGGAAATGCTTGAACACGTTCCCGACTACAGTTCCTCGGTTGCCGCCTGCGCAAGGCTCGCGGCACCGGGCGGACAGCTGTTCTTCTCCACCATCAGCCGCACACCAAAGGCCTATCTGCTGGCGGTTTTGGGCGCCGAATATATGTTGAAGATCCTGCCCAAGGGCACACACGACTACGCGAAATTGATCCGTCCCTCGGAACTGGCCCGCGCCGTCCGCGCCGCCGGGCTAGAGGTACAAGAGATCGTTGGCATGGCCTACAACCCCCTGTTCGGTAAGGCGCAACTCACCCGCAATGCGGATGTCAATTACTTGCTGCACGCGAGCAAGCCATAAATTGTCGGGGTCGGCGGGCCGACCATACGGGGACGCACCGCCCACGGGTGTCCTTAAACCTCGGCCCATGGAGTGGGTTGTTGGATAGCCGGGCCGGATAGTGGCTCAATCGGCCCGGCCCGATTGCCGCAGCGTCGGCAAGCGAACCGTCCCTGATTATGAGCGGTGGCGCAACGGCGGATAGGGCACGAGCAGCGAGGTGCGTTGCCCAAATCGGCCTTTGGCGGCTGTGAACGGCAAGTCCAACAAGTGGTAGAGCGTTGCCAGGTCGTCTTGCCCAAGTTCTTCGAGCGCACCGCGCTTGAGCCGAGAGGGCAACAGCACCGGGCCGTAGCGCACCCGTTTCAGGCGGCTGACGCGCCGATTCACGGCCTCGAAAAGTTTGCGTACTTCCCGGTTTCGCCCCTCCATCAACACCAGGTGATACCAATGGTTGCGGCCGGCACCGTCGTAGTACCTCAGATCGCTGAACCGGCAGCGCTCGCCATCAATAACGACGCCTTCCCGGAGTGCCTTGAGCTCCGATTCCGCCAAGCGGCCATCCACCCTGGCCGCATATTCCCGGTCAAGCCCCGTGGACGGGTGCATCATACGGTGCGCCAAGCCACCATCATTGGTCAGTAGCAGCAGGCCGGTGGTTGGGATGTCGAGCCGCCCCACCGAAATCCAGCGGCCTTGCGTCAGCTTCGGCAAAGCATCGAAAACCGTCGGGCGACCTTGAGGATCGTGCCGGGAGCAGACCAGGCCCGCAGCCTTGTTGAGCACCACAACACGGCTCGCCTCCGCTGGCCGCGATGCCAGCCTGCGTCCATCCAAGGCAATCAGAGCCCCTGCGCCGACCCGCTGCCCGAGTTGCGCCGTCTCGCCGTTTATAGTGAACCGGCCGGCAAGGATCCAGCGCTCCAACTCGCGCCTGGAACCATAGCCCAGGCCGGCTAATACTTTCTGCAGTTTCTGTGTTTCCATCGGCTACCCATTTTGGAGGCTGGGCTGGCTCCTGCCAGGGTCAGACCAATGCGGTGGCTCACCAAAGCGCCGCCTGGGCATGATTTTTCCGCTATTTGAGAGGGGGGAACAAGCCGAACGGCCCAGGTGCCTAGTGGTAAACGGCCTCATCGTCCTGCCGATGCACGCTGGGGTCAACGCCCACCTCCTTGTAGGCCGCGGAGACGGTCTCGTCGATGCAGGCGGGGCAGCAGCCTTCCCGAACCAGGTCCTCCAACAAATAACCGAGCAGGTCGTACAGGGTATAGGTGCCCTCGCCCATCTCTTCGAACCGCCAAAGCACATCCTTCAGGGTCTGCACCGCGGCCTCGCAACGCGCATCGTCGCGCAGCCGCTTTTGTTCGTCGGTTTCCATGACGGTCACTCTATCTGGCACGGTGGGTGGCGGATTGTACTCGGCTGTGCCGACAAGTTCATGGTCATATGCCGGACAGGGTTGGCATTAGGGCCGGCTCATCTATTTTCTCGGCAGCCGCCCGGCGATGTAATCGTCGATCATCTCGTGATATCGCCGGATACGCATTTCCTGGTGGGACAGGTAGACACCCTTGAAACCTCTTGAGCGGAAGCCGCGCTGCTGGGTGACGAACACCGCCACATCCTCCTCAATCGCCACACCGATGGATTCCTCGCCGTCAAATTCGAGCAAACGGCGTTCAACTTCCGTATCGCCGCCGCGCTCGCCTTCGATTCCCGATGCCATCGAGGCGGGGCTTGAGTACCACCAGTTGTCGAACAGGCACTGCTCCGGATCCAGCCGATGCGGGCGCGCCCGCAGAAAATGAAAACCGTCCGCCCAAAGCGACACGGCAAAGTTGGGGAACAGCGTGTAGTGGAAGGCATCGGTGAACTGCTCGTCGGGAATCTTGTCGTAGTGGCTGTAGCCCTTGCCGACGCCCAGGCGTCGTTTCGCCTGCTGGATAGCCACTCGGGTCTTCTCGGGGTGTTTCTTGAAGTCGGCCGGGTCGAGTTCCCAATACCTCAGTTGGCTCGCCAAGGGTTCGAGGATGTTGCCCTCGTTGTCCGTGGAACCGATACCGTAGCCTCCTTCCATAATCATGCGGTTATGGCCTTCATCGGAAAGATCGAAGCGCGTTTCCTTGAAATAGGTGTTGATGTGCCCACGAATTTCCTTACGGTTGGTTTGGGTGGTGGCACCCATGTGTACGGTGGGCACATGGTAGGACTCGTTAAAGTTGTCGAGTACCACCTTCCAATTGCATGGCAGCCACATGCTGTTGGCCATGGTGCGTTTCCAGGTATGGATGTCGCGCAATTGCCATTCGCGCCAAATCGGGCCCAGATATTCCTTGAGGCTGACGCAGTCCGGGTCCATGTTGACCCAAACGAAGCCGGCGAAAGTGGCACAGGCCAACTCCTGCAAACGCACCTTGCCGCAGGGGTTGCCTTGCGGGAAATCTTCCCGGTCCGGCGCGAAATTCAGTTCGCCGTCGGGCATGAACGCCCAACTGTGATATTTGCAAACAAAGCGGCGCACAGTGCCCTTTGCGGTGGCCACCAGAGGATTGCCGCGGTGCTGGCAGACGTTGTAAAACGCCTTAACCGTGCCATCCTTTTGCCGGACCATGAGAATTTCCTCCGGCCCCACCGGCTCCATTTGCCAATCGCCGGGATTGGGCAATTCGGACTCACGCCCCAACAGCAGCCAAACCTTAGTCCACATGTGCTCCCATTCCTGTTGGAAGAACGCTTGGGAGGTATAGCGGTGGCCTTCGAGCAGGGAACCGCGCGTTTGTTGCTTGGGATAGCTTTGAATTGCGTGGATATTGGATGGTTCCGCCATGTCGCTTTGCCCACTAGTAGCACAGGTTATAGATACTGGCACAACAGCACCGCGGATGATAGCGGCGGTCGCGTATCCGTTTGCATTGATTGGGATTTGGAGGCCGTCCCAACTGCGGCGTCCCGCGGTCGAAAAACTTGAACTGATACAGGAGCTGGCGGGCTGGGAGCCTCTGCCCCCCGCCTGTTGCGGGAAGCGGTGGGATGGGGGAAGATTGCAGGCTTGTTGGGCGGTGCCGCCGTTGGCTGGAGCCGGGGCCTGTATTGCCGCATCCATCTTTCGGTCTAATCCCGCCCATTTGTGTACAAACATCACAGGTTGGCGAAACAACAACCCTATGGAGAACGAATCATGGCCAAATACCTGATCCGGGCAAAATACACCCAGGCCGGCGTGACGGGGCTATTAAAAGAAGGCGGCACGAAACGACAGGCTGCCTTGCGCACCACGGTGGAGGGCGTGGGCGGTACGCTCAACGACCTGTTCTATGCATTCGGCGACTGGGATCTTTACCTGATTGCCGAATTACCGGACGATGCGGCGGCGGCCGCGGTTTCAATGCATATCAGCGCCGCTGGTGCCCTTGGGGTGAGCGTCACGGTCATTATGACGCCGGAGACAATCGATGAAGCGATTCAGCGGGCCGTACCCTATCGAGCACCCGGGGAGTAACCTCATCAAGAGGCCCGCATAAAAAAGCGAGGGCTGGCGCACCCGGCTGGATTCGAACCAGCAGTCCCCAGTTTCGTAGACTGGTGCCTTATCCAATTTGGCCACGGGTGCGTTGCGCGGTGGATACTACTCAGAAACAGTAGTCGGGTTCAAACAATTGTTTCAAGCGCTTATAACACCCACTGAGCTCGGTGGCGGCGAATTCCAGGCACCGGCCTCGCCGGACAAGGGCGATTCGCTGTTCGGTGGCCAGTTTATCGCCCAATGCTTGGCGGCGGCGGCCACCACAACCGGCGAAGACCGCCGGGTAAATTCGCTACACGCCTATTTCCTGCGGCCCGGCAGCGTCGATCTGCCGCTCAGCATCCGCGTGGAGACCATTCGCGACGGCCGTTCCTTTTCATGGCGGCAAACCCTGGCGCTGCAAAACGACCAGGAACTGTTCCGTATGCTCATCTCCTTTCAGGTGCCCGACGCAACGCCCGAGTTCACCGCTTTCCAGGCACCGAGCGTACCGCCACCGGAGGCGGTCGATTTCACCTACGACGATTTTATCCAACGCGAAACTGGCGAGGCCTATGGCGTGGCCCGGCCCCTTGAATGCCGCTACATCAATCCCCCCGATACAGCCGAGCGCGAACCCGTCACCGAAAGCCAACGCATGTGGATGCGTATCCGGGAGCGGCTGCCGGAGACACCGGCCATTCACCAAGCCGGCCTTGCCTACCTGTCCGATGCATCGCTCATCGACCACATTCTGTTGCCGCACGGCTTGCGCTGGCAGGATGACGATTTTCTTGGCACCAGCCTGGACCACGCCATGTGGTTTCACCGGTTTGCCCGCGCGGACGACTGGCTACTGTTCGACCAGGAACCCGTAACCACCGGTGGTGGCCGCGGCCTGGCGCGCGGCCATTTTTTTGATCGAGGCGGCCAACTCATCGCCACCTGTGTGCAGGAGGGGCTGATGCGCTGGACAACGAACGAGCATGCCGTCTAGGCGCCTCAGCCTTCGGAATGCGCGGCTGCAAAGCCGCTCTCATCCGCCCCGTCGGCCGCTTGATTTCGTTGCATATGGCTCGATATTCGCCTCAATCGACCGGCCGACGGGACGGCGATAGCGGCTTTTCGCTTTCGCGACTTCCGAAGGCTGAGGCGCCTAGGCGCCTCAGCCTTCGGGGGTGAACACCACCGGCATCTGGATGATGGCGTTGAACCAGATGCTCTTCATCATGCTCATGTCGCCGTTTGGGCGAATGTCCGGGATGCGTGTCACGATCTCCTTGAGCAGCGCCTGAAGCTGGTAGCGCGCCAACCGGGCACCGAGGCAGAAGTGAGGGCCGCTGCCGAATGCCAAGTGACGGCTGGCATTAGCACGCCTGATGTCGAAACGATGCGGGTCGGGGAACACCTCGGGGTCGCGGTTCGCGGCCGGGTACGACAGGTAGATCTTGTCGCCCTTTGCCAACCGCTGACCGCCAACTTCGGTGTCGGCCATGACCGTGCGTCGGAATTTAACGACGGGCGGCGAATGGCGCAACACCTCTTCAATGGCATTGGGCAGGTGCCGGTCCAGATCAGAGCGCAATAGCTCGTATTGGTCTGGATGTTCGCTCATCAGGCGCACAAAGTGGGCGGCGGTGCTGCGCGTGGTTTCGTGTCCGGCAATCGAGAGCGTGACGAAAAACATGTTGATGTTCATGTCGTCGAGTCTCTCGCCATCCACCTCGCCGTGTACCACCCGGCTCAGCATGGAATCGTCCGGTTTCGCACGTTTCTCGGTAGCCAGTTCCTGGGCGATGGCAAACAGCTGGTGGGTGGCCGTGTTGCGCTCGTCACGATGCGCCGGATTCTCGGTGTCGGCCGACTGGTTGCCGAGGCTGTAAACGGTCTCGCGTAGCCGATCCGGCACGCCAAGCAGCTTGCAGAAAGTGTAGACGGGCAGCCGTGAAGCCACATCGAAGACGAATTCGCACTCGCCCTTGGCCGCGACCGAATCGATGATGGAGCGCGCCACCCGATCAATGTCCGGATAAAAAGTGGCCAGTTCGCTGGGCGCGAACGGCGGCATAATCAGTTTCTTCACCGCCTTGTGGTCAGCGGGCTTCATACCCATCAGGCCGGCGCGTTGTTCCGCAAGTTGTGCCGGCTCGAAATCCCAGATGATCGGGCTGCCCTCGTGGGAAGAGAACAACTCCTGGTTGCGCGAGACGTCAACGACATCCTGGTAGCGCGTGAGCACCCAAAACCCCTTATGAAGAGACGTATGGGGCGATGGGGGTTCGTAGTCTTTGACGGGCGGATTCCAATGCACGGGGTCGGACTCGCGCCAGGCATCGAACAATTCGTGCGGTGGCCCGCCGGAAGCGGGGATCAGGGTGGGGTCGATCAAATTATCCGCAAGGGCCATTGGCATAACGCATCTCCGTTGAGTCTTGGCTTTGCACGGAGTGTAGCTTTGGGCGAACGACCTGTCATCGTCGCTTCCCCCTGTTATCCTTCAACAGGCTACTAGTGGATGAACTGGCGCGAATGCCGACAGGATAAGGATATACTGGGCTATCGACCCGGCGAGAGGCTTCTCCATGACCGAAGAGGAACTGAAAGCGCTGGTTGCCGGCCTAGCCGCTGCGCAGGACCGCACTGACGCACAGCTGGCGGAAAACGCCGCACAGCTGGCGAAGACCGACGCCAAGCTCAGCCGGCTAGCGGAAATGTACGGCGGTGTTAGCAACAACCAAGGGGCGATGGCCGAGGAGTTCTACCACAACAGCCTCAAGGCCAACCCGGTGCTGGCCGGGGTGCGCTTTGACTGCATCGACCGGAACGTCACGCGCAGCCGCGCCGGCCTTGAGGACGAGTTCGACCTACTGCTGGTGAACGGCCGCGAGGTGTTTGTCGTAGAGGTGAAGTACAAGGCGCACGAGAACGACCTGAAGCGCCTGCTAGACGAGAAGGCACCCAACTTCCGACGCCTGTTCCCGGAGCACGCTCATCGCCGGAAGCGGTTCGCGCTGGCCACCTTCCATATTCATGACGAATTGAAGAAGTCGGCCCTGGAGCGGGGCGTGACCGTGCTGCAGCGCAAGGGCGACCTGATCGAGACCCTCGCGGCCTGAAGGGCGGGCGGGAACGGGTTTGCAGCCACGAATTTCATTCCGGCCGGCAATAGGTCGTGCGGAATGTCGCGCTAGCTGCCTCCCGGCCTCCCCCACTTCCGGCATATTGCCAACGATGGCCGAAATGATTGGCCAAGGATCGAATCGGATTGTGAATTTGCGACCCTTTCCGCGGGCAATCAGGCGCCCTTGATGGCGAACTGGATTGTGTTGCCTATTAACTTATCAAAAGGTGATTGACTGGTTTCGCGCAAATTATTGCCAATCGAAAGGATCGTTCCCGGTCTCGCCACAACCCGTAGGGATGTTGGATACACCGAGCGCGGCGATAACTTGGGCCTCTGTTCCCAATTTAATCAGTACTGAGTGCCCTTCGCGGACCGAAGTCTGAGCCCCCGCCGGACCCGCTATAGCTGCAAGCAGCAGGAAGGCTGCTAATGGGGGTAATGATTTAAGGAATGGCTTCATGATTTTTTCTCCTTCCAAGGCTACCCGCCAGTCAAACAGAGTAAGCTAGCGGACGGGCCGGACGTATCACATCATATGGGACTTTTCGAGTTCGGCTGTCCTTTGTTTGCGGGGGTATTACATCGGAGTGAGCAAGTCCAGCGCATAGTGGGGTCGAACATGGTTGTAGAAGCGCTGGTATTCGGCCAGCGCGGGGGCGGCGTCCTTGGGCGGACCAAATTCCACCCAAAAAAGTAGCGCCTTTGGCGGAGAGGGAGGGATTCGAACCCTCGATACGTTTCCGTATACACACTTTCCAGGCGTGCTCCTTCGGCCTCTCGGACACCTCTCCGCTAATGTCAGGACAAGCCAGAGCCCGCCCCGAAGGGAGGCCATGCTAGCGGCAGCGCGTGGCGAATGCGAGTGCCGCCGACACAGCTTCCGGTTCGAGGTCGTCGTAGCCGGCGAGGATGTCCTGAGCGGTCATGCCCGAACTGAGCCTGTCAAGTACCCTGCCAAGGCGGTGAAGAAATCAAATCGAGCGGCTTACCCTAAGTTCATCCCGGAATTGGGGGGCGGCAATTGCGATGAGCGCCTCCGCTCGGGCGGCGAGGGGCAAGTCGCGCAGCTTCGCAACACCGTATTCCGTTACCACAATATCAACGTCGGTACGCAGGGCGGTAACCACCTCGACGCGCGGCACGATGCGTGAAGCCGTGGCGCGCCGTGCCGTGGCGCTCATGGCCACGATAGAGCGCCCGCCCCGACTCAGCCGCGCACCGCGCATGAAATCCACCGAACCGCCGGTGCCGGATATCTGCCGGCCAGCGGCGAATTCCGCATTCACCTGCCCCATCAGGTCGATCTCCACCGCCGAATTGATTGAGACAAAATTCGGCAACCGCCGCACAACACCCACATCATGGGTGTGATCGGCGCTTCTAAATGCCACCATCGGGTTATCCGCGAGCCAATCGATCAATGTTTGAGAGCCGAGCGCCATGCCGGTGATGTGGCGTTCGGTATCGATGGGTTTATGGGTGCCGGTGATATTGCCGTTGCGAATCAGCGCCATGCCGCCGTCGTCGATCAAGCCGCCATGCATGCCGAGATCATTCTTGTTGTCGAGGCTTGCGAGAATGGCAGCGGGAATGGCACCGATGCCGGTCTGGATGCAGTCGCCGTCCCGTATCAGGGCCGCAACCCGCTTACCGATGGCACGGGCATTGTCATCAATCGTTGGGGCAGCCATTGCATGGAGCGGACGATGAGTGACGACCAAACGATCGATGCGCTCCTCCTCAATCAGCGGACAGCCGGCCGGTGCCGTGAACGCCTCGTTGCATTCGGCCAGCACAATCTTGGCGCGGGCAAGGGCGGCAGCGGTGAAATCGACATTGGGGCCGAGGCGCAAACGCCCATCCCGGCCGCGTGCCACCTGCACCAGGGCAACATCAACACCGCTGCTCAAATAGTCGTAAACGGCGCGCATGTGCATGGGCACAAAATGCAGCCGCTGTGGGTCGGCACCGCGCAGATGCGGCCCCATAAAGGGCGTGGTCATGTGGAAGCTGGAGTGCCAGGCCGTGAAATCCGTGCGGTTATAGCCGGGCACTGGAAATTGAATGAAATGCAGGCGCTCGGGCAACCGTGCGGCGCGCAACACCTCAAGCAGCCCGGTGGGTTCGTTACTGGCGCCGCTGACAAAGAGGCGCTGGCGCGGTCGCAGACAAGTCAGATCCATGACGCACTATATCCATCATTACCCAATGATTCCCAGGAGCCTGCCTATCTCGCCAACTGCCTGCCGCGGGCACCGACGCAGCCGCGTATTCCGAAGGCGCGGGGGAGGCTCCTAGAGCGTCTCGCTGGCCAGTAGCGGCGGCGGGGTGCCGGGCGGAAAGTCGCATCCGGGATAGACCACATCCACCAGGTAAAGCCCGTGCGCCGGCGCGGTTTTGCCGATCAGCCGCCGGTCTTTGGCACCCAGGCACTCGGCGACCCAACTCGGGGGGCGGCGCCCATCGCCCACCTGCAGTAGCGCACCGGCGATGTTGCGCACCATGTGCAACAGAAAGGCGTTCGCCTGAATGTCGAGCACAACCAAGCCGGCGACCCCATACACCCTCAGCCGGTGTACATGGCGATGACGGCTGCGCGACTGGCATCCGGCGGCGCGGAAGCTGGTGAAGTCGTGTTCGCCCACCAGGCTCTGCCCTGCTTGGTGCATGGCTTGCGCATCCAGCTTGGGGACGCGCCACGCGAAGGCATCGCGCAAGGGGGCGGGCACCGCATCCATGCGATACAAAAAAACATAGCGGCGGGCACTGGCGCTGTGGCGGGCATGGAAATCCGCATCGACGGCTTGCGCCCAACGCACTTTGACGCCCGCACCGCTGAGGCTGTTGACGCCCGACCGCCAGGCACTGAGCGGGCGCCGCGCCGCCGTGGCGAAGCTCACTACCTGTTTTGTGGCGTGAACGCCGGTGTCCGTGCGGCCCGCCGCGACGGTTGTGATGGGCTCATCGGCAATGCGGCTCAGCGCCTTTTCCAAGGCTTCCTGCACCGATGGCGCCTGTGCTTGGCGCTGCCAGCCGCAAAAGGCGCCGCCGTTGTATTCCAAACCGAGCGCGATCTTGAACCGACAAGGAATTGAGTCGCCAACCTGCATGGATCAGGGTTTAAGGGGAGCACCGAAGGCCCACTCTCATCCGGAAAGGGCAGATATCATGGGCGTTCAAGGGGCCTCGCGCAGCAACGGCAGTAGCGCCTCCGCAATTTGCACGCTGTTGAGCGCCGCGCCCTTGCGCACGTTGTCCGAAACGACCCACAGGTTCAAGCCGCGCGGATGCGATGGGTCGCGCCGGATACGCCCGACATAAACCGCATCGCTGCCGGCACCGTCAAGGGCGGCGGTGGGGTAGCCACCCGGCACCGCCTCATCACGCAGCGCCACCCCCGGTGCCTGGGCCAACAGGGCGCGCACTTCTGGTACGCCTATCGGCGCGCCGGTTTCGATATGTACGGCTTCCGAATGGCCATAAAATACCGGGATGCGCGCGCAGGTCGGATTCACGCCGATGTCGTCATCCTCAAAAATCTTGCGCGTTTCCCACACCATCTTCATTTCTTCCCTGGTAAAGCCGTTTTCCTGGAAAGCATCGATTTGTGGAATGGCATTGAAAGCAATCTGCACCGGCGCGACCCTTGGCTCGACCGGCTTGGCGTTCAGCAGGTTGGCGGTTTGCCCGGCCAGTTCCCGCAAGCCCGCCGCACCGGCCCCCGATACCGCTTGATAGGTCGCCACATTGATGCGCTCGATGCCCACCGCATCGTAGATGGGCTTCAGGGCCACCACCATCTGTATGGTGGAGCAGTTGGGGTTGGCGATGATGCCGCGGTTGGCGTAGTCCGGTAGCCGATGCGGGTTGACCTCGGGCACGATCAACGGAACGTCGGCGTCGTAGCGGAATTGGGAGGTGTTGTCGATCACCACACAACCCGCCGCCGCCGCCCTTGGTGCGAACTCCGCCGATACCGAGCCGCCCGCGGAAAAGAGGCCGATGCGCGCCCGCGAAAAATCGAAGGTATCAAGGCACTCGACCGTCACCGACCGGCCACGAAAATGATAGCGTTTGCCCGCGGAGCGCTCGCTGGCCAACAAGAAGAGCCGGCCCACGGGAAAAGACCGTTCCTCAAGAATTTCCAGCAAGGCCTCGCCAACGGCACCGGTGGCGCCGACGATGGCGGTATCCAGGGTATCTCTACTCATGTCGGTTGCCGGGGTTTGCGATCAAGCCGCGCAATTCCGCCAATACCGCCTCGCCCATGGCGCGTGTGCCTATTTGTTGCAGGCCAGCGTCTTGTTGCGAGCGGGCGTCCGCCGCCTCGGGCGGCATGATATCGGCTGTGCGCAGCCCTCGCCGCAAGACGCGCTCGACCGCCATTTCGATGGCGGAGGCGGCCTCGGGCGCATCGAGGCTATAACGGCAAAGCATGGCGGCGGATAGCACCGTTGCCAATGGGTTGGCCAGGTCTTGGCCGGCGATGTCGGGTGCCGAACCGTGTACCGGTTCGTAAAGCCCCTTGCCCGAAGCGGCCAGCGACGCCGACGGCAGCATGCCTAAGGAGCCGGTCAGCATGGCCGCCACATCCGAAAGGATGTCGCCAAACAGGTTGCCGGTGACGATCACATCGAACTGCTTCGGCGCCCGCACCAATTGCATACCGGCGTTATCGACATACATGTGGGAGAGTTCAACATCCGGGTAATCCGGCGCCACCTCCTCCAACAGCTCGCGCCAGAGTTGCGTGACTTCCAGCACATTGGCCTTATCAACCGAACAGAGGCGCTTTTGCCGACGGCTCGCCATCTCGAAAGCCACACGCGCAATGCGCTCAATCTCGTGCTCCCGATAGACATAGGTGTTGACGCCGATGCGCTCGTTATCCGCAACACGCACCCCCCGAGGTTCACCGAAGTAGATGCCGCCGGTCAATTCTCGAATGATCAGTATGTCGAGGCCCGCAACCCGATCGGCTTTCAGCGAAGATGCCGCCGCCAAGGGTTCAAACAGCAACGCCGGACGGAGGTTGGCAAACAGTTCCAACCCGGAGCGCAAACCCAACAAACCCTTCTCGGGGCGCTGATGCATCGGTCGCTGCTCCCAACGCGGACCGCCCACCGCGCCCAATAAAATGGCGTCCGCGGCATGCGCCTTGGCGAGGGTTTCCTCCGGTAGGGGCAGGCCCGTCTCCTCAATAGCCCGGCCACCAACCAGCCCCCGGGTGATGCGCAACTCAATAGCCGATGCGGATAGGGCAAGGGTTAGGGCATCCACCGCCGCGGGCACCACTTCAGGGCCGATACCGTCACCGGCGAGTACCAGGATTTCTTTAACGTTTGACATGACAACCCGCGGGGCCCATCCAAATGCAAGGCAACAGGGCGTTGGCTAGTGGCTCGGTTTGGCAGCGCCTCATTACCACTGCGACCACCGCAGCCCAACGCGGGCACGAGAGCCGCAACGGCGGCAATTGAACCTGGGCCAGCATTGGGCGTTGGGCGCGTTGGTCAGGCAAGCCAGGAGCGACGTTCATGGTAGGCACGCTCGAACTCGCGAACCTGGTCGGCATGGGCAAGCGTCAGCCCGATGTCGTCGAGCCCCTCCAGCATCTTGCGCTTGCGCATGGGGTCGATGGCAAAGGCCAGGGTCTCGCCATCCGGCAGTTCCAAGCATTGCTCGGGCAGGTTAACCGTTAACCCAAAACCCTCGCTCCGGGCTACAAGGTCGAATAAAAAATCAATATTTTTATTTTCTAAAACAATAGGTAATAGACCATTTTTAAAACAATTGTTGAAGAATATATCGGCAAAACTCGGCGCAATAACGGTGTGGAAACCGTATTCCAACAGGGCCCAAACGGCGTGCTCCCGGCTCGACCCGCAAGCGAAATTATCGCGGGCGAGCAGTATGGCCGCGCCTTGGTAGCGGGGTTGATTGAGCACAAAATCCGGGTTTGGACGGCGATCATCAAGCTTGGCGCCAACATCTCCCTCGTCCAGAAACCGCCAGGCGTCGAACAGATGATCGCCAAACCCGGTGCGGCGAATGGACTTCAGGAACTGCTTGGGAATGATTTGATCGGTATCGACATTGGCGCGATCGATAGGCGCAACCAAGCCCGATTCAACTTGAAACGCTCTCACAGCAACGCCCTGACATCAACGAAATGGCCAGCGACCGCAGCGGCGGCCGCCATGGCCGGGCTGACGAGGTGCGTGCGGCCGCGGTAGCCCTGCCGGCCCTCGAAGTTGCGATTCGAGGTGGAAGCGCAGTGCTCGCCGGGTTGTAGGCGGTCGGCATTCATGGCGAGGCACATGGAGCAACCCGCCTCGCGCCATTCAAACCCGGCATCAACGAAGATTTGGGCAAGGCCCTCGCGCTCGGCGGCTTGCTTGACGAGGCCGGAGCCGGGTACCACCAAAGCCTGCCGAACGTTGTCGGCTACCCGCTTGCCGGCGACCAGGCGCGCGGCCACCCGCAAATCCTCCAATCGGGAATTGGTGCAGGAACCGATGAATACCCGGTCGAGACGAATATCAACAATGGGCTGGTTCGGGACAAGCGCCATGTAGTCCAGGGCGCGTTGGATACCGTCCGCGCTCAGTTCGCTCGGTGCCGTGGCCGGGTCGGGCGTGCGGCCATCCACCGCCACCACCATTTCGGGGGAAGTTCCCCAAGTCACCTGGGGTGCCAAGTCCGCCGCATCAAGCAATACCTCCGCATCCCAGCGGGCATCCGCATCGCTGACGAGGCCGCGCCAATAATTTTCGGCGGCATCCCAAGCGGCGCCGGTGGGTGCGAAAGGCCGACCATGCACATATTCCAGCGTCTTATCGTCCACGGCCACCATGCCGGCGCGGGCACCCGCCTCGATGGCCATATTGCAGAGCGTCATGCGCCCTTCCATGGACAAATCCGCAATGGCCGAGCCTAAAAACTCGATGGTGTGCCCGGTGGCGCCGGCCGTGCCGATGCGGCCAATCAGGGCAAGCACCAAGTCTTTGGCGTAAACGCCCTCCGGCAAGCGGCCGGCAACGCGCACCGCCATATTTTTCGCCTTGCGCTGCGCCAGGCATTGGGTAGCCAAAACGTGCTCAACTTCCGAAGTACCGATACCTTGGGCGAGGGCCGCGAAAGCGCCGTGCGTCGAGGTGTGGGAGTCGCCACAGACAACGGTCATGCCCGGCAGGGTGGCGCCCTGTTCCGGGCCAATCACATGCACGATACCTTGGCGAACGTCCTGTATATCGAATTGGGTGACACCGTGGCGTTTGCAGTTCTCGTCAAGGGCGATGACCTGTTCGCGCGCCACCGGGTCTGTAATGCCGTCGATGCCGCGGCTGCGGTCGTCCGTGGGCACGTTGTGGTCCGGCGTTGCCAGATTGGCCCGCGTTCGCCACAGCGGCCGTCCCGCGAGTCTTAGCCCCTCGAAGGCTTGGGGCGAGGTGACCTCGTGCAATAGGTGGCGGTCAATGTAGAGAAGACCCTCGCCATCCGCACGAGCGCCAGCATAGTGGTCGTGCCAAATTTTGTCGTAGAGCGTTGGCATGGCGCCTTTTGGTTTGATCGGTTGCGCGTGGGGTGCGCGCATCATACGTCAAACCTCGGCCAGGCGACTACCGTAGCTGGGCCGACTCCGCCGATGCCGCCGGGACGGTGGAGAGGTTGGCGAGGTGCCCGGTCGGGCTCTCCAGCAGGCTCATCACCCAGAGCGGGCGGTCCGTCGCCACCGCCAGCCGCCACTTGCCGGCGCCGTCGCCGAGCCGGCCGCGCAGGCCCGCGCCGCCGTCCTCCAGCTCGGCCGCCGACAGCGTGCGCGCGCGCCCCGCCGGCACCGTCAGCCGAACCTCGCCCGCCCCCGCGGCGCCCCGGTCGTCAACGCCCCGGATCGTCACCGCCGCGTCCGCGCCGCCGTGGTTGACCAGCCGCAGCAGGCTCACCTGGTCGCGGTTCGAGGCCGGGTTGAAGGTCGGCACGCGGTAGCCTCCCGCGGCCGCCGGCGCGGTGTCGTGCATCCCGGTCAGGAAGCCGTCCGCCGCGCGCACGTAGGCGAGCACCGCGATCTCAACGTCGCTCTCAAGCTCCAGCCGCCAGTCGCCGTCGCCCGCCCCGACGCCGGCGATGCCCTTGCCGGCGTTGCCCGACTCGAGGTCGCGCGAGTTGAAGTGCGCCGCCGCCCCCGCCGCCAGGCGCAGGCCCGTCTCGACGGCCGGCCGGCCGCCGTCGTCCTGGGCGCGCACGCGCACGGCGGCCGCCCGGTCGCCCCGGTTGATGACGCGCACGAAGCCCTGCCGGCCCCGCGCGTCCGAGGCCGCGAGAAACAGCGGAACGTGGTGTACCGCGGCACCGCCGGCGCCGTCCGCCAGGTTGCGCGGCGCCCCGGACAGGTTGGCGAGGTGCCCGGTCGGGCTCCGCAGCAGGCTCGCCACCAGCACCGGGCGGTCCGCCGAAACCCGCAGCCGCCACTTGCCGGAACCGTCGCCCAGGGCGCCCGCCAGCCCCGCGCCGCCGCCCTCCAGCTCGACCGCCGACAGCGTGCGCGCCGCGCCCGGCCCGAGTTCCAGACGCACCGGGCCGCCCGGCGAGGCGCCCCGGTCGTCCACGCCCGAAATCTCCACCGCCGCCGCCCGCCCGCCGGGGTTGGCCAGGCGCAGCAGGCTGACCTGGTCGCGGTTCGAGGCCGGGTTGAAGGTCGGCACCCGGTGGCCCGCGCCGCCGTCCGGCACCAGGTCGTGCATCGCCGTCAGGAAGCCGTCGCGGGTGCGCACGTAGGACAGCGCCTCCAGGTCGAGCGCCGACTCCAGCCGCAGCCGCCAGTCGCCCCGCCCGGGGCCCGTGCCCGCGGCCAGACCCTTGGCCGCGTTGCCGGCCTCCAGATCGCCGGAGTTGAAGTGCAGCGCGCCCCCCGCGCCGAGGCGCCCGACGGCCGTCCGGCGCGCCGCGCCCGCGTCGTCGACCGCCGTGACGGCGACCGGCCCCGCAGCGGCGGAGCGGTTGACCAGGCGCACGAAGCCCTGGCGGACGGCGTCGGCGGCGCGCGGCATCAGCACCAGATCCGCCGCGGACGCCCCCCGCATCGCGACGGCGAACACGAGCTTCGCCGTCCGCCCGCCCGCGCCCCTGGCCGTGACGGTGACCCGGGCCGCGCCGGGGCGACCGCCCGGAACCACCCGCAGCCGGCCGCCGGCGACGCTCGCCTCCAGCAGGCCCGGATCGTCGACGGACGCGGCCGCCGAGAAGGCGCCGCCGAGCACCGCCCCGAAATAGCCGGAGACGGCGAAGGACGCCGGGGCGCCCGCGGCGGGCAGAACCAGCGCGACCGACTCCAGCGAAAGCTCGACCCCGCGCGCCAGCAGCGCCGGAACGTGCTCGTTGAGCGACGCCTCGCCGAGCGGGTTGCCCGACAGGCCGAGCCGGTCGCCCGCGCCCAGGCCGGGGTTGGCCACCAGCGGGGCGAGATCGGCGACGCGGTTGCCGGACAGGTCCAGCGCCCGCAGCCCGCGCAGCCCCGCCAGCGGCGCCAGATCCCGGACGGCGTTGGAACCGAGCTGCAGAACCTCCAGGTTGGCGGCGGCCTCCAACCCGTCCAGAACCGTCAGGCCGGCGTTGAAGGCGTGCAACGTATCGAGATCGAGGATCAGAGCCTCCGTAATGGGGGTGTCGATATATACAGATTCCCCGGCACGCTGTTGCGCTATCAGGGCGCGCAGGATGGGATCCGCTATCTCAACGGGTTCATAGGGTTCCGGGAGATAAACGTTCAGCCCCCAACCCCGGAGCGTCGGAATGTGCTCGTTTACCGTCGTTTCCTCCAAGGGATTGCGATACAGAATCAAGTTGACGGCGGCAATCGAACCGTCTTCGCTCTCCCAGAGGGAGCGCCGCACGAGCGGGCCGATATCCGCAACCGAGTTGGAAGACAGGTTGAGGTATCGCAAACCATTGAACTCGGCAAGGGGCGACAGATCCGCGATGGCATTCCCCCGCAAACTCAGTCTTCTCGGTTCCCTCAATGCCCGCAAAAACGACAGGTCCGCAAGGCCGTCGCCGAAATCCTCCAGCGACAATTCCCCCAAATCGCGGAAGCGGGGCAAGGCGCGCACTTGGTCGAGCAACGGCCGCTGACGGGGGCCGCCAATGCCCAAACCGCGTAGCTTGCGCAGCCCGCCCAGCGGCGACAAATCGTCGATTGGGTTCCATTCGAGTTCAAGACGCCACAAATCCATCAAGCCCGCAAGAACGGACAGATCCGACACCTTGTTGCCGCTCAGATACAAAGATCGCAGATCGGTTAAGGCCCCGAGCGGCGCAAGGTCGGTGATCGCGTTTGCGGTGATGTCGAGGCTCCGAAGGCTTCCCAATGCGGACAGGGGAGACAGATCCGATAGGTTGTTCAACGCAAGAAACAACTCTTGGAGGCCGGTTAAGGCCCCGAGCGGCGCAAGATCGGTAATTGCGTTTTGGGCAAGTTCAAGGCGCCGCAGACCCCCCAACCCGGACAGGGCGGACAGGTCCGCTATGTTGTTGTCTCCGAGGGACAGCCGTTGGAGGTCGGTTAAGGCCCCGAGCGGCGACAGGTCGGCGACCGCGTTCGAGCCGAGGTCGAGACGCCGCAGATTCCGCAAACCGGACAGGGGGGACAGGTCGGAGATTCGGTTTTGCTCCAGGGACAGCTCGGCCAAATTGACCGCCAGCTGCAGCCCCGCCAGATTGCGGATTTCCCGGCCGTCGCCGTCCAGCTCCCTCAGCGCGGCCAGCTCGCCGGCGCCGATGGGCGCGCCCGGCGGCTTGCCCAGCGCCGCCTCGACGGCCGCCCGCAGCCCGGCGTCCCGGAAGGGGGAAAGATCCAAAACCTCCCCGTCCGCGTTGTCGCCGACGCCGTCGCCGTCGATGTCGGCCCACTCGCCGGGGTCGAGCGGAAAGGCGTCCTCAATGTCGGCCACCCCGTCGCCGTCGGCGTCCGGGTCGGCGTTGTCGCCCAGCCCGTCCCCGTCGGAGTCGAGCCAGTCGCCCGGGTCGTCCGGGGCGGCGTCCACCGCGTCGACAAAACCGTCGCCGTCCGAGTCGGGCCTGGCGGGCCGGTGGTGGGCGATCTGGAAGCGGATCCGGTCCAGGCTGCCCGCGGCGTCCGCGCCCCCCGGCTCGTCGGCGGGCACCCCGCACGGCGCCCCGCCGCAATCCCGCGACGGGCTCGAAAACACCCCGTTGAGCACCTCCACCCCGTAGGCCATGACGGTTCCGTGGCCGCTGGACGCCCCGCCCTCCGTCACGACGTAGTGGCCGCGGGACCAGCGGAAGGAACCGTGGGCCTCGCCCTGGCGGGCGGAGTGGGCCAGCCCCGCCACATGCCCCAGTTCGTGCGCCGCCGTTACTGCCCCGGCTGAGTCGAGTATGCGGGCATCCTCATATGACCAAAGCCCGCGGTCGATGAGGCTGCCCACGAACGCACAACCCGGTGCCCCCCCACAGGGGTTCTTCTCCGCATCGGCGTAGAACGCCAGGGACAGGTCGGCGCCGACCCCGTCCATCAACTCGCCGACATTTTGCAATTCGCCCCGCTCGTCCCAATCCACCTCCAGCATGCCGACCGTGCGCAGGCGCATGTTGGTGCCGCTGTCCGCAAAAATGGCCCGCGTCAACGTCAGCAGATGGTGCAGCCTCGTGAACGGGTCGCCGTCGTGGGCGTCGCGATAGGCCCCGCCATAGAGGGCGACCACGTCAACGGTCGAGGTGCCCGGGGTGTCGGCGGGGTCCGCCGGCGCGGTGCCGGCCAATACCTCGTTGGCGTCCCCCACGCCGTCGCCGTCGCTGTCGGTCAGCAGGTCCGCGAACCGTTGCGCGCCCGGAGCCCCGACCCCCGGAACCGGCCATAGGGTGAGCGTTTCCAAGCCAAGCTGGGTTTCCCATCCATCGAACAGCGGGTGATCCTCGCGAATGCCGAACGACATTTCCGCCATATTGATTTGGATGGGCAGCCTGGGGTCGAAATCGGATGGGGTTTCCACCGCAATCCTTTGCCCGGCCAAAACGGCCTTGGCCGCAACGGGCACAAGATATTGAATGTCATGGTCAAAATTAAGAAAAAGCGTGCCGCCACCCGTCTGTCTGTAACTAAAAAGAGGCCGCAAACCCAGCTCGCCGCTGTCGGTGGCACGATGGCTGCGCAGCCCGAAAGTGAAGCTGAGGGTTCCGCCCGCCCCGGCACCGGCCGGTGCCCACTCGGCTTCGCAGGGGCACTCGAAGACGATGTCGCGCGGATTCCCCGCATGGGCGGGCGCGGCGAACAGCAGCGCGAACAGCAGCGGCACGGCGAGGGCAGGCGGCATCGCGGGCAATAGGCGTTGGGCGGCGGCCCGCCAATCGATCATTGTGAGTCCTTTAATCATGGCGTTTTTCCGCTGGCCCCCGCCCCGCGCGCTGGAACCTGCGGGTGGCCATGGTCGTGATCGTGGTCGTCCGGGAGAATATAGTCCGGCTCGCTGAAATCGAACCCCGCCATCATGCTGGCGGTCGGCAGCAACCAGCCGTGGCGGCTGTCCGCGGTAAGCTCGTAGGTGCCCACCGGGGTTTCGATGTAGGCGAACAGGCTGGTCGGGCCGACCGTGACCAAGATCCGCCGGGCGATGCCGTCGTCGCCAACAAGGCGGCAGAGGGCGGCGCGTGAATGGCCGGGGCCGTCGTCGATCTCCTCAATAACCGGGCGATAGGTGGCACCGAGCTGCGGCACGGGAATCGTCAAGCGGTCGCCCACCGCCCAGGAACGGGCGGCCTCGGCCGCGCCGGTAACGCGCACCAAAACGCGCCCCCGCTTAGACCACTTCTCGGAAAAGCGGGGCGGGTTCGGCACCCGCGCCTCGTCAATTGCCCGCCACAGGGGCGGTGCCGGTGCGGCGGCCGGCGGGGTGGCGGCGGGCGCGGCGCTCGGAGCGGGCTTGGCCATCACTGGCGGTTGCTCACCCGTGGTGCGGCCATCCGCCGCGAACCAATAGCAACCGAAGACGACGGCGAGCGCCAACACGAGCGCCAACAAAAGAGCCGCAACAGCAATCTTCACGCGGCGGGAGCTTCGCGGCGGCGAAAATTGAAACTGGGCCACTACCGCCTAATCCGACGTCATTATCTTCAAGCCGAAAGCGGGTTTAAGCCCGATGTCGGGTGCCGCGGATTGGCCCTTGAAGGCGAATACCCTGGCCACGCCGCCGGGACTCGCCGGGCAGGTACCGTTCGCCCGGTAGCTCAGGGCGGCTTGCAGCCGGCCTTCCCGCGGGTCGGCGAAGGCGTGGTTGAAATCATCGGCAACGACGCAACCGGGCACCCTCGCGCCCCCAACCCCGCTGATGTTGGCGGGCGAGAAGCCATCGGCAAAGTCGCCGAAACCCTTGGCGTTGAGACCGCGAAATTGCACGGTAAAGTAGGTGGTACCGCAGTTGTCCGTCGCGTAGAAACCGTAGGGTTTGCCGCAGGTGGTATCGCCGATGAGGATGACGTCGACATCAATGCCGCGCAGGCCGTTGATGACCGACTCGCTCGCGGAACAGGTGTTCGGCCCGGCGAGCACAAAGACACGCTCCAAATTGAGGCTCGGCAAGGCTGCACCGGGCGGTAAACTTAAGCCAATGGTGGTGCCCTGAAACAACACCGGCCGCAATGGCTCGCCGGTGACCGGGTCGAAGTCGGGGTGCTTGTCGTTGAACTGCAAGTCCTCGAATACCCGGCCCCCGGCCGCGGCCGGGCCGGCGATCATGAAACCGAGTTGGCTGGCGATGTGCAGATAACCGCCGCCGTTGTAGCGCAAATCCAACACCAGGTCGGTGATGTCGCGCTTCGATAACCACTCGAACGCATCGACCAGCTCCCGTTCAGCGGTGGCGATGAAATCGTTGAAGAGCAGATAGCCCACGGGGCCGCTGTCCGTTGGCAGCACCGTCAGATGTTGCACCGGATCGGATGCCACGACCGCGGAGGTCAGGGTGACGGTGCGGGCTGCCATCGCACCCAGGTCCAATACCTCGAACTCGTGCGTTTCCCCCGCCGCTCGCGGATAGAGGCCGGCATTGAGTGTGGCCACATCGTTGCCCGAGACGAGATCGACACCGTCGATTTTCAAAATGCGGGCACCCCGTGCCAAGCGCGCGGCGGCGGCAGCGGAATCCGGCTCGGTGAAGGCCACAACGGCTTCCCGGGGCAGGCCACCGATTCTTAATATTGCAACCGTCATGCCGTACCCCACCGAGGCACCGGATTGGGTTAATTCCTGCCAAACATGAGTGGGATAAGTGAAATGGAAACGATCCTTGAAGTTGCCGGTCGCGGTGGTCGCCGTCGTGCGCAGCAAGCCGAAATAGGTCATCGGATTGGCGTAGTCGGCCGGATTTCGATCCGGTATCTCGTCGTACCACAGATAGGTGTCGTTGCTCCAGGAGCGCAACCAATTGTTTTCATCCAGCGTTGCGCCGGGCAGGTCGGCATAAGTCTCCCCCGATGACGGGTCTGACTGGCGCGGATTGGCACAAAAATCCTTGAATTGCTCGGCGGGTTCAAAAAGCCCCGCTACCCAATCCCCCGCAGCAGGCCGCTTGGGGCGGCAGCTAATGGTCACGGGAACGGAGGCGGAGGTGCTGCCCTCCTCGCTTTTGGCGCCCACCAGGATATTTGCGGCCAGGTCGGTGCCGGACCGGCAACGCAGTTCCACCGCCACCCTCGCCTGCACGCCCTGGCCGGGTTCGAGCGTGCCGCTGACCGGGGCAACAACGATATCGTCGGGCGCTTCCGAGGTCAGCGTCCATGCCACCCGATATTCACCCAGGTTAGTGAGCAGAAGCGTTTGGGTGGCGGTTTCACCCTCATCCAGGGTCGCCGACATTTGCCTGGGCTCAACATCGACCCGGCAGCCGCCGAGCACCGCGGCGGCGGCAATGATGACAAGCCATGTTGCCCGCCGAAGGCGGCCTTGCGAAGGCTTTCTCAACAGCACGGCACCCTTATCTTGGGGGCCCCCCGCCTCGGCAAGGGCCCCAAGCGACATTCGCTATCGCCGAACGGTCGGCCGATCGATTGAGGCGAATATCGAGCCATAAGCAACGCAATCGAGCGGTCGATGGGACGGATGAGAGCGGATTTACAGCCGCGAATTACCGCGACCCAGGCTGCCGGCACATTGGCCTTCAGGCCTTGGCGCTGGGACGCGCGGATACCGCGGCGTGCCAGCGCTTGAGATGCGCGCAATCGTCGGGAACGGGAACGCGGGCCGCACCGGTGGCAAAGTCGATGACGCAGAGCGCCGTGATATCGGCAATCGTAAAACGTTCGCCCGCCACGAAGGTTGCGCTCGCCAATTCGTCGTTCAGACGTTGATAGAAGCGCAACACCGCCGCCCTGCCCCGTTCGACCAATGCGGGAATGGCGTCCACCGCCGGGTTATTGCCCGGCAAACCGCGCTTGGCGAAACCGGGGAAGGCATTGCGGAAAGCATCGGCCGCGCCGAGTAAGCCGCCGAACTCCATATGCCGCTGCCGTGCCTCAACGCGGGCTTTGTCCAGAGCATCGATGCCCATGAGCGGCGGCTCGGGGTGTGTTTCCTCGAAATATCGGCAAATGGCGACGGATTCGTCGAGCACGGTGCCATCGTCCAAAACCAAGGTGGGCAGGACGCCGCGTGCATTCACCGACAAAAAGGCTTCGCTTAAGTTTTCGCCGCCGACGATGTTGACCTCTTCCACTTCGTCGCAAACGATGCCCTTTTCCGCCATAAAAATGCGCACGCGCCTGGGATTCGGCGCGAGTTGGGTGTCGTACAGTTTCATCATTCGCCTCGCTAGAAATTGCGTTGTATGCGCACCGCATAATGGCGCGGCAGTTCCGGGAGAACAACAACCCCACCAAACAGGTTGGGGAAATTGGCCCGAAAATAGCGCTCGTTGGTCAGGTTTTTCGCCGCCGCGCTGAGCACCCAGCTACCGCGTTCGTAAACGACGCCCGCATTGACCAGGGTGTAGGCCGGCAGCCGCACCGATTTGGAGAACCCGGAAAAGGTCGAATCCACATCCACGATACTGAGGTTGGCCGCCAATCCCCGCCCAAAGTCATAGGTGCCCGTGACCGACCATATGTGTTCCGGGATACCGGCGCGGCGCGCATCAAGCCGTCGCGGGCGAATCTCGCCCGCGAGCGCACCGCCGAAAATGGCGCCGGGCGACAAGCCGGGCACATCCTCGGCACCGATGAAGCCAAAGCGGCCACCGGCGTCGAGCGAGTTGAGGTTCACCACCTTGATCTGCGAATAACCGAAACCGACCAGCAGCCGGTCATTGACCAGCCAGCGAATCTCGAATTCAACGCCCTCGGTTTTACTGGCTTGGTTGGTGACAATCTGTTGCGCTGAAAAATCCACGCGCTCCTGTTCGTAGACCGCCAACGCGAAATAAAAGAGGTCGTCGAACAGGCTGCCCTTCAGGCCGAATTCCAACAGCTTCGATGCATCAAAGGCGCGGCCGGCGGCAACGTTGAACGTGGAAAGGTCGGCCCCCTGGCCGGCGATGACGGTGGCTTGCCGGGATGCGGTGACATAGGGCCGCAACCCGAAAGGCGTTGCATAGCTCAGGCTCAGGGTCCAGGAAACGCCCTCGGCTTCGTCCTCCGCGGCAACCGCCGCGCAGGACGCATCAAGGCAAAAATTTCGGGAACTCGGAAACAAAAGCTTCTCCACCGGCTGCCGGCTTTGCATGTCCACCCAGTCGTAGCGGGCACCCGCCACCAGGTTAAGGCCGCGCCAGTCGAAGTCCGTCATCAGGGCAAAGCCCAGGTCGAGGTAGTCGCCGACGAAATAGTCGGTGTAGTCGGCGTCAATGCGCGTGGACAGCCGCCGCCTATCCAAAGCGCTCGCGGCTCGGGTGAGGTCGCGCCGGTCGAAGTACTCGTTGGTGTAGTCGTCGCCGTGTTCAAAGCGGGTGTAGCGAACGGACGGCGAGATCTGTAGCGCCAGGCTGGCATCGTCCCACAGGAAACGGTTGGCGATCACCAGTTTGTCCTCGAATACCCAGGAGTCGTGCAGCTGGGAAAACCCGTAGGCCGTTTCAGCGATGAAATCGTAACCCTCGAAGAACATCTGGTTGCGCCATTGCCAACCGCCCTCGCCGCCCGCAATCAGGTCGAAATAGAGCGTCACCACCTCGGCGGCCTGCGCATCGTCCGGGTCGATCAACACCTGATTGCCGTCGATGGTCGCAACACCCGGATCAACCAAGGCCAACAAGTCGGGGCGGCAACCGGATACCGGGGTGGCATCAATGCGGCAGGCACCCGGGAAGGGTCCCGGTACCAGTGTACCCGGGGTGCCGGGCACCAAACCGGCGGCAAACGGATTCAAGTCGGTAAAGCCGTCGCCATCGACATCGAATTCCTGGTGCGAGATGACGCCGTCCCCATCCCTGTCCAGCGGCCGCGGCGAGCCGGTGATGTAGATGCCATCGTCGATCAAGGCTTGCGTCAGGCGGTTCCAACCGGCGTTCTGCATCCCGTCAAAATCGTGGTACATGCCGCCGAATTGCAATTCCACCCCATCCAACGGCAGGTCGAACGAAGCTTGCAGAATGGTTTGTTCGGTGGTTAGGGCCCGATAATAGCTATCCGAATCCTCGTGTTCCGCATACAGGTGGTAGCCGAGTTGCCGGTCGCCGATGCGCGCCGGGCCACTGATCTCGGCGGTGCCCACAAGCCGCCGCCAAGAGCCGCTGGCCAGCCCGACAGAACCTGAAACACCGTCGTTGCCGCCACTGCTTTGGGCGGTTTTGGGCTCAAAGTTGATGTAACCGCCGATTTTTGACGGGCCCTGAATGGGTGAGGCGGGTCCGCGCACGATGTCCACCCGTTTGGAGGCGGCAATGGGGGTTGGATAGTTGCCCGGGTTGTCGAGCCGGCGGATGCCGCGGAAATAGGTCTCGCCGGTGGTGCCGCGGATATCGAGGGTGCCGGCCACACCGAAAAACGATTGTGTGAAGCTGCCGGGCGCAAGGGCGATTAATTCGTCGATATCGCGGATGATGAAGCGCCCCATCATTTCTTCGGTAACCGACGAAGCCGAGCGCGGCGTTTCCAAAAGCGTCTTGTCAAAACCGAAAATCGAACGGACGTCGCTGCCGGGCATACTGCCGAGGTCGGCGGTAACGACGATTTCCTCAATGCCCTCTCTATCTTCGGGTTCACTCGAAGCGTTTGTACACAGGCCCCGCCCCGGTGCCGCGACCAGCGCAACCAAGGGCAGCATGCACAGCCAATGGCGCATTTTCAGATACGGAAGATGCGCGGCGAAGGTGCGCGGCCGCTGCCGCCGAAGCGGACGCGGCTTTGCGCCCCAGATACCCAAGGCCCCAAAAAGCATATTGACAGTTTCCAAATGAGTCGTAGAAAAAATGGCGACGCCGTCACAGGGAGTAGCCATCGAATGGCGGCAGAAATGCTACTTTAGCAACCCATGCGGCGCAATCCGGTGGTATGCCGGGTACTGTATCCGTTTGAATTTTTCGACCGGGGGACGCCACGATCGGGGCTGCGCCCAAACCCGCGGCAATTCAAGCTGGGTCACCACCGTATGCCGTACCGCTCGGCAGCGAGCGGGCCCGTTCGCTTTTACGCCAATCCGGCGCCGGCGACCGGCAAGTCGCCGCGGCGTAGTGTGTGGAGATGGCGCGGCGCGGTGCGGCGCTGCGATTGCGCCCGGAGCCGTGAATCAACAGGGGATGAAAAAACAGGGTATCGCCAGGCCGCATTTCGACGTGCCGCCGTTCGCTGAAGCGCACGGCCAAGCCCGGCGCATCCAGCGGAATGCCGAAAAAGCCGTGGTTCACATATTCCCAATCGGGCGATCCGTGCGGCAGCAATGCGCCCCTGTGGCTGCCCGGCAGCACGGACAAGCAGCCGTTCGTCCGTGTCATTCGCGTCAGCGCCGTCCAGGTGGCGACCATGCCGCTGGCGGGGCGCATGCGAAAGTAGCGCAAATCCTGATGCAGGGGATGGCGCCCATCGACACCGGGCGGCTTGTTGAAAAGATTGGTGGCGACGCTGTAGACCGATTCGCCAATCAGGCTGTACACCGCCGCCAGCAAGGCGGGTTCCAGGCTGTACGCATACAGCGCCGGGTCATCCTCCAAGTTGAACGCCTTGTTGACGGCCAACTCCGGCGACTCGGGGCAAACCGCGCCCCGCACGGCCATCAGCTCGCGCATCAGTTTCATGCCCGGCGGTTTTTCAACAACCCCGCTGGCAATGTCCAGGAAACGGCGCTCGCAGCGCCGCAACCGGCTTTCCGGCACCAGGCCGGAAACCAAGAGAAAGCCCTGCTGCCAATAGCGCTCGACTTGGTGGGCGGTCAACGCCATGCGCGGGGCGCTACTGCGCCGCCGCTTCAAATTTGTAGAAGCACAGCTTGTTGCCGTCGAGATCGCGCACATAGGCACCGTAGAAGATCGGGCCGCGCATACCTGGGGCGCCTTCGTCGGAACCGCCCAAGGCCAATGCCTTGGCATGGAGTTGATCGACGTTTTCGCGGGAGCCGGCCGCAATGGCGACCATGGTGCCATTGCCCTGGTGTTGTGGTTGCTCATCGTAGGGAATGCATATGCCGAGCATGGCGCTATCCATACCCGTGCCGTACAACTTCATGCGGTCTATGCCCATGAGTTGTTTGGCGCCGAGGCCGGCGAGCAGTTCATCGTAGAATGCGACGGCCCGCTCCAGATCGTTAACGCCAATCGTGCAGTATCCAAGCATTGGGGAACACTCCTAAAAACAGTCGTAGCTAAGTGGCCCGTCATTCAACGCGCCTGGGCCGCACAAATCAATGCCGCAGTTGACGCAGTCTCCAAACCCAAATCAATGCGAGCTGATACAGGACTCTCCGTTGGGTGCCGTATCCGTTTGCATTGCCTCGGGTTTGGGCGCGGCCCCAACCCCGGCGCCCCGGGGCCGAAAAATTCAAACTGAGCCACGACCCTCCGTTGCATTCGGTGGAGTCAATGAAACAATTCCCTTAAATTAGGTGGCTTGGATGCAGCCGCAGGAGTGGGTTAAGGGTGAAAGCGCCATTGGATGACATCACCGTCGTTGAGGTTGACAATTTCATGGCCGCGCCGAGCGCGGGCGCTATTTTGGCGGACATGGGCGCACGGGTTATCAAGGTTGAACCCGTTACCGGCGACCCGATGCGCGGCATGGGACGGCCGCTGAAGGTGGAGTCGGACTTGCGGGGCTACGACATGCAATTCGACGTGGACAACCGCGGCAAGCAATCCATCGCGCTCGACCTGAACCACCAAGCCGGCATGGCGGTGGTGCATCGGCTTGTCGAGCGCGCCGACATCTTTCTTTGCAATTTATTGGTAAAACGGCAGCAGCGGTTCGGATTGGACCCCGAAACACTGGCACGGCATCGCACCGGTTTGGTACACGCCACCCTGACCGGCTACGGCACCAGCGGACCCGAGGCATGGCGTCCGGGGTATGACGTCACGGCGTTTTTTGGCCGTTCCGGCCTGTACGACGCCATGCGCGAGGGGGACGATGGCGAGGTGCCCATGGCCAGGCCCGCCCAGGGGGACCACACCACCGGTCTGGCGCTGACCACCGCCATACTGGCCGCCCTGCGCCAGGCCGAACGCACGGGGGAATGCCAAAGGGTGGAAACCTCGCTCTATGAAACGGCCCTGTGGACACAGGCGTCGGATTTCGCGGTTACCGCCGTTGACCAAGCGCCGGTGCGCCGCCGGGCGCGCAAACAACAACTCACCCCGATGGCGAACCGCTATCCCTGCGGAGACGGCAAATGGGTGGTGCTCAACATGCTCGATGCCGGTGCCTGGGAACGTCTCTGCCGGACCATTGGCCGGCAGGACTGGTTGCATGACGAGAAGCTGGACACCCCCAATAAACGCTATCGGCGCATGCCGGAATTGGTGGAAGCGATTGACGCAACATTAGCCGCCCGCGGCCGCGACGAGTGGGGCGAGATTTTCGATAAGGCGGGGGTGATTTGGGCACCGGTGCTGGCCTTGCACGAGGTACCGAACGACCCTCAAGCGCAAGCCATTGGCGTTTTTCCGACGCTGACGCATCCGCAACGCGGTGATTACGTCACCGTCAACGCGCCCATGCGTTTCGCCGACGCGGAAGTGTGCCCACGCGGCCCGGCACCCGCCATCGGCGAGCACAGCCGGGCGATACTGGCCGAATTCGGCTACGCCGAGACCGCCATTGACGAACTCTTCAAAACCGGCGTGGCGGCCTGACCGGATACAGCGCCAGTCGGCGGCGACTTTACCCGCGGGGCTTCCCTTGCGGCCGGTTCGGCTCGCTCCGCCCCCTCTCGCATAGGCGGGAAGCTGGTGCCCAAGGCCGCAAGGGAAGCTCCGCGGGTAAAGTCGCCGCCGACTAAGCCGTTTTGTTCCCTGCAGCGAAGAAGCGCAAGCGAGTGGCTCGGATTCAGGCTGGGAGCCTCTGCCCGCGGAGGTCGCGAAAGCGAAAATCCGCGAATTCCGAAGGCAGGGGCTCCTAGCCGTTCGTCAAACGATGTACCCGCACGGGTAGCTGCGTATAGCCTTTAACGAAGGAAGACAAGGTGCGTACCGGCTCGCCCACGACCTCGATGCTGTGGAAACGCCGCATGATTTCCTCCCACAATATCCGCAGTTGCATCTCGGCCAAGCGATTGCCCATGCAACGGTGGATGCCAAAGCCGAAGGAAACATGGTGCCGCGCGTTTTCGCGATCAACCAAGAACGCATTGGGGTTGTGGATAACCTCATCGTCGCGGTTGCCGGATACATACCACATCAGCAACTTATCACCCGCCTCAATGCGTTTACCGCCCAATTCCGTATCCTCCAGGGCCGTGCGCCGCATGTAGGCAAGCGGCGTCTGCCAGCGGATGATCTCCGAGACCATATTGGGGATGAGCTTGGGGTTGGCGCGCAGTTTCTCGTACTCCTCCGGGAACTGGTTCAGCGCCCAAACACCGCCGGAAATGGAGTTGCGGGTGGTGTCGTTGCCACCAACGATAAGCAGTATCAGGTTGCCGAGAAACTCCATCGGCGACATCTGCCGCGTGTTCTCACCGTGCGCCAACATGGAAATCAAATCGGGTGCCGGCGGTGCATTGACCCGCTCGTTCCACAGCCGGGTGAAGTGGGCGAGGCACTCGTGCAACTCTTCGGTACGCTGTTCGAAGGAGATGATGACCCCTGTTTCCGGGCTGGCCGTCGCCACATCGGACCAGCGCGTCAGTTTGCGGCGTTCCGCAAAGGGGAAGTCAAAGAGCGTGGCGAGCATCTGTGTGGTGAGTTCGATGGAAACCCGGTCCACCCAGTTGAAGGTTTCGTTTTCGGGTAGCGTATCGAGAATGCGGGCGGCGCGCTCGCGGATGGTGCCTTCCAGGGCTTTCAGATTGCGGGGTTCCACCACCGGCTGCACGGTCGCCCGCTGCACGTCGTGCTTGGGCGGGTCCATGGCAATGAACATCGGTGTGTCAAGGAGTTTTTCTTCAGGCACCGTAACCGGGGCACCCAGGGTGATGCCGTCTGCCGATGAATAGATGGCGTGATTGCGCTCCACATTGACGATGTCCTTGAACTTGGTGATGGACCAAAAGGGACCGAAGCGGCTCGTGTGGCAGTAATGCACCGGGTCCTCCCGGCGCAAACGCTCGAAGAACCCCCAGTGGGCATCCTGTTGGAACAGATGCGGATTGGAAAGGTCGAAGTCCTCAATGGAGGTTGTATAGGGGTCGGGAATGTCTCGGGGGTTTGCCGCGTTCATGAAACTACCGTACCGCTGGAATACGGCGGGAGAATACGCTAAATCGGGTTTTGTCGAAACAGCACCCAATATTGGGTAGTGTCGCAGTTTGAATTTTTCGACCCTGGGGTGCCGGTGGCGGCACCACTCGATTTCGGTATCATCAACGCAAACGGGGTAGCATTGCCAACGGTGCCCCGGTAACCCGAGGCGGAACTTTCATGGGCTTGATTTTGCGGGCATGAACGATTGGTTTGCCGTCGCCGCCGGTTGGTCGGCCACCGGGTTGTCCTGGTCGATGGAATACCTCTTGGCCTGGGCGGTGCTTTGGCAACTGGCCGGATTGGCGGTGCTGGTGGTCGCCGTTTACTTCCTGGCGCGGCTCCTGCGTCCCATCATGCGGCGGTGGATCGGCCAACACCGGCCGGATTCCGGTATCGGCAGGCTGGCGCGGGCGGTGTTGCATCAGCTCTCCACCATCCTGTTCCTCATCCCGCTTTGGCTCGTCATCGGTATTCTGAGGCAGCTTGATCTCAGCGACGAAAACCGGCTGCTCATCGTCGTCGCCAGCCTCTTGAACGCCTGGGTACTCATTCGCGTTAGCTCCTCGCTCATTGCCAACCGCTTGGTGGCGAACCTGATCTTTCTGTTCGCCTGGTCGGTGGCCGCGCTCAATATCCTGGGTCTGCTGGGTGCGGCGATCGATACCCTGGACGCGGTGGCATTGCCGTTTGGCAGTTCCAGGGTGTCGCTGCTCACCATACTGAACGCCGCCCTGCTGTTCGCGGCATTGCTTTGGATCGCGTTGACACTCAGCCGGCTGATTCAAAACCAGATTCAGGATCACGCGGACATCAGCCCGAGAGCCCAGGTGTTGCTCGGCAAGGTGGTGCGCTTTTCGATGATTGCGCTGTCGATCATTATCGCGCTGGCGAGTGTGGGCACCAATTTTGCCGCGCTTGCCGTGTTCACCGGCGCCTTGGGCGTTGGCATCGGCATCGGGCTGCAAAATCAGGTGTCCAACCTGCTCAGCGGGCTCTTCCTGCTGCTGGACAAATCCATCAAACCCGGGGACGTCATCGAGGTCGGCAATACCTTCGGCTGGGTGAAAGACATGCGCGCCCGTTATGTCGGCGTCATCACGCGCGACAACAAGGAACTCTTGATTCCCAACGACGACTTCGTCGCCAATCAGGTTATCAACTGGTCGCACAGTGATGTTGATGTGCGCATGGAAATTGAGTTCGGCGTTGCCTATCGGAGCGACCCGCATCGGGTGCGGCGTCTCGCCTCGGAGGCCGCGCTTGGCGCCAGCCCCCGTGTCGTCCAATCCAAACAGCCGCTTTGCCACCTGGTGGGGTTTGGCGACAGCGGGCTGAATTTCGTGCTGCGCTTCTGGATCAATGACCCGCAAAACGGTGTCACCAACATCAAGGGCCTCGTCTTGCTGGCGCTTTGGGACAGCTTCAAGCAGCACGGTATCGAGATTCCCTATCCGCACCGTCAAATCATCATGCCCAATGCCGACGACGGAGCGGTGCCGGCGACTGGCGATTCCGGCTTGAATCGATAGACGCGATCAATGGGAGCAAAGGAAATGAGCCTGAACGGCGGTCGGTGGCGGGGCGGCCTTAATCGGTGAAGCACCCTTGAGCGGTAAGCGGGATTTAACTGCCAACAGCCCTCAGGGCGATATGCCCCAAAAAAGTCAGCACGGCCATCCCGCCCGTTATGCCGAAAATCGTCAGGACATAGGTCTTATTCGCCAGACTGTCCATTTTGGCATTAATCTCGATGACCCTGTCATTGATTGACTTGACATAGCTCTCCAACGCGGTCACTCGTCGCTCCAGCTCAGCGAGCCCATGGCTCACCAAACCGCCGCCATTACCACCGTTAGTACCGCCTGCGGACTGCGTCGGACTCGCGGTTTCAACCGCTTTGAGACGGGGCTGATCACTCATTCTTCGTTCTCGAATCGGATGGGTTGAAGTTGGCTCAGGTTTAGCCGAGCCAGTGTTTCTAACCCAAATAGCACAGGTTACAATTATCGACCGCTGATCTGAGCAGAAAACCGGGGGTATCTGTGGAACAGCATGAAATCGACACGCTACGCAGCCTGATGGAATACGAGGCGGCACGCACCGCACCGCCGGAGGGTTTTCCCGTTTTGCCCGACATTCCGGGCGGGCGCTATACCGACCCGCGTTTTTTCGCGCTTGAGAAGGAGCACATCTGGCGCAAATCCTGGCTACTCGCCAGCCACATCGACGAGCTGCCGGAACCCGGCTGTTTCCGCCTTTGGGAAAACGCCGGACAACCCGTGTTAATCGTCCACGCCGAGAGCGGTGTCATCAACGCCTTCTACAACACCTGCAGTCATCGCGGCGCACCCATCGTTACCCAGACATTCGGCCAGCGTCCGCGGCTCGTCTGCAAGTACCACGGCTGGACTTACAGTCACGACGGCGAACTGCTCGCCATTCGCGACCCGGAGGATTTTCGTGGTCTGGACTTTGCCTGCCGGAGATTAAAACCCATTCGTTGCGAGCGCTACGGCAATTTGATCTTCGTGAATTTCGATGAACGGGCAGCCTCCCTGCTGGAGTGGCTGGGGCCGCTCGCCCGGGAGTGGGAGGAGTTCCAATTCGATCATTGCCGGCTGGCTGCCCGGCACTCCTTCGACCTGGATTGCAACTGGAAAATCGCCATGGAGGCGAACACCGAGGTCTACCATGTGCGCAGCATCCACCCGAAGACCGTCTCCCCGATTCTGGACGACCGGCGCAATGTCAATACCCTCTATCCCCAAGGCCACGGGCGCATGATCGCGCCCGCCCCCAAGGGCGTGAACGACCCGCGTGCCTATCGCCTGCCGGACGCCGCCGAAATCGAAACCGTGGGGGAAATTGGCCGCACCTGCACGCAATCCTACGGCCTGTTTCCCAACTGGGTTTCACCGCTCAGCCAGCGGGCGCTGCCACCGCTGCTGTTCTGGCCGAACGGCATCAACCAATGCCGTCTGGAAACCTGGACCATGGCACCGGACTGGGGCGATGGCCCGAAACCCGACATCTGGACAGTCAATGATGGTGAGCGCCTCACCGACGTATTGATCGAAGACACGGAATTTGGTGTTTGGATACAAAAATCCGTCGAATCCTACGGTTTCAAGGGTGTGCCCCTGAGCTATCAGGAAGCGCGCATCTACCATTGGAACCAACACGCGGATAAGATGATCGGCATTGCCAACATCCCGCCGGAACTGCGTGTGGAGCAGGTGATCGGCGAGGAGTGGATGTATCCGAACGACCCGCGGCTTGCGCAAATGGCGCACTCGCAAGCTGTCAATTGAATGTTGTATAACGCCTTAAAGCACTATTTTGGAGAGCCAACCAATTTTTAAGCAAACCCATGCCAGGAGCAACCCGATTCGAGGCCTGCTCGCCTTCGCTCTGTTCGTGTTGCCCGCCGGTTTGCCAGCGGCACAAGAACTCGAAGAGATCATCGTCACCGCCACGAAGCGCTCCGAATCCATGCAATCCGTGCCGCTGAGCGTTTCGTCGATTTCCGGGAACGAACTGCGCGAGCGCGGCCTCACGGAGTTTTTCGACTATGCCGTCACCATTCCGAATCTGTCCTTCGGCGCCGCGACCGATGGCATCCTTTCCAATCGAACGGTGTCGCTGCGCGGTATCGAGGGCACCAATACCACCGGCTTTTACATCGACGATACGCCCATCACCGAAACCATTGACCCGCGCATCCTCGATCTGGAGCGTATCGAGGTGCTGCGCGGGCCGTCCGGTGCGCTTTATGGCGCCCGCTCCCTCGGCGGCACCATCCGCCAAATCACCCGCAAACCCGATTTTGAGGGCACGGCGGGTTGGGTGCGCACGGAACTGTCGGGCAGCCGCCGCTCGGATGATCTGAACCATCTTGTCTCCGGCTCGATCAACCTGCCCTTCAATGAACGCGCCGCTGCCCGCTTTTCCGCGCTATTCGAGGAACGGGCCGGCGTTTTTGACCGTAACGTTGGCACCATTGCCAACCACCTGAGCGCGCCGGCCACACTGAGCGGGCCGCCGCAGACGACCATTGAAGATGTGGATGGCCAGCAGGTGGCCGCCGTTCAGGCCCACCTTCTGTTTGAGCCAACCGATGCCCTTTCCGTCAGCGCCCGGATCATGCACCAAAACACCGATCTCGACGGCTTTCCACTGGCCGACGTGGAGCCGAACAACTTCGAGCAGAATCGCGATTTCGACGTGGACGAAGGCGGCGAGGACGAATGGACGCTCTACACCCTAAACCTTAATTACGCGATCAACCAAGGCGAATTCACCTCGGCAACGTCCTGGTTCGAGCGCGACACCTTCGAGACGGAAGCGAGCGGTTCCTTTATCAACTTTCTACAGGCGGCGGCGTCGGACGAAGGGGGTTTCGGGCTCTTTGAAGTCATTGGTGTGCGGCCCGTCACCTCGCCGATCTTTCAGGAACTCAACTTTGAAACCTTCGTTCAGGAGGTGCGCTTTGCCTCCGACCTGGACGGCCCCTGGAACTTCGTCGCGGGTGCCTTTTACCAAGACACCGAGGATGTCGAGCTGTTTCAGCCGCGCAACTACGCCAGAGGTCTAAACGACAATTTCGCCGAGTTGCAACGCATACTGGGTATTCCCGGGCCGTTGCGGGAAACTTGGCCATTTGGCGACCTGGTATTCACCAGCGAACTGCCAATGGAGGTGGAGGAAATCGGTATCTTTGGCGAAGCCACGTTCGCGCTGACCGAACAATTGAGTGTCGTATTCGGTTCGCGATGGTTCGACACCACCGTCGCATTCTCCCAAATTCGAGCCGGCCTGGCCGCTGGTGTGCCCCTGGGCGAAAACGAGCCGCTCACCAGCATCCCCGCCGTTACAGGCAAACAGAGCGACGATGGCTTCATCTTCAGGGGCGCACTGGAATTCCAAGCCACCGACGATCTGTTTCTCTACGCGGCGGCTGCCGAGGGGTTCCGGTTGGGCGGTGCCAACAGCCCGATTCCCGATACGCTGGGATGCTTGGATGACCTCGCCGCCCTCGGCTTGGGCAATATCGATACGGGCGTCTACGAGTCGGATGACCTGGTTAGCTACGAGGCGGGCGTCAAGGCTGACCTGACGGCGGCCACAAGGCTAAACGCCACGGTTTTTCAAATCGACTTCGACGGCATTCAACAACGTGTGCAGCTGGCTTGTGGGTTCCAGTTTCGCGGCAACTTCGGCGCGGCGCGCAGCCGTGGGGTGGAACTTGAGTTAACCGCCAACCCCGCGGCCAATCTGAATCTTGCCCTCAACCTGGGTTATACGGACGCCGAGTTCACCGAAAACGTCGCCGATATCAACCGGGAGGGCGACCCGCTACAGTTTGTTCCCGAATGGACCGCCTCCCTGGTCATCGACTACCTGATGCCAAACGCCCTATTCGACATGGACCTGTTCCTGCGCGCCGATCTCACCTATGTGGACCACAGCCTCTCGCAAGTCAACGCCATGCCCCGACGACGCGCCGCCTATGAGCAGATCGGGCTGCGCGCCGGTATTTCCAGCGAACGCTACAAGGCCGCCCTGTTTGTGCGCAATCTCACCGACAAGATTGCCAACCTGGGCGACAATCGCTCTATCGCCGCGGAAACACCGGGGCGTCCGCGTTGGGTCGTGAGCCGACCGCGCACGATTGGCATGGAGTTAGGGCTGTACTTCTAGCTGGGCACCCCTGTAAAAACCCCGAACCTGTGCATTGCCCAAGGAGCGATGATGGCGCGGAAAAAGACCGCCAAAACAGACGGCACCGACTCGACATTGAACGGCCAGGACCCTGCCGAAGGAGCATTCCGAACGGGCGAGGAACTGGCGCAGATGATGCGGCGAGACACGCGGGAATGGCGCAAGGCTTGGGCCATTGATGCGTATCAATCGCCTTGGGAGGTGCCGCTTGAGGAAATCAATCCCGCCCACCCGGAATTATTTCGGGCCAACACCATATTGCCCTGGTTTGAACGTCTGCGCGCCGAAGCGCCGGTACACAAATGTGCCAACAGTCAATTCGGCGCCTATTGGTCCATTACGGCCTATGACGACGTGAAGTATGTGGATACCCACCACGACCTATTTTCGTCGGATATCAAAAACGGCGGCATCCGCTTGGGCGGCACACCGGTCGAAGGGCCACTGAATCCCATGTTCCACCTGCCCATGTTCATCATGGCCGACCCGCCCCTGCACGAACAGCAGCGCATGGCGGTGGCCCCCCTTTTCACACCGTCCAAACTCCTTCGCTTGGCCGATCTGATACGGACCCGCGCCGGGCGCATTCTTGACGAGCTGCCGAGAAACAAAACATTCAACTGGGTGAAAACCGTTTCGGTGGAACTAACCGGCCAAATGCTGGCTACGCTATTTAATGTACCCCAGGAAGATCGACACCGGCTCATTCATTGGTCTGATACCGTTGAGCGTATCGCCGACCCCGACTATTTCGAGACGCCGGAGGAAGGCTTCAAGGAACTGTGGGGCTGCTTTGAGTATTTCAACGCCCTGCGGCAGGAGCGCGCCGCAAAGGCCGACCAAGGCGAAGACCTCATCTCGTTTTTGGCGCGGGGCGAGGCAACCCGCAACATGTCGCCGCCCGAATTCCTGGGCAATATTCTGCTGTTGATCGTCGGCGGCAACGACACCACGCGCAACTCGATCTCGGCCGGTGTTTTGGCTCTGAATCAGTTCCCCGCGGAATTTGCAAAACTTAAGGCGAACCCCGGCCTGATCCCCAACATGGCACCGGAAATCATCCGCTGGCAATCGCCGGTGGCGCACATGTGCCGTACCGCGATGGCGGATACGGAGATCGGCGGACAACAGATCAAGCAGTGGGACAAGCTGTGTATCTGGTACCTTTCCGGCAACCGTGATGAGGCGCGTATCGAGGACCCCAATCGTTTCTGGATCAACCGTCCCAAGGTGCGGCAACACCTCGCCTTTGGTTTTGGGGTGCATCGCTGCCTGGGCAACCGGCTGGCGGAAATGCAGCTCGGCATCATTTGGGAGGAAATTCTCAAACGTTTCCGCGATGTGACGGTGGTGGGCGAACCGCAATACCTCTACTCGAACTTCATCCGCGGCATTACAGACTTGCCGGTTCAGGTACGCGAGTAGAGGGCGGGTGCGCTTTTCTGTCGCGCCCGCCAAGGTATCGCGCCCGCGCGGCCCCCTCCCCTACCTGCTTGCGTTGCTGGTATTGGGCTTGCCGCCGCCGCTCCTTGCCGCCGACGGCCGGGCTTCGCCCGCGGTGGCGACCCACTATGGTTTCCGTGTTGTGGCAAGCCATCCGCACGATCCAGCGGCCTTTACCCAAGGGCTGCTTTTCTCCGGGGGCCGGTTGTTCGAGAGCACGGGGGGGTACGGCGAATCCTCGGTGCGCATCGTGCAGATCGAAAGCGGGCGCGTCCTAAGGCACCGCCGCCTTCCCGCCAACCGTTTTGGCGAGGGGCTAGCCCTTGTCGAGGACCGCTTGTTACAACTGACTTGGCGGGCCGGCATCGGCCATGTGTGGGATGCAACCACACTGGCGCCCTTAGCGGAATTCCACTACTCGGGAGAGGGTTGGGGTCTGGCTTTCCACGCCGGCCATCTGGTGTTGAGCGACGGCAGCGCCGATCTCCGCTTTCTGGATCCGAACAGCTTTGCGGTGCGCCGCACGATACGGGTTCGGGACGAAAATGGCCCGGTGCCAAAACTCAACGAACTGGAGATGGTGGAAGGCAATCTCTACGCCAACGTCTGGCAAACCGATCGGATCGCCATTATCGACCCTGATACAGGCCAAGTGCGCTCCTGGCTCGACTTGGCGGGGATTCTGCCCTTGGTCTTTCAGCGACCCGACACCGGCGAATTGAACGGCATCGCCTACGATGCGGCCAAGCGTCGCCTGTTCGTGACCGGCAAACGCTGGCCCCGGTTATTTGAAATCGAGTTGGTGCCGAAACCAGGCTAGGCGCCTCTGCGCCTCTGGAACCCAAGTCCTGTTATGCGGCATCCTCCGTTTTTTCAAATAGGGGCCGAAATGATCCATGATGAAAGCAAGGGCCCGGAAGGTTACCGCGTCGAAGCCGTGGAAACCTGGATAAAGAACCATATTTCGAGCCTCAGCCCCCCGTTTAAATGGACGCGCCTTGAGGGTGGCCATTCCAATCTCACCTATCGCCTCGACGACACCGCGGGCGGACAAGCTGTAATCCGCAGGCCGCCGCAAGGCGAACTGCTGCCCAAAGCACACGACATGAGTCGCGAATGGGCGCTCATCTCCGCCTTGGGCCCAACGCCGGTGCCCGTCCCCGAAGCGCTCGGCTTCTGCGCAAACCCGGAGGTGACCGGGGCCCGGTTCTACGTCATGGGTTTGATCGACGGGCAGCCGCTGTACGATGCCGACGACACCAATCGGTTGGTTCCACAAGACCAGCGCGTCAAGATGGCCAGATCGTTTATCGATGTACTCGGCGATCTGCACGCGGTGGATCCCGACGCGGTCGGACTCGGTGCCCTGGGCAAGAAGGAAAACTATGTGGGACGGCAGCTCAACACTTGGTATCGCTCCTGGACATCTTCGGTCGAAGCGGCCGAATACGAGGATCCGCGTGCCCATGAGCTGCGTGCATACCTGCTCGCCAACATCCCCGATCAGGGGCCGGCTCGCGTGGTACACGGCGACTATGGGCCGCACAACTGCCTGATTAGCCCGAACTGCTCCGTCGCCGCCGTGGTGGATTGGGAAATTTCCACCTTGGGCGATCCGTTAGCGGACTTGGCCTATGCGCTGAATGTCTGGCCGGATCCCAGCGATACCGAACCGGTCCGCCCGGAGGCCGCCACCGCCCCGCCCGGCTTTCCAACCCGAACAGAACTGGCTGAACGCTACGCCGAACGCACCGGGCGCGATCTGTCCAAACTCGACTACTATGTGGGCTTCAACCGCTGGAAGTCGGCCTGCATTACACAGGGCGTCTACGCCCGCTACCGCGCGGGCAAGAAAAGCGCCGAAGGCGTTGATTTGGAAGAGATGCATGAGCGCATCGGCACATCGCTGATGCTGTCGGAACAGGCGCTCAGCCGCATCGCCTAAAGGCAGAGGCGCCTAGTGGGGGTGGATTTGGAGGCTGAGGTCGGAATCGAACCGGCGTAAACGGAGTTGCAGTCCGCTGCATGGCCACTCTGCCACTCAGCCTCAAGAAATTCGCGGTGCGAAAGCGCGATTCTAACGGCTTAGCCCGCATATCTCACCCATTGTTTTGCCAATGTCAAAGCAAAGTAGAAATGTCCCCTTTTCTCCAAAGTAGAGATGTCCCCTTCGGCCTTGCGCGGAGGGAGCGTAGCGACCGGAGCGCAAGGCCGCGCCGCGGCTATCCGGCGGCCGCCCCCGCGCCGGTCTTGAAAGAGCGTCGCCAGGGGTGGTCCGGTGGCGGCTTCCAGTCCGGCCGGGACCGCTGCCGCGCCTTGACCCTGTCCACCCGCGACCGCACGCTCTTCCCATCCTCAACCGGCGGCGGATCCCCGCCCCCGGCAAGCAACTCGACCGGCAGCTCGCGGCCGTCGCGCAGCACAGCCACCGCGCCGTTCCAGCCCTTGCACACCGTCACCGCGGCACCCCGCAGCCGGTAGCCCCGGCCTTGCCCGGTCACCTGGTAGGTGTCGCCCTCGAAGCTGATCGACAGGTTCTTCGCCAGCTTGCGTTCGTGCTGCTCGCACAGGATCAGATCCAGCTCCCGGTCGTTGTGCAACACCGCCCGGTGCGCGTCCGCCGGGTTGCGCGCCGCCACGCCGAAACGCCGGTTGTAGTCCGCCATGAACGCCGGCAGGTAGGCGTTCCCCGCCTCGATGCCGCAGATGCCACGCAGCCGCATCTCCTTCACCAGCCGGTCCTGCAGCGTCCGGTTGGCCCGCTCCACCCGGCCCTTGGCCTGCGGACTGCCGGCGTGGATTGGCGCGATGTCCAGCGTCCCCAGCGCCCGGCCGAACTGCGTCAACCCACCCTCCCGGCCCCGCAGGCTCACCCGGAATATGCTGTGGCGGTCCGAGTAGTACGCCACCGGACGCCCGTGGGCCGCCAGATGCGCCCGCGTCGTCTCCATGTAGGCCTCGGTCGTCTCCGCCGGCCAGAACCCCATCGCCAGCAGCCGCGACGTCGCGTCGTCCACGTACACGATCAGCGCGCACCGCGGCCCCCGGTCCTCGAACCAGTCGTGCGGCGAACCGTCGATCTGCACCAGATCGCCCAGGCAATCCCGGCGCGGCCGGCTCGGATGCGCGCGCGCCTCCCGACGCGCCTTCGGCCGCCACAGCCCGTCTTCGATCATCCAGCCCCGCAGCGTCTCCGCCGACAGCTTGAAACCGTGCGCCTCCACCAGCTTCTCGCAAGCGAGGGTCGGACCGAAATCCGGGTAGCGCCCGCGAACCAGGTCCAGCGCCGCACAGCGCACCGCCGGGTCGATCGCGTTGTTCGACCGCTTGCCCCGCCGCCCCGACACCAGCCCTGCCGCGCCCCGCTCCCGGTAGCGCGCCGCCAGGCGCTTCACCTGGCGCACACTCAACCGCAGCCGCAACGCCGCCTCGCGCTGCGACAGGCGCTTCTCCACCACATCGCGAATCACTCCCGCCCGATCCGACTCCCGCATGCTCAACAACACCTCCGCACTCGACAAGACAGCCCCTCCCCGATGAAAAAGGGGACACTTTAACTTTGCGCAAAGGGGACATTACTGCTTTGGGCTAACACCATTGTTTTGCCAATGTCAACGCAAAGCAGAAATGGGTCTCGTATCAGTTTGAACTGAGCCACTACCTGGCAATGTGCTCTTTCCCGCAAAGCAGAGATGTCCCCTCTGGCCACCCCTCGGGTTCCGCCCTTCCGGCGCCTGGGCGGAGGGAGCGGAGCAGCCGCGGCCAAGCGCCCCGCCGCCTCGCCCTACCCGGCTGCAAGCCATGTGGGGGCAGCGGGGCGCGATCAGGGCTTGCGCTTCAAGTCCGATTTCAAGGTCGGCCAAGCCGCAATCAGGTAGATGCACATGGACCAGAGCGTCATCAACGCGGCCACATAGAGCAACACATAACCGGAAACCACCCAATGATGGTGCAGGTTAGGCGCGTTGGCCAACAGCAAGGTGATGGCAACCATTTGCAACGCCGTCTTCAGCTTGCTGACCCAGGTGACGGCAACCAGACCGCGCCGATTCATCTCCGCCATCCATTCTCGTAGCGCACTGATGAATATCTCGCGGCTCACAATCACGATGCCCGGCAACGTCAGCCAAAGGTTGGCATGTTGACCAATAAGCAGTATCAGGGCCGTAACGACAATCAACTTGTCGGCAACCGGATCCAGAAAGGTGCCGAAGTCGGTTGTTTGGCCGAGCCGCCGCGCCAAGTAGCCGTCGAGCCAATCCGTAAAGGCCGCCAAAGCAAACAAGATCGCGGCCCATCGGTACAGGGCGCCGCCGGGCGCAAGATAGGCCAATGCAAAGACCGGCACCAATACGATACGCAACAAGGTCAGCAGGTTCGGCAGGTTCATCGGTTTATTTTATCGCGCTCATTCAGCGTGCAGGCTGCCGTACACCAGATCGGCCAACTTGCGGTTAATGCCCGGTACCTTGGCAATTTCGTCGGGGCCCGCGCCCCGCAACGCCGCTAACCCACCAAAGTGCGTCAACAGTTCCCTGCGACGTTTGGGGCCGACGCCCGGGATATCGTCCAACGCCGAGCGGCGACGACGCTTTTGGCGGCGCTGCCGGTGCCCGGTGATGGCGAAGCGGTGCGCCTCGTCGCGGACCTGTTGCAATAGATGGAACGCATCGGATTGGGCGGAAATGGTGATCTGGCCCACAGCGGTGAAGAATCGTTCGAGACCCGGTTTGCGCTGCGTGCCCTTGGCAATGGCCAACACCAAAACACCTTCAATCTGCAGTTCGTTCAACACCGCAAGCGCACGACTTAACTGACCCCGTCCGCCATCGATCAATAGAATGCCCGGTAGCACAGCCTCCCCTCGCTTGAGACGGGTATAGCGCCGACGCAATGCCTGTTCCATGGCACCATAGTCATCGCCCGCCGCCACCCCATCGATATTAAACCGCCGATAATCGGATTTGAGCGGGCCATTGGTGTCGAATACCACGCAGGAAGCGACGGTGCCCTCACCCATCGTGTGGCTGATATCGAAGCACTCGATCCGTTCGGGTACGTCCTCAAGCCGCAGCGACTCCTGCAATCCGATAAAGCGGGCATAGATATTACGCTTGTCGGCCAAATAGGCGGCGAGGCTGATGGCCGCGTTTTCAACGGCAAGTTTCAACCACCCGGCCCGATGGCCACGCACGGCGGAGGCCAGCGTCACTTTACGGCCACCGCGTGCCGAGAGCGCATCGGCCAACAGTTTCCCACGGATCATTGCTTCCGAGGTAATGATGGTTTTCGGAAGATCGCGGTCGCTGCCGGCAAGATAGTATTGGGATACAAAGGCGGTAATCAGCTCGGCGCGCTCAAGGCGTAACTCGTTACGCGGAAACCAGGTGCGCTGGCCGAGCATTCTGCCCGCCCGAATGTACAGGGCTTGCACACAGGCTATGCCGCTCTCTTCCGCCAACGCAAATACATCCACATCCCCCTTGGACGCATGCACATATTGTTGCTCCTGAACCCGGCGCAGTTGGGCAATTTGGTCTCGGTATTTGGCGGCGCGCTCGAAATCAAGGGCCTCGGATGCGGCATCCATGCGCTGCTTGAGGGTGGCTAGCACGCGGTCGCTGCGGCCTTCCAGAAATAAGACGCTCAAATCCACATCCTGTCGATACGACTCGGATGAGATGAAACCGACGCAAGGGGCGCTGCAACGCTCTATTTGATATTGCAGACAAGGACGGGAGCGGTTCTTGAAGAAAGTATCGTCGCACTGGCGCACAAGAAACAGCTTCTGCATGGCATTGAGGCTGTCGCGCACCGCGCTCGCGGAAGGAAATGGCCCAAAATAGCGGCCGGATTTGCGGCGGGCACCGCGATGAAAAGCGAGACGCGGGAAGTCGGCCTGATCCGTCAAATAGATGTATGGGTAGGATTTATCATCACGCAGCACCACATTGTAAGGTGGCCGTTCCTGCTTGATGAGGCTCTGTTCGAGCAACAGCGCCTCGGTTTCGCTATGGGTTACCGTGATTTCGATATCGCGGATGCGGGCGACCAGCGCCATGGTCTTGGTTGCCAGCCCGGATGCGCGAAAGTAGCTGCTCAGACGAGGTCTGAGGCTGCGCGCCTTGCCAACGTAGAGCGAGCGGCCTTGGTCGTCGAGCATGCGATACACGCCCGGCTTGCGGGTGAGGTTGGCTAAAAACGCTTCGGAGTTGAACAGGGCGGTATCGCCAGCGGCCTTCATAGCCGCACTATAACGCGAATTCCGCAGGCAGAGGCTCCTAGGACACAGGCTCCTTGCTCAGGTGCCTGGCCGTCTTGGCCGACGGATCAATCTGCGTCATACCGTGACGAACGGCGAACAACGCCAGTTCCACATCGCTCGAAACACCCAGTTTCTCGAAAATTCGGTATCGGTAGCTGTTGACGGTTTTCGGTGATAGATGCAAGTCGGCTGAGATATCACTGACCTTGCGACAGTTAATCACCATGAGCATGATTTGCATCTCGCGCCCGGAAAGCAGGTCGAAGGGCGAGCTAAAATCGGAATCGAACGCCGTTTCGGCAATTTGCTGGGCGACTTCGGCACACAGATAGCGCTTGCCCAAATAAACCCTGCGTATTGCCGTGTGCAATTCCTCCGGGGCAACACCCTTGGTCAGATAGCCCACCGCCCCCGCCTTCATGGCTTGTAGCGGGAAAGGACTGGAAGTGCAGGCGGTCAGTGCGACAACCCCGATATTCCGATCAATGCGGCGAATACGCATAATGGCTTCCAAACCACCGATGCCCGGCATCAACATATCCATCAAGACGATATGTGGCCTATGTTTGCGGGCCAAATTAACGCCATCCTCAGCGTTGTCCGCTTCGCCGACTATCTTAAACCCCTTCCTTTCCGGCAGCATCCTAGCAACGCCCAAACGAAACAGCCGATGGTCATCCACCAACAGGATATTGATCATGGTTTCTCCATTCCAGATAACTGACTACCTCTTACCCTTGGCACAAACAATACCAGTACAGGCCCGGCGCACAATGCCCTAAAGTCAATTTCTGAGAGGATTTAATGACAAATCTGGTTTCCAATATGTGTTTGATGTCATCGTTGATTGTGTCGGCAAACGACCCGGGAACCCCTGTCTTTCGAGGCTTCAACACGCCAACGGATTCGGGCTTCGGCAATTTTGCGAGCGAAGGGTTGCCCCCTTACGCTGGCGGGCGGAGGTTGCGGTAACGCCCCGCTTAAAATGCCGGCAATCCCGTTTGCGCCCGACCGAGGATAAGGGCATGTACATCCTCTGTACCTTCATAGGTATTGACGGTCTCGAGGTTCATCACATGGCGCATAACGTGATACTCGCCGGCGATTCCGTTGGCACCGTGCATGTCCCGAGCCATGCGTGCGATCTCAAGTGCCTTGCGACAGTTGTTGCGTTTGAGTAACGAAATATTTTCCACCGCCAAGCGCCCCTCATCGAACAGGCGGCCGGCACGCAAACAACCCTGCAAGCCGAGTGCAATCTCGGTAAGCATGTCGGTGAGCTTCTTTTGTATGAGTTGATTGGCGGCCAGGGGTTTGCCGAACTGGTGCCGTTCGAGCGTGTAGGAGCGGGCCGCGTGCCAACAAAATTCGGCTGCGCCCATAGATCCCCAAGCAATCCCATAGCGGGCACGATTCAGACACCCGAAGGGCCCGCCCAAACCCTGGGCGTTGGGCAACAGGTTCTCCTCGGGAACAAAGACCTTGTCGAGTACGATCTGCCCGGTCACGGAGGCGCGCAGACTCATCTTGCCCGATATTTTGGGGGTGCTTAGCCCCCTGAACCCACGCTCGACAACGAAACCCCGAATGACCCCGTCGAGCTTGGCCCAAACCACGGCCAGATCGGCAATGGGCGCATTGGTAATCCAGGTTTTGGTGCCGTTCAAGACGAAACCGCCATCGGCGACCTCGGCGCGAGTCGTCATATTACCCGGATCCGAACCCTGATCCGGCTCTGTCAAGCCAAAGCAACCGACCCACTCGCCGGTGGCCAGTTTCGGCAGGTATTTCTCCCGTTGCGCCTGGCTGCCATAGGCGTGTATCGGATACATAACCAGCGAAGACTGTACGCTCATGGCGGAGCGATAGCCCGAATCGACCCGCTCGATTTCCCGAGCCATCAAGCCGTAAGACACATAGTTCAGGTTTGAACAACCGTATTGCTCGGGAAGGGTGGCGCCCAACAGCCCCAAGGCACCCATTTCATGCATAATCTCGCGGTCAAAGGTTTCGTCGCGGTTCGCTGCCAATACCCGGGGCATCAAGCGATCTTGGGCATAGCCGTACACGCTGTCCCGAATCATGCGCTCCTCCTCGCTGAGTTGGGCATCAAGCATCAGCGGGTCGGACCAAACAAATCGCACTTTCTTGTCTGACATAATCTGGATTCCAATGAATTGGGATCTTGTATCTTGGCGGCCTGCGCTTGACGCGCCGCTGGGCGCGGCATCGACAACGCGGCAGGCGCATGCCGATCAACCGCCTTAATAGCAATCGGTCTTACTTTCCCGCATTCTAACCCCTAGGAGCCTCTGCCTTCGGAAGTCGCGAAAGCGAAAATTCGATGCCGCCGCCCCTTTGGGCGGGCGATTGAGGAGAATATCGAGCCATATTTGACGAAATCGAACGTTCAAAGGGGCGAGCGGAAGCGGATTTGCAGCCGTGAATTCCGCAGGCAGAGGCTCCCAAGTGCCTTTGTCTGCGGAATTCACAAGGAGAGCTTTGCCATGCGCTTTATCACCTTCAACGCCAACGGAATTCGTGCCCGCCTGCATCAGCTTGAGGCGATAACCAGGAACCATGCCCCGGACGTTATCGCGCTGCAGGAAACCAAGGTGGAAGACAGCTTGTTCCCCTTGGAGGCGATACAAGCCATGGGGTATCCACACACCGTCATGCACGGCCAAAAAGGGCACTACGGTGTTGCTCTACTATCCAAGCAGGCACCCACGGAGGTGCAGTGCGGCTTTCCGTGGCGGGAAAGCGACCAGCAGCGCCGCTTCGTCACCGCCCGCTATCCGCTCGGCGAACATCCTGTACGGGTTATCAGCGGCTACTTTCCGCAGGGTGAAAACCGCAAGCACCCGGTCAAGTTTCCGGCCAAGCAGCGCTATTACCAAGATATGCTGCGCTTTCTGCGGGAGCGTTGCAATCCCGACGAGTGCCTGTTGCTCAGTGGCGATATGAATGTGGCGCTGGAAGACGAGGATATCGGGATTGGCGAAGACAATCGCAAGCGCTGGCTGAGAGAGGGCAAAACCTGCTTTCTGCCGGAGGAGCGGCAGTGGTTGACAGCGGTGATGGACTGGGGCTTAACGGATGTATACCGCTCCCGGATTGGAGAGGGCGAGCGGCTTTATAGCTGGTTCGACTATCGCTCCCGGGGCTTTGAACGGGAGCCTAAACGTGGCTTGCGCATTGACCTGATTCTGGCAACCGGACCACTGCTTGCCCGAGTCAAAGACTGCGGTATCGACTACCAAATACGGGGGGACACCAAACCCTCCGACCATTGTCCGGTTTGGTGTGACTTTGCATAGATTGGGCCGCGGCCCAGGCGTCTAGCCCGGACAGGCCGCTCTCTGAGCCATCAGCTCGCCGGTTATCGTCAGCATGGTCGCGCGCAGACGGCGCGCCTCCTGATACGCCGCCTCCGCAAAATGCTCCGATGCGGCGTACAAAATCGAGCGGGAGGCGTTAACCACCAGGCCCTGGCCATGCACATCCAAGCCCGCCGCAAGGGCCGCGCGCAAGTCACCGCCCTGGGCGCCAATCCCCGGTACCAGCAGGGGCACCGACTCGGCCAGAGCACGAATACGGGCCAGATCCGCCGGATGGGTTGCACCTGCCACCAACATCAGGTTGCCTTGTTCGTTCCATTGCGCCACAGCGCGAGCCACGCGCAGATAGGTGGGTTCATCCGAGGGGTGGCATTGCAGCCAGCCGGCATCCACATTGCTGGTTCGGCAAAGTACCGCGACGCCTCGCCCCGGATAAGCCAAAAAAGGCCGCAACGACTCGCGGCCAAGATAAGGATTGACTGTAACGATGTCTGCCCCGTAGCGTTCAAAGGCTTCCTTGGCGTACAGGGCTGCGGTGCTGCCTATGTCATTGCGCTTCGCATCAAGTATGACGGGAATATCGGGATAACGGGCGTGAATGTGGGCAATCACCTCAACGAGTTGCTGCTCTGCCGACTCGGCGGCAAAGTGTGCGATCTGGGGTTTGAAAGCGCATACCTCGGTGGCGGTGGCATCCACAATGGCACAACAGAAATCCCGAAAAGCCTTGGGTTTGCCAACAAATTCAAGAGGTAGCCGGTCGGAGAGCGGGTCAAGGCCCACACACAGCAGGGATTGTTTCGATTCCCATGCGGCCTGCAATCGTTGCCGGATGGAGGGTGTGCTGTCGGCAGTCTCAGTTGGCAAGCGCAAGTTGGCGGCGCCGGTCCCGCTCACGGTCGATAAAGGTGATCCATTGCTGACAGACGCGCTGATTGCCCTGATCCCTGGCCTGCCTGGATTCGTTTCGGCAAGATACGAAGGACTCCCGAGCCTTGGTTAGACCATCACGGTTGTATTCGCACATGCCGCGCACAATGTAGACGCTTTGTTTTTTACGCAACCCGCCCTTGTTTAACGCATTGGTCGCCGCCGTTACGCAGGAATCAAACTTGTCGTCCTCCATGTAGAGCTGCGCCAAGTTTTCGTAGATGCGGCCTTCGTCGGACAGTTTACCCGCCTGCTCAAACACCGGAATCGCCTTATCAACCTCCTGCGCCAACTGATAGGCTTGGCCAAGACTGCGCAGATTGGTATCCGTGCGTTCCACAAGGTCTGCATCGAAGGCTTTTTGCATGACATCCGCGGCGCGAATCGGCACCTCCTCTTGCATCAGCAAGCCCGCGAGCGTCATCAGGTCGGACTGCATGGTCAAGTATCCCGCCTCGTAGGCCGCCATCATGGTATAGACTTGCTCCTTCTCCATACCCTGCTGACCCTGAATGCCGGCGAGGCTGATCCAATAAGTGCGTTTGGGGAACTCCCGCACCAAAATTTCCAAGACCTCCAGTACTTTGGGCCACTGTTCCTGCTCTGAATACAGAAAACTCAACAATGCCCACCAATTCTCCTTGATATCGGTACCGCGTTGGCGGGCGATATCGATGCCGATTTCGATCTGTTCGGCGGCGTTGGCGTAATCCTCCATCTGGTAGTAAACCTGGCCCATGAAAATGTGTGGTTCCGGCCCGGGGTTGTTGGCCTTGTCGAGCCAAAGACGCATATAGCGCAACGCCTCGCTGAAGCGCTCGTCAACGAAGTTGAGTTGCGCAAGGGTGTAGAGGGTGGTGGTTTCCAAGCCTTCGGGAATTTCTTCGCCCTGCTTGATGACCACCTCGTAATGGCTAATCGCCTGGCCGTAGTCTTCCTTCGAGAAATAGGTGAAGCCAAGCATGTTGTGGATTTGGCCGATCTCGTTACCGTTATAGCGTCGGCTGCGCTCCAGCATGCCGTTGAGTACGCCGATGGCGCCGTCGAGATTTTTGGCGTCAATGAACTCTTGAGCTTCGGCAAGTTTTTTGAAGGTGGCCTCGCTCATGGAGGGGACCCGGCGGGTCTTGGTCGGCCGCTCATCTTGTGCCTGCGCCCAGGCCTTGGCGATACCAACAGGACCAATGCCAAAGCCAGAGGCAACCAGCAAAAGCGCTGCAAATAACGCACCGATTCGTGTTGGGGCAGCCATGATCGATTATCCGTCCTGCAACTCGAAGGTGATGCGGTTACGCACACCGGCCACATCAATGGGTTCGCCGTTCACGACCTTCGGCTTGTATTTGAACTTGAGTGCCGCGCCAATGGCCGCACGGTCAAAGATGCCCGGCGGCTTCGACTCGATCACCACCGGGTCGCGCACCGCACCGGTCTTGGTGACAACGAACTCAAGCAATACATAACCCTCGATACCACGGGTCTGGGCACGTCTCGGATAAACCGGCGCCACCTTGACGATCGGCAAGTATTCGCCATCGGAGCTAAAGCCGCCCGAGCCGCCCACATTGAGGTCGAGTTGCACATCAACGGCACCAATCTCGACGCCTTGGGTGATATTGCTCGCATCCAATTGGGGTTTGGGCACATCGGGCGGCGGTTCATCGGGCTCTGGCGGTGGCTTGGGCTTGCGCCGTTTCACTTGAACGTCGATGTCCTCTTCAACGCGCACAAAATCGACAATCTTGCCTGTGACCGCATCGTCAAATGGACTCTTATCGCTCTTGATGAGCGCTTGCATCAGCAGGAACAGAAAGAAGGTGGCCACCGCCCCCAATGCAATACCGAACGTCATTCGCAGTATCATGATTAAGCACCCTCCGTCGAAACGGCCACCTCACTCAAGCCCGCTCCCCTGGCCGCCGTCAACACGGCCTTCAACAACTCGTAGCGAGCGCCCTTGTCCGCTTGAATAACCAACCCGCCCTTCGGGTTCTCGGCGTGCAAACGTTCAATTTGAGCGCGCACGGCACCGGGCTCCACCCGTCGCTTATCAATCCAGATCTCACCGTTTTCGCCAATGGCGACCAGTACGCTGACCGTTGGTTTTTGTTCGGCTGAGACGGCTTCGGGACGCAACACCTCAATGCCGGCCTGCTTGATGAAGGTGGCGGTCACGATAAAGAAGATCAACATGATGAAAACCACGTCGAGCATCGGGGTAAGATTGATGTCCGATTCGTCGTCGCTGCGTGAGAATCGGCTGCCTTTTCGAGCCATATTGCCTCCCCGTCCGCCTCCTTAATCCGCCGCGTATTCGCTCAGTGGTCGGTGGCGAGTTGTCGTTCGAACGATTCCACCTCGAAATCCACCTTCCGCTTAACCAAGGTGCTGCCAAGCAAACCGGACAAGGAGGCAATCATGCCGCACATGGTGGGAATCGTCGCCATGGATACGCCCGCCGCCATGGAGCGGGCATTGCCGCCTTGGGTCGCCATGGCATCGAAAACCGAGATCATGCCGGTAACGGTACCCAACAGCCCCAAGAGCGGGCAGAGTGTCACACAGGTTTGGATGAGCGGCAGGCTGCCGGTGATGGTATTGGATGTTTCGGAAATCATCCGGTCGCGAATCTGATGGGCACTCCAGGAACGCCGCTCCGGACGACCCTCCCAAACATCGCCGGCTTCGCGAATAACGCGCTTGTGATCTGAATTGAAATACCAGAGCCGCTCGAAGATGAGAGTCCACATCAGGAATGTCAGGGCGGCGATCAGAAAGAGTACGTTGCCGCCCTGCTCCATGAACTGGACGATGGCGAGATAGGCGTCCCCCAACATCGCCCGAACCTAGGCCAGCGCCTGCCCCGACCGCTCGGCGTGGTCGGCGATAATGCCCTGGGTTTGTTCCTCTAAAACGTGAATCACCGAACGGCTGCGCTGCGCCACGATGGCGTGCAGCAAGGTGGTGGGAATAGCGACGCACAGGCCAAGCACCGTGGTCATCAACGCGGTGGAGATACCGCCGGCCATCGTCTTGGGGTCGCCCGTGCCGAACAGCGTGATTGCCTGGAAGGTCAGGATCATGCCGATAACGGTGCCCAGGAGACCCAGAAGGGGTGCGACCACCGATATCACCTGAATGAGCGTCACGTTTCTCGATATCTTGGGTGTCTCCGCCATAATCGCTTCGCCGAGTTTCAACTCCAGCGTTTCCACATCCACGGTCTGATTCTCGCGATAAACAGTGAGCACGCGGCCTAATGGATTGCCCGTATCGGCCGTATCGGAACGCTTCTGTGCATTGACCTTGGCACCGGTCATGGACAGCGTAATCAACCGCTCGAAGGCCAGCAACACGCCGATGATGCCGCCCAGGATGATAACGGAACCGACATAGCCGCCCTGGCCGTCACAAAACGGCAGGTAGCATTCGCCCTTGGCGATGCCGCCGAAGAAGGAGCCAACACGCTCGCCGATGGTCGCGGCCTGAATGAGCAACGACAGCAGCGAACCCCGCGTCGGGTCGATGGCCACGGCCACCACTTCGCCCGCCTCCGCTTCCTCAAGGTCTTCAACAGTGCCCGTGAAGCGAGCCGCCGGCTGGCGTGCCAGTTCGACCACGGAACCGTCGTCGGGGTCGTAATTGAGATATTCGCCGTCACCAAGCAGGGCGAAGGCGCCGACGCGAATGATGTCGGCGGGTGTTTGATCGCCGTCCAACCTGGTGATGGTACCCGGAAATCGGCTGATGCGGCCCGACTCGGTCATTTCACGCTGGAGTTCAAACCAAAGGGTTTCCATTTCTTCAATGCTGGCAAGCTGACTGGCCGTGCCCATCTTGGCGGCCAGTTCACCCAACCATTCCCCGCGATTGGGAAACTCGGCGGAGATTAGGGAGCTTTCAAACACCCCCCGGGTGTCGCCGGCAACCTGTTGCAGCACACCGAATAGTTCACGCAACGAACCCAATCGGCGGTCGAGTTGTTCCTGAAGATTGCGCAGCCGAATTTCATTTTCGTCGAATTGGGTTTCCAGGCGGTCGGAGCGCCGTTCCTCGGAACGGCGTTGTCCTTCCGCATCGGCAAGCAGTTCGGCTTGCGCCGTCTTATCGTTTTGAAAGCGCTGCTCACGCTGCCTGTGTTCGCGCGACTCGACGATACGTCGTTCTTCGACATTGCGCAGCAACTCATCCAGGCTGTTGGCCTTAACCGGCTGGGTATCGGCACCGCTAGCGCCCTCCTGGGCCATTACCAAGGGAGCGGCAACGGTCAGGGCGCCGAGAAAAATGAGGCGTTGAACTCGATTCATTTGGATTACGCCTCCGGGCCGGTGATGGGCAGGGTCAACATATCGACGGAGAGTTGTTTGCGGGCCATGCGAATGCCGTTGCGAACCGGGGTGGTGAAATCATCGTCCAACGGCTCCCATGCGCCGGTGGCGGTGTTCCACATACCGGTTTCCTCACCATCCGGGGTTTGGTAGACGAGGCTGACCCGCCCCATCTTGAGCACATCGACCTTGCGGGCAACGCCATCGATTTCGATGGTGTCGGCGTAGGCTTCCATGGTGCGCCCGTATTCGTTTTCGATCTGGAAGGCGCGCAGCACCTGAGAGAACTTCTCGGAGACGGCGACATCGGCGCGGTCCATGGTTTCGCGCAACGTCTCGATGCGATTGTAGCGTTCGTCGAGCAGGAAAGGCATATCGAGGCTGACAAACTGATCAAGCCCCTCGATCATGCGCAGCATCAGCGGAATGATCTGCCGCTCGATCAGCGTGACCTCGTCGATCGACTGGGCCAGCTGCTCCATTTCTTGATTTTGCGCCGCAATCTGCCTGTCAAGTTGGCGGTTGAACACCCGCAGCCCCTCGACTTGCTTCAACACCGTTTTGTATTGGCTGAGCAACTGTCGGGTTTCTTCGGTCAACGTATCAATCTTGGCTTGGGATACCTTGGCCTGTTGATTGATGCGTTCGGCCACCTGGTAGATGTCTGCCAGCGTCGCCGCCTGAGCCTTGAGGCCGAGCCCGACGGCCAGCGCCAAAGCCGACACGGAAAACCAAAGGGTTAGTCTTTTCTTCATACGAGTTCCTGCGGAATTGTTGGATTGCAGCCGGAAATGTCTAAATTGCTTGACGGGACGACCGCCCGGTAACGCAAAGGCCACCGGCGACATTCGCCTCCCCCGTTTTAAGTGCGCGAAGCATCAACATACATGGATAGGATGTCAAGATTCAACATGGCGCTGTCAACGCAAAGCAGAGATGTCCCCCTTGGCCGCCCCCGGGTTCCGCCGTTCCGGCGCCTAGGCGGAGGGAGCGGAGCGACCGCGGTCCAGGCCGCCGGAGCGGCGCGGCCTCAGCCGAGCTTGTCGGCGAAGAAGTCGAGGGTGCGCTGGCGGGCGAGTTTGGCGCTTGCCGCGTTGTAGCTGCCCCGGTGGTCGCAGTTGAAGCCGTGGTCGGCATCGTAGACGTATACCGGAACCTCCGGCTGGGCCGCTTTGATCTTGTCAACGTCTGTCATGGGAATGTGGGCATCGAGTTCGCCGAAGTGCATGATGGCGGGACATTTTGGGGAGCGTCCAGCTTCCCCGGCGATACCGCCACCGTAGTAGCAGGCCGCCGCCGTTACGCCATCGAGTTCGCAGGCCGACAACCAGGTAAGGAGGCCACCAAAACAATAGCCCACAACGCCCACCTTGCCGTATTGGGAGGCATGACCAATCGCCGCCCGCAAGTCCGCCAAGGTGTTTGGCATCTGCAATTTTTGGAAGGCAAGCTCGATACCGCGAGCCATATCGCCCTCCGCATAGCCGAGTTCCACATCGGCCTCGACTCGGTCGAAGATCTGTGGTGCCACCACCGCATAACCATCGGCCGCGTAACCGTCCGCCACCTCGCGAATGTGGTTGTTGACACCGAATATCTCTTGGATGACGACCAGCCCGGCTTGGGCCGCGCCCGCGGGCAGTGCCTGGTAGGCGGCAAATCCGAATCCGTCGGCGGACTTCAGTTGAATCTTGGTTCCCATTAGGATGCCTCCTGCAAAAGGCGCACTTTGTAACACAGCCCCGGTTATCGACCAAGGCAAGCCGGGCGTTTTAGCCGGCCTATCCCAGCAACCGCTTGGCGGGACGACACCCCAACGCCTTGACGACAAAAGTTGCCGGGGTCGGTCGGCCAGGAGCCTGCGCCTTCGGAATGGTTAAATTCACCAACCCATGTGTCATAAATATCGTGCGGCTTTCATCAAATTGTAACAATCCGGTTTCAAACTGCCGTTGGCATAACAGGATCCGGCAAACCCTATGAGTAACTCCGTGCTGATTGTTGAGGATGAGCAGGAAATCCGCGAAATGCTCGGCTTCACCCTGTCACGCAGCGGCTTTGAAGTCGATGCGGCGGCGAGCGCGGAAGAAGCGCTCAAACAGCTCGAAGGGCGCCTGCCCTCGCTGTTGATTATCGACTGGATGTTGCCGCGCATGAGCGGCATCGACCTCGCACGCCGCTTGCGCAACGACGAGCATACCGCCGGGCTGCCGATGATTATGCTGACCGCCCGTGGCGAAGAAACCGATAAACTCAAGAGCTTCGATTCGGGCATAGACGACTATGTAACCAAGCCGTTTTCGCCCAAGGAACTTGTGGCTCGCATGCGTGCCTTACTGCGCCGTGCGGGCAGCCCGGAAGACGGTGTGCTGCGCGAGGGCGATCTGCAACTCGACCTCAATTCCCACAAACTGCTCGTGCGCGACAGCACTTTGCAAATCGGGCCGACGGATTTCCGCCTGCTTGAGTTGTTAATGCGCCACCCCGACCGCGCATTCAGCCGCTCGCAGTTGCTCGACCGGGTGTGGGGTCGCAGCATCTATGTTGAGGAGCGAACGGTCGATGTCCACATACTGCGCCTGCGCAATGCCCTAAAGCCGCACGGCTTGCATCAGCTCATTCAAACGGTGCGCGGCCTGGGCTACCGGTTTAGCCCGCAGCATTAACGAAGCCGGGAGCCCGGGAGTCTCTGCCTGCGGAAGTCGCGAGAGCGAAAAGCCGCGAATTTCGCAGGCAGAGGCTCCTAGCCCCCCTCAATACGCGGCATGAAAAAAATCTCGCTGTTGGGTTCGATGGGTTCGAGAAAGGCGTCTTGATAAATTTGGCCATCAATGGCAACCGCCGCTTGCGATAGCCGCTCGGCAATACCCGGCCACTGTTGTTCAAGCTTAGCCACGAGTTCGCGGTAGTTTTCCGCGACCACCACGGCCTCTCGTCGACCGCCGGTGGCGGACAACAGATGATCGGGGAAGACAACCTTTGCCATAGCGGATGAGGCTTCACGAATTGCGGTTGCGGCCAAAACGAACGGCGCACATCATTAACCGCGTTCGCGCCGCCCGTTTAACCAACGGTTTTGATGGACAACCCAGCGCCGTGCCGGTTCAGAATCCTCTCAAGCACCCTCAAGTGCAGCCAGGACGCGCGGCGGCGACAGCGGCAGATCATTGATGCGGATTCCGGTGGCATCGCGCACGGCGTTGGCGGCCGCCGCCAGCGGCGCAACAATGGGCGTTTCGCCCACGCCACGCACACCGTAGGGATGGCTCGGATTGGCTACTTCCACAATCTGGGTATCAATCATCGGCAAATCAGACGCCACCGGTATGCGGTAGTCGAGAAAGCCGGCGTTTTCCATGACACCGTTTGCGTCGTAGATGTATTCCTCGTTAAGCGCCCAGCCCAAGCCTTGGGAAGCGCCACCCTGCATTTGCCCCTCGACGTAATCCGGATGGATGGCCTTGCCCGCATCCTGAATCGCCGTGAACGACAATACATCCACTTTGCCGGTTTCCGAGTCAACTTTTAGATCCGTGAAATTGATCGAAAAACTGGCGCCGGCACCCTGTGCATTGAGCGAGGCGCGCCCCAAGATCGGCCCACCGGTTTTGCCGGCGCCGGCCGCGATATCGGCCAGGCTCATCGGTGTCACCTCGGCATTGACCCCGGCTGCCGGCACCGCTTGGCCGTCTTGCCACTCCACCTGGTCCTCGTCCACACCCCAGGTCGCGGCAACCCGTGTTTTGCACTGGCTAATGATGTCTTCGCAAGCACGCACCACGGCCAGCCCGGTAGCGAAAGTGGTGCGGCTGCCGCCGGTGACGTTGCAGAAACCCGTGCTTTCGGTATCGCCGATGTAGGCCCTGACACTTTCGTAGGGAATACCCAGGGTTTCGGCGGCCATCAGACACATGGAAGCGCGCGAACCGCCAATATCGGGGTTGCCTTCCATAACAATGGCGCTGCCATCCTCATTGAGGCGCACTTCGGCACTCGATTGCATGCCCACATTGAACCAAAATCCCGCAGCGACGCCGCGGCCCGCGCCTTGCGGCACCGGTGCCAGATAATTCGGGTGTTTTTTGGCGGCTTCCAGGCAGGCCTTGAAGCCGATGGCGGGGAATTTCGGTCCGTAAGGGGCTTGCGTACCCTCATCGGCCGCATTTTTCAAACGCAGATCGAGCGGGTCCATACCGAGTTGCCGGGCGAGATCGTCGAGCGCCACTTCCATGGCGTGCATGGATTGCGGTGCCCCGGGGGCTCGATAGGCCGCTACCTTCGGCTTGTTTACCAACACCTCGCTCGCCTCGACCATAAAATTCTCCAAGTCATAGGGAGCGAAGATCGCCATGGCACCGGGGCCGATGGGTGCCCCCGCAAAGGCACCAGCCTCGTAGGCGAGCCAAGCCTTGGCGGCGGTAATGCGGCCATCGCGGCGCGCGCCGACCTTGACCCGGCAAACGCTGCCGGAGGTTGGCCCGGTGGCGCGAAAAACCTCTTCGCGGGTCATAACCATCTTGACGGGACGGTTGGCCTGCTTAGCCAGCATGATGGCCACCGGTTCCAGATAAACCACGGTTTTGCCGCCAAAGCCGCCGCCGATTTCACTGGCGATGAACTTGAGATCACCGATATTCCAATCGAGAATTTTGGCGGTCATCGCGCGGAAGTCGAAATGCCCCTGGGTGCAGCACCAAACGGTTGCCTTGCCCGCTTCATTGACCGTGGCGGTGCAGGCGTGCGGCTCAATATAGCCCTGATGCGCCATGGGAATGCGATATTCGCCCTCGACAACAACATCCGCCTGTTCGAAGCCCTCCTGCACATTGCCGCGAGTCAGCGCCATCACGGAAGCCACGTTACTGGGTTTATCCGGCTTTTCGGGCAGGTTCGCGGTAAAGCAGTTTTCGTCAAGCAAGGGGGAATCCGCCCGCATCGCCGCCAACACATCGAGCACCGGCGGCAGGACCTCGTATTCCACCCTGATGGCGTCGAGGGCGCGCTCGGCGAGTTCGAGCGAATTAGCGGCCACGGCCGCCACGGCATGGCCGTGATAAAGGGCCTTGTCCCGCGCCATGACATTCTTTGCCAGGTCGCCCACGGAACCACCGCCCTCGCCACCAAGGGTCGTGCCCTCCTTACAGATCGGGAAATCCTGGCCGGAGAGGGCGGCGTAGACACCGTCCATGGCGAGCGCACCGGAAACATCGACGCTTTTAATGCGCGCATGGGCGTGGGGGCTGCGCAGCACCTTGCCGTAGAGCATATTCGGCAGGTCTTGGTCGGCGCCGTATTGGGCGCGCCCGGTAACTTTATCCACCCCATCCGGGCGTACCGGACGAGTGCCGACATATTTGAAATCAACCGCTTCGGCCACGAAGCACCTCCTTATCCAGTCCTGTGGTTGGTCAATGTCGTCCTAAGCCTGATAAGCCAGTTCCTTGGCCGCATCCTGCACCGCTCGAACGATCTTATCGTAGCCGGTGCAGCGGCACAGGTTGCCAGCCAGCCAGTAGCGTATGGTCTCTTCGTCGGGGTCGGGGTCACGGTCAAGCAAGGCTTTGACGGCGACAATCAAACCCGGGGTGCAGATGCCGCACTGTAAGGCGGCATGCTCCAGGAATTTTTGCTGCACGGGGTGCAGATTGCCGTCGCTGGCAATGCCCTCAATGGTGGTTACCTCGGCACCTTCCGCCTCAACGGCGAAAACCAGGCAGGAACACACCAGCCGACCGTTGATCAAAACGGAACAGGCGCCACAGTCGCCGGTGCCACAGCCTTCTTTTGTACCCTGGCGTCCGACAATATCGCGCAGCGCCTCCAAGAGCGTTTGCTGCGGCAAACACAGGAACTCGACGCTTTCGTCGTTGATGCTGGTTTGAACATGCACCTTGGTCATAGCGAATAAACTCCTCAGGCTGCGTTGCGGGCGCGGTCGCGAGCGATGGCCCCGGCGCGCCGGCAGAGCACGGCCACCACCTTGCGCCGATATTCCACGGTGCCCCGCTTGTCGGCAATGGGCGAGGCGGCGGCGGTGCAGGCAGCGCCGGCGGCGGTGAGCGCGGCCTCGTCCACCAGGGTGCCGACCAGCGCCTCGGCGGCGGCCGGAACGACCAAAGGCGTTGGCGCAACCGCGCCGATACCGACGCAGGCCGCCGTACACAGGCCATTGGCGTCAAGGGTGACGCTCACGCCCGCACCAGCCACGGCGATGTCCATTTCCGTGCGCGGAATGAAGCGCAGATAGGCATCGCCGGTATTCGGGGCGGGGCGCGGGAAATGCAGACCCAGCAGAAATTCGCCGGCCCGCAAGGCGTTCTGACCGACACCGGTGCAGAACTCGGCAACGGGTATTTGCCGAGTTCCATCGGGGCCGACGATCAGGCACCGGCCTCGATTGGCAATCATCGCCGGAATGGTATCGGCGGCGGGGGAAGCATTGCAGAGGTTGCCGCCGAGTGTGGCGCGGCCCTGAATTTGTGTTGAACCGATCAGATAACCCGACTCAAGCAGGCCGGGGAACAGGCGCTTGAGTTCTGCGTTTTCATCGAGTACCGCGCTGGGAATGGCGGCGCCGATGTAAATATCGTCGCCATCAAGGTCGATCCGGTTGGTTTCCTCAAGCTGTTTGATATCGACGATGGTGCGCGGCGCCCGGTCGGTGCCGCGCATCTGCACGATAAGATCGGTGCCGCCGGCCAAACATTGGGCGCGCCGGCCGCCGCCGACGTGGTCTTGTAAAATGCCCACCGCATCCGCGACGCTGTTAGGGGCAACATAGGCGTATTCCGCCATGAATCCTCCATTCGGGTCCGTTGTGGAAGGATCGAATTGATCGCCGCACAATCTACCAGAATCCACCGCCGGGAAGCCAGCATACAGGGGCGGAAAAATTCAACGCCGCCGCTTCTTCCCGAAAACCGATGAACGCTATAATTGCTCGGTGAACCCGACCAGCGAAAAGCGCTATCGGCGCCATCTGGAGATTGTGGCGCGGCGGTGGACGATGGCACTGGAGGCAGCGCCATTCGATGCCATACTGGTGGCGGCGGGTGCGCCCCGCAACTATCTGTTCGACGACGAGGCGCCGCCCTTCCGGCCCAATCCCCATTTCGCCCTGTGGTTCCCCAATAGCCGTTGCGAACAAGCCCTGCTGTTGTTCGCGCCGCGGCGGCGACCAAGGCTCTTCTTCCTGGAACCCCAGGACTACTGGCGCCTGCCGCAGCGAGCGCCAAGCTGGGCCGAACGCTGTTTCAATCTTGAGGTTTACGGCGACTTGGCGGCACTTCGCCAAGCGGCACGGAGCGCGGTCGAAAACTTGGGGCGAGTCGCCGAGATCGGTGAACATGCGACCTTGTCCGAGCAATCGCTCAACCCGCCCGCGCTTATTGACCATTTGCACTACCAACGCGGACGCAAAACGGAATTTGAGATCGACTGTATCGTCCAAGCCACCGAGCTGGGTGTCGCCGGTCATTTGGCGGCGCGCGAGGCGTTCCACCAGGGCGCGGCCGAGCGGGAAATATTGCGGGCTTACCTGGTCGCAGCGGGGACCACGGAGACCGAACTGCCCTACCCCTGCATCATCGCCCAAAACGAGCATGCCGCTTTTTTACATTACTGCCACTACGACAGCGCCCCACCCAACCCGAGGCACAGTTTTCTCATTGACGCCGGCGCCAGCCACCGCGGTTACGCCTCGGATATTACCCGCACCCACACAGCCGTTCGGGGCGATCTATTCGGACAGCTCATCGACGCGCTCGATGCCGAGCAGCGAGCATTGATTGATGGCATTGCACCGGGGCTTGAGTATCTCGACCTGCACGTTGCCATGCACCGGCGCCTGTGCGCCCTGCTCGTCGAGTTTGGTTTGGTGCGTTGCAGCGCCGAGGCGGCGTTCGAATTGGGCATATCGCGCACCTTTTTGCCGCATGGCTTGGGGCATCTGCTTGGCCTGCAGGTACACGATGTGGCCGGCCATCAAATGAATAGCACCGGCGATCAATCGCCACCACCGATCGAATATCCATCACTGCGGCTTACCCGCCGAACCGAGGCGGGGATGGTGTTCACGATCGAGCCGGGCCTTTATTTCATTCCCATGCTACTCAACAAATTGCGCGCCGAGGCCGCCGCGGCGGAGGTCAATTGGCCGCTGGTCGAGAGCTTATTGCCCTTTGGCGGCATCCGTATTGAAGACAACATTCTGGTCACGGCAACCGGCGCCCGCAACCTCACCCGCACAGCCTTCGCCGCCCGACACCAATGAGCAGGGCGCTGACCCCCAAGCGGCTGTTCGGCGGCTCGCCGCCGGTACCGAGTCCGCCGCGCGAGCTGCGTTTGTCGCCGGACGGACGCTTCGCCAGTTTTCTGAGTATCGCAAGCGACGACCGGGAGCGGCTCGACTTGTGGGGATTGGCTCTCCAAAGCGGTGAGTTGGGCTGCTGGCTGGCGGCCACCGACTTGCCGAGTGCCGGCGCCAATGGCGCGGAACAGGACCAACAGGAGAGAAAGCGCCTGTTCGGTCACGGCATTACCGGCCACGCCTGGAACGCCAACAGCGACCGGCTGCTTGTCAAGGCCGGCGGCGCCGGCTATCTCTTTACAGTGGCCGACCGAAGCATTGGCCGGGCCACGCCCGGTGCCCATGGCTATACGGATATCCAGCTCTCGCCGCGGGGCCGATTCGTCAGCTATGTGCGCGACCGCAGCCTGTTTTACTGGCACCCCGACAGCACCATCGAACGAGTGGTGGCGCGCTCCCAAGATGAAACCATCAGTTTCGGAACGGCGGACTTTCTCGCCCAGGAAGAGATGCACCGATTCGAGGGACATTGGTGGCACCCGGATGAGGCCGCCATTGTCTTCACCCGGGTTGATGAAGCGGCCGTTGCGTCAATCCGGCGTTTCGGCACCGAGAACCTCGCAACGGTGGCACAACGTTATCCCTTCACCGGCACCGAGAACCCGAGGGTGACGCTGGGATGGTACAGCCTGAACTCCGGCGCAACAGACTGGCTCGACTACGCCGACGAGCCCGGGGACTATCTGGCACGGGTTCAATTCGCCCACGGCAAGCTCGTGCTCGCCGTGCAAAACCGTGCGCAAAACCGGCTGCGCGTTAAGGTCGTTGGGCCATCGGCATCGGCACCCCGGCTGTTGTTCGAGGAGCAGTCCGAGACCTGGATCAATCTGAACCCGAGTTTCACCGCCATCGGCAAGGCGGACTATCTTTTTATCTCCGAGCGCAGCGGCACCGGCCAGCTGTTTCGCCACCGTGCGGGAGCGCTTGAACAAGTCACCCGCGGCACCGGCCACATCGAGAAAATCCTGCACGCAAACCGGCACCGCGCACTGGTGTCGGGGTGGCTGAAGGTACCTACGGAACGTCATCTAATCCGGGTGGACCTGGCAACCGGGAAACCTCGTCAAGCAACCGCATCCGGCTGGCACGAACCCCTGGTCAGCGAAAACGGCAAGGCTCTACTGGATTGGTACAGCGATCTCGGCAACCCCGGCGAGTTGCGGTTTGGCCCGGCACGGGCTGAGCCGCGCGTGCTGGCCTGGCCGTCCAGCCCAAGCGGGTGCGCCGACGGGCAGCGACAAATCCCTGCAACCCCCACCCTCGGCAGCCTGGAGGCCGAAGACGGCCAAAAGCTGCACTTCCGCCTAACCCGTCCCACGCCGGGCGGGCAACAGAAGCCGCCATCGGGCTTTCCGCTGATCGTCTGGGTCTACGGCGGGCCGGGCGCGCAAATCGTCCGCAACGCCTGGCCACCGGTGACCTTGCAGCTGTTCGCCCAAAACGGCTTTGCGGTGTTGGAACTCGACAATCGGGGCAGCGCCAATCGGGGCCCCGCATTCGAAGCGCCGCTGTTTCGGCGCCTGGGCGATGCCGAAGTTCGCGATCAAGTTTTGGGGGCCCGTTACGCCGCCGGCCTCGATTGGGTTGATGGACAACGGATCGGGGTCTTCGGCCACAGCTACGGGGGTTACATGTCGCTGATGTGTTTGGCCAAGGCGCCGGAGTTGTTCCGCGCCGGCGTCAGCGTGGCACCGGTCACGGATTGGCGACTTTACGATACACACTACACCGAGCGCTTTCTCGGCCATCCCGATGCGAACCCGGAAGGCTACGAGACAAGTTCCGTTTTTGCCTGGCTCGACGGCATGCAAGGGAAATTGCTGGTGATGCATGGCCTGGCCGACGACAACGTACTCTTCGCCCATACGGCGAAATTGATTCGCGCATTGCAACGCCGCCATTATCCTTTTGAGTTGATGGCCTATCCCGGTGCCAAGCACGCCCTACAGGAACGCGACGTTTCGATCCACCGCTTCAATCTGATTTTGGATTTCTTCCGCAGAAATCTGTGATGCCGGCGCAGCCAGGGAAACCGAGGCGCCTCGCCGCCGAGTACCAGGCCCGCAACCCCGCGCCACGGATTCGTGCGATAGGCGGATTAGGACGCTCGCAGCAGCACTTGCCAATGATGGCAAAGCCGTTCGAGTAAAAGCCGAACATTGGCACCGCCCGCCCGTCCAACCTGGTCGTGAAAACGAGTCAGTTCATCGGCAAAGGCCATGGCTCGACGAGGGTGTAGATTTTTGCCGACAGCCGCCTGGGTTTCTCCGGCTAGAGTGCGCACGAGGCAACGCATCCATCGAGCGCAAAGCAGGTTCGCGTCCAGCCCGAGCAGTTCATCCAGGATGGAGCGGCCCTCGGCCAGTTCCGCAAGCATTGCCGCCATCGGTCGCTCGCCCGATGCCGCTCCCCGCAGCGCCAACAATGGCGCACCGTCGTAATCGTCAAGTAGCGCCTTGGCGGCGGGCTGGCGAATCCAGCGCGCGGCCGCGGCCCGGTCGCGGGGCACCGCAAATGTCTGGCAGCGGCTGCGTACCGTTGCCATCAGCGAGCCCGCGCTGTCGCTACCCAAGATTAGGTGCATGGGCCCGGGCGGCTCTTCCAGCGTTTTGAGGAGCGCGTTCTGCGCATTGACATTCATGCCGTGGGCGCACTCGATAACCGCTACCTTGGCACCGGCAATCTGCGCTGTTCCGAGGGCGAAGTCAGCCAGGGCACGGATCGAGTCCACCTTGATCGACCCGCCATCCGGAGCAATCCAACGGAAATCCGGATGCGCCAAATCGCGCGGGCAGCGCGCCAAATCGACACCCAGCAAACGCAACGCCAGCCAACCGCACAGTTCCGTTTCGCCCCATCCCGGGTAGCCGGTCAGCAAGATCGCGTGAGCCAGGCGACCGCCATCGACGGCCTCGCCCAAGCGCGCCCGTAGCGGTTCCTGCCAAGGTAAATCCATCAGCTCGTTACCGCCCCGATCAGCGGCGCCAGCGTCTTGACGATATCTTCCTGCACTTGCGCCAAAGGCCGGGCGGCATCGATCACCACAAAACGCTTGTTTTGCTTGGCGCACGCCAGATAGCGGGCGCGCACCCGCTCAAAGAAATCCCGCCGTTCGCGCTCAAAGCGGTCGCGGTCGCGGCCCGATAGCCGTGCGGCAAGCGCATCAACCGGCGCATCCAGATAGAGGGTGAGCTGCGGCTGGAAGTGGCCCTGTACCAAGGTTTCCAGGGCCCCGATGGTGGTCGAATCCAGACCCCGGCCACCGCCCTGATAGGCGTGGGTCGCATCGGTAAACCGGTCGCTGACCACCCATTTGCCAGCCTGCAGGGCCGGCTCAATGCAGTGCGCCAGATGCTGGCTGCGGGCCGCAAACACCAACAGCAGTTCCGCCAGTTCGGTGACGGGTTCCTCCCGCACCGCCAGCAACAGGTCACGGATCTCCTCGGCCAAGGGCGTACCGCCCGGTTCGCGGGTACACACAACATCAATGCCGGCCGTGCGGATTTGCTCGCAAATAAAGGCCAGGTTGGTGGTTTTGCCAACCCCTTCGATTCCCTCCAGCGTAATGAAAACACCCCGCACAGCCACTCCTTCGGTCAATGTGATGCTGGCACCAGGCAGCCTAGGGCCGATACCGTCGAACGGCGGCCAAATGTTCCTCAAGGGTGGTCGAAAATTCGCTGGAACCGTCGCCTCGGGAGACGAAGTAAAGATAGGGGGAACCGCTGGGATTGACTGCGGCACGCAACGCATCGCGTCCCGGCAAGCCAATGGGTGTGGGCGGCAGGCCCTTATGTACATAGGTATTGTAGGGGGTCGCTGTTTTAAGGTGGGTGCGCGTCAGATGACCGCCGAAGCCGTCGCCGAGGCCGTAGATGACCGTGGGATCCATTTGCAGCAGCATATTTTTGTCAAGGCGCGCGGCAATCACCTGGCTCACATGCGAGCGGTCCGCGGCCAGACCGGTTTCCTTCTCCACAATGGATGCGGCGACCAAGGCTTCGTAGGGCCTTCGATAGGGCAACCCCGGGGCCCGGTTTTCCCAAACCATGCCCAGTTCCCAACGCATCTTGCGATGGGCGCGCATGAGCAATGCCCGATCTTCATCCCCCGCCGAATAGCGATAGGTGTCGGGGAAAAACCAGCCCTCGCCATGCCGGGTTTGAGCTTCGCCATCAACACCCAGGGCCGCGAGCAAGTCGCCGGCAGCCACGCCCTTGAGCGTCTGCTGAATTTTCGGCTTGGCGCGCAGTTCCTTCAGCACATCGGTGATGCGCACGCCTTCGACGATGCGAAATTGGTAGCTCACCACCTCGCCCGAGACGATGCGCAAGATCAGGCGTTCGGGCGTGTCGCCGTAGCGCAACCCATACTCCCCCACTTTGAGGGAACCGGCAAAGCCGTGGATGCGGGTCATCCAGCGCAACAGCCGAGGCAGTTCCAACAGGCCGGCGTCCCGCAACCGCTCGGCGAGGTCGGCGACGGTATCACCGTCTCGAACATCCACCACCAAGTCCTCGCTGATGGGCAGGGGCGTGGTCCACCAATGCCGCAGGTAAAGCGCGGCGGTACCAAGGCCAGCGACAACGATCATGAGCAACAGGCCCCCCCAAACACGCAATCGAGCGGCGGGTAGCCGGTTTTTCCAGGTCATACGGCGCCGAAGATTAGGGTGCCGTTGGTGCCGCCGAAGCCGAAGGAATTGCTGAGCCCAACGCGCATAGGCAGCTCACGGGCCTTATTGGGGATATAGTCGAGATCGCAGCCCTCGCCCGGGTTCTCCAGGTTGATGGTTGGCGGGCAGATGCCGTCGCGAATGGCCAAGATGGTGAAGATGGCTTCCAGCGAACCGGCCGCGCCGAGCAAGTGGCCCGTCATGGACTTGGTGGAACTCACCGCAACGCCGGTATCCGCGCCGAACACCTGCTTGATCATTTTGGTTTCGGCAACATCGCCAAGCGGCGTGGAAGTTCCGTGGGCATTGATATAGTCCACGGATGCGGGACTGAGCCCGGCATCGCGCAACGCATTTTCCATACAGGCGATACCACCCGCGCCGTCCTCAAGCGGGCTGGTGATGTGGTGGGCATCCCCGCTCATGCCAAAACCCAATAGCTCCGCATAAATTTTTGCGCCCCGCGCACGGGCGCGCCCGTGCTCCTCAAGCACCAGCACGGCAGCGCCTTCGCCAAGCACGAAGCCGTCCCGATCCCGATCCCAGGGCCGACTGGCGGCTTCCGGGTCGTCGTTGCGGGAGGATAACGCCTTCATCGAACAGAAGGCGGCGACGGTAATCGGGGAGGTGCCGTATTCGGAACCACCCGCAACCATAACGTCCGCATCGCCGTACTGAATCAGGCGCGCCGCGAGGCCCAAGCAATGGGTGCCGGTGGTGCAGGCGGTGGCCAAGGCCAGATTCGGCCCGGTATAGCCAAACTGGATGGACAGATTGCCACTGACCATATTGATCACGGTGGCGGGCACGAAAAACGGCGAGATGCGCCTTGGCCCGCTGCTGATTAGAACCGAGTGGGAGTCTTCAATGGTTTGCAGGCCGCCGATGCCGGAACCGATCGCAATGCCATAGCGATGGGCATCCTCCGGTTCGCTCGGCAGGCCCGCATCGGTAATGGCCTGTATAGCGGCGGCAATGCCGAACTGAACGAATGGGTCGCGCCGCCGCACTTCCTTGCGCGGCATATAGAGCTCGGGGTCAAAATCCCGGACTTGGGCGGCAACGGTGACCGGATAATCGGTGGTGTCGAACTTGTCGAGCCGCCCCACACCGCTGCGGCCGGCAATGGCGTTACGCCAAGCACCGTCAACGTTGTTGCCGAGGGGGGTCACAGCACCCATCCCGGTGATAACCACTCTGCGCTTTGTCATGCTCCTGCCGGGGTTTCCATGCGGCGGGCCCCCTGCGTGACAGGACACCAAGGGGGATTGGATCAGGCGATTCCTGTTATTGGTGGGCGAGGATGTAGCCGATGGCTTCCTTGACCGTGGTGATTTTTTCGGCTTCTTCGTCGGGAATTTCGGTTTCGAACTCTTCTTCGAGAGCCATCACCAATTCCACCGTGTCGAGTGAATCCGCTCCAAGATCTTCGACAAAAGAGGCTTCATCCTTAACCTCTTCCTCCTTCACGCCAAGTTGTTCGCAAATTAACTTCTTGACTCGTTCTTCGACGCTACTCATGCTGAATGATGTCTCCCGATCCGGTTAATGGGGGGGCAGAGCGGAGCGCATTCTATAGACCGTGCCGAGCTAGTTCAAGATGACAAAAGCGGGCCGGGAGCCGCTAGCCGAGGTGTAATCCGCCGTTGACATGCAGGGTTTCGCCGGTGATGTAGCTGGCCGCGTCACTCACCAAAAACGCCACCGTCGCGGCGATATCCGAGGGGCTGCCCATACGGCCGGCCGGGATGCGCTGCCGCAAATCCTCCGCCTGTCCCGCCGGTAGGGCGGCGGTCATGTCGGTGGCAACGTAGCCGGGTGCCACGGCATTGACGGTGATGCCGCGGGATGCGACTTCCAAGGCCAGTGCCCGGGTAAAGCCCTCAATACCGGCCTTGGCGGCAACATAGTTGGCCTGGCCCGGATTGCCGCTTCTCGCCACCACGGAGCTCAGGTTAACCACGCGCCCCCAGCGCGCCCTCAACATACCGCGCAACACCGGCCTGGTGATGCGATACAGGCCGCTGAGGTTCGTATCGATCACCGCGTTCCATTCCTCCGCCGCCATGCGCAGCATCAGATTATCCCGGGTGATACCGGCATTGTTCACCAAGACCTGGGGTAGGCCGGGGCCGTCGCCAAGCTCCTTGAAAAAGCGATCGACATCATCCGGGTCGCGGATGTCCAGGCGTCGCCCCTCCCCCGCCGCGCCGAGTAATGCGTCGATGCGCGCCGCGCCGGCATCGGTGGTGGCCGTGCCGACCACACGCAAGCCGCGCCCGGCGAGTATCTCGGCGATGCCGGCCCCGATGCCCCGGGACGCGCCCGTTACAAGCGCTAGCAAGTCTGGGCCTCCAGCGCCGAGTTCAGCCCCTCAAGATCACCGATTGACCACAGCCGCAATGACCGATCAATACGCTTCGCCAAACCGGCAAGCACCTTGCCCGGCCCACATTCAACGAGCGCTTCAACGCCCAGTACACGCAATTCGCGTATGCAGTCAATCCAATAAACCGGTGTGGTGAGTTGGCGCAGCAACTTGGCGCGTATCTCGGTGGCGGAGCGGGCCACCCGCGCATCAACATTGTGAACGACATCGATCTCGGGTGTCTTGATGGCCACGTCCGCGAGTGCGGCGGCGAAGCGCTCGCCCGCCGGTGCCATGAGTACGCAGTGAAAGGGGCCGCTTACGTCGAGCAATGCAACTCGGCGCGCCCCCGCGGCCTTGCATTGCGCCACGGCCCGCTCCACCGCCGCCGCCGCACCGGCTATAACGGTCTGACCGGGCGCATTGTAGTTAGCCGCGGACACCAAACCATCAACGGCGGCGCAGCAGCTTTCGACGTCTTCGGCGTCCAAGCCCAATATGGCGGCCATGGCACCTTGGCCTCGCGGCACCGCCGCCTGCATGAGCTGGCCGCGACGGTGTACCAGTTGCACGGCATCAACAAACGCAAACGCACCCCCGCAAAGCAACGCCGAGTATTCACCGAGACTGTGGCCGGCCAAGGCAACCGGCCGCTGCCGCGAATGCCGGCACCAAAGCTCCCACAGTGAAAAACTTGCGGTCAGCAGCGCGGGTTGCGCCACGGCGGTGGCGGCCAGCGCCGCCTCGTCGCCATTTTGCACGATGCCCCAAAGATCCATACCGATGGCATCCCCCGCCTCCTCGAAACGGTGCCGTACCGACCCATGCACCGACGCCAGATCGCCAAGCATGCCTACGCTTTGCGAGCCCTGGCCGGGGAAAACGAAACCGAATGTCATGCTAAGGCACCGCCGGCGCGGAACAACGACGAAGCGAATCCGTCATTCTTCGCGATCAAGGATCTGGCGCCCCCGGTAAAAGCCGTCGGCGGTGACATGATGACGTCTGTGGGTTTCACCGGTATGCGGATCGGTGGACAAGGTCGGTTTGCGCAGACGGTCGTGGGCGCGCCGCTTGTCGCGACGGGCACGGGAGGATTTGCTCTGTTGAACGGCCATATCAATTTTCCTTGGTAGCCTCTGGTTAAAATCGGGGGAACCCGGGGTCGGACAGGCGGCATATAAGACCAGCACAAGCCGCTGATCGCACAGATGTAGTGCGCCGCCAACTTTCACTGAGCAGTGCATAACCCGGCAATGATGGACTTCAGTGGATGCTGTGCGGGACGCTCTATTAGCCTCCGGTCGAATAATTCAAAAAACGATCAAATATCAGATATAACTCATTTAAATGAATGAATTTTTCATAAGCCTATCCAGTGATGCAAATGGCTTGTTCCGCTGCCTTGGCGGTGGATACGCCAAGGCCGGTGCTTTTTCGCAATGCTGCCGCTCGCACGGTCGCATGGGCAGCGTCAATATCAGCTCGTCTTCGATCACTTCGGCCAATGTCGGCGTCAAGGACTCAACCTCAAGGAGGTCGCCACGGTCGGCCAATCGGGCGGCGTCGGTCTCGTTGGTGACAACGAGGACCGAGAATGCCGAGCGCAACTCAACCGCCACATCATCAAGGCAGCGCTGGCAATCGACGAGCACGGTCGCGCTCAGGGTTCCGTTAATACGCACAACAGCTTCGTCCCCAAGGCCGAACGAAAGCCACACACGGATGCCTTCGCTCGCTTTGCAGAGCCGCCGAAACCGTGGCAACGCACAGACATCCACAGACCGCTCAATAACCGCCGCTTGTGCCGCCAACGACCTCAGCGGTAATCGTTCGTCCTGGGCCACTCCCGCCTCCTGACCAAAATTGCACAGGCTCCCCGGCAAGGGCGCGCATCATAGGTACACGCCATGGTGGTGTAAAGGTATCCTAGCGCGCTATCCAACGGACCTATTGGATGCGGCGCTTCCTTAATGAACTTGATTCTCGCTTCGTCTTCCCCGTACCGTCGGGAACTGCTGGCTCGATTGCGGCGGCCCTTCGAGACGATTGCGCCGAACGTGGACGAAGCGCCCCTGCCCAACGAAACACCGGCCCAGCTGGTGCAGCGCCTGTCTTTGGCGAAGGCGCGGGCGGTGGCGGTTCAGCATCCGGGTGCCGTTGTCATCGGCTCGGACCAGATTGCGGCCGTTGTCGATGCGGCACCATCCATCATCTTAGGCAAGCCTGGCGACCGGGCCACGGCGGTCACCCAATTGCGGTGGCTTTCCGGGCGGCGCGTGCAGTTCCTGACCGGGCTCTGCGTCATTGCCGCAACGCCGCCAGACGCAAGCCGCATGACCAACCCATTTTCCCCGGAAGACCCTGAAGATCGCGTCCAGCCTCATCAAGCGTTGCCGCCGACCGCCGCCACGGCAAGCCAGGATGCGCCGACAAAGGCCATCCACCCGACCCCAACTCAACGGCTTTCGCAGGGCCCCGTCGGCCAGACCTGCGAGCTTGGCGTCGAAGTCACTGAAGTGGCTTTCCGCAGCCTGACCGATACGGAAATCGCGGCCTATGTTGACCACGAACAACCCTTCGGCTGCGCCGCCGCCTTCCGCTCCGAGCGGCTCGGCATCACGCTTGTGGAAAGCATCCGCAGCGGCGACCCCAGCGCTCTCATCGGGCTGCCGCTGATTCGGCTTTGCGACATGCTCAGGCGGGCCGGCTTGAATCCACTCGAAGCCCTCAAGGCGGCTAGCCCGAATTAGTTGGCGGCATGGCACCCGACAAACGCCACCAGACCGTTGCAAAAGCCGCCGGCAACGGCGCCTCAATACAGAGCCGCCTGCCCTCCCACTCAAATTGCAGTTGGCTCGCGTGCAAACAAAGCCGCCGGGCACCGCCTTGGCGGGAACAGTGCGCCGAAGCCCGGGTTGCGTACTTGTCGTCGCCAAGAATCGGATGCCCGGAGGCCGTCGCGTGGACCCGTATCTGGTGGGTTCTGCCGGTCTGCAAGCGGGCGCGCAACCAGGTTGCCGTCGCGGCAACGCCCATGTTGCGGAAGCGGGTGCATGACGGCTTGCCGTGATCGGCGACTCGCACCCGGCGCTCCCCGCTCGCGGTTACATATCGGTATAGCGGCAAGTCCACCCGGTTGAGCGCCCGCGGCCATCGTCCCGCAACCAACAGATCATAGGATTTCACAATCGCTCTTTCGCGTTGCATGCTGTGCAGCAACTTCAAGGCGCTGCGGGATTTCACCAAAATCAGGCAGCCCGAGGTTTCCCGGTCAAGGCGATGCGCGAGTTCCAGAAACGGCTCAAGGCGCAGGGCGCGCAGCGCTTCGATCAGGCCAAACGTCACGCCACTGCCCCCGTGTACCGCCAAACCGGCCGGTTTGTCGAGCACCAGCAGCGCCTTGTCCTCGAATAGCACCCGCGCCGGCGGCAAGCCGTGCAACGGCCGGTGTGCGGCGGATGCCGACCAGGGCGGTACCCCGCGCACGGGCGGCACACGGATTCTATCGCCGGCCTGAACGCGATAGGTCGGCTTGACACGGCCACCATTCACGCGCACCTCGCCGCGCCGCAACATGCGGTAAATGCGCGCCTTGGGCACCGGCTTCAGTACCCGCATGAGATAGTTGTCGATGCGCTGTCCGGGATCTTCCACATCCACATAGGCAACCGAGGCATTCATCGGATCAACTCCACTAATCGCACCCGCCCAAGCCGGATCGGGCACAAGAACGGCCCGGTTGACCACAGGCGGCATTGAAAACCGCACCATAACCCGTCCGCGGATGCTGAGCACGAGTTCCGGCACAGCTACCGGCACCCCCGTCGGGCGCTGGATTGCCGAACAGCGAACGAGTAACCTTCGGGATCGAGAGTGCTGCCTGAGGGTACACAAACCATGCCAGACGACAAGCGACCCGGTCGTTCCCGTTCCTGCCGCCTCGGCCTGCTCGCCGCCGTGCTGCTCGCCGTTTGGGCGCCCGACGCGGCCCAAGCCCAGGAAACGGATTCCGCCGCCAACTACAGGGTCACGTTCACGGGCACTTGGACCGCGGACAAAATAACGCAAAGCAGTTTGCCGGGGGGCGCCCACTTCACCACGCTGATCGGCGCCACGCACAACAGCCAGGTGACCTTTTGGCAGGTGGGCGGCATGGCCACTGCGGGGGTTGAACTCGTGGCGGAGCTTGGCGGAATCAGCACTTTCACAAGTGAGATCAATGCCAGCAGCCAGGTCGGCAGGCGCTTGGAATTTGGCAGTAGCTTCATCGGAGCCACGTCGCAAGTGAGCACAAATTTCCAAGCCACCAAGTCCCACCCGTTGGTCACGCTCCTCTCGATGGTCGCGCCCAGTCCGGATTGGTTTGTTGGCGTCTCGGGCCTCTCCCTGCTTGATGGCTCAAACCAATGGCGGACCAGCCTCTCAGTGGACTTGCATCCCTACGATGCGGGCACGGAGAACGGCAGCGGCTTCTCGCTGAGCAACACAGCCACCTCGCCGCAGGGAACCATCACCAGCATTCGCAACACCGCCCCGTTCAACGGCCAGCCCCTGGCCAGGCTCACCTTCACCCGAGTGGTGCCGACGGCGAGCTTCGCCAGGGCGTCGTCCAGCGCCGGCGAGGGCGCGGGCACGCGCAACGTGGCGGTGAGCCTCTCCTCGGCGCCGCCATCCACCATCAGGCTGAGCTACGCGGTGAGCGGCTCGGCAACGCCGGGCGCGGACTACGCCGCGCTCCCGGGCGCCGTATCGGTTTCGAGCGGCGCAACGAGCGTGAACATTCCCGTGCGCATCACCGACGACGCCGCGGATGAAGCCGCCGAGACCCTGGTGCTGACGCTGACCGGCGGCTCGGGCTACACGGTGGGTTCGCGGAGCGCGCATACGCTGACCATCACCGACAATGACGATCCGCTGCCGACGGCGAGCTTCGCCAGCGCGTCGTCCAGCGCCGGCGAGGGCGCGGGCACGCGCAACGTGGCGGTGAGCCTCTCTCCGGCGCCGTCGTCCGGCATCAGGCTGCGCTACTCGGTGAGCGGCATGGCGAGGGCGGGCGCGGACTACGCCGCGCTTTCCGGCACGGTTTCGGTTTCGGGCGGCGCGACGAGCGTGAACATTCCCGTGGCGATCATCGATGACGGCGACGATGAAGGCGCCGAGGCCGTGGTGCTGACGCTGGCCAGCGGCTCGGGCTACGTGGTGGGTTCGCCGAACGTCCACATGCTGACCATCACGGACAATGACGATCCGCCGCCGAACACGCCACCGAACACGCCGGCGGTGAGCGTTGCGGGCGACGCTGCCGCAGTGACCGAGGGCGGAACCGCGCGCTTCACCCTGACGGCCAGCCCGGCCCCCTCGGCCAGCCTCAGCGTGCGGGTCAACGTCGCCCAAACCGGCCGCTTCGCGGATCCCGCCCAGACCGGAACCCGCATGGTGACGGTGGGCACCGGCGGCACGGCGACGCTGACCGTGCCCACGGTGAACGACAGCGCCGACGAGCCCAACGGCGCCATCATGGTGACCGTCCTTGGCGGAAACGGCTATTCGCCCCACGACGCCAACGCCGTCGCGTCCGTGATGGTCAGGGACGACGATGATCCGCCTCCGCCTCCGCCGCCGCCGGAGGTCGCGGGCGGGCTGGAGCCCCGCGCCCTGGCCGCGGGCGCGGCGCTGTCGCTGGACCTGTCGGACGCCTTCCGCGCCCCGGGCGGGGGCGCCCTGGAGTACGCGGCCGTCTCGTCGGACCCGGCGGTGGCCGCCGCGTCCGTGGACGGCGCCACGCTCACCGTGCGCGGGCTGGCGCCCGGCGCGGCCGAGATCCGGATCACCGCCACCGACCGGCGCGGCCGCTCCGCCTCGCAGCGCCTCGCCGTCACCGTCGCCGCGCCCGCGGCGGCCTGGTACCTGCCGCCGGCCTCGCACCCCTTCCTGCGGGGGTTCGTGCGGGTGGTCAACCGCGCCGACGCGCCCGCGGCGGTCGCGGTGACGCCCACCGACGACGCCGGGCGTCAATACGCCCCGCTGACCCTGCGCCTCGGCGCGCGCGAGGCGAAACACTTCAACTCGGACGACCTGGAGGCGGGCAACCCCGCCAAGGGCCTCGACGGCGCCGCCGGCCCCGGCACGGGCGGCTGGCGGCTGGCGTTCGCCGGCGCGGACGCCGGGGCGCTCCCCCTGCTGCGCGCCGCCGACGGCTTCGCCACGGCCATGGCCGCGACGGCCCCGCGCGGCCCCGGCGGCGCCCTGCGGCTGCTCTTCTTCAACCCGGCCGGCAACACCGACCAGGTCAGCCGCCTGCGGCTGGTGAACCCGACCGCCGCCGAGGCGCGCGCGACGGTGACGGGCACCGACGACGCGGGCGCCTCGCCCGGCGCCCCGGTGCGCCTGACGCTGCCCCCCGGCGCCGCCTGCGAGGTCGACGCGGCCGCCCTGGAGTCCGGCCGCGGGCTGGACTGCGGGGCGCCCCAGGCCGGCCTCGGCGACGGCCGCGGCAAGTGGCGCCTGGCGATCGCCGCGGACGCGCCCCTGGTGGCCATGGGCCTGCTGTCCAGCCCCGGCGGGCACCTCGCCAACCTGTCGGCGGAACTGCCCGCGGACGACGCCGGCGTCCGCCGCGCCCCCCTGTTCCCGGCCGCCTCCGACCCGCTCGGCCGCCGCGGCTTCGTCCGCCTGGCGAACGCCTCCGACCGCGCCGGCGCGGTCACCCTGCGCGCGTTCGACGACGCCGGGCGCGCCTACGGGCCCCTGACCCTGGGCCTCGGCGCGCGCGAGGCCAAACACCTCAACTCCGAGGATTTGGAGCTCGGCAACCCCGCCAAGGGCCTCGACGGCGCCGCCGGCGCCGGCGCCGGCGACTGGCGGCTGGAACTGTCGGCCGACATCGACCTCCGGGCGGGCGCCTACGTGCGCCACGCCGGCGGCTTCGTGACGGCCATGGGCGCGGTCGCCCCGTCCGCCGACGGCGTCCACCGGGTGGCGACCCTCAACCCGGGCTCCAACACCCGACAGCGCGGCCGGCTGCGCCTGGTGAACCGCGGCCCGGCGGCGGCGTCCGCGACGGTCGAAGGCACCGACGACGCGGGCGCCTCGCCCGGCACCGCCGTGGCGGTGCGGGTGCCCGCGCGCGGCGCCGTCGAACTGACCGCCGCCCGGCTGGAGTCCGGGGAGGCGGACGCCGTCGACTCGGGCGCGCTCGGCGACGGCGCCGGCAAGTGGCGCCTGCGCGTCGCCGCGGACGCCGACCTCGCCGTCATGAGCCTCGTCGAAGACCCGGCGGGCCGCCTCGCCAACTGGTCGGCCGCCGACCCCGCGGGGAACGCGCCGCCGCCGGCGCCGCCCGCGCCCCCCGCGCCCTGAATCGCGGGGGCGCGGGCTCCCGGTGCCCCGTCCCGCAAATCAGTGTGATCATCCCGTGGCCGTTCTAGCCGCCGATGTCGGCGCCAAATCGAAATTGGAATGCGCGGCCTACCACTGGGCGCGGACTTCAATGGTGATCCCGTGGTCGGGCGGCCCCTGTTCGCTCTCGCGCCTCGTCGCCTGCAGGCCAAGCGTCAGGTCAGGGCCGCTCTCCGCCGGCGCGAGCCGCCAGCCGAAGCCGTACTCCCGGTCCGAGGCCGAGAGTCCGTAGCTCAACTGGGGGACCGCTGTGAAGCGCTTGCCGTAGGCGGGCAGCCCGTAGCCCAGCTCCGCCTTCCAACGCCCGCCGGCGCTCGTTGGCGATCCGCTCGGCAGGAGCGCGGTCGGCGAGAACATGGCCTGCATCCCGCCGCCCGCTTGTCCCCCCAGCTCCTGCGTCAGGGACAGCGACGGCCCGAGTTCGGTGTCCGGGCGCGGATCGAGCTTGAACGAGGCTGAGAAGCCCCAGTCCCGGAGGGCGTCGTCGGCATGGGCGACCAGCGTCTGGCCCTCAAGATCCAGCGAGAGGCCGCGCCGGGGAAGGGTCCATGCCAGCCCGGCACCGACGTACGACCCGCTGCCCGTCTCCGCATCCCCGCCGTCGCGGCGAGCGCCCAACTCGAGCCTCGGCGTCAGGCTGCCGCTGTCGCCGAGCCGCACCGTCCAGCGACCCTCCAGGCCAAGGCGCAGGCGGGTGACCGCAGCCTGCGCGGAGACCAGCCCCTTGGCGCGCGCCGATGCGGTCTCGGTCCACAGGGCATCGCCGGTCACCGCCAGCCCGAGGCCGCTTTCTCGGGACGCGCCCAGCAGCTCGCCGCGCCCGCCAATTGAGGCCATGCGCCAGCCCAGACCGGTCTCGATCCGCTCTTGCGGGCTTTCGTCGTCTCCCAGTTCGAGGGACAGCGTTCCCCAGCCGTGGCCGACGGTGCCCCAAAGCTCCAAGCGCTCGCTTGGGAACCAGGCCGCATAGGGCGTGACCGACGTGAGCGAAGCCGACAGCTCCCCGGACGCCTCGCCCGACCACTCGCCGCGGCCCAGCGACTGCAGCAGCCCGACGCCGGCCAGCCAGCGGTCGCGTCCGTAGTCCGCACCCAAGGTCAAGGTCAGAACCTCCCCGTCAAGGCTTAAGCCTTGGGTTCGGCCGGAGAACTGCGACAGCGCCCCCGTGCCCCACCAAGCCAAGCTGCCACCCCTCGGGCCGGCCTCCAGAGTGTGCGTGAAGGACCCTGTGGCCAATTGCCGCAGCATCGTCATGCCGGTGGAAAGGTCGTCCTCGAGCCTGCCGCCGCCGTTCGGGGGCAGGCCGGGCATTGCGGCCAGCCCGCCTCCGCCGGAAACGGTCGATCCGCGCTGCGGCGCCATTGGCGACGTTCCCTGCGGCCCGGCCATCGGCGCCGTTCCCGGTCTCTGCCCGGCGCTGTCCGGATTCGCGCCCATCCGGCCGGGAGCGCCCATGGAGGGATCGCCGTAACGCCCGGCTTCGGCAGGCCCGCTGCGGGTGGGCGTCGGCAGGGTTCCCTTGAAGCCGGGCTCCCGAGATGCCCGCACCCGGTCGGCAACGCTGCTCAAGGCCTGGTCGGCGACCGTGCGCCCGAAGCGCGCCAGCCACGCCGCTGGCATTGGGTCCGAGTTCTCGATGGTGCCGGTCGCGCGATCCCGGGCGAACGCGACCCCGGCGGGCTGGAGATTGGACAGCACCACGGTCATCGTTTCGCTGCCCTCGTCGATGTCGTCATCATGCACCCACACCGGCAGCCGCTGCAGCCGCTCGCCCTCCTCAAAGCGGATTTCCCTCCTGGCCAAGTACTGGTAGTCGTTGGGCGAGCGCGCGGTGCCCGATTCGGATTCCGCATGGAACGTCACCGGACCCGGCGCCGGCCGGTTCAGTGTGACCTCGAACCACAGATCCTCCGTGCCTTCCTGCGCGGTAGCGTCGGCGATCGACACGGTCAGCCCGTCGTAGGGGTCGTTCCCGACGGAGCCGCTGTCGTCGTCGAGCACGGTCAGATCGACCGAGGCGACGGCGCCGCGGACGAATGTGGCATTCGTGCCAGCAGCGTCGGTGGTCAATGGTTCGCCGATGGCGATCGTGAAGGTCTCGTCGTCGGTGTCGTCGTCCTGGCGGATCTCGAAGCCCGCTTGTCCGTAGGCTTCGCCGTGATGAATGGTCAGGCCCGTGGGGCAGACAAAGTCGTCCGCCTCGGCGGTGCCGCCGCCGCACGTCAGCGGAATGCGGATGGAACGGCGCGCGCCGTAGGGCGCGGTGGCCGTCACCCGTATGATCGTGTAGTCGTCGCCTTCGGTGACCACATCCCTGTTTACGCTGATCGACACCTCGAGCGGGTCGGGCATTTCGCCGGTGATGGTGCCGATGGCCCGGCTCATGCGGCTGCTCGCCCAGACCAATTTCCCGTCCGCCGAGTTGATGCCCACCCGGCCCATGACCTCCGGCGCCAGCGGCAGCGGATATTCGTTGTTGGGATTGGCGAGCGCCGCGCCCACGGGGTCGTAGATGTCAAAGAAGAAGGTCTCGCCGGGATCGTAATGCCCGTCGTCGGCGCGCGCCCACACGCGCACGATCTTCTCCTGCTCGCCCGCATCGAAACGCAGGACGCCGTCGACGGTGTCGTAGTCCCTTTCGTCCCAGTTCACCCCGTCGTCCCGAGGCACCCTCAAGCCCCAGGCCTCCCCGGAAGTGGTGCGGTATTTCACCCGCACGCCGCCCGGCGACGGCTGCGACAGATGCACCCGGAACTCCAGCCAGTCGCCTTCGGGGCCTTCGGCATCGTCCACCGAGATGGCGAGGGAATCTGGCGTGAGAGATTCGATCGCCAGCACCTCCACGGACATCTCGGCTTTCACGCCTTCGTACTCGTTGCCGCTGGCGGTGTGCAGCAGCTCCAGCAAGTCCATGCCGTCCTCGTCGTCCTGCGCTTGCACGACGAAATCGCCGTTCGAGTCGCCGTTGGCGGTCACCATCACGGTTTGCGGTTTCATCCAGTCCGACAAGGTGAACTCAAGCTCCTGCGGCGCACAAGTCACATAGCCATCGACGGATTCTTCGATGACGACCTTCACGGTCGTGCTCGGCTCGCTCGACAGCATCACCTGGTAGGCGCGCTGCCCGCCCATCGGAATTTCAATCGAGCTGGGCATGAGCGTGATCGCCGCTTCATCGTCGTCGGTGATGGTGAGGGTGACGTTGGCCGGGTTGGCGACGCCGTTGCCGCCGCTCGCCGTCGCCGACACCGTCACGCTCAGGTCGGCCGCGTCCACGTCGTTGTCGATGGCGGTGAGGGTGACCACGCCGGTGCTCGCGGTCTGGCCGGCGGCGATGGTCAGGATCTTGTTGTCGCTCAGCGTCACCCCCATCCCCGCCGACACGGTGAGCGTCAGCGCCGCGCTGCTCGCCGCGCTCAGGCTCGCCGTCACCGTGCTGGCATTGGTGGCGCCGCTCTCGTCGATGGTCGCGGGATCGAGCACCAGCGTCGCCGTCGGCGTCGGCGTCGGCGCCGCGTCGTCGTCGGTCACCGTGACGGACACATCGAAGTTCTCCGCCGTCCCGTAGCCACCACCGCTGACAGCATGAACGATGCGCGCCGAGCGCCGGTCGTTCGGGTTGTCGATGCTGTCGTCCACCGCCGTGACGGTGACCGTCTGGGGGTCGTCCCAGGTGGCGGCGGTGAAGGTGAGCGAGGTCTTGTCGAGTGTCACCGGAGAGTTCGTCTGGGCGGTGAGGGCGACCGTTACGTCGGCGGTGGGCTCGCTCGTCAGCACCACCGTGTAGCTGCCCTCGTTCTCCTTGGCGTTCTCGGTGGTGCCATCGTCAACCTCCGCTAGCGTCAGCGAGTTGGGCGACACCGTCACGCCCCGGGTGTCGTCGTCGGTGATGGTGAGGGTCTGGTTCGCCGGGGCAGCCACGCCGTTGCCACCGCTCGCCGTCGCCGACACTGTCACGATCAGGTCGGCCGCGTCCACGTCGTTGTCGATGGCGGTGAGGGTGACCGTGCCCGCGCTCGCCGTCTGCCCGGCGGCAATAGTGAGCACCTTGTTGCTGCTCAGCGTCACCCCCGCGCCCGCCGACACCGTCAGCGTCAGCACCTCGCTGCTCGCCGAGCTTAAGCTCGCAGTCACCATGCTGACATTGGTGGCGCCGCTTTCATCAATAGTGGCGGGGGTCAGCGCCAACGTCGCCGTCGGCGAACCGTCGTCGTCGGCGATGGTGACCTCGGCGTCGGTCACGGCAATGCTGCCCGAGGCGCCGGACACCGTCAGCGTCTCGGCGCCCTCGGCGACGCTGTCGTCGGTCGGGTCGAGGCTGAACGTGCCCTCCGCGCTCGCCTGCCCGGCGGGGATGGTGATGTTGAAGTTCGAGACCGCGGCGTAGTCGGTGCCGGATTCGGCGCTGTCGGCGCTGTCGCCCACCGAGACGGTGACCGCGGTCGCCGCCGCGTAGGTGGTGCCGCCCGTCACCGTCGCGGTGACGGTGACGGTGACCGCCGCGGCCGCGTCCTCCGCCACCGAGGTCGGATCCACCGACAGCGCGATGCCCGTCGGCGCGTCGTCGTCGTCGGTGATGGTGCCCACGGCCTCGTCGTCGGTGACGGTGGCGCCGGTGGCGCCGGCGAGCCTGACCAGGAAGGTCTCGTCCGGCTCGTCGACCCTGTCCTCGGTGGTGGCCACGGTGAAGGTCGCGGTGGTGTCGCCGATGGCGAAGGACAGCGTGCGCGCCGTCGTCACCGCCGTGTAGTCGGCGCCGGCGGCGGCCGGCGCCGCCCCTTCGCGGGCGTCGGCGGCGGTGGCCCACCGCACCGTCGCCGCCGCCCCCGTCGCCCCGGCGCGGGTGACGGTGAAGGTGACGGCGTCGCCCTCGGCGGCGCTCGCGTCGGCGATGGCGAGGGTGGGGGCCGTGTCGTCGTCGGTGAGCGACAGGGTCGCCTTGGTCACCGCGAGGCCGGTGGCGGCGCCGCTCACATCGATGGTCTCGGCGCCCTCGGCCACCGTGTCCTGGGTGGGCGTCAGGTCGAAATCCGCCTCCCCGCTGGCCGCCCCGGCCGCGATGGTGATGTCGAAGGCCGACACCGCGGCGTAGTCGGCGCCGGCGGTCGCGGTGCCGCCGCCCACCGTCACCCGCACCGTCTTCGCGTCCGGATAGCGGGTGGCGCCGTTCACCGTGGCGGTCACCGTGACCCCGGTCTCGCCCGCGCCCTCGCCGACGGCGGCGGGCGAGACCGAGAGCGTGATGCCCGTCGGGGCGGCGTCGTCGTCGGTGAGCGAGAGCGTCGCCCCGGTCACGGTGAGGCCCGTCGCCGTGCCGTCCAGGCTGATGGCCTCGGCGCCCTCGGCGAGCACATCCTGGGTCGGCGTCAGCGTGAACTCCGCATGGCCGCTCCGCTCCCCGGCGGCGATGGTGAGGGTCTGGTCGGCGACGGCGGCGTAGTCGGTGCCTTCGGTGGCGCTGTCGGCGGCGGCGCCCACCGCCACCGTCACCGTCGTCGCCGTGGCGAAGGTGGCGGCGCCGGCCAGGGTCGCGGTGACGCGCGCGGTCTTCGCCCCGCCGCCCTCGGCGACGGACGCCTGCACCCCCTCGGCGCCGGTGTCGGCGTCGACCGTCAGCGTCAGCGCCGTCGGCGCCGCGTCGTCGTCCGTGACCGTGACCGCCACCTCGAAATCCTCCGTCGCCCCGTAGCCGCCGCCGCTGACGTCGTGGGCGAGGGTCGCGGTGCGCTCATCGCCCGCGTTGTCGATGCTGTCGTCGGTGGCCGTCACCGTCACCGTCTGGGCCGTGCTCCAGTCCTCGGCGGTGAAGGTGAGGCGGGTCTTGTCGAGCGTCACCGGCGAGCCGCTGGGGTTGGTGAGGGTCACCGTCACGTCGGCCGTCGGCTCGCTCATCAGCACCACGGTGTAGCTGGCCTCGTTTTCCTTGGCATCGCTGGTGTCGGCGTTGTCGGCCTCGGCCAGGGTGAGCGGGGCGCCGGCCACCGTCACGCCGCGGGTGTCGTCGTCGGCCACCGTCAGGGTCACATCGTCCGGGTTGGCCACGCCGTTGCCGCCCGCGGCCGCCGCCGACACCGTGACCTCGAGGTCGGCCGCGTCCACGTCGTTGTCAATGGCGGTCAGCGTCACCGTGCCGGTGCTCGCGGCCTGGCCGGCGGCGATGGTCAGCACCTTGTTGTCGCTCACCGTCACCCCCGCCCCCGCCGACACCGTCAGCGTCAGCGCCTCGCTGCTCGCCGAGCTTAAGCTCGCAGTCACCATGCTGACATTGGTGGCGCCGCTTTCATCAATAGTGGCGGGGGTCAGCGCCAACGTCGCCGTCGGCGAACCGTCGTCGTCGGCGATGGTGACCTCGGCGTCGGTCACGGCAATGCTGCCCGAGGCGCCGGACACCGTCAGCGTCTCGGCGCCCTCGGCGACGCTGTCGTCGGTCGGGTCGAGGCTGAACGTGCCCTCCGCGCTCGCCTGCCCGGCGGGGATGGTGATGTTGAAGTTCGAGACCGCGGCGTAGTCGGTGCCCGACACGGCGCTGTCGCCGCTGTCCCCCACCGTCACCGCCACCGTGGTCGCCGCCGCGTAGGTGGTGCTGCCCGTCACCGTCGCGGTGACGGTGACGGTGGCCGCCGCGGCCGCGTCCTCCGCCACCGAGGTCGGATCCACCGACAGCGCGATGCCCGTCGGCGCGTCGTCGTCGTCGGTGATGGTGCCCACGGCCTCGTCGTCGGTGACGGTGGCGCCGGTGGCGCCGGCGAGCCTGACCAGGAAGGTCTCGTCCGGCTCGTCGACCCTGTCCTCGGTGGTGGCCACGGTGAAGGTCGCGGTGGTGTCGCCGATGGCGAAGGACAGCGTGCGCGCCGTCGTCACCGCCGTGTAGTCGGCGCCGGCGGCGGCCGGCGCCGCCCCTTCGCGGGCGTCGGCGGCGGTGGCCCACCGCACGCTCGCCGCCGCCCCCGTCGCCCCGGCGCGGGTGACGGTGAAGGTGACGGCCTCGCCCTCGGCCGCGCTCGCGTCGGCGATGGCGAGGGTGGGGGCCGTGTCGTCGTCGGTGAGCGACAGGGTCGCCTTGGTCACCGCGAGGCCGGTGGCGGCGCCGCTCACATCGATGGTCTCGGCGCCCTCGGCCACCGTGTCCTGGGTGGGCGTCAGGTCGAAATCCGCCTCCCCGCTGGCCGCCCCGGCCGCGATGGTGATGTCGAAGGCCGACACCGCGGCGTAGTCGGCGCCGGCGGTCGCGGTGCCGCCGCCCACCGTCACCCGCACCGTCTTCGCGTCCGGATAGCGGGTGGCGCCGTTCACCGTGGCGGTCACCGTGACCCCGGTCTCGCCCGCCCCCTCGCCGACGGCGGCGGGCGAGACCGAGAGCGTGATGCCCGTCGGGGCGGCGTCGTCGTCGGTGAGCGAGAGCGTCGCCCCGGTCACGGTGAGGCCCGTCGCCGTGCCGTCCAGGCTGATGGCCTCGGCGCCCTCGGCGAGCACATCCTGGGTCGGCGTCAGCGTGAACTCCGCATGGCCGCTCCGCTCCCCGGCGGCGATGGTGAGGGTCTGGTCGGCGACGGCGGCGTAGTCGGTGCCTTCGGTGGCGCTGTCGGCGGCGGCGCCCACCGCCACCGTCACCGTCGTCGCCGTGGCGAAGGTGGTGGCGCCGGCCAGGGTCGCGGTGACGCGCGCGGTCTTCGCCCCGCCGTCCTCGGCGACGGACGCCTGCACCCCCTCGGCGCCGGTGTCGGCGTCGACCGTCAGCGTCAGCGCCGTCGGTGCTGCGTCGTCGTCGGTGACCGTGACCGCCACCTCGAAATCCTCCGTCGCCCCGTAGCCGCCGCCGCTCACGGCGTGGGCGAGGGTCGCGGTGCGCTCATCGCCCGCGTTGTCGATGCTGTCGTCCACCGCGGTGACGGTGACCGTCTGCGGCCGGTTCCAGTTGCCGGTGGTGAAGGTGAGGCGGGCCGTGTCGAGCGTCACCGGCGAGTTCTGCGGGTTGGTGATGGCCACCGTCACGGTGGCGGTGGGCTCGCTGTCGAGCACCACCGTGTAGCTGGCCTCATTCTCCTTGGCGTTCTCGGTGGCGCTGTTGTCGGCCTCGGCCAGGGTGAGCGGTGCGCCCGCCACCGTCACGCCGCGGCCGTCGTCGTCGGTGATGGTGAGCGTCACAGAGGCCGGGGCGGCGACGCCGTTGCCGCCGGCGGCGGTGGCCGAGACGGTGACCGTCCTGTCGGCGGCGTCGAGGGCGTTGTTGACCGCGGTGACGGTGACGGCGCCGGTGCTCGCCGTCTGCCCGGCGGCGATGGTGAGGGTGGCGCCGGCGAGGGTGAAGTCCCCGGCCACGGCGGGGGCGACGGGGGCGGCGGCGACGGTGAGCGTCACCGCCGCGCTGGAGGCGCCCGAGAGCGTCGCGGTCACCGTGCTCACCCCGGCGTTCTCGGTGATGGAGGCGGGGTCGAGCACCAGCGTCGCCACCGGCGTCGCGTCGTCGTCGGTGATGGTGCCGGTGCCGGTGCCGGCGCCCTCGGCGGTGGAGACGGTGGCGTTGGCCGGCGCGCCCAGGGTGACGACGACCGTCTCGCTGGGCTCGTCCACCTCGTCGCCGGTGACGGCGATGACGATGTCGGCGGTGGTGTCGCCGGCGGCGATGGTCACCGACTTGGTGGCGGGGTCGGCGTAGTCGGCGTCCGCCGCCGCGGTGCCCGAGAGCGTGTAGGGCACGGTCACCGTCTTGCCGCTCGCGGCCGAGAGCGTCACCGTGAAGGTCATGTCGGTGCGGTCGCCGTCGTCGCCCTCGGCGACCGCCGTGGCGTCGCCCACCGACACCGTCGGGGGGCCGTCGTCGTCGGTGACGGTGACGGACACGTTGAAGTTCTCCGACGCCCCGTAGCCGCCGCCGCTCACGGCATGGGCGAGGGTCGCCGTGCGCCGGTCGTTCGGATTGTCGAGGTCGTCGTCCACCGCCGTGACGGTCACCGTCTGGGCGGTGTACCAGTCCTCGGCGGTGAAGGTGAGGCTGGCCTTGTCGAGCGTCACCGGCGAGCCGCTGGGATTGGTGATGGCCACCGTCACGCTGCCCGTCGGCTCGCTCGTCAGCGCCACGGTGTAGCTGGCCTCGTTCTCGGCCACGCTGTCGGTGGTGCCGTCGTCGGCCTCCGCCAGGGTGAGCGCCTTGGACGCCGGGCTGACCGTCACCCCCCGGGCGTCGTCGTCGGCGATGGTGAGCGTCACAGAGGCCGGGGCGGCGACGCCGTTGCCGCCCGCGGCCGCCGCCGACACCGTGACCTCGAGGTCGGCCGCGTCCACGTCGTTGTCAATGGCGGTGAGGGTGACCGTGCCCGTGCTCGCCGTCTGCCCGGCGGCAATGGTGAGCGCCTTGTTGCTGCTCAGCGTCACCCCCGCGCCCGCCGACACCGTCAGCGTCAGCGCCTCGCTGCTCGCCGCGCTCAAGGTCGCGGTCGCCGTGCTGACATTGGTGGCGCCGCTCTCGTCGATGGTGGCGGGGGTGAGCGCCAGGGTCGCGGTCGGGGCGCCCTCGTCGTCGGCGATGGTGACCTCGGCGCCGGTCACGTCAATGCTGCCCGAGGCGCCGGACACCGTCAGCGTCTCGGCGCCCTCGGCGACGCTGTCGTCGGTCGGGTCGAGGCTGAACGTGCCCTCCGCGCTCGCCGCCCCCGCCGGGATGGTGATGTTGAAGCCGTTCACCGCCGCGTAGTCGGTGCCCGACACGGCGCTGTCGGCGCTGTCCCCCACCGTGACCGCCACCGTGGTCACAGCGGCGTAGGTGGTGCCGCCGGAGACCGTCGCGGTGACGGTGACGGTGGCCGCCGCGGCCGCGTCCTCCGCCACCGAGGTCGGATCCACCGACAGCGCGATGCCCGTCGGCGCGTCGTCGTCGTCGGTGATGGTGCCCACGGCCTCGTCGTCGGTGACGGTGGCGCCGGTGGCGCCGGCGAGCCTGACCAGGAAGGTCTCGTCCGGCTCGTCGACCCTGTCCTCGGCGGTCGCCACCGTGAAGGTCGAGGTGGTGTCGCCTGCGTCGATGGTGAGGGTGCGCGCCGTCGTCACCGCCGTGTAGTCGGTCCCAGCAGTGGCCTGCGCCGCCCCCTCGCGGGCGTCGGCGGCGGTGGCCCACTGAACGCTCGCCGCCGCCCCAGTCGCCCCGGCGCGGGTGACGGTGAAGGTGACGGCGTCGCCCTCGGCCGCGCTCGCGTCGGCGATGGCGAGGGTGGGCGCTCCGTCGTCGTCCGTCACCGACACCGCCAGGCTGCCCGTCACCGACGCGTAGTCGCCGCCGCTGGCGGCGTGGGCGATGGACAGGGCGCGGGCCGTCGCCTGATGCAGGTTGTCATCGGCCGCCGTGACGGTGACCGGCTGGCCCGTGGCCCAGTTGGCGGTCGTGAACGACAGCGTGTTCTGGTTGCCCCCGGTGTCCCCGTCCGTGTCCACCGCAAGCCCGGCGGGGGCGGTCAGCGTCACCTCCACCGCCGCCGACGGCTTTGTCGCCAGCGCCACCTCATAGCTGCCGCTGCCGCCCTCCGCCACCGTCAGCGAGGCCGGGTCGAACGCCAGCCCCGGCGTGTCGTCGTCGGCCACCGTCACCGCCAGGGCGCCCGTCACCGCGCCGTAGCCGCCGCCGCTCGCCGCGTGGCTGAGCGTCGCCGTGTCGCCGGCCGCGTCGTCGTCCTCGCCCGCCCGCACCGTCACCGTCTGCGCCCTGCTCCAGTTGCCGGTGGTGAACTCGACCGTCTCGCTCCTAGTGAAGGCGCTGTCCGCGTCCGGGCCGTCCAGGGTGACCTGCTCCCCGGCGGGCGCCGACACCGTCACCGTCACCGCGCCGGTCGGCCGGCTCGCCAGCGCCACTGTGTAGGTCCCGCCGGCGCCGCCCTCCGTCACCGTCAGAGAAGCCGGATCGAAGGCGAACCCGGACTCGTCGTCGTCGGTCACCGTCACCCGCACATTGAAGTTCTCCGACGCCCCGTAGCCGCCGCCGCTCACGGCATGGGCGAGGGTCGCCGTGCGTTCGTCCCCCGCGTTGTCGATGTCGTCGTCCGCCGCCGTCACGGTGACCGTCTGGGCATCGTCCCAGTCGCTGGTGGTGAAGGTGAGCGAGGTCGTGTCCAGCGTCACTGGAGAGTTCCGCGGGTTGGTGATGGCCACCGTCACGCTGCCCGTGGGCTCGCTCGTCAGCACCACCGTGTAGCTGGCCTCGTTCTCGGTCACGCTGTCGGTGGTGCCGTCGTCGGCCTCCGCCAGCGTCAGCGCCTTGGATGTCGGGGTCACCGTCACGCCGCGGGTGTCGTCGTCGGTGATGGTGCCCGTGCCGGTGCCGGCGCCCTCGGCGGTGGAGACGGTGGCGTTGGTCGGACTGCCCAGGGTGACGATGACCGTCTCGTTCGCCTCGTCCAGCTCGTCGCCCTTGACCGGGATGACAATGTTGGCGGTCGTGGCGCCGGCGGCGATGGTCACCGACTTGGTGGCGGGGTCGGTGTAGTCGTCGCCCGCATCGGCGGTGCCGCCGAGCGTGTAGGGCACGGTCACCGTCTGGCCGCTCGCGGCCGAGAGCGTCACCGTGAAGGTCATGTCGGTGGTCGCGCTCGTGTCGTTGCCCTCGTCGACCGCCGTGGCGTCGCCCACCGACACCGTCGGGGGGCCGTCGTCGTCGGTGATGGTGCCGGTGGCGTCGAGGGTGGTGCCGCCGCCGCTCAAGGTGGCGTTGGCGGGCGACGACAGGCGCAGGATGACCGTCTCGTTGGCTTCGTCCGTCGTGTCGCCGTTGACGGTGACGGCGATGGTCTTGGACGTGTCCCCCGCCGCGAAGGCGAGCGTGCCGGCGGTCACCGCGGCGTAGTCGGTGGCCGAGGTGGCGGTGCCGGTGCCCGCGTCGGCGTAGGCGACCGTCACCGCCCGGCCGCTCGCCGCCGACAAGGTGACGGTGAAGGTGAGCGTCGCCGTGCCGGTGTTGCCCTCGGCGACGCTCGGGCTGTTGATGGCGAGCACCGGGGCGTCGTCGTCGTCGGTGATGGTGCCCGTGCCGGTGCCGGCGCCCTCGGCGGTGGAGACGGTGGCGTTGGTCGGCGTGCCCAGGGTGACGATGACCGTCTCGTCGGGCTCGTCCACCGCGTCGCCGATGACCGGGATGACAATGTCGGCGGTGGTGTCGCCGGCGGCGATGGTCACCGACTTGGTGGTGGGGTCGGTGTAGTCGTCGCCCGCATCGGCGGTGCCGCCGAGCGTGTAGGGCACGGTCACCGTCTGGCCGCTCGCGGCCGAGAGCGTCACCGTGAAGGTCATGTCGGTGGTCGCGCTCGTGTCGTTGCCCTCGTCGACCGCCGTGGCGTCGCCCACCGACACCGTCGGGGGGCCGTCGTCGTCGGTGATGGTGCCGGTGGCGTCGAGGGTGGTGCCGCCGCCGCTCAAGGTGGCGTTGGCGGGCGACGACAGGCGCAGGATGACCGTCTCGTTGGCTTCGTCCGTCGTGTCGCCGTTGACGGTGACGGCGATGGTCTTGGACGTGTCCCCCGCCGCGAAGGCGAGCGTGCCGGCGGTCACCGCGGCGTAGTCGGTGGCCGAGGTGGCGGTGCCGGTGCCCGCGTCGGCGTAGGCGACCGTCACCGCCCGGCCGCTCGCCGCCGACAAGGTGACGGTGAAGGTGAGCGTCGCCGTGCCGGTGTTGCCCTCGGCGACGCTCGGGCTGTTGATGGCGAGCACCGGGGCGTCGTCGTCGTCGGTGATGGTGCCCGTGCCGGTGCCGGCGCCCTCGGCGGTGGAGACGGTGGCGTTGGCCGGCGCGCCCAGGGTGACGACGACCGTCTCGCTGGGCTCGTCCACCTCGTCGCCGGTGACGGCGATGACGATGTCGGCGGTGGTGTCGCCGGCGGCGATGGTCACCGACTTGGTGGCGGGGTCGGCGTAGTCGGCGTCCGCCGCCGCGGTGCCCGAGAGCGTGTAGGGCACGGTCACCGTCTTGCCGCTCGCGGCCGAGAGCGTCACCGTGAAGGTCATGTCGGTGCGGTCGCCGTCGTCGCCCTCGGCGACCGCCGTGGCGTCGCCCACCGACACCGTCGGGGGGCCGTCGTCGTCGGTGACGGTGACGGACACGTTGAAGTTCTCCGACGCCCCGTAGCCGCCGCCGCTCACGGCATGGGCGAGGGTCGCCGTGCGCCGGTCGTTCGGATTGTCGAGGTCGTCGTCCACCGCCGTGACGGTCACCGTCTGGGCGGTGTACCAGTCCTCGGCGGTGAAGGTGAGGCTGGCCTTGTCGAGCGTCACCGGCGAGCCGCTGGGATTGGTGATGGCCACCGTCACGCTGCCCGTCGGCTCGCTCGTCAGCGCCACGGTGTAGCTGGCCTCGTTCTCGGCCACGCTGTCGGTGGTGCCGTCGTCGGCCTCCGCCAGGGTGAGCGGGGCGCCCGCCACCGTCACGCCGCGGGCGTCGTCGTCGGCGATGGTGAGGGTCACAGAGGCCGGGGCGGCGACGCCGTTGCCGCCCGCGGCCGCCGCCGACACCGTGACCTCGAGGTCGGCCGCGTCCACGTCGTTGTCAATGGCGGTCAGCGTCACCGTGCCGGTGCTCGCGGCCTGGCCGGCGGCGATGGTCAGCACCTTGTTGTCGCTCACCGTCACCCCCGCCCCCGCCGACACCGTCAGCGTCAGCGCCTCGCTGCTCGCCGCGCTTAAGGTCGCGGTCGCCGTGCTGACATTGGTGGCGCCGCTCTCGTCGATGGTGGCGGGGGTGAGCGCCAGGGTCGCGGTCGGGGCGCCCTCGTCGTCGGCGATGGTGACCTCGGCGCCGGTCACGTCAATGCTGCCCGAGGCGCCGGACACCGTCAGCGTCTCGGCGCCCTCGGCGACGCTGTCGTCGGTCGGGTCGAGGCTGAACGTGCCCTCCGCGCTCGCCGCCCCCGCCGGGATGGTGATGTTGAAGCCGTTCACCGCCGCGTAGTCGGTGCCCGACACGGCGCTGTCGGCGCTGTCCCCCACCGTGACCGCCACCGTGGTCACAGCGGCGTAGGTGGTGCCGCCGGAGACCGTCGCGGTGACGGTGACGGTGGCCGCCGCGGCCGCGTCCTCCGCCACCGAGGTCGGATCCACCGACAGCGCGATGCCCGTCGGCGCGTCGTCGTCGTCGGTGATGGTGCCCACGGCCTCGTCGTCGGTGACGGTGGCGCCGGTGGCGCCGGCGAGCCTGACCAGGAAGGTCTCGTCCGGCTCGTCGACCCTGTCCTCGGCGGTCGCCACCGTGAAGGTCGAGGTGGTGTCGCCTGCGTCGATGGTGAGGGTGCGCGCCGTCGTCACCGCCGTGTAGTCGGTCCCAGCAGTGGCCTGCGCCGCCCCCTCGCGGGCGTCGGCGGCGGTGGCCCACTGAACGCTCGCCGCCGCCCCAGTCGCCCCGGCGCGGGTGACGGTGAAGGTGACGGCGTCGCCCTCGGCCGCGCTCGCGTCGGCGATGGCGAGGGTGGGCGCTCCGTCGTCGTCCGTCACCGACACCGCCAGGCTGCCCGTCACCGACGCGTAGTCGCCGCCGCTGGCGGCGTGGGCGATGGACAGGGCGCGGGCCGTCGCCTGATGCAGGTTGTCATCGGCCGCCGTGACGGTGACCGGCTGGCCCGTGGCCCAGTTGGCGGTCGTGAACGACAGCGTGTTCTGGTTGCCCCCGGTGTCCCCGTCCGTGTCCACCGCAAGCCCGGCGGGGGCGGTCAGCGTCACCTCCACCGCCGCCGACGGCTTTGTCGCCAGCGCCACCTCATAGCTGCCGCTGCCGCCCTCCGCCACCGTCAGCGAGGCCGGGTCGAACGCCAGCCCCGGCGTGTCGTCGTCGGCCACCGTCACCGCCAGGGCGCCCGTCACCGCGCCGTAGCCGCCGCCGCTCGCCGCGTGGCTGAGCGTCGCCGTGTCGCCGGCCGCGTCGTCGTCCTCGCCCGCCCGCACCGTCACCGTCTGCGCCCTGCTCCAGTTGCCGGTGGTGAACTCGACCGTCTCGCTCCTAGTGAAGGCGCTGTCCGCGTCCGGGCCGTCCAGGGTGACCTGCTCCCCGGCGGGCGCCGACACCGTCACCGTCACCGCGCCGGTCGGCCGGCTCGCCAGCGCCACTGTGTAGGTCCCGCCGGCGCCGCCCTCCGTCACCGTCAGAGAAGCCGGATCGAAGGCGAACCCGGACTCGTCGTCGTCGGTCACCGTCACCCGCACGTTGAAGTTCTCCGACGCCCCGTAGCCGCCGCCGCTCGCCGCGTGGCGGATGTTCACCCGGCGCCGGTCGTTCGGGTTGTCGATGCTGTCGTTCACCGCCGTGACCGTCACCGTCTGGGGGTCGTCCCAGGTGGCGGCGGTGAAGGTGAGCGAGGTCTTGTCGAGCGCCACCGGCGCGTTCTGCGGGATGGTGAGCCTCACCGTCACGGCAGCCGTGGGCTCGCTCGTCAGCGCCACCGTGTAGCTGTCCTCGTTCTCGGCCACGCCGTCGGTGGTGCCGTCGTCGGCCTCCGCCAGCGTCAGCGCCTTGGATGTCGGGGTCACCGTCACGCCCCGGGCGTCGTCGTCGGTGATGGTGCCGGTGCCCGTGCCCGCGCCGGCGGTGGTGGACACCGTGGCGTTGGTCGGACTGCCCAGGGTGACGATCACCGTCTCGTTGGGCTCGTCCACCTCGTCGCCCTTGACCGGGATGACAATGTTGGCGGTCGTGGCGCCGGCGGCGATGGTCACCGACTTGGTGGCCGGGTCCGTGTAGTCGTCGCCCGCGGCGGCGGTGCCAGCGAGCGTGTAGGGCACGGTCACCGTCCGGCCGCTCGCCGCCGACAGCGTCACCGTGAAGATCATGTCGGCGGTCGAACTCGTGTCGTCGCCCTCGGCGACCGCCGCCGCGTCGCCCACCGACACCGTCGGCGCCGCGTCGTCGTCGGTGACGGTGAGCGTGACATCGTCCGGAGCGGCGACGCCGTTGCCGCCGCTCGCCGTCGCCGACACCGTCACCTGCCGGTCGGCGTTGTCTAGGGTATTGTCGTTGGCGGTGACGGTAACGGTGCCGGTGCTCGCGGTCTCGCCAGCAGCGATGGTGAGCGTGGCGCCGGCGAGGGTGAAGTCCCCGGCCACGGCGGGGGCGACAGGAGCGGCGGCAACAGCGAGCGTCACCGCGGCGCTGGAAGCACCCGATAGCGTCGCCGTCACCGTGCTGGCATTGGTCGCGCCGCTCTCGTTGATGGTCGCCGGCGTCAGCACCAGCGTCGCCACCGGCGTCGCGTCGTCGTCGGTGATGGTGCCTGTGCCGGTGCCGGCGCCCTGGGTAGTGGAGACGGTGGCATTGACGGGACTGCCCAGGGTGACGATGACCGTCTCGTTCGCCTCGTCGAGCGTGTCGCCCTTGACTGCAATGACGATGTCGGCTGTCGTTTGCCCCGCCGCGATGGTCACCGACTTGGTGGCGGGGTCGGTGTAGTCGTCGTCCGCGGCGGCGGTGCCCGAGAGCGTGTAGGGCACCGTCACCGCCTTGCCGCTCGCCGCCGACAGCGTCACGGTGAAGGTCATGTCGGCGGTGGTCTCGGGGTCGTCGCCCTCGGCGACCGCCGTGGCGTCGCCCACCGACACCGTCGGGGGGCCGTCGTCGTCGGCCACCGTCAAGGTCACGCTGGCCGGGTTGGCCACGCCGTTGCCGCCGGAGGCCGTTGCCGAGACCGCCACCTCGAGGTCGGTGGCGTCCACGTCGTTGTCGATGGCGGTGAGGGTGACCGTGCCCGTGCTCGCGGTCTGCCCGGCGGCGATGGTGAGCGCCTTGTTCGCGCTCACCGTCACCCTCGCCCCCGCCGACACGGTGAGCGTCAGCGCCTCGCTGCTCGCCGCGCTCAGGCGCGCCGTCACCGCGCTGACATTGGTGGCGCCGCTCTCGTTGATCGTGGCGGGGTCGAGCGCCAGCGTCGCGGTCGGCGTGGCGTCGTCGTCGGTGATGGTGCCCGTGCCGGTGCCGGCGCCCTCGGCGGTGGAGACGGTGGCGTTGGTCGGACTGCCCAGGGTGACGATCACCGTCTCGTTGGGCTCGTCCACCTCGTCGCCCTTGACCGGGATGTCGATGTCAGCGGTCGTCTGGCCGGCGGCGATAGTCACCGACTTGGTGATCGGGTCCGTGTAGTCGTCGTCCGCGGCGGCGGTGCCAGCGAGCGTGTAGGGCACGGTCACCACCTTGCCGCTCGCCGCCGACAGCGTCACCGTGAAGGTCATGTCGGCGGTGGTGCCGGGGTCGTCGCCCTCGGCGACCGCCGCCGCGTCGCCCACCGACACCGTCGGCGCCGCGTCGTCGTCGGTCACCGTCACGGACACGTTGAAGTTCTCCGTCGTCCCGTAATCGCCACCGCTCACGGCATGGGCGATGCTTGCGGCGCGCCGGTCGTTCGGATTGTCGAGGTCGTCGTCCGCCGCCGTCACCGTCACCGCCTGGGCGGTGTCCCAGGTGCCGGCGGTGAAGGTGAGCGATGTCTTGTCCAGCGTCACCGGCGAGCCCGGCGGGTTGGTGAGGGCGACCGTCACGGTGGCGGTGGGCTCGCTGTCGAGCACCACCGTGTAGCTGGCCTCGTTCTCCCTGGTGTCGCTGGTGTCGGTGTTGTCGGCCTCGGCCAGCGTCAGCGGGGCGCCCGCCACCGTCACGCCCCGGGCATCGTCGTCGGTGATGGTGAGGGTCGCGTCGGCGGGGGCGGCCACGCCGTTGCCGCCGGCGGCGGTGGCCGAGACCGTGACCTCGAGGTCGGCGGCCGCGTCCACGTCGTTGTCGATGGCGGTCAGCGTCACCGTGCCGGTGCTCGCGGCCTGGCCGGCGGCGATGGTCAGCACCTTGTTGTCACTCACCGTCACCCCCGCCCCCGCCGACACCGTCAGCGTCAGCGCCTCGCTGCTCGCCGCGCTTAAGGTCGCGGTCGCCGTGCTGACATTGGTGGCGCCGCTCTCGTCGATGGTGGCGGGGGTGAGCGCCAGGGTTGCGGTCGGGGTGCGCTCGTCGTCGGTGATGGTGATCTCGGCGTCGGTCACGGCAATGCTGCCCGAGGCGCCGGACACCGTCAGCGTCTCGGCGCCCTCGGCGACGCTGTCGTCGGTCGGGTCGAGGCTGAACGTGCCCTCCGCGCTCGCCTGCCCGGCGGGGATGGTGATGTTGAAGTTCGAGACCGCGGCGTAGTCGGTGCCGGATTCGGCGCTGTCGGCGCTGTCGCCCACCGAGACGGTGACCGCGGTCGCCGCCGCGTAGGTGGTGCCGCCCGTCACCGTCGCGGTGACGGTGACGGTGACCGCCGCGGCCGCGTCCTCCGCCACCGAGGTCGGATCCACCGACAGCGCGATGCCCGTCGGCGCCGCGTCGTCGTCGGTGAGCGACAGGGTCGCCTTGGTCACCGCGAGGCCGGTGGCGGCGCCGCTCACATCGATGGTCTCGGCGCCCTCGGCCACCGTGTCCTGGGTGGGCGTCAGGTCGAAATCCGCCTCCCCGCTGGCCGCCCCGGCCGCGATGGTGATGTCGAAGGCCGACACCGCGGCGTAGTCGGCGCCGGCGGTCGCGGTGCCGCCGCCCACCGTCACCCGCACCGTCTTCGCGTCCGGATAGCGGGTGGCGCCGTTCACCGTGGCGGTCACCGTGACCCCGGTCTCGCCCGCGCCCTCGCCGACGGCGGCGGGCGAGACCGAGAGCGTGATGCCCGTCGGGGCGGCGTCGTCGTCGGTGAGCGAGAGCGTCGCCCCGGTCACGGTGAGGCCCGTCGCCGTGCCGTCCAGGCTGATGGCCTCGGCGCCCTCGGCGAGCACATCCTGGGTCGGCGTCAGCGTGAACTCCGCATGGCCGCTCCGCTCCCCGGCGGCGATGGTGAGGGTCTGGTCGGCGACGGCGGCGTAGTCGGTGCCTTCGGTGGCGCTGTCGGCGGCGGCGCCCACCGCCACCGTCACCGTCGTCGCCGTGGCGAAGGTGGTGGCGCCGGCCAGGGTCGCGGTGACGCGCGCGGTCTTCGCCCCGCCGCCCTCGGCGACGGACGCCTGCACCCCCTCGGCGCCGGTGTCGGCGTCGACCGTCAGCGTCAGCGCCGTCGGTGCTGCGTCGTCGTCGGTGACCGTGACCGCCACCTCGAAATCCTCCGTCGCCCCGTAGCCGCCGCCGCTCACGGCGTGGGCGAGGGTCGCGGTGCGCTGGTCATCGGTGTTGTCGATGGCGTCGTCCACGGCGGCGACGGTGACCGTCTGCGGCTCGTTCCAGTTGCCGGTGGTGAAGGTGAGGCGGGTCTTGTCGAGCGTCACCGGCGCGTTCTGCGGGATGGTGAGCCTCACCGTCACGGTAGCCGTGGGCTCGCTCGTCAGCGCCACCGTGTAGCTGGCCTCGTTCTCGGCCACGCTGTCGGTGGTGCCGTCGTCGGCCTCCGCCAGCGTCAGCGCCTTGGATGTCGGGGTCACCGTCACGCCCCGGGCGTCGTCGTCGGTGATGGTGCCGGTGCCCGTGCCCGCGCCGGCGGTGGTGGACACCGTGGCGTTGGTCGGACTGCCCAGGGTGACGATCACCGTCTCGTTGGGCTCGTCCACCTCGTCGCCCTTGACCGGGATGACAATGTTGGCGGTCGTGGCGCCGGCGGCGATGGTCACCGACTTGGTGGTCGGGTCCGTGTAGTCGTCGCCGGCGTCGGCGGTGCCAGCGAGCGTGTAGGGCACGGTCACCACCTTGCCGCTCGCCGCCGACAGCGTCACCGTGAAGGTCATGTCGGCGGTCGAACTCGTGTCGTCGCCCTCGGCGACCGCCGCCGCGTCGCCCACCGACACCGTCGGCGCCGCGTCGTCGTCGGTGACGGTGAGCGTCACGTCGTCCGGGTCGGCGACGCCGTTGCCGCCGCTCGCCGTCGCCGACACCGTCACCTCCAGGTCGACCGCGTCCAGCGCGTTGTTCACCGCCGTCAGCGTCACCGTGCCCGTGCTCGCCGTCGCCCCGGCGGCGATGGTCAGCGCCTTGTTCGCGCTCGGCGTCACCCCCGTCCCCGCCGACACGGTGAGCGTCAGCGCCGCACTGGTGGCGCCGCTCAGCCGCGCCGTCACCGTGCTGGCATTGGTCGCGCCGCTCTCGTTGATGGTCGCCGGCGTCAGCACCAGCGTCGCCACCGGCGTGGCGTCGTCGTCGGTGATGGTGCCCGTGCCGGTGCCGGCGCCCTCGGCGGTGGAGACGGTGGCATTGACGGGACTGCCCAGGGTGACGATGACCGTCTCGTTCGGCTCGTCGAGCGTGTCGCCCTTGACTGCAATGACGATGTCGGCCTCCGTGTCGCCCGCCGCGATGGTCACCGACTTGGTGGTCGGGTCGTCGTAGTCATCGTCTACCGTCGCGGTGCCCGAGAGCGTATAGGGCAAGGTCACCGCCTTGCCGCTCGCCGCCGACAGCGCCACGGTGAAGGTCATGTCGGTGGTCGCGCTCGTGTCGTCGCCCTCGGCGACCGCCGTCGCATCGCCCACCGAGACTGTCGGCGCCGTGTCGTCGTCGGTGAGGCTGAGGGTGGCCTTGGTCACTGTCGCCCCGGTGAGCGCGCCGGTGACATCAATGGTCTCGTCGGCCTCGTCCACATCGTCGTCGGTTGGCGTGAGCGTGAACGATGCGCTGCCTGCCGCCGCCTCAGCCGGGATGGTGACATCGAAATCCGCCACCGCCGCGTAGTCGGTGCCGGAGACCGCCGTGCCGCCGCCGATGCTGACCACCACCGTCTTCGCCTCGGCGAAGCGGGTGGCATCGGTGATGCGCGCGGTCACCGTCACCGTCGTCGCTCCGGCACCCTCATCGACCGAGTCCGTGTCCACGCTCAGGGCGATGGCCTCCGGCGCGTCGTCGTCATCGGTGACGGTGACCTTCACCGGGTCGGCGGTGACCGCCGTGTAGTCGTTGCCTTCGCCGGTGGTAGTGATCTTGTGGGTGATGTCCACCGAGCGCTTGTCGCCGGTGTTGTCGGTGGCATCGTCCACGGCGGTGACGGTGACGGTCTGTGGCGCGTTCCAGGTCGTTGTGGTGAAGGTCAGGCTCGTTGGCGAGACGGTGGCGGCCTTCGTGTCACCGCTCTCGACCGCGACCTTCACGGTGCCTGCGGCGGGCTGCGAGTCGAGCACGACCGTGTAGGTGCCGATGTTCTCCTTATCGTCCGCGCTTTCGGGGTCATCGGCCTCGTCGAGCGAGAGGGTGTCCGGGGAGATCGTCACGCCCCGCGTGTCGTTGTCGATGATCTCGATCTTCAGGGTGTCTGAAATGATATTCCTGCTGCCGGTCCAGATCGCGATCAGGATGTCATCGTTATCCACATGCATCGAATACTTGATCGAGAGGGTTTCCGCGTCCTCATCGACCTCGTCATCAACCAGTGTGACAGTATCTCTGCTATATGAATCACGCTCCTTCCAACCTATGTTGGCAATGGCCCCATCAGGGGCTTGAGAGGAAATATCCTTGTCGTCCGCGGCACCGTCACCGCCTAGACCGGTCAACCTGCGGCTGACTACCAGCCGGCTCGGCGCTTTGTCGCGCCGCCGCGCGTCGTAAGTGAATGAATTGTTGGAAAATCGCCTTTTTCCGTACAGCATCGACGGTCTCACGCTGACCCCTTCCTCGGCCCGGACAAGCCCCGTGTTCGGATCCACCGACACTTTGTCACCCCTGGCATCCAAGTACAGGTATCCATACACCTCGTCGGTCACCGTCACCGACAGCGCCGTCGCGGCGGTGTTGCCGTCCTCGTCGGTGACGCGCACGGTGATGTCGTACACGTTGTCGCTGTCGCTGTCGGCAGGCGCCTCGAAGTTCTGCTCGGGCAGCGTCACCACGCCGGTGTCCGGATCGATGGTGAAGCGCGCAGCGTCGTCGCCTTCAAGGGTCCAGGCCACGCCGCCGTCGGGGGCGCCGGTCCAAGAAGGGGTTGGCGAGGTCCATGCGATGTTCTCCGGCACGCTGTCATCAGCAATGCCCGAAATCGCCACCGACCGGGCATCGTCGTCGCGGATCTTTACGACGGCGGTGCGCCTGTCGATGATGATGTTGGCAAAATCGACTTCGACGATGACGACTCTGAACTGCTCGGTTTCCTCGGGGACGGCATCCTCGGTGGTGGGCACGCGCAGCTGCGCTTCGGTCTCGCCCGCCGGGATCACGAGGGCGCAGCGGGCATCCTTGGCGGCGCAGGCGGTGAAGTCGGCGGGTGCCTTAGCGGTGCCTTCCTTGGTGCGGAAGCGGATCGTGATGTCCTGTTCGGCTGGTTTCGACAAGGTGACTTTGACGCCTGCGGCGTCGCCCTCGTCGCCTACCGCGTCAAGAACGGACAGGTGATACGCCTCGTCGTCGCGGATGGTGGCGGTCGCGGTGGCGGCGGCGCCGCCGGAGGCGGGCCGGAACGGCAAAACCGTGGAAGAGCCGGCAAGCAGCTCGGCAATGGAGATCGTCAGGGTCCTGTCGCCGTCGAGCACGTCGTCGCCGATGGTGGGGATGCTGATCCTGCCCACCGGCTCGGATTTGCGGGTCGCGGACGACGGGTCGAAGTTGCGGGTGAGACTGCCCTGGGTGTAGTGGACGCCCCCCTTGGCGGTGTCGGTCTTGTCGGCGTCAAACTTGATTTCGACGAACGGGTTGGAGGCCTTTTTCAGCGCCGCCAGACCTGCATCGCTGTCCACGTAGATGTCGAAGTGCGCATCCTGCCCTTCCCAAGGCGAGTTGGCACTGACCACCCGGAAGCGGTGGATATCGTCGTCGTCCAGAATAGTGAAGACCGTTTGGGCTTGGACTTCGTCTGTCGATCTCGCCAGCCTTGGGGAGGTTTCATCGCCGCCGCTGGCCGTAGTGGGGTCGAACCAGACGATGAAGGTCTCGTCCGGCTCCTTGCGGCGGTCATTGACGGTGCTGACCCAGAAGCTCGCCTCATCCTCGTCGGCCTCGAACGAGAAACTAGCGGGAATCGCCCCGTCCGTGGCCTGACCGCAGACGCTCACCGGGTTGTTCTTGCGTTCGATGAAGACATCGATCCGTGCGCTGGGAGCGGCATTGCCCCGGGCCAGCATTCCGGCGTGGCCTGGCTCGTTATGGCGCCCCGTCGGCAGGAGGCAGCCGATCAGTCCCTGCGCCCTGAACCCGGTGCGGTCGCGCTTGACCCGGATGCGCACATCCCGCCCTTCACGGATAGTGGTGTCCTTGTTCGCGATCCAGTAGCGCGTGGTGTCGTTGTCCTGGATCCTGGCGAGGCCGACGCCCTCGGCGATGGTCGCCTTGGGGGCGACGCCGGACTTGAAGGCGATGACGCCCTGAAAATATTCCGAATTCTCAGGCAAATGATCATCCACCACCCGGATCGGCGGCAGCTTCACTTGCGTCGTTCCCGGCTCGAAACGCACCGTGCGCGGCGTGGCGACGCCTTCGTAGTCCTGTGCCGGGCCTGCGCCCAGGGCGGTGTTCGCAACGAATCTGCCTGGTATTTGCGTCGGCACCCTGGGGCCGCCGCCATCCCTGGTGCTGAACTCCACCTCCATCGGATAGGTGCGCGGGCTGGAGAGCCGCACCGTGAACACCACCGGCTCGCCGCCCTCCTTGACCTCCACATCGTCGATGCTGAGGCTCGGCGTGTCGTTGTCGAGAATGGTGGCGGTGGCGGTGATCGGGGCGAGGATATCGGTTTGCGCGCTGTCCCGCTGGCTCGAGAAGAACAGCGGCTCCTCGTCGCGCAGGACGATCAGCGCCACCTCGAAGGTCTCGGTGGCCTCGTCGATACTGTCGTCGATGGTAGGAAATTCTAGGCGCTTGCTCGACTCGCCCGCGTTGAAGGTGAGCTGGCCGCTCTCGGCGCTGGTGTAGTCCATGCCTCGGGTGGCGCCGTGGATATCCGGCGCGCGCACCCGCCACTCGAGGCGCACTGGCACTGCGGGCGCCGGGTTCAAGGTGATTGGCAGGTTCAAGGTCTCGCCTTCGTCGACGGTGGCGTCGCCGATGGTGATGGCGGGGCGCTTGTCGTTGTCGCGGACAATGCCCACCGCGCGCAGCGGCCCCAGGTCGAGGCCAGCGACCTTGGGGTCGGTCAGCACCACCGAGAAATCCTCGGCGGGCTCATCAATGCCGTCTTCCAGGGTGGCCACGCGGATGACCTTGGTCGTCTCCCCGGCCTTGAAGCGCAGCGTGCCCGAGGCGGCAGTGTAGTCCTTGCCGGCCTCGGCGGAGTGGGCGGCGAGCGACTCGGTCTTCCAGGCGACGCTGATGTCGGCGGCCGCGGCCACGCCGAGGGTAACGGGGAACTTGAGCCGATTGCCTTCGGTGGCCGGACCCTTGGGCGCGGCGATGCGCAGGGTGGGGCCATCGTAGATGGTGCCCACGGCATAGTGGTTGGCCGGATTGATTGTCGCACCTAATGCGACTGCGTATGCCGAAGATAGGTTGACCCGGAAATTCTCAATCGATTCCTCGTTCGAGTCGGAGAGGGTGGGCACTTCCAGCTTGACCCCACTTTGACCGTTGCGACCGTCGATGACGGCATCCTGACTCGGAATATTATCGAAGCGGTTGAAACTCGCAGGGAAGTCTCGCCTGTTGACAGCCCCGCCACTGCCTTGGTCGCGTGTCACCTCCCAAAGTATCAGGACTTGGTCGTCAATGGTGCCGATTTGCCATTTGCCGTCCTTGTAGATGTAGGTGTCGGCGTGGAAAACCGCGGTTTGGCCCTCCTGCACCACCACCGGCCCGGCCCCGGGAGCCGCTTCGCGCAGCCGGACTTGCGGCGCTGGGGTTTCGTTGTCGGAGATAACCCCTATGACGGTGATGCCTCTGGCGCCAGACTTGAAGTCAGCGTTCTGCGGTTCGGTGAAACGCAACGCCACATCCTCTTCGTCCTCGATCTCTGCATCGTCGATGATCCGCACCGAGACGGTGCTCTCCTGCGGCGTGTCGCTCTTGTCGGCGGGAAAGGTGAGCACGCCCTTCGCACTCGCTTTCGGCAGAGCCTGATAGTCGTCCCCCGAAGTCGCGCTGCCCCTGCGGGTATCGTGGTACTTGACCGTCACGTCCTTGCCTTGCGGCGGATTGGTCAGCGTGACCGTGAAGTCGAGGGCGCCATCGCCTTCGGCGGCGCTCGGCGTATCCACCTGGATGGAAGGAGGCGGATCGTCGTCGGTGATGGTGACGGTGGCGAAATACTCATCGACACCGCCGGGGAGTCGCAGGAACTTGGGTTGGTCAAACCGTACGCAGAGGGTCTCGTCACCCTCGTGGTACTGGTCGTTCATCAAGCTCCTTATGAAATACCTGCTTCTGGCATCAGGCCGTTCCTTGTCCCACTCGATCACCATCGGCTGGGGGAAACTTGTCCGCGGCACGCGCCTGCCATCCCCGCCCGGTTTTGACAGATCCCGCGCATCGGCAGTGGCCACGCAGCCGCCGCCTTCGGCGAACGAGACCCTGACGCTTGGGTCTCGCGCGCTCGTGGCGGGGCTGCCGCCAAGTTGCATAAACAATCTGAAGCCGTTGACGAAATTTAGCGTCGAAGCTAAATAAAGGTGGTCTTCCGCCACCGTGAGATCATCAATTTGAAGTACGCGCTTAAGGAAGTCGGTGTCGTCCTTGACGGGCACTGTCAGCGTGGTCTTTCCGGTGAGGTTGTAATACTCGCTCGGCTGCAAGGTCACTTTGACCGAGCCATTACCCGCTCCTCGATCGACCAGGGTTTGTATCGAGATATCTGTCGTCTGCCGTTCTCTTTTTTCGGAAGCGGGAAATTGATGCGACTTCTCGCCTTCGGCAGCGCTCGCCAGGAAGTCGAGCTTGGCATCGTCTTCGACCTCCCACTTTGCGGTCACTTGGGCCGCGTCAAGCAGTTGTCCACTGTTAATCTGCCGAGCCAGCTTGAATTCGAAGGCGCCGCCCTCAATCACGCCATCCTTCTCCAGCGCTTCGGCCGTCTTGTCAAATGAAATGGTCGGGCAACGTCTGGGATCGTCTTTGACGCGAATTGTTATCGACCCGCTGCCGAGCTGGGAGGTATACTCTTTTGGTGCAACGTCTAACGCAAATTGCGGCAGGGAATGGTAGCTCCCAAGCAGAGTCACTGTAATACTCCCGTCCCTGCATCTAGCGTCTGGTTTCGTTGGGATAGAGAGTGTGGCATTCGCATCACCCCTTGCATCAAAAACTCCGGGGAAATCAGTTCCGCCGACATTGAATTGGTGCTTCTGCATACCCTCGTGCTTGGCATCGACCAGATCGAGAGCGGGGTCGTCATCGACCCGATACGACAAGTTGAACGTCTGACCCCTGCTGTTTGTGTATCGGTATCCGCGAACCTTGATGTTGATGGTGGCGCCTTCAGTGACCGGTCCGTTGATCGTATCCGTTGGCGCAAGGATGTAGACGGCGCCTTGATCCTGCGCATTCGCGTCGGCGGCGAACAGCAGCAGGCACAGCGTGGCGAACAGCAACAGGCACGGCGGGGCGAACGAATGGCGCGCCGCGCAGACGCGGCGGAATAGCTTCGTGGCGAGACCCAGGAGGACGCCCGGCGACGCGCGGCATCGCAGCAGGCTGCGTGCTAGATTTTGCGGGGGGGGGGGGGGGGGGGCATAAGCGCTGACTTGTTTGGCCAATATTCATGCACGAGGAACACACTAAACTAATCTGCGGAAGTCTATCTAGCCCGGAGATTGCTACACCAACAATTTCCGCCGCCCATAGTAACACCCTAATTTAGGGACTTTCGGGCAGTTTGCGGAAATTGTTTTCGCGGACTTTTCCCTTGAGAAGAGTGTTATACGGCATTAGTGTCCGGTTAGAAGTTGAACGTCCTGTCTCGCGAACTGGTCGGCCGCCGACCCCGCGAGAAACGCGCCGGACGCGCCGTGAATCGTGGGGGCGGGGCCTCCCCGCCCCCATTTTTTACTGCCGATTGAAGGACTTGGACAACGCTGTTAAGATGCCGCCGCCTTGGCGGGACGACCCTGCCCGTTTGCGATGCCAGCCGCACGCGGCTTGGCAAGAACGTTAACACTTGCCCACCCGCACTTTCCGAACACGGAATTTGACCGTACACGGCGGCCGACAGCGAACGGAGGCCGGGACCCCAAGGCCCCGATTGGTGCCCAGAGGGGAGCCAACGGAAACCTAGTAAACGACTAAAACCAGCGCGTTGCCGATAGGCCCCGAGGGGGCGCGGCGGGACTGGAGCGAATTTAGCCGGGCTCGGCCAGGAGCCTCTGCCTTCGGAAGTCGCGAAAGCGAAGGCGCCTAGAGCCATTAATTGGCCGTCGTGCCCGGTACAAGTGAACAGTGAGAACAGCAGAAAAGACGATGCCCGCCTGCGTCGTTGCGACCCTGATCGGGTGCGGGGGCAAAGCAGGCCGCGCCATTGCCGCCGGATACGCAAGCGGGTCGGTTAAAACCGCCCCGCCAAGGGGGCAATGCTTGCGGCGGCGCCGCCAAGCGGACGTTAATCCGGCCATATCGATGCTGGCCGGCGCCATCCACTCGCCCACCCCGCAACTGTTCACGCCAGCCCCCGCTCGGCCGGTATGCGCGCGCCGACAAGGAACCTCAGATGAAACGCATGTTAATCAACGCCACCCAACCGGAAGAGGTGCGCATTGCCCTGGTAGATGGGCAGAAACTCTACGATTTTGATATCGAAAACCGCTCTCGGGAGCAGAAGAAAGGTAACATCTACAAAGCCCGCATTACCCGTGTCGAACCCAGCCTCGAAGCCGCCTTTGTGGAATTCGGCGCCGCCAAACACGGTTTTCTCCCTCTCAAGGAAGTGGCGGCTTCCGATTTCCAAAATCGCCAGGACGAGGGTCGCCGACAAATTCAGCAGGCGGTCTCCGAGGGCCAGGAACTGATTGTTCAAGTTGATAAGGAAGAGCGCGGCAACAAGGGTGCGGCACTCACCACTTTCATCAGCTTGGCCGGGCGCTATCTGGTACTCATGCCCAACAATCCAAGAGCGGGCGGTGTCTCAAGACGCATTGACGGGGAAGATCGGGATCAGATGCGGGAAGTCCTCTCGCAACTTGAACTTCCCCAAGGCATGGGCCTGATCGTGCGTACCGCCGGCGTCGGGCGCGGTACCGAGGAACTCAGCTGGGATCTGCAATACCTGCTGCAACTCTGGGAAGCGATTCGACTGGCCAACAAAAAGGAGCAAGCGCCCAAGCTGCTCTACGCCGAGAACAATCTCATCGTGCGCGCCATCCGCGACAATCTGCGCAATGACATCGGCGAACTGTTGATCGACAGCGAGGAAGCCTACGATCAGGCCCGCACCTTCGTCGATGAGGTCATGCCCCACTACGGCAAGCGCACCAAGTACTACGACGAAGCCGTTCCGCTGTTCAGCCGCTACCAAATCGAAAGCCAAATCGAAAGTGCGTTCAAGCACATGGTGAAGCTGCCTTCCGGCGGCTCGATCGTCATCGACCCCACCGAGGCGCTGGTGTCGATCGATATCAACTCGGCGCGCGCCACCCGCGGTTCCGATATCGAGGAAACGGCGCTGAACACCAATCTGGAGGCGGCCGAGGAAATTGCCCGGCAGCTGCGCTTGCGCGACATGGGTGGCCTGATCGTGATCGATTTCATCGATATGTCGAGCGTGAAAAATCAGCGTGTCGTCGAGCACAAGATGCGTGAGGCGTTGGAGCAGGACCGCGCCCGCATCCAATTGGGCCGCATCTCAAGGTTCGGGTTGCTGGAAATGTCGCGGCAGCGCCTGCGCCCCTCCCTTTCCGAACTGACCACTGAGGCCTGCCCGCGCTGTGCCGGGCAAGGACGGATTCGAGACATCAAATCCTTGGCGCTGGCGATTCTGCGGGTGATGGAGGAAGAGTCGATCAAGGAGCGCAGCACCCTGGTGCGGGCATTGGTTCCCCTCAATATCGCCGCTTATCTTTTGAACGAAAAGCGGCAGGATGTGGCGGCAATAGAGGAGCGCACCGACACCCACATCGTCATCGTACCCAACGTCAACATGGAAACGCCGCAGTACGAAATACAGCGCATCCGCGACGACCGGGCCGCCGATGAGGTGGATGTTCCCAGCTACGAACTGACCGAGATTGGTAGCCAGACATTGAACCCGGGGTTGCGGGAAGAGGCCGACGGCCGGGTTCGGGAGCGAGCAGCGGTACAGCCACCCCAACCCGTTGCGCCGGCACCCGTGGGTACAGGCGCCACGCCACAGCCGCTTCCCGCAAAGACCGCAAACCGCAAGCCAAGTTTGTTCAAACGAGTTATCAGCAGCCTTTTCTCCGAAGGCGATGGCGCGCCAACCGAGGATGCCACGCAACCCCAAAAGGGCCGCCGCAAGACCGATGCGGACGCTATGGCCAGTGGCCGGGAGATCGGCCGATCAGCCAACCGCCCCGGCCGTCGCCGGCGACGTGGTGCCAGCTCGGCAAAGGAACCGGCCCGCGCTGCCGAGAACACCGGCAGGAAGGCAGCTCGCCAAGACGAGCGGAAACCGGGAAAAGAGCGGCAAGGCGGGGGTTCGCCCAATCGCAAAGAGGCGCACAAACAGCACGCCGATGCCGAGGCTAAGCAGGGTTCCAAGGGTGCAACAAAGCGCCCCGCCGGGAAATCCGGGCGGCAATCCGGCGACAACACCAAGCCCCGGGAGTTACCACAAGACCAAGCGGCCCTAAGGGCGCAGACAGGCCAAGAACCGCCGCCGGACCGCAAGCCAAGCGAGGACACCCTGGCGCGCAGCAAGCGCCGCCCACGCCGCGACCGGGGCAAAATTGCCGAACGGAGTGGCCAGCGGCAGCACAGCAAAACCACCGCCGATGCATCGGCCAGCAAGGCCGCAAACGAGACACCGGCAGCGGCAGCCGGGCAAAATGCCGCAGCGGCACCCGAGCCCCACGGATCGGTGGCGACCGGGGAATCGCCAGTGCCGTCTCCGGCGATTGCGGCCAGCGCGTCGGAACAACCCGGAAGCAGGCCGGATACGCAAGACGATACCGCCCCCGGCCAGCGCCTTGAAGTTGCTGCCAGCGCCACGGCGCCCCCGGCCGGCGAACCGGTGGCGGTGCCTGAGCGGGATACGCAACCGACGGCGGAAGCACAGCAGCGCCGGGCTTACAATGACCCTCGAGAGGTGCGTCGTCGCCAGCTTGAGCAACCCAGCCACAATGCCGAATCAAGCGAGGCCTGAACCCTCAACGGCGGTCGGCTCCAACGGCAACGGCACGGTAAAGCGGCGCAGCACCGAGGCGCGGATGACCTGCGCCTTAGGCGCCTAGGAGCCTGGGCCGCAGGAATTCACGGCTGCAAATCCGCTGCCGCTCGCCCCTTTGAACGTTCGATTTCGTCAAATAGGGCTGGATATTCTCCTCAATCGCCCGCCCAAAGGGACGGCGGCATCGAATTTTCGCTTTCGCGACTTCCGCAGGCAGAGGCGCCTAGCAGCAAGCGCCTGACGCGGCCGAGGTCTTCGGGCGTATCCACCCCTTTCGGCACCGGCATGACGGCATCGAGAACAAGCAGGCGTAAGCCGTTCTCCAAGAGCCGCAACTGTTCCAAACGCTCGGCCATTTCAAGAGCCGACGGCCGCAGCGCGACAAACCGACGCAGGGTACGGGCCCGATAGGCGTAGATGCCGATGTGCCGTCGCCAAAAGCCGGCCGGCACCGCGGCGGCGTCGCCGCGAAACACCGGAATGGGCGCGCGGGAAAAGTACAGCGCACAGTTTCCGGCATCCCGCACCACCTTCACGTTGTTGGGGTTGCGGGCCGCCTCGGGGTCGCTGATCGTTTCGCACAAGGTCGCCGCTTCAAGGGTCGCATCCGCCGCCATCGCGTCCGCCAATTGACGTACCACCGGCGGCGGCAGCAGGGGCTCATCGCCCTGTACGTTGATGATTATCGTCTCGTCCGGCCAAGCTTCCCGCGCCGCCACCTCGGCAACGCGGTCCGAACCCGATATGTGATCCGCCCGCGTCATCAGCGCCCGATGACCCGCCGCCATCACGGTTCGCCGCACCTCGCCATCGTCGGTGGCCACCAGGACGCTCTGCGCGCCCGCCGCCGCCGCGCGGTTCGCCACCCTAACAATCATGGGTACGCCGGCAAGGTCCAGCAACGGCTTGCGCGGCAAGCGGGACGAGCCGATGCGCGCCGGTATGACGACCTGAAACGCGCTCATCGCGGCCCTTGGCGGGATAGGCGTTCCAGCAGTTTATCCAAATGGCGCAATCCCTCCTCACCGATTTCGGTTTCAATCGCCAAAAACCAGCAATGCCCGAGCGGGAGGTCGAGCCGGTGCAACTTAACGGCGTCTTTTTCCGTGCAGACCACCGGCCAGTCGTTATCGAAGCGAATCTCGTCGCCGAAATAGCGGTGATGGTCATCGAGTGGGTGTAAGGCGGGTTCAACGCCCAGCTCACAGAGCGTCCGGGCAAACCCATCGGGATTACCGACCCCGGCCACGGCGTTGGCGTTGGGATATTGGGCGGCAAATTGCTGCGGGGCCATGCGCGCACCGGTCTGCAAGTTGACGAAAGCCCGGGGGCGAATGCGCATCAGCGTTTCCGCTTCCACCAGCCCCGCGGGCTGGTGGTTGGCGATAACCCAGTCCACCTCAGCAAGCCGTTGTGCCGGCTCCCGCAGGGGGCCAGCGGGCAACAGCCGGCCATTGCCAAGCCGCCGACAACCATCGACCACGGCAATTTCGATATCCCGGGCCAGCGCATAGTGTTGCAAGCCATCATCACAAACGACGATATCCACATCGAAGAGCTCGGCCAGATGTTGCACCGCCCGCACCCGGTCGCGGCAAATCACCACCGGCACACCGGTTTGCCGCGCGATGATGGGCGGTTCGTCGCCGACCTGCTCCGGATCTGTGCCGGTCGCGGGCACCAACACCGGCTTCCGGTTGGCACGCCCCCGGTAGCCGCGCGCAACCACCCCGGGTTGGTAGCCGCGCTCCAAGAGCTGCCGCACCAACCAAATGACAAAGGGTGTCTTGCCCGTTCCGCCAACCGTCAGGTTACCGACCACCAACACCGGCAGGGGCGCGCGCCATGCCGATTTGCCATCCACCGAACGGCGCCGCCGCGCGGCCAGGCACCCGAACAGCCAAGACAACGGCACCAATAGCCGCAGCCACCAAGCGTCTTCGTACCAGGCTGCCGCCCAGCCGCGTCGAACCGGTTGCGGGAATGCGTTTGTCACCGCCATTGGCGGTGTGGCCGGCGTTTCCACCACCGGGGCAGCCCGGGGTTCGATGTCCTTGAATTGCGCATCGTGCAGGTTGGTATAGGTTCGGCCGTTCGCCAACAACGAGGCGTGATTGCCGGTTTCAACGATACGGCCCTCGTCCATCACCAAAATGAGGTCCGCGTTTTCCACGGTGGACAGCCGATGGGCAATCACGAGGGTGGTGCGGCCCCGCATCACTTCGGCGAGAGCACCCTGGATGAGGCGCTCCGATTCGCTATCGAGCGCCGAGGTCGCCTCATCGAGAATGAGAATGGGTGCATCCTTGAGCAGCGCGCGCGCTATGGCAACGCGCTGGCGTTGGCCACCGGAAAGCCGTACCCCGTCGTCACCCAGCATTGTATTCAGGCCCTCGGGCAGGCGTTCGGCGAAGCCCCGCACACGGGCCCGCCGCACCGCTTCGTCAACCGCTTCCGGTGATGCGTTGGCGAGGGCGCCGTAGGCGATGTTGGCGGCCAGCGTATCGTTAAACAGCGTCACCTGTTGGGAGACGAGCGCGATCTGGCTACGCAAGTTGTCCTTGGCGTAGTCCTGCACCGGTGTATCATCGATCAGCACCTCGCCTTGCGCCACCTCGTAGAAGCGCGGAATCAGGCTGGCAAGCGTCGATTTTCCGCTCCCGGAACGGCCCACCACGGCAACCGTCTGGCCGGGCTCAATAACGAGATCGATACCGCGCAGCACCTCGCCCGCCCCCCGGTCGTAGCCAAAATGCACATTGCGAAACTCGATGCGCCCGCGCACCCGGTCAACGGCATGGGTACCGCTGTCCACCTCCACCGCCGCATCAAGCTGGCCAAACACATCCTCCGCCGCCGCCAGCCCCCGTTGCAAGCGCGCGTTTATCTCGGTGAGGCGGCGCACCGGCCGTACCAGCAAACCGGCAAACATGAGAAAACCCGTGAAATTGCCAACGGAAAGACCCTGCACGACTTGCGGCCGCGCCAACAGCGAGATCAGCACCGCCACCGCGGCAACAACCAATACCTGGACAACGTGGGTACTCGCCACCTTAGTCATCACCATTTTCAGGTTTTGACGACGATTGGCGTGGCTGGCCCGAACAAAGCGGCTGCGCTCGTAGGACTCGCCCCCGAAGATGCGCACCACTCGATAGCCGGAAACCAATTCACCCGTAACGTGGGTAACATCGCGCATGGAACCCTGAATGCGCCGCGCGATCCGCCGAAACCGGCGGCTGGCGGTTAACACCACGGCGGCGACAACGGGCACTGCCGCCACGAAGACCAGCGTGAGTTGCCAACTCAGATAGATCATGCAGCCCAAAAAGACCAGGACTTTAAGGCCGTCCTGTATCAGGGCGCGCAGCGCCACCGTTCCGGCATCACGCAGTTGGTTAACGTTGTAGGTGATTCTGGATACCAGGTGCCCCTGGGTACTGGCGTCGAACAGGGCACTCGGCATCTGCAGCAATTGCTCGAAGAGGGCAACGCGCAAATTGTGTACCACGGAAAAGGAAATGCGGCTCAGCAGCACTTCGCCGACAAATTCGCCGATGCCGCGCACCAGGACGGTGCCCAGCATGGCCAAGGGTATGAATAGAGCGGCGTCGGGCAGCCCCTCGTCCCAGTTGTCGATCAGGCGCTCAAAGAGCTTGACGAAGGCGGCCTCCGCACCGCCGCCAATCAAAAAGGCGACAACGGCACCGGCAAAGGCAAGCGAATAAGGCCACACATAACCCAACAAGCGCCGATAGATCGCCCAGCCGTCATGTCGCATTTTCGTCGCGGGCCCGTTGCTCAAAGCAATAATTGATCGCCTCGACAAAGCCCTCCACAGAACCGCAGTCGAACCGCCTGCCGGAAAACTTGTAGGCGATCACCGCCCCGTGTCGGGCTTGGTGCAGCAAGGCATCGGTGATTTGAATTTCGTCGTTCTTGCCGGGTGCCGTGTTCCCCAATATCTCGAAGATGTCCGGCGTGAAGATGTAGCGTCCGATGATGGCGAGATTGCTCGGCGCCTCCCCGGGAGCGGGTTTTTCGACCATATCGGTCACGCGGAAAATGCGCTCGCTAATGGCCTGCCCGGCAATCACGCCGTATTTGTGCGTTTCCGCAGCCGGCACCTCCTCAATGGCCACCACACTGCACCGGAACTGCTTGAAGATGCGCACCATCTGCGTCAAAACACCGTCGCCGCCGCCAAAGCAAAGGTCGTCGGCCAATACCACCCCGAAGGGCTCGTCGCCGATAATGGTTTGGCCGCTCAGGACGGCGTGGCCAAGCCCCTGTATCTTGGCTTGGCGGGTATAGGAAAAGGTGCAGCGTTCAATCAGCGCACGGATGCCGGTGAGCAATACCTCCTTGCCGGTGCCCTGAATCTGATGCTCCAGTTCAAAACTCAGGTCAAAATGATCCTCAATGGCGCGCTTGCCGCGGCCGGTGACAAAGCCCACCTCGGTCAGCCCCGCCCCCATCGCCTCCTCAACGCCATACTGCACAAGCGGTTTGTTGAGGATGGGCAGCATTTCCTTCGGCATCGCCTTGGTGGCGGGCAGAAACCGGGTGCCGTAGCCAGCAACCGGGAACAGGCATTTTTTGATCATAGGTGCTCGTCTTGGCTCGGTGGGCATGGATATTAATGCGCGACCGGCAGCGAGCATAGCGCATGGAAAGTTGCTGAGATAGGCGGGTTAAGCGCCGTCAAACCGATATTCGGCATCGGCAAAAGTAACCGTCACGGTCTCGCCGGGTACAAATTCACCCGCCAGCAATTTCGTGGCCAGCGGATTTTCAATGCGCTTCTGGATGACCCGCTTCAGTGGCCGTGCGCCGTAAACCGGGTCGAAACCTTCCTCGACCAGGGCAGCCACCGCCTCGGGCGCCAACTCGATATCGATGTCCTGGTTGTTTAGCCGGTTGCGCAGGATGCCGCATTGCAGTTCGGCGATGCGGCGCACCTGCTGCCTGCCCAGGGCGTGGAAAACCACCATATCGTCGATACGGTTGATGAATTCCGGGCGGAAGTGCTGGCTCACCACGCCGAGCACGATTTCCTTTAAGCGCGCCTGATCTGTGCTGTCCGCCATCCCTTGGATGGCTTCGGCGCCCAGATTCGAGGTCATCACCAGCACGCAATTGCGGAAATCCACGGTGCGCCCCTGACCGTCGGTGAGGCGGCCGTCGTCGAGCACCTGCAGCAACACATTGAAGACATCCGCGTGTGCCTTCTCGATTTCGTCGAGCAGAATCAATGCGTAAGGACGGCGACGAACGCGCTCGGTGAGATAGCCGCCCTCTTCGTAGCCGACGTAGCCGGGCGGTGCGCCAATCAGGCGGGCGACGGAGTGCTTCTCCATGAACTCCGACATGTCGATGCGCAACAGCGCCTCTTCGCCATCGAAGAGCACGGTGGCCAAAGCCTTGCACAATTCCGTTTTGCCAACGCCGGTGGGGCCGAGAAACAGGAACGAACCGTTCGGACGATTGGGGTCGGCCAGGCCCGCCCGGGCACGGCGCACCGCATCGGCAACCGCGGTAATCGCCTCGTCCTGGGCAATAACGCGCTCGTGCAGTGCATCCTCCAGATGCAGCAGCTTCTCCTTTTCGCCCTCCAACAGCTTGGCGATCGGAATACCCGTCCACTTTGAGACCACCTCGGCAATTTCCTCCTCGGTGACGCTGTTGCGCAGCAAATGATGTTCCTGGGGTTCCGCCGCATCGGCAAGTTGACGTTCCAATGCCGGGATGCGCCCATACTGCAATTCCGACATCCGCGCCAAATCACCGGCGCGGCTTGCGCTTTCGAATGCGGTGCGTGCGGCCTCAAGCTCTTCCTTGATGTCCTGGGTGCCACGCAAGCTCGCCTTCTCGGCCGTCCAGAGCTCGTCGAGATCGGCATATTCCTGTTCGAGCCGGGCCACGCTTTCCCGCAGATCGTCCAAGCGCTTGCGGCTGGCGTCGTCGCTTTCCCGCTTAAGCGCCTCCACTTCCATCTTCTGTTGAATCAGACGCCGTTCGAGCCGGTCCATGGCCTCCGGTTTCGAGTCGATTTCCATGCGGATGCGACTGGCGGCTTCGTCGATCAGGTCGATGGCCTTGTCGGGTAGCTGCCGGTCGGTGATGTAGCGATGCGACAGCCGCGCCGCGGCGACGATGGCCGGGTCGGTGATGTCCACCGCGTGATGCAGTTCATAGCGTTCCTTCAAACCGCGCAGGATGGCGATGCTGTCCGTCACCGACGGTTCATCGACCAGCACCTTTTGGAAGCGCCGTTCCAGGGCGGCATCCTTTTCAACATATTTCCGGTATTCATCGAGCGTGGTGGCACCCACACAATGCAGCTCGCCACGGGCGAGGGCCGGTTTGAGCATGTTGCCGGCATCCATGGCACCCTCCGCCTTGCCGGCGCCGACCATGGTGTGCAGCTCATCAACGAACAGGATGATGTTGCCTTCCTGCTTGGCGAGTTCGTTTAGCACCGCTTTTAGCCGCTCCTCGAATTCGCCGCGAAACTTGGCCCCGGCGATGAGCGCGCCCATATCGAGTGCCAGAATGCGTTTGTTCTTGAGCCCCTCGGGGACCTCCCGATTGAGAATGCGTTGCGCCAAGCCCTCGACGATGGCCGTTTTGCCGACACCGGGCTCACCGATCAGCACCGGGTTATTCTTGGTGCGGCGCTGCAAGACCTGGATGGTGCGCCGAATCTCGTCGTCGCGCCCGATTACCGGGTCCAGCTTGCTCTGTTCGGCGCGTTCGGTTAGGTCGATGGTGTATTTGGCCAGCGCCTGCCGGTGTTCCTCGGCATTGGCATCGTTCACTGTCTCGCCAGCCCGCACGGCCGCGATCGCCTGATCGAGTTGGGCCGCGTCTACGCCGGCCTCGGTAAGCACGCGCCGCACGGCGGTATCGCGGGCCAGGGCGCGCAACAGCTGTTCGCTGGAGACATAGCTGTCACCCGCCTTCTGGGCCAGGCTATCGGCCAGCGTCAGGGCACGCACAAGTTCCCGCGAAGGCTGTATATCGCCCGTCGGGGTCTTCAGCGTAGCAACGCGATCAAGTGCTCCGGCCAAGCCATCGGCGATCTTGTCGGCCCGTCCGCCAGCCTGCACCAACAGCGGCAGCAGCGTACCCGGCCCCGGTTCCATCAAGACGACGAGCAAGTGAATGGGTTCCAGCGCAGCGTGGTCCCGCCCCGCCGCCAGGGACTGGGCATCCGCCAAGGCACCCTGCAATCGGTTTGTCATTCGATCCATACGCATGGCTTCACCTTATCTGTTGGATGTTTCCCGTCGCGCCGCCGGCCAGCGGGCACGGCACTTTTGTTCGCAACCTACAATGCGTCCTAATCCATCATTTTCAATCGCCCGGCTGATGCGTGCGGCGCCTCGTTGATCCACCAAGTCCAGAGGGAGCGGGCATGCAGACGATGGGCTTTGATTGCATGTGGCCGTTGCGAGGACCAGGTCAGGGCACCGTCACGACCGGTATGCCACACAACGGCACCGGCCCGTTCATAACGGCGCACCACGGCGGGATGGGGATGACCGTAAGGGTTGCCGAGCCCCGCCGTGGCGACCGCCAAGGCCGGTTGCAGGGCCGCGATGAAGCGCGGCGACGAGGATGTATTGCTGCCGTGATGGGGTGCCAACAACAGTTCCACCGCAAGCAGGCCATCGGCAAGTAAATGCCGTTCCGCATGTCTTTCAATATCGCCCGGCAAGAGCACGCGGCCACCCAGGGCGCTGACGCTGAGGACACAGGAGGCATCGTTACCCTCCGCCCTGTACCCCTCGGGGGGATGCAAAATGGCGAATTCAACCCCATCCCAAAGCCACCGACGACCACGCACACAGGGCTCGCCCGCCAAATCGGCAACGTTCGTCATCACCGAGTACACGGGCAGGGCATTGAGCAGGGCCCGCGCACCGCCGGCATGGTCGAGATCACCGTGGCTAATCACCATGCGGTCGAGCCGCGCGGGGCCCGTGGCGGCGATGGCCGGCAACACCACCGCTTCACCCAGATCAAACCCGGAAGGGAAACGCGCCCCGGCGTCGTAGAGCAGCCGATGCCGGCGGGTATCGACCAGCACCGCCGTCCCCTGCCCCACATCCAGGCTGGTCACGCGCACTTCTCCGAAGGCTGGTGCCTGATCCAAAACCACCAAACCCAGAGCATAGAGCGGCAAGCAGGCGAGCGCCGACCGCCAAGTGCGGGCACACAGCAAGAAGCCCAAAGCGACCAGGGCAGCCAGAAGTTGCCAGAGTTTGATCGGCGCCCGATGCACATCCACCGCATTGAGCCATTGCAGGAAGCCGAGCAGGGCTGAAAGTGCCGCATCCGCCCCGAACCAGGCACAATCCCCGATGATCGGCAGCCACGGCGATGTCAATAATGCGAGCAACACCAAGGGCACCACCACCAGAGACACCCAAGGAACGGCATAGAGGTTCGCAATCCCCGCCACCGGTGCCGTCTCGCTGGTAACGTAGGCCACCAGAGGGGTCATGCCGAGTACCATGATCCATTGCGCTCGCAGCAATCCCAGCAGCCAGCCATAGGACGGCGACCGGTTGGCGAATCCACCGATCAATAAACAAACCGCGCCGAACGATAGCCAGAATCCGTTTGCCAATGGCGCCAGGGGCTCCACGAGGATGACCGCGACCGCCGCCAACGCCAACCAACGCCCGGCCGGCACCGCCCGACCCGCCGCGAATGCCAGCACACCGAACAAACACATGACACCGGCACGAACGGCGGGAATGCCGGCACCCGCCAACCAGACGAATGCCCCCACCCCGGCCAGCGAGATGCCCGTGGCAAGCCGACCCGCGGGCAGCCAAAGCAACCCGAAGGGCAGCAAGCGCGCGAGCCCCTGCCCCAGCAAGAGCCCGCAGGCCGCCACCAACCCCACATGCAAACCGGATACCACCAGCAGGTGGATGGTTCCGGTACGGCGCAGCAGCGACCAGTCCGCATCGCTCAACGAGTGCCCGTCGCCGGTGGCAAGCGCCAACAGATGCGCCGAGTTGCGCCTATCGCCAATCTGCTCGACGACCGCCGCCCGCGCCCGTCCGCGCCGGGTGGGCACCGCTTCGGCCACCCGCTCGCCGGCGCGGACATAGCCGGTGCCGTTGAAGCCATTGGCCATCAGCCAGCGTTCGTAATCGAAGCCGCCGGGATTACGGTAGCTCCAAGGGGCCCGTACCTTTGCGGTCAAACGCCATGTCTCGCCGGTGCCGATGTCGGGCGGCAAGTGCCAATTGAGCCGCAAGCGCCGCCCGGTCAAGTCAACGCAATGGGGTCTGTGATCGTCAAGCACTGCGACGTTGAGGCGCACGCCCTTGCCCGGGTCGCTCAAGTCGGCGGGTCTTGCCTGGGCTACCTTGATCAGCAGCTCCCGGGTCGTTTCGGTAACGCAATGCGGTACGCGCAAGGCCAGGCCGCGATCTTTTTGCATTAAGAACAGAGTGGCCGTCAGAACCGCCAAAACCAGCCAGCCGGTGCCGCGGACTGTTCTTCGATATTGCCAGTGCATTCGCCACTCCAGCTTGACGCCAGCCATCACAGGCTTTGGCATAATGAGTTATGCCAAAGGTATTCCTGCAAAGGTATCTGCCAAATGCCGAGAAGATTCGTGCGAATCCCGCCCTGCGTCCCGTAGGATTTCTGCTCGACCGAAAAGAAATCTGGCACCTGCACCGCCGCTCCGCCGCGGGTGCCACCTTTATCGGGCTGTTCTGCGCGTTTTTGCCCGTACCCTCGCAGATGCTGGTGGCGGCGACCCTGGCCGTGTTGTTCCGCTGTAACCTGCCCATTTCGGTTGCACTGGTGTGGATTTCCAACCCCTTAACCTTTCCGCCCATGCTTTATTTCGCCTATCGGCTGGGTGCCTGGCTGCTGGACATGCGATTGGAAACCGACGTCATGCGCATGGACTTCGCCTGGTGGCTGGCCAACCTCGACAACATCGGCTATCCACTGCTGTTCGGCGCATTGGTATGCGGTTGGGTGGCGGGGGTGACCGGTTTCGTTGTGGTTCGCGTTTTATGGCGCTTTCACGTCATCCGACGCTGGCGGGAGCGGCGGCGGACCCGCTAGGCGCCTAGGAGCCTGCGCCTAGCTAAACGTGCAGCCCGGCCACCGGATTCTGGTGCGCCGTGCGGCGGGCCGGAACCCAGGCCGCCAACACGCATAACAGCCACGAGAGCAGCGCGATGATCAACAGGTCGGAAACCAGAACGCGCGATGGCAGCCTATCGAAGTAGGAACCGTCGAGCAGGCTAAAACCCAACCAGGATTCCACGGCACCCATCAGATAGCCGATGTTTTTCGCCACCAAGACGCCCAGGGCAACGCCGAGGGCAATGCCCAGGGTTGCGATTATGATGCCCTGCCAGAGGAAAACACCGGTGATGAGCCGGGTGTTGGCACCCATGGTTCGCAAGATGGCGATGTCGCCGCGCTTGTCGTTCACCAGCACCGTTTGGCCGGAAACGATATTGAAACCGGCAACGGCGACCACCAGCAACAGGATCAGGAACATCAACCCCTTTTCGATGCGCACCGCCCGGAACAACTCGCCGTAGTTGTCTTGCCAGGTTTCAATGCCGAGCGTCTCCTTGCGATCACGCAGTTCGTTGACGAACGCCGCCACCAATAGGGGATCTGTCAGCTCCACGCGCACCCCGTCGGTACCCAGCGCCCGGCGTTCGCGTTCGGTGAAACTGTCGCGCCGCGTAATCGCCAAAGCGTGATCAAGCTCCGCGCCGATGGCGAAGGTGGCCGCCAGCCGGAAACGTTTCAGCCTTGGATGGACCACGCCGCCCGCCACATCGGAGACAACGAGTACAACCGAATCGCCGACCGTCAGGCCGAGATGCCGCGCAATGGGCCCGCCCAAAACGATGGCGTCCGGCTGCGCGAGCGCTTTTTCCAAAGCGCGATCATCGGCGTTGGCAGCCATCCGGCTCAACAAGCCGCCCGTGCCGGGGTCGAGCGCGAACAGGGAAACCGGCACCACGGCACCGCCACTGGCGACCATGCCCGAAGCGCTAAAAAACCGGTAGGCGCGGCGCACATCCCGGTGGGCATCCAGCATGGCCAGGATTTCCGGCTCGGCCGGTGTGACGAGGGCATGGGGTACGGTTCCCAGGATGCGCGAGCGCAGTTCCTCGCCCAAACCATTCATGACACTGACGACCACGGTAAGCACCAAAACGCCGAGCGCCAATCCGATGAGCGATACCCATGCAATGAATCGAGCGTAGCGGTTGCGGCCGCCCCACAGATAACGCGCGGCCATGTACAGACTAAACCGCATGGCTCACCCAATTGTCGCCGCGGACGCCGTAAGCCTCGGTGCGGGGAACCGGGGAGCGCGAGGGGCATGCCCCGCTTGGCAGAGCGTTCGTTGAGCTATGCGGGCTAAGACCAGAGGCGATGCTCAAGCGCTTTGCTCCAATTGGCCGTTGTCGAGCCTAAGTACCCGATGCACACCGTCGATCAGCTCATCATCGTGGGTGACCAAGACGAAAGCCGTACCGCTTGCATCGCTGAGTTCGCACATCAGGCGAAACACCTGACGGGCATTTTCGTTGTCCAGATTGCCGGTCGGCTCATCGGCCAAGACGATATCGGGCTGCCCCACCAGGGCCCGGGCCACGGCCACGCGCTGACGCTCGCCGCCGGACAATTGCGCGGGTCGATGCCGCCCGCGCTCGGCCAGGCCCACTGCGGCGAGCATTGCCGAGGCCCGCGCCATCGCTTCCCGTTTATCGCAACCACCCAGACGCAACGGCATGGCAACATTTTCCAGCGCGCTGAACTCCGGCAGCAGATGATGCAGTTGATAAACGAACCCCATGTGCCGATTGCGGATGCCCGCCCGCCGACCCGGCGAGGCCCGGGTCATTGAGACCCCGGCCACCCGAACCTCGCCGGCGTCCGCTTCGTCGAGCCCCGCAAGAATGTGCAGCAGCGTGCTCTTGCCCGCGCCGGAGCGCCCCACAATCGCAATACGCTCGCCCACCGCCACGGAACAGGCAAGACCGGCCAAAACCTCAATACGCTGCCCGCCCTGACTGAAGGACTTGGCAATTGCCTCAGCCTGCAAGACCGGGCGCGGATGCGCTTGCCTACTCATGAATCAACACCTCTCTCGGCAGCAAACCGGCTGCGCGCCGGGCCGGAAAGACCGTGCCCAGGATACAGAGCCCAAAGGCGGTGGCGCCGATGGCGAGGAAATCCTCGCCTCTTAGATGCACCGGTAAATAATTGATGAAGTAGCGGCTCATAAGGTCGCCATCAAAGGCGTTGCTCAGCCAAGCGAACAGCCCCGGTAACGCCGAGGCCAGGCCGTAGCCCGTAGCGAGCCCCGCCGCCACGCCGAGGCCGCCGATTAGGGTACCAAGCAACACGAAGCCACCGATCAGCGATCGGGTCGGCGCGCCCATGGTCTTCAAAATGGCAATATCCGCACCGCGCTGCGCAACGGCCATCACCAATGTCGAGACGAGATTAAAAGCGGCCACGGCCACCAAAAACGCAAGCAACACAAACATGGTTGCCTTCTGCACACGGATCGCATGATGCAGATTGCCATGGGTCTGCATCCAGGGGCGCGCATAAAATCGGTCGTTGCCGAGCTTGGCTTGGCTCTCCCGCCCCAGGGCGCGGGCGGCGTGAAAATCCCGCACCCTGATTTGGTAGCCGTGCAGGCGCTCGCCCAGCCGCAGCAGCCGCTGCGCGTCCTGAAGATGGACAAAGGCGGCGCGATTGTCGAGTTCGGATTGGGAACGCAGCAGGCCAACGATGGTAAAGCGCTTCTGCCTCGGCAGAGCGCCCGCGGGCGTCACGGTCGCCTCGGGAACAACCAGGGTGACCTTATCATTAAGGCGCAAACCAAGGCGGTCGGCCAAGCGCGCCCCCAAAATGACGTTGAAAGCACCCGGACGCAGCCTGTGCAAAGACCCCTGAGTGGGCGGCGGATCAACAAAGTGCGCGAGTTGCGAGACACGGCCATAACCGGCCGGGTCAATGCCGTTGAGCAACAGGCCCTGTACCTTGTCCGCGCCCACCGCCAGGCCAACAGCCTGTACAAAGGGTGCGGCCGCCCGCACGGCGGTTAATGATTCAAGGGCTTCGAGGTCCGAGCTGTCGTTCGCAACGGGTTGCCAACCATGCAGGCTGAGGTGCGGCAACACCGCAAAGACCCGTTTCTCAAGCTCCCGCTCAAAACCGTTGATGACCGAAACAACCACCACCAATACCGCGGTACTGAGCGCCAAACCCATGATGGCGACATTGCCGATGAATGCAAGGGCGCCGTGGCGGCTGAAGGCATAGCGCCAACCCAAGCTGCCAGCGATAACAGCCGACACTGGTTGGTCAATCAAGATATGCGCGCATGGCCTCAGTATAGCGTTGCTCGAAGCCGCCATCCCCCCCGCCCAGGACAACGAGCGCGGCAACCCCCTCCCGGTTGGCAAAGGCAAGCCCGTCGGCCGGCCCCAGAACGTTAATCAGGGTCGCCAACCCATCGGCCAAGGCGGCGCTGTCGGCAATCACGGTCACCGAAGCCAAGTGATGGGCCACGGGATAGCCGGTGCGCGGGTCTATGGTATGGCCGAACCCGAAATCACCCGCTCGGCGCAGATTGCGATAGTCTCCCGAGGTGGCGACGGCGACATCGGTGAGTTGCAGGATACGCACAATGTTCCCTGTCATGGGCACCCCGCCGTCCGCTCCGGTTGGCTTTGTAACCCCAACCCGCCAGGCTTGGCCGCGCGGATTGCGGCCGCCCAAGCGCAGTTCGCCGCCGATTTCGATCAGGTAGTCGGTGCAACCGTTGTCATCGAGCAAGGCGGCGAGACGATCAACGGCGTGGCCCTTGGCGATGGCGGATAGATCAATGCGCAACCCCTCGGTGGCCTTGCGCAAGCCCGGCGGGTCGCGCCTTACCTGCAGCCCGGCCTGGCCGACGCGGGCGGCAACCGCATGGATTTCCGCCGCTTTGGGTCTGCCGATACGCGCCTCGGGCCCGAATCCCCAAAGTTCCACCAAGGGCCCAACCCTGATGTCGAAAGCACCTTCGGACCTATAGGCCAGTTCCTGTGACAGAAGCACAATATCAACCAATGCAGAGGATACGGCCAACCACTCGCCGGTTGCCGCCCGATTGAAGCGAGAAACTTCGGAGTCCGGCCGCCAAGTAGACATCTGCGCATTGACCCGCTGCAATTCCGCCTCAACCGGCCGCGCCAAGGCGGGGGTACAGGCCGCAGCCCCGGACAGCACGACGGCATAGGTCGTGCCCATCGTCTCCCCTTCAAGCCGATGGTATGCGCCGCCCGGCGAGCAGGATACAGCCGCGCACAAGCCGACCCAAAGAAGCAGGCCGACAGCGCTTTGCCCTCGCGACGACAGTGGGTGAGATGGGCGGGCTAAACGAAACACCGTTGCTTGCACCGGCGGTTGTGACGTTAGAATGCGGCATTTTCACCCAAAGGGAGGCCGCCATGCCCGACTATTGCCAAATCGACAAAAGCAACCATCTGATGACGGTGACGTTGAACCGCCCGGAACGCCTCAACGCCCTGCATCCGCCGGCCAATGCCGAGCTTGGCGAGGTCTTTGACGACTTTGCCGCCGATGACGACCTCTGGGTAGCCATCATCACCGGCGCGGGCCGCGCCTTTTGCGCCGGCAACGACCTGCGTCATCAAGCGGAAGGCGGCGAGCGGGTGCCCATGCCGATGGGTTTTGGCGGGCTCAGCGCACGGTTCGATCTGTTGAAACCCGTTATCGCCGCGGTCAACGGTGTGGCAATGGGCGGCGGCTTCGAGATTGCGCTGGCGAGCGATCTCATCATCGCCTCCGAGCGGGCGGTATTCGCCCTGCCGGAGCCGAAGGTGGGGCTGGCGGCACTGGCCGGTGGATTGCAGCGGCTACCGCGCCAAATCGGCGCCAAGCGGGCACTGGGCATGATCCTAACAGGCCGGCATGTGAGCGCCGCGGAGGGGCATCAACTCGGCTTCGTGAATGCCGTGGTGGCCCACGAGGACTTGATGAACGAAGCCCGAGACTGGGCAAGGCAGATCTGCGCCTGTGCGCCCCTCTCGGTACGCGCCAGCAAGGATGTCGTCTACCGTAGCCTGGATACCGCCTCATTGGAGGAATCAATGCGTACCCGCTACGATTCGGTGGCGACCATGAGCCACAGCGAGGATTTCATTGAAGGCCCCAAGGCTTTTGCCGAGAAACGCAAACCCAACTGGACTGGACGCTAGGCGCCTAGGCGCCATCGACGAACCCCGCTCATCCCTTTTCGGCGAGGCTCAGCGACGCCGAGTTCATGCAATAGCGCAGCCCGGTGGGGTCGGGGCCGTCGGGGAATACATGCCCGAGATGCGCCTCGCAGCGGGCGCAAAGCACTTCGGTGCGGCGCATGAAGTGGCTGTTATCCATGCGCCTGATTACCGCATCGTCGCTAACCGGCGCATAAAAGCTCGGCCACCCCGTGCCGGAATCGTACTTGGTGTTGGCATCGAAAAGAGGCGTATCGCAACATTTGCAGCGGTAGATACCGGGCGTTTTGGTATCCCAATACAGGCCGCTGAAGGCCGGCTCGGTGCCCGCCTCACGGGTGATGTGAAACTCTTGGGGCGTCAATCGCGCCCGCCATTCCCGGTCGGTCTTCGCCAGTTTGCTCATCTTGTTCTTCCTTGATCGCGGTGCGTTTACCATAATACGCCGTCCGGGTTAACGCATCGACAGCCTGTAGTCGGTAGCGTCACCGTTTTAGCTTTTCCACCAAGGACACCGCCGTTGCGCCCCATCCTCAAATCCAGCAAGCTCGACGATGTTTGTTATGACATCCGCGGCCCGGTGCTTGAGGAGGCGCAACGCCTTGAGGAGGAAGGCCACCGGATCATGAAACTCAATATCGGCAACCCCGCGCCCTTCGGTTTCGACGCGCCCGAGGAAATCCTGGTCGATGTCATCCACAATCTGCCCGCATCCCAAGGCTATTGCGATGCCAAGGGTCTCTACAGCGCCCGCAAGGCGGTGATGCAATACGGCCAGCAACTCGGCATCCCCGAGCTGGCGGTCGATGACATCATCATCGGCAACGGTGTCTCCGAGTTGGTCATGATGGCCGTGCAGGCGCTGCTCGAAAACGGCGACGAAGTGTTGCTACCCGCGCCCGATTTTCCGTTGTGGAGCGCCGCCGTACATCTGAGCGGCGGTCAGCCGGTACACTACCTTTGCGACGACCAAAGTGGCTGGGCACCGGATTTCGACGATCTGGCCAACAAGGTATCGCCGCGAACGCGGGCCCTGGTCGTCATCAATCCCAACAACCCGACCGGCGCGGTCTATCCGAAGCCCGTACTTGAGCAACTGCTCAACTTGGCCAGACGCCACTCACTGGTGGTGTTTGCCGATGAAATCTACGACAAGATCGTTTACGACGAGGCGCGCTACATCCCGCTGGCCACGCTCGCCGACGACCTGCTCGTGGTCACCTTCAGCGGCCTCTCGAAAGCCTATCGTGCCGCCGGTTTCCGCACCGGTTGGATGATCGTAAGCGGCGCCAAACGCCACGCCAAGGACTATCTCGATGGCCTGAACATCCTGGCCTCGCTGCGACTCTGTGCCAATGTTCCCACTCAACACGCCGTGCAAACGGCACTCGGCGGCTACCAATCCATACGGGATCTGGTTCGCCCCGGCGGGCGCCTGTACGAGCAACGCGAACTGGCTTGGCGCTTATTCAACGCTATCGATGGTTTAAGTTGCGTAAAACCCGACGGCGCGCTTTATCTGTTCGTGAAAATCGATGCCGAGCGTTTCGGCATCACCGACGACGAACGTTTTGCTCTCGACCTGTTACGCGAGGAGAAAATCCTCGTGGTGCAGGGCACCGCCTTCCATTGGCCGCGCCCGGACCACTTCCGGGTGGTCTTTCTGCCGCACCCCGAAGATATTGAGGACGCGGCAGGGCGCATCCGGCGATTTCTGGAGCGGTATCGGCAAGGCGCCCAGGAGCCTCTGCCTTCGCAACAAAAGTGGCTGGGATAGGCGGGTTATGCGCCCTTGCGAATACGGTATTCAAGCCGCTCGCCCGTGCTTGATTTGCTGAGCAATTCATGGCCCATGAAGCGGCAGAAGTCGCGAAAATCGCGATCCGTTGAAGGATCGGTTGCCACCACAAACAGGATCTCGCCGACCCGCATCTCCCGCACCTTGTTGCGCACGATCATCAGGGGCTCGGGGCAAACCAGGCCGATCGCGTCGATCTGGTGTTGAAAATCGGTGTTCTCCGGAGCCAAATTTTCGCCCTATGTTTCGTGCTGGAACCAATCCCGCAAGCGCCACCGCTGACGGGCAGCCTACCGCAACTCCGCCAGCGGTGGCGCTTGCGGAAAAGAGCGGCATGATGCCGATGACCGGAATCCGCATCGGCAGGCGCTTAATTGCCATTGGCGCCGCCTTTGCCGGAGCGGTTCGCCCACAGTGGCAAGCCATGATGGCCGGGCGGTGGAAAAATTCAAGCCGCGCGCCCGGAGGCAGCCGTTCAGTTGCAATGTCCGGCTCCCCGGCACTGCGGCCCATTGCAAAGGCAAGCCAGGAGCCTCCAAATTGAGCCGCTAACCGATTGGAGAACGCCTTGACTTGCCGCATCGCGAATTTCACACTCCGGCGCTCGGTAGGCGTAGCTATCCAATTCTTCGGACAAATGAGAACCGCATGGGCAAAATTCGGCGCCAAGCACGGCTTGGTCGGGGTATGCCTTGGGCTTTTTGTCGTTTGCGAGGCGAGTTCCGCACCGGCAACCGCTGCCGTGGAAGACCCTGAGACCATCAACGAAGCACTCGACGAATCCGCCACGCCGCTTGATGCCGTCGCTTTCAGTATCGCCCAGGGTGAATTCAACGGTACGGTGGAATTCCTGGAGCGCTACATCCGCGCCCTCGAATCCGCCCATCACCGCTTTCATCCCGGCCTCGTGCAAGCCCTTACCCTGCTTGGGGATGCACAGTTCGGCCAAGAGCGCCTCGACCGGGCGCTAGCGGCCTATGGCCGCGCCCTGCACATAAGGCGCGTTAGCGACGGGTTGTTCGCGCCCGAGCAGGTGGCGGTGGTCTACAAACAGGCCGATGCGCTCAAAGCCGCGGGCAATCCGGAAGAGGCCGGTAGCCGCGAAGAGTACGCCTACAGCGTTTTGCTGAAGGCGCACGGTCCGCTTGGGGAGGCACTGCTGCCGGGCACCCATCGGCTTGCCGATTGGTTTTTTCAGAACCGGCACATCTTCGCGGCGCGCGCCCTGTACGAGCAGGCCATGCACATCCACGACGCGCATGACAAGCACAACAGTACCGCCGCCCTACCCGCTCTCGAAGGATTGGTGCTCACCTATCGGGCAGAACGTTTTCCACCCCACTATGTTGACGATGTCTCATCGAGTTCACTGCGTACCGCGCCCTTGACATCGAGAGGCATGGTCTTCAGCGATCAATTCAGGATCAATAACTTCCCGGCCGCCGAGCGCGCACTGCAACAGATTGTGCTGATTCGCCGCGAAGACCCGCAATCGACGCCGATGCAAATCTACGATGCCATTCTCGACCTTGCCGATTGGCATCTGCTGTGGGAGCACTACAACAAAGCGCACAGGCTCTATGAATTCGTCTACGCACAAATGGATGAGTCGGAAAACATTGACGCCCGCGAATACTTCGCGCAACCGCGGTTGCTGCATGTGCCGCTACCCGCCGATCCGAAGCCGCCGCGCGGCCTTTCTGCGCAAACGGCGGCCGAGCGGGACAGGGTGCCCGGCTTCATCGAAACAACCTTTCGTGTTTCCGTCAACGGCAGCGTACAGAACATTGAAATCGTCGCCGCGGACCCGGAAGGTTTAATGGACTTCCGCACACGCCGGAGTGTGCGCCATTCGCGCTATCGACCCGCGATGGAAAACGGTAAGGCGATTCCCTTCGAAAATCAGTCTTGGCGGCACGAGTTTGAATACGTGCCGGACGAAGAGGCGGCCGAGGATGCCTAGCCCCGGGCAGTCGCGAGCGCGAAAAGCCGCTATCGCCGTGCCGTTGGCCGGTCGATTGAGGCGAATATCGAGCCCATGCAAAACAAGCGAGCGGTCGATGGGGCGGATGGGCATGGCCAGGCACTGGCACCTGCTGTTGCGCACTAGCGCCTTCCTGGGCGCCACGCTGCTCTGGGCTTGCGCGCCAATTACCCCCCTTTATCCGCAACCAAGCGGTTCCTCGCCCCCTTCCGGCCCCTCCGGGGCGTCCAATCCATCCGGCGGATCGCCCGGCTCTCCTGCGCCGGGCGGCGGCTCACCCACGCCTTCCGGTGGTTCGTCCGCACCATCGGGCGGTCTTCCAAGTTCAACCGGCGGACGCCCGGGAATGCCCGGCCCAAGTGGCGGGTCCTCAGGTGGCATGCCGGGCTCTCCCGGTGCGCCGGGATCAACGGGCGGCGCCAACCGCTCCGGGTCCTCAGGTGGCCTGCCGAGCACCCTACCCGGATTGCCCGGCGGCCTGCCCGTGCCCCCCGGCCTACCCGGTCAGCCGGGCGGCGGCTCGCATTCCGGTGCGGAACCCCCGGGCACCACTGACACCGGAACCCGGCCATCCGACGGCTTGCCGAACGGCAATTCCGGTGTGAGCGACCCGAGCGACGGGAACGGCGCCGACGACGGCCCACCGGATGCGGGCGGCACTTCCGCACCGCCCGCCGGTTCGTCCACGGCGGATGCGCCCACCGGTTCCGATAGCGAACCTGGCGGCAATACGGACACCGGTACCTTGCCTGGGGGCTGGGAGACAAGCAACGAGTTGCCGCCGCCGGTTCAGCCACGGCCGGCATCGCCCATGCCGGAGGGCGCAACCGGCGCGGGCAGCGACCGGGAACTCGAAGAGGCGCTCGGCACCTTTGACGGCGAAATATTGGCCGAGCGCGAAGTGCTCGAACAGCGTTCCAATGAAACATCCGGCGGCGGCGGTAACCGGGCCAGCAACGCAACAACCGCGGTCAATCAACCGGGCCTTCCGGCGGGCGCGGCGCCCGGCGGAGTAGCCAGAGCGCCGACCAGCACCGGCACCACGCCGATGCCGCCGAGCCGGCCAATGCCGCCCATGCCGCAAGGGAGCGCACCCGACGACATCCCCGATGCCCGGGACGACGACATCCTCGCCCGGCAACTGCGCGAAGCCGCAATGGCGGAAGCCGACCCGGAACTGCGCGAGGCGCTATGGGAGGAATACCGGCGCTATAAGGGATCCTAGGCGCTATGAGGGCCACCGCATGAACCTAGCCACCGCACATTCCGCAAGCCGATTGTTCCGGGCAACCGCCACACTGTTTTTTATCGGCCTGTCCGGCTGTGTCTCGCAAGAGCTGCGCACCGTGGACATGACACCGCCAAAACAACATCAAGGCGTGCAAAACGAAGACGAACTCCTTGATGTCGGCATCGCCATCTTCGATGCCAACATTCCCGCCACCTACGATGAACAAATCGAGCAACTGGTGCATCCCGACCTGCGCCGCGCGGAAGCACAGTTCATCCCCTACTTCGCAAAGAACCTGTTGCAAAGCACCGGCAACTGGGGCGCGGTGCGCGTGGTGCCGCGCCCGACCCATGCCGTGGATGTCACCGTTTCCGGCAAGATACTGGCATCGGACGGCGAACGCCTGACGCTGGAGATGACCGTCACCGATGCCCGCGGCATCGAGTGGTTCACCAAAACCTACCATGCCATCGCCAGCAAATACGCCTACTCCGATACCATCCCCGCGGACATCGACCCCTTCCAAGCCAACTACAAGCGGTTGGCGGACGACATGCTGGCCCATAGCGAATCTCTGGACGCCGCAGACCTGCGCGGCATCCGCGCCACGGCGGAAATGAAGTTCGCCCGCGACTTCGCCCCCGATGCCTTCGCGACCCATGTGCGGCAGACGCCGACCGGCGAATTCGAACTGCTGCGCCTACCCGCCCCGGACGATCCGATGTTGGCGCGTGTACGCCGGGTGCGGGAGCGGGAGTACCTGTTCATCGACACCCTTGACGAGTACTACGCCAACTTTCACCGCAACATGTATCGCCCTTACCAGGCTTGGCGAGCCGCCACCTATGACGAGGCCATCACCCTGCGCAAGCTGGAGGCCCAGTCGCGGGGTAAGGTGCTGGCCGGCGCCGGCGCCATCGTTGGCGGCATCGGCGCGATCTACGACAGCAACAATGCCTATGTGGACGCCGCCGGCCTGGTATCGATCGCCGCCGGTGCGGCCCTGGTCAAAAACGCGGTGAAAAAACGCAATGAAGCCGCCATGCAGTCCGAAGCGCTACAAGAGATTGGCGTGGCAGCGGAGCAGGAAATCACACCGCACAGCATCGAACTGGAAAACCAGACCGTGCATTTACAGGGTACCGTCGAGCAGCAGTACCGGGAGTTGCGCCGCATTCTGCGCCGGGTCTACTTCGAGGATCTGGGTTTGCCAGCGGACGAGACGCCAACGGAGGCGCTGCGGGAATCGACCTGAGGGTTGTGTTGCCGTGTCCGATCAACCAGCAACGATCACGCCAAAGACGGTTCCGCTCACGCATACCGGGGCGCTGGACCGCAACCGGCGGAGTAACTCGCGCACGCTGATCGTTGGCGTCGTTTTGGCACTCGCCGCGGCACTGGTCGTTGCGCTGTTCGCTTGGGCACCCCGACTCGTAGCACCGCAACCGGCAACGGGTGCCGCGCACCATGGCCCCGCCAGCGAGAGCGGCGAGGTGGCGAATATACGCCCGCGCCCCGCAAGCGACGAACCGCCACCCTTTGCCGCCCTGCGGCGGCAACAGGCGCGTACCGAGGCCCAGGACGAACTGGCGCGTTTTGTCGAACTGGAAATCGCCTTGCGCGATACCATGCGGTCCGAGGGTTGGGCCGACACGGCCTTGGAAGCCGCCAAAAACCTCGCTCTGGAGGGCGATGAAGCCTTTGTCGCGGAAGGCTACGCCGAAGCGATCGAGCAGTATCGAGCCGCCGCCAACGCACTCGCCACGCTCATCGCGGAAGGCCAGGACCGTTTCGCCACAGCGCTTGCGGCGGCCTTGCAAGCCGTGGAAGAACGCAACCCGGACGCGGCCGAAGCGTCGCTGGCGCAAGCGCGCCTCGTCAAACCCGAGCACCCGGAATTGCTTGCTCTTGCCGCTCGGGCCGAGCGGTTGCCGGAAATCATCAAGCTGTTTCGCGAAGCACACAATCAGGAACTCACCGAAAACTGGGACGACGCCATTGCCACCTACGCACGCATTCGCACCCTCGACCCGGCCACGCCGGGCCTCGACCAAGCGGTCGCGACGGCGCGCCAACAACAGTCCGCGCAACGCCTGCAAGCATTGCTTTCCAGCGGATTCGCACAGCTATCCAGCGGCCGCTTGGACGAGGCGCAATCCACATTTAACCAGGCACTGGGCCTGGACCGGCAAAACGGCGCCGCGCTCGGCGGGCTGCAGCAAGTACAAGAGCAGCGGCTGGTCGGCAAAATAGAGCGGCTAGGACGCGAGGCGCGGCAGGCCGCGGCCAAGGAGGACTGGCCAGCGGCAGCGGCCGCGTTCGAAGCCATTTTGGCGTTGGATGCGAACATTCAGTTCGCCCGCGCCGGCCTCGCGGAGGCGTCACAGCAGGCCGCGACAATCGCCGCCCTGCAAGCACTTGGGGCCCGGGCGGAAACCCTTTCATCGGACCAACGCTATGCCGAAGCCCAGGCGACTCTGGCGCTGGCCAAGGCGCTCGAACCACGGGGCCCAGTCCTCAATGCCGCCATCACCATCGCCCAGGCGCTGCTTGACGCCCATGCCACACCGGTGCCGGTGGTGCTGCAATCGGACAATGCAACCGAGGTGCTGCTCTCCCACATCGGCTCGCTCGGCAAGTTCTCGGAGTTGCGCCTCGACTTGCGGCCCGGTGCCTACACGCTCATCGGTAGCCGCGACGGTTGCCGCGATGTGCGAACCACCATCCGCGTGCATACGGACATGCCGCCGGTGGATATTCGCTGCCAAGTCCGCCTATCGCACCAAGAGCCGCGATGATCGCACCGGATTTTGCCCGGCCGCGCCCGAGGCCGATTGAGGACGGCCCCGTCATTGAACCGGTACGCTACCGGCCCAATAACACCGGGCCCGGCCGCCGACGACGACTGGCACCGGTACAGGGGCTACTGATCGCGCTTGGCCTGTTGGCGGCCGCCGTATTGATCTTTCTCTTCACCGCCCGCAGCGTCGAAATCCAATTCACCCCGCCCGCCGAACGAGCCGAGCTGAGCGGCGGCCCGGCGCTGACGCTGGGTAACGTCCGTCTTTTGCTGCAACGGCGCTATACCCTCCTAGCGCAAGCCGAGGGCTATTACCCGCTGGAATTGACGCTGGAGGTCGGACCGGAACGCAACCAATCGCGGGCCTTCGCATTCGTGCCATTGCCCGGCAAAGTTTCCATCCGCACCGAGCCGGCCGGGGCCAACGTCAGCGTTGACGGCAAACCGCTCGGGCAAACGCCGCTGTCCGATGTTGCCATCGAGGCGGGGATGCGCCAATTTCAGTTCACCCGGCCACGCTATCAAGCGCTTGCCCAGGCAGTGGTTGTCGAGGGTCGCGAGCGCCCCCAGACCGTGACGGTGGGGCTGCTGCCAAACTGGGGCGATATCGGCATTAGCACGGAACCGCCGGGCGCGCGCATTCTGATCGGCGCAGTCGATACCGGCATTCGCAGCAACAGCGTCGTACCGATTCCGGCGGGCGAGCACGACATTCAACTCAGCCTGCCCGGCCACAAGAGCCACCGCCTACGCCTGTTGGTAACAGCTCAGGAAAAGCGCAGCCTGCCCAGCATCCGCCTGCAAAAGGCCGATGGCATGCTGGTCGTACATACCAATCCAAGCGCGGCCGGCATCACCCTGGACGGCCAATTTCAAGGCGAAGCACCGGTGCGTATCGCCTTGCAATCCGGCCAAACCCACGAGCTGCGGGCATTCAAGGGCGGCTTTGCGCCGCGTACCGCAAGCATTCGCTTGCGATCGGGGGAAGAGCGCACCCTAAGGCTCGATTTGCGGGCCCTAACCGGCCAACTCGTGGTCCGGGCCGAACCGGCCGATGCACTGTTGTTCGTCGATGGCCGTGCCGCCGGGCCCGCCAACCAGAAGCTGACCCTGCCCGTGCGGCCGCATCGTCTGGAAATCCGCCGCGACGGTTACGCGGGTTACAGCAAGGAAATTCAACCACGCAGCGGCCTGACCCAGGAAGTCAAGGTCAAACTGCTGACGTTGGAGGAAGCCCGCCTGGCGGCCTTGCAACCCGAAATCGTCACCGGGCAGGGGCAACACCTCAAACTATTCGAACCCGGCCCCATCACCTTGGGCGCCTCGCGGCGCGAACCTGGGCGGCGCGCCAACGAAACCCTGCGCGAGGTGGCGCTGTCGCGACTCTTCTATTTGGGTACGCACGAAGTGAGCAACGTTCAATTCAAGCGGTTCGCCAGCGGCCACGAAAGCGGTTCCTACGAAGACCAGCGCCTCAACAAAGACAACCAACCCGTGGTTGCGGTGTCATGGCACGATGCCGCCCTGTACTGCAACTGGCTTTCCGAGCAGGATAAACTGCCCTCCTTTTACAGGGCGGAGTTTGGCAAGGTGGTAGGCATCAATCCGCAAGCCACGGGCTACCGGCTACCCACCGAAGCCGAGTGGGCCTGGACGGCCCGGCATAGCCCCGGTGAGACGGTTCTATTACGCTTCCCCTGGGGGGCGGCGCTGCCGCCGCCGACGCGACACGGCAACTACGCCGACCGAGCCGCCGCGCATCTGGTGGGGCGCATCATCTTTGGCTACAACGACAATCATGCGGTGGCGGCACCCATTGGCACCTTCGCGCCCAACGCCAAGGGAATCTACGACCTGGGCGGCAACGTGGCGGAATGGACGCACGACTTCTACAAACACCCGCCCGATCCCGAAACCGGGCCGCTCGGGCCGGAGCAGGGCGAATACCGCGTCATTCGCGGCTCAAGCTGGATGCACGGCACCACCACTGATCTGCGCCTCTCTTTTCGGGACTACGGCATCGACGGCCGGCGCGATGTCGGTTTCCGTATCGCCCGCTTTGCGGAGTAGTTGCTTGCAATTCTTCCTCGCCTGACATATTCAAACAACATGCGAACAAACAGAGGGTTCGGCAAACGGCGTTGGTGGACGGCGGCCGCCATTGTACTGGTTGGCATGGGCACCGGCTCTTTTGCCTACCCCGCCGCCGAAGACGCACAGAACAGAGCCGCAACCGAGACGGCAGCAGAGCCCAAAGCGGCGGCCGATGCCACCGCCGAGGCGGCATCCGAACGAGACGAGGACCCGGCGGGCGAGGTCTTTCTGCCCACCGAGGAAATCTCGGAGGACTACGCCGCGCCATTTCCGGTCGATATCTGACAGAGGGCCCATGCAACGACAAGTTCCCACCGAGTTCATCTTTCAGGCGAGCGCCCTGGTCGTCTCGCTGATCGTCGTGCATTTGCTCTACATCACGACCATTCGTCCAAACGCCCAGACCATACTCGATGCACGCGCCGCCCAGGAAGCGGTGGGGGAACTGGTGGAGCAGGAACAATCCGTTTATGTGATGCTCAAGGATTTCGAGCAGGAAGCCTGCTTCGTGCTGATGTTCTGGGCTATCGCCATCATCGGCTACAAGGCAAGGGGAGCACTACGCGAACGCAACCTATTGCAGCGGGATATGGTGATTGTCACCGAGGGGCTGAGCATCCTGCCGGAGGATGCCCGCGAATACAGCCGACCCATTCAAGCCCTACCGGAGCGCATGCAATCCTTCCTGCTGCCGCGGGCCCTGATGTCGGGATTGCAGCGCTTCGCCTCCAGCCGCAATGTGCAGGACAGCGCCGCGGCGGTTCGCCAGGCCTGCGACGCCGAATCCGACCGGCTCGACAGCGAGCTGGCCATGGTGCGCTACATTGCCTGGGCGATACCGAGCATCGGCTTTATCGGCACCGTGCGGGGCATCAGCCAGGCGCTTGGCCAAGCCTATAAGGCGGTGGAGGGCGACATCAGCGGCGTAACGGCTAATCTGGGCGTGGCGTTCAACTCAACCTTCATCGCTTTGGTTATTAGCATTGTGGTGATGTTCCTGATGCATCAACTGCAACTCATCCAGGAACGCCTGGTGCGCGATGTGCAGGACTACTGCGACCGGCGCCTGCTCCGTCACTTGCGCGTCCGTGATGGCTAAACGACCGGCATCGGAAACTCCGTCGTGCATTGCGCTTAAGGCCATTCGGCAAATGTGCAGATTGCCGATATCAGCCTTGTCGCTCATGCTGCTTGGCTGGCCCGCCGGGGCGCTGGCGCAGCAGGCGCTGGTCAGCAACATCGGCCAGGCGGACTTCGTATCCCCCAGCCCCATTGCCAGCGCCCTTGGCGGGGTCGACCACGCCCAGCAATTCACCACCGGCGGCAACAGCCGGGGCTACCGGCTGAACAGCGTCGAAATCGAATTCGCCAGGTTGGACGCCGGCATCCCCTTTTCGGTGTCGATCCGCGCCAACGCCAGCGGCGCGCCGGGAACCGTTGTTGGCACCCTGCAAAATCCCGCATACACCGCGTTCACAACCGACACGGTGCTGACGTTCTCGGCATCCGGCAGCGGCATCGCCCTTGCGGCCAGCACATCGTACTTCCTCGTCCTCGACGTGACCGGCGATATCGGCACCCGGATCGGCAACTGGCGGGTGACCACATCGACGAACGAAGACAGCGGCGCCGCCAGCGGCTGGAGCATCGCCAACCTGCACCGCTTCCGGCTGAATGCGGACGGCTCGCAGTGGACCAACAACATCGTCCGCTCCAGCCTCAAGATACGCATCAACGGCTCGGCGGTCCCCGACCCCGCAGTCACAATCACCCGCGTCGCCTCGCCGGTCACCGAAGGCGCGACGGCGCGCTTCACCGTCAGCCGCGCGGGCGCGACAACAGCGGCGCTGGCGGTGCAGCTGTCGGTGTCCGAGAACAGCGCGGGCGGGCGCGATTTTGTGGCATCGGACAACGAAGGCAGCAAGACCTTCACCATTCCCGCCGGTTCCGCATCGGCCATCTATTCCGTAGCGACGGTGGGCGATACAACCGACGAGCCCAACGGCGCGGTGACCGTGACCGTGACCGCCGGCACCGGCTACAGCGTGGGCACTCCGTCCTCGGCGACCGTGACGGTCAACGACAACGACCTGCCAGTCGTCACCATCGCGAGCGATACCTCTCCGGTGACGGAAGGCACGGCGGCGAGTTTCACGGTGACGCGTGCGGGCGTGACGACGGCGGCGCTAGCGGTGAGCCTCACGGTCGCCGATGCCTCGGGCAGCGACTTCGTGGCTTCGGGCGATGAGGGTGCCGGCACCGTGACGATCGCGGCGGGACAGGCATCGGCCACCTACAGCGTCGCGACTGTGTCGGACAACACCGACGAAGCGAACGGCGACGTGACAGTGACATTAACGGCTGGCGCGGGCTACAGCCTGGGCACGTCGGCCTCGGCCACAGTGACGGTTGAAGATGACGACACGCCCGAGGTGCTCATCGTTGAGTCGGACGGCGGCACCTCGGTTGGCGAGAACGGCGGCAGCGACACCTACACCGTCCGGCTCGCCACCCAGCCCAGCCACAATGTCACCATCACGGCCAGTTCGGCCACCGACAGCGCGGCCATCGTCAACAAGGCGGGAGGCTCGGCTGGCAAGACGCAAACGCTCACCTTCACGCCGAGCGGCAGCGGCGCTTGGAATGTGTTGCAAACCATCACCGTCACCGGCGTCAACAACAGCCGCGACGATGTGGGCAACCAGCGCAGCTCGGTCATCGCCCACACGGCGGCATCGAGCGATACCACCTACAACGCCATCTCGATAGAAAGCGTGACGGTGACTGTGACCGACGACGACACGCCCGAGCTGACGGTGGCGGCGCAGAACGGTATCACCCGCATCAACGAGAGCGCTGCCGCCACCATCGTCGTCACTTCGGATATTCCCGTGGACGGCTCGATCGACCACGGCCAGCCGACGGTGTCCGCGAGGGGTAGCGTGAGCGCCTCGGCCACAGCCATCGCGGGCGGCAGCACCACCAACAGCTACACCGTGACCGCAACCGACAACAATCTGGACGAACCCGATTGGTCGATCACCACTGGCATCAGCGCCGGTTCCGGCTACACCCTCGGCGCACCAAGCTCGGTCACTCTCGCTGTGCGCGACGACGACCCCACGATCGTCTCGCTTTCCGGCGAAGGCTCGCTGTTCGAGGGCGAAACGTCAGTATTCACGGTCGCACTTGGTCGCGCACTCGTTGCGGGCGAGATCATCGACGTGCCGCTCGCCGTGTCCGGTGTCAACGTCACCACCAGCGACTGGTCTCTCGCGCTGCAATCCGGCGCTGGCCTAAACGCAGGCATAGCGCTCAGCGGCGACACCACCGCCACGCCGCAGCTACGCTTCGCCGGTGCCGGTGCTCGCTTGGCGACGCTGGTGCTGACCGCCGCGACTGGCAGCGGCGGCAAGACGCTGCGGGTCGAACTGGGACCGGACGGCGCCGGCGCCAACGGTTTCGATCGCACGAGCCTCGGCAGCAATGTCGGTGGCGGCGCAAACCCCCACGCCACTGCCCGCGGCTCTAGCTTCACGGTCACGGCTAACACCGTCATCAACGACCGTGACTTCATTGTGTTCTCGCCGTCGCGAAGCGAGGTATCGGGGCAGGCGCTGGCCGAAGGCGCACAGCGAACGCTCACCGTTCACCGGATTGCCTATAAGCCGGATGGCAATGGCTTGCATCTGCCGAACGCCTGGGGGTTCCGGCTGTGCTTCACCGGCACCGCGACGCCCGGCGCGGACTACTCAATCCGCCACAACCGCGGGCGCACCAAATTGGACAGTGAAGGCTGCACCCGGACGAACAGCGCGGCGGATGGCACCGCGCTCACCGCGGGCGCAAGCTTGGCCCGCTTCTACATCACGCTCCTGCACGATGATCTGGACGAGACGGAGGAGAGCGTGATTGCCACTCTGTCGAGGACGGTCAACTCGGGCATTTCCAGAGACGGGCTGAGCGAAACCCGCTTCACCATCGTCGAACCATCCCTGATCAATAAGGTCCGCCACTACACTTCCGAGACCGCGCGCGGCTGGGGCCATGTGCTGCGCTGGCGTCGCGTGCTGTATGCGTTGAGCAGCGGCGCCGAGGGCGAAGGCCCGGCCATGACCGCGACCGAGGCTGAGGGCTACGCCGACCAAGATCGGACGCGCTGGGCGCCAGTGGTGGCGGCACTGACCTTGCTAGAAGCGCAATCGAGGAGCGCGAGCGACGAGGCCGAGGCCGATGCCGTGCCGCCCGCTTGCGCCGCGACGTCGGCGAGCTTGGTTGACACAGTGCGTGGCTACTGGCAGTCGAACCGGCACCGCGCGGACCGCGGCTACGGCGAGAACTGGCACCGTGTGCTGATTGCCTTCGGGGCAGAAACACACGCGACGCTTACGCCTTACACGGCGGCGGAGGCGCGGGCGGGCGAGCGCAAATGGTCTGGCTGGCGCCCGGTGCGCGAGGAGCTGGAGCGTTTGGAGGCGTGCAGTGTGAGCATTTCCGCCGCGCAGGATGCCCCAGCTAGCGCGATGGCGAAAGACAACGACGAGCCCGTCGTCAATCCGTATGCCAGCCTGATTGCCGATGTGCGCGGCTATGCGGCGGAGACCTGGAACGGGCCGGCCCATGTGAAACGCTGGCAGAGGGTGCTCAAGGCATTGGGCGAGACCGATGCGGCGTTCAAAGACCTTACGCCGATGACGGCAGCCGAGGCGCGGGACAATGCGGTCAAGTATTTGGCCGATCGCTGGAGTCCGGTGGTGGCGGCGCTGACGGCGCTAGAGGGCGGCGCGTCACAATCGGCATCGATGCAACAGGAAAACGAACCCGCGGCCGCGCCAGCGCTGTCGGTCTCCGATGCGAGCGGGGCGGAAGGCGAGGCCATGAAGTTCACCATCACGCTGTCGCCAGCAGCCGAGAACACGGTGAAGCTGCTGGCGGCCACCCGGCAGTCGAATCCGGTGTCGGCGCACGAGAACGAAGATTACCAGCACAACTCATGGTGGGTGACGTTCGCGCCAGGCGAGACAGAGCGGCATTTTTGGATCTACGCCTTTGATGACTCGCACGGCGATTCCGGCGAAACCTTCGAGGTCGTGCTTTCGCGCGCCCAAGGCGCCACCATCGCCGATGCGGTGGGCGTGGGCACAATCACCAACGACGATCCGTTGCCGGGCGCGTACCTGGCGCGATTCGGACGCGCGGTCGCCGAGCAGGCGCTCGCCGGCATCGCCGCGCGGCTAGAGGCGCCGCGCGAGCTTGGAATGCAGGGTAGTTTCGCAGGCCATGCGCTGTCTTTCGGCGGTGAATATCCGGATACAGATAGCGCCTTGCCGGCGCAGTCACGAAGCATGACGCTGCGCGAGGCGCTGCTCGCATCAAGCTTTACGCTGACGGGCAGGGGCGGCGATTTGGGGGGTAGCCTAGCGCTGTGGGGGCGGTCGGCGCAGAGCGGTTTCGCGGGCCGCGAGGAGAACCTGTCGCTCGACGGCGAGACGACAACGTCGATGCTGGGAGTGGACTATCAACAAGGGCGCTATCTGGCGGGACTCGCTGTGACGCGCAGCACGAGCGAAGGCGGCCATCGTATGAGCGGCGCGGCGGTGGGCGAGGGCGAGGGCGATGGCCAGGTCGAAGCCACATTGACAGCCGCGCTGCCGTATGCATCGATGCAGGTCGCAGATCGGTTCAGGGTGTGGGGGGCGCTTGGGCAAGGCCAGGGCGAAGTGCGGCTTACCCCTGCTTTGGGCGGTCGCTATCAGGCCGATATGGACTGGCGCATGGCCGCCGCTGGCCTGCGCGGCGACCTCATGCCGCCTTCGGACGCAGGCCCGGCGCTGGCGGTCATTTCAGATGCGCTGTGGGCGCATACGACATCGGAAGATGCGCCCGGCCTTGCAGCGTCGGATGTCGCCATCACCGGTTTCAGGCTCGGTCTGGAGGGTCGCTGGCCTCTATCCTTGGCGAATCGAGCCAGCCTCGTGCCTCGCCTAGAGGCAGGTCTGCGTCACGATGGCGGCGACGCCGAAACCGGTTTCGGCGTTGAATTCGGCGGCGGACTGTCTTGGAGCGCACCGGTGTTCGGCCTCGTCCTTGACGTGGCAGGGCGTTCGCTGCTGACGCACGAAGACAATGGATTCAAGGATGAAGGACTGTCCTTCTCACTTGCCTTCGACCCAGCGCCGACAACAGATCGCGGGCTGTCATTCACCCTGCGCCAAGACTATGGCAGCCGAGCGCAAGGCGGGCTCGACGCACTGTTCGCATCGGCGCCGCTTGCGAGCCGTTCGAAAAGCGAAGCGGCGGGACGTTGGACGATGGAGGCTGCCTGGGGCATGCCGGTCTTCGGCGGGCGCTTCACCGGCAGCCCTTATGCTGGACTTGGACGCTCCGGGCTCGCTCGCGACTTTTATCTCGGCTGGCGACTCATGCCGGAAGGCTACGGCGCGCAACACCTGTCGCTCGACCTTCAAGCAAGCCGCCAAGAGAGCGGCCTGAGCAGGCCGGAGCATACGATCAGCCTTGAAGCCAGTGTGCGCTGGTGAGCATGGTCGCTGGCGCGCGGTCGGGGCGGCCTAGGCGCGTTTCCCTGCGGCTGCCGGATTGGTCGCCAACAGCGGCTGAAGCTTTGCTCGCTACTTCAATGCCTTGCGGCACTGAAGTCGGCGGCACATCCATGTGCCGCACGGAAAGCTCTGATATTCAACCTGTATAGAATATTAAATACCTGTAGTTGACAACCATTCACCTGTGGATAACTCGCCAGGATTGGACATTTCTGAGTGCCTGCGGCACATTCCCTATACGGGGGGAGGAGGACCTCCCCCCGGAGCCCCCCTCCCGGCGCGAGCAACGCTCGCGACTAAGCGCCTGGCGGCGCCCATCATCCCGTTCTGCCACAAGGGCAGAACGGGGGCGCTACGCGCCCGTCTACCAAACACGAAAAACAGGCCGGCCAGCCGAACCGGCAAACCCGCGACCACACCGCCAGACCTCATTGACCCCCTTTGGTTCTCGACAGAAACAACCCCCCAACGCCACGGAAATCGCCCTGAGGCGTTTTTGGGCGGGACCACAACCAAGACATCCAAAATGCCGAAAAACCCCCGAGAGGGGCCGAGATTGGCGCGAATTGGGAATATAATCCCGATTCGGTTCCATTATTTCTTCAGGTATGGATTTTTATAGCTTTGGCCGGAAAATGCAGAAATGACCAAAACACATGGTAAAATATCAAAAACCACCAGATTCATTATTGATTGGAGACTGAAAATGATCAAGTTAACGAATACCCCCCCCCCCCTCATTTTGTAGATTAACCGCCCTCCTGCTGCTGCCCGCTCTCGCGATACCGGCATCGGCACAGACGCTGTCCGCCAACGCAAGTTTTACAGGCTTGGAGGGAATGCGTTGGGCGCACGAACTGGACATAGCAGGCCAAAAAGTAACCCAACTTGAAGTTCTCGGCACCACCACACGTATCCGCTTGGAAGGCGGTCTTGGCATCCGCGGTGAGAACGACGAAACCACCGAAGTGGCGGAAGAGACCATCTGCCTTGATGAAGGGGCCTTTGACAATGAGGGAAACCCGGTTTCCAACTACGCTTGCCAGAACGAGTACACGATCCCCGCCTATAGACAGCCTGCTGTGGTCTGGCCCACGGCTGCGGGGAACACCTTCACCTTTGCCTCGGGTAGCGAGCCTGACGAAGTCCACTGGCAGATCATCACCAAGGACGACAATTGCCGCAATAGCGCTGATATCGCCACGGTGAAGATCACCCTGATGGACAACAGTTTTCGGGAAATTCAATACACCATTAATGATGACGATTTACTGCCGTGTTTCTAATGGTACACACGCATTCCCAATCATCCTCTTGCCGGACCAGCCCGCCAAGACGGGCTGGTCCGGGGCGCGGTTTGGGTAGCGGCGGCCACGCCGGTATCCAAGTTGGCGAGTGCGATGCTGGCCATCGCGGTTGCCATCGAAAGAAATGGCAGCGGTGCCGGTCGGCGGGGATCTGCAGGGTCAGCCCGTCGAAGCGCACGCAGTTGTCGCGGCGGACCGTCCGCTCGTGTTCCTGGCAGAGGATGTCGTCGGGCGCGCCCGGAGCGCGGAGCGCGACAAACGCCGAGCCGTTGTCCTTGGGCGGCTGCATGAACTCCTCGTTGAAGGCCGGTCGGCAGACCTCTTCAAGATACCGGTTGGCCCCGGCCATCGTCGTGATCGACAAGGCGGCCAGCTCCTTGGGCAACCGCCCCTGATGAGTCCGGAAGGCCCGCTCGGAGCGCCCTCGCGCCTCGGGCGAATACGCCGGAGCCATCTCCACGCCCAGTTGCCTCATCGCCCGCCCGAACTGGGTCAGGTTCGCCTTGTCCACCTTGCCGCCCGCTTCGGGCGTGTGCCAGTAGTGCGAGGCCCGGTCGGTGCACAGCGAGCGAAACAGGCCCCGGGACTCGATCACGTCCCGGACGCCGGCGAAACTGCTCATCGTGCCTTCCTCCTCGCAGAGGAACATCGAGTAATGCTCGGAGGTGGCGTCGTCCATCGTCACGATCAAATCCCAGGCCTTGCCGGGAACCCACTCGTGCGGACTGCCGTCCTGGCGCAGCAGCATGCCCGGCCAGGGCGCCCGCTCGCGGCGCTTGCGGCGCGCCCCCTTGCGCGGCAGCCTCTCCACCGCGCCGGCCGCCTGAGGATGGGTGCGAACCCAGTTGTAGCTGCGCGTCCCCCCGTCGCGACGATACCAGGCGTAGTAGTGCCTCACGCTCCAGCCCTCGTGCCGCCGCCGGTACCGGCCCACCATCCGCAACACCTCGTCCGCCGGCGCCCGGCGATGCGAAACCTGGCTCATCCGCTTGTCCGGCAAACCATCCAGCCCCTCGGACTCGTAGCGGTGAATGTGGCGCCGGAACGTCCGCGCGCGCACCCCCAGCAACTCCGCCGCCTGAGCCTGCGTCAAACGACGCTCGCCCCAACCCGTGCAGGCCTCTTCAAATCGCATCCGACGTGTCTCCTGCAACCAATGTGTCCGTCTCATCCAACACCACCTGCCAGTCCAAAAGGACAACAGCAAAACCGGACAGTTCATTTGTTACAAGTGCGGACAGTTTATTTGTTCCTAACATTCCTAACACAACCGGTGTTAGCCCAAAGCAGTAATGTCCCCTTTGCGCAAAGTTAAAGTGTCCCCTTTTTCATCGGGGAGGGGCTGTCTTGTCGAGTGCGGAGGTGTTGTTGAGCATGCGGGAGTCGGATCGGGCGGGAGTGATTCGCGATGTGGTGGAGAAGCGCCTGTCGCAGCGCGAGGCGGCGTTGCGGCTGCGGTTGAGTGTGCGCCAGGTGAAGCGCCTGGCGGCGCGCTACCGGGAGCGGGGCGCGGCAGGGCTGGTGTCGGGGCGGCGGGGCAAGCGGTCGAACAACGCGATCGACCCGGCGGTGCGCTGTGCGGCGCTGGACCTGGTTCGCGGGCGCTACCCGGATTTCGGTCCGACCCTCGCTTGCGAGAAGCTGGTGGAGGCGCACGGTTTCAAGCTGTCGGCGGAGACGCTGCGGGGCTGGATGATCGAAGACGGGCTGTGGCGGCCGAAGGCGCGTCGGGAGGCGCGCGCGCATCCGAGCCGGCCGCGCCGGGATTGCCTGGGCGATCTGGTGCAGATCGACGGTTCGCCGCACGACTGGTTCGAGGACCGGGGGCCGCGGTGCGCGCTGATCGTGTACGTGGACGACGCGACGTCGCGGCTGCTGGCGATGGGGTTCTGGCCGGCGGAGACGACCGAGGCCTACATGGAGACGACGCGGGCGCATCTGGCGGCCCACGGGCGTCCGGTGGCGTACTACTCGGACCGCCACAGCATATTCCGGGTGAGCCTGCGGGGCCGGGAGGGTGGGTTGACGCAGTTCGGCCGGGCGCTGGGGACGCTGGACATCGCGCCAATCCACGCCGGCAGTCCGCAGGCCAAGGGCCGGGTGGAGCGGGCCAACCGGACGCTGCAGGACCGGCTGGTGAAGGAGATGCGGCTGCGTGGCATCTGCGGCATCGAGGCGGGGAACGCCTACCTGCCGGCGTTCATGGCGGACTACAACCGGCGTTTCGGCGTGGCGGCGCGCAACCCGGCGGACGCGCACCGGGCGGTGTTGCACAACGACCGGGAGCTGGATCTGATCCTGTGCGAGCAGCACGAACGCAAGCTGGCGAAGAACCTGTCGATCAGCTTCGAGGGCGACACCTACCAGGTGACCGGGCAAGGCCGGGGCTACCGGCTGCGGGGTGCCGCGGTGACGGTGTGCAAGGGCTGGAACGGCGCGGTGGCTGTGCTGCGCGACGGCCGCGAGCTGCCGGTCGAGTTGCTTGCCGGGGGCGGGGATCCGCCGCCGGTTGAGGATGGGAAGAGCGTGCGGTCGCGGGTGGACAGGGTCAAGGCGCGGCAGCGGTCCCGGCCGGACTGGAAGCCGCCACCGGACCACCCCTGGCGACGCTCTTTCAAGACCGGCGCGGGGGCGGCCGCCGGATAGCCGCGGCGCGGCCTTGCGCTCCGGTCGCTACGCTCCCTCCGCGCAAGGCCGAAGGGGACATCTCTACTTTGGAGAAAAGGGGACATTTCTACTTTGCTTTGACATCCTAACACAACCGGTTGACGTGCCGCTCAAGCTGTCTTACACTCCTTGATGAAGCATCTATCCCATAAATCAACAATGCACAGCATGATCCCCCCCCCCCCCCCCCCCCCCCCCGCTAGATCGACAACCCTCCTACTGCTGACGGTGGCCTCCTTGGTCGCCGCTCTCGCCCTTCTGGCCGGGCCCGCCGCGGCGCAGACATTCACGATACCTGGCAACTTTGACTATTACTCACAGGTCCTGGAGAACGAGGGCAGGGACCACGGGAACCCCGTCACCTCGCTGAATGGCCCCTTGTTCACCGACACGCAAGCTACGTCTGCTCTTCGAGACTTGGACATTGAGGCCAAGGACTGGCCCGGCACCGCGGCCCTCGGCGTGGGCGCCACGTCCCGGTGCGCATACGGCAGCGGGAATGCAACGCGGCTGGTCGAATTCCACAGAGAGACCGACAAGTACACCCACGGCCAGCCCATCGCCACAGCCTGCCCGCACTGGGGGCAGCCAAGATGCTCGAGAACGGTCACTGTTCGTGGACGAACGTACACGGCCAATCGTGGAAGCCCTCCCTGTCCGCCAAACCCGCAGCAGGGCGCGGATAACGTGCCAGCCGGCAGGCCTATCCCTCACACCGGCATGTTCACCGTCCGCATCTGGGGCAAGGTGTGCTTCAGCGGGAGCGGTTTCTGTCAATCGGCGGGGGAGCCAATACCAGCAGGTGATGTGCGTCCCATCAATGGCAGTGGGTATTTCGCCACCTTCAAGGGCGGCGGCAACAACTGCGGCCCACCCATATGGCCCACGCCGGAGGCGCGGGCATTGGGCGCGCCGCCCTACGCCGCGTGGTGCGACTTCACCTTTAACATACAGTGAAGCGGCATCGACCGAAACACGAAAAGGGCGGCTTCGGCCGCCCTTTTCATTGCCGGTTTCGCCAGGGCGCGTTCACATTGGACAACGCCGCCCGGCCCGCTGTTGCCGATGATCTTACAGGCAGAGGAACGCGAATGTAATGTTGTCGCACGCTGGGGCTCGCGAATAGACAGCGGCGAGATCGTCGCAGGCCGCGCCGCAATATGCGCATCGGCGACCTACGACGCCCCGTCAGCATAGCCGTTGCTCTCAAAAGTATATTTATCAGCCCCAGACTGCGTGGATAGCTCAAGCGTCATTTCGGTGATGATGGGAGCGGTCCAAGACCGTTTTTCGGGATGGCGCGGGTTGGCTTTACTACGATATTGGACTGTAGCCCTGCTCGAATTCCTAAAGCCTGTCTCTGGTGCCAGCGCCTTGCGTTGACCGGAGGTTAAACTCGCGGATTGAGGGACGCGCTCAAGGCCGTAAGTTTCTAGGGGGGGGGGGGGTGCTATTTTTTTCATAAGTTTCGGTTCTCCAAGCATGCGGGCGAAAACGTTTCTACTTTATCACAACCACCGCGCGGAGCGGAACTGTGGCCAAGGTGAAAGAAGAGCGGTTTCCGCCTCGGTATCAGCGTCAGCCCGTCGGACAGTCGAGAAAGCTCGAAGCGCGCAAAATTTCCCCGGGCGCTAGCCCGCATATTGCACCAAGGGGCGTGGATGATTACGATCAAAGGCGGCGCGGGCTATACTATAGTCCGACTTGGTCAAACCATAGGAACCGTCGAATGGAATCCGTCGTCACGCTCAGCGATGCCAAGGCGCGTCTTTCCGAGATCGTCAAAAAGACGATCGATGGCGAGGAGTTCGTGATCACGCGCATGGGCGCGCCCGCTGTCAGAATCACTCGTTACGAGCCGTGCGGCAGCGTCCCTCCTATCGGCGATCTCAATGGCCAGATACGCATCGCTGAAGATTTCGACTCTTGGCCCCCCGACTTGGCGGCCGCGATGGGCGTTGCGGAGCTTAAGTGAGATACCTTCTCGATACCCACATATTGCTCTGGGCCCGGTCGGCCCCCGGCAGGTTGTCGGATGACGTTCTGGCCATTCTGAAGTCGACCGGCAACAGCTTGCATGTGAGCGTGGCCACTCTGTGGGAATGCGCGATCAAGTCCGCCATAGGCAAGCTGGACATACCGGCGGGCTTCCATCAAATAGTCGCTGGCAGCTACCACATGTTGGGCATTGAGGTTGTGCATCTGGAGGCGCACGTCAATTTGCCCTTGCATCATCGGGATCCGTTTGACCGGATGCTGATCGTGCAGGCGCAATCGCATGGTCTCATTATTCTCACTCAGGACAGCGTCTTCACCCGCTACGATGTCCAAGTCCTGCTGAATTAGCGGCAGCGAAAGCAGCATCGCTGGCGCACGAAGCGGTGCGGAACGGTCGCGCCCACAAGGTGCCCACCACGCCCAATCTGGCGCGGCTGCATGCCAATGAGTTGCCCTGGCCTCAGGATTACGACCCGGCGCCCGGCCAACTGAATTTCTACCCGCTTTTGCACCCCGAGGCGCTGGCGGAAAAAATGGCCGCGCATTACGGCGTGAGGGCGGAGGAAATAGCGATCACGCGGGGCAGCAGCGAGGGCATAGACTGCCTCTACCGCGCCTTTTGCGAGGCCGGCCGGGATGCCGTCCTTTTTTGCCCGCCTTCTTTTGAGATGTACCGCTGGTACGGCCATGTCCAAGGGGCGGTGATGATTCGTGGTACAACATCTATCTGCCGATCGCTGATCGGCTATATGACGAGCGCCTTCGGGAGCTCGATAAGGAGAGCGGATGACGGCTAAGAAGTCCAAGGGCTTGAAACCCCTGAGCATGAGGGTGCTTCTCGACCTAAACGACGCGGAACTTACCCTGTACCGCGACGATGCGCCCATCTACCGGCAGCCCGCCGTCGCCCATGTGGGGGCCAAACGCTGCCTATTCGGGCTGGAAGCGCTGCGCCTCGCCCGCCTGCACCCGCAACAGGCCAATCAACACTACCTGGCGCGGCTGAACGCCGACCCGCTGCCCGTGGCCGGTGCGCGGGCAGTCAATCACGCCGACCTGGTTTACCTGCATTTGCTGGAACTGAAGGAGAGCCTCGGCGATGCGGGCCCGATCGTCGCCGTGCCCGGTTCGCTCGATGCCGAGCAACTCGGTGTGCTGCTCGGCATCGCCCAGGAAGCCGGCATCGAACTGCGCGGTTTTGTCGACAGCGCCGTATTGATGGGCAGCACCGCCACCCTCCCCGGCCGTTGCTGGTTACTGGACCTGCATCTGAATAGCGCCTACCTCACCGAGCTAAGGGCGGATACCGAGGTCATCAAAGTGAGCGGGCAGGAACTGCCCGGTTGCGGGCTGCTGTCTTGCTTGGACGGCTGGGCCAACCTGTTGGCCGACCGGTTTTTGCAAGACACCCGTTTCGACCCCCTGCATGCGGCGGCGACCGAGCAGCAACTCTACAACCAACTCTACGACTGGGCTCAAGCGGGCCAGGGCGGCGCCAGCACCGATGGCGATTTTGTGGCGGAAATCCAACAGGACGGCCAGACCAGACGGGTGCGCGTACCGCGCCATGCTCTGGGCTCTAAACTGATGCGGCGTTTCCAGCCGGTGACGCAAAAGCTGCCCGACAACGCCACTTTGCTGCTCGCGCCGCGCTGCGCCGCCTTACCGGAACTGTCCAACGGGCTGGCCGAACTCGGCCTGCACACACACAACCTGGCCGCGGACGCCCTGCAACAAGGCTGCGTCCGCCATGCCCAAGCCATCGCTGCCGGGCCATTGACACTCATCAGCCGCCTGCCTTGCATGGCGGTTGCGGCCGGGCCCCAGCCGGACACCCGCCCGCCCGCCACCCATGTGCTGTTCGACAACCGCGCCTGGCCCCTGACCGATAATCCGTTCACACTACCCGCGCAGGGCCGCATCGGTGACCGCATCGATAAGGACGGCAAAAGTTTGAGGCTGATTCGTGTTGAGCGGGTTCCCGGCGAGGGCCAGGAGCCCGGGTCCCGGGAATTCGCGGCTTCCGATGGCAGAGGCTCCTAGGAGCCTGTGCAGCCCGGATAGCTCGCCGACTTTCGTTCCGAATGTACCGAAAGAGAAGCGCCTTATGCGCACAAAACGCCGTCTAAGCGTATTTTCACTGTCGTTCCTCGACGTCATGTCCTGCGGCTTCGGTGCCGTCGTACTCATTTTTTTGATCATCAACCACGAAACGGATGAAAAGGCCGAGGTCGTCAACAAAGACCTGCTTGCGGAAATTCGCCTGCTGGACTACCGGGTGCGCAACGGCGAGGCGGACCTGTTTGAATTGCGGGAACGTCTCGATGCGACCCGGGCGGGTTTGGCGGACTCCGACCGCAAACTGGCCAGCACGGCGGCGGATCTGCAACAAACCCGCAACGCCTTCGGCGAGCTAAGCGAACGCTCCAAGGCCGAAGAGGAAAGCCTCAAAGAACTCAAGACCGACGTACGGGACCGGGAAGATGAACTTGAACGCCTGCGCGCCGTCAATGCCGCTAACGACGGCATGAGCGTGCGCGGTTTCGCCGGCGAGGGCGACCGGCAATACCTAACCGGACTTAGGGTCGGCGGTAAAAACATCCTCATCGCCGTTGATGTTTCCGCCAGCATGCTTGATGCAACCATCGTCAACGTATTGCGCCGCCGCAACATGCCGGAAGCACGGCGGCGTTTGTCGCCGAAATGGCAGCGTGCGATGAGCACGGTTGGGTGGTTGAGCGCCCAACTACCACTTGATGCGGATTTTCAGATTTTTGCCTTCAACACGGCCACTCGCTCACTACTCGACGGCAGTGGCGACCAGTGGGTGCCACTCGGCGATGGCCGCAGCCTTGCCGCCGCCATCGACCGCTTGCGCGAGCTGATGCCGGCCGAGGGCACCAGCCTGATCGGTCTCGTGACCAAGCTGCGCAACCTCGACCCGTTACCGGACAACGTGTATTTGATTACCGACTCGCTGCCCACCCAGGGCCTGGGCTCGCCACGCCGCGCCACCATTTCGGGTTCCGACCGGCTCGGCCTGTTTCGTGATGCGTTGCGCGAATTGCCGAACCAGGTGCCCATCAACGTCATTCTATTCCCGATGGAGGGCGACCCGCTGGCGGCGGCGGCCTTCTGGAACCTGGCCCGCACGAGCGGCGGCGCCTTCATGGCCCCATCCCGGGATTGGCCTTAGTGTCCACCGCCGAGCCTATCCCGGCCATGGCCCGCGGGCACCGCCTTGCGTGGACCCGCCATGCCCGCTCCGCAACCGCTCAAACAGCGGTGACAGGGCACTAATGGCCAGCCGCGGCCGTCGCGATGTCGAGGCGTTCAGCCTCTCCTTCCTGGACGTGATTTGCTGCGGCTTCGGGGCCATCATCCTGTTACTGATGATTACCAAGACCGTCGAACCGGTGCTGTTGGAGAAAACATCGGTCAACCTCGCCGGACAGGTCGCCGCACGCGAACAGGCGTTATTTGAAATTCGGTCTAAAATCAATGAGCTGCGCCGACAATTTAATAACGCTTCTGGCCAGCTTGACGACAACTTGCTGGAACTCGCCCGGCTACGGCGGGAACTGAACGCCATACTCGGGCGCTTCACCGCCAGCACCGCGCAAAACGACAGCATGCGCATCGAAACACAAAAACTCGCGGCGGCGCGACAATCGCTAACCGATGAGATGGAGCGCCTGCTCGGTGCCGATTTCCGCCGCCAAACCGACCTGGTGGGCGGCATCGCCGTGGACAGCGAATACATCGTCTTCATCATCGACACCTCCGGCAGCATGTTTGCCGGTGCCTGGCCGCAGGTGTTGCGCAAGGTGCGGGAAACGCTCGATGTCTACCCCACCGTCAAAGGCATCCAAGTGATGAACGACATGGGCGAATACATGTTCAGCAACTTTCGGGGGCAATGGATTCCCGACACCCCGGCGCGCCGCCAAGCCATCATCAACACCCTGGGTACCTGGAACCCGTTCAGCAATTCGAGCCCGGTGGAGGGCATACAGGCCGCCATAGAAACCTACTACAGCCCGGACAAGCGCATTGGCCTGTACGTGTTTGGCGATGATTACAGCGGTGAGTCCGTGGAGGCGGTGGTGGATGCCGTGGACCGCATCAACCTGGCCGACGCCTCGGGTCGCCGGCGGGTGCGCATCAACGCCGTCGGCTTCCCGGTTCATCTGCAACGCCCGAATGCCCGCGTCTATCGGTTCGCCGCACTCATGCGCGAACTCGCCCACCGTAACGACGGCACCTTCGTCGGACTTGCTGAATGAGGTCTGGGAGCCGCCCAAGATTCTTTGCCTTCGGAATTCGCGGCAGCAAATCCGCTCTCACGACTTGCGAAGGCGCAGGCGCCGAGATTGTCAGGCCATTGCGGATGCACTAAGTTAGGTGCGCCACCCACCGAACAGCGAGTGGGCCTGTGAGCCCGGTGCCATGGCGCGCTTCATGGAGTGGGGCCTGAATTTTTAGGTATTTGCTTTGTTTGCAACGTTTCAGAAGATGCAAGCCAGGGAGTCTGGCGCACATGTCGTACCGGACACCCTGATGATCGCGGCGGATTTTGCACCTGTGCATGCACTTGCGAGCGCCAGGCTCGGCGTCATCCATAAGCGTCTTGGCAACATCGGCGCTTTGGCGGCGATCGGCGTCCTGGTTGCCGGGTGCGCCGGCGGCGGCAGCGTGGCGGTGCCGTCCGGTTTTCCCGTGCCGCTGGTGGAGAAGCTGCAACTACCGGTCGGGATCTATCTCGACGAGGCACTGTCCGCCTATACCCATGTTGAAGAGGTCGAAGGGCAGGGGGAGTGGCAAATCGAGCTCGGCTCGGCGCAATACTCGATGTTCGACACCCTGCTTGGGGGTATGTTCATCGGCCATCGCTTTGTGGAACGTCCCGACGGGAATGACGCCAATATTGCCGGCGTGCTCGTGCCCTCCATTGAAGAACTGCAATTCACCCTGCCCAGCCAAACGCGCACGGAATATCATGAGGTTTGGATTCGTTATCGTTTTGCCTTATTGAGCAATCAGGGGGTTCCGATCAGCGATTGGCAACTCACCGCTTACGGCAAATCACATCAACAGAACCACGCGGGGGCGTCGGCGTCTTTGCGTGCGGCCGCACTCGATGCCTGCCGCGACGCGATGGCGGATTTCTCGCTGCGCTTCCAACAATTCCCCGGGGTAGCCGATTGGTTGCGTGCGGAAGGGGGCGATTAGCCATGCCCGGCCTCATCCCCCATGCCAAGTTCGGGAGCCGTTGCGCCCTCTTCGGCTTGGCGGCGCTGGTGCTCGGCGGCTGCGTGACGGCAACGGTGCAGGAGGTGCGCGAATCCGACACCGGCATGTCGGCGGGTGATGCAATTGTGGTGCTCGGACGCCGTAGCCAACCCGCCACGGCGGAAACGGAATTGGACTTCATCTCCTGCGTGGCCAGCAACATGGGGCGCGGTGCCAACGCGGTGAGTGTCATACCGGAACAACAGTTTATCGATGCCACTTTCCCCTGGTTCGAGCCACGCACGGCACCCGCCCAGGCCAACGATCTGCCGGGCTTGCTCGACCGCCGACCACTGGCCGACCATCTGGCGCGGATGGGCTTGAAATACCTGGTCTGGATCGAAGGGTCCACCGAACAAACCGACTCCGGCGGTTCTTTGAGTTGCGCGGTCACTCCGGCGGGCGGCGGCTGTTTCGGTTTTCTTTCCTGGGAAAACGACTCCGCCTACGAGGCATCCATTTGGGATGTCGAGAGCCGCGCCGCGGCTGGCCGCATCAGCTCCGAGGCCATTGGCACCAGCTACATGCCGGCGGTCATCGTGCCCATTCCCATACTGGCCCGCGTGCGTTCCTCCGCCTGCTCGGCGCTCGCCGATCAACTCAAGGCGTTTGTCAACAATGAAGGTTCCGGTTGAAGGGCACTGATCGGCAGCGACCGGTGTCCTGGTAAACCGCGGTGGCGTTTGGCCGGAGCCGACTTATGCGGGGCGAATTTCAACAACCTCGCCCTCGAAACGCTTGGGTTCGAGCGCATACCACTCCACTAAATCGACCCGGTACCTGGTACGGCACCGATCGACAAATTCATAGAAGGTGGGCCGCCCGGGGTCGGCAATGACAAAGCGTTTTGTGCCATTGCGGAAGGCCCGGTTCACCAAGCGCTGCAACGGCTTGACCAAACTGTCCCAAAAGCAAATGTCGGCGCCGATGACGGTGTGAAAATCGCCAACTTCTCTGCCTCTGAGGTTTTCGAATTTGCGCCGCAACGTCACAACATCCACATCATTCAGTTCCGCCAGTAGCCTCATGTAGGGGAAAACCGCCCGGTCGATATCCAAGCCCGTCACCCTTGCCTTGAAATGGGCGGCGCAGAAAACGCCGGCCATACCCCAACCACAACCAATCTCCAAAACCCGCGCGCTTCCGCGGATGGGGTTCTCGGATAGGTAATCCATCAACAGAAAACTGGATTGCCAAGGCCTGTGCCCGTGTACCGAAGGTTGATACCGCTTCTTGAGTTGACGGATCAAGCGGTGCCGCGTCTTCAGAAGATAGACACCGTAGGCACGAAACATGTGGGTTTCCGGCATCTGTTCCAGTTCGGGCATAGGGCTGTTTCCGCCGAGCGCCCCTAAGTCGATGGCGACCTTGGCGACACGATTTACGGGTTGCGAATGGAGCCATAATACCCAACCAAATTAGTTGGGTATTGCGAAGGTCAATCGGTACAATGCGCCGCAATCGCTCAGCGGACCCCCTCATGCGCGAATCGCCTCTCGACATTATTGGCCAGGACTACGACGCCGGTTTTGTTACGGACATCGAATCCGAGACCCTGCCACCCGGGCTCGACGCATCCGTTGTGCGTTATATCTCCACAAAAAAGCAGGAGCCCGCCTGGTTGACGGATTGGCGTCTCGCCGCCTATGCGGGCTGGAGCAAAATGTCGCCACCCGAGTGGGCGCACGTTCGGTTTCCTCCCATCGACTTCAACGCCATTTCCTACTATTCAGCTCCGAAGAGCCTGAGCGACGACCCCAAATCGTTGGCCGAGGTCGATCCCGAGTTGCTGCGCACCTACGAAAAACTGGGCATTCCGCTGCACGAGCAGGAAATGCTGGCCGGTGTCGCCCGGGGCGAGCCAACCGTGGCGGTGGATGCGGTATTCGACAGCGTATCGATCACCACCACCTTCAAAGACAAGCTCAAGGAAGCGGGCGTCATCTTCTGCCCCATCTCGGAGGCCGTACACTCACACCCGGAGCTGGTACGCAAGTACCTCGGCACCGTCGTGCCGCGGCGGGATAACTTCTACGCCGCCCTCAATTCGGCGGTGTTTAGCGACGGTTCCTTTGTTTATGTGCCCAAGGGCGTGCGCTGCCCCATGGAGCTATCCACCTACTTCCGCATCAACCAACAGAATACCGGCCAATTCGAACGCACCCTCATCGTTGCCGACGCGGGCGCCTATGTCAGCTACCTGGAGGGCTGCACCGCCCCGATGCGCGATGAAAACCAACTGCACGCGGCGGTGGTGGAACTGGTGGCGCTGGACGACGCGGAAATCAAGTATTCCACCGTGCAGAATTGGTATCCGGGCGATGCCCAGGGCCGCGGCGGCATTTACAACTTCGTCACCAAGCGCGGGGCCTGTCGGGGGGCGCGTTCCAAAATCGCCTGGACACAGGTGGAAACCGGCTCCGCCATTACTTGGAAATACCCCAGCGTCGTGCTGCGCGGCGAGCACAGCGTGGGCGAGTTTTACTCGGTGGCGCTGACCAATAATTTTCAACAAGCCGACACCGGCACGAAAATGATTCATCTCGGCCGCAACAGCCGCAGCACCATCATTTCCAAGGGCATTAGTGCGGGCCAAAGCCAGAACAGCTATCGCGGTTTAGTGCGTACCTCCCCGGTCGCCGCGGGTGCGCGCAACTATACGCAATGCGACTCCCTGCTGATCGGCGAAAACTGCGGCGCCCATACCTTCCCCTACATCGAAAACAAAGCGGCCACCGCCATCGTCGAACACGAAGCAACCACCTCCAAGGTGAGCGACGACCAACTCTTCCTCTGTCGGCAGCGCGGTATCGACCCGGAAAAGGCGGTCAGCATGATCGTCAACGGCTTCTGCAAGGACGTGTTCCGGCAACTGCCGATGGAGTTCGCCGTGGAAGCGGGCAAACTGCTGGAGGTTTCCCTGGAGGGTGCCGTTGGATGACCCCGCTTAAGCAGAGCGAGCAAACGGCATGCCCAGCCCCGACCCTAAAGCCGAGACGCACCAGTACAGGAACCGCGGCCAATGCCCGACGGCGACTGGGCCGGCACCCTGTCGGCCCACCGCCGCACCCTGGCCTTTGTGAGGGTTCGAGATGACCTTGCTGGCGGTTGAGAATTTACACGTCAACGTGGAAAACAAGCCCATCCTGAAGGGCTTGAACCTCGTTATGAACGCTGGCGAGGTACACGCGATCATGGGTCCCAATGGTTCCGGTAAAAGCACGTTGGCCAATGTGCTGGCCGGCCACCCGGGCTACGCAGTGAGCAGCGGCAATATCGTCTTCCAAGGCCGCAGCCTGGTCGGGCTGGAGCCGGAGGAGCGCGCCCACGCCGGCTTGTTTCTGGCCTTTCAATACCCCGTTGAAATTCCCGGCGTGACCAATATGGAATTTCTCAAGGCCGCCAACGACAGTAACTTGGCGGCCCACGGGCGCGAGGCGCCGTCCGCGTTGACTTTCATGAAGAAGGTACGGGCGCTGGCCGACAGCCTGGCACTCGACGCGGAATTTCTCAAGCGGGGGGTCAACGAGGGCTTCAGCGGCGGCGAACGCAAGCGCAACGAGATACTGCAACTGTTGCTGCTCGAACCAAAGCTCGCGGTACTCGACGAAACGGATTCCGGCCTCGATATCGATGCCCTAAAAACCGCCGCCGATGGCGTCAACCGCTTCCACACCGACGACAACGCGGTCTTGCTTATCACCCATTATCAACGGCTTTTGAACCACATCGAGCCCGACCGCGTTCATGTTTTGGCTGATGGCCGTATTGTCGAATCGGGCGACGGCGACCTGGCCCATGCACTGGAAGAGCGGGGTTATGCGTGGTTACAACCATAATCGTCGACAAACCGTTGGTAATGCGGTGAGTTCTGCGGATCAAGCCCATGTTTGAGGCACTTGATGGATTGGGCCAAACGCCGCGGTGGCTGGCATCGGATCTGTTGGCGCGCTCCCGAGCGGCGCTAAGCGGCGGCCTGGCCAGGGAAACCTGGAAATATTCATCATTGCCCGAAACGCTGCGTGCATTGCTTGGCGCGCCAATCGCGAAGCACCCGCCCATCAGCAAGAGCCCGGCCGGTATCAAGCTGCGCCGATTCAGCGAACTCGACAAGCCGCCTCCCCTCGCCCTATGCATCGACCGCTATCCACTGGCCGGCATCGCGGCCACCCTGGCCGGGGAGGCCTGGCTCATCGATATTGAGCGCTCGCCAAGCCACCCCATCCTTTTGACGGCCGCAGCCGGCATCAATCCACCAATACTGGTGCGTGTCGGCCAAGGCTGCCGAGTGAGGGTGCGGGAACAGCCGAGCGGCGGCGACGTTCAAGCCACCATGCGTACGCTGCTGGCCGGCCGCGATGCCGACGTCACCTGGGAGCGGGCCGAACTCGTTGACGATGCCGAGCAATGGCTACTGCTGCAGGCGCAACTAGAGAGCAACGCCAGTCTCGAACTGCGCCAATACGCCACCGGCGCACGGTTGCGCCGCCTCGACACCCATGTGGAACTGCTGGGCAAGGGTTCGAGTTTTCAGGCACGGGGTGCCAGCGTCGTCAGTGCCGGAGGGCATCTTGACCGGCAACTGGTGGTGGAACACCGCGGGCGCAACACCCAAAGCCGTACCCAATTGCACAATGTGGCCGCGGGCAAGGGCCGCTGTTCCTTCAACGGCCGCATTCATATCCATGCCGGGGCATCCAACGCCGACGCGGGCCTGTCCAACCGCAATCTGGCCCTTGACGCCGCCGCCGAAATCAACACCAAACCGGAACTCGAAATCTACACCGACGACGTCAAGTGCTCACACGGTGCCACCGTCGGGCAACTCGACAACAATGCCCTGTTCTACCTGCAAAGCCGGGGGTTGCCGGAAGCGCAAGCACGGCGGCTGCTCTGTGTCGGCTTCCTGACGGAGTGCGTGACGGGTGCGCTGGCGGAAACGGTACTGGCGAACTTTCTGGCACGGCTGGACGATGTGCGAACCTGACTTATGAACATCCGCGACGACTTCCCCATCTTGGCGCGCACTGTCAAAGGACAACCACTCGTCTATCTCGACAACGCCGCCACCACCCAAAAGCCTCGCCAAGTCCTGGACAGCATTCGCCATTACTACGAAAGCGGCAACGCCAATGTACACCGGGCCGCTCATGGCTTGGCCGACGAGGCAACAACGGCGTTCGAGGGCGCACGGCAAACGCTCGGCCGTTTTATCGGCGCGGCGCACAGCAGCGAGCTGATTTTCACGCGCGGCACCACCGAGGCCATCAATCTGGTGGCCGCCAGCCTGGGGCCGCGCATCAAGACGGGCGATGAACTGCTCATCACGGAGATGGAGCATCACTCCAACATCGTACCCTGGCAGATGCTGTGCGAGCGCACCGGCGCCAAGCTGATCGCCTGCCGGGTAACGCCCAATGGGGAACTCGACATCGATGATTTACATGCGAAATTGGGGCCCAAGACCCGTTTGCTGGCCGTCGTCCACGTCAGCAACGCGCTCGGCACGGTGAATCCCATTGCGGAGCTTATCGAAGCGGCGCGGCGACAGGGTGCCTGGACACTGATCGACGGTGCCCAGGCCGTCGCCCATATCCCTGTTGATGTGCAAGAGCTCGGCTGTGATTTTTACGCCTTCTCCGGGCACAAACTATTCGGCCCCACCGGCATAGGCGCACTCTACGGCAAGGCGGCGTTGCTGGATGCGTTACCGCCCCACCAGGGTGGTGGCGAGATGATTGAGCATGTCACCATCGAACGCACCACCTACAACAGACCACCCTACAAGTTTGAGGCGGGCACCCCCAATATTGCCGGTGCCATCGGCTTGGGCGCGGCGGTGAACTATCTTGAGTCCTTGCCTCGGGCGGCCTTGCTGGAACGGGAACAACAACTGGTGCAGACCGCGCTTACCCGGCTCAGGCGGTTGCCGGGCCTGACCATCGTGGGTGACCCGGCGGAACGGCTATCGGTGGTTTCGTTCCTGGTTGATGGCGCCCATCCCGAAGACATCGGCACCCTGCTCGACCAACAAGGCATTGCGGTGCGCACCGGCCATCATTGCGCGATGCCGCTGATGCAGCGCCTCGGCATCCCCGGAACCATCCGCGCCTCCTTCAGCCTGTATAATTCGCCCACGGACGTCGAGCGGCTGATCGCCGGCGTCGAAAAGGCGTTGAGTTTTATCTGAGAGGAATCGACCCATGAGCGTGGCATCCTTCGACCCTGGCCAAATCTCCGTAACCGATACCGCCGCTGCGCACATCGGCGAACAGATTGCCCGGTCCGGGCGGCGGCACCTGCGTCTCGGTGTTAAGGAGAGCGGCTGCAACGGCTATATGTACACCTTGGACTACATTGATGCCCCCGACAACAACGATCAAGCTTTTCCCGTCGCTCCGGGCCTTGCCGTCTACGTCAGCACCGACGATTGGCCGCTGGTGCGGGGTACGGAAGTCGATCTGGTCACCGAGGGGCTGAATTCCAGCCTGCGTTTCAAAAACCCCAACGCAGCAGCACATTGCGGTTGCGGCGAGAGTTTTTCGGTCGGCGAAGGCTAACAAAGCAGCGAGATGGAACGTCGCGTTCTGCCCATTCTGCGCTCCGTGGACGCCCGCTTGGTGCCAATCGGCGACCCGCTGCGCATTCCCGAAGGCACCTTCATAACCCTTACCCAAGCTTTGGGGGGCACCTACACGGTCGTCTGCAACGGCAATATGGCCCGCATAGACGGCGCGGACGCCGATGCGCTCGGCTTCGCACCGGAGGTGCTGGAATTTCCCGCATCGCCCGACGGCAAGATCGACCCCGACCACATTGAAACGGCGCTGGCCAGCGTCTTTGACCCCGAGATTCCGGTGAATATCGTGGACCTCGGCCTGATCTACGAGCGCCGCATTGACGCCGACGGGGTGGTGAACATTCGGATGACGCTAACCGCGCCCGGCTGCGGCATGGGTCCGGTACTGATCGACGATATCAAGACACGCCTGGCCAAGGTACCGCATGTCAAACAGGTTGAGGTGGAGCTCGTCTTCGACCCGCCCTGGTCGCGGGATAGGATGAGTGAAGAGGCGCAACTGGAACTGGGACTTTACTGAGTGGCATCGCAACTGGACGAAATTCGCGAGTCCTTTGCCTTCTTCGACTCCTGGGAAGACAAGTATCGGTTCGTCATTGATCTGGGCAAAGCCTTACCGCCGCTGCCGGAACAACATAAGACCGCGCAAAACCTCGTGCGCGGTTGCCAAAGCCAAGTCTGGCTGCTCACCGAACTCGCCCGGGGCCGCTTGCGGCTGCGTATCGATAGCGATGCGCAGATCGTGCGCGGGCTGATTGCCATCGTGCTGGCCGCCTATGAGAATCGCACACCGGCGGAGGTCTGCGCATTTGATATGGAGGCGCTGTTCGACGACCTGGACTTGCTCGGGCACCTAAGCCCAACCCGCGGCAACGGCCTACGCGCCATGGTGGCGCGTATCCGCCACGAAGCCCAACAGACTGCCGCCGGCTCATAAAAGCGTTGGTGAGACAGGCGGGCCAGCCAAGCGGGCGGGTGCCGAATTGCGTGGTCCCGTATCGGTTTGCATTGATTTGGATTTGGAGGCTGCGCCAAATGCGGCGTACCGCAGTCGGAAAATTCAAACTGCGACACCACCAATTGCGTTGTTGACTGGCAAAACGCGGCCAATCGTTCTAACTTATGCGGGTACTGAAGAAATGAGGCTCCGGCATGGCACAAAGACCTGAAGCAGAAGGCCCGGACGCGTCCGGCAACTGGCGAAATCGGCTGTTCAATTCCCCGGCGGCGGAGGGCACGAAAATCGAAGACGTCCAAACCAAGCCGCAAACGACTCGGTCCGGCGCGGCCAACCCACCACCAAGGGCACTGCCCGATGGCCAAATCGCCGCCATCGGCGAGACACTGACCATCAAGGGCGATGTGGCCGCCCGCGAAGATCTGGTGATAAGAGGCGCCATTCAAGGCAATGTTGTCGTCAACGACCACCATGTTCAGATCGGCGAGTCGGGCCGTCTCGACGGCAATATCATTGCCAAGCACATCACCATTCGGGGCCAGGCCAAGGGCGATATTCAGGGGCTGGAGAAAGTCACCATTTTGGCAACCGGCAAGCTGGAGGGTACTATCTCGGCGAATCGGGTTGTGTTGGAGGAAGGCGGTTGGTTTAAGGGGATGATCGACATGCCGCCAAGGGAGCAGGAAAGACAAGCCGAGGCGCCCACACTGGCCAAGCAGCAAGACAAGGGCGTCGAGCGCAAAATGACCGCGGCGGCGGCACCCCCCAAGACGGCAAAATCCTGACGGGGCATAAAAATACCGTCCGTAGCCCATCATCATCAATCGCCACTGGACATGGAGTGGCGAGTCGAAAGCACACCCTTTGTCTCTCGGGTTTTTGAGGGCATCGCTCCCGCCACCGGGCTCAAAATTCTCGATCTCGGGGCTGCGGAACCCGAGAGCGTCACCTTCTATAATCGTGTTGGGGGACAAATTTGCCTACTCGACACGATCGACCAACTCCGCAATAACAATAAACAGCCCTATGCGCTGCGCCGGGAATTGCCGGAGCGAGCAAAAGACTGCCAATTCGACATCTGCCTACTCTGGGATTGCCTGAATTACTTCAACGGCCCAGCGCTCAGGAAATTCGGGAAAGAGCTGTCAAACCACATTCATCGCCACACGCGGGTGCATCTGTTTGCCGCCTATACGCCGATCCGGGCATTTCAGTCGCATCGCTATGCCCTACTGAATTTTCGCAACCTGACAATCAAGCCGCGGGATCATCTGGTGCCCTGGGCACATCCGAAGAGCGAGGTGGACAAGGCGCTGGTGGATCTGCGGCCAGCGCACACCGTGCTGCGGCCCGGCAATCGGCTGGAGATGACGCTGATTGCGAGCTAGGCGCCCATCGTCGGAGTCTTCAGCGTTCAAACAGGCCGGCGTGGTCTTGACGCAACCGGCTCTTCTGTACCTTGCCCATGCTGTTGCGCGGCAACTCGGGTAGATTAAGGATCCATTTCGGGTGCTTGAAGCGGGCCAGGTGCTGACTGAGCGCGGCCCGTAGCGCTCCCAACTCAAGCGGTTCAGCCGCCGGCACCAGGACCGCCACCACCGCTTCGCCGAAATCCGGGTGCGGCACACCGATGACCGTGGACTCCACCACTTCGTCAAGGGCATCGAGTGCCGCCTCCACTTCCCGGGGGTAAACGTTGTAGCCACCGGAAATGATGAGGTCCTTGCTACGCCCAACGATGGTCAGGCGGCCATCGCCAGCCAAGCTGCCGAGATCGCCGGTGATAAAAAAGCCATCGGCTCGAAATTCCTCGGCGGTTTTTTCCGGCATCCGCCAATAACCCTTGAATACGTTCTCACCCCGCACTTCGATCATGCCGACCACAGCCGCCGGAACCGGGGCGCCCGATTCGTCGACGACTCGAACCGCCACGCCGGGTAGGGCAAATCCGACCGTACCGGCAAGGCGAACGCCATCAAGTGGATTGGAGGTATTGACGATGGTCTCCGACATACCGTAACGCTCCAAAATGCGGTGGCCGGTGCGCGTCGCAAACGCTTGGAAGGTCTGCTCGGTAAGGGGCGCGGAACCGGAAACAAACAGGCGCACGCCAGCGCATTGGGCCGTTCCAAACGATGGGTTGTCCAACAATCGCGTATAAAAGGTCGGCACGCCCATCATGACGGTGGCCCGCGGCAAATACCGTATCACTTCGGCGGCATCGAAGCGCGGCAGCAGTATGATCGGCGTACCACCCAACAGAGCGCAGTGCAACGCGATAAATAAGCCGTGGGCGTGAAACAGGGGTAAGACGTGCAGCAAGACATCGTCCTGCCGCCACCCCCAACAATCGCGCAAGGCACGGGCGTTTGAGGCGAGATTGGCGTGCGTGAGCATGGCGCCCTTGGCGCGTCCGGTGGTGCCCGAGGTGTAGACGATGGCGGCAACATCCTCCGCGGCGCGGCATACCGGGTCGCTATCGGATGGGGCGCTGCGCATCGCCTCGGCCAAACTGCCCTCGTCATCGGCACCGAGGGTCAATACGCACGGAGCGGGCTTGACGGCAAAAGCCTGGGCGAGCACCCGCTCGTCATCGGGACGCAGCACAACCACCCTGGGCAGCGCATCCCTCAAAAAGTAGCGCACTTCCGAACCGGTATAGGCGGTGTTTAGGGGGACATAGATGCCCCCCGCCATGAGCGTGCCGAGATAGAGAGCGAGCGCTTCGGGGCTTTTTTCCACCTGGACGAGGACGCGCTCGCCCCCACCCAGCCCGGCATCCTTTAACACCGATGCCACCTTTCCGGCGTTGCGCAACAGCTTCTCGTAGGACCAAACCGCGCCACCGGGCAGGTGCAGCGCCGCCCGCGCGCCGACGGCAACGAACGCCGCCTGCAGTTCCGCGAAAAAGTTTCCGTTCACATTAGCCCGCCGATCTCACCAATGCTATTGAGGGGGAATGTAAACGCACCCATCGGCAAGTTGGCGAGCTGGCGCGAACCCAACCTATTCGGGCAGAGGCGCGGACAGGTCTTGGATAAAGCGCCGGTAGGCCTCGGACTCCGGGGCGAGTTCCGCAGCCCGCTCCGCGTCCGCGCGCGCCGCTTCGGTATCGCCGAGCGTTTTGAACATCAGCGCACGGTTGTAGTGCGCCACGGGCAGGGCCGCATCGGCGATGGCGATGGCGTTGTCGAGGTCTTGCAAGGCATCCTCGTAACGTTTAACCGCAATCAGCGTATTGGAACGGTTGATGTGGATGCTCGCGATTTCCGGTGCCAGGCTCCGGGCTCGATTGTGGTCTTTGAGCGCCGCCACATAATCGCCCGTGCGCGCATGAAGAATGCCGCGATTAGAATAGGTGGCCGCCAAATCCAGCGGCAACAGCATCTGGCGCTCGATGGCCATCGTGCAAACTTCGATATCGCCCACGCTGGGCCTTTCCCTGGCGTGCGTCGCAAGATAGCAGTCTTGCGCGGGTGAGCGGTTGAGCAGGAAAGTCTCGGCGCCCATCGCTTGCGCCGAGGCCAAAATCAGCAAACTGGTCAGCAGCCGTTGCATCGCTCTACTCTCGGTTGGGGCCTTGGCTCGGGGCGGCGCCTGAGGCGGCATCGGTACCATTAGGATTAGCCAAAATAATCGCCCTGGTTTTTTCATGCCTTAGCCGGATCGGAGCCCTGCGGCCGCGCACCCAATCGCTCATGCAAATTGTTTTTTTTCAGGCTGGTTTGCGGATCGATTTCGACCATTTCAAACGATAGACCAAGGCCGCGTTCAGCAAACAGCGTCTGCATGTGGCCGCACAGAACCGCGAACAAGGTTTCGGCGGCGGCACGGCGAGTGGCACCGTCACGCCCCTGGCCAATACGGGCCATGAGGTGTACAAAGCCGTTGTCCGGCGCGCCGTCCGCCACCAGATAACGGTCGCGGCGCTCAGCCCGCACACGGATACCGCCGAGCGGGAAAATGCCACTGGCGACAGCCTGGTTACGCAGCTTGACCATCAAGCCCTCCAGATCCATGGCGGCTTCGAGGTTGGCGGAGTATTCAACAATCAGATGCGGCATGATGCGCTATTGTAATCCGCATTGATGGCAGGCGGTATGAGGTACCTGACCTATGAGCACGACCGGCGCGTTCAATACGGCGTCCTGAGCGACACCGGCGTGGTCAATCTGAGCGGGCGCCTGCCCGAATACCCGAGCCTCCACGCCTTGCTGGCGCAGGGTGCCTTGCAACGCGCCCAGGATATTGCCGAAGCCCATTGCGACGATTGCGGTATTGACGAAATCGCGTTTTTGCCGCCGCTGCCGCGGCCCGGCAAGATCGTTTGCATTGGTGTCAACTACGCCAATCGCAACGAAGAGTACGCGGATAAGAGTGCCGCACCGGCTTATCCCAGCGTGTTCATGCGTACCCCCGAATCGCTAACGGGGCACCTGCGGCCACTCATGCGTCCCCCGGAATCCGATCAACTCGACTATGAAGGGGAAATTGTGCTCGTCATTGGTAAAGCCGGGCGGCGCATTCCCGAGCACCGCGCCCGTGAACATATCGCCGGCCTCACGCTGATGAACGAAGGCACCCTGCGCGACTGGGTGCGCCACGCGCGCTTCAATGTGACCCAGGGCAAGAACTTCGCGCACTCCGGGTCGGTGGGGCCCTGGTTGGTTGCCGCGGACGCCTTCGAACACTTTGATGCGTTGCACCTCAGCACCCGCGTCAATGGCGAATTAAGGCAAAGCGACAGCACGGCCAACCTGATTTTCTCTTTTGAACGGCTCATCAACTACCTGTCCACCTTCATGCCGCTCAATCCGGGCGATCTGATTTCCACCGGCACACCCATCGGCGCGGGCGCACGCTTCGACCCGCCGAGATATCTGCAACCCGGCGATCTGGTGGAAGTGGAGGTACCGGGCATTGGGCTGCTGCGCAACACCGTTGAGGACGAAGTGGTCGCCTAGGAGCCCCTCGCGGGCTAGAGACGCATCCGGGCAACGGTGCAACCGACCGCGAAAATGGGAATCGGCGCATAGTGGCGGATTTCGCCGGTGCAGCCCTCCGCCGCACCGGCCACGGCAATGAAGGTGCGAATCTCGAAACCACCCTGGCCACCGTCCCGCCAAGTCGCCGCATCGCTGTAGGCGATAAGCGCGGCACGATCGTTGGCCGCCCAATGTTGGAGAAACTCGCGATCCCAGGATTCATTGATCTTCCCGGAATCCGGTGTTGCCGGCCAATGGGAAATACCGCCGGTGCCGACCAGGGCAAGGCGCTCCGGCACCGTATCGCAGGCCGAACGCAGGGCGCGCCCAAACTCGTAGGCCCGGGCGGGCGGGGTTAGTGGTGGCCCCTGGCAATTGATGTTGACCGGAATCACCGGCAGGTCGTAGTTCGGCGTCAAAAAGTGTAGGGGCACCATGATGCCGTGATCGAACTTCCACTCCTGGGCATAGGCGAGGTCGATGCGCGCCATGATTGGCTCGATAAGGCGACGGGACAGGTCCGCATTGCCGGGTACCCGCCTCGGTTCGATACCGAGCCAACCGGGGTCTTCAATCGGCCCCTCGTAATAATCGGCCATGCCCATGCAATAGGCTGGCATGTTGTCCATAAAGAAATTGGCGAAATGCTCGGCTGCCACCACAACCAACGCATCGGGGCGGGCGGCGCGGATGTCATCGCCCATTTGTCGGAAATGTTTGTAAAAAGGTTCGCGTAATGCCGGGTCGGCGCGCTCAGCGCGGCCCGTGATGCCGGGCGCGTGGCTGCAAACACCGGCGTAGACCAATGCCATCAAACCGCTCCCTTGCCGTCGGTGGTTGAGTAAAGCCCCGCACGCACCGGGCCGTGCTCGGCCAAGCCGTCGCGCATGGCGCGAATGTAGCGGTCCCATTCGAACCCACAGAGGGCCGCGTAGTGCATAAGAATCTGGCCGTTGACGCCCATAACGTAGAGCAAGCCGATATCCGGCTGGCGCAAGGCGGTTTTTTCCTCTTCACTGAGATCGAAATCGGCCAAGAGAGCCTCGAAATCCCCGTCAAAACGCTGGCGAGTGGGCGGGTCGCGGTTTAATTGGTAAAGCAGCTTTTGAACGTAGTAAAGGCTCATGGGTTGCCCAAGCCGAGGCGCGGTATCGCGTGGGTGTCGTAGGCGATACAGATGTTTTTGGTCTCCATGTAGAACTCGAAGCTGTAGTCGCCGCCGTCGCGGCCGATACCGCTGGCCTTCATCCCGCCAAAGGCTGTGGGCAGGTGGCGGTTGTTTTCGGAATTCACCCAGATCATGCCGGCTTCCAGATCCCGGGCCAGGCGATGGGCGCGACCAAGATCGCCGGTCCAGGCATAGGCCGCGAGTCCGTAGGCCACATCGTTGGCAATCTCAATGGCATGGGCCTCGTCACGAAACGGAATCGCCGTGAGCACCGGCCCGAATATCTCCTCCCGAGCGATGCGCATGCCGCTGTTTGCCCCGGTAAAGAGCGTCGGCAGAACAAAGTTTCCGCGCGCGAGCGGTTCTGGCCGAGCACCGCCCGCCGCTACGACCGCGCCCTCGGCACGAGCGATATCGAAATAACCGAGCACTTTTTCCAAGTGTTTTGGATGGATCAGCGGGCCCACTTCCGTGGCCGGATCCAAAGGATGCCCCACCCGCACCTGCCGAGCGCGCTCGGCAACCCGGTCAACGAACGCCTGATAAATCGATTCCTGAACCAATAGCCGGCTTGAAGAGGTGCAGCGCTCGCCGTTCAAGCTGTAGATCATGAAGGTAACGGCGTCGAGGGCGCGCTCCAGATTGGCATCGTCGAAAACGATCACCGGGTTTTTTCCGCCGAGTTCGAAGTGGACGCGCTTCAGTGTCATGGCACCCTGCCGCATAATCAGGCTACCGGTGTGCGACTCGCCCACGAAGGCGATGGCCTTGATATCGGGATGCTCGGTCAAGGCTTTGCCCGCCGTCTCGCCGATACCCTGGACGGTATTTAAAACGCCCGCGGGCAGCCCCGCCGCCTGGCATATCTCCACCAACAGACGCGCCGTCAACGGGCTCCACTCGGCCGGTTTGTGGACGACGGTGCAGCCGGCGGCGAGGGCCGGGGCAATTTTCCAGGTCGATAGCATGAACGGCGTGTTCCAGGGCGTGATGACACCGACCGGACCGATGGGCTGACGGAGGCTGTAATTCAGATGCGCTTCAGCCGGCAGTGACAAGCCGTTGCCCGCTTCCGGGGCGCGGTCCGCATAGAACCGGAAATTCTCCGCGCCGCGTATCGCCGCCTTGCTCATAAAACGCAACGGTTGCCCGGTATCAAAAGACTCCAGCAAGGCAAGCTCTTCGGCGCGCGCCTCAATGGCATCGGCGATGGTGTGCAACAGCGCTCGCCGCCGCGCGCCCGGCAGCGCCCGCCAAGCCGGAAAGGCGGCACGGGCGGAAAGCACAGCGCGATCAATATCAGCCGCGTTACCCGCCGCCACCCGATTGATTAGCGCATTATCGATGGGCGTTCGATTCGCAAATGTTTCCCCCGAGGTTCCGGCATCGTCCGAACCATCAATGAAATGGCCTAGCGTTGCACCGGCGAAGCGGTCCAAGTATTGCTCCGCTTTGCCAAGGTTCACCGCAAGCTTATTACTCATGCCAATTGCCCACCCATCAAATCAGGGCCGCAGCCATAGCGCAGGGGGTATTATCGCAAATACGGGCGCGGCATCCATTGGCAATGCCGGTCTTCTTAACCTGCAAGGCTATCCGCAAGGGCGCTGGCGCAGGCTCCTAGCCGTGGCAATGCATTGAACAGGATATTGGCATGAATCGATTTGATCTGAGCGACAGGCACATCATCGTCACCGGAGCTTCGTCCGGCTTCGGCCATCACTTCGCGGGCGTTTTGGCTCGGGCCGGGGCCAGGGTCAGCATTGGCGCGCGACGCATGCCGCTCGTTGCAGAGCGCGTGGCCGAACTCGAAAGCGCCGGTCACGACCTGTTCGGCGCAACCCTTGATGTCACCGATGCAACGAGTCTGAACGCCTTTATGGATGCGGCACAGGCGCACTTCGGCACGATTGATGTGCTCATCAACAACGCCGGTGTCGAAGCCGGCGCCAAGACCTACGCGATGATCGACGAAGCGGATTGGGACCGGGTGCTGGACACCAACGTCAAGGGTGCCTGGCTCGCCTCCAAAGCCTATACGGAGCGGGTGGTGAAAAACGGCCAGGCCAGCGGCAACATCATCAACGTCTCATCCATCACCGACCGGCGCACCATCAAGGGTCAATTCCCCTACGCCGTCTCCAAGGGCGCGCTCACCCGGCTCACCGAAGTGATGGCCTTGGAGGCCGCCAAATTTAACATTCGGGTCAATGCCCTCGCCCCCGGCTATATCCTTACCGATGTGAGCCGGCTGTTGCTGGAAAGCGAACGCTCGGCGCAGTTCGCGAAGGGCATTCCCATGCGTCGCTACGGTGCATTCGAGGACTTGGACGGCCCGCTGCTGTTGCTCGCTTCCGACGCTTCGGCCTACATGACCGGTACCATTCTGGTGGTGGATGGCGGGCATGTCTGTGCATCGCTTTGATGGGATAAGGCCAGTTGCCGTGGGCGATTCTGGTCGTGGCAGCAAGCCGGGCGTTACCGATGCAAACCATGCCGCCTTTGCACCCAGTGATTGCTCCACCCGAACGGCAAGCTCGCACCCGGTCAAATTGCGCTAGACTACGCCACCTGCCATTTGTTCAACCGAGAGGCACAAGGTGACCACACCCTACCCGAACCACCCCCAACTCAGCGGCAACTTCGCCCCCATTCGCATGGAGTGCGACATTGACGACATGATTGTTGCGGGCGAACTGCCCGCGGACTTGGACATCACCTACTACCGCAATGGTCCCGACCCACAGTTTCCACCCCGCGGCGACCATCATTGGTTCGCCGGCGACGGCATGGTACACATGTTTCAAATTCGTAACGGCAAGGTGCGCTACAGCAATCGCTGGGTGCGCACCCGCAAGTGGGATATGGAACGGCGCGAGGGCAGGAACCTATTCAACGCCCTCAACCCAATGGCCAGCGACCCGTCCGTACAGGGCATGGAAACGGACGGCCTGGCCAACACCAACATCGTCTGGCACGGCGGCAAGCTGCTGGCCCTTGAGGAAGGCCACGCGCCCTTTGAACTGGATGCAAAAAGCCTGGATTCAAAAGGCGCCTGGCGCTTTGACGGCCAGTTGGCGGGACCCATGACGGCACATCCAAAAATCGACCCGAAAACGGGCGAAATGCTCTTCTTCGGCTACATGGCCGATGGCTTCTTCACACCCGGGATGAGTTACCAAACCGTCGCTCAAAACGGTGTGCTCACCCGCTCGGAGCGGTTTACGGCACCCTTCCCGAGCATGGTGCATGATTTTATCGTTACCGATGAGCATGTGTTGTTTCCAATATTTCCGCTGACCGGCAGTTTGGAGCGCGCCATGCGCGGCGAGCCCGCCTTCGCCTGGGAGCCGGACAAGGGTACCCATGTGGGTGTCATGCGGCGCGATGCCGCGGTCTCTGAAATCCGTTGGTTTGAAACCGACCCCTGCTACGTTTTTCACCCGATGAACGCCTATACCGAGGGCAACCGTATCGTCGCTCATGTCATGCAGTTTGAGGAGGCACCGCTGTTCCCGAAACTGGACGGCACCCCGCCGGACCCGGCCAAAGCCAATGCACGGCTGTGTGAGTGGACCATCGATCTCGCCGACAACGCCAACAGCATCAAGCGGCGCTATCTCGACGACATTAGCGGCGAATTCCCGCGCCTTGACGAGCGCTTCGCCGGTCATGGCTACCGACACGGCTACTATGCCGCGGCAAACAACGGCCGGGGCGTTTCGTTTAATGCCATCGCGCACCACGACTTCGCCACCGGACGACGCACCCAATACAACCTGCCGCAAGGCGACGCCACGGGCGAACCGGTGTTCGTACCAAGTGCCGAGGATGCCGCGGAAGGCGACGGCTACCTGTTATCGGTTATCTACCGGGCCGCGGAGAATCGCAGCGACCTGATATTCCTTGACGCGGCCAACCTGGCGGACGGCCCCATCGCCTGCGCACAGCTACCGCATCGCGTCCCTTTCGGCTTTCACGGCAATTGGAAGTACAACGGCTGAGAGCACCGCGACCCGCCGTTGCGAGAAACAAAAAACCATGACCGGGAAGCAGTGGGCAATGGTGCCCGGCACCGCAAGACAGGCCGCACAGGCCCGCTCGCCGCAACAGGCTTAAGGCTCACCTCAGGGCGGCGATTGCGCGCACCAGCCGCGGCCCCCGGTAAATCAACCCCGTGTAGATTTGCACCAACGAAGCGCCGGCACGCATCATGGCCTCGGCATCGGCGGCGGTCATGACGCCGCCAACGCCGATAATCGGTATGCGCCCGTCCAATATCTCCGACAGACGCGCGATGCTGTGCCGCGCCAAAGCCTTGAGCGGCGCACCGCTCAAACCACCGGCTTCGCCGCCGTAGCGCAGGCCGCGTACAGCCGGGCGGGCAACCGTTGTGTTGGTGGCCACGACAGCATCGACATCGAATGCGAGCAGCGCCTCGGCGATGGCCTCAAGCGCTTGCGGTTCCAAATCCGGGGCAATTTTTATGGCGAGCGGCACATGGCGGGCATGCCGCGCCGCCAGACGGGCCTGGCGCTCCTTCAGAACGCCAAGCATGGCCCGCAACGGCACCGTCGTTTGCAGCATACGCAACCCCGGCGTATTGGGTGAGGACAGGTTGACCGTTAGATAGTCCGCAAACTCATAGAGCGCATCCATACAGGCCAGATAGTCGAGTTGGGCGTGCTCAAGATCGGTGTCGCGATTTTTGCCGATGTTCACGCCAATGCGGACGGCCCCGAGCCGCCCCCGCGTACGCAAATCGGCAAGCCGCCGCGCCATCAGGGCCACGCCCGCGTTGTTGAAACCCATGCGATTAATCAGCGCTTCCGCCCCCGGTAGGCGAAACAATCGCGGTGGCGGATTGCCCGGCTGGGGGCGCGGCGTCACCGTACCCACCTCGATGTGGCCGAAGCCGAGTTTGGCCAGCCCCGGCACCGCCTGGGCATCCTTGTCGAGGCCAGCCGCCAAGCCCAGGCGGTTGGCGAACTCAACACCCATGACCCGATGCGTGGCGGTTGCCGGCGGCTCCCCCCGCGGCAAGGCGCCCCAAAGGGCCAGGCTGCGCAACACCACCCGGTGCGAAGCCTCCGGGGGCAGCAAAAACAGCAATTTCCGGGCTAGACCGTACATGGCACTAACTACTTTTCCAAGCGTTGGCAGGTCGTCTAATATAGTCAGTTCGTCGGCAACTTGACGGTATATCCTGATTTGCCGTCAAAATGAAGCGCGGCTCGCCACAACAGGGCTGGCCGCTTGTGCAGAGTGAGACACCAACGGGCATGAGATACGATGTCCATCATCCTAATTTATCCGCAATGATGCCCCTTGGATGGCAACGGGATCAGTCGAGCAGCGCGAGGGAACCAACAGCTCGCCTGCAAAACAGTTGCTGAGCGATGCAGGCTGAATTGAAGATGGGCGATGCGACTGAGGACACCCAGGCCGGTGTTCGGGTCCTGGTGGATTGGCTCTCCGGGCGCATCATCGGCCAAGAACTGCTGCTGCGGCGTCTCGTCATGGCGCTGTTATGCGGCGGCCACCTGCTTGTCGAGGGTGCGCCGGGGCTTGCCAAAACCCGCGCCATCAAGGAACTCGCCAACGCCGTTGAAGGGGATTTTCACCGCATTCAATTCACGCCGGACCTGTTGCCGAGCGATGTCACCGGCACCGAGGTTTATCGTCCGGAAGACGGCTCCTTTCATTTCCAGCACGGCCCCGTGTTCCACAACCTGCTGTTGGCCGACGAAATCAACCGCGCCCCGGCCAAAGTGCAATCGGCCCTGCTTGAAGCCATGGCGGAACATCAGGTGAGCTTCGGCCGCGAAACCTTCCCTCTGCCGGACCTGTTCCTGGTCATGGCAACGCAAAACCCCATTGAGCAGGAAGGCACCTATCCGCTGCCCGAGGCGCAACTGGACCGCTTTCTCATGCACGTCAAGGTCGATTATCCGAACGCCGCCGCCGAAACCCGGATACTCAATCTGGTGCGCCAGGAAACGGTGCGGCGGGGGGAAACCGCAAGCCCGCCCGGGCAACTCGACGAACCCGCGATATTCGCGGCGCGGCGGGCCATACTCGGGTTGCACATGGCAGAGCCGGTGGAGCGCTATATCGTTGCCTTGACCATGGGTTCGCGACACCCCGAAGCGGAACTGGCCGGTTGGCTCGATTACGGCGCCAGCCCAAGGGGCACCATCGCCCTGGACCTGTGCAGCCGCGCACTGGCCTGGCTGGACGGGCGCGATTTTGTGACGCCCGACGACGTGCAAGGCGTTGTCCACGATGTTTTCCGACATCGCTTGATTCTCTCCTTTGAAGCGGAAGCCCAAGGTATAAAAGCCGACGATGCCATCGACGAACTCATCCGCCAGGTCGCTGTTCCCTGAGCGGCGCGCAGCGTTGCTGCGCGGGGCCTACGTCTCCCTGCACGAGCTGCTGGCGCTACGTCATCATCCATCGCTGCACCAGCCGCCGACGGTGCTTCGACACAGCATCCGCTCCGGTGCGCGCCTGTCGAAACAACGCGGCCGCGGCATTGATTTTGCCGAGGTGCGCCTGTACCAACCCGGCGACGATGTTCGCACCATCGACTGGCGGGTAACGGCGCGCAAGAACAAGCCGCACACCAAAGTGTTTCGCGAAGAGCGGGAACGCCCAACCCTCATCGTGGTCGATCAATCGCAAAGCCTCTTCTTCGGCAGCCGCCTGCGTTTGAAATCGGTCGCCGCCGCCGAGTTCGCGGCCATCGCCGCTTGGCAGGGGCTTGCGGGCGAAGACCGGGTTGGCGGGCTGGTGATCGGCAATACCGCCACCCATAGCCACAAGCCAATGCGCAGCGGCAAGGCCGTGGCACGATTACTGGCGGACTTGGCGGCGAGCAACCGCGCGCTCGACCGCAGGACCCGGATTGTCTCGAATGAGCATTACGCCACAGGCCTCGGACAAATTCGCCGACTCGTGCAGACGGGCTACCGCCTGTTGGTAATCTCAGATTTTCTCACCGCCACCGATGTCTGGCGGGATACCCTGGGTGCCCTGGCCCGGCATAACCAGCTCACGCTGCTGCGCCTATACGACCCCTTGGAACGGGAATTACCGCCCGCCGGCCGCTACACGCTCACGGACGGTGCCATCCGCTGGCAATTCCACACCGGCAATGCCAACCTGCGCCGCCAATTTGCCGAGCGGCACCGGGAACGCGAGGCGGACCTGGCAACGTTCTGCGCCAATCACATGATCCGCTATGCGCCCTACGCGACCGATGAACCCCCAAGACCCGGAGATTGGCAATAGTGAACCCGGAACTGCTGCAACAGTTGCGCGACATCCACCTGCCGACGGCCCCCGGCTGGTGGCCACCGGCCATTGGCTGGTGGCTGCTGGCAACACTGGCGGTCGCCTTGGTGACTTGGCTGACATTGCGGTTCGCCGCGCGCTGGCGACGTTTTCGTCCGGCCCGTGCCGCACAGCGGTTATATCGGGCCTTGGTCATGGAACTGCGCGCCGGTCGCATCTCACCTGCGCAGTATGTGCATCAAGCCAACGAACTGCTCAAGCGTCTGGCCCGGATATCTCATCAAATGGCCGCCGCGGACGCCGGCACATCGCCAAAGCCCGGCCGCACAGCCCGCAATGGCCTCGGCGCATCGCCCGGTTCGCCAGCGGCGCCCTCCCGTACACGGGAGCAGGCGGGGCGACAACTCGACACCATCAGCGCCGCATCTGGCGACCGCTGGCTGCGCTATCTCGACGAAAGGTTCGGCCAAGCGGCTTTTTCCCGGGGTACCGGGCGCAGCTTGGGCAACGAGCGCTTTCGGCCAGATTTCGCCGTTGACACCGAGGCCCTGGACGGACTGCTGCGCCGCTTTCTGGCAAGGGAACGCCGTCGCTTCTGGCGCTTGACGAGACACTAGCCCGCATGATCGAGTGGATTTGGCCCTATGCGTTGGCGCTCTTGCCACTGCCGCTGCTGGCCCGCCGCTACTGGCGTTCCGCTGCACAACGGCAAGCGGCTTTGACGGTGCCGAGCCTGGGCGCATTCCAGGTGCAATCCGACGCCGCACCGGAGCAACGGAGCAAGCGTTGGCCGTGGCGCGTCTTCATCTTGTGGATGGTCTGGCTCGCGCTGGTCACCGCCAGTGCTCGGCCACAATGGACGGGCGACCCGGTGGCCCTGCCGACGACGGGGCGCGACCTCATGCTCGCCGTGGACATATCCGGCAGCATGGGTACGGAAGATATGACGTTCGGTGGCCAACCCGTCGACCGGCTGGCGGTGGTGAAACAGGTCGTCGCCGATTTTGTCGGTGCCCGCCAGGGCGATCGTTTGGGCCTTATTCTGTTCGGCACCAATGCCTATTTGCAGGCCCCCCTCACTTTCGACCTGCAAACGGTGGAACGCCTACTCACCGAGGCGCCCGTCGGCATCGCCGGCGGCAAGACGGCCATTGGCGATGCCATCGGGCTGGCGGTGAAGCGTTTGCGCCAGCGCCCGGACGGCGACCGGGTACTCATCCTGCTCACGGACGGTGCCAACAATGTCGGCGAGGTCGCACCGGTCAAGGCGGCGGAACTCGCCGCCGGCGAGGACATTCGCATTTACACCATCGGCGTCGGCGCCGACGAGTTACGCATGCCGAGCATCTTCGGCGTTTTCGGCTCGCGGATCGTCAATCCGTCGGCAGACCTTGACGAAGACACCCTGACCCGCATTGCCGAGAGCACCGGCGGCCGCTATTTCCGGGCACGCGACACCGAGGGGTTGGCGGAGGTATACGCGATCATCGATGCCCTTGAGCCGGTCGTCCAAGACCCGGAAACCTACCGCCCCGTTGCCGCGCTCTACTACTGGCCGATGGGTTTTGCATGGGTGCTGTTCTGCTTGTTGTTAATCTTGGACTCGCGCCGCGCGCCGCCAGCGGGCCGGCAGGGTTTCGAGCATGCTTGAGGCCCTGGGCGAACTGCACTTCCTGCGCCCCTGGTGGCTGCTGGCGGTCTTGCCCGCCCTTGCACTGGCGGTGCTCTGGGCCCGGCGGCGCTCCGGCAAATCCCATTGGGAGGATGCGGTTGAGCCGCAGCTGTTGTCCGTGCTCTTGGAACCGGCCAAGCAAGCGGTGGAGCACCAGCTCGGTTGGTTGCTCGCCAGCGCGCTGCTGGTCGGTGCCGTGGGTCTCGCCGGACCGACCTGGCAGCGTTTGCCGCAACCCGTCGAACAGCACAATGATGCGCTGGTGGTGCTGTTCGACCTCTCTCTGTCGATGTATGCCGAGGATCTCTCGCCTTCCCGGCTGGTGCGGGCCAAGCATAAGATCGCCGATGTATTGCGCCGCCGCAACGAGGGTTTTACGGCGCTCATCGCCTACGCCGGCGATGCCCACACCGTCGCACCGCTCACCGATGACACCCGTACCATAGAAAACCTGCTGAACGCCCTGGGGCCCGAAACCATGCCGGTATTCGGCAGTGATACCGGGGCGGCTCTGGAACTGGCGCATCAATTGTTTGCCAATGCCCGCATCGACCGCGGCCGCATCCTGTTGGTTACCGACGGTATCGACCGGCTGGCGGACACCACAGCCTATAGCGACCCGCGCTTTCCGCTCTCCATTCTGGGTATGGGCACAGCGGCAGGCGGTCTGATAACCATTCCGTCCGACTCCAGTCTGGTGCGGGTGCTCGCCACCAACGGACGTCTAGCGATTGGCGAACGCAACCAAATGGTCCTGCAAACGCCGCAAGGCGACACCATCGTCTCCGCTCTGGACGAGGACCGTCTGCGCACCGCCGCCCAACTCGGTCACGGCCGCTACAGCGCCAGCAGCCTGGACGATACGGATATCGACCATCTGCTCGGTACGCCGCTGGCGGGCGACGACAGCAGCTTGGCGGTCGAGCGCGAATTCGATACCTGGGCCGATGCGGGCTATTGGACCACTCTGCTGTTGTTACCCCTGCTGCTGCTGGGTTTTCGCCGCGGCTTGCTGGCCTGCCTGGTGCTCACCTTGTCGTCGCCACCCACATACGCCAACCTTTGGGACGACCTTTGGCAGCGGCGCGACCAACAGGCGTTCCAGGCACTGCGCGAAGGCCAGCCGGAGGCGGCGGCCCAACAGTTCGATAACCAAGCCTGGCGCAATGCGGCCAACTACCGCAGCGAACAATATGCGGCGGCGGCGGCAGGCTGGGCGGCGCAGTCGCGCAACGACCCGACAACGGCGGATGGCCATTACAACCTCGGCAACGCTCTGGCCCAGCTCGGTGATTTTGCCGGTGCCATTGAGGCCTACGACCGGGTTCTTGCGATGCTGCCGAACCATGAGGACGCGGCATTCAACAAGGCGCTGGTGGAACGGCTGCAACAACAAGAGGCCGCCGGGCAGGACAATCAAGAGCAACAGGGGCAAGGCGGTGGCGACGCGGAAAACCAGCGGCAAGCAGAGCCCGACGCAGCCCAGCAACCCGCCTCAACGGATGAGCGGGAAGGGACTGAACAAAACGCGAACGCGGGCGCGCAACAGCAACCCCGGCAAGAACAGTCCCAAGCGGGTACAGCGCAACAACAGGCGCAGGCTGAGGAGCATGACGCCAACCGCGATGAGCAACGCGAGGCGCTCGAACAATGGCTGCGCCGCGTACCGGACGACCCCGGCGGGTTACTGCGCCGCAAATTTGCATACGAAACCAACCTGCGTCTGCGCCAAGGCGAACAACCGCAACGACGCAAGATCTGGTGAACAACAGGCTCGCTGTCTTGACCACTCGGACTCCCGACACCCTCGCGACCAAAGTTGATGAGAAGACGGGCCAGTGCCTCGTCAAGCGTCATGGGGCGCGTCAGCCTGAGGCGCGGGCCGCGCCTCGCCACGAACCCGGGGGCGAACGCCGATGCGATCTATGACACTGGACTCGCGGCTTGCCAAGCGCGTTGCCGCCGGCCTATTGGGTTTTGTTGCCGCACTCGCACCATTAACGGCACACCCCGGCGTACAGGCCGAAGTGGATGCTCAAACCGTTGACGAGATGGAAACGGTGCAGCTCAGACTGCGCGCGGACGGTGTCGGCAATCAGGTGGACACCCAACTGGACCTGAGCGAACTCGAAAAGGACTTCGAAGTACTCGGCACCAACAGTTCCAGTCAATTTCAGATACTCAATGGCCAAACAAGCAGCTGGATCGAATACCGGATCTCGCTGCGGCCAAAACGCACCGGCACCTTGACGATTCCGCCCATCAGCGTCCTGGGCGAACGCAGCCAGCCACTGCAAATCGCCGTGCGTCCGCTGTCGCCGGAGGTGCGCCAAGCCATCGATCGTCTGGTGTTTTTCGAGGTCGATGTCGAGCCGAATCCGGTCTATGTGCAGGCCCAAGCCTTGCTGACCCGCCGCCTCTACTACTCAAGCGGGGTGCAGATTTATAGCGACTTGCCGGGGGCACCGGACCTTCCAAACGCGGTGGTCCTGCCCCTGGGCGACACCCGCTCGACCACGGAGGTGCGCCCGCAAGGGCGTTACGGCGTATTGGTGCAAACCTACGCCATTTTCCCGGAGCATAGCGGTGCCTTGACCATCCCGGAAATCTCGGTGGCTAGCAGCGTGCGTCTGCAAAGCGGCGACCGAACGCGCCGTTCCGGCATCCGTGTGCGTTCCCCGGAACTGCGGCTGGAGGTGTTGCCGGTGCCCTCGGCTTATCCGGCGGATCAAACTTGGCTACCGGCCAAGCAGGTTTCCATCAGCGATGCTTGGGAACCCGGCTCGCTGGCGTTCGAGGCCGGCAAACCGGTGCGGCGCACACTCAGTGTCCGGGTGACCGGCAACACCGGTTCCGCTATCCCGCCGCTCGACCCGCACCTGCCCGGGCGCGTCTTCAAGGAATATCCGGAACCGGTTGCAATCAGCGAGGAAACGGCGGCAATGGATCTGGTGGGCACCCGCGAACAACCCTATTCCATCGTCCCGGTCGCCCCCGGCGCGTTGCAATTGCCGGAAATCCAACTGACTTGGTGGGATACCGTCAATGACCGGGTGCGGGTCGCAACGGTGGCCGCGCAACGAACGCAGGTTGCGGGCGACGCCCGCAACCGACCGGCGCCCTCGGCTAACAACCAAGCGCCGACCGGAGCTTTGCCCGAGGTCGGCAACAGACCGCCCGACGATGCCGCCGCCACCCCGATTAACGACCCCGAATACGCGAACAACAAGCCGGCACCCGAGCCGGGCGCGGTTCCGGCAAAGGCATCGTTGCCTCGGGCGGGGGCCTACCCGACAGCCTATCCAACCTGGCTAGTGGCGCTCACCCTATTCGCCTTCTGCGGCTGGGGTGCCACTGGGCTGATGATGCGCCGCAACCGCAAGCGACCGACCAAGCGGCGACCGGATAGCCAATCGGATAAATCTTGGCGGATTCTCGCCAACGCTTGCCGACAGGGAAATGTCAGAGCGATCCGGGACGCTTGGATTCGACATCTCGGTGCCCACTGGAACAGAGCACCGGATCAAACGGTTGAGCAACTGCGCCAGCATCCGGAGGGGCGCCGGTTGCTTGATGCGCTGAACCGTTCGCTGTATTCACCAGACTCAAGCACAGCGCCGAGCGGAGCGGACATTCTCGCTGTCACCCGTTCCCTGCAAAAGCCCGTCAAGCCGCAAACAGAGCAATCACTGCCCGAATTGCACAAGTATTAGTCGGATATCTCAACAACTCTTTTGTGAGCGAGGGGTGTGCCGCGTTCCCCTGTTGAGTTCGTCTTTATGCGAGGGGTGCCCCCTCGCGCTCCCCGGCTGAGGGCTCCTAGACGCCCGCCAAGCTTTTGCTCACCACCTCAAAGAGGTCCTTGGATAGCCCGGCCGGGGTGTCGGCCACGGCATGGATGCGCCGCAGCGCCGCTTGCATCAGTCGTTGTCGGCCCGGGTCGAATTTCCGCCAGCGGGTAAGCGGTGTTGCGAGCCGCGCGGCAACCTGGGGGTTCTCCGCATCCCGCTCGATAATGCGCTGTGCCAAGAAGTCGTACCCGGAACCATCGGCGGCATGAAAATTGCGGTTATTACTTAGGCTAAAAACACCGTATAGGGAGCGCAGTTTATTGGGGTTGCGGGCATCAAAAGCGGGGTGCTTCTCCAACAATGCAACCGCCCTCAGATCGGTTTGCGGGCTGGCCGCCTGCACCTGCAACCATTGGTTCACCACCAGGCTTGCGTGTTGCCAACGGTCGTGGAAGGCCGCGAGCAATTCGGCCCTGGCCGGATGGGTGCCGCTGTCCGCGAGTTGCCGTAACGCCGCCAGACGGTCGCTGAGGTTATCCGCTATTTCGAGGTGCCGGGCGATCAGGCCGTGCGCCTGTTCACCGAGGGCAACGGCAAGATAGCCAAGCGCCAGATTGCGGACACCGCGGCGGGCCATGCCGGCGGCATCCGCCACATAGGGGCCGACGGCGGCGTTGGTTTCGTAGAGCTCTAGCCAAGCGTCGCGCAATGGCACGGCAATGGCGGTGCGCAAAGCATCCCGAGCGGCGCAAATGCCTTCCACATCGACGGTTTCCGCCTGCTCGAACAGATATTCCTCCGAGGGCAGCGCCAGCATCTGGCTCAACAAAAGTTTTTGTTCGGGATCCGTTGCCGCCAGGGCTTCGGCCAGCATCCCGGCAAATGCGTCAAGCAGCTCTTGGCCAAGGTGCGACAGCGCCCGCCCGGCCGTTGCTCCGGGGTCGGTGGCCACCTCGGAGCGGGTGGTTTGCAACCCTTTGCGCAGGGTGGACAACGCATCCTGCAAGAGGCTTTGCAGGGCATCCCAACGGGCAAAGCCATCGGTGTCGTGCCGGGCCAGGAACGCCAGTGTTCGAGCCGGACGCGGAAAATCGACACGCACCGGTGCAGAAAAGCCGCGCAGGAAACTCAAAGACGGCTCGGAGGCGCCGTCGGCTGGCTCGCATATCTCGCCAACGCTTTGCCAAGCGAGAGATGCCGCCTCGCGTTCCAAGGTGCCTGTGCCCGCGGCAGGCGGTTGGTGAGCTATTCGGGCTAGCGCAAGCTCCGTGACAGCATCGCGCACATGCACCAGCAAGCTCGAACCGCGCCATTCCCATTGAGCGTCGCCGCGCACCCGCCACCGCGCATCGCCGCCGTCATCTCCATGCACACCGACCAGGCCGATCAGCACCGGCAGATGCAATGGCACCTTGTCCGGCTGGCCCGGTGTGGCGGGGCAAGATTGTTTGATCGTTAACGTCAATTCGCTGGCCGCGCCGTTCCAGCTGGTATGCACAGCGAGTGTCGGCGTACCGGCCTGCGTATACCAGCGACGAAACTGCTTGAGGTCGATGCCGTTGGCCTCCTCCATGGCAACAACAAAATCCTCGGTGGTCGCAGCCTGGCCATCGTGGCGCTCGAAATAGAGATCCGTGCCTTTGCGGAAGCCATCGTCGCCCACCAGGGTACGGATCATGCCGACCACTTCCGCGCCTTTTTCATACACCGTGGCGGTGTAGAAATTGGCAATCTCGATATACGAATCCGGCCTTACGGGATGCGCCATGGGGCCGCTGTCCTCGGCGAATTGGCGCGCCCGCAAGTTCGCCACGTCCTCAATGCGTTTGACGGTGCGCGAATGCGAATCGGCGGTGAATTCCGCATCCCGGAAAACGGTAAACCCCTCTTTGAGGCTCAACTGAAACCAGTCGCGGCAGGTGACCCGGTTGCCTGACCAATTATGAAAATACTCGTGCGCGATGATGGCCTCAACGCGCTGATAAGCGGCGTCCACCGCCGTGTCGGGCGAGGCCAGCACACAGGCGGTGTTGAAGATATTGAGCCCCTTGTTCTCCATCGCGCCCATGTTGAAGTCTTCGACGGCGACGATCATGTAGATATCCAGGTCGTACTCCCGCCCAAAACGCCGCTCATCCCAGCGCATCGCCCGCTTGAGCGCACCCATGGCGAACTCGCACTGGCCGATGTTGTGCGGCTCCGAATAGATGCGCAGTTCCAGCTCGCGCCCGCTGGCCGTGGTGAACGAATCGGTCATCAGCGCGAGATCCCCGGCCACCAGGGCGAATAGGTAGCTCGGTTTGGGGAAGGGGTCGTGCCAGGTCACGCGGCGGCGACCATCGGCTTCGCTCTCTGCGACGAGGTTGCCGTTGGAGAGCAACACCGGAAAGCGCTCGGCGTCGGCGACGATGGTGGTGGTGAATTTGGCGAGCACATCCGGTCGGTCTTGATAATAGGTGATGCGTCGGAATCCCTCCGCCTCGCATTGTGTGCAATACATGGCGCCGGACTTGTACAGGCCCTCCAGAGCGGTGTTCCGCTCTGGCTCGATGCGCGTGACGATGGCGATTTCACAATGCTCGGGCAGGTCGAACAACTCAAGCGAGCGTTCGGTAAGGCGGAATTCGTTGCCGCTGAGTGGCCGGCCGTCAATGGTCACGGCAAGCAGTTCGAGATGCTCGCCGTCAAGCACCAGCGGGGTATCCGGCGCACCGCGGGCCGTGCGCCGTACCCGCAGCCGCGAACGCACCTCCGTGGTGCCTTCACGCAGGTCGAACTCGAGCTCCGTTTCCTCGGTGCGCCAAGCGGGCGGCTCGTAGTCGCGCAAACGAATGGTCCTGGGTGCCGCTTCCTTGGCCATGCGAGTTGGCAGTGATGCCTAAACGATCTTAAGGTGTGATCAGGTTAAAAAGCCCAATGCCGTGAACCCGACCGCGAGCATGGCCGCAATCGCAAGCAATCTGTGTTCCAAAGAATACCAACATTGGTGGAGGCATTTAGGGGCGTGGGTGGCGAAATACAATAATGATCATATGTACTGGTTTGCAAACTCTCCTTGATAGCTCCCTTTCTTTAAGCACCTATTCATAGCCGTGGATCAATTGACAGGCATTTGAAAATAAGGGATAAGTGCGATCCGGCAAGTCCGAATCGGACATCGGCCATTGTCCTCTTTCATTGGAGGGAACCAAATGAAAAACGCGATATCCGCAGGCTTCATAACTGTGATGGCAGTCTACAACTAAACGGGTGCTGAGGCGGTTTCGCTAGACGGATTCTCACACAGCGAAAAAGGGGATTTGCGCAGCAAAATTAGCACGAGCACGGTGTGCATATGGTCGTGCGAAAACAGAGCATGCGGAAGGAAGACCCGTTAATGGCCTTCGGCAATTCCGCATTCAACATCCCATCCGTTGCTTGGCCGTGTGAGGCTGGCAACCTGAAATGATTCCGAGATTTCCACAGCATGACAACCCGACCGAAAGCCTATCTTTCGCTTTGCTGGCTTGGCATTGTCGGCACATCGCTTAGCCTGCCGTCCAATGCCGTGGTCGCTTTGACGGAAGCATCCGCGGACGAGCCGTTCATTGAGGAAATTCTGGTCAGTGTGCGCCGGGAGACGGTCGCCCTCGAATCGGCACCGGTCGCGGTATCCGTGTTCAGCGGAGCGGATTTCGACAAGTCGAATATTGTCAAGCTCGATAATTTCAACGGCTATGTGCCCGGGCTCGTCATCGCCAAGAACGACGGTGCCGGCCGCGTTGTCAGCCTACGCGGCGTCGGCTGGGAAACCGCCCAGAACCTGACCACCCAACCCAGCGTGCTGGCCTACCTGGACGGCATCTATCTGGCCAACCCGCTGGCCATGGGGCTGGATCTCGGCGATATCGAACGTATTGAGGTGTTTCGCGGGCCCCAAGGCACCGAATTTGGCCAAGGCACGACTGGCGGCGCGATCAATGTTGTCACCCGAAAGCCACGCCTCGGTGCAACCTTCGGCGAAGTTGAATTGGCCTACGGCACCTACGACAACTTCCGGGGGCGGGCTGCCGCCAACCTGCCAATCGGCCGCAGTGCGACCCTGCGCGCGTCACTGCAACGCTACCAACGCGACGGCTTCGCCGAGATCAGCGGCGGCGATCTCGACGGCTACGATCTCGACGATGCCGAATCCACGGCGGGCAAGCTCGCCCTGCTGTGGCGACCCCAGGAAAACCTGACATTGCTCGCCCAAGCCTTCGTACACGAATCGGATCAACAGGCGGCGGCGCAAAAAAATGTGCTGGATCCCAACCCCGACCCGCGCGAGCTTTCCCAAGACTACCCCGGCATCTTCGTCCTCGACAATCGCAGCCTGTCGTTAACCCTGGAGTGGGAGAGCCGTTCGGGCCTGCGTATCAAATCACTGACCGGCTGGCAGGAACTGAGAAAGGAACAAAGTGTTGACGGCGACCGGCTAACCGAAAGGCTGACGGCCATCGCCCACCTCGGTTATGCCTTCGCCAACTGGGACGTGCTGCCATTTTGGGATAACAATTCCGACGCCATCAGCCAAGAAATCAACTTCAGCCGCACAACCGATTCATTCGACTGGGTTGTCGGCGGCTACTACCTGGAGCACGAGAACTTCAACGATTTCCTAGAGGCCACCGGCTCGGCACCCTTTTCCGCATCACCCGCCGCATTGCCGCGCGCGCAATTGACGGCGACCACCTTGCCGCCCTTCATGTCCGACCTGAACTTTACCGAATACCGGACTGTGACCCGCCAGGACTACGCGCTCTATGGCCAAGGCACTTGGCGCCCGAGCGAGCGCATCGCGCTGACCGCCGGGCTGCGCTATCAGAATGAAGAACAGCTTGATGAGGGCGGCGCCTTCTTCGCCACCCGGCCCGATCGCACCACCAAGGATGCGCAATTGACGTGGAAGGCGGGTATTGACATCAATCTAACGGACGACGCCCTCATCTACGGGCTCGTTTCCACAGGCTGGAAAAACGGGGGTTTCAACGGCGGCGGCACTTTTCTGCCGCAGCGCTTCGACCCCGAAGAAGTGACCGCCCTCGAAATTGGCGCCCGCAAGGGGCGCGCCCAGGACCCGTTGCGTCTCAACGTCACCGCCTTCTACTACGATCATGAGCACCTGCAATTCACCTACGAAGATCCGACGCCCTTCGCCAGCGGCACCTGGACCATTCCCGAACTGGAGACATACGGCCTCGAAACCGAGTTTAGCTGGCAACTTGCCGAGCGCTGGCGGCTCGACGGCATGTTGGCTTGGCAAGATGGCAACGTGCAATCCGATGTGCTGGCCCTGGATGTCCAAGATTTCCGCTCGGCCCTGGTGCCTTTTCAATTGGGCCTGTACACGCCCGGTGCCGTGGAAACCCGCATCGCCATGAACAACGCCAACAACCTCAGGGGGAACAAACCGCCCAAGCTGGTGGAGTTCACGGCGCGCTTGGCGCTCTCGAACAGCCGGCCGTTCGGCGACGGCTCGGTGCTATCCTCGCGATTGGAATATATACACCGGGGCGAATTTCAAGCCCGGGTGTTCAATCACCCCGAAGTCGATACGGTACCCGCCTACGACATCGTCAACCTGCATGTGCAATACGAGTTCGCTGGCCCGCCCCTTGCCCTGGGCCTCAGCATCACCAATCTATTCGACAGCGACGGCGTCAACAACGTGTTCACCAACCCCTATGGACTTTGGACGACAAGCGAGGAATTGATACCGCCGCGCGAGGTGCTCGCGTCCTTCACCTACCGATTTGAGTGATCGCCACAGGGGTAAGGCGGGAGCACCTCAGCCACCGGAGTCAGTGATGGCCACCGCAAAAAAGCCCCTTCACGAACTGCGCCCGAGTCGGCCGACCTGGACGCACCTTGCCCTGCATGTCAGGGATATCGAGGCCGCCATCGCCTGGTACGAGGAATTTACGCACCTGCGCGTTCTAGACCGGGATGAGGATGAGGACGGCTACAACGCCTGGCTCGGCGATCAAAGCCAAACGGGGCACCCCTTCGTGCTGGTGCTGGGGCAATTCTTCAAGGGCCATGACCCCTTTGCCCCGTCGGACCACCCCGCTCTCGGCCCCTTTGCCCATATCGGCATTGAGGTACCGGAAAAACACCTAATCGACGAAATCGCCGCCAGGGGAAAAGCGACAGGCTGCCTGGTCTTCGGCCCCGCGCAAATGCCCAAACGCATCGGCTACATCTGCTTCCTACGCGACCCGGAGGGCAATAGGGTGGAGTTCTCCTATGACCAGGGGGTCTATGAGAAGATGCGTGAGCGCTGGGGCTAGGCACCTAGCCCAGCCCCAACAATTCCTTGGTGATCCGGCAGTCAACACGCATCTGTGCGATGAGTTCGTCCAATGTCGCAAACCGCGCTTCGCCGCGGATTTTCTTGACGGGCCGCACACGCAACGTTTCGCCGTAGATGTCCCGGTCGAAATCCAGGATGTGCGCCTCCACCTGCCCGACGGGTAATTCAAACATGGGCCTTATGCCGATGTTGGTGGCCGCCGGACGCCAGTTGTCCTCCCCCTGAACCAGGACCCGGGCCGCATAAACGCCATAGTCCGGATGCAGGGTTTCACCGAGTTCGACGTTGGCCGTCGGAAAGCCCAGGGTGTGGCCGCGACGATTGCCGGTGACGACCTTGCCCTCAATCTCCCACTGCCACCCCAACATGCGGTTAGCCGCCGTCACATCGCCGTGGCGAAGCGCCGCCCGCACACGGCTGGAGGAGAACGCGCGCTGTTGCTCGTCCGCCAGTTCCTCAACAACGGTAACCGCAAACCCGGCTTCCCGCATCGTCTCCGCGGTGCCGGTGCGCAACTGGCCGAAGCGGAAATCGTAGCCGACTACGATATGGGAGGGGCGAATACCGCCTTTGAGCACATTGGCGATAAAGGCTTCCGCCGACTGGCTCGCGAAATCCCAGTCGAAGCGCATGGAAAATAGGAAGTCGATGCCCAACTCGCGCAAGAGACGCTGTTCGACCGCTGGCGGCGTGATACAAAACGGTGGATCATCCGGGCGAAACAGCCGCCGCGGATGGGGTTGAAAGGTGAGCACCCCGAGCGGGCGACCGGGACGCTCGGCAACGGCACGCGCCATCTCAAGTAACTGGCGATGGCCGCGGTGAACGCCATCAAAGTTGCCGATGCAGAGCACACAACCGGTGTCGCCCGCCCGATGCAGATTTTCATAGACTTCCATGAGGCGCGACATAATGTCCGCAATCATCTGTTCGGGCAAGAAGTTGGTGAGATAGGCGGCTAGAAACCAGGCTCTTGAATTTCACGCCAGGACAGCCGCCCGACTTCGGCAGCGCCGGAGGCTACAACGCTGTGCCGGCAATCCGCGCCCTTGGCATAGAGTACTGACCTGCCGTTGCCGTCCGGATAGATGGTCGGGCCCGGGGGCGGATACGAACAATCGCCCTCATCCCGAATTAGGATGCCGTAGGTGCTTTGTACCATGGCGCGGGCCAATTCGGTGCGCCCGACGCCCAAGGCCGTGATGCGGAAGATTTCCAGGCGCTCTCTACCCTCGGCGGGCAAAACATCGTCGGCGCTCGTCTCCGTCAAAGGCACCCCGCCGGCGGATTCGCCCGCCAGCAGATTGTTCCCCGATGCATTACCCCCGCCGACTGCCTCGCCGATGGATTCCTCCAAGAGGCTGTCGCCCGCGGTATCCAGCGTTGCCAACCACTCAACGATATAGCGAGGTTGGCGTACAACCCACGCAAGCGCCGTGTTGGCAACGCGGCTGCGCGTGCTCCGCGGTGCCCAGATGGTGCTCTGGGCCCAGCGCTCGGTCTGGCCGGATGGGGAAACCGTCCACAGACCAGCCGCTCCGGCGTCGCTGAAGAGCCCCGCGCCGCCGGCGAAGGGCGCGGCCTGTTCGCCGCTACCGGACAGGTACGCCTCGCCCTCGCCGAGGGCGACTTCCGCGGCTTGTAAGGCCAGCAGCGCATCCTCGGCATTGCGCACCATGCGAGCTTCGAGCATGGCCGTGCGAACGGCCGATGTGCCGGCAATGCTTAGCACCAAGAGGAGGGCGAGGCAGGCGAACAATGCCAGACCGCTACTCCGGCAATCGAATGCGCATGCCGACGGCGGATCAGCCTCGGGCTTCAGCAAGACTATCGCGGCCCTTGGTGAGGTAGGCGGGCTAGGAGCCTCTGCCTGCGGAATTCGCGGCCGCAAATCCGAAGGCAGAGGCTCCCAAGCAATGCGGAATGTCCGAATTGAGCCGCCAATGCCCCATCGATTGATGCTCACAGCGACGCACGCACCTCGCCCAGCAAAGCGGTATTACGCAGATAGAAGGTCTGGCTGAACGAACGCGGCCCGGTGCGGTCCTGTGCCAGCACCCGTACCTGAAGGCTACGAATCATCGCACCGGACGGAATCGCGTGATAAGCCAGAAGGCGGTTAACGGTCGCTACGCCATCGTCGGGGCGCGTATCAACGCCATAGGTCAATTGCAAATCGTTGATTCCCTCAACGAGTTCCGCCGGCGCGGCCGTGCCCGAGCGCCGCCAAAGGGAATTGACTCGATTGCCCCGCCCATCAACACTCAAGCCGGGGGCGATGAAATAGACCTCCGTAACAACGCGGCCTACCGTTGCGGCACCGTGTACGCTCACCGGTGCATACTCCGCCGCCGCATCGGACAGCGGTTTCGTCGCCGAGTTTTCCAGGGCACCGCTACCCTGGTCGCGCAAGAGAGTGAACGAGTTGCCGCCGTCCACCAAGCCGGTGATACGAAAAAGCGAGACCTGTTCGCAATTGCCAAGCAGTGCAAAGTCGTCTGTTTTCAGCGCAAACCCGCCGTGCTTTTGCACCACCGGGTTGCCATAGGGCCGCACCGGCCGGGCAACGCGCAACAGCGGCCCCTCAAGGCGACGAAACGCAACCATGTCGGTGCCCGGCACGATGCGGGCGGCAGCGATACCCGCACGTTCGGCGAAGGCCACAACCGACCCGCCGGCGTTGTCAAAGGCTTCGATGTGGCGGTTGATATCCAGCGCGAACAGGCCATCGATTGCCCCGTTCAAGGTGTTCAGAATCCGCCGCGGCCGCCCGTTGCAACCGAGATAGCCCGCCGCCCGCGCCGATTGGCCGATGAACGCCAACGCATAGCGCCCGCTTTCCTGCAACCGCGACTGGCCTTGCAGCAAGGCATGGCTCTGCCTAGCGCCAACGAACAACTGCGCCAAGCCGACAATGACAAGCAACCCCAACGACAAGGCCAACATCAACTCAATGAGCGAAAAACCCTGGTTGTGGCGTACGCAACACAGGCAATCCTCGCCGTTTGCCTTGTCAATCACCGGGGGGTCCATCCGTTTGCCCAGCGTACCGCCCCGCAACGGTAACCGACCGAACTTGGCCGCCCTCGCGCCACTGCACCCTAACGCTGGCCAAGCGACCTTGGCGGCCGATTGCGATGCCGCCGTCGCCGTCCGGCAATGGCGGTTGCCGCAAATCCGCCTCAACGAAGCCGGAACCGGCGATACCGATCAAGGCCGCACAGGCTGAGTGCTGCCGGAAACGACCCAACCGGCACTTCCACAGGGCGCTGTCGAAGGCCGCCAGTTCTCGAGCCGTGCAATCCCGGGTACCGCAGTCGGAAGGATGGGCAGGGGGGTCACCCAAGCCGACAGCCGCGTACTGTTGCACCGCGTCCGCGGCCGTCGCGTTGGCGCGAATACGCTCCATCATGTCCAGCGCCATGAGCATCGCCTCCGCACGCCATAGGGCCGCACGATTGGCTTGCAGGCCGGTCATCTGCAAGCCGGTGACGCCCAACACGCCTAGGCTGGTAACCAGGACGGCCACCAGCACTTCAATCAGGGTCATCCCCGATCGCCGCCGCTTGGACGGTAGCGTGCATGGCTCGCGCCGGGGTATGGCCGTTCGCTCCTGTACCGACACCGCCCTAGGAGCCTCTGCCTTCGGAATTCGCGGATTTTCGCTTTCGCGACTTCCGAAGGCAGAGGCTCCTAGCCCGCCTATCTCCCCAAGCCGCTGGTCTGTTTGAGGAATTTTTCATGCTTTTGCCCGATGTTGCCGTCCATTCAGGCTGGCGTTCAATCCCACCGATCTTCGTTAACGCCGATGGTGCCGTTATTGTCACGGTCCCAACGACGGTTACCCGTGGCGTCGAGCGTCAAAAACCCATCGGCTGCCATGGGTCCGGCCGTTGCCGGGCGGGCGGTGAGCAGAAACGTCTCCACGGAGCCCGAAACGGAGACTGCGTAGCGGCCCTGCGCAACCGAGCGCGGTTTGCAGATCACGCCAGCCACCGGGCCGAAATCGGTGTCGCCGGTGCCGTCCGCGTCGGAATCGGCAGCGCCCGCGTAGGTAAATTCGATGGTCGCTCGGCGTTCCATACCCAGGGCGCAAGCCAAGAGGTCGCTCTGCGCTTCGGCGCGGTAAGCGCGCCGGGAGTAATCCGAATACAGGGGCACGGCGAGGGTGACGATGATGGCAAGGATGGCCAGCGCGACCAGCAATTCGAGCAGGCTGAATCCCGCGGGCGGCGCGTTTGGCGGTCGCTCAGGCACGGGTTGCCCGCTCCGCGCGCGCATCCCGAATCATGCAGCCGATCCACAACAGCGCACCAACGGAGAGTGCGGCATCGGCGACATTGAAGGCGGGAAAGTAGTAGTGCCGCCAGTGCAACAACACAAAATCGACGACATATCCGGTAAGCAGCCGATCAATCATATTACCGAGCGCCCCGCCCAGAATCAGCCCGTAGGCCAACCCCTGCGGCCAGTCCGCAACGGGCAAGCGGCGCAGTTCGTAGACGATGAACCCGGCAAAGGCAGCGGCCAGCGCCACGAAGAACCACCGCTGCCAGCCGCCCAAATCAGCCATCAGGGAAAAGGCGGCACCATCGTTATGCCAAAGCACCCAACTGAAGAACGGCAACACCGCAACCCGCTCCCCCAAATCCAGGGCTCCGCCGACCAACCATTTACTGGCCTGATCCAAGGCAATCACCAGAAAGGCGACCCCATACCATCTACCGCACATGCCACACCCGCAACAATTATCCTGATAGTGTCGCAGTTTGAATTTTTCGACCGCGGCACGCCGCGGTTAGCGCAGCCGCCAAATCCAAATCAATGCAAACCGATACACGACCCTTGGTTTACCTTGCACCCTCCGCAGCCTTTTGCCAAGACGATATTCGCCATAAACGCCGTAGGCCAAAGCGCATTAAATGCGATGTCTGATATCCGCCAAACGCAACCCGCCCGCTACCAGGGCCAACGCATAAACAAAGCCGCCGACGGCGACCAAGCCAAACAACCAGAACACCCGGGCCAAGGCTGACGCGGCCAGCCAATCGATTTCACCGGGGGCGAGCACAATCAAGCTAAGACCCATGCAAGCCGCCGCCATCAGCACGCGCAGGCCACCGCGCACCTGCTCACTGGCATCAAAGTAACCACGGCCAACAGCGCCACGCCATAACAACCAACAATGCACCCAGGCCGATACGGAGGTGGCCAGCGCCAATCCGACGTGCCCAAACCAACGGAACATCGACAGGTTGAGCACCACATTGACGACAACCGCAACCGCCGCCAGCCGAAAGGGTGTGCGCGTATCCTCAGAGGCGAAAAAGGCGGGTGCCAAAACCTTGACGAGCACCAACGGCAGCACACCAATGGCGAATGCCCTGAGCGCCAGCGCGGTCATGGACAGATCCGTTGCCGACATCCTGCCATGATAAAAGATGGTGGCAATCAACGGCCCGGCCAACAGGTACAGGGCGACCGAAGCCGGCAGGCCAAGCAGCAGGCTCATCCGCACACCCCAACCCAGGGTGTGGCTGAAAGCGGCGCGGTGCTCCCGACCCGCAAGCCGCGACAGGTTCGGCAACAACACCGTTCCGAGTGCCACCGCCACCAAGCCAATCGGCAATTCAAGCAACCGATCGGCGTAGTAAAGCCAAGAGATGGAACCCGTGGCCAAGGTTGAGGCGAGCACCGTATCGATCAACGCATTCAATTGACCAACCGATGCCGCCAACACAGCCGGTACCAGGAGGCGCCCGAGTTGACGCACACCCTCTTGGCGCACCCCGACCCGGGGTCTTGGCAAGACCTGCAACCGCGCCAAAAAGGGTGTTTGGAAACAAAGTTGCACGACACCGGCAGCGAGCACGCCCCAAGCCAGCGCAAAGACCATATCGGCACCCGTTGCCGCGGCCAAAACCATCGCGCCGATCAAGGCAGCGTTCAGCAAAACCGGCGTAAAGGCGGGCACGGCATAACGGTCATGGATGTTGAGCAGCGCGCCGGCAAAGGCGGTTAGGGCAATGAAACCGAGGTACGGGAAGGTGATGCGCAACAGGTCGCTGGCTAAACCAAAACGTGTCGGATCACCCCGAAAGCCGGGCGCGAATAGGGCGATCAGCGCGTCGGAAAAAAAGAGGCCCGCCACAACAAACAAAACCAAAACCGTAGCGAGGTTGCCGCCGGCAAAGGCAACGAAGCGTTTCAACTCATCCGGGCCACGCGCCTTGTAGCGGGCAAGCACCGGCACAAACGCCTGGTTGAAGGCTCCCTCCGCAAAGAGCCGCCGGAAGAAGTTGGGGATGCGGAAGGCGACGAAGAAGGCATCCGCCACAACACCGGCACCGAGAAAATACGAAAGCAGCACGTCCCGGATGAACCCGGAGAGGCGGGAGAGGAGCGTCATCGCCGATACAATCGCACCTTTGGCGGTGACGTCTGTGGGCTCGCCCTGCTGCCCCGCGGCATCTGGCATCCGCACCCGCTTCGGGCTTTTGGTAAAAAGCGTTTTCAAATTGGGCCAGTGCCCATAATCGATCCTCCTTGACTGCTCGCCTAAGGGAAAAGCGGGTCAGTATAGCGGCGGGGCTGCGAAATGCCCTGGGAACATCTGGACGGAGGAACATGGGATGAAGCCGAAGCCGGCTTGGTCGGCGGAAATGGAAGCGGACGATTTGTTTTATGTCTTTGTCGATATCGGTAAGCGACCATCCGATCAAACCGTATCCCATATCTTGCCATCAAGCGTGGTGGCGGCTTGCCTGCGGGATACCCACCCTGTGTGGCTGAACACCCCCGGAAAACGAGGTCAGCAACACAAAGACAACGACATGCGTAGATTGCTACCTGACTACTCCGGAAGCAGGCCGAACACAAAAGAGGGAGAGAACATCATCAATCGCTATAGCAAAGGTTGGCGGGCTCTCAGTTGACATCCATGGTCCGCAACGGCATATTGGCGCGCCTTTAAATCCCGGTAAGCCCACATTGGCCAACAGCGCACAGGCCCGTAAACGTGCTCGCCAAGCGGAAAAGCGACGGCAGTACAACGCCAGCCGACGCTCCATGGTGCGCACCTATATGAAAAGGGTGCAAGCGGCCATCAACGAGAAGGATGCCGAAGCCGCCCGGGCCGCTTTGGATACGGCCATCCCCATCATCGACCGTATGGCACTCAAGGGCATACTGCACAAAAACAAGGCGGCGCGGCATAAATCCCGCCTGGCCGCCGCCATTGCTGCTCTCTAGGAGTCTGCGCCGTAGGAAGTCGCGAAAGCGAAAATCCGCTCTCATCCGTCCCCTGTGCTCGCGCTATTCCACGATGACGAGGTTATCCCGGTGGAGCAACTCCGGTTCCTCGACGTAGCCCAATATTTCCAATATTGCATCGCTGGAAGCTCCGGCCAAGCGCACCACTTCCGTACTCGAATAGTTGACCAGCCCCTGGGCCACCGGTTCGTCTGCTTCCGTAACGCAACGGACCACATCGCCACGCACAAAGTCGCCGCGCACGGCGACAACGCCCACGGGCAATAGACTGACACCGCGTTGGCGCATGGCCGCCGTCGCGCCGGCATCGACAACAACTTCCCCCTTGGGTTTTAACTGGCCGGCAATCCAGCGCTTGCGCGCCACCAATGGCGGCACGGTTGCGGCAAGCAGGGTTCCCACCGGCTCGCCGTTGGCAATGCGGTTGAGCACCGCCCGCGCACGGCCATCGGCAATGATGGTGTGGGCACCGGACCGGGCCGCGGTGCGCGCACCGCGTATTTTGGTAATCATGCCGCCCCGCCCCAAGGCACCGCCCTCCCCGGCGAGGGCATCAAGACTCTCATCCCCGGCTTCGGCGTAGCGCAACGGTTGCGTTTCCGGGTGGGTTCGAGGGTTGTCTTCATGCAATCCATCCACATCGGTTAATACCACCAACAGGTCTGCCGCCACCAAATTGGTGACCAGTGCCGCCAGGGTATCGTTGTCGCCAAAGCGGATTTCGTCGGTAACCACCGTGTCGTTTTCATTAACCACGGGGATCACGCCCATCTTCAATAGATGCGTGATGGTGGATCGGGCATTCAAGTAACGGCGCCGGTTCGCCAAATCTTCGTGGGTGAGCAAAACCATGGCCGTGCGTCGGCCGTGCCGGGCAAAGGCGGTTTCGTAGGCTTGCACCAAACCCATCTGGCCCACCGCGGCGGCGGCCTGCAAGCGCGGCAGGTCTGTTGGGCGTGCGGACCAGCCGAGGCGGGCCATGCCTTCGGCAACCGCGCCGGAAGAGACCAACAGCAATTGCCTGCCCCGTGCTGACAATTCGGCCAGTTGCTCGCACCAATGCTCGATATTGGTGCGTGATAACCCCTCGGCCAAGTCCGTCAACAACGAACTGCCGACCTTAACCACGATGCGCTTCGCGTTCGCGACTTGGCGACGGGCTTGTTGCTCGGTCAATGTCATTCTCCCCCGCTCTTGGCGGCTAGCGCACTCGACAACACATCCTCGTGGATGCGTTCGGTGCGCGCCAGTTCCCGCGCGCGAACACGATCATCTGCCGCGCAACGATCTTGCCACTCGACAAGGCTCGCCATCACACGGTTTTTGAGTTCTCGTAATGCCCGGCGGTGCATGGCCGAGACGGGTAGGATCTCACGGTTTGGAAAGGCCGAGCCCAGGCGTTCGACCAATGCACGAAGCGCGGCACCATCAAGCAGATCACTCTTGGTCGGCACCAGCCAGATGGGACGTTCCGCCAAGGCCCCGCTATACGCGGCCAGTTCCGTTTCTATGGTGGCCGCGTTGCACACCGGGTCGGTGCCGTCCGCGGGGCAGCAATCGATCAAGTGCAACAGCAAACGTGTGCGGGCGAGGTGCCGCAAGAATTGGATGCCGAGCCCGGCACCCCGCGCCGCGCCGGCGATGAGGCCCGGAACGTCGGCCATAACGAAGCTCGCTTCATTATCCACCCGCACCACGCCAAGATTGGGAATCAGGGTGGTGAATGGATAGTCCGCGATCTTTGGTCGGGCGGCGGAGACGGCGGCGATGAGGCTGGACTTGCCAGCGTTGGGCATGCCGACCAAACCCACATCCGCCAGCAGTTTGAGTTGCAGCGACAACTCGCGTTCGTCGCCGACGGCCCCGGGCGTGGTACGGCGGGGGGCTCGGTTGGTGCTCGACTTGAAGCGGCTATTGCCCAGGCCGCGGCGTCCACCACCAGCGACCAACAAGCGCCCGCCCGGCTCGATGAGATCGCCAAGGAACTCGCGGGTATCCGCATCGATAACGGACGTGCCCAGCGGTACCTTGATTTCACGATCTTCCCCCCGGGCACCGGTTTTGTTGCGTCCGCCGCCCGGCTGCCCATTGCCCGCACGGTAGCGGGGTTGATAGCGGAAATCGACGAGCGTGTTGAGGGCGGCGTCCGCGACCAAGACCACATCGCCGCCGTCGCCGCCATCGCCGCCATCCGGCCCACCTCGGGCGATGAATTTCTCGCGCCGGAAGCTCAGCGCCCCGTCACCACCCTTGCCAGCCTGAACATGGACACTGGCTTCATCGATAAATTGCATGGGCATTGCCCGAATATTTCAGGCAAGGTGGGGCCGCACCAGCGGCCTGTTCAGCGGTTCCCTATAGCGCTAGGGCACCACGGCCACATACTTGCGCTTTTGCTTGCCCTTTTCAAGAAACTTGACATGGCCGTCTTGGGTAGCGAAGAGCGTGTGGTCGCGGCCACAGCCCACGTTCTCGCCCGCGTGAAAGCGGGTACCCCGCTGCCGAACCAAGATATTGCCGGCACGCACGAATTGGCCACCGTATCGTTTCACACCAAGCCGTTTCGATTGCGAATCGCGGCCATTGCGGGTGCTGCCGCCTGCCTTCTTGTGTGCCATGTCTATCGTCTCCTGATCCGAGGTCACCGGCTATGCAAGCCGATTTGTCGGCGTGTAATTCGGCGTTTGCGCTTCCGCCAATGCCAACGGCATCAGGCGGCTTGAATACCGGTAATGCGTACCTCGGTGTACCACTGCCGGTGCCCTTGGCGGCGCATGTAGTTTTTGCGACGCTTGAACTTGATTACCCGAATTTTCTTGGCGCGCTCGTGGCCGAGCACCTCGGCCCTGATGCGGCCACCGTCCACATAGGGTTGCCCGAGGTTGACGTCGTTGCCATCGGCGATCATGAGCACCTTGTCGAATTCCACTGCCTCGCCGGGTTCGGCATTGAGCCGCTCAAGTTTGAGCACATCGCCTTCGTGTACCCGGTGTTGCTTGCCGCCACTCGAAAAAACCGCAAACATCCATTCGCTCCTGAAACAATCGGCCTGCAATATCCATTGCGCTGAATTACAATGCCCACCCGGTGCTTGGTCGCCCTCAACCGCAGCGGGCGCGTAGCATTGCACCGGAAGCCCGGGCGACCTTGAAGGGCGGCGTATTTTAGAATCGAAGTTGTGGGATTACAACGCGTGAACCCGGCCATCGCAGTTTACGAGCAAACGCCAAGCATCAGTGCGGCCCCCGGCGGCGTGGCGGGGCTTGACGCCATATATCGCCTGGTTGGCGAGGACTTCGCCGCCATCAATCAACTCATTCCCGGGCAGCTTTCCTCCGATGTGGCGCTCGTGGAGGAAATTGGCCGCTATATCGTGGAAAGTGGCGGCAAACGCCTGCGGCCGTTGCTCGTGTTGTTGAGTGCGCGCGGCTGCGGCTACGCCGGGGAATGCCACACCAAACTTGCCGCGGTGATTGAATTTCTGCACACCGCAAGCCTACTGCACGACGATGTGGTGGATAGCTCCAATTTGCGGCGGGGGCGGCTTACGGCCAATGCCTGTTGGGGCAACGCACCTTCGGTATTGGTGGGGGATTTTCTCTATTCCCGCGCTTTTCAACTCATGTTGTCGCTCGACAACATGCACATTTTGAACCTATTGGCGGATGCCACCAATCGCATCGCCGAGGGTGAGGTGCTGCAATTTGCCAATATCGGCAACCTGGATATGGATGAGGCCAGTTATCTGGAGGCCATACGTCTAAAGACCGCCCTGCTCTTTCAGGCATCGGCTCACACGGGGGCTGTGCTGGCGACCGAGGATGCCGCCGCCATTGACAGCCATCGCCGCTTCGGGCTGTATTTCGGCATAGCCTATCAGCTCGTTGACGACTGGCTCGATTACGCGGGTGATGCCGCAACCATGGGAAAAAACGCGGGCAATGATCTGGCGGAGGGCAAGCTGACATTGCCGCTGATTCACACGCTCGCCAATGGCAGCGCCCGCCAAGCGAATTTGATTCGCGACAGCCTGCGTAGCCGGTCGGGTGCGGATTTCGACCAGGTGGCTGAAGCGGTACGGGGCTGCGGCGCCCTGGATTACACCCGGGCGACAGCGCTGCAATACAGCCGGCTTGCGCTTGATTGCCTGGCGGAATTGCCCACAAACCGCTATCGGCAAGCCTTGGGGGAGGTAACGCGGTTCGCTGTGGCGCGGTTTTTCTAGGAGCCTGCGCCGTGGGAAGTCGCGAAAGCGAAAAGCCGCTATCGCCGTCCCGTCGGCCGGTCGATTGAGGCGAATATCGAGCCATATGCAACGAAATCGAGCGGCCGACGGGGCGGATGAGAGCGGCTTTGCAGCCGCGAATTCCCAAGGCGCAGGCTCCTAGCCTCTGCGTCGGATGATCCCGAAGGAGATTGGTCGGAGTGAGAGGATTTGAACCTCCGGCCCCTACGTCCCGAACGTAGTGCTCTACCAAGCTGAGCTACACTCCGCACAACCATCCGCGGCCGCTCGCGGTTGGCCGCGGCCCGCCCCCCATCAACCCGTTGCCGTCAGACGAGCCGCAACGGTAGACGGGAAAGCGCATTCTAGCCCAACCCATTCGCGAATGAACCACCGCGGTCGTCAATCGGGTGCTGTATCAGTTTGAATTGCTTCCGGTTTGGGCGCGGCCCCCAACCGCGGCGCCCCAGGGTCGAAAAATTCAAACTGATACACTACCGTCAATCGCACACTTTTCAACAGTGCTATGATACTTCGCATTGCGTGGCAAAGGCCCACTTGACCCACTCCTCCGCCCACCCAAACCGAGCCGAACAGTGACCTACAGCCCACTCATGCCGGGTATCGCCGCTGTTGTCTTGTATTTGGCCGGCACCTGGCTACAAGCATCGGCCCTTTCCCGAAACACGCCCGTCGCCACCGGTGTCTTGCGCTCCATCGTTGTGCCCGCGCTGATTTTGCATGGCCTGGCGACCTACGGGACCATGAACTTACCGGAAGGGATACACCTCGGCCTCGTCAGTGTCGCCAGTTTGACGGCCTTGCTTGTGCTCGTCATGGTGGCCGTTGCCGGCATCGCCCGGCCCGTGCATAGCCTATTCGTGCTGCTGTTTCCGCTGAGTGCCCTGATTTTGTTGATGTCGCTCTTTCCGCAGCGCGGCCCACCCACCTTCGTTGGCGTGAGCGATGCATTGGCGCTGCATGTGCTCGTCTCGATCACCGCCTTCAGCATTCTTTTGATGGCGGCGCTGCAATCGATTCTGGTGGGCATGGCGGAGCGCTACATCCGCACCAAAAGCCACATCCTCATGTTGCGCATACTGCCGCCGCTTGAGACGATGGAGCACTTGCTGTTTGTCATGCTCTGGGTGGGTTTCACCGGGCTGACTATCGCCATTGCCAGCGGCTTCATCCAGCTCGACGACATGTTCGCACAGCGGGTGGCGCACCATACGATACTGTCGTCCGCCGCCTGGGTCGTCTACGTCATATTGCTGGTTGGCCGCAGCCTTTTCGGCTGGCGGGGCGGCGCGGCGGCGCGTTGGACGCTGGTGGCGTTCGCGCTGTTGCTGCTCGGCTACTTCGGCAGCAAGTTTGTGCTGGAAATAGTGCTGGAGTGACGCTCGCCGATCTCCCCCTCCCGGGTGCTGTTTGCCAGCACATCCCCGGGCTCACGCAATCTGTCCCGGCCCGCTGATCTCCCTAACTCTCCGGAGCGAGATTTAAGCACACCAATGCACCGAGTGGGCCTGCGGGGCTTCCCTTGCGGCGTTGGGCACAATTTTCCCGCTTGTGTGGGAGCGGGGATGGGACGAGCTGAACGCGCCGCAGGCCCACTCTTTCCCAAGTATCCCGAACCTTTGAGTGAACCCACGACAACAGCGGGAAGTTGGCGAAATAGGCGGTCTAGGAGCCTCTCGGGAATTCAATGCTTCCATCGTCGGTTCATGGCGGCAATCACGGCACGCAGGGACGCGGTTATCGTATTGCGGCTGACGCCGACGCCGTAGCAGCGCCCGCTGTTGGCATCCTCAATGGCGAGCAGGCAGATCGCCTTGGCGTCGTTGCCCGTGGCCAGGGCGTGTTCGTGATAGGCAACGACGCTGACCGGTTCGTTGAGCGTTTCCTGCAAACCATTGACAAAAGCGTCGATCGGGCCGGTTCCCGCGCCGTCAATGGTAAGCAGCTGCGCGGCGGCCTCCACTCGGGCAACGCACCGCTGGTCGGCTTCCCGCCCGGTCAAAAGGTCGAAGTCAATCAAGCGATAAGGCCCGGACGCGATCGCGTATTCGTCAAGTAATGCCTGAAAAATTTCGGTGGCCTTGACTTCCCGGTCGAGTTTTTCCGTTAGCTGCTGCACAACACCGCTGAACTCCACCAACATCTCCCGGGGCAAAGCGATGCCATAGAACTCTTCAAGCAGAAAGCCCACGCCACCCTTACCGGACTGGCTGTTGACGCGCACCGTTTCCTTATAGGAGGAACCCACATCCTCCGGATCAATGGGCAGATAGGGTACTTCCCAACGGTCGCGGTCCACCCTGGCCATGCCTTTTTTGATGGCATCCTGATGCGAGCCGGAAAAGGCCGTGAACACCAAATCACCGGCGTAGGGGTGGCGCTCGTGTACCGGCAGTTTGTTGATCGCCTCAACGGTACGGCGAATACGCGGCATGTCGCGGAAATCCAATTCGGGATCGACACCCTGGCTAAACAGATTCATTGCCATTGTGACGATGTCGCAATTGCCGGTGCGCTCGCCGTTGCCGAACAAGGTGCCCTCAACGCGCTCGGCACCGGCCATGAGGGCGAGTTCCGTGGCGGCGATGCCGGTACCCCGGTCATTGTGTGTATGCAGGCTGATGACCGCCTTGTCGCGATGCGGGAAATGCGTGACGAACCATTCGATCTGATCGGCGTAGATATTGGGTGTCGCCAGTTCCACGGTCGATGGCAGATTAATGATGATCGGCTGTTCGACGGTTGCGCCCCACTCCTCGGCCACCGCCGTGCAGATGTCCACCGCGAAATCCAATTCGGTGCCCGTGAAGCTCTCCGGCGAATATTCGAGGCCGATGTTGGCATCAAGCCGGCTCAAGCCCTGCTTGACGATGCGCGTACCCCGCACCGCCAAATCGATGACACCGGCGCGGTCCATCTCGAAGACCACGCGGCGCTGCAATTCGGAGGTGGAATTGTAGAGGTGGAAAATCACGTTGGGCGCGCCATCCAAAGCTTCCACCGTGCGCTCAATGAGTTCCTCGCGCGCTTGGCAAAGCACCTGCACACTCACCCCGCTCGGAATGCGGCCCTCATCAATGATACGGCGGATAAAGTCGAAATCCGGTTGGGACGCGGCGGGGAAACCCACCTCGATTTCGGCAAAGCCGACCTCAAGCAGCAGTTCATACATCCGCAACTTTTCATCGACATCCATCGGGTCGATCAGCGCTTGGTTGCCATCCCGCAAATCGACGCTGCACCAACGCGGCGCCCGTTCGATGGTCTTGCCGGGCCATTGCCGCTCCGGCAATGCGACGGGTTGGAACGGCCGATATTTATGGAATGGCATACTGCCCGGTGCCCGCCCCGACACCATGGCCGCCGCCAATTGATTGGAGGTGGATTGCTCGCTCATGAGCCTAACCCTAGTAGAAGACCCACACCAAGGTTACTACGCCTCGCGCCATCAATGCTACGATGAATGACGCAAACAATAAGAGCAGCGCCATGCCGGGAACCAACAATGCGCCGCTGATCAGCGATGCCGTGAAGCGCTACACCCTCGGTGTTTTGGTTGTGGTGTACACATTCAACTTCATCGACCGTCAGATTTTGTCGATTCTCATCGAACCCATAAAGAATGATCTGGGCGTTTCCGACTTCGGCATGGGGCTTTTGTCCGGCACCGCCTTTGCGATTTTCTACGCCACCCTGGGCATGCCGCTTGCGCTGATTGCCGATCGCTGGAATCGGCGCAACCTGATCGGTTTGGCGCTTGCCGTTTGGAGCGGTATGACGGCCCTATCGGGTTTGGCCATGAATTTCTGGCACTTGGCGGCGGCGCGCATCGGTGTCGGCATCGGCGAGGCAGGCTGTAGTCCGCCGGCACACTCGATGCTGGCGGATCTCTATCCGGCCAAAGAGCGCGCCACGGCGCTCGGTATTTACTCTTTGGGCATTCCGTTCGGCATCATGTTCGGTTTGTTCGCCGGCGGCGCTATCGCCGATGCGTTCGGTTGGCGGATGGCTTTTTTCATCGTCGGAATTCCGGGTGTGATCCTTTCTGTAATCGTCTTCCTAACCGTCAAAGAACCCATCAGAGGTCAGGCCGATGGCCATAGCGCCGACGCGGGTGGCGAGCGGCACCCTTCGATTCTGGAAGTATTTCGATTTCTCCTAAAAAAACGCGCCTTTGTGCATATGGCCACCGGCGGTGGTTTGACCGCGTTCGTTGGCTACGGGCTGGTCACCTGGGCGCCGACTTTTTTCCTGCGCAGCCACAGCATGACATTAACCGAGGCGGGCTTTTGGCTGGGCTTGGTGCTCGGCATTCCGGGCGGGCTCGGCATCGTTCTGGGTGGTTGGCTATGCGACCGCTTCGGCGCGCGGGACAGCCGCTGGTACCTCTGGGTGGTGGCCCTGGCACTCGTCGTCCTGGTGCCCATTGGCGCCGCCGCCTATCTGGTGGAGAGCTGGTGGCTGTCGCTGCTGTTACTCTCAATTCCCATCATGCTGGGCAACTTTTACCAAGGCACGACATTTGCCCAAACCCAAGGCTTGGCACCGGTGCGGATGCGCGCCGTGGCCGCCGCGATTCTGCTCTTCATTTTGAATTTCATCGGTTTCGTCTTCGGGCCACCGGCCGTCGGCATCCTCTCCGACCTGCTCACCGGCCCCTTCGGCAGCGACGCCTTGCGCTACAGCCTGTTCAGTTGGGGTGCCGTGAATCTGTGGGCAGCCTTTCATTACTGGCGGGCGGGCCAGATGCTGCCGGGTGATTTAAGGGAGTAATCCCCGGCCGCGAATGGCTAAGGCGCGGGCTCCTGAGGGCCTCTGCCTGCGGAAGTCGCGAAAGCGAAAGCCGCCGTCGCCGTCCCGTCGGCTTGTCGATTGAGGCGACTATCGAGCCATATGCAACGAAATCGACAAGCCGACGGGGCGGATGAGAGCGGATTTGCAGCCGCGAATGGCTACGGCGCTGGCTGCTGGTTAGGCGGAATCCGCCCGCTCCTGCACACTCAGACCAATTGCGAATCTGTGCCCGTTTTCGACATAGTGCCGATAATTGCGCTGTAGGCGCTCAATGCGTTCAGGCGTTAGTTTTGCGACGACGCGGCCGGGTGTGCCCAATACCAGGGAGTTGTCCGGGATCCGCTTGCCCTCCCCGACCAAGGAGTTGGCACCGATTAGGCAGTTCCTGCCTATTTCGGCACCGCTTAGGACAACGGCGTTGATGCCGATGGTGGTGTTATCGCCGATTTTGCAGCCATGCACCACGGCTTTATGGCCGATGGTGACGTTGTTGCCAATGATGCAGGGACAGCCGGGGTCGGTATGGACGACGGCACAATCCTGAACATTGGAGTTTTCGCCAATAACGATGGGCTCGCCATCGCCCCGCACCACGGCCCCAAACCAAACAGTGACGTTGTTTTTGAGCCGAACCCCGCCGATGACGGCGGCGGTCGGTGCCACGAAGTAGCTCCCCTCCGCCACAACCCGACGATCATCAAGTTGATAGAGCATTCAACAGCCAACCGCTCGTCGCGCATTGCTGAATAACCGCAGCCAGGGCCCGTCCTCTTCCCAGGCCGGATCGGGCCACGCATTTTGACAGGATCGAAACACCCGCTCGGGATGCGGCATCATGGCCAGTACGCGGCCGGATGCCGCGACGATGCCCGCCAGACCATCCGGGGAGCCGTTGGGGTTTGCGGGATAGGCTGCCGCTGTTGCGTGGTGATTATTCACATATTGAGCGCACAGTTGGCCTTGCTCGACCAAGGCATTGAGTGCGCCCGGACGTTGAAACTCGGCGCGGCCCTCACCGTGCGCGACCGGTACCGGCATCACGCTGCCGGCCATGTCCGCCAACCAGGGCGACGCCACCGCGTTGATACGCACGAGCACGGTACGCGCCTCGAATTGATCGGAATGGTTGCGCACGAACCGCGGCCAGTGCTCGGCACCGGGAATCAAGTCTTTCAAGTACGCCATCATTTGACAACCGTTGCAGATGCCGAGCGCCAGACGATCCGCCGCGAAAAAGGCCGCGAAGGCAGCGCGTACGCTCGCATGAAAAAGGATGCTTTTCGCCCAGCCGCCGCCGCCGCCGAGCACATCCCCGTATGAGAAGCCGCCACAGGCGGCGAATACGGGAAAGTCGAGGAGGTTGACGGTGCCGTCGAGCAGGTCGCTCATATGCACATCAATGCCGGTGAAACCGGCGCGATCAAAGGCGGCGGCCATTTCCAGTTGGCCGTTGACGCCCTGCTCGCGCAATATCGCCACCCTGGGCCGTGCCTGGTGAATGGCGAACGCTTCCCCACCCGGCTTAGCCGACTTCCCGCTCGGCTCAATTGCCTTGTTCGGTTTGAAGGTTAGCAGGGCTTGCAACCCCGGGTCCGCATCATCGCCGATGGTTGCGTATTCCTGATCCGCCGTCACCGGGTTATCGCGCAGACGCTGCATCCGATAGCTCGGCTCGGCCCAACGGCGCTGCCAGTCGGCGCGCTCGGCGTCAATGACCAAATCACCGCCATGATGCAGGCGCAAACGCTGATCGGAGCGCACCCTGCCCAAATCAACCACGCGGATGCCCGAAAAACGACTCGTAACCGCGTCGCCGTCGCTCTCGGCCACCTGCACGACAAACCCCAGTTCCTCGCAAAACAACGCGCCCAGCAGATCGCTGTCGTCAATGGTCAATTCCCATCCCAGCCGTCCCGCGAAGGCCATTTCGGCGAGGGTCGCCAGCAAGCCGCCATCGGAGCGGTCATGGTAGGCCAGAATGCGCCCCTCCCGATTCAGGGCCAAAACCGTATTCAGCGCTTGCGCCAGAGCTCGCGCATCATCGACGTCCGGGCAAGCCCCGCCCGGTCTATCGAAGCATTGGGCCAGCACACTGCCACCCAAACGGTTGCGACCGCCACCCAAGTCGATGAGCAAGAGCCTTGTGGGCACCGTGCCCAGATCAATACCGGTTGGCTGCGCAGAGCGCAACTGCGGCGTCAGCGTATGGCGAACATCGGCAACCGGGGCGAAGGCGGAAACAATCAGCGTCATCGGCGAGACCACCTCGCGCACGGCATCGCCATCGCGCCACCGCGTGCGCATGGAAAGGCTGTCTTTGCCGACGGGGATGGCAATACCCAGTGCCGGGCACAGTTCCATGCCGAGGGCCTGAACCGCATCGAACAGCGCCTGTTCCTCCGCCTCACTACCCGCCGCCGCCATCCAGTTCGCCGATAGCACCGCGCGCCCCAGGGATTCGATATCCGCCGCAAGCAGATTGGTTAACGCCTCCCCGACCGCCATGCGTGCCGAGGCGGCGGCGTCGATCAGCGCCAAGGGCGAACGTTCCCCCATGGCCATGGCCTCGCCGCGATGGGTTCGGTAACCCGCCAGTGTTACCGCCACGTCGCTGACCGGCACCTGCCAGGGACCGACCATCTGTTCCTGGCCAACCAACCCGGTGATGCTGCGGTCGCCAATGGTAATCAGGAACTGCTTGTTGGCCACGGCCGGGAAACCGAGCACTCGGTGTATGGCCTCCGTCAGATCAACATCGCTTAAATCCAATACGCCGGGCATTGTTGGGCGGCGGTGAAATTGGCACCGCATCTTGGGCGGCTTGCCGAATAATATGGAGAGCGGCAGGTCCACGGGAACGTTGTCGAAAATCGAGTCCGTGACCTGCAAGCGCTGCTCGGCGATGGCTTCACCGATGACCGCATAGGGGCAACGTTCGCGACGGCACAAGGTGGCAAAGCGCTCGATATGCTCGCTGGCGATGCCTAAAACGTAACGTTCCTGGGCCTCGTTGCACCAAATCTCCAGCGGTGACATGCCGGGGTCGGCATTGGTCACCGCGCGCAACTCAAAGCGGCCGCCGGCACCGCCGTCCTTGACCAGTTCCGGCAGGGCGTTGGCAAGCCCACCGGCACCCACATCGTGAATCAGCAATATGGGATTGTCGTCGTCAAGCGCACAGCAGGCATCGATCACCTCCTGGCAGCGCCGCTGCATTTCCGCGTTATGTCGTTGCACCGAGGCGAAGTCGAGTTCCGCCGAACTGGCACCGGAGGCCATGCTGGATGCGGCCCCACCGCCGAGACCAATCAGCATGGCCGGGCCGCCGAGCACCACCAGCCGTGTTCCCGGCGGGAAGGGCAAGGATTGCACATGGCCGGGTCGTAAACTGCCAAGCCCCCCGGCAATCATCACCGGCTTGTGATAACCACGCCAGGGCCCCGCCTGTGAGCGCTGCTCAAAGGTGCGGAAGTAGCCGGTTAGCGCTGGCCGGCCATATTCGTTGTTGAAACCCGCTGCGCCAAGCGGGCCATCAAGCATGATTTCCAAGGCGGAGGCCAGATGTTCCGGTTTCTCCATGCCCTGTTCCCAGGGCTCCGCCAAGCCCGGAATGTGCAGATGCGAGGTGGTGAAACCGGTGAGCCCCGCTTTCGGTTTGGAACCTCTGCCCACCGCCCCCTCGTCGCGTATTTCGCCGCCGCTGCCGGTGGCCGCACCCGGATAGGGCGCAATGGCCGTCGGATGGTTGTGGGTTTCCACTTTCATCAATAGAGGAACCGACTCTTCGACATGGCCGTATTGCCGGTTCTCCGGGTTGGCGAGGAAGCGCCGGGTTCGGTGGCCTTCGATCACCGCCGCGTTGTCGGCGTAGGCACTGAGAATGTCGGCACCCTTGATGCGGGCATGGGTGTTGCGGATCATGGCGAACAGTGAATGTGGTGCGGCGGTGCCGTCCACCGTCCAGCTGGCGTTGAAAATCTTGTGGCGGCAATGTTCCGAATTGGCCTGGGCGAACATCATGAGTTCGACATCGCTGGGGTCGCGGCCAAGTTCGACAAACGCCTTCGTTAGATAGCGAATTTCATCATCAGAAAGCGCCAGGCCCAGTTCCCTGTTGGCGGATATCAGGGCCGCCCCGCCCTCGGCCATTACCGGCACCAAACTAAACGGCCTCGGTGTGAGCGTGGCGAATACCGATCGGTAATCTTCGCCGTCAAAGACGCATTCGGTCATGCGGTCGTGCAGGGTTGCAATGGCCGCGGCATCGAGTGACGCGGTTGCGAACCAGCGCAGGCCCCGCTCCACGCGCGCCACTTTTTTCAAGCCGCAGATGTGAAAAATGTCGGTGGCCTTGCTCGACCAGGGGGAAATGGTGCCGAGCCGTGGCAGCACGGTAATGCGCAACTCGCCCAGCCGCTCCGGCAAATCCGTCTCCGGGCCGTAGCGCAGCAGCGCCTCCGCACGACGCCGCTCTGCCGTGTCAAGGGCCGCATCGAGCTTGAGCAAGTGCAGAAATTCCGCGTACAAGCCACCGATACCCAACGCTTCCCGAAGCTTCTCCAAGCGAAACTTCGACAACGCCGGCGGCCCCGCGAGCACCAACAAGTCAGACACTACCGATTGCTCCACTGAGCCAGCCCAACCGAGTCATAAAGTGGCGAGGACGACAAGTATAGCGAAGGCGGAGGCACCTAGGAGCCTCTGCCTGCGGAAGTCGCGAAAGCGAAAATTCGATGCCGCCGTCCCTTTGGGCGGGCGATTGAGGAGAATATCCAGCCTATTTGACGAAATCGAACGTTCAAAGGGGCGAGCGGCAGCGGCTTTGCAGCCGTGCATTCCGAAGGCGCAGGCTCCTAGCGCCTTTCCGCAAAAAAACCCCGCATTAAAGCAGCGCACTGCTCGGCCAGCACAGCCTCGACGACCTCGACCCGATGATTGTGCGCCGGGCTTTCCAGCGCCCGCAACTGGCTGACCACCGCGCCGGTGCGCGGTTCCCGGGCACCAAACACCAACCGCTTGACGCGGGCGTGTACAAGGGCACCCGCACACATCAAGCAGGGTTCCAGGGTCACATACAAGGTGGTATCCGGTAGACGATAGTTGCCAAGCCGTGCCGAAGCATCGCGTAAGGCATTGATCTCCGCATGGGCTGTGGGGTCACTGTCACCAATCATCGCATTATGGCCGCGCCCGACAACGCTACCGCCTTGCCCGTTCCGCTGCACGACTATGGCCCCAACGGGCACTTCGCCGAGCTGCGCGGCCCGCTTCGCCAGAGCCAACGCCTGACGCATCCAACCCACATCGACTGCCTCACTGGTGACATTCATGGCGCCTCACCACCTGTTCCACACCCCATATCGCATGGCCCGCCGCCCGAAGGTAAGATGCCGTCTTCGGAATCGGCCTCGGCATAAGCACTATGGAAACCTTTCAGCACTTTATCAACGGCGAATCCATTGCCCCGGAGGACGCACAGTACTTTCAAGTAACCTCCCCGGTAGACCTAAAGCCTGTGGCCGAAGTCGCCCTCGGCAATGCCTTGGATGTGGCGAAAGCGGTCGCGGCGGCGCAGACGGCGTTGCCGGAGTGGCGGGCGCGCAAACCCATTGAACGCGGCCGGGTATTGCTTGAGATCGCCCGTACACTGCGCGCAAATATTGATCGGCTGGGCAAGCTGGAAAGTGTGCAATGCGGTAAACCGGCCTTTCAGTCGCCATTGGAAGTGGAGGGCGCGGCAGCCTACTTCGAGTTCTATGGGGGCCTCGTGAATCTCCCCGCCGGGGAAGTGCTTGATTTGGGTACCGGCTACCACACCTATACGCGCCGCGAACCCTTCGGTGTGGTGGGCGTCATCACGCCTTGGAACGCGCCGATCAACCAAGCGGCGCGGGGCATTGCCCCGGCGCTTGCCGCCGGTAACGTGGTGGTGGCCAAGCCGAGCGAGTTCACCTCGGGCACAACCGCCGAGTTGGCCCGCATCGCGAGTGAGTGCGGCTTGCCGCCCGGCGTTATGAATGTGGTGCTCGGCACGGGCCCGCAGGCGGGTGCGGCCATCGTCAAGCATCCGGAGGTGCGCAAAGTCGCCTTCACCGGGTCGTTGCGGGCGGGCCGAGAAATCGGTGCCATCGCGGCGGAGCGGATCATTCCCGTAACGCTTGAGCTCGGCGGCAAATCGGCCAACCTGGTCTTCGACGATGCCGACTTGGCACAAGCCATACCCGGTTCCATCCGTGCTTTTGTGGGCAATGCCGGGCAGATTTGTTCCGCCGGCACGCGCTTGCTGGTACAGGAGCCGATTCTCGAACCCGTTCTGCGGGGCCTCAAGGCGGGTGCCGCCCAGGTCGAGCCGGGCACGCACATCGGGCCGCTGACCACGGCGGCTCAATTCGCCAAGGTTCAGGAGTACTTCGACATAGCGGCAAGCGAGGGTCTCGAACCGATCACCGGCGGGCGGGCGGTGCCCGGCAATCTCGGCGGCTACTTCGTGCCGCCCACGATCTACAAGGTGAGCGATCCATCGTCGCGGCTGTTCAGTGAAGAGATTTTCGGGCCGGTGTTGACCGTGATGCCATTCAGCGACGAAGACGAAGCCATCAAGCTGGCCAACGCCTCCCAATACGGATTGGCGGCCGGGCTCTGGACCAAGGACATAGCCCGGGCGCATCGGGTGGCGGCGGCGCTCGAAGCCGGGCAGGTGTACGTGAACGACTGGGTTGCGGGCGGCATAGAAATACCGTTCGGTGGCTACAAGGCAAGCGGTATCGGCCGCGAAAAAGGCATTGAGGCACTACACCACTACACGCAACTGAAAACCGTGATTGTCAAGATTTGAGCGGTCATTACTCCCACTCGATCGTGGCTGGCGGTTTGCTCGATACGTCATAGACCACACGGGATACGGCGGCAATCTCGTTGACGATGCGGTTGGCAACCCGTTCGATCAATGCATAGGGTAGGTGCGCCCAGCGGGCGGTCATGAAATCCACCGTTTCCACCGCCCGCAGGGCGATGACGGGTTCGTAACGTCGGGCGTCTCCCACCACGCCGACCGACTTCACCGGCAGGTAGACGGCGAACGCCTGGCTGACACGGTCGTAATAGTTCGCGGCGCGGAGTTCCTCGATAAAGATTGCGTCGGCGGCGCGCAGGGTGTCGCAATACTCGCGCTTGATTTCGCCGAGCACGCGCACGCCAAGGCCGGGGCCCGGAAACGGATGCCGATACACCAGTTCGCGGGGCAGCCCCAGGTGCAGGCCGATGCGACGCACCTCGTCTTTGAACAATTCGCGCAACGGCTCGATCAGCCGCAACGACATCCGCTCCGGCAACCCGCCCACATTGTGGTGCGATTTGATGACGTGGGCCTTGCCGTGGGCGCTGGCGGCGGATTCGATGACATCCGGATAGATGGTGCCCTGGGCAAGCCAAGACACCTCCTGCAGCCGTTTCGCCTCCCGTTCAAACACATCGATGAAGGTACTGCCGATCACCTTGCGCTTGGCTTCCGGATCCTCGATGCCGGCAAGATTGGCATAGAACTCTTGGCGGGCGTCCACCGTGACAAGGTTGAGATTCAAGGCATTGGATGGTGCGAAGGTCGCCTCAACTTCTTCCCGCTCGTTTTTGCGCAGCAGGCCGTTGTCGACGAACACGCAACTGAGTCTGTCACCCACGGCTCTGGCCAGCAGGGCCGCCACCACACTCGAATCCACACCGCCGGACAAACCGAGTACGACGCGCTCATCGCCAAGTAAACGGCGAGCATTGGCCACCGCGTCGGCAACGATATTAGCCGGCGTCCAGGAACCATCGCAACCGCACAGTTCGCGGGCAAAACGCCGGTAGATCGCCCCACCCTGGCGGGTATGGGTCACTTCCGGGTGGAACTGCAAGCCGAACCAAGGCTTGGTTTCGTGTTCCATCGCGGCAATGGGCGCACTGTCGGTCGAAGCCGTCACGCGGAAACCCGGGGGTGCGGCGGTAACCTTGTCACCGTGGCTCATCCAAACGGATAACCGATTGCCCGGTTCGAAATCCAGTGTACCCAACAAACGCGAGCCCTTCTCCGCGACAATGGTGGCATGGCCAAATTCGCGCCGGACGGATGTGCGCACGGTTCCGCCCAGCTGCGCCGCCATGGCCTGCATGCCGTAGCAGATACCGAGCACCGGACGGCCGCTGGCCAGCAAAATATCGGGGATGCGCGGCGCGGATCCTTCGACGACCGATTCCGGGCCGCCGGAAAGCACGACGCCACGCACCTTGTGCATCCGCTCGGCCAGCCTTTCCGGCGCATAATCATAGGGCAGGATCTCGCAATATACCCCCAGCTCCCGCACCCGGCGGGCGATCAACTGGGTATATTGAGAACCGAAATCAATAATCAGCAATTGCTGATCGTGAATATCGCTCGCTCGCATATCTCACCAAAGAGCTCGGGAGGCGTGGCCCCGACCAACGAGGCAGGGAAGCCGGCTTGAGGGTTGGCGCACTGGTAAGCCGCCTCCGCACACCACCAGGAGAGTTAGCCCGCAACATCAACTTAACGGATAGTTGGGCGCTTCCTTCGTGATGGTCACGTCATGTACATGGCTTTCCGTCATGCTGGCGGCAGTGACCCGCACCAGTTCCGGCTTGGTGCGCATGGTCTCGAGATCGGGCGAACCCGTATAGCCCATTGAGGCGCGCAAACCGCCGATTAGCTGGTGGACGATGGGACCCATCGGCCCCCGGTAGGGAACCCGCCCCTCAATGCCTTCCGGCACCAACTTTTGCCCATCGCCCTCCACTTGCTGGAAATAGCGGTCGCTGGACCCGTGGGCGTCGTTCATGGCACCGAGCGAACCCATGCCGCGATAGGACTTGTAGGTACGGCCCTGGTACAGTTCCACCTCCCCCGGCGCCTCGTCTGTACCAGCGAGCAAGCTACCAATCATGACCACGCTGGCACCGGCAACGATGGCCTTCGCAAGGTCGCCGGAATAACGGATGCCGCCATCGGCAATCACCGGCACATCCACTTCGGCGGCGGCGGCCACGGCCTCCGCCACGGCAGTAACCTGGGGTACGCCAATGCCGGTCACAATGCGCGTGGTGCAGATGGAGCCGGGGCCGATACCCACCTTGATGGCATCCGCACCCGCGGCGAGCATCGCCTGAGCACCCGCCTTGGTGGCGACATTGCCACCGATGACCGGCATGTCCGGGTAGCTCTGCTTGATGAGGCTCACCCGATCGAGCACCGACTTGGCGTGCCCGTGGGCGGTGTCTACGACAATCACATCGGCCCCGGCTTCAATCAGCGTGGCCACCCGCTCGTCGGTGTCCGCGCTGGTACCAACGCTCGCCCCCACCCGCAACTGGCCATGGTCGTCTTTGCAGGCGTTCGGGAATGCCTGCGCCTTGTTGATATCTTTGACGGTGACCATGCCCTTAAGTTCGAAACCGCCACCAACCAAAAGCACCTTTTCAATACGGTGTTTGTGCAATAGCTTGGTAACGGCATCGAAGTTTGCGTTCTCTGGAGCTGTCACCAATCGCTCCCGGGGCGTCATCACCTCGCGCACCTTGGCGTCGAGGCGTTTCTCGAACCGGATATCCCGGGCGGTGACAATACCAACCAGCTTGCCGCCTTCCACCACCGGCACCCCGGAAATGCGATTATCCTGGGTCAACGCCAGCAATTCGGCGACGGTGCAGCCCGGCGCGATGGTGATAGGGTCGCGGATGACGCCGGTTTCGTATTTCTTAACGGCTCGCACCTCCCGCGCCTGGGCCTCAATCGCCATATTTTTATGCACCACGCCGATGCCGCCCTCCTGGGCGATGGCGATGGCCAGGCGCGCTTCGGTGACGGTATCCATCGCCGAGGACATGAGCGGAATGTTGAGTTCGATGGTGCGCGTCAAGCGCGTTTTCAGATCAACTTCGGAAGGCAGAACCTGGGAGTGGGCGGGCAGCAGAAGTACATCGTCGAATGTGAGGGCGTCCCGAGCGATACGCAGCATTTTGGCAACCCGCAAAATCAGAATTTTAGCGATGGCCTCGGTGCATGTAAACTTGCCGGGACAGCCGGTAGTGGCTCAATTTGGAAAATCTTCGTTGACCTCGGCCCAACGCGGGTGTGGTCTCCACGGCGGCGGCAATTGAAACTGAGCCACTATCGGACAGCCGGGGTATACGTCATGAATGTGGCAGTCTTGGTCCTGGCCTGAGTTGGTTGGCGTTGCCAATCCGCCTCGCCGCCCGGCTACCGGGCGGGTAAAGCCAAGCTCATTTCTCATGATGACCTCGCTGAGATTGAGCAGGATTTACGCAATGATCGCAGGCTGCGCTCGGACGACCCGCATATTCTGGCGTTGGCCCGCGTTTCGGGCGCCCGCCTGCTCTTCTCTGGTGACTCCAATCTAATTGAGGACTTCAAATCGCCGCAGATCATCAACAATCCTCGCGGAAAGGTCTATTCGGGTGCTGGCAACACTGACCTGTTGGAACGGTCCCATTGTCCGATCAACTAAAGCCGATCGCGCCCATGAGCCACTCCGTTCGCCAACACCTGCAGCTGGACATTGATGCCCAAAATGCCCCGATTCGCTCTTTGATTCCCGGCTACGAAGCCATGCTTCGGTGCGCTGCGGAGGAGGTCACTGGGGTCAAGCCGAAAAAGGTGCTTGATTTAGGCGCTGGGACGGGTGCGTTAGCCGAGGCAATTCCTGAAGGCTCGGATGCGGCCGTCGTTGAGTTGGTGGTCGTGGACTGCGAAATGCTCAATCGGGCCGAGGCGCAGCCGCGGCGATGCGGAAGTAATCCACGGTCAGACTCAGGCCGTTATCCAAGGCCAGTACCGCGCCCAAGGTGAAGTTCTCCGATTCCTCCGGCTCCGGTTCCCGGCCGCCGAGCGCCATAGCCACCGGACTCGGCGGCAATGCTCATTTTGGCATCCAGCCCTATAATCCGGCCCCGAATTGCCCAGGCGCGGGCCCCGGATTTCAGGCAGCGTCGGGATCGTTGGAACTTAAAGGCGATACATCACCAAGCATGCAGACCCTGCCACTCCCTCTAGCCGACGACAGCATTTTAACCGTCAGTGCGCTGAACCGACAGGCGCGGCTGTTGCTTGAGGGCCGCCTCGGCCCGGTGTGGGTGCGTGGCGAAATCTCCAATTACCGGCGCCCGGGCTCGGGGCACTGGTACTTCACCCTCAAGGACGACGGCGCCCAAGTGCGTTGCGCCATGTTCGCCAACCGCAATCGCGCGGCCAAATTACAACCCACCGACGGCACCGAGGTGCTCGTGCGCGGGCGGGTCAGCCTGTATGAGGAGCGTGGCGATTACCAGATCATCGTCGAGCACCTGGAGCCGGCTGGCGAAGGTGCCCTGCGGGCCGCGTTCGAGGCATTGAAGAACCGGCTGGCGGCGGAGGGGCTGTTCGATGTCGAGCGCAAAAAACCGTTACCAACCTATCCCGCCCATCTGGCCGTTTTGTCATCGCGCAGCGGTGCCGCGCTGCGCGATGTGCTGAGCATTATCGGTCGGCGCTTCCCCTGTTTGGCGGTAACACTGGTGCCCGTCGCCGTGCAGGGGGCGGAAGCGGAACGACAACTGCTCAATGCGCTGCGGCTTGTGCCGGAGTTGCGCCCCGATCTGGTATTGATAACCCGCGGCGGCGGCTCACTCGAAGACCTGGTCGCCTTCAATTCGGAACCACTGGCCCGGGCCATCGCGGCCTGCCCCGTGCCAACCGTGGCCGCCATTGGCCACGAAACCGATTTCACCATCGCCGAGTTGGTTGCGGACCTGCGCGGTGCCACGCCTTCCGCCGCGGCCGAACTACTCACGCCCGACGGTGCGGCACTGGCCAGGCAATTCGGTGAACTTCAGGGGCGCCTCGGCCGATCTTGCGCCACGCGCATCAACTTGGTCACCCATGGCCTGGCGGCACTAAGCGCCCGTTTGAGCGACCCGCGCCAACGCACACAACAGCTGATGCAGCGGGCCGACGATTTGGACGAGCGACTGCACCGCGCCCTGCATAGCCGGACGCGGCAACTCGCCACCCGTATTGATACACTGCGCCGCTCTCTCAGGTTATTGCGCCCGGCGCAGCGTATTGAAGGCCACCGGGAAAGCGTCGAACGGTTGGCGAGCGGTGCTCGTCGTCTCATGGTTGAGCGGATACAAAACGGCCGGGGCAAGCTCGCGACGCTCGCCCGCACTCTGGCGGCCGTCAGCCCGCTCGCCACCCTGGCGCGCGGCTTTGCCATCGTCACCCGCCCGGACGGTCAAGCGATCACGAACGCCGCCGCCGTTGAGGTGGGCGAGGCCTTTCAAGCCCACTTCCCGGACGGCACCCTGGATGCCGTGGCGCAAAACAAAAAACCCGTTCCCGAACGATTTCGGCCGATAGATGATTAATATTGCTTTGGCGACAGCCGCGTTGCTCGGCGTTGCGCTGCCCACAGGCGGGTGGCCGCAACCATTGGGAGCGGCGCATACGGCGACAAGCCCCGCCGTCGATCAACAAACCGCCGTGCCCGGCGGTATCTTTCGGCTGCCCTTGCCGCCTTGGGCCGAGCGCGCCACCTTCGCGGGCAAACCGGTGCTGATTTATCAGGGCCACGCCATCGTCGGCATCCCGATCAAGGCCCGGCCAGGTTCGCACAGCCTGACATTATCCGGCGGCGAGAATAGCCTCAGCCTGGCGTTCGAGGTGGTCGCCAAAACCTACCCCGAGCAACATCTGCGTATCAAAAATCAACGCATGGTGGAGCCGTTGCCAGAGGATTTGGCGCGCATCCGCGAGGAGACGCAACGCCAACTTGAGCAATATGACCGCTTTACCCCACGCGAACTCGACATCGTGCCCTTTGTACAACCCGTTGCCGGCATCACCTCAAGCCCCTTCGGACACCGTCGCATCCTCAACGGCCAACCACGCAATCCGCACAGCGGCTTGGACATCGCCGCCGACACCGGCACACCCATCCGCGCCCCCGCGGCCGGCGAGGTCATACTGACGGGCGAGCTCTTCTTCAACGGCAAAACGGTCTTTCTGGACCACGGCCACGGGCTGGTGACCATGTACTGCCACCTGAACGCCATATCGGTGCGGGAAGGCGAGGAAGTGCGGCGCGGTTGGGTGATCGGCGAGGTGGGCGCCACCGGGCGCTCCACCGGCCCGCACCTGCACTGGTCGGTAAGCCTCAACGGCAACCGCGTCGATCCCGTTGCGGTGATGGCGCTATTGAACGCGGGGCATCCGGACTAACGCCCGCGGTCGTGGCATATCAGCCGCAAGCGACACGGAGTGTCGTCAACAATTTCCAGAGCGCAGCATGACAAGGTCATCCTCAATACCTTGCAGTAATTCCAGCCGAGTTGAATGCGTAACCAAGTCGCGTCCATCCAGTGGCATAACTCTGAACGGAAACAGGCTCGGATGACCGAGCAGATGCATCGGGCCAGCTGAACCCACATGCCCGGTCAGCAGTGCTTCCGCCAACCAAGCAGCCAACTTTGGGGAGCCAACCTCAATGCCCGTACTCGGCTCATAGATACCCCGGCTCTTGGCGTCTGCCAGCGCACCCCAGTCAACACAGGACCGGAGCACCCGGTTCGTGGTGTGGGACACCGTATTACGGTCTCCATACAGCTCGCGGATGCGCCGTTGAACCTGGCTGGCGGCAGCGCTGCCCTGCAGCCGTAGTAGTCTGCCAACAGTGGTCGCCACAGCCCCCCAAAAGGGATAAACGGCCAGCACCATGCCCCAATGAACAGCAAGCCGGTCGGTTGGGTCCAATGCCTCTAGCAAAGCCTGCCCGGCTTGGCGCAGCGGGGCCACCCGCAGTGGCCCGTCGAGCCAAGTCTTCAACAGGATGATGATGGTCTTGGCCCGGCTGTTTCGACGGGTATTGCTGTTAACCGAGAGTTCATTCGCCAGCATCTCATCTGGGGCATCACGAACAGCCGCTCTGTCTTTCCCGACCCGTGCGAGGGTTGCCGTTCGCTCAAGCCACTCCAAGCGAATGCGCTGGCTCAAACCCACAGACATTTTGCCGTTGTTCATGGGCCCGCTCTCGCAATGCGCACCAAGGGCACGATGACCTCTTCAATGCAAGCGCCACCGTGGCAAACCACGCGCTCGCGCACGAACGCCGACCGGTTGGGTGCCAAGCGTCATGCCGTGCATGATCTTGTCCACGGTATCGACCACCAATCCGAGCACACGCATGTCGGGACGCTCAGCAAGTTTGGCTACGGTGTCCAAACCACTCTGACCCAAACCTTTGCTATAGGCTACCTGCTTAGAGTCGATGCCTTCCCTTGCCCAGAATTGTCGCCATAGCACTGGCTCTCGATCAGTGGTGTGGAGGTGGTCGGGGAAATAAAGCGGTGGTCGCCCTGCGAAGATCGCCTGCCGAGAAATGGAAGTGACGGTTGGGACCCAAGCGAAGACGGCATCTTCCTGCATGTGCAAGCCCGGTCTCTGCTCGGTCAACTCGTGCCGGATGACCACCCATTGGTCGAGCGCCAAGCCATCGAGAACCAGCAGCGCCACCTTGCTGGCATCCGGTTCCCGCAGTTCCCTTGCGAGAAGGCGCGGAACGTGGTGAAGCATGACCGGCGGCACAGGTGGAAGGTTCGCCAAACCAGCGTAGCGATTCGCAAGCCAATTGGAGGGTTCATGGAGCAGGCGACGTTCGCGGAGCTGGAGCACGATGCGAAGAAGCGGCGGACGCGCCGGGAGTTGTTTCTTGAGCGGATGGGGGGGCTGGTCCCGTGGGACCGTCTGGCGCGGCGGATCGAGCCGTTCCACCCGAAAGGCGACCGGGGCCGGAAGCCTTACCCGTTGGGAACGATGCTTCGGGTTCACTGCGTCCAGCTGTTCCACAACCTGAGCGACCCGGGGATGGAGGACCTGCTCTACGAGGTGGAGTCGGGGCGCCGGTTTGCGGGCCTGCGGCTGACGGATCCCTTGCCGGACGAGACGACGATATTGAACTTCCGGCACCTGCTGGAGAGGCACGGCCCGGGCGAGGCGCTGTTCGCGGAGATCAGAACACGCAGCGCATCGCGCTGCTGCCCGGCTTCTCCAACCTGCTCATCGCCGGCCGCTATGCGCCCGCCTGACGCCGCGGGCGCAGTCCGTCCGCGATCCGCGAAGGGCTGCAAGCGGGTAGCCGAAACCGACCGGGGCAGCCATGTCCAAGCGCCCATTCCATGCCGAAGCAGAATGGCTTGTCCCCCTGCCATTCCGATTGGTTTCAAAAATCGAAGTCAGGCGCTGGCCGGGCCAAAAACGCCGTCTTGTTCAGACCTTCCCTAATGATCGAAGACCCCCGGTCCCGGCGATCAAGCCGCAACCGCATACACCCCTCGGCCGCCGCCGTAGTAGGACTCAAAAACGTGCTGGTACACGGCCTCGACCTTGCGCTCAAACAGCTCCGGCGAGAAACTCTTCGGCAAACCTTCGTCCAGCACATCTTCGATGCTGATTTTCACGGCGGCCCGGGTACGCTGGAACTTGCGCCAGTCCAGAACCAGTTTTCCGCGCTTCAACGCCTCCAACAGATCCTTGCCCGCTTTCTTCACCTGCTTGGTCTCCTTGTCGGAAAGATCAAGCCGGGGCTTGGTCAGGATGTCGAACAACGCCAGCTCTTCTTCCGATAGTTGCTCCGCGACACTCCGCTTCTCCTCCTCGTTTAGGCTTTCAGCAAAAGTCAGCAGCCGCTGGAAAAACTCGTCAATGTTCAGGCTCCCGGCGTTGTATTCGTCGATCATCTTCTGGAACCGCTCCAGGTAATCCATGCGGGTGCGGTTGAGACGCAGCATCCGCTTCAATTTGCCGTGTACCTGGCCCTTGAGCTTTTCCGCCTCCGTGCGCTTGTTGCCTTTGGTGAAACGCTCCTTCAATACCTCGAAATCTATCTGTGAGAGATCGACCCAATGCCCCTCAGCGCCGCCCGCCAACCCATAGGCCGCAGGCGTTTCCCGAATCATGTATCCCCCGGCGGCAATGGACATATCCAGCAGTTCCTCTACTTGGCCCATTACTTCAGAGATGTCTGCCGGAGGGGTAAGCGCCCGGATCTTCTTCACTAAAACGTCAATCAACAGACACCGCGCAGCGAATGCCTTGGCTTCGCTGTCCGGCAGTATGGCCTTGTAGAGCCTCCAGACCGTCGCGGCCTGCATCAGATATCGCTTTTTGCTGTCGTCATTGGCAATCAGGGCCTCCACCGCATCATCCAGCAGCTTGATTTTCCCGAAATCGCCGGTTGCCTCGATGGCATCAAGCTCAACCCCCATTCCCGCGCAGAGCCTCTCCGTCTCGGCAATCGACCGCTGCAACAAGGCAACAAGCGCCGCCTTGTCCTTGACCAGGGAATCGCCGCCGCCGCCACTCTCGGCCCCATAGATCGCCAGTGCCTTTTCCAGGTTGCGGAACACCCCGACGTAATCGACGATGAGGCCGTTGACCTTTTCCTTGAACACCCGGTTGGCCCTCGCGATGGTCTGCATCAAGGTGTGGTTGCGCATTGGCTTGTCCAGGTAGAGCGTGGAGCAGGAAGGCGCATCAAAGCCGGTCAGCCACATGGCGCAGACGAAGACGATACGGAAGGGATCGTCCGGGTCCTTGAATTTGGTCTCCAAGTCTTCGCTGACCATGCGCTTGCGGTGCGGCGCGATGTCCAGTCCCCTGGCTTTCATCTCCCCGATCTCGTTCTGCGACGGAGAGACCACCACCGCCATGTCGGTGGAATCCATGAACTGGAGACGCTCTTTGATGGCCCGGCGCTTCTCGTCGCCCGCCGCCTTCGCCATCTCGTCCATCAGGCGCGACATTTCCGCCGTCCAATGCGTCTTCACCCTGTCGTGCATGCGCACCGCCGTGGCCTTGTCGATGCTGATCACCATCGCCTTGCCGGGGAACCCGCGCCCGGTGAAATGACGCACAATATCCTCCGCAATGGTCTCCAGCCGCTCCTCGCGCGTGATCAGGTGGTACTGGCGCGCGAATTCCCGCTCCAGCTTTTTCTCCTGCGCCTCGTCCAACTCCGCCTCTTCCAGCAGGCGCTCCATGTCCTCGTTGAGATTCTCGTTGGCAAGCTGCAACTCGGGGATGCGGTTTTCGTAGTAGAGCGGAACGGTCGCGCCGTCCTCCACCGACTGGCGGAAGTCATAGACGCTCACATAATCGCCGAAGACCTCCCGCGTCTTCTCCTCGCCGATGATCAGCGGCGTGCCAGTGAAGGCGATGAACGAGGCGTTGGGCAGGGCGGCGCGCATATTCAGCGCCAGGGTGTCGTACTGGCTGCGATGCGCCTCGTCGGTGATGACGATGATGTCGGCGCGCTCCGACAACACCGGATGCGCCCCGCCCCGTTCGGTGCGGAACTTGTGGATGAGGGTGAAGACGTAGCGGTGGTCTTCCGTCAAAAGCTGCCGCAGATGACGGCTTGAAGTGGCTTGCGCCCCTTGCCCGGTCACCGCCCCGCTCGCCGCGAAGCTTTTGTAGATCTGGTGATCCAGCTCCCGCCGGTCGGTGATGATGACGAAGGTCCAGTTGCCGGGAATCTTGCGCAATACCTTCTGCGCGAAACAGATCATCGACACGCTCTTGCCGCTGCCCTGGGTATGCCAGAACACGCCCAGCCTGCCAGCGCGGCTCTCGATGCCCCGCAGCGCCTCGATGGCGTTGTTCACCCCCAGGTACTGGTGATTCTTGCCCAGCAGTTTGATGGAGCCGCCTTGCGCCTCCATGAACAGGGTGAAGTTCTCCACCAGGTCCAGCAGCCGCGCCTTGTCGCAGGTGCCCCGGATCATGGTCTCCAGCGAGACCACCCCCTCTTCGCCCTCGCTGTTGATTTTCTTCCACTCGGCGAAGTGCTCCCAGTTTGCCGTCATGCTGCCGATGCGGCTGCGGCTGCCGTTGGAGAGCACGATCAGGGCGTTGTACCAGAAGAGCTGCGGAATCGTGTTCTTGTAGTCGGCAAGATTGCCGGTGTAGGCCGTCTCAAGCCGGGCATGAGCCGCCTTCAGCTCGATGAACACCAGCGGAATGCCGTTGACGAAGCCCACAAGGTCAGCCCGCCGGGTGTACATCTCCCCGGTCACCCAGAACTGGCTGACCAGCAGAAAATCGTTGTCGGCCGGTGTGTTCCAGTCGATCAGCCTGACCAACTCCACCGTCTCGCCCTCGCCGTCAGGGTCGGAAATCTTTACCCGCGCGCCGTTCTTCAGCAGCAGATGGATTTCTCGGTTGGCCCGCACCGGGGCCATGGCGCCGCGGTCGCGGACCAACTCCTCGATGGCTTGGTCGAAAGCGTCCGCCGGCAGACCGGGATTCAGCCGCTCCAGCGCCGGCCGCAACCGCCCTCCAAGCACCACCTCGGATTTCGTCTCCCGCCCCAGGGGGCTGCCGCCCGCTTGATCGAATTCATGGAAGCCGCTGGCCGTCTCCCATCCCATCGCCGCGAACAGGGCGATGGCGGGCTGTTCGACCAGCGCGTCTTCGGAGTATTCGGACATCCGCTTCCCCTCTACCTCTGATTCATCATCATGCCGATACCAATCAATCTGATAAATTATAAGACATTGTTTTTATTGTTTTTTCTTTCCATAAGTCTCTGGCTTAAACCTCACGCATAAAAATTTGACTTCTCACGCTATATTGCCCATACTGCGCGTATCTCATCCACCCATGGCGGAAAGAGTTGGGCCAACGTTCTGCGTTGGCCTTTCTTGTTTATGTGCCCCCTGATTTCAAGCTCCTATCTTGCGTTCATACTTTTTCCTGAGCTTGCGTTTGGTATTTCCGTATTCCACCCAGAATGAGGTGAGCAGCCGTCGCCGACCGTCGGGATACTTCTTCATAATGACTACAAAATCATCATTCTCCAGCCAGACGTAGGTCTTGACCGTCCCGTCATCTTCCCGGTGATCCCAAGCCAACACTTCCGGCCCTCCCGGATAGTCCAGCATCGGCCGCACCCAAGGCAGACGCTCACTTCTGCGCAAGTCCGGCAAGCGCTCACCTGCTTTCTTGTCCTCCCGTGATGTCAGGTGCCAGAAAATCTTCTCCCTGCCGTCTTCCATTTCCGGAAAGAACCATACGGCGTGGCCGTCATACATCGGCTGGTTCTCCTTGAAATCCTGCTCGAATAGCCGGTACAACGCCTCGTAGGTATCATGCCGCCACGGGTTCACCGGGAAAAGTTCCGGCAACCATTCTGGATGGCTCATTCCCGCTAGGCCTCCCGTGGCTTAAACAGGAACAGGTTGAACTTCTCCTCCCGCAGCGGGGTGGAGCGCAGCAACCTCCGCCCCAGCCGCTCCTCAAGGCAGCGGATTATCTCCGCTTTTGCCGGGTTGCCGGACAAGCCCCGATGCCGGTAGGAAACCGCGCCGAGCAGAAAATCACAAACTTGGAGCAGATGGGATTCATGGGAGCGAATATTCTGCAAATGGCCGATCATCTGGCTGGTGAAGTCGAACTGGTCGTTACACAATATCTCGCCTAGTTGGTGCAGCTTCAGACGGCTGCGCGTGTCTTTGATATCCAAGTAGATGTTGTACCGTTCCTCCGGGTTTAGAATCTTGTTGAGCAGGGAAAAATACATCTTGTAGTAGAAATTGTCGTGCGAGCCTTGGTTAAACAAGGCATGATTCAACCGCTCCTTGTGCAACACCACCAACCCACGGAAATGCAATGGCGCTTCCGTCAGAAACCAGTCCACCAGCTCCAAATAGAAATCCAGCCGCGCTTTGGAGACCTTGGTCCACTTCAATTCGCCCGCCGCCTTGTGGTGCGCCTTCATGTCTTGCACTTCTCGGGAGAGTCGCGCTACCTCTTCCTGTGGACACCAGACAGCCCCCAGCAGCATTACCGGCTGCCTATCATTCTCAAGATGGCAGGATTCGTCGCAATAGACATTAATGGTCTCGCTCATTGCGTCCCCCTGATGTCGATATCCGATTCCGAAACGTCCAATTCACCGGAGATGAGTTTGGGGAGGAGGAGGTCGCGGGTTTGGCGGAGGTTATTGTTCCTGCTTTTCAGGTTTCTGATCATCTTGAAAACTGGTTCGATATATGAACCAAACATCTCCAAAACTTCGTCGGGTGCGGCGCATACTTCTAAAGCCATCAAATCTTTCGGATAGACATGGGGTTGAGCCGCACCCCTTTGCAGCCTCGTCACTTCGTATTGGCGTTCCTTGAGCAGCAGATTGAAATAATAGACATGCCGCGTTACTCCTGAATCGATTACGGAGCAATCTGATGCCCACACATCCTCGTAATAGAGATTTACGAATCCTGCATTAGCACCGGAAGCGCTTATAGTGATTACAGGATTTTGAGTATTGGCAGCATTGTGGTAGTAGGCGGGCGTAATTCCACCAGCAACTACAGGGACGTTACCCGGCACAATGGTCTTCTTGGTGATGTTTTTACCTTTTCTAATGCTCACAAGGTCGCTAAGAGTTGCGGCAACCCATCCCTTTGGAATCTTCCCCAGCGGGGAATCGACCAGGCGCGCGTGCTCATGGCCAGGAAAACGGAACTTGACGAACCACTCGCGGTAGAGGTTCTGGGCCATCTCCTCCAGTATCTTGATGCGCCGGAGGTTTTTCTCGATCAGATCGTCGTAGGCGGAGAGGATGGCGGAAATTTTTTGCTGTACTGAAAAATCTGGAAGATGTGGCAAGTCCAACTTCCGTATATCGCTCATATTCAAATGCGGAACAGTAGCGCCGCCAGATAAAGCATGCATTCGATTTTGGCATTCGTCTCCAAGTAGCAAATAAGACAAGTATCGACCATCGACCCGATCATGGAGCGGTCTTATAAGAATCGTTCTCTGGCCAATACATGGCTTCAAACCGGGAGGAATCCACGCGACATTCCCAATCGGAGCTTCCCGAGCAAGAATCAAATCGCCAGTTCTCGGTGTTGCGCGTTCGGTCCACTCCTCGTAGGTCTCCTGCGAGACATATTTGGCATTCTCAAGAATAAAGAAACCGCGACCAATATTAGGAGTTCGAATACACAGATAACCATGATCGACAAATTTTGGTGTCTTGTGCTTTGTATCGATAATGAAATCTGTTACGTCTGAAAGAATCTCAGACATCAGCATCTCCCATCCAAAACGGCAATAACATTCCCCGCAATCCGCTCTTCCAACTCCCGCGCCTCGCTGTTCAGCACCTCCAGCTCATCATTCAATTCCCCCAGCCGCTCGAAGAAATTGAAGTCATCCTCCTCCCGCGCCGCCACGCCCACATAGCGGCCGGGGTTTAGGCTCCAGCCCTGGGCCTCGATCTCCCCGATGCCCGCCATCCTGCACAGGCCGGGGACGTCCTGATAGCCGCCGTCCGGGAACTTCTCGGCCAGCATCCCGGCGCTGCCGTGCCGGTTCTCTGGCTTCTCGTCCCGGTAGAGCCGCACGATGTTGGCGAGAAACTCGATCTGCCGCGGCTCGAAGTCGCGGTGGGCGCGGTCAAGCTGGCGGTAGATGTGGCGGGCGTCGATGAACAGCACGGCATCCTCGCGCCCGGTGTCGCGCTTGCCGCGGTCCAGGAACCAGAGGGTGCAGGGCAGGGTGACGGTGTAGAAAAAGTTGGAGCCGACGGCCACCATCACATCAACCGCTTTGGCCTCGATGAGTCGCTTGCGGATCTCCAGCTCCGAGGCGCGGGCGTCGGAGGCCGAGTTGGCCATGACGAACCCGGCCCGGCCGTTGGCGCTCAGGGCGCTGTGGAAGTTCTGAATCCACAGGTAGTTGGCGTTATCCACGCGGGGCATGCCGAAGGGAAAGCGCCGGTCGTCCTTGAGGCGCTCCTTGTCCACCCGGTCCACGTTGAAGGGTGGATTGGCCATCACGAAATCGAACTTGCCGGGGCAGTTGTGCAGGTCTTCGTAGTAGGTGTTGCCCTGGCGGATGTCCCCGGCGAGGCCATGCACCGCGAGGTTCATCTTGCCCAAGCGCACCGTCTCGGCCACGCGCTCCTGGCCGTAAACGCTGATCTCGGCGGCGGCATTGTTCCTGTGCTCCTGTTTGAGGCGGGCGGATTGCACGAACATGCCGCCGGAACCGCAGGCCGGGTCGAAGATGCGCCCGTGGAAGGGTTCGATGATCTCGACGATCAGCTTGACGATGCTGGTGGGGGTGTAGAACTCGCCGCCCTTCTGCCCCTCGGTCATGGCGAACTTGCCGAGGAAATACTCGTAGATCTTGCCGAAGGCGTCGCCCTCGATGTCCATGGGGATGGAGCCCATCAGCTTGAGCAGCTCCACCAGGGTGGCGTTCTCCAGCCGGTTGTAGGTCTTGGGCAGCACGTCCTTGAGGTCGGGATTCTCTTGCTCGATGGCCCGCATGGCGCCGTTGATCGTCTGGCCGATGTTCTCCCCCTCGGGCAGCTTGAGCAGGTTGCCGAATCGCGCCGCCTCGGGCAGATAGAGCACACCCATGGCCTGATACCGCTCCTTGCCGTCCGTGCGGCGGCGACCACCGCCTTGCTTGCCGATCCGCTTCTCGGCCTCGGCGAACTTCACGTCCGCATAACGCAGGAAGATCATCCCCAGCACCGGGATGGAGTATTCCGATGCCTTCAGCCTGGAGTTGGCCCGCAGCTCGTCGGCGGCGGCCCAGAGACGGTTTTCGAGTGGGTTGTTGGTTGCGCTCATGGTCTTTTCCGCGTGGTAACTGCTCGGCCGGACAGCCCGGCTTTGATGCCTGTGCACTTTTCCGCGATGCGCCTGCCCGCCCGGTCGCGGCGCTGTTCGCGGAGGTCAACGCGCACCTGGCTTCGCTGGGCCACCGCCTGAAGCGCGGGACGATCGTGGACGCGAGCATCATCGACGCGCCGAGCTCGACCAGGAACAAGGCGGGGGAGCGGGATCCGGAGATGCGCCAGACGAGGAAGGGCAACCAATGGCACTTCGGGATGAAGGCGCACATCGGCGTGGACTCGGAGACGGGCCTGACGCACAGCCTGGAGACGACCTCGGCGAACGAGGCCGACGTGGCCACGGCGCATCGCGCTGCTGCTCGGCTTCTCCAACCTGCTCATCGCCGGCCGGCATGCGCCCGCCTGATGCCGCGGGCGCAGTCCGTCCGCGATCCGCGAAGGGCCGCGAAAAGGCGTCCGGGACGGCCATGCCCAAGCACGTCCCATGCCCCGAAGGCATGATTTCGCCTCCTTCCATGCCGGTTGGCTTCAAAAACGAAGTCATCCGCAAGCCCGGCGAAGAATGCCGTCTTGTTCAGACCTTCCCTAACGCGGCTAGGCGCTCCGCCATCTCGTCGGAAACAACAAAGGTTTCCACGAGTCGCCGAGCCGCTTGGTCGTCGTCGGCGTAACGGAGCTGGACTACGCTTTCGATGGGGTCGAAGGCAATCAAGTCGCCGTAGGTGGTCAAGCCTCAGTCTCCAAGTGGACGATGAGCGGCCCAGCCCCAGCGGGCCGGCCAAGCGAATAGTGCCTGTATTCCCGATGGCCGAGTTTGGCATAGATTAGCGCATCGGCTTCCGCAATGCCGCTCCATGCGGCAATTACCGTCCGATGCCGCGCCAAAGTCTTCAGTAAGTGCAGTGGATCCTGCTGTAAATCGGCATCAAAGAGAACCTCGGTATTGTCGAGCAAAACAGTATCCGAACCACATGCCTCGGTTTCGACTATGGCGTTTAGGAGCTTTGGGAAATGCAGAACCCGAGAGCGCCGATCTAGGTCCAGTAACTTACGGGAAATTTGTAGATTCACGTTAACTAGCGGTGCTCCATTTCCGTTCTGAAATGCCTGCAACGAGGCGGTTTTGCCACTCCTTGTTGGACCCACAACAAGCACCAACCGGTAGTAGAGGCCTGCCGCGTGACGGGCATGACGCTCAATCTCATCCTTATGCGAGTGAACGGGCATGAATTGGCTTTAGCGCCCGCGTCCATGGCGCATCACGCGCCGACGGCGCTGGCGTTGGCGGCGCGTTAGTTCATTGCGTTTGCCGGCATAGGGGTTGGCGCCGCTACGAAACGCCAACCGCACCGGATTGCCCACCAGGCCGAGCGCCACCCGAAAGCCGTTTTCGAGATAGCGCACATAGCTCGCCGGCAAGTCGGCGGTTTGATTGCCGTGAACCAGGATCCGGGGCGGGTGCTCGCCCACCTTGTGAACATAGCGCAATTTAATCGGACGACCGCGCACCGTCGGCGGCGGATGGGCTCGCAGCAGGCCCTGTAGTATGCGGTTGAGCGGCATGGTGCCCACCTTGAAGGCACCGGCCCGGTACACCGCGCGCACATCGGCCATGAGTTGGCCAATGCCCCGTCCGTAAAGCGCGGATATGGTATGCACCGGCGCCCAAGGCACAAATTCGAGCCGACGCTCCAGGGCGGCAAGCCGTACCCGCCGTCGGGCCGCGTCAAGCCGGTCCCATTTATTGACGGCGACCACCAAGCCGGCACCGGCATTGGCGCCCTGTTGCAGCACATGCAAATCCTGGTCCACCAAACCTTCCCCGCCATCGACCACAACGATGACGACCTGGGCCCGCTGCATGGCCTGCAGGGCCTTGACGACGGAGAACTTCTCCACCACCGCATCGATCTTGCCGCGGCGACGCACACCGGCGGTATCGATAAGCAGGAAGCGTTCGCCGGCCTGTTCAAAGGGAATTTCAATGGCATCCCGGGTGGTACCGGGGCGGTCGAATACCAGCTGGCGCTCTTCCCCGACCAGGCGGTTGATTAGGGTCGATTTACCGACATTGGGGCGCCCCACCACGGCGGCGCGAATAGTGCCGCTGTCCGTATCGGTGTCATCGTTCGCGTCCGGCAAGCGCGCCGCCAGCCGTTCGCAGAGTTGGCCGACGCCGCGCCCGTGACTGGCGGAAACCAAGTGAAAATCGTGAAAACCCAGGGTCGCGAATTCCGCCACCGCCCTATGCACATCACAGCCGTCGATCTTGTTAACCACCAAAATCACATCGCAGCCGGCCTTGCGCAGACGCCCGGCGATGGCTTCATCGGTACCGGTCAAGCCATCGCGGGCATCGACCATAAACAGGACGCTATGCGCCTCGGCCAGGGCGATATCCGCCTGTTGTTCGGTGAGCGCGGCCAGCTCGTCGTCGCCAAGCAGTCCGCCGGTATCGACCAGAACACAGGGCTTGCCGTCGATCACCGCGCGCCCATAGCGTCGGTCGCGGGTGAGGCCGGGCACATCGGCGACCAGCGCATCGCGGGTGCGCGTCAGACGGTTGAACAGCGTCGATTTGCCAACATTGGGCCGGCCAACCAAGGCAAGATGCGCAAGCACGGGCTCACCGAGCGACAATCTCGACGGCTTGCAGTGTACCGGAGTTGCCGAGCACATAGAGGGTGCGGCCCTCCGCCACGGTCATTGCCGAGCGGATGCCCTTGCCGTCGAGTTTCTGCCGACCAAGAAAGCGCCCATCACTCTGCGCGAGCACATGCAGATAGCCGTCGTCGTCGCCAACCACCAGATAGTTGCCGAACGCCTGGGGGCTGCTCAGCTTGCGGCGATAGAGGGCCTCTTGGCGCCAAACTTCTCGGGCGGTTTGTTGATCGACGGCGATAACGGCGTCGGTTTCGTCAACAACATAGACATGGCCGTAGCCCGTCGCGAGGTCCAGATGGCTGGAGTGGTCGAGTTGCCAGAGCGCGTTGCCGTCGGCCCGCCGGAGCGCCTTGAGGCGTCCCTGGTAGGCGACCGCGTAGATCAATGCACCTTCAAGCAGCGGCGAGCCGTCCACATCGACGATGCGGTCAAGCTCCGAACGGCCTTCGGGTAACATGAGGCGGTGCTCCCAAATCGGCTCGCCGTTCTCGGTGCGGATGGCGCTGACCGTGCCGTTGGCGAAACCCGCGTAGACGACGCCGTCTTGATAGCTGGGCGACGCGGTGCCGCGCAAGGTCAGCACCGGTACCTGGATATCGAAACTCCAGCGCAAGTCGCCATCGTCTTGCTCAAGCGCCAACAGGCGACCATCAATGGTCTGGGCGTAAACCGCATTGTCACCATAGGCCGGGCGGCACACCACCTCGCTGCCCACAAAGGTACGCCACAACTCCGCACCATCGGTGGCGGAAAGCGCTACCACGTTGCCGCCCGTTGTGCCTACCAGCACCAAGCCGCCACCGGCACCGACGCCACCGCTGACAAAGCTTGGATCGGTGCGATCAAAAACATTGAACCCCGAAAACAGGCCGCCACCGGGATTGCCCTCGGGTTCTATCTGGGAGCGCCAGACGCGGCGGCCGTTGAAGCGGTCACGGGCTTCCACGGTGCCGTAGCCATCGGCGGCATAAACGCGGTCGGCCAGCACGCTGGGGTTCAGGCGCAGGTACTTGCGTCCCATACCCTTGCCGATGGTGGCGCGCCAGCGCCGTTCAATGCGTACCTCCGGGGTGAAGTCAACCAATTCGGCGGGCTTCATCGGATCAGGGCCATCGCTTTTAGCACCGATTCCGGGTACCCAGGAAAACCAGCCGCAACCGGCCGTGACGAACGCCAAGGCGCCAACCACCAGCGGCCTGCCGAGCCGCCGCCCGATGCATTGAGACAAAGAGACTGCCGCCCGTTTCAACGCCGGGCAGATTGGCCATCCGTGCATGGCTTTCCCATTCATGTCGCCTCCTGCGGCGGCGCGGTGTCATCCGCTTTGAATTGCAGGATGGGGCGCGCATTGCCCTCCCCGACCTCGGCAAGCGCCGCCACATAGGCCTCATGCGCCAGCGCCCGGTCACCGGTTGCCCAATGAATGTCGCCCTTCAGTTCCAGTACCGAGACGCGAAAGCCCCGATGTTCGACCGCGGTCAAAGCCGCCAGCGCGGCCTCGCTATCATCTTGTTCCTGTAGCAGGCGGGCCAAGCGCAGGCGGGCAATATCCCGGAGCAGCGGCTGTGCGCCATCATCGGCGACCTGCCGCAAGGTGGCGATGGCGGTATCGAGTTCGTCCGCGTCCGCCGCTTCCTTGGCACGATGCAGCAACACGAAGGTCGCATAGCTCGTTGCACCGAATTCCGCCTCAAGGGTGGCGGCCAGAGCCGGTCGAGCATCCTCGTCAGCGGCTAGGAAGGCGGCGTAGAGATCGGAGGCCGCTTCCAATTCCGCGCTGGTCGCCGCGTCGTACCAACGCCAGCCCGCCAGCCCGCCGATCATCAAGACGACGCTCACAATGATGGCGGTGCCGTTCTTTTCCCACCAATTCCTCAGCCGATCAAGCTGCTCTTCTTCGCTGAAATAGTCAGCCACTCTTTACTCCTGCGTTGCATGAACCAAGTGGGCGGCCACCTCGGCAATCGGTACCAGGCGCTGGGGCACATCCGAGCGGAGAGCCTTTAACGCCACGCAGCCCGCCTGCAGCTCCGCCTCGCCAAACAGCAAGGCCCAACGGGCGCCGCTGCGGTCGGCCCGCTTAAGTTGTGTCTTCAACCGGCCGCCCCCGGCATGCATACGAAAGCGCAGGCGAGGGGACGCACGGCGCAGTTGCTGCGTGGTTGCCAAGGCCTTGGCATAGAGTTCGGATTGCAGGACGCAACAATAGACATCCGCCGGAACCTCCGCACCGATGCCCTGGACCGCATCGTGCAGCAGCAGCAAACGCTCCATGCCAATGGCGAAGCCCGCCGCCGGAGTCGGTTTGCCGCCCAAAAGTTCAACCAGTCCATCATAGCGCCCGCCGCCGCAAATGGCGCCCTGGGCACCCAAGCGATCGGTCGTCCACTCGAAGACGGACTTTGTGTAGTAGTCGAGACCGCGCACCAGCCGGGGATTCTCCACATAATCAATGCCCAGCCCGTCGAGCAGTTCCTTGAGCCGGCTGTGGTGCGCCGCACTGTCGTCGTCGAGATAGTCTTTGAACTCGGGGCCTGCGTCGAGGGCGCGGCGCGTTTGTTCGGCTTTGCTATCGAGAATGCGCAGCGGATTGGTATGCAGGCGCCGCCGGCTGTCTTCGTCGAGGCAGTCCTTGCGCGGTTCAAGCCAGGCCACCAAGGCATTGCGAAACGCGGCCCGGGCGGCGGCCGAGCCAATGCTGTTGAGTTCCAGCCGAACATCGTCGTCAATACCCAAAGTGCGCCAGAGTTCATGGCCGAGTTGAATCAATTCCGCATCAACGTCCGGGCCGGCAAATCCAAAGGTTTCCGCGCCAAGATGGTGAAATTGCCGGTAGCGGCCCTTCTGCGGACGTTCGTAGCGAAACATCGGCCCGCGGTAGAACACCCGCTGGGTTTGATTGAACAGCAAGCCGTTTTCATCCAGGGCCCTAACGCAACCGGCCGTGCCTTCCGGTCGCAGCACCATAAGATCGCCGTCGCGGTCGGTGAGTTGGTACATCTCTTTTTCAACAATGTCGGTGGCTTCGCCCACGCCGCGGCGAAATACCTCCACGGCTTCAAGGATGGGCAGCCGCACCTCCTGATAGGCGAAGCGGTCGAGCAAGTCCACGACGATGTTCTCAACGGTGCGCCAGCGGCGAGCTTCCTCGGGCAGCACATCCCTCATGCCTCGAACACGCATTGGCTACTGCCCGACCACGAGCGAGGCAACGGTGTTGCGGGTGTGCGGCAACAAGGGCACCGGTTCGCCGTTATATTCCAAGGTCACGCCGGGTGCGTAGCCCAGTTGAATTTGAAACGGCCCCCTGCCGAGCAACCGCAGGCTCTGCCTTCTGCGCAGTAGATCCTGATAGAGGGAAAGCCCTTCGGTATCGTAAACCTCCACCCAGCAATCCTCGGTGAATTCAAACCAGAGCTCATCGTTGCCGGTGGGGGTGATGCGCCGCACGCTCAATAGATCGCGGGTCACGGCGGCCTCGGTTGTATTGACGCCAACGCGGGCAGCGGCATCCGTCTCGCCCGCAAGAGGCTCATTCTCGGTAGGCAGCGGATTGTCGGGTGGCTGCGAGTCGAAACCCGCCAACCCGGCCGCGGCGGTGGGCGCTGATACAGTTTGACCGTCGGCACCGTCGCTTGCGGTTGCCAAGATCGCCTCGGTGCCCGGCACCCGGATGGCGTCCGGGCGCCCGTCAAGCAGCGTAGCGCCTTGCCGGTCATCGGGGAGCGTTTGGGCGGGCATTTCGGATGCGGTTGCGTTGTAACCCGTCGCCCCCGTCGCGGCCGGGCCTTCTGCGGTTGCTTCGCCGACCGCTTGCCCGGGCACCCCGCGGATCGGCCGGAAGGCGGCCGAGTCTTCAGCCGCCAATGGGGCCATTGCGGAGGCCGGCACCGCCGGGCTGTCTTGCCCGGCAACAACGGGCTGCGCAGCGTTCCTATCCGGTACGGGCCGCACGGGTTCTTCCGTCATCCGGGCGGCAGGCGCTGTACCGGCACTTTGGGCCGACTGGTTCTCCCGATAATCGCGCACCGTCTGCTCGACCAATGGCCACTGCCACGCAAACAACAATAAAAGCCCCACGAATAGCGCGGCCCACAGCACCGGCGGTGGTAGTGAGCCGCGCTGTGCTTTGTCTTCTTCGTCTTCCCCTTTATTCACGGGCTTGGGCATGGGCGGCGGCGCTAAATCGGGTTGCTGTTCCGTGTAGGCCCGCAACAACGGCTCGGCATCAATCCCCAGCAGTTTCGCATAGTTGCGAACGTATCCGCGCCAGTAAGCCGGTGCCGAGAAATGACGCAGATCATTGGCCTCAATCGCCTCAACAACACGCGCCATCAGGTGTAGGCGACGTGCCATTTGGGCGATGGAAATACCGGCGGCAAGGCGAGCGGAACGCAGAACAGCACCCGGGTCCAGGACATCCTCCGGGTTCGAGTCCCGGGCCCTGTCTCCGAGGTCGCGAGACAGAGCGGGGGCCGGGTCGCGGGATTGTTCGTTGTTCGATTTTTCTACGGACATGCCGATATGGCCTTCGGATAGCGGTTGCGAAGATGGTCCGCGTGTACCCTGGAGCGCCCGGTCGCGCCGGGGGCGTCACCGAGCCGCAAACCCAGGCAAAGGCTGCGCGGCGTCTCGTCGGCTTGGGCGAGAAAGCGGCGATAGTGGTACTCGGCGCTGCTGTAGTCTTGACGCCCGTACAGGATGGTGGCGAGTTCCAAGCTGCTTCTGGGCTGGCTGATACCGAGTGTCGAGGCGCGTTCAAAGGCGGCTTGGGCGTCATCAAGACGCCCCAATGCGAGTTCCGCGAGGCCGAGATTCTCAAATGCCTGGGCGCGCAACCGATAGTCCGTATTCTGGGCGGCTAGCCGCAATGGGCCCAGGGCGTCACGCAGCCGCCCTTGGCCGTAGAGGAAAGCGCCATAGTTGTTGAGCGCCTGGGGGTTGGCGGGTTGCTGTTCAAGCGCCGCCTTGAAATGACGCTCGGCCAGTGCCAACTCCCCCTCGTTTTCGTACATGACCGCCGCCAATACGTGCGCTTCGGCCAAGCTGGAATCGAGTTGCAGCGCCCGTTTAATGGCTGGTCGAGCACGGGGTAAATTGCCTTCGTTGAGGTAGCCTCGCGCCAAATTGAGCTGTGCCCGAGCCCGCTCCGCCGCCGTGGCGGCCATCCCCAAACCGTCGCTGGCCGTGCTGGCGCACCCGGCCAGCAGCGCCGCCAGCAAGAGCGGCGCCCAGGCACCGAACAGCTGCGCTGCCCGGGTACACAGAACGGGCGGACGGCATAGGCGACCTCGGTTCATGTCGCCGCGGCCGGTATCAGGCCAGCCCGAGCCAGATAACGCGCCTGACGGCGCGTGCGGTCGCGGACTGCGCCGGTCAGCTGCCCGCAAGCCGCACCAATGTCGTCGCCGCGGGTGGTTCTCAGCATCACCGCCAAACCCGCGTCCATGAGCATTTTTTGAAAGCTGCGAACGCGCTCGGCTTCCGGGCGCTGGTAGCCCGAGGCGGGGAAGGGATTGAAGGGAATCAAATTAATCTTGCAGCGCAGGCCGCGCAGTAGCTCGGCCAATTCCCGAGCCTGGGCCGGGCTGTCGTTCACGCCCCTGAGCAGGGTGTACTCCATGGTGAGCACGCGCCGCTCGCCCAAGCCGCCCACATAGCGGTTACAGGCGGCAAGCAAATCCGCAATCGGGTATTTGCGGTTGAGCGGTACCAGACGGTCACGCAAGGCATCGTTCGGCGCGTGCAGCGATATCGCCAAGGAAACATCCGATTGGCCGCAAAGTGCGTGAATGGCGGGCACCACACCAGCCGTTGAGATGGTGACGCGGCGCTTGGAGAGCCCGAACGCCAAGTCATCCATCAGGATATTGGCGGCGCGCAACACCGCGGCAACATTCAGCAGCGGCTCGCCCATCCCCATAAAGACAACATTGCTGACCGCCTCGCCCCGAGGACGCAATGCCGCATTGGCCAGCCAAACCTGGCCGACAATATCGGCGGTACTCAGGTTGCCGTTGAACCCTTGCTTGCCCGTGGCACAAAAGCTGCAATCGAGCATGCAACCGACCTGGCTCGAAACACAGAGGGTGTTACGCCCGCGGCCGGGAATCAACACGGTCTCGACACAATTGCCGTTGGCCACGCGCACCGTCCACTTGATGGTGCCATCCGAGGACTGGCGACGGCTCAGGGTTTGCGGCAATTCGAAAGCGACGGCTTCCCGCAACCAAGCGCGCAGCGCCTTGGACAGATCGGTCATGCCACCGACATCGAACAGGCCTCGGTGGTAAACCCATTTCATGAGCTGTCGGGCACGAAACGCCTCCTGATCGGCAGCCTGAAAGAAGGCTTCCAATCCGGCGCGGTCGCACTCGAACAGGTTGAGACGTTCAGTCACCGGAACTCCGGGGGTGGATATCCGTATCGGCAAAGAAAAAGGCGATTTCACGGGCCGCCGACCGGGGTGAATCCGAGCCGTGTACCGAATTCATGTCAATCGATTCGCCAAAGTCCGCACGGATGGTGCCGGGCGCCGCTTCGCGGGGGTTGGTGGCCCCCATGAGTTGGCGGTTCAGGGCAATGGCCCCCTCGCCTTCAAGCACTTGCACCATAATCGGCCCGGAGGTCATGAACGCGCAGAGATCGGGATAAAAGGGCTTGCCTTCGTGCTCGGCGTAGAAACCGGCCGCATCGGACGGGCCGAGACGCCGCATGCTTGCCGCAACAATTTTGAGCCCCGCCTGCTCGAAGCGGCCATAAAACTCGCCAATCAGGTTTCTGGCCACGGCGTCGGGCTTAATAATGGACAAGGTGCGTTCAACTGCCATTTATTTCTCCGCTTCGTATTGGTCGGTATCGTCTTACCGAACGGCCCGCAACCGCACGATTGGTCGCCGCACCATGCCAGCGGCAATCAATCGCCGGTTAAACGGCGGCGCATTATACGCCCTTGCCGCCCAGCCCACAGGCGTCGCGCGGGAAGCCCCGCAGACCCACTTGCCGGACTAGGAGCCCGCGGAATTTGCGGCTGCAAAGCCGCGCTCATCCGCCCCGTCGGCCGCTCAATTTCGTTGCATATGGCATGATATTGGCCTGAATCGACCGACCGACGGAACAGCGATAGCGGATTTTCGCTTGCGCGACTTCCGCGGGCAGAGGCGCCTGGTCAGCTTAAAGCGCATCGCCATCGGGCACCGCCGACGGACGGCCAAGATGCCGGCGCGTTTCGGCCACCAGCGTCTTGAAGCATTTTGGATTGGCGGCAACGATATCACCGCTTGCAAACCAGGTATCGCCGCCCGCCAAATCGCCGACGAACCCGCCCGCCTCGCGCACGAGCAAGGCCCCGGCCGCAACATCCCAAGGCTTGAGGCCGATCTGCACAAAGGCTTCCACACGCCCGGCCGCCGTATACGCCAAATCCAATGCCGCGGAACCTAGCCGTCGCACATTCCGACAATGCCGCATGAAATAGTCGAGGGAGTGCATGTACTCGTCGAGGCGCGCCTTGGCACCCGGTGCGATGGCGGTGGCGAGTACGACATTGCCGAGACGCCAGACATTGCTCACGCGAATACGTTTACCGTTTAGGTGGGCACCCGAACCGCGGCTTGCCACCCATTCCTCGTTGCGCACCGGGTCCACAATCACCCCATGTTCAATTTGCCGGCCGCGCCTAACGGCAATCGAAACAGCGAAATGGGGAATACCGCACAGATAATTCAGCGTGCCGTCGAGCGGATCGACAATCCAGGTGTATTCGGCATCCTCCGAGCCGATCAGGCCCTGTTCCTCGCCAAGCAAAGCATGCTCCGGATAGGTCTTGCACAGCTGTTCGGCAATCGCCTCCTCCGCCATGCGGTCGATATCGGAGACGAAGTCGTTGGGCGCCTTTTCTTCGACCTGCAACCGGTCGAGGCGATCCATGCCCTGCAGTAAAATCTGGCCGGCGCGACGGGCGGCGCGCAAGGCATTGTTGGCCATCGGATGCATGGAGCGCTAGCCTACAGCACATGAGTCTGAAGAACATCCGCATTGTGCTGGTCGAGCCGAGTCATCCGGGCAACATCGGTGCCGCCGCACGGGCCATGAAAAACATGGGCATCACGCGGCTGGCGCTGGTCGAGCCGCAACGGTTTCCCGACCCCCAAGCCGCATGGCGCGCCGCCGGGGCAACCGACATCATCGACCGCTGCGCGGTATACGCCAGTTTGGACGAGGCCATCGCCGACTGCCGCTTTGTTGTTGGCACCAGCACCCGCGCTCGGCGCATTCCCTGGCCCGTCGGCGATGCGCGGGAGGTCGCCGCGGAACTCGTTCGGCAAGCCGCCGCGGGCGCGGTGGCCGTGCTGTTCGGGCGTGAAACCAGCGGTCTGACCAACCATGAGTTACAGCGCTGCAACAAGCATCTACGCATCCCGGCATCGCCAGAGTATCCGTCCCTAAACCTGGCAATGGCGGTTCAGGTCGTTGCCTACGAGCTGTTTCGCCAAGCCGCCGACCACCCGGTCACCACCCCGGCATGGGATCGGCCACCGGCCACGGCGGCGGCCGTGGAAGCGCTGTTGTCCCACTTGGAAAAGCTGCTGCACGAGACCGACTTTCTCGATCCGGAAAACCCCGGCCAAACGCTGACCCGACTGCGACGCCTATGCACGCGCCTGGCACTCGATGAAACCGAAGTGGGGATGCTACGCGGCATCTTGTCGCACCTCGGGCGCAAACAGGGCTAGGCGCCTCTGCGCGCTCATCCGTCCCGTCGGCCGGTCGATTTCGTTGCATAGGGCTCAATATTCGCCTCAATCGACCGGCCGACGGGACGGATGAGCGCGGATTTTCGCCTTCGCGACTTCCGAAGGCAGAGGCTCCTAGGAGCTTAGGGGGCGTCCCTCAGGGCGTCGGGTACAATATCAAGACCGACTTCGCGCCATTGGCAAAACGCCGACGTGACCAACAACGTTTATCTCGATTACGCCGCCACCACGCCGGTTGACCCGCGGGTCGCCGAAAAAATGCGGGATTGTCTCGCTGCCGACGGCAACTTCGGCAATCCGGCCTCGCGCAGCCATGCATATGGCTGGCGGGCCGAGGAAGCGGTGGAAGAGGCGCGCGCCCAGGTGGCGCGCCTAATCAATGCCGACCCACGCGAGATTGTTTGGACCTCGGGCGCCACCGAATCCGACAACCTGGCGATCAAGGGGGCTGCCGAAGGCGCCAATCGTCGGCATATCCTGACCAGCGCCATCGAGCACAAGGCGGTGCTTGATACCTGCGCCCACTTGGAAACCCAAGGCTTCGAGGTCACCTACCTGGTACCGGGAAGCAATGGCATCGTCACCCCCGAGCAGGTGGCGGACGCCCTAAGGCCCGATACCCTGCTGGTTTCGCTCATGCAGGCCAACAACGAGATCGGTGTTGTCAACGATGTGGCCGCGGTGGCAAGCATTTGCCGCGCACGCGGGGTGCTGACGCATGTGGATGCCGCCCAAAGCGCCGGCAAGCTACCGCTCGACGTACAAACCATGCCAATCGATCTGATCAGCATCTCCGGCCACAAGATTTACGGCCCGAAGGGGATCGGGGCCCTGTATGTGCGACGCAACCCGCCGGTGCGCATCAAGGCGCAAATGCACGGCGGTGGTCACGAGCGCGGCATGCGCTCGGGCACCCTGCCCACACACCAGATTGTGGGGCTCGGCCTGGCCTGCGAGATCCTGCGCCAGGAAATGGAAACGGAAAACCAACGCATTCTTGGCTTGCGCCAACGGCTCTGGTCACAGCTGCAACAGCTACCCGGAACGGTATTGAACGGCGATGCGGAACAGCGCCTGCCGGGGGTGCTCAACCTGGCATTCGGCGGCGTGGACGGCGAAACGCTGTTGCTTGCTCTGGACGACATCGCGGTATCCAGCGGCTCCGCCTGCACGTCCGCCAGCGTCGAACCCTCCTATGTCTTGCGCACTCTGGGCCTACCCGACAACCTCGCCCATGCCAGCCTAAGATTCAGTATCGGGCGCTACACCACAACGGCGGATATCGACTATGCGGCCAAGCGCGTCCGCGAAGTCGTGATAAGCTTGCAAGAGTCCAACTCGCCAGACTGAATCTCAATCCCATACGCACTAGGGATAGGATTCTTTCTCGCGCTCCTTGTCCGGAACAACGAGGTCTTCCCGAGACAGGTTCATCAGCAACAACACATTGGCCGCGACGTATATCGAGGAATAGGTGCCAATAACAACGCCGATGGTAAGCGCCGCGGCGAAACCGCGAATGCCCTCCCCGCCGGCGATGAGCAGCGCGAGCAGCACGAAGAGGGTCGTCATTGAAGTAACCAGGGTGCGGCCCAGAATTTGATTGAGTGATGCGTTGATCACATCGACCGGCGAACCCTTGCGGATCGTGCGGAAATTTTCGCGAATCCGGTCGGAAACAACGATGGTGTCGTTTAGTGAATAACCCACCACCGCGAGCACCGCCGCCACCACCGGCAAGTCGAAATCCCAGCCAAAAATGGAGAATACGCCCAGCACGATGACAACATCGTGCGCCAGGGCCGCCACCGCGCCCACCGCAAATTGCTTGGTGAAGCGGAACAGGATATAGAGCATCACCACGCCCATGGCAGTCAGAATGGCGAGCCCCGCGCTTTCCGCCAACTCCTCGCCGACGACCGGGCCGACAAAATTCGATTGGCGCATAACCGCGCCCGGTTGCTCGGCGCGAATCGTTTCCAGAATACGGTCGCCGAGCCTGGCCTGGTCGGTGCCCAATTGCGGGGGCATCCGGATCAAGAGGTCCCGATCGGTGCCGAAGTGTTGCACTACGCCGTCGACAAACCCGGTGGCTTCCAAGCGCTCACGGATCGCCGCCGGGTCAACCGGCGCCGCGAAACCCACTTCGACCAGCGTACCGCCGGTGAAATCGAGCCCGAAGTTGAGGTTCTTGAAGCCGAGAAAGCCAGCCGATAAAACCACCGCCACAAGCGAGCTGATGCCGGCAACGCGGCGTTTCCCCATGAAATCGAAGGTCGGTAGATTCATATCCGCAACAGCCTGTTGTACCAAAAACCCCGGGTTGCGCGGGCCGCAAGCTCAGATGTCGGCAACAGGCCCGGCACCGCATACCGGTACCAGGCCGCGGGTTTTGGCTGGATGGATCGGATAGCGAACGTCGGCAGCCTCATATCCGCAGCGCCTTGAGCTTGCGTCCGCCGTAGAACAGATTAATCAGCGTCCGGGTACCCATGATGGCGGTGAACATGGATGTGACGATGCCCACCGCCAGCGTTACGGCAAAACCCTTGACCGGCCCGCTGCCGATGGAAAACAAGATAATGGCCACGAAAAAAGTGGTGATATTGGCATCCAGGATGGTGAGGATGGCGCGGTCGAAACCCGCTTGTATCGCCTGTTGTGGGCTGCGGTTTTGTAGCTCTTCCTTGATGCGGGAGAAAATCAGCACATTGGCGTCGACGGCCATGCCGACGGTCAACACGATACCGGCAATGCCGGGTAAAGTCAGGGTGGCGCCAAGTACCGACATAATGGCGAAGAGCAGCACCAGGTTGGTGGCGAGCGCGATATCGGCGATCAAGCCAAAACCCTTGTAATAAACCAGCATAAAGATCATCACCAGAATGAAACCGGCGACCACGGATTGCTGGCCGCGCTCAATATTCTCTTCGCCGAGGCTCGCGCCCACGGTGCGCTCCTCGACGATGTACATGGGCGCCGCCAGGGCTCCGGCCCGCAGCAACAGCGCCAAATCGCGCGCCTCGCCGATATCCAGCCCGGTAATGCGGAAATTGAACCCGAGCGCCGATTGAATGGTTGCCACGCTGATCACGCGCCGTTCCTCTTCCGTATAGCGCTCAACCGTTTCCTCGCCATCGACCAGCACCACCCGGCTGCGTGGCTTCTGCTCGATGAAGATGATGGCCATGGAGCGGCCTACATTATCCTTGGTGGCCTCGTTCATGCTGATGCCGCCATCATTGTTCAGCCGAATGCTCACCTGCGGCTGGCTGGTTTCCGGGTCGTAGTTTTGGGTGGCGTTGATGACCTGGTCGCCGGTGACGATGTTCTGCCGCAACAACACCACCGGCGCACCTTCGTAGCTGTAGGTTTCGGTGAGGGCGCTGCGGTCGTTGCCCAGGGCCACGAGCCGGAAATCGAGATTGGCGAATTTGTTGATAATGCGCTTGGCCTCGGCGCTGTCCTGTATACCCGGCAGGTCGAGCACGATGCGCTCCCGGCCAAGGCGCTGCACCAGCGGCTCGGAAACACCGAGTTCGTTGACTCGGTTGCGCAGGCTCTGCAGATTTTGCGAGATGGCGGAATCCTCCAGTTCCCGGAGATATTCCTCCGTCATGGTGAACTGAAGCAGGAAGCCACCCGCCTCATCGAGGCTCTCGATGGTGAAGCCATCGAACTTCTCGGTCAAAACCGCAACGGCCTGATCGCGCGCGGCGGGGGTGCGAAACGGAATTTTCAGCAGGGTACCCTCGATCCAATCACGGCCGACATAGCGCAACCGGGCCTGCACAAGGGCATCGCGGGCGGTCTCCTGCATACTGACCATGCGGTCTCTTAGGAACTTGTCCATGTCCACCTGCAATAGCAGATGCACGCCTCCGGAGAGATCGAGGCCCAGCGACATGGGTTTCGCGCCCAAATCCTGTAACCATTGGGGCGTGGTGGAAGCGCGCGTTAAAGCCACCACATAGTGTTCGTCGAGCGATTCAAGGGCGCGCACGACCCGTTCGCGCGCGCGCAGTTGGCTGTCGTCGTCGGCCAAGCGCACGAACACCGAACCATCGACAATTTCCGCGCCGATCACCTCGATGCCGGCTTCCGTCAAAGCCGTGCGCACCCGTGCCAAAAGCGCCGGATCAATGGCAACGGTGGTATCTTCCGGCTTGATTTGCAGCGCCGGGTCGGGTTGAAAGAGGTTTGGGGCCGCGTAAATGGCACCGATCACGAAGACGAGCAGAACAAAGAGGTAGCGGCCGGGGGAAGAGCGGTTGGGCACCCGCTGACCGGCCTGCGGCAAGCCAAGCATACCTTGGCCGAACAGGCCCGAACCACGGCCGGTTTGCATAGGTCGCCTATACCTCTTGAATGGCAGAGGCTCCTAGCTCGCCTCGTCCAGCGTTTTCAGCGTGCCCTTGGGTAAGGTGGCGCTAACGGCGGATTTCTGGATGCGCACCTCCAGTTTTGAAGCCAACTGCACCTTCACGAAATCATCTTCGACCTTGGTGACGCTACCGACGATGCCGCCCGCCGTAATCACTTCGTCGCCCTTGGATAGCGCCGCCACGAGCGCCGCATGCTCCTTGCGGCGTTTGCTTTGCGGGCGGATGAGCAGGAAGTAGAAGATCAGCACGAAGCCGCCCAAAAAGAGCAGGTTAATGAGGCCCGATCCGCCGGCGCCGGTGCCAGCATCGGTGGCATGGGCCGACTCAAACAAACTCATCTTGTGTATTCCAACCGTCGTATAGCGTTTTGGCGAGGCTCGGCAATGTACCCGTTTCGATAGAACCGCGCAATCGACGCATCAGGTCATGGTAGTAGTGCAGGTTGTGCTCTGTCATCAGGATGGGGCCGAGCATCTCGTTGCAGCGATCGAGGTGATGCAGATAGGCGCGGGAGAAGTTGGCGCAGCTGTAGCAGGCGCATTCCGGATCGAGGGGAATATCGGCATGGCGGTGTCGGGCGTTGCGAATCTTGACCAGGCCCCGGCTCGTGAACAGGTAGCCGTTGCGGCCGTTGCGGGTAGGCAGCACGCAATCGAATAGGTCGATACCGAGTTGTACGCCGCGCAACAGGTCTTGAGGGGTGCCGACGCCCATCAGATAGCGTGGCCGGTCCGGGGGCATCAGGGGCGTCAGGTTGCGCAGGACGGCATCCATTTCCTCTTTGGGTTCCCCCACGGAGAGGCCGCCAACGGCGTAGCCGTCAAAGCCGATCTCGGTCAAACCGGCAAGGCTGGCCGCACGCAGGTTCGCGAACAGGCCACCCTGGATGATGCCGAACAGAAGATGCCCGTTGCGGACCGGGGCCGGGTGCCGCTCGGGGTTGTTCGTGCCATTCTCCGCAGCATGCCGGCCTAGCGCTTGAAACGCCGTTTTACCGCGCGCCGCCCAATCCAAAGATAACGCCATGGAAGCCCGCGCCTGCGCCTCCGTCGCCGGATAGGGCGTGCATTCATCCAATACCATCACGATATCCGAACCCAAGTGGCGCTGTACCTCGATGGAGCGCTGCGGTGTCAGGCGAACCCGGTCACCGTTAACCGGGGAGCGGAATGTCACGCCGTCCGCCTCGATGCGGCACAATTCGCCAAGGCTCCAAATCTGAAAGCCGCCGCTGTCGGTGAGAATGGGGCCATCCCATCCCATGAAGCGATGCAGACCGCCCAGGTCGCGAATCAGGGCATCGCCGGGGCGCAACATCAGGTGGAAGGTATTGCCCAGCAGGATTTGCGTGCCCAGCGTCCGGAGTGCCGTCGGCGTCATGCCCTTAACCGTGCCATAGGTGCCGCAGGGCATGAAGACCGGCGTTTCGATCGCACCGTGGGCGGTGGTGAGCCGGCCGCGCCGCGCCGCGCCTTGGGTGGCGAGCAGTTCAAACATCCTCGTCGTAGCGGTTTGTGAACATGGCATCCCCATAGCTGAAGAAACGATAGCCCTGGGCAACGGCCTCGGCGTAGGCCACCATAATGCGCCTGCGCCCCGCGAAGGCGCAGACGAGCATGAGCAGCGTGGATTCCGGCAGGTGGAAGTTGGTAATCATTGCATCGACGGCTCGAAATTGATAGCCGGGCCTAATGAAAAGGCTGGTTTCCGCTTGGCCCGGGCGAATAACGGCCTGGGCATCCGCCGCGCTTTCGAGCGCGCGCACAACCGTGGTGCCCACCGCAACAAGGCGCCCGCCGCGTACACGACAGGCTTGCATAAGCGTCGCGGCCTGTGCCGATATCAGGTAGCGCTCCCTGTGCATGCGGTGCTGGCGGATATCCGCAACGCGCACGGGCTGGAAGGTGCCCGCTCCAACATGCAGGGTGATTTTGGCGACGCCGACACCGGCCCCGGCCAAAGCGGCAAAAAGCGCTTCGGAAAAATGTAATCCGGCGGTGGGGGCGGCGACCGCGCCGGGGTGGTTGGCGTAGACCGTCTGATAGCGCCGGTGGTCGATGGGTTCGGGCGACCTGTCGATGTAGGGCGGCAGCGGTGTTTCCCCGAACCGCTCCAGAAAATCCGCGACCGGTATCGGAAACCGCAAACGGTGGAACTCCGCCATCCGCTCAACAACGGTGACCTTGTGGCCGGCCACCTCAACCGATCGGCCCGCCCGCAAGGTTTTGCTTGAGCGAGCTTGGCACAGCGCCGTCCACTCCGACTCGATGCGCTCCACCAGCAGCTCAACCGAGCCACCGCTGTCTTTTTGCCCACGCAACCGAGCCTTGATGACCTTGGTGTCGTTCACCACCAAGAGGTCACCGGGCGACAACAGGGCGGGTAAGTCGCGGAATCGTTTGTGTCCCAAGTTGTTCTCGCCAACACACAGCAGTCGGCTCTGCTCGCGCTCGGGGCGGGGCCTTTGGGCGATCAGCGCTTGGGGGAGTTGGTAGGCAAAGTCGGATTTTTGCAAGGGGGCGCCTTTTGTATGCGTTTGAATTTATTGACCCGCCACCCTTGAGCCGTGCCCGCCTATGTCAAGGGGGCGCTTCGGCAACCCGGCCTGCTCTGGGGGTCTCCGCCTTCGAAAAGAGCGGCTTTTCGCTTTCGCGACTTCCGCAGGCAGAGGCACCTAGCCCGCACGTCCAAATTGATTCACCGCGCGCGGGCCGCATTTTACTCGCAGACGCTTCCGGGTGGTAAGATGCGCCCCCGGCGGAGCAACCGTCAACACCCAAGGCCTGGGTGGCGAAATCGGTAGACGCGCCAGACTCAAAATCTGGTATGGGCAACCATGTGAGAGTTCGAGTCTCTCCCCAGGCACCAAACTCACCTTTCAAACAGGAAAGCTCGTGGTGGATGTGCCCTGGCCCATTCGCTGCCGCGATTGGCCGTGTACGTTCGTCCACGAACGGTGACCGTTCTTGAGCACTTTGGCCGGCCCCAGTACGTGCAGGCTTCTGCGATGGGCATGCCGTTGGTGTACTTGCCGGTGGCGTTGTGGAAGCCGACCAGCCGCGTTGCCGCACCGCTGCCGTACGCGCACCGGGATGCCGCGCCGACGCCGAGTAGCGCGGTGCCGGGCCAGTCCAGGGCCTCAATATCCAAGTTACTAATAGCAGGCGTAACTTGCGTGTCGGTGAACAAGGTGCCGTTCAGCGAGGTGACGGGGTTCCCGTGGTCCCTGCCCTCGTTCTCCAGGACCACTGTTAAGTAGTCAAAGTTGCCGGGGAACCTGAATGTCTGCGCCGCGGCGCAGGCCCCTAGGTCAAGGCAATAATCAGACCGAGAATCGAGACACCAAAGGCAACCGTGCCAATCATCCAAAAGATAATGCGCGTATCACGCTCGGCCATTTGCTTCGCCAAGTCTTTAATGTCGGTCTTGTATTCCGCTTGCATGGTTTTCATACGTTCCTCAAGAACTGCTATTCGTGTTTCGGTAGACATGCCGGCACTTTAGCACAAGTCCATAGAACCGCTATTGAGCGTTCGCAACCGACGGGCAAAAGACCAGCGGGGGCGCGGCCAGCGCAGCTTGTCAATCGGGCGGCAGCCTGCATTTCTCGGAAAATCGAGCAAAATCATGGAAAACAGATCAAACGGACAAACGGCTTGGTGAGATAGGTGGGTTAGGAGCCGAGTGGTCGAGCTGAGGTCGCGTCAAGGTATGATGCCGCCTGGGCAATTGTTGGAGTTTACCGGTGAACAAACCTGTTCTGGTTGGCATCAGCCAGGTTGAGCAACGCGCAACCGACCCGCTGACCGCGCGCGAACCCATTGATCTGATGATGGATGCGGTAAAGGCGGCAGCGCAAGACGCCGGCAGCACCGCCCTGTTGCGGCAGGCTGCTTCGGTGCGCGTCATTCGCGGGTTCTGGCGCTACGAAAACCCCGCCGGGGCGATCCGTGAGGCCATCGGCAACACCCGTGCGGAAACCGCCCTCGCTCCATTCGGGGGCAACCATGTGCAAAAGGTGCTCAACCGTTCCGCGCTCGACATCCAGTCGGGCCGGCACGACATCATTATCATGACCGGGGCCGAGTGTGGCCAAACCCAGGCCAGGGCGCGCCGCGCCGGCCTGAAGTTGCAATGGCGGAGTATTGGCGGGACACCGGATCTCTACATCGGCAGCGACGGGCCCATGGGCCATCCAGCGGAAAACGCCTTGGGGATACGCCGGGCGGTGCAGCTCTACGCCATTTTTGAAACCGCCCGGCGCCACCATCTCGGCGAGAGCCTGGACGACCATTTACGGCGCATATCGAACCTCTGGGCCGGGTTCAGCCGCGTGGCCGCAGGCAACCCCCACGCCTGGATTCGCGAGGCCAAATCCGCTGCGGAGATTCGCACGCCCTCGCCCGCCAACCGGGCGGTGACCTTCCCCTATCCGAAATTGATGAACGCGAATAACAATGTTGATCAGGCCGCCGCGCTCATTCTCTGCTCCGAAGCCAAGGCCGCGACCCTGGGCATCCCAAAAGCACAGTGGATCTATCCCTGGGTTGGAACCGAAGCGGACGACCATTACCTCGCCTCCCACCGCGACTGCTTCTTTCAATCGCCCGCCATTCGCATCGCCGGCGCACGCGCCCTGGCATTGGCGGGTCTGGCCGCCGACCGCCTGGATTTCGTGGACCTGTACAGTTGCTTCCCAATCGCGGTGCAGGTGGCCGCCGCCGAATTGGGCTTGGACTTGAGCCGGCAACTGACGGTGACGGGCGGCTTGACCTTTGCGGGCGGGCCGCTCAACAACTATGTGATGCACTCGATTGCCCGCACCGTGGAGTTGCTGCGTCAGGCACCCGACGCCAAGGCGTTGGTGACCGCCAACGGCGGCTTCCTAAGCGGTCACGCCATGGGCATCTATAGTGCCGAGCCGCCGAGCGACGGCTTTCAATACGCCAATCCGCAAGCGGAAGTCGATGCCGCCGCACCGGCGCGCGAACTGGTGGCCGAACACAACGGCACCGCCACCGTGGAGGGCTATTGCATACTGCACGGCATGGAGGGCCCGGAGGTGGCAAACATTGCCCTGCGCCTACCGGCGGGGCAGCGCAGCTGGGCCAACTGCACCGACCCCGACACCATTGCGGCCATGCAAAGCGAAGAATTCTGCGGGCGCAGCGCCCAGGTGCGGGACGGGAATGCCAGTTTCTGAACAAAGTTATACCTATCACTTGTTTGCGGGACAGGACACTAGGAGCCACATGAGCTTGACAACCGATGACGTCCGTATCCGAAAGGCATAGCAACCCGCCCGTCGGCCTGCTCCGTCGCCTAGCCGCAATGATCTACGACGGCCTCTTGGTCTTGGCGCTATGGATGATCACGCTGCTGCTTATGGTTATCGCCAACGGCGGGGAGGCGGTGTTCGGGGCCCCGGTGCAATCGCTGCTGTTGCTGGAGGCCTTCGTGTTTTTCGCCTGGTTTTGGATGCGCGCCGGCCAAACCGCCGGTATGCGCGCCTGGCGGCTGCGACTGGTTGCAAACGATACCGGACGCATCACGCTCAACCAGGCAACGGTGCGTTTCTTCGCCGCCATGCTGGGCCTGGGCCTGCTGGGCCTGGGCTATTGGTGGGCCTTGTTTGACCGGCAGCGCCGAGCCTGGCCCGATCTGCTAAGCGGCAGCCGCCTGGTTTCTGTGCGCTAACCCGCCCGACGGACACCCCAAATGCCGGCAAGGCCGCAGGCTAGGATAGGCAAGGCCACGGCGATGGGCGGTTCCAGCCCATAGACCAGGCTCACCGGAGCAAACAAATCCTGCAAATATTTGAAACAGAGGCCGACCACAATGCCGACACTAACGCGCATGCCCACGCCAACTTCGCGCAACGGCCCAAGCACAAAGGCCAGTGCGAGCAACACCAGGGCGAACATGGCGAGCGGTTGCAGGCATTTGCTCCAGAACGCCAACCGATACCCGGTGGTATCGAACCCCTCAGGGCCCAGATAAGCGATACGGTAGGCCAAGTTGCCGATCGACAGGCGCACCGGTTCAACCAGTTCCAACGCGCTCAACAGGCGCGGGTCGATCACCCCAAACCAACGCACCCGCTCGTGCCGTTCGGCTTTGATCCCGTCTGGGCTGATACGGGTTTCAACAACATCGCGCAGCCGCCAGTGACGAGGGCCGTCGTCCACCACAAACTCGGCCCCGGCAGCCTCGCGTATCCACGCCAACGCCCCCGTATCGTCCAAGCGATACTGGCGAACGCCAACGAGACCGCCATCGGCGGCAAGCGCATCAATGCGCATATAGAGCGCGCCTTCGCGGTACCAGCGAGCCATGGCAACGGTCTGGTCACCCCGCACTAGCCGCGATTTGCGCACCTCCGCCAGCGACTCGGCGGGCGGCGCCAGCCACTCGCCGATAGAGACACCAAAGAGCGCCACGCCCAAAACCGCCCAGGCCGCCCCCGCGAACAACCGGTAGGGCGAAACCCCGCCCGCCCGCAGCGCTACCAGTTCCGAACGGCTGGCGAGATGGCCAAGGCCAAGCAAAGCGCCCAGGAACATCGCATAGGGCAAGAGCTCATAGCAACGCCTCGGCAGGGTTAAGGCCACATAGACCAGGGCTTCCGTGAGCGTATAGGCGGCTTTGTTATCAGCGGTTTCCTCAATGAGCGCAAAAACGCAAAGCAGGCTCAAAAAAACCAACAAGACCGCGCCGGTTGCCAAGAGCATCGTTAGGCCAAGATAACGCTCGTAACGTTTCATGAGTGGGCTAAGGCGCATATCTCACCAACTTTTGTCGGCGCGGATGAACAACCAGGCCCCCAGGCCGCAAAACAGGGCATGGCCGGGCCACAATCCAACCGGTGCGGGAACCAGGCCGGACAGTAGCGCACGCTGGTTGCCCAGCAGGACAACGTAATAGGCGAGCAATAGCAAGACGGCGGGCACCACCCGCGCAAATCGTCCGTGGCGCGGCGGGGCCCGCGCAACGCCCATCGCCAGCAAAGCACCGGCCAGGCAAAAAATCGGCATTGCCAGCCGCCAATGCAGTTCAGCCAGCGCCCGCGTATCGCCGCGCTTCCACAAATCGAGGGTGCTTAGGGCGTCTTCCTCAACCCGTCGGGATGGCCGCTCGTCGCGGGTCATGCGCTGGCTCAGCGTCTCGAACCGGGTAATGCGGAAATCCCTGCCGCCGCTTGTGCGCAGATAGCGCCGCCCGTCCCTGAGCACCAGGAAGCGGCTGCCGGTGCCTTCGTCAAGGTATTGCCTGCCCTCCCCCGCCCAAACCGTGACCAGCGGTTCGCCGGGGCCATATTCAGAGATGAAAACATTGCCGAGCCGTGCCCGCTCGTCGTCAACCGACTCGGCATAAACAACGCGGCCATCTCTTGCAAACCGGTTGAAGCGGCCCGGGTTCAGGGCGTCGAAAGCATTGCGGGCGCTTTGTTCGGCGAACATCCCAACCAGTTCAGCATTGCTTTTCGGCGTCACTTGCAGCGACAACCAGGCCGTCACGCCGACCACCGCCGCCACCGGGGCCGCAACCCAGACGATTAAATGCCCGGGGGTCGCGCCGGCGCATTGCAGAACGCCCATTTCCCGCTCGGCATGCAATCGGGAGAAGGTCAACAGCAGGGCGATATAGAACGAGAACGGCAACAGCAATTGCAGGAAACCGGGCAGGCGCAGGCGCAGGATATTGAGCAGGCCCGCCGCCGCGTATTTGCCCGCCGCCGCATCCTGCAAATAGCCGACAAAACGGCCACCCACGGCCACCACCAAGAGCACCAGCACCGTGACCGCGAACACCGCCAACAGTTCCCGATTGATATACCTCGCGGCGACCATAGCTTAGAATCACCCGCCAACCCGAGCGGCACGATTATGAAGTATTCGACAAAAACCGGCAGCCCAAGCGCGGCGACCCATTGCCTAATTTGTAGCTTGGACGCGGCCAAACGGGTGGCATCGGAATTGCGGGCGGGCGCCTTGTTCGCAACGGCAACCCAAGACTTTGCCAACAAAGTCGGCGCTAATCTGCTGGTGCGCCTGCCGGCAAGCAGCCGTGTTAAGCGCATTCTGGTGGCGGGCGGTACCGATGTCGAGATCAAGTCGGCGGCTTTTCGCAAAGTGGCTCGCAGCGTTGCGGCGGACCTCGCCAAACTGCGCAACGCCGAGGTGCGCAACGCGGTTTGGGGCCTCACCCCCGTGCGCGTCAAAGACCGCGATCCCCACTGGCGCGCATTCGTCGGCGCCTACGAGTTATCGCTGGCTCTGTACCGCTTTCAGGCACACAAATCCGAGACCAAAACCCCGCAGCTTGCCCGCATCCAATTCCAAGCCGACGGGCGCAACAGAGCCAACGTGGCCCGTGCTGTCGCGGCCGGGCAGGCACTGCACGAGGGGCTTGAACTCGCCCGCGATCTTGGCAACCAACCGCCCAACATTTGCGACCCCAATTATCTGCTCAAGGAAGCCCGTAAACTGGGCCGCGCGGTCAAGGTGTCCGTGAGCACCCTCGACGAACGTCGCATGGCGGAACTCGGCATGGGTGCTTTTATCTCCGTCACCCAGGGCAGCACCAAACCGGGCCGCATCATCATCGTCAACTATCGGGGCGGCAAACCAAAGGCGCCGCCCATCGCCCTGGTCGGCAAGGGCATCACGTTCGACACCGGTGGCATCAGTCTCAAAACACCCAAGGCCATGATTGGCATGAAATTCGACATGTGCGGGGCCGCGGCGGTACTCGGTGCCACCCGGGCGGCGGTGGCCGCGGCCTTGCCAATCAATCTCGTCACCGTGCTGGCGGCGGCGGAAAACATGCCCAACGGCAATGCCACCCGCCCGGGCGACGTCGTGCGCACCCATGCGGGCAAAACCGTGGAAATACTGAACACGGACGCCGAGGGCCGGCTGGTGCTATGCGATGCGCTCGCTTATGTTGGCCGCTACAAGCCGCGGGCCGTGGTCGATGTGGCCACCCTGACCGGTGCCTGCATCACCGCCCTTGGCCATCACGCCAGCGCCGTCTACGCCAACGACGACGCCCTTGCCGATGCCCTGGTCGACGCCGGCGAGTGGACCGGCGACCGGGCCTGGCGCATGCCGCTCTGGCCGGAATATCAATCCGCCCTGGACAGCGACTGCGCCGACATGGCCAATGTCGGCGGTAGCGGCGGTGGCAGTATCGTCGCCGCCTGTTTCCTGGCGCGCTTCACCGAACATTACAGCTGGGCGCACATGGACGTGGCGGGGAGCGCCTTCGGCGGTGGTGCCAAGGGTGCCACGGGACGGCCGGTGGCATTGCTGTTCAAATATCTTCTGGACGCCGCCGCATGACGCGGGTGGATTTCTACGTTCTCCAGGATGTGGAGCGCACCGCCATGCATCGCTTCGCCTGCCGACTCGCCGCCAAGGCGTTGCGCAACGGCCAACCATCCTACCTGCACACCGAGACCGAGGCGCAAGCCCAAGAACTCGATGAGCTACTATGGGTTTATCCACCACACCGCCTGATTCCCCACGGCCGGCTCGATACAGCCGCCGCCCGGGGGGCACCCGTGGTCATTGGCCAACGCATGGATGCGGCGGCGGCCTTGCCGACCGACGGGCTGCTCATCAATTTGGCCGACGCTGTGCCCGCCTTCCCCGGTTGGTTTGAGCGTGTCGCGGAAATCGTTGTTGGCGAGCGGCGCACCAGCGGCCGGGAGCGCTACCGCTACTATCGAGACCAGGGTTATCGGCTGTTCCACCACGAGTTGGACAACTGGGAAGGGGCCTAGTGCCAGAACCAACCGATAATGCCGTATCAGCGCGTCCACCAGCGTCCAGCTTCGACCCCCACGCCATAGAGCGCCGCCTGTACGAAGACTGGGAAGCCGCCGGTTATTTCTCACCCGGTGGCGAGGGTGACAGCTTTTGCATTGCCATTCCGCCCCCCAACGTGACCGGCAGCCTACACATGGGGCACGCTTTTCAGCACACGCTGATGGATGCGCTGATTCGCTACCACCGCATGAACGGCCGCGACACGCTCTGGCAAATGGGCACCGACCACGCCGGCATCTCCACCCAGATGCTGGTGGAACGCCAATTAAACGCTCAAGGCAAAACGCGCCGGGATATCGGACGCGACGCCTTCGTGCGGCGTGTCTGGGGCTGGAAGGCGCATTCCGGCGGCAACATTGCGCAACAACTGCGGCGCATGGGCTCGTCGCTGGACTGGTCGCGGGAACGCTTCACGCTCGATACGGGCTTTGTGAACGCGGTGGTCGAGGTGTTCGTGGCCTCTATGAAGAAGGGCTGATTTACCGCGGCAAACGGCTCGTGAACTGGGATCCGGAATTGGCAACGGCGATTTCGGATCTGGAAATTGAAAACCGCGAGGAGCACGGCCACCTCTGGCATTTCCGCTACCCGTTGGACAACGGCGTTAAAACCCGCGACGGCAAGGATTATCTGGTGGTCGCAACCACCCGCCCGGAAACCATGCTCGGCGACACGGCGGTGGCGGTACATCCGGACGACGAGCGCTATCAAAACCTCATTGGCCAAACCCTGACCCTGCCGCTGGTGGGCCGCCAACTGCGTATCATCGCCGACGACCAGGTGGACCGGGCGTTCGGCACCGGCTGCGTAAAGATCACACCGGCGCATGATTTCAACGACCATGCCATGGGCACAAGGCACAACCTGCCGCTCGTCAACATCTTCACCGCCACCGCCAACATCAACGACAACGCGCCGCCCGCCTACCGCAATTTGGACCGGTTCGAGGCGCGCCGGCGTATCGTTGCGGACCTCGACCAGCTCGGCCTACTCGATAAGGTGGAAAAGCACCGCCTCAGCGTCCCCCGGGGCGACCGTTCCGAAGCGATCATCGAGCCTTGGCTGACCGACCAATGGTTCGTGAAAATCGCGCCGCTCGCCGAACCCGCCGTGGCCGCCGTGCGCAACGGCGCTATCGAATTCGTGCCCAATCAATACGCCAACCTCTATTTCGCCTGGATGCGCGACATCGAGGACTGGTGCATCAGCCGGCAACTCTGGTGGGGCCACCGCATTCCGGCCTGGTACGATGCCGACGGCAACATCCTGGTCGGCCGTAATGAAGCGGAGGCGCGCCGCAAGGGCAACCTGGACGACAACATCGCGCTTCGGCAGGACGAGGATGTGCTCGACACCTGGTTTTCCTCTGCCCTCTGGACGTTCGCCACACTCGGCTGGCCCGAAAAAACCGCGGATCTCAAGCGATTTCATCCCACGGATGTGCTGGTTACCGGCCACGACATCATCTTCTTCTGGGTCACCCGCATGATTATGATGACCCTCAAGTTCACCGGGGAAGTGCCCTTCCGCAAGGTCTACATCCACGGTCTCGTGCGCGATGCCAAGGGCCAAAAAATGTCCAAAACCAAGGGCAACGGCCTTGATCCACTGGATCTGATCGACGGCATCGGGCTTGAGGAATTAGTAAAAAAACGCACGGAGAACCTGACCCAGCCACATATGGCGGCCGGTATCGAAAAAGATACCCGGCGGGATTTCCCCAACGGCATTGCCTCCTTCGGCACCGATGCGCTGCGCTTGACGTTCTGCGCGCTGGCATCCACCGGGCGCGATGTGCGCTTCGACCTCAAGCGCACGGAGGGTTATCGAAACTTCTGCAACAAGCTGTGGAACGCCGCCCGCTTCGTGCTCATGAACACCGACGCCCAAGCACTGGACAGCCCCCGGGAATTGGGACTGGCCGAGCGCTGGATTCTTGCCCGCGGCAAGCGGCTGGTGGACGATTGCCACATCACCCTGGGCGGCTTCCGCTTTGACCTTTACGCCAACGCCCTGCACGAGTTCGCCTGGCACGAGTACTGCGACTGGTATCTGGAATTTGCCAAACCGTTGCTGTGGGATACAAACGCCGATCCCAGGCGGCAAAGCGGAGCGCGGCACACGCTGTTGCGCACACTGGAACTGCTGTTGCGCACCGCACACCCGATTCTGCCGTTTATCACCGAGGCTATTTGGCGTGATCTGGCACCACTAGTCGGCAAGACGGGGCCGAGCATCATGCTGCAACCCTTTCCGCAAAGCGACGAATTACCAGCCGATGCCGAGGCCGAGGCGGCCATCGATTGGTTGAAAGGGGTGGTGACCGCCTTGCGCACCATGCGCGGCGAAGCCGGCATCAAACCGGGTCGGGAAATCGAGGTGCTGTTGCAGGGCGGCGATGCTCAAGATCGTACACTGGCGCAAGCAACGCTGACCCTGTTGCAACGCATGGCGAAGGTACGCAAGATCGATTGGTTGGCACCCGACGCACAGCCACCGGCCAATGCGCTGGCCCTGGTCGGCGATCTCAAAGTGATGGTGCCGCTGGCCGGCCTGATCGATATTACCGCCGAGCGCACCCGCATCAGCCGGGAGATCAAGCGCCGCACGGCGGAGTTAAAACACATTGAGACTAAGCTTGGCAACGCGCAATTCGTCCAGAATGCACCGGCCGCCGTGGTGGCGAAAGAACGCCGCCGCGCCAGCGAAACCAGGGCTGCCCTAGCCACCCTGGAGGCGCAACGGCGCTCGCTTGGTTGATCATTCGCGCGGCTGCTCGCATAGCTCGGCAGAGCGGGGCGGCGGGGTTGTGAGGGTCCGCTTGCTTGCATGGGCTGGGCGCTCGGCTGCGAGCGGGGTCCCTAGGGTTTCTCTTGCCGTGCTGGGCGCTATGCTTGCGCTCGGCTCTGCGAGCGGCCCCCCTGGGGTTTCCCTTGCCGCGCCGTTCAGCTTGCTCCATACCCTCCCGTACAGCAGGAAGCGGGCGCCCAGCGCGGCAAGGGAAACCCCAGGGGGGCCGCTCTTTCCCGGCAATCGGCGTTACCGGATTCGGCCCTCACAACGCCAGCAGAACCTTGCCCACCGTCTCGTTGCCAGCAACCAGGTCGTGGGCCCGTTGCGCCTCGGGCATCGGCACCACGGTCTCGATAACGGGTTGAATCGCACCCCTCTCGATTTTCGGCCAGACATCCCGCTGTAACCCGTCCATTACCGCCGATTTGGCGGCGATACTGCGGGTACGCAGGGTGGAGCCGATCAGGCGCAGGCGTTTCATGAGCAACAGGCCAAGGTTGACTTCGGCTTGCACACCGCCCATCAGGCCGATGAGCACCAGGCGGCCATCGAGGCGCAGGCTGACCAGATTGGCGGCGAGGTAACTTGCCCCCACCGGGTCGAGAATGACGTCGAACCCCTCCCCCGCCGTCCATTCCGCCACCTTATCGGCAAAGGCTTCCCTGTGGCGGTCGGCGCCCCCCGCAGCGCCCAGGGCCAAGCATCTTTCCAGTTTGGTTTGGCTCCCCGCAGTGACAAAGCAGGGGTTGTGGCTCTCCCGGCAGAGTTGAATCGCCGCAGTGCCGACGCCGCTCGCGCCGGCGTGTAGCAGCACCCGCTCGCCGGTTGCCAGCGCGGCTTCGCCGTACAGGTTGAGATAGGCCGTGGCAAACACCTCGGGCAGAGCGGCCGCCTCCAACAAATCGATGCCGTTTGGAATAGGCAATACCTGACCGGCGGGCGTCACCACGGTTTCCGCATAACCGCCGCCGGCCAAGAGCGCACAAACCTGATCGCCCGGCACAACGCGCTGAACGTGCTCGCCCACCGCCAGCACTTCGCCAGCGCACTCCAAGCCGGGCACATCGCTGGCGCCGGGCGGCGGCGGATAACGCCCCTGTGCCTGCATGAGATCGGCACGATTCACGGCGCTGGCCCGAACCGCGATCTTCACCATGCCGGGGCCAACCTCCGGCTCCGGCGCTTCCGTCCAGACGAGTTTGCCGTTTTCAATGGAAATTGCCTTCATAACGCTGCTCTTCATTGCTCTTGCGACCAGCCCGGGTCACTACCAGGACATGCGCATCTTCAGGCCCTGCCCGTGCAGGTAGCGCTTGAGTTCACTCACCGAATAATCGCCGTAATGCACCATTGAGGCTACCAGGGCCGCATCGGCGCGACCCTCGATGAGGACATCGCGCAAATGATGGGGTTCGCCAGCACCGCCCGAGGCGATCACCGGAATGCGCACGGCATCGGCGATCAGGGCGGTGAGGCGCAACTCGTAGCCATCCCGCGTACCATCGGCATCAATGGAGTTAACGACCAGCTCGCCAGCCCCCAGTTGCTCGCCCCGCAAGGCCCACGCCAAGGCATCAATGCCCATAGGCGTGCGGCCACCGTTGATGACGATTTCATAACCGGAGGGGCATTGTTGACCGGGTTCGACACGGCGAATGTCCATAGACAGCACCACGTTTTGCTCGCCGATGGCTTGGGCACAGTCCGCAATCAGCGCGGGCCGCTTGACGGCGGCGGAGTTGAGGTTGATTTTCTCGGCACCGGCCAGGCGCAAGTCGGTAGCGTCCGCCACGGTGCGCACACCGCCGCCGACTGAGAGCGGAATAAAGACTTCCCGGGCAACGGCCTCCACGACGTCGAGCATGATGGAACGGTTGTCGCTCGACGCCGTGATGTCGTAGAAAACCAGCTCGTCAAGCCCATCGGCATAGTATGCCCGCGCTTTCTCCACCGGGTCGCCAATGTCTTTCGTATCGACAAATTTGACGCTCTTGGCCAGTTTGCCGTCGCGCACGTCCAAGCAGGCAATCAAACGTTTGCTTAGCATGAAGACGCGGTCGGCAAGGTGGCGCCGAGGGGGGTGCCAACGTCCTCAGCGCCTCGCCAACGGCTGAATTTCTCAAGCAACCGCAACCCCACAGGCCCACTCTTCTCGGGATGGAACTGGGTGGCGAAGTAGCTGCCCGTTGCCAATACCGAGGCAAACTCGGTCTCGTAGTCGGTTAGGGCATAGACCTGTGTGTGGTCGGCCGGGGCCGGATAATAGCCATGTACGAAATAGAACTCGTCTCCCGGCTCAATACCCTCTAGCAGTGGATGGGGCCGGGTTGGCCGCACCTCATTCCAGCCCATGTGGGGAATTTTGAGGTCCGGCCGGTCGAATCGAAAACGCTTTACGGTGCCCGGCAGAATGCCCAGCGTCGCCGTATCCTGCTCTTCGGAGTGTGCCAGGGAGATTTGCAAGCCGAGGCAAATACCCAAAACCGGTTTGCCCGCCGCAATGGCGGACTTCAGGGCCGTATCGAGGCCGGCCCGGCGCAGGCTGCGCATCCCGCTGCCCGCGGCACCTACGCCGGGGAAGATAAGGCGGTCCGCATCAAGCAGACGCGCCGGGTCGCTGCTGATGATGGCGCGCGCACCCACCTCCGCACAGGCGCGCTGAACGCTTCCGAGGTTGCCGGCGTCGTAATCGACGATGCAAATCGAATCGGACATCAGGCGGCACAGCCCGACAATACAAGGGCCGGCATCCATAGGGCGCGGGCTTCGGGGGCGCATAAGCGTCTCATGCTCCGCAGCATAGCCTCAACCATCCCGGCTTTTGGGTGTCACGCCCAGTTCATCCAAGATTTCCCGGTTGTGTTCGCCAAGACGGGGCGGCCGGCGATATAGGGTGGTCGGCGTACGCTCGAACTTGATGGGGCTGCCAACCACGGCTACCTCCGGGTTATCACCCGGCAGTGCAAAGCGCTGGATCATCCCGCGGGCTTCCACATGGGGGTCGGCAAAGATATCCGCCGCCGTGTTGAGGGGGCCGCAGGGCACCCGCCCGCCGAGCTTGGCCACGATTTCCCGCTTGCTGAGGCTGGCCGTCCAGCCGGACACCACCTCTTCCACAAAATCTTGATTACGGGCGCGCACAAAGGTGTTGCGCGTGCGCTCATCGTCGATCAGGTCCTCCCGGCCCATGGCCGCACAGAAAATTGCCCAATGTTTCGGGCCGACCGCCGCTATCGCCACCTGGCCGTCCTTGGCCGGAAAGATGCCGAAGGGCGACAGGTTCGGATGCTGCCGGCCGCGCGCGGATAATTCGGTTTGTTGATAGCCGTAGTTCGCAATGACCGTCTCGGTGAGCGCCAGGGTGGCATCGTACATGGCCACATCAAAAAATTGCCCCTCCCCGGTTGCGCGGGCCCGATGCACCGCCGCCAGCAAACCGAGCGCGAGCAGGGTACCGGGATAGATGTCGCCAACGCTGGCGCCGCAGGGATAGCCACCATCGCCCTTCGGGCCGGTGATGCCCGCCAAACCGCCCATGGACTGGGCGACAATATCGAAGGCTGGCCACTCCGCATAGGGGCTTGCACCGGTGCGCGGGTCGCCGAAGCCGCGCAATGCCCCGTAAACGATTTTGGGGTTGCGCTGCCGCACCACCTCATAGCCCACACCGAGTCGATCCATCACGCCGACCCGCATGTTTTCGACGATGGCATCCGCCTGCTCGCAGAGGCTGAGCAACACTGCTCGGTCTCCCGCCTCTTTCAGGTCGAGCACGATGCCGCGCTTGTTTCTGTTGATGCTGGCAAAGTAGCCACCGAAATCCACGCCGGCGGGCGTCTGCGCACTCGGATTGGCGTAATCGGGCGGCAGGGGTGCCACAGGGCGCGAACCGTCGCCGCGCGGCGGTTCCACCTTGATGACATCCGCGCCCATGTCGGCCAACAAAGCGGTGCCGAAGGGGCCCGCCAGCGCCATGGTGCAGTCCACAATCCTGATATCCGTTAGCGGTCCGGTGCGATTGGTCATGTTCTCATCCTCAAAATAGCGCCCTTGATGGTTCGGCGAACGGTGCCGGTGTGCGGCTCATTGGTCGTTTATCCGCTTGCATTGATTTGGATTTGGAGGCTGCGCCAACTGCGGCGGTGCCCCGCTACCGTTACCAAACCCCGTGCTTCTGCAACTCGTTGCGTCCAACGACCATATGATGGACTTCGTCCGGGCCGTCCGCAAAGCGCAGATAGCGTTGGGTTGCATACATTTCCGCCAAGGGCGTCCATCGCGAAAGGCCGGTGGCGCCGTGCATTTGAATGGCCGCGTCGATGATCCGGCATACCTTTTCCGGCACCATCGCCTTAACCGCGCTGATGTAAACGCGCGCCTCCCGGTTGCCAAGCACATCCATCGCCTGGGCGGCTTGCAGCACGGCGAGGCGCATGGCATTGGCTTCAATGCGCGCCCTTGAGATCACCTCGACATTCTTGCCCAACTTGGCGATCGTCTTGCCGAAAGCCTCACGGGTACCGGCCCGTTTGACCATCAGTTCAATGGCTTTCTCGGCGGCACCGATAGAGCGCATACAATGATGGATCCGTCCCGGCCCCAGGCGCAGCTGGGAAATCTCGAAGCCGCGCCCCTCGCCCAACAGCACATTCTCTCTGGGTACCCTGACGTTGTTGAATTTCATGTGCATGTGGCCCCTGGGCGCATGCACATCGCCGAAGACATCCATGGGCCCAATAATTTCGACGCCCGCTGTGTCCGTGGGCACCAGAATTTGCGATTGCTGGCGGTTCGGTGCCGCATCGGGGCTGGTTTTCACCATGACGATCATGATCTTGCAGCGCGGGTCGGCGACGTTGGAAATCCAGTATTTCTCGCCGTTGATGACCCATTCGTCGCCATCAAGCACGGCGCTGGTGCTGATGTTCTTCGCATCCGAGGACGGTTGCATCGGCTCGGTCATCACATAGGCGGAGCGAATCTCTCCATTTAACAGCGGTTCGAGCCAGCGCGTTTTCTGCTCGGGCGTGCCCACCTGTTGCAATACTTCCATATTGCCGGTGTCCGGTGCCGAACAATTCAGTGTTTCGGAGGCAAGGGCATACTTACCCAATTCCTCTGCGATGTAGGCGTAGTCCAAATTGGTCAAGCCTTGGCCGATATCGGAATCGGGTAGAAAAAAATTCCACAGCCCCAAAGCCTTGGCCTTGGCCTTGGCCCCCTCCAACAAGTCAAGCTGGCGTGGGTGCCAACTCCAGATATCGTCTTTTTCTGCTTGCAACGCCTCGAACTCCTCCGAGATCGGCGCCACATTTTCGGCTATGTGTTTTTTCACCAAGTCCATCAACGGCTGGGCCTCTTCGGACATGGCCAGGTTAAAGAGATCGGCTTCCAAATCGGGCATCTGCGGTTTCCTTCGCACCGGGTCAACCTCAATGTTCCGCCATTGGCGCTCGCTTGCCAAGCTTTCGGGCTATTGGCGCGCATCGCCGCAGGCGCTACAGTGCCGGATTTCATCGGTACCCGTTATTACTCCAACACGGCGCGGGTCGTAGCCGTCGATCGGTTGGGTGGACAAGAACGCGGACGGCGCCATTCAATACGCCCCCGGCGCGGCCTTTGACGGCAACCCGGAATTTACCGGCAACCGCGGCGATTATGGCGAAAGGCAACTGGCGAACGAGCCCACAACGGCGAGCAACGAGGTTTATGTGGACCGCGACATCATGGTGCTTGCCAACCCGGAAATCGCCGCCCTGCCCGCCTGGGTCATCGCCCTGGTGGCGGCGGGTGGGCTGGCCGCGGCACTCTCCACGGCCGCGGGATTTCAGCCGCGGGCTTTTGCGGCACGGCGGCGGGCGTGCAGTATGGGTTCCGTGTAGCCGTTGGGTTGGGTGAGCCCTTGGAAAATCAGGTCCCGCGCCGCTTGGAACGCCAAGCTGTCGTCGAAATTGGGTGCCATATTGCGGTAGGCCGGGTCGCCGGCGTTCTGTTGATCAACCACCGCGGCCATGCGCTGCAGCGTCTCCAACACCTGCGCTTCGCTACAGATACCGTGGTGTAACCAATTGCTGATGTGCTGGCTTGAAATACGCAACGTGGCCCGGTCTTCCATCAGGCCGACATCGTGGATATCCGGTACCTTGGAGCAGCCGATGCCCTGGTCTATCCAGCGCACTACATAGCCCAATATGCCTTGGGTGTTGTTGTCGAGTTCCATCTGCACTTCCTCGGCGGAGAGATTTTTGCCGCCAAGCAGGGGAATACACAGAATGTCGTCCAAATTGGCCGGGGCTCGCGCCTCGATCCGCGCCTGTCGCGTCGCCACATCCACCGCGTGGTAGTGCATGGCGTGCAGCGTGGCGGCGGTCGGCGAGGGTACCCAGGCCGTGTTGGCACCGGCTTGCGGATGGCCGGCCTTGGTGGCAAGCATTTCCGCCATTGCATCGGGCTTTGGCCACATGCCCTTGCCGATTTGCGCACGGCCACGGAAGCCGGTACCCAGGCCCACATCGACATTGGCGTCTTCGTAGGCGGCAATCCAAGGCTCGGCTTTGATGGACTCCTTGGGTAGCACGGGGCCGGCTTGCATACTGGTGTGTATTTCATCGCCGGTGCGGTCTAGAAAACCCGTGTTGATAAAGACGATGCGGTGGCGCGCTTCCCGTACGCAAGCCTTCAGCGTCAGGGTCGTGCGGCGCTCCTCGTCCATGATGCCGAGCTTGAGTGTATTGGCGGGAAGCCCCAACACCGCCTCGACCCGCTCAAACAGGCTAACCGTTAGCGCCACTTCCTCCGGGCCGTGCATCTTGGGTTTAACGATGTAGACGCTGCCCGTGCGCGAGTTGCGGTGTGCGCCACCGCCATTGAGATCGTGCATGGCCGCCAAGCTGGTTAGGAAGGCGTCGAGGAAACCTTCCGGCACCTCGCGGCCCGCGCCGTCCAAGACCGCATCGGTGGTCATCAGGTGCCCAACGTTGCGCACCAGCATGAGGCTGCGGCCCGGTAGCCTGAGCGGCTCGCCATCGGCTCCGGTGTAATGCCGATCGCCGTGCAAACGCCGGACGATGGTGCTGCCGCCCTTTTCCAGCGTTTCCCGCAAATCGCCTTTCATCAGGCCGAGCCAGTTGCCATAAACGAGGGCCTTGTCTTCAGCATCCACCGCCGCAACGGAATCTTCGCAGTCCTGAATGGTGGTAATGGCGGACTCCAGAATCAGATCTTTGACACCGGCGGGATGGGCGCGGCCCACATCATGGCTGCGGTCGATCTGCAACTCGATATGCAGCCCGTTGTGACGCAGCAACAGGGCCTCGGGTTCGCCTTCGTCACCAACATGGCCGCAAAATTGCGGCGGCGCCACCAGCCCGATATTGCCACCATCGGCGAGCACGGCGCGTAGGTTGTTGCCCTCGGTACCGGAGCCGATTGCGTACAGACGCACCTGTGTATGGCTCGCACCCGCCAGCGGCACAACCCGGTCAAGGAACTCGGCGGCCTTTGCAATGACCAACTCGCCACGCGCCGGATTGTAGCTCGTGCCCTTCTCCCGGCCCGGCGCCTCCGTGATGACGTCTGTGCCGTAGAAGGCGTCATAGAGGCTACCCCAGCGCGCGTTGGCGGCGTTGAGGGCGTAGCGGGCATTCATTAACGGCACAACGAGTTGCGGCCCGGCGATCTGCGCGATTTCCGGGTCAACATTTTCCGTCTCAATGCGGAAATCGGGCGGTTCCGGCAGCAGATAGCCGATATCGGTCAGGAAAGCTTTGTAGGCGGCGGGGTCGTGCGGGCGCCCGCCACGCTCAAGGTGCCATGCATCAATGGCTTGTTGCAGTTCATCACGCCTTGCAAGCAGCGCCCGGTTGCGCGGCCCCAACTCATCGAGGGTGGCCGCAAAGCCTTGCCAAAAGGCCTCAAGCGTCACCCCGGTTCCCGGCAACATGGCCTCGCGCACCAGCCGATCAATCTCCCCGGCTACCCGCAGCCCACCGCGCCGAACTCTTTGTGACATGAGCGATCCCCAAAAAGCCGCCGAGTATAACGGCTTGTTGGAATAGGCGGGCTAATCTCGGAAATTTGCCAACTATTCCCGTCCGTCAACGTCTATCGAAACGGTGTCAACGCAAATTGGAAATGTCTCCTTTTGGTGCGCCACGGGTCGAACCACGACTGGTATCGAAACCCGCAAATCTTCCTTTGGGGGCGTCGGAAGCTGCCGGTGGCATGCTGTTAGGCCGCCCACCTCATTTGACGCCGCCATGACGAACGGGTATCAAGCGCCTGTTTGCAAGACACCGTACCGAGGGGCTTTCTTAAATGGATGTTGCGTTCAGCCGGGAAGATGAAGCGTTCCGTGAGGAAGTGCGGACGTTTCTCGATGAAAAACTAACGCCCTCAATGCGTACCGCTGCGGCGCGCACCACCACCGTGTTCGCGGACAAGGATTTGGCCATGGCCTGGCAGAAGATTCTGGTGGAAAAAGGATGGGCCGTGCCCGCTTGGCCGGTGGAATACGGCGGCACGGGTTGGTCGGCCACCCAGAAATACATCTTCTCCGAGGAAAGCGCCCGGGCCAGCGCACCGGGATTGATTCCTCTGGGGCTGCGCATGCTCGCCCCGGTGTTGTTCAAATACGGCACGGAAGCCCAGAAGTCCCACTATCTACCGAAGATGCTCTCCGGCGAGCACTATTGGTGCCAGGGCTATTCGGAACCCGGTTCCGGGTCGGATCTTTCCAGCCTTAAGTTGGCGGCTGTCGCCGACGGCGACGACTACATTCTCAACGGTGCCAAAATTTGGACGACCCACGCCCAATTCGCCGACCACATCTTTTGCCTGGTGCGCACCGATGCCACCGGCAAACCGCAGCACGGTATTACCTTTCTGCTCGTGCCCATGCGGCAACCCGGTATCAAGGTGGAACCGATCATCACGCTCGCCGCCGATCACGAAGTCAACCAGGTATTCTTCGATAACGTGCGCGTGCCCCAAGCCAATCGAGTCGGCCCCGAACACCAGGGCTGGACGGTGGCCAAGTATCTGTTGGAGTTTGAACGCGGCAGCGGCGGTGCGGCGGCGCGCATACAGGTTTCCCTGGATCACCTTAAAGCCATTGCCAAGACGGAATTGCGCAACGGCGTACCACTCTGGGATGACCGGGGATTTCGCGCCCGGGTTAGCACTCTGGAAATCCGCGCGCAGGCGCTGCAACTGGCCGAACACCGGACGCTGGCGCTGTTGACGCGGGGCGAGTCGCCCGGACCGGGCTCATCGCTCGCCAAGAACGTGTCGGTGGATATTGACCAGGCGATCAATGAGCTGAAGCTGGAAGCCGTGCAGTATTACGGCCTGGCGCACGCCAACCTCATCTCCATGAACGGGCACAACGAGCCCTGGGTCGGACCGGATTACGCGGAAACGATTACCGCCCGCTACCTGAATTCCCGTGCCGCCTCGATCTTCGGCGGCTCCAGGGAAGTCCAGAAGAACATCATCGCCAAGATGGTTTTGGGGCTGTAGGCGCTTAATGCCCCGCTAGCCGATCAACCACCGGAGCGAAGGCGTCCATGGTGTCGGCACCGGCCCGAGCAGATGATCGGCCAAATGAAAAGCGGAGTAGCCCAACCGCTCCGCCCGACGCACCTGACCGGCCCAATCCTCGGCGTTCTCGGCGTTGAAGGACTGCACTGCGAAGCGAAATGAACGACTCATGTTTGCCTCTTGACGTTACCCACGGCAACAGTAGGACGGGGCGTTGTTTTGGCTGCAAAGGCACCACTCGGCAGCGAGCGGGCCTTTGGGGCGCACCCTTGGTCCGGCCTATACGATATTGGGGGTCTGAGCGCATGACTTGACAGCGAGATGACCTGTGGGATTGAAACTGAGCCACTACCGATCAACAGCGAGATGATCTGTGGGGCCGCCCTTGCGGCCTTGGGCGCCGCCGGCTCGCGGGACGAGAGGGGGTGGGACGAGCTGAACAGGCCGCAAGGGCAGCCCCACAGCTCATCTCTTTCGAGTCCGCGGCGCTTGTCCGCTGCTTGCCGGGGATGCCCCATCGGGCTGCGCGCTCAGGCCGCGATTCTGTCGGCGCAATACCGAATACCCCGCCGCAGCAGCTCATAGAACTCCTCCCGCTTCCAGCTACCGCGTTCGATTTCCGGGTAATAATCCATCAGCGGCTGCATGTCGTAATGACCGCGGCTGTGTCCCAGGTTGAGGAAGAGCACCTCGCCGTCGCCGACCCGGTTGATGTAGTAAACCGGGCGCGGTTCATCCTTTGGCCACTGGTCGTTGACCCAGCCTTGGCATTCCCCGTGGAAGCGGGTTTCCAGCAACACTTGCAACTCGCCATGGATGCGGCACAGATAGAGCTCGTCGTCCGTTTCAAACTCGCCGATGCCCTTGACCAGCTCATGTTCCGGATCGGAGACCCTAACCTTGAACGGCTGGATGGGAGGGTGGGCCATAAACTGCGTACCCAGGGTTTCCATGAGAACCGGCGCGCTCTCCGGGGTATCGACACGACCATCCTCAAGGAAGCGAGTAATGGCATTGGTGCCGTGTAAAGCGAACCAACTTTTGCCCGAGGCGACGTAGTCGCGCAACGCCAGCTGCTCGTCGTCCGTTGGTATATGGTCGCAGGTGTAGGTCACCAGGAAATCCGATTCGCCTATCGCCTCCAAGTCGTGGAAGTCCGCGGCGACCTGTACGCGAATACGCTCGTCTTCCGCCAACAGCTTCAACAACTCAAGCCGCGCGTGGTCGATGTCATGGAATTTGCCGGCGGCCACCATGTAGGCCCTGATAGCTCTTTGTTCGCTCATGGCCGGCTCAGAACTGGATGCGCTTGGTGAAGCCACCATCAATAACGATGTTGGTACCGTTGGTGTAGGCGCCAAGCGGGCTGGCGAGCAGCACGGCTTGGGCGGCCACTTCTTCGGCGCGACCCATGCGCCCTACCGGTATACCGGCGAGGGTGGACTCATAGAAGGGCGTCATATGCTTTTTGATGTTATCCCAGGCACCGCCTGCAATCATGATGGGGCCGGGGGAGATGGCATTCACGCGAATGCCCTTGGTGCCCGCTTCCTGCGCCAAGGCACCGGAGTAGTTGAGCAATGCCGCCTTGATGGCGTTGTAGGAGTGAGGACCGATGAAGCTTTCGATGGCCGCCGTGGTGGAAATAACGAGCACGCTGCCGTTGTCGGATTTTTCCAAATGCGGCATGGCGGCTTCCACCATGCGCACCGTTCCGAGCATGTCGTGCTCGAAATTGGAGCGCCAATCCTGTTCCGTGCGACCGTTGCCGCCGGAGACGTTGGAGACGATGTTGTCGATGCCGCCAAGCGCCGCGGCGGAAGCCTCGACCCAAGCCTTGAGCGCATCGCCATCACCCACATCCACCGCTTGGCCAACAGCCTTGACGCCTTTTGCGGATAGGGCCTCGACAGCGGCCTGTACGCCGTCTTCGCCGCGCGCACAGATGGCGACATCGCACCCTTCGTCCGCCAAGGCTTCGGCAATGGCGCGGCCAATGCCGCGGCTGCCGCCGGTAATGAGCGCTTTACCGCCCTGCAATTGTAGATCCATGTTGTGTCCTTGGGTTATTAGTGGTTGATGAGATTGCCGATTGAAGCGGATTGCGCAATGCGAGTAAACCGGCGTCGGCCCCAAGCGGCGCATTTTGATGCGGTTTTCCGCTTTCGTTGGGCTCGCGTCGGGTGCATGGGTCATTCAGTTCAAGGGCCCGAACCTTGGCCGCGGACGCTCCGCCAACGCGGATACATCGACATGCACCCGCCCCTTCTCAAGCTGGATCGGCAAGGTCTGAATGGGCCTGGTCGCCGGCGGCCCCTGACACTCGCCGGTACGGACATCAAAGCGCCCGCCGTGTAACGGACAGCGAATTTGATGGCCCACCAAGGTACCGCCGTGCAGCATCTGCCGAGCATGGCTGCACTGGTTGTGGACGGCGTAAAAGCGACCGCCCACCTGGCAAATGAGCACTTGGGCGCCATCGACTTCGCAGGCCACCATCTCGCCCTCGCCGACCTCTGCGATTGCGACGGCGGCGGTCATGCCATCAGATCCACTTGATGGGATTGCGATGGATGTAATCGTCAAGGGTTTTGTGAAAATGCCGGATGCGCAGTTCCTGGTTGGAAATCCACAGCCCCCGATAGCCCGCCGAGTTCATGCCGTTTTGTACCATCGCCAGATTGGAGGCATCCTGGTCGAGCACTTCGCCGATGGACTCCTCGCCGTGCTTGAACTGGCGGTGCGGCGGGCGCTCCATGCCAGCCGGCAGCTGTGCGCTCTGCCCGGTTGCGCTGCGGCCGCCATTGGCGTCCGGCGCGCCATTGTCGCGCCCATCCGCGTGGTCTTGCGCATCCGGTACCAGGACGTAATTCTGCAAGTCGTAATACATCTTGTTCGGATCGGTCTCGTGCGGCCGTTGCCGGAACAACATGACACTGTTGCAGTGAATGTTCAGGGTGATGTTGGGGAAGATGAGGTAGTGGTAGTCGTCGGATAACTGATCGTCGTTGAGATCATCGAAGTCGTAGCCCATGCGCTTGGCAAGCTTGCGCCAATTCAACTGCACGGCACGGCGCACACCGAGCCCGTCGCCCTTATAGGTATCCGGGTCGAGCATGTTCAGGCGCATGTAGTCCTTGAGTTCCTCGGTGATGATGGTGCCGTCCTCAATGTGGGTGCTGACGCAGCCAAACGGAATCAGGTAGCGATTATGACGCTCGTAGCAGTCGATCTGCACATCCATGTCTTCAAGCATGGTTTTGAGCTGGGGATGGGTGCCCAGGACATGATAGGTTTCGTTGAAGGCATCAACCGATGTCTTCCAGTTGCAATCCCATTCGACGGTGACATCGTTAATCAGCGTCATACGCTCGAAATGATAGGGGTCGAGATGTTCCGGGATGATGCCCAGAAAGTCGCGCAGCGGTTCGGCATCGGCATTGAGGCTGAACCAAACCCAACCCCCCCAGCTATCGCAGGGCAGTTTGACGATGGAGAGCTTGTCGCAAGGCGCGCCCTGGGGAAAGGTTTCCGCATCCGGCACATGGATAAGTTCACCACGCAGGTTGTATTCCCACAGGTGGTAGGAACAGCGGAAGGTTTTGGTGTTGCCGCCCTTGCCATAGGCAACCTGGTTACCCCGGTGCGAACAAACGTTGTAGAAGGCGTTGTATTGGTGATGCTCGTCTTTGGTCAGGACGATCTGTTCATTGCCGATTTTGTGGGTGACGTAATCGCCGGGGTTACGCAAATCGCCCGCCCAGGCACCAATCAACCACAGCTTGGTCCAGAGGCGCTCCCATTCGAGTTTCATGAATTCGGGCGAGGTATAGCGCTCCTTGGGGATCAAATCGTGGCCGAGCTCCGGGTCCGGCTCTTTATGGGCGGGTGTTTTCGACGTCCGCAGGTCGGCGAAACGCTCAATTTTCCGGTATACCGTCATTGCCTCAATCCTTGCCGGTTGCACCGGCCCTCCCGAAAGATGTGAGCATAGGAGGGCAAAAAAGGTCAGTCAAGACGGTTTTTTCGCCGGGGCGGCACGGGATGCCAATCAGGTAACAGATTGTGCGCCGTGCGCCGATTCCCTGATAATAACTCGACCGTTACCCGGACCCCGCCATGCCATCGGCACCAGAACTCAACAAAACCTGGCAGCAAACCAAAAGCGAGCTAACGCAAACAACCATCCTGGACGCGGCGGTGGATTGCTTTTTCGAATACGGCTACCGCAATACCACCACCGAGCATGTTTCCAACCGGGCCGGCGTGTCGCGAGGCGCCATGTTGCATCATTTCCCGACACGCATTGAGCTCATCAAGGCCACGGTGTTGCACCTCAACAACAAACGGCTCGACATGTTTGTCGAGGGCGAAACATCCGTCCAGCGGGGAGCCATATACAGCCGCGTTGGCGAAGGCATTGATGCCTACTGGGAACAACTGAACACGCCGGTATTCGTGGTGTTCATGGAACTGAAGATGGCGGCACGCACCGACCCCGAACTCGAAGAAGTGCTGTTGCCCGCCCTACACGACTTCCAAGCCGCCTGGGAGGAGAATACGCGCAATCTGTTCCCGGACTTGGCGTTGTCCGAAGCCTTTGAACGGGCCATCTACCTCACCCGCTACCTGCTTGAGGGCATGGCCTTGGCGTGCATCGTGGATGGACCGGAGGTGCCGGTTCGCAAGATGCTCGATTGGCTCAAGCGCGAGTTGCGGCGCAGCTTTCAAGACGTACTTGGCCGCGTGGAGCGGCCACCGGAAAGCTAAACAATCCACTATGGCCGACCATCCGCAATCACCATACCCGCCAGCGGTCGGGACCGGTTGGCCGGCGGCTTGACATGGGCGGCAAGCAAACGGGCAACCACACAATGAGAAACATGACCGAACGGCAATTGCGCCGCCGCGAGCGCATTCGCTGCGCCGCCAAGGCTTTCGCGAATGTAGTCACCGCGCCGTCCTTCCGATATAAAGGGTCAAATATAGGCGAAAAAACGCTTGGAGGAAGCCTTGAGCAACGAGATAACCGATGCTGTTCTGCTCGATATGCACCGGCGCATGGTGCGCATCCGCCTCTTTGAGGAAACCGCGGGCAAGATGATGGAGAACGGCAAAATTCCGGGAGCCCTGCATCTCTATGTTGGCGAAGAGGCCGTTGCCGCCGGTGTCATGGCGCATCTGTCGGATAGCGATTACATCACCAGCACCCACCGCGGCCACGGCCACCTGATCGCCAAGGGCGGCGACTTCAAATACATGTTCGCCGAGCTGTACGGCAAGGCCACGGGCTACTGCAAGGGTAAGGGCGGCAGCATGCATGTATCCAACCTTGAGATCGGCATGCTCGGTGCCAACGGCATCGTCGGGGCGGGCACCACCATCGCCATGGGTGCCGCCTTTTCGTGCAAATTCAAGAAAACCGATCGTGTCACCGTCTGCTTTTTCGGCGATGGCGCGAGCAACGAAGGCGCCTTCCACGAAGCCGCCAACATGGCGGGGCTGTACAGACTGCCCTGCATCTTCGTTTGCGAAAACAACGGCTACGGGGAATACACAGCCCAGGCCAATCATCAGGCCATCGTTGATGTGGCGGACCGGGCCCCCGGCTACGGCATGCCGGGCGTGGTGGTGGACGGCATGGATGTGGTGGCCGTGTACGAAGCGGCGGGCGCGGCCATCAAGCGCGCCCGGCACGGCGACGGCCCTACCCTGCTCGAATGCAAAACCTACCGCTACTACGACCATGTGGGCGTGCGCGGCATGGGCTTGAACTACCGCACCGACGAGGAAGTTGAGCAATGGCGGCGCAAAGACCCCATTGAGGGTTTCGAGGCTCGCCTTGCCGAACAGGCGGTGCTGTCGCCGGAAGCGGCCGAGGCGGTGCGGGCGGAGATTCGCGAGCAAATCGACGCGGCCATTGAGTTTGCCGAGCAAAGCCCTTTCCCCGACCCCGCCACGATTACCGAAGACGTTTACGCCTAGCCCGCCTGGCAATGTGCGCCCGCAAATCCACTCTCATCCGTCCCCTGGGAGCCTCTGCCTGCGGAATTCGCGGCCGCAAAGCCGCTCTCATCCGCCCCGTCGGCCGGTCGATTTCGTTGCCTATGGCTCGGGCTCCCAACGTAAGCAAAAACTGGTTCTGGCACTATCTCGAAGGAAATTGAATAAAATGCCCCAAACAGATGAAAAAAATAAAGAAATAACCTATGTCTCTGCTATCGGGGACGGCTTGCGATCGGTATTGCGGGAGCAACCCGATGCCTTCGTGGCCGGCGAGGATGTCGCTGGGGCCGGCGGTGTTTACGGTTACTTTCAGGGCCTGCTTGAGGAATTCGGGCCGGAGCGGGTAATCGATACACCCATCTCCGAGGAAGGCATCGTCGGCCTCGGCGTGGGTGCCGCCGCCACGGGCTGCCGTCCGATCATTGATGTCATGTTCATTGACTTCATGGGCGAGTGCATGGACGAGATTGCCAACCAACTCGCCAAGATGCGCTACATGTTCGGCGGACGCGCCACACTGCCCGTCACCATACTCAGCATGGCGGGCGCCGGCGGCAACCTTGCCGCCCAGCACAGCCAGAGCCTGGAGGCCTGGATTTGTCATATCCCCGGCCTGAAGGTGACGATGGCCTCGACACCCTACGACGCCAAGGGCCTCATTATCAGCGCCGCTCGCGACGATAACCCCGTGTTCGTCATTCTCAACAAGATGTCGCTCGCCATGACGGGGCCGGTGCCGGAAGAGCCTTATGCCATTCCGCTGGGCGAGGCGAACATTGTCCGCCCCGGCTCCAACTACACCATCATCGCCACCGGGCGCATGGTGCATGAGGCGCTGAGCGCCGCAGAGCAACTCACCGAATTCGGCATCGACGCGGAGGTGATCGACCCGCGCACACTGCAACCCTTTGATACCGACAGGGTGGTGGCTTCTTTACGGAAGACGCACCGGGCAATGATCGTACACGAGGCGGTGCGCTTCGGTGGCTTTGGCGGCGAAGTGGCCGCGCAACTGCAAGAGCTGGCCTTCGACTATCTCGACGCGCCCATCGCCCGGGTGGGAGCACCCTTTTCACCGGTGCCGTTTAGCCCGGCGCTGGAATCGCATTATGTCCCCAATGCCGCGCGCATCGTGACGGAGGCCAAAGCGCAACTCGCTATCTAGCAGCCCGCGCATCGGTGTTGTGCGGGCTCGTTTTGCGGTAAGCTATCATCCTTGATCGAAAGCCCCGGAGGCATCGGAACGGCTATGCCAAAAAACAAATCCATCAATGCCTTGGCCGGACCGTTGATGCCTGCGCGGCATGCCGCGCCCGTCCGGCCTTCCGCCCGCGTCGTCGCCTCACCCCCCCCCCCCCCCCCCCCGAAATGCGCGGCGTGAGCGGCCGTCTGCGCCGGACGGGCGCGCCGCCATGTAAAGGCTTTCGGAACGCCCGCTCCGACGCCGCCGGCCGGGGCGGGCGCCCCCTCGCCGGCATCCCCGCGGAACCGGCGTCCGGCCCCGGCTGCCGGGGCCGCTCCCGTCCGCCGGCCTCTGCGCCTGAACCTCTCTCCCGCCGCCGCCCGGACCGGCTTCGGGCGCCACCCTCTCCCGCCGGTCCCGCCCGCTCCACCGCGGCCCGCATGCCGGGCCTCCATCATCCCGCCAGCCCCGCGGCCGGCCCCTTGGCGGGCCTCCGCCGCGCCGCCCGCCGGGGCCGGGCCCTTGAAAGGCGGCCCCGCCCCGCCGCTTCCGCCCGACCGCGGCGCGCGCTGCGCGCGCTTGCCGCCGCCGCCCTGCTCGCCCTGCCGCTGCTGGCCGCCCTCGCCCCCGCCGCCCAGGCGCAGGACACGCTGGTCAGCAACACGGGGCAGCCTTTGTTACTCACCACTGGAAATCAGGTCGCAGTGGCCTTCACCACCGGTTCCAACGGCTACGGCTACACGCTCTCGGCGGTGGACATACCATTGCGGGAAGTGTCGGGCCGTGACACGGTTGTCACGATCCGCGCCGGCGGGGGCGCAAACCCCGGCGCCCTTGTGGCGACGCTCGCCAATCCGTCCAGCTTCACTCGAGATGCCCTGAACACGTTCACCGCCCCGGCCGGCACCACGCTCGCGGCCAGCACGACCTATTTCCTCGTGGTCAATGACGGCAGGAATCGGGCAGCGGCCAATGTGGGTTTAACCGTTACCACATCCAACGCGCAGACCGGCGCGGCCGGCTGGAGCATCGCCGACGCCGGACGCTTCGTTTCCGGTCGCAATTGGATAAACGGGCCGGGCATCGGGACCTCCATCCGCTTCGCCCTCAAGGGCGCCCCCAACGGCCCCGCCGCGCCGACCGGCCTCACCGCGACGCCGGGCCCGGGCAGCGGCCAGGTGACGCTGCGCTGGACGGCCTCGGACGACAGCCGCATCACCTCGTACCAGTACGACAACTGGCGCGTCACCCCCGGCTCCTGGGGCGGCTGGCGCAACTTCAGCCCCGGGGCGGGCCCCGGCGCCACCGGCGGCCGCATCTCCGGCCTGGTCAACGGCGACCAGTACGGCTTCCGCGTCCGCGCCCGCGCCGGGGCGCTGCAAGGCGCCGCCTCGGACGCCGCCACCGCCACGCCGGCCGCCAACCCGCCGCCGGCCAAGCCGACCGGCCTGACGGCCACGGCGGGCGACGGCGAGGTCGTGCTGAGCTGGGACAACCCCCGCGACAGCAGAATCTCCCTGTACCAGGTCCGGCAGCGGGCAAGCGGCGGCAGCTGGGGGGGCTGGACGGCCATCGGCAGCAGTGACGCGAACACCACTAGGCTAACGAGGGGCGGCCTGACCAACGGCACCGCCTACGACTTCCAGATCCGCGCCCGCGCCGGGACGCTGCTCAGCCCCGACTCGGACACCGTGTCCGCCACGCCGCAGGGGGCGCCCGCCAAGCCGACGGGCCTCGCGGCCGAGGCGCTCGACCGCCGTGTCCAGCTGAGTTGGGACGACCCGTCGAACAGCGCCATCACGAAGTACCAGTACCGCCGGGGGACGGGCGATCCGGTGGATTGGGGGGAGTGGACGGATTTCACCAACTCCAGAGCCGACACCACGGCAAAAATCCTGGCCGGCCTGGCCAACGGCACGGAGTACAGCTTCCAGATCCGCGCCGTGGCCGGGACGGTCCTCGGCGCGGCGTCGGACACGATCACCGCCACGCCGACGGCGCCGGCGGCGCAGTTCGCATCCTCCGCGGGATCAACTCCCGAGAACGTTTCGGCGTCCATTCCCATCAGTATCAACCCGGCCCCGTTGGCGGCGATCACGCTGGCCTACACGGTGACCGGCACCGCGACCCGGGGTTCGGACGGGGACTTCACGGCGCCGGCCAGCGACAGCGTGGCCGTGACCCCGGGCGAGGCCGGGGCGTATATCGACATCGACATCATCCAGGACGCCCTGCGCGAGCCCGACGAGACGGTCATCCTGACCCTGGCCGACGGCGCCGGCTACGACCTCGGCGCCCGGACCACGTTCACGCTGACCATCCAGGACGACGACCCGCCGCTGGCGCCCGCCGGCTTCGCCGCGGCGGCGGGCGACGGCCGGGCCGTCCTGAGCTGGACCGACCCCTCCGACGCCGCCATCAGCGGCTACCAGTTCCGCCAGCGCACCCCGCCGGACACCGGCAGCTGGGGAACCTGGACGGCCATCGCCGGCAGCACCGCCGCGACCACCACGCACACGGTCACGGGCCTGACGAACGGCACGGCCTACGGCTTCCAGGTCCGCGCCCTGGACGGGACGCTCGAGGGCGCGGCCTCGTCCGAGGCGACCGCCACGCCGACGGCCGCGGCCACCGCCGGCGTGGCCACGGCGCAGCCGACGGACCGGGCCGTCACCGAGGGCGACGCCTCGGACACGGCGACCTTCACGGTGGCGCTGAACACCCGGCCGTCTGGAGGCGTCGCGGTCACCGTCACCGCCCCCGCCGGGCTGGAGCTCGCCGGCCCGGGCGGCAGCACGTTCGGCGGCAGCGCGTTGCTCGCTTTCACCGCCTCGACCTGGAACTCGGCGCAGACGGTGACGATGCGCGCCACCGACGACAGCGCGGACAGCCCCATCGGCCGGGAACTGTCCGTCACCTACCGCACATCCTCCCGGGACAGCAGCTACCACAGCCTGAGCGGCACGGCGGCCACCGTCACGGTGGCGGACAACGACCCGACCGCGGTGACGCTCGCGGGCGCCGCCGGGGATGTCGCCGAGGGCGGGACGAAGACCTTCACCGTCACCCTGAACCGGGGCCTGGTGAACGGCGAGACGCTGCCGGTGCCGCTCACCTTCGGCGGCGAGGCGACGCGGGGCGCGGACTACACGACGGCCTGCCCCACGACCCCGCCGACCGGGGTGGCCTGCGCGAACCTGGACTCCGGGAACGCGACGGTGACCTTCACCGGCCCGACCACGGGGACGACGGCGACGACGGTCACGCTGACGCTGACGGCGGCGGCGGACGGCGCGGTCGAGACGGGCGGCGAGACGGTGGTGATCGGCCTCGGCACGCTGGACGCGAGCTCCGGCGCCGGCCTCGGCGGCGGCGCGTCCGGCGCCGACAGCCTGGCGGACTTCCGCATCACCGATCCGGACACGGGCGCGCCGACGGTGGCGATCACCGGGGTGCCGGACAGGATCGGCGGCACCGGCGACATCACCGCGACGTTCACCTTCTCGGAGGATGTCACGGGTTTCGCGACCGACGACGTGACGGTCACCGGCGGCACGAAGGGCACGTTCACGGCGACGAGCGCGACCGTCTATACGCTCGCGGTCACTCCCGACGGCGGCGCGGACGTGGTGGTGACGGTGGCCGCGAACGCCGCCACCGACGGCACGAACACCGGTCCGGCGAGCGCGGAGACGGCGACCGCGGTGTGGACCGCCCTGGTGTTCAGTTCGGCCGCGGTGACGGTGGTCGAGGAGGCGAGCGCGACCTACACGGTGGCGCTCTCGAGCCGGCCCGACGGGAACGTGACGGTGACGGTCGGGGGGGCGAGCGGCGAGGTGACGTTCGACACCGACGCCACCACGCCCGGCACCCAGACCACCGCCCTGACCTTCAGCACGACCAATTGGAGCGCGCCGCGGACGGTGACGGTGCTGGCGGCGGCCGACAACGACACCGCGAACGACACCGCGACGCTGACGCACACCGCGAGCGGCGGCGGCTACGGCTCGGTCACGGGCAGCGTGGCGGTGACCGTCGCCGACAACGACGCGCCGGGCCTGGTGCTCGACCCGGCTTCGCTGACCGTGGCCGAGGGCGGCAGCGCGACCTACACGGTGGCGCTGGCCACCGAGCCCACCGGCAACGTGACGGTGACGGTGGCCGGGGCGGGCGGCGAGGTGACGTTCGACACCGACTCCACCGCGAACGGCGACCAGAGCACGCTGACCTTCACCACCGCCACCTGGGGCACGGCGCAAACGGTGACGGTGTCGGCGGGGCAGGACAACGACACGGCGGACGACAGCGCGACGCTGACCCACGGCGCGAGCGGCGGCGGCTACAACTCGGTGACCGGGAGCGTGGCGGTGACGGTGGACGACGACGACGCGCCGGCCGCGGCGGCGCCGGCGGCGCCCACGGGCCTCGCCGCCGCGGCGGGCGACGGCCGGGCGGTCCTGAGTTGGAACGCCCCCGCCTCCGACGAAATCACCAAGTGGCAGTACCAGCTTCTCGAGGGCACCCGCTGGAGGGACATCCCCGAAAGCGACGCGACGACCCGGAGCCACACGGTCACCGGCCTCGTCAACGGCTTGACCTACAACATCCGCGTGCGGGCGGTGGCCGGCGCCGTGAACGGCCGGCCGTCGGCGCCGGTGGGCGCGAGACCGCTGTTCGGCGTGTTGGTGCTGTCCCCGGCATCCCTGACGGTGGCCGAGGGCGGCGCCGCCAGCTACGGGGTGCGGTTGAGCGCCCGACCCCCCGAGGGCGCGGGGGTGAGCGTGTGGATCACCTCCGACAATCCCGACGTGACCACCTCCCCCGTCAGCCTCGACTTCACCCGCGGCGACTGGAGCGCGCCCCGGACCGTCACGGTGTCGGCCTCCCCGGACGACGATGCCGTCGATGACCGGGCGACGCTGAGCCACAGCGTCCAGGGCGGCGGCTACACGGCGGGCAGCGGCCCCGACCTGAACCTGGTCGTCACCGACAATGACGGCGCGCCGCCGCCGCCGCCTCCGCCTCCGCCGCCGCCGCCGCCGCCTCCACCTCCGCCGCCGCCGCCGCCACCGCCGCCGGAGGCCGGGGGGGAGCCGGAGAGCCGCGCGCCGGCCGCGGCCGCCGCGCCCGCGGCGGCCTGGTACCTGCCGCCGGCCTCGCACCCCTTCCTGCAGGGGTTCGTGCGGGTGGTCAACCGCGCCGACGCGCCCGCGGCGGTCGCGGTGACGCCCACCGACGACGCCGGGCGTCAATACGCCCCGCTGACCCTGCGCCTCGGCGCGCGCGAGGCGAAACACTTCAACTCGGACGACCTGGAGGCGGGCAACCCCGCCAAGGGCCTCGACGGCGCCGCCGGCCCCGGCACGGGCGGCTGGCGGCTGGCGTTCGCCGGCGCGGACGCCGGGGCGCTCCCCCTGCTGCGCGCCGCCGACGGCTTCGCCACGGCCATGGCCGCGACGGCCCCGCGCGGCCCCGGCGGCGCCCTGCGGCTGCTCTTCTTCAACCCGGCCGGCAACACCGACCAGGTCAGCCGCCTGCGGCTGGTGAACCCGACCGCCGCCGAGGCGCGCGCGACGGTGACGGGCACCGACGACGCGGGCGCCTCGCCCGGCGCCCCGGTGCGCCTGACGCTGCCCCCCGGCGCCGCCTGCGAGGTCGACGCGGCCGCCCTGGAGTCCGGCCGCGGGCTGGACTGCGGGGCGCCCCAGGCCGGCCTCGGCGACGGCCGCGGCAAGTGGCGCCTGGCGATCGCCGCGGACGCGCCCCTGGTGGCCATGGGCCTGCTGTCCAGCCCCGGCGGGCACCTCGCCAACCTGTCGGCGGAACTGCCCGCGGACGACGCCGGCGTCCGCCGCGCCCCCCTGTTCCCGGCCGCCTCCGACCCGCTCGGCCGCCGCGGCTTCGTCCGCCTGGCGAACGCCTCCGACCGCGCCGGCGCGGTCACCCTGCGCGCGTTCGACGACGCCGGGCGCGCCTACGGGCCCCTGACCCTGGGCCTCGGCGCGCGCGAGGCCAAACACCTCAACTCCGAGGATTTGGAGCTCGGCAACCCCGCCAAGGGCCTCGACGGCGCCGCCGGCGCCGGCGCCGGCGACTGGCGGCTGGAACTGTCGGCCGACATCGACCTCCGGGCGGGCGCCTACGTGCGCCACGCCGGCGGCTTCGTGACGGCCATGGGCGCGGTCGCCCCGTCCGCCGACGGCGTCCACCGGGTGGCGACCCTCAACCCGGGCTCCAACACCCGCCAGCGCGGCCGGCTGCGCCTGGTGAACCGCGGCCCGGCGGCGGCGTCCGCGACGGTCGAAGGCACCGACGACGCGGGCGCCTCGCCCGGCACCGCCGTGGCGGTGCGGGTGCCCGCGCGCGGCGCCGTCGAACTGACCGCCGCCCGGCTGGAGTCCGGGGAGGCGGACGCCGTCGACTCGGGCGCGCTCGGCGACGGCGCCGGCAAGTGGCGCCTGCGCGTCGCCGCGGACGCCGACCTCGCCGTCATGAGCCTCGTCGAAGACCCGGCGGGCCGCCTCGCCAACTGGTCGGCCGCCGACCCCGCGGGAAACGCGCCGCCGCCGGCGCCGCCCGCGCCCCCCGCGCCCTGAATCGCGGGGGCGCGGGCTCCCGGTGTCCCGTCCCCGTTCGGCCCGGGTCCGCCGGGGGCGTTTCCTCCAGCAACCGGACATCGAACGCAACGGCGGATCCCTCCCCGGGCCCCACTGGGCGCTGGATTGCCGGACGCCGAACGAGTACCTTGTCGAGATCGAGGATGCTGCCTGATCCAGCGGCCCAAAAAGTCCGAAATGTCCTGAGCCGCTACAGAAGTTGGCGGCCGCAAGGGGATTGTTTAGCATGGCCAGCCCGCGCCCGGCCGACAGCGATGCGGGCTAGGTCTTGACAAACGGAGGGAGCGGAATTGCCCAGGGAAATTTATCTCGTCAAGGTCGGCATGAACATGACCGAGGGAATCGTCGAGGAATGGTGCATTGCCGATGGCGAGCGCGTGGAGAAAGGCGCGTTGCTCTACCGGCTCGAGACGGAGAAAGTCAACCTCGATGTGGACGCCGAGGCGACCGGCATCGTCAAGCACGGCGTTGGCGAGGGCGTCACCATGAAACCCGGCGATGTGGTCGGCTATATCTACGAATCCGGCGAGACGGTACCGGACCGGTTGCCCGAGGCCGGCGCGGCATCGCTCGACGAAGCCGCCCCCAAACCGTCCCCTGGGGCTTTCGCAACCGTCCCCGTTGAGACCGCTGCGCCAACCACCCAATCGTTGGTGGCCGATGGACGTTTACTCGCCTCTCCCGCGGCGCGGCGCCTCGCCAAGGAATTGCAGGTTGAAATCACCACCCTGAATGGTAGCGGGCCCGGTGGCCGCATCGTTGAAGCCGATGTGCAAGCCGCGGCCGCCGTCATGCCGGAACCGGCAAGGGCACTCGCCTCCTCGCCAATGGCACGCAAGCTCGCCCGCGAATCGGATATCGATCTCGGCCGGGTCGAGGGCACCGGGCCAAGCGGCCGCATCACCAAGGAAGATGTGGAGCGCGCCGCCGCGGCCACCAGCCAAGCCGCAACGCCAAGCGCGGCATCCCATCAGCCGACGCAACCGGCAACAACCCCGGGCCTGGACCGCCAGATCCCGGTGCGGGCCATGCGCCGCACCATCGCCAAGCGCATGTTCGAGAGCCTGCAAACTTCCGCGCAGCTCACCATGAACATGGACGTCAACATGGATGATGCGATCAAACTGCGCTCGCAACTCATTGAGGAATGGCAAAACCAGGGCTTGCGGCCGACCTATACCGATCTCGTTATCCGTGCCTCGGCCAAGGCGCTCGCACAACACCCGATGGTTAACAGCGTTTACGGCGAGTCTGAGATCAGGCTAGTCGGCGACATCCATGTTGGCATGGCCGTGGCGCTGGACGAGGGGCTCATCGTGCCCGTCATCCGCCACGCCGATCAATTGAGCATGCAACAACTCGCCGAGGCAAGTTCGCGTCTGGCGATAGCCGCACGGGCGGCAACCCTGACACCCGACGACCTACAGGGCGGCACCTTTACCGTCTCCGCGCTCGGCATGTTTGGCGTGGATTCGTTTACGCCGATCATCAATGCACCGCAGTCCGCCATTCTGGGTGTCAACCGCATTCGCGACGGTGTGCGCTGGGCAGGGGCCACTCCGCAGAAAACCCGGGAAATGCGTCTCTCCCTAACCTGGGACCACCGGGTACTCGATGGCGCACCCGCCGCCCAATTTCTGGGCACGGTGCGCGATTTGTTGGAGGCGCCCTACCGGTTATTGGTTTAACCCACCGATCTCACCGATCCGCTAGCGGTCACCGCGTTCCTTGGCGAGATAGGCGGGTTCAGCGATTGAGATAGCGTTCCAAATTGGCCGGCCTGTAGCCGCCTAGCGTCCGGCGGCGTTCAAGCACGGATGGATGCAAGGCTTCCAAGGTCTCCGGCAGTTCTCCAATGGGTCTGAGGTGGCGACCCTTGGCCCGATACAGGCCCGCCCAGGAGCGGTGCAGTTTGCCAAGCGGATTGGGTTGCACCCGGGTGCGCTCATACTCCGGATCAAACCTGAGCCCATGGGTTGCGGCACGAGACCAAATCCATTGCAGGGCGACATCCGCGAGGCCCGCATCCGCATTGCCGCCGCCAACATCGCCGTGGACACCGGCAAACCACTGTTGCTCAATGACTTGCCCCGGCCCCGGCAAGCACCGCCAGAGGGTCGGCTCAAAATCGATGCGCTTTTCGTCAATGGCAACGGCGTGACAGCCGTGGTCGATGTTCGGACTCAGAGAGCTGTCGTGGAAGCTGTAGCGCCGGTTACCGCCCATGCGTTCGACAATTTGACTCGGCACGCCAAGAGCACCAACAGTATCCCAAACGCCGACAAAGGCGATGCGCGCATCGTGCGCATATTGCCGCCGAAAGGTCGCCACGGATGGCGCGTCCCGCCTTGCCCGCCCACGATACAGGCGGTAGGCGTGCGGAATCCGATGCGCGTTGATCTTGTGCAACAGGCCAACGTGGCGAATAAAGCCGGCGAGGCTGCGCGCGGTATAGGCACCCCGGCTGAAACCGAAAAGATAGATTTGGTCACCGGCGACATGGTTGTGTACCAAAAATCGGTACGCATCCTGAATGTTCTTGTCGATGCCGGCACCGAGCATCCCGCCGCGCACCTTGTCGTGATAGGAGCCGATGCCCCAATCGTAGAACACAACCTGGGCGCTGCCCGCCGCGTCCACCGGCAATACCGCCCGCGCCGTATGCACCACATTGGTCACATGATGTTGTTCGGGGCTGTTCCAAGTACCGTCGCAACAAATGACCAAGCGTTTCGAGGCTTTGGGCACGGGGCTCCTGGCTGAACTGGTCGTAATCGTTGAGGCGCTCATTATCGTCGGTACGGGTTGGGCTGATACCGCGAATGGTGATGGAGGCGGCGCTGGGCCGAGGTCAACGAAGATTTTTCAAATTGAGCCACTACCCGTAGCACGCCCGTTTGGCGTTTCCGGTTGGATTTGGGTTAGGGTGTTGCTCTCTTAAGCGGGTAGCAACGGGAGGGCTATGCAAGCTCCGCCGCAAATCGACAGGGTTTTGTTCACCATCACCGCGGCGCTGATCGGTATCGCCTGCACACTCATCGTCATCGCACCGGAACGGACATCGGTCGCCGTTTCGGACATCTACGATTTCATTGCCGAAAACTTCGGTATCTTCTACCAATGGATCACGCTGGCCGCCGCCGTGGTGCTGCTGGTGTTGGCGTTGGGCAAGTACGGCAAGCGGCGGCTGGGCGGTGCCGAGGCGCGTCCAACCTATTCGGACGTTTCCTGGATGGGCATGCTGTTTTGTGCGGGCATCGGTGCCGGCCTGCTGTACTGGTCGCCCGTCGAGTGGGCGTTTTATCTTAACGAGCCGCCCTTCGGGCTGAGTCCCGAGTCCGTCGAGGCACGCGAATGGGCCGCCACCTACGGCATCTTCCATTGGGGGTTTTCCGCCTGGTGCCTGTACTGTTTGCCGACCGTGACTATCGCCTATCCCTATTACCAGCGCAAGATTCCACAGCTGCGCCTGTCCACGTCGCTGGTCAGTTTGGCGGGTGACGACGTGACCCAGCGGCCACTCGGGCGGGCGGTGGATTTCATCTTCATTATCGCCCTGGTTGGCGGTGCCGGCACGTCGCTCGGTTTGGCCACGCCGATGATTGCCGCCTGTATCGGCGCCCTGTTCGGAACCACGTCATCCGCCGCCTTGAACGCGGCTGTGGCCTTCGTATCGGTATCGATGTTTGCGGTGAGCGTTTACCTGGGTTTGGACAAGGGCATCAAGCGCTTCAGCGACCTGAATGTCGCCATCGCCGCCTTGTTCGCCGGCTTTGTGTTGATCGTCGGGCCCACACTTTTCTCTTTGAAACTCGGCACCAACAGCCTGGGGCTCATGGTGCAGGAATTTATTCGTCTCAGCACCTGGACCGACCCCATCCTCGAATCCGGCTTCCTCGAGGATTGGAGCATCTTCTATTGGGCCTGGTGGCTGGCCTACGGCCCCTACATCGGTATCTTCGTTACCCGCATCTCGCGCGGGCGAACGCTTCGACAACTGATCTTCGGGATGGTCGGTTTCGGGACGCTCGGCTGCGCGCTCTTCTACATCACACTGGGCAATACCGCGATGTGGATGGACATTCAGGGTATCGTCGCCGTGCGCGAACTGGTCGCCGCCGGGCAAACGGAAACGGCCATCGCCGCCGTCGTCCAAGCCTTGCCGCTGCAACCGCTGCCACTGATCGCCTTTATTCTGATGGCCTTCATCTTTGTCGCCACCACCTATGATTCCGCTTCCTATGCCATCGCCGCCGCCGCGACCCGGCACCTGCCGGCGGGGGCCAATCCGGTGCGCTGGCATCGGGTGTTCTGGGCATTCGCACTGATGGTGTTGCCGCTGGCATTGATGCTGGTGGGCGGCTTACGCGCCGTGCAGTCGGCGGTTCTGGTGGTTTCGCTGCCCGTCATGGTCATCGTCGTGGCGATGACAACGGCGCTATTTTTTGAATTACGCGGCATTGCATTGCGCGGCGACAGCGCCATGGTTACTTCGCCAAGGCCCAACTGACTAGGAGCCTGCGCCGTAGGAATTCGCGGCTGCAAAGCCGCTCTCATCCGCCCCGCCGGCCGGTCGATTTCGTTGCATATGGCTGGATATTCGCCTCAATCGACCAACCGGCGGGGCGGCGATAGCGGCTTTTCGCTTTCGCGACTTCCGAAGGCAGAGGCTCCTAGCCAACCCGGCTGGCTTGGTCTGGCCAAAACGGGGCCCGCAATTCGCGCTTGAGAATCTTGCCGGAGCCGGTCTTGGGAATATCTGCGGCAAAGGCAACGGAACGGGGGATTTTATAACCCGCCAAGTGCTCGCGCGCGCATTGCTGCACCGCCGCCACATCAAGGCCGGCACCGTCCCGGGCGACCACCACGGCGTGTACGGCTTCCCCCCACTCCTCGCTGGGGATACCAAAAACCGCCGCCTCCAAAATATCCGGGTGCAATTCCAGGGCATGCTCAATCTCTGCGGGATAGATGTTCATACCGCCGGAAATAATCATGTCCTTCTTGCGGTCGCAGATGTAGTAGAAGCCCTCTTCGTCAAAGTAGGCGATATCGCCCACCGTCTGCCAACCATCGCGCCGGTCTTCCAGAAACTTTTCGTGCGCCTTGTAATAGGTTTTGAACTGGGAGGCGGTGCGCACATAGAGTTCGCCCGGTTCGCCCGGCGCTTGCACCACACCGCCACCCTCTCGATACAGGCGGATTTCGACGCCCGGCGCGGGCCGCCCGCAGGAGCCGGGTTTGGCGCGCTGGAACTCGGGGGGCATGATGGTGTTCACGCCGAGTTCCGTCGAACCATACACCTCGAATAGGGACTCTTCGGGAAACCGCTCCAGGTAGGCGAGCTTCAACGCATAGGGCCAGGGCGCGGCGTTGGCAACCATAATACGCAACCGGTCCCGCCGATATTTTTGCAGGATGTCGTTATCCAACTGGCAGATGCGCCGGATGGGTGTGGGCGCGGCAAAGGTCGCCGTCACACGATGCGTATCAAGCAGACGCAGCCAGTCTTCGGCATCGAAAGACCGCTGCAAAACGGCCGTATTGCCAAGCGCCTGGCCCACCGCCAAAAAGCCGCTCGGCCCGGAGTGGTACAGGGGCCCGGTGGTCAGGTACACATCGTCGGGTTGCCAGCCGTACAGCGCCACCATGGCCTGCATTTGCGCCGGGTCGCCAACACCGGTGCGCACCGCGCCCTTGGGTTTGCCGGTAGTGCCCGAGGTGTAAATCATGGTGCCCGTTAGGGCCGCATCCGCCGCCACTTCGACGGTATCCGTCTTGGCGTCATCGAGCAGTTCCGCCGCCGCGAGCTGCCCTTCCCCGGGCGTTCCGTCGTAGACAAGGACCCGCGCAACCTGGGGTATCTGCCGTCGCATCCGCTCAAAGAGCGGTGCAAACTCGGCATCCACAAAGGCGATTTTCGCATCGCAATTATGGACAACATAGGCGGCCTCCTCCGGTGTCAGCCGATAATTCAACGGCACCGATACCGCCCCCACTTTGCGCGCGGCCTGTCCGCAAGCCAACGGCCAACGGGAATTGCGTCCGCACCACAACACCTTATCGCCCGGCACCACACCGCAATCCCGAAACAGGTTCGCGAGCCGATTGGCGTTTGCCTCGAATTCCGCAAAGCTCCAACACAGCACTTCCCCCGTGGGCCGGTCGTCAATCAGAGCCGGTTTGTCCCCGAATTGCTCCGCAAGCGTGGTCAGCATGTCCGGCATGGTTCTATACCTCCTTCGAACCCGGTCAACCAAAAGTGGCAGAATCTTGATATTGGCACTTCGCGTCAAGAATTGCGGGAAATCGGTAGTGTCGCGGTTTGAATTTTTCGACTGCGGTACGCGGCATTTGGCGCAGTCTCCAAATCCAAATCAATGCAAACGGATACGCGACCGGTAAATCATTTGGCTATTTGTTCAAGATCGGTTAAAAGAGTCACCCACGACGGTAACAAGCCATTGGAGGCGCTCATGCCAAGCATCGCCGACCAGGTACCCATCGCGGAAGGTCTGTTCACCTGGCCTTCCAACGACCCGAGATTAATCGGCAGCCGATGTCTCGATTGCGGCGTGGTCACCTTTCCCGCCCAAGCGGGCTGTCCGGCCTGTTGCGGCCAGAATACCGAATCGCTCGAACTCGAACGGCGCGGCAAGCTCTGGACTTGGACCATTCAGGGGTTTCTGCCCAACCGGCCACCCTACGAAGGCCCGGAAACACCCGAAACCTTCAAGCCCTTCGGCGTCGGCTACGTCGAACTGCCTGGCCAGGTGCGGGTGGAGACACGCATCAAAACCGAAGACATCGGCAAACTCCGCATCGGCATGGAAATGGACCTGGCGGTGGAGAAATATGTCGAGCGCGACGGCAAGGACATCATCGCCTACTTCTTCCGCCCGGCGGACGAAAGCTGAACCCCGTGGGCGTTTTATGGTCGCGCACAACCAAAGCCAGCAAGTGAAGGGCGCAGCCCTTTTTGAGAGAGGCGGGCCGGGCGGCTGCGCCCTGGTCATTCGCGGCCGCAAATGCGCTATCGCGATTTCCCGCGGGGCAGGCACCCAGCGCTGTCTCGTTGGTCTTAACGCAACATCGCTTAGAATTTAATCGGCATCGCAAGGAGCAAACCCATGGATGTGGCAATCATTGGCATCGGCATTCACCCCTTTGGCCGCACGGAAGGCGTCACCGGGCGCGATCAGGGCGTCCATGCCGCACGCGCCGCCTTGGCGGATGCGGGCCTCGAATGGGACAACATGCAATTCGCCTATGGGGGTTCGGCTGCCGCGGGTGCGGCCGATACCATGGTCTCCCAGCTGGGTTTGACCGGCCTGCAGTTCATCAACGTGGCCAACGGCTGCGCCACCGGCGGCAGTGCCCTGCAATCGGCCTACATGGCTATTCAATCCGGCCTGTTCGACATCGGCATGGCCGTCGGTTTCGACAAGCACCCGCGCGGTGCCTTCACCGTCGACCCGGAAGGCAGCGGCCTCGGCAAATGGTACGGCGATATCGGCATGGCGCTGACGCCACAATTTTTCGGCATGAAAATTCAGCGCTACATGCACGATTACGGCATTACCGAAGACAGCTTGATTCGCGTTGCGGTGAAAAATTATAAAAATGGCGCCAAGAATCCCAACGCCTGGCGACGCAAGCCGTTCAGCTACGAGGATGTGGCCGAATCGATGATGGTTTGCCACCCCTTGCGCAAATACATGTTTTGCTCACCCGCCGAGGGCGGCTGCGCCATGATCCTGTGCCGCGCCGACAAAGCCCGACAATACAGCTCGAATCCGGTATTCCTGAAAGCCGTCGCCGTTAAGACGCGGCAATTCGGCTCCTTTGAGGTGTTCTCCCAATCGCAAGCGCTCGACCGCGCCCCCGCCCCCACCATGCAAGCCTCAAAAGCCGCTTTTGAAATGGCGGGACTGGGCCCGGAAGACATTGATGTGGCTCAACTTCAAGACACCGAATCCGGTGCCGAAATCATGCACATGGCGGAAAACGGCTTCTGCGCCGATGGCGACCAGGAAAAGTGGATCCGCGAGGGCCACACCGAAATCGACGGCAAACTGCCGGTGAACACCGATGGCGGCTGCATGGCCAACGGCGAACCCATCGGCGCTTCCGGGCTGCGCCAAGTCTACGAGATCTGCCTGCAACTGCGCGGCCAAGCAGGCGAACGCCAAGTACCGAATAAACCCAGCACGGGCTATACACATGTATACGGCGCCCCCGGCTTGAGCGGCGTGACGGTGCTCACCAACTGATTTTCGGCTTTGTGAGGAAGAGGCATCCGGAGCCTCCTATAGGGTGCCCCGCTCCAGTAAGCGCCGGATGGCGTGCGCAACGCCGCCGTCGGTATTGGCCTTGCTCACAAAAGTAGCCGCCGCCTTGGTGGCCGGGTCCGCCTGGCCCATGGCCACCGAAGCACCGGCCAGCTGAAACATATCGATATCGTTTTCGGCATCGCCAAAGGCAACCACCCGCCGCGGTTCAATGCCCATGTGTACACAAGCCGCCGCAAGGGCCGCGCCCTTGGTGGCCGCACGGGCGGTGATGGCTAAAATGACTTTGCCCGTCGGGCCAATGGAATCGAGAATATTCACCCGGTCACGAAAGGCCGCGCCCAGTTCTTGGCGAATACGCTCCCCGCAGCGGCTGCCCTGAACAGCGGCAACCCGGGGTAAGTCGTGCCGCTGCAGATACAGCCGCTCCGTCCAACGCATCTCGGGTGCCAGGTGGCGCTGGTCGGGACGGCCATCCATCTTGATCTCGACATGATCGCCAAGGGTGACCGTGGCGATACAGCGTTCTTCGTTACAAATCCCATAGAGCGCCTCGGCGAAGGCCGCTGGCAAGCGCCGGTCGAATACGTCCCCGGGGCCGGCGGGGTCAAAGACCTGGGCACCCGAACAGGCGATAACTGGCTCCTTGATACCCAGCGTTGCCCCCAGACGCACCGCGAAATGCGACCAGCGCGCCGTTGCAATCAGCACCCGCAAACCCGCCGCGGACGCCGCCCGAATCGCCGCCGCGTTGGCCTCGGGAATCTCGTCCCCCACCAGCAGGGTACCGTCCAAATCGATGGCCAATGCCGCGTATTTCATGCTGTCATCCGACAAAGGCGGGCTATCCGGAACAACTCGGCAAAGGCCAAGGCGCGATCGCTAAGCAGGCCGCTTGGCAGCGAGCGGGCCTGTGGGGTTTCCCTTGCCGCGCTGGGCGCATGCTTCCCGCTGTACGAGAGGGCATGGAGCGAGCTGAACGGCGCGGCAAGGGAAACCCCACAGGCCCGCTCTTTCCCGGGGGTCGGGTTGGATGCCGCTCCAACCTGGGTATCCGATGACTGAAAACACCAGCTACGACAGCTTGCGCATCGACTCAACGCTATTTGCCTGCGTTCTTGAGCTTTGGATCCGGCGGCTCGGCCGAGCCTCGGGGGTCGGACGTATCGCTTGGCGGTGGTTCCGGGTTCGGGCGGCGAGTGGGCGACATCCAATTCGGATCAAACGCTTGGCGCATCAGGTTCAGCGGATTCATCTCGTTGAGTTGCCGCAGTTGGGTGCGCCACTGATCCTGGTGGCGCATGAAGGCCAGGATGCTTTGTTCGATATAGCGGCCGACCACGCTGCCAAGGCGGTCGCCATAAAACCGGATCAACTGTTCGATCACCCGGTTGGTCAAGACGCTCTCGTGCCCCTCCGCTTCCTGTTCCGCAAGAATTTGCAGCAAGATCGAGCGCGTAATGTCGCTGCCGTCTTTGGCGTCAACGACCACAATGCTCTCGCCTCTGATGATGAGCGTACGCACATCCTCAATGGTGACGTAGCGACTCTCCGTGCTGTTGTACAGGCGCCGATTGGGGTATTTTTTTAGCTTATGCATCGCAACAAATGGGGAGTTATATATTTGACTTCCACGACCACAACAAATTGTGACAAGCCGTTTTTATGAGCACAACATCCAGTGGAAGATGGCGTTAAGTATATAAATCCTAACAAAGGCGTCGGGCGAAATAAGCGCCCATCACTTCTCCCGCACATAAAGCCCCGGCGCATCATCCAGCGCCGGATAGGCCCGGTTGCCGAGGGTCGCCGGGGCCTCCTTAAGGTGCGAATGGGCTTGCAACCAGGCAACCCAGTGGTCGCGCCAGTTGCCCAGCGTTTCCTCACTGCCGTCCAACCAGGCCTCCGGGTTGCTTGGCAGCAGGTCGTTGCGCCAATAGCGAAGATGCCGATTATCGGGTCGCGCACTGATGGTCTGGGTATGATTTTGGCTGGTTAGCACGAACTCGACATCGCCACCGAACAGGGCGGCGCTGCGGTAACAGGCCCGCCAGGGTGTAATGTGATCCGTTAACCCGGCCATGATGTAAACGGGATGGCGAATCTCCGCGAGATCCAGCTTTTCGCCCAACACCTTCAGAGACCGACCGGCCAGCGCGTTCTTATGGCCCAAGTCGATCAGATCGCACTGCAATTCGGCGGGCACGCGGGTGTAGTCCATCGACCAGAACAACAGCGGATGGGCGAGCGGATCCTCGCCTCGGAAATAATTGCTGCGCATGAAGCTGAAGACGCTTTCGTCGAGCCGCAACATGGCGAACATCTCTAGAATATCCCGCTCGGTCATGCCGCCCTGCAGGCGCACCCGCTGTTTCTGCGCGGCAACCGATGCATCGGTAACAAAGAGCGTGAAGCCGCTGTCGCCCGGTTGATTGTCGAGGATGGAAACAAACAGCGACAGGGAATTAATCCACTGATCGCCGCGCGCATTGAGAACGCCCGCCGCCGTTGCCGCCACCAACCCCCCGGCACACAAGCCAATGAGATCGAGATTGCGCTGCCGTGTGATGCTGCGGGTGATGCGCACCGCCTCAATCACGCCCTCGGTGTAGGTATCGAGCGACCATTGCGCATCGTCCCGGGACGGGTTCTTCCAACTCATGGCGAACACCTGAACGCCATTGTCCACCAATTGCTTGAATAGGCTGCGATCGGGTGTGAGGTCGCCCAGGTAGAAACGGTTGACCTGGCTGAATACGTACAGCAAGGGTTTTTTGTGTACCCGTGGGGTGCTCGGTTGATATTGGATGAGTTCAAAGAGTTCGTTGCGGAACACCACCTTGCCGGCCGTGGCGGCCAGATCCCGGCCCAATTCGAAGGCGTGGCGGTCGGCTACCGCCGGATAACCGTGGTTATGTTGCAGGTCGTCGAAGAAATGACGGAAACCCCTGGCCAGGCTGGCGCCATTGGTTTCCACGGCCTTGCGCATGGCTTCCGGTGCAAATGGGCTGTTTACCGGAGCATAGATGTCTTTGGCCGCGTCCATAAGAAACTGCGCACGCTGCCGGTCGATGCCCTCCAGTCCCGATTTTTCAAGCCATTCATCAAGCACCCGGCACCAGGCGACATAGGATTGGCGCACGCGCCGGAAGATGGGGTTGTTACGCCACTCCGGATCCTCGAAGCGTCTGTCTTCGGGCAGTTGGGTGTCGGTGTCGCCAAACCAGATACGGGCGAGCTCGGCCTGAAAACGCATTTGCGATGCCAAGATCAGCGCCGGTTGCGTACCCATGTATTCGGCAAACCGCTGCCAGGCCTCGGCAATGGTTTGCCGATCCGCGCCCCACATGCTGCCTATGGACAAACCTTCGATCCGGTCGGCGTTGCTTGCGGCGGCCAGCTCGTCCTTGTCGCTCATAAACCTCTCTCCTTCGCGTTGCCGGTGCGGCCCACGGGGATGTTCGGCGGACGGCACTCGCAGATGCGGCCAGCCGTCGGTTGTAGCGCCACTAAACGGGGTGTTGTACACTCGCAAGCCGTTTGCGGCAACGTTGCTGCAATGCGGCAATAGCGGCGTTTGCGATGCGCTATGATACTGCATCCGCAACCGCTTGGCTGCAAAATAACCCGCTTGGAAACCCGTCGATGAAGATTAACGTTGAGTTGGACCTCACGCCCGAGGAACTGCGCCGTTTTATGGGTCTACCGGATATGGGGGTTGTACATCAACAGTTGTTGGAACAATTCACCAAGCGTCTTTCGGCCTCGTCGGATCAGCGCGACGAATTCATGCACAACCTGGTAACCGGTGCCATGGCACCCTGGCAAAACTTCTTCAACATGATGGTCTCGGGCAGCACCGGGCAAGCCCCCGGCAAGCGCGACGACCGCTAGTTGCCGCCAGGGCCGAACCGAACCGTTGCAGTTGTAGGGAAACGGCGATGCGATTAAGCGCTCAGGATGCCTCCTTTTTGTATACCGAAACGGCCAGCGGGCCCATGAATGCGTCCGGCATCGCGATCATTGAAGGCGCGGTGCCCTTTGCTAAGGTTCGTGACCAAATCGCCTCCCGCCTGCATTTGGTGCCCCGCTATCGTCAGCGCCTGGCGCTCGTGCCATTCAACCTGGCGCACCCCAAATGGGTTGATGATCCCCATTTCGACCTTGCCAACCATGTTGTGCGACATCGGCTGCCGGAAGGCTCAACACTCGACGAGGCCCTTGCGGCCGCCGTCCGGTTGAACGAACAGGTGCTGCCGCGCGACCGGCCGCTGTGGCGCATGTACTCCATTGAAGGCGTACCGGATCGCACGGTGCTGCTGCAAATAGGCCATCACGCCATGATTGATGGCGCCTCGGGCATCGACATCACCCTGGTCATGTTCGACCTGCAAAAGAACGCCAACCAGCCGGAACCCGAGCCTTGGCATCCGCAATCCTTGCCCACACCCATGGAACTCGTAACGGAGGCCATGCTGGAGAACGTACACAACGTTTCCGGCGAAAATCCATTCAACGCGGCCAACTTCAGCTCCGAACGTATGGAAATGCTGCGCCGGGCTACCGAGTCGATGACTCGATTCGTGGCCGAACCCGTCATGACGGCACCTTGGAACGCCGCACCCATCGGGCCCAAGCGCAACTTTCTGTGGCGCAAGTATTCGTTCGCCGACTTTCGCCGTATTCGCAGCACGCTTGGCGGCACCATCAACGATGTGGTGCTCGCCGCCGTTGCGGAGGGCGCCGCCCGCTACTTGCGGTTACACAAGGAACGCGCCGCGGGCCAGCACCTGCGCATCATGTGCCCGGTCAACGTGCGCACCGAAGGCGACGACGGTACCCTGGGCAATCGCGTCTCCGCCATCTTTCCCGTTTTCGATGCCGAGCCCATGGACATCAAGACGCGGCTCAACAAGGTGCGCTGGGAGACCGAGCAAATCAAGAACAATCGTGAAGCCCAAGCCATGCAGATGTTGACGGATGCCGCGCCAAACGTGCCGCCCGTCGCCATGGCACCCACTCTGCTGGTGGGGACGCCCTGGGACCCCACCGTGCTCGCGGCAAACTTTCCGCTACCCGTACCGCCCGCTTTCGGCCCGCGTCCGCCCATGCTCGGCTACAACTTTGTCTGCACCAATGTGCCCGGCGTACAAACCACCCAATACCTTGCCGGCTATCCGATCCTGGATAATCTCGGGTTATTGATGCTGACCGGCAATCTCGGATTCGGCGTGGTGATAACAAGCTATAACCAACACATTTATTTCAACTTCCTATGCGATCGCCGCCTTATGCCGGACTTGGACATAATGGCCGAGGTCGTCAACGATGCCTTTCAAGAGCTGTTGTCCAGGGCGGCACAAAGCCGGGCCAAGACGGGCAGCTAACCTCCTCAACCAGAGACATTTAGGGAAGCACCCATGACGGTCACTAAGAGCAATGCAGCCGCCATCAATGGCTATCCCAAGGAAGTCTCCCTCGCCGATGGACGCAAGGTGGAATTGCGTATCGTCGGTAAAGACGACCGCGACGCCATCCTCGCATTCGCGCGCAACCTCCCCGAACAGGATTTGCTGTTTCTGCGCGTGGACATCACCAAGCCCGCCGCCGTGGACCATTGGCTGGCCAATGTCGCTAACGGCAGCACCGTCTCCATCATTGCCTACGAGGGCGGCGACAAAATGGCGGGCTACGCAACGGTGGACCGCACCCCGGCGCGCTGGACGAGACGGGTTGGCGAACTGCGCCTAACCGTCGCGCACGATTACCGCGGCCAAGGCCTGGGCCGGCATCTGAGCGCCAAAATCTTCGATATCGCACGCAATGTCGGTTTGAAAAAGCTGACCGCCAACATGACCCCCGACCAGCGGGGCGCGCAGGCGGCATTCCAGCGTCTGGGCTTCGTGGCGGAAGCGCTATTAACCGACTTTGTGGAAGACCGAAACGGTAACCTGCACGACCTGGTCATGATGACTTTTGATGTCGATGGGCTAACCGACCACGCCCTTCAATAAATTAGGGAAGTCCCGTGGTCGAAAAATTCAAACTGCGACACGACCAACCACAGGCGGTGGTTCGAGCGCATTGCCTTAACTACATATGGTGGCTTATTGCGGCAGATGCGTCATTCCGAAAAAAATCAAAAAAGTTGTTGCATTGCACAATGCTGTGATGCACAATGCGTTCTTGTGTGCATCGCAGCATTTGCGGTCCCGACAATCGAAACAACACGGAGGCTTTTGCCATGAACCCGATTGAGCAACAACTGAAACTGGCCCGCGACCTGATGGAACTCAACACCGAGTGGTTCCGCAAGCTCGCGGAATTCGATTCCAAGAACCTGAGCAACTACATTCAATTCAACCAGGACTTCGCCGGTAAGCTGCCCGAAGTTAAAAACATTCAGGGCTTTGTTGAATTGCAGCGCGAGTACGGCGAGCAGTTGTGGAACAACACCCAAAAGGCTTTGCAGACCCGCGGTGAAATGCTGCGTGATGCGTTCAACGCCAACAACGAAACCATTCGTAAGGCGTTCACCCCCGAAGCCGGGGATAAGCCGCAAGCCAAGCGCTCCGCCCCCGCCAAGGCAGGCCCGACCAAAGCGGCCGCCTAAGCGGGTGCTCCCCCGCACAGCCCCCGGTGTTCGGACACTGCCGCCGTTCACCGGGGCGCTGCGCTTCCCTCCAAATACAGCGATTACCGAGCGGTTTCCTCCGCCAAAATGGCCTCATGGAAGGCCTTCATGGTGGTATAGAGCCGGTCGGTTGCTTGCGAGACGGTGGTATCCGGCGCAAATTCGATGGGATCGAGCACATGGGCCGCGACCGGGCCGGGCCGGGCTACTTTCGTTCCCGGTGGACGAATCTGTTTCAAACCCGCCAAGTAAACCGGCACCACCGGCACCTTCTTTTCCAGTGCGATGATGGAAACGCCGTGCTTGAAGTGGGATAGCTGGCGCCCGCGCGCCCGGGTTCCCTCCGGAAACAGCATGAGGTTCGCGCCCTGGTCGAGCAACCATTTCGGGTATTCCAAAGTCCGCGAACCGCCGCCGCGCTGAATCGGGTATGCGCCCATAACCAGCGACTGATACCAGGGTTGCAGTGTGATTTCCTTGCGCCCCTTTAGAAACCAACGGTCCGCCGCCGCACCAAAGAAGAGATTGGTGCGTATACGCGGCGGAATAGCCTTAAGCAGGCAATATTGGTCGAAGTGGCTCTGGTGGTTGGCAATGATGATGCAGGGGCCAGGCACCGACCTGAACTTCTCCCTACCATGGACCGCATGCTCGGTGAAATACCGCCGGGCCCAGCGTTGATAGGCGTATGGGTACATGACGAAACGGGTAAGGCGCGCCCAGCCGTGAATCTGCCACCGGTGCGGCCCCGCCGTCTGAGCAGACTGGCTAATCAAACGTTGAAAAAGTGGCAGATCGACGGCCGGTAGAATCTCGGTGTCCATCGTGGTGCTCATCTCTTGCGCCAACGTGGCCCGGTAGGCCTTGAAATTATCCGGTGCCTCAATGACGTAACACTGATCCCATTCGCCAAGCAGACGATAGCCCATCAGTATTTTGGCCTCCCACCGCTCAAGCGCATCGCAAACACCCTGAACGGCGGCCGGACCGGTCGCTTTGATGGCCTTCAGGCCTTCGGAGTGGTCCCGCATCAGCAGGACATAAAGGCCCAAGGCTCAGTTCTCCTGGCCGGGTGAACTCGCTTGCATCATATCAATGAACCGCCCGATGGACAGGGCGGGAAAGGTGGTCACCTTGATGGTGCCGCGCGAGCCCAAATCCATGGACAACCGGGCCATAATCTCGTTGCTGGGTGCCTCTATGACATTGACAAAATCGTAGCCCCCGAGCACGGCGTATTGGGAGACCACGCGCGCCCCCATGGCCTCCACTTCCTTGTTGACCTCGTTCAACCGCTCGGGTCGTTGCTTCAGTGTTTTGCGTCCCTCATCCGTCAGCGTACTGAGCATTATGTAGGTAGCCATCCCTTCCTCCGAATCCGTTGCCTTTGCTGTTGCGGCCCGGGAGCCTCCGCTTGGGCCGCCTATCTCAGCAGTTTCTTTGCGGCACACCGGGGCCTTCGGCCTGGTGTGCTCGAGGGGATACCCCTCAGAAAATGCACTGGCCGCAACGCCCTCGCGATGAAAGCCAGTGAGATAGGCGGGCTAGTTTGCGCCCTGTCGCCTTAAGACGCAATTTATGTGTCCGTTTGTTGTGTTAGCGCAAAGCCGCCATGTCCCCTTCTTGCCTATGGTGTGGGGTGTGTTTTGGCGCATCTTGCGGGGTTTGTGAGTCTGAGGGAGGCGGTCGGGCCGCAGTGGCTGCGCGAGGTGGAGGTTCGTCCGGTTCGCGGCGGGGAGGAGCGGCGGCGCGGCGCCACTGGCTTCATCGATCGGCGCTGGAACCGGTGACCTCCAGCACTTTGTGGCCGTGGTGGGTGCTGCCGAATTCGTCGGTTGCCGCAACCGACACCAAGTGCGTGCCCGGCCGCAGGTCGTCCGGCAGGTCAGCAACCCACAGGTGCGTTGACGGCTCAGGCACCACCCAAGGCTTGATGGCGGCGGCGTGCCGCTCCGCCCATTCGAGGTAGCTCGGATCGAATGTCGGCATTCGGCGCATATCCGCCCAGGCCCCGTCATCGACTTGGAAGCGGACCTTCGACCGGGGACCGCCGTCGAAGAGGTTGACGACGACGGAGGTCGCAGCAACCTGGTCTTGGTTGATGCGGCCGTCGTAGAGTTCGCCGGGCCGGAAATCGCGGTAGCCGCCCTGGGGCCCATGGTGGGCGGCGTCCACCATGATGCGCATCTGATGGCTCTCGGGACGCCCGGCGGCCTTGAAGGTCACCCGCAGGTCGGTGCCGTCCACTTGCATGCGGTGGTAGCCCCTCGGCGTGCCGTCGCGCTGCGTGGAGATGGGCAGCGCGTCCGCGTCGAAGGGGCCGCTCCACCAGCTGCCCGACACGGTGGTCAGGACATGGTGATGAAACGCCTCCTCGCCCCGGTAGCCGTCCTCCTCGCCGATCCAGACGTGTTGGGTGGTGTGCGTGTGTCCAGCCATGGCGTACAGGTTGGGGTAGTCCTTGAGCAGGTCGAAGAGCGCCTGACGGTCCTCCATGCCTTGTGCATCGCCCCGCGTCAGCAGCGGGATGTGCATGGCCAGCACGAGCAGCCGGTCGGTGGGCACGTGCTTGAGTTCGGCCTTCAGCCAAGCGAGTTGCGCCTCGCCCAGGGCCGCGTCGTAGCCGCCGGAGGCGCGCGGATTGTCGGGCGCTGGCGCCGCGCCCTTGTAGCGCACGTTGTCGAGCACCACGAACACCGCGTTGGCGTACTCGAAGGCGTAGTAGGGCGGGCCGTACCACTTGGAGAACGTCTCCAGCGAATAGGTGTCCGAAGGCGCCAGGAAGTTGAGTTCGTGATTGCCGGGCACGTTGTGCCAGGGAATGCCCAGCATGGCGATGATGCTGTTGTAGCGCGGGAACATGGACAGATCGTCGAACAGGATGTCGCCCATGGTCATGCCGAAGGCGGCCTTGGTGCCGATCAGCTCGCCCACCACGCCGTCGCGGATGTAGTCGAGCTCCGCCTCGGTCTGCGGCTGCGGGTCGGCGAAGAGAATGGCCTCGAAGTTGGCCGGTTCCGCCTGCCGATGCAGGGCGAAGTCGATGCGCTCCGGCAGGGGGCCGGTGGGTTCGATGCCCGGATAGCGCAGCCCGGCAGGCGACCCGTTGGGACGGTGCAAGTAGTGGAAGCGGGGCAATTGGTACCCGTCCACGGGCGTCATGTAGCCGGAGGGCTTGGTGATGAAGACGATGCTGTCGCCGTCCACCCTGAGCTGGTAAGACCCGTTTTGATCCGTGAGCGTCACTTCCCTGCCGTTGGAGACGCGCACCCCCGCGATGCCGGGCTCCTCCGGATCGGCCCGGCCGTTGCCGTTCAGATCCTCGAACACCGTGCCGCCCAAGGTGTCCGCGAGGGATGGCGCCGCCGAGAGGCAGGCAAGGGAAAGTCCGAGGCAGAAACATCCGGCGCTTGACATGGGCCTCACCACAGGCAGTTGGAGTAAGGCCGTATTCTACAGGACGCATGCCGTTTATTTGTTCTAAAACCGGACATATCTATTTGTTGCCTGTTGCCAACACATGTGTCAATTTTTTGTTGACCCGGCAAAGTGACTTCGACACACTGCGGAATCGGATGAAGATGAGGGAGTCGAATTGACGTTCACCGAAAGACCGGAAAATTCCCAAAGGCGCGCGCCCTCATCCATAATTTCGGCTTGGGAGCTACCGCGCACCCTGTTGGAAGCAAGTTGGCTCGGCTTCTCTTGGCCGCTCCTCCTGCGGCAAGCACCAAGCGGCGACGGCCATCCGGTGATGGTGCTGCCCGGTTTTCTCGGCGGCGACGACTCCACATTGGTTCTACGACGCCTACTCACCCAACTCGGTTATGTCACACTGCCTTGGCTGCATGGCCGAAACATCGGCAATCCGCATCAACTTGATGGTGCCGTGAAGCGCTTTTATCGAGCACACCACAGCAGCGGCGAGAAGATTTCCCTAGTCGGCCAAAGCCTTGGCGGTATCTATGCACGGGAGATCGCGCGCCAGTTTCCGGAAGCCGTGCGCTCTGTTATCACCTTGGGCAGCCCCTTCGCCAGCGATGACAACGCCAGCACCACCAGCCCCCTCGTGCGCCGCCTGTTCGAGACGCTGTCCGGCCACAAAACAGCCGAGTTGCGCAAACGCATGCGCGACCAAGCCGACCCCAGGGCGCCTCTTGGTGTGCCGAGCACGGCGATCTATAGCCGCACCGACGGCGTGACGGCATGGTTCGCCTGTGTGGACCGGGAGAGTGAATTGGCGGAGAACGTTGAGGTTCGCGGCAGCCACGCGGGCATGGCGGTAAACCCTCATGTGCTGCATGTGGTGTTGGATCGTTTGGCGCAAGACCCAGACAATTGGCAACGCTTCGACCGGTCTCGGGGTTGCCGTTCCTGGGTTTATCCCGAGCCGTTCAACGCCTGAGCACCGCCGCGTTTCTCAAATCAGTACGAAATCGACTGTTCCAGCACCACCCAACGCCCATTCCGCACCTGGGATAAGACACTTTCGGTGGCTCCGCTGTGTTTGTCGGCGGCAAACGAGATATTGTAGCCGAAGATGTCGGTGTAATCGGTAATGGACTCGATACCCCGTATCAGCGCATCAACCGTTAAATCGGGGCCCGCATTGTCGAGTGCCTTAACGACCAGGTCCGCGCCCCGATAACCTTCCATGGCCGGCAGCCCGGGTTCCACATCATAGAGGTTGTAGTAACGCTCCCACCAATCTTGCACAGCGGGGGGTTTCTCATCATCGGGGTAAAGCTTGGCCATATGGGTGAAAGCGTAGTATCCCTCGCCGCTGTCCTGATCGGCGATAACCTGGCCGTAGGCGGCGTTGTTACCGACCCAGGCCACATCCGTCCAGCCCATTTTGCGGGCGGTTTCAAGCACCAAAATGGTATCCCGGTGTACGGTTCCCATCAGCACCAGTTCGCAGCCCGCACTGCGAAGTTTCAGAACGGCCGCCGTAAACTCGTTCTCGGTCGGCTTGTGCGCCGCCTCGGCGGTGACCCGCAACCCCATGGCACGGGTTTGGTCCTCGACGGCTTCGCGAATTTCAAGGCCGTAATCGGTATCGTGATAAATCGCGCAAACCGTCCGCTTGCCCTGGCGCTCGACAAAGAATTTAACGGCGGCGCGAATCTCGTCGTAGTAGATGCCCCGTTGTGTGAATTTCAAGGGATGGATGGGATCGACCATCACTCGGGCACCGGAAACGGGAAAGAGATTGGGCACACCCTGCTCGAATTGTTGCGTCATAACCGCGTTGTTGGTCGGTGTTCCGACCGCAAGCAACATGGCGAGCACTTTGTCGCGATTGATGAGCTTATTCGCCGCTTGAATCGCCTTGGGTACCTGATAGGAGGAATCTTCAACCACAAAGCGAATGCGTCGGCCATGCACGCCACCCGCCTCGTTGGCCTCATCAAAGCGCATGCGTGCGCCATTAACAACGCCAACGCCCCAAATGGCGGTCGGCCCCGACACGTCGGTGTAGGTGCCCAGCACAATCTCATCGGCCGTCACCCCGCGAACAGCCTCGCCGGACAGAGCCTCGCCCGAATTGCCGCCCGAACAACCGATGAGCAACGCCAAACCGGCCAGCCAGAGGCATCTCGTTAATCCCAACAACATGTCCGTATCATCCCAACCTACGAAAGGCGGCGATTCTACTGCTTCGCGCCAACGGAAACGAGTTTAGCCCGCCTATCCCAGTATCCGGGTTGACGCCAGAACCCACTAATACATATCGCCGATCAGGTCGGCGTATTTCTCGTGTACGACCTTGCGTTTGAGCTTTTGGGTAGGCGTTAATTCGTCGTCTTCCGGGTCCAGGAGTTGGTCGATCAGGCGGAACTTCTTGATCGTCTCCACGCGCGCGAACTTGCTATTGACCCGCTCGATTTCCTCGCCGATCAGATCACGCACCGCCTCGGTGTGGCACAGGCTGGTGTAGTTGGTGAAGGGCACGTCGTTGTCCTGGGCGAATTTGGTGACATTGTCGTGATCAATCATCACCAGGCAGGTTAGATAGGGACGGCGGTCACCAACCACCACCGCATCGGTAATGTAGGGGGAGAACTTCAGTTGGTTTTCGATTTCGCTTGGGGTCACATTCTTGCCTCCGGCGGTGATGATGATGTCTTTCATGCGGTCTACGATGTAAACGTAGCCATCGTCATCGATACGCCCGACATCCCCCGTGTGCAACCAATTGTTTTTCAACGTATCCGCCGTTTTTTCCGGCTTGTTCCAATACCCATCGATAACACCGGCACTGCGGATGAGAATTTCATGCTCGTCGGAGAGCGTTACCGCCACTTCCGAGTTGGCCTTGCCGACACTGCCGATGCGCGTCTCGCCGGGTAGGTTGGCGGTGGCCAACCCCGAGCATTCGGTTTGACCGTACACCTCGTACATCGGCCTGCCGAGGGCCCAAAACCAATCGATCAATTCCGGGGCGATGGGTGCTGCGCCGGTGGAAAGCCAGCGGCAGCGGTCGATGCCCAAAAAGAGGCGGATATTCTTGAACACCGCGAAATCGACAACCGCATAGATGCAGGCAAGCACCAAGGGAACCGGCTTGTTTTGTTTGAGGAAGGCGGCCCGACGTTGGCCAATTTTGATGGCGAGATCGTAGGCCAAACGAGCGAGTGCCGTGCCATCCTTCAACTTGATGGTGATGATGGAGTGCTGTTTTTCCCAGACCCGGGGTACGGCAAAGGCAACCGTCGGCGCAATTTCCTGCTGGTCCCGGGCGAAGGTTTCAGGCTCCTCGACCAAGTTCAGCACGGCACCGGACGCGATGCCCGCGGAAATATAGAACATGCGCCCGGCCACATGGGCGAGCGGCAGAAAGCCGAGCTGTTCGTCGGTATCGCGAAAACCGTAGATGCCGCCCAGGTTGCGCATCGAAAACAGCATGTTGCGCTGGCTAATCATGGCGCCCTTGGGCGGCCCGGTAGTCCCGGAGGTGTAGGTGAGCACCATGAGATCCTCCGGCCGAGCGGCGTCGATTTCCGTCTGCCAGATTTGCGGATGGGTGTCACCATATTCGCGCCCGAGCTGGCACAGCGCCTCAAGGCTCATGCAGGACTCGTCGGCAAAGGCGCGCAAGCCCTCCATGTCGAAGATGATGATTTTCTCAAGCGTCGGTGTGCGGTCGCGGACCTCAAGAATCTTATCGAGTTGTTCCTCGTCTTCGGCAAAGTAGAACCGGGTGCCGCTGTCGTTGACCAGATACTCCACCTGGGCCGCCGAATCGGTCGGATAGATGCCGTTGACCACGCCGCCAATGCCGTTGACGCCCTGGTCGGTGAATACCCATTCCTTGCAGACTTCCGCCGCAACAGAGCATACATCGCCACGTTTCAGGCCGAGCGCCTTTAAACCGAGTCCGATCAGGCGCGCCCGGTCGCCGTAATCCGTCCAGTTGTATTCATTCCAAATGCCGAAATCCTTTTCCCGCAACGCCACGCGAGCACCCCAGTCAGTGACGCGCTTCCAGAAAAGCCGGGTTACGGTGTTGCAGCCGTCAATGATCTGCTCAGTCATGGGGCGAGGTTGGACCTTTCATTGTCGCCGCCATTACCGCCATGTTTTCCGCTGTTTCCAGCGCCGCCGGCCGCGCACCCCTTGATCTTTCATGCCGAGATAGAACTCTTGGATGTCCGGGGCATTCCGCAAGCGCTCGCAGCTATCCTCCATGACGATGCGCCCGAGTTCCATGACGTAGCCGAAATCAGCAATATCCAGAGCCATCTTGGCGTTCTGTTCCACCAAGAGCACGGTCAGCTTCCGCTCGCGGTTGAGCCGCGTGACAATCTCGGCAATCTCGCGCACCAGTTTGGGCGCGAGCCCCAACGAGGGTTCATCAAGCAGCATGAGTCGTGGGCGCAGCATCAAGGCGCGGCCGATAGCGAGCATTTGCTGTTGGCCACCGGACAACACCTGGGCAGGCTGGCGCACAAAGTGCTTGAGCACCGGAAAGTAGTCGTAGACCAGCTCAAGATCCCGCGCCACGCCCCGGTCTTTGCGGGAATAGGCACCCATGCGCAGATTCTCCTCGACCGTCAGGAAGGGAAACAGCTCGCGCCCCTCGGGCACATGGCTGATGCCGAGACGCGCCACCCAATCCGGGTCCCGCGCCTGAATCGGTTGCCCGTCAAAGATCACCGAGCCTTTCTGCGGGTCCATGGCACCGCTAATGGTTTTAAGCACCGTGGTTTTACCCGCGCCGTTGGCACCGAGCAAGGAGACGATACGACCCTCCTCGACACCCATGCTAACGCCGTGAATGGCCATGATGGGGCCGTAGTAGGTCTCGATATTGCGCAATTCCAATAGGTGCGACACGGTCAATCACCCAGATAGGCACGCAATACTTCCGGATGGTTTTGCACCTCGGCGGGCTCGCCCACGGCGATGGTTTTGCCGTCGGCCATGGCCAGTACCCGCTGCGATGCGGTGGTAACCAGATGCATGTCGTGTTCGACCATAATCACCGTTATGCCCAATGCTTCATTGATGTCCTCAAGCCAGAAAGACAGATCTTCGGTTTCTTCGGGATTTAAGCCGGACGAGGGCTCATCAAGCAACAACAACTTCGGCCGCAAGCAGAGGGCGCGGGCAATTTCCACCATCTTGCGCACACCGTAGGGCAGTTCGCCAATGATTTTGTGGCGATGGCTGCGCAGATCGAGCAGATCAATCACATCCTCCACCGCATCGCGCAGCCGCAATTCCTGACGACGCACGGAGGGAAGAAAAAACAGTTCCGAGAACAGGTTGCTGCGCCGATGGATGTGGCAGCCGATCAACAGGTTCTGGAGTACCGTTTCCTGTTCGAACAACTCGGTGTTCTGGAAGGTGCGGGCGATACCCAAAGACGCAACCGCATGGGTGGGGATACGGGTAATGTCGCGCCCGGCAAAGACGATGGTACCCTCATCGAGATCGTAGATGCGGCTGATCAGATTGAAAACGGTGGTTTTACCGGCGCCATTGGGGCCAACAATGCTGTATATCTCCCCTGCCTGCACCCTGAAGGACAGTTCTTGAACCGCCTTGACGCCGCCAAAGCTGACGGAAATGCCCTCAACGGCCAGCAGCGTCATGCCCTGTAACCCGGTGGTTTTAGTGCCCGCCGCCGCGCCCCAACAACTTCTGTCATCGCAGCCGCTCCGTACGTAGATAGCTTTTTTGACGCCTGTAGGTGGCGCGCCGATAGAGCGGAAACTGCTCGAAATAAAGCCGAATTTTGCACCATCGCCCATACAGGCCGAGCGGTTCGTAAATCAAAAATAAGATGAGGATCAAACCGAAAACGCCGAGTTCCAGACCGGGAATCTGAGCAATTGCCGGTGGTACCGTATCGCGAAAGATGGCGATGCCCTGGGGCAAAAGGCCGATAAATAAGGCGCCGAAGATCACTCCGTGCATCGAGCCCAAGCCACCCACCACCACCATCAGCAACAGTTGAATTGACAGGATGAGCGTAAACGCATCCGGGGCGAGATAGGTGATTTTGTGTGCGAACAAGCCGCCGGCAAGACCCGTGAAGCCCGCGGATATGGCAAAGGCCAAACTCTTGGTATAGGCGAGATGGATGCCCATACTTTCCGCCGAGGTTTCCGAATCGCGCACCGCCACCATGGCCCGCCCGGTGGGGCTGCGTAGCCAATTCAGGGCCGCGACCAGACACAGCGACAACAGCCCCAGGCACAGGTAATAGAAGGCCGTTGGTGTTGAAAGATCGACGACGAACCCTGCCTTGGGCACCGCCATACCCCAATAACCTCCGGTCACGGACTCCCAATGCGCGATCACCTGCTCGACAATCACGGCAAAGGCCAACGTCGCCACGGCCAGATAGATGCCTGTCATACGCAGCGCCGGAATACCGACCAAGCCACCAACCAGTGCCGTCAAAACCGTCGCCGTCGCCAAGGCCACCGGAAAGGGCCAGCCATGATTGAGCAACCACGCATGGGTGTAGGCGCCGATAGCCAGAAAGGCCGCGTGACCCAAACTGACTTGCCCGGTATAGCCAACGAGCAGCATCAGCCCAATGCCGGCGATGGCATAGATGTAAACCAGCGCCAACTCGCCCAAGTAGAACCGGTCGAGCAGCAAGGGCACCAGTAGCAGCAGCAGAGCCAGGAGCCCGTACCAAAAACGCTGCCCATTGTGCTTGAACAGGTCGACATCCTGGCCATAGTGGGTTTTTCGAATGAATCGCACGCCTCGGGTTCCTTCGGGCTAGCACACTGGGCTATTAAACCTTCTTCTGCTCAATGGTGGCGAACAACCCTTCCGGGCGCATCATCAACATCAACAACAACAACAGGTAGGCACTCATTTCCGAAAACCCGGGCCACAGATAGCGCCCGACGAACTGCTCCACCAAGCCGATGAGCAAACCACCGAGCAAGGCCCCAGGCAAATTGCCGAAGCCACCCACAATGGCGGCGGCGAACGCCTTGATACCGACGAAGCCCATCATTGGGTCGATCAGCGACACCGGTGCCATAAGCACACCCGCAAAGGCCGAAATCATGGCCGAAAGCGCCCAAACCAGAGCAAAGATGCGCTTCACCGGAATGCCCACATAAAAAGCGGCAAGCTGATTCTGCGATGCCGCCTGCATGGCGACGCCCAGGCGCGTAAACCGAAAGAACAGGTACAACAAACCACAAAGCAGCAGGGTTCCGCCGATAATGGCCAGGTTTTCCGCGCCAACAACCAACTCACCCCACCGCCAGACGATGCCGGCGTAGGGGAGATCGAGCGCTCGGGGTTCGTTACCCCAAACGGCACCGGCGAAGGCCCGCAGCACGAATCCCAGACCGATGGTGAGCATCAAGACCGCGAAATGCGGCTCGCCAATCATCGGCCGCAACAGCAGCCGCTCGAATAGTACGCCAACAGCCGCCATAACCAGCACCGCCCCCAACAAGCCGAGTGCAAAGGGCCAATCGAGCAGATTGATGAAAACCACCGCCACAAAGGCACCCAGCATCATCATGTCGCCCTGGGCGAAATTGACCATCTCGGTGGCCTTGTAGATCAGCACAAAGCCGAGCGCGATCAGGCCATAGACGCAGCCTTGCGACAGGCCGCTGACAATGAGTTGAGCGATTTCCAAGAATAGATCCTGCCTGCAAAGATCAAGGCCATGCGGCGGACGGGTTGTGCCTGCCGTATTCGTCGCTTCAGCGGATGCGGCAACACCGATGCATTGCGGCCCGCGCATACGGCCTCAACCAAGCCGCCAAGTATCACATTTCTCGGCAAAGGGTGGTAGATTTGCGCCCTTACATAGCACTTGGGAAGATCATGACACTACGCATCAATGCAACGGCGCCCGACTTCACCGCCGAAACCACGCAAGGCAGCATCCATTTTCACGACTGGATCGGCGACGGCTGGGCGATCCTATTCTCCCACCCCAAGGACTTCACGCCGGTCTGTACCACCGAACTTGGCTACATGGCGGGCCTGGCCCCGGAATTCGCCAAGCGCAACTGCAAGATTATCGGCCTGAGCGTTGACCCCGTCGACAACCACGGCGAATGGGCCAAGGATATCGAGGAGACCCAGGGCCACGCGGTAACCTACCCCCTAATCGGCGACCCGCAACTGCAAGTGGCAAAACTCTACGACATGCTACCCGCCGAAGCCGGGGACTCGTCCGCGGGCAGAACCCCGGCCGACAACGCCACGGTTCGCTCCGTATTCGTCATCGGGCCGGACAAAACCATCAAGGCCATGCTGACCTACCCGATGAGTACCGGACGCAACTTCGACGAGGTGTTGCGGCTGCTCGATTCCTGCCAACTCACCGCCAAACACCCGATCGCGACACCGGTGAATTGGCGACAGGGCGAAGATGTCATTATCGTCCCGGCGGTTTCCGACGACCAAGCCCGACAGAAATTCCCCAACGGTTGGCGGGCACCCAAGCCCTATCTGCGCATCGTCCCGCAACCGGAGTGACCCGCCGCAAACACCTGGCCGGCATCGGCCGCCTGTCGGTCATCGGGCCGGGCGTTCTGTACGCCGCCGCCGCCATCGGCGTTTCACATGTCGTGCAATCGACACGCGCCGGCGCGATCTACGGGCTGGCCATGGCGGCGATCATCATCCTGGTCGGCATCGTCAAATACCCGGCCATCCGCTTCGGCAGCCAATATACGGTTGCCACCGGCCGCAGCCTGCCGGAAAACTACATAGACCAGGGCCTGTTGGCCACATTGCTGTATTTGGGTTCGCAACTCCTATCCGTCTGGTTCGTCCTGGCGGCCGTCGCCATCACCACGGCGGGATTGGTGCTGACTGTGTTTGGGTTGGCCATGAGTCCGGTGGCGCTGTCGGGCTGGCTGATGGCGGGTACCGCGCTGTTGCTCACCCTTGGCCGCTACCGCTGGCTGGAGCACATGGGCAAGGCGCTGGTTTTCGTGCTGGTCGTCATGGTGCTGGTGGCCGCTGGCCTGTCGGTGCCGCGCATCGATTGGAGCCCGGGCAACTTCGGGCTCGAAACCTTGGATGTGCCGCTGCTGTTGTTCATCGTCGCCATGGCCGGCTGGATGCCAACACCCGTGGACGTGTCCATCCTCAACTCCGTATGGACCAAGGCCAAAATCGAGGCGCGCGGGGCGCGCATCACCCCCGCCGAAGCCCGTTTCGATTTCAACCTGGGCTATCTGACCGCCATGTTGCTGGCCATCGGCTTCCTGATGCTCGGCGTGGCGGTCATGCACGAAGCGGGCATCGCCCCACAAGACTCGCCCCCGGCATTCGCCGCCCAAGTTATCGCGCTGTTTACCGAAACGATGGGCGATTGGAGCTTCAGCCTGATCGGCGTGGCGGTGATTGCCGCCATGTTCTCCACCTTGCTAACGGTGATGGACGGCTATCCCCGACAATTCGCCCATGTCGCGGCCCGGCTGCGGGGGCGGGAATCGCCCGCCTGGCTGGTTCCCGCGCTGATTTGGGTTGGGGCCCTGGGCGCATTCGGACTGCTCGCCACCCTACTCACCTCCTTTACCCGATTCATCGATCTCACCACCACCCTGGGATTCGTCATGGCGCCCATCTACGCCTTCCTCAATCACCGCGCCATGGTTGGCGCCGAGGTCGATGACGAATATCGGCCCTCGCCAACGTTACGGGTCTGGAGCCTCGCCGGATTGGTTGTGCTGACCGGTACCACCATCGTTTACCTTTGGGTGCGCTTCGTCTAGGCCCTAGGAGCCTGCACCACCCTTCCATTTTCATTCCACAATTGTTGTGAACTGCTTTCAGCATTGATCCGTAGCATTCCGCTTCACCGATTACGGGCAGCACCGAGAGCCAAGGTGTCTCGATTGCCAAGCTGGTTAATTTACTGAAGGTGAATGACATGAATGGAATCGATATGAAAGAGAATGATGCGCCACTGACTGCCAACGAAACCGCGCTCCTCCTCGGTGCCTTCGTCGCGCTTGCGGCGGCGGTGCTCTCGTTTCTTGCTCTGTAAGCGGTCAATCCCAACTCTCCGTAGAGACCTTGTGATGACCTATCTGGCCAACCCCGCGTAAGCGGGGTTTTTTTTGCCCGGTCAAACCAAGCCGCCTCGCCCACCTTCTCAGCCACTGCCTTGCGGCCTGTTCAGTTCGTTCCAATCCCTCTCGTATAAGCAGGGTGATGGTGCCCAAGGCCGCAAGGCAAGCCCCAAGGGCCCGCTCGCTACCGAGCGCCGGCGACGAAAGTTGGTGGGATAGACGGGCTGGGCAGATAGCGTATGCAAACGCACTGTGTTACGTTTCGTAGCAATTTCTTCATGACACTGTCACCGTTCCGTACTATAGCGGCTGGGGTTAACTCATCCCCCGCACCGAATATGCGTCCATGCGCCGAACCTACCTAACCGCCATCGTCATCGCCACCGCCATCATCGGATGGCTCGTCTCCGGTCAACTCGGCAAGGGGGAAGCCCTGCCACCCACCGCCCCGGCGGAAATTGCCGAACAGCAGGCGGCCATGGCTCAGGACCGGCCGCTTGCTCGAGTGCGCGCCCGCGTTCTGTACGCCAGCCCACAGGTGCAATCCCTAAGTATCCGCGGCAAAACCGAGAATAAACGCACCGTCCAAGTACGCGCGGAGTTGACGGGCACTATAGTGGCACGGCCCATTGAGCGCGGCTCCCGGGTGCGGGCCGGCGACCCGCTCTGCCGCATTTCGGTCGATGACCGCCAAGCAAAGCTGCTCGAAGCCGAAGCGGCGGTCAATGAAGCGCGCATCGAGTACGACGGACGCTTGCAACTGCGAGCAAAAGGCCATCAATCGGAAACCGCCATCGCCCAAGCCAAGGCAAAACTCGCCGCGGCCCAAGCGGTGCTCAGTCGTAACCAACTCGACCTCGCCAAGACCTTGGTCAGCGCCCCCTTCAAGGGCGTTGTCGAGGATGTGCATCAAGAAATCGGTGACTATGTCACCCCCGGTTCGCCCTGCGCCACGGTCATCGATCTCGACCCGATGCTGCTGGTCGGGCGTCTATCCGAAACGGACGTGTCGCGGGTGGCCGTTGGGCAGGAAGCAAGCGGTACCCTAAGCGATGGGCGCATGGTCACGGGCACCCTGGGGTTTGTCGGCCAGCAAAGCGACCCGGCCACGCGCACCTATCGCATCGAAATTCCCATAGCCAACGCGGATTTCACATTGCGCAGTGGCATCACCACCGAGATATCGGTACCGATTGCGCGGGTTTTCGCCCATAAAATCAGCCCGGCGCTATTTGCGCTCGACGCCGCGGGCTCGGTTGGTGTGCGCACGGTCGATGAGCGGGGGCGCGTTCAGTTTCATGCGGTGGAAATCGTCCGTGAGGACGGCGGCGGTGTCTGGGTATCGGGCCTGCCCGACCCGGTCACACTGATCACGGTTGGCCAAGAATTGGTGGTGCCGGGCGAAGCCGTTGCTGTCGATTTCGAAGCCTCGACAGCAATGCCGGCCCGGGCGGGGCGTTTCGAATCGCAAACCGGCTTGCTGCCGGAACAACCGGCGGGCCGCTCATGAACGCCATCATTGATGCCGCCATCAACCGCTATAAAACAACCTTATTGGCGCTGGTTATGATCGTCATCGGCGGCTTATTCGCGCGCGTCGCGATTCCCGTCGCCAACGATCCCGACATCCGCGTGCCCTTTTTCATGATTACCGTTATACACGAGGGCATTGCCCCGGAAGATGCCGAACGCCTGCTCGCCATACCGCTGGAGATTGCGCTACGCGATGTCGAGGGTATCGATGAATTGGTCTCCTACGCCTCCGAAGGCATGGTGTATGTGACCGTCGAATTCGATGCGGACTACGACCTGGACCGTGCCCGCCAAGATGTGCGCGAAGCCTTGGACAGCGCCAAACCCGAGATGCCCGGCACCATTGAAGAGCCTTTCATCAACGAAATGACCACCGAGGACTTTCCCGTCGTCCGGGTCAATTTGATGGGCACCGATGTGCCGGAGCGCGTGCTCTACGACCTTGCCGTTGAGTTGCAGAACCAACTAGAGACCATCCCCGAGGTGCTCGACGCGGAAATGCAAGGCCATCGCGAAGAAGTCTTGGAAGCGGTCATTGACCCCAACGCCCTGGAAGCCTACCGGATTTCCAACGAGGAGTTGTTCGCCACCATGACGCGCAACAATCGGCTGATCCCGGCGGGCAGCCTCGACACCGGACAGGGGCGCTTCTCCGTCAAGGTGCCAAGCGTCATTGAAGAGGCCAAGGATCTGTTCGATCTACCGGTACAGGTCGAGGGCGATACCGTGGTTACCCTGGGCGATATCGCCAGGGTGCGGCGGACGTTCAAAGACCGCACCAGTTACGCCCGGATCAACGGCCAACCGGCAATTTCCCTAAGCATCCTGAAACGCTCCGACGCCAACCTGGTGGCGACCGTGGCGGCGGTCAAGGCCAAGGTGGATGAAATTCGCCCGAGACTACCCGCCAAGGTATCGATTAACTACTCGCAAGACCAAGCGCCCTGGGCATTGCGCCAGATCACTGAATTGCAGGGCAACATCTTTACCGCCCTGGCGTTGGTTATGGTGGTCGTGGTGGCGGCCATGGGGTTTCGCAGTGGCGTTATCGTCGGGCTTGGCATCCCCGTATCCTTTCTATTCGCGTTGATCCCGTTGTACCTCATCGGGTACACGTTCAACTTCATGGTGATGTTCGGGATGCTACTCGGTCTCGGGATGCTGATCGACGGCGCCATCGTTGTCACCGAATACGCCGACCGTAAAATGGTCGAGGGTTTCGACCGGCGCTCGGCCTATGCACTCGCCGCCAAGCGCATGCTGTGGCCGGTATCCGCCTCGGTGGCCACCACCCTGGCCGCTTTTCTGCCGCTCATGCTCTGGCCGGGCGTTGCCGGCCAATTCATGCGCCATCTGCCCGTCACGGTGTTCACGGTGCTCAGCGGCTCGCTGCTCTATGCGCTCATCTTCGGGCCCGCTCTGGGCAGCCTATTCGGGCGAGCCGGCGCCACAGACCCCAAATCCATGGCCACACTCAAGGAATTGGAGGATGGCGACCCGACCAAACTGCGTTCCATCACCGGTGTTTACGCCCGGCTCCTGGAAGTGGCGGCGCGGCACGCCTGGCTGACCCTGTCGTTGGCGCTGTTATGCGTCGCCACCTGCTTTTGGGCATACGGCAAGTACGGCAAAGGCATGCAGTTCTTCTCGGATGCGGAAAACATATTCAACATCGTTACCGTGCGTGCCCGTGGCAACCTGGCCGCCGCCGAGACCAACGCCTTGGTCAGCGAAGTCGAAAACGAGGTGTTGCAAGTCGTCGGTATCCTCGATGTCAGCACACACACAGCGGTCGTCGGCGGGTTGGCCGGCAGCACCGACAACGACGTCATCGGTCAAATCTACCTTGAGTTGTTCGATGAGGACGAACGAGACCGAACCGCCGCCGAGATACACCAAGAAATTCGGGATCGCACCGCCCGTCTGGCCGGTATCAGCGTGGAGGTGCGGCAGATGGAACAGGGGCCGCCCGTGGGTAAACCGATTGAGATTGAATTCGCTTCCTACGAGAAATCGCTGTTGGAACCGGCAGTCGCCCGTGTGCTTGATTACATGGAGCGCAATATCGACGGGTTACGCGATATCGTGGACACCCGTTTTCTACCCGGCGTCGAGTGGGAACTGACCGTGGACAGGGCGCAGGCGGCTCTATACGGTGCCGATGTGTCGCAGGTGGGTATTGCGGTGCAACTGGTGACCAATGGCGTCAAGGTCGGGGAATACCGGCCCGACAAGTCCGACGACGCCGTGGATATTCGTTTGCGCTACCCCCTTGAGGACCGCGGCATCGGCACCTTGGACGAACTGAGGGTGAACACGGCCGAGGGCCTGGTGCCCATCTCAAATTTCGTGCGCCGCCGAGCGGTCGCCAACGTCGATACCATAGAGCGTTCCAATGGGGTGCCCGTGAAATACATTCGTGCCGATGTGGCGCCGGGTGTACTCGTCGATACCAAAGTTGGGGAGATTCAGGCCTGGCTCGACAGCCAATCGTTCGACCCGCGCCTGACCATTCGCTTCCGGGGTACCAACGAAGAGCAGCAGGAAGCCATGGATTTCGTTGCCGTTGCCTTCTCCCTATCGTTGCTGCTCATGTTCCTGCTACTGGTTACCCAGTTCAACAGCTTCTATCAATCGGTGTTGATCCTGTTCGCCGTGGTGCTGTCGACCGCCGGCGTGTTGCTCGGCCTGTTGGTGACCGACCAAGCCTTTAGCGCGGTGATGAGCGGCGTGGGGGTGGTGGCGCTGGCGGGCATCGTGGTGAACAACAACATCGTGCTGATCGACACCTACAACCACCTGCGCCGCGAACATCCGGAACTCGACTACATTGCCCTGATCGTGCGCACCGGTGCGCAACGGCTGCGACCGGTGACACTAACCACCCTAACAACGGTATTCGGGTTGCTGCCCCTTGCCAGTTCACTGAGCATCGACCTGATTAACCGCGCCATCATCTACGGCGGTATGCTCTCCGCCTTTTGGGTACCGCTCTCCCAAGCCATTGTATGGGGACTGACCTTTGCCACCCTGCTGACGTTGGTAGTGACCCCGGCCATGCTGGCCGCGCCCCACCAACTCGCCGGTGCCTTTACAAGACTGAGGCTGCGCTTGGGCCGCGCCATGCCAGCTTAGGAGCCTGCGCCCTGGGAATTCGCGGCCGCAAATCCGCTCTCATCCGCCCCGTCGGCCGCTCGATTTCGTTGAATATGGCATGATATTCGCCTCAATCGGCCGGCCGACGGGACGGCGATACACAGAATAAAAAAGCCCCGGCGACAAGGGCTTGGGGAGGAAGGACAACGGGCGTCGCCGGGGCGGTTCTCAATCAACAATCGAAAGCACCATTTTGCGACCCCCGCAGCACGAAAAATATCGGCGATATCTGTAATATCCGTAGGAAAACAGCCAAGCAATTTTAGGAACTCGACCTTGTGAAACTTTCGCTCGGTGCCCATGTCGGCCAGCAGAACATGGCCATGGACCAGCTGCGCGCCCTGTGGCGCAAGCTCGACCGTGGCAGCCTCGACTGGATATCCGCCTGGGACCACTTCTACGAAGCACCGCCAAAGAACGGCACCGAGCCCCACTTTGAAGCCCTGACGACCCTGGGGGCGCTTGCCGCCGAAACCAAGCGGGCGCGTATTGGCTGCCTGGTCTTTTATGTGGGCTACCGCAACCCCACCCTACTCGCCAAGGCGGCGACCACCTTGGATCACATCAGCGGCGGGCGTTTTGAACTCGGCCTTGGGGCGGGCTGGCATATCTGGGAAGCCACCGCCTACGGTTATCCGTTCCCGGACATCGGCACCCGGCTTGATATGCTGGAGGAGGCGATTCAACTGATTCGTCTCATGCTTGATACGGATCGCACCGACTTCAACGGCACCCATTTCCAAGCCGTGGACGCGAGTTGTCTGCCCAAACCCGTGCAGCGGCGCTTGCCGATCTGGGTGGGCGGTAGCGGCGAACAACGCACGTTGAAAATCGCCGCTGCCCACGCTGATGGCTGGAATGCCCCCTACCCGTCCGTGGATGACTTCAGCCGCCTCAGCCGCGTCCTCGATCAATGGTGTGAGGAAGCGGGCCGCGACCCCGCCGAGATTAAACGGGCGGTGAACCTCCGGTTCCATCTGGGCGTTGACCGCGCGGATGTGGAACGGCAACGTCGCCGAGTCGCAGAGCAATGGCGGGTACCACGCGGACAGATTCCGGCGGGTTCGCTTTTGTGTACGCCGGCTCAGGGGGTGAAACAAATCGGGCAGTACCTCGCCGCCGGTGCCCAAGCAGTCAACATCGTGTTGCGCGCGCCCTGGAGCGAAGAGGCACTTGATGCCTATCTGTCGGAGGTGGTGCCCCAAGTACGGGCACTTTAACTAACTTCGGAGATCCATAAAGCTGGCCTGTGGGGCTTCCCTTGCGGTGCCGTTTAGCTCGTTCCGTCCCCTCTCGCATAAGCAGGAAGATTGTGCCCAGCACCGCAAGGGAAGCCCCACAGGCCAGCTCGCTGCTGAGCGCGACGGTGTAACGAGGTCTCACGACGGCCACGGGCTCAATCTCAGGCCGGAACCCAGGTTTGGCGATTCAGTTAACGGGGCACGGAGAAGAACCCGAGCCTTGTGCCCTCTTCCGCTTCGCGACAATCGGCTTTCAGCCGGCAACTGTATTCGGCGAGCACGGGAATCATGGCGAACGCGCCGAGCAGCTGACCAAGCGCCTTGGTGTGTACGGCCACCCAACCGGGACCCAAGTGCGGGGCCATTTGGAAGAAACCGATAAAGTAGAAGAAAACGGCCGCCGTGGTCACCAGAGCCAAAACCCGCACAACAGTGCGCGGCAGGGACCGAACAAGGGTGGCGAAGGCGAGTATGGAACCGACCAGATAAGCACCGATCAGCATGTTGCCGTCGGGAACGCCGAGGTGCAGCAGTGACAGCAGGATGAAACCAAAACCGATGAATCCGTTGAGGTAACCCATCCCGGCGGCGGCCCGCTAATCGCCTAGGCGCCAGGAATGGCGGCAAGCCTCGTCGGCACAGACCAACTGAACCCGCCACACAGGGGAGCGCCGGGGCAGACCCGTTACCCTATCCAAGCGATATCTGGAACAATATCGGCGCATCCACAAACCGGAATGCCACTCGGCATAAAGACTTGACTGCGAATGGTCTTGAAACCAAGAGTTGCCGTCAACCATTATCGTTACATTTGGTGACACTTTTTTTGCAGCCGCCCTCGCATTCGAGGAAAAATGCATTTCAAATCCATCAGCAATAGCCAAAAAGAATATCGGCAGCTCGGCAGCGATTGCTTTGTTGCTGCCTGCTTCCTATAGTGCCGCTAGTGCCACTCGGAAGCCGAAGGACAACCAAAAGTGGATATCTCCATCAAATACTGTGTGCAGTGAAACTACAAACCCAAGGCGGTCAGTCTGGCTGCCCGGTTGAAGGAAGCCTTTGGCGTCGATACCCGCCTCATTGAGGGCGGCGGCGGCGTCTTTGATGTCACCGTTGACGGCAATCTGGTCTTTTCCAAACACGACTGCGGCAGCTTCCCCGACGAGGTCGCCCTGGTCGAAACACTCGGCGCTCGCTAGGAGCCTCTGCCTTCGGAAGTCGCGAAAGCGAAAAGCCGCTATCGCCGTCCCGTCGGCCGGTCGATTGAGGCGAATATCGAGCCATATTCAACGAAATCGAGCGGCCGACGGGGCGGATGAGAGCGGCTTTACAGCCGCGAATTCCGAAGGCAGAGGCTCCTAGGATCCCCGTCAACGAAAGCTCTGGTTAATGCTCTCCAAGGCGGCAGCGCCGGGGCACAGGTCGGCCTCGGTCAACTCGTTCAGCGGCACCGGCACGGTGTCGAGAATGGCATGGCAATCGGCGGCATCCGGGTCCACATACAGCAAACCGGTTACCACCTCGCCGCGCTCCTGAAAACGCTGCACCGCCGTCAGCGCCCCCACCCGGTCGTGGATGTCGTAGTCGCTATCGAGCTTGTACAGGCGCAGCACCGAACCGTCCGGCATGCGCACATCTTCGGCGCTGCCGGGCTGGTAGTCGGCGGTGATTTCCCCTGCGCTCGGGTAAAAATCGGCCTGCACGAAATTGCCGCTGTGTCCGCGCATGTAATCGAAACTCTTGGTGGAGCCGTTGTGGTTGTTGAAAGCGACGCAGGGGGAGATCACATCGATAAAGGCCATGCCCTGATGCTTCAGCCCCGCCTTGATCAACGGCACCAGTTGCCTTTTATCGCCGGAGAAACTGCGCGCCACAAAACTGGCGCCAAGCTGTAGCGCCGTGCTCACCAAATCAATCGGCTCATAAAGATTAGGCATGCCCTTCTTGTTGGTCGAACCCCGGTCGTTGGTCGCCGAAAACTGGCCCTTGGTCAGTCCGTAGGTGCCGTTGTTATCGACGATGTAGAGCATGTTGATACGTCGCCGCACCACATGCGCGAACTGACCCAAACCGATGGAGGCGCTATCGCCGTCGCCGGAGATGCCGATGCAAATGAGCTCCCGGTTGGCCAGATTGGCACCGGTCGCCACCGAGGGCATGCGCCCGTGTACGGAATTGAAGCCGTGCGATCGGTTGAGAAAATAACTCGGCGTTTTCGATGAACAACCAATGCCGGACATCTTGGCGAACCGGTGCGGTGGCAGCGACAATTCCGCACAGGCCTGCACCACCGCCGCACTCACCGAATCGTGGCCGCAACCGGCGCAGAGCGTGGACACCAACCCCTCGTAGTCGCGCCGTGTCAGGCCCAGTTCGTTGAGCGGCAATTGCGGATGGTGAATGCGTGGTTTGGCAACAAATGTCATGAGCGCACCTCCGTTAATCGGGGCAGTTTTTGCGCCTTGAAATGGTCAAGCACCCGGGCGCGAATATCGTCCGCCGCAATCGACAGCCCGGCATAGTAGAGCACCGGCACCAATTTGGCCGGGTCGAAGTGACCCTCGTTGATCAGCAGGGTACGCATCTGCGCATCGCGGTTCTGATCCACCACAAAAATCAGCTCGTGTCGGTCGATGAATTGATGTACCTCCTCGCCAAAGGGGAAGCCGCGAAGACGCATCCGGTCGAGCCCAATGCCGTCGGCTTGCAGCATTTCCAAGGCTTCGCCCATGGGCATGGCGCTGGTGCCGTAATAAACGATGCCGGCTTTGCGGCCGGATTCGTGAATTTCCGCCTTCGGCATCAACGTGGCGGCGGTTGCCCATTTCTTGAGCAGCCGATCCATGTTGCGCCCATAGGCCTCGGGGCTTTCCGTATAGCGCGCGTACTCGTCCCGAGAGGCCCCGCGGGTAAAAAACGCACCGCGCTCGGGATGCGTGCCGGGCAGTGTTCGGTAGCCGATGCCGTCATCGTCCACATCAAGGTAGCGCCCGAAATCCTCGACGCGCTCCAAAGCCTCGGTATCCAGCACCTTGCCCCGGTCGTAACGACGATTGTCGTGCCACGCCAAGGGCTCGCATAACCAGGGATTCATACCGAGATCCAGATCGCTCAGAACGATAACCGGCGTTTGCAGCCGATCCGCCAAGTCGAGTGCGTCCGCGGCGAAGTCAAAGCATTCCTTGGGGTTCGAGGGAAACAGCAACGGGTGCCGGGTGTCCCCGTGCGATGCGTAGGCGGCGGCCAGCAAATCGCCCTGCTGGGTGCGGGTGGGCATGCCGGTGGAGGGGCCCGCCCTCTGGATATCGAAAAGCACCGCCGGAATTTCGGCGAAATAGGCAAGGCCCAGGAACTCCGACATCAACGAGACGCCGGGGCCGCTGGTGGCGGTGAAGGCGCGGGCGCCATTCCAGGCCGCGCCGATGACGATGCCGATAGCGGCTAGTTCGTCCTCCGCCTGAATCACCGCGAACTTGCGACGGCCGCTCGCCTTGTCGATGCGCAGACGTTCGGCGTGGCGCTCAAACGCTTCCGCCATCGAGGTGGACGGCGTGATGGGATACCAGGCGCAAACCGTCGCGCCGCCATAGAGCGCGCCCAGGCCCGCGGCCACGTTGCCTTCAATGAAGATTTTGTCACCCACCGCGTCGCAGCGTCGCACCTGATATGCAATGGGCCCGTTCAGATAGTCGAGCGCGTATTGGCGACCGATTTCCAAGGCGTGAATATTGGGCGCAATCAGGTCGTCCTTACCCCGGTACTGAGTGGCGACCATGCCGGTGATAACGTCGAACTCGATATTCAACAGCGCCGATAAAGCACCCAGATAAACGATGTTCTTGAACAGGCCGCGTTGCTTGAGGTCGGCGAACTCCGGCTGCAGCAGGGTGGCGATGGGCATGCCAATCTCGCGAATATCGTTGCGCTGTAGCTGCGGCGCGAGCAGCTTGGAGTTGTCATAGAAGAGGTAGCCGCCGGGTTTGATGCTCTCGATATCCTCCGCATAGGTTTCCGCGTTCATGGCCACCATGATGTCCACACCCGCACGCCGACCCAAGTGGCCCGCCTCGCTGACGCGCACCTCGAACCAAGTGGGCAAGCCCTGAATGTTCGACGGAAAGATGTTGCGCACCGCCACCGGAATGCCCATGCGAAAGATTGCCTTGGCGAACATGCCATTGGCGCTCGCCGAACCCGAGCCGTTCACGTTCGCAAAGCGAATCACCAAGTCGTTGTAGGTAACCCCACTCATCGCAATCGTTTAGACCTCTTAAGTTTGCCGGGCTAGGCGCTCAGTTCCTCGGCATACGAACCGAGTTGCGGAATATGCACCACCGAACGCTGCATGTCCCATGCGTTGGTGGGGCAGCGCTCGGCGCAGAGCCCGCAATGCAGGCACAAATCTTCATCCTTGACCATGACCCGCTCGGTCGGCAATTGCCCGGAAACGTAAAGGGCCTGTTCGGTGTTCTGCGCCGGTGCCAACAAGCGCTGGCGCAAATCGTGCTCCTCGCCGTTCTCGGTAAAGCTGATGCAATCCATGGGGCAGATGTCAACGCAGGCATCGCACTCAATGCAAAGCCGGTCGGTGAAGACGGTTTGCACATCGCAATTCAGGCAGCGCTGCGCCTCCCGAGCCCCCAGCCGCCGGTCGAAACCCAATTCCACCTCGATTTTGATGTTGCCCAACGCCTGCCGCTTGTTCGCGTGCGGTACCAGATAGCGGGCGGAGGGGTCGTGCTCGCTATCGTAACTCCACTCGTGCAGACCCATTTTGGTACTGATGAGATTGACACCTTCGGGTGGCCGATCTTTTTTCAAATCCTTGCCTTGGCAGAACAGGTGGATGGAAATGGCGGCCTGGTGGGCGTGGGCCGATGCCCAGATGATATTCTCCGGCCCGAAGGCGCTGTCGCCGCCGAAGAAAACCTTGGGATGGGTGGATTGCAGGGTGGTTGCATCAAGCAGCGGACAATCCCATTTATCGAACTGAATGCCGGCATCGCGCTCAATCCAGGGGCAGTGATTTTCCTGGCCAATCGCCATCAGGATTTTGTCGGCTTCGAGAAAAACGTTCGGCTCGCCGCTCGGCACATAGCGAAGCCGTCCGTTGTCGCCGGCAACGGCTTTGACGCAGCCGAAAACCACGCCCTTCAACCGGCCGTTTTCATGCACGAATTCCTTAGGCGGCCGGTTGTTGATGATCGGAATGCCCTCGCGCATGGCGTCTTCCTTCTCCCAATCCGACGCTTTCATCACCTCGAATGCCGAGCGAACCACCACACTGACACTGTCGGCACCCAAACGTTTGGCGGTGCGGCAACAGTCCATTGCCGTGTTGCCGCCGCCCATGACGATGACCTTGCCGTCAATGGCGCTCGTATGCCCAAAGGCAACGCTTGACAACCAATCAATGCCGATGCGGATCTGATCGTCCACCGCCATCCGCCCCGGCAAGTCCAGATCGCGCCCGCGCGGGGCGCCGGTGCCGACGAAATAGGCATCAAAGCCCATCGCCAGCATGTCTTTCATGCTGGTAATCGCAAAGCCGAAATGGCATTCGACGCCCATATCGAGAATGAGATCCACCTCCTCCTCAAGCACATCGGCCGGCAACCGAAACGCCGGGATCTGGCTGCGCATCATGCCCCCGCCCGCAGGATCCTTTTCGAACAGATGCACTTCGTAACCAAGCGGCAACAGATCGCGCGCCACCGCCAACGACGCCGGCCCGGCGCCAAGCAGCGCCACACGCTTACCGTTTTTGCGGGTTGGAACCCGCGGCAAATAGGGGCGGATATCGCCCTTGTGATCGGCCGCCACCCGCTTCAACCGGCAAATCGCCACCGGTTTTTCCTCGGTGCGCACACGGCGGCAGGCGGGCTCGCAGGGCCGGTCGCAGGTGCGCCCGAGAATGCCCGGAAATACGTTGCTGTCCCAGTTGAGCATGTAGGCTTCGGTATACCGCTCTTGCGCAATGAGCCGGATGTATTCCGGCACCGGCGTATGGGCGGGGCAAGCCCATTGGCAATCCACAACCTTGTGGAAATAGTTTGGATCTTGAATGTTTGTCGGCTTCATCATGGTCTATCGGAACTCCGCTCAAACAATGGGCGCACGGTCGATTGAAAGCTCGGCTCATGCGTCGATATCGCCCGCGATTATAGCGCAGGTCGGTCGTATCGCCGTTTGAATTTTTCGACTGCGGGACGCTGCGGTTGGCGCAGCCTCCAAAACCAAAGCCGTGCAAACGGATACGGGACCCGCGGGTGCGTGGCAGGAAGTTGGCGGGATATGCGGGTTAAAATACGCCCTTGCCATCAAACCAAGCAGCAATGAACGCGATTCTTCCGACGGATTTGCCCGCAAAGCCGGGCGAGCGACGCGACTGGGACAACGTTTTCGGCGCCGCTGGCGGCTACTTGGCGGCACAGGTGGCGGACGCCCACGACGGACTGGTGTTGGTGGTGGCGAACGATGCGGAGGATGCCGCACGCTGGCAGGCGGAAATCAACTGCTTTGCCACCGAAAAAACCGGCGAGATCATGCTGTTTCCGGATTGGGAAACCCTCCCCTATGATCTGTTTTCCCCGCACCCGGATATCGTTTCCGAACGCTTGACCACGCTGCACACCCTGGAGCGCTTGCGCCGGGGCCTATTGATCGTTTCGGTAACCGCCTTGATGCAGCGGCTGGCACCACCCGAGTATGGGCGGGCCCACTCGTTCCTACTCGCCGCCGGGGAGCGATTCGATACCCTGGAGGAGCGGGCGCGGCTTGAAGCGGCCGGCTACACGGCGGTGGAGACCGTCGAGAATCGGGGCGAGTTCGCCATTCGCGGCTCGCTCATGGATATTTTCCCAACGGGTGCGCCCAATCCGATTCGCATTGACATGATGGATGATGAGATCGAGTCGCTGCGCTTTTTTGATGCCGAAACGCAACGCACCATCGAACGGGTAGGCCAGATCCAACTGCTGCCCGCCAAGGAATTTCCACTGGACCAAGCCGGCATCACCCGTTTCCGCAACCGCTGGCACGAAACCTTCAACGTGGATGTGCGCGCCTGCGCCGTCTACCGCGATGTATCCGAGGGTTTGCCGCCCGGCGGTATCGAGTACTACCTGCCGTTGTTTTTTGAACGGCTGGCCAGCCTTTTCGACTATGTCCGCGCCGATACGCTGATCTTACAGCGCACCGATTTGAATGCCGCCGCCGAGCACTTTCAGCAGGATGTCAAAAACCGTTACGACAGTCTCGCCCACGATATCGAGCGCCCCATCCTGCCGCCCGACCGGTTATTTCTATCCCCCCGGGAGCTGCGCGAGCAGCTCGCCAAGCATCCGCGCCTGGCGCTCGGCAACCGCAAGCGCCCCAAGGCGCGCCAGCGCTCTCGCCCCTTGCCCGACTTGCAGGCCAACGCACGGCTCAAGGCACCGGCCCAGTTGTTGAATGATTTCGTCGTCGCCAACCCCTCGGAGCGCTTCCTATTCACCGCGGAGAGCGCCGGGCGCCGGGAAGTGCTGTCCGATTTTCTGGCGCGCGCAGGCATTGACGCCCAAGGCTTCGCCACGCTCGCGGCCTTTGTTGCCGACCGCGCCCCTTGTGGCATCACCAGGGCCTCCCTGCATCGGGGTCTTTGGGTCGATGGCCTGATTGTCGTAACCGAGACCGAGCTCTTCGGTCAGCGCCCCGCCGCCGAACGGGCAAGCAGTTCCCGGGTGATCGACCCCGAGCAGATCGTGCGCGACCTTTCCGAACTGTCCACCGGCGCTCCGGTGGTTCACCTGGAACACGGCATCGGCCGCTATCTGGGTTTGCAAACCCTGAGTGTCGACGGCTACCCGAGCGAATATTTGATGCTCGGCTACGCCGACGATGACAGGCTGTACGTACCGGTCACGTCCCTGCATCTCATCACGCGCTATACCGGCGCGGGCGACGACAGCGCCCCGCTGCACCGGCTCGGCTCGGATCAATGGGAAAAAGCCAAGCGCCGCGCCGCCGCCAAAGCGGTCGATGTCGCTGCCGAGTTGCTCAATATCCAGGCGCGACGAGCGGCCCGGGCAGCGCGGCCGCTAAGATTCGACACCGGCGATTACCAGCGTTTTGCCAGCCAATTCGCTTTCGAGCTAACCGCGGATCAAGCAAAAGCCATTGATGCGGTCATCGAGGATCTGGCTTCCGCCAAGGCTACCGATCGATTGGTGTGCGGTGATGTGGGGTTCGGCAAAACGGAAGTGGCCATGCGCGCCGCCTTCGCCACCGTACTGGCCGACCGGCAGGTGGTGATGCTGGTGCCCACCACCCTGTTGGCCCAACAACACTTCGATACTTTTGGCGATCGGTTCGTCGACTGGCCCGTGCAAATCGAAACCGTCTCGCGGCTGCGTACCAACCGCGAGCTCGGCTTGATCCAGGCACGCATGGAGTCCGGTCAAATCGATATCCTGATCGGCACCCACAAGCTGCTCAACCCGGCATTCCGGTTTGATGATCTGGGCTTGGTCATCATCGACGAGGAACACCGTTTCGGCGTGCGTCAAAAAGAGCGCTTGAAAGCCCTGCGCGCTGAGGTGGATGTCATCACCCTGACCGCGACGCCCATACCCCGCACCCTGAACATGGCGATGAGCGGTATCCGCGACCTCTCCATCATCGCCACGCCACCGGCGCGCCGGCTATCCATCAAGACGTTCATCCAGGAACGGCGCAATGACATCGTGCGCGAGGCGATCAATCGCGAATTGATGCGCGGTGGCCAGGTTTTTTATATACACAACGAAGTACGCACCATTGAGCGGGCCGCCGCCGAGGTTGCCGATCTGGCGCCAAGCGCCCGGATCGGCATCGGCCACGGGCAAATGGCCAAGCGGGCGCTGGAGCAGGTGATGAAGGATTTCCACCATCGGCAACTCAACGTTCTGGTCTGCACCACCATCATCGAGAATGGCATCGACATCCCCAACGCCAACACCATCATCATCGACCGAGCCGACAAATTCGGGTTGGCGCAACTGCATCAGTTGCGCGGCCGGGTCGGTCGTTCGCACCGACAGGCCTACGCCTATCTGCTGACCCCGCATCCGCGGGCCATGACCGCGGATTCCGCAAAGCGCCTGGCGGCGGTACAGGCCGCCGGCGACCTCGGCGTCGGTTTTGCGCTGGCCACCCGCGACTTGGAAATACGCGGTGCCGGCGAATTGCTTGGCGAGGAGCAGTCGGGCCAGATCGAGTCCATCGGCTTTTCGCTTTATATGGATCTGTTACAGCGGGCTGTTAAGGCCATACAAACCGGCCAGGTGCCCGATCTCGATGCGCCACTCAAACCGCTCGATCAGGAGGTGAACCTGCACTGCGCCACGCTGATACCGGAAGATTATTTGCCGGATGTACATAGCCGGCTGCTGATGTACAAGCGCATCGCCAACGCCGCCACGATGCCCGCACTGGAAACCCTGCAAGTGGAAATGATCGACCGGTTTGGCTTATTGCCCGCGCCGCTCAAACAATTGTTCCGCATCGCGGCACTGAAATTACGGATGCTTCCGCTCGGCATCGAGAAACTCGACCTGGGCGAACGGGGCGGCAAGGTCGAAGTAGGCGACACCACCAGCATCGAACCCGCCCAAGTGGTTGCGCTGGTGCGGGGCGAACCCACAATCTATGAGCTTAGCGGCAATTCGCAGTTGCGCATCCGCAAACCGTTGCCGACGCTCGAAGACCGCTTTGCCTTCGCCGAAGCGCTCATCGACCGGCTCGCGACCCGCCAAGCGTTCGCCGACAAGCTTGCCGCGAGCGGTTGAGCGCTCATCCCGTGCCTACGAACGGTCACCGAAAACTTGGCGGAGCACAAGGGTGCCGGACCTTGGCTGTTGTCCTTGTCTTGGGATTGGCAAACCAGCCGGCGCGGGCCGATGTCGAAGCCTTGGAAAACCTGACAGCGGACTGGTACGCGATAGAGGTTATTGTTTTCCAGCGCACGGCGGTCAACGCAGCCAACAGCCCGGAGCGGCTCATCCGAACGGAAGAACGCCGGATGCCCGCCAACGTCCAATCATTGGCTTTTGGGACAGATCGAAACGCCCGGGATCTGGACGCGGCAACGCGGGCAACCCTGGAGTTTCCGGTGCTGAGGTTGCATTGTGACGCAATGAATACCGGTGTGGCCGAACAGCGCACCACCAGCCCGGCCTGGTATCAACCGCCCGTACCCGACACCGGGCCTGAAGCTCGGTTCGCAGAGACCGAGGCCAACGGCCAGGACGAATCCGGGGCACGGCAAACGTTCACCGCCCCCAACCTATGGACAACAGGCCCCTGCGCACCGGCAACGGCGGGGGCCGCATCCACAATCGCGGTTAGTACCGACGAATGCCCCCCAATAGCGCTTGATATACCCCTGCCCCCCAGTACAGGAATGGCTGTTTGTGGACGAACACCAGGACGAGCGCCACCGGCGATCAGGCCAAGACTGGCGCCGCATCCGCTGCTTGATTGGCTGCGGGCCGCGCGGCGCTTTGAAGACCAACTCAGGCAAGGCAGCTATCAGGCGAGCCGGGCCGATGCCGGACTGAACTCCGAGGCGGACCGTATCCGCAAAAGCGATGGCTTGGAACTGCTGTGGCACGGCCGCTGGACGGCACCCGTTCCCAACCACAACAGGCCGCGTCCGGTACTCATTCAGGGGGGGCCACGGATCGCCAACGGCTACGAGTTGGAGGGTTTCTTCGCTATGACCCGCAGCGGCCTACTGCAATTTCAAGCCAAGCTCTGGCTAGCCCGAACATCGCATCCACTTCCTGCCGCAAAGGCCGATGTCCTCGTCGGGACCAGTCAGCCCTGGCGCTATATGCTGCTTGATGAACGTCGCACGATGCGCAGGGAAAAGCTGCACTACCTCGACCACCCGAAACTCGGCATCCTGGTTCGGGCCGATCCGGTGTCAGCGCCGGACTGGTTGGTGGACGCTCTGGGAGCCTCTGGCCTATTCGAGCCCGCACAGCGCAGCGATTAGGCGATTGGCGCGGTCGAGCCCGGCTGCCCGGTCGCGGGCCAGCGCCTCTTGGTCGATACGGGTTGGATCCGGGCCGCGGCCCGCCGCCGGGTTGACGGCGATACAAACCCCCAACAACGGCAAGCCCAGTTCCCGGGCAAGGCCCGCCTCGGGCATCGCCGTCATGCCAACGACCGTACAGGCATCGCGCTCAAGCCGGTCGATTTCAGCCGCCGTCTCAAGCCGCGGGCCCTGGGTGCATCCGTACACACCACCGACGACGATGGGCAAGCCAATGGTTTCGGCGGCGACGGTGGCGGCTTGCATCAATCCGGCGTCAAAGGGCTCGGTAATGTCAACATGCGTGCCTCCCGACTCATCAAAGCTGTGGGCGCGGCCCCAAGTATAGTCAACGATCTGCCGAGGCAGAATCAGATCACCCGGTTGCAGCGATGCGGCGATGGCACCCACTGTGTAAATGGCGATCACTCGCCGAGCATCCAGTTGTTTGAGCAACCAAAGATTGGCGCGGTAGTTAACGGCGTGCGGGGCAAGCGAGCGCGGTTCTCCGTGACGAGGCAGCGCGATGAGCTCGCCGCCACCGATCGAGCCGGCCCGAATCGGGCCCGGTATGGTGCCGTAGGGGGTTGCCAATTCGACCGGTTGAATTGACAACCGCTCCGCCAGCGGCAACCCGCCGGAACCGGTAATGATTGCCGTGGCGATCAAGGGTCCAGCCCGCCTAGGAGCCTCTGCCTGCGGAATTCGCGGCTGCAAATCCACTCTCGTCCGCTCCGTCGGCCGGTCGATTTCGTTGCATATGGCATGATATTCGCCTCAATCGGCCGGCCGACGGGACGGCGATAGCGAATTTTCGCTTTCGCGACTTCCGCAGGCAGAGGCTCCTAGCTCGGCAACTTTGGTCGCCAGCGAGTGCTCCGGGTCAGCGGCGGTCATATGCAGTGTGCGTGTCGGGAAGGCAATTTCGGCACCGCGGCGGGCGATAATTTCCGCAATTTTGAACAAGACGTCCTGCTTTATGGCATGAAACTCGGTCCACACGGTCGTCTTGGTGAAGGTGTAGACAAAAAATTCCAGCGACGATGGCCCAAAGGTCACGAAATTGACCATGAGTGTGCGGGCAGTGTCGATCGCCGGATGTTCGCGAAGCATGCCTTCCACATCCTCCACAATGGCGGGCAGCACGGCAACATCGTTGTAGCGAACGCCAATCGTCTCGTAAATGCGCCGGTTCAACATGCGCGACGGGTTCTCCACCGTGATATTGGTAAAGGTCGAATTGGGCACATACAAGGGCCGCTGGTCGAAGGTGCGAATGCGCGTCAGGCGCCAGCCGATATCCTCCACGGTGCCTTCGATTTCTTGATCCGGCGAACGAATCCAATCGCCCACCGAAAACGGCCGGTCCAAAAACAGCATCAGCGCACCAAAAAAGTTGGCCAGAACATCGCGGGCGGCAAAGCCGATAGCGATACCGCCAATACCGCCAAAAGCGAGTACACCGGCAATGCTGAAGCCGAGTGCCTGCATGGCGAACAGCACCCCGATAATGATTACCGAGGCGCGCAACAGCTTGCTGATCGCATGGGCGGTGGTGGAATCAATGCGGCGTTCGCGTTGATAGCCGGCATCGCCCAGGTGTTCGCCGACAAAGCCGATGAAGCGCAACGTGAACCACACCAGCAGCCAAATGACCGCCACATCCCGGCCGCGATCCACATATTGGAAAATCTCCGCCTGGGCACCGCCGCCGACGACCGCCGCCGCCCAGCTCACGCCGATCACCCAAACACCAACGCCCGCCGGTTTGCGCAAGGCCGCAACCAAGGCGTCGTCGTACAGGTTCCGGGTCTTTTGAGTTTGTCGCTCGAAACGGTCCATGGCCACCTTGACGGCATAGCGAACGACGGCGGTGGCAAAGACCACCAAAAACACCTGGGCAATCCAAGTATGTTCACCGATCAGGCGTGCCAAATCTTGCGGCATGATGGTTTCCAACGATTGATATTGACCGGGGCTGTTCAGCAATGGTCCCGGATCGGCAGCGCGGAATTGTAACAACGACAGGCGGGCTAGTAATAGGGTCGGATACTGTATACGATTCCAGTCATCTGTATATTCAAACAGGTTCAAACCGATACCGATAGATGGAGCAATGCCATGCACGGCCTAACCGCAAGACAAACCCAGGTTCTCGACATCATCCGTCAACATATTCAAGCAACCGGCTACCCGCCGACGCGGGTCGATATCGCCAATCGGCTTGGTTTCCGTTCTCCCAACGCCGCCGAGGAACACTTGCGGGCGCTTGCCCGTAAAGGTGCCATCGAGATGATTCCCGGCACGTCTCGGGGCATCCGGCTACCCGAGGAGCCGGGCTTGCCCATCGTTGGGCGGGTCGCCGCCGGCAATCCCATACTCGCCGAAGAACATATTGAAGACCGGGTTGACCTGCCCGCCGATTTCTTCCGCCCGCACGCCAATTTTCTGCTGCGGGTGCGCGGCGAGAGCATGGTCGGTATCGGCATACTCAATGGCGACCTGCTCGCCGTACACAAAACCTCCGAGGCGCGCAACGGGCAGGTGGTGGTAGCCCGCGTTGAAGACGAGGTGACCGTCAAACGTTTGCAACGGCACCGCGGCGGCGGCAAGGTCTCGCTACTACCGGAAAACGACGCCTACGCCCCAATCGAAGTGGATTTGCGCAAGCAGGATTTCGCGATCGAAGGGCTGAGCGTCGGCGTGGTGCGGCAAAGCCTGTGAAAGCTCCGAGCCGCCACACCGTCACCTGCCGGGAGCTCGGCGCGTGAGCGGGGTGGCGCGTCATAGGGTTATTCGCGGCGACTGCGAGGACGTTATAGGCGGGGGCCGGATGACGCCGAGGCAGAGGCGCCTAGCGTTTCGTCTTGCCCCGTTTGGCGGTGACTTTGCGGGTTTTCGCCTTGGATGCGGGCGGCTTGGTTTTGCGCACGGTTTTGCGGGTTTTGGACGCCGCCCGCTCGACAACGCGCCAAACACCTTCCTGGAAGAAAACGCTCCAGCCGGTGGGTTTGCCGTCGGTTTCGGATTGCACATAATGTTCCCCTGTCTTGCGCGCGAAGCGGATAACCGCCGGCCGGCCGGCCGGGTCCGCCACCGGCGCCTGCAACAGGTGACGGAACTTGGGATCCAATTCGTTTGCATGGGGAAGCAACTCGCGTACCAGGGGCGCGCGGGTTTCGCGATTTTTAGGGAAGCGGCTGGCGGCCAAGAACAAACCCGCGGCACCATCGCGCAGCAGGTAGTGGTCATCGACCTTTTCGCAGCGCAGTTCCGGCATTGAAATGGGATCGGCTTTCGGCGGTGCCGGCTGACCGCTGCGCAGCAATTTGCGTGTATTCGCGCAGCGCGTACAGCCGAAATACTTTCCGAAACGCCCGGATTTCAATTGCATTTCAGCGCCGCATTTGTCGCAGTCGAGCACCGGGCCATCGTAGCCCTTGATGCGAAATTGGCCCTTCTCCAGTGCAAAGCCGGGGCAGTCGGGGTTGTTGCCGCAGACATGCAGCTTGCGGCCTTCGTCGATCAGGTAGCTGGTCATCGGCGTGGCGCACTCCGGGCATTTCCGTTTGCTGCGCAACCGTTTGGATTCGCCCTCTTCGTCCTTGTCGATATCCACGCTCTCCTCGCCGGAGACCAGGTTCAGGGTTGCGCTACAGCGTTGCTTCGGCGGCAGGGAGTAACCGGAACATCCCAGAAACACCCCCGTGCTCGCCGTACGAATTTGCATGGGCCGCGCACACTTTGGACATTCGATATTGGTGCTCGTGGGCTCGTTGGCGCGCATTCCGCCAGGTTCCGCCCGGGCCCTGTTGAGCTTGTTGCTGAAATCGCCGTAGAACTGATCGAGCACTTCCCGCCATGCCACCCGTCCTTCGGCGATGCGGTCAAGATCCCGCTCCATGTCCGCCGTAAAACCGTAGTCCAATAAATTCTCGAATTTTTCAACGAGGCGGTCGGTAACCAACTCACCGATCTTCTCGGCTTGGAAGCGACGGTTTACAAGGCTCACATAACCGCGTTCCTGAATGGTGGAAATGATGGCGGCGTAGGTGGAGGGGCGGCCGATACCGCGCTTTTCCAACTCCCGCACCAAGCTTGCTTCGCCGTAGCGGGCGGCCGGCTTGGTGAAATGTTGGAAGCCTTCAACCTTTCCGAGTTGCAGCCGTTCGCTCGGCAGAAGATCCGGCAAGGGCTTGTCCTCCGCCCTGTGGTTGGCGGGGGGAAGCACCTTGGTAAAACCATCAAATTGTTGCACGCGGCCACGGATTCTCAACTCGAAGGGGCCTGCCTCCGCCAGCACGGTGGTGCTCAGGTATTGCGCATCCGGCATCTGGCAGGCTACGAACTGGCGCCAGATCAGGTCATAGAGGCGCACACCCTGGGCATCGATACCGCTTAGGTGGTTCGGCAAAGTACCGACATTGGAAGGCCGAATCGCCTCATGCGCCTCCTGGGCGCGCTCGCGGCTGGCGTAGAATCTGGGCTTTTCCGGTAAGTAACCGTCACCGAATTGATCGCTGATATGGGTTCGGCAAGCGGCCACCGCATCGCCGCTCAGGTTGGTGGAGTCGGTGCGCATATAGGTTATGTAGCCCGCCTCGTAGAGACGCTGCGCCGCCGTCATGGTGCGCCGAACCGAGTAGCCGAGCCGCGCACTGGCCGCCTGTTGCAGAGTGGAGGTAATGAAGGGTGGATTAGGCCTTGTGCGGGTGGGGCGGTCATCGCGAGACTTGACGGCGAAGCCCTGCGCTGATGTCTCGTCCAGATCCGTGGCAGGGCCCAACCCGCCTATGGCGCCTAATCGGTCCAAGGCGGCATTGGTATCCGCCTCGTTGCTTGGACGGAAGTGCTTACCGTTTTCTTTGACAACCTGAAAGCGCATGGTGGCGTCCTCGTCGAGGCGCGCCAAGTCGGCGAAGACTTCCCAATATTCCTCTGGCGTAAAGGCGCGAATTTCCCGTTCCCGCTCGACAATCAGACGCACCGCCACCGATTGCACCCGCCCCGCCGATAGGCCCCGCGCCACCTTCGCCCAAAGCAGCGGCGATAGCTCAAAGCCCACCACCCGATCCAAGAAGCGTCGTGCTTGCTGGGCGTTTACCCGGTTCATATCGAGTTGGCCGGGATCTTCGAAAGCCCTGCGAATGGCTGTGCGCGTGATTTCATTGAATACCACGCGCCGGTAGCGATTCGGGTCGCCGCCGATGGTTTCCCGCAGGTGCCAGGCGATGGCCTCGCCTTCGCGATCAAGGTCGGTGGCGAGATAGACCGCATCGGCGCTCTTGGCAAGCCGTGCAAGTTCTCCGATCACTTTTTCCTTGCCCGGTAGCACCTCGTAGGTGGCCGCCCACTGGGCATCGGGGTTCACGCCCATGCGTCGCACCAACTGCTCGCGACTGCGTTGTTTGCGGATGGCCGCCCGTTCTTCCGCCGAGAGCTTGGCATCCGCGAGCGCGGCCTTGGTGCGTTTGGACGGTTCCGTCGCCCGCCCGCCAACCGGCAAATCGCGCACATGGCCGACACTCGACTTAACCACATAATTTTTGCCGAGATAGCGGTTGATGGTGCGCGCCTTGGCGGGCGACTCGACAATGACAAGAGAACGCGACACGGGAGCTCCTAGAGCGGCCATCGACCGCGGACGGTTCGCAACCGCCCGCCCCTAGGAGCCGCTGCCTATTCATGAACAAGCCAAGCTTAAAGGGCGCGGTTTATAAGGGCTGTACAAAAGCGCTGTCAACCACCACCGAACAAAGCGAGCCCGCATAGCGCACCAATTTGCGGTGCCAGCGCTCAAGAACCGTCACGCCTGAGCGCACGCACCGCGAGGGGTATCAGCACAGCCGACGGCATCTCAAGGCCCGCTGGCGATGCCGACATTCCCGCTTCACTTGCCGTTGCGTCGCCGCACCTCGGCACGCAGCAAACGGCGCTCTTCGCCGCGCGCGGCCAACTCGGCGGCATCCTCGGGACGCACTTCCATATAGCGGTGGCGCCAGCTCTCGTCCTCGCTCCATCGATGGGGCATTGGCAGCACCGTGCGCGGCCCGGTCGCGCTGCGCAAAAGAGCCAGGCCCGCGCCGACAATCGAGCGTTGCATTGCCTTATCGTAGGGACGACCGCAGGGGTTGCCCAGGGGAAAGTCCGTGAACACAAAGCGCGGTACGCCGCAGTGTTCCACGATGTCGATGGCGGAACCCAGGATAACCGTGGGAATACCGGCGGCTTCCAAATGGCGCGCTACCAAACCCACGGTCTGGTGGCAAACGGGTCACAAGGGTACCAGCATGGCGAGGTCGGCCCGGTCTTGCCGGCAACGCTTGAGAATTTCCGGCGCATCGACCTTAAGCGTGCGACCTTGGCTGTACTCGGTCGGTACACAGTGAAAACGCGACGCCAGCCCGCCAAGTCGCTCGGCCTCAATGAGTTCCCTCAGCCGATCCAGCGGGAAGAAAGCGTTGCGGTCATCAAGATGCGTGGCTTGCCGGTCCCAGGCCAGGTCGTCCGCATACAGCCGCTCCGGTGGGGTCGCCACAAAACCGGAATGCACAGCCCGGGGTTCGGTCTCCAGGCGCGGCTCAAGGGTGGCCGTGGTAATCAGCGCCAGAACAGACTCGGTGAGCGGTTTGACCGGCTTGGAAAAGGGAACCGCATCGTTTTGCGCCCAAACATAGGGATTGTCGAAGCCTTGCGCCTCGTAATAGCGGCGCGTGCGCTCCATGTAGCGTACCGGTTCTGCAACGGCGGGCATGGGCGGGGGCTCCGTTCAACTCCCAGATGGCGACCTTGGCATCATAGCAAAAAGGCAGCGGCGCCTAATCCTCGGCCAAGCGTGCGGCAACCTCGGCGTCCTTGGCGAGCAACTGTTCGGCTAAGACGACCAGCGCCGCCCTGAGCGATTTGACCGTCTCGCCATCGGCTGGAAAGCGCTCAAGCCAATAGCAGGACAGAGCACGGCCAGCACATTCAACAGCCACCGTATCGGCCGGCAATGCGGCAAAAAACGGCGTCAGGGTGGCCACCAAAGTCGGCTCGCCGGGTATGGGCAATGCGTCATCGAAACGCCACTCGTCGGTGGCCGAGCGCAACAATCGCCAAGAGCCTACATATCTCGGCATGCTGGGCAGCGGCAAGCTGTAAGCAACGCTTTTGTGGGTGGGTGAGCGCACCCGCCCGCCCGCGCTGACGCGCTCGCCCGCGGTCGCATCAAGCTTGCGCACCGGCTTCAGTTCCACCACCAGCCCTGCTCGCCGGGCCGTGCCGCGCAACGCGGCCAGCCGCCGCTGCTCACGGGTGGGAAGCAGATACAGCATCGGCCCGAAAGCCACCACCAGCGCGAGCGAAATTATGATCCAAGTCATATTCAGTTCGCTCCATAGTCTTGAGCACAGCCCGGTGCGGAGTGTATCGTCGCCACCGTTGCAGGTGGAGGAACAAAATGCCCGTCTATCAACGCATTTTGCTGGCCATAGACCTTACCGAGGAGTCAAAGCAAGTGGCGGCCTCCGCCACCGCCATCGCTAGCGCCTTTGCTGCACAGTTGCACGTTATTCACGTTATCGAGCCACTCAGCCTGGCCTATGGCGGTGATATCCCGATGGATCTTTCCTCCGTGCAGGAACAAATCCACGAACAGGCAAAATCGCAACTCGCTGAATTCGCCAACAGTCTGGGCGTACCGGCGGACCATCGACACCTGATCTTCGGGCGGCCGGAGAGCGAGATCCACCGAATGGCGGAATCGCGGAACATGGATCTCATCATCGTCGGCAGCCACGGGCGGCACGGTTTGGCGTTGCTGCTCGGTTCCACCGCGAACGGTGTCCTGCACGGCGCCAACTGCGATGTGCTCGCCGTCCGGGTCGGCACCGGTAAGGGAGCGGAAAGCTGAGGGCACAATGCTGGGCCCTGGTTCTCGGCTTCGGCTTGGCGGGCAGTGTCGCCGCCGATGAGCTGACACTTTACGAGCAACGCCAACTCTACCGCCAAGCGGTTGACCATGTGCGGGCCGGGCAAATCACCGCAGCGCGCAAAATCCAGGCAAGGTTGGCGGACTATCCGCTGGCACCCTACATCACCTATCACCGTTTGCGCTTGCGGCTTGCCAGCCTCAGCGCGGACCAAGTCAACCAATTTCGCAGCGAACATCCGGACATACCCGGCGCACATCGCATCCACCACCAATGGTTGCAACGCCTAGCCGCCAATCGGCAATGGCGCACCTACCTGAAGCACTACGAGCCCGCCGCCTCGGAAGAAACCATCGCCACCGAGCTGCGTTGTCTCTACCTGCGGGCCCTTTACAACACCGGTGCAAAAGAGCAGGCACTCGACGGCACCGCCGAGGTTTGGACGGTGGGCCACTCCCAACCCAAGGTTTGTGATCCCATGTTCCAGGTGTGGCAAAACGCACGGCTTGACCAGGACACCGCCTGGCGTCGGCTAAGGCTTGCCATCGCCGCCAACCAACGCATGCTGGCCCGCTACCTGCAACGCTTTCTGCAGGGCGATTATCGACGCTGGGGGCAGTCCTACTACGACATTCACGTCTCGCCTTCAAGCATCGCCCGCACCAGCCGATTCGGTACCGACTCCGTTCTATCACGGGAGGTGATCGGCCACGGGCTGCGCCGACTGGCCGGACGCGATGCACCCGCCGCTCGCGACGCCTGGGCAAGCTACCGCAAATCCCACCAATTCAGCGATACCGAACGGCGCGACATCAATGCGGCAATCGACACGCAACTGGCCAAAGCGGGTTTGTTGGAACGAGCCCCGGATGCGGACAGCCGCCCCGCCCATGCCGCCGGTTTCGCCGATGCCTATATCCGACATCGCAACTGGCCCCTGGTTGCGGCCTGGATTGAGCGGATGCCCGACGAGCAGCGCTTCGACAACAAATGGCAGTACTGGCTGGCGCGCGCCCTGGCGATGACCCACGCATCCTCGGAGCGGGCTCGGCTGGGCTTCCAAGCGTTGGCGGAGCAGCGCGACTACTACGGCTTTCTCGCCGCCGCCCAGGTCGGCCGGGAATCGCAACTCAACGCCAAAGCGCGCAATACCGATGCCGACGCGATTGCCAAGGTGCGCCAACTGCCGGGCATCGCCCGCGCCATGGAATTGTTTGCCGTCGGCGAGGCGGTCAACGCCAATCGCGAATGGATGGCCATACTGCCGCGGCTAACGCCCGACGAACAGGGCATCGCCATCTACCTGGCACAGGATATGGGCAAAACCATGCTGGCGATCCGCTCGGCCACCAAGAGCGGGCAACTCGATCACTTGGAGGCGCGCTTTCCGATCAAATACGCCAACGATTTCCGCTGGGCCAGCCACCTGACCGGCATTCCAGTCTCCGTACTCGTCGCCTTTGCCCGCCAAGAAAGTGTTTTCGAGGCCAGGGCGCACTCCAGCGCGGGTGCCCGCGGTGTCATGCAGATGTTGCCGAGTACCGCACGCCTTGCGGCACGGCGCGCCGGCATGCGTTCGCCAACAGCGGAGGATCTCTATAAACCCACCATCAACATTCCGCTCGGCAGCCAACACATCGCCTGGCTGCTCCGGCGCTACGACCAAGTGTTGCCGTTCGTCGCCGCCGCTTACAACGCTGGCGAGGGGCGAGCCGACCGCTGGATCCGGGAACTACCGGGCGCACCCATGGACGTCTGGATTGAAATGATCCCGTTCCGAGAAACGCGCAACTATGTCAAGAGCGTGCTCTCGTTCAATCAGGTATACAGCCGCCGGCTCGGCAGCCCCCTGCCGACGCTGGGCGAGCACGAAGCTGTGGTACCGTCGCGATGATTGATGTGGGTGTCAATTTACTGAATGGTCAATTCCGTGACGATCTCGACGATGTGCTGGCGCGCGCCAGAAAGGCGGGCCTAAGCCACATGATCGTCACGGCCACAACCGTGCAAGAGGCCCAGGCCGCGATTGAACTCTGTGCAGAGCACGAGGATCTCTCCTGCACCGCCGGGGTGCATCCGCACTTGGCCAAGGATGTCCAAGCCGGTTGGGTCGATCAACTGCGTCAGCTGGCCCGCCATCCAGCGGTGCTCGCCATCGGCGAAACCGGGCTCGACTTCAACCGCAACTATTCACCAGCCGATGTGCAGCACGAGGTATTCGCAGCCCAAGTGGCATTGGCGGGGGAACTCGATATGCCCCTGTTTGTACACGACCGGGATACCGACGGGGCCGTCTTCAAGGCGCTGTCCGCCTATGGAGGGGCACCGGAACAGGTGCTCATACACTGCTTCACCGGCAACCGGGCAGACTTGGAGGGTTATCTGGCGGCGGGCTTTAGCATTGGCGTCACCGGCTGGGTATGCGACGAAGCCCGGGGTGCGCAACTGCGTCGGCTCGTACCCGCCATTCCCCTAGAACGGCTCGTCATCGAAACCGATGCTCCCTTCCTGTTTCCACAGGGCGCAACGCCGCCCACCCAACGGCGGCGGCGCAATGAACCCTGTCTACTACCCGTTGTCGCCGAACGGCTGGCTGGCCTGTACGCTGTGCCCGTTGCGAAACTCATTCGACACACCACGGCCAACGCCCAACGTCTGTTTCGGCTCGCCTAGGAGCCTGCGCCCCGGGATGGCCTGAACGGAAGTACGGCATTCATGCAAATAAGCTTGCGTTTTGGGGATCGGGATGCGGCGCGGAATTATCCGCTGCCGGTGTCGGTCGCGCCGCTTTGGCGGGTAGCCGATGCGGTGGTCGATGCCATCGTTCCCGTCCCGCCCTGCCCCGGCCGACACATACTGGTTCCGAGCCTCTCGATCCCCGGGGAAGCATCGGCTTTTCAATGTGCCTTGCAGATCGGCGACAGCTTGTGGCCACTTGAACCGGTGGCAGCGAAGACACCACTCGCAACCCCCTTTGCGACGCACTCGAACAACGGCGCCGTTAGTACTCATATCGACTGCTTCCACACCGAATCCGACTTGCCTCAGAGCCGCCTGCTGGTGCGCCTCGCAGGGCCCAACCCACCCAAGCATTTTCTCGTCACCCTCTCTATCCGCCCTCTGCAAATCAACCCCGAAGCACCCAAAGGCATCCGCTTCGCGCTGGCCCAGCCAGCGCCGCTCAGCCAAATGACGGCACCGCAGGCCATAAGACGACGAATCTGCTCACCAACGGCGCTGACGATGGCATTGCGGGCGGCGCAACCGGATATCGACTGGCGATCGGTAATCGACGCCTGTTGCGATGGCCGATTTTACGGCTCATGGCCTTTGGCGATACGCTGCGCCGGGTTATTCGGGCGCCTTGGGGCCGTGGAGACCCTGGCCTCCTGGGAACCGGCGCTGCGCGTTCTGCGCGCCGGCTCGCCGGTGGTTGCCAGCATTCGTTTCGGCCGAGATGAGCTGCCCGGTGCCCCGCTGACGGAAACCGCCGGGCATCTCGTCACCATTTACGGTATCCATGGAAACCGGGTTCTGGCCTGCGACCCGGCGGCGGCGGAAGCCGCTTCGGTGCCGCGTTCCTATGACTTAAGCGCCTTTACCAACGCCTGGTTGCGCCATCGCGGCGCGGCCTACTTGTTTGCACCGCTCTGGTACCGGCACACCGGAAACCAAGGTGAGATACTTCGTCGGCTTTTTAATGCTTACCATCGGCTCCGCCTTGGCCACCGCTGGCCTTGCCCTTTGGCAGGAGCGGGCTTACGACTTCGCGCGGGTTTGGACATTCGCCACCGGCCCGCACCCCGTCCTGCTGCTCACCATTGGCGTAGCGATGATTCCCTCGGCATTATGGGAAATATTCTTGCTGGAGGCGCGCCGCCGCAATGAGTGACAGTCGCGTGTATCTGCGCCCCGTCATGCGTAAAGATCGGGATGCTTTCATATCCGCCATGCGTTCGAGTACGGCGCTGCACCGGCCCTGGATCGTTTCGCCGACCAGCCGCGACATGTTCAGCCGTTACCTCAAACGGGTGGAGCGGGACGACCACGCCGGCCTCCTTGTTATCGAGCGCAGTTCCCAGGCCATTGCCGGTTGCTTCAACATCAACAACATCGTCCGCGGTTCCTTTTTGAGCGCAACGCTCGGCTACTATGTCACGGCACCCTTCGCCGGACGCGGCTACATGCGGGAGGGCTTGCGGTTGGTCGTCGACTACGCCTTCTCGAAACTGGAACTGCACCGCTTGGAAGCGAACATTCAACCGGAGAATACCCGCTCCATCGAACTGGTGAAGCGTTGCGGATTTGAAAGGGAAGGCATCTCGTCCCGTTTTCTGTTCATTGAGGGCGCCTGGCGCGACCACGAGCGTTGGACTCGTATCGACCGCCGGGCTACCCTGCGCCGCTCATGATTGCCTCAGCCATCACCCCCTCTCCCATCACACCGGAGGTCGTGGCCCAAGCCGCCACCGGCATCGGTGAACCCCGGTCGTGCAACGGCACTCTTTACTGGCTGGAAAGCCGCCCAGCCGAGGGCGGCCGCACAACGTTGCTCCGCTTGGACGGCGATACCGCGGCGGAGCTGACCCCAGAACCGCACAATGTGCGCAGCCGCATCCACGAATACGGGGGAGCGGCCTACCTGCCCGCCGGGGATACCGTTTACTTCGTGAACGCCGGCGACCAGAACATCTTTGCCGTGGAGGCTGAGGGCACCATCCGGCAGCTCACCCATTCCGGGCCGGAGATTCGTTACGCGGACCTTTGCGCCGATCCGCGCCATGATCGCCTGATCGCCGTCACGGAAATACACGGGCGCGCTACCCAACCCGTTAATGCCCTGGCGGCTATTGCAATCACCACCGGCCAGGTTTCGATTTTGCACCGGGAGCACGATTTCTACGCATCGCCAACCGTCTCGCCCGAGGGCGGTGAGTTGCTGTTCATCGCCTGGGATCACCCGAACATGCCCTGGGATGGAACCCAGTTGCTGCGCGCGCACCTGGACGGCCCGAACATCGGGGCCACCACCCTGGTTGCCGGCGGCGCGACCGTGTCGGTGCAACAGCCAAGCTGGCGCGACGACGACAGCGCCCTGTACCTAAGCGACGCGACCGGTTTCTGGAACCTGTACCGCCTGGACAAGGGCGGTACAGGCATCGTCTTCCGGGAAGATGCCGAATACGCCGGTCCCGCCTGGCAGTTGGGCAATCGCGACTACGCCATACTGGACGATCGCCATGTCATAGCGCGACGCCAGTTACCGGGCGAACAGACGCTGATGCTGATCGACCTGGAAAGTGGCTCGGCGAGCCCGCTGCCGGATAGCTGCGTCGAATACAGCCATCTTACAACCCAAGGCAACCATCTCTACTTCCTCGGTGCCCATGCCGACGCCACCAGTGAACTCGCCCGCTACGACCTGGCCCGCCTCTCCAACCGGCTTGGGTCGCGAGGGCATCAAGGTGCCAGCCTGCCGGTGGTTGCCGGCCCGCCGCTACCGTTCGATAGCAAATGGCTTGGCCGTAAGCGTCACATCGAGTACAAAACACGGGATGGGCAGCGAGCCTTCGCCTGGCTCACCCTCCCCGCACCCGGCGCCTCACCGGTGCCCGGCGGCAAGGCACCTCTATTGGTGACCACCCACGGCGGGCCGACCGGGGCCGCCTCGCCGGTCCTGCGCCTGTGGCTGCAGTTCTATGCCAGCCGGGGTTGGCTGGTAGCCGATATCAATTACCGGGGCAGCACCGGTTACGGCCGGGATTATCGCAACGCATTGCATGGCAGTTGGGGCGAGACCGATGTGACCGATTGTGTGGATGCGGTAAACCATCTCATCGCCGAAGGCTTGGTCGATCCCGCCCGGGTCGCGATTCGCGGCGGCAGCGCCGGCGGCTATACAACCCTGCGTGCGCTAACCACGCAGACGGTATTCGGGGCGGGGGCCAGCCACTACGGTATCGGCGACCTAACCGCACTCGCCGACGATACCCACAAATTCGAGTCACAGTATCTGTTCCGGCTGGTCGGTTCGCACGCAACCATGCGGCAACGCTCGCCAATTCGGCACCTTGACGGCTTCGCTTGTCCGGTCATCTTTTTTCAGGGCAGCGAAGACCGGGTGGTACCGCCGAATCAGGCCGAAGCCATGGTGGCCGCGCTCAGGGCAAAGGGCATGGCCGTCGCTTATCTCAAGTTTCCGGGCGAGGGCCATGGTTTTCGCGACGGTGCCAATATCGCCAAGGCCATCGGCAGCGAATACGCCTTCTTCTGTCGGGTGTTCGGCCTGCCGGTCGATGCAAGCCTGCCCGATATCGAGATAGAAAATCTGTGAGCCAATCCCGCCCGCATATCGCCGTGTTGCAAGGGGGTACCTCGCGGGAAGCCGAGATATCGCGTATTTCCGCCCGCGCTGTGGTGGACGCCCTGGACTCAGGCGGCCGGGACCTCACGCTCATTGAACTCGGCCGCGACGCAGCCGAAAAACTCAACCGGCTGCGTCCCGATGTTGTTTTCCCCGCCCTACACGGCCCGCCCGGCGAGGACGGCACCGTGCAGGGTTTGTTGGAAATGCTGGAATTGCCCTACGTTGGCAGCGATGTGCGCGGCAGCGCCTTTTGCATGGACAAGGCAGTGGCCAAAGCCATCTGGCGACGGGCCGGCCTGCCGGTAGCCAAGGATTTGCTCATTACCCAACAGCGCTCGGCACAGGACGCCGCCGCAAGCATCCGCTCCGCATTCGGCGAGCGGGTGGTCATCAAACCCATTGCTCTGGGCAGTGCAATCGGCGTGGTACGCCTGCCCAACGGCGGTGACCTTGAGCAAGCGGTTGCCGAGGCGTTGGCCTTCGGTACCGCTCTGGTGGAACCCTTTATCAGCGGGCGCGAAGTCACCGTCGGGGTTCTCGACCTGCACGGCCAAACGCCCACCGCTTTCCCCGTTATCGAAATCCGCACCGCCGCCGGTGCATGGTACGACACCACCAATCGCTACAAAGCCGGTGCCAGTGAACACCTGATCCCCGCGCCTCTGCCTGCCGCCTTGACGCTGGAATTGCAAAACATCGCCGTGGCCGCACACCTGGCATTGGGACTCAGGGATCTCTCGCGGGCCGACTTTATCGTCGATGCGCGGGACGGCATCGCCCTGCTTGAAGTGAACTCCATGCCGGGCATGACGCCAACGAGCCTCTACCCCGACGGCGCCCGTGCCCACGGCCTCGAGTTTCCCGCCCTGCTCAACGCCCTGGTCGAAAGCGCCCGGCAACGCCAAGCGGCTTAACCCGCGGGCTAAGCACACCACTTGGCCATGATGCCGGTGCCGTTGTGTGCGTCAGCGCCTCGGTGTCGCGCCGCTTGGCCGGGTACTTGCATGCAATGGCGCCCCGGGAAGGACTCGAACCTTCAACCCGCTCCTTAGGAGGGAGCCGCGCTATCCTATTGTGCCACCGGGGCGAGAAAGCCTAAGATTCTAACAGCACCCGAGATTCGCGTGCAGGTCTAGGAGCCTGCGCCGGCGGAAGTCGCGAAAGCGAAAATTCGCGCTCATCCGTCCCGTCGGCCGGTCGATTGAGGCGAACATCGAGCCCTATGCAACGAAATCGAGCGGCCGACGGGGCGGATGAGCGCGGCTTTGCGGCCGCGAATTCCGCAAGCAGAGGTGCCTGGGGTGCGTTCGGCATGCGGCGGAAGCAGCTCGGGTGTTTTCGCTGCTATTGGCAACGGAGTAGCGCATTCATGAAATTATCGACACCCCGTATCGGCACCCTGATGTTGGCGGTGGCGGCCACGGCCGCCGTTGCCGGTGCCATCACCGTCACCGCCGCGTTCATCCGCCCGGCCGATGTTCCGCTTACCGTGGCCTTCAATCTGATCGATCAATCCGGCACGCCGGTTTCCGAGCGCGATTTTGCCGGCCGGCATTTGCTGGTTTTCTTTGGCTTCACCAACTGCCCCCACATATGCCCGACGCAAATGGCGAAGCTCAGCACGGCCATGGCGCAGCTGGAACAGTCCGGTCACGCCCAGCACATCAGGCCGGTTTTTATTTCCGTGGACCCGGAGCGGGATGCGCCAGAGCAAGTCCGTCGCTTCCTCGCCGAATACGACCAACGCTTCGTGGGTTTAACGGGGCCGCGCCCGGCCATTACCGAGGCGGCGGCGACCTTCAAAGCCTACCTGCAGGCGGCACCAGTTTCCGGCACCCAGGACTATGAGGTGCTGCACGCCACCACCATCTATGTCGTTGATGGGAAGAGCCGCATCATCGGCACCATCCCCGGCGCCGAGGATGCGCAAGGCATTGCCGCAGAGGTTCGTAACATACTCGGATAGTGCCAATGCCCATTTTGGAATCAAAGCTCGATGTGCGCGGCCCGGCCTTTCAACGCAATCGCGCCGACATGCTCGCAGCGCTTGATGAAATTCAGGCACTGCTCGACCAGGCCGCGGAAGGCGGCGGGGCCGAGGCGCGGGCACGGCTCGCGGCACGCAACAAGATGCCCATTCGAGAACGCATTGCCCATGTGCTCGATCGGGATTCGCCATTCCTCGAGATCAGTCCGCTGGCTGCCTGGCGCTCGAACTATACGATCGGTTCCGGCTTCGTCGTCGGTATCGGCGTTGTCGAAAATGTGGAATGCGTCATTCTCGGCCATGACCCCTCGGTGCGCGCCGGCGCCTTCAATCCCTTCAACGCCAAGAAGTTGATGCGCGGGTTGGAAATAGCGCGCATCAACCGCATGCCCTATGTGCAGTTCGTGGAATCGGCCGGGGCCGACCTGCGCGGCGAGGCGGGCGAGGAGCCGGAAGCGGCTATCCGCCGCGAGCTGGACCACTTCGCCGAGTCCGGGCGCCTTTTCTACGAGATCAGCGAACTTTCCAAACTGCGTATTCCCACCATCTCACTGGTGTTCGGCGCTTCGACCGCCGGCGGCGCCTATCAGCCCGGCATGAGCGACTACAACATCTTCGTGCGTAATCAATCACGTGTCTTTCTGGGCGGCCCCCCTTTGGTCAAAATGGCCACGGGCGAGGACGCCGACGAGGAAAGCCTGGGCGGGGCCGACATGCACACGCGCATCTCCGGCCTCGGCGACTACCTCGCCCAAGACGAAATGGACGGCATTCGCATCTGTCGCGAAGTGGTCGCCCATCTCAACTGGCGCAAGCTCGGCCCGACGCCGGATGCGGACTTTGACGAACCGCTACAGGACCCGGAGGAATTACTCGGCATCGTCAGCAAAGACCTGCGCACACCCTTTGACATGCGCGAGGTCATCGCACGCATCGTCGATGGTTCCCGGTTCGAGGAATTCAAGCCGCTGTACGGCCCGACACTGGTCTGCGGCTGGGCAAAGCTGCATGGCTATCGGCTCGGTATCTTGGGCAATAATGGGGCACTACTGTCCGAATCATCGGAAAAAGCGGCCCAATTCATACAGCTATGTAATCAAATTGATGTCCCATTGCTCTTTCTGCACAACATCACCGGCTTCATCGTCGGCACGGATTTCGAACAGGGCGGCATTACTAAAAACGGCTCGAAGATGATCAACGCCGTCGCCAATTCCACGGTGCCGCACATCACCATTGTGGTCGGCGCATCCTACGGTGCCGGCAACTACGGCATGAGCGGGCGCGCCTATGGGCCCCGCTTCACCTACATCTGGCCATTCGCCAAAATCGCGGTGATGGGGCCGAAACAGATGGCCGGCGTTATGAGCATTGTTGGGCGTGCCGCCGCGGCCCGGCGCGGCCTCGAATTTGACAATCAAGCCGATGCCGAGCGCGCGGCGGTGGTGGAACATTGGGCGGAAGAGCGCTCCAAGGGCCTCTATGCAACTTCCCGGGTGGCCGACGACGGCATGATCGATCCCCGAGACACGCGCACGATCATAGCGCTGTCACTTTCCGCCTGCTGCAATAACAGAGTGGCAGGCACCAAGGAGTTCGGCACATGGCGGATGTAGTCACCGCGGTACCCATCCGACCCATTAGCCGATTGCTGATCGCCAATCGGGGGGAAATCGCCCGTCGTATTATGCGCACCGCCCACGAACTCGGCATTGCAACAGTGGCGGTCTACGCCGATGACGACGCTGACGCGCCCTTTGTCCGGGAGGCGGATATGGCCGTTGCCCTTGACGGGCGCAGCCCGGCGGAAACCTATCTCGACATAGACAAAATGATTGACGCCTGCCGAACAACCGCTGCCGAGGCGGTGCATCCGGGCTACGGCTTTCTTTCCGAAAACGAGAATTTCGCCCAGGCCGTACTGGCTGCGGGAATGCAATGGATTGGGCCAAAACCCGCCGTCATCGCCCGCATGGGCGACAAACTGGCGGCGAAACGCCTGATGCGCGAGGCGGGCGTACCGACACTGGATGCGGTCGAGATCGAAACCAATACGAATGTGGCGCAGGCCGCCGCCGATATCGGTTATCCCGTCCTGGTCAAGGCGGTGGCCGGAGGCGGTGGGCGTGGCATGCGCGTGGTCGAAAAGGCTGAGGCGCTGGCCGACGCCATCGCCGGCGCCCGGCGCGAAGCCGCCACCTCATTCGGTGACGATACCGTCTTCTTGGAAAAGTGGTTGCAGGGTGCCCGCCATGTGGAAATTCAAATCATCGGTGATGCGCATGGCAATCTGGTGCATTGCTTCGAGCGGGAATGCTCCATTCAGCGCCGCCATCAAAAGATCATCGAGGAAGCACCCTCACCCGCCATCACCGAAGCCATGCGTGAACGGATGGGTACCGCAGCCATCGCCGCGGCCAAGCAGCTGGGCTACAGTTCCGCCGGAACCGTCGAATTTCTGGTGAGTGGCGATGCGTTCTGGTTCCTTGAAGTCAATGCGCGCCTGCAAGTGGAACACCCGGTCACCGAAGCCATCATTAGCCGTGATCTGGTGCGCGAACAGATTCGCATCGCCGAGGGAGAGCCATTGTCTTTCCGGCAAACGGACCTAAGTATCAACGGCCACGCCATTGAAGCGCGTCTTTACGCCGAAGAGCCGGACAACGATTTCCTCCCCGCCCCCGGAACACTGGTCGCTTGGCGGCCCTCGTCGAGTGTGGCGGCGCGTTTCGACTCCGGGGTGGAAAGCGGCAGCCTCATCAGCGCCGAGTTCGACCCGATGATCGCCAAAGTCATCACCTGGGCAACCACGCGGCGGGAAGCGGCGGCAAAGTTGGCGAGGGCTTTGGAAACCACAACCATTCAGGGGTTGACGACCAACCGCGACTTCCTCGTGTCGGTGTTGCGCACACCGGAATATCTCGCCGGTGACACCAGCACGGATTTCATCGACCGCGTTAATCCGCCGCGCCGCCGCATGACAACGCCTACCGAGCGGCTTGAGGCCGCCGTGGCGGTGGCCTTGGCAAGCCAGGCGCGGCGTCGCGCCCAAGCCAAGGTGGGCCGCTCAATCGCCACCGGTTGGCGCAATTCCATCATGCCTATGGAGCGCATCGATTTCCGTATCGGCGACCAAAACCTGCGCATCGAGTACCGGGCGCGCCGCGACGGCAAATTCCGCGTGTTCTCAGAAGGCAGTGAAATGGTCGTTACCGCCTTTACCTGTGGCAGTGGGCAAGTCGATATGGCCATTGATCGCCGCCGTCTCAAATTCGAGTTGCACCAGCGCGACGACAACTGGTTCGTGCAGGGTGCGCTGGGTGGCATCGAGTTGCGCGAGATACCCCGCCACCCGGTTGCCAGCCTTGATGATCGCGGCGGCGGTCTGCACGCGCCCATGCCCGGCACCGTACTGGCTGCGGAAGTCGAGGCGGGCGATGCGGTGGCCAAAGGCCAGCTACTGCTGATATTGGAAGCGATGAAGATGGAACATCGCATCACCGCGCCCCGAAGCGGCACCGTTGGCGAACTCCATGTGGCCGTCGGAGACCAGGTGGAGAACGGACAACTGCTGGTAACCATAGGCTAACCATTGAACAATGAGGCAATAACTATGAGCGGGACGGAAGCCACCCTGTACGAGCGGCGCGGTGACGCGGCCTGGATCACCCTAAACCGGCCCCGGAACCGCAACGCGCTCTCCGCCGTGCTGGTCACGGAACTCCATGCGCACATCGCCACCGCCAATGCCGACGATGCCGCCCGCTGCATCGTGCTTACCGGTAACGGGCCCGCATTCTGTGCCGGAGCGGATCTGAAAAGCCCGCCCGGACAGGCTGCTCCGGGCGGCATGGCGGTGCCCTACCCCGACGTGCTCACCGCGATTCTGGAAAGCCCCAAGCCGGTGATCGCCGCGGTCAACGGCGCCGCTTTCGCGGGTGGCCTTGGGCTTGTGGGCGCGGCCGATATCGTCGTCTGTGTGGAGGATGCGCCACTGAGTTTCAGCGAAGTGCGCATCGGCGTGATTCCCGCTGTCATTTCCGTGGTTTGTCTGCCTAAACTCGGTACCCACAATGGCATGAAGTTGTTTCTTACCGGCGAACGATTTAGTGGCGTGCGGGCGGTGCAACTGGGGCTGGCGCACAGGGCGGTGCCCGCGGATGGGCTAAGGGCAGCCGTTCAAGAGGAAATAGACATGATCGCCCTGGGCGGCCCCGGAGCCGTGGTGGAATGCAAGAAACTCGTGCGGCGCGTTCCCGAGTTGTCGATTGCCGAGGGGTTCCATGAAACCACCACTTGGAGCGCCCGCCTGTTCAACAGCGACGAGGCGGCCGAGGGCATGGCCGCGTTCCGCGAAAAGCGGCCGCCGGCCTGGACTCGATAAGGGGAGCGCCAGCATGACCGACATCATTCGCATCGGCAATTGCAGCGGCTATTACGGCGACCGCCTAAAGGCGGCGCGCGAGCTAGTCGAGGGCGGGCCAATCGACGTACTCACCGGCGACTATCTCGCCGAACTCACCATGTCGATCCTCTACAACCAGAGGCAAACCCGCGGCGAACAACTCGGCTATGTCGGCACCTTCCTGAAACAGGTAAGCGACGTGGCCGGCCTCTGCTTCAAGCGGGGTATCAAGATCGTCTGCAACGCCGGCGGTTTGAATCCCGAGAGCATGGCCGGCGAGGTGGAAAAAATACTGCGTGAACTGGGCGTGCCCGCCAAGGTTGCCTATATCGATGGGGATAACCTGCTTGGCGACTTGGAGGCCCTGCAAGGCCAAGGCGAGACCTTCACCAATCTCGATACCGGTACGGCTTTGCAAGACGCCGACCAAAAAGTTTTGACCGCGAACGTCTATTTCGGCGGCTGGGGCATCAAGGAAGCCTTGGACCGGGGTGCCGATATCGTGATCTGCCCGCGCGTTACCGATGCCGCCCTGGTTATCGGGCCGGCCGCCTGGAAGTTCAACTGGAGCCGCAACGACTACGATGCACTGGCGGGGGCGCTGGCGGCCGGACATATCATCGAATGCGGAACCCAATGCTGCGGCGGCAACTATTCCTTCTTCGAGGAGGTGCCCAGCTTCCGCGACATGGGCTATCCCATCGCCGAAATCGAAGCCGACGGCAGTTTTACCATTACCAAGCATCCCGGCACCGGTGGCCTGGTATCGGTCGGCACCGTCACCGCCCAGCTGCTCTACGAAATAGCCGGCCCCGCCTACCAAAACCCCGATGTGGTGGCACACTTCGACACCTTGTCAATTGAGCAAACCGGCCCGGACCGAGTGCGCGTTAGCGGCTGCCGGGGCAGTAGCCCGCCACCGACCCACAAGGTTTGTTTCAATACGCTGGGGCCCCACAAACAAAGCACCGAGGTCTTGCTGACCGGGCTCGACATTGAAGAGAAAGCCGCCATCCATATCGACCAGGTGTTTCATAATCTCGGCGGCAGGGATCAATTCGACGACGTGGACATACGGCTGCTGCGCACCGACAAGGAAGATCCGGGGAGTAATGAGGAGGCGCACGCGATCTTGCGCATCACCGTCACCACCTCCGACCCGAAAAAGGTGGGCCGGCTATTCAGTGCCAGGGTGATCGAATTGGGGCTTGCGGCCGTACCGGGTAATGCCGGGCTGGGCCGCAGCGGGTTCAACGGCGCCCCGGCCACCATTCATTGGCCGGCGTTGATCGACAGCAACAAGGTTGCGGAGCGCGTTCACTTTGAGGGTGCCAATATTGAAGTCCTGCCTACGCAACGGCTCGGGTTCGATGAGATTTACTACCAGCAAACGCCGGTGCGGATGCCGCCCCGCCCGCGTGGCGAGACAACATCCATCCCCTTCGGGCGTTTGTTCGGCACCCGCTCGGGCGACAAGGGCGGCAATGCCAACTGCGGTGTTTGGGCGCGCAACGACGCGGCCTATGCGTTCCTGCACGACTACCTGGGCGTCGATGAATTCAAACGGCTATTACCCGATATGGCACCCTTCGCGGTGGAGCGCCACGCAATGCCGAATCTGTTGGCGCTGAATTTCTATATCAGGGGCATCCTCGAAACCGGGGCTGTTTCCAATAATCGGATTGACAAACAGGCCAAATCGCTGGGGGAATACCTGCGCGCGAAGCGGATTGAGGTGCCGGCTCAGCTGATCGGCAAAATAGGCGAGCCGGTTATTTGAGCGCCACCCGATTCGCTAATAGCTGCCGTATCACCGGAAGATTCGCCCGCCCGACAAAGGGTTCACCGACAACCAGATAACCCGGCACCTCGACCGCGCCGGACTGCAAGGCAAATTGCCGGTGCTCATCGAGTTCGGCTTCCGCTTGACGTTCAAGCCAGACATCAAAACCCTCGACGCTACCACCGGCAGCGGCAACCCGGTCGGCAACGGCTTGTCGGTCGCACGGATCCATCAAGCCGCTCCAAACGCGCTCGAACACCTGCTGCACATAGGCATCGGTTGCGGCTGCCCCGGCCCTGTGCGAGCGCCGCAACCAGGCAAGACCCGCATGTGCGGCGAAGGCTTCTCGGTTGGCGTCGGGGTACACCAGTGCAAGCCCTTGCCGCTGCGCGTAAAAACGTTCCTCGCCACGGCGATAGTCCGATCGGACACGCCTGTGTTGCGCGGCGCGGGAGTGCGGGTCCAGGGGGCGTTTGGGCTTGGGTTTACGGGCATGTGGGCGCCAGTCGATCCTTGCGCCGGTAGCACCGGCCAGTTGCCGCGTCGGGGCCAGCGCCAAACGGCAGTTGGCACTGTTAAAGTCAATAAAAACCGTCAGTTCCATTGGTTCGGGCACGAGCCTGTATCGCTTACCTACCTGCGCCGCCCGCGCTTGATACGCCATGCCGTTCGGCAGCGAGCGTTCCCGTTGGGCTGCCCTTGCGGTGCCAGGCACCGGTTTCCTGCTGTACGAGAGCAGACGGAGCAAGCTGCACGGCACCGCAAGGGCAGCCCAACGGGAACGCTCTATCCACAAGCATCCGTATCCCTCATTAGGGTGGTGCGCTCGCTCCGCTTCCCGCAGCGGGCCAACTTTCATAGGCTATGTCGGGTGCCGCACCGTTCCCTCCTTGCAAACACCAGCGCACGACGGGCAGGTGCTCGCGCCCGAAGAAGCGGTGCGGCCCCACCACATAGGTCGGCACGCCGAACAGGCCGGCGGGCAATAGGCGTTCCTGCAAGCCATCGTGCAGCGCCCGCCCTTCCCCACAAAGAAAGTCATGGCAACCGGTGCGCGGGGCACCGGCGTTTTCGAGCATCGTTACAACCACTTCCGGGTTCTCGATATCGAGTTCGCGCCGCCAAAACCTCTCATAGATAGCAAAGAAATACCGCTTGAGCACCTCGCGACCCCGGGCCTTCGCCCAGAGTATGCCGATCCCGGCCAAGGATGAATCCCAAATCTTGACCGTCCCTTTAAGTATCAGGCCGCGCTGACGGGCGGTGCGCTTAACGTCCCGGTAAGCGTATTTGACCAGGCCCCATTGGTTCTGCGAGCGCTTGTTCTCCAGCACCTTGCCTTTGTTGTCGACCCGGGCGCTGCCGAGAAAGCTCGGGATATCAAGCGTCAGGGGTCGCCAGTCGATCTCGATGCCGAACTCGTCCTCAAGCTGGTAGGTGGGTGCCAACGCCATGTAGGCGTAGGGACTCTTGAAGTCCATGTAGACGATCAAGGGGGAACCCGAGCCCAACGGATCGGGAATATTCATGGCCGGTTCCCGGCATCCCGCTTCGAGCGCCGCTCGCCGTTCTCGATTTGTTCGCGTGCCTCCCTTCTGATCTTTTTCTCGCCAGCGGGGTCCACACCCATCTGATAAAGAATGCGGGCATTGGCGTGGCCCAGATGATGCAAGCCGAAGGCCGAGTGGATGGCGTTGTACATGCCTTGGGCATTGCGTGTATCAGCGCGAGCCAGCATGATGCGTACTACCCGCTCGGCGGGCTGTTCGTAGCGAATCTGCTCGAAATCGGCGGTGGAATTCATAGGGGGCCTCCCAGCGGTGATACGCCTGCCACACACAAAAACGGCGACTGTGACCGGCCGCCGCCAAGCGCGCTCATTGCCAAAGCCGGCTGTCGCGGCTATCGGCTCGCCTGTGGGGCTTCGGCCGACAATTTGGGATCAGCGCAATCACTGATCCCAAACCATCGGCTTGCTCGCGCACCAGCATAGCACAAGCCAGTATCCCCGACGCCTTGCTCTGTATTGGCGTCACCGTCATATGCCTGGGTGCCTCCGTGGCGCTTTTCGGCAGTGACTCCTCCGCCGGTGCCAATCAGATCGCCCTGGTATGCGGCGCGGCACTCGCAACCGGCGTCGGCATAAAGAACGGCCTCGGCTGGCAAGCCATCGAACAAACCATCATCAGCGGCATCGCCACCGCCATGCCGGCCATCCTGATTCTGTTCTCCGTGGGTAGCCTGATCGGTGCCTGGATGCTGTCCGGTACCGTGCCCACCATGATCTATTACGGCATGTTGCTGCTCGACCCGGCCATCTTCTATGCGGCCTGCTGCCTGCTGTGCGCCATCGTGGCCCTGTCGGTCGGCAGTTCCTGGACCGTCGCGGGAACAATCGGTATTGCCCTGATCGGCACGGCCTCGGGCATGGGCCTATCGGTTGCCGTCACCGCCGGGGCGATCATCAGCGGAGCCTATTTCGGTGACAAGATGTCGCCGCTGTCCGATACCACGAATCTGGCACCCGCTGTCACCGGCATCGATATCTTTACCCACATCCGCCACATGCTCTGGACCACCACGCCGAGTTTGGTGGTCGCACTCGGTGCCTTCACTCTGATCGGCCTTAACGAACCCCCGGAGCAACCGGGTGCCAACCTGACCGCATCGCTGAGGGTCCTGGAATCCAATTTCAGCATCAACCCGCTGCTGCTTGCCCCGGTGGCGCTCGTCGTTTTTATGGCCGCACGCAAGGTGCCCGCCGTCGCCACGATTTTGGCCGGTATATTGGCCGGCATCGTGGCCGCGCTTATTTTTCAGCCGGATCTGGTGCGGGCCATGGGCCTCAGGTCGAGCGCCGACGGCTCGTTCGCTTTATTGCGGGGGGTCTGGACCGTTTTGTTTGACGGCTACACCGCCAACACGGGCGATGCCAACCTGGACTCGCTACTCTCCCGGGGCGGCATGAGTTCGATGCTCACCACCATCTGGCTTATATTGACGGCCATGACTTTCGGTGCCGCCGTGGAGAAGGCGGGCATTCTCGATACCCTGGTCCGTGGCGTGGTGAGGGTAAGCCGCAACACCGGCGGTTTGATTGCCACTACGCTTGGCACCTGCCTCGGCATCAATGTGCTGACGGCCGATCAGTACATTGCCATCGTGCTGCCCGGGCGCATGTTCAAGGTGGAGTACCGCAAACGCGGGTTGCACGAGAAAAACCTCGCCCGCGCCCTTGAAGACGCCGGCACCATCACGTCACCGCTCGTGCCCTGGAACACCTGCGGTGCCTACATGGCCGCGAGCCTCGGCGTACCGACGCTCGCCTACCTACCGTTTTGCTTCTTCAACCTGGTTAACCCGGTGGTGTCGCTGATTTACGGGTTCACCGGCTTCAAGATTGAGCGCGTTCCCAAATAGATGCCCAGGCGTGCCGGGCCGCATCGATCTTGCTCGGGCGCAAGTAACTGACCAACAACTGATCCCCGCAGAACACATACAGCGGCAGAAAGCAGTAGTGGTCGTAATAGCCATGATGGAAACGGCCCGCCTGCTGCCCATGCACCCGCTGGCGAACGATCAACAGCGCGTCATGGGCGCAACTGGCCCGGCGGCGCGGATCGGCCAATGCCTTCGCCACCCGCTCGGTCAAGCCCAGGACCCGGTCGACCTGGCGCAGCAGCAAGACGCCGCCGTTGGAAGTGATGTCGCCGCCGGAGAAACAGGCTTCCACCCGGCGCCCTTTGCAGCGTGGAAACAGAAGTTGTTGGTTACAATCCGTCATGGGCAAGGGGCCTCCCGCAAGTGCTACAACACACTGAATTATGTCGGGAAACCAACACCTTGCCCACTTCACTCATGCAATATGCGGGCTAGCTGTTGCTCCAAGATCGCAGCCTCTTGCTCGACTATCCTCAAGATACTCTTGCCGATTCGATCAGTCGTGATCAGCGTAGACAGAACGGTATCATTAAACTGTATAAATGAACAGTATCCTTTCCCGTTGGGTAGTGTGGAACACAGGAAGCGAAAATAGCTTCCAACACCGATTCCGGCGAAACCGGATTCTATCAGGCGATCTGCAAGCACCGGGGAGGCGGGCACCCCGGAGAGGGGCGAGCACGCCTAACGCGGATCGCGCGCTCGATAAAGCACCGCACGAAGACGAGCCACCGCGGGTCAGGCCCGGCCGTTTTGAAAGAGCGCCGGCAGCATTTGATCGTCGGTTTGCACAAGCCGCTCCACCCAGCCGTGAAAGCGCTGGCCGCCGCCTTCGTTGCGCCCGAACATCACATGCGGCATGGCACCCGTTAACAACGCCCGCTGCTGTTTCAGGCCGGTGGCATAGTCTTCCTCGCGCACCACGTATTCCAGAAATTTGAACTGCTCTTGCGCCTCCGCGCACGCCTGGTCGTCGGCGGGCGCGTTTTCCATCAGGTAGTTCTGCACCGTTATGGATTCCAGCGGTGTTGCGCCGGGGAAGAGTTGGGAAATCATCACGCTGCGTCCGCCGCCGCCGAAACCGGCGATGGAGACGTGCGGAAAAATCGTCCAGACACCGGACAGCAAATGAGCGTTGCCGACGTTTTCGAGATCGTCGTATTCCGCCAGGGAGGCATCGGGGGAGTGAACGCGCTGATGCGGACCCCAAGCGTAGTAAAGGGCCCGGTTGTGCATGTCCGGCCCGAAGGTGTCGCGGTGCAGAATGGGCAAGTGATAGAGATCAAGGTAGCCGTCGTAGGCGATCTTCCAATTGGGGCCTTTGAGTACCCGGCTTTCGAAGCAGTGCCAATTCTGGAAATTGAAATGCCCGAGCATGTCATCGTAGCCGGACAGAAAGTCATCGATATCCAGGGCTGCGTTCGGGTTGAGATGCACCCAGATCAATCCGGCCCGTTCCGCGGCGGGCAGTGCCACCAGGCTGTGGCAGGAGCGCTCCACGGTGCCGAAATCCTTTTCGGAGAAGACGCCGATCAAGGCACCGGTTTGATCGTAGCTCCAAGCGTGGTACGGACAGGTAAAACGTTTTGCGTTACCGGTGCCGACGGCCATGATTTGTGCGCCCCGATGCCGGCACATGTTGACGAAGGCGCGTACCCTGCCGTCTTGCCCGCGGGCAATGAGCACGGGGGTAGACACTGCGTCCATCGCTTTGTAGTCGCCGGGGTTGGGTAACTCCGCCGTCATCGCCAGCATCAGCGGAACCCGCTTGAAGATCCGCTCCATTTCCAGCCGCCAACGGGCCTCGTCGAAATAGTGGTGTGCCGGTTCCTTGTGGATCGCTTCGGTTTGGTCAATGGTACCGGCTTGAGCATGGGCTAAGCTTTGCCGCGCCATTTTAATTAACTCTGTTCGGCTCACTGTCGCTCTCCCGTATGCAGGCGGGGAATTATTGCAGATTGCATACCAAGATGCCGCCGCCGTCTCCGCTCCTGTGCTATTGTTCGTATCAATCGGGCGCATCGCAACCAGTGGGCGATGGGCCAAATCCGGGAGCTGGTTCGGGGGTCGAAGCATGGAATCCAAAGCTGCGGTAGCGCACTTCGCCGGCGAACCCCTGGCCATCGAAAGCGTGTGCTTGGATGGGCCCCGCGCCGGCGAGGTTATGATCGAGGTTAAGGCCACCGGCATCTGCCATACCGATGCCTACACCCTGTCGGGCAGCGACCCGGAGGGCTTGTTTCCCGCGATTCTTGGGCACGAGGGTGCCGGCATTGTGGTTGAAGTGGGAGAGGATGTCGCCAGTATCGCGCCGGGGGATCACGTTATTCCCCTGTACACACCCGAATGCCGAGAGTGCAAGTTCTGTCTTTCCGGCAAGACCAATCTGTGCGGCGCCATCCGCGACACCCAGGGCCGGGGTCTGATGCCGGACGGCACGAGCCGTTTCTCGCTGAACGGCGAAACCCTGTTTCACTACATGGGCACCTCGACGTTTTCCAACTACACGGTGTTGCCGGAAATTGCGGTGGCGAAGATTCGTGAGGACGCACCCTTCGACAAGGTTTGTTACATCGGTTGCGGCGTCACCACCGGCCTTGGCGCGGTCATCAACACGGCGGCGGTGGAGCCGGGTGCCAACGTGGCGGTATTTGGATTGGGAGGCATTGGCCTGAACGTGATTCAGGGGGCGCGCCTGGTCGGCGCGAACCGTATCATCGGCGTAGACCTCAATGCGACCAAACGGCACCTCGCCGAGAAATTCGGCATGACGGATTTCATCAATCCCAACGATGTCGATGACGTGGTGGCGGCGCTCATCGATCTCACCGATGGCGGTGTGGACTACTCCTTCGAGTGTATCGGCAGCGTCGAAGTGATGCGCCAAGCGCTGGAGTGCTGCCACAAGGGTTGGGGCGAAAGCGTCATCATCGGTGTGGCGGGCGCCGGCCAGGAGATCAGCACAAGGCCGTTTCAACTGGTGACCGGCCGGGTTTGGCGTGGTACGGCCTTTGGCGGTGCCAAGGGGCGAACGGATGTGCCGCGTATCGTTGATTGGTATATGGATGGCAAGATCAACATCGATGATCTCATCACCCACAGAATGCCGCTGGCGGACATCAACAACGCCTTTGATTTGATGCGGGCCGGGGAGAGCATTCGTTCGGTTGTTGTTTACTAGGAGCCTCTGCCTTCGGAAGTCGCGAAAGCGAAAAGCCGCTATCGCCGTCCCGTCGGCCGGTCGATTGAGGCGAATATCATGCCATATGCAACGAAATCGAGCGGCCGACGGGGCGGATGAGAGCGGCTTTGCAGCCGCGAATTCCTAGGGCGCAGGCTCCTGGTTCTGCATCAGACCGATCATTGCGGCTCAGTGGCGGCGGTAGCGTTCCGGGCAAGGCGCGCTCACACGGCCTCTGGCAAGTGGTGCAAGCGAAATTCGAATCGATTGGAAAAATAGTGTGAAACAGCCTGTCAATGTCCCCGCCAGCGCCGCCGACCGGCTAACGTCGGACGAAATGCGGTATTTTTTGCGCCGCTCCGATTGGCGCGCGGCCTGGATGACGGCCTTCAATCTGGTGGTCATTGCGATGGCCTTCGCCATACCCGCGCTCTGGCCCAACCCCTTGACGGTGCTCGTTGCCCTGTTGTTGCTCGGCGGCCGGCAACTGGGTTTGGCGGTGTTGCACCACGAGTGCGCGCATCGCAGCTTCTTCGCAAGTCGGCGGCGCAACGATTGGGTCGGGCACTGGTTGTTCGGCGGGTTGCTGAATACCTCCCTGCGGCGCTATCGCGACTATCACATGGCGCACCATCGCCATGCCGGGACGGAGCAGGATCCGGACCTCGCCATGGCCAACGCTTATCCGGCCAGCCGGGCCAGCATTGGACGCAAACTCATTCGCGATTGCACCGGCCAGACCGGTTACAAGGATGTCCGCCGCCAATTTGGCAAGCTGCGGCGACGCCGCAACGCCCCCTTTTTTCTGACGCATGCAACGCTACTCGGCAGCCTGACGTTGGCCGGTGTTCCCTGGGCCTATCTGCTCTGGTGGATTGCCTACCTGTTCGTCTACCAGGTGGTTGTGCGCATTCGCTTTATGAGCGAGCACGGTGTGGCCGGTGACCGCCTCAGCAAAGACCCCAGGGACAACACCTGCACGACACTGATTTCCTGGTGGGAACGGCTCCTTATCGGCCCCAACTTCGTCAACTACCACCTTGAGCACCACCTACACGCCGGCGTTCCCTGCTACCGGCTGCGCGCCCTGCACCGCCTGCTGACAACACGCGGTTATTTCGCATCCACCGACTGCCTATCCGACGGCTACATCAACGTGCTGCGCCGGGCCACGCAAGCAGGCTAACGCGGTGGCAGCGACGGGCGAACGATTACAAACCCACCTGGGCGACCTATGGCAACGGGCTACGAAGGCTATCAGCGATTGCGGTTCGACTACCCGGCGGAGCGGATCTTGCGCATCACCATCTGCCGGCCGGAGCGGCTAAACGCTCTTGATGCCGTCGGCCACCGCGAATTGACCCGGGTTTGGCGTGCAATCGATGACGACCGCGGCATCGACTGTGCCATTCTCACCGGCGAGGGCCGGGCTTTTTCCGCCGGTGGTGATTTCGAGATGGTCGAGCGGAACACCAAGGATTACAACGCCCTCGTCAACACCTGGAAAGAGGCGCGCGATCTGGTCTACAACATCATCAATTGCGGTAAACCGACCATTTCCTCGATCAACGGTGTGGCGGTTGGCGCCGGTTTGGCGGCGGCACTGCTCTGCGATATCTCCATCGCCGCGAAATCGGCCTTCGTCACCGATGGCCATACGCGCCTCGGCGTTGCCGCCGGCGACCACGCCGCCATCGTTTGGCCACTGCTGTGCGGCATGGCCAAGGCCAAGTACTACCTGATGACCTGCGATCGGCTATCCGCCACGGAGGCCGAACGCATTGGCTTGATTTCCCTGTGCGTTGACGACGAAGAGCTCGAAAACAAAACGATGCAAGTCGCGCATAAACTGGCCAACGGCGCACCCAACGCCATCCGCTGGACCAAGTACGCGCTAAACAATTGGCTGCGCATGGCGGGGCCGATCTACGACAGCTCCACCGCTCTGGAAATGCTGGGCTTCCTCGGGCCTGAAGGTAAAGAGGGCCTGCGCGCCTTGCAGCAAAAGCGCCCACCCAACTTCCCCAAGGATTCGCCCATTTGAGCACCGCCACCGTTATCGGTTTGACCGGCGGCATCGCTTCCGGCAAGTCAACCGCCGCCCGCTACCTTGAGAAACTCGGCGCGCGCATCGTGGATTGCGACCAGCTCGGACACCGCGCCTATGAGCCGGGAACGGTTTCCTTTGCGGCGGTTAAATCGACATTCGGGGACGATGTGGTTAGCGAGCGCGGCCTAATCGACCGCCGCGCACTCGGTGCCAAGGTATTCGGCAAACCCGAGGCGCTAAAAAAACTCACCGATATCGTCTGGCCCGAAATCGGACGACTGGCTCGCACGGAAATCGCGGCGACGCCAGCCGATGGCATCACCGTGCTGGAAGCGGCCGTATTGTTCGAGGCCGATTGGTCGGATGGATTGGATGAAATCTGGGTGGTGGTGGCCAAGCCGGAAGTTGCCGTTGAACGCGCCATGAACCGCGACGGACTCGATGCCGATGCGGTGCGCCAGCGCCTCGCCTCGCAACTCTCCAACGAGGAACGGGCAGCGCGAGCCGATGTGGTCATCGATAATTCCGGCAGCCTCGAAAAGCTGTGTACGCAACTCGATGCCGAATGGCGGCGGCTGGTGAAATAGGCGGGCTAGACCTGCCTTCGGGCTTCGGTATGATACGCGCCCCCAGAGGAGAATTGGCAGGGAAGGAGCGCGGTTTCGAATGCCTAAAATCACCTACATCGAATTTGACGGGACAGAGCATGTCGTCACCGCCAATGCAGGCTCGACCGTCATGCACACCGCCATCGACAACGGCGTACCCGGCATCGACGCGGACTGCGGCGGCGAGTGCTCCTGCGCAACCTGTCACGTCGTCATAGCCGAAGACTGGATCGATGTGGTTGGCAAACCGCACGACATGGAGGAATCCATGCTCGAACTGAACCCGGAGCGCGAGTCCAACTCGCGCCTGTCTTGCCAAATCGAGGTGACGGATGCAATTGATGGGCTGGTGGTGCGGCTACCCGAATTTCAGATGTGAAATGCGTTGCAAAGCGCGCATGGGTTGGTAGGCTTTTGCCACTCTGCCGCAGCCCTTCAGCCCGTGCCGATATCTTCCCGCATGGCTGCCACCACCCCACCGAATTCTGCCTCGTTTTCGCGGCTGAGCGTCGCCAGCACCTCATGCGCTCGGAGTAGTCGCTTCTTCTGGCCCCTCGGATCCGCATCCGGCAATTCGAGGGTCTCGCGCTCATGCGGAACGGGGAGTGCCTCGTTCGTGACATGCTTTAGCACCAAACCCATGCTCAGTTCCCGAAAAGCCTCCAGCAGTGTGGTACCGGTCCCCTGCACCCCCACCCCGGCCGGGCTGCGCTCGGCTTCCTGAACGAGTTCATGCAAGGTGCCCAACATGGCGCTGTCGAGGTACTCGCACTCGGCCAAGTCCAGGACCAACCGCTTACCCGCCTCGGCCGCCCCGCGGGCACCGTCGAGCAGGGCTTCCGAGTAGGCCCAGGTCACCCGCCCCTGCAAGCAGATAAACCGATCGGTATCGGTTTCCGCCCAAGTGAGTTTGGGGGCATCGGCGGGCGGGTCGATTTCCAATTCCGGTACATCCTCGTCGCTGCCGAAATAGCTTTCCCCGGAATGCCCCTCTAGTAGCAGCATGGTCACATCATCCCGATCTTCCCGCTCGTGGCCGTGGGAAAGATCGATAAACACTTCATCAAGTATGTGCTCACCCTCGCCATGTCGATCAAGGGCGGCGGCAATCGCCTCGATATCAGGATGCGCCTCGCCTCCGATATCAAAGATGCCATCCGTGTAAAACAGCAAGCGATCCTGCTCGCCAAGCAGCAGCTCGCTCTCCGCAAACACCGCGTCCCGGTACAAGCCCAAGGCGGGGCCGGTATGTTCGATTGGCTCAACCCGCCCAAAACGCCCCGCTAATAGAGCCGGGCTGTGGCCCGCCGATGCAACCAGGGCAGTGCGCTTTTCGATATCGAGCAGGCAATAGATGCAGGTTACAAACATGCCCGGGGCCGTGGGGCCGGCCAGCAATGACCGGTTCACCCGTTTCATCGCTTCCGCGGGACGCAAGGGCCGCCCGGCAGAATCCGTGAAAGCCAGACGATGTTTGAATAGAACCGACAACATAGCGGCGCTGACGCCGTGACCGGAGGCATCGGCAATAACCAATACCAAGTGGCGGTCGTCGAGTTTCACAATATCGAACAGGTCGCCGCCAACACTGTGGCCGGGACGGTACATGGCGTGTACGCAAAACCCGGATATTTCCGGGGGCTCGCCCGGCAGCAGCGAACGTTGAATGATTTCGGCCCGTTGCAAATCGCGCTCCATGGTTTCTGCGTGGCTTTCGAGCACACGACACAGATCCGCCAGCTGATCGCGCGATTCCTGCAATTGCGCGGTGCGTTCCCGCACCCGTTCCTCCAACTGAGTCTGGTGTGCCGCAATGGATGAGGTCATGGTGTTGAAGGCTTGGCCAAGCAAGCCAAGCTCGTCTTGGCTGGCGATGCGCGCACGCCGGCTCATATCGCCGCCCTCCACGGCACGCGCCACCTTCGCAAGCCGCAACAACGGGCGTGTGAAGGCGGCGGCAATGCGCCCGCCAATCAAAGCGGCGAGCAGGAAGAAAGCAATGGCGACAAACAGCGTCACCAAACCCACCTTAACGATGGGCGCATAGGCCTCCTCGGCCATAACCTGCGCCACCATGGCCCAGCCGCCATAGCCGACCGGCATGTGTACCGAGAGTACCGCCCGGCCTAAATAGTCCTCGGCTTCCGCGAAACCGGTATCGCCACCCAACGCCAGACGCATGGCGGTATCCTGGGATGCGTGCGCGGACAGGGTGCCCGTCGGACCCACCGGGAATAGATAGCGTATTCGGTCGTGGCTGTCGGATGGGGTGCGCCAAACGCCCAAACGCACCTCGGCGCTTGCGAAAGCGCTGCGCACGGCATTTAACAAATCAAGCTCCGGTTGCGCGTCCACTTCGGCAATCACCACCCCAAGAAAACGACCGGCGCGGCTGTGTACAGGTGCCGAGAGCATTCCTCTGTAGGTGCCGGCGGCCGGCACGGGCAACCCTAGGGTCGGCTCGACCTTGGCATCCAAAAACACCCGGCTCGCCGACAAATCCGCGCCAATGTGGGTCAGATCCGAAGCCGCGATGACGATGCCCTGTGGATCGGTAATGCGCTTGTTGAGGAAACTCTCGGTGCTTTGCTGGGCGTCAATGAGCATACGCGAAGTGGTTCGGCGGAAGGCTGGCTCGTCCACCTGGCCGTCGAGCCGTTCCTCCAACAACTCACGCAGCCGCGTGCGGCTGGCCAAGAGCGCGATACCATCGGTGCGCTGGCGAATGTGGGTTTGCAGAACATCGCGGATGGCTTGTGCACGGAGCCCGAGCTGTTCTTGAACGTTGGCGGCGAGCAACTGACGAACATAGAAATAGTTGACCAGCGTCAACGCGGTCGCGGTTAGCGCGATCAAAACCGCCAGCAGGAAAATGAACTTCCCGCGCAGCGAGCGGGTCAGCGGAATCCGGTTTTCCGCCCTGGAGTGCGCCGCCACACTCTCCATCTCTTCGGCCATGCCCGCGATTCTAGCAGAAGCCTTAGCCGGTAACCCCAAAATAAAGGATCAGCAACACCGCGCTCGACGCCACATAGCGGGTTAGTAATCGCCAGGCATTGAACAGGGTGTCGTTCGACATGGCCAGTTCCTCACGCGCCGAGTCGCGGCTGACGAACCAAGCGGCGAAGATGGCGATAAAAAGACCGCCAAGGGGTAACAGGATGTTGTTCGGCACATAGTCGAGCAGGGTGTTCAGGTCGGTACCGAACAATCGCACGCCGCTCCAAACGTTGTAGGCCAGCACACTGACCAAGCTCACCAAGGCGGTGCCGGCCAACACCAAAAGGGCGCTGCGATGGCGGGCGTAACCACGATGTTCCTCCAACCAAGCCGTCATCGGCTCGATGAAGCCGACCATCGAAGTGATGGCGGCAACCGACAACAACAAAAAGAACAGTGTGCTAACCAGGTGGCCGCCCGGCATCTGTGCAAAGGCGGTCGGCAACGTATGGAAGATCAAACCGACACCACCCGCCGGGTCCAAGCCGAAATTGAATACCATGGGAAAAATAACCAATCCCGCGACCAGGGCCACCAGGGTATCGGCAATGACGATAAAGAGCGCACTGCCCGGGATGGATATCTGTTTCGGCAGATAGGCGCCAAAGGTCATCATGCCCGCCATCGCCACGCCGATGGAGAAAAACGCCTGGCCGACCGCCGCGAGAATCATGGGGCCGTTCACCTTGCTGAAATCCGGCGAGAACAAATAGGTCAGCGCCTCGGCGAATCCACCGGCGAACAGGTTGTAGATGGCCAGCGCAACCAATAATCCAAAGAGTGTTGGCATCAGCATCCGCACCGCCCGCTCGATGCCGGACCGTACACCGGCATAGATGATTAAGCCGGTCAGGGTCAGCCCGAGCAGCGTCCAAAAGATCAGGCCGGGAATATCCGCCAGCACCGCGGCAAATTCGGCTTCCGCCGCGCCGCCGTCCATGCCCGCAAAACCGGTGGTCAGGGCTTTGTAGAGATACCACAGAACCCATCCGGCGATGACGCAGTAGACCACCTCGATCAGAAAAGCCGCCACCAGGTTCATACCGCCCGCCCACTGCCATTGACGCGAACCGCCTTCGGCCAGCGCCACCGCACGCATCGAACCCGGCGGGCTCAAGCCGCCGCGGCGCCCGATCATGATTTCCGCAATCACGATGGGTAAGCCGATGAGAAAGGCACACAGCAGATAGACGATAACGAAAGCCGCGCCGCCGTTTTCGCCGGTAATGTATGGAAACCGCCAGATGTTGCCGAGACCCACCGCAAAACCGACGGCGGCCAACAGAAAACCGGCTCGGGATGACCACTGTTTTTGAACCGCACCCGCCATATGAAAAACCCCCATCACAATGCCGCCAGCATGCGGGAGACGCGCCGTTCGCCCGCTCGCGAGAGGCAAGGAAGCCCTTCGCGGCCACCACGCCCGCAGCCTGTCAAGCATTATCTTCCGCCCCCTGCTCGCGGACAAGGTGTAACTGACAGGCGCGGTGGAAGCCTAATTGAGGGCGGCCAGCAAGGCTTGTTGAAGCCGGTTGAGAGGCATGTTCCCTTAAATGTTGTCGCGCATGGCCACAACCGGATCAAGACGCGCCGCCTGCCTTGCGGGGTGGTAGCCAAAAAAAATGCCGGCCGCGCAGGCGGTTCCCAAGCCTAAGGCCAGGGCCGATGCCGACCATTGCCAAGACCACCCCGAATACAGGCTAATGCCCACAGAGGCGCCGATGCCAAGCAATGCGCCAAGCGCGCCGCCGACAAGGCACAGGAGCACGGCCTCGGCGAGGAACTGCCGTTGCACATCGCCGCGGGTTGCGCCGAGGGCGCGGCGGATGCCGATCTCAAGCCGACGCTCCCTGACCGACGACAGCATGGCGTTCATCACCCCGACGCCGCCAAGCACAAGCGAGATGCCGCCGACCGCGCCGAGCAGCAGGGCGAAAAGGCTCATTTGCGCCTCCATCTGCTCAATGAGCGGCACCGGGCTGTCAACGCGGATCTGCATTTCGGGCGCGACCAGCGCGAAGTGCCCCTCAATCTCATCGGTCGCATCCAAGTAGTGGACATCGGGGCCCATTCGCAGGGTAATGCTCTGCACTGCGTCGTTCGCCCGCTCGCGGGCGGCAAGCTCGATCGGCAGCATCATGCTGTCGTCGATGCGCACGCCCGGCGGGCCGTCGGCGTTGGAGGGGGCAATCACCCCCACCACGAGGTAGATGTTCTGCTCAATACGGATGTGCTTGCCGACCTCGGGCATAAGGCCGCCGTCGCGCATCTGCCGCACAATGCCCGAGCCGAGCACGGCGAATGGATTAAGGCCATCGAATGGCGAAATGAACCGTCCCTCGGCCAGCGCCACATCGTGCATGTCGGCGAAATCGGCGGTGACGCCGACCTTGGACAGGTACATGGAGCCTTGGTTGGACAGCGGAATAGAAGTGAAATCCAGCGTGTGGGGCGCCGCCGAGACCACCGTCGGCAAACCGACAAGCCCGATGGCATCGGATGCTTGCAGCACCCGCCGCCGTTCATCCATCCCCTGCGGGCTGATATCAACGACGGACACCATGTCCGTGCCAAGCGAACGGAACTGTTCCAGGGCCTCGGATCGGGCTATCGAGCCCGTCGTCAGCAGCGCGATGACCGCGCCGATGCCGATGACGATGCCGATCAGGGCGAGCAGCGTTCGCTGCTTGGCGGCGCGCAGGTTGCGCGCGGCCTCGCGCAACTGCGCGGTCGCGGACATGGTCATGGCGCGGCCTCGGCGTCCGGCGAGGACGGCGGGAGCGCGCCGGCGGCAGGATTGCCGCCCGCCTGCATGAGCCGCCCGTCCACGAGGCGCATGTTGAGGGCGCACCGGCGGGCGACGGCGAGATCGTGGGTGATGATCGTTACCGCAATGCCGCGCGAGGCATTGAGTTCAATGAACAGGCGCATGATCTCATCGCCGGTGTTTGGATCAAGCGCCCCGGTGGGTTCGTCCGCGAGCAGCATGGCGGGCGAGGTCACCAGCGCCCTCGCGATGGCAACCCGCTGCTGCTGCCCGCCGGACAGCTGATCGGGCCGATGTTCGGCCTTGTCGTCCATCGCCACTCTCTTGAGCATCTCTTCGGCACGCTCGCGCGCCGATGCGCCGTCAAGGCCGCGGTAGGCGAGCGGCAGGGCAACGTTCTGCCAAGCCGTCATGAGCGGCAGCAGCCGGAAAGACTGGAAAACAAAGCCGATGCTGAGGTTGCGGGCCTTGGAAATCTCATCGTCGTCCAAGGCCGACAGGTCGCGTCCGGCAATCTTGATGGAACCGCTCGTTGGGCGATCAAGCAGCCCCATGACGTTGAGCAGCGTCGATTTGCCGGAGCCCGATGCGCCCATGATGGAAAGCAGGTCGCCGGCATGCACCTCCAGATCCACACCCTTGAGCACCTCCGTTTCGACCGGCCCGACGGTATAGCGCTTCCATACGCCGGAGAGACTCACAAGAGGCGTACCGGCTTCCGCCGGTGCGCGGGCATCATCAGGTCTTGCGGACGGTCGGGGGGATCCGGGATCCTTTTGCGAAGAGCCCGCAATCCGCATCCACCCCCGTCGAACCGCACCGAGCGCATCCATGCTAGCCTCCCGGCAGTAGGATGCGGTCACCGGGATCAATGCCTTCAAGGATTTCCACGCCGCTGATCGTGGCTTCGCCGGCAACGACCGGCACGGAGACCGGTTCTTCGCCGCGAAGGACGCGAACAAAGGGCTTTCGGTTAACCATGGAGACCGCCGCAAGGGGTATGAGAATGGCTTCCGGCTCCGTGCGCACAACCACATCGAGCACCGCGGACATGCCGAGGCGAATGGCCGCGCTCTCTTCCGGAGTCAGGTTGGAGACAACCGCCCTCACATCGAAGTACGGCAACATGCGCTGCGTCACTGTCGCCTCGGTGGAGACCTGCTCCACCACCCCCCTCAGCACCGTGCCGGCAAAGGCGTCGCCGGTGATTAACGCCGTTTTGCCGGCGCTGATCCGAACCACATCGGTCTCATCGACGCGGCCCACCAGGGAAATTCCGTCAAGGTCGCCAATCGTCATCAAGCTCTCGCCTTGGGAAACGGCTTGCCCTGCCGCGATGCGCTCGCCTCCTCCCGACTGCCCCATCGCCCCGCCGCCGGACCTCGGACGCATGACCACCCCGGCTACCGGCGCCCTGAACACGGACAAGCGCAATGATTCGCTGATCTCATGGAGCTGCACACGAGCATTTTCGAGTTCCAGTTTGGCAATGCGCACTTCGGATTCACCCCTCTGCAAGACGCTGGCAAAATCCTGTTCGGAAGCATCGAGTTCGAACTTGCGGCTGGTGAAATCGCGCTGCGCGGCCGTGTGTTCGGACTCGGGAATGACGCCGCGCTCGAACAGGAACGCTGTGCTCTCAAGCCGCCTGCGGCTATCTTCAAGGGCAAGCTTGGCCGTGGCAAGCGAGCGCCGCGCGCGTGCGACCTCGGCGCTCTCGTCCCAGTTTTCAACCTCAGCGAACCGCTCCTGCGCCTTGATATGACGCGCTTGGGCATCGCGGTGCGCAACGCGCGCCTCCGTGACATCAAGCTCAATAAGCGCCCCGTCCTTTTCCACGCGCTCGCCGAACGGCACATGGATGACCGAGACCTTGCCGTCGACCGGGCTGATGATGTCAACTTCGCGAAGGGGCGCGAGTTGGCCGGTCATTGTGACCGTTTCCGTGAGCTGCTGCGGCTCGACGGTTAGCACGGCATCCTCGGTTGAGGCTGTGGCCGCCGCCCGGGCTTCGCGGCTCGGCTCGTCCGGGCGCAGGCCGAGCGCGTACAGGCCCGCCAAGGTCAACAGCACAACCACCGCGCCGAGGCCGCCAAGGCGGGCAAGCCGGGTCCGCCGGCTCGCTTCCGCCAAGGTGCGGTTCTGCTCTTCAAGGTTCAAGTAGGCTTGGCGCAGTTCCTTGTGCTGGGCATCGACTTCCTGCGCCAAGGCTATTTCCCTCGCCTGCAATTCCCGAAGTTCGGAAATATCATCGAACACCACCGCGACGCCGGCATCGTCTCCGCCGGCAATGCGGGAAACGCTCATCGACAGCAAGCGCGGGCCGTTGCCGAAATCGGCCTCGATGACGCGCTGGCTGACGAGGGGGCCTGCGTACACCGAGTCGAGCACGGCCTGCGTGAAGTCTTCGGCATCCTTGATAACAAGAAAGATCTCGGCGAAGGTCCGCCCGACGACCTCCTGGGCAGCAATCCCGGTAATGGCGGCGGCGGCGGCGTTGAACGTGATAATCACGCCATCCGGACGCACCGAGATCACGGCACTCGCCAAGGTCTGGAGAACCGCCTCGTGCAGCCTGCCCGCAGCGCGCTCGGGCACCGTTGCGGCGGATGGGTCCGGAGTGGCCATTAAGGCGTCCCCGCGGCATTGATCCCGAAGCGCTCGGAATCCTCGGTGCTGTGCTCGACGAGGTCAAGATCAATGCCCCAGCGCTCCAGCGTTATTCCCAAACTGCGGTCCAACTCGGTCGCGGCATTCAGATGGCTGACGAGCGCATCAAGCTCGGCGTTTTCCGCAAACACGAGATCGTTCTCGAAGGCAACCAGCTGAAAGTTCGTGGTCACCCCCAAATTCAGCTTCTCGCGCTCGATCTCCATCTTCTGCTCCGCCAGCGGCCTCGCCCTGCGTGCCAGTTCCAGGCGCTGCGCAGCCAGTTCCACCTCGCGAACCGCATTGCGCACTTCGATCTCAATGCGCTGGCGCAGATCGTCGAGGCCGTTGCGGGCAATTTGCAGGCTGGCCTCGGCGCGCCGCTGCGCGAGCCGCGCCGGCCCCGCGGCCGCATGGCCGATTGGCACGTTGAGGTTCAGGCCGAGGCGGCTGCCGGCGCGCTCAAAGCCTCTGAACGCGCCCGCGAAATCGTTGCCGGATGCCCTCAGCGTTCTGCCAAGAGAAAGGGAGAGATCCCACAGACGCGAATTGCGCGCCACGAGCAGCCCTGTTTCGGCGTTGCGGATGCCGAGCAGCCCGATCTGGAGGTCGAGCCGGTTGGCGAGCGCCATCTCCATCGCCGTCTCAACATTGACCGACAGCGGCTCAGGCTGATCGGCGCCGAGCCCTCCGGCCACCCGGAAACGCGTCCGGGCATCGAGGTCGAGCAAGTCAATGAGGCTCAAACGGGCATTATCGAGGCCGCCGGCGGCGGAAATAATATCAAGCTCCCGGCGGGCGATATCGGCCTCGGTCTGGATCACGTCGCGCTCCGCCATGCGTCCGGCCTGCACCAGCAACTTGTTGATCCTCAGCAACTCCTGCGCCCGCTGCAGCGAGCGGGCGGCGATTTCATCCCGGCGCTCCGCTTGCACATAGGAGCGAAACGCCCTCAGCGCGCTCGACATCAGGGAAACCACCGCCGTCTCGAACGATAGGACATTGATCTCCTCGCTGATCCGCGCCGTCCGCAGCGATGCCCGCGCGGCACCGAATCCCGCCCCGCGCAACAGCGGCTGATTAAAGGCCAACTCGAGAACGCCGCTGTGCGATGCCGGTCCTGACCCGCCGCCAAGGTCCGCAAAGCGGGAGGAAACGGAGAACTCGCCGCCGGTTGGAATGCGCAGCCGAATCGCGGAGCCGAAGCCGGCGTTCTTGTTGACAATGGCGGGCTGATTGACAACGTTGGTTTCGTTGCGCCGCGAATAGGCATCGACCGTGACCCTCGGGCGGAACTCGGCTTCGGCCAAGGCCAAGGCCAACCGATCTATCGAGCGGTTGAGACGCTGGTTCTCGAGCACCCGGCTATTGCGCAGCGCCAGAACAATGACATCGCGCACGGTCAGATCGATAACCGCCGTCTCTTGCCCATCGTCCGCGGTGAGTGCGCCAAGCGCGGTTGGGGCCAGGATGCCAAGCAAGGCTGTCACCGCCAGCGCCAACCCAAGCGGACGCACCTTGCCATACGTCGATACCGCTTTCGCCTGCGGTTCCGGCTTTCCAAGAGCCTCCGCGTTCGGAAGTCGCACAAGCGAAAATCCACTATCGCCGTTCCGTCGGCTGGTCGATTGAGGCGGATATCTAGCCATACTGCAACGAAATCGAGGGTGGTGTATGCATTTTACTTTCAGTCGGAAATCCGTTGGCCCGCATTGCCATCGAACAGTAAGGCAAGGGGATTATATACAAGTGCCCGGACAATTGGCGGCGGGGTCCCGGCGGATTGAAAAATGTCAAATACAGACAGCACCCATGCGTGCGCGATGCCGAGATTGCCCGTTCCTTGAATGCTCGTTTCCTTGAAAAGGATAACCGGTTATCCTGAGCCGATACTGAAAGGACACTGCCATGGCCGAAGCGATTCAACAAACTTATTTCACCGAAACCCCGCTGCAAAGGGTGTACCGTATCCGGGATGCCATCGCCGAAGGCGGCGACGAGGCGCAAAAGGTGCGGCGCCTGCCCGCCGAAACCGCCGAACTGTTGATCCAGGAGGGGCTCTACCGATTCACCCTGCCGCACGAACTCGGTGGCGAGGACGCCAGTGTGCGTGAAACCATTGAAGTATTGGAGGCGATTGCCGCCATTGACGGCTCCGTGGGCTGGAACATCATGATCGGCTCGGAAATCAACGCCATCGCCGCCGGCGGTATGAATCCGGCCATCGCCAAGAAAGTTTACCTGAAAAACCCCCGCATTATCATGTGTGGCGGCGGCGGTCCGGGGACCCAGCCCTCCTACGCCATTGAGCAGAAAAACGGCAGTGTGCGCGTTTGGGGGCAGGCCACCTTCCTGTCCGGCTGCCACAACGCGGAGTGGGCCTTCATGATGGCACCCATCGTCGAGGACGGTAATCCGCGCCTGGACGAGGCCGGCAACCCCATCATCCTGAGCTGGTTCCTAAATCGTAGCGAGTGGGAAATCAAGGACAGCTGGCACATGGCCGGGTTACGCGGCTCCGGCAGCCATGACGTGTTCGCCGACGGCGCGCTGGTGCCGGAGCATCTAACGCCGGTGGAACTGTTCACGTTGCCCGCCCACTACGCCAACCCGGTTTTTCGCATTCCGGTGGCGCTGCGGCTCTCCTTCAACAAGGCCGCCGTCGCCCTGGGCGTGGCGCGCGGGGCGCTTGACGCCTTTGCCGACATCGCACAAAACAAGATTCCCCTGATGTCCGCCTCCGCCCTGAAAGACAAACCCATTGCTCATTACCGCATGGGTGAGGGTGAAGCGGGTCTGCGCGCCGCTCGCGCCTTTTTGATGGAGACCATGGACGACGTGGTGGCCGAGTTGGAAGCGGGCGCTCCCAAACCGGGTGCCGAAACCACCAAACTGGCGCGGCTTGCCTGCACCCACGCGGCCAATGTCGCAATGCATGTGGTTGACAGCATTCACAACGCCGCCGGCACCACCGGCCTGCGCATGGACTGCCCCCTGGAGCGAAAACTCCGCGACGCCCACGGCTGCGCCACGCACCGCTGGGTGGCGCATCCGCTGTATGCGGAACTCGGCAAGATGTATTTGGGCCACCCCGGTCTGCCCGAGTTTTCCGGCGAAGGCTGAGTGGATTAAGCCCTATTGTGTGCCGTCAACGCGCGGATAACCCGTGCCCCGCGGGGCCCGCAAGGAGATAGATAAACATGGCCGCTTATTTCATCGCGCAATACGAAGTGACGGATCCGGAGCTGTACCGGGAATATCAGGGCGCGGCCGGCGCCACCATCCAGGCCCAGGGCGTTGAGTTGGTTGTTTTCGACGCCGCCGCCGAAATCGTTGAAGGCACGGCACCCGGTAAACAAACCGTTGTCCTCAAATTCACGGACTCCGACCACTTCCGTCGCTGGTACGATTCCGAAGAATACCAAGCGGTCATCGGCAAGCGCCTCGCCGCCACCAGCGGATTCGCCGTGCTTTCCCAGTCCATGAATCCGGGTTAAGGCCTCTAATTTGGTGGTAAGCTACCGCCCACTTTTTTTGCAGGACGCATCGGAAAGGTTACAACAATGAGCAATCGACAGAAGTTCTATATCAACGGCAAATGGGTCGCACCCGCAAACACAAAGACCCTGGCGGTTATCAATCCCGCCAACGAAGAAGCCATTGACGACATTGCACTCGGCGGCGAGGAAGACGTCAATCGAGCCGTTGCCGCCGCCAAGGCCGCGTTTGCCACCTATTCGCAAACGAGCCGCGAACAGCGCGTGGCGCTGCTGGAAAGTATCGTTGCCGTCTACAAGGGGCGCATGGATGAGGTCGCCGCCACCATCAGCGAGGAAATGGGCGCACCCATGTTTCTCGCCAAGGCCGCCCAGGCGCCGGCCGGGCTGGGCCACTTCATGACCACCCTGAACGTCCTCAAAACCTTCGCCTTTGAAGAGGACATCGGCACTTCGCACGTCGTCAAGGAACCCGCCGGTGTCTGCGGTTTTATCACCCCCTGGAACTGGCCAATCAATCAAATCACCTGCAAGGTCGCTCCGGCGCTGGCCGCCGGCTGTACCATGGTGCTTAAACCTTCGGAAGTGGCCCCGCTCAACGCCATTGTTTTCGCCGAGATTCTTGATGAGGCCGGCGTACCCCCCGGGGTATTCAACCTGGTCAACGGCGACGGCCCGACGGTGGGCGCAGCGCTGTCCTCACACCCCGATGTGGACATGATGTCGTTCACCGGTTCGACCCGTGCCGGTATCGAAGTGGCAAGGAACGCCGCACCCACGGTCAAGCGCGTTACCCAGGAACTCGGCGGCAAGTCGGCCAACATCATTCTGGACGACGCCGATTTTCAACAGGTAATTGCCCGGGATGTATTCGGCATGTGCATGAACTCCGGCCAATCCTGCAACGCACCGACCCGCATGTTGGTTCCCAACAATCGCATGGACGAAGCTGCGGCTATCGCCCGTGCCGCCGCCGACAACATCAAGGTGGGCGATCCGAGCGCCGCCGACACCAACATCGGGCCGGTGGTTTCGGAAGTTCAATTCAACAAGATCCAAGGCCTCATTCAGCAGGGCATTGACGAGGGCGCGACCCTCGAAACCGGCGGCACCGGTCGCCCGGACGGCCTCAACCGCGGCTACTATGTAAAGCCGACGGTGTTCTCCAACGTCAGCAACGACATGACCATTGCCCGCGAGGAAATCTTCGGGCCGGTGTTGTCGCTGATCGGCTACGAGGACGACGAAGACGCCGTGCGTATCGCCAACGATACCGTCTATGGATTGTCCGGCTATATCTCCGCCGGCGACCCGGAGCGGGCCAAGACCATCGCCCGCCGCATCCGTTCCGGCAACGTGCATCTAAACGGCGCATCGGTGGACAACCAAGCGCCATTCGGTGGCTACAAGCAATCCGGCAACGGCCGCGAATGGGGTGCCCACGGCTTCGAGGAATTCCTGGAGGTCAAGGCGATACTGGGCTACAACGCGGCCGCGGGCTAAGCCGCATCCGCACTCGGCCACAAATCAGCGATACATGTCCGAGCAACTCACCGCCGATCGCATCGCGCTCCAAGATCTGATGCTCAGGTATGCCGCCGGCGTTGATGAACGCGACATGGCGCTGTACCGCTCCTGTTTCGCCGACGACGTTGAAGTGCTGGGCTTCGGCGAAGAGACCGTTAGCGGCGCCGAAGCCTGGGTGGCCTACGTCAAGGATGCGCTCAAACAATTTGGGGCAACGCAACACATGCTCGGCCCGCAACTTGCCACAGTGGACGGCGACACCGCCCAGGCGCGCACCGATGTGCAGGCGCTGCATTACATGAAGGACACCCCGGACACAACGCTGACACTCTGGGCAACCTACAAATCCGACATGCGCCGCATCAACGGGGAATGGAAGATTTACCGCCATCGCCTGGTACCGCGGGGCACGCGCATTCAATCCGGATAAGTTGATCGTTTCGACCGATCAAGCCATTGCATCGCAAAAGAGTTTCGCCGCAGAGATAAAAGCGTTGCCGCGCCTCGGTGGATCTCGCCGGTGTTACCTTGGCGGGCAATCTTCTTTGGCCCCTGTTCATGCTGATGACGGGGCTGACGATGGCAATAACCCCCCATCGTTTCGCAACTCGTCGGCATCTACACCAACGATCCCGAGGTGATCGACATCGCCACCAACCTGCCGATCTTCGTTGCCGTATGCCAAACGCGGACGACGCCATCGCCACCATGCGATGGCTCCCTGAGCCTCGGAGGTACTGAGCCCATATAAAGGCTATGGAAATCGAGAACGAGGAAAATTGGACTGAGTTGCGCCGCGCGCGGGACCGGCGCCTACTGGCCGATGCCGCGCTCGTCCTGGCAGCCATGCATATTCCGCACCGCTTGGAGTACCACAACCGCATGTGGCGCCTGCTGGTGCCATTGGCACAGGAGTTTGGTGCCCGCTCGGAACTCGAACGCTACGAGACGGAAAACCGTCAGATGGCCCCGTATCGACCCAAGGTTCACACCTTCGACAACGGCTGGGCGGGCACACTCGGATTTCTCACGCTAATCTGGTTGCTGCCGAACCTGGAGAACTGGCAAAGCCTCGGATGGCAGTGGCGCGAGCTTGGCGTGATGGACGCCCAGTTGGTGCGCGAAGGCCAGTGGTGGCGCACCGTCACCGCCCTCACCCTGCACGGCGATCTCGGGCATATCGTTGGCAACACCGCCTTTGGGGTGGTGTTCGGCTTGCTGCTTGGCCGATTCGTCGGCTCCGGTCTTGGTTGGCTGCTGGTCGTAGTGGGTGCGGCACTCGCCAACTGGGCCAACGCCTGGCTACAAACACCGCCCTTCATATCACTGGGGGCCTCCACGGCCACCTTTGCCGCGCTTGGCCTGGTGGGTGCCTTTGTCTGGCGGCGCGGCTATTTGCGCGGACGCAATTTGCGCGAAAGCTTCGCGCCGCTGTTCGCCGCCATCGCCTTGTTGGTCTATACCGGGATCGGCGGTGTGCGAACGGATATCCTCGCCCATATTCTCGGTTTTACCGCCGGTGTGGGAGGCGGTGTTTTTGCCGCGGAATACGATATTCGGCGGCTTGGTAGCAGTGGCCAATGGATGGCGGGACTGTTGGCGCTTGCCCTGGTGGCTTTGGCTTGGTTGATGGCGGGAACCCGTGCGCCCGCATCGTGAGACAACGTCGGCCCCTCTAGGAGCCTGGGCCTGGATGGCGGGGCTGTTGATTGCTGTTGCGGTCAGCCCATCGGCACGGGGGCACGGCGGGGTGGTGGCGGAGGAGGATCTCTGTTTGCTGAGGATGGGTTTCCTGCAAGCACACTTTACCCTATACCTGCCTGAAACCCGTGGGGCAGAGGAATTCTGCGAGGATTTGCCGGAAACCGGCCGGGCCCTGTTCGTTGTAGAGTACCTGCACGAAATGATGAGGGAAACGCCGGTGGACTTCCGCATCATTACCGACGACCAGGGTTTCGGCGTCTTCGCCAATTGGGAAGACGTGCGTTCCATACCGGATATCGAGGCGCAAACCGTCTTCCACCGTCCCCTCGCCGTTGAACCCACCGGACTGGTAACGGTCAGCCACACATTCAACGAACCCGGTGGCCATATCGGTATCGTTGTTGCCGAACACCCAACCAACGGCAAAGCCTACAACGCCGTTTTCTATTTCGAGGTGGGTCATGTTGGTTACGGTTACATCCCGTTGTTCGTCGGCCTGATTCTCGTGGCGCAACTCCTATTCTTCGCAAGCACCGGCAGCCTGCAACGTTTCTTGGCGCGGATATCTAAGCAACTGAAAACCGCGGCAGCGCATTCGTGAATCGGTCGGGCTAAGCCTCGATGCGCTCCAGGATAGGTCTTAGATACTCCATGAATCGCACCGGGTTTTCCGACATCGGAAAATGCCCCATACCCCGCATCTCTTGAAAGGTCGAGCCCGGTATCGCCTCGTGCGCGGCCCGTCCCAAGGCCGGCGAGCCGCTGTAGTCGTATTCGCCGGATAGGATGTGGACGCCAATCCGGTTGGTGTCGATATCGCCCGCTCGATCACTAAGGTCGAATTCTTCAACGTAATAATGCAAGTCGCCCAAAAAGGCGGGTGGCCAACAGGAGGAGTACACAAAAGCGGTTTCCTTGCGATAGGCGGCGGGAGACATCGGTGCCATGATGCCGTCCATCAAACGCGCCTTGAACTCGTTGTTGACCTGCGGATGCCAAAATTCTCTTAACGATGCCAAATCACCACCAATTTTGAGCGCACCCTCCAAGGAAATAACGGCGCGGAAACGATCCGGGTGTCGGGCGGCCAAGTCCAGGGCCAGCAAACCGCCAACCGAACAGCCCATAAAGACCGGTGACGACAGGCTCAATGCATCGCTGAGCGCCAATGGTACGGAGCGCAGAAAATTACCGCGCAACCGATACTCCCGCGCCCACCAGTCTTTGGACACCGGCGGCAACGACTTACCGTGATACGGCAAGTCGTAGGCAATCAAGCGAAAGCGGCTGGTGATCTCGGGGTAGTCAAACAGATGCCGCCATTGGCTTCCGTGTGCGCCGGCGGTGTGTTGCAACAGCATGGGAATGCCCTGCCCCGCCTCCTCGAAATAGACCCGGTGATCCTGTCCATCAAGGGTTAAATGGACATAGCGCCCCACCGGCTGGTCGAAGGTGCCTGGCGCGGCGGCCTCGTCGCGAATCGGGTCGGCCACCAGCCCCGCTGGCCGCAACAACTCGATGGCGCGCATGATCGCCGCAAAATACTGGGCGTAGGTTACCGGATTGCCGCGTCTTTGCAGTCCGGAAGCCAAGGCCGGGGCCAGATCGTTGAGAAAGGGCGGCGGCACCGGCGCCAACAGTTGCGACCACAGCGACTCTGGTGCGGAGAGCGTCAGCACGCCTGCCCCGTTGGCCGGCGCACCGGGCCGCACCGCTCCATCGCTCAGTTGCAAAGCCAGTGTGTGGTTGCCGATTTCAAGCACCAAGCCGCCGGTCCAGTAGCGCGCGGCCATTTGAAATTCGCCATCCGCCGCGCAACGCGCCGCCCATTGGGTAGCCGCAGGAAGCTCCAGTCTCATCATGCCATCCTCCAATCTCTAAGACCCCGCGCCCTTGACCCATGCCTTGATTAGGTGGTGGGCGATGGCGAGCGAACCCGGCACTTTGAGAGCGGGGTTTTCATCCGTGAGCGCGGTAACCATCTCAGAACGGGGAAACCAGCGCACGTCCGCCATTTCCCCGGTGTCGATACGAATCTCCGTACTCCGGGCACGGCCGAGACAACCAATCATAAGCGACGACGGGAAGGGCCAAGGCTGCGATGAATGATAGCAAACCTCACCAACAGCAACGCCGGCTTCCTCGCGTACTTCGCGGCGCACCGCCTCTTCAATGGACTCTCCCTGATCGATAAATCCGGCCAAAGCGGAATACATGCCCAGACGCACCAAGGGCCCTTTGGGCTGGCCTAACAAGCAGCGCTCGTCGTCGTATATCAACATGATAACAACCGGATCGGTGCGGGGGAAATGCTCCGCTTGGCATTGCGGGCAGTAACGCATGTGCCCGCCTTTGCGCTGTTCACTGGGGGCACCGCAACGGCTGCAAAAGCGATGCGACTGATGCCAGCCGATTTGCGCGCGGGCCTGGGCGACAATGCCGGTTTCCTCCAGGCCCAAATGCATAGCCGCCATGCGGCAGTCGGCAAAGCGCCAGCCCGCCTCAAGACCGAGTTGGACTCCCGCATCATCCAATGCCGATACATCCAGCGCAAAGTGCGGTACACCCTCAGCGAGCCCGAGCAATACGGGAGGATCGGCAAAATCGAGCCACTTGATCGTGGCACGGGGTAGCCACCCCAAAGAGCCATCGGCGGTGAGCAAAACATCCCGGTTATAGAACGGCAGGAAGCGGCTTGACGGGTCGGTTGGCACCGCAGCCAGCCAATCCTCATCCCGCCGTTGCGTGTCGGCGCGGTCCAACGGGTTCCCGGCAAAACGATGCACAAGCGTCATGGCAACACCCCAAGGCAAGCATCCATTGTAGCCCGCCCTGCCGACAGACACCGAATTTCAATAGTGACTCGATTTCAATTTCCGCCGCTATGGAGCCCGCGCTCGAATTGCGCCAAGATCGGCCGGTACCGCGTTGGCGAGCATGGAAAATAACCTGAAGTATCCGTTTGTGAATAAATTGCGGACTCTATTGGTGCTCGCTCCGATGCTTGCTTTTGCCATCGGATGCGATGCGCCAACGGTGGACAACGATGCGGCGGCAAAGGCCCCAAGCACCGATAATCCGGCGGTGGCCCTGGTGACACCCGTGCGCGTGCGCGTTGCACCAGCGCAGCGGGCCGATGTGCAACGCCAGGCGACAGCCGCCGGGGTGGTTGAGGCCTTCCGCAAAGCCACCATCGCCGCCGAAACAAGGGGGCGCGTGGTGCGCCGCGCCCTGGAGCCGGGCGATTCGGTTACCGCCGGACAGGTGGTGCTGGTGCTTGATCGCGAGCGGGCGCTCATTGCCCGTGACCGGGCAAGCGCCAATGTCCGCACCCGGCAAATCGACCTGCAGGAAGCCGGCAGGGCCCTAGGCCGCGGCCAAGACCTGCATAGCCAGGACTTCATCAGCGAAGATGCACTGGAGCGGTTGGAATTTGCCGAGGTGCGTGCCCGAGCAACATTGGCGGCGGCACGGGCGGAACTCGCCAACGCCGAGCGCCTACTGGCCGATGCCGAAGTGCGCGCACCCTTCCCCGGCATCGTTGAGGTCGTCCATGTCCATGAGGGCGACTATTTAAGCCCGGGCAGCCCCGTGGCAACCCTGGCCGATTTTTCCAAGGCACGGGTCAAGGCCGGCGTTACCGCCCGGGAGGCGGCACTCATGCGCGATGCCAACCAAACCGAGCTGAGCCTTGAAGCACTTGGCCCCGAGCGTCTGCGCGGCAGAATCAAGAGCCTGGCGCGCGTGGCCGATGCCGCAACGGGCACCTACACCCTGGAAATATGGCTTGAGCCGTTGGCGGCACCCCTGGCAAGCCGGTTGCGCGAGGGCATGCTGGCCAACGTTTACCTTCCCCAGGCTGAAACCGCGAGGCGCTTGGCCATACCGAGCACCGCTGTTTTCCGCCGCGACGGCACCCCGCATGTCTTTGTGGTGAACGGCCACCGGGCCCTGCTGCGCGCCGTGCGCGTCGGCCATACCAACGGACCGACCATAGCAGTTCTTGAGGGTTTGACCGAGGGCGAACCCGTGGTCACGCAAGGCCAATTCGCCTTGCGCGACAACGCGCCAGTCAAGGTCGAGGACTGATCCCATGGAATCCATTCTGCGCTTTTTTATTGAGCGCCACCTGCTGGTCAACATCATTGCCGGTGTACTGGTCGTCATCGGTTTCATCTCGGCGACAAATTTGGAGCGCGAATTCATCCCGGGCGTTACGGCACCGCGCATCTTCATTACCGCCATTCTGCCCGGGGCCAGTGCCCGCGATATGGAAACGAAAATCACCGTGCCCATTGAGGAAGCCCTTGAGGAGATTCACGGCATCGACCACTTCACCACCATCATCTCCGACAACAGTTCGTTCACCACGGTGGAACTGTACGACGACTACGAAAAAGAAGAAATTGAGGCGGCTGCAATCGACCTGCGCGCCGCCATTGACGGCATCACCGACTTTCCACCGGAAATGGAGGACGAGCCGACCTTTCGGCAACTCAACCCGGGCCGGGATTTGGTTGTCGAAGTCTTGCTCAATGGGCCGCAGCCCGCGCTTGGGAAAATCGCCGAAGAACTCGAAGACCGCATTAGGCGTCTGAACTCGGTCGGGGAAGTGACCGCCCTGGGCCTGCCCGACCCGGAAGTACGTATTCTGATCGACCCGGCCCTGGCACGCGAACACGGCATCACCCTGGGCGATGTCATCGCCGCCGTGCGCAATCGCAACGTTTCGAGCACCGGCGGTGTCCTGGAAAGCCCGACGGAGCGTCGCCAAGTGGTCATGTGGAGCCGCTTTGACGACCCCGTTGAGGTGGGTGAGACAATCCTGGGGTTCACACCGGAGAGCGGGGCCTTACGCATTCGCGATATCTCCCGCATTGAAAAAGGCCGGGAGGACACCGGCCTCATCGTCCACAGCAACGGCGAACGCGGTGTCGTGATCTTCGTAAAAAAGCGCGAGGGCATCGACATTATCGACACCGTGCAGCAGGTGCGCGACCTGGTGGCCTCGGTACCCATGCCAAAGGATGTCGAGGTGTCCACCGTGAACGATGAGTCCGCCATCGTTTCCAATCGGCTCGAATTGATGCTGACCAACGGCCTGATCGGTATCCTGCTGGTGGCCGGTGTCTTGTACCTATTCGTTAGACCCGGCCCGGCTCTGTGGATTCTGGTTGGCATTCCCGTGGTTTTTATGGCGGCGCTGATCCTCGTCGGGCCAGCGGGCATGAGCCTAAACATCATGTCACTCACCGGTTTTATCGTTGTCTTGGGCATGGTGGTGGACGACGCCGTGGTCGTGGCGGAGCGCATTGTTTTCAACCAGGCCCGGGGCCTGAGCCCGAAGCAGGCCGCCATCACGGGCACCAGCGAAATGCTGGCACCCGTGACCGCCGCCGCACTCACCACCGTACTGGCGTTTTTACCCCTGACCATGGTCGGTGGCCTACCCGGCCGCATCGTTTGGCAGATATCGGCGGTGGTGGTGTTCGTGATGATTTTTTCGCTGCTCGAATCCTTTTTCATTCTGCCCGCGCACCTGTCCTCCATGAGTGCTCGAACCAAGGTGCAAAAGCGGCGTTTCATGGAAGCCCTGGAGCGGCGGTATCGGCGCTCGCTGCGCTGGGTTCTCCGTCACCGCGCGGCAACGCTGACAATGGCGCTAAGCGCCTTTGTGCTCATCATGGTGTTCGTCCGGCCCCTGGTTCCCTTTGTGCTTTTCCCGCAACAGGACGCCGACCGGCTGCTGATTAAGATCACCACAGCACCCGGCACCTCGCTGGAGCAGACCGAAGCGGTGGCCGCGGATATCACCCAACAAATCATGGCCGTCACCGCCGCCGATCTCCAAGGCGTCAGCGCCCGCATCGGCCATCAAAACACCGGGTCGCTGGAAAAGGAGTTTGGCGAAGCGGAAAACGAAGCGCTCCTGGTGGTGCAATTCAATCGCTTTGGGCGCACCCACACCAACGTCCAATGGATGGAACGCCTACCCGACCAAATCAGGCTACCGGAGGATGTCAATATCCTCTACCAATCCGAATACTTCGGCCCACCCACAGACCTTCCGGTAACGGTGCATGTGCTGTCCAACGATGACGAGTTGCGGCGCGGGGTGGCGTTTGAGGTCGAGCACTATCTCAAAAACACAGCCGGCGTGGTGGAGGTGGAGGTGGACGAACGGCCCGGCACACCACAAATCGAACTCAACCTGGATTACGAGAAACTGGCCCTGCGCGGCCTGGACCCGCAAACCGTCGGCCAGACCCTCGCAGCGGCCTTCTATGGCATAGAGGCAAGCGAGCATCGAGACCTGGATAACACCACCGAGTTGCGTGTGCAGTTCGACCCGGCGGCGCGCGGCGACCTCGACGCCCTGTTGGAAACACCCGTTCGCTCCCGCAACGGCGAGCTGGTGCGACTGCGCGATGTGGTGGAACCCATGGAAGTACCCGCGCTCACCCGCATCTATCACCGGGACGGCTATCGGGCCGCCACCATACGCGCCAGTTTTCTGGAATCAAGCGACCTCACCGCCCTAGCCTTCGCGCAGCGCATGGAGGAAGAACTGTTTCCGCACTTTGCCGAACTGCCCGGTCTGTTCGTTCTAAACGGTGGCGAAGCGGTTGAAACCCAGAAGACAACCGGACGCATGGGGGTGGCGGCGTTGCTCGCCCTGGCCGGCATCGGGGTGGTGATTTGGCTGATGCTGGGTTCACTCATCGAAGCGCTCTTGGTGATGCTGGTGATCCCACTGGCGCTGGCGGGCGTGATTCTGGTTTTCTTTCTGCATGGCCAGGCCCTGAGCCTATTTGCCATGCTGGGCACCATCGGTCTCGCCGGTATTGTCGTCAACGGCGCCATCGTCATGGTGGATGCCATTCATCGGCGGGTGGGCAGCGACCTATCGCCCGGCGAGGCCACCGAACGCATTATTGATGCGGTAAGCGAGCGGTTAAGACCCATCATGGTGACCACCCTGACCACCTTGGGCGGCGTGTTACCAAGCGCCTATGGCATTGGCGGCTACGATACGATCGTTAGCATCGTCTCGCTGGCCATCGGCTGGGGGCTGGCCGTGTCCACCCTGGCCACGCTGTTTCTGGTGCCCGTGCTCCATTCCCTGGCCGGCGACCTGCGGCCCAGGCTCCTAGGCCGGCTCACCCCGAAGCAACCAAAATAATCGCCCGCCACGATTGAAAGTGGTTAGATGCGTCACTTCCAACCGCCAAGCAACAGGAGCATTTGCGCATGATTAGCAGCGGACCCATTGAAGACCGGCTGGCCATCCGCGAATTGGTGGAGTCGTACAACGACGCCGTCATGCGATTCGACGGCGAGGCCTGGCAAGCCAACTGGCGTGACGACGCCACCTGGTCCTTGCCCGGGGCCGGCCCCATCACCGGCAAGGAAAATTTTTATCCCTTATGGCAGCAGGCCATGTCCGGTTTTTCTTTTGTGGGATTCTTCGCCTCCGCCGGCCCCATCCTGGTGGATGGCGACCGCGCTCAGGGCACCTGGTATCAGCAGGAAGTGCTGCATGAAAAGACGGGCGGTAAGCGCCTTATCACCGGTCTCTACAAAGACGAATATGTGAAAGTCGATGGTCGCTGGTATTTCCAGAAAAGGAGCTACGAAATTCTCAATGCCGAAGAGACGAACTTGACGGCAAACACAATAGGGTAGCCGCTCAATATGCAGCTCTTCATTGCCGGGGCCCAACGCAAGCGTACACTCCGCGGCGGCAATGGCAGCCGGGCCGCTGGCCACAACAGGGAGATTGAAATTGAACATGCACGAGAAATTCCGGCTTGATGGCAAAGTTGCCGTGGTTACCGGAAATGTTGGTGGAAACCATGCAAATCTCGGAGCAGGAAGCCATTGCCAATTTCGGCCCGCAAATTCCGCTCGGCCGCACCGGCACCCCGGAGGACTGCGCGGCGGCGGCGGTATTCTTCGCCTCCCCCGCCGCTGAGTGGATCACCGGCCAATTTATCGATGTGGCCGGCGGGCAGCCCAACTGAGCCGGGCGATTGGAGCAATACCATGAGCGCCACCAACGTTCTCATCGTCAGCAAGGGCCATGACTTCGACCACAACGCCTTTCTCGCCATGTTCGACGAGCTGCCGGGCCTGGACGTCACGTTGGTGCAACAACCGGCCGCCCAGGTGTTGCTGCAGCCGGGCCATGTCGATGCCTACGACAGCGTTTTGTTCTACGACATGTCGGGCATTCCGGGTATCGGCTTACGGCACGACGGGGCCGACGATACCGGTATCCCCCCGGCGGGCTACCGGGCGAGCATCGAGGCGTTGATCGAACGGGGCACCGGCCTCGTGCTACTTAATCACGCCACGGTTTCCTGGCCGCTGTGGCCGCTATGGCGACAAATCAGCGGGTCGTCCTTCATGCTGCAAAACGGCGAACTCGATGGAGCCAAGGTGCCCGGTTCCGGCTACCGGGGCGGACACGGCCCCTATCCGAACCCCACCCTGAGATTGGTGCCCCAAGGCACCCACCCCGTACTCGAAGGGCTTGAAGACGGTTTTGAGATAACCGACGAAATCTATCTTAAAACCTCGGGTTTCGAGCAGCGCGTCAGGCCGTTGTTGCGCGGGGATTTTGATTTTGTGGCGGAGAACTTCACACCACCGCCACTCGCACCCGCGGCGGAACAGGAAAACTGGAAGCACCCGCCCGGTAGCAACCTGGTTGTTTGGGCCAACCGTGTCGGTGCGAGCCCCGTGGTTGCCTCGGATGTCGGTGACAGCGCCGCCGCCTTCGCAAATCCAAAATTCCGCCGCTTGCTCGGCAACGCGCTGCGCTGGGTGGCCTCCGCGGACGCCCGGGCTTGGGCGAGCCAAGCCTAAGCGCTCAAATGATCGCCGGCGCACCGCCCTAATTGCACAGCACCGCTGATTATCGTTAACGGCCCGGCGCGGGTTAGGCAGCGGCTTAGCCCAAACTTGGCCGCAACCAACGCCTGGCCGTTGGCAGATCAACCCCCTTGCGGCCAGCGTAGTCGGCCACCTGGTCATCGCCGATTTTACCGACACCGAAATAACGGCTCTCGGGATGCGCAAAATACCAGCCGGAAACGGAAGCGGCGGGCAGCATGGCAAAACTTTCGGTGAGTTGGATGCCGATGTGCTGCTCAACATCCAACAATTTGAACAGGGTCGTCTTTTCGCTGTGCTCCGGGCAGGCCGGATAACCGGGAGCGGGCCTTATGCCTCGATAACGCTCGGCAATGAGGTCGTCATTGTTGAGCCCCTCATCGGCCGCATAGCCCCAGATTTCGCGACGGACCCGTGCATGCAGGCATTCGGCGGCGGCTTCGGCGAGGCGGTCGGCGAGCGCCTTGATGAGAATACCCGCGTAGTCGTCTTCGGCATGGCGGACAAGCACCGCTTCGATGCCGATGCCCGCCGTGACGGCGAAGGCGCCAATATAATCCCGCTGCGGCGAAACGAAATCCGCCAAGCAGAGATTGGGCTTGCCTTCCGGCAGCAAGCGTTGTTGGCGTAAATGGTGGAGCCTCGCCAGACTCCTGCGACGGGATGCATCGGCGTAGAGCCGGATATCGTCATCGCCTTCTCGTTGGCAGGGCCAAATGCCTTGCACAGCCTTGGCCTCCAGCACCCCGTCCTCAAGCAACGCTTGCAGCATGGTTTGGGCGTCCGCAAACAGATCGCGCGCCGTGGCACCAACAACCGGGTCGTCCAGGATGGCGGGATATTTTCCGGCCAGTTCCCATGTCATGAAAAATGGCGTCCAGTCGATGTAGGGCACCAAGGCTTCGAGGTCGAGGTTGCAGCCGTGTATACCGGGCGATAGGGGTACCGGTACCTCATACGACGACCAGTCCAAACGCAATTTATTGGCCCGGGCGGCATCAAGGTCGAGTCGTTCCTGCTTCCGGCGGCGCGCCTCGGTGCGTTTACGAATCGCCTCGTACTCGCCGCGCAGTTCCGTTGCAAAGGCCTTGTTCGTCTCCGGCGAAACCAGTCGTTGCACGGTGCTCACGGCGCGCGATGCATCCGGCACATAGACGGTGGGCGCATTGCGATAGTTCGGCTCGATCTTGACGGCGGTGTGGGCCTTGGAGGTGGTGGCGCCGCCGATCAAGAGCGGGATATTGAAATCCAAACGCTGCAGTTCGGCCGCGACCTGGCACATTTCCTCCAAGGAGGGCGTAATCAATCCGGACAGCCCGATCAGATCAGCATTCGCCCGGTGCGCCGTTTCCAGAATTTTTTCCGCGGGTACCATCACCCCCAGATCAATGACCTCGAAGTTATTGCACTGCAAAACCACCCCGACGATATTCTTGCCGATATCGTGTACATCGCCCTTCACGGTGGCCATGACAATGACGCCCTTGGCCTTGCGCCCGCCGCTCTTGCCGGCCTCGATAAAGGGCACCAGATGGGCCACCGCCTGTTTCATCACGCGGGCACTTTTCACCACTTGCGGCAAGAACATCTGCCCGGAGCCAAACAGGTCGCCGACGACGTTCATGCCGTCCATCAGCGGCCCTTCGATTACCTCTATGGGTTCGGTGGCGGCAAGGCGGGCCTCCTCGGTGTCTTCGATAACATAATCACCGATGCCCTTTACCAGGGCGTACTCCAAGCGCTGGCGCACGGCCAATTGCCGCCAAGCGGCCTCATCCACCGGCTGCCGCTCGGTGCCGTCGCCGTAGCGGCCAGCGATCTCAAGCAGGCGTTCCGTCGCATCGGCACGGCGATTGAGCACCAGATCTTCGGCACGCTCGCGCAACTCGTCGGGCAGATCGGCATAGATGCCCAACTGACCGGCATTGACGATACCCATCGTTAGCCCCGCCTCGACGGCGTGGTAGAGGAATACCGCATGGATGGCCTCGCGCAGGGCGTTGTTGCCGCGGAAGGCGAAAGATACGTTACTGATGCCGCCGGAGGTCTTGGCACCCGGCAGGTTCTGACGAATCCAACGGCAGGTTTCGATGAAATCGACGGCATGGTTGCGGTGTTCCTCGATGCCGGTGCCGATGGCGAACACATTGGGGTCGAGAATGATGTCCTCGGGCGGGAAACCCACCGTTTCCGTCAAAATACGATAGGCACGGGTACAAACCTCGATGCGGCGTGGCAGCGTATCGGCCTGGCCCCGTTCATCGAACGCCATCACCACCACGGCGGCCCCATAACGTCGGCACGCATGGGCCACTTCAACAAAGGCCGTCTCGCCCTCTTTGAGGCTGATGGAGTTGACGACCGCCTTACCCTGTACGCATTGCAGGCCAGCCTCGATGATCTCCCACTTGCTCGAATCGATCATGATCGGCACCCGAGTAATATCGGGTTCCGCGGCAATCAGATTAAGAAAGCGGACCATGGCGGCTCGCGAATCGAGCATGCCTTCGTCCATATTGACGTCGATGATTTGTGCGCCGGCCTCGACCTGTTGCCTGGCCACTTTAAGGGCATTTTCGTAATCCGCTGCACGAATCAGCCGTGCGAACCGCGCCGAACCGGTAACGTTGGTGCGCTCACCGATATTGACAAACAGGGAGTGGTCGTCGATCTGCAGCGGTTCCAAGCCAGCCAGCCGCAATGCGGGCGGAATGTCCGGCACCGGTCGCGGCGGCTGGTCGATCACTGCCGCCCGAATTGCCGCTATGTGTTCAGGCGTCGTGCCGCAGCAGCCACCCACCAAGTTGACCAGGCCGCTCGCCGCAAACTCGCCAATGGCGGTGGCCATATGCTCCGGGCTTTGGTCGTAATCACCAAAGGCATTGGGCAATCCGGCATTGGGGTGGACGCTAACGAACGTATCGGCGATGCGCGATAGACGATCGACATAGGGCCTTAGCTGCTCCGCCCCCAAGGCACAGTTGAAGCCGACCGCCAGCGCTTGGGCATGGGCGATGGAAGCCCAGAACGCCTCGCTGGTTTGCCCGGAAAGCGTGCGGCCGCTGGCATCGGTGATGGTGCCGGAAATAAGTAACGGCACCGGTTTTGCCGGTGGCCGCATGGCGTCTTTGGCTGCGGCAATGGCTGCCTTGGCGTTCAGGGTGTCAAAGACGGTCTCGATCAGGATGCAATCCACGCCGCCGGAGAGCAGTGCTTGGGTGGCGGTCAGATAGTCTGCGTACAGGTCGGCAAAGGTGATGTTGCGCAGGCTCGGGTCGTTAACGTCCGGCGACAGACTGGCCGTTCGGTTGGTGGGTCCGAGCACCCCGGCCACGAAGCGTGGCCATGCATCCGTTGCCTGGGCATCTGCCGCTTCCCGTGCCAGATGTGCGGCGGCGCGATTGATCGCGGGCACATGATGCTCAGACCCGTAATCCGCCTGGGAGATGGCCGTTGCGGTGAAGGAGTTGGTCTTGAGGATGTCGGCCCCGGCTTCCAGGTAAGCGCGGTGCAGTTCCGCAATCACCTCCGGCGCGGTGAGGTTGAGCAGGTCGTAATTCCCCGCCAGCGGCCGGTCATGGTCGCGAAAGGGTCCGCGGCGATACGCCGACTCATCCAGCCCGCGCCGCTGTAGCATGGTGCCGTAGGCGCCGTCCCAGACCAGTATCCGTTCGCGCAGAGCTTGTTCGAGGCGATGCATCCAAGCAATTGAAGAGATCCGTGGGCTGGTCAGTCTATGGGCACAGCCTCCAAACACAAGCGACCTGTTTACACAACAACCTGAACGAAATTCATAGCCATGCGACAAACCCATATAACCAAACGCACTTACTTTAGGAACAAACATCATTTTTGGGCTTAAACACCCGCTGCTAAGGTGCGGGGTCGGCTTGGTCCGTGCATCCGGCTTGCCCAGCAATGTACCGCTACAACAGTTTCGATCAACAGTTCATTGACGAGCGCGTTGCCCATTACCGCGATCAGACGCGCCGCTATCTGGCCGGGCAGCTAAGCGAGCAGCAATTCCTGCAACTGCGGCTGCGCAACGGCCTCTACATCCAGCGCCTGGCCCCGATGCTGCGGGTCGCCATTCCCTATGGGACGCTCTCAAGCCGCCAATTGCGCATGCTCGCGCACATCGCCCGCCACTACGACCGGGGTTACGGCCACCTCAGTACACGCCAGAATATCCAATACAACTGGCCGCGACTCGATGAGGTACCGGACATACTCGCCGACCTCGCCACCGTACAAATGCACGCCATCCAAACGAGCGGTAATTGCATCCGCAACGTCACCACCGATGAATTTGCCGGTGTGGCCGGCGATGAGGAAGTCGATGCCCGTCCCTACTGCGAGTTGATTCGGCAGTGGTCCACAGCGCACCCCGAGTTCGATTGGCTGCCGCGCAAATTCAAGATCGCGGTGACCGGCGCCCCGGCGGATCGGGCGGCAATCAATGTCCACGACATCGGCATTCGCGCCTACCGTCGAGCCGTGTCGCCTTGCGCATCGCCGCCAACGGCAAGCGAGCCCGGTAGCCTGCCTCCCACCAAGCAATCCGGGCAGCTGTTATTCGACATCAGGGTCGGTGGCGGTCTCGGACGCACGCCGGTGATCGGCGCGTTGATCCGGGAAGCGCTGCCGGCCCGCCATCTGCTCACCTATCTCGAAGCCATCCTGCGCGTATACAACCGCTACGGTCGTCGCGACAACAAATACAAGGCGCGCATCAAGATTCTCGTGCGGGCGATGACAGCGGCGGGGTTCAGAGCAAAGGTCGATGAAGAATGGGCGCATCTGAAAGATTCGGCAAGCACCCTGACGGCCGCGGAAATCGCGCGCGTCACCAAGCACTTCGGGCCACCCGCCTACGCCGACCACCCCGGCGGATTGGAGAAACTGGCCGCCGACCGGCTGCGCAACCCGGTCTTTGACCGTTGGGTACGGTTGAACACGAGCCCACACAAACAACCCGGTTACGCGATTGCAACGCTCTCCTGCAAACGTACCGGCACACCACCCGGCGACGTGACGGATAAGCAGATGGAAGCCGTGGCCGATTGGGCGGATCGATACGGATTCGGCGAAATTCGCATCAGCCACCAACAGAATTTTGTGCTGCCCGATGTTGCCGCCGATGGGCTCCACGAACTCTGGCAAGCCGCCTGCGCGCTCGGCTTGGGCACCGCCAACCGCAATCTGGCGACGGACATCATTTGCTGCCCCGGCGGCGACTACTGCTCATTGGCCAACGCCAAATCGATACCGGTTGCCGAAGCGATTCAGCGGCACCTTGAAGATCAGGACTACCTGTACGACCTGGGGGATATCGACATCAACATTTCCGGCTGCATGAACGCCTGCGGCCATCATCATGTGGGGCACATCGGCATTCTCGGAGTGGACAAGAAAGGCCGTGAGTACTACCAGATATCGCTCGGCGGCCACTCCGGAGCGGACACCTCCATCGGACAAATCATCGGCCCGTCGGTCTCGCGCGACGAGGTTACGGCCGTCATACAACAGATCTTGGACACCTATCTGGCGCACCGCTGTGATGGCGAGGGTTTTCTGCATTGCGTACGCCGTATCGGATTGGAACCTTTCAAGGAGCGCATCTATGCCAAGGCCGCTTAATTTGAACGGTGCCGCCATCGCGCGGCAGGAGGTTTGGCCGGCTGCCGAGCACCGGCAACCGAGAGCGCCGATGCCGCCAAGCCGCTCGGCGAGAGGGCTGTGCAGTATTGCCGCGCCACGCTATGGATATGGTGTGACAGCCATCACGCCGGAACTTGAAGACGCCGAACACTGGGCACCGGGATGCGGTAAGGGCGTCCGCCTGAGTGTTGACCAAGAAATTGAGGCGCGCTTTCTTCGGGCGGAACGCATCGCCATCGAATTCCCCGCATTCAACGATGGTCGCGGCCTGTCATTGGCGGTGTTGCTGCGCCGCCGCCACCGCTATGCGGGCGACATCATGGCAACAGGCGACGTTCAGGAAGATATGCTGCACTACCTGCGCCGCTGTGGTTTCACCAGCTTTCTGATGCCCGACGAGCGCAGCCTGGCAAACGCCCTATCCACATCGGCACCCCATTCCGATTATTATCAGGCTTCCGTGATCGAACCGGAGCCCGCATTTCGTCGGCGGGGGCGAGTTGGCTGAACCGCATCTACTCGAATCCTTCTTCCTGATCTTCGTCGGTGCCGCCGCGCTGGCGACCTTGGCGCTGTATGGTCGCCAACCACTTTTAGTGGCCTACATCGTTGTTGGCTGCCTGCTCGGGCCATACGGTTTCGCACTGGTAACCGATGCGACCTACCTCTCCGAAATCGCGGAAATCGGCATTATTTTCCTGCTGTTCCTGGTTGGCTTGGATTTGCAGCCCGCCAAGCTACGCAACATGGTCGTGAAATCGATGCTGACGGCCCTAGCGTCCAGTCTGGTCTTCTTTGGCGTCGGATTCGCCACCATGCTGGCATTCGGTTTTGGTTACACGGAAGCCGTCGTCACAGGGGTTGCGGTCACCTTCTCCAGCACGATCCTCGGCATCAAATTGCTGCCGACCACCGTACTGCACCATCGGCACATCGGCGAAATCGTCGTCAGTCTACTGCTCATTCAGGATTTCATCGCCATCATCGCCCTGCTGTTCGTATCCGGTTACGGGGACGGTTTGGAAAATCTGTTACCGAACCTCGGCACTATCGCGATTTCGTTGCCGCTGCTATCGGTGGGCGCCTGGCTCGGCGTTCGCTTCGCGATACTACCCCTGCTGCAAAAATTCGACGTGTTCAACGAATTCACGTTTCTGCTGGCTATCGGCTGGTGCCTTGGGTTCGCCAGCCTGGCAGCGGCCACCGGTCTATCGCTCGCCATTGGCGCCTTCATTGCGGGCGTGGCGCTGGCGACCAGTCCCATCGCCCTCTATATCGCGGAAAGTCTGCGCCCGCTGCGCGATTTCTTTTTGGTGCTATTCTTCTTTACGGTCGGTGCCGCTCTCGATATGCAACTCTTGATCGAGGTGGCATTGCCCACCATCCTGCTGGCCGGTGCGCTGTTGGTCGTCAAACCCGGGGTCTTCGCTGCCTTGTTGCGCTGGCAGGGCGAAAGCCGTGCCGATGGCTGGGAGGTTGGCTACCGGCTCGGGCAGGCATCGGAGTTCTCGCTGCTGGTCAGTTATGTGGCCATCACGGCCGGCCTGCTTGGCAAGGAAGCCGCACACATCCTACAGGGCGCCACGGTGCTGACATTGGTGATTTCCAGCTATCTGGTGATCTTTCGCTACCCCAGCCCAATCGCAACGCGCCCGGAGTTGCGGCGGGACTAAACCGGATAGCTCAGGCCGTGCGCGGGATTTACCCGAGGCGGCGGAAAAGTTGGCCGAGTAAGCGCTCGACGCTGTTCTCTACCTGGGAGAGCATCTTTTCCAGAGGTTTTTGCGGCGACCGCCAACGCACCTCGAAAACATCGGTTTCGGCGCAACGGTTCATCAAGTACTCGTCGCTTGTCTGGATTTCATCCACGAGATTGAGATCAAGGGCCCGTTGGCCGTACCAGGCTTCACCGGTCGCCACCTTTTCCAAGTCGAGGCCGGGGCGCTTGTCGGCCAAGAACTCCTGAAAGAGCGCATGCAAGTCTTCCAGGTCGGCGATGAACTTTTGCCGTCCCTCGGCGGTGTTCTCGCCGAAAACCGTGAGTGTTCGCTTGTATTTGCCGGCGGTAAGCACCTCCACGTCCACATCTTTTTTCTTGAGCAGACGGTGGACGTTAGGAATCTGGGCGACCACGCCAATGGAGCCGACTAGGGCGAAGGGAGCGGCAATCACGCGATTGGCGACCGCCGCCATCAGATAGCCACCGCTGGCCGCCACCTTGTCCACGGCTACAACCAGGTTGAGATTGTGGTTGCGCACACGCAGCAGTTGCGAGGCGGCCAAGCCATAGCCATGCACCAGACCACCGGGGCTTTCCACCCGCACCACCACCTCGTCCCCGGCGTGGGCCTCGGCGAGAATGGCGTTGATCTCGTGGCGCAGTTCGTTGACGCGGCTGGCCTGCAGGTCGCCCTTGAACGTGACAACAAAAACGCGGCCCGAAGGTTCGCCAGCCGATGCGACTTGCACAGCCCGGCTGGTTTGATGCTCGCCAGCCCGGCCGGCCACATCAGCCTCGCTTGCCTCATTCGGGCTAACCGCGGCCTCTGCCGTCCCCGTAGCTGCGCCGTCCGGGTCACCGGCAGCCACCCCGGTTTGACTGTCTTCGCCCGCCCGGTTTTGGTTGTCCGCGGGCCCCGGGTCTACCGTGCCGACTTCCGTCTTGAGCCGAGTTTCCCCGGCTTCCTTGGCATGCCCTTGCTTGCGTTCCCGTTTGCGTCTTTTGGCGGCGGCCCTGGCGGCCTTGCGAAACTCGGCGGGGGGTAGCAACGCCTGTTCGATGCTTTGTCTGAGATTGTCGATATGGTCGTTCAACCGAAAGACTTCCAAGTGCCCGAGCGTCATTGAGCGGCGCTTCGCGGCCATGGACGCAAGCGCGGACAGGATGATCAGAACCGCGACGACAATGGTGCCGGCCTGCGCCAGGAAAATCAGGTATTCGTATAGGTAATTCATGCGGATTCCCTTTTCATCTCAACAATCCGAGTTAGTCCAACCAGGGGCGCACGCACTAAGGGTTCGCTTGGATTCTCGTCCACACACAATTGCCGCCAAGGCGTTGCAATATGGACTCGTGCTCGGCAAGTTCCTCCGGCGTGGCGCGAATCACTTTAAGCCGGGGCCGGTCGGCGGGTAGCGGCGGAAAGTGCTCGTCGCTGGTCAGGCCGGGTACTCCCTGGTCCCGGGGATTAGCAAACATACCCATCTGGCCGCTGGTCATGGCGAGATAGACATCCGCCAATAGCTCGGCATCAAGCAGGGCACCGTGCAATTTTCTAGCCGAATTGTCCACATCGTAACGGCGGCACAGCGCGTCGAGTTTGTTGTTTTGCCCCGGATGGCGACGCCGGGCCAGGGCCAAGGAGTCCTCTACGTCACAGAGCTCATGGATGCCGAGGTCAAAACCCGGGATCCTGGCAAATTCCGCGTCCAGAAATTCGGTGTCGAAAGGCGCGTTATGAATAATGAGTTCCGCTCCCCGGACGAATTCAACGAGTTCGTCGCATACCTCGGCAAAGGTCGGCTTGTCGTTGAGAAACTCCCGTGATAAGCCATGTACCTCAAAGGCACCCGCATCGACCTCCCGTTGCGGATTGATGTACTTGTGGAAGTGTGTGCCGGTGAGTTTGCGGTCGATGAGCTCGACGGCGCCGATTTCGATAATACGATGGCCTCGGTCCGGTTCGAGGCCCGTGGTTTCGGTGTCAAGAACGATTTGACGCATCAGCGGTTATCCTATTCGATCTGTTTGTTAATAAACGCACCATTCGGCAAAGAGTGGGTCCCCGGGGTTTCCCTTGTCGCGCTGGGCACCCGCTTCCTGCTGTATGAGAGGGAGCGGAGCGAGCTTAACGGCGCGACAAGGGAAACCCCGGGGACCCACTCTTTGCCGAGCAGCCTCTGTCTGCGGAATTCGCGACTGCCAAGCCGCGCTCATTCGCCTTAATCGAGCGGCCGACGGGACGGCGATAGCGGATTTTCGCTTTCGCGACTTCCTACGGCGCAAGCTCCTAGCCGGCACCATCATCGGGAATGGCTTGGGCAAGGTTGTCGATTGCCTCATTGGCAAGCTGGTCCACCTGTTCGTTTTCCGCGTGTCCGCTGTGGCCCTTCACCCATCGCCAGTCGATGCGGTGGGTATTCGCAACCCGGTCCAAGCGCTGCCACAGATCTTGATTTTTCACGGCGGTTTTGCGGCTGGTGCGCCAGCCATTGTTGCGCCAACGGGGCACCCACTCGGTAATGCCCCGGCGTAAATATTCGGAATCGGTCGATAACACCACTTGGCAGGGCCTGGTCAAAGCTTCCAAACCGGCAATCGCCGCAGTCAGTTCCATACGGTTGTTGGTGGTTTCGGCCACCGCTCCGGAGACGACACGGGTGCTGTCGCCGTAGCGCAACAGCGCCGCCCAGCCACCCGGCCCCGGGTTACCGCGACAGGCGCCGTCCGTAAAGATTTCAACGACGGTGCTCAAGCGGTTTCCAGGTGCTCGGTTTGGGGTAGGCGGTAGGCGCTATCTCGGGCGAGCGCCGGGCATTACGCCGACCAATCAAGCGGCCACTCTGCACCTGTTTCAGGGCGGAGAGAATCAACACGCCGCCCGTCGGCGGTTGCACCTTGCGCAACCAAGCGCTCAGTTGCGCAGGCCGGCGCCAGCCCAAGTACAACGGCAGCCCGAAACCAAGATAAGTGGCGCGGTCTTCCAGTTGGAAGCCAAGCAACGTCAACCAATCGAGCAAGCGTAACGGATTGACAAAGCGCATCCCGGAAAAAACATCTTCGTGCAAGCGACCGCAAAGCGACCGCAATCCCCATAGGCTTATGCCGTTGAATGCGCAAATCAGCAGTCGGCCACCCGGCGCAACTACCCGGCCCACCTCACGCAGCGTCTGGCGTGGGTCCTCTTGCAATTCAAGGCTATGATGCAGAACAAAGCCATCCACGGACTTATTCGGCAACGGCAAAGCCGCGAGGCTGGCTCGCAGGCTCGCCAGTTCCGTATGAACCGGCGAATCCGCCACCGCCAGATAAAAGCGATTGCGAACCATGCAGCGCTTGACACCATCAGCCAGACGCGGCGAGGTGCCGGACCAGAGGAGGGTATCGCCATGAAAGCGGCGCACCAGGTCGCCGAGTACGGGTTCTTCTTCGGTAAGGATCCATCGCCCGAAACCGCTGTCGGGCCAATGTGTGGAGGATGGTTGAGACATTGGCAACTTAGCGGCCTGAGTTGCGCGGGAACCGCGCCTTGTTTGCGCTGCTATCGACGGCCACAGTTGCTCATGCATGAATAGGCCGGGGGTTAGCCGGCAGGCCGCTCGATATCCGCCTGCGCATCCAACGCGGCCTGTACAGCGGCGAAATCGAGGTTGCCACCGCGGGTTTCAAAATAGTCGCGGAGGCCGTCCAATTCGATATCGGAAAGCGCGGCGAGATCACCGTTTACAACACGGGTGACGGTCACCAACGCCTCTCCCTCTTCGCCGAGGCTGGCTGTACCGACACTGCGGCCACCCTCTTCCGGTCGCGGCAGCGCAAAGGCGGCGGCCAGCACGTCCTCGGGCAGCGCCCCGTCACTGCGATTGACGAGTTCGAAAGTCTGCCAAGCCAAGCCGTGTTCGCCGGCCACCTCGGCAACACTGCGACCGTCGCGAACGTCCTGGAGCGCATCGCTGCGCGCCGCTAACAGCGCATCCCGCGCCACTTGCTCGATCAGCAGCGCTTCGATTTCCTCGCGAACCTCCGCAAAAGATTTGGGCGCCGGCGGATGCCGCTCAAGCACCCGGGCCACCACGGCAAGCCCATCGCTGTATTCGATGGCCGGACTGTTGTTGCCGCCTTCCAGCACATCCATCGCAAAGAGTGCGGCGCGCAAATCGGCGTTGACAAAGATGCCCTCCCCCGCATCGCGCGTAACGCCCGCGAAATTGCGTTGCTCCAAGTTTAGTTGGTCGGCGATACCATCAAGCGAATCGTTCATTTCAAAAGCGAGATTATCGAATTCCCGTAACCGCTCCTTGAACAATTCGCGGGCCGCTGTTTCCCGCAGCCGCGCCTCAATGCTCGCACGCTGCTCATCAAAGCTTGGATAGAGGTTGATTTCGATGCCGTCAAGGCGGATCAGGTGGTAACCGAATTGCGATTTGACCGGCTCGGAAAGTTGCCCATCCTCCTCAAGGGTCCAAAGCGCGCGCTCGAATTCCGGGTCGAAAATACCCTTGCCGACGCTGCCCAATGCCCCCCCGTTCGCTGCCGAACCCGGGTCTTCGGAGTATTCAATGGCCAAATCCGCAAAGGCTTCACCGCCTTCAATCCGCTCGCGCAACTCGTTCAATAATGCCAGCGCCTGCCCGTCGTCCCTTGTATCCGTCACACGCAGCAGAATGTGGGAACTGGCGCGCTGCTCCTCACTGCCGGCGCTTTCCTTATCGGCTTCGTATTCGCCGACCAGGGTGGCTTCTGCGATTTCGATGGACGGGTCATCCAAAAACAGGCGCCAAGTCATTTCCAGGTAGGCGATGTCCACCGCTTCTTCGGTCATGAAGGCCGCCTGGTGTTCTTGGTAGTGGATTTCCAGCTGCTCCTCGGCAATGGTCAGGTCCGCACCGAAATGTTCCAGCGTAAAGGGCAGGTAGGCCAGGTCGCGCCGCTGATTCAACAATGCATTCAACAGGCGCGTTTCCCAGGCCGGCAGCACGGCGGTATCCGCAATGGTCGCTCGCAGTTGCTCAAAGCGCAGTAAGGCACCAACTTCCTGCAGGTATTCGGGTGTCGAGTAGCCGAGCGCCGTGACGCCGCGCCGGTATAGGTTTTCGTTGAACGCCCCGTCCACTTGGAAATTGGCGTCCGAGGTCACGGTTTCGTCAATGCGGGCCTGCGTTGACTTGAGCCCCAGGTCGTCCACGGCTTGGCTGAACAGAACCCGGTTGATTAGCTGTTCCAAGGCCGACTGTTGCAGTACCAGGGGGTCGATGGCATCGACATCCACCTCGTCACCAAATTGCAACATGAGGCGACGGCGCTGGCGTTCCGCCTCAACATCGACCATACCCTGGGTAATTGCCTCGCCATTGACACTGGCAATTTCCGCATCACCCGGGGCAAAGACGTTGAAGGCACCAAAGCCAAAGAACGCGAGCGCGAAAACGAGTACACCAATGACAATCTTGAAACCCAGGCTTTGGGTGCGATCTCTAAGCCTCTGCAACATGCCGCGAACCTTGGAACAAAAAAAGGCGCAGAAGCCGCGCCTTTAGAAGATATAAGAAAACCCCGGCGACAGGGACGAAGCACCGGATGGGTGACGAATGGGTATCGCAGCCTCAGTTCAAGGCATCTTTCAGACCCTTGCCCGGCTTGAATGAAGGAACCCGCGACGCCGCAATATGGATGGTTGCGCCCGTTTGCGGGTTGCGCCCGGTGCGGGCGGCTCGCTCCTTCACCGAGAAGGTGCCAAATCCAACCAGCACCACGGGGTCGGATTGTTTCAACGAATCGGTAATGGCCTCAAGCGTCGCTTCCAGTGCCCGGGCAGCACTCGCCCTGGAAATATCGGATACCGTTGCAATGTGCTCTACTAGTTCGGTTTTATTCACAGGTTTTCCCCAAATGCCGCCGGCCACCAAGCGGGTCGGCGAATTTAAACAAAATACTACCGCTACATGACAGCAGTAAGCCGGACATCTTTATACCAACAGGACATTTGCGCCGCAATCTCTAAATTGTCGCCTAGGAGTCTCTGCCCGCGGAAGTCGCGAAAGCGAAAATTCGCTATCGCCGTCCCGTCGGCGGCGGGCGGTTGGTGAGATAGGCGGGCTGCTAATGCGGATTTACCACCGGCTCGTCGCCGCCCGCATCCAAAATCGGATTGGCCGGAGGCTGCGCGCGGGCTTCCTGAAAACGGGGGCCGGGTACCTGTTCCAAGGCGAATTCCAAAACCTCATCCATCCAGCGAACCGGGTGGATGTTCAGATTTTGTTTAATGTTGTCGGCAATCTCTTTCAGATCCTTTTTGTTTTCTTCCGGTATCACCACATGCCGAATACCGCCACGATGGGCGGCGAGCAGTTTTTCCTTCAAGCCGCCGATCGGTAGCACGCGCCCGCGCAGGGTAATCTCGCCGGTCATCGCCACCTCGGCGCACACGGGTATACCGGTGACCACCGACACCATGGCGGTACACATACCGATGCCGGCACTCGGGCCATCCTTGGGTGTCGCGCCTTCCGGCACATGAATGTGCAGATCGTATTTGCTGTGGAAGTCGTCGGGAACGCCAAGCGACTCACCGCGACTGCGCACGAACGTCAGCGCCGCTTGAATACTCTCCTGCATCACATCGCCCAAGGAGCCGGTTTTCGTTTGCCGTCCCTTGCCCGGCACCGCCACCGCTTCGATATTCAGCAATTCGCCGCCCGCCTCCGTCCAGGCAAGGCCGGTGACAATGCCGATTTGATTGCTTTCCTCGGCCAAGCCGTAGCGGTGGCGCCGCACACCGTTGTAAGCCTCGATATCGCGGGCGCGCACCACCAGGTTGCCAAGATCCGGTTGCAACGCCTTGCGTTTCACCACCTTGCGGGCCAGTTTGGCGATTTCCCGCTCCAGGCCGCGTACCCCCGCTTCTTTCGTGTAATAGCGAATCAAGCGCAGGATCGCCTTGTCTTTAAGGGCCAGTTCGCCGGCTTTGAGGCCGCAACGGGCAAGCTGCTTAGGCATGAGGAAACGATTGGCGATATTGAGCTTTTCGTCCTCCGTGTAGCCGGGCAGACGAATCACTTCCATGCGGTCGAGCAGCGCCGATGGGATCTTAAGGGAATTAGAGGTACACACGAAGAATACATCCGAGAGGTCGTAATCCACTTCCAAGTAGTGATCGTTGAAGGCGGTGTTCTGCTCGGCATCGAGTACTTCGAGCAGGGCACTGGCCGGGTCGCCGCGAAAGTCGGTACCCATCTTGTCCACTTCATCGAGCAAAAACAGTGGATTGCTAACGCCCGCCTTGGCCATTTTCTGAATGATGCGGCCCGGCATGGAACCGATGTAGGTACGCCGGTGACCACGAATTTCCGCCTCGTCGCGAACGCCGCCCAAGGCAACGCGGACGAATTTGCGATTCGTGGCACGGGCAATGCTCTCGCCGAGGGAGGTCTTGCCAACACCCGGCGGCCCGACGAGACAAAGCACCGGCCCGTTCATGCGCCGCACCCGGCTTTGCACGGCCAGGTACTCGATGATGCGGTCTTTGACTTCTTCAAGACCATAGTGATCCTCATCGAGGATGCTCTGGGCTTGGGCCAGATCCCGACGGACGCGGCTGCGTTTTTTCCAAGGAATGTTGAGCAGCCAATCAAGGTAGCCGCGCACGACGGTCGCTTCCGCCGACATCGGCGCCATCAGTTTCAGCTTGCCGAGCTCCGCAAGCGCCTTGTCGCGGGCAGGCTTGGTCATGCGCGATTCGGAAATCTTGGCAACCAGCTCGTCGAGCTCGCCGGTTCCTTCCTGTATCTCGCCAAGTTCCTTCTTAATCGCCTTGATCTGCTCGTTGAGATAATACTCCCGCTGGCTTTTCTCCATTTGCCGCTTAACGCGGCCACGGATGTCTTTTTCGAGCACTTGCACATCCAACTGTGCCTTCATGAGCGACAGTACGAGTTCGATGCGTGCGCCGAGGTCGAAGCATTCAAGCACCGCTTGCCGGTCTTTGACGGAGAGCGCCAGGTGCGAGGCCAGCGTATCGATCAGCCGCGCCGGGGCCTCAATGCCGGACAGCGTGGCCAATACTTCCGGCGGTATTTTTTTGCTGAACTCGGCGTACTCCTCGAACTGGGAGACGGCCATCTGTATGGATTTGCGGATTTCCTCCCTGTCGTCGGCGGGCGCTTCGGCCACCGGTTCGACATCGCCAACAACGAATTCGCCCCGCAGATCCAGTTTTTTGATTTGCGCGCGCCGGTCGCCCTCGACCAGTATTTTCACGGTGCCGTCCGGGAGTTTGAGTAATTGCAGAACGGTTGCCAGGGTACCAACGGAAAAGAGGCTGCCGGCATCAATCCGTTCGGCCTCGGCATCGCGCTTAGCAACAAGCAGCACACTCTTGTTGGCGCTCATGGCCGCATCAAGCGCCTTGATGGAACTTTCGGTGCCGACAAACAGCGGATACACACCGCGGGGATAAACCACCATGTCGCGCAACGGCAACACCGGTACGCCAGAGATCGTCTTTTGTGTCATATCTTCGATTAGTAGGGCCAACCAAGAGCCGGCGCCTCAAGGGAAGGGCCCGGATGCCCGCCCGCCAGCAAGCGGCGGGCTGAGCAGGCCACCTCCTAACCCGCGGGAAAGCGCGGGCCTTGGTTGGCCAAAAAAGGCAATGCCGCCTCAGTCTTCCTGGGCCGCGAGTGCCTTTTCCCGATTTTCGTACATCAGCATGGGTTTGCTTTCCCCGGCGATGACACTGGCATCAATGACCACCTTGGCGACGGCCTCGGATGACGGCAGCGCATACATGGTATCCAACAGCACCGCTTCGAGAATGGAACGCAAACCGCGGGCACCCGTCTTACGTTCCATGGCCCGCTGCGCCACGGCTTGGAGCGCGTCGTCGCGAAAATCGACCTCGACGCCCTCCATCTCAAAGAGCTTGGTGTATTGTTTGGTCAGGGAGTTTCTCGGTTCGGTAAGAATGCGCATCAACGCATCAATATCGAGTTCTTGCAGGGTGGCGACCACCGGCAGGCGACCGACAAACTCGGGAATCAGGCCGTAGCGAATCAGGTCTTCCGGCTCCACCAAGCGCAGCGTCTCGCCGATTTTCTTGCGCGACTCGCCGCCACGCACCTCGGCACTAAAACCGATGCCGGAGTTTTCGGAGCGATCGAGAATCACCTTGTCGAGGCCCGCAAAGGCACCGCCGCAGATAAACAGAATGTTGCCGGTATCAACCTGCAAAAACTCCTGTTGTGGATGTTTGCGCCCGCCCTGGGGCGGCACAGAGGCGATGGTACCCTCAATGAGTTTCAACAGGGCCTGTTGTACGCCCTCGCCCGAGACGTCGCGGGTGATTGAGGGGTTGTCGGACTTGCGGGATATCTTGTCGATTTCATCGATGTAGACAATGCCCACCTGAGCCTTCTCGACATCGTAATCGCACTTTTGCAGCAGCTTTTGAATGATGTTTTCGACATCCTCGCCCACATAGCCAGCCTCGGTGAGCGTGGTGGCGTCGGCGATGGTAAAGGGAACGTCGAGCAATCGAGCCAGGGTTTCAGCCAACAGCGTCTTGCCGCAGCCGGTGGGGCCAATCAGTAGAATATTCGATTTGGACAACTCCACATCGTCTTTCTTACCCGTATAGTTCAGCCGCTTGTAGTGGTTGTAAACCGCGACCGAGAGCACTTTTTTGGCATGCTCCTGGCCAATGACGTATTCATCGAGAATACTGTTGATTTCAGCCGGGATGGGCAGCTTGTCGCCATCACCGTTTTGGGTGCTGTCCGAGACTTCTTCGCGAATGATATCGTTGCATAGCTCCACGCACTCATCGCAGATAAATACGGAAGGGCCCGCAATGAGCTTGCGCACCTCGTGCTGGCTCTTGCCACAGAATGAGCAATACAAGAGCTTGGTGGTTTCGCCCCGTCTACCGCCTTCGTCCGCCATGCCTACCTCAACTGATCTCTTTCGCCCGTACCTTGCTGTTAATCCGGGGGAATTTCAAGCTTGGGAGCCTATTGACTCACCGCCGCCTTCGTCCGCCATGCGTGACTGCTGCACCCTATCGACCAGGCCGTATTCCCGCGCCGCCATGGGGTCCATCCAATAGTCGCGGTCGGAATCGGCCTTGATGCGCTCAGCCGTCTGGCCCGTGTGTTGGGCGAGCAGTTCGTTCAACCGCTCCCGCATATGCAGAATTTCCTTCGCCTGAATCTCGATGTCGGCGGCCACGCCGCGGGCCCCGCCCATGGCCGGCTGGTGGATCATCATGCGGGAATTCGGCAGCGCGAAGCGTTTGCCCGGCTCGCCCGCGGCAAGCAGAAAGGCACCCATGCTGGCGGCCTGGCCAATGCATAACGTACTCACGCTGCAACGCACGAACTGCATGGTGTCGTAAATGGCCATACCGGAGGTAACGGCGCCACCCGGCGAGTTGATGTACATATGGATGTCTTTATCCGGATTCTCCGACTCCAGATAAAGGATCTGGGCAATCACAAGGTTCGCCACCTGGTCTTCCACGGGCCCCACCACGAAAATGATGCGCTCTTTCAAAAGACGCGAATAGATATCGTAGGCGCGCTCGCCACGGGAAGACTGCTCGACCACCATGGGCACCAGACCCAATGCGCTCGTCTCATTCATCTTGGCCGGACTCCTTGGTTGGCTTGGCTGAATCGCCGGCAATAATGTCCGCATAGGCGCGTTCCTGCAAACTCACCCGGGCTTGGGCAAGCACGGTATCGACCACCTGGTCTTCCAGAACGTGCATTTCGATGCTGGCGAGTTGTTCGTCATTTTGATAATACCAAGCGACCACTTGGTCCTTATCCGCGTAAGGTTGAGCCAGTTCCTCGATGCGGGCGCGGACGCGCTGCGGGTCGGCGGTCAAATCATGGGCACGGATGACCGCACGGCTGATCAAACCCAGTGCCACCTGCCGCTCCGCCCGCTCACGAAAAAGCGCTTGGGATTGTTGCGCGAGCGCGGCCTTTTCTTTTGCGCCCATGCCTTGCAACACCCGGTCTTGAATCGCTTGCATCTCTTGACGGACGAGCGCCTGGGGCAAGGCAATGTTATGGGCTTGTGCCAGTTTATCCATGACGAGACCCTTGGTCTGGCTGCGGATGGCGACATCGAGTTCTCGGTGCATGTTGCTCGCCACCTCTGCCCGGAAGGCCGACTCACCGCCTTCCTCAACGCCGAACGCTCGGAAGAATGCCGCATCGATTTCCGGCAGCCGCGGGGCCTTGACCGCTTTGACAGCCACCTTGAACCGCACGGTTTTGCCAGCCAATTCCTTGCTTTGATAGTCCTCGGGAAAGGCGGCGGGGAAGGTTTTTTGTTGCCCCGCCGCCAAGCCGCGCACGGCCTGGTCGAAATCCTCGATCATGCGCCCGGAACCGATATCAAAAACAACGTCCTCGCCCTCGCCGCCCGCAAAGGGCTCGCCGTCCAGGGTGCCCGTAAAATCGAGCACCATGCGGTCGCCGTCGATCGCGCCGCGCTCAACATCATCCCACTCGCGGCGCTGTTCGCGCAGGCGCTGCACCATGTCGTCAATATCGGTTTCGGTGACTTCGCAAGTGGGTTTGGTGATCTCGAAAGCGGAAAAATCGGCGAGTTCCACCGACGGGAACACTTCAAAGGTGGCGGCGAACTCGAAGTCAACGCCCGGTTCAAGACTGAGGATTTCCAAGCTCGGCAGACCGGCCGGCAACAAGTCTTCCTGTTGGACGGCCTCGGAAAAACCGGTGCGCATAAGATCGCTGGCCGTCTCTTGCCGGGCCGCCGTGCCGAATCGCCGGCGTACCTCCTTCATGGGTACCTTGCCCGGACGAAAGCCGGGTAGGCGCACCTGGCTGCGGGTTGCCTTCAGGTTGGCGGCGAGCTCGCTCTCAAACCGCTCGGCGGGAACGGCAATGGTCAACCGCCGTTCGAGGCCCGAGGTTTTTTCCACTGATACGCGCATAAATTACCCGGCCGTTGCGACGGAATGGGGTGGACGATGGGGTTCGAACCCACGACCACCGGGACCACAACCCGGAGCTCTACCGGCTGAGCTACGTCCACCATCCGTTCATCCGCCAACGCGGTTCGATACAGATCCGGCCCGCGTTAGCCCACATTAATCTCGATCCCGGCACGATCCTGGTACGCCCGGAAGGGCTCGAACCTTCAACCCTCTGCTTAGAAGGCAGATGCTCTATCCCGTTGAGCTACGGGCGCCGTGACGATCAATCAAAGCAATAACAGACAAAGGGCTGCAAACCAACCCTGGGCGCAGGCCTCCGGCCCACCGCCAACCGGCCCGGCTTGGGAGGCCGGGCCATCGCATCTGGTCGGGGTAGAGAGATTCGAACTCCCGACACCCTGCTCCCAAAGCAGGTGCGCTACCAGACTGCGCCATACCCCGGCTCAAACACCACCCCGCCGATGGCGCGCGGATGATACTGAGGGCTATCTAGAGCGTCAAATCCAAGTCTTGTCGGGTAGTGGCTCAGTTTCAATTTTCGCTGCCGCAGAGACCGCGCCCGCGTTGGGCTGCGGTAATGAAGCGTTGCCAAATTGAGCCACTACCCACTATTGCAAAATCTTATCGGATACAGGATAGTCGGGTTATCGTACCTGAATCGTCTGCGGGTTCTACCTTGGCGACCATGGTGCGAAGCAGACGCACCACGGAGGGAGCACGAGACATGATTAGGTATTCAGCCAACGGCAGCGCCAGTTCAGCATCCCGGTTCCTGCGGGGCGGGGCACTGGCATGCCTCGCTACCCTGATGCTGGCGGCGCTGGCCCAGCCAGCGGCGGCGAATAGGATGGTGGAGGGTGTGACGGCGGAGCTTAGGGTGGCGGATGTTCAATGCAAGGAAGGCGAAGATGCCCCCTTTGTGCTCATCCTCTCACGCCCTCTCCCCTTCGACATCTTCTATAGGTACCGTACCGAAGACCTCTCCGCCAAGGCGGGAAAAGACTATGTGGCGGAAAACGGAGATATTGTGATTCCCGCAGGAACGCAGTATATGCCGCTTGGCATCAAGACTCTCAAAGATGATGTCATCGACCGAAACAGGTTCATGTTAGTGCTGAGTGACCCTCATACAAAGGGCTACGGAATGGTCTGGGGCGAGTACGTGTGGACCGATTGGTGGCGCGTCGAGGGCCTCCCTCTGTCGCTGACGGCGACCGCCGACATCGCCAACGCTCTGGACGGGTCTATGCAGCGGAACAATCCTCAACACAACAAATACACGCGAGACAGTTCGAGGAGAGGCGGCGGGCGCGACCAGCGCGGCGGTCGCCAAAATCGCGGCGGATGAGAGCGGATTTGCAGCCGCGAATTCCTGCGGCGCAGGCTCCTAAGACCATTTTATTGTCGGGCTGGGGGGGTCTGTGTGGCGACGGGCATGGCGGAGGCTGAGGCAGCCCAGGCCACCCTTGCGCCGGTTTAGACTGCCACGCAGAATCGCTCGGAACTGACGGACCACGGCCTCCGCCGGGTGGGGTGCGCGGGCTTGATGATGCCGTCGCGCCCTGTGATGGCACGTCTCGTAGTCGCCAAACCATCTACCCCCTCGGCGGGCGAGGCGATCATCGCGCGCCAAGCGATTGGCGCACACTGCCTCCAATACTCCCGGAAAAGGGGGGCGGGAAATGGCTTCAGCTGCGAGCGAGAGCGGAGGCGGGCCTATGGGGTTTGCCTTATGAGCATAGGTCACTTTGCGGGCGGATATCGCAATTTAACTCACCTGATAATTAGGCTTACTTCCCTGCGTATAGTTCGCACCCTCATATTCGCGAGTAAATTTAGCACTTTGTGTGGTTCCGATGTGCATTAGACGGATAGAGGGCTTGCGCCAAGCCCGTTTTTCAGGAGGGTTATCTACCCCCCCCCCCCCCCCCCCCGATTTCGGGCTCGGTCGGATTTGCCAAGCCCTCCGGCGGGGAATTAAGCTTCACTTTGGCCATTAGGTTGCTCCTTTTTTCTAGCAGCAGAACGGTTCGCTTGCCGCAGCAAACTATTATATGTCAAAGCAAAGTAGAAATGTCCCCTTTTCTCCAAAGTAGAGATGTCCCCTTCGGCCTTGCGCGGAGGGAGCGTAGCGACCGGAGCGCAAGGCCGCGCCGCGGCTATCCGGCGGCCGCCCCCGCGCCGGTCTTGAAAGAGCGTCGCCAGGGGTGGTCCGGTGGCGGCTTCCAGTCCGGCCGGGACCGCTGCCGCGCCTTGACCCTGTCCACCCGCGACCGCACGCTCTTCCCATCCTCAACCGGCGGCGGATCCCCGCCCCCGGCAAGCAACTCGACCGGCAGCTCGCGGCCGTCGCGCAGCACAGCCACCGCGCCGTTCCAGCCCTTGCACACCGTCACCGCGGCACCCCGCAGCCGGTAGCCCCGGCCTTGCCCGGTCACCTGGTAGGTGTCGCCCTCGAAGCTGATCGACAGGTTCTTCGCCAGCTTGCGTTCGTGCTGCTCGCACAGGATCAGATCCAGCTCCCGGTCGTTGTGCAACACCGCCCGGTGCGCGTCCGCCGGGTTGCGCGCCGCCACGCCGAAACGCCGGTTGTAGTCCGCCATGAACGCCGGCAGGTAGGCGTTCCCCGCCTCGATGCCGCAGATGCCACGCAGCCGCATCTCCTTCACCAGCCGGTCCTGCAGCGTCCGGTTGGCCCGCTCCACCCGGCCCTTGGCCTGCGGACTGCCGGCGTGGATTGGCGCGATGTCCAGCGTCCCCAGCGCCCGGCCGAACTGCGTCAACCCACCCTCCCGGCCCCGCAGGCTCACCCGGAATATGCTGTGGCGGTCCGAGTAGTACGCCACCGGACGCCCGTGGGCCGCCAGATGCGCCCGCGTCGTCTCCATGTAGGCCTCGGTCGTCTCCGCCGGCCAGAACCCCATCGCCAGCAGCCGCGACGTCGCGTCGTCCACGTACACGATCAGCGCGCACCGCGGCCCCCGGTCCTCGAACCAGTCGTGCGGCGAACCGTCGATCTGCACCAGATCGCCCAGGCAATCCCGGCGCGGCCGGCTCGGATGCGCGCGCGCCTCCCGACGCGCCTTCGGCCGCCACAGCCCGTCTTCGATCATCCAGCCCCGCAGCGTCTCCGCCGACAGCTTGAAACCGTGCGCCTCCACCAGCTTCTCGCAAGCGAGGGTCGGACCGAAATCCGGGTAGCGCCCGCGAACCAGGTCCAGCGCCGCACAGCGCACCGCCGGGTCGATCGCGTTGTTCGACCGCTTGCCCCGCCGCCCCGACACCAGCCCTGCCGCGCCCCGCTCCCGGTAGCGCGCCGCCAGGCGCTTCACCTGGCGCACACTCAACCGCAGCCGCAACGCCGCCTCGCGCTGCGACAGGCGCTTCTCCACCACATCGCGAATCACTCCCGCCCGATCCGACTCCCGCATGCTCAACAACACCTCCGCACTCGACAAGACAGCCCCTCCCCGATGAAAAAGGGGACACTTTAACTTTGCGCAAAGGGGACATTACTGCTTTGGGCTAACACAGCAAACTATTATAAAACCGCACGCATATAAGCACTAATTCGTCTGATCAGCGGAGGGGGTGGAAGCGGCTGATTCCTCGAGGGCGGAGAGGGCGGCGGCGCGGGCGGCGGCGAATTCGTCGCCCGGGTTCCAGGACTGCATTTCGTTGGCCTGGGCGATCAGGTAGGTGGTGAGCAGGCCGAAGCGGGTGTCCGCCACCATGCCGTCGAACACCCAGTCATCGCCGAGCTCGTCGCTGGGCTGGTGGTAGTCGCGGGTGGTGTAGAGGTCGATCTGCTGCGTGCCCCATCCGTCCGGCTTGCCGATAATGTCCACGCCGCCGTCCAAGTAGATTCCGGGCACGCCGATCCGGGCGAAGCTGAACTGATCGGAGCGGTAGTAGTAGTCTTGGTCGGGGAACTGGTCGCCGAGCAGCGGGCGGCGATCTCGTACTTGTAGGTCCAGCGCCCGTAATACAGGCGGCGTTGGCCGGCGAACAGGTCCGGGTCCCATTCCGGGTCGTTGTTGAGCATGACGAGCACTTTGCCGCTCATGTCCACGCCCTTGTAATCGTCCCAGTCGTACTCCGGCGCCTAGATGCCGAAACCCACGAACACCAGCTCGGCATCGGATAGCGATGCGCGAGTGGTCTGGTTGCTGACGTTGGCGACGAATTCCGTGCGCGGCGCCATCGAAACGCCGGTGGAAAAGGCCCATTCCCCCGGCAGGCCCGTGGTCACGCCCACCAGCTCGAAGCGCTGCTGGTAGCCATCGTCCGCGCCCGGCGCGATGCCCGTCTCGGCCAGCTGCGCGGCGGTCCATTCGCGCGCCTTGGCGTCGCCTGCGCTTCCCGGGCCGCGCCCCTCGTAGGCATCGCCCGCCAACTCCGCGATAATCGAGCGAAAATCCTCTTCCCGAATCAGATGGGAAACTTGGTCCGCATGGGCCATGGCCTTATCCGGCGCCATCGGCCCGCACGCCTGCCCCACTGCAATATCCGACTCCGCGCACCCCGCAGCCATCAGACCAACCGCAACCACCCCCAACGCGCGCAGCAAGCACCTCCCGTTCCGCCTCAACGCATGCCGCCCCAAGTGTCCGCAATTACGCGCACCGGCGCAATACGCGCCTGCCAAGCGCAGGCTGAGGGTGGATGAGCTGAAAGGAGTGCCCTCTGATTTCTGGTCACACTTGCGGAATAAGAGCGAATAAGCTCGGAATAAGACGGGCGACCGTCGTTTACGTGGCCTTCCAGCGCGCTCCCCGGCCATGTCCGGTTGCAAACGCCAAGCCGGCCGCCCTCAGGGCAGCCAAACACCGGCGAAGCTGAGAATCGCTTAGCTGCCCATCCAGCAGCGATCGAATTTCACGCAATGCCAGCCCGGCACCGGAGTGACGCAGCAACGCCAAAACCTCATCTTGCTGCTCTGTGAGTCCGGCACCAGCTTGCCGAACGAACGACGCATCCTTGCGTCGAAACCGGACCGTTACGCAGTCGCCACGCTCCTCGATTTCAGGGCGCGGCAAGCCCATTGAAGCCATCCGGCTCGGTCGCGGGCACGGCATCGACCGCGAGGCGGTGCTGGAAGCGCGCGCCAGTTCGCCAGCGGGCCTCTCCGGGAGCTTCATGCCAATGCCCTTGATGATGGCCCCCAGCGGCGCCGTGGTCGATTTGGGCCCCGGCTCCTCCACGGCCGTCTTTGCGGCGCCGCCGATGGTGATGCTTGACGATGGGCGCAGGGGAGCCGGCACAGCCGATGGGCAATCCAACGGGAATCCCTGAACGCCAAGGCGTGGAGGAAAATCGCCGCTCATACTGTAGTCGGACTCGGTCAGACCATAGGGGCCGTCCTGTGGAATCCGTCGTTACGCTCAGCGATGCCAAGGCGCGTCTTTCCGAGATCGTCAAAAAGACGGTCGATGGCGAGGAGTTCGTGATCACGCGCATGGGTGCGCCCGCTGTCCGGATCACCCGTTACGAGCAGCGCGGCCGCGTTCCTCCGCTCGGCGACCTGAAGGGCCGGATACGCATCGCTGACGATTTCGACTCCTGGCCCCCCGACATCGCGGCAGCGATGGGCATTGCGGCGCTCAAGTGAGATGCCTTCTCGACACCCACATACTGCTTTGGGCCCGGTCGGCTCCCGACAGATTGTCGGATCACATGCTGGCCATTCTGAAATCGGCCGACCACGACTGGCACGTGAGCGTGGCCACGCTGTGGGAATGCGCGATCAAGTCCGCCATAGGCAAGCTGGACATACCGGCGGGCTTCCATCAAACAGTCGCTGACGGCTACCACACATTGGGCATCGAGGTTGCCCATCTGGAAGCAATTGCAATCCTGCCCAAGGCTGCCTAAGTTAGTCGTTTTGCTCAAGAGACCAGCATGGCACTGATCAAGCTCAGCCGATCGATCAGCGGCAAGGTCGCGGTCGTCACCGGCGCCGCCAGCGGCATGGGCGAGGCGACGGCGAAGCTCTTCGCCGACGAGGGCGCCCGCGTGGCGGCCATAGACCTGAACGGCGAGCCGCTGGCCAGGGTGGTGGGCGAGATCAAGGCCGACGGCAAGTCGGCGCGCGGTTGGGTGCTTGATCTGGCGGATGCGGATGCCATTGAGGCGGTCTTCGCTGAGATCGCCGGCCACTTCGGCGGCATCGACATTCTGGTGAACAACGCCGGCATCTCCATCTTCTCGCCCATCGACGGCGAGGACTACGAGGCCGCTTGGAGCAAGACCCTCACGGTGCTGCTGACCGCCCACACCCGCACCATCCGCGCCGCCCTGCCGCACTTGCGGCAAGCCGAGCACCCGCGCATCGTCAACATCGCCTCCACCGAAGGCTTGGGCGCCACCAAGTACGGCAGTCCCTACACGGCGGCTAAGACCGGGGTCATCGGCTTGACGCGATCCTTGGCGGTGGAACTCGGCGCCGAGGGCATCACCGTCAATTGCATCTGCCCCGGCCCCATTCGCACTGGCATGACCCAAGCCATTTCCGAAGCCGACAAGCGCGAGTTCGCCCGCCGTCGGGTGGCCTTGAAGCGCTATGCCGAGCCCGAGGAGGTGGCCCACGGCACGCTCAGCCTCGTGCTGCCGGCGGCAAGCTTCATCACCGGCGTGGCTTTGCCCGTGGATGGGGGACTGACCATCCGCAACGCCTAGCTTTTTGTTTTGGCCACCCGTGACTTGGGCGCGGCGCTGGCGCTGGCGGACCGGGTGCCCAAGCGCGGCATCATCATGGCGGCGCAAGGCTTGAACGGCGCAGCGACAGTGCTGCTTGGCGTCATCATCCTGGTTGGCGAAGTGGACTTCTGGGACTTCATCTGGTTCGGCTTCTTCAACGGCACCGTGCTGGCGCTATCGATGCCCGCCCGCCAAGCCATGGTGCCGGAGCGGCTGATCTTCACGGCGATGGGCCTGACGACCACGAGTTGGAACCTGTCCCGCATACTCGGCCCGGCGCTCGCTGATGATGGCGGCCATGGGCGAACTGCGCGGCAAGGGCCGATGGCTGATCGGCACCAGCATCGCCTGGGCCAGCGCCACCGCCTTGGTGGGAACCGCTGACAGCCAGCTCTGGGCGGTGGCGGCGGTCGCCCTAGTCGGCTGGCTCGGCTCCTGGAACCTGTCCCTCAACCGCGGCCTTCTGCAAACCAGCATCACCCCCGCCATGCGCGGGCGCATCTTAAGCATCGACATGATGTCCCACGGACTCATGCCATTGGGCGTCATCCCCATCAGCCTCATCGCCGGGCAGGCCAATGTGGCGGTGGCCCTGCAAGTGGCCGGCGGGGTCTTCGCGCTGGCGGTGGCGGCGCTGCTGTGTGCCTCAAGGGCGGTGCGCAGCCTGACTTAAGACGGATCGCCCTAGAATTGAACTGATCGCGTTGATCCGCAGGGGCTGGCAAACCCATCGCTCCGATCCAAACACTGGCTCCTGAAGCAACCAGCACCCGCCGAGTGGATGCCTTTAAACTTTATACTGCGGCATTGCCGTGCTATTGCTAGTATCCTGTCCCGCAAATAAGTTTGCTTAGTCGTTCCATCTTGCCGAGGATGGAATCGGCGGGAGCGGTCCAAGCTACGGTAAGAGTTACCGGTCAAAAATGCCGGCAAGCGAGTTGAAGATCATCAAGGGGATACTTGACAATGAATGAAACGACAAGCCAAGCAGGCGCAGAGCTACTTGAAGCGATTGGCAAATGCGCTGCGGCGAAAGTGCCCGCGTCCATACCCCCCGAATATTTGCCCTATTGCTGAACGTGTCCATGCACTCCGTGCAAGATTAGGAGCAGGGGCGCCGCTCGTCGTGCGGTGCGGCAAAGAAACTACTGCGCATCGCACAGAGCTATCCAAACATTCTGGAGCAAACAACGCTTTGACTCGCTACGCGGATATTCCCGTTTTGGCGTCTCGCTTCAAGGTTAAACGCGCACAACCTGGTCATCCCGACTCAATCCGTGCCAGTTCACTTGTATTCGACCGACCCGTCCGGCTCGAAAACAGGGGCAGGTTTTCCGTCCCGTGCGAACGTAGCTGAAAGCGCCGCTGCAACAGGATCAGAGTCCGACGCGATATCTCCCTCCCCAGACTCTCTGAAAATACCAGCCTGCAGGCCTTCCATATCGGACTTCGTGTCACCCATGGGCCATAGCGCCGAGTCAGCGAGCTTTCGCTTGCGGCTCATCAAACTATGCAGCAAACAGTCGAAAGAGTGCTCGCGGTATGCCGGATGCACAGCCATAGGTATATGAATTGTCACCGCCCGATCTTGTCCAATTCGATGAACCCGATCATTGCACTGTTCCTCCACCGCCGGATTCCACCACCGGGACACGTGGATCACATGAGTAGCCGCTGTCAGCGTCAAGCCAGTTCCCGCCGCCCGCGTCCCCAACACGAGCAGGTCGAATCCTCCATCCTCGTCCAGATGCCGCTGAAATCGCTCGACGATCAGCTGCCGCTGTCTAATCGGAGTACTCCCATTGATTATGTCGATGCTTGGCAGACCGAACTTGCGACATGCAACCTCCACGAACTGATATTGCACAAGCCGGTGTTCGATGAACACGAGGGCGCGCTCGCGACGCTCGCGCACGTCCTGAATCACATCGAATGTGGCGTCCATCCTCGCGGAATCACGCACGAAGTCACTGCCGGTTTGCCGCAACGCTAGCTCAGGATGAACCGAAACGGTTCGGATGTGATGCAGCGCTTTAAGTCCGCCCCGCCCCGGGGTGACTTTGAGCCTGGCTGCGTCATAGGCCGCCATCTGGCTCTCAGGCATCAACCGCGGATGCAGCCGACGCGACTTCTTTGGCAACTGCGCCGCCACTTGTTCCTTGATTCTCCGCATCGCGAGTCGGGGCAGACCCTGACAGGGCAGGAACACCCGCCCATGCAGTTCCGTCATCTTCTCCTGATCGGGCTCCGAGTACTCGTCGTTGAACTCCTTCAGCGTCCCAAGTGCGCCAGGCACCAATTGGTCCATGACCGCCCAAAGATCGGAAGTCCGGTTTTCGATAGGCGTTCCGGTCAATCCAATACGGAAATCTCCGCGAATAGCGCGCGCCGCAAATGATCTCAGCGATACGGGATTCTTCAGCGCTTGGATCTCGTCGAAGACCACGACCGCGAACGGCATCCGCCCGAGCGAGTGGTGATAGTTGGTCAGCGTCGTATACGTCGTGAGCATCCAGAAACGATGCCCTCGTCCTTCCGCTATCGCTTCCTCCAACATGCGCAAGTCTAGCTTCGCTTCACCGGTCTCGGTGTCTACTCCTTCGACGCCGCGCACCCTGTATCCACCGAGGCCGCTTCCATAGAGCCGAATCACATGCCCAAGGCCATCTCGGTCTGTGTGTCGTGTGACCTCCGCCTCCCATGTGGGGAGCAGCGAGGTCGGTGCGACAACAAGCACGGGAAAGCTAGTCTTAGCGCGCTCTTCCGCTTGCCGGTCCTGCACGGCGCGAAGGAACGCTATCGTCTGCAAAGTCTTGCCCAGCCCTTGTTCGTCGGCGTTGAGCACCCCGGCCAGCCCCACCATCCAGCACTCCTTCTGCCATTCCAGGCCTTCACGCTGATGATCCTTCAAAGTGGTAATCACGCCCGCCGGCACTCCCTCCGCAAGGTGCTGATTCCGCGGTTCAAGCTTCGGTTCCCATCCCAAGATCGAAAAGTTCTGCTTGGTGTCGAGGATCACCGGTCCTCGGCCGGTTTCAGGATCATCTTCCCTCTCGCCCTCCCAAATATCCGCATCGCTCTCTTTGCGGATCCGAACTAGGGACTCTATGGCCTCCAGACTCACACCGTCCGCAGGGAATTCCACGCCCTCTGCCACGACCGTTTCCCGCCCCGCAGCGACCGCCTTACGAATTTCCCCAGTCAACACTTCAAGTGCCTGCTCATCCATGTTCTCAAGAGCTTCGGCTGCCGCCTTGAAGCTCTCAGGCAGCCAAGTCGTGTGAATCACAGCCGGCATGTCCAGTTCCGGGTTCTCATAGACCTTCCTACCGATCACCCTTCCCGAATACTCCACCGTTTCGACGAACGCCGATCCCGCCTTTGCCTCAATGGCTTCCTCCTCTCCTTCGGGGCTCAATCCGTCCAGCTCGCCCACCTCGCGCAGTCTGTTAGTCGTGGCCGCTGCAATCGCAGCCCTCGGATTGCGCACAAACGCCTCGCGTTCAGGCGGTTTCGCCCGCTGCTTCCGGCTCATCACTTCCAAGGCGGTCTGGGCGCCGCGATCTACAACGAGATAACTACCGTCGCCTACCCGATACGCGGGCAACGCCCCTCGCATCCGTACCCGCTCCTGAAACCTTCGCAACGCATCGCCCCGAAGTTCGCTGTGAGACTCAGCCACATCGCATTCCGCAACACCCTCCAGGCTCTGTCCCGAAAACGGCACCGGGTCGAAGTCCAGAAATCCCTCCGAATCGTCTTTGGGCGCGATGCCAAAGCTGTCGGTCAACCTCACTTCCAGCCCTTGCAAAAAGTCCGTCATCGAAACCTTGGCAGCGGTGATGTCAGCGGCCATTTCCACTCCGGGATCCAGCGCCCGCCTGAAACGGGCGAGTGCTTCCCAGTGCGCCGTGAGATCCGTACCAGCTTCAAATCCCTCAGCCACCTCGACGGCATCCAACAGCCAAAGTGGAAGGCGTCGGTTGCCATCGTCGGTTTCAAGAATAGCGCCGACCCGTCTTGGCTTCTGCTCGCGACCGAACTTTGACCACCCGTGTCGAAGCTGGAACGACGGCGTTCCCAATGCCCCTTCGACGTCTGTTCTAAAGGTCAGGTCCACCACCGGTGGCAACCCCAGCGCTTCCGCTGACTTACCGTCAATGGCGGCGGCGACCCTGTGCCGCATCCGCACAGTGCCGTCCTCTATATGAGCGGTACCAGCTTCCCCTTCGGCGACCATCCTGACCTCGGCAATTGCAAAGGCGACCTCTCGGTCAGCATGCTCGATGGAGTCGATACCGCCGCGCCTTCGCTGTTCCAGCAGTTGCCGCAGGCGACTTCGCCGTCGCGGTCGAACCGTCACCCACTCGCTGTCGTATTCCAGTTCGAAAGACATCGCCGATTTCATGCCCATCACGACCAGTAGTCGATCAAGGCGCGGACACGCCTCTCCCAACCTACATGGTGCGCTTGTTCACGATGTCCCGGCGCAAGGCGAATGCGCTCGCAATCGTATTGCTTCTCGAATAACCGCGGCGCACGCGGGTCGCGGTCACTGAACACATGAACCTTGTAGCTGTGCGATCCCTCCACGACTATGCAATTGCCGATCTTGAGGACTAGCAGAGACGTGTGTCGTCGTGAACCGCCGGCCGTCTGCTCCCCGTAGGCGAGGTGGTCGGGGTTCTCCAAGCCCTGCGCTAACTCCCGGGCCGTCCGCGCGGCGTCCGGACTGAATGCCGCCCATGCCGCGTCGATCCGTCCCCGCTCATACAAGTCCCACCAGAACTCTCGTCTGGGCTGCCACATGTGACTGGTCTCCACTTCCGAAACTACGTCGAGGAAGAACTGAATATTCGCTCCAGTCAGCCATCTCAACAGAACGTCTCGGCAATCGCTTCTGACCTGCGGCCATACGCCACCCCGTCGCACTCGCGGATCCCCGTACGACGCTACGAGAACTTCGATCAATCGATCCCGGATCCCATCAGTCGGCTCTCTCGACTTCCATGGCTTTAGAAGTGCCTCGATCGCCTCCTTCACCCCGGTCACCCTCGCCTGTCCGCTCGCTGGCACCAGCCATCCGAGCATCCGACGCACACCAGGTTCCGTCCTCAACGCCAGCCTCATGCCATCAACGTAGGCGAGATGCGCATGGTACAGCAACCCCGAAGCACACGGGTCATGGAATCCCAACCTCACCAGTCCGGACCAAGGCTCCTTCATCTCGCACATCGCGGCCCCCAGCCGTCGGGCCGCATACCGGGGGTCAAGAAGGAACCGCACGTTTTTCAGCAGCACCGACCACCTTCTCCCGAGCCGTTCACGCGAGTCGTCGAGTGCCGCCGCGAGGTCTCTCGTGTGACGTGCGCCAGGTTCGAACGAGCCGAGATAGATGGACATCATCGCACTGAGAAAGGACTGGCTCGTGGACACTTTGATCTCCTGCACATAGAAATTGCGCAACAGCCTCAAGTCCCGTCGTTCCCTGAACTCCGCCTCGAACGCGACCCACCCCGCACGGGTCACGGACGCAAGCGTTACTGTCTCCCAGTCGGCCAATCGAACTCGCCGAAGCATCTCCCGAACGATCGATTCCCGGTCCCCCTGAGGCGCCGGCATCACATCCGGCCAACGGTCGTGCACACGCCTGCAGGCCGCCGAGAGCCTGTCCAGAGACGTGACGGACGAAGCCCTTAACGGATCGGATTTGTCCAGCAACCTCGACAGCTTCATTTTCCGCCCATCCCTCTCCGCAGCCGTTCCACCACCCGCTCAACATCGTTCCGGTTGGCTGGGGTGTACATGATCACCCGCAAATCGATCCGCCGGTTTCTGCTGCGGCCATCTTCAGTTACGTTACTTGCCACCGGTCTCATCCAGCCATACCCAGCAACTGACAGCACAGGGAATTCGCGAACGTTGAGGTGTTCGGTCAAGCCACGCTCGTGCTCGACCATTGCGCCGAACGTCACATTCGCCCGGGCCGTCGACAGCATTAGGTTTCCCATCTCCTGACCTTGCGTATCGGTGTGACCCTCGATTTGCACAGCATCTATGACCGCAAAATGCTTGTTGCACACCTCCCGCCAATCCGACAGGCGCCCGGTGGTGTAGCACGGCAGAACGTCGTGAAGTGTCGAGGCGATGGTCCGCACGATCCGCCGCGGACGTTCCTTCAACGAACTCTCGTTGGTCTCGAACAACCCTTCCCCCTGCAATTGCAGCGCGTCCCCTTGGGAACTGATCTGAACGACCAAGTTGGGAAACTCAGCCGTGATTCCCTGCCGCAACGCCTCAAGCACGCGCAACCTTGCCTCCGCCGCACGTTGCAGGTACTCCTCAAGCGGATCCGGTGTCTCGTCGGCATAGCGTGTCGCGAAAAACGCCATCAGCAGCATGACGATGAACAGAAAGCTCACCGTCAGGTCCGTCATGGACACAAACGACGACTCCTGCTCTTCGTCCTCGCCGACTCGATGCGTTAACGACCGCATCAGCTGCCCCGTTGCTCAGGAACAAATCTTTCCGCCTGCTCGACGATCTCCCGCATCGTGTCCAACGCGGGAGTGAGCTTTTCCTGCATCTCCCTCACGTGGCTGTGCAGGGCATCGACCGCTACGGCTACCTCCGATCTGTAGTTTTCGAAGGCGCGTCCGAGCTTCTGATCGATGTCGTCCAGACGGTCTCCCTGACCGCGCGCGCCTTCCAAGACCTGCGTGAGACCGTGAAGAGTCGTGTCTATCGCCTGCCGCTCTCCCCCCAACGCTGCCTGCGCGGCCTCCAGGACCCGTCCAACACTTGCCGCGCTGTGTCTTGCGCTCTCTCCAACCTGCCGAGTACTTGCAGCTAGGCTTTGCATCGAGTTTTCCAGCCGTTCCACTGTGGGCTTCACCGAGTCGCTGGCTGCGACCAGCGCCCGTGCAGAACCCCGGAAGTTAACCGAAGCGTCTGATGTGGCATCCGCTCCATCCTTCACGCCATCCGAAGCGCGGCGCATCTCTAGGACTCCGTTTGCAAGGGCTTCGGCCATCTCTTCCAGACGCTGAGCAATCTCGCCCATCGGCCCAAGCAGGTCGCGCCCGGCCTTCTCGGAGACCTCGCCAGTGATCGCGGCAATCTCCCGGCCCGTTCCTTCGATCGCACTACGAACCCGGTCACCCGCGCCGTCGATCACTCTCGCAACATCGCTGCTGCTTCGAGCCATCCGTTCGCCAGCCGCCACAGTCCCCTCCTCCGTCGCCTTCAACAGCTCCTCGCGGAACCGCTCCGCGGCACCCCGCATCTCCTCAGCGGCGTCGGCCATCGCCCGCGCCCCTGCGGCAGTATTCTCTCGAATCCCATCGAGCGTCGTCCGCATCGCCGCCAAAATTGACTCGACACCATCACTGAACGCTCCGGTAGTTGCCGAAGCACTTGCCGACATGGTCGCTTGCAACTGCTCCACCGCTACCGCCAGACGCTTGCTAGCGTCTTCCATCTCTGACCCCATCCGATCGGAACTGCCATCCATCCTGTCTACCAGCGTTCCGAGCCGGTCGCCCGCCTTCCCTAGCTGCTCGCCGGCCCTACGCAACGCGTCATCAACGTCCGTGGTGATTCGACTGGAAAGGTCACGGACCATTTCCCCAACGCTTTGCGTCCCCATTTCCCCCACTTGGGCGATCAGCGGCGACACCGCGTTCCCGATTGAATTCGAGATCGTCTTCGGCAAATCCTCGAGCAGCGGGCGGCCCAGCTCTTCCACGAGTTCCATCCCGATCCGGCGGAAGTGCTCCTTCTGCTCCCGAGTCGCCTCAACCTGTTCCACTGCGAGCTTCTCAAGACTGAGGAAGCTAAGTCGCTGCTCAAGCTCCCTGTTCATTCGGTGGATTGCGCTCTCAACACGACCCGTGCCGAACCGCAACCATGCCGTGAACACGATCGAGCAGGCCAACCCTGTCAGCGACATGATGAATTTCGCAGATGCGACGGTGAGTAGATTTGTCATTGCCTCTTCCGACACACCCTCCGCGGTGTTCATCGCGTGGAGCGCCGAAACAAGCCCAAGAAATGTCAGGAATAGCCCGATCGTAACGAAGAGTCCGGGCCAGACTCGCCAGAATCCGACGCCAAAGTGCAAGTCTGCGGGATTAAAGAACTGCGATGGCCGTACGGAGTTGCAAAGGACCGATTGATCCCCTTGGCGATACTGCACAAAGGTCTCGGAGTATTCATCCCAAGCCGTGGCCACCAAACTTCGCGGTGACAAAGCCCTACGCGTTCCTAACCCTTTGATCTTGCGATTGACTTCGGAAAGGGAGTCACTGAACTCTATTGGGTCTGCTGCCGCTGCCACTACCCGCCTCGCCGCATTGAGGGCCCGGCACCGCCGCAATGTATAGAATCCGAAGTGTCCAATAACCCAGAGGAGCAATGCCAGCAAAGCCGCCGACACAAGGCCCGGTGTGTACTCTTCGCGCAGCAGATCCGAAATCCGGACGACTACGTCGACCACAAGCTTGCCGAACACCTCAATCATGCATGACCTCCCTAGATGATCACGTAGCTAGCGCCTGAGGCACCCCTTTTTTGCTGGTCGCCTTGCCCCGTCTAAAGGTGCAGCGCAACGCCATGATGCGATCCACAACCATTGTGTGTTTTCTACACATATTAAGGCACGAAATTTCGACGTGGGTGTTGCCGGACAAGTCTGTCGGCGAACCCTGACTGACACCAAGAGTGCTGCGTTCGGAGCGGCATTTAAACACTTCCTGCTGCAGGAGATCTTAGCGGCCCGCAGCTACCAGGAAGCCGACTGGCCCATAGCGTATTGGCGCACCAAAAGCGGCTTCGAGACGGACTTCGCACTGAACCAAGACGAAATCGCGGTGTAAGCCAAGACGGCGGTGCATCAGCGCGACTTGCGGCCCATCAATGCCTTCGTGGAGGAGTTTTCCCCAAGTCGGGCCATAGTGGCCACAGCCGAAAAGCAGACTCGCCGCGTCGGAGAGATTGACATCATGCCTTACGCCGCCTTTGTAGAAGCGCTGCACGGCGGACAATTGCTTTAGGAAGACTCAAGCCGAGCGCCCGCGATGCGCTCCAGCACCGGCTTGATCTCGCGCAGGAATGAAGCCACCCGGCGTGTAGGCCGAGGCTTCAAGGCCGACCACGGCGCGGAAGCGCTCGCCGTGGTGCAGGGCAAGGTCCACCGCCAAGTGGCCGCCGATGGAGCTGCCCATGTAGGCCGGGCTGTCACAGCCCAGGGCATCGGCCAGCGTGACCGGAACGCCCATCAGGAAGTCCTTGGTCAGGCGGTACTCCTCGCGCCACCAAGCCTTGCCGACGGGAGGCACGGACTTGCCGTGAAAGGGCAGGTCGTAGGCGATCATGCGGAAGCGGGCCTGAAGCTCCTCATCCTCCAGCACGAAGCGCCATTGCCGACCATCGGCCCCGGCCGTGTGCTGCAGCAGCAGAGGAATGCCGCTGCCCGCCTCCTCGAAGTAGATGCGGTATTCATGCCCGTTGATCGGCGCGTTCCGGTAGCGGCCGACGATCGATTCAAGTCTTGCCCGCATGGCTTAAGCTCCCTTGCGTTTCACGTCCCGCATCAACTCCACCAAGCGCCGCAACGCCGGATAGTAGGCGCAGAAGTGCGTTCGATTGCCCGTGGCGGTGAAGCCGTGATGGACCGTTGCCGCGTAGAGGTCTTGGTGGAAGGGCTGCGGGATCGGGGCCAGCAGGGCTTCCCATTCCGCGGCCGATGCGCTGATGGACAGATCGCCCGCCAAGTTGGCGAACCAAGGCTCGATGGCGCTGATCGCGCCGTCCCGCACGTCGATGCGGGTGCTGTGCGGCCCGTTCGCGATCTTCAGCGCACACGTCCAAAAGCGCGCGTGCAGCCGGAACTCGCCATCAGCATTGGCGCTGTCCTTGAGCCTTTCCCAATCCAACATGGTCGAATCGCTTCCTCTGCGGCGTTAAACTGGCGCCAACTTACCCGAAAAAGCGGCTGAAATGAACTCGCCGCAAGCAACGCCAGCCAACAAGGAGCCTGCGCATGCCCAACTTTCGCTGCGGAGCCGTCAACATCCACTACGAGGAGTCCGGTCCCGCCGACGGCTTCCCCATTCTGCTCATCGCCCCGGGCGGCATGAAGTCCGCCATTGCCTTCTGGGCCAACGCGCCCTGGAACCCGATTGAGCATCTCTCCGGGGAATTCCGGGTCATCGCCATGGACCAGCGCAATGCCGGTCAGTCCACCGCCCCGGTGACCGCCCAGGACTCCTGGGCGAGCTACGCGGCGGACCAACTCGGGCTGATGGCGCATTTGGGCGCGCAGCGCTTCCTGGTGGCCGCTGGGCTTGGTTTCGATCGGCGGCTGGTTCTGGCTGCTCAACCGCCGGGCAGCGTCGGCTTGGGCCTTGGGATTCGCCTACAGCCTCGGCAAGTTCGGCGTCGGCGTGAGCTGGATCTATGTGAGCATTCACGACTACGGCAACGCATCGCCGCCCCTAGCCGCCCTGCTGGTGCTGATGTTCGTGGCCGGGCTGTCCTTGTTCAGCTTGGCGCAGGCCCGACTGTTCGCCGCCGTCTGGGTGGCGTTCGAGTGGGTGCTGACTTGGTTTCTCACCGGCTTTCCTTGGCTCTACCCCGGCTATGGCCACTTGCGCACGCCCTTGGCGAACCTGCTGCCGGTCGGCGGCGTCAGCCTCGCGAGCCTTGGCATCGTCGTGACGGCAAGCTGCCTCGTCTCGGCCCTGTTCGACAGGCAATCCGCCGCCATTCGCGCCATGTCCGGGGCCGTCGCCGCCACGCCTTGGCTGATCGGCCTGGCCCTGTCCGGAACGCAGTGGGTGGAACCGCGGGCGACGCGATCCGCGGCGCTGGTGCAGGGCAACGTCGATCAGGCGGTGAAGTGGGATCGCGACAACCGAATGCCCGTCATCAACCGCTACCGGGAACTGACCGAACCGCACTGGGGCCGGGATCTGATCCTCTGGCCGGAGTCCGCCATCACGCTTTTCGAACATGAGGCGGCGCCTTGGCTGCAACGTTGGGACGAGCGCGGCCAAGCGTCCGGCTGCCCTCGCTGTCGTGCGACTTCTTCAAGCTGACGGCGGCCGAGGGGGCGGGCAGCGGCGAGACGCTGCGCAACTTCCCGATCGCCGAGGGCGACCTCGTGCTGGCCGACCGGGGCCACTCGACGGCGGCGGGCCTAGGCCACGTGGCGGCCTGCGGGGGCCACGCCACCGTTCGGGTGAACACCGGGTCGCTGGCGCAGCTCGGGCACCTGCCCAAGCACGACGACGACAGCGCCAAGGCCTGGCTCCACGGGAAGTTGCTCGTGGCGCTGCTGACGGAGGGGATCATCCGCCACGCCAGCGCCATTTCCCCCCCGGGGGTACCGAATGGAGGCGCCGCCGGACCCACAGCCCCTGGCGTGACTTCGGCTTCATGCTCAACCAGCTCAAGCTGGCCGTCGAACCGCACCTGCCCCTCGCGCGGGTCATCGGCGAATGGAGCCAGATCTCCAGGTCGCTCGCCGAGCCGCCCCGCCGCCGAATCCCGCAGATCGACAGGTTCTTCACGAGCGCTGACCAAACAAGTTAGCGCTTATGGGGGGGTAACGATTCTTGACATTAGGTTGCTGCATTTGTCACTACAGATGGCTTTCTAGATGGATGTTCGCGAACGTCAGTTCGCGCGGGCTAGATGCCCCCCATGCACAGATACTTGACCTCCAAGTACTCATCCATGCCGTACTTTGACCCTTCACGGCCAATGCCGGACGCCTTCATGCCGCCGAACGGGGCGGCTTCGTTGGAGATGATTCCCTCATTGATGCCGACGATGCCGTAGTCGAGACGCTCCGCCATGCGCCAGATGCGGCCGATGTCCCTGGAGTAGAAGTAGGCCGCCAGTCCATACTCGGTGTCGTTGGCGAGTTCGACGGCCTCATCTTCGCTGTCGAACTTCACCAACGGCGCCACGGGGCCGAAAATCTCCTCCCGGAACACGCGCATGTCGCTTCGCACGCCGCTGAGCACCGTGGGTTCCACGAAGCACTCGCCATGCGCGGCCCGGTGGCCTCCGACGAGCACCTGCGCCCCGAGTTCCACGGCATCCTCCACCATGCCCAGCACGGAATGGGCCGCCTTGCCGTCGATCAGCGGACCCACCTCCGTTTCGGGCCGCATTCCGTTGCCGACCCGCAAGGCGGCAACGGCCTTCGCGAGGCGCTCGGCAAAGGCATCGTGGATGTTGGACTGGACCAGGATGCGGTTGGCGCAGACGCAGGTTTGGCCGGCATTGCGAAACTTGCAAATCAGCGCGCCTTGAACGGCGGCATCGAGGTCGGCGTCATCGAACACGATGAACGGGGCATTGCCGCCGAGTTCCATCGACGTGCGCTTGACCGTTGCCGCGCATTGTTCAAGCAGCTTCGTGCCCACCGCCGTGGAGCCCGTGAAGGTCAGCTTGCGCACTTCCGGGTTGGCCGTGAGTTCACCCCCGATCGCTTGGGTGTCGCCGGCCAGCACGTTGACCACCCCGGCCGGGATGTCGGCCCGAACCGCCAGTTCAGCGATGGCCAGCGCGGATAGCGGCGTGGCGGAAGCCGGCTTGCACACCACCGCGCAGCCGGCCGCAAGCGCGGGGCCGACTTTCCGGGTGAGCATGGCGATGGGAAAGTTCCACGGGGTGATGCAGGCGACCACGCCGACCGGCTGCTTGAGGGTGACGACCCGCTTGTCCGGTGCCGGCCCCGGGATCGTGTCGCCGTAAATCCGGGGAGCCTCCTCGGCGAACCACTCCAGGAAGGCCGCGCCGTAGGCAACCTCGCCCCGGGACTCCGCCAGCGGCTTGCCCTGTTCCGCTGTCATGATCACCGCCAAATCCTCCTGATGGGCCATGATCAGATCGAACCAGCGTCTGAGCGCCCGGGAGCGGTCTCTGGCCGTTCGGCTGCGCCAGTCCTGGAAGGCGCGGCTGGCGGCCGCTATGGCGCGGCGGGTTTCGGCGCCTTGGCAGCGGGCGACTCGGGCGATGACCTCGCCGTCGGCGGGGTTCAAGACCGCGATGCTGCCGCCGTCATCCGCATCGAGCCACTGGCCGTCAATCAACGCTTGGGTTTTGAGCAGTCCTGGGTCCTTGAGTTTCATTTCGCACTCCTGATGTTCTGGCGTCTTGATTTCATGGCGCGACCAGATTCCCATAGCTGTCGGGTCTGCGGTCGCGATAGAACTGCCAAGTTGAGCGGACTTCGTCGATCAAGTCCAGATCAAGCTCGGCCACTAGGAGTTCGTCGCGGCTCTCCGCCGCTTGGGTGATGATCTCGCCGCGCGGGTTGACGAAGTAGCTTCGGCCATAGAACTCACCCAGGTTCCACGGCGCCTCCACGCCCACCCGGTTGACGCAGCCCATGAAGTAGCCGTTGGCGGCCGCATGCGCGGGCTGCTCAAGTTCCCAAAGATGTCCGGACAGGCCCTTGACCGTCGCCGAGGGGTTGTAAACGACTTCCGCGCCGTTCAGACCCAAGGCGCGGGCCCCTTCCGGAAAGTGTCGGTCGTAGCAGATATAGACGCCAACCTTGGCGTAGGCGGTTTGGAACACGGGATAGCCGAGATTGCCGGGACGGAAGAAGAACTTCTCCCAGAATCCCGATGTGTGGGGAATGTGGGTCTTGCGGTACTTGCCCAGATAGGCGCCGTCCGCATCGAGTACCGCGGCCGTGTTGTAGAGGATGCCGGGTGCCTCCTGTTCGTAGATCGGGGCGACGATGGCCATCCGGAATTCGCGCGCGAGTTCGGCGAGCCGCTCGGTGGTTGGCCCCGGCACGGGTTCGGCCGTCTCGTACCAGGATGCGTCTTGGCTGGGGCAGAAGTAGGGCGTGCTGAATATCTCCTGCAGGCACAGGATTTGCACGCCTTGCCTTCCCGCTTCCTGAATGAACGGTATGTGCTTGGCGGTCATCTCCTGCACGGTTTCCCGCATGGAAGCCGTCGGATCCAGTTCAGGCAGGGACAATTGGATGAGTCCTGTCTTTAGGGTTCTTGGCATGGGGCTCCTCTTTGGTCTGGGCGGTTTGTCGCGGCAAGGCTGGGGAAAGGGCTTTGGATGGCGATATGGGCGATTCCGCCTCCAACCGTCAGTTCGTGGCGCCGAACAGCCCACGCTTGACGAATCGGCCAGCGCTGCGGCTGCCATGCCATTCGTTATCGGAGACGATCACCTCGCCTCGGCTGATGACCGTTTCGCTGAACCCCTGGGTTTCGATCCCCTCATAGGCGTTGTAGTCAACGCGCATGTGGTGGGTGCAGGGGTTGTCAACGCTGATGGTCTCGCGGCGCTCGGGGTCGAAGATGACGATGTCGGCGTCGCTGCCGACGGCGATGGTGCCCTTTTTGGGAAACAGCCCGAACAGCTTTGCCGCTGCCGTTGACGTGAGTTCGACGAATCGATTCACTGATATTCGACCGGCGACGACGCCGCCGTTGTACACGAGGCTTAAGCGGTTCTCCACACCCGGCGCTCCGTTGGGTATCTTGCTGAAGTCGTCGATTCCGAGCGTCTTCTGATCCTTGAAGCAGAACGGGCAGTGGTCGGTGGAAATGCTTTGGAGATCGCCGAACTTGAGCCCACGCCACAGCTCATCCTGATTCCAGCGCTCGCGCAGCGCCGGCGTCATGACGTACTTCGCGCCCTCGAACCCGGGTTTGTCGTAGTGGTCGATGTCCAGGAACAGGTATTGGGGACAGGTTTCGGCGAACACGGGAACGCCGCGCTTGCGCGCAAGATTCACCTGCTCGAGCGCATCCGCGGAGCTCAGGTGAACGATATAGACCGGCACCCCTGCCACCTCCGCGATGGCGATTGAGCGATGCACGCCCTCGGCCTCCATCCGCGTTGGTCGCGTCAGGGCATGGTACTTGGGTGAGGTCTTGCCCTCCTTGAGCGCCAGCTTCACGATCTCGTCGATGACGATGCCGTTCTCGGCATGCATGCAAACCAGGGTTCCGTCGTCCCCGGCCTTGCGCATTGCCCGGAACAGCGTGCCGTCATCGACATGGAGCACCCCAGGATAGGCCATGAACATCTTGTAGGAGGTCACGCCCTCGTCGGCCAAGCGCCGCATCTCCCAGAGCCGATGATCCTCCATGTCGGTGACGATCATGTGGAAGCCGTAGTCGATGGACGCCTTCCCCTCGGCCTTGGCGTGCCAGGTTTCCAGAGCCTCCAGAGTTGAATGCCCCCTGGGCTGGATGGCGAAGTCGATGATGGTCGTGGTGCCGCCGAAGGCGGCGGCCCGTGTGCCGGACTCAAAGTCGTCGGAACTGGTCGTGCCGCCGAACGGCATGTCCATGTGGGTGTGCGGATCGACGCCGCCGGGGATCACCAGCTTCCCGGCGGCGTCGATGATTTGATCGGCTGCCAGGTCGAGACTGTGGCCGATGAGGGAGACCTTGTCGTCTTCCACATAGATGTCAGCTCTGTAGTCGTCGCTTGCGGTGACGACGCGACCGTTACGTATCAATAGGGACATGAGCCTTGCGGTCCTCCTGGGCGCCGTCACTCGACAGCGCGATGTGGATCAGAAACGACACCAGAAAGCCTGAGAACCAAGAGGCTGTGTACAGCCACTCCAGCCAGGCCACGAAGTACCCCGAAAGGGCGGTTGCGACACCGGCGACCAAGGCGACCATGGCAGCCGGGTTGACGCCGCGTCGATATCGGTAAGGGCCGTGGGGATCAAACAGGCCCCGCAGCGAAATTCGGGTTCGCCTGACGGCGTAGTAGTCGGCCAGCATCACACCCAGCACCGGCCCCAGAAAACCGCTTACGAACACCAGCAATTCGCTGATGCGGTCCAAGAGCAGCCAGGGTGCTATCACGACGCCGATCAATCCGGTGATCAGTCCGCCGCGCCTGAAGTTGATGGCGCTCGGCCAAAGATTGGCGAACGCGTTGGCGGGCGCGATGACATTTGCCGCAATGTTGGTCGTGAGCGTCGCAATGAAGAGCAGGAGTTGCGTGGCGACCACCACCGCAGGATTCTCGAACCGGGCGATTAGATTGACGGGATCCCAAGGCGCGTCCTCCGCCACCAGAACGTCCTCAAAACCGATCAGGGCGGCGCAGGTGACGAATACGCTCACGAAACTGTAGAGAAGCATCGTGGCGGGAAGGCCCAGAAACTGCCCGATGATTTGGGCGCGCTGGCTTTGGCCGAAGCGTGTGATATCGGCAATGCTGATCGACATGGTCGCCCAGAATCCCACCATGGCCGTGATCCAGAACAGCCACAGGGTGAACGGGGGCTTTGAAGCCGGTTCAACGGCAATCGAGACCGGAGTCGAGACCGACTCTCCGCGTCGGAACTGCGCCACCAGTTCACCTTGAGCGCTGCCGGAGTTACTGCCTTCGCGCAGCTTCAATGCCTCGGATGCGGGGATGTCGAGAACGCCGGGCGTTGCGGGCTGCCAATCGCTTCCATGCAATTCGGAGCGAATGGCGACTCGGTAGCCGTCGGCTTTCCATTTGCCTTCCAGCCCTTGCAAAGGGGCAATCGATATGCCGCCGTCGGTGCGGTAGTGGGCGGTCGGCCTTTCGAGTTGGGCGCTTTGCTCCAAGACTTGCGTGAATCCACCGCCTTGATTGGCACCCCAAAACACCAGAAGCACGCCGACGCCAATCAGGATGGGTGCGGCAAAGGTCTCCAGGATTCGGATGGATTCAGTGCCGCTCCAGACGAAGTACATGGTAAGTGCCCAGGAGCAGCCGAACGCGATGAATTTGCCCGTGGTGAGGCCGCTGGCGACGGGCTCGGCAGACAATGCGCAGGCGATCACGTAGATGGCCAGTCCGCCGATCCAAGTTTGCACACCGAACCAACCGCAGGCCACCAGCGCCCTAACCAGCGCTGGGACATGGACGCCGACCGTTCCGAAAGGCGCGCGGCCCAGAACCGCGAACGGCACCCGGTACTTGACGCCCGCGTGCCCATTGAGCGTTATGGGCACGGTGACGATCAGGTTGGCAAGGAGAATGATGGCAAGCGCCTCCAACCAACTCAGCCCGTCCTTGATCATGTAGCTGGCCAGTATGTACGTGGGTATGCTTGTCGCCATGCCGACCCATACTGCGGCCAAGTTCCAAGTGTTCCAAGTGCGCAGGTGCTCGGGGACTGGGGCTAGATCAGGAGAATAAAGCGAAGTCCCTGTGCTTTCAGCGTCTGGGGACTTGGATTCGCGACCCATCTTACTGCTGCTGCGATTTTGACATTCGCCACGGATTGGCAAGGACGAGCGTGACAAGCGGTTCGGATTCACCTAGCTATTCTGATAGCGGAAGTTGCTGATGCCATGAATTACTACTTCAGTTCAGAGTGCCCTAGAATTCGTAACGCGCCGTCACTCCGATCTCACGGCGATCAGTGTTCCACAGGGCAAAACCTAGGAAGCCCGGATAGTAGTTGCGCACCCGAGTGTATTTCTTGTCCGCCAGATTGATACCGTAGAGCGCGACCCGCCAGCGCTCGCCCGGGCTTCGGAACTCGAAGCGGGCGTTCAGCAGGCCGTAGCCGTCCTCCTTTTCAAATGGCGAGTTGGCGATTTGGCCGTAGAAGTCGTCCCGGTAGGCGTAATCGGCCCGCAACATGAGGCTGGCGCCGTTCGCCAAGGGCCACATGGCTTGGGGTGCAATGCTGTAGGTGACCTTGCTGACGTAGGGCAGCTGCGAGCCCTTGGCAAAGTTCGCCTCCAAGGAGGGATCGAGGTCCACCTTGGTGATCTCCGCGTCGGTGTAGCCCAAAGTGGCCACGACCCGAAACCAAGGTGAGAACAGGGCGGTCAATTCCACTTCAAAGCCATCGATTTCCGCTTCCGCGGCGTTCAGCACTCGGGTGTCGAAGGTGTTGCCCACACGGTTCACCTGCGCTTGGTAGTCCTCATAGTCGCTGGTGTACGCCGCAACGTTAAGACGCATTCGATCATTGAAGGCCTGCGCCTTGAGGCCCACCTCAATCATATCCAAGTGCTCCGGGTCGTAGGCGCCGACGCTGGCCGGGGCTGCGGGTCGGGCGGCGAAGCCGCCGCTGCGGAATCCCCGGGAGTAAGTGGCATAGAGCATGAGTTCATCAGAGACTTGGAACTTGCCGTTGACAGTGCCCGAAACAGCGTCCCATGAGTCGCCGAGCGTGCTGGGCGGGATCGAGTACACGAGCTGTCCCGCGTCATCGACGGTCGGTGCGCCAGCGGCGTTCAGCGACTGGTAATAGACGTCGTAGTCCTTCTTCTCGTCGGTGTAACGCAGCCCCGTCGTCAGGCTGAAACGCTCGCTCAGATCGACGGTGGCTTGGCCGAAGGCTGCGTAGCTCTCGGTCTCCACTTGCGAACGCCGCTGATCCAAGGCGCCGAACTGGTTGTCATCCTGCAGGTTGTGGCCCTCCTCAGTGAAGTAGTAAAGGCCTGCGATCCAATTGACCGTGCCCGCCTCGTTTGCCCCCTGAAGCTGAATCTCCTGGGAGAACTGATCGGAAGCCCCAGTCTCCAAGTAGTGGACGACGACCTGGGGCGCGCCGTCGAACTCCAGGTTGCCGACGTACTCCATGTCCCGATAGGCGGTGATCGACTTGAGGGTCAGGGTCTCGGATAGGTCCCACTGCCAAGTGGCGGAGACGCCGAACAAGTCCTGTTCGGTGTCGAGGTCATCCAAGGAGTAGCTTTCAAACGGGTCCGTATCCGCGCCGCTGGCGCAAGGCGCATACTGGCCGGGCCCGGTGCTGGTGAAGCAGGGCGCAGCGCCAAAGGCATCCACCATGAAGTCGGCGAACTCATAGAAGCTGTGCGGCACCGCCCCTTGACGCGCCTTGCCGGCGTCCAAGACCACCGACAGCTCTGAATTTGCCCCGCTCCAATACAACTGCGCCCGCCCGCTCAAGCTGTCCTCGTCACCGAGCTGATCGCCGGTGAACACCTGCTCACCGACGCCGTCCCGATTGCGGCTGAGAATGCCCGCTCGCAGCGCCAGCCCATCGCTCAAACCGACTTCTGCTGACGCTTCAAGATTGATGCGCCCATCCTCGCCAAAGGTGGCCGCAACGTGACCGCCAGGCTCGCCGTTCGGCTTGCGGCTGACTACGTTGACCGCGCCGCCGATGGTGTTTTTGCCGAACAGGGTGCCTTGGGGGCCGCGCAGCACCTCCACCCGTTCAAGGTCAAGCAAATCCAGGGCGGCACCCTGATTGCGGCCTATGTAAACGCCGTCGACGTACAAGCCGACGCCTGGGTCAGTGGTCACCATGTGGTCCGACTGACCGATGCCGCGCAGGAAAATGGCCCCCGCCTCGGCGCTGCCCATGCCGTAGGAAGTGAACGACATGCCGGGGGTGAACTTGCCGATGTCGCGCAGGTCGATCATGTTGGCCTGCTCCAAGTCCGTCTCCGAGAAGGCGGTGATGGAGATGGGCGTTTCCTGCAGCGATTCCTGGCGCTTGCGTGCCGTGACGATCACCTCCTCGATGGCCCCCGACTCCGCGCTTGGCCCGCCTTGCGCCTGAGCTCGGACGGAAACGCCGGGGAGCAGAAGCAAACCCAGCAAAAAAAGGCCTTCGGGCAACGCAAGCCGTCTGCGGACCGCTCCAACTGTCGCTAATCTCCGCAATGGATTTGGACCTCGTTCTGCCATGATCATGTGAGTTTCCCCTCAGGTGTCCGGGGCTTGGAAAGCCGACAGCTTCACTTCTAGCTGGATTTGACATTTTTGTCAATCTAAATAGTCAAACTTTATCGTCAAATTCGGTACACTCTCGATCGGTATGGCGATTCCTCAATGAATAGGCGTTTGCAGCTTGTCCCGATCGTGGGCACGGGTGCCGCGGCGGCGATGATCTTCAACATCCTGCCGTTCTTTGTCGGCAGGGTGGCGGAGGCATTCGGGCTAAGCGATGCGGAGGCGGGCTGGCTGGCAACCACCTATTTGGCGGGTTTCGGCGTCTCGTCGGTCTCCGCGCCGCTCTGGCTGCAGCGGCTTGGCAGGAGGACGCTCGCTCGCCTGCTGTTTCTGTCGGCGGCGGGGCTGCTCGCGGCGGGAACAATGACGGCGTCATATGTCGCTGTCTTTGGGGTGCTGCTGGCCGTTGGCTTGATCTTGGGGGGCCTGTACACAATGTCTTTCCTGCTGGCGGCTGAACATCCGGACGCCACCCGAGCGTTGGGCGTCAAGCTGGGCGGTGAAGTCGCACTCGGCGCACTGCTTCTGGCGCTGCTTCCGACGCTGATTTACCCGGCTTTCAGCTTTTCCGGCATCCTTGGCGCGTTGGCCATCGTGCTGGTTTCGGCATCAACCTGCACGCACTTCCTCCCCAAGGGCACCTTGGAGGCGCGCAACGCTCCAACGGATCACGGACGCTCAACAATGCCGGCCTCCGCAGGCCTTGCGCTTGGCGCCCTGTTCCTGTTCACCGTTGGGCAGGCGTCGGTCTGGTCCTTTGCGGAACGTGCGGGGGCGAGGGCGGAGTTTGACGCCGAGGCCATTGGCGGCGTGTTGTCATTGGCGGTGCTGCTTGGCGGAGTCGCATCCTTCCTGGCGGGTGCGCTGTCGGACCGGCTCGGCAAGGCGATGCCATTGGTGGCCGCCGCATCGCTCTACTTGGTGGCGATGGCGCTGTTCGCCTTTGGTGGGCAGTTCTGGTTCTACGCTGGCGCAGTCAACCTCTTCTTCTTCGCTTGGCTCTTCGCCCTGCCATACCTGATTTCCGCCATCGCCGACTTGGATGGCGGCGGCCGCGCGACCGCCCTCGTCACAGCCAACCTTGCCTTCGGGAGCATGCTTGGTCCTGCGGCCGGCGGCGAACTGCTGGAGCGCGGCGGCTTCCCGCTGCTCCACATCTCGGCATCCCTCGCCACGGGTGCCGCATATGCCATTGTTTTGGGGATGGCGGTCCGGCGGCGGCTTAAGTCTGGGCGGGGGCGTCAACGGAGCGGGGAGTAGGACGCTGGCCGCAACATCTTGATCTTCTGCTCGACGATGGCGTCGAGCTCCCATATCTCGCGAATAAAGGTATCCCAGTCGGGATCGGACTCCATGTTGGCCCGCCGCTGCTCACGGTCCGCCAAGCTCTGGTACGCCCACATGAACACCACTTGGTGGAGGTTGCCCACCTCCGTGGTGAATATGCCGATGAACTCGCCAAGATGCCTTTGCTGGATGGGCAAGCCGTCCTTTTCGTACTTTTCGAGCCATTTTTTGACGGTACCCGGACGGAACGAGTAGGTTCGATGATCGATAATCATGAGTCTGAACTCCCGGTGGCGCTTGGATTGAGGATTAGGTCGCTCGCCTTTTCGGCGATCATGATGGTGGGCGCGTTCGTGTTGCCGCGGGTTATGATCGGCATGATGGAGGCGTCGGCCACCCGCAGCGCCTTGATGCCGTGGACCCGCAGCTCCGCATCGACGACCGCCTCGCTGTCAATGCCCATCTTGCAGGAACCCACGGGGTGCAGCGTGGTCATGGCCGCATTGACCAGCCACTTTGCAACCTGGGCGTCGGTCATGTTTTCCGGGCCGGGTTCCAACTCCCGGCCTATGGTCCCCGCAAAAGCGGGCTTCGCCATCACCTCGCGCATGAGCTGCACCCCGGCGACGGCAGTGTCAACGTCTCGACGGTCGTTGAGATAGTTGGCGTGAATGCGCGGCGCATCCCCCGGATCGCTCGAACGCAAGGCGATGCGTCCCCGGCTCTTGGGAACCACCGGCCCGATTCGTATGGTCGTCCCGTGCTCGTCCGCCACGTTCCGCTTGCGGCCAAGCGCGGGAAGAGACCAGTGCAGGTTGGCGGTCGCCTCCGTTGCCGGCATGAAGTGGGTCTGGATGTCAGGCACTTCGAGATCCTTGGAAGAGCGGATGAACGACCCGGATTCGTAGGGGAACGTCGTCACGAAACCCGTGCCGAACATCGCTGCCCTGAGCACGCCAAGCGTCATCCGATCCACCCGCAGGTTCTCGCGCAGCGAAACCGGCTCCCGGCATTCATGCACCAAGCAGCAGTCAACATGGTCCTGCACGTTTTGGCCAACGCCCGGCAGATGATGTACCGTGTCAATGCCGTGCTCCTCAAGGTGGTCGCCGTCGCCGATTCCCGACAGCATCAGCAGATGCGGCGACCCGACGACTCCGGCGGCCAGAATGACCTCCCGAACCGCCCTTGCCTTGACGACGTTCCGCCCGCTGCGGTACTCCACCCCGACCGCTCGCCCTCCCTCGACCAGCACGCGGTGCGCGAGCGCTCGCGTGGCGATCGTTAGGTTGGACCGCTTGGCGGCCGGAGCGAGGAAGGCCGTGGCGGCGCTGCAGCGCCGTCCCCGCCGGATGGTGAAGTCGTAGCGGCCGAATCCTTCCTGGCTGGTGCCGTTGAAGTCATCGGTGAAGGGGTATCCGGCCTGTTGGCCGGCTTCCATGTAGGCGTCGAACATGGCGTTTGCGCCGCGGGCCCGGCGCACCGTGAGTTCGCCTGCGCGTCCGTGGAACGAGTCCTCCCGGTCAACGTGGGCTTCCGAGCGCTTGAACAGCGGCAACACCTTGTCATAGGACCAGCCGGGTAGCCCCATCTGCTCCCAACCGTCGTAGTCCGCCGGATTGCCGCGAACGTAGATCATGCCGTTGATGGTGGAGCTTCCGCCGAGCACCTTGCCGCGGGGCCAGAAGACCCTGCGGCCGTCCAGCTGGGGCTCGGGCTCCGTATGGAATTGCCAGTTGTAGATGCCCGAGTGCATCAAGCGTCCCATCAGCATGGGCAGGCGGAACAGCGTGTTGGAGTCCCGTCCCCCGGCTTCGATGAGCAACACCTTTGCGGTGGGATCGGCCGAAAGCCGGTTGGCCAGTACGCAGCCTGCCGACCCGGCACCCACCACGATGTAGTCGTATTCGCCTCCTATCATCGTTCTTCTCCCAAGTTCACCAGTCAATCGGCGCAGCGCCCATCGCCGCTAGTTTTCGGTTGCCGAGTTCGAAGGGGTTTGGTCTTTCCAGATAGCGCGTTCCCTCGGCGGGGTGCGGCGAGGTGACGATCGCCGGGTGATCGTCAATGGTGGATTGGTCGCAGATGCCGCTGGCCAGCGCTGCCGCTTGAGCGGCCTCCCCGAACAGCAGGAAAGCCACGGATTGTCCGGTGTGCTCAAAGTAAAAGTGGCGCAGGATGCGTTCCATCAAGGGGCGCCACAGCGGCAGGTGGCCTCTGGTCTGGTGCGGGTCGCCATCCACGGAGAATCGGGACAGCGTAAGGCTTGCATTCAACAGCAGCACGCCTTGATCGACCCAGTGCCAGGCAAGCTCGGTCGGCCCCTGGAGTCCGTTGCTTGGCGCGGCAATGGCGTCGAGCGTGGCTGGCCAGCCTGCAACGTCCGCCGCGTGGGAGGCAAGGCCTGAGCGAAAGGCGTAGAGGCTCTGGATCAGGCTGCGCATGCTGGCTGAGCGCATGTTGCCGAGTTCGCGCCAATGCCGGTGCTCGCCAGTCTCGAAGGCGCGTCCGGTGGAAAAGGCGATGTTGGGATAGGGATCTTGGCCAACCACGACGCAGCGGACGGCGTCCGGGGACAGGCCGTCGAATGCCCGCAGCATGTGGGCGCCGTCAGGCTCCCCTGGGAGTGCGAAACATCGTCGGGAAGGAAAAATCGGCTCCCAAGGATGCAATTCGAGCGCCGCATCCACAGCATCGAATGCGAGGTCCACGCCATTGACGACGGACTGCCATGCGGGAGCAAGGTCAGATTGCCAGTCCACCAGAAGTTCCCGCAATGCGGTGCGCAGGCGCATGGACATCTAGAGCCTCCTTATTGGTCCAGTCGGACTAAGCTGCGCTTTGCTGGGTGGTGGGGCGAGGTCCGGCCTCCTTGGTGGCTGTGCTCTGCGGTAGCTTCTATAATCAAGGCGGTGTGTTGGCGGGGATGGGCGGCGGACGCAGCCCCCCGTGGCGTTGATCGCTCGCGCCCCTAGGGTCGTCCAAATCCAAGCAAGGAGGCTGAACGCGTGGCCCGTGCCATGAATGCGCGCGACAGGAAGGAGCAGCAGATAATCCGGGCGACCGAGAAGCTGGTCGCCAAGCGTGGCTTTCACGGTACGCGCATGGACGACATCGCTCGCGCGGCAAAGCTGCCGCGGCCCAATCTCTACTACTACTTCGCGTCGAAACGCGCCATCTACCGGCGCATCCTGACCGGTTTGCGGGCCGACTGGGTCAAGGCGCTTGAGCAGATTGCCGCTGATCGGGAGCCTCGGGAGGCCATCCGCGACTACATCCGAGTCAAGATCGAGTACTCCAGAAAACATCCGGTGCCTTCCAAAGTCTTCGCTATGGAGGTTATCCGGGGATCGGACATGCTGACCGATGAGGAGAACGACCAGATTAGGGCTCTGACGGTGGAAAAGTGCGCGGTCATAGAGCGTTGGATGGACGAGGGCAAGATGGATCGCCTGGATGCGCGCCACTTCTTTTTCCTGCTGTGGGGCGCCACGCAGTACTACGCCGACTTTGAACAGCAGATCAAGAGCATTCTCGGCACCAAGCGGTTGACTACAGCGCAATTTGAAGCCGGCGTGACAACGGTTACCCAAGTCATCCTCAATGGCAGCGGACTCGGCGATTGAATGGCCGGCTGCCGGGTTGTGGCTCGATTGTCGGTGCCCTCGTAGCGGCATGAGTTTAGTTTGTTTCGTGCTTTCCTTAGCTTTAGCTGGTGCGTGAACTGCCGTTTGGTTCCGCTTGGAATCGGAGTGCCTGGCGACTGCGACCACGCTGCTTCAAGTCTTCCCCAGATCAGCCAAGCTACAGTTTTTTGACACAATCGTCAAACATTATTGTATGATCCCGGTCCTGCCTGCCGAAATTCGCGGGGCGAGCGCCCGAGCCGGTTCGCCTTGGGCTTGGTTGGTCAGTTCGTGAGTCCGCCCGGCCAGTGATTGACGGTGCAGCGCAACATTCATCCGAGGGAGCGCAAAGTGGACTTTGGGTTGGTTTTGCAAACGGACCCGCCCGCAAGCCGGGTGGTGGAACTCGCGCAGCGGGCGGAGGCGCACGGCTTCACCCATGTGTGGGTTTACGACTCCCCCGTTCTCTGGCAGGAGCCCTTCGTGATCCTTGGCCGCATTCTTGCGGAGACCGAGCGGATTCGGGTTGGCCCGATGGTCACCAACCCGGGCACCCGGGACTGGACTGTGCTCGCATCGACCTTTGCCACGCTCAACGACCTTTACGGACCACGCACCCTATGCGGCATGGGTCGGGGCGATTCGGCCTTGCGCTACATAGGCCGCAGTCCGAGAAGCCTGCGGGAAATGACCGACGCGATGCGGATCGTCAAAGGGCTGGTCGCCGGGGAGTCGGTCATTCACAACGGCAGGGACATCGCGTTTCCGTGGATCGACCAAGGCTGGGAATTGCCGATGTGGGGCGCAGGTTACGGCCCTCGGGCGCTCGACTGCATCGGACGCAATGCGGACGGCTTCATTCTGCAGCTCGCGGATCCCCAGATATTGGAGTGGACCCTGTCGGCGGTTCGTGCGGGCGCCGTCGCCGCGGGCCGGGAGCCGGGCGATGTTGCCGCCTGCGTGGCGGCGCCGGCCTATGTCGGTGATGACCTGGCCCATCAGCGGGAGCAACTGCGGTGGTTCGGCGGCATGGTCGGCAACCACGTCGCCGATCTCGTCAATCGCTACGGCGGGGATTCCGGTCAAGTGCCCAAGGCGCTGACGGACTACGTCAAGGGACGAGGCGCCTACGACTACTCGCACCACGGACGAGCAGGGAACCCGTCAACGGACTTCGTGCCGGACGAGATCATTGATCGCTTCTGCATTGCGGGCGTGGCGCAGGACCACATCGACAAGCTCAGGGCCTTGGCCGGCCTTGGCGCGGCCCAGTTCGCCATGTACCTTATGCACGATGCGCAGGATGAGACCCTGGAGGCCTACGGAAGGCTAATCCTGCCGGCCCTGCGGGACGGGAACGACCGGCCGGCCGCGCACCCGGACGCCGCAGCGCCCACTGATGGCTAGGGAGGTTTCCACTTGAGCAACCAAGGACCGGCCTTCTACGACGCCCATTGGATGCCCTACACCGCGAACCGGGCGTTCAAGCGGGATCCGCGGCTGGTGGCCCGCGCCGAGGGCTGCCACTACCTCACGCCGGATGGCCGCAAGGTGTTCGATGGATTGTCGGGGCTCTGGTGTTGCGGCGCTGGCCATGGCCACCCAGCCATCGCCGAAGCGGTGACCAGCCAACTGCGTCGCATGGACTATGCGCCCGCCTTCCAGTTCGGCCATGCCTTGAGCTTCGAGTTGGCCAACCGGATCGTCGAGTTGATGCCCGATGGGCTTTCCCACGTCTTCTTCACCAATTCGGGGTCGGAGTGCACCGACACCGCGCTGAAGATCGCCCGGGCCTATTGGCGCGAGGCTGGCCGTCCGAGCAAGACCAAGCTGATCGGCCGGATTCGCGGCTATCACGGCGTCAACTTCGGGGGCACGAGCTTGGGCGGCATCGGCCCCAACCGGCGGATGTACGGGCCGTTGCTCGATGCCGACCACCTTTCCGCCACGTTGCTGCCGGAGAACGCCTTCAGCCGCGGCATGCCGCAGTACGGGGAGCATCTTGCGGATCAGCTGGAGGAGATCGTGGCGCTGCACGACGCCTCGAACATCGCCGCCGTGATCGTGGAGCCCATGTCGGGGTCCGGTGGCGTTGTGGTGCCGCCTGCGGGATACCTGCAGCGGCTGCGGGAGATCTGCGACCGCCATGAGCTGCTGCTGATCTTTGATGAGGTGATCACCGGGTTTGGGCGCACGGGATCAATGACCGGCGCCGAGGAGTTCGGCGTGGTCCCGGACCTGCTGAATCTTGCCAAGCAACTGACCAACGGCGCCATTCCCATGGGCGCGGTCGTTACCAGCGAGACGATTTACGGCACCTTCATGGAGACCTCGAAGCCGCAGCACGCCATCGAACTGCCCCACGGCTACACGTACTCAGCGCATCCGGCCGCCTGCGCAGCTGGGCTTGCGGCGCTCGATCTGCTGGTTGCGGAAGGGCTGATCGCAAGGGTGCGGGAGCTGGCGGTTCGCTTTGAGACCTGCCTGCACGAACTCAAGGATGCGCCGCATGTGGTGGACATCCGCAACTACGGGCTGGCCGGGGCGCTCCAGCTGCGACCCCGGGAGGGCGACCCCTTGGTCAGGCCCTACGAGGCGGGCCTGAAAATGTGGGCGGCGGGCTTTTATGTGCGCTGGGGCGGCGATACGCTACAGTTCGGGCCGCCGTTTGTCGCCCAGCCTTCGGACTTGGAGGCCATGTTCGATTGCTTGGCGGGCGTGCTGGCTGAGGTCGGCTAGCGGGTGCGCGTGGAGAGAGTTCTCATCCGCTTTTTGAGAGTTTGCAATCAGAGTCCATCACCGTTGGCTCCCAGCATTCGCTGACTTAGCGCAGTTCGCTCGCAGCATCCACGCTCTCCTGAATGATGCGATACGCTTCTCGTGCCTTGTTGACTCGCCCGCAAATGGGGGGTTGGTCAAAATGACATCAATGTACACCACGGCAACGGCACCCAGTCCATCTATTATGGCCGCGGCGACGTGCTGACCATCTCGTTGCATCAGGAGCGCTGCTTCCCGGCGGGATACAGCGGCACCGAGGAACGCGGCGAGGGAGCGGGAGTGGGCTGCAACCTAAACATCCCCCTGCCAGCAGGTAGTGGCCACGACTGCTATCTCCATGCCATGGAAAGGCTGGTGATGCCAGCGCCCAGCAGCCCGGCGAACGCGCGCTTGAGTTCCAAAAGGCCTGGGTTGACGACTTGGCTACGGCACTGGGCATAGTCCCCTGAGCAATGGCTTGCGCCCGGTTGCCCGCCAGAACGGCATCAAGGGCATGGGCTCGCTGCCGAGCGGTGTGGACTATCGAGCGCTAGCGACGGAAGCGGGTGGAATATCCGGGCTAGAATAGCGGTTTTGCGGGAGCATCAGGGTGGGCAAGATTCTCAATGGCGCACAGATCGCGCGCGAACTGCGGGAGCTCATGCGGCAGAGGGTGGCGGCGGCTGTGGCGGCAGGTCGGCGTCCTCCCGGGCTGGCCGTGATTCTCGTCGGTAACGACCCGGCATCGGTGGTCTATGTCAATGCCAAGCGCCGCGATTGCGAGCAGGTCGGGTTTCATTCGATAGTGCAACAGGTCTCGGCCAACGTTACCCAGCAAGACTTGGAAAATCGCGTAGCGCATCTCAACGAGGACGCCAGCATCGACGGCATTCTGGTGCAACTACCGCTGCCCGCTCACATTGATGCGGACGGCATCATCGACCATATCGACCCGGCGAAGGACATCGACGGTTTTCATCCCTACAACATCGGTCGCCTCGCTCTGCGCCGACCGGTGCTGCGCTCCTGTACCCCCAAAGGCATCATGCAATTGTTGGATCGAACCGGCATCGAATACAAAGGTGCGGAAGCGACGGTCATCGGTGCATCCAACCATCTTGGTCGACCGATGGGCCTGGAATTGTTGCGCGTTGGCTGCACCGTCACCGTCGCCCACAAATTCACCATCGACACCGCCGCCAAGGCGCGGGACGCGGACATCCTCATCGCCGCCGCAGGTGTGCCCGGCCTGGTTAAAGGCGACTGGGTGAAACCCGGTGCCGTCGTTATCGATGTCGGTTTCACGCGGGACGCCGACGGCAAACTGCGCGGCGATGTCGTCTTCAACGAAGCCCGCGAACGCGCATCCTGGATCACACCGGTACCCGGTGGCGTCGGCCCGATGACACGCTTAGCGCTCCTACAAAATACTGTAATTTCAGCGGGTTATGAAAATACCTCAACTATTTTAAACAAGCATGACTAAGAGGCGCGTCTATTTATCCGACGTGCATTTGGACAGCGTCGGGGAGCCCCGTTTCACCCGCTTCCAAGAATGCTTGGGGAGCGAGTCCCGCTGGGCGGATGAGGTCTTTATTCTGGGCGACCTGTTCGAGGCTTGGGTTGGAGACGACGACGATTCGGAATTGGCGGCGCGGGTTTGCGCAATACTGCGCGAGGCGGCACAGCACAGCCGCGTACTGGTCATGGTCGGCAACCGGGATTTTCTGTGCGGCGCAGCCTTTGCCGCACGCACCGGGGCGGAGTTGATCGACGACCCGTTCAGGACCGGGGATGGTTTGGTGCTTACCCACGGGGACGCACTTTGTACGGCGGACACCGCCTATGCACAATTCCGCGCAAGAGTGCGAACGCCGGCCTGGTGCGCGACCATGTTGGCCAAACCCCTCGAGGAGCGGCGGCGCATCGGTACCGCCCTGCGCGCCGCCAGCATCGCCAACAAGGCGAACAAGGCGGAAAACATCACGGATATAACGCCCGGGGCCGCACGGCAATTAGCGGCCGACCGGGGCGCAACCACCCTTATCCACGGACACACCCATCGCCCCGGCATACATCGCAGCACCACCCTCAGCCGCTATGTGCTCGGAGATTGGACCCATTGCGGCTGGCTGCTGCGCCAACAAGGTGGCCGTTTCGACTTGGAGTGTTTTTCGCTTTCGGTGCCTTACTGCCAGGAACCGGTCGCGGCTTAACCCTATTCGGCGGGAATCTTGTAACTGCGCTCGTAAGCCGCGCGGGCGCGGTGATGGAACTCTCGGTCGATGTCGGTCAACAGTCTTCCCGCCGAGGACGGGGTGCCGGTGGACGACGGCACCCCGGCCGCCGCTTCCCAAGGCAGCGGCAAGCGACGCACCGCCAAACGCCGCAATGCCTCGTAGGCGCGCGCCGAAGCGCTCCCGCAACTGTCGTCCTGTCGCCTTGTCGAAGCGGCTAATGCACAAAGCGCTTCCACCTGACATGCCGACAAAACACTGGCAAGGGCCCCATCCCGGAGTTCATCCAAGCGCTGCCAAATGACACCGCGCTGGGCCTCGTCGTAGGTATTCCACTGCACAACCTCGTGGGCGAAGCGGTTGCAGCCGCGGCAAACCAAGTCACCGTAGGTGGTGGAACAGATGCCGATACAGGGGCTCGGGCGACGATGCAGCACTAGCCCGACCCATGCATGAATGAACGTGGTGAGGTTGGCCAGCGTGGTTTGTTCATGAATGGGTCGGGCTAAGCCTCAAGCATGATTGTGCAGGTCGATGACGGTCTGGCCGGATGCCATGGCAAGCTCACGGCGTTGCTTCATGTCGTCGCTGCGGAAGTGCGAAAGGCGCCGGAGATAGTCCGCATCGACATCGCCGGTAACGTAGCAGCCGTCGAATACCGAGCAGTCGAAGCGCGGGATCGACTGGTTGCCTTCGCGTACGCTGCGAATCAAGTCTTCAAGACGCTGGTACACCAGCCAATCGGCATTAATCAGGCGCCCAACCTGCTGCTCGGATCGGCCGAAGGCAACCAGTTCATGAGCGGCGGGCATGTCGATGCCGTAGACGTTGGGGTAGCGAATCGCCGGCGACGCGGAGGCCATAAAGACCTTGTTGGCACCGGCTTCGCGAGCCATTTGAATGATTTGCCCGGTGGTTGTGCCGCGGACGATGGAATCGTCCACCAACAGCACGTTCTTGCCCTGAAATTCGAGATCGATGGTATTGAACTTCTGCCGCACGGATTTTTCGCGCTGGTTCTGGCCGGGCATGATGAAGGTGCGCCCAATGTAGCGATTCTTGACAAAGCCCTCGCGATACTTGACGTTCAGGCGGTTAGCCAGCGGCAGGGCACAGGTGCGGCTGGTATCGGGAACGGGTATGACCACATCAATACCGTGGTTCGGGTAGCGGGCGATAATCTCATCGGCCAAGTATTCGCCCATACGCAAGCGCGCCTTATAAACCGAAACCCCGTCGATAATGGAATCGGGCCGTGCCAAATAGACATGTTCGAAAATACAGGGCGCAAACACCGGCTGCTCGGCACAATCGCGGCTGTGCAAAACACCGGCATCGTCGATGAACACGGCCTGCCCCGGTGCCACATCGGCAATAAATTCAAAGCCCAGCATGTCCAGCGCCACGCTTTCCGAAGCGATCATGTACTCATAACCGCGTCCGGCGCGCCGCCGTCCGTAGACCAACGGCCGGATGCCGAAAGGATCGCGAAAGCCGACGATGCCGAAGCCGACGATCATGGCAACAGCCGCATAGGCCCCCCGGCAGCGCCTGTGTACCCCGGCGACGGCCTTGAATACATGCGCCGGCGTGGGTTGGTGGCTGCGGGCGGATTGCAGTTCGTCGGCAAAAACATTCAGCAGAATCTCGGAGTCACTGGCGGTGTTGACGTGCCGCAGATCATCCCGATAGAGGTCCGCCTTGAGGCTTGCGGCATTGGTGAGGTTGCCGTTGTGAGCCAGGGTTATGCCGTAGGGCGAGTTAACGTACATCGGTTGCGCCTCGGCGGAACTCGATGTGCCGGCCGTGGGGTAGCGAACATGGCCGATACCGACGTTGCCGACCAAGCGATCAATGTGGCGTTGTTGAAAGACATCCTGAACCAAGCCCGTGTCCTTGCGCAGATGCAGGCGCCGACCATCGCTGGTGACCATGCCGGCGGCATCCTGGCCTCGATGTTGCAGAACCGTCAGGGCATCGTAAATCTCCTGATGCACCGCGCGCGCGCCGACAATGCCGACAATACCGCACATCAGACAAATCCTCCCTTGATGCCGTGGTACCCACCGATTGGTGGCGTGGCGCGCCAGGACTGGCCAGCCTTGATCTGTGGCCCGGACGGCGCCTCCGCATTGGGCAACTCGGGCGCTCGGGGGTCGGCGAGCCATTGCCGAGTTTGGGTGAGAGCGGCGAGCAGGCCGTGCTCAACCTTGGCGAACTCCGGGCGCATGACCGACTCCCGCCACCAGGGCGCGTCCGCAAAGAACGGACGCAGTGCGATGATGGCAACCGTACAGACCAAGACCCCTCGGGCACCGCCAAACAGGAAACCGAGGAAGCGGTCGGTGCCGGTCAATCCGGTCGATGCAACGAGCTTCGCAAAGACCCATTGCACCAGGGCGCCAACAATCAAAACCAGCACGAACACCCCCGCAAACCCGAGCACCCCGCTTAGGGGCACCCCTACTTCCGCAACGAAATGCGCGCCCGCCAGGGAGCCGAAGTTCAATGCCGCGACACAGGCACCCCCCCAAATGAGCAGGGAGAGTATTTCGCGGAACAAGCCCCGCGCCAACCCAATCAACGCGGAAACCAGTATCACAACGACGAAAACAATATCTGGGGTTGCGACCGTGCTCATGTTGCGGCGCAACGACCCGGCTAGTTTCCAAATGCCATCAGGCGAGCATCAATTTCATAACGCTCGGACAGTTCCCGTTGCAGCCGCTCGGCCCGCGGTTTATCGAGATAGGGGCCAATCGCCACACGATTCATCATTGTGCCCCCCGGCGGTTTGTAGGTGGTCAGAAAGGCCTCGTAGCCGTCGTTGCGCAGCCGGTCGCGGTAATCCAGGGCATTGTTCCGTTCGACAAAACTGGCTACTTGCAGGGCCCAGGTGTCGGTTGCCGCGTCCGGCACGCTGAGGACCGGCTCGCCGATGCGTGTGCGGGTTGCATCGTGAATGCCCTCATCATCGACCTCTCCGCGCAGTTGCTCGGCACGGGCGGCAAAATCGCTGGCTGGCACCACTGTTTCGAAGCGCGGCACCGATTCCGGCACAAAATCAATGCGGATGGGTTCAACTTGAACAGTGGCGATGCCATCGCCGTCGAACAGCATGGGCAGGAAAATGCCCGCCAAGGCCAACAAAAACAAGCCACCGGTGATGCGATGCCGGTTTTGCTCATTCATCATGGGTACGATTGGCTGATCCGGAGCTTGGCGAATCCATGGCATTCAACAATTCCAATCGGGCGGCTTCCGCTGTGGCAAACGAGCCGAAGGTGAGAATAACATCACCGGGTTTTGTGAGCGACCGCGCCGCCGCAAAGCCGTTCGCAACGCTGCCCGCAATCACCGTCTCGCAACCGACGCAGCGCTCCGCGAGCGCGGCGGCCTCTAGCCCGCGGGGCGGTGGCGTATCGATCAAGACCCAAGCCCGCACGATACCGTCGAGGGCATCAAGTAGCCCGGCCACGTCCTTGTCGACAAGGGTACCGAGCAAAGCGACAATCGGCTTGCCCGGAAATCTGCGGGCCAACTCACCGCCCAGGTAAGCGGCCCCCAGCGGATTGTGTGCGACATCGACCAGCCAGCGGCGACCCCAAGCGGAAAATTCCTCACAGCGGCCCGGCAGCCAAGCTCGCGCCAAGCCGTTGCGAATGGCAGACTCCGAGAGTAATGGTTCCGGGGCACTAGGTGGCGTCTCGGTCTGCCGCCGCTCACCCCCTTCGGCACGAGGCGGAGCGGGCAATGCTGCCGAACATCCAAATACCGCGTCGGCGGCGGCGATGGCCAGCGCACAGTTGGCAATCGGCAGATTGGGGGTTGGCAAATCCGCCAAGGTTCGATGCTTGAAGTTGAGCCGCCAGCCACCGCCCGGTTGGTGGTCGCAACCCATATCGAGTTCCGCCCGAAGCAGGGTATGGGCCATTGCCGTCGCCGGCGCCAACACGCTGGCGGGTGGGTCGGCAGCGAGTATGACCGTCTGATCGGGGCGCAGCACACCCGCTTTCTCCGCGCCGATTTGCTCGCGCGTATCACCAAGCCAATCCGTATGGTCAATGCCGATATGGGTAATGACGGCGACGTCGGCATCGACGATATTGAAGGCATCAAGGCGTCCGCCCAAACCCACTTCCAAAACCGCCACATCCACCGGCGCCTCTTTGAAGCAATAAAGAGCGGCCAAGGCAGTGAACTCGAAGTAGGTGAGCTGGAAGTCGCCGCGGCCCGCCTCAATAACCTCGAAGGCGGCGCACAGGCGCTGGTCGTCGAGCTCCGCGCCGTTGATGCGCACCCGCTCATTGAATCGATGCACATGCGGCGACAGGGTGCAACCGACCGTAAAACCCGAGGCAATCAGTATTTGTTCAAGACAAACGCAGGTGGAACCCTTGCCGTTGGTGCCGGCAACGATCACGCGGATAGGGGCCGGTTCGCGCAAACCCAACCGATCGGCAGCCGCACCGACACGCTCCAGCCCCAGTTCCCAACTGCTGGGGTGGATACTTTCTATGTAGTCGAGCCAGTCCTCCAACGATCGCGCCATCGCACATCGCCTCCTATGCCGCTCTATTCATGCATCAAGCGCGGTGCGGATAGCGCGGAGCCCAGTGCGCAGGGCATCGGGAATCGCCTCCGCTCGGTCGACCAGCGCCGCCATACGCGCAACCAAGGCGGCGCCGACCACCACGCCATCGGCATGGTCGGCAATGGCTTTGGCGGTTTTGCCGTCTTTGATGCCAAAACCCACCAACACCGGCAAATCGGTTTTGCGCCGCAGGCGGGCAACATTTCCAGCCACCGGGGCAAGCGCAATGTGGTCGGCACCCGTTATACCCTTAAGCGATACATGGTAGATAAAGCCGCTGGCGACCCGGCCGATCAATTCAAGGCGTTGGTCCGTGGTGGTCGGGGCGGCGAGAAAAATCAAATCCAGGTGCCGGGCGGTGAGCGCGGTGCGTAACGGATTCGCCTCCTCCGGCGGCAGATTCACCAGGATGACACCATCAACACCGGCAGCAGCCGCCTGGTCGGCGAATATCGTCTCGCCCATGGCCAGTACGCTGTTGAGATAGCCCATGAGAATGATCGGCGTCTCGGTATCGCCCGCGCGGAATTCGGCAACCAACTCCAACACTTGGCGGAGGCTGATACCGCCCGTAAGCGCTCGTTCCGACGCCGCTTGGATGACGGCGCCGTCCGCCTCGGGGTCGCTGAAGGGAATGCCCAATTCCAGGAGGTCCGCGCCCGCGTCCACCAGCGCGCGCAGGGCCGGAACGGTGGTGGCAAGGTGCGGGTCACCCGCAGTGATGAACGGCACCAGGGCCGTGCGGTTGGCTTTGCGCAACCGCTCCAATGTAGCAGCGATGCGGCTCACAACTCGATACCGTCCAATTCCGAAACGGTGGGAATATCCTTGTCGCCGCGACCGGACAGATTAACGATAACAACCGCATCGGCAGCAAAGTCTTTGGCGTGTTGCATAACCCAAGCAAGGGCGTGGCTCGATTCCAGGGCCGGCAGGATGCCTTCGACCCGGTTCAACAACCGGAATGCCGCCAGGGCCGCATCATCGGTCACCGCATCGTAGCGGGCACGCCCGGAATCCATCAAATAGCTGTGTTCCGGGCCGACACCGGGATAGTCGAGCCCCGCCGAGACAGAATGGGTTTCGACAATTTGACCATCGCCGTTCTGCATCAAATAGGTGCGGTTGCCGTGCAAAACGCCGACGGTACCGTCGTTGAGGGGCGCGGCGTGTTGGCCGGTGGCAATGCCGAGCCCCGCCGCCTCAACGCCGATCAGGCGCACGTCCAGATCGTCAATAAAGGGATGAAACAAGCCAATGGCGTTGGAGCCGCCGCCAACACAGGCAACCAGCGCATCCGGCAGCCGCTCCTCCGCCTCAAGGCATTGGGTGCGGGCCTCATGGCCGATCACCGATTGAAAATCTCGTACCAACAGCGGATACGGGTGTGGCCCGGCAACGGTGCCGATAATGTAGTGGGTATCGTCCACGTTGGTTACCCAGTCGCGCAGCGCCTCGTTCAAGGCGTCCTTGAGCGTTTTAGCACCGGAACGCACCGGCACCACATCCGCCCCGAGCAGTTTCATGCGATAAACGTTCAAGGCCTGGCGGCGGATGTCCGCCTCGCCCATATAGACTTGGCATTGCAGGCCGAATCGCGCCGCGACCGTTGCCGTTGCCACCCCGTGCTGACCGGCGCCCGTTTCGGCAATGACCCTGGGTTTGCCCATGCGCTTGGCAAGCAGCACCTGGCCGATGCAGTTGTTGACCTTGTGCGCGCCGGTGTGATTGAGGTCTTCGCGCTTGAGATAGATGCGGGGCCCGCCGAGCGTTTCGGAGAGGCGTTCAGCGAAGTACAGCGGTGTGGGACGACCCACATATTGGGAAAGATAGTGGTTGCGGGCGCGCTCAAACGCCGGATCGGCCTTGGCCTGATTGTAGAGCGTCTCCAAATCATCGAGAGCATGCATCAGGGTTTCGGCAACGAAACGGCCACCATAGGGCCCGAAGTGCCCGTCTTGGGACGGTTGGGCGTAATTACTACCCGGCTTCGGCACGCCGCACCTCCTCGACAAAACGGCGCATCATGTCGGGTTCCTTGATTCCTTTCACCTCGCTTTCCACGCCACTGCTCACATCCAGGCCCCAAGGCCGCAATGCCCGGACCGCGCCGCGCACGTTCTCGGGGGTCAGGCCGCCGGCCAACACATAGTTTAGCCCGGGCCGCTTGGGCCATTGCCGCCAATCGAAGCGGTGCCCCGTACCGCCGGGCAGCGCACCGGCCACGAATGTGTCCAGGTGGATAGCCAAAGCGTCGGCGTAATCGCGCTCAACACCCCGGTAATCCATGACCCCGGAAACCCGCAGCGCCTTGATATAGGGTAAGCCAAAAGAGGCGCAATAGGCGGGCGGTTCGTTGCCCTGAAACTGCAATATATCCAAACCAACAAGGCCAATCGTACCTTGCACCACCGTTGCCGGCGCGTCCACAAAAACACCAACGCGCCGAATCGAACCCGCCGTGCGGCGAGCAATCTCGCGCGCCGTCCGCGGGGGCACATACCTTGGGCTGGGTTCGTAGAACATCAACCCCAAGGCATTAACGCCGAGCTCGATAAGCGTCTCGGCATCCCGCAGACGGGTTATGCCGCAAATCTTCAGGAATGTGGATTCAGTTCGGGCACCGGGCATCGAACCACTCGCGGCCTGCAAATCTCAGGAGCACGCCCGCCACCAGAGCGAGGGCAGGCGCCCTCGGCCCGGCTATCCCACCGGCTTTTTCAAGTGCGGGACGCATCGAATATGGCCTGAATGGACTGGTCGAGCATGGCATCGAAGGCCGCATCGCTTTGGCTGGCCGCAAGGCCCTCCGTAAGTGCCCGGGAAAAACTGGCGATCATGCCGTTTTGGCGGCTAAGGCGCGCATTGGCCTCCACGCGGCTGTAGCCGCCGGAAAGCGCCGCCACCCGCAACACCCCGGGGTGGGCAACGCAATCGGCATAGAGATCGTCCCGTTCCGGCAGGGTGAGTTTGAGCATGACCTGGCGGCCTGCCGCCAACAGATCAAGGGATTCGACGATTTTGGCGTGCAGCATCGCCTCCGCCGCCGCCTTGTCGGGACAGTGGATGTCCACCTCGGGTTCGATAATGGGCAGCAAACCGGCATCGATAATGCGATGGCCAATCGCGAATTGCTGTTCCACCACCTTGGCAATTCCCGAGGCACTCGCCTGCTTGATGACCGAGCGCATCTTGGTGCCAAAGATGCCCCTGGCTCTGCCCGTTTCCAGCAGGGTGTCGAGTTCCGGTATGGGCCGCATGATTTGTACGCCATCGGCCTGCGCGGCCAAGCCATTGTCTACCTTCAGGAAAGGCACCACGTTTTTTTCTTCCCACAGATAGGCTGGCGCAGGGCGACCCGCAACGTCCCGATGCATGGTGTTCTCAAACAGTATGGCCCCAAGAATGCGCTCGCCGGTGAAGCTTGGGCTGGTGACGATGCGGGTGCGCATCGCGTGTACGATATCGAACATCTCCGCCTCGGTGGACCAGGCTTCCCGGCCGATGCCATAGAGGCCAAGCGCCTTGGGGGTGCTGCCGCCGCTTTGGTCTAGGGCGGCGATGAAACCGCTGGCGGTTCCCACTTTCACAAGTTGTTGTTTATTGATCACATCCTCATCCTTGTTTCCTGGCCGGTGTCGGCCACCGTGCCCGATGGCACCGGTCACCCAAGCCGTGCAACCCAAAGTCGAGCCTATGGCGTTATGGCCTCATACCCATATTGGATACTGGGCTCCTGGGCGCCTGCGCATGAATGGATCGGGCTAACGCGGCGGCAGCCCGCGCTTGGCGCGCTCGGCGTTCATGCGGTCGCGGTCCACGCCCAGCCGTTCACCGAGTTGGTCTTGTGAGGCAACGCCGGCCATATGGGCGCCGGCCGTCTTGCTGTTGTACATAATCTTCTTCACCGGCGTGACGGCCAGGATAATCCGCAACGGGGAATCAAGCAGGCTGTAAAACGCCGCCTCGCCCTCGGCGCTGTCGGGGCTGACCTTTTTTGCCAGGGCCGTATAGAACCAGCGCTTGGTCGCGTCGTCTTCAAAGAACTCGCCGGTGCCCTTAACGGTAATAGCGCCGGTTGGCAGCTGCTCGGATGCGTCCGGGTGATAACTGGCGCTGCTCACATTCACCGACACCCGGTTGTCCCGCCGAATGGCGGCGGCACGATGCCGGTGCGCCGCAAAAGTGATCCAAAGTTTACCGTCGCGCCAGACAAAGGCATGGGTTACGCCCACCGGCCAGCCATCCTTGGTACCCCACATAAGCACGCATTCATTGGCATGGGTAAAGAGTCGATCGACCTCTTCGTCGGTGAACGGATAAATGGAAACGATCTCGTGATCGTGTGTCTGTGCCATGCGGAAATCCTCGAACTTTGGTTTGCAAATTGACCCGGGAGCCTCTGCCTTCGGAAGTCGCGCAAGCGAAATCCGCCATCGCCGTCCGCCGGCTGGTCGATTGGGGCGAATATTGAGCCCCACGCAACGAAATCGAGCGGCCGACGGGGCGGAGGGCGGCTTTGCAGCCGCGCATTGCGAAGGCAAAGGCTCCTCTCCTAGCCCCGAAGGTTGCCGAAGCCGGGGCCGGAACGCAACCGTCGAGCACACCACCGTACGAGCCGGTGCAGTTTGTCAATCGGGCGGCAGCCTGAATGTTCCGAAAAATCAAGGAAATCGCCAAACTGACAAGCGGCTTGCCGAAATAGGCGGGCCAGCTCCAGAACCGCGACACCGCCGCATGGCTGTGCGTAATGGCTCAAAGCAAGGCCACGTGGCGCAAGATGGCGTCGTGGAAGCTCTGCACCAGCGGCTGCGAGAACATGGATTTCCGCGCCACGAAACGTACCGGGCGATTCAGGCCCTGTGTGTTGAGTGCGACAAGTTGATCGCTCGGCACACCCAGGGTGGCGGCCACCCCAGCGGGCACCAGGCCGTGGCCAAAGCCGGCCAGAGCCATTTGCGCGGCGCTAAAGAAGGATTCCAGCGAAGTTTTACGATGCAGATGCAGCCGCCGCATGTCCTCCTCGATCGACGCCCAGGCGCCGGAGCGGCTCTCGATGGTGATGACATCCAAATCTTCGCCAACGCGGTAGTCGAGGGGCAGCAACCCGGAGGGGATGATGACCATCGGCTCCAAACGCACAATCTCGCTTTGCAGGTCGCTATCGGCACCGGAAGCGCCCGTACAGATGCCCACCATGTATTCGCCGCTGCGTAATCGATCAAGCACCGTGGGCGAGCGCTGCGCGTGGAAGCTGAACGTCACCTCGGGCATGTCGCGCCGCACCGCCGCAAAAAGTCGTGGGCCCCAACTCGCCAGAATGGCTTCGGAAACACCGAGAATGATCTTGCCACTCGGCAGGGCGCTGTCCTCAAGAAAAACACCGCGCAGTTCACTCACCAACGGCGAGATTTTGTCAACCAGGTGGGTGCCGTGATGGGTTAGCACAACCCGCCGGCCATGGCGTTCGATCAGCCGTCGATCATAATGGCGCTCCAGAGCCGCGATACGCTTGCTCACCGCCGACTGCGAAATCTTCAGCACCGTGCCGGTCTCGATCATGGTGCCGGTTTTGGAGAGCGTGATGAGCGTCTCAAGGTTTTCAATCATGAAAATGGTTCGGTCTCTCGGCCGTATGCACCCCGGGGGGCACCGGCCGGATGGCATTGGCTCGATTCAAGGCTCCGATACGGATGCGCCACCAAGCGGTTTAACTACAAACAACAGGTCCCCCGCATTCACCTGCTGACCGCTGCTGATGTTTACGCGGGTAATCTCGAATTCCGCCCGGGGGTCGTACAGGGCCTGATCGGTGTTGAAATCCTTGAGTGCCAGGGGCGTGAAGATCTTCATCGCCTCCAACTGACAGAGTGTTCGATCCACCGCAACCCGGTCGCCCACGGCCGCGTAGTCCGGTTCCCCCGGCGAGGGCGCGGCATAGAAAATCGCCGCCGCCGGCGACAGCACCTTCAATTCGTCGCTGTCGTCGATGCGAATGGTGTCGAGATCAATCGCCGAGGCTTGGTCGCCGGCGGCGGTTTCAATCGCTTCAATCAATGTCTGCGCATCCGTGCGGGCGAGCAACTCGGGCAGATAGTTCGTATCGTATTCGCCGCCTTGGAACTGTGCGTCGGCGAGTATGAGCCGGAGCAGTTCGATATTGGTGCAGATGCCCTTGATACGCACCCGCCCAAGGTAGCGGGAGAGTTTGGCGATGGCCGCGTCCCGGTCCGCGGCATGGACGATGACCTGGGCCACCATGCTGTCGTAGTAGGGCGAAACGAACTTGCCGGTAGCGGCCGCGGCGATGACCTCGACATCCGCCTCCTCCGGGAAATAGGCCTCGGTAATCTCGCCGGGATGGGGACGAAACGCGAGAGTGCCCGCCCCGGTCATCTGCACCCGTTCCGCGTTCACCCGTGCTTCGATGGCGTAACCCGCGTTCTTGGGCTTGAGGCGCGCAATGGAAGCGCCCGAGGCGATGCGGAACTGCTCGCCAACAATGTCCACCCCCGACACCCACTCCGTCACTGGATGCTCCACCTGCAAGCGCGTGTTCATTTCCATGAAGTACAGGGCCTCGGCTTTGAGGTCGAAGATGAACTCCACCGTGCCCGCGCCGATATAGCCCACTTCGTCGGCCAGGGCGGCGGCGTGGGCAAGCGCATCCCTTTGCAGACGCTCGGGCAGCATGGTGGAACCGGATTCCTCGAAGACCTTCTGTTTGTCGCGCTGCACACTGCAATCGCGCAGGCCGAGCACACGGGTGTTGCCCTTGGTATCGCGCAGAATCTGCACTTCAATATGGCGCAGCGAACTGACGTACTTCTCCAGATAAACATCGCCGTTGCCGAAGGCACCGCGCGCTTCCGCGGTAACCCGGTGAAAGAGTTCGTGAAATTCGCCCGGCGTTTGCACCGCCTGTATGCCCTTGCCGCCGCCGCCGTGTACCGCCTTGATGAGCACCGGGTAGCCGATGTCGGCGGCCACCTCCGCCGCCCGGTCGGCATCCGTGAGGATGCCGTGACTGCCGGGCACCACCGGCACCTTGAGCCGCGCGGCTGTGGCAATGGCGTTGGATTTGTTGCCCATGGTTTCCATGGCGGAAACCGGCGGGCCGATGAAATTGATGCCGCGGCTGCGCACCAATTCGGCAAAATGCGCGTTTTCCGACAGAAAGCCGATACCCGGATGCAACGCATCCACGCCCTCTTGCTCGGCCACACTGAGTACGCTGCGCCCATTAAGATAACTTTCATCCGGCGTATTGCCGCCAATACAAACCAGGCTGTCCCGCTCGGTTAGGCTATCGACCACCGCCGATTCCATATCCGGGTCGGATTGCACCAACACCACCTCGATATCCCGCGCCTGGGCTATGCGCACCAGCTTGGCGGCGGTGCAACCGCGCGCGTGAATCAGCACCCGCTCAACGGGTTTGAGTAGATCGGCATCGGCAAACCTTGGCCGGGGTGCCGTCGCCACCGAACGCTTGCCGATCAACACGCCCGAGAGCACGCGCCGCATCACTTCGGGAACGGTTTCCTCGGCAATGGGAATTTCCGGGTCGATGCGCCGCAGTTCCGCATCCAAATCGGCGTGGAAGGGATGCTTGACAAGCCCCTGCATGGCCGCCTCCTGTACCGACAGGTAGTTGGCAAGAATCGCATTCAAAGGCAGGTTGCTCGGCACCACCAGCTGTCCGGCAAACGGCATGCTGGTGCCCGAGAAATAATAGGTTTGCACCAGCGGATGGGTGACGAAGCTTGCCTGGGCACCGCCGGTGCAATCGCCATAGCCGAACACGATCAGCGGCAGATCGTGGTCGCGCACGAAGCGGGTGATGCGATCGTTGACCGCGGACATGGAGAAGAGCGCACCGGCACCCTCCTTGGTTTGCATGCCGCCGGAGCAAACGAAACAGACCACCGGCAAATGTTCCAGGGCACATTCCACCAGCAGTTTGCAGAACTTCTCGCCGCTGGCCATATCGAAAGCCCCGGCTTGAAAACCCACATTGGAGAGCACCACCCCGCAGCGCACCTCGCTGTCTGCGTGGTCCGGTACGGACTCGGCGTCTGCGGCCGCGTCGCCGAGTTCATCTTGGGCGAGGTGGCGCCTTTGGCTTTGGATGCCGTCTTTTTGTGCGGAGCCGTCCGCCCTCTCGCCCTGGCTGACCGCGCCCTTGAAGCGGGCCATGCCGGTGACGATACCGCAGGGCGGCAGGCCCTTGTTCAACGCATCCTCGATGGCATGGCGAAAGCCGGGGAAATGGCAGGGGTCGGAGCTGATGAGGTCGTCAAAGCGTTCCTCCCAGCCGGTGAAGAACTCGCGGAGAATATCCTGATAGGTAAAGCGCTGTTCCCGTTTATAGCGATTGAGCACCTTTTGCATCAGCAGGTCCCGGTAGGCGCGGTTCAGCTGATACCAGAAATCCTTGCGGCGACCGATGTTCTTGGGCGCGATGCGGCCGTTGTAGGTCTTGTGCTCGCGCTCCGATTGAATCAGCGAGCGCAGCAGGTGCTGGAACAGATAGGTCACCACCACAAACAAGGCTTCGGCCAAATGCGGGAAACTCGCCCGCTTCCACTCCTCCACGGTGCGGAAAAACTCGGTGCCCTTGGGTACGCGCCCCAAGCGGCGGTACCACTGAAAGAAACGTTGGCGCGGCCTTTGGTCAGCCCCCGCGGAGGCATCGTCCGCGGTCGCCGGGGCCGCCGCCAAGGCGCTGTCGATCAAGGTACGCAACGTTTTCCGCGACAGCGACTGCCCTTCCTGGGCTTCCTCGGCAATGAGGTCGAGATGGGCGATGATGTGGTCGTAGACGGAGTCGAAGAGCAGCAGTTTGGCGCATTCGTCGATGCAATCCTGGCGCAGATCGGCATCAATCAAGACATCAAGCACCGTCATGTCATTAAAAGCAACCAGGCCGCCGCCGGGCCGGGCCGGTTGTATGAACTCCGCGTAGCGCCACGCCAGAATGGCCCGGTTGATGCGGATATCCGAGGCGCCCCGCGCCGCCAAAACAGCCAATTCGCTCGGCAATTCCGCCGCGACGCCATCGGCGAGGCCGGGGCCGGTCACGGCCAGATTCAGTTCGGTGGTGAGCTGCATCGCCAGCCAGCTAGCCGACTTCTCGCGGGTGGCACCGGTGCGCAGCAGTTTCTTGCCCTCGTGGGTAAAGCGTTCGCGCATGGCACCAACCAGGGCCGTATCGCGCCGAATGGCGCGGATCAACTTGAACGGGTCGCCAATATCTTGCACCCGCAATATCTCATAGGTGTCCCCAGGCGCTTGCAGGAAGCCCGCCAACGCCCGCAAATTGCTCGCGGCATCACCCTTCCAGCGGTTATAGAGGAAGGTGCCCACTGTTGAAACCAGACGGGCGCGGGACTGCCCATAGTTTTTTCTGGGCTCTCCGAAGATCAATTGGGCGATGCGCCCGCGCTCGTCGTGCAGCGACTGTTTCGCCTCCCGATAGCCGCGCACCGCCTTGGCAAGCGCATCGTCGTAAACCACCTTGTCCGGGTCCTGCAGCCATTTCAGGAAGGTGCGGCGGCGCTCCTGGTCAGCGCGGTGCGCCAATTCCCCTTGCGGCAAATCGCGGACGGCAAGGCGCCCATACTCGTGGGTGCTGGTTGCGCGGATGCGGCGGCGTGCCTGCAGATAACGCAGGTAGCGAAAGGCGACGCCAAAAACATTGTGGTATTCGGTGGGATTCTGTACGACCTGCAGGAGCGCGCTGTCTTGCATCAGCTTGAGTTGCGGCGACGGATTCATGAAACGCCGCAGGCTTTGGCGGTAGTGCTCCATGATATAGGGGCTTTCCGCCACAAATTGCCGGGTGCGCTCCTCCACCGAAAGCAAGCCGCCAACAATGGCTAGGCGCAGATTCGCCAACTTTTCCGGTTCTTCCGGGGAATAGTCGATAACCCCGTCGATATAGCCCTGCATGTACAGCTCGAAGGGCGAGAGACCCACGAATTTGGCGCATTCCTGCCAAGAGAGGTTAAGGCGCCGGGCGATATTGGCGAGCCCCGGCGGCTGAATGGTGCTGAACACGCCGTCGCTGACCGACAGGATCATGTTGCTGGTCGCCAACGGAATGGCGCCGCCGGAATAGCCGAGCCCGTAGATGATGCCGACATTGGGCACATCGACGTTGCTCACCTCGGCAATCAGCCGTGAGATGCTGTGCGCCTGATTATTGCGATTGGCGTCCTCCCGGGCATCCGCGCCCGGGGTATCCATAAAAGTGACGACGGGAATCCGTCGCTTGGCGAACTCCGTTAGATAGTCGGCGGCGCGCAAGTGATGGGCCGGCCCCCAAATGCCGTTGTCACTGGCCCGGTTTTGGCCAATGAACCCAACCAAGCGCGGGCTGCCGTTGCAATCCAACGCCAGGGTGGCGCTGTAAAACGGCCCCGAGAGCTCTTCCTTCTCGACGCTCCCCAGTTGCCGGATCACCTCCGGTGCGGGTGTTCGCGTCTTATTTTCGGCGGGCGTAACGACCCGCTCAATGTAGGAATCGATATCGAGGTCGGCCAGCCGCCGCGTGCGCTGGGCGATTTGCGAGCGAGCGAACAAACCCGGCAGCCGGTCGTTGCGGCGCACCGTTGGAAACAGCGAAAAGTCCTCGGCCAGACTTTCGGCGATAGCGTAGAGGCGGTCACCCTCTATGAGTGGTCTGTCCATAACCCTATTGAGACACCAACCCAATGACGGCTGGGGGCGGTATTAAGGTGGCTCAACTGAAAACCTCGCTCAAACACCAGGGTATCCGACGAGGCTTTAGCTCAAACCGACGCCATGGTGGTTGTCGGCCCGCCAGCCGACCAACCGCACCATCTCGCCCAGGATCAACGAGTCGAGTGTCCTGCCCCGCAACGGCGGATGATTTCAGAGCAGGCAGTTGCCGTCAACGCTACAATCACCCGAATCATCGCCCCTTTCGACAGGAGTAGGAAAATGCATCCATGACCAGCCTCAGGTGCGCCGTGCTCACCGTCTCCGACACCCGGACTTTGGCCAACGACAGCTCCGGCGAGCTGCTGGTTGCCCTGCTTGAGGGCGCCAACCACCGTCTCGGCGCGCGCGCCCTTGAGCCGGACGACATCTACCGCATTCGCGCCCGCGTATCGGCTTGGATCGCCGACCCGGACATCAACGTGGTGCTAACCACCGGCGGCACCGGGTTTACCGGCCGCGACAGCACACCGGAAGCACTCGCGCCACTGTTCGATAAAACCATCGACGGATTCGGCGAGTTGTTCCGGCAACTGTCATACGTGGAGATCGGCTCCTCGACCATGCAATCGCGCGCGCTGGCCGGGCTGGCCAACGCCACGCTGATCTTCGCGTTGCCCGGTTCCGGCCACGCGGTGCGCACCGGCTGGGAAAAGATCATTGTGAAACAACTCGACAGCAATAACCGTCCGTGCAACTTCGCCGAGCTGATGCCCAGGTTTCGGGAAAATCGCTAGGCGCCTCTGCCTTTGGAAGTCGCGAAAGCGAAAATCCGCCATCGCCGTCGCATCGGCTTCACCCCGCACAGGCAGGCTTGGACCTTTCTTCGGCTACTGGGATCAGAAAGGTTAACAAAGGCATAGCAACCGCGCGCGCCGTCCCGGAGTGGCCAATGTCACCATATTGGGCAAGGGGCCTAGACAGATCGGGCTCCGTCTCGAAACAGGCCCTTGCGGCGAGGTTCTCGGAGGGATTTGACCCCACATGTAAAACCAAAGTGTAGCGCGTTCCCAAGTCCAACTGATCGCTATAGCTACTATATTGGTGCAATGGTGATAGACTTTAGCGCTATTGGCGTAGCGGTGAACCCAACTCGATGTCCACACGAACGAATTAGTCACACGCTGCTGTATCGTTATCGATGATCTCGAAAAACGCATAACCGAAGGGGTTGGACATCGAGGCGATGATCCTGTTCATATATCTACTGTCTTTACATGCGTTGTTTTTGGGCTGAACATATACCTTGACCTTCTGAGTCTTGGCCTGCAGTTTGTCGAATTTAGCGCAAACTGGCTGTTCATTTTCAAATATTCTTGGTGCCGGATTGGCAGACGTATTGGTCATTACAACCATTTCGCCAGCGGTCTGATCCACTTGAAAGCAGAAGTCAAGGTCGTAAAAGACCGACGTGAATATCGTATCTCTCACAGTGCCGAATACCGTTTCTCTTCCCGGGCCTAAATCTGTTGGTTTCTCTCTCTTGGGTGGAAATGCGCACGATCCCTTCAGCTCAAATTGAAACCATTGATCCATCAAACCCGCGCCTTCATTTATCGTCTGCCTGAGTGAGCCAGCGGGATTGGCGGTGGTAGCCGCGGACATCTTGATGTTTTGGAGCCCGCAATAGTTCTCCGCAGTTGCCGGCAACGCCACTACTGCGAGCAGTAACAGGGTTGCTGATTTCATGCTGAGAGGCGAGTTATGTAATTTGTTCATTTCTCTTTCTAAAAATGATGCTAATTGCGGCCATTGTACCCAATGTTTTTCCCTAAAAATACGTTTAGTTGTCCAACGCTACATGAGGGTGAAGCCTAGGGCTGATTCCAACGCTAGATGAGGGTGAACGGGTGATGGATCCGCGATCATTGGAGGATGATTGTGGACATGGACCTGCGGCGGGTGAAGACGATGGAAGAGATGCGGACGCTGCTGGACGGCGCGCCGCGTCAACCGGGCGCGCGATCTGCTCAGGGCGATCGGCGCCGACATGCGCCGCGCGGCGTGACGGCGCCGGCCGGGAACGCCGAGGCGGCCCTTGACTAGGGTGCCGATGTCCACAATCGCGCCTCTTTCCATTAACCGACACGCCACCGCCACCAGCCCCGACTTCCGCTCCCATTCAGCATCATGTTCTCATTGGACAACGCTGGTCTTGCAGCGGCTCGGGAAAGGCCATCTCCAAGTCGCCCGCAGCCCGTTGCTTGAACTGGGGAAAGCGCGGCTCAAGACATTTCGGAATTTTTGGTTGTCAGGTCGGACATGTTCTCGGTGTGGACAGGATACTCGTTGGGGGTTCGGCAATCCAAGGCCTGTAGCGGCTTTGTTGGCAACATCAATCGAGCGATGGTATCGCACCCGTGCGCTATCTTCCCTACAATCCGCCCCGACCCGAAGAGTGTCCGGCTTGGACACTGCCACAGAAACTGCAAGGGTGCGCCGCTCCTAAAACAGGATTTGTCGATTTGGCTGGTTAAGGTGTCTCGACTTCCAATCATTGTCGGCTTTGGCGGGATCAACCCGGCGGGCCGGGTTTCCTGCCATCACGCCTACCGGCGTTTGGTGGTGGATGCGCTCGGGGAAGCCGATCGCCGCCTTACCTATCGAAGCCTGGCCACCCTGATGAATCTGGGCGGGGATCCAAACCGACCGGAAACCCGCAAGTACATCAACGACCACACCCTGATTCGCCGCATCGAGCTATTCGACCCCGCCGCCGTGCGTTGGAACCGCGCGCTGTCCCTGCAGGGTGCCGATGCGCCCCTCGAATTCGTCGTCGCCAAGCGGCAGTTGCCCGAGCAGCTGCCGGACGGCTGGGTTGTGCGCGAACAGGACGCCGATAGCGTGCGGGTCAGGGTGACGGCCAAACTATCAACCCTGCTTCCCGACCAGCGCGTTTCCAAGGTTTCGAGCGCGGGCCAAGCACCTACCGGCTTCGACCCGGCGGCCTTGTATCCGGCGCGCAGTCATCCGCGCGGCCTGCAATTCACCCTGTTCGCCGCCTCCGATGCGCTGCGTTCATCCGGCTTGTCCCTGGAACTGCTGAAAAACCGGGTCGCGCCGGATGAATTCGCCGCCTATTCAACCAGCGCCCTTTCGCAAATGGATCCGGAGGGCTACGGTGGCGTGTTCCAGAACAGCCTGGTTGGCAAGCGCGTTAACTCCAAGAGCGCCGCCCTCGGTTTGCCGGAAATGCCCGGCGATTTCATCAACGCCTATGTGCTCGGCTCGGTAGGCGGCACGGGCGGCGTACTCGGTGCCTGTGCAACCTTCTTGTACAGCGTCAAGCAGGGTATCGACGACATCCGCTCCGGTGCCAGGCGCGTGGTGGTGGCCGGCAACGCCGAAGCGCCGATACAGCCCGCCGTCATCGATGCCTACCGCACCATGGGCGCGTTATCGGAGGACGAGGCCATCCGGCAACTCGACGGCACCGACACCGCCGATCTAAGGCGGACAAGCCGGCCGTTTTCGAGCAATGCGGGTTTCACCGCCGGCGAAGCCGCCAACTATGTGCTGATGATGGACGATGAACTGGCGATGGAACTCGGCGCGGAAGTACTCGGTACCGTGCCAGCCGTCTATATCAACGCCGACGGCTACAAGAAATCGATTCCCGGGCCGGGTGTCGGCAACTACCTAACCGTCGCCAAGGCCATGGCCATGGCGCGCGCCATCCTCGGCGACAAGGGGCTGCGCGAAGGCACCCACATCCAGGCGCACGGCACCGGCACGCCCCAGAATCGCGTCACGGAATCGCACATCCTCAACGAAATGGCCAAACTCCACGGTATCGAGAATTGGCTGGTGAGCGCGGTGAAAGCCTATGTGGGGCACTCCATGGCGGCGGCGGCCGGCGACCAACTCGCCGCCGCCATGGGCGCCTGGGAACACGGTTGGATACCGGGCATCACCAGCATCGACCACATCGCCGAGGATGTCCACGACAGCAACCTGCACCTGCCCATGCAACATGTCGAAATCGACCCCGCCGCCATGCCGGGCGCGCTCATTAACTCCAAGGGTTTCGGCGGCAATAACGCCACCGGATTGTTCCTCTCGCCCGCCTTCAGCCGAGCCATGCTGAAGCGACGCTGGGGCAAGGCGGCTTTTGCGGCCTATTTGCGGCGCAACGAGTCGGTACGGGAAGCCCGCGCCGCCTATGACGCGGCGATGCTCAAAGCAACGCAACCGCCGATTTACCGTTTCGGCGAGGGCGTGCTTGAAGGCGAAGACCTCAGCATCAGCCGCGATAGCATAGAACTGCCGGGGTTCGGTTTGCCGGTGAGCCTGAAGGTCACCAACCCCTATGCGGACATGCTTGATTCGGATTGATCTGCTCCCGACGCCCAAATAGCCCTCGTCGTCCAAGTAAATAGTAGGGCATCAGCTTGCCCGGCTTGCGGACCGTTGTGTCGATACCTCCCCAATGGAAACAGCCAACAAAAAAACCATTGACTCCCCAGTTTGACCTGGAGTAAGGTTTTGTACCAATAATATTGGTATGAACAATTTATAAGGGCTGAACATGGACAATCACATAAAGGTCGCCGACGAAGTCTGGCTCGCTACCGCAGAATTGCATCGAAAACACCCGGAGCAGGCCGATTTTTCCGTTGGCGAGATCATGGCTCAAGCGGAGGCGGCCGCGGTGGCGGGCAAGCCGCTCAGGCCGGGCGTCAGGGTGCATGTCCATTCGCATTGCGTGGCCAACAAGGCGCCGAATTCAGGCCGATATCGGATGTTGTACGAGCCCGCACTAGGTCGGCGGCGCCTTTTTCGACCGGGGGACCCCTGCCATCCGCAGCGGTCAACCGGGAAGGAGGCCCCCGTCCGGGATGCGCTTCCGGAAAAATACCGCGGCTTGATCGATTGGTATAGCCAAGAGTATGCCGGCGCGAACGGCCGAACCGGGGACCCTGTTCTAGCCCTGCGCGGTCTTGGCAAGGAAATCTGGGCCGACGAAGAAGCTGACGCCTATGTTCGCCGTCAACGGGCTGGCTGGCAATGAGCCGCATATTCTGGGATACGAACCTGTTTGTGTACCTGTTCGAGGACAAGGGCGAACTGACCGAAAAAGTTGTGGCGCTGCGCGAGCGAATGCTCGAACGTAGCGACGAACTACTCACCTCCACACTTACCCTCGGCGAGATTCTGGTGCGACCGGTTGAGGCGGGGAACAATGCCTTGGCCCGCCAATATGAGCAGGCGATCTTAGCGGCCTCAACCGTATTGCCCTTCGACCAAAGCGCGGCGACGACATTCGCCCAAATCCACCGGGACCGATCGATAAAACCGCCCGATGCGATCCAACTCAGCTGTGCTGCCGTTGCGGGCGTGGATCTGTTCATCACCAACGACGAGCGGCTCAGCCGCAAGGTTGTACCGGGCATTCACTTCATTCAACCACTCGCCAACGCGGCACTCTAAGCAAGGGGAAACACTTATGAACTCAACGCTTACCTTGAACGGCTACAGCATTACAAAATCAGTGCATATCAAACCCAAAAAGACGCATAACGATGACATTGAGCAGTTTGAGCCCCAAAGTCGGTACTGCAAGGCGCACCTCAAACAACTCAACAAGCACGGTGCGGGTCCATTTTGCCAATTTGTGGCAGTTGGGTTGCCGTCGAAACCCGGCATTTATGTGGTTACCGTCAACGGGGAACTAAGATACGTTGGCAAGACAAGCGACTTGGCCCAACGCTGGGGATCCCAAGGCTACGGGGTGATTTCTCCAGCGAACTGCTATCAAGGTGGTCAGTCCACGAATTGCCGGATCAACAACGAGATATTTCTTGCCGCACAAGCCGATCAACGCATCAAGGTTTGGTTTCGGGAAGAAGATGAGGGCGAATTGGACTCCATTGAACGGAAGCTGATCTCTGACTGCAATCCTCGGTGGAATGCCCAAAAGCCGTTATAGAACTTCTGGTGATCTGGAACTTCTAACCCCCCACGACGGAGCTAAAATACATGAAACGGCAGTCCGTGTTTCCGTTCGACACCTCAATGTCAGCTCAAAGCAGTAATGTCCCCTTTTGGATTGTAGTGGTGTTTTTTGCTTTTCGAGTGGGGATGGGCTTGTGTCGAGGCACCGGGGGAAGCGGCCGAACAACATGATCGGGGCGGGGGTTCGTCGGGAAGCGATGGCCTGTGTGCGGGAGCGCTATTGGGATTTCGGCCCGACCTTGGCATGCGAGAAGCTGGCGGATGTTCACGGGCATCGGCTGAGCGTGGAGGCGCTGCACCAATGGATGATCGCGGAGGGCTTGTGGAAGGTGAAGTCGCGGTGCTGGCCCACCATAATATCCTTCAACGCCTACATCCCCCATCATCCACTCACCACGACCTAACCGGAGAGATTGCTCGTGATTACAGGAGCGCGCCGCCTTCCAGTCCAACACCTCTCGATCCGGGTGCCATGGCACGACGCCGGCTGGGCTGGTACCGTCTGCCGAAAGCCCACTGCCAACACCGCTTGCCGAGCGTTGCCCAGAATCTCGGAGAGCAAGGACGATGCGGCCGAGGAACACGTTGCCGGACAATCCTTCTCGGATTTGTCGCCGGACTGGCTCCCTCCGTGCATCTCCGAACGGGCCAACTTCATGGCCCCGTTCCCCGTCACGCTCAGCAAGCGACACCCCTACGTCGAGCGCAACTCCGAATCTCACGGCCACTTCCTCCCGACACCGTTTACCATGCGCCCCTACAGCGCTGCGTGTCTGCCCTATCGCTGGATGTTGGTCAATGAGAATGCAGAACTCGTCGAACGCTACGGCCTTGGATTCCAACCCGACCGCGAGCCCGATCTCGGATTCTCCACCGCCTGGATTCAGGACCGCTCCAACCAGCTCGTCATGCTCGACACGTTCTTCGGCGCCGTCCGACCCGAGGAATCGCTCTGCTTCTTCTACGCGAAGGATACGCCCCTGTCCGCATCTGCAAGTCGTGTCATCGCGGGCGTGGGCCTCGTGAAAGGAGTCGACGAGCATGTCGAATACCAGTACGCCACGAAGAACCCTCCCCATCGCAGCGTACTCTGGGAACGTAACGTCGGGCATTCCATTCGCCCGGGCTTCGCGGACGGATTTCTCTTTCCCTATCGCGAGCTGTTCGACCTTGCTCTGGAGCAGGGGGTGGACCCCGAACAGTTCTTGGCATTCGCTCCAGACGAAGCGTTCTGGAGCTTTTCCTATGGCTCGGAGCACGTGCCCCACGACGAAGCGATCGCATCGGTCCTGAGCTGCCTCCGCGCGCTGGGGCGAATTCAGGAGGTGCTTCCCGGGCCTTGGGAGCAGGTTTCGGCGTGGCTCGACCAACAACTCAATCGTTTGTGGCGTATGCGGGGACCCTTCCCCGGCTTCGGATCCGCACTGACGGCATTCCTCGGCGATCACGGGAACCTCATCGCCTACGAAATCGCGGGCCAATGCGTGCAGGGAAGCGTTGACGGCAACATCGATCCGTGGCCGGCGTTCGAACGGATAGTCCAAGCTCCCAGCACCGCATCCGGGATCCTCAAGGATCGCATTGGGGAAGGATTCGCCCGCACCTGGGGCGCCATGACTGCGGAACGCAAGGCGTTGTTGAAACTGCTCAGCCGGTTTTCCCTGAGTTCCGATCAGATGAAACGGTTCTTCAATCCCGACAACAGACCGACCGACGTCGACGATGCGTCACTCATCGAGAACCCGTACCTGCTCTGCGAGCTCGACCGCGTGTCGGGCGATGCCATCTCGGTGACCACCATCGACCGGGGGATGCTGCCCAGCAGCACGGTACTGAAAGAACATCCTCTTCCCGACGGTTCGCGCCTTACGGACAAGGTTGACCCACGTCGAGTCCGCGCACTCGTGGTCGCGGCACTCGAGCAGGGCGCCGAGCAGGGCCATACGCTGCTACCCCGCGCGTTGCTGTCGACATTCATCGCCAACATGCCGCTCGAAACCGACTGCCCGGTAGGACCAGAGGTACTCGCCGGCCTTGGCGAACTGTTGCAAGGTGTCGTCAAGCCGGTCGAGATGACGGGCGACCACCCCGCGTATCAGCTTCAGCGATTCGTCGACACGGCCGATCTTGTCCGCCGCACCGTCCACAAGCGCTTGGGTCCAAGGAGCCAACGCCATCGTGGCAACCACGATTATCCGGTCATCGTGGGCCGTTCTCTCGGCGATCTTCCCCAAGACAGCGATGACGCAGAGATCGAAACCCAGGCCCGTCGCGAGAAGGCAGCCGCGCTCGAAGAGCTGTTCGCTTCGCGCCTTTCAGTGCTCATCGGGGCCGCTGGCACGGGAAAGACGACGCTGCTGAAGATGCTCTGCGAGCTGGAGGATGTCGCTGCCGGCAGCGTATTGCTCCTGGCGCCCACCGGGAAGGCCCGTGTCCAACTCGAAAAGAGGACCGGGGTTGCCGGCGGACTCACCATCGCGCAGTTCCTGATGCGCTATGGCGATCGCTACAACACCGAGACCGGCCGATACCTCGTCACGCGCAGTCCGGATCGTTGCCGCGATTACGGGACCGTGATCGTCGACGAATGCTCCATGCTCACCGAAGAGCAACTCGCCGCGTTGCTCGACGCTCTGAGCGGTGTCGAGCGCTTGGTCCTGGTAGGCGATCCTCGTCAGCTTCCCCCGATCGGAAGCGGCCGGCCGTTCGTCGATATCGTGCGCGAGCTTGAACCCGATGCAATCGAACACCGGTTTCCGCGGATCGGTCGCGGCTACGCCGAGCTTACGGTCCCGCGTCGCCAGCAGGGCACAACTCGCGCGGATCTGTTGCTCGCGACCTGGTTCGGGGGCAACCCCGACCCCGCAGCGGACGAGATCTGGAACCGTCTTGATACGGAGAAGATGGAGGAAATTCGCTTCGAGTCCTGGACCGACGACGAGGATCTGAAGGCGAAGCTCCTGAACCTCATCGAGAAGGAGCTCAAACTCGACGGTCCGGACGACGAAGTCGGCTTCGAATGCAGTCTGGGCGCCACGACATACAACGGCGCAACCTACTTCTGGCGCAGCCGCGATCCCGAAGCTCTACCCAAGGCAGAGCAGTGGCAAATTCTTTCGCCCGTGCGCGGGGCGGGATATGGCGTCGCCGTCCTCAACCGGGTCGTCCAGCAATCGTTCCGCAAGACGTGGCTGTCGCGAGCGGCTTGTCGTTACCGCAAAATCCATCGGCCGGTCGGCCCCCAGGGGATCATCTACGGCGACAAGGTCATCAACCTCAGAAACAGCAGCATCCGTGACGTTTACCCGGAGCGACCGTCCTATGTTGCCAACGGCGATGTCGGCATCGTCGTGGGCAACTACAAGACGAAGAAGCAAAAGAAGCTGTTTCCGCTCGTGGAGGTCGAGTTCACATCTCAACCCGGTCACGACTATGACTTCAAGACTTCGGAGTTTACCGGGGAAGATGGCTCTCCCCCGCTCGAACTCGCATACGCGCTCACGGTCCACAAGTCGCAGGGCAGTGAGTTCGGGATCACCTTCGTGGTCCTACCGGCTCCGTGCTGGCCGCTCTCCCGCGAGCTTCTGTACACGGCTCTGACGCGACAGCAGGAACGCGTGATCGTTCTCCATCAGGGCGACTTACGCAGCCTCCGCCGATACGCGAGCGGCAAGCACTCCGATATCGCACGCAGGCTGACCAATCTCTTCTCGCCTCCCAATCCAATCGCCTTCGACGTCGATGGCACCGAGAGGTTTCTCGAGGAAGGACTTATCCATCATACGAAACGTGGCGATCTGGTTCGATCCAAGTCGGAGGTTATCATCGCCAACGAACTCCTTGCCCAGGGCGTGGACCGCTACGAGTACGAAGCTCCGCTCGCCCTGCCCGACGGCGGTACGCGATATCCGGACTTTACGGTCGTGGATGACGACACGGGCGAGCGCTATTATTGGGAACACCTCGGATTGCTCCACAACCCCGACTACAAAGCTCGCTGGACCCGAAAGGAGCACGCCTATCGCGAAGCCGGGATCCTCCCGCATGAGGAAGGCGGTGGCGAGGCAGGTACGCTGATCGTCACCCGTGACGACGAGCAGGGCGGGATTGACACGCGTGTCATTGCCGCCCTGATCCGTGATGTCTTAGCTGAGTAGTAGCCACGGAGGGCAGGCGCACCTCCGTGAAAGCAGTCGTCTCGCAGAATGACTCCGATCGCTGCGGACGCCAGCCCGCCAATAATCGGTTGCCTTCACCGTGTCCCAAGGCGTTTACGGCGAATTCCAAGTGCTGTGCAAGCGGGGCGAGCACATGAGCATCCACTTAATCGTCGGGCTATCCCATCTCATTACGGACACAGCGGTCATCGGCATAGGCACCATGATTAACACCGGGTGCGCCACCGCAATCCGAGTCGTGCAACCTACCCCCGCACCCGTTGCCAGAGCGCCGACTTGGCCTCGCCATCGGCCAAGGACGATAAATCCGGTATCTCGATAAAGTGCTCGGCATTCGCATCAAGCCGGCGCGCCGTGGATGCGGTAACCAGCACCCGTTGCGCCCCGTGGTCTTCCGCTTGTTTCTCGATAAAAGCGGCCAATACCGGCGCGGACGAACCAGTCGCGCCCGGCTGTGGCCAATCGAACCGCGCCTGGCGCACGGGCGGGGTCCAATCGCCGCACGCGGCCCAAACGATGTCTCGGGCCAGTATGGCGTCGCCTCGATTCGTGGAATGCTCAACCACCAGCAGGATGCCCGGCGCGCCGAGCGCGACCACGGCGTATGGCGCGTCCGTGGCCGGTGCCGGTTGTTGGGGCGATGGCGGCGCCGTGGATGCGCCGGTTTCGGACGGAGCACCCAAAGTCTCGCGCCGGGCATCGCTGGCGGGTGATGCGTCGGCACTTTGGTGCGCCTTGTCGATCAGCGCGGCGGTTGTTCGGCTATCCGGTGGCGGGGTTGGTGAAACCCCCCGCGTCGGCACAACGGCCTTTGCCCGGCCCGGCCCGCGGAGATACCAAACCTCAATGCCCATGTCGCCCAACAACCGTCGCTGGCGCTCGCTCAATGGGGTCGGGTGCTGATGCACGATCAATGCCTCGAATCAAAGGCGACGGGTCTGTTAGCATTCCACAGTTGGCCGGGCGAGCCAATGCAACCAGTGCAAAACAGGAAGATTCCGTGAGGTACCAAACCGACGATCTGCGCATTACCGCCTTGCAGGAGGTGGTCGCGCCAGCCGATTTGATCGACGCATTGCCCCTGTCTGCGAGCGCGTCGGAACTGGTGTTTCGTTCGCGGCAGCAGATCGGCGATATCGTCCACGGGCGCGATGAGCGGTTGCTGGTGATTATCGGGCCCTGTTCCCTGCACGACCCCGAGGCGGCGCGGGAATACGCCGGCCGGTTGCGCGAAGAGGCCGAACGTTACCAAGACCATTTGCTGGTCATCATGCGCGCTTACTTTGAAAAACCACGCACGACCATTGGCTGGAAGGGCCTCATCAACGACCCCCACCTCAACCACTCCTTCGACATCAATCTGGGCCTGCGCACCGCGCGCGCCCTGTTGCGCGACATCGTCGATTTGGGTGTCGGCACCGGCACGGAATGCCTCAACCCCATCACCCCCCAATACCTGGGCGATCTGGTCAGTTGGGGCGCCATTGGGGCACGCACGACCGAAAGCCAAATTCACCGGCAACTCGCCTCCGGGCTGTCCTGCCCAATCGGCTTTAAAAACAGTACGGACGGCTCCATACAGGTGGCGGTCGATGCGATCGGCGCGGCACAACATGAGCATGTCTTTTTATCCGTTACCAAACAGGGCCAAACCGGCATCTTTCAAACCGCCGGCAATGACGACTGCCACCTCATACTGCGCGGTGGCGGGGGGAAGACGAACTACGACAACCCCTCCATCCACTACGCCAGCCGCCTGCTCGAACAGGCGGGTGCCCGCCCAAGGGTGATGATCGACATGAGCCACGCCAACAGCGAAAAGAACCATCGTCGGCAACTCGCCGTATGCGAGGATATCTGCAAGCAACTCGCCGATCGGGAAGCGCGCATTCTCGGTGTGATGATTGAAAGCAACCTGGTGGAGGGCAAGCAGCAGATCGGTGCGCCCGACGCCATGACCTATGGCCAAAGCATCACCGACGCCTGCATCGGCTGGGAAGACTCGGTTGCTTGCCTGGCCCAGCTCGCACAAGCCAGCGCCGCGCGGCTTTCCCGGCCAACCGAAACTTCGGGGCAGTGAACATGAAGCTACCCTTCGACTTCGCCGACCGGCTGTGCATTCCGCTCATCGTGGCGCCCATGTTTCTGGTGTCCTGTCCGGCACTTGCGATCGCCGCCTGTCGGGCGGGCGTCATCGGCAGCTTTCCGGCCCACTCCACCAGGACACGCGAAATTTTTGCCGACTGGTTGCTCGAAACCGAGACGGCGCTCGCCGAATTGGAAGCCGCCGGAAAAACCCCCGCCCCTTACGCGGTGAACCTGGTCGTCCACAATAGCAACCTGCGGATGCGCGGCGACCTGGATTTATGCATCAAGCACCGGGTACCCATCATCCTGACCTCCAAGGGCGCTCCCAACGACGTTTTTGATGAGATTCACGCCTATGGCGGCCTGGCCTTTCACGACGTAGCCTCCCAGCGCCACGCCGAAAAGGCGCTTGCGGCCGGCGCGGACGCCCTGATCGCGGTCTGCGGCGGAGCGGGTGGCCACACCGGCACGATTAATCCATTCGCCCTGGTCAACGAGATCCGCGAGATTACCGATAAGCCGATCATACTCGCGGGGGCCATGACCACCGGTCAGGACATACTGGCCGCGGAAGCCATGGGGGCGGCGCTGGTCTATATGGGCACACGCTTCATCGCAACCGAGGAATCCCTTGCACCGACGGCATACCGGGAGGCACTCATCAACGGCAAGGCGAACGATGTCTACTTCACCGCGGCCCTGGACGGAGCCCCCGCCAATTTCCTAACCCCCAGCCTGATAGCGGCTGGCGTCGACATGCAAAAGCTGGCGATAACACCGCCGGGCGAGATTATCAGCGCTCAAAAGATGAAGGGGCGCTACATGGGTATCTGGTCCGCTGGCCACGGGGTCGGCGCCATTCGGGAAGTGGTCTCCGCCAGTTCGCTGTGCGCCCAGATCATCGCGGAGTACGACGCGGCCAAGCAGTCCTTCGCGAGCAAGATTGCATAAGTAATCCGGTCGCTAGCGCGCACACCCACTCGGCACCGAGCGGGAAAACTAGCTCGTCGTAAAGACGCGGTCGCTGCGGGCTGCCATGATGAAATCGTTCAGGTGCAGGCCACCAATCGAATGCGTCCACCAACGCACCTCAACCCGGCCCCACTCCAACACCAGCTTTGGATGGTGATTTTCCGCCTCGGCCAGTTCGCCAACTTGCTCGACAAAAGCGAGCGCGGCAACAAAATCGCGGAAGCGGTACTCGGCCACCAATTGGTCAACGCCGTCAACGGGGTCAACCACCCAATGAGCGAGCCCGGCCATCAGTTCGGCGCGTTCCGCGGCTGCCACCGGCAAGGCGCCGGGCTGACAGGCCATGCATTGCCGGTCGGCAAGTTCATTCGCCATTTTAGATCTCCATCAAACTAAGGGAATCGGGCAAGTCTTGCGATGCCAGACGAATTTTAAATCATGGGGGTTGTATGTTTAACTCCCGGATCAAGCAACCCTCAACCGACGGGGCGGCAAATGCCGACGGAGCAAGCCAATGTTCGACTACCTCATCCGCAACGCCACCATTGTTGACGGCACCGGCGCACCGCCGGCCACCGGTGACATCGCCATTAGCGATGGGAAATTCGCCGCGGTGGGAGAGGTTGCGGGCCGGGCCCGCGAGGTCATTGAGGCCGACGGTGCCCACGCAACACCGGGGTGGGTCGATGTGCATACCCACTACGACGGCCAGGTAAGCTGGGACGATAGGCTCGACCCCTCCTTCAGCCACGGCGTCACCAGCATCGTCATGGGCAATTGCGGCGTCGGCTTCGCACCCTGCCCGCCCGGCGGCGAGCGACGCCTAATCGAACTCATGGAAGGTGTCGAAGATATCCCCGGCACCGCGCTCTATGAGGGCATCGAATGGGGGCACTGGGAGTCCTTCCCCGAATACATCGATTACCTCGGCACCCGCGCCTTCACAATGGATGTGGGCACCCAGATCCCGCACTCCGCCGTGCGCAACTATGTGATGGGCGAACGCGCCCTGCGTCACGAAGATGCCACCGAAGACGACTTGGCCGCCATGTCTCGCATCGTCGTGGACGGGCTAAAGGCCGGCGCTCTGGGTTTCTCCACATCACGCACCGTTGGCCACCGCTCCGTATCGGGCGAACCCATACCGGGAACCTTTGCGGAGAAGGCGGAATTACTCGCCCTCGGCCAGGCGCTGCGCAGGGCTGGCAAGGGCGTCTTCCAAGCCGTGCCCGCCGGTGTGGTCGGTGATGCGGCGGGGCCGGAAAAGTGGACCACGGAGCAAGAGGTGGCACTGTTTGCCGAAGTGGCCCGCGCCAGCGGCCGCAACTGCACCTTCACGTTAATTCCGAACACCGTGCGCCCGGAACAATGGCGCAATTGCCTCAAGATCGTGGAACAGGCTAATGCCTCGGGGTTGTGTCTGCGCCCGCAAATACCCAGCCGTCCCATTGGTCTGGTGACGAGCTTGCGCTCATATCATCAATTCATGCGCCGCAAAACCTATCTGCGGGTAGCGCGGTTGCCCTTTCCCGAAATGCTGGCGGAATTGCACAAACCGGAGGTAAAAGCGGCCATTCTCAGCGACCCGGACATTCCACCGGAACAGCCGGGTACCATGGCTAACATCTATCGTTTGTTCGGCATGGCAACAGCGATGATGTTCCCCATCGACATGCCCATCAACTACGAGCCGGACCCGGCGCGCAACATGGCCAGCCTAGCCGATGCCGCCGGCCAAGATGTCGCCAGTTACATGTACGACTTCCTCATCGCCAACAACGGCGACAACTTCGCCATCGTGATGGGCCTATTGGGCGTGGACCACCAGGAAAGCTCCTTTGATGTCCTGGAGCAATTGCTGCGCCACCCGCATACCACCATCGGCCTGTCCGATGCCGGTGCCCATGTGAACCTGATCTTCGACGGCGTGATGCCCACCTACCAACTCATCCACTGGGTGCGCGGTTTGGGCAGCGAACGGCGGGTGCCGATTGAACTGATCGTCCACAAACAAACACAGCGCAATGCGGACCTGTTCGGCCTGGCCGATCGCGGCAGCATTGCGGCCGGCAAACGGGCGGACATGAATCTGTTCGACCTGGAACGCCTCGAACTCGGGCGGCTCGGCGTACACAGCGACCTGCCCGCTGGCGGTAGCCGCATCCTGCAATCGGCCAGCGGCTATTTGCATACCTTTGTGGCTGGCGTCAAAACGCGGGAGAACGATGCGGATACCGGGGCGCGGCCGGGGCGGGTAATTCGGGCTGCCTAGGAGCCTCTGCCCGCGGAATTCGCGAAAGCGAAAAGCCGCTATCGCCGTCCCGTCGGCCGGTCGATTGAGGCGAATATCATGCCATATTCAACGAAATCGAGCGGCCGACGGGGCGGATGAGAGCGGGTTTGCAGCCGCGAATTCCGCGGGCAGAGGCTCCTAAGAGCCTCTGCCCGCGGGAGTCGCGAAAGCGAAAAGCCGCTATCGCCGCCCCATCGAGTTGCTGAGATGGATGGGTTAGTTACGCCAGCTTTTGGCCGGCAGTACGCGGTCCGCAAAAAGCAGCGCCAGCCAAAGGCCGTGCAACAGCACCTCGCCGTAATCCGCCTTGGTCAGCCAATAAAAATGCACAATGCCGAGCACGGCGGCGGCATAGACCAACCGATGCAACTGCCGCCAGCGGCGGCGCAGACGTCGTTGCCAGCCATTGGTTGAGGTGACGGCAAGGGCGGCGAGCATGAGAAAAGCGGCGAAACCCACCGTGATATAGGGTCGTTCCGCCAGCTCTTCAACGATCAGGCTACCGTTAAATTCGACAAAAAACCAAAGATAAAACAGCAGGTGCAGGGCGATGTATGCAAAAGCGAACAGCCCCGCCATGCGCCTGACCCTGAGAATCGGCGTGTAACCGAAGCGCCGCCGAATGGTGGAAATGCTCAGTGTTGCCAACAGGGCCCGCAGGCCCCACTCGCCCAAATGCAGAAGCACGGCCTCGGGCGGGTCGGCACCCAGGATGGAACCCGGATCGCGGATTTCACCGGTAACGGCAAAGACCAGCCAAGCCAGCGGCAAAGCAAACAGGACAAAGGTGGTCGCCTTCAACAACATCAAGTGCCAAACCCGGCTGATAATTTGCGATCAGCCACTCACAAGTAGACGGGAGGGGGCCGACGGCGTACTTGATAAGAGCTCAGGGCATGCGACGGGAGCACGGTCGGACGGGGTGGGTGCATCGGCGTACCGCAAGCAAACTGGTGAGATAGGCGAGTTAAAAATAGCGCGCCAAATCGATGCCCGCATACAAACTCGCCACCTGCTCGGCGTAGCCGTTGAAGGGCAAGGTCGGCCGGCGGTTGGGGGCGAAGAAACTGCTCGGCAGCCGCCGCTCCGTCGCCTGGCTCCAACGCGGATGGTCCACCGCGGGATTGACGTTGGCATAGAAGCCGTATTCATTCGGCGCGGTCAGGTTCCAGGAGTTTTTTGGCTGATCGCTGGTAAAGCGAATCTTGACGATGGATTTGATGGATTTGAAACCGTATTTCCAAGGCACCATCAATCGCAGAGGGGCACCGTTTTGCTTCGGCAAATCCTTGCCGTACACACCGGTCACCATCAAGGTCAAGGGGTGATAGGCCTCGTCCATGCGTAGGCCCTCGACATAGGGCCAAGCGATGCTGCCGAACAGCGACCGCTGGCCACGCATTTCACTCGGCCGGAGCAAGGTGGTGAATTCCACATACTGGGCATTGCCGTTGGGCTCGAATTGCGCCAGGAATTGCCGCATGGGAATGCCGCGCCAAGGCACCACCATGGACCAGGCTTCAACGCAGCGAAAGCGGTAAACGCGATCCTCGCTGGTGAAGCCGGCCAGCAGGTCTTCAAGAGCGAAACGCCCGGTCTTTTTGGCCTCACCCACCACCGCTACCGTCCAAGGTTCGATGGTTAGGTTGTGGGCGTATTTGGCCGGGTCTTCCTTGTCCGTGCCGAACTCGTAGAAGTTGTTGTAGCCGGTGACGATGGCTTCCGGCGTCAGGGGTTCGTCTTCGCTGGGTAAGGCGTCGGCGGATGGGTTCGCGGCAGCCGAGCGAACGCCGGGAAGCAGAGACGCGCCCATCGCCAAGCCCAGCCCCCGCACAAACCGGCGGCGGGCCCGGTAAACGGATTCCGGCGTGATTTCCGAACCGGGTACGGTACCGGGCGGTTTTGGTTGAATAAGCATTAGCCGCCCCGCCACCACCGCCAAACAAAGCGAGCCGGTGCCGAAAGTGCGTAGCAGCTTGAGAGCGCCAACAAGATACTGGGCGGGTCGGCCAGCAGAACCGCGAACGCCAGCACCACCAAAACCAGCGTCACGAAAGGCACCCGTCCTTTCAAGCCCAGTTGTTTGGGCGAAAAATAAGCGAGGTTTGAAACCATCAGCAACGCGATGGTGGCGGTAATGGCGCCGAGCATTGAGGCGGCAAACTGGCTGGGCACCCCGGCTGCATATTCTTCCCAAACCCAAACCGTACAAGCAATGACAGCCGCCGCCGCCGGCGATGGCAGGCCTTCAAAACGGCTGAGGTCACTGTTGGTGTTGAACCGGGCAAGCCGCAGGGCGGTGCAGGCGATGTAGGTGAAGGCAATGACCAGACCGATCTGGCCGAGGTTCGACAGGCCCCAATGAAACGCTACGAGCGCCGGCGCGACACCAAAAGCCACCAAGTCCGATAGGCTATCGTATTGGGCACCGAAATTGCTTTCGGTATGGGTCATGCGCGCCACGCGCCCATCGGCGGTATCGAGGACGATAGCGGCGAAAATCGCCAGAGCGGCGGTGCCGAAGCGGCCATTGAGCGCGGCGACCGTGGCGTAAAAGCCCGCGAACAGCGCGCCCGTCGTCAGCAAATTGGGCAACAGATAGATGCCGCGCCGCCGCGCCGCCGCAGGCCGCGGTGCCCGCGAAGACTCGGCCTGGGTAGCAAATTCCGGCTGCAAGGAATCCGCCGCCGGGGTCTGGGACGCATCGGCCGCCGCCGCAGGGCGACGCAAGCCCGTTTTCACGGCCCGCAGTTTCGGTTTTTTCGGCCCCGCCATGGGTTCAATCAGTTCTTCGACTTATCCACCAACCGGTTTTCCTGAATCCAAGGCATCATGCCGCGCAGACGCTCGCCCACAGCCTCAACGGGGTGCGCCGCGGTCAGCCGCCGGCGCGCTTTGATGCCTGGTGCCCCCGCTTGGTTCTCCGTGACGAATTCCCGGGCAAAGGCACCGCTTTGGATTTCCGCAAGGATACGCTTCATTTCCGCCTTCGTCTCGTCGGTGACTATGCGCGAACCCCGGCTCAGGCCCCCATATTCGGCGGTATTGGACACCGAATACCACATATTGGCAATGCCGCCCTCGTAGTAAAGGTCAACAATCAGCTTCAGTTCGTGCAGGCACTCGAAGTACGCCATCTCCGGCGCATAACCGGCCTCCACCAAGGTTTCAAAGCCCGCCTGCACCAAGGCCGCGCTGCCGCCGCACAGCACCGCCTGCTCACCGAACAGGTCTGTCTCGGTTTCCTCGCGGAAGGTTGTCTCGATAATGCCCGCCCGGCCCGCACCGATGGCACAAGCGTAGGAAAGCGCCAGGTGCTTGGCTTGGCCCGTGGCGTCCTGGCCAATGGCAATGAGGCTTGGCACCCCGTTACCCGCACTGTAGTTGGCGCGAACAGTATGGCCGGGGCCCTTGGGCGCAATCATGATGACGTCGAGGTCGTCGCGCGGTTCGATCAGTTCGAAATGGATGTTGAAGCCGTGGGCGAAAGCGAGCGCGGCACCCTCCCGCAGATTGGGCTCGAGATGTTCCCGGTACAGCGCCGGCTGCAATTCATCCGGCGTCAGAATCATCACCAAATCCGCATCGGCCGCGGCCGCGGCGGCTTCGGCCACCCGAAAACCGGCGTTTTCGGCCTTGCTGCGGGAGTCCGAGCCGCTACGCAGGCCCACGATAACCTGCTCCACACCGGAGTCGCGTAAATTATTGGCGTGTGCATGGCCTTGGGAGCCATAACCGATGACGGCGACCTTCTGGTTTTGAATGATCGACAGGTCGGCGTCTTTATCGTAATACACTTGCATCTGTATTCCTCTTGCGGGGCAATCTTAGTCTATTTCGGCGCGTCAATGGGCGGGGCGGGATTCTCCGGCAGCGACTGGGCCTGGGGTGCCTGCCTTGCGGCGCCGGGCCCGCTCTTCCTGCGGCATGAGAGGGGGTGGAGCGCGCTGAACGCGCCGCAAGGCGGGCACCCCAGGCCCAGTCCTTCCCGGGAATCGGGCGCTGGCGCATCTGTCAGGGCCGCGCTGGAGAACTTCCATAGGCTTGGCGTGTTTAGACATTTCCGAAAATACGACCGTGCTGCGAGCATAATGTGCCAGCTAGACACTCAGGACCTTGTCCCCGCGGCTAATGCCCGATACGCCCGAGCGAACAACCTCCAATATTTTGGCCTTGCCCAGCGCCCGAACGAAGGCGTCGAGTTTGTCGCTGGTGCCGGTTAGCTGCACCGTGTAGGCGTCCGCCGTGACGTCGACAATCTGCCCCCTGAATATGTCGCTGGTGCGTTTGACTTCCGCCCGACCCGGCCCTTCCGCGCATACCTTCACAAACATCAGCTCGCGCTCGACATGGCTGGTTTCCGAGAGATCCTGAAGTTTCACCACCTCGATGAGCCGGTGGAGATGCTTGGTAATTTGCTCAATCCTCTCATCGCCGCCCTGGGTAACGATGGTAACGCGGGAGAGTGTCGGGTCGTCCGTGGGCGCGACGGTGAGTGTTTCGATGTTGTAATTGCGCTGGGCAAACAGCCCGACAACACGGGAGAGCGCGCCCGCTTCGTTTTCCAGCAGCAGGGCGATGATGCGGCGCATTACATGTAGTCTCCCTGTTGGCTCGTGGTGATCTTGTCGAGATACATATCGCGCATGGAACCGCCCTTGATGGCCATGGGGTAGACGTGTTCCTCCGGGTCCACCCAGGCATCAAGAAACACCAGCTTGTCCTTGAGTGCGGGGCCGAAGGTGGCGCGCATGGCGTCCTGTAAATCGCCGGGCGTCTCGACCCGAAAACCCACATGGCCAAAGGCTTCGACCAGCGTCTTCAGATCGGGCAAGGAATCGCTGTAGGTGCTCTGTGAAAGACGGCCACCGTATTGCATATCCTGCCACTGCTTCACCATGCCGAGTGCCTGATTGTTGATGCAGATAAGCTTGATCGGCAAGCCGTATTGCAGGCAGGTGGAAAGTTCCTGCATGTTCATCATAAAGCTGCCTTCGCCCGTCACGCAGGCGACTGTGGCCTGCGGGTAAGCGAATTGCACGCCCATGGCGGCGGGCAGGCCGAAACCCATGGTGCCAAGGCCCCCGGAATTGATCCAGCGGCGACCGGCGGGGAATTTGTAGTATTGAGCGGCGAACATCTGGTGTTGGCCCACATCGCTGGCGATGTAGGCGTCGCCGCCCGTGACGCGATACAGGCTTTGCACCACCTGCTGCGGCAGAATCACGCCGTCTCCCTCCAGCGGCAGGTCATGGTTAAGCCCATAGGCCGCACGCCACTTGCGGATGCGCTGCCACCAAGCCTCCAAGGCCGCCGCATCCGGCAAGTCGGGGGCTTCGGTGAGGGCCGCATTAATGGCCTGTTCCAACTCGTCGAGCACCGGGTACACATGGCCGACGATGGGAATATCGGCCGCAACAATTTTCGAGATCGAGGCCGGGTCGATATCGATGTGGATGATGGTGGCATCGGGGCAAAAGGTGGCGGGATTATTGGTTACCCGGTCGTCAAAGCGGGCGCCGACGGCCAGAATCAAGTCCGCATGGTGCATGGCCATGTTGGCTTCGTAGGTGCCGTGCATGCCGAGCATGCCGATAAAGTGCCGATCATCCCCGGGCACGGCACCCAAGCCCATCAATGTATTGGTGGCCGGATAGCCCAGCCGGCGCACGATGCGCGTAAGCAGTTCCCAAGCATCGCCCTGAATGACGCCGCCGCCGGTGTAAACGACCGGGCGGCGAGCCTTTATCAATGCTTGCGCCGCCTTGCGAATCTGCCGCCCGTTGCCCTTTCGCGCCGGTTTGTACGAGCGCAGTTGCACCGACTTGGGGTAGTGATAGGGAGCGGTGATATCCGGATCGGTGGTGTCCTTGGGCACATCAATGACCACGGGACCGGGGCGACCGGTGGTGGCGATGTGGAAGGCTTTTTTCACCGTCTCGGGGATCTCGGAGCAGTCGTGTACCAAAAAGCTGTGTTTAACGACGGGGCGCGACACCCCAATCATGTCTGTTTCCTGAAAGGCGTCGGTACCGATCTGGGTGCTGGGCACCTGTCCGGAAATCACCACAAGGGGTGTGGAATCCATATGGGCGGTGGCGAGCCCGGTGACCGCGTTCGTCGCACCGGGGCCGGACGTAACCAACACCACGCCCGGCTTGCCGGTGGCACGGGCGTAACCGTCGGCCATGTGCGTGGCGGCCTGTTCATGGCGCACCAATATGTGCTGCACCTTCTGCTGTTTGAAGAGGGCGTCGTAGATGTGCAGGGCCGCCCCGCCGGGATAACCAAAGAGGTACTCCACGCCTTCGTCCTGGAGCGAGCGAATGAGCATTTCGGCGCCTGAGAGCATCTCGCTTGTGGCCATGAGCCCGTGCCTGCTATCCCCAACAAACAGCGGGTTCGGCAAACAACGCCAAGGTTGCGCCGAACCCACGCGCAAAATTCAAATAACCGTTTGATTACCCTGCACTATCAAACAGGGACGACGGAAAGGGCAGCTATTCTTGGGGTAATGCGCATGGCTGTCAAACCATTTGATCGGTTGGTGGTGTATCAGTTTGCATTGCTTCCGGTTTGGGCGCGGCCACAACCGTGGCGTCCCGGGGTCGAAAAATTCAAACTGCCACACTACCGATCGGTTGGCCTTGTATCAGTTGGTTCCAGCAGCAGCGCCGGGTAACCGTTTTTTCCATACGACTGTCGCCATCCGCCGGGTCGTGGCATCGCGGCGGTACGAGTGGAAACGCGGGTCCGAGAATGTACAGAGCCGATCACCATAGACCGCATTGACGCCCGCCGCGTTAAGCAACCGCCCGGACAGGGCGAACAGATCAAGATGCCACTTGCCCGGCCACGGAGCCGCAGAAAATACCGCCTCGGTCAAGGTGCGACCGAACGCCGAACGCACGGTCTCGTATACGTCCTCGCCCACTGTGTAGGCATCGCGGCCAATGGCGGGGCCGATCCACGCCATTAGAGAGCCGGATACGCCCATGCCGGCAATCAGGCTGGCGACCACCCCCTCGGCCAAACCGCGCCAACCGCCATGCGCGACACCAATACGTTCACCACGACCATCCGTCACCACGATGGGCACACAGTCGGCGGTCAAAACGACAAGCCCCAGATTCGCCGCATCGGTCCAGGCCGCATCGGCCCGCGGGGTTGCCGGGCTGCTCCCAACGGTAGCGTGAATACAACGATTGCCGTGTACTTGGCGCAACCACTGCAAATGCTTTAACCGGGAATGTTCCAACCGTGGAAAACTCGACGGAAGACGATCTGGCTGCGAAGGATCCGGCGCGGCAGTCAGGGCACGGTTCAGCAGGGCCCGCGTGGTGGTGAGCGCCTGCACGGCCACCGGAGCCGGCCAAGTTGCCTCAATCCAGACAACGCCCTGTACGGTGGCACTCAAGACCGACTCTCCCGATCTTGGCGCAACATCGCAACCAGTTCGGCGAAATCCCGAGGCGGCGGTGCCTCGAAACGCAGGGGCACCCCGGTAATGGGGTGGTCGAATGCCAATTCAGCGGCGTGCAGCGCCTGACGACCAAACCCGCGCAAGACCAGCATGACCTCGGGATGCGGGGCGCGCGGCAGCCGGCCCCGGGCCCCGTACAAACGATCGCCGACCAGCGGATGGCCGATGCTGGCCATATGCACCCGGATCTGATGAGTGCGTCCCGTCCGCAATCGCGCCTCGACCAGGGTATGGGCCCGAAACCGCTCCTTAACGAGCACCTGGGTCAATGCCTGCCGGCCATCTTGGCGCACCTGTTGCCGAACGCGCACACGTCGGTCACGACCGATGGGACTGTCGATGCTGCGCCCGGCAATCAACACCCCCTCGGCGACCCCCAAATAGCGCCGAACCGCCGCATGGTCGGCGATGGCGGCCACCAGCTTGCGGTGCGCGGGGGCGGAGGCGGCCACCACCAACAAACCGGAGGTGTCCATATCAATGCGGTGTACCAGGCCGGCGCGCGGCAGTTTGCCAAGACCGGGGCGATGGTGGAGCAAGCCATTGACCAAGGTGTTGCATGGCCGCCCCGCGCCGGGGTGAACGGCCAGGCCCGCGGGCTTATCGACCACCAGACAATGATCGTCCTCGTGCAGGATACGGAAAGCAACGGGCTGAGGAACCGCCCAATGCTCCGCCGGAGAAGCGCTACCGGAAAGCTCGGCATCCGCGACGATGGCCAGCCGTTCCCCGCCGCGCAATTTGGCATCCGGCTGGCAGGGCCGGCCATCGACGGTGAGCGCGCCGCGACGCATCCAAGCCGTTATAGCCGACCGGGAATGGCCATCGAACAAGGCGGCGGCGGCGCGATCAGCCCGCTCACCGGCCCACTCCGGGGGCACCACTCTAGTCCGCATACCTCACCAACTTGCTACCGCGGTGGCGCATCTTCAATGCCGTCCAATCGGATTGTGGTAGATTAACACCATGAGTGTGTTCACCGCCCCGCTCCTCCGGCTGTTGTTGCTGGCCACCCTGATCGGCACCCTCGGCGCTTGCCAATACATCCCGTTTATCGGCGGCCGCGACAAAGACGAGGACGAAGATCTCAACACCACCGAACAAATCCTCTACGGTAACGCCCAGCGCAGCCTGCGCTCCGGCAACTATGACCGCGCCATCAATATGCTGGAGCGGCTTGAGGCGCGCTTTCCGTTCGGGCGCTACGCCGAACAGGCGCAACTCGAATTGGTTTATGCCCGTTACCAATCCTCCGACCACGACACGGCCCGCGCCGCCGCCGACCGCTTCATCCGGCTGCACCCGCAGCACGACAACATCGACTACGCCTATTACCTCAAGGGCCTTGCGGCCTACAACAAAAACCGCAGCCTGATCGACCGGGTATTCTCCTCGGATATTTCCCAGCGGGACATGACCGCAGCCCAGCAAGCCTACGCCGACCTCGCGGAAATGCTGGAAAACTATCCGCACAGCCAGTACGCACCGGATGCCCGCCAGCGCATGATTTATCTACGCAACCTGCTCGCCGCTTCCGAATTGCACATTGCCGACTACTACTTGCGGCGCGGCGCCTATGCGGCGGCGGCCAACCGCGCCCGGTATGTGCTGGAGAACTACCCTTCCGCCGATGAACCCATCCCCGAAGCCCTCATCGTGCTGGTCGAAGCGAATTACAAGCTCGGTTTGACCGATGCCGCCAATGACGCCTTGCGCGTATTGGCAATAAACTACCCGAATCACGCCGCCTTTGACGCCAATGGCGACCTCGTTTTGGACGAGCGCATCCGCAACCGCAACCGCTCCTGGATTAACCTGATGACATTCGGTGTGCTCGACCGCCCCGAAGTGCCGCCGCCGCTCACCCTGGAGCACCCGGAAGGGTTCAAGCCCCCGCCGGTGCCGGCTGCGAAACAAGGGGAAACACAAGAGCAAGAAACGAAGCAAAAGCGACGCTGGTTGCGCTGGCTGCCGTTTGTCTAACCCGGCTATCTCACCAACCCCGAAGAGCGAGATTTAGGCGTACCACCCGTTAGCGAGTGGGCCTTACATCTAGGAGCCTCTGCCTTCGGAATTCGCGGCTGCAAAGCCGCTCTCATCCGCTCCGTCGGCCGGTCGATTTCGTTGCATATGGCTCGATATTCGCCTCAATCGACCAACCCACGGGGTGGCTAGCGGCTTTTCGCTTTCGCGACTTCCGCGGACAGAGGCTCCTGGAAGTCCACGCTGAATGGCATGTTGGCTGACGAGCGGCAACGTCAATCTCTTAAAAGATAACGGGCCAGGCGCCACTGTAAGCCCCGTGCGGCGGGCTGTACGCTGCCCTCATGCGGTCCCCGAACAAAACGTTCGGCACAGTTGCCTCGCGGGCCAGCGCCGGATTCAGCCTAAACGAATTGATGGTTGCCTTGGCCGTGGCGGCTGTGCTCATGGGCACGGCCATTCCGGAATTTACGGAGTTGGCGGCCGCACAACGCGCCACCGCCCAAATCAATGCCCTTGCAGGGGCCGTAAACAGCACACGTCAACTCGCGATTTCGCACAACCGCACTATGACTCTCTGCGCGGGCCAAGGCCCAAGGTGCGGCAACCGGCAAGACTGGCACAAAGGCATGTTGGTTTTTGCCGACACCAACAATAACCGGTGCCTGGACGACGGCGAGTTCGTCGGTGCCCGATTCGCCAAGCCCGAAGCCGGAGCAACCATCGTCTGGCGCTCGTTCGGCAACCGGGCCTATCTGCGCTTCGCGGCAACAGGCGTAACGGATTGGCAACCCGGCAATTTCCAATACTGCCCCGCCAACCAAGATGCCCGTTTCGCCAGGCAACTGATCATCAATGCCCAAGGACGTGTACGCCAGGCGACCGATAGCGACGGCGACGGCATTCGTGAAAACGCAAAAGGCCAACCCCTAAGCTGCGGCGGCGATTGACGTCGGCTAGGAGCCCGCGCCCTCGGACGCAAAGCAGGCTGGCAGCAACGGTCATTATGCGGGTTACCTGTCTCCTCCATTGCGGCGTTATCATTGAGGACTTCTGCGGCTGTGGATTAGTGCGGTGGATTTAGCCGGCAAGCCCGTCATCGTCACCGGCAGGGTGGCCGCGCCGCTGCCGGTCAGCAGCCGAGTTTAACGAGCCCACATATCTCATGATGCCATGCTGAATGATTCCCAAATCAAACAGGCGGCCCGCGCACTCGACAGCGCGGAACGTGAGCGCCGCCAAATTCGGCCCATTTCCCTGGACTTCCCCGCTATGGATATCGCCGACTCCTACGCGATCCAGGATGCCTGGGTGGCCATGAAACTCGCGGCGGGCCGCCGTGTTCGGGGGCGCAAGATCGGCTTGACGGCCCGCGTCATGCAAGAGGCCATGGGTATTGACGAACCCGATTACGGCACTTTGCTGGACGATATGTTTTTCGACGAGGGTGCCGAGATCGAGGCGGCGCAATTCACCGACCCGCGGCTGGAGGTTGAATTGGCGTTCGTGCTGAAACGTCCGCTGGTCGGCCAGGTCACCCTCTTTGAGGTGCTTGATGCAACGGATTATGTGGTGCCGGCCGTCGAGATCATCGCGGCGCGCAGCTTTCGCGTGGACCCGGACAGCGGACGCTCGCGGGTTGTGCTCGATACCATTGCCGACAATGCGGCGAACGCCGGCGTTGTCATGGGCAAGCGGCGAATCAAACCCGCGCAATGCGACCTACGCTGGGTGGGCGCTTTGTTGTACAAGAACGGCGTCATTGAAGAAAGCGGCGTGGCGGCCGCCGTCTTGGGCCATCCCGGCCGGGGGATTGCCTGGCTCGCCGGAAAATTCGCGCCGCACGGCATCTCGTTGGAGCCCGGTCAAGTCATCTTGTCCGGTTCCTTCACCCGCCCGGTCACTGTGCAAGCCGGTGACACTTTCAACGTGGATTATGGTGAACTCGGCAGCGTTTCCTGCCACTTCGTGTAGCTCCCAAGAGCCGCTTTGCCGCGTTCGGGAGTATCGCTCGCTATCCGGCCATCTCCGCCAGATACTTCTCCGCATCGAGCGCCGCCATGCAGCCGAACCCGGCGGACGTGATGGCTTGGCGATAAACTTGGTCGGCCACATCGCCCGCCGCGAATACGCCCGGCACACTGGTTGCCGTGGCGTTGCCTGCCGTGCCGCTCACCACCTTGATGTAGCCGTCCGCCATATCGAGTTGGCCATCGAAAAGGCCGGTGTTCGGCGTATGGCCGATGGCGATGAAGACACCCTGCAAATCGATCGACCGCTCGCCATCTCCCTTGGTGGACGCGATGCGCATGCCGGTGACGCCGGTATCGTCACCGAGCACTTCGCTTAGGGTGTGGTACCAGATAGGCTCGACGTTTTCCCTGGCGAATAGGCGGTCTTGCAAAATCTTCTCGGCGCGCATTTCGTCGCGCCGGTGTACCAGATGTACTTTGGTGGCGATGTTGGATAAATAGAGCGCCTCCTCGGCGGCGGTATTGCCGCCCCCGATCACGGCCACTTCCCGTTGTCGATAGAAGAATCCGTCGCAGGTGGCGCAGGCGCTGACCCCGCGGCCGAGAAAGCGTTCCTCCGAGGGCAGGCCCAAGTATTTGGCGGATGCGCCGGTGGCGATAATCAACGCATCGCAGTTGTAAACGGCGCTGTCGCCCTCCAGACGAAACGGACGGGTGCCGAGTGCGGCTGTGTGGATATGGTCGTTGATGATGGCGGTATCGAAGCGTTCCACATGCTCGGCCATCTGTGTCATTAACTCCGGACCCTGAAGATGGGTATGACCGCCGGGCCAATTCTCAACTTCGGTGGTTGTTGTGAGCTGGCCGCCGACCTCCATGCCGGTGATCAGTGCGGGCTGGAGATTGGCCCGCGCCGCATACAAGGCTGCGGTGTAGCCGGCCGGGCCGGAACCCAAAACGATTAATCGATGATGTTGTGTCACGAAGACCCCGCCTCACTAAAGATCGTTCATTTAACGCGGGCCTCTTGTGGGTTGTCTAGGCAGAGGCTCTTGGGGGCCTCCGCCTGATTGATGTTGCGCCTCAATGTGGTAGCTTGATGGATGAATCCCTACAGGAGTGTGGACGTGTCCGAAGCATTGGACCTCGAAGCCCGTTTTCAGGCCCGTATCGACAACGATGAACGCATCGAACCAAAGGACTGGATGCCGGAGGCGTATCGCAGGACGTTGATCCGTCAAATTTCCCAGCATGCTCACTCCGAGGTGATTGGCATGCAGCCGGAGGGTTCCTGGATTACCCGCGCCCCGTCGCTCAAACGCAAAACCATCCTGCTCTCCAAGGTGCAGGACGAGGGCGGCCACGGGCTCTATCTGTACAGCGCCGCCGAAACCCTGGGTGCCAGCCGCGAGGAGATGATTGCGGCGCTGCACGACGAGCGCGCGAAATATTCGTCAATCTTCAATTATCCGGCGCTAACCTGGGCGGATATAGGCGCTATCGGCTGGTTGGTGGACAGTGCGGCCATCATCAATCAAATCCCGTTGCAGCGTTGCTCCTACGGCCCCTATGCTCGCGCTATGGTGCGTATTTGCAAGGAGGAAAGTTTCCATCAGCGGCAGGGCTACGACATCATGTATACCTTGGCCAAGGGAACGCCCGAACAAAAAGCCATGGCCCAGGATGCGCTGAACCGCTGGTGGTGGCCGAGCATCCAGATGTTCGGTCCGCCGGACGCCGATTCCACGCACAGTTCCCAGTCCATGGCTTGGAAGATCAAGCGCTACTCCAACGACGACCTGCGGCAAAAATTCATCGACCAGGCGGTGCAACAGGCGCAGATTCTCGGGCTGGAAATCCCCGATCCGGACCTTGAGTGGGATGCGGAGGCGGGCCATTACCGTACCGGTGCCATCGATTGGGACGAGTTCAACCGCGTCGTCGCCGGCGACGGGCCCTGCAATCGGGAGCGCTTAGCGACGCACCGGCGGGTTCACGAGGCAGGCACATGGGTGCGCGAGGCGGTGGCGGCCTACGCGGAAAAACACTCCGAACAAGGCTAGTAGCCGGCACCGTCAAGGATCACCGCCATGGCTGAAGCAATGCCCCTCTACGAAGTCTTTGTGCGTGCCCGGCGTGGCTTGGAGCACCGCCACGCCGGCAGCCTGCGCGCCCAGGATGCGGAGATGGCGCTGCAATACGCCCGCGAAATCTACACCCGCCGTCGCGAGGGGGTGAGCCTTTGGGTGGTGCGCTCCAGCGATATCGTTGCCTCCCAGGAAGAAGACGCGCCCTCGTTCTTCGACCCCGCCGACAACAAGCCCTACCGACAGGCAACTTGGTACAAACTACCGGAAGGGGTTAAGCATCTGTGAGCTTGCTCAACGCAGTGGTCGGGCTTGCCGACGACGCCTTGGTTTTAGGGCATCGCCTCTCGGAGTGGTGCGGCAAGGCGCCCTTTCTCGAAGAAGACCTGGCCATCACGAACACCGCCCTGGACCTGCTGGGTCGAGCACGGGCGCTGTATGAGTACGCTGCATCGCTAGGCGGGCGCAGCGAAGACGAATACGCCTACTTGCGCGATGCGCCCGACTACCGAAATCTCTTGATCTATGAACTGCCCGGTGACGATTTCGCCGCCGTTTACGCACGCCAGTTCCTGGTGGATCTGTTCGACGAACTCTACCTCGCGCGGCTGGCCAAGAGCGCCGACGCCAACCTCGCCGAGATTGCCGACAAGTGCCTCAAGGAAGCGGCCTATCACCGGCGCCACTCCAGCGAATGGCTCAAGCGTCTCGGCGACGGCACCGAGGAGAGCCACAAGCGCATGCAATCCGCATTGGAGGATGTTTGGGGGTATCAGTCCGAAATGTTCCTCGTGGCCGCGGAGGAGGCAAGCCTCATTGCTTCGGGGGTGCTGCCCGATCGGGCCGATCTTGAGCGCCCCTGGTCGGTGGCGGTCGCCGAGACCATCGGTGCCGCCAGCTTGGCACTGCCGTTGGGCAAGCGGCGGGTTACCGGCGGCCGTAGTGGCAAACACACGGAACACCTCGGTTCCATGCTGGCGGAAATGCAGCACCTAGCGCGTACCCATCCCAATGCGAACTGGTAGCCGTAACAAGCTTCGGCAATGGCCGCCATGAAGACGCATCGTCTCAGGGTTGCCCATGTGCAACCGGAAACCGACGAAGCCGTGCGCGTTTGTTTGGAAATTCCCGATGAATTAGCCGCTGAGTATGCATTCAAGCCAGGCCAATACCTGACGTTTGAGCGAAACATCGATGGTGTGCCGGTGCGCCGCTCGTACTCGATTTGCAGTATGCCCGGGGCTCCGCTTGAGGTTGCCATCAAACAGCAGCCGGGGGGGCGCTTCAGCACCTACGCCAACCGGGAATTACGGGCGGGTGCCAAGCTGCAAGTGGCGACACCGGAAGGCCGCTTCGTCGCCGCCAACGCCGACAAACCCGGTATCGGTTATCTTTGCATCGCGGCGGGCAGCGGCATAACGCCGATTTTGTCGATCATCCAGACTACGCTAAACGGTAATCCGACCAGCCGCGCCACCTTGCTGTACGGCAACAAAACAACCGCGTCCATGATGTTTCGCCACGACCTGCTCGCGTTGAAAAACCGTTTCTTGGGCCGCTTTCATTTGATTCCGGTGTTTAGTGAAGAACTGCAGGACAACGAGTTGTTCAACGGCCGTATCAACAACGCCAAGGGCGCTCAGTTCATCAAGCGGCTACTGCCCTTGGCGGGCTTTGATGAATTCTATCTGTGCGGCCCCGAATCCATGGTCTCGGAGGTTACCCGCGGGTTGCGCGGCGAAGGCGTTGCGGCGGCGCACATCCACTGCGAATTATTTTCCGCTTCCGCCGAAGACGCGGCGGAGCGCATGCGCAGACAGGAGGAGCGGGTACGCCGGTTCGGCGGCGATGCGGCCAGGGTATTGGTGCGATTGAACGCCAAACGCTATTTTTTCGACTTGGAGTACAGCGGCGAAAACCTGCTCGACCGGGCGAGCGCCAGGGGCCTTGATGTGCCCTATGCCTGCAAGGACGGCGTCTGTGCCACCTGCAAGGCGCGGGTTCTCAAGGGGCGGGTGGAAATGGATGTCAACCATGCCCTGTCCGAACAAGAGGTTGCCGATGGCTTTGTGCTTAGCTGCCAAAGCCATCCGGTTTCGCCCGAGGTCGAGCTTGATTATGACGTCTAAGGCTGCCACCTTTCGCGAGAGCGGGACGAGCAGCGCATCGAATCGCACCAATGTCGGCGCGTGGAAGCAACTGGCTGAACAATGGCCAGAACGAAATTTTGCCGCCGCGAATTCCTAGGGCGCGGGTTCCTAGGAACTCGGTTCGCCCAGCTTCAGCAATTGTTTGCCCATATTCCTGCCGGTGAATAACCGATTCAGGGTGTCGGGAATGTTCTCGAACCCTTCCTGAACATCCACTTGGTAAACCAGTTCGCCGCTCTGCACCCAGCTCGTTAACTCGGCGGCGGAGGCGGCAAATCGGTCCATATAATCAATGACGATAAAGCCCTCCATGCGGGCGCGCAGGATGACGAGATTCATCAGGTTGGCCGGGCCGGGCACCGGTTTCGTGGCGTTGTAGTTGGAGATGCCGCCGCACAGCACCACCCGGGCGCGCAGGTTGATGTGGTTGAGCGCCGCCTCGAGGATATCGCCGCCCACATTGTCGAAGAATACGTCCACTCGGTTGGGGCACAGTTCGCCGATGCGCGCATCCACATCCTCGTTCTTGTAGTCGATGGCCGCGTCGAAGCGGGCCTGTTCGGTTAGCCAGGCACACTTTTCCGGCCCGCCGGCAATGCCGATGACACGGCAGCCCCTGATGCGGGCAATCTGCCCCGCCACCGAGCCGGTGGCCCCGGCGGCGCCGGAGACCAGCACCGTTTCCCCGCTTTGCGGTTTGCCCAGGTCAAGCAGGCCCCAGTATGCGGTTTGGCCGGTGGTGCCGAGTACCGAGAGCAGCATGGCCGGGTCCAAACCGGCCTGTACTTTGTTCAGAGCCATCGGCGCTGTTGATGGGCTGGCAACGCAGAAATCCTGCCAACCACCCAGGGTCTGTACCAGCTCACCGGTTGCGAAATCCGGATGATTGGACGCCGCCACCTGACCGACTGTGCCGGCGCGCATGGGTTCGCCGATTTGCACCGGCGGCATATAACTTTCCCGGTCTTCCATCCAGCCGCGTTGCGTGGGGTCGAAGGAAAGGTACAGGTTGCGCACCAGCACCTCGCCGTCGCCCGCTGTGGGTATCGGTGTTTCTTGGTAGTCGAAGTTATCGCGCCCAACCATGCCAAACGGGCGTTTGGTGAGTATCCATTGGCGGTTGATGTTCATGTGCATGCCTTATTCGGATATTGAAAGTTGACGCATCCTATACGCTCCCGACGCATTGCAGAACCCTTTTGCCCGAGGCTGGCAATGCCGTCCGCGGGCTGGGAGCCTCTACCTGCGGAATTCGCGGCTGCAAATCCGCTCTCATCCGCCCCGTCAGCCGCTCGATTTCGTTGCATATGGCTCGATATTCGCCTCAATCGACCGGCCGACGGAACGGCGATAGCGGATTTTCGCTTTCGCGACTTCCGAAGGCAGAGGCTCCTGGGAGCCTCTATGTGGCAAGATTTTAAGCGCACTAGTCGGCAGCGAGCGGGCCTGCGGGGCTTCCCTTGCGGCGCTGGGCACGATTTTCCTGCTTATCGGAGAGGGGACGGGACGAGCTTAACGGCACCGCAAGGGAAGCCCCGCAGGCCCGCTCTTGCTCGGGAATCGGTTTCTGTTCTTGCATCGGTGGACCCCCGGGGAAATGGGTGGGATATCAGGGCTAGATATTCATCAACGCATACAGCACAAGCGCTACGAAGAAGGAGAAGATACCCGCCATTAGGCCCACCAGGGCGGAACGAAACAGGCCGTGAACTTCAGTGCCCTGCTTAACGTAGTAGGCAATGCTTGGGCCTTGCAGAAGCCGCGCTGCCAGGTAGGCAGCCCCGGCTTGGCCGATGGCGAAAATCAAGGCGATGGTGGGTTGCGGCGGCGCAAAGGCGCTGGCGATTAGCACAATACCGTAAAGGGAGAGCCCCACGAAGAGGGTTTGCTTCGCCAGCCGTGGCGAACCCAGCGTCAGGTAGTTGTGTAGCATCATATAGATACCCGCGATCAGCGAGCCGAGCAGGGTGCCGATGACGATGCCGTCCAGCGAGTAGAGGGGGCGCTCCGGGCGCTTGATGGGTGACGAACTCACAACTCAACCATTCCCACTTGCTTACTTCCGTTTCCCAAAATTTGGCAGCTATATACCCGACTGCCACGACCACAACAAACTACGGCAAGAGATCCTGTATCAGTTTGCATTGATTTGGATTTGGAGACTGCGCCAGCTGCGGCGTCCCGCGGCCGAAAAATTCAAACTGCGGCACGGCGGTCCTACCCTAAGCCTTGATCCATCAAATGGGCGGGAACACCGGTGGTGCGCCCGACAACGCGTGCGGGGACACCCACCACCGTGACACGCGGCGGCACGTCCTCCACCACCACGCTGCCGGCCCCAACCTTGGCCCCTTCGCCAACCTCGATATTGCCAATGACTTTGCAGCCCGCCGCAAGCAGCACTCCGCGGCGAATCTTGGGATGTCGGTCGCCGCTTACCTTGCCGGTGCCCCCAAGGGTGACGGCGTGCAGGATGGAAACGTCATCCTCCACCACCGCGGTTTCACCGGCGACCAGTCCGGTGGCGTGGTCAAGCATGATGCCCGCACCGAAGCGGGCGGCGGGATGAATGTCCACGCCCAGGGTGACGCTGATTTGATTTTGAAAAAATTGCGCCAACGTGCGGCGCCCCACGCGCCATAGCCAGTGGGCGATACGATAGGCCTGGAGCGCATGAAATCCCTTAAAGAACAGGAAAGGCGTGGAGAGGTCCGCACAGGCCGGATCACGCGCGCAAGTGGCGAGGATATCTATTTCCGCCGCCTGCAATATGCCGGTATCGGCACCGATGGCTTCCTGAATCACGTCGCGGATCAGCATGGTCGGCAGCATGGGGTTATCCAACTTGCTGGCCAGGCGAAAACTCAGCGCCGAAGCGAAAGACTTGTGATTCAGGATGGTGGCATGAAAGTAACTGCCCAGAATGGGCTCCTCCGCCGCCTTGGCGCGCGCCTCTTCGCACATAATCGGCCACAGGTCGCCGATGGACCGGTAGTCACGCAGTGGTTGGGCGTCGCCCAGTGCCGCAAGGTAACGATGGTGGGCATCGCTGGACATATGGATACCTCGTCGGTCGGCTACGTCGCTGGATTGCGGTGCCGTTGGGTTAGGCTAGCACGTCTGTTCCCGGTGGTCGCGCCCATGCTGGCCACTGACGGCAAGCGGCCAGCAGTTCTGATCTGCCTTTATCTTTGGGAATTATGCAGCAAAATCAGCAAGCCGGGTTGAGTGGGCGAGGCGGGCAGCGCACGGTGGATTTTGTGCAATTCGAGGGAAACCGGATGGTCGAAGTTGTCGATGCGGACGACGTATTCGGGATGGGTGGCGGAAGTCGATGCGGTCATGTCAGACCGGGCATTGACGAAAAAATACATGGCCATATACTTCGGGCATGGCCATACCCACCATCAAGTCAACCTATACTCTCGATGTGGGTTCGGTCCGTGCGCTTGAATCGCTGGCGCGGCAATGGCAGGTTTCCAAATCCGAAGTGCTGCGGCGAGCCATTCGCATGGCAGCTTCCATTGCCTCACCGGATGAGACAAGCGCTCTGCAAGCGCTGGACCGGCTGCAATCCTCCGTGCGGGAGCGCGGGGTTGATCTTTCCAGTTGGGAGCGGGAAGTCATCGCTGGACGCCGTGAAACCGGCAAGCGGACGCTCCCGAAAGCTCAATGATCCAACTGGACACGAGCTTTCTGATTCGGGCTCTTGCCCGCGGGTCGCCAGAGGACCGGAAGCTGCGACGGTGGCTCGAAACCGGCGAACCCCTGGGCATGAGCGCGGTTGCTTGGACCGAGCTGCTGTGCGGACCATTGACCCCGGATGAGTTGGAATTCGCCTCGGAAGCGGTTGAGCAACGCCACGATTTCACGGACGACCAAGCGGTCATCGCAGCCCGCCTTTTCAACGAATCAGGCCGCCGCCGCGGATCTTTGCCCGATTGCATGATCGCGGCCACGGCCCTGTCTCACGGCGCGGCATTGGCCACCGCAAACGAAGCCGACTTCCGTCGGCTGGAAGGCTCAGGAGTCACTTTGGCCGACTGAAACCTCACAGCGCTATGGCGCTGCGGTATGCGGCGGGAGCAAAACATGGGCATCGGCCGCTGCCCAGTCGATCTTGCCAAGATATCCCACGTCACTGAAATCCGAGAAGTAATTGGAGCCTGCGTTGGAATCTGTGAAGGCCCATAGCCTGTCGTGCCCCTCCGCCCATTCCGCCGCCTGGTGGAAATCTGCTTCCAGATGAACGATGGGTTCTTGGCCACCGCGATGGAGTACGCGATCACGCCAGTTTAGGAACCCCCCAAGCCGAGCATTGCGAGCAGAACCTTAACGCTCTCTTTCGTACATGCTTGGGGAATCCACTCTTTGAGCACCTTCTTAAGCAGGCCAGGGGTTGCCTTATCGATTTCCCTATTGATGTCCCGCACTTGGGTCGGGCTGATCTGCATGCCGATAGAGTTCTGATTGATCTGAAGATTTTCTACCGTGTCCGTCCACGAAAGCCACCTCGCTGTACAAAACAAATGATCCTAGGAGCCTCTGCCTTCGGAATTCACGGCTGCAAATCCGCTTCCGCTCGCCCCTTCTCAGTGGTCATGGTGAGTTCTCCCGATGAGTTTTGATCCGATGAACAAGATCGGTGGCGGTAGGAACGGCATCCTTCAGCGAATCGGCCCAAGGTCTGCCAGGATGTACGGTATCCCACAACGATCTCTTCTGATTGCGTCTTCCGCCGCCAGGATCGTGGTTACCGAATCCGGTTAGGACCCGATTCCAGATCGGGCCGTATCGTTCGATGAGAATTTGCTCGGTGAGGTTGATCCAAACCGGATCAAGAATTAACCATCGGCAGCCGAAACCATCCAGTTCGAGATTATTCGCAGCGGTTATCGACTGGGCATGATCGCACAATCGACCATAAAGATCGGGGTTCGCCTTTCCCACATAGATCGGTCGGTCTCCGAGTCCGTCGTATGCGGAAAACTTGCCGTTATAGTGGAGAACGTAGACTCCCCCGCCGTCGAACTCGGGATCAGGCGGGAGTGCCGCTATGTCGTAGGCCATTAATGCCCGCACGGCATTCTTCCCCAGCTCGGCAATACTGAGGGGATTATACCGCCGCATGAGATCGTAGCGGCTTGGCGATGGTCTCTGCTATAGCTCTAGCGAGCCGGACCGGAACGGCGTTTCCGATTTGCCGCATTGCTTCTGTCCACGCGCCGGAAAAGTGCCATTGATCTGGAAACGTCTGAAGTCGAGCGGCCTCTCGTATTGAGAAGTAGCGCACCGAACCGTCTGGGCGGCGGAGCATGTTTTCCCCGCCTGGAACACCATGCACCCCGGCCTTGAGAGTCTTCGCGGGTTTGTCCGGCGGGCTCCCGGTATGCCCCGGATAGGATTTCGCGTTTGGCTGAAATGCGTGTCCGGGGATGTTCGACGGGCGGCGTTCGGGATCAGGCAGATCGACGAGCGCCTCCGAAACCGTCACCCATTTGTCTCGTTCGTGCGTGGCAATTGGTGGGTCCCAAGTTACCCCGGTATCCACACGGAACCCGACAATAAAAACACGCTGCCGGATTTGTGGAACGCCATAATCTGCGGCATTGACGGCCACATGCGCGACTCGATAGCCCGGGCCGGCCCGCCGCAAGGCACGAAGCACACGGTCGAAATACAGCCCGAACCGCGGGCGAACGAGACCCGCGACGTTCTCGAACAAGAATGCCAAGGGCTCTAGCTCTGTGACGGCTCGGGTTGCTTCTGGGAACATATCGCGCCGATCTCGCGAGCCGGAATGCCGACCCGCCACAGAAAAAGGTTGACACGGTGGCCCACCAGAGACGAGTGTTACCTTCCCGAATCGACTGTAGTCTAGGTTCCGGACGTCAGTTTCGTAGACTGGCCAGTTTGTGTTTTGACGCAACGACGCAACTGCATGAGGGTCGATCTCGACGACGCCCGCATGCTCAAAGCCCGCCTGCTCGACCCCCAATGCCAAGCCGCCACATCCGGCGAACAACTCTAAGGAGCGCACGTCAGCCGCTCCGCGCGATAGACGACAACCCGTTAGGCTTTATGAGTTCTTTGTACGGGAGCCGCTTCCCCGCCATTGAGACGCTAACGTGCGCTATTTGGTCAATGGTGTCGGATTCGCGGATGTTGTGGCGGCCCGTAAATTCATCAACGTACCGCTGGAGGCGCTTCGTCTCCCGATCCTTGATCCCGACTACTGCGGTCTTACCGAACGGTCCGCGACCGATGTTCGCGAGTTCCTTGCGCTTGGCGTTCGGCATGTTCTTGCGCTTCCCTCCAAAGTACGTCTCATCCACTTCCGCCGGACCCCGAAATACCACGTCCGGCCCTTCATAGGCGAAGGCTTCCCGGATGCGCTGGAGCATGTGCCATGCAGTCGCCTGTCGAATGCCGAGGTCTCGGTGGAGCTTCATGCTGGAGACCCCCTTGAGGCTCGTGAGGTCCAGATAGATAGCGTACAGCCAGGTCAGGAGGGGAAGCTTCGACCGCTGCATGACGGTCCCGGTTTTGACGCTGAAGTACGCGCCACAGTCCCGGCAGCGGTAGGGCATCTTGGCGTGGGAGCACTCATGCGTGTCAGTGCTCCCGCACTTCGGGCATCCCCGCACCCCGTCCGGCCACAGACGATCCTCGAACCACTTGCGGGCGGCTTCCTCGTCGGGGAACATCCGCGACAACTCCATCAGGGTGATCCCCTTACGGTGTGCCCTGCCGGGAGCCTTCTTCGTCATGATCGTCTCCCGTCAACTTGGGGGCCAGTCTATAGGGTTAACAGACCGTTGCCAACCCAAGCGTATAATCCCCAAACTTATTTGCGGGACAGGACACTAGCCCGGATATTGCACCAGTGTATTTGAAAAGCCGCCATGCGCGACCGCGAAATGGCTGGCCCATCAACGCTTTGCCACTTCGAGTGGAAGCCCTAGCCCGAAGGCAGAGGCTCCTAGACCTTGAGGACGTGCTGGTCAAAATAGGATGCCTAGCACTGCCATCCCGTGCGATTGCGCGTTGTCTAGTGCCGCGCCGCTCGTGTACTGTGGCGCGATGGCAAAAGCAAGCGGGCAAGGGCGCGCCCACTTCACCCGGGTGGGCTTGGTCGGGCGCCCCGGTACACAGGTGGCGGATAGTTTGCTGGCGGTGGTCGATTGCTTGGCCACTAGGGGGGTGGGTGTCGTCATCGAAACACAGACTGCGGCCATGTTGAACGGCGGTGGCCATGCCTTGGCGAAGCGCGGCGATTTGGGCAACTGCTGCGATCTGATCGTTGTCGTGGGCGGTGACGGCAGCCTGCTTGGTGTGGGGCGCGATCTTGCCCACACGGGTGTGCCGGTGCTCGGCATCAATCGGGGCGGTCTCGGCTTTCTCGCCGACATTGCACCGGAAGCCATTCACAGCCAACTGGGCGAAGTGCTCGACGGCGACTATCGCGTGGAAGATCACTTTTTGTTGGAAGCCCGGGCGTTCCGGGGAACAGGGCGCATCGGCCACTCGCCCGCCCTGAACGATGTGGTGGTACACGCTGGCGGTATGGCGCGCATGATGGAGTTTTCCCTGCGGGTGGACGATGAATTCGTCTACGACCAGCACTCCGACGGCCTCATCGTTTCCTCCCCGACCGGTTCCACCGCCTACTCGCTCTCCGCCGGTGGGCCGATCATGCATCCAACGCTGGATGCCATTGTCATCGTTCCCATGTTTCCCCACACCCTCAACGCCCGGCCACTGGTGGTACGCGGCACCTCGGAAATTACGGTAACGCTCGCCCGGGTGGACCGGGCGCAAGTAAGTTGCGACAGCCAGGTCAATTTCGATTTGGCGAGCGGCGATACCGTCCATATCCGCAAATACGCCAAGCCGTTGCGGCTGCTCTATACCTACGGCCACAATTTTTATGAATCCTGCCGCAGCAAACTCGATTGGGCGACGCGATTGGGCGGGATGGGGCGAGCTTAACGGCACCGCATAAGCGCACCACTCGGCAACGAGCGGGCCTGCGGGGCTTCCCTTGCGGCGCCGTTAAGCTCGTCCCATCCCCCCTCCGATAAGCAGGAAAATGGTGCCGAGCGCCGCAAGGGAAGCCCCGCAGGCCCGCTCTTTTGGTAGGTATCTGCTGTGGTTTGGGTGTTGATGTCTGTGGCGGGCGGTTGCTGAGATGGGCGGGTTAACGGCTCGGCGGCACGTCGATGTCGCGAATCGTGCCCGTATCCGCTACCGGTACGCGACGAATCAGGGCGGCGTGTCGGTCGAGCACCGGCTTGGCGCCGATATCGCCGCTTAGTGCTTGCAGTTCCCCGAAATAGGCGCTGCCGAATCCCACCGGGTGCCCGGGCCTGCCCTGGCATTCGGGTTGCACGATGCAGTTTGCATCGGTTAATTCGCGCCGCAGTTGCGCCAGCGTTGCCGTTTGCACATACGGCATGTCGGCCAGAGCGACGAACAGATAGTCGAGATGGCGGGCCGCTGCGACTCCGGCCGCTAGCGAGTGGCCCATGCCGAGCGCCGCATCCTGCGCATGGACGCTGCACACCCCCCTTAGACGTCCGGCCCAAAACGAATCCTGTGGTTTGAGCACGACGAAGCACTGCTCGAAAACGGCTTGATAGAGCGCCAGCGTGGCTTCAAGCATGGCGCCTTTGCCGGAGAGCGGAAAGCGGCGTTTATCGCTGCCGAAGCGAGTCGAATTGCCCGCCGCCAGTATGACCGCGCCGCCGCTCAACCGGCCCCGGCCCGAGCCAGTTGAGCGCGGCTGGCGGACGTCTGCTGTGCTCTTGTGGCTAAAATCTCCGCCATCACCGCAACAGCGATCTCCGGCGGTGTTTTGCTGCCGATGGGTAAGCCGATCGGTGCGCGCAAACGGCTGATTTCCGCATCGCTCAACTCCAGTGCGCGTAATCGTTGCCGTCGGCTTGCGGATGTGCGGGCGGAGCCCATGGCACCAACGTAGAAGGCATCGGTCTTGAGGGCTTCCATCAAGCCCATGTCGTCAATGCGCGGGTCGTGGGTTAGGGCGGCAATGGCGGAGGCGGGGTCGTTGGCCTGTGCTTTGACCGCATCGTCGGGCATATCGTTGATGAGCCGAACGCCCGGCACATTGAAATCGTTGAGCAAGTGCTCGCGCGGGTCGCAGACGCTGACCTCGTAATCGAGCTTCAGTGCCAGCTCAGCGAGGTATTGTGAAACCATGCCGGCACCGATGATGAACAGTTGCCAGCGCGGGCCATAGGTGTGTTCGAGCACTTCGGATGCCGGGTTCCAACTCAGCGGCTCGTGGCTTTCCACGTCCTCGGCGCTGAAGGTGCGCTGCCCGAGATCCACCCGGCGCCGAACCGTGCGCCGTGCCCGCAGTCGCTCGGCCAAGTGTTGGAAATGGCGCCGATGCGCTTCGGTTGGCGCAAGCGGTTCGACCACAACGTACAAATGGCCACCGCAAGGCAGGCCAAGCTTTTCGGTTTCCTCGGCGGTAACGCCGTATTGAAAGAATTGGGCCCGTTGGCTGGCCAGTTCGCCGCGTTGCAATTTCTCCAGCAGGTCGTCTTCCACACAACCGCCGGACAGGGAGCCTACGATATGGCCATCCGGATTGCAGGCGAACAGGGAACCCACGGGCCGGGGCGATGAGCCCCAGGTTTGCACGACGGTGGCCAGCCAGCCGTTTTGGCCGGCATCCAACCAAGCGTTCACTTGACTCAGTACTTCGGTATCTACGGCGTGCATCGGAGTATTTGACCCTTCCTATCCGCTTGCTGGCCAGTGCGGTGGGTAAGGATAGCAAAGGTCCACAGTTGGGGCTGCGCCCAAACCCCAAACAATTCAAACTGATACACCACCCGGGATTAATAACAGTTTCCCTTGACTGTTTCTGTGATAAGCTCGCGCGGCTCGGGAACTTTCGCGCCCCCACACTACCCGAGCCCATAGATTGAGTAGAACCCCAGCGGGGCGCTTGCCCCGTCATGGGCAACGCGGGCAAATAACTTCAACAATCCGGATGGACGGCGTCCGCCACAGGGAGAAGCATGCACATGAAAGAACGATCAAGTCAGAGCCGCGCTGCCACCCATACCCGCATGGGCAGCGGCGCCATGAGCAAGCGATCAATCACCAGAGTCTGGACATTGCGGGCCAAGCACCTGCGGCTGCCCATATTGAGCCTACTTTTTCTGGGCCTATCGACAATGAACCCTGCCCCGGCCCTGGGCCAACCGCAGCTTGAGGAAGTGCTGGTTACCGCAACCCGCCGCGGTGAGACAGACATCCAGATCACCCCCATTTCGGTAACCGCCCTAGACGACGAGGCCCTGAACAAGATGCTGATGCGCGACATCGGCGACATGACCGCGGCGGTGCCAAACCTCGTCACCGGCAACGCGCCGGCCTTCAATTCCTTCAACCCCAGCCTGCGCGGGGTGGGCAAGGACGGCATCATCCTTTACATCGAATCCCCGGTTGGCGTCTCGGTCGATGATTTCGTGCTGCTCTCCACCCAAACGCAAATGCTGGAACCCTTCGATATCGCCTCCGTCGAGGTGTTGCGCGGCCCCCAAGGTACTCTGTTCGGCAAGAACACCACCGCCGGTGTCATCAACGTGAAGACCAAGCAGCCGGAACTTGGCCAGACTAGCCTGGAAGTTTCCACCGCCTACGCCGAGTTCGAAAGCCTCGATGCCAAGTTTGCCCTCAATGTCGGCGGCGAAACCCTAGCCGCACGGGCCACCGGCATCTATCAGCGCAGCGACGGGTACTACAAAAACGGCGCCTCGGCGACCAGCTTCGACCCGGCTGTGTTGTTCGCAACCGGCGAGAGGGTACCCCAAAGCTTTGTGGGCGACGGCAGGGCCATTGGCGGCGACGATGTGTTTTCCGGCCGGCTCAAGCTGCTCTGGGCACCGAACGATAGCCTGGAAGCACGGCTCACCTACGAGATGATTCGCGACAACATGGACTCTCCGCCCGTCGTTGCCCGAAACGCGCCGACCGCCACACTCACGAGTCTCGGTTTCGCCGGCAGCTTTGATGGCGACCCCATCGACCAGGCCGCTGTTTCCGACCGCAGCGACTTCTTCAGCATCTCCGATGGCCACCAAGTCGATGTGGACGGCTTTTACAGCCATCTTGATTGGGCTCTGAACGAGCAGTTCACCCTGCATTCGGTTACCGGTTACCGCGAGCAGCAATCGCGCCTACCGAGCACCTATGTGGGCCATACGCGCGCCTCCCTGTTCGATGCATCGCGCGATGACGACCGCGAAACCTTCCAACAGGAAATCCGCGTGAATTCCAGCTTGGATGGGCCCTTCAACTTCGTGGCCGGCGGCTTCTACCAAACCGACGACACCAAATTCTGCGTTACCCAAGTACTCGGCTTTATCGATTTCTTCGGGCCTTCCGCAACGCGCCTGAACGATCAATTGACGCAGCTTGGCTACCCCGCCCTGGCATCGGGCACCTTCAACGACAACGCCTCCGTGCTCTGCAACCGGCAGCAAGCCGAGGCGCTGGCCGGGTTTGCCGACGGCACCTATCAGGTCACGGATAAGCTCGAACTCGGTGCCGGCGTGCGCCTTAGTTACGAAAAGAAGGAGTGGGCCGGGCGCACGCAAATTCTCTACCAATATCTGGACGGCACGGATGCCGCCAATGAGGGGCTGTTCGCAACCCTTGACGAACCGCTCGATGCCGCGGATTTCGACCGCTTTCCGATCAATGTGGCCGAAGAGGAGGAGTCTTGGACAGAGCCGAGTTTCCGGGCAACCATCGGCTATCTGGTGACCGACAACGCCTTCGCCTGGGCCACCTATTCCCGCAGCGTCAAGTCCGGCGCTTTTAACGATCAAACCGGCACCTACACGGGCGGCTTCCCGTTCCCGTTCGGGAACCCGCTGGTGCTGCGGCCCATCGACCCGGAATTCGCCGACAGCATCGAAGTCGGCTTGAAAACCGACTTGTTCGACAACCGCGTGCGCATGAACCTCGTCTATTTCGACGTGCGCTACGACGACGCCCAACGCCAATTGAACGCCTCCATTCCCCTGCCCGGCGGCGGTTCCTTCCAGGAAACGCTGTTCTTCAATGCGGCCAAGCTTGACGCGCGCGGCATCGAATTCGAAGGCAGCTGGGTGGTCAACGAGTACCTGTCTTTTAGCGGCAATTTCAGCTACCAGGATGCGGAGTTCGCCGCCTTTGCGGCCGACACCGATTTTGACGGCGCCATTGATGTCGATCTCAGCGGCCGGCCCGTCAATCGCTCCCCGGAGTGGACAGCGTACCTCATGGCAATTGTCGAACACCCCGCCGGTGGCGTGGGCGACCTGACGCATACGCTGAGCTGGTCGTTCGTGGACGGCTCGGTGTTCACCTATTCGGATATTGACCCGGAATTCGACGCCACTTCCAACAGTCGCCATCTGCTGAATTGGAGTTCAACGTTCACCACCCAGAGCGGCGCATACTATCTGCGCGTCTTCGGGCGCAATTTGGCCGACGAGCGTTACCGTACCGGCAACCTGGCGGTCGCCGCCCTGTGGACGATGGCCTCCTACGGGCTGCCCAGGCAGTTTGGTGTTGAGGTTGGCGCCAAGCTCGGCAACTTTTGAGGGTGCCCAAACGGCGGTCTATAAACGGAAAATAGCATGCAGCCGGTCTGTTTGGTTATCGGCGCCGGCGCCGGCATCGGTGGCAATGCGGCCCCTATCGTCGTTGATGGCACCGTGGAAGCACCGGGATACGCTCAACTAATGAAGAGGTGCATAAGGCAACCATGACAGAGACGAGCTCCTATAACCCACCACCGGTCTGGCAGTGGAATATGGAAAGCGGCGGACGCTTCGCCAACATCAACCGCCCGATCGCGGGCGCCACCCACGAAAAGACCCTGCCGGTCGGCAAGCACCCTCTGCAACTCCACTCCCTGGCAACGCCGAACGGGGTGAAGGTCACCATCCTTCTTGAAGAACTGCTCGAACTCGGGATCAAAGAAGCCGAATACGACGCCTACCTCGTCAAGATCGGCGACGGCGAGCAGTTTGGTAGCGGCTTCGTGGCGCTCAACCCGAACTCCAAGATTCCCGCACTGGCCGACCACGGCACCACACCTCCCACACGGGTTTTCGAGTCCGGGGCCATCCTCGTTTACTTGGCGGAAAAGTTCGGTGCGTTCCTGCCCACCGCCGCCGCCGAACGTGCCGAATGCCTCTCCTGGCTGTTCTGGCAGATGGGCAGCGCACCCTACATCGGCGGCGGCTTCGGCCACTTCTATGCCTACGCGCCGGAGAAGATCGAATACTGCATCAACCGTTTCACCATGGAGACGAAACGTCTGCTCAATGTGCTCAACCAAAGGCTGGCCGGGTGCCGCTTTCTGTGCGGGGACGAATACAGCATCGCCGACATGGCCAACTACGGCTGGTACGGAGCACTGGTGCTGCACAACATCTACGAAGCTGCGGAGTTTCTTGATGTCGCCTCGTACACCCATGTGATCCGCTGGGCCAAGGAGCTTGAGGCGCGGCCAGCGGTGCAGCGTGGCCGCCGCGTCAACCGGCCCTGGGGCCCCGAGGAAACTCGGGTAATCGAGCGGCACGGTCCGGAAGATTTTCAATAGCCATTAATGCCAACATCAGCTACCTGAACGCCGCCCGTGCGGACATGCAACTCGAAGCGGTTGCCGAAATCGTCAAGGCGGGGTGCCGGCTGGTGTGTGTGCGGGCGGAGGTGCGGGCTGGCAAGACCCCCATCGCGCTGGGGATATTCAATTTCGTGCGTGCCAAGTGAAGGTGCTCGAAATTGGCGGCTATGCGGCGGGTTACTGTGGACGCCTGTTCGCCAGAGGCGGTGCCGAGGTCTTGCGGGCGGAATGCGCGCCGCCCCAACCCGCATGGGTCAGTCAAAGGGCCATGCATCTGTTTCTGCACCCGCGCAAACAGATGCTGGAAGCCGATGCCACCGAACTCGCCGCGCTTGCGGCCCAAGTTGATCTGCTCGTCTGCGAAGCGGATACGGCAGACGCACTCGCCGCCCTGGGCTATCACCAATGGCGCACGCCCCTGAAAGTAGCCATCACGCCGTTCGGCTTAACAGGACCAAAGCGCAACTGGCGGGCGACCAGCAATGTTTTGCTGGCAATGGCCGGACACACCCACCTGGTCGGGGCGCCCGAGCGCGAGCCGCTCACGGTGATGGGGCACTACCTGGACTTTCAGACGGGTGCCCTCGCCTACGCCGCCGCTAATGCCCATCGCATCGCGAAAATAAGCACAAACATTGATATCAGCGCACTCGAAACCGCAGCCACCCACCATCACTGGACCCAAGCTCGCCTGCATACTTCGGGCGATATACGCAGCCGGCACGATAGCGACTACTGGTATTGCGCCCCCGCCCACCTGTACCCCTGCAAAGACGGCCATGTTTGCACCCTGGTGAACGCCAATTTCTGGGAACCGTTCGCCCTCATGTTGGGGCAGCCGGAACTGATCGTCGACGAACGGTTCGGTACCAATCGCAGGCGCATGGAAAACCGCGAGGCGTTGCACAAGATTGTCAAATCCAAATTCAGCCAATACACCAGGGATGAGTTGGAATGCCTCGCCGTCGAGTTCCGGCTCCCGCTCGCCGGATTACGCTGCGAGCAGGAGGTGTTGGACGATGCCCACTTGGCCGCACGCAATTTCTGGGAAAGGCCCGCGCAGGAAGTTGCCGAGCTATCGGGGCCGGGACCGCTGATCCCAAGCTCAGCCGTGCGCCTGACAGACGCGGCGACCGGCAGCGGCAATAATCCTGACAACGGGGCCGAAACGCCGTCTCGTCCAGCTCATCAACTTGTTGGGCCGCGCGAGCGTCGGGGGGTCGCCCCGCTTGGCCCTGTGCATAGGAGGGAATCGCCAGCACAGCCGAAAACAGCCCGCGGGGAGCGGGGGCAGGCTGAGGCGATGCCTCGGGCAACGGCGGAGCTATCCGGGCTGGAGAGCCCTGTGCAAGGGCCTTTACAGGGCATCCGAGTGTTGGATCTCACCCATGTTTGGGCCGGGCCGCTCGCCGCCCGCTATCTGGGCGACTTTGGCGCCACGGTCGTCAAAGTTGAAGCCGCCCGTAGCCGCGGCAGCCGGGACATGAGCGATCCGCCGGTAGGCGGCTGGTTGGGTGAAGATGCGGGCCGGGAGCCTTGGAACCGCGATGCCGGCTGGATCAGCCTGCACCGCAACCGCTTCGGACTCTGCCTTGATCTCAAGTCTGGGCGCGGCCGGGAGATCTTTCTCCAATTGGTCGCGGTATCCGATGTGGTGGTTGAAAACTTCAGTGCCCAAACGATGGCGAAGCTCGGCCTATCCTATGCAACACTCGCCGCCGCCAACCCCGCCATTATCCATGTCGCCATGCCGGGCTACGGTGGCGACGGGCCCTATCGCAACCGGGTGGCATTCGGTAGCGTGGTGGAGTCTCAGGCAGGGATGAACGCCCGGCTGGGCTATGCCCGCGACCATCCGGTTAATACGACACAGGCGCTACCCGACCCCATCTCCGCCCACCATGCGCTCTGCGCCATCATCGACGCCATTCATACCCGCACAAAGCGGGGCCTGGGTGCCCGCATCGAGGTGTCGTTGTACGAAGCGGGCGTCGTCGTCAACGGTCCGGCGCTTATCGATCATCAGCTCGACGGACCAAGCGAGCGGCACATCAATCGCCACCCGAACCTGGCACCGCACGGCATTTACCGCTGTGCCGGGGAGGACCAATGGCTGGCCCTGGCCTGCGTAAACGACCGGCAATGGCAATCGCTTTGCGCACTTTTGCGAAACGGTCTTGAAACATTGGATTATCCAACGCGCCGCGCTCGCCAGGACGCCATCGACACACAGATTAATCAATGGACGCAATGCCTTGCAAAGACGGAGGCCGCGGCGATTCTGCAAGACGCGGGCATACCGGCCGGCCCGGTTTACAACGCCCCGGAGATGGAAGCGGACGAGCAGCTCGGGTTCCGGCGGTTTTTTGCATTTACCGATCGCTTCGATCTGCCCATGCAGGGCAATCCCGTGCATACGGAAACCTTGGGGCGGATATGGCAGCCAGCCCCGCGCCTGGGCGAGCACAACAGCGCGATACTCTCCGCCTGGCTGGGCTACAGCGAAGCGCAAATCAGCGATTTGCGTTGTGCGGGCGTCATCGCAACCGAGCCGACCTGATTAGCACCCGCCGCTGATTGCATACGATGCCCTTCTGCGGCGGCAACGTTAAACTATTGCCTTAACTCAGCAAGGCAAGCACAAAGATGGCAAAACTGGCAGGCGGGGTGGCGGTGGGCGCCGGTGCGATCATCGCGGCCCTCGACGGTATTGGCGGGCTAACGCTTCCCGTTCCCGTCATCGCCAGCGACACCGCCATCGAAATCAAGGCGGACCACTTCGACATGCTGGTGGCCGAGCGCCGCACAACCTACACCGGCAATGTGGTTGCAAACCAGGGTGAGCGCACCATCGAGTCGCGGCAATTGGTGGTTCAATTCAATGATGACAACGAAATCACCGCCTTGGATGCTACCGGCGAACCGGCCAAGCTGACCGACCGAGCCGAGGCATCCACCTTCTCTGTGACGAGCAAGACACTCAACTACCGGGTTGGGGCCGCAACCCTGTACGCCGGGGGAAACAGCGTGCTCAGCCGCGGCCAAGATACCATCGCCGCGGAAACGATCATCTATAATATCGACACCAAAACCGCCCGAGCCGTCGGTAACGACACCGAGCGGGTTTCCCTACGCTTGGCGCCGTTGTCGAACAAGCGCCAATGACGCGCACAACCGGCCTGCATAGCTCGTCAAGCCGCTTGTCCGTTTGATGAGTCCGCATGTTTTACTTGATTTCCCGGAGCGAGTTGGCTTTTGGGGCTGCCCTTGCGGCACCGTTAAGCTCGTCCCGTTCCCTCTCCGATGAGCAGGAAAATTGTGCCCAGCGCCGCAAGGGCAGCCCCAAAAGCCAACTCGCCGTCGAGCGCTCGAACGTTAATGAGATAGGCGGGCGAGGAGCCGCCGCCTTCGGAAGTCGCGAAGGCGATTCTTGCGATCTACACCATGAATCCACACAATGAACGCGGCAAACAATCGTTGATTCATCAGTAATGGGAACGGAACCGGCATGAAGTATCTCAACATCCTGCTTAATTGTTTTTTTGCCCCCCTGCTAACGCTGTTGGGCGCCACTGCGTTCGCAGCCCAAATGGGCAAACCGGCCCCCGACTTCGAGCTACCGGGCAGCGACGGACAAACACACCGCCTGGCGGACTATCGCGGTCGCCACGTTGTGCTCGCCTTCTTCCCCAAGGCCTTCACCAACGGCTGAACGCTGCAATGCAAAGCGCTGCGTGACAGCGCGTTGGAAATCGGCAACTACGATGTCGCCTACTTCATGGTGAGCGTCGATTCGCTGGAAACGAATACCGCCTTCGCGGAAAAAAACCAAGCCAACTTCCCGGTTTTGGCCGACGCCGACCGATCCATATCGAGGGCCTACGGCGTATTGTCCGTGTTCGGCTTAGCAAACCGTTGGACGTACTTCATCGATCCGACCGGCACCATCGTTCGCATAGACCGAAAGGTTGACCCGCGCACCGCCGGTGCCGAGCTCGTCGCCAACCTCGACGCATTGGCCGTGCCCCGCCTCAAGCCGCCGAGCGAAACCAACCAGTAGAGCGGTCGTGTATCAGTTTGAATTGGTTTGGATTTGGAGACTGCGCCAACTGCGGCGTCCCGCGGTCGAAAAATTCAAACTGCGGCACTACCAATGGAGCCCCGGGGGTGGCGCATAACCCTTCTTGCGGCTATGGTGCGGTTGCGTTGGCATGGAAATGAAAATATGGACTTGCGGGGAACATCGGCGGTCGTAACCGGTGGCGGTAACGGCATCGGTAAAGCGCTCTGCCTCGCCCTGGCTCGGCAGGGGGTCAACGTGGCCGTATCCGATATCGAAGCCGAGTCGGCGAACAACGTCGCTCAAGAAGCGGCGGCGCTCGGTGTCAAATCGGTGGGCATCGCTGCGGATGTCACCGATGCAACCAGTGTCATCGCCTTGGCCGATGCGGCTTGGCAAGCCCTGGGCTCGGTCGAAATTTTGGTGAACAACGCCGGCGTGGCCCATCCGACGGTGCCCCTTTGGCAAACGAGCGAAGCGGATTTCGATTGGACATTCGCCGTCAACGTTCGCGGTGTGGCCAATGGCATCCGCGCTTTCGTGCCACGCTTTCTGGAATCCGGCCGGCCCTGCCAAATTCTTAACACGGCCTCCGAGCACGCCTTGGGCGTACCCCATATTGGCGGTGGCCTCTACACGGCAACCAAACACGCCGTTCTCGGCCTATCCGATGTGCTGCGCCGCGAGTTGCCCGGCCACATCAAGGTGAGCGTACTCTGCCCGGGCATTGTTGATAGCACCCTGTGGCGGGCGTCGGAGCGGCGACAGGATTCTTTCGGCGGCGCAACCGAGGCACCGCCGGCGGCGGGCGCTTTTATGAGCCAAGTCGGGATGGCCGCCGACGAGGTCGCGCAGCGTGCGGTCGCGGCCATGGCGGCAGAGCACTTCTTCATCGTGACGCATCCCCACGCCGTTGCCTTCGCGCAGTCGCGCTGGGCCGAAATCGAAGAGGCGTTCGCCACCCAGGCACCGCGGTGGGAGGGCGACGAAAAATACAATCTCGAACCCATCATCCGACAAATCGTGCAAACAACACCCGGAGACTGATCGGGTTTTGCCGAGCAACAAACCCAATCCATGGAGGTGCATCCCATTATCACGCTTTATCAATTCGCAACATCGCCCTTCACCGAGAAAGTGCGGCGGGCGCTGCACTACAAGGGCATTGCCTTTGCGGTACACGAAGTCGCCCGCGCCAAGGTGCCCCAGGGCGAGTACAAGGCCATCAGCCCGACTGGCAAGTTCCCGGCGATTGTGGACGGCGACACGCCCGTCTGGGATTCCACCGACATCATCTATCATCTTGAGAAACACTATGACGGCCCCGCGCTCATACCCCCCACACCGAGGGACGCCGCCCTCGCCCATGCCATCGAGGAATGGGCGGACGAGAGCCTGTACTTTTACGAGATGACCATGCGGCTCACCTGGGAGCACAATCTTGATGCGGCTTTGGATGAGTTTGCACAGTCGATGCCGCAGATTCCCAAACCCCAGCTTCGCTCAATGATCCTCGACGCCACCACCCAACTCACCCAGGCACAGGGTGTTGGCCGTAAGCCGAGGGAGCAGGTCGTTACCGATATCGACAGGCACATCGGTGCGCTCGACGCGCTGCTCGACGGCAGCGATTGGCTGGTGGGCGACGCCCTCTCATTCGCCGACCTGGCGGTCATCGGGCAGGTTAACGCCCTGCGCTATGCGCAGGAGGCCGAGTCCGCGCTCCAAGCGAGCCGCAATCTGTTGGCCTGGATCGGCCGAATCGACGAAATCGCACCCAAGTAAGGGGGAGTTGCAATGCTTGAGCTGGCCATCGACACCAATTTACTCGATCCCGAACTTATCCCCTCCCAAGGCGGCCCGCCGCATCAGTTGTTCGATGCCTGGCGCAGCACCAACCCGGTCCATTGGAACCCGCCTTCAGACACCTACGAAAGCCCCATGATCGGCGCTTGTGTCAAACAGGGCTTTTGGGTGCTTACCCGATACCAGGACGTGTACGACGTTTCCCGCAACCAACAACTGTTCTCGTCGCACGAGGGCAGCCCCATCATTTGGGACTTTGACGCCGAACACCTTGCCTTGCAACGCGCCAACATCATGGGTATGAAACCGGCCCAACACGCCGCCGTCAAGCGTCTGGTGCTACCACCCCTGAGCCCGGGGGAATTACAGAAATTTCAGCCGGAAATAGAGCGCACCGCCAAGGAAATCATCGATTCGGTCGCATCAAAAGGCGGCTGCGAATTCGTATTCGACGTGGCTTCCAAGTTGCCCGTCTACACCTTCTGCAAGCTGATGGGCGTGCCCGACGAACTGCACGAAACCCTATTCCAACTCGGCAATGCGACGGCCGACACCGAAAGTCCGGCACGCAGCAACCAGTCCGACTCGGCCAGCATGACGCTATTCGAGATCGCCCGGGAGCTCACCAAGCAGAAAAAGGCCAATCCGGACAACGCCATGCTGTCCCGATTAATCAACGGCAAAGTGGATGGGCAAAGCCCCGACGAGGACATGATCAATATGTTCGTGGTGACTCTGTCCATCGCCGGCCACGAGACAACCCGCAGCACGGCGGCCCACTTCGTGCGGCTGATGAACGAGTACCCCGACCAGTACCGGTTGCTGCGCGGCAACCCGGAAAAATACCTGCCGAACGCCATTGAGGAAGTGCTGCGCTTCTCGCCGCCGGTTATCAAATTCCGCCGCACCGTGATGGAAGACACCGAAATCGGTGGATACCCCGTCGCCAAGGGGGACAAGATCTATATTTCCTATCCCGCCGCCAACCGCGACCCGGCGGTCTTTACCGAACCCCACCGATTTGACATCAGCCGCGAAAACGCGAGCAAACACCTGTCATTCGGAACGGGCCCGCATGTGTGTTTGGGCGCGCGGCTGGCGCGCAGCCAGCTTAGAGCACTGCTGATGCAAATCGTCACCCGTATTCCGGACATTCACCCCGCTGGCGAGAAGGAAATGCTAAAGAGCATCTGGTTCAACGCCATCATCAAGATGCCGGTGGCGTTCAAGCCGGAGTAGAGAACGGCCGCGGCGGATTTGCGGGACAAGACACCAGGGACGCCCGGCTCGCTGGCGTTTGCGTCATAACCCGTAAGTTGTGCGCAGCCCTTGTGCATGGGCCCTTAGTTCCAGCAGGATTTCCTTATCCCGATCGGTGGTTGCTTCGGCAAGGTACTTGGCCACTTCCGATTCGAAGGCGTCGAGCGTCCGCCAGGGCACCTCGCTCGCAACCAGCTTAGCCTGTACCCAAGCGTGCCATTCGATGCGCTCCGCGGTGGTTTGCAGGTGTTCGAATGCCCGGGCTTTGAGCCGCAGCGCCAAGGTTTTCAAGCGCTTGTCGCAATAGTCCAAATCCAGCCACCGGTGGTCGCGAAGCGCTTCATGAAAGCTCTCGCAACGCGACTTGTCGGCATCGGACAGAAAGCCTTCGTATAGGGCCGCATCCACATCCGCAGCCGCCGCCTCGTCGGTGCGCACGAAGACCCGCCGTATCTTCTGCGCGACGCCGGGAGCACCCAGGCGCCGCATCCGCCGCTTGGCGAGTTGCCAATCAACACTCAAACGCTCGGCGTCTGCGGCGGTGACCACGTTGGCTTGAGCAACGAACGGGCACTTGTTGATGCGTATTTCCTTCAGAGGCGGGCGATTCGGCGCGTCCCGATGAAACAAGGCCGCACGAATCTTGTCTTCGGGCCAATCCACGAGCATCTCTATGTCTTCGCCCAAGTCGGCCACGATGATGGCGTTGCTGTTCACCGGATGCCGGCAAATGGACATGATTGGCGCAAGACCCATGCGCTGGCGCGGGTACATGCCGGAAACGTGTATGCACAGCCGTGCGCCAAAGGGTTCGAGCAGGCTGCGCACCCGGCGTTTGACACGCCCGTCAAAGTGGTAGGCGAACAACTTGGGTTGTTTTTGTTTAAGGAGGCGGGCGAGCGCCAGGGTTGCCCGGACATCGGACAAAGCATCATGGGGTCGGTTTTGCTCCAAACCGTTTGCCGCCGCCAGTTTTTCAAGGGAATAGACGGGCAGGCCCTGGTCGTCCCTGGGCCATTCGATGCCATCGGGCCGTAGCGCCCCGGCGGCGCGCACCAAGTCGATGATGTCCCAGCGGGAGTTGCCGTTACGCCACTCCCGCGCATAGGGATCCATGAGGTTGCGATAGAGGCCGTAACGGATGAATTCATCGTCGAACCTAAGGTTGTTATAACCAACGACACAGGTGTTCGGTTCAGAAAATAGAGCGTTGATGGCACCGAGTGCCGCCCATTCCGATGTGCGCTGCTCGTCCCATTCCGAACTGCCCTTGGGTTTGGTCTTGCTTGGCGTAATGCCCGTCACCAAGGTCGCGCCGGGGTTGGGTAACACATCGTCCGGCAGCTGGATATAGGTGGCATAGGCGTCGCCCAGTTCATTGAGTTCCGCATCGGTGCGCAAACCGGCAAACTGCACAACGCGATCCCAGCGCGGCTCGGTGCCGGAGGTCTCCAGGTCGTACCAATAAAATGTGTGGGACACGGATTATTCCTCGCGCTCCTACGCAGCCCCGATGCGCCGCTACCGTAACGCGCCCTTACTGGAAACACCATCGCATCTGTGTTACTCAAACGCGATGGGATGGCTCAGGGGCACAGTGTCGGTCTGCTTCATTTTGTTAAGCACCATCATGGTATGCGCCCCACTGTTTACGCTGGCCTTGATGCGTCTGCCACTCTCGGGGGCACCCCGTCGAGCCCTGACGCGGCAGATGGATTTCGCCATTGACGCCTGGGTGTCGGGCAATCGTTGGCTGATTCGCGCACTGGGGCTGATTGATCTGCAAATCGATTGGCCAGCCGAACCGCTGTCGCGCCGCAACTGGTATGTGGTGGTTTGCAATCACCAGAGTTGGGCGGACATCCTGCTGCTGCAGGAAGCGTTCCGGTCCGCCATACCGCCGCTCAAATTCTTCACCAAGCGCGAACTTCTCTGGTTGCCGCTGGTGGGTCTTGGCATGTATGTGCTGGGTTTTCCCTATGTTCGCCGCATCGGCAAGGCGCAGCTGGCCACCAACCCGGCGCTCAAGCACGCCGACCGGGACAGCGCCCTGGCGGCTTGCGCGGTATTCCGCAATCACCCAACCGCCGTACTCATCTTTTTGGAAGGCACACGTTTCACCGATGCCAAGCGCAACGCTCGCGGGAGCCGCTTCCAACACCTTCTAAACCCCCGCACCGGCGGTTTGGGCTATGTGCTGAAGGGCCTCAAGGATGAAGTTGAGCAGTTGGTCGACGTTACCATCGCCTATCCTGGCGGGCCGCCCTCATTCTGGGAATTTTTGACCGGCCGCTGCCCTCGGGCGCGGATGCGCGTTCAGGCGATTGATCTGGACCCGGCGATACACAGCGAAGAGCCGAAAACGCAACGGCATGCGATGCACGTCCTCGTGGAAGGCCTTTGGCAAGCCAAAGACGAGTATCTGGCCGGGCCTTTGTTGAAATAGGCGGGGGCTCCTAGAGCGGAGGAGCGGCACCCAAGGCATCAAGGCGCTGCTCGATATCCATTAGCCTGGTATTGAATTGGCGGCGGTAGGCGTCGATGGCGGCGATGGCCTGTTCGTGTTCCTGAACGCTGCCGTCCACAGCCGCCACCGTCTGAGCGGCGGTATTCACCTTGTCCACCAGATCGCGCTGACCGCGCAATACCCGTTGCAGTTGCAGTTCAATCGCGGCAAGCTGGTCGGCCACCTCGCCTTGTCGGCGCAACGCCTGGTCGTGCCGGTCCACCGTGCTCTTGAGTGATTTGTTGGTTGATTCAATGGCCTGCAGGCTGGCCTTGTGGGATTGCAGCAATTTCTGATTGTCCTGAATCCACTGCTTATTGCGGTCGTTGGAAACGGCCCAGAGCTTGCGGATTTCCGATTCCCAAAAATCGATTTGTTCGCCGGTTTCGGCATCGGTTTCGCTGATGACCTGATCGGTCATCTGCAAGCGTTCCTCCAAAGCCTCAATGCGCGTGTTGGCAGCGGCGAGTCGCTTCTGTTCCTCGGCCAGCAATCGTTGTTGATTGGCGATAAACCAACCGGCTACCGCTAAGCCCACAGCGAGCACGGCCAGCACCAGGGTGACCCCCAGCAACTTGCCGCCGCCGTCGCCGCCACGGCGCCGGGAGGCGCTTGGGGAACGGCGGCGCGCATCTTCCGGTGCCGCTGAGATACTGGGGGAGTTCTGTGGTTTATCCGACACGGGGGCAAACTCCGGCGCGATCATCGCGGCCCTTGGTGAGACAGGCGGACTAGAGAATCTGCAACAATCCCCAAAGCACCAAGATCAACACGAACCCGGAAACAATCACACCCCGAATTGAGGCGATGGGTCCGGGTTTGCCGAAGATGGCATTCACCTCAATCGCCGCGATGATGACCAGGGCCGCGATCAGGGCGTTCACTTCGCTCATCATGCTGCCGTTCGGCAGGTGGGCGCTCGACCCCATGAAATAGAGCATGGGAATGGAAAAGAGTGTGTTGGTGCGCGAAGCCAGCGCCGCCTTGGGTGCCGCCGCCGCCGCCTCCGGCAAGGCTTCGCCGCCACCGGCAATTTGTTCGTTGGAGGCGATGAGTATGCGCTGATTCGGCCAAATGATGAGCCAGACATTGAGGAACATGAGAATGGCCATGGCGGAACCGATGATGATATCGACGGTAGCGCCCATGCCGCGCAGGTAGAGCATGACCAGCCCGGTTAGGAAGGTGAGCATGGCCGCCCAACGGAACCACCAAAGCGCCCTGGGCACCAGCTTGGTGAAGGCGTCGGTGCGCGCCGCCGCATCGGCCTCCTTGAAGTATTCGGTTTGCACGAAGTTGAAGTAATAGAGCAGGCCGATCCAAGTGATGCCGGCTAAAAAGTGCCCCCACCTCGCCAGATAATCGATCACCAATTCCATCCCGGACATAATTTCCTCCACCATTTTGATCCTGAACCCGGTTGAAGCACCACAGCCGCACGATGACGTTGCTCGGGTGCTGTTCTACCCGCCCGCATTCCCGAAACGGCCATCCCAACAGCCCGAAGGGTTCCCCTCGCTGAGCTTCGCGCGCAAATATATCGCGGGTATGGGGTCATTGCGAGCGCTGGCGACGGAATGTCAAAGCAAAGTAGAAATGTCCCCTTTTCTCCAAAGTAGAGATGTCCCCTTCGGCCTTGCGCGGAGGGAGCGTAGCGACCGGAGCGCAAGGCCGCGCCGCGGCTATCCGGCGGCCGCCCCCGCGCCGGTCTTGAAAGAGCGTCGCCAGGGGTGGTCCGGTGGCGGCTTCCAGTCCGGCCGGGACCGCTGCCGCGCCTTGACCCTGTCCACCCGCGACCGCACGCTCTTCCCATCCTCAACCGGCGGCGGATCCCCGCCCCCGGCAAGCAACTCGACCGGCAGCTCGCGGCCGTCGCGCAGCACAGCCACCGCGCCGTTCCAGCCCTTGCACACCGTCACCGCGGCACCCCGCAGCCGGTAGCCCCGGCCTTGCCCGGTCACCTGGTAGGTGTCGCCCTCGAAGCTGATCGACAGGTTCTTCGCCAGCTTGCGTTCGTGCTGCTCGCACAGGATCAGATCCAGCTCCCGGTCGTTGTGCAACACCGCCCGGTGCGCGTCCGCCGGGTTGCGCGCCGCCACGCCGAAACGCCGGTTGTAGTCCGCCATGAACGCCGGCAGGTAGGCGTTCCCCGCCTCGATGCCGCAGATGCCACGCAGCCGCATCTCCTTCACCAGCCGGTCCTGCAGCGTCCGGTTGGCCCGCTCCACCCGGCCCTTGGCCTGCGGACTGCCGGCGTGGATTGGCGCGATGTCCAGCGTCCCCAGCGCCCGGCCGAACTGCGTCAACCCACCCTCCCGGCCCCGCAGGCTCACCCGGAATATGCTGTGGCGGTCCGAGTAGTACGCCACCGGACGCCCGTGGGCCGCCAGATGCGCCCGCGTCGTCTCCATGTAGGCCTCGGTCGTCTCCGCCGGCCAGAACCCCATCGCCAGCAGCCGCGACGTCGCGTCGTCCACGTACACGATCAGCGCGCACCGCGGCCCCCGGTCCTCGAACCAGTCGTGCGGCGAACCGTCGATCTGCACCAGATCGCCCAGGCAATCCCGGCGCGGCCGGCTCGGATGCGCGCGCGCCTCCCGACGCGCCTTCGGCCGCCACAGCCCGTCTTCGATCATCCAGCCCCGCAGCGTCTCCGCCGACAGCTTGAAACCGTGCGCCTCCACCAGCTTCTCGCAAGCGAGGGTCGGACCGAAATCCGGGTAGCGCCCGCGAACCAGGTCCAGCGCCGCACAGCGCACCGCCGGGTCGATCGCGTTGTTCGACCGCTTGCCCCGCCGCCCCGACACCAGCCCTGCCGCGCCCCGCTCCCGGTAGCGCGCCGCCAGGCGCTTCACCTGGCGCACACTCAACCGCAGCCGCAACGCCGCCTCGCGCTGCGACAGGCGCTTCTCCACCACATCGCGAATCACTCCCGCCCGATCCGACTCCCGCATGCTCAACAACACCTCCGCACTCGACAAGACAGCCCCTCCCCGATGAAAAAGGGGACACTTTAACTTTGCGCAAAGGGGACATTACTGCTTTGGGCTAACAGCGCTGGCGACGGAAGGTCCTGTATCAGTTTGCTTCCAACTCCTAAAGAAAACCCCGGACAAGCCGGGGTTTTCGGTGCTGCGCTTGCAGTGGTGGGCGCTTTACATCATGCCGCCCATGTCGGGCATGCCGCCACCACCGCCCGGCATCGGCGGCGGCTTGTCCTCCGGCGCCTCGGCCACCATCGCTTCGGTGGTAATCATAAGGCCCGCAACGGAAGCCGCGGATTGCAGCGCCGAGCGAACCACCTTGGCCGGGTCGAGAATACCCATCTCCAACATGTCGCCGTACTCGCCGGTTGCGGCGTTGTAGCCCTGGTTGCCATCCAGCGCATCGACCTTGTCGAATACCACGGCACCCTCAACGCCAGCGTTGGCGGCTATCTGGCGCAACGGCGCACTCATGGCGCGCGTAGCGATGGCGATACCGACATTCTGGTCTTCGTTGTCGCCACTCGCATCGGCGGCCGCACTGATGGCCCGCACCAGAGCAACACCGCCACCGGCAACCACGCCTTCTTCAACGGCGGCGCGGGTGGAGTGCAGCGCATCCTCAACACGCGCCTTCTTCTCCTTCATCTCGACTTCCGTCGGCGCGCCGACCTTGATAACGGCAACACCGCCAGCCAGCTTGGCCAGGCGTTCCTGCAGTTTCTCGCGGTCGTAATCGGAGGTGGTGTCCTCAATTTCCTGGCGGATTTGCTTGATGCGGCCTTCAATGTCGGCCTTGGCACCCGCGCCATCAACGATGGTGGAATTCTCCTTGGTGCTGGAGACGCGCTTGGCGGTACCGAGATCATCAAGGGTTGCGCCTTCCAGGGTCAGCCCAACCTCTTCGGAGATGACCGTGCCGCCGGTGAGGATGGCGATGTCCTGCAACATGGCCTTGCGACGGTCGCCAAAACCGGGCGCCTTGGCGGCGGCCACCTTGACGATACCGCGCATGTTGTTGACAACCAGGGTGGCCAAAGCCTCGCCTTCGATATCCTCGGCGATGACCATCAGCGATTTGCCGGACTTGGCAACCGCTTCCAACACCGGGAGCATGTCGCGGATGTTGGAGATCTTCTTGTCGCACAGCAGGATGTAAGGCTCTTCCAGGTCGGCGGACATCGAGTCCTGGTTATTGATGAAGTAGGGGGAGAGATAGCCGCGATCGAACTGCATGCCCTCGACCACGTCGAGCTCGTTGTCGAGACCGCTGCCTTCTTCCACGGTGATGACGCCTTCGCGCCCGACCTTGTCCATGGCATCGGCAATGATCTGGCCCACGGCGGCGTCGCTATTGGCGGAGATGCTGCCCACCTGCGCCACGGCCGTCGAATCCTCGCAGGGCTGGGACGCACCGCCAATGGCCGCAACGGCGGCGGCAACCGCCTTGTCGATACCGCGCTTGAGGTCCATGGGATTCATGCCCGCCGCAACCGATTTCAGGCCTTCGGTGAGAATGGATTGCGCCAGCACAGTGGCGGTGGTGGTGCCGTCGCCCGCCTCGTCAGAGGTTTGGCTGGCCACTTCCTTGACCATTTGGGCACCCATGTTCTCGAACTTATCCTTGAGTTCGACTTCCTTGGCAACGGATACGCCGTCCTTGGTGACCGTGGGCGCCCCGAAGGACTTGTCGAGTACCACATTGCGCCCTTTCGGACCCAATGTCACCTTGACCGCATCGGCGAGAGTATTCACGCCGGTGAGCATGCGGCCGCGGGCGTCGTCGCCAAATTTTACGTCTTTCGCGCTCATTACTTGTTCCTCATATCTTGTTCAGTTTCGCTCTGCGAGGGGCTGCCCTCGCGATTACGCCGAGGGTTTCGTCAGCCTTCGATTACGCCGAAGATTTCGCTTTCGTTGAGGATCAGCAGTTCCTCTCCGTCGATCTTCACCGTATTGCCGCCGTACTGCCCGAAAATAACCCGATCCCCGACGTTAACGTCCGGCACCCGCACGTCGCCGTTGTCGAGCGTCTTGCCGGGGCCAACCGCCAGAATCTCACCCTGGGACGGTTTTTCCGCCGCCGAATCGGGCAATACGATGCCGCCCGCGGTGGTGGTCTCTTCTTCGAGCCGGCGCACGACAACGCGATCGTTTAGAGGTCGAATGTTCATTGAATGATTTCTCCCAATTTCCACACTTCTCCCCCGCCCAAGGATGGCCGGGGAACCATTTACCGGTGCCCGATGGCACCGCTTAGCACTCTCCTGCCGAGAGTGCTAATGCGAACGGCGGGATAATAGGGGCGATTTCGGGAGATTCAAGCCCACCCATGAAAATTTTTTGTCTCTCATAAATCTCGTGCGGGTAATCGGGTCCGGGCAGCCGGGAAACCGCCCAAGGCATCACCTCGCTCGAAATCCCGAAGTCGTCGCCAAGGTCATCCCGCCCCGGCCTCCCGGTGCTGGCGGACTAGCCGCGCTAGCTGCGGCCACCAGCGTCCGCCTGACAAGGCTGATCGTTTTGAACCGAATTGCATTTTGCCTTAACGCTTGTTGGTCTGTCAGGTAAGGTGTTGAGAACACAATTGATTGTGTGTCAACCCAAAGCACAGATGTCGTGTTTTCTCCAATGCAGAGATGTCGTCTTTTGGGCGAGTGAGGATGCTATGAAGGCCCCGGGTTCGCCCGGTTCCGGCGCATAGGGAGCGTAGCGACCGAAGCGCCGGAACCGGGCGGGCGCCGGCCCCGGTCCCCGCCGCCCTCATCGGGCGCCTCGACGCGCTTCGGCTTCGGCGATGTCGCGCCGGATCATCCGGTTCCACGGATGGTCCGCCGGCGGTTTGCGGTTGGGCTGGGAAAGCTGGCGCGCCTTCGCCTTCCACAAGCCGTCCGCGACCATCCATTGGCGCAGCGTCCCGGCGCTCAGCCGATACCCGTGAACCTCCGTCAACTTCTCACAAGCCAGCGTGGGACCGAAATCCGCATAGCGCTCGCGCGCCCGGTCCATCACCTCCCGGCGAACAGCCGCGTCAATCACGTTGTTCGGCGGCCGCCCGCGGCGCCTCGAAACCAACCCCGCCGCTCCATCGCCGCGATACCGCCGAACCAGACGCTGAACCTGGCGAACGCTCATCCCCAACCGCTCGGCAGCTTCACGCTGCCGAAGACGCCTCGCCGCCACCTTGCGAACCACACCCAAGCGGTCAATCTCCTCGCCGCTCATCAATACGTCCTCTCTTCCCAAAACCCGATGCCCCCTGCCAAAGCAAAAAACATCTTTGCACTCAAAAAGACGACATCTCTGAATTGCACAAACACGACATTACTGCTTTGCGTTGACAGAACACAATTGATTGTTGGCAGTGAAGCGGCGTTGGGTTACCTTTCCCCAACGTGGCGAGATGGACCAATGTGGCGCTGGGACCAAGGTCGGCTTTCCTATTTTCAGCTCGACAACCTGAAGGCTATGGCACGTCTGGCCTTGGCCCATGATTGGAGGGCTGTTGAAAAATCCGTTGCAGTTGCGGAAACGGGTCTGCGGTTCCTGCCTGACAAGCCTGGATACGAAAAACCTTGGCGCAACTACTCGCGAACTCTTAAGCGTGGGATGATTGTGTACGATGACGGCTCCAAGGCGGTGCCCACGCCCTTGGCCAAGTTGCTTGCTGGTGACGGCCTTGTCACGGCGGACGAGTATTTTCACTTTGTAGCTCGAACGTTTACCGATCCATCTCCCGCCCTGCAAGGCTGGAATCCAGAAACTCGCCGACGCTATCCATTGGTTTTCGCTTTGAGATATGGGTTGACGAAACTGGCTGAAGAAGGGGTAGCAGAAGTTGCACTGGATGAAGTCCTGCAAGCCTACAGTCAGTCGGAACTTCTCGGAGATGAGGAATATTCTCGGTATGCAGCTATTGTGGCTTCTGGTCAGGATGTCGAGATGACGAGTCTGGCCTTCGATCCTAGACAGGCACGTGAGAGTCTTAAGGCGATATCACAAATATCGTATCTGCACTACAACGGCCAAGCGCTTGCTTTTTCTCTAGACACTCGGGACGCCAAGCATGTCTTCGACCAGTTGCATCCGATCAATGGAAACCCCGATGAAAATCCTGATATGGAATTGCTTCGGCTGGCTACGCTCTTCAATACAACCGACACCCTTCAAATACATGATCTGAAGAACACAGTCGCCTCGGAAACCCAGAATAGCGGGTTCGAGGAAGGCAACAAGGCGAAACGAACGCACATCACGATTGAGAGAAACTCAAAGCTCAGGGATGCCTACTTTGCTGCCCATCCTTCCGCGATCTGTGATGCGTGTGAAATGGATACCTCCAAGCGCTACCCTTGGGCGCTTAGAATATTGGATCTGCACCACCTTCTTCCCCTGTCATCGGGAACGCGAGTGGAGCAGTCTGGAACCGTTTTTTCCGACTTGGCTCCGCTTTGCCCAACCTGCCATAGGGCTGTTCATCTTTACTATGATGCATGGCTAAGGAATGAATGCCGTTCTGATTTTGAAAGCCTGGGTCAGGCGCGAGAGGTATATGGCGTGGCTAAAATCCGAATCGCGGAGGCTGTCCATGCACAATAGTCTTCAGGCTGCCTCGCCATCCATCACATATCTTGAGTGGCAGCAGCAACTCCTCAAGGAAGCGGAGGAAGGCACAGATCATTTAAGCGTGGTTTTGGAGCGGAACGGCACCAATTATGATGATCTGGCCTATGAACGGTCTGGTGAAAGGGTGTGGTCTGGAGGACCGGCACCGGTGCTCGATGACCTGCGGCGGGAGCCGGCCGATATTCCGGTGGTCAGCTTCTTCACGGGTTGCGGTGGCATGGACCTGGGATTTGAGGCGGCCGGTTTCAAGCACCTGTGCGCTTTCGAGTTCAATGAGCTGTTTTGCAATACACTGCGCCGAAATCGGCCCCAATGGAAGGTTTTCGGCCCGCCCGCTCACCTGGGCGACATATCCCAAGTGGATGAGATCGTTCAAGCGCTTGCAGGGGTAATTTCGAGCCCATTTGAGGGCGTCTTCATCGGTGGCCCGCCCTGCCAACCGTTTTCCATTGCCTCAAATCAGCGCTTCTCGAAGTCGGGCACCAATTTCAAGAGGGTCGGATTCGACCACGAGCACAATGGCGGGCTGTTGTTTGACTATATTGAGTTGATTCTGGAGTTTAAGCCAGCCGTCTTCGTGATCGAAAACGTGCCGGGTTTGCGCGACATAGACGGCGGGTCGCAGTTATCCTCAGCAGTCCGAATGCTTTCGGAGGCGGGATATGACATCAACCAACTAGTCGTGCTTGACGCGGCGGACTTCGGTGTGCCGCAGCGCCGTACTCGACTCTTTGTCATCGGCACCAGGCTCGCGCGTTGGATTCAACTGCCACCTGCAAGGCAGGGACACATAGGCTGCGGTGCGGTGCTTCCCAATCGAGTTCCTGCCGCCCTGAACAACGAGACCCGAAAGCACAAGGCGAGTTCGGTAGCGCGGTACATGGGGTTGGACTATGGCGCAAGGGACCAATTGGGCCGCGTTGACCGGCTCGACCCCTCCCTGCCCGCAAAGACCGTCATCGCGGGCGGTTCGGGCGGCGGTGGCCGTTCCCATCTGCATCCGGAGATACCCCGAACGCTGAGCGTGAGGGAATGCGCCCGTTTGCAGTCCTTTCCGGACGACTATGTGTTTGTCGGTCCAACGGCCCGTCAATTCACGCAAGTTGGCAATGCGGTGCCGCCGGTGCTGGCTGCGCAGTTGGCCAGCGAAATCCGCGACGCCATGAAATAGATGAACACCTCTATGTCAACTTCACTATCAGGAGGTCAGCCATGAGAGAATGGATCGGCCCACTGTCCGACGTCACCGTCATCGACTGCATCATGGCGCTTGCAGGCCCGTTCGGCACGGCCATGCTGGCGAATCTGGGTGCGGACGTCATCAAGGTTGAACCGTCCGGGGGCAACGGCTCCAAGGGTAAGGATGGAACCCAGTTTCTTTGATGCGATCTAAAACACCTCGCAGTCACCGAATTTCGCTTACGATAAATTTAACCCTCTATCCATAAACCATCCGATTACCTCCCGCACCCAATCAAGCCACCTTCGATACGCTCCCAAACAGGCGATTGATGTGCTCCTCCGGCAGCGGTCGGGTCCGCATGGACACCGCCCAAGTGCCGAAAATCGAGACCGCCTCGCCGACCACCGCGCAGGTGTAGGGGTTCTCCCGATAGTGGGCCAGCCACTCGGCAATGCCGGACAGCGGGCCTAGGGAGCCGGGGTCAACCACCATCCAGGGCAAGCCGCTGCGCAGCAGCGCGAAGGTGGCCATGCCGCTGATGAGGCCGGTGCAGGCGCCAGCCAGGGTCACGCCCCGCCACAGCGCACCGAGCACCAGCGGGCCGGCAAAGGCCGCCATCATGCCGCCGGTACCCATCCAGACCAGGAGCGCAATGTTCATGTCCTGCATGGCCCAGGCCATGGCCGTACAGAGCACGAGGACAACGCCCGTGCTCCAACGGCTGATCACCAGCACTCGGCGGTCCACCTGCGCATCGGTCAGGTGGGCGCTGTACTTGGGCACGATCGAGCGCCGATAGATGTCGTTGGCCACAATCTGGGAGGAGGACACGATGAGCCCGTCCGCCGTTGACATGATAGCGGCAAGGATCCCCACGCCAATCAGCGCCGCGAGCCAGGTCGGGAACAGCTCAATGAACAGCACCGGCAGCGCCTCATTGGCACTGCGGCCCGCCTCCAGCAGTTCCGGGCCGAGCACACCGCGGGCGAGGATGCCGCCCAACCCCAGCATGCCCATGGCCAGGCCGACCGCGAAGGCCAGCTTGACGAAGCGCATGCGGTCGCCGTCGTGCTTGAGCGCCCACACCTTGTTGCCGATGTGCGGCAGCATGCCGAGCGGAATGTGGGCGAACAGCACGGCCGTGATCGCCCACCAGGAGTCGTAGAGGGCGTTGGATCGGTTCAGCGCCCCGACCAGGTTCTCATCCTGGGCCCGCAGCCGGTCCAGCATGACGCCAAACCCGCCGTCCACCCCCGAGGCGAGGACGAACATCAGGATGACCACGACGGCCACCCCAAGCATCATCATGCCCTGAATGCCATCCGTGATGATGTCCGCGTGGGCACCGCCCAGCACGACATAGACCAGCAGCACCCCGGAGGTGATGATCAGCGCCGTCATGGGCTCAAGGCCGAGCATGACTTCAAACATGACCAAGCCCGATACCAGCTGCCCGGCGATGTAGAAGAACAGCACCAGCGAGAACACCGAGACCAGCAGGCGCACGCCGTCGCTGCGGTAGCGGTCGCCCAGGTACTCAGGAATCGAACGGTTGCCGAAGCGGTGCCCGGAGGTCGCCACCAACCGAATGGTGATGAGCACCCCGAAATAGACACCCATCGGGTAGAGGAACTTGCTCCAGACGCTGGCCATGCCGTACTCGTAGCCCAAGCCGGGGCTGCCCAGGAAAGTGGCGCCGCTGGCGGTGGTGGCGGCGAAGGCCAAGGCCAGAAAGTACGGGCCGTAGCTGCTGCGCGCCGTGGCGAAGTCGTCGGCGTTGCCGATCCTGCGGCTGGCCACCCAGCCGAAGCCCAGCATGCCGGCAACGTAGATGACGAGGAACAACCAGGACCATTCAGTCAGAGTCATCAGCGCCCTTCCCTGCGCTCAGTTCGTCCCCATCTTACCCTGCACGGGAAAAATCGCCGCCGCTGCATGGATTGGCACCGCGTCAATGCGCAATGTCCGCGATTCGCCAAGCCGAAACCGCACGCCTGTTGTCACCAAGGCGGGCGCTGTAGCTGCTGCGGGTCACCAAAGCCAACTCGACGCTTCGAATGTCGCCGCTCGCGCCCAGTGTGCGGGCGATTTTCTCAAGCTGTGCGAAAGCTGAGGTCGATGCCGTCTCCGACCACTTGGCATCCGCCAGCCGGATGTGGTCGAAAGGCCCTTGGATGAGGAAGTCGGCTTCACGGTTTTGCTGGTCGCGATAAAACCACAGGCCCCAATCCGGGTGTTCAAGTGCCAAGTGGGTGCGCAACTCCGAGAGGACGAGGTTCTCCCAGATGCGACCGGTTAGGGCTGAGGTCTCGATGGCAAGGTCGTCCATGCCCAAAAGAAAGCACAGCAGGCCGGTATCCGCGAAGTAGAGCTTCGGAGACTTGACGAGTCGCTTGCCCAGATTGGCAAACCAAGGTTCCAGGAGAATGACCTGATTGCCGGCCTGAAACGCGGAAAGCCACTCGTTCGCGGTTGAATGGGAGACGCCGACATCGCGCCCGAGGTCGGAGCGGTTGAGCAGGTTGCCGGCCCGCGCCGCGCAGGCTCGAATGAATCGCTCGAAGTCGCGCAGGCTGCCGACCCGGATCAGCTGTCGAAGGTCGCGTTCCAGATAGGTGCTGACATACGCTTGGAAGAAATCCCTCGCAGCGATTTCCGGGTTCGCCCAGAGTTCCGGAAACCCGCCACGCCGCAGCAGGTTCGAAACACTTTTGGCGCTTGGCTCCCAGCCGGAGGCTCGGATTTCCTCAATGCAAAGCCCAGGCAGGTTAAGCAGGCCGCACCGCCCCGCCAAACTGTCCCCGACTTCTCGCATCAACGCGAACTGCTGCGAGCCCGTCAAGATGAACCGACCGCGAAGTTCGCGCTGCTGGTCGATGGCGATCTTCAGATGACGGAACAGGCTTGGGGCGTATTGAACCTCGTCGATGATCAGCGGTGGGGGATGTGCCGCGAGAAAACTTTCCGGCGACTGTTCCGCTTGGTCCGCAAGCAATGGCAGGTCAAGGCTGACGTAGCTGTATTCCGGGAACTGGCGACGCACGAGCGAGGTCTTGCCGGTCTGCCGCGCACCCGTGACCAGCACGGCCGGAAAGGTCGAGGCCAGTTGGCGCAACCGTTTCGAGGCCAGTCGATCAATCCACATGTTTGACATTCTGAATATTGAATCTTCAAATTGTCAAGGTTAAATCTGCAACTCGAAAGATTGATGCGCCGACGCGGGCTCCACGGCAATGGAAACTGAAGGCGTGGAATTTGTCGGGCAGCGGGTGGCGCGGGCCCATCGGTGGACGCCATAATCGATCTAAGCCATCAAGTTCCATGAGTACTACTCCAACATGATGACAAAGAATTGGGATTTATATACTTGACGATTCCAATTTTCTTTTCTTCCCTGACTGTAAAATTTATGAATTTCGCCGCAGCGTAATCCAATACGGACAATACCCATCCCTTCAGGCTCATGTCCGTATTGGATTTACGAACCCCGTTCAGGCTTATACCTCATTGGACAAGGCAGCGAATTGCAAAACCCACTGCGTGTTTGTAGAGTGCCGCCGTGAGCGGAGCAATTGCATTTGATACTCATCGGTTCGTCAAGCGCCTGACGGAGACTGGGTTCACCGAGGCGCAGGCCGAAGCCTTGGCAGATGAGCAGGTGACCCTGCTGAACGGCAATCTGGCCACCAAGCAGAACCTTCTAGAGACCAAAGGCGATCTTGAGCGACAGTTGGCCGAACTCAAGGGCGACCTGGAGCGACAGATAGCCGAGGTCAAGGGCGACCTGGAGCGACAGATAGCCGAGGTCAAGGGCGACCTGGAGCGACAGATAGCCGAGGTCAAGGCAGATGTGCTGGTGCTGAAATGGATGGTGGGTCTGGTGATAGTCGTTCAGATACTGCCGATGCTCAAGTCTCTTTTTTGGTGAATCATATGCTTACTAGGAGCATGCGCCGTAGGAATTTGAGATGGCCCCGACCAAGCTGCCACAACCGAAATCGCATAGTTGCTGGTTGCAAAGGCTTGCCGTACCACGGTTGTCATCGCCGTCAAGCGGCTGCTGTTTGGCATGGGGTCGGGAGGGCATTGGAAATTGAATAAGAAAACAAACCTGAGCATGCCCCCCCCCCCCCCCCGAAATGCGCGGCCTGAGGGGCCGCAGGGGCCGTTCGGGCGCCCCGCCATGTGACAGCCTTCGGAGCGCCCGTTCCGATGCCGCCGGCCGGGGCGGGCGCCCCCTCGCCGGCCTCCCCGCGGAACCGGCGTCCGGCCCCGGTAGCCGGGGCCGCTCCCGTCCGCTGGCCGCCCCGACCGAGCCCTCCTCCCGCCGCCGCCCGGACCGGCTTCGGGCCGCCTCCTCTTCCGACCGGCCCGCCAGCCCCGCGGCCGGCCCCTTGGCGGGCCTCCGCCATGCCGCCCGCCATCCGCGCCGCGGCCTCCGCCCGACCCTCGCCGCCGCCCTGCTCGCCCTGCCGCTGCTGGCCGTCCTCGCGCCGTCCGCGCAGGCGCAGACCACGACCTTGTCCGCCGGCGCCGTGGAAGGCAGTGACGTCAATCAGGAATCCGAAGTCGCCACCCCCGCCGCTCTATTTGTGACGGTGACGCCGTTGGCGGCGAGCGTGTCGCTCAGGAACTGCTTCACCAGCTCCCTGTCGACCCCCAGCTTCGTGGTGGACCGGGGACGCACCAACCTGACGCTCGACGGCAGCGGCTGCATCGATCTGACGGGCGACGGAAGCAGCACAACCCAGTTCAGCTTCTCCGTCTATGGAACAGCGGACACCACCGACGAGCCCGACGAGTTGGTGACGCTGACGATCAGCGAGGATCCCGATAACCTGCTCCCGACCGGGTTCAGCATCGACTCCAACGCCAACAGCGCCTTCGTCACCATCCGCGACGACGATCCGACCCTGGTCGAACTCGCCCGCGCGGGCACGGGCGCGGTGCGCGAGGGCGGAACGGTCGAGTTCACGGTGACGCTGGGCCGCGACCTCGTGGCGGGCGAGGCGATCGATGTGCCGTTGTCGATCGGCGGGACGGATGTGGACACGGACGACTGGAGCCTGGCGCTGAAGACCGGGGCGGGGCTGAACACGGGCGTGGCGCTGAGCCGCGAGACCACGGCGACGCCGCAGCTGGCCTTTTCGGGGGCGGCGGCGCGGACTGCGACGCTGACGCTGACGGCCCTGCTCGACGACGACGCCGGCGCGGAGACGCTGGTGGTCGCGCTCGGGCCGGACGATGCGACGGCGAACGGCTTCGACCGGGACGGGCTCGCGACCAACGTGGGCGGCGGGGCCGATCCATCGCCGACCGCCAATCGCTTCGAGGTGACGGTGAACGACCCGCCTGCCCCGGCCGCGCCCGCGGGCCTCTCGGCCGCGGCGGGCGACGGCCAGGCCGTCCTGAGCTGGACCGACCCCTCCAACGCCGCGATCGGCGGCTACGAGTTCCGCCAGCGCACGCCGCCTACCACCGGCAGCTGGGGCAGCTGGACGGCGATCGCCTCGAGCACCGCCGCCACCACCACCCACACGGTGACGGGCCTGACCAACGGCACGGACTACGGCTTCCAGGTGCGCGCAGTGTCCGGGGGGGTGGCCGGCGCGGCGTCGGACACGGTGAGCGCCACGCCGACGGCGCCGGCGGTGCAGTTCGCGGACGATTCGGCGGCTTCCTTGAGCGAGGGCGCCTCCTTCGCGAGGGGCTACACGCTCGTCCTCGACCCGGCCCCGGCCGCGGCGATCACGGTGACCTACACGGTGACCGGCACCGCGACCCGGGGGACGGACTTCACGACCTCGGGCAGCGCGGCCGTGGGCGCGGGCATCGACGAGGTGGACATCAGCGTCGCCGTCGTCCAGGACGCCCTGCGCGAGGGCCCCGAGACGGTCATCCTGACCCTGGCCGCCGGCGCCGGCTACGACCTCGGCGGCCGGACGACGGTCACGCTGACCATCACCGACGACGACCCGCCGCTGGCGCCGGCCGGCCTCGCCGCGGCGGCGGGCGACGGCCAAGTGGTCCTGAGCTGGACCGACCCGTCCGACGCCGCCATCAGCGGCTACCAGTTCCGCCGGCGCACCCCGCCGGACACCGGCAGCTGGGGAACCTGGACGGCCATCGCCGGCAGCACCGCCGCGACCACCACGCACACGGTCACGGGCCTGACGAACGGCACGGCCTACGGCTTCCAGGTCCGCGCCCTGGACGGGACGCTCGAGGGCGCGGCCTCGTCCGAGGCGACCGCCACGCCGACGGCCGCGGCCACCGCCGGCGTGGCCACGGCGCAGCCGACGGACCGGGCCGTCACCGAGGGCGACGCCTCGGACACGGCGACCTTCACGGTGGCGCTGAACACCCAGCCGTCTGGAGGCGTCGCGGTCACCGTCACCGCCCCCGCCGGGCTGGAGCTCGCCGGCCCGGGCGGCAGCACGTTCGGCGGCAGCGCGTTGCTCGCTTTCACCGCCTCGACCTGGAACTCGGCGCAGACGGTGACGATGCGCGCCACCGACGACAGCGCGGACAGCCCCATCGGCCGGGAACTGTCCGTCGCCTACAGCACATCCTCCCGGGACAGCGGCTACCACAGCCTGAGCGGCACGGCGGCCACCGTCACGGTGGCGGACAACGACCCGACCGCGGTGACGCTCGCGGGCGCCGCCGGGGATGTCGCCGAGGGCGGGACGAAGACCTTCACCATCACCCTGAACCGGGGCCTGGTGAACGGCGAGACGCTGCCGGTGCCGCTCACCTTCGGCGGCGAGGCGACGCGGGGCGCGGACTACACGACGGCCTGCCCCACGACCCCGCCGACCGGGGTGGCCTGCGCGAACCTGGACTCCGGGAACGCGACGGTGACCTTCACCGGCCCGACCACGGGGACGACGGCGACGACGGTCACGCTGACGCTGACGGCGGCGGCGGACGGCGCGGTCGAGACGGGCGGCGAGACGGTGGTGATCGGCCTCGGCACGCTGGACGCGAGCTCCGGCGCCGGCCTCGGCGGCGGCGCGTCCGGCGCCGACAGCCTGGCGGACTTCCGCATCACCGATCCGGACACGGGCGCGCCGACGGTGGCGATCACCGGGGTGCCGGACAGGATCGGCGGCACCGGCGACATCACCGCGACGTTCACCTTCTCGGAGGATGTCACGGGTTTCGCGACCGACGACGTGACGGTCACCGGCGGCACGAAGGGCACGTTCACGGCGACGAGCGCGACCGTCTATACGCTCGCGGTCACTCCCGACGGCGGCGCGGACGTGGTGGTGACGGTGGCCGCGAACGCCGCCACCGACGGCACGAACACCGGTCCGGCGAGCGCGGAGACGGCGACCGCGGTGTGGACCGCCCTGGTGTTCAGTTCGGCCGCGGTGACGGTGGTCGAGGAGGCGAGCGCGACCTACACGGTGGCGCTCTCGAGCCGGCCCGACGGGAACGTGACGGTGACGGTCGGGGGGGCGAGCGGCGAGGTGACGTTCGACACCGACGCCACCACGCCCGGCACCCAGACCACCGCCCTGACCTTCAGCACGACCAATTGGAGCGCGCCGCGGACGGTGACGGTGCTGGCGGCGGCCGACAACGACACCGCGAACGACACCGCGACGCTGACGCACACCGCGAGCGGCGGCGGCTACGGCTCGGTCACGGGCAGCGTGGCGGTGACCGTCGCCGACAACGACGCGCCGGGCCTGGTGCTCGACCCGGCTTCGCTGACCGTGGCCGAGGGCGGCAGCGCGACCTACACGGTGGCGCTGGCCACCGAGCCCACCGGCAACGTGACGGTGACGGTGGCCGGGGCGGGCGGCGAGGTGACGTTCGACACCGACTCCACCGCGAACGGCGACCAGAGCACGCTGACCTTCACCACCGCCACCTGGGGCACGGCGCAAACGGTGACGGTGTCGGCGGGGCAGGACAACGACACGGCGGACGACAGCGCGACGCTGACCCACGGCGCGAGCGGCGGCGGCTACAACTCGGTGACCGGGAGCGTGGCGGTGACGGTGGACGACGACGACGCGCCGGCCGCGGCGGCGCCGGCGGCGCCCACGGGCCTCGCCGCCGCGGCGGGCGACGGCCGGGCGGTCCTGAGTTGGAACGCCCCCGCCTCCGACGAAATCACCAAGTGGCAGTACCAGCTTCTCGAGGGCACCCGCTGGAGGGACATCCCCGAAAGCGACGCGACGACCCGGAGCCACACGGTCACCGGCCTCGTCAACGGCTTGACCTACAACATCCGCGTGCGGGCGGTGGCCGGCGCCGTGAACGGCCGGCCGTCGGCGCCGGTGGGCGCGAGACCGCTGTTCGGCGTGTTGGTGCTGTCCCCGGCATCCCTGACGGTGGCCGAGGGCGGCGCCGCCAGCTACGGGGTGCGGTTGAGCGCCCGACCCCCCGAGGGCGCGGGGGTGAGCGTGTGGATCACCTCCGACAATCCCGACGTGACCACCTCCCCCGTCAGCCTCGACTTCACCCGCGGCGACTGGAGCGCGCCCCGGACCGTCACGGTGTCGGCCTCCCCGGACGACGATGCCGTCGATGACCGGGCGACGCTGAGCCACAGCGTCCAGGGCGGCGGCTACACGGCGGGCAGCGGCCCCGACCTGAACCTGGTCGTCACCGACAATGACGGCGCGCCGCCGCCGCCGCCTCCGCCGCCGCCGCCGCCGCCTCCACCTCCGCCGCCGCCGCCGCCACCGCCGCCGGAGGCCGGGGGGGAGCCGGAGAGCCGCGCGCCGGCCGCGGCCGCCGCGCCCGCGGCGGCCTGGTACCTGCCGCCGGCCTCGCACCCCTTCCTGCAGGGGTTCGTGCGGGTGGTCAACCGCGCCGACGCGCCCGCGGCGGTCGCGGTGACGCCCACCGACGACGCCGGGCGTCAATACGCCCCGCTGACCCTGCGCCTCGGCGCGCGCGAGGCGAAACACTTCAACTCGGACGACCTGGAGGCGGGCAACCCCGCCAAGGGCCTCGACGGCGCCGCCGGCCCCGGCACGGGCGGCTGGCGGCTGGCGTTCGCCGGCGCGGACGCCGGGGCGCTCCCCCTGCTGCGCGCCGCCGACGGCTTCGCCACGGCCATGGCCGCGACGGCCCCGCGCGGCCCCGGCGGCGCCCTGCGGCTGCTCTTCTTCAACCCGGCCGGCAACACCGACCAGGTCAGCCGCCTGCGGCTGGTGAACCCGACCGCCGCCGAGGCGCGCGCGACGGTGACGGGCACCGACGACGCGGGCGCCTCGCCCGGCGCCCCGGTGCGCCTGACGCTGCCCCCCGGCGCCGCCTGCGAGGTCGACGCGGCCGCCCTGGAGTCCGGCCGCGGGCTGGACTGCGGGGCGCCCCAGGCCGGCCTCGGCGACGGCCGCGGCAAGTGGCGCCTGGCGATCGCCGCGGACGCGCCCCTGGTGGCCATGGGCCTGCTGTCCAGCCCCGGCGGGCACCTCGCCAACCTGTCGGCGGAACTGCCCGCGGACGACGCCGGCGTCCGCCGCGCCCCCCTGTTCCCGGCCGCCGCCGACCCGCTCGGCCGCCGCGGCTTCGTCCGCCTGGCGAACGCCTCCGACCGCGCCGGCGCGGTCACCCTGCGCGCGTTCGACGACGCCGGGCGCGCCTACGGGCCCCTGACCCTGGGCCTCGGCGCGCGCGAGGCCAAACACCTCAACTCCGAGGATTTGGAGCTCGGCAACCCCGCCAAGGGCCTCGACGGCGCCGCCGGCGCCGGCGCCGGCGACTGGCGGCTGGAACTGTCGGCCGACATCGACCTCCGGGCGGGCGCCTACGTGCGCCACGCCGGCGGCTTCGTGACGGCCATGGGCGCGGTCGCCCCGTCCGCCGACGGCGTCCACCGGGTGGCGACCCTCAACCCGGGCTCCAACACCCGCCAGCGCGGCCGGCTGCGCCTGGTGAACCGCGGCCCGGCGGCGGCGTCCGCGACGGTCGAAGGCACCGACGACGCGGGCGCCTCGCCCGGCACCGCCGTGGCGGTGCGGGTGCCCGCGCGCGGCGCCGTCGAACTGACCGCCGCCCGGCTGGAGTCCGGGGAGGCGGACGCCGTCGACTCGGGCGCGCTCGGCGACGGCGCCGGCAAGTGGCGCCTGCGCGTCGCCGCGGACGCCGACCTCGCCGTCATGAGCCTCGTCGAAGACCCGGCGGGCCGCCTCGCCAACTGGTCGGCCGCCGACCCCGCGGGAAACGCGCCGCCGCCGGCGCCGCCCGCGCCCCCCGCGCCCTGAATCGCGGGGGCGCGGGCTCCCGGTGCCCCGTCCCCGTTCGGCCCGGGTCCGCCGGGGGCGTTTCCTCCAGCAACCGGACATCGAACGCAACGGCGGATCCCTCCCCGGGCCCCAGGATCCCGCCGTGGGTAAAACGCGGCGTCGTGTGATGCGCGGCTGTCGCCGGCGCCCGCGCGCCGTTCCCGACAACCGTCGGGCGGGCAGCGCTCGCGAAGCTGGCACCGCCGTCAACGGAGAACTCGATTTCCGCAGCGGCACCGGTGGACGAGGTGATGGCGATGCCAAGACAGGCCGCCATGCGCGGGCGCTGGCGGGATAATGGGGATATACTCGGTCGCCGGGCCGCAAGGAGGTTTGCTCCATGACCGACGACGAACTGAAAGCGCTGGTTGCCGGCTTGGCCGTGGCGCAGGACCGCACCGATGCCCAGCTGGCGCGCACCGATGCCCAGCTGGCGGAAAACGCCGCCCAGCAGGCGCGCACCGAGGCCAAGCTCGCGGAAAACGCCGCCCAGCAGGCGAAGACCGAGGCCAGGCTCGCGCAGACCGCCGCCAAGATTGACAAGCTGGCGGAGATGTACGGCGGCGTGGGCAACAACCTGGGGGCGGCGGCCGAGGAGTTCTACCACAACAGCCTCAAGGCCGATCCGGTGCTGGCCGGGACGCGCTTCGACTTCATCGACAGGAACGTCACGCGCAGCCGCGGCGGCTTGGAGGACGAGTTCGACCTCTTGCTGGTGAACGGTCGCGAGGTGTTCGTGGTGGAGGTCAAGCACAAGGCGCACGGGAGCGACCTCAGGCGCCTGCTCGACGAGAAGGCGCCCAATTTCCGGCGCCTGTTCCCCGAGCACGCCGGCCGGCGGCAGCGGTTCGCCTTGGCCGCCTTCCATATCCGTGACGATCTGAAGAAGGCGGCGCTGGCCCAAGGCGTGACCGTGCTGCAGCGCAGGGGCGACGTGATCGAGACCCTCGCGGCCTGAGGCGGGCGGCCGGCGCGAACCGGCGGCGGCGACCGCCCGATCTCCGCGCGGTAACATCGGCCCGCCCATTGCCGGACTGGTCACCGGGCTTCGCGCGGAACGCGAACGCCGGGGAGCCCGCGCCCGGGGGCATGCCGGGCCGGGACGCCTCCATCCCGGAGGCCCTTAAGCACCCCGGCCGGAACTTCGCGCGCCGGCGCCGCGTCATCGGTGGTCTTGGCGGCCCGGCCTTTCTTGCAACGGCACCTTATGCGCTGATTTTGCGGTCTGGCGCTGGCTGCAAGCGGGCGACCAAAGCGACAAGAAAAAACACCGGCACACCGATTGCCGCCGCGCCCAAAAAGAAATAGGAATACCCAAACGCCTCCACCACCGTACCCGAATAGCCGCCGAGCAGTTTCGGGAACAGCGTCATCAACGAACTGAAAATTGCGTATTGGGCCGCCGTGAACCTGAGGCTTGTCAGGCTGGAGAGATAGGCGACAAAGGCCGCGCTCGCCAAGCCGGCGGTGGCGTTGTCGGCGCCAATAACCACATATAACAGCGGTAAGTCGCCGGGTGATGTGGCCAGTGCGATGAATAGCAGATTGGTCGCCACGGTGAGTACGGCGCCCAGCATGAGTACCCGCATGACGCCGTACCGGATGGCCAGCCAGCCGCCAAGAAAGCCGCCAAGCACCGTCATCCAAATGCCGAACACCTTGGTGGCGGTGGCAATCGTCTCCTTGCTGTAGCCCATGTCGTAATAGAAGACATTGGCAATAACGCCCAGAACGATGTCGGAGACCCGATAAAAGCCGACCAGCAACAGTATCGGCAACGCCGCCCGGCCAAAGCGGGCAAAGCAATCCAGCACCGGCGCAACATAGGTATCGCGCACCATCGCATCGCGTACCAGGCCGGCTGCCACGCACAGGCGCGCCACCCCGAGCGCCAGCCCCACGCAAGCGCCCAGGCGCAACACCTGAAGAGCAAAGACCGCCAGCGTTGCGTTTAAGCCCGCTGCGGCCAAGGCCCAATCCCGCCCCCGATCAAGCCAACCGCCAAGCACAGCGAAGGCGCCGATGAAAGTGCCGACCACCAGGGCAAACAGCAACAGAAAGCGGGCGTAATCCGGGGCGCCGTGCAGGTAGGAGGGCGGCTGCCGCCGTACCGGCTCGCACACCGAGAGCGTGGTCGCGACACCAACCAACATGGCGGCGGCCATGCACAGGTAGGTCCATTGCCAAGCCGCGTAAACGTAGTTACCGGCCGTGCTGCCGAATCCGGCGGCAAGATAGAGGGCGCCCGCGCCCGCCACCAACATACCGCCCCGGTAGCCCGCAACATAGGCCGAAGCAAGCAGTGCTTGCATGGATGTATCGGCGGCCTCGATACGATAGGCATCGATCACGATATCCTGGGTGGCCGCCGCAAAACCCAGGGCAACCGCGGCCACTGCCATCAGCGTCAGGCCCCGCGCAGTGCCCGGATCGCAAAACGCCATCCCCACTATGGCACCGATAACGGCAATCTGCGCCACCAGCAACCAGCCGCGCCGCCGCCCCAAACGCCGCGAAAGAAATGGCAGCGGCAACTTATCAATCAGGGGGGCCCAAACAAATTTGAATGAATAGCCCAGCGCCGCCCAACTGAAATAGGTGACGGCGGCGCGCTCCACGCCCGCCTCCCGCAACCACAACGACAGGGTGGCGAAGATGAGCAGCAGCGGCAAGCCCGACGAGAACCCCAAAAACAACAGCACCGCCACCTGCGGTTGCAACCATGCGGCCAGCCCGGGCCGGTCGCCGCTGGCCGAACGCATCTCAATCGCCAAGGTCGATCGCCTCACAAGCGGGAAAATCGGGCCCGGCACCACAGGCAGGCACCGCAGGTACAGTCGCCGCCAAGTGGTATCCCCGCATTGGGCTTTGGTAACCAAGCATGGCGAAATGATGCACCCGCGCGGGCGGCACCAAGATCAATCGCGGAAGTTGTCGAATTGCAGCGGCACCCCCAATTCCGCTTCCTGCACCGCTGTAATAATGCGCTGCAGATCGTCGCGTTTCTTGGCGGTTACCCGTAACTTCGGGCCGTTGATCTGCGCCTGCACCTTGAGCTTGGCATCCTTCACCAGCTTGAGGATCTTTTTCGCCGTATCCCGATCAATGCCCTGTTTAAGCCCGAATTGTCGACGGCGTTGTTTGCCGACACCCTCGACCGGGCCAGCATCGAGACAAGCGCCGTCCACACCACGCCGGGCCATCTTGTCGCGCAGGATGTCTTCCATTTGACGCAGTTGGAAGTCTTCGATTGCCAGCAGTTGCACACCCGCTTCGCCGAGCTCGAAGCTGGCGTCCACCCCGCGGAAATCGAAGCGCGATTTCAGTTCGCGCACGGCCTGATCGACGGCATTGCGCAACTCGTGCGGATCGACTTCCGAGACGATGTCGAATGACGGCATGATTCCCTCCTTTATGCTTTATGAGTCACTAACCAATCCTTGACAATCCGTGCAGCGCCACCGATAAGCAGTCTTGAGCGGCAACAGATCAGCTTGCCCAGCAAACTTACATGGCAAACGCAGGCAATCCAATCCCATCGAACCGCGCACGGGGCGCAAAGCCCATGCCGGCCGCGGGCTGGACTGCGGGGCGCCCCAGGCCGGCCTCGGCGACGGCCGGGGCACTGGAGTCATGCCGGGTTGCGCGAGGCCATGCGTCTGGCGGCGGCGGGCAAGTTGGGCGATGCCATCTTCATCGTCGGCTTGCCACGCTCCGGCTCCACCCTGCTTGAAATGTCGGCAACGCCAAAAGCCAGAGCCTTGAGGGCGACCTGGCCTATCGGCTGACCGACAACTGGGAGCTGGCCATGGCCTTCCGTCGGCCGGTCGATTGAGGCAAATATCAAGCCATCGGCAACGAAATCGAGCGGTGGACAAACCGCTAAAGATCAAGGTAGCCAATACCGTTTAAGTGGTCGGCAAGAAAACTTAGGAAGCGACCCGCCTCGGCACCGTTGATGGCGCGATGGTCGTAACTCAGCGACAACGGGAGCAGTTGGCGGGGTCGGAACCCGATACCGTCCCACAGGGGCCTCGTCACCAAACGCGCAACTCCCAAAATGGCCACTTCCGGGGCATTGACGATGGGTGTGAACCCGGTGCCACCCAGCCCGCCCAAACTGGAAACGCTGAAGGTGCCGCCCAGGGTGTCATCTACCCGCAAGCGACGGTTGCGCACCCGGTCCGCAAGATCGGCGATGGCCGCGGCCAGTTCCCATATGCCCTTACGCTCGGCGTCTTTCAATACGGGAACCACAAGGCCCTGATCGGTATCCACCGCCAAGCCGATGTTGTAGTAGCGCTTGAGCAGAAAGTTCTCCGCCGCCGCATCAAGGGAAGCGTTGAACGTCGGAAACGCCCGTAAGGCCGCACAGCACGCCATGACAATAAACGGTAGGGGTGTGAGCTTGATACCGCGTTCCGCGGCCTGTTCTTTGAGGGAGCGACGCAACTGCTCCACTGCCGTTACATCCACCTCGTCCTGATGCGTCACATGGGGGATATTGAGCCAGCTAGCCCGCAGATTTCGAGCCCCGATGGCACGCACCCGGCTCAGTGGCCGGCTTTCCACCGGCCCGAACCGGGCATAATCCGCAACCGGGGCGGGCGGTAATGCCGAGCCGGGTTGCTCGGCCCCCGCCGATGCCGTCATCGCCCGCTGCACGAACCGCTTAACGTCATCCTTGACGATACGGCCGCGGGCACCACTACCCCGCACTTCGGCGAGTTTTACGCCAAGTTCGCGGGCCAGACGGCGAGTGGCCGGCCCGGCGTACAGGCCGGCGCCGAGGCTGCTTGTCTCGCTTTGCGCCCCCGGCGATGGCGTCGGCGCCAATGGCGGCGCGGCTTGCCGCTCATCCGGTGCTATCGATGTTGCGTCCGCCCGGCCGCGCGGCTCTTCGGATACCGGCTTAAAAGCCGCCGCATCGGAGCCCGGCGCGATTGCGGGCAAAGCGGTGGGGGATGGGGCCAAATCCGCCCTGTTGGCAGCGGCTAACGGCGACGGGGCTTTGGCGGTACCGGATGGCGCCGCCTCCGCAACGTCGGCGGAGGATGGCGCGTCCGCCTCGCTCAAGCGGGCAATGGTTTGCCCTTCCACCACCGCATCGCCAATATCCACCAACAAGGCACCCAGAACACCGGCAACCCCAGCGGGAATTTCCATGGAAGCCTTGTCCGATTCGACCACCAGAATCGCGTCATCCGGGGCAACCCGGTCGCCCGGTGCGACACAGAGCTCGATGACCTCAACGTGCTCCGCGTCGCCGATGTCCGGAATACGAATTTCCGTCATGCTCAAACCCGGCGCGGATTGGGTTTATCGGGATGGATACCGAATTCATCGCGCGCGCGGCGCACCGCATCGACGGATAGCCGTTGCTGCCCGGCCAGCGCCGACAAAGCGGCCAGGGTGATGAAGCGGCGGTCCACCTCGAAAAAGCGGCGCAATTGCTCGCGTGTGTCGCTACGGCCGAAGCCGTCGGTGCCGAGCACGGTAAGGGGCGCGGTCAGGCCGCCGCGAATCTGTTCGGCCAGCGATTTCTGATAATCGCTGGCCGACACCACCGGAGTATCGCCCGCCAGCATCCGGGTGATATGACTGCGGCGCGGCGCCTCTTCGGGATGCAAGAGGTTCCACCGTTCGGTATCGCCCAGATCGCGCGCCAATTCGTTGTAGCTGGTAACGCTGTAGACCTCCGCCGCCACCCCCCGTTCGCCAAGCAGCTCGGCGGCGGCCTCCACTTCGCGCAAAATGGTGCCGCTGCCGAGCAGCCGCACCTGGGCGGACGAGCCATCGCCAACCTCGCGCAAACGATAGATTCCCTTGAGAATATCCGCCTCGACCCCCTCCGGCATGGGCGGTTGCGGATAGTTTTCGTTCATCACCGTGATGTAGTAGAAGACCCGTTCGCGCTCGGCAAACATGCGACGCAGCCCATCCTGGACAATGACCGCCAATTCATAGGCGTAGCAAGGGTCGTAGGAAACGCAGTTGGGAATGGTGGAGGCCAGCACATGGCTGTGGCCGTCCTGATGTTGCAGGCCCTCGCCATTTAGCGTGGTGCGCCCGGATGTGCCGCCCAGCAGAAAGCCCTGCGCCTGCATGTCGCCCGCCGCCCAGGCAAGATCGCCGATGCGCTGAAAGCCAAACATGGAATAGAAAATGTAGAAGGGAATCAGTGGAAAACGGTTGGTGCTATAGGAAGTGGCGGCGGCCAGCCAGGCGGCAAAGGCACCCGCCTCGTTGATACCCTCCTCCAACACCTGGCCCTCGCGGGATTCCCGATAGGCGGCAATTTCCCCCGAATCCTCCGGCTCATAGAGTTGGCCCTTTGAGGAATAGATGCCCAACTGGCGGAACATGCCTTCCATGCCGAAGGTGCGGGCCTCGTCGGGCACAATCGGCACAACGCGCTTGCCGATATTTTTGTCGCGCACCAAGGTCGCCAACATGCGCACGAATTGCATGGTTGTGGAGTTGGAGCGCTTACCGGTGCCCTTAAGCTGGGCCCCGAACAGCTCCAAACCCGGCACCGCCAGCGCTTCGCCCGACTCGGCGCGTTTGGGTATGCAACCGCCAAGCGTGCGCCGCCGCTCGCGCATGTAGCGCATTTCCGGGTCGTCGTCCCGGGGGCGGTAGTAGGGCACGTCCTGCAATTCCTGGTCGGTTAGGGGAATGTTAAAACGGTCGCGAAAGTGTTTGAGGCCGTCGAAATCGAGTTTCTTCACCTGATGGGTGTCGTTTTCCGATTCCCCGGCATCGCCCATGCCGTAGCCTTTGATGGTCTTGGCGAGAATCACCGTCGGCTCGCCCCGGTGATGTACCGCCGCGTGATAGGCCGCATACACTTTGAAGGGATCGTGCCCGCCCCGATTCAGCCGATAGATATCGTCGTCGGACAGGTGATCGACCATGGCGCGCAATTCCGGGTAGCGTCCGAAGAAATGCTCGCGCACATAGGCGCCGCCCTTCGCCTTGTAGTTCTGATACTCGCCATCCACCGTCTCGTTCATGCGCTGCTGCATGAGCCCGGCACCGTCCTTGGCGAACAGCGGATCCCACAAACGCCCCCAAACCACCTTGATGACGTTCCAACCCGCGCCTCGAAAATAGCCTTCCAATTCCTGAATGATCTTGCCGTTGCCGCGCACCGGGCCGTCGAGCCGTTGCAGGTTGCAGTTGACGACGAAGATGAGGTTGTCGAGCCGCTCGCGGCCCGCCAGGGGCAACGCGCCCAGCGACTCGGGCTCATCACACTCGCCATCACCGACGAATGCCCAGACCTTGCGATCGCCCATCGGCACCAGGCCGCGGCTATCGAGATACTTCATGACATGCGCCTGATAGATCGCCTGCAAGGGTCCAAGGCCCATGCTGACGGTGGGGAATTGCCAATAGTCCGGCATGAGCCAAGGATGCGGATAGGATGACAAACCGTTGCCGCCCGCCTCGCGCCGGAAGGCATCGAGCTGCTCCTCGGTTAAACGCCCCTCCAAATACGAACGGGCGTAGATGCCGGGCGAGGCGTGCCCTTGGAAGTAGATGAGGTCGCCCGCGGGTTGGCCGTCCCGGTCCTGGTCGGTACCCCGGAAAAAATAATTGAAGCCGACATCGTAAAGGGTGGCCAGGGATGCAAAGGTTGAAATGTGGCCACCGAGATCGCCGGGGCGGCTGTTGGCGCGCACCACCATCGCCAGGGCATTCCAGCGGATCAAGGAGCGGATGCGCCTTTCCATGAACAAATCGCCGGGCATGAAGGCTTCGCGACTCGACGGGATGGTGTTGCGATAGGGGGTGGTGATGGTGTAGGGCAGGCGGGCACCGGTTTTGGTCATACGCGCCGATAAGCGTTCGAGCAGGAAGTTGGCCCGGTCAACGCCATCGTTTTCCAGCACATATTCCAGCGAGTCCAGCCATTCGCGGGTTTCCTCCCGGCCTGTGTCGATCGGCTCTGCCATAGGGTTCAGTCTCTCGGTTTCACTCCGTCATTGGCATCTGTGTGCAAGTACTCGGAAATTTTAGCCTATCCGCAATGACAATAACGTTGCCTGAAATCAATGACGAAAGCGGGTGAAATTAGACGGGCTAGAAGCCTCTGCCTGCGGAAGTCGCGAAAGCGAAAAGCCGCGCATGCCGAAGGCAGAGGCTCCTAGGGATTCAGGGTGTCCCATAGAGGCGTTCGTGCGCTTCCCGGAACAGCGCTTCCGCCTTAATGGCTTGCGCCAAATCCGGCTCGTCGGGCACGAGCCTTGTGCCATCGTAGCGCCAGCCGAGTAATCCACCGCCGCGCACCAGGACCGTCAGCCGCTCTTTATCCAAGATGCCCACCTCGTGATGCAGTTCCACCGGTGCCGGGCCATCGCCCGCGAATAGGCTACGGCCAAAAAACGGCTCGACGGGTTCTATGTCAAGCAACTCAAAGAGCGTTACCGCGATGCTCATGATCGATCCCTGGTGGTCGAACACGGCCGGTTGCAACTTGCCCGGGCTATAGAAAATCAAAGGCACTCGATAACCGGCGGCGGGCACCAAGGCCGGGCCCTCGTGTACCGGACCGTGATCCACCGCCACAACGAACAGGGTATCGTCAAACCAGGGGCGCCGCGCCGCCGCGTCGATGAATTCACCGAGCGCCCAATCGGCGTAGGCAACGACGTATTCACGGCGGCGCTCGTCGGAAGGATAGTCGATGCGACCATCGGGAAAGTCAAAGGGACGATGGTTGGACACGGTCAAGGTGGTCAACATCACCCGATCGTGGGACGCGGTCAGCCGGTCCATCTCCGCGAGCACCTTGCCGAACAGGATTTCATCGGCGACCCCCCAACTGGTCTCGAACCAGCGGTCTGCAAAATCGAAACGGTCGAGCATTTCGTGATAGCCGATACGCCGCCAATAGTCTTGGAAACTGGTAAAACCGGGCCAGCCGCCGTAGACAAAGGTGGTACGAAATCCGGCCCGGCCCAGTTCCCGGGGCAAGGACGGCAACCGTTCCAGGCGCGGTTCCGTGGTGACCACAACACCGGGCAGTGGCGGATAGGCATTGAGAATCGCCTCAAGCCCTCGAATCGTAAAACCGCCGGTCGCATAAACGGATTCAAAAACCACTCCGTCCGCTGCAAGGCCCACCAGCCTCGGCATATATTGCGAACGCTTTTTCGGGTTGCGCCAAAATTCGCCGCCCAGCGACTCTTCAATGATCAGTATGACGTGCCGGATGGCATCCGGTGCGGGCAGCAGCAGGCGGGCGCTCATGCCTTCGAGCGCACAGGACTCAGCAACGCCTTGGCAAGCCGGGGATGTCTCCTCGGGCTCCCCGGCCGAGTCCGTGCTCATGGGCGGGACGAGTGCATGGGCTGCCACGGAGGGCCGTTGCCCAGATGGACGGGCTGGGTTTGCCGGAGCGGACGCGGCCGCTTCGGCAAGTAAAGGCGCAACCTCGGCGTCTGATGGGTCCGGGTGCCAATAGAATCCGTCCCAAACGGTTTCATCGACCCGCGCCGCCATCAGCGCGCCCAGGTAGGCGTTACTGCCCAAGTGATGCAGATGCCGCGAATGATTCGCAATACCCGGTGAGCCGTACAGCAGCACCAAGATGCCAAGCAACATCCAGAGGGCACAGACGGCGCGGTCGCGACCGGTGATCCGCGCCGGCAGCCAACGGATAGCCCAGCGCGCAACAATGCCAACCAAGACCGCAAACGGTAGTACAAGGAGGCCGACGAAGAATTGATCGTCCAAAAACACCAGCACCTCCCGGGGATATTCCGCGTAATGCAGAACAAAGCGGTCGAAGCGGGCATGAAACTCCAGCCAGTAAAAGCAATCGGCGATGAATACTATGGCGCCCGCGGACAGTGTTATGCCGAACCACCAGCGCGCGAAACGAGCACCGGCCAGGAAGCCGCAACCAAGAAAGCCCAAGACCAGGAACAGCGTCAGCAGATCGCTAACAAGCCCGTCCAGAACGGTAATCAGCCGGTCAGTCGCACTTTCCTCCCGCAGCCCAATGGCGACAACGATGCGGAACACCAGTCCGGGCACAAACCAAAGGCCGGCCAACCAGATCCAGAAGCGGGCCGGTACGCCCTCGGCTTGATTCGATCCAATGCCGGTACTGCCGGGATTTCCGGTACCTCGATCGAGCAAAATTCAGTCCTTTGAATTAATTGAAGTAGCTGAGCTTGCAGCGGATGCAACAGGCGGATTGGGATAGGTATTGCGCCCCGACACCCAAGACAACAGCACGGGCAACAGGAAGACCGTGAACAGCAACAGCAGCGAAACCGCCACCGCCAGCAGCAGGCCGATGGAGGCGGTGCCCTGGTGCGGCGACAAAGCGAGCGCCACAAAGGTGCCAACCGTGGTTAGGGTGCTGAGCAGCACCGCCCGGGGGGTGCTTGAGTGCATGAGCCGGGTTACATCGCCCTCGCCCCGATACCGGTCGATGACATGCACGCCATTGTCCACACCCAGGCCGAAGATCAGCGGCAACACCAGAATGTTGGCCATGTTCAGAGGCATATCGAACAACTCGCCAAGCGCAAGCGCGAACACCACGGCCATACCGAGCGGCACGAGAATCAAGGCCGCATAGCGAAAGCTCTGGAACATGACGAACAGCACCAGCGCTATGGTGCAGAGCGCGAACGTCATGGCTTCGATAAAGCTATCTCGCACAATATGGCCGACACCCCACTCAATGACGGCCCGGCCGGTTGCGGTGGGGACGAGTTCGCGCACCGTCTCTATGAAGCGGCTGAGCGCAGCCACCGGCGCCACGTCCTCCTCCGGCAATACCAGCGTCAGTTGCAAGCCGGACGCATCGGTCAAACGAGCGCGCACCGCCGCCGGCAAATCGGCTTCTCCAACCGGTGTTACCGCCAACGCTCGGCGCAACCAAGCCAATTCCTCCACGAGATTGCCGACCACGCCTTCCTGCCAAGCCAAAAGCGTCTCCGGGCGAGCCTCGCTTAAGGCGGCGAGCGATGCATCGAGGGCCGCGAAGCGCCCGTCGGCATCAAAATCGGCAATGCTTTGCCGCACTCGCGCAACAGCCTCGCGCAACGCTTCAACGCCCGGTGCCGGCAGCCGTCGCAGCGGCTCGACGGCACTCCACAGAATCTCCCGGAGGTCGGCCAACACCCAGAGCTTGTCGTCTTGGTCATCCGGCACATGGTCGGCAAGAGAAATGACCGAATCGACCACCGGCAATGCCTCAAGCGCGGCTGTGTCGAGGCTGTCGTCGCTCAGCACAAGCAGGGCGTAATCGGTGGCACGGCCGTCGTTTTGTAATTGCCGCAGCGTGCGCATGGATTCGGAGTCCGGGTCCTTCAGCGCCAGCACGCTGTAATCGAACCGTGCCTGGGCGGCCAGGACGATGGCCACCGTCAGCAACAGCGACATGACGGTAAGTACCCGCGTGCGGTGGCTAATCAAATGATTGATCAAGCGCTGGCTGATCGGCACACCCATGCTGTGCGGAGCGATCGGGCCGCACACCGCATAGAAGGCCGGCAACAACGTAAAGGTCAATACGCCGGCAATCACCATGCCGCCCGCCGATATCAGCCCCAAATCCGCGAGCGCCCGGTAGTCGGTGGGCCAGAACCCCAGGAAACCGAGCGCCGTGGTCAGGGTGCAGATAAAGATGGCGCCGCCGACACTGCGCGCCGCCTGCGACAAAGCGTCGGGCACATCGACCACGGCGATACTGATCGCCTCCTGATAGCGCAAGGAGAAATGCACCGAAAAATCCACGCCCAAGCCGAAGAACATGACGAGAAAAACCACCGAGAGGGTGTTGTATTCGCCTACCGCCAGCATGGCGAACGCCGCCGTCCAGACAATCCCAACCACCAGCATGGAAAAGGTGGCGAGAATGATGCGCGGCGAACGCACCCCGACAAACAACACCAACAGCAGCAGCGCGACGGCCAGCCAGCCCGCAATTTGCACACCGCCCACCGCTGCTTCGACCTCTTCGTGGGTGAGCGGCACATCGCCGGTAATGCCCACCCGCACTTCGGGCGGCACCTCCAGAGCGGCGACGAGGGCGCGTAATTCGCGCATCAGCGCCGCATTGGCCTCGGTTTCACCCAAGTCCAGATTGGTTTTCAGGAATATCAGCCGATAGTAAGTTTCGTCCGTCTCGAAAAACTCGTTGGTCCAGTAGACGCTGGGGTCGCCGCCGCCCACCGCCGCCTTGGCGGAAGCCTGTAAGTGTCCGACGATGGTATCGAAATCGCTTGGCGGGTCTGCCTCGATACCGTCGGCGACGAGGTCCAAAATGCTGCCCAGGCTCGGATCCTCCGCAACCGCCGTCAACCAGGGCTGCGCTTCCACCAGACGATCGGCCATGTCGTCCAAGTCGTCCGCGTCGAGGTAAAGCAGGGCATGGTCGCGGAAGAAGGGATGGCTATCCCCGGCATAGACCGCACGAAACTGATCGGGGCGCTGACGGATTTCGGCCTCAAGCCGTCCGGCGGTATCTTCAACCTGCTTGAATGCGCTACCCGAGACCACGACCAGAGCGGTTCGCGCCTGGTCTGGAAATGAGGCCTCGAACCGATCGAAGTCCTCCCGCCAAGAGGCATCCTGACGAATCAGGTCGCGCAAATTGGAGTTCATTTGGTACCGGTCTACGGCGTACCAACCACAGACGACGGTAAACAGCGCCAACACCACCAATATTGGCCGGGCACGGCCCGCAACCCATGCGACCCAGCGGGCCAGGTACTCAACAACCCAGAGTTCGTTCATGGCACCGATCACTCATCGTCAAATTCATCGAAAAAGTCATCGAATTCCTCGACCGGCGGGTTGCCGTCGAAGATCACGAACTTGCGACGCTGCAAATAGGCTTCGCGGGTGAAGACATAGGCATCAAGCGCCGCCGCATCCCGAGTGTCCGTCGCCGACAGGGCGGCGGCGCGAGCACTGACGATACTCAATGCGCTCAGCCCCGTGTTGCCCGCCCCGCTCAAGCCCAGATCGGCGGCACTGCCAAGAATCAGGCGCGGCACCAGGGCCCGCACCAGGAGCGAGGGCAAGTCGCGCAGGGTGGAGGGCCCGATCAAGGGAACATAAACATAGCGGCTTTTCTTCCAACCCCAAACCGCGAGGGTTTGACCGATATCCTCGTTCTGGTCGTGCAGGCCGGCTCGACTGGCAACATCAAACAGACCGCCAACGCCAATGGTGCTGTTCACCAAAAACCGCACGGCATCGGTGGCGCCGGCTTCCGGTTTACCCTGTAGAAAACCGTTCAGGCTGCTATCCACGCTACTCAAATTGGCGAAGAAGTTGCTGATACCGGTTTCGATCGGATCCGGCGTGATCGATTGATATCCCCGCGCCACCGGTGCGAGCGCGTTTCGATCAATCACCTCCGAAAATTCGTAGGAGCCGCGATTGAATCCCTCAAACTCATCAAAGGTGCCGTAATCCGGCCCTTCCAGGGTCGCGCAGGCGGATTGCAAGAGCACCACCGGAAGCAGGGCGCCGAGCCCGCAGAGCCCACCAACTTTCCGCCGCAGACGCCCATACACTCGCCCCGGCCAGCCGCGGTCTCTCCATTGGCCTTGTGCGCGAGGGAGCACCCTCTCGCGCCTCCGGGAAGAGGCGGAATCGACGTGGACGAGAGCTTTCATTGGCTGGACCCCGCATTGTTCCGATGCAACTCGGTGATGTTGTCCTCAAGGTACCCGAGCAGCGCCGCAAAACCTTCCCGCTTGAGGATGCTATTGTAGTCGGCGCGGCGCAACGACAGGTCGCTTACGCCGTCCGCCACCACATTGAATACCGCATCGTCGTTGAAAAAGTAGTCGAGGTTGAGCCGCTCGCCGTTGGCCCGAACCAGTTCGGTTTTCACCACCCAGCCCCGGCTTGTGGGCACCGCTTCGATGGTGCTGAATTGCTGGCCCTCATAGCTGTCGAACCGGTCGGCGTAGGTTGCGACAATCAGGGTTTCCAGCAAACCGCGAAATTGGTCGCGCCCCGCCGCGTCGAGTTCTCGCCAAGTGCGGCCCAAGGTGAGGCGAGCCACGGTTCGCATGTCGAAAAGTTGCGCCACCACCGGCGTTAAAGCGGCCACCCGCACGGCGTATGCGGGCGTCTTCATCGCCTCGACCAACTGGGTGTGGAATGCATCAATCCTCGTTGCGGCAACCGTGGCGGAAGCCCTTTCGGACCGATCATCCGCCAGAGTGCGCACCGCCAGCGCCAGCGATAGGGTGATGAGCAGCATAGCGCATCCCAGGCGCCGTGGCGGCGACGCCAATCGGTAGCGGCTTGACGGACGCGCGCTCATCGCACCAACGCCAAGGAGAACCAAGGCACATAGGTGATCAAAAGCAGGGCCAACAACAGCACCAGCATGAATGGCCAGCAGGCGGCATAGAGTTCGAGCACCGGCTTTTTGAAGCGATAGCTGGCGATGAACAAATTCATACCCACCGGCGGTGTGAAATAACCAATCTGCATGTTCGCCAAAAAGACGATGCCAAGGTGAATCGGATGAATGCCATAACCGATGGCCGCAGGCAATATCAACGGCACCATAATGACCAACGCGGAGAAAATGTCGAGCACGGCACCCAGCACCAGCAATAGGATGTTGAGCAGCAAGAGGAAGGCAACGGCACTGTCGATATGGCTTTGCATGAACTCAAAGAGCCGTTGCGGCACCTCCGCATCGACCAGAAAATTAGTAAAGGCCAAGGCCACGCCAAGCACCAGCAGGATCCCGCCGACCATCACCATGGCATCACCGGCGATACGCGGCAAGTCTCGAAAGCGGATATCGCGATACAGGAAAACTTCGGCGAGCGTAACGTAAACCGCCGTCACCGCCGCCGCCTCCGAAATGGCGAAATAGCCCGAATAGATGCCGCCCAGCACGACCAGCGGCAACGGCAGTTCCCAACGCGCCGCCAGCAAGGCACGCCCAACCTCGGCCCATGCGAAGGGCGTTCGCGGCACACTGCCGTCGCGATGCAACCAAAGCGTCCAGGCAACCAGGCAGCCAAGCATGAGCGTCAACGGCAAAATTCCCGCCACAAAGAGTTCAACGATGGTGAACGATTCGCCAATGCCGAGTTGTTGGACGATGATGCCATAGAGGATCAAGGGTACCGAGGGCACCAGCAGCAACCCCAGGCTACCCGAGCTGGTCACCAGCCCCAAACTGAAGCGCTCACCGAAACCCGCTTTCTTAAGCGCCGGCAAGAGCAGGGCGCCAAGCGCCACAATGGTCACCCCCGAGGCCCCGGTTAGCGCGGTGAATAGGGCGCAAACCACAAAACCGACCACGGCAAGGCCGCTCGGCAACCAACCAAACAGGCTTTGCGCCACCGCCACCAGCCGTTCGGAAGTTTTCGCTTCGGAGAGCACATAGCCCGCGTAGGTGAATAGCGGCAGCGCCACCAGCAGCGGGGTATCGACAATGCGATACACCTCAATGGCAACGATGGCCAAATCGATATCCGCCGACAGGAAGCCCAGCATGGCCGCCGCCATCAAAACGGCCAGTAACGGGGCCCCGGCCAACGCCGCCGCCAGCACCGTCAATATGCCCAGCCAAATCATGGCGGCGCAACCGTGTGCAGCAAATAGCGCAGGCACATGACCGCCGCGCCTATCGGCAAAATGGCCTCGCATACCCAAGCGGGCACGGCAGCGAAGGCGAGCACACCATCAACGTATTCAAAGTACACAAACTTGAAGCTGAACCAGCTAAAAACCGCCAGCACCACGCAGGTAAAACCACAGGCGAAGCGCTTGAGCAGGGGTCGCCGGGTATCGCCCACAAAGCGGGAGACGATATCGATGCGGATATGCTCATCGTTGCGGGAGGCGACCATAGCGCCAACCATCGCTCCCCACAGCACCAAAACCCGTACCAGCGCATCCCCCCAGAGCAGGCCGGTATCGAAGAAATTGCGGGCAATCACCTGCCAGGCGGCCAGCAGCATCATGGCGGCGAGAATGGCAACGAGCAAACCGCTTTCCAGGAGGCGCAGAATATTGCCAACCCTGCTAAGCGCATTCATTGGCGATCGGCTTGGTGAAATAGGCGGGCTGGGCACCTAGTTGTGCGCCGCTCGATAAACCTCCAGATGTTGGTGCATCTCTTGGTAGATGTCCGCGGAGATATAGCCTTCATCGACCATCCGCTGGGCGGAAACATTCGCCAGACGCTGCCATTCGCGCCGCTCCTGCTCGGTTGTGTCGTGCCAATGCAAACCTTGGTTTCGCAACGCCCTGGAAGCCTGGTCATGGTCGTAACGGCTACGGGCGTTGACTTGATCGACAACCTCGGCCATCAAGCGTCGCACCGTGCTCTGGTCCGCCTCCGTTAGCCGCTCGAAGGGCCGTTTGGCAATCGCCAATAGACCGTAGACATAGACCAATGGCAAATCCATAACGTGGTCGAGTTGGGTGTGCCACTGCAACGCAATGGCCGCCACCGGCGGTGTGGCGACACTGTCGATCAATTCGGTCTGCAACCCGCCGAGCACATCGGCGATGGGCAGCGGAATGGGCGCGATACCGAAGGCACCGAAGGCCCGGGCGGAACCGGGGTCGTTATCCGGTGCCCAAACCTTGCGTTTTTTGGCATCCGCGACATTGGTGATAACCGCCCGGGACATGGCGTGGGCAAAGCCGACCTCGGCGATGCCGAACGCCACAAAGCCTTTGTCAGCCAAGCCCTCAAGCAACTTGGCATCCATGCGCTCACGCACATAATCCGCCTCCGCCCCGGAATGGAACGCCATTGGTAGGCCATACAAGCCAATGTCCGGGTAGGACTGCACCAGGGCACCGGAGGTCACCACCGCACCGTGCAACTGGCCAACACGCATCTTGCGCAACACCGCTTTGTCGTCGCCCATGACACCGCCGGGATAGAACTTGAACGAAACCCGGCCCTCGGTTTCCGCTGCCACCCGTTTACCGCCCTCACGCAAAAGATTCATCCACACGGACCCCTCGGGCGACAGGGTGGCGATCTTTAGGGCTATGGCGGAGGCGGTGCCGGAGCACAGCAAACCCAATAAGGCCAGCGCACATAGCCCAGCAACGTTTTTGCGAACCAGGGGTGAATCGGATTTAAAAATAGTCATCAGCGGTTTCCAGTAATTCTCGCGCCATGCGTTTGGCGAGCGCATTCATCAGCCGCAATTCGGGCGGGTCGTCCGTAGCGGCAAGCACCTCCTCAAGCAGCCGGTCGTGCAGCGGCCGGTCGAAAACCAGCCGAGCGTATTGATCGGCAAACAGCACCTTGGTGAGTAGGTGGCGCCCCTCGGCCAGGGCAATGGCGCGCTCGAAATGATAGCGGCCAAGCGCCGGCCGGCCACCGAGCGCCGGCGGCAGCAGCACCTCGAAAATACCCAGGTACAGATGCGGGCCACCATAATCGTGGCCTTCATCAAGCTCCGCAACCCGGGCAATCAACGCCTTCACCCTGCCAAGTTCGGCAACCGCATTGAAGTCGTCGCTGTGCGCCTGAATCCAGCCCGCCCAACTGGTTGCGAGCCCATAAACCAGTGGCACATCGCGTTCCTGGAGCCCCCTCACCCACAACTTGAACTCATTGAACGGCCGGTCGAGCAAACCACAGCCGTCATCCACACCAAGACAGACGGCTTGGGCAGCCAGGGCCTTCGCTTTCGCGGACATGAGCCGGGCGCGCCGGGCATCCTCAACGAAAGCGCCCGCGTAGGCGGAATTCAAGGTCGCCGCCTGGGCTAGGAGCCCAACATTGTCCGGTGTGCTGTTGAGCAGGCCATCAATAAGCAGCAGGTAGGCGGGCGCCCCATCGCGCACGACATCCGGGTCGGGGTTTTCCAAAATGGCGGCGGACAGATCGCTCGCGAACTCTTCGGTGACATTGGAAATAAGCGCCGAGCAACCGGCCAGGCCGCCAAGCGCCAGCGGTAGCAACCATCTTGGCATCAGACAAAACAGCATTGGCGGGCTAGCGGCGAACCCTCGGATGGACGCCACAGATCGCGGCGAAGACCAACGCCATTTTCAGTCACCTCTGACTCTCGGTACGGGCTGCGCATCGTCCGAAGTGGGCGCGGCTATGTCAAGAGACGGTAGTGTCTCAATTTGGCAACGCTTCATACCGCAGCCCAACGCGGGTGCGGTCTCTGCGGCAGCGGAAATTGAAACTGAGCCACTACCCAAGAGACGGTACTGGCCCCCGACAACGCCGAAGCTGCTAATATGGGCGTCTTTTTTGGATTTCGACAAGCAACCGCCATGCCCGGATTTCGCAACGGAAATCTGCACATCCACTACGAACAATGGGGCGCTCGAGCCGACCCACCGGTGTTGCTCGTACACGGCTTGTCCTGTCAACTCATCCATTGGCCGCAGGCCTTCATCCAAGCGATTACCGATGCGGGTTATCGGGTGATCGCCATGGACAACCGCGACATTGGCCTGTCCGATCGCGTCGATGCGCCAACACCGCCACGGCTGGAAGTGCTCGCGGTGCCGAGCGCCCACCCCTGCCCCTACAGCCTGAGTGATATGGCCGGAGACGTGGCGGGCCTGCTAAACCATCTCGGTCAGGCGGGTGCCCATATCGTCGGCCTTTCGATGGGCGGCATGATTGCGCAGACGTTGGCCATCGAGTACCCCGAGCGCTGCTTCAGCCTCACATCGATCATGTCCACCAGCAGCAATCCCGACCTGTCCGCCGCCGACGAAGAGGCGATCACGGCCTTCATGGCACCGCTGCCCGCCGAACGCGACGCGGCCATCGTTCAATATCAGCAGGCTTGGCAAGCCGTGGGCGGACCACATTTCGATTCCATGCGCGTTGGGCTTGCCCGATGTTCGCAGCAGGCCATTGATCGGGGCTTCCCGCCCGATGGTTTTACCCGCCAACTGCTCGCCATCCTGCATCAGCGGGATCGCCGCGAGGCGCTCGGCAAACTGGATGTGCCGGGCCTGGTCGTACACGGGAACGCCGACCCTCTGGTGCCGCTTTCCGCCGGTGAGGATACGGCCAAGGCGTTGCGCCACGGCAGGCTGGCGGTGGTGGATAAACTCGGCCACGACCTGCCCGACCCCCTGCTCGCGGAAATTGCCGGGCACATCGTTGCACACATCGACGCGGTGGCGACAACGCGATGAGCGCGTAACGAAACCATGACCGCTGCTTTTTCGTCGCAGAGGCGGTGGGTCGGTGTCTTAAGCGGTACTCCCCGCAACTTTATAAAGCCTACGGAAATCTTTTGCCCATGAATCCGCGAAGCCTCAAGTTGTTCGAGAAATTCATCCGCCAGGGTGAGCTGACCCTGATAGACCACAGGGGCGCAAGCCACACCTTCGGGAGCGGCGCACCGGCGGCGGCGATGCGCCTGAATACAGCTGGTGGGCTCAGCGCTGTGGTGCGCAATCCGCAGTTGCAACTCGGTGAAGCCTACATGAATCAATGGTGGGATTTGGCGGCGGGCTCTCTGCACGATCTCTTGACCATTCTGCGCATCAATTTGGAAGCCGCCGGGGCGGGTGGCGGGCGGCGCCGGCAACCGCTCAAGGCGCTGCTCTCTTCCTGGAACACCATCGCCGCGAGCCAGCGTAACGTTAGCCATCACTACAATCTCGACGAGTCGCTGTTCCGCGCCTGTCTCGACGAGACGATGCACTATTCCTGCGCCTATTTTCGCGACCCCCAGGCGAGTTTGGAGGAGGCGCAACGGGCGAAGAGCGAACACATCGCCACCAAACTCAACCTAAGCCCCGGGCAGCGCGTCCTCGACATCGGTTGCGGCTGGGGAAGCCTCGCTCTGCATCTTGCCCGCCACCACGATGTTTCGGTCACCGGCCTTACCCTTTCCTCGGAGCAACTGCGCGTGGCCGAGGCAAGCGCGCGCGCCCAGGGGCTCGCCGAGCAGGTGCAATTCCGCTTGGAAGATTACCGCGAGCACCGGGAGACCTACGATCGCATCGTCTCGGTCGGCATGTTCGAGCATGTCGGCAAACAGCATGTACAACGCTTTTTCGATGCGCTCCGGCAGCGCCTCGCCGACGACGGGGTGGCGCTGTTACACACCATCGGCAGCACCGACCCGCCCTCGCCGGTCAATCCCTGGATTCGCCGCCACATCTTTCCGGGCGGCTATATTCCATCCATGTCGGTTATTGCGCCCGCCGTCGAGCGCGCCCGCCTGGTGACAACCGATATCGAGGTATTGCGGCAGCACTACGCCCTGACCCTGAAGGAATGGAACCGCCGTTTTCAGAAAGTCCGCGGCCAGTTTGTGGAAAGCAAGGGCGAGGCATTCTGCCGAATGTGGGAGTTCTACCTGGTGGTCAGCCAAACCGCCTTCGAGGTGGGCGACCTTGTGGTGTTGCAATGGCAGTTGGCGAAGCATAATCGGGCAGTGCCGATGACGCGCGATTATATCTACGGCGCAGGCTCCTAGGAGCCCTTAAATCAAACCCATGCCGCCCTAAGGTGCCAACACCGTCTCGCTCGCATCTCAATGCAAAGCTGCGGACAGCACAGCGGATAACCTTCATAATCCGGCGCTTTTTACAACAGAGTCGATTTGGAGTAGAGATGAGCAAGTCAGACGGCAAGGAATCCATCGCCATCCTCGGTGGTACCGGCGATCTTGGTACCGGGTTGGCCATGCGTTGGGCAAAGGCCGGTTACCGGATGATTATCGGTTCGCGCACCCTGCCCAAAGCGCAGCAAGCAGTGGCCGATCTCAAGAAGATCAGCCCGGAAACACCGGCGGAGGCGATGGAGAACATTGATGCGGCCGCGGCGGGTGATATCGTCGTGCTGACCGTGCCCGCCAAACACCAAATCTCGACTCTAGCCAGTGTCAAGGGCGCTCTGCGCGGCAAGATTCTCATTGATGTGACGGTGCCTTTGGCACCGCCCCGCGTGGGCACGGTGCAGCTGCCGGCCGAGGGCAGTGCCGGCAAGCGCGCCCAGGAGTTTCTGGGCAGGGGTGTTATGGTGGTGTCCGCCTTTCAAAACATCGCTGCCCATCTGCTCCGGCAAGACGTTCAAATCGAGTGCGACGTGCTCGTTGCCGGCGACAAGAAAGCGGCGCGCGAACGGGTTATTCAACTGGTGCGCGAGGCGGGCATGAACGGCTGGCACGCCGGCCCCATCGACAACGCGGCGGCGGCGGAAGCCCTGACGTCGATTCTGATTCAGATCAATCGCCGCCACGACATTTCCCACTCCGGCATCCGTATTGTCGGCCAAGCCGATCATTGATAAGGGAGTTATATATTTGACTCCCACGGCCACAACAAATTGCGGCAAGCCGTTTTTATGAGCACAACATCTGGTGTCCTGTCCCGCAAATAAGTGTGATTATTCGTGGCCGTTTCGGCCCCCGGCCGCGTTGCTCCTCCTTCTGTGGGGCCTGCCACAGGGCGTCGTCGCGCCTTGCCGGGAACCGAAACGGCCTAGCGCCTAAAACCCACTTATTTACGGGACAGGACATAGTGGAAGATGGCGTTAAGTATATAAATCCCAATATGGGGGTTAGTTTGTTTGCCGTTCCCGGCCTGCCGATGATTCGCGCGGGGGATGATCTGGCCCATTTAATAACCGATGCCATGCGCACGGCGGGGATTGTCCTTGCCGACGGCGACGTGCTCTGTATCGCCCAAAAAATCGTCTCGAAAGCGGAAGGGCGCACTGTGCCGCTTGCCACCGTCAAGCCGGGCCCCGAAGCGATCCGGCTCGGACGCGAGACCGAGAAGGACCCGCGCCTCGTGCAACTGATTCTCGATGAAGCCACGCAAGTCATTCGGCAACGGCCGGGCGTATTGATCGTGCGGCACCGGCTCGGCTTCGTCTGCGCCCACGCCGGCATCGATCAATCGAATATCGAACACGAAGGCGGCGAATGCGCACTGCTGCTGCCGGAAGACCCGGATGCGTCCGCTAAAGCGCTGCGCAAGCGGCTGGGCAAGTCCGTGGCCGTCGTCATTACCGACAGCCATAATCGCCCTTGGCGCCTTGGCACCATCGGTACGGCAATCGGTTTATCGGGGATGGGCGCGCTCGATGACCGCCGGGGCGGCACCGATATCTATGGACGGCGATTGCGCGTGACGCTGAGCAATCGCGCCGATGCCATCGCCGCCGCCGCGACCTTGCTGATGGGTGAAACCACGGAGGGGCTTCCGGTGGTCGTCGCCCGTGGTATCGCGCCGCTTGAGGGCGCGGATACGGCACAATCAATCAACCGGCCGCTGGCCGAGGACCTGTTTCGCTGAGCGGCGTCCAAACCGGTTGATGACAGTGGCCCAATTCGAGCTTCTTTGTTGCCAATACCCGACGCCCAGGGGGGTAAAATCCGGCGCGCGCATCATGCCCCTCGCCGAGCCATCTCCCGCATGCGAAGCTGATCGAATCAAGGTTTTGGGAAACCGCCAAGTTGACCGCTAAGGACGAATCAAAGTGGCCTATTTGGCCCTGACCGGCGGCATCGGCGGCGCCAAACTGGCGCTCGGCCTCGCCCAGGTGCTCGGCCCGCGGGAAATCATTTTCGTCGTCAACACCGGGGACGACTTCGAGCATCTCGGGCTGCGCATTTGCCCGGATATCGACACCCTAACCTACACCCTTGCCGGAGTCGTCAACACCAAAACCGGCTGGGGCCGCAGCAATGAGTCCTGGAATTTCATGGCGGCGCTGGAGCAACTCGGCGGTGCCACCTGGTTCCGCCTGGGCGACAAGGATTTGGCGCTGCATGTGCAGCGCACGCAGAAACTGAACGCGGGCGCAACACTCTCCGAGATAACCGGTGAAATCGCGGCGGCCCTTGACATCGCCCACAGCATCCTGCCCATGTCGAACGACCCGGTGCGTACCGTTGTACACACCGAGAACGGGGCACTGGCCTTCCAGCACTACTTCGTCCGCGACCGCTGTCGGCCGGAGGTAACCGGCTTTCACTTTGAGGGCGCGGGCGCCGCCGCCATCAACCCGGCCTTGCGCACAGCCCTCGACGGCTGCGACGGCGTGCTGATTTGCCCTTCCAATCCATTCGTTTCCATCGACCCAATGCTCGCGGTCGCCGGCATGCGCGATGCGCTCAAAGCCTGCAAGGCGCCAATCGTCGCGGTCTCCCCCATCGTCGCCGCCCAAGCCATCAAGGGACCCACCGCCAAGATGATGCGCGAGCTGAACCTGCCCACGGACGCGCGCGCAGTCGCCCAACACTACGGCGACCTGCTCGACGGGTTTCTGATTGACGACCGGGACGCCGCGCTGCACGGCACCCTGGATATACCAACGGCCGTGGCCCAATCCATTATGGTGACGCTCGAAGATCGTATCGAACTCGCCAAGGCGGCACTGGGCTTCATCGAGAAGATCAAGGGGTTTTAGTCTGAGGCAACGCCCTAGGAGCCTGCGCCGCCTATGACGGAGCGAGCATGGACGAGCACAACGCGACCATTTGGGCCATCGTGCCAATCAAGAGCTTCGACGCGCCGAAGCAACGGCTGGCCGCTGCGCTTAGCACCGCCGAACGCCGGGCGCTGATGCTGGCGCTGACCAGGGATGTACTCGGCACCCTGGCGAACTCCCGCCGACTCGCGGGCACATTGGTCGTTTCCCGTTCGCCGGAGGCGATGGCGCTAGCACGGTCTTTCGATGCCAGGACATTCGCCGAATCCACGGGCACCAATTTGCCGGAAGCACTGCAAGAGGCAGCCGCGTACGCCACCTCAATATTGGGTGCCGAGGGAATATTCGTAGTTCCCGCGGACGTACCACTGATCAAGGCCGATGAGATCGACGCATTGTTGGCCAATCACACAGGGGTGACGCTGCTGCCGGACGCCAAGCGGATCGGCACCAACGGTTTGATCTGCTCACCGCCCGATGCTATCGAGCTGGTCTTTGACGGCAAGAGTTTCGAACCGCATCGGCGTAAAGCCCTGGACGCCGGCATAAGGCCAAAAATCGTCCCAAACAGCGGCTTCACACTCGACATAGACCGCCCCACCGATTTGCAACAGTTGCTGCTGGAAGGCCCGGACAGCCTCACCGGCACCTTCCTGAACAGATCGGGCATCGCGGCACGTTTGGGCAGAGGCTCCTAGACCATCCATCCCACCGGCGGCCTGGTCAGCTATCCGGGCTAGCCGAATGCCCTCAGTCCGTTGATAATGCATTAATTGAGCCCCGGGCCGGCACAGCAATCAGCACGACGGCCGAACACCTTGTTCGCGGGTGGTGCATCAGTTCGAATTGCCTCGGGTTTGGGCGCGGCCCCAACCGTGGCGTCCCGCGGCCGAAAAATTCAAACTGATACACTATCTGTTCGCGGATGCGGTTGACAAAGAAGTCAATCCTCAAACCATCGGCGGCGGTCTCTTTGGTCCGGGTAGCACCCGTTAACACAGGGAAGCATCTTGAGCACGCACAACGACATCCTCACCAAAGCCAGCAACGGCGAGGCGCTGACCGACGCGGAGGCGTTGCGCCTCGCGGACTGCCGAGAAACGGCCAAGCTCGCCACCATCGCCGCAAACTGGCGGGATACGGGTTTCCGCAACGTCGTCACCTATTCGCGCAAGGTGTTTATTCCCCTCACCCACCTGTGCCGCGACGTTTGCCATTACTGCACCTTCGCGCAGGTACCGCGCAAACTGAAAGCGCCCTACATGAGCGTGGACGAGGTTCTCAAGGTCGCCCGCCACGGCGCCGCCCGCGGTTGCCGAGAGGCACTGTTCACGCTGGGCGAGAAACCGGAGCTGCGTTACAAGGCGGCGCGTGCGGGCCTCGAAGCCCTCGGTTTCGATTCGACCCTCGACTATCTCCACCATGTCGCCGAAATCGTTTTACACGAGACCGGGCTGTTGCCGCACCTCAACCCCGGCACCATGACGCCGGAGGAACTGCGGCGCCTGCGGCCCGTCTCGCCGTCCATGGGCATCATGCTGGAGTCCGTCTCCGAGCGCCTTTGCGGCAAGGGCATGCCGCACTATGGCTCCCCGGACAAGGTGCCCGCCGTGCGCCTGCAAACGCTGGCCGAAGCGGGTAAAGCCAAGATCCCCTTCACCACCGGCATTTTGATCGGCATCGGCGAAACCCGGCGCGAACGCATCGAATCCCTGCTCGCAATCCGCGGCATCCAAGCCAAGTACGGGCATGTTCAAGAGATCATCGTGCAGAACTTTCGGGCCAAGCCGGAAACCAAAATGGCTCGGGCACCGGAGCCGGACCTTGAGGAACTGCTCTGGACCATCGCCATCGCCCGCCTCATCTTCGGCCCGGCAATGAGCGTGCAGGCCCCGCCGAATTTGAGCCCCGGCCTGTTGCCGCAAATCGTCAATGCCGGTATCAGCGACTGGGGCGGGGTATCGCCGCTGACCCCGGATTTCGTCAATCCCGAAGCCCCTTGGCCGCATTTGGACGAATTGACCCAAGAGACGGCGCGGGCCGGCAAATTCCTGCATGAACGCCTGACCCTCTACCCCCCCTACGCTCAAGATCTGGCTATCTGGGTGGCACCGGAATTGCACCAACGCCTGTTAGACCAGATCGACGCCGATGGCTTAGCACGCGCCGACACCTGGTCGCCGGGTACACAAAGCGAACCGCCGCAGTCCGAAATTCAAGCCATCCACAGACCCGCAACGAACGTATCCGCGGACGTCCAAGCCATTCTCGACAAAGCCGTCGCCGGCAAAGACCTCACCGAGGGCGAAGTGGTGCGTCTGTTCCAAGCCCGCGACGAGGACTTCGCGGCGGTCACCCAAGCCGCCGACGGTTTGCGCGCATCAATCAACGGCGACACCGTGAGTTTCGTCGTCAACCGGAACATCAACTACACCAATATCTGCTACTTCAAGTGCCAGTTCTGTGCTTTCTCCAAAGGCAAATTGTCGGAGAACCTGCGCGGACGGCCCTACGATCTTTCCCATGAGGAAATTCAGCGGCGCACCACGGAAGCCTGGGCACGGGGCGGCACCGAGGTGTGTATGCAGGGCGGTATCCATCCCGAATACACGGGCAATACCTATATCGAAATCCTCAAGGCCGTGAAGGCGGCGGTGCCCGACATACACATACACGCCTTCTCACCGCTGGAGGTTTGGCAGGGGGCGGCGACGCTCGGCATGGACTTGCAAACCTATCTCGAACGTTTGCGCGAGGCGGGGCTCGGCACACTACCCGGAACCGCCGCAGAGATTCTCGACGACGAGGTACGGCAGATTATTTGCGCCGACAAGATCAACACGAACCAATGGCTTGAGGTGATGGAAGCGGCCCATGCCGTCGGCTTCAAGACCACGGCAACCATCATGTACGGCCACGTTGAACGCCCGGAGCATTGGGCGCACCATTTGCTGCGCATCCGCAATCTGCAAAAGCGTACCGGCGGGTTTACCGAGTTTGTGCCGCTGCCCTTCGTCCACATGGAAGCACCGATGTATCTCAAGGGCCGCGCCCGCAAGGGGCCAACTTTTCGGGAAGCGGTGTTGATGCATGCCGTGGCCCGCCTTGCCCTGCATCCGCACATCATTAACATCCAGGCGAGTTGGGTGAAGATGGGCCACGCGGGCCTGGCAGCCTGCCTGAATGCCGGCTGTAACGATTTGGGCGGCACCCTTATGAACGAAAGCATCAGCCGCGCCGCCGGTACCAGCCACGGTCAGGAAACCTCGCCGCAACAGATGGCGGCGATGATCGAAGCCATCGGACGCCGGCCGCGACAACGCACCACCGCCTATGCGGACGCGAGCCCGGAGCGCGTCGCCGCCGGGCTCGCCGCCAGCACCTTGACGGACATCATCAACACCCCGGCGCACAAGTACGAACGCAAACGCAACGCATCCCTGGTGCGGCCGGGGCTGGTGGGAACCGCAGCAATCAACTAAGAGCAACCGCCGCAACCCAAGGAGAACGAAACCATGAACGCTCTGGAAAAACTCGCCGAAATCGAGGCCATCAAACAACTGCGCATCCAGTACTCCCACTATTTTGATGGCCAGGATGTCAGCGCCCTGGCGGATTTGTTCACCGACGATGCCGTTTGCGAATTCGGCCCGGACTACGGCGGCGACTGGGTGGGCAAAGAGACGATTCGGGCAAATTTCAACCAGTGGTCGCAGGGTGAGGGCGAGCCCTACAGCGTGCTGCACGCGACCACCAACCCACTCATTCGCCTGATTGACGAAAATACCGCCCACGGACGCTGGTATCTCATCGATTTGCGCACCAAGGAAGGCGTGGAAAACCCGCTCATTCTGTTCGGCATCTACGACGATCTGTATCGAAAGGTAGCGGGGCGCTGGTTAATCCACCGCACCCGCATTGATTTCCTGTGGCCGAAGCGCGCGGTGCATGAGCCCCGCCGGTTTTAACGGCGCTGCCCCGGGAGCGGACTAGTCGGTAGCGATTGTGCCTGCGGCACGCCCCTTGGGGCGCTGGGCACCATCTTCCTGCTACGCGAGAGGTTACGGAGCAAGCTGAACGCGCCCCCAGGGGGCGTGCCGCAGGCACAATCTTTCCCGTGAATCCGGTCTGGTGGCCCATGCATTGATGTGGGAGGCGCTTGCATGCATGGCGAGCACAAGAGTTACTGCTCGGCAGCGAGCGGGCCTGTGGGGCTTCCCTTGGAGCGCTGGGCACCAGCGTCATTCCTTGCAAGAGAGGGCACGGAGCAAGCTGAACGCGCTCCAAGGGAAGCCCCGCAGGCCCGCGCTTTCCCAAGAATCGGGCGCGACCATCGGCGAGACCCTTGGTGAGATATCGGGGTTAGTAAAGGGCTCGCAGCAGGCGGTACCAGTCGAAAATGGGGCCGGGGTCGGTCTTGCGGCCCGGGGCTACCTCGTTGTGTCCAACAATCGCATCCGGGGATAGGGCGGGGTAGGTGTGCAAAAGGGTTTTGACGAGCTCGGCCAAAATAGCGTACTGAGCCGCGTCGTAGGGTTGCGAGTCGGTGCCTTCGAGTTCGATGCCGATGGCGTAATCGTTGCAATGCGGCCTGCCTTGCCAACAAGACAGGCCGGCATGCCAGGCTCGTTTATCGAAGGCGACGTATTGTGTGCAGCCGCCGTCGCGGGCAATCAAAACATGGCTGGATACACGGGTCCCGACGAGGCCGAGTTGCTGGGCAACCGTATTCGGCAGTGTGGCCGTGAACAGCTGGTCAACCCGGCCGGTACCGAACTCGCCCGGCGGTAACGAAATGCCGTGTAGCACGATCAAACTCGGCGCACTGCCCGCGGACCGATCGTCCGAGTGCGGCGACGGCAGCCGACGCGCCTCAATGAGCCAGTGTTTTGCATCGATTCGCACCTTTGCGGACCTATGCTTGCCGGAGCATGCTTGGCGAGGCGCCAGCGGATGGTAAGCTGGCCGCCGCCGCATCCAAGTTAAAGATGACCCGCATATGCCTTTGCCTTATCGAGCTGTGGCGGTGCCCCGCCGGAATGCTTCGTGATTATGCACAGCAACGAACCATTGCAAACCGCCGTGTACGCACAGGTGGCCACCGCCTTGGCCGAGGATGTGGGTGCAGGCGATATCACCGCCCTTCTGATACCGGCCGATGCACGGGCGAAAGCTCGGGTAATCACGCGAGACAGCGGCGTCTTTTGCGGCCAACCCTGGGTAGCGGAGACCTGCCGTCAGGTTGACCCGCGCATTGTCTTAAGCTTTCGGGTCGCCGACGGGGACCGCATTGTTCCGGACCAGCCGATTCTGGAATTGGCGGGCCCCGCCCGCGGCCTGCTGACGGCGGAGCGCACCCTGCTCAATTTCGCGCAATTACTCTCAGGGGTCGCAACGCGGGCGCGCCATTACACCGAACTGATCGCGGGCGGCGGCGCCAAATTGCTCGACACACGCAAGACCATCCCCGGCCTGCGCGTCGCCCAAAAGTACGCGGTGCGCTGTGGTGGTGGTGAGAACCACCGCATGGGTCTGTTCGATGCCTACCTCATCAAGGAGAACCACATCGCCGCCGCCGGTTCAATCAGCACCGCGGTTTCCCGAGCACGGGCACTCAATGCCAGCCTGATGGTGGTAGTGGAGGTGGAAACGCTCAAGGAACTCGACGAGGCTCTCGATGCGGGTGCCGATCAAGTGCTACTCGACAATTTCAGCCTTGAGCAGTTGCGGGCAGCGACGCGCCGAACCGCTGGAAGAGCCAAGCTGGAAGCCTCCGGGGGCATTGACGAATCCACGCTCGCCCGGGTGGCGCGAACCGGCGTGGATTTCATTTCGGTCGGCGACCTCACCAAGACGGTGCGGCCACTCGACTTGTCAATGCGTTTTCACTAAACGGTAGTGTCGCCGTTTGAATTTTTCGGCTGCGGGGCACCGCAATTGGCGCAGTCTCCAAATCCAAATCAATACAAACCGATACAGGACCCGACAGACGGCCCGCATGTCCACCGTATCGTTCGACTATCGCTTGGCGCATCGTCTATTTGCTTGGTGCCGGAAGGCGGACTCGAACCGCCGACCTACTGATTACGAATCAGCCGCTCTACCGACTGAGCTATTCCGGCATCGACAAGGCCGCGCAGAATAGCGCCTTTGCACCGGAGCCGAAAGCCAGTTCATGTCAATAACGTGAAACAGGGTCATTCCGGGGTTCTTCAACCCGAGTCCCAAGCTTCCCTACCAATTGCGAACGGACGACTTTCGTTCGCTCCCGGGACCAGTACGCGATACGCAGCCTTTCCCCATGCGACGAAAAAATCTCCGATCTCTCCGAGCTGGCTCTCGTTCAAGGTCGTAAATCGGGGAAGAGGCGATCTTCGGTAACCATCAAAGGACGGTGGAATTCGCCAGACCCCACCCTTGCCAGCCCGCAACTTGGTCTGTTGTTCCGCCGTGTACTCATGCAGGCCATATGGTGGATCAGTCACAATCGCGTGAATCGAATTTGGGCGGGCCATATCCAGCCAAGTCAAGCAATCGTTGTGGTACAGCCTGGCGGTTCGAAACGAAAACGGCTCATCGGGTGCCTCCACCACTTCAAGGAATCGTTGTCGCAAGCTCAGTTTCGGCGTTCTGACCCCATATACGCCCCTACTTTCGCGGACGAATCGTTCGGGGGTATTGAGCCGGAGATAGGACCTGATGGAAGATGTTGGAGTTTCGCCAATCTGCTTGCGAACACCGGCTTCGATCTCAAGGATGCTAAGCGGTGCGGCGGAGTTCTCAAGCACCTTGAGAATGGCGTCCCGGACAAGGCCCGGAGGCCGTTTCCTAGCAGATTTTATACACAAAGACTACGACGTCTGGACGTCTGGACGTCTAAAGTCAATGACACCACGGCATATCCAGAAAATTCCATCTAGGCGCCTGCGCCGTAGGAAGTCGCGAAAGCGAAAATTCGATGCCGCCGTCCCTTTGGGCGGGCGATTGAGGAGAATATCGAGCCCTATTTGACGAAATCGAACGTTCAAAGGGGCGAGCGGCAGCGGCTTTGCAGCCGTGAATTCCTGTGGCCCAGGCTCCTAGGCGCCTCTTGAGCCACTCCCCGCGCCTCAGCAGCGCACCTTCTCAGGGTAGCGCACGCAAGCGCGAAATCCCTCTGGCGAGATTGCCGTGACCCGATAGGACTCGCCATCGCCCGGCGATATGCTGTAGGTCGTGCCGTTGTCCGCTTTCGGGTGCCAACCAAGCGTCTCGCCAATTTGCGCACTGTTCGACGCCACCCTGAGATAGTTGCCGGTGTGCAGCCGGTAATCCTCCTGGAACAGTTCCATGGTGGCAATATTGGCGACAAGCATGTCAAAGCAAAGTAGAAATGTCCCCTTTTCTCCAAAGTAGAGATGTCCCCTTCGGCCTTGCGCGGAGGGAGCGTAGCGACCGGAGCGCAAGGCCGCGCCGCGGCTATCCGGCGGCCGCCCCCGCGCCGGTCTTGAAAGAGCGTCGCCAGGGGTGGTCCGGTGGCGGCTTCCAGTCCGGCCGGGACCGCTGCCGCGCCTTGACCCTGTCCACCCGCGACCGCACGCTCTTCCCATCCTCAACCGGCGGCGGATCCCCGCCCCCGGCAAGCAACTCGACCGGCAGCTCGCGGCCGTCGCGCAGCACAGCCACCGCGCCGTTCCAGCCCTTGCACACCGTCACCGCGGCACCCCGCAGCCGGTAGCCCCGGCCTTGCCCGGTCACCTGGTAGGTGTCGCCCTCGAAGCTGATCGACAGGTTCTTCGCCAGCTTGCGTTCGTGCTGCTCGCACAGGATCAGATCCAGCTCCCGGTCGTTGTGCAACACCGCCCGGTGCGCGTCCGCCGGGTTGCGCGCCGCCACGCCGAAACGCCGGTTGTAGTCCGCCATGAACGCCGGCAGGTAGGCGTTCCCCGCCTCGATGCCGCAGATGCCACGCAGCCGCATCTCCTTCACCAGCCGGTCCTGCAGCGTCCGGTTGGCCCGCTCCACCCGGCCCTTGGCCTGCGGACTGCCGGCGTGGATTGGCGCGATGTCCAGCGTCCCCAGCGCCCGGCCGAACTGCGTCAACCCACCCTCCCGGCCCCGCAGGCTCACCCGGAATATGCTGTGGCGGTCCGAGTAGTACGCCACCGGACGCCCGTGGGCCGCCAGATGCGCCCGCGTCGTCTCCATGTAGGCCTCGGTCGTCTCCGCCGGCCAGAACCCCATCGCCAGCAGCCGCGACGTCGCGTCGTCCACGTACACGATCAGCGCGCACCGCGGCCCCCGGTCCTCGAACCAGTCGTGCGGCGAACCGTCGATCTGCACCAGATCGCCCAGGCAATCCCGGCGCGGCCGGCTCGGATGCGCGCGCGCCTCCCGACGCGCCTTCGGCCGCCACAGCCCGTCTTCGATCATCCAGCCCCGCAGCGTCTCCGCCGACAGCTTGAAACCGTGCGCCTCCACCAGCTTCTCGCAAGCGAGGGTCGGACCGAAATCCGGGTAGCGCCCGCGAACCAGGTCCAGCGCCGCACAGCGCACCGCCGGGTCGATCGCGTTGTTCGACCGCTTGCCCCGCCGCCCCGACACCAGCCCTGCCGCGCCCCGCTCCCGGTAGCGCGCCGCCAGGCGCTTCACCTGGCGCACACTCAACCGCAGCCGCAACGCCGCCTCGCGCTGCGACAGGCGCTTCTCCACCACATCGCGAATCACTCCCGCCCGATCCGACTCCCGCATGCTCAACAACACCTCCGCACTCGACAAGACAGCCCCTCCCCGATGAAAAAGGGGACACTTTAACTTTGCGCAAAGGGGACATTACTGCTTTGGGCTAACATATTGGCGACAAGCACCCCTTCCCGTGAACTGCGCACATGGCCGTTATAGGCGGGAACCGCCACCGCGACGACCAAGGCGATGATCGCTACAGTCACCATCAGTTCCAAGAGGGTGAATCCGGCGTTGCACGGCGAACCGGAGGGAGCGCGGCTCAGCATCGTCGTTCGCGGCGGGGCCTTAGGCTATGCGGTGACCATGCACGCTAAAGGTTGCCGAAGTTCGCCGCCCGCGTCGTCTTCCGGGCAAATCCGTAGATCTTGGGGCGTTCGAACGTCGCCTGCCAATCGCCAGCGGCCAGGGTGCCGGTCACGGTAACACCGATGGCACCGGTGGTTGCGTTGCCGGCGCCTTCCACATAGGGGTCACCGCCGCCCGGTGCGGTGCCGCCGTTGCCGTTGAGCATGGCGACCAACCCCGCCTGGGTGTAGTTGCCGGTGCCGTCCACGGCGGCAAGGTTGGCAAAGCGGCCCACCGAAATATCGGTTTGTACTTTGCGCAGTTCAGTTTCCGCAAAACGGGTCGCCCCTTCGAAGTGAGAGGTAACCTTCGCCATGTTGGTGTTCTCGATGTAATCCTGATACGCCGGTATCGAAATCGCCGCCAAGACACCGAGAATGGCGATGACGATCATCACTTCAATCAGGGTGAAGCCGCCGGCCTGCCGGTATTGTCTGCGGGCAGCCCGCTTGGGCCCGCAAGCCACGCTTGGCTGTGGCTGCGCGCCCGTCTTGGCTTTGCTTCGTTGGTTCATTTGCGGCTTGGCCGCTTTCGCTTTGTCGTTCATTCGCTGTTCTGACTCCGTGCTTTGGTTGTCGCGAGACCCTTGCGGATGGCAGCGTCATCGGCCGGCAACAATCCGCACCAAGGGCAGACTAGCAAGCCCAAATTGATGCGGCTGCCGGATAAAAAACCCAATTTGCCTCAGCCATCCACAGTTCATGCCGTAGGCAATTGACGGGATCAAGGCCGGATAGCTGAGTGCATTACTCGGCGGCGACTGCGCCTGTGGGGCCTGTCTTGCGGCGCCGGGCACAATTTTCCTGTTTATAAGAGAGGGGGGAGAATATCGAGCCCTATTTGACGAAATCGAACGTTCAAAGGGGCGAGCGGAAGCGGGTTTGCAGCCGTGCATTCCTAGGGCGCAGGCACCTGGCGGCGTCAATGGCTTACACAAATTGCCGGCATCGTCTGATTGCCGGAGCTAGTTGGCGTATTTCTAATATGGGGCGGTGCGGCATCCTGGATGGTAAGGCGAATTACCATGTACAACCTTTCTCAAGAAGCAACCCCGAGCGGGCCTTCGCCCGCGCTGCAGTCAAGCATCGCCGCAAACGATGGGGTACAAGGGCTGCCACACTTCGACCTCACCAACTTCAATCTCGACCAGGTGCCCCTTGCACACTTCAGCGAGACGGCGGCGCGCGAACAACGCATGTTGCCGTTGATACAACAAGGTAACCAGCTTCTGGTGGCGATAGCCGACCCGGCCAATCTGCCCGCGCTGGACGATATCCGATTCCGCACCGGGCTCAATGTGGAACCGGTGCTGGTCGAGCCCGACAAACTCATTGCGGCCATCGACCGGCTGTGCGCGGGTACCAAGCCCGAGGTGGCGAAAACAATCGATGCAACGGATGCGGACGACTTCGGAGATTACGACCTTGAGGACTTCGACATGGCGGCCTTCGACAGCGACGATGAAGAAGACGAAGCCGATGCCACCAGCCCCGCCGACGACACCCCGGTCGTCCGCTTTGTCAATCGCATGTTACTGGACGCCATCAAGCGCGGCGTCTCCGATATCCACTTTGAACCCTACGCGGCGAGCTATCGGGTGCGCTTTCGCGCCGATGGCATCCTGCACCAGGCGTCAACGCCGCCCGTCCACCTCGGCAAACGCCTCGCCGCACGGCTCAAGGTGATGTCGAAGCTCGATATCTCCGAACGCCGCATCCCCCAGGACGGGCGCATCAAGATGAGGCTTTCCAAAAGCCGCGCTATCGATTTCCGCGTTAATACCCTGCCCACCCTCTGGGGCGAAAAAGTGGTGCTGCGCCTGCTCGACCCCAAGAGCGCCGAAATGGGCATTGATGCGCTGGGTTTCGATGCGGACCAAAAGGCGCTGTTTCTTGAGGCGCTGCAACGACCCCAAGGCATGATTCTGGTGACCGGCCCAACCGGCAGCGGCAAAACGGTCACCCTCTATAGCGGCCTAAATCTACTTAACCTTCCCGAACGAAATATTGCCACCGCCGAGGATCCGGTGGAAATCAATCTGCCCGGCATCAATCAGGTGAATGTTAATGCGAAGGTCGGTCTCGATTTCGCGGCGGCGCTGAGAGCTTTTTTACGCCAAGACCCGGACGTGGTCATGGTTGGCGAGATTCGTGATTTTGAAACAGCGGAAATCGCGGTGAAGGCGGCGCAGACCGGGCATCTCGTGCTCTCAAGTCTGCATACGAACTCCGCGGCCGCAACCCTCACCCGGCTGCGCAACATGGGCATACCGGCCTTCAATCTGGCCACATCCGTGGACCTGATTGTTGCCCAGCGTCTGGCCCGACGCCTGTGCCCCGCCTGCAAAGAGGCGATAAGGCTTCCGCCCGAGACATTGGTTGCCGAAGGATTCAGCGCTGCCCAGAGCGCCGCTGACCACCCATGCTTTGAACCCGGACAGGCTGGCTGCGAGCAGTGCCACAACGGTTATCGGGGACGGGTTGGCATCTATGAAGTCGTTAAGATCACCCCGGCGCTTGCCGAGCTCATCCTCGGCGAAGCCGATGCTCTAAGGCTGGCGGAAGAAGCGCGCAAAGAGGGTTTCCAGCCATTGCGACAATCGGGGTTGGCCAAGGTATCCGAGGGCATCACGAGCCTCGCCGAAATCAATCGCATCACCACCGGTCATCAGCGCTGATGTCCCCAGGAGCCCAGGTCGTAGGAATTCGCGGCTGCAAAGCCGCTCTCATCCGCCCCGTCGGTCGCTCGATTTCGTTGCATATGGCTCGATATTCGCCTCAATCGAGCGGCCGACGGGCGACGCAGGAAGCCGGTGCCCGGCGCCGCCAGGGAAGCGTCACAGGCCCGCTCACCGCCAAGCGGTACGGCGTCTTATCGAGCGCTGGCGATGAGCATTGGTGAGATATCCGGGCTAGTTCGCCGTGCCGCGACTTAGCCGCCAAGGGGGTAAGCCGAAACCCGCCGATATCGCGCTGTTCACCCGACAAATGGCAACCATGTTGCGTGCCGGTGTACCACTCGTGCAGTCCTTCGATATCGTGGCCGACGGCTTTGAGCAGCCCAAAATGAAAGACCTCATTCGCGCCGTTCGCGCCGATGTATCGGGTGGTGCCAGCCTTGCCGGGGCGCTACGTGCCCATCCAAAGTGCTTCGATGCCCTCTATTGCAGCCTCGTCAACGCCGGCGAGGAGGCGGGTGCGCTGGAAACCATGCTCGACCGCATCGCCACCTACCAGGAAAAAACCCAATCACTGAAAGCGCGGGTACGAAAGGCGTTGACCTACCCCGCCGCCGTCATCATAGTTGCCTTGGTTGTAAGCGCCATTTTGCTGATCAAGGTCGTGCCGCAATTTCAGGAAATTTTCTCCGGCTTCGGCGCGGACTTGCCTCCCTTCACCCTGTTCGTGATCGGCTTCTCCGAGGCGTTGCAGGAAGATTGGCCGTTGTTTTGCATCGGCGGCGTCGCCGTTGTTTGCGCATTGTTGGCCGTGCGCCAACGATCGCCGAAATTCCGCCGGGTCGCCGACCGCCTGGCGCTTAAACTACCGATCATCGGCGGTATTATTGAAAACTCCGCGGTCGCCCGCTTTGCCCGCACCCTGGCCACCACCTTCGCCGCCGGCGTACCCCTCGTCGAGGCATTACACTCGGTCTCCGGAGCAACCGGGAATGCGGTCTATCAGCAGGCGGTAACGGGTTTGCGCGACAGTGTCGCCAGCGGGCAACCGCTCTATGTGTCCCTGCGCCGCTCCGGTGTATTCCCCAACCTGGTGGTGCAAATGGTCGCTGTGGGCGAGGAGGCCGGTGCCCTCGACGAAATGCTGGCCAAATCCGCCGTCTACTACGAGGAGCAGGTCGACAACGCGGTGGACAATCTCACCGCCCTGCTTGAGCCCCTCATCATGGCGGTGCTTGGTGTCATCGTCGGCGGCCTTGTTGTCGCCATGTATTTGCCCGTCTTCCAACTCGGCGCGGTGGTGAGCGGCTAGGGAAACGGTTTGTACGAGTTTTTAACGAACGGCTGGGCAGCGCTATTGGCGGCGATGGTTCTTGGCCTGATTATCGGTAGCTTCCTGAACGTAGTGATCTCGCGCCTGCCCGTCATGCTCGACCGGCAGTGGAGCCGCGCCGCACGCCAACAACTTGATCTCTCTGAGAACCAAAACGAGGACGAGGCGGCATCGGCATACAATCTGTTCGTCCCGCGATCCCATTGCCCATCCTGCGGCCGGGCGATTCGCATGATCGAAAACATCCCCCTCTTAAGCTGGTTGGTATTACGGGGCCGATGTTCGCGGTGCGGGGCGGCCATTGGCGCTCGCTATCCGCTGGTGGAACTGATCACCGCCCTGAGCGCGGCCATCATCGTGGCAATCTTCGGTTGGACGCCGCTGGGCATTGCCGCCTTCGCTTACAGCTGCTGCATGATCGCCTTGGCGGGTATCGACTTCGAGACCCATCTACTACCCGATCAGCTAACACTGCCATTACTCTGGGGTGGCCTGGTCGTCAATGCCTTCGCCGGCTTTGCCGAACCCGCTAACGCCATCATCGGCGCGGCGGGCGGCTACCTGTTTCTTTGGCTGGTGTATTGGCTATTCAAGTGGATAACGCGCCGGGAGGGCATGGGGTATGGCGACTTCAAGTTATTCGCGGCCATCGGTGCCTGGCTCGGTTGGATGGCATTGCCGCTGGTCGTTTTGCTCGCCGCCGCCGCCGCGCTCGCCTACGGTTTGCTGGGCATTCTGAGCGGACGCAACACCCGCCACCAGCCGATTCCATTCGGCCCCTTCCTCGCCGTGGCGGGTTGGGCCGCGCTCATGCTGGGTTGAGGCGCTTTCAGCTTCGATATTCCGCATTGATGCGGACATATTCGTAGGAAAGATCCGTCGTCCAGACGGTGGCCACGCTGGCACCGCGACCGAGCTCGATATCGACGCGGAACTCATCACGCGCCAATACCGCCGCCGCCGCATCCTCCCGGTACTCCTCCGCAATCAGGCCGTGGCGCGCAACAACGACATCGTCGAGCGCCAGGGAAACCCGCTCCGGTTTCAAATCCACAACGCCGGCACGACCGATGGCCATGCAAAACCGGCCCCAATTGGGGTCGCCCGCGAACAAGGCCGCCTTGACGAGCGGCGACTCGGCGACCGTATAGGCAACCCTCAAACATTCCGCTTCGGTGGCACCGCCGCGCACCCGCACGGTAACAAATTTGGTTGCCCCTTCGCCGTCTCGGACAATGCGCTCCGCCAATGCCCCGGCCACCCGACCCAAGCCGGCCTTGAGAGCATCATAGGCCCTGCCGGGGCCGGCAATCTCCGCATGGTCGGCGTACCCCGTGGCACACAAGACGCAGGCATCGTTGGTGGAAGTATCGCCATCAATGGTGATGCGGTTGAATGAGCGCTCAGCAATTGCACCGAGCATGGATCGCAACGCGGCTTTGGTGATCTTGGCATCACAACAGATGAACGCCAGCATGGTCGCCATATCTGGCTTTATCATGCCCGAACCCTTGGCAATGCCGGTGACGGTCACCGTCTTGCCGTCCAGTTCGATTCGTACACTTTCGGCCTTCGGCGCCGTATCGGTGGTCATAATGGCGCGGGCGGCGGCATCCCAACCGGTTGCCGACAGGGCGGGAACGGCACGCTCAATAGCCGTGCGCATGGAGTCAAGCGGTAATCGCTCCCCAATCACCCCGGTGGAAAAGGGTAATACCGAAGCTCCGTCGAAAGCCCCGCCCAAACAGCCCGCCACATGCTCACAAAGGGCTTCAGCATCCGCAAAACCGCCGGCCCCCGTCGCCGCATTGGCGTTGCCGCTATTAATGAGCATGGCCCGCGGTTGACCATCCCGAATACGCGCCTGGGCCAATATCACGGGTGGCGCGCGAAACGCATTGCGCGTAAAAAGCCCCGCCACCGCGGTGCCCGGTACCATCTGCAGCACGGCCAAATCGTCGCGCCGGTGCTGTTTAATGCCCGCACAGGCGGTACCGATACGAATGCCGGGTACAGGTGCCAAAGCGCCGAGCGGTGGAAGGTTTACAGCCATGCGCTTGGCCGGCCCGGAAACGGCTTGCCGCGGGTGGAAGCTGGCGGCGGACCGCTCGCCAGCGAGTGGGCCCGCGGACCCACTCTATACGCAAACATCCGGTACTGTTGCACTGTTGCGCGCGTCACAGAGCGGCCAGCGGCTCAGGACGCTTTACCGCAGCAGTGTTTGAACTTCCGCCCCGAGCCGCAGGGACAAGGCTCATTGCGGCCAACTTTGCGTTCGCCCCGTACAAAGGGTGCCGTCTTCGGCGGGGCACCGTTTTGGGATGCGCCGGCCCGGTTATCAGCGGGGGCGTCCGTACCGGCAAGCGTTGAGGTTTGCGCGTGGGAGTAACGCATGCGTCTGACGGCCTCCTCCCGGCGCTGTCGCTCCGCCATCTCCACTGCGCTCGGCGTCTCGATTTGTACCTTCGATAGAAGTTTCACCACGTCCCGTTTGATGTTGTAGAGCAGTTCCTGAAACAACTCGAAGGATTCCCGCTTGTACTCCTGCTTGGGCTGTTTTTGGGCGTAGGCGCGCAGGCCAATGCTCTGCCGCAAATAGTCCATGGCCGCCAAGTGTTCCTTCCACCGCTGGTCGAGAATTTGCAGCATGATCTGCTTCTCCACCGCACGGCCGTCCACGCCATGCTCGCGCCAATCGGCCTCTTTGCTGGCGTACTCCGCCTCTACCTGGGCAAGAATTTTTGTGCCCAAACTCTCCTCATTGAGCGAGTCGTCGGCATCCAACCATTGGCGGACCGGCTGTGTACTGGCGAATTCCGTGACGAGCGCCTGTTCCAAGCCCTCTAGGTTCCACTGTTCCTCAACGCTTTGCGGCGGGATGTATTGGGCCACCAAATCGAGCACAACCTCCTCGCGGAAGCCGGCCAGGGTGTCAACGATCTCGTCCACCGCCATCAGATCGCGGCGTTGCTGATAAATCACCTGGCGCTGGTCGTTGGCCACGTCATCGAATTCCAGCAAGGATTTGCGCAGGTCGAAATTGCGGCCCTCCACCTTGCGCTGCGCCCGCTCGATGGCGTTGTTCACCACCCGATGCTCAATCGCCTCGCCCTGCTCCATACCGACGGATTGCATGAAGCGACGCATACGCTCGGAGGCGAAGATACGCAACAGGTTGTCTTCCACCGAGAGGTAGAACCGGGAGGAACCCGGGTCGCCCTGCCGACCGGAGCGCCCGCGCAATTGATTGTCGATACGCCGGCTTTCGTGCCGCTCGGTGCCGACAATGTGCAGGCCCCCGGCCGCGACAACCCGGGCGTGGCGCTCCTGCCAATCCTTTTTCAGCGCCGCCACCGCTTGGTCCGTGGGTGCATCGAGCTTGTCGACCTCGGCCTCCCAGTTTCCGCCCAAGACGATATCCGTGCCCCGCCCCGCCATATTGGTGGCGATAGTGACGGTACCGGGCCGACCCGCCTGGGCCACCACATCCGCCTCGCGCTCATGCTGTTTGGCGTTCAAGACATTGTGCGGGATTTTGCGTTTCTTGAGCGCCGCGGAGAGGCGTTCCGAGGATTCGATGGAGGCCGTGCCGACCAGCACCGGCTGGCCGCGCTCCATGCAGTCGGTAACATCCGCAACGATGGCATCGTATTTTTCGTCAATGGTTAGGTACACCAAATCGTTGTGGTCCTGTCGCACCATCGGCATGTGGGTGGGAATGACGACTACATCCAAGTTATAGATTTGGCGGAACTCGAAAGCTTCGGTATCCGCCGTGCCGGTCATGCCGGCGAGCTTCTCGAACAGCCGGAAGTAATTCTGGAAGGTGGTCGAGGCAAGCGTTTGGCTCTCGTTCTGGATGGGTACAGCCTCCTTGGCCTCAACCGCCTGGTGCAAGCCCTCCGACCAGCGTCGACCCGGCATGGCGCGCCCGGTGTGCTCGTCAACAATAACAACCTGGCCGTCGGCGACCATGTAATCGACATCGCGCTTGAAGAGGGCGTGCGCGCGCATGGCCGCGTTCAGGTGATGCAGAAGATTCAGGTTGGTCGCCGAGTACAGGCTGTCGTGTTCTTCGAGCAAACCCATCTGCACGAGTTGCGCCTCGACGAAGGCGTGACCCTGTTCGGTCAATTCCACCTGCCGGTTCTTTTCATCAACGACAAAATCACCCGCGGTCTGTGGTGGCGCATCCGGGCCATCGCCCGGTATCTCCCGTTTCAGCCGCAATGCCAGACGGTTGGTCTGCTTATAAAGCTCCGTGCTCTGGTCGGCGGGCCCGGAGATAATCAGCGGGGTGCGCGCCTCGTCGATCAAAATCGAATCGACCTCGTCGACAATGGCGTAGTGCAACTCCTTTTGGAACCGGTCTTGCAGGGTGAACGCCATGTTGTCGCGCAGATAGTCGAAGCCGAACTCGTTATTGGTGCCGTAGGTGAGGTCCGCCTGATAGGCACTGCGTTTCTCGATGGGGTTCTGGCCGGATTGAATGACGCCAACGCTGAGACCAAGCGCCTCGTAGATGGGGCCCATCCAAGCAGCGTCCCGGCGTGCCAGGTAATCGTTCACCGTAACAATATGCACGCCGCGCCCACCCAGGGCATTGAGATAGGCGGGCAACGTCGCCACCAGTGTTTTGCCCTCGCCGGTGCGCATTTCCGCGATGCGGCCCTCGTGCAGAGTGATACCGCCAATTAGCTGCACATCGAAGTGGCGCATGTCCTTGCTGCGCCGCGCTGCCTCACGTACCGCGGCAAAGGCTTCGGGCAGCAGGGCAGCGAGTGTCTCGCCAGCCGCATGGCGCGCGCGCAAGCTATCGGTAAAGGCTCTGAGGGCATCGGGCGCCAGAGCCTCGAAGTCCGGTTCGAGGGCGTTGATCTGCGCAACGACCTTGCCCATGCGTTTGAGCTCGCGGCTGTTTTTAGTACCGAAGAGGGTCCGGGTAAAGGTTCCTAACACGGATTGTTGCTGAACGACTAAAGACGGCTGGGGATTTTACCGCTTTTTTGGCTCGATTAGCGGCCCAGGTCGAGGGTTAGGAAAACCATGCCAGCTGTTCCCGATCGGCATTCCTGCTACCTCAATCCTTCGGGACAGGATTCGGTACCCGACGGTTGCGCTTCCGCGACTTCCGCAGGTAGAGGCGCCTAGGAGTGACGTCGGCTAACGTATTGGGCGGGATTCGTGTGCCGGCCGTTCTTGATTACTTCGATATGGACGTGCGGGCCGGTGGTTCGGCCGGTGCTACCCAGGGTGCCCAAGACATCGCCGCGCTTAACGATATCGCCTGTCTCAACTTGCAAATCGTCATGGTGGGCGTAGCGGGTGATGTAGCCATCGCCGTGGTCAACCTCCACCATCATGCCGTAATGTTCGCGCTGGCCCGCATAAATCACGACACCAGCGGCGATAGCGATGACATCAGCACCTGGCCGTCCGGCGAAATCCATGCCCGCATGCCATGCCATCTTGCCGCTGATTGGGTCCAGGCGCTGGCCGTAGGGCGAAGAAATCCAGCCATCGCGTACCGGCCAACCCGATAGCCGGGACTCTTCGAGATACTCCCGATTGCCCAGCAGTTCCTCAAGCACTTGCAGTTCGTACTCACGGTCGCGGATGTCAATGGCCACGGCATTGAGACCCGCACGCAGATTGGGCCGATCAAGAACCGTCTCGCAACTGCTGGCCGGACCGCCGACAGGCGCGGGCAGATCAAAGCCGAAATCATCAAGTGGAATACTAGCCACATCGGCAATCTCGGTGCCTAAGGCTTCCAAGCGCCACAAACGGGATTGCATTTGCGCAAGCTGCCGGCCAATGGCCTCGCTTTCGACCAGGGCCTGTTGTTCCAGTTCGTGTAGGCGGGTGGCCTGATTGGCCAGACGCGCCCGCCATTGTTCGGCCATGCCGGGGATCAGATAGCGGTCAACAACAACGGGATAGAGGGCAATGTTCGCCGTCAAGAGGAAACCCAGGAGCACAAAACCAATGGCCAGCGGGCCCCGCCAGCCGAACCGCCAAGTACGGGCACCGCCATTATTTCTGAACAGAATGATCTTCATGTTCGCAAACGAGATGCCGACCCACGTATTCGTTGCGTATCGGCAACCCGGTCAATGAATCCGTTCCCTCGCCGCGCCTCATTCGCGTGGCGCATCGGCACCATTCTCCCCTGCAAGGGGCTTTGAATCAACTTTCCGCGCACCCGAAACTCGACGCCAAGGCAGAGGCTCCTAGGAGCCTGCGCCGTAGGAAGTCGCGAAAGCGAAAATTCGCTATCGTCGTCCCGTCGGCCGGTCGATTGAGGCGAATATCATGCCATATTCAACGAAATCGAGCGGCCGAGGGGGCGGATGAGAGCGGATTTGCAGCCGCGAATTCCTACGGCGCAGGCTCCTGGCCCACCAAATCCGGTAGTATATCCACAGCATGAAGATCGATGAATTGCTGAGCCCGCATCGTCGCCGCCACACCCGCTTGCAGGCATTGCTCAACCAAGCCGCCCAGCAGGATGATTGGACGCGGGAATTGCGCACCGTGCTACCCCCAGCCCTGGGGCCCGCCTGCCGCGTGATCGCTATTCGCGGCGAAACTCTGGTCGTCCTCTGCGCCGACGGCGCCGCCGCCACGCGGCTGCGCTTCCAGGCATCGGATATTCTCGACCAACTTGTCACCCTGAATCATTACAGCCTTATCAAACGGCTCGAAGTCCGCGTCTCCCGCACCGGAGACTGGTCAGACGGCTAGTGTCCTGTCCCGTAAATAAGTGGGTTTTAGGCGCTAGGCCGTTTCGGTTCCCGGCAAGGCGCGACGACGCCCTGTGGCAGGCCCCACACAAGGAGGAGCAACGCGGCCGGGGGCCGAAACGGCCACGAATAATCACACTTATTTGCGGGACAGGACACTAGGAGCCTAGGCCTAGTCCGCCTGTTTCCTGAGAAAAGCGGGAATATCAAGCAATCTTTCGTCGAATTGCGGTTCCTGGGCCAAGTCATCGGTGCCAGATCGTGCCGGCTGCCGCTCGACGGCGGGCCGCTGGATGTCGTGGTGACTGGGCCGTGCCGAACGCGGGGGTTGCGACTTGGCGTAGTCCACGACATTGGTTGTTTCCTTTGGCCGGTCGAGACCGAGGCCGGTGGCAACGATGGTGACCCGCAACTCATCGCCCATTTCCGGGTCGATCACCGTGCCCGCCACAACCCTGGCGCGCTCGGCGGCAAGGCCCTCAACGATTTTGCCAACTTCCTCGAACTCTCCGATGCTGAGATTGGGGCCGGCACTGACATTGACCAAGATGCCGCAGGCACCTTGCAAATCCACATCTTCGAGCAAGGGGCTGCGTATGGCCGCATCCGCCGCCTGTGCTGCCCGATCGTCCCCGGTTGCAATGCCCGTGCCCATCATAGCCATGCCCATCTCGGCCATCACCGTGCGCACATCGGCAAAATCAACGTTGATTAAGCCGGGGCGGGTGATCAGATCGGCGATGCCCTGGACGGCACCAAGCAACACATTGTTGGCCGCGCCGAAAGCCTCGAGCATCGAGGTTTTTTCGCCAAGCACCGCGAGCAACCGCTCGTTTGGAATTGTAATCAGCGAGTCCACGCATTCGGCGAGTTCGTCGATGCCGCGATCGGCGACCTCGTCGCGCCTTTCAAACCTGAAGGGGCGCGTAACCACCGCAACGGTCAAAATACCCATTTCCTTGGCGGTGCGCGCCACCACCGGCGCGCCACCGGTTCCGGTGCCGCCGCCCATGCCGGCGGTGACAAACGCCATATCCGCCCCGGTGAGCAGTTCGGCAATGCGGTCGCGGTCTTCAAGGGCCGCCTGGCACCCGATATCGGGATTGGCACCGGCGCCCAAGCCACGAGTGATGGAACTGCCCAACTGCAAAACATGCGCGCCCCGAATCTTCTTCAAGGCTTGGGCATCGGTGTTGGCGGCGATAAAGTCAACGCCGTCAATATCCTGTTCGAGCATATGCTGGATGGCGTTGCCGCCGCCGCCGCCGACGCCAAACACCTTGATTACGGCGCTCTGGGGTCCGCTATCTACGAAATCGAAATCCATCTACAGTTCTCCTAATCAGGCTTTTCCCAAAAACCAGTCTTTAAGTTTGCCGAGCAATCCGCCGAATCCCGATTGGATTTCGACGGCCTGTTCTTCTTCTCTTTCCCTGCCGTACATCAGCAGGCCAACACCGGTTGCGTAGATGGGGTTTTTGACAATGTCCCTAAGCCCCGTCACGTTGGTTGGCGAACCCACACTTACCGGCATGTGGAAGATTTCTTCGGCGAGTTCAACGACGCCTTCCATTTTCGATGCTCCCCCAGTGAGCACCACTCCCGCGGCAATGAGGTCTTCATATCCACTGCCGCGCAGTTCTTTTTGAATCAGGGTGAAGAGTTCGGCATAGCGAGCCTCGACGACTTCGGCAAGGGTCTGCCTCGACAGTTCCCGATCCGGCCGGTCGCCCACGCCGGGCACCGGGATGGTCTCGTACGTCTGCGCCAATTGCGACAGCGCACAGGCATATTTGATCTTGATTTCCTCGGCGCTTTGCGTCGGGGTTCTCAGTGCCATAGCGATATCTTTGGTCACCTGGTCGCCGGCAATGGGAATGACGCTGGTGTGCCTTATGGCACCGCCGGTAAAGATCGCGATATCGCTCGTGCCGGCACCGATATCCACTAGGCAGACGCCTAGGTCGCGTTCGTCGTCCGAGAGTATGGAATAGCTCGACGCCCACTGTTCCAAGACCAATGCCTTGGCCGTTAGCCCACAGTGCGCAATGCACTTTTCGATATCCCGGGAGGCATTAGGCGAGCACTTGACCAAATGCACCTTGGCCTCAAGGCGAACGCCCGACATGCCAAGCGGTTCACGCACGCCCATGTGATTATCAATGGCGTATTCCTGGGGCAGCACATGCAAAATGCGCTGGCCGTCCTGATTGGGCATGGCTTGGGCCGCATCAAGCACCCGCTCCAAATCCATGGGTTGCACTTCGCGGTCGCGGATGGCCACGATGCCGTGCGAGTTAAGGCTGCGGATATGGCGCCCGGCAATGCCCGCATAGACCGATTCGATAGTGCATCCGGCCATCAACTCCGCTTCTTCCACAGCGCGTTGAATGGACTGCACGGTGGATTCAATGTTCACCACCACGCCCCGCCTGAGCCCTCGGGAGGAATGCGAACCAATACCGATCACCTCGATACCGCCGTCCGGCACCACTTGGCCGACCACGGCAACCACCTTGCTCGTGCCAATATCAAGGCCGACGATCTGCTTGGACTCGTTTTCCGTCGTCATGTCGCTCCCACCGTTTCCGACCCGGTACCGGCACCCGCATGTTGGCTGACGGCTGTGCGCCAGCGTACCGCCAAGCCGCGGCCATAACGCAAGTCAATGGTGTCAATCTGCTCTCGCCGCCCGCCGAGGTAGCGCATCCATGCAATGAGAAAACGCGCCATTCGACCCTCCAGATCATCGGCACCCAAAACCAAAGTCGGGCCGCCTTGCGCCTCCGGCCAAACGGCGGCGGCCTCAATAGCGGTGCGCGTCGCATCCTGGTGAACAACAGTGGTCGGGGCACCCGCCGACCAGGGCCGAGGCGGGGCAACCCGCACCCGCCACTCGCCAATCTCGTTTTCGAATAAATGCGCAACCTGAAGGCCAGCCGATGCCGCCAATTCGCCCAGCCGGGCGTACATGGCCAAGGCCTCGCGAGGACCCGAAAGCGAACAATCCAAGACCGGCAAGTTCGCAGGCACATTGGGTGTATCGATAATCTCGCCGACGGGCGTCAGGTAGCCCGCTTCTCCCCAACGCGCCACCACCGTGCGGCGCGCCACGCGAACCAGCAGCGTATCCGGCCAGATCTTGCGCACGCTGACCGCCTGCGGCCAAGACAGCGCCAACAGCTGCTCGCGCAACTCCGACACATCGACGGTGAGCAGACGGCCATCAAGCATCTGCCCGACGCGGCGCCGAATCTGGGCGGCCTCGGGCGGTGCCAGTTCGCCCCGAACCTTGACGGTGCGCACCTCATCGACCGCAAACCAGCGGTCGCCGACCAGATACGCCGCCGCTGTCAGAACGAACAGGAGCAGCAAACTACGCATCGTCGATACCCCGCAATCGGTTGGATATTTGGCTGACGTTACCGGCACCCTGGACCAACACCAGATCGTCGGCGCGCACCAGATCCGCGAGCAAGCCAACCGCCGTGCGGGGCGTGGCGGCAAAATGCGGTTCGAGCCCCCCGTGACGCCGCACCGCATCGCAGAGTGCGCGGCCATCGGCACCGGCAATCGGCTTCTCGCCAGCGGAATACACATCGACCACCACCAATTCGTCCACGCACGCGAGCACCTCGACAAAGTCGCCGAACAGATCGCGGGTACGGCTGTAGCGGTGTGGTTGATAGGTCATCACCAAGCGACGGTTCGGCCAAACCTGCCGCACCGTTTCGAGGACGGCGCGCACCTCGGTCGGGTGGTGGCCATAGTCATCCACCAGAATCGCCCGGGCACCACCAATGTCGATATCCTCAAAGACTTGAAAGCGGCGGCCCACCCCGGAGAAACCGGCAAGGCCTTGCAATATGGCGTCGGCGTCGAGCCCCTCTTCCGACGCAACGGCAACGGCAGCCAGGGCATTGAGCACATTGTGCCGACCCGGCATGGCAAGTTGCACATCAAGCGCATCCCGGCCGGCCGGCCGATGCGCACGGAAACGCCAGCACCGGCCGGTCGCCGCCAGATCGGTGGCCCGGTAGTCGGCGTCCTCGGCAAATCCGTAGGTAACCATGGGCCGGGATAGCTTGGGCAGCAGACCGAGCACCACCGGATCATCCACGCAGAGTATGGCGGTGCCGTAGAACGGCAGGCGGTGTACAAACTCCACAAAGGTTGTTTGGAGCCGCTCAAAATCTTGGCCGTAGGTGGCCATGTGGTCGGCATCAATGTTGGTAACGACCGCCACCATCGGCTGCAGATACAGGAAGGAGGCATCGGATTCGTCGGCTTCCACGATGATGGTGCGGCTGCCGCCGATTTGGGCGTGGGCACCCGCGCTTTCGAGCAAGCCACCGACCACAAAGGTCGGATCGGACCCGGCCGCTTGGTAGATGGCCACCAACAGACTGGTTGTGGTGGTTTTCCCGTGGGTACCGGCAATGGCAATGCCGTGCCGATAACGCAACAGTTCGCCCAACATCTCGGCCCGTGCCACCACCGGGATGCGGCGCCGGTGGGCGGTCAGCAGTTCCGCGTTGTCGGCGGCGATGGCGCTTGATACCACCACCACATCGGCACCTTCGATTTGCTCGGGGGCATGACCCTGATAGACCGTTGCGCCCAGTGACTCGAGCCTGGCGGTGGTGGCCGAGAGCACCAGATCCGAACCGGAAACCCGGTACCCTTGGTGAATGAGCACCTCGGCGATGCCGGACATCCCCGCACCACCGATACCCAGGAAATGAATGCGCTGCACCCGTCCCATTTCCGGAACCCGATAGGCGTTCGGGCCGACAGTGGCATGCGCTGCCTTCATCGTCTCACCCCCGCCTGCTTTGCCCACTCCCATTGCGCCCGCACAACCAGCCCAACCAGCGCACAGCAAACAATCAAGCTGTTGCCCCCGTAGCTCACAAAGGGCAGGGTCAGCCCCTTGGTCGGCAGCAAGCCACTGGCGACACCAAGATTGATCATCGCCTGGACGCCAAGCAAAATCCCCACGCCATAGCAGAGATAGCCACCAAATTTCTCGCCGCGCATCAACAGCCGGTAGCCCGTCGCCAATATCCGGCAAACCAGAAAAACCAACAAAAACAAGAGCAACAATGCACCGGCCAAACCCAATTCCTCGGCAATGACGGCGAAAATAAAGTCGTTATGCGCCTCCGGGAGATAAAAGAGCTTTTGAATGCCGGCACCCAACCCCAGGCCGAACAGCTCCCCGCGCCCGAAGGCAATGAGCGCCTGGACGAGCTGGTAGCCACTGGTGTTGGCCGTTGCCCAAGGGTCGGTGAAGCTCGCCAGCCGTTCCAGTCGATAGGGTTGCGCGAACGCCAAGTAGATGAACAACCCGGCCCCAACAACAACCAGAGGCAAGAAATAGCGCAATGGGATACCGGCCACGAACACCAGCGCACCCACCGTACATCCCAAGACCACAACCGAACCCAGATCCGGTTCAGCAATCAACAACGCCGCCGTCGCACCGAGCAGCAGCAGCGGCCCGACCAAGACGCCGCCGCGCTGCTTGAGGGTGTCGTCGTTGTGCGTCAGAAAACCGGCCAAGTAGATCAACAGGAAAAAGCGGGCGAACTCCGAGGGTTGCAGGGTGATGAAACCCAAATCGATCCAGCGCATCGCGCCATTGACCGACTGGCCGATGCCGGGCACCAGTACCAGGGCGCAGAGTGCAACGGCAACCACCCCGGCAATATTGCGCAACCGGTGCCAAGCGATCAACGGCACGCTGGCAACAGCCAAGCAAACGCAGAGCGCGATGCCCAGGTAAAGACCGTGGCGGATAAGGTAGCTCACGCCCATCGCCAGGGACGCGGACGCCACCATCACCAAGCCGAACGCCAGCACGCAAAGCCAGGTGAAAACCAGCGAACGATCTATGGCCGCAACCAAGGATCAGCCCTCCTGTCCAAACGGTGCCCCGACCGGCACCGACATCCACAATAATGGCCGGGTTGCGGCGCGCCTCATCGCCGCAACTCCGCCACCGCCTCGACAAAGGCCGCGCCGCGCGCGGCAAAATTGTCGAATTGATCAAAGCTGGCGCAAGCCGGTGAAAACAACACGCGATCACCCGCACCGGCCGCGACCGCGGCCTGGCGCACCGCCTCCTCCATGTTGCTCGCCCGAGATACCGGAAGGCGCTCGCGCGCGGCCGCGGCAATCGCCGGGCCATCCGCGCCCATAACAACCAGGTGTTTGGCAGCGGCCGCAATGGCATCGCCAAAGGTGGCGAAATCGGCGCCTTTGCCGTCGCCTCCGGCAATCAGCACAACCTCGCCGGAGTGCGCGGCGAAACCCCGCAGGGCCGCGCTCGCCGCGCCGACGTTGGTTGCCTTGGAATCGTTGACGTAGGTTACGCCATCGACCACGGCCACGGTTTCACAGCGGTGCGGCAAGCCGCGAAAATCGGCCAGAGTAGCCGCCAATGCCGCCGCCTCGCCGCGAAAAACCGAGCCGTGTACCAGGGCCAGGGCGGCGAGCAGATTCTGCTCATTGTGCTGCCCGGCGAGCGGCAGCCGTTGCGTATCGAGAAGCCCGCGCTCGCCGCAGGCCAAGGTGCGCCGCGCCGCGCCGCGCACACCCCAATGACCCGCAGCCGGAACGTCGTCGCCAAAGGTGGTCAGTTCGTCCGGTTGCGCGGTGGCCGGGTGGGTTCCCGCATCACGTCGATTGGCGACAACCCGCCGAGCCCCGGCGTAAATGCGTTGCTTGGCCGCCGCATAGCAGCGCATCGTGCCATGCCAATCAAGGTGGTCGCTGCTCAGGTTGAGGATAGTCGCCGCCCGACAGCCGACATCGCCTTGCGTGTACGCCAGTTGAAAGCTGGACAACTCCAAAACGTAGCAATCGTGATCCGGGGCAATGGCATCCAGTGCCGCCAAACCGAGATTGCCGCCGACACCGGGACGCGCATCCGCCGCCGCCAAAAGGTGCCCGACCAAGGCGGTCACGGTGCTCTTGCCATTGGTGCCCGTAACGGCATAGACCGGTTCGCGCACGGCGGTAAAAAACAGGTCGATATCGCTCATAACCGGCAAGCCGCTGTGCATAACCCGTCGGCCCAGCAAGCTGTGCGGGCTGATGCCGGGGCTGAGAATGGCCCGGTCGAACGCCCGTGCATCAAACAGCTCGGTGCCGAGGCGGTACTCAACCCCCGGAAAATTCGCTTGCGCCTCCGCAAGCCCCGGCGGCACCGTTCGGGAGTCGAAAACCACCACATCATCAACGACGGCGAGATGCCGTACGCAAGAGATCCCGGTGACACCCAACCCAATAATCGCCGTTCGCATCGCCAGACCCTAGCGCAGCTTCAGGGTGGAAAGGCCGACCAGCACAAGCACCAGCGCAATGATCCAAAAGCGCACGATCACCCGTGGTTCCGGCCAACCTTTAAGTTCGAAGTGATGATGCATGGGCGCCATACGGAAAATGCGCCGGCCGGTGAGCCGGTAAGAGCCCACCTGCAAGATGACCGACACCGTCTCCAGTACGAACACCCCGCCCATGATGAAGAGCACGATCTCGTGACGCACAATGATCGCAACCACCGCCAGAGCCGCCCCCAGGGCCAGCGCACCCACGTCACCCATGAAGACCTGGGCAGGATAGGTGTTAAACCACAAAAAGCCCAAACCGGCGCCGATGATAGCACCGCAAAAAACGCCAACCTCCCCGGCTCCCGGTATGTGGGGAATCTGTAGGTACTCGGCAAATTCGACATGGCCCGCCAAATAGGCGATCAGCGCCAAGGCCGCGGCCACCATCACCGTGGGCAGAATGGCGAGGCCGTCCAAACCGTCGGTCAGGTTGACCGCATTGCTCATGCCGACGATCACGAAATAGGCAAGGACGACGTAACCGACCCCAAGCGGGATGGCGACCGTCTTGAAGAAGGGAACGATGAGGGCGGTTTCCGCCGGCAGTTCGGCGCTCCAATAAAGGAATAGCGCCGCCAGCAAACCAAACACCGATTGCCAGCAGTACTTCCATCCCGCCGTTAACCCCTTGGCGCTTTTACGGCTGAGCTTGAGGTAGTCGTCCACCCAGCCGACACCGCCAAAAGCCAAGGTAACGAGCAAAGCCGTCCAAACATAGCGGTTGTCCAGTTCGCCCCACAAGAGTGTTGTCACCCCGATGGCGGTGATGATTAGGGTGCCGCCCATGGTCGGGGTACCGGTCTTGGCAAGATGGGTCGTCGGACCGTCGGCGCGTACTGTTTGGCCGATCTGGCGGTCCCCCAGCCGCCGGATCATGAAGGGACCGATCAACAGCGACATGGCCAGCGCGGTCAGCACACTCACCATGATGCGGAAGGTGAGGTACTGGAAAACGAAGAAACCGCTAATAAATTCGGCCAGATATTCGGTGCACCACAGTAGCATCAGTGCACGCCTCTCATCGGTATAAATGGCCGCGCACGGCGTCGCGGTCACTAAAGGCTGTGCGTTGGCCGCACGCTTCCAGATGGGTTTCGTGCCCGCGACCCGCAACAACCACCAGGTCCCGGGGGCCGGCGGCGGCGATGGCGGCGGCGATGGCGGCGGCGCGGTCCACCAGCTCGTGAATGATTGCGTCCTCACCGGCACCCAAACCGGCACGCATATCCCGGATGATGGCGGCTGGATCCTCCCAGCGAGGATTATCGCTGGTAAGCCAGACCAGATCGGCGGCGCGCGCCGCCGCTTGCGCCATCAACGGCCGCTTGCCCCGATCTCGATCGCCGCCACAACCGAGGACGCAAATCAGCCGGCCCCGGCAATGTGGTGCCAGTGCGCCCAATACCTTGGCAAGAGCGTCGGGTGTGTGCGCGAAGTCCACAACCACCGCCGGGCGACCCGGGGCGCGGAAGAACTCCATGCGGCCGGGCACCCCGGACAGGGTGGCGGCTTGCTTGACCAAAGCCTCGAACGGCAAACCGCTTGCCGCCAATACGGCGATGGCGGCGACCACATTCGCCAACGCAAAGGCACCCGGCAGGGGGATTGCCAGAGGCACCCGCCCCCAGGGGCTGTGGAGCAGCGCCCGCACCCCGGTCTTGCCGAAGCGCGGCCGCTCCCAAAAAACATCGGCATCGGGCCCACCCAGTGTGATGAGTTCCGGCCCTTTAAGCCTGGTTACCAGGTCGCGGCCGAAATCATCGCCGATGTTGATAATGGCCAAGCGCACCGACGGGTACTCGAACAAGCGCCTTTTGGCCGCCGCGTAAGCCGCAAAACTGGCGTGATAATCGAGATGATCTCGGCTTAGGTTGGTGAAGACGGCGGCGGCAAACCGCACCGCATCGACACGCCCCTGCGCCAGCGCATGGGAACTGGCTTCAAGACAAGCCCAACGACAGCCCCGGTCGCGCAGGCAAGCAAGGCGTCGCTGTGTAACAAGCGCATCCGCCGTGGTCAAAGCGCTGGGCATCAAAGCATCCAACTCGCCCCAGCCCAGGGTACCCAGATAGCCGGCGCGTTGTCCCAGACCCGCCGCCAAGTCGGCAATATGGTGGGCAACCGAGGTCTTGCCATTGGTGCCGGTGACGCCGATACAGTGCAACGCACGGCTCGGCTCGCCATAAAACCGGGAGGCCAAACAGCCGCGCCGGGCGCGCAGCCCCTCGACAACAACGACCGGAATGCCCAGATCCTGCAAGGGCCTTTCCGCCAGCACACAAACAGCGCCTTGGGCCACCGCCTGTTGCACATGGTCGTGCCCGTCCGTGGTGCTGCCCTTGATGGCGACAAAGGCATCCTTAGCTACCACGGCCCGCGAATCCTCCGTCAATCCGGCCAGGGTGATATCGGGCACAGCAACGTCACCGAGCAATTCCCGCAGGTTCATGGAAGCCGGCATCAGGTACGGGCTCCTAAACCGGATATCTCACCAACCGGCTGCTGCGGACGCTGACGCATGGCGTAAACTTGGCCATGCTCCTGATATTCGCCATCCGGTGGCACTTCCATCAATCGCAAAGCCCGTTCGGCAACCCGAGCGAACACCGGGGCGGCGACCGCGCCCCCGCCAATCTTCTGGCCGCTGGCGTCGTTGACCACCACCACCATCAAAAGCCGCGGATCGGTGAGCGGAGCGATCCCCACGAAGAGCGCGACATGACGCTGATCCGTATAGCCGGCCGCGGCGACAATGCGGGTGGTACCGGTCTTGCCGGCAACCCGATAACCCGGAACCCGGGCGGCGGGGGCCGTACCCTCGCGGGATGTGACACCTTCCATCAGGCCGAGCACGGTGGCGGCAAGACGGGGCTCGAAAACGCGCTCGCCCCGTGGCGATCGATCAAGCTTCAGCACCGAAATCGGTAGGCGCAAGCCACCGCTGGCCAGCGTTAGATAGGCTTGAGCAAGTTGCAGCGGCGAGACGGTGAGACCATATCCAAAAGCCATTGTGGCTCGCACCACCGGATGTTGCAGCCCGGCCGGATCAAGCTGCCCCATAGACTCGCCCGGCAAGCCGCTGCCAACAAAATCGCCAGCACCGGCGCGGCGCAAAACGTCGTAGACGGCCTGGGGCGGTAACGCCAACGCCACCTTGGCAAAGCCCACCTGGCTGGATTTGTGCAGTGCCCGGGTTAGCGTGATCTTGCCGCGATTGAGCGGGTCTTCGATCAGTTTGCCCTTGATGGCCATATAGCCGGGCGCTGTGTCGATCACCGTATCCGGGCGATAGTCGCCGGATTCAAAGGCCGCGATCAGGGTAAAGGGCTTGACCGTGGAACCCGGCTCGTAGACATCCGTGGCGGCCCGATTGCGCATACCCACCATACCGCCACGCAACGGTTCGTTCGGGTTGTAGGAGGGTTGGTTGACCAGCGCCAGAATCTCGCCGCTGCGCACATCCAGAATCACGAGGGAACCGGATGCGGCACTGTGTGCGGCGACCGCGCTCTTGAGTTCCCGATAGGCCGCGTACTGCAAGCGCAGATCGATGCTGAGCGCCAAATCTTGGCCTATGCGCGGCGCCGACTCGAAATCCAAGTCGCGGATGATGTTGCCGAGCCGGTCTTTCAACACCAGCTTCTCGCCGTGCTTGCCGCGCAGCAACGGGTCGAAAGCGAGTTCGACACCTTCCAAGCCGATATCGTCGATATTGGTCATGCCGACAACATGGGCGGCGGCCTCTCCGGCCGGGTAGTAGCGCCGATACTCGCGTTGAAACTCAAGCCCTTCGATGCGTAATGCGCGAATTCGTTTCGCCGTATCCCAGGGCACCCGACGCTTCAGATAGACAAAGGACTTCTCGCGATTTGTTTTCATCAGCGACTCAAGACGGTCGGCGGCAATACCCAACAGTGGTGCCAGGCGCGCCAAATCCGTCTTGTCGAGCCGCTGCCGCGACGGGTCCGTCCAGACGGCGACCACGGGGGTGCTGACCGCCAGCGGCTCTCCATAGCGGTCGTGGATCACACCCCGATAGGAACGCAGCGTTTCGGCGCGCAGCGAACGCGCATCGCCCTCGTTCTGGAGAAAATCCTTTTCAAGGAAAGCCAGCCAAGCCACGCGCGCGGCAATGGCCCCGGAGCCGAGCAACAGCAAAGACCACAGCAGGTAGTGTCGCCAAGCAATCACGGCACAATACGCTCCACCTGGTCTGGAAAGCGCATCCCGAGTTCCGCCACCGCGACCCGCTCGATGTTCTGATAGGCCACTAGAGCGCCGCGTTCGAGGAGCAGCCGGCTGTGCTCGGCAAGCAGCAGGTCCTGTTGATTGCGGGCTTCCTGAAAAAGACGGTGGGTCGCACGCAGTTCGTGCGTGGTAATCACGACTTGCAATCCGGATGCCAGGACGCAGCCCAACAGGATCAGCACCAACCCGAAACCCCGAAAGGTGCCCGGCCGCGCCCCGCCGGGCTGCCGATGGCCCGCCGCGCCGGGTGCTTTTTTACGCCGCTTCATGCGGCGCGCTCCAAAACCCGCAACACGGCGCTGCGGGCGCGCGGGTTGCGGGTGACTTCAGGGTGGCCGGCGCGCACAGGCCCGGCGACAATGCGGGCCGTCACCCGCAAATCTTGTTGCGCCACCGGGATTTCTCTCGGCACGGGCGGCGGCCTAGTACGCGCCCTAAAATCGCGTTTGACGATGCGGTCTTCGAGGGAATGGAAACTGATGACCGCAACCCGTCCGCCGATGGCCAGGCGTGCGAAGACAGCTTCCAGCCCTTTGCGTAGCGCGTCGAGTTCTCCGTTGATGAAGATGCGCAGGGCCTGAAAAACACGGGTTGCCGGATGGATTCTCGAAGCGCGGCCGGCCCGCGCCCGGACCACCACCCGGGCCAATTCGCGGGTGGTCGATAGCGGCCGGGCGGCCAGGATGGCCCGGCTAATGCGTCGGGCGTAGCGCTCTTCGCCGTACTCGCGCAATACCCGGGCGAGTTCGTCCGCATCGGCCTCGTTCAACCAGTCGCCGACGGTCAGCCTCTGCCGACGATCCATGCGCATGTCCAGTGGCCCGTCCTCTTGGAAACTAAAGCCGCGCTCGGGCTGCCCCAGCTGTACCGACGAGATGCCCAGATCCAAGATCGCACCGCGTAATCGGTCGATACCGGTTGTAGAGAGAATCGACTCGATTTCGCCAAAACAACCCCGCCTTGGCAGAACGCGGCCATCCACCGCCGCCAGTGCCTCGGCGCGGGTGAAAGCCTCTTCGTCGCGGTCAACGGCCACCAGCCGGCTCCTAACCGACAGGCGCGCCAGTAACTCACGGCTGTGCCCGCCCATGCCGAAGGTGGCATCGAGATAGTCGCCGGAAGCGTTGGCGGGAGCGAGCAAGTCCGCCACTTCGCGGCATAGCACGGGATCGTGTTTCATAACGACAACCCGATGAAAGCATCGCCCTCGGCCAACAGGGCGCCATTTTCGGCCGAAGTCAGGACATCCACGCGCGCGCGCCACAGATCCCGCGCCCAAATTTCAATCTTGTTGCCTTGGCCCACCAATACGAGCAGCTTCTCCAAGCCGCAGTATTCGCGTAGCGGTCCGGGCAACAGGATGCGGCCATTGCCATCGAGTTCGAGATCGGTGGCATGGCCGATCAAGATACGCTGCAACCAACGGGCTTGCTGACCAATATTGGGCAGGGCATCCAGTTGTTCCTGCACAGCTTCCCATTCGTGGAGCGGGTACAGGAGCAGGCATTTCTCACGCACATCAACGGTAACCACCAGCTTGCCCCGGGCATCGGCAAGCAGCCGCTCGCGAAAGCGGCCCGGCATGGACAGGCGACCCTTGGCGTCGAGGTTCGCGTTGGAGATGCCGCGGAACAGGCTCATGGCACTTTAGACCACTTTTTCCCACTTATTCCCAATTCGCGACACTAAAGGCACGATGGCACCCTGTCAATACACCCAGAAAGAATTAACTCGCGGATTTACAAAGACTTTAACCCGCATGTCGCAGTCACTTTCGGTGCCGGCACCGCATACGCCACAACACCCGGCAGCGAGCGGCTCTGTGGGGTTCCCTTGCGGTGCCGGGCACAATCTTCCCGCTTGTGCGAGTTGGGGGGGAGGTGGAGGGGGGTGAAACGAGCTGAGCTGAAAAGTAGAGCTGGCCGATAAGCCGGGTTCTGTTGCCGTATCGCCCTATCGCATGACGGGCGATGCGCGACCTGCAGCCATTCATCTAGGGTCTTCGTCACCAAAGACCTCAAGCGGCCTACCCGAATCCGGCGCGGACAACGCCATGAGATTCCTATTTGGCCTTGCTCCGGGCGGGGTTTACCTAGCCACCCGTGTTACCACGGGCGCGGTGCGCTCTTACCGCACCCTTTCACCCTTACCGCTTCATCCCGAGTGGATACCCGAGGGTTCAGCGGCGGTCTACTCTCTGCTGCACTTTCCGTAAGCTCACGCTTCCCAGGCGTTACCTGGCGCCCTGTCCTGTGGAGCCCGGACTTTCCTCTCGCGGCAAACAACGAATGCCCAACCGCCAGCGGCTGCATGGCCAGCTCCGATGAAAGCGTCCGCTCTCCACCGAACTTTGTCAATGGCGGCGGGGGCCTCCCGGGCGTCTAAATCTTGCTCAGCGTTGCCGAGGACCGAGTCGCCGCCAAAATTTGATCGTAGTAATCCGATTTTTTACCGCCGCAAACCTCCGCCATCACTTTGGCAGCGCGGGTCGGCGGCAGTTCTTCGGCGAGCGCCCGCAAAAGCCGCCCCGCATCCACACTGTTGGGCCGCTCCGGAGTGCCCTGTAGCACACAGACGAACTCACCGCGTAGGGCATCCCGCGCCCGCAGTTCAGCAAGCACCTCGCTCGCGGTGCCGGTTAGGAAACTCTCGAATTTTTTGGTCATTTCCCGGGCAACCATGAGTTGACGTTTGGGTGCCAAGTCGTTGAGCATCGCCAGCGTTGCCGCCATACGGTGCGGTGCCTCAAAAAAAACCGTTGCCGGCTCGGCTGCGCAGGCCGATTCAAGCCGTCGCCGTCGGGCAGCGGTTGCGGTTTCCAGAAAACCAATGAATCGATAGCCGTTCAGCGGCAACGGACAAACCGAAAGCGCGGCGGTCACCGCGCTGACACCCGGAATTGGCGAAACCGGGATACCCCGCTGCCGACACAACCCGACAAGGCGAAAGCCCGGGTCGGAGATCAGCGGGGTGCCGGCATCGGACACCAGCGCGACCTGCTCACCGGCTTCAAGATAGCCGAGCACAAGCCGCGCGGCATCGCTTTCGTTAGCGTCGCGCAACGAGACAAGCTTTGGCCGCCTTATGTGCAGATGCGCTAACAGCGCGGCGGCGCGTCTGGTATCCTCCGCGGCAATGGTGCCGACCTCGGCGAGCACAGCGACCGCTCGATGCGTCACGTCTGCCAGGTTTCCAATAGGCGTCGCCACCACGTACAGGCATCCGGGCATGTGCTCTCCAGAGTGGGCAAACAGTCGCGAATCAACATACTCCGAATTGCCGCGGGTGACTATCCAAGCCCATCCGCGCATTCTGCGCCTGTTCGCCTGCCTGGTGTGTGCAACGCTTGCCGCCTGCGAGTCGAGCGCACCAACCCATCGGCCGGAACCGGCCGAGGTTGTCGAAACAATCAAAGCAGCAACCGTCATTGCGGAGGACGACCAGCCCACCCTGGCCGAATTCGCGAATCGCTTAATCGACAGCGCCTGTGAGCGGCGCACGGATTCCCTCTGTGCCATCCAAACCTTGGCAATCCTGAGCGCCGGGTTAGCCGACCCGCAAGCGTCCGCGGCAAAGGCCATCGGACCAATCCCGGCTGGCGACAAACCGCCCACACGAACAGAACGCCAAGCGCTGCATGATCGTCTCTGGCGGCTGACCGGCGCACTGACGCAAGCACAGGTCTTAACAATGGCCCAAGAACCGCTCGGGCAACTGCGCGCGGCGATGAGTTCCAGCCGGTCCGACCACGAGCAGACCCTGGCCCTCCGGGAATGGATGGAACGCTGGCCAGCCCATCCTTTTTCCGGCCTTCTCCCAACGAGTCTGGCCCGGCTGCCCGCAGCGCATCGAAAACCCGCGCGCGTGGGGCTTTTCGTACCCTTGAGCGGTGGCGCGCTGGCCGCGGCCGGACGTGCCGCGCGCGACGGCTATATCGCCGCCTGGCTGGATGACCCCGCACCCAACAAAGCCCCGTTGCGGGTCTACGACACCGCCGCAAAGCCGATGCGCGAGCTCTACGAACAAAGCTTGGCCGACGGTATCGAACTGATCGTCGGCCCACTCGGCAAACAGCGGCTCGAAGCCTTGCGCGGGCTGCATCCCGAGGTGGCGGTGCTGGGCCTGAACTATCTTGATGCGCTGACCTGGCCGGCACATTGCACCGATGACACAGCAGGCAATGTGGACGCCGGATTGGCCTGTGCAGCGGCCGGGCAGACACCATTAGGCGCACCGGCAATCAGCCAAAACCCCACCAACCTCATCAACGGCGCGCCACCGGCAAGCCAAAGCCCAGCCGGTGCCGACCACAGGCACGGGCCCAAATTCCTGCAAGTGGGGCTTGCCATCGAGGATGAGGCCGCCACGATTGTCAACCGCTTACAAGCCGAGGGGCTGCGCCGACTGATCGCCGTTCACGGGCGCGAGGACTGGGCGGTGCGCGGTGCGCGTGCCCTGGCGGACGCCTGGCCCGACGCCATCGAAGTGCAAGAGTTCGCCGACGTCAAAACGCTCACCGAGTCCATCGGCGGCGCCATGCAAATCGCGGCAAGCATCAAGCGCAAGGAGGCTTTGGCGGCGCTGCTGAACCGGCGCCTGGAATTCCTGCCGCGTCGCCGTGCGGATATCGACGGTGTCGTTGCCTTTGTCACCCCTATCGAAGCGAGCGCTCTGGCACCGGCGCTGAAATTTCATTTCGCCGGAGACTTGCCGGTCTACGCCAGTTCGCTGAGCGTCCGCAACGCCACGGGGCTGGATGCATTGAACGGCTTTCAAGTGGCGGCAATGCCGCTCAACCTATACTCAGACCCACTTTGGCAAACGGTCAAGACCGTATTCGGCAAAGGCGACGGCAATATCGCCGCGCTCCAGGCTCTGGGCATGGACGCCTATCAGATTGCCTCCCTTTGGGATTGGGTGGCGCGGGCAGAACCCATCTACGGGGCCACCGGCGAATTGCGTCTCGGCGCCCGCGGCCAAGTGCGCCGCTCGCTCGCCTGGGCGAGGGTGACAGCAAGCGGCTTGACGAGATAGTCGGGCCTAAGCCATGGCAACCACGGAAAAAGGCCGGCAAGCCGAGGCGTTGGCGCTCGCGCACTTGCAACGCCGGGGGCTGCGATTAATCGCTCGCAACTACCGATGCCGTGCCGGCGAGGTGGATCTGGTCATGCAACAGGGCAATAGCGTTGTTTTCGTGGAAGTGCGCTCAAGAACCAGCGCCGCCTTTGTCAACCCCAAGGAAACGGTCGATTGGCGCAAGCAGCGGCGCATCGCCAAGGTCGCCGCCCATTATCTCGGGGCCCATCGGGAAATGGCCAACCGGCCGGTACGATTTGACGTGGTTTCGGTAACCCGGCCAAACTACGCAGCCCAATTGGAGTGGATTCCAGGAGCCTTCCAAATCGATGACTCTTTCTGACACAAACCGCAAAAACACCGCCGCCTGGCTGCTCGTGGCATTCGCGCTTTCCGCCTGCGCCAGCTTTTCCGACGACCCCAGGGTGCGCACCCCCGGTGCTCAAATCGACGACGAGGTGCTGGAGAAAGTCATTGAGCGGGAGATTCGGCAAGCCGTCCCGGAATTGGAAAAAGCCCATCTTGTGGTCACCAGCTACAACGGCCTGGTGTTATTGCTCGGCCAGGTATCCAGCGAGGCACTGAAAGACAAGGCGCAAACCATCACCCAGGGTATCGCCAAGGTGCGCGAGGTACACAACGAGATCAGCGTTGGCGGGCCCACCTCCCACGTCGCGCGCAGCAATGACCGCTGGCTGACGGGCAAGGTGAAGACGCAGTTGGTTCTGGCCGAGGACGTACCGGGCCGTAAAATGAAGGTGCAAACCGAAAACGGCGTGGTCTATCTCATCGGCAGGCTCAGCCGGGCGGAGGCGGAAGCGGCGGTGCGGGTGACGTTGACGGTCTTCGGTGTGCAGAAGATCGTGCGGATTTTTGACTATCTCGACTGAATTATGCGGGCTGGGAGCCTAGTCCCGCATCTCCAATTCGGTCTCGGTTAGGCTTGCGCGGAACGATGGCCGGTCGAAGATCATGTCCATATATTTTTGCAGTGCCCGCGTCGAACGCTCGGGAAGGCTGATGCCAACCGCTTCCAGTCGCCAAAAAATCGGCGCCACGCAGCAATCAACCAAGGTGAACTCGTCGTTCATGAAAAAGGCTTTTTCACCGAATATCGGCGCCACGCCGATGATGCTTTCGCGCAATTCCTCGCGCGCGCGGCTGCGCACCGATTCGCGGCCCTTGCCGGACATCAACACATTGAGCCGGCCGCTCCATTCCCTCTCGACACGGATGATCCAAAGCCTGGAGAGCGCGCGCTGCACCGGATAAACCGGCAATAGCGGCGGATGCGGAAAGCGCTCGTCGAGATACTCCATGATCACATTGGCCTCATAGAGCACGAGGTCGCGGTCGGCCAACACCGGCAAGCTGTTGTAGGGGCTGATTTCAATCAACTCCTGGGGTTTGCGCTTCGGGTCGATATCTTCAATATCCACGGTGACGCTTTTTTCCGCCAACACCATGCGCACACGATGGGAATAGTGATCCCGGGCATCGGAGAACAGGGTCATGGAGGATCGTCTGGTAATCAGGTTCATGGATTTTTCCGGGTTCGGCGGGCGAACACCAAGGACTAGTGGATGTCTTTCCAAAACTCCCGGTTCAATAACCAAGTGAAAACGCCGAGAAAGGCGAGAAAGAGCAACACATAGACGCCCAAACGTTGCCGGTCCGAGCGTATCGGTTCGCCGACATAGAACAGGAAGTTGACGAGGTCGTAGACCGCCTGATCGTATTCCTCGGCAGAGTAAAGCCCGGTGCCCGCATCGATCGCCAATGCGTGGCAGTCCTGTGCGCCCGACGGGCACATATCGCGTTGCACACCCTGTAAATCGAGCAACACATGCGGCATCCCAACGTTCTCGAAAACCTTGTTGTTCACCCCGAAGGGCCGCGTTTCATCAACGTAGAAAGTTTTGAGATAGTTGTATAGCCACTCCGGGCTGCGCACCCGGGCCACCATGGTGAGATCCGGTGCCGGCGCACCGAACCAATTGCGCGCTTGGTCCGCATCCATCGCCGTGGTCATCAGCTCACCGATTTTTTGGCCGGTGAAGACGATGCTGTCGAGCGCCACATCCTGTGGAATGCCCAGATCGTCGGCGGTGCGCTCATAACGCTGGAAACGCAGGGAGTGGCAGGCAAGGCAATAGTTGGCGTAGAGCCGCAAGCCGCGTTGTAAAGAGGGCTGATCGGTCAAATCGGGTGTCATCGCCTGCATGGGCCAATTGCTTTGTGCCGACAAGGCCGCATTGGCCGACAAGGCCGCGACGGCAATCAGCAACCAGCCGAGGCAGCGGCGCATCGTCAACCCGTACAGCACAACCTTCGTTGCGGGGGCGTCGCGGTGCCGGCCCGCCCGGTAGGGCTTCTGCCCCCTTGTCTTGGCGGCGAACACGGGGGTCAGGTAATCCGCTCCGGCACGGGCTTGGTTTGCTCCACCCGCGTATACCAGGGCATCAACACGAAGTAGGCGAAGTAGAGCACCGTGCATATCTGCGATAGCACGGTGGCGAGCGGCGACGGCGGCACCATGCCCAAATAGCCGAGAATGAAGAAACTGACCACAAAGAGCGCCAACATGAGTTTGGAAATGGCGCCCTTGTAGCGTATCGGCGCAACCTTGCTCTTATCGAGCCAGGGCAAGAAGGCGGGCAGCGCAATGGCGCCGACCATCACCACCAGGCCCCAGAATTTGGCCGGCACCCCGAACAGCGGGAAGGTGGCGGCGCGCAACATGGCGTAAAACGGGGTGTAGTACCAAACCGGGGCGATGTGCTCCGGCGTTTTCAACGGGTCGGCCATCTCGAAGTTCGGCTTTTCCAGGAAGTAGCCGCCCAGCTCCGGCGCAAAGAAAACCACCGCGCAGAACAGAAAGAGAAACACCACCGTGGCGTGTACGTCGTGCGTGACCGTATAGGGCCAAAAGGGCACGCCGTCGAGCGGTTTGCCGGTGGCGTCCTTGAACTTCTTGATATCAACGCCGTTCGGGGCGGTGGAGCCGACATGGTGTAGCGCCACGAAATGGAGGAATACCAAAGCCACTAAAAGGAGCGGCAGGGCGATGACATGCAGAGCGAAGAACCGGTTCAGCGTGATATCGGACATCAGATAATCGCCGCGCAGCCATTCCATGAGATCCGGCCCGACGAAGGGAATGGCACCCACCAGGGATACGATCACCTGGGCACCCCAATAGGACATATTGCCCCAGGGCAACAGATAACCGAAGAAGCCCTCCGCCATCAGCACCAGATAGATGGCCATGCCAATGAGCCACAACAGTTCCCTCGGTTTGCGATACGAGCCGTACATGAGGCCGCGAAACATGTGCAGATAGACGATGACGAAGAAGGCCGACGCGCCGGTGGAGTGTAGATAGCGCAACAGCCAGCCAAATTCGACATCGCGCATGATGTACTCGACCGAGGCAAAGGCCCCCTCCCCGCTCGGCACATAGCTCATGGTCAACCACAGGCCGGTGACCAACTGCATCACCAGGATGAGCGTGGCCAGCCATCCCATCAGATACCAGAAATTGTGGTTTTTTGGCGCGTAGTACTTGGAAAGATGGTATTCCCAGGTTTCCGTCGCCGGAAAGCGTTCGTCCAGCCAGCCGACGAACGAGCGCAAATTCTTTGCAACCCGGCCTTGACGCTGCGCCATCAGGCGGTCTCCCCGTCTTCACCGATGACGATTACCGTATCCGACTCGAACCGATAGGGTGGTACTTCCAGGTTATCCGGTGCCGGCACGGCCTTGACAACGCGGCCGGCCAGATCAAAGCGGGAGCCGTGGCAGGGGCAGAAGAAACCGCCCTGCCAATTGGCATCGAAGGGTTCGGGCCTTATTGCCCCGTGGAACTTGGGTGAACAGCCGAGATGGGTACAGAGGCCGAGATAAACGCCGATGTCGGGGCGCTTCGAACGCCAAGGGTTGCGGGCGTATTCGGGTTGCATTTCAAGGTTGTCGGAGTGCTCGTCCGCCAAACCGTCGTTGGCCTGCTTGAGGTGCTCGATGGCGGCTTCGTCGCGTTTGACAACAAAGACCGGCTTGCCGCGCCAAGCCGGGATGGGGCCATAGATGTCGCCGGGCCGCAGTTGTGAGATATCCAGCTTAACCGGCGCACCCGCCGCCCGTGCTTTGGCGCTGGGCAACCAGGAACGGACGAACGGCACCGCCGCGCCAATGACGCCAGCCCCGCCTATGGTGGCGGTGGCGCCAACCAGGAAGTTGCGCCGCTTGCGATTCGCGCCGAGCCCGCGCTCTGCGCCCGGGCCGGGTTTATCGGCCGTATCGTTGCACAAAGCTTAGGTCTCCCGCCGCCCGTGGCGGCTGTCTGCTCTCGCCGGCATGCTCAACGCTTGGAGTACTGCGGACGCTTACGCGCCTTGCGCAAACCCACCTTTTTGCGTTCCACCTCGCGGGCGTCGCGAGTGAGGAACCCCGCTTGGCGCAGCGGCTGGCGCAGTGTCTCGTCCTGTTGCACCAGGGCCCGGGCGATGCCGTGGCGGATGGCGCCAGCCTGGCCCGAATTGCCGCCGCCGCGCACCGTCACCCGGATATCCAGCTGGTCGGACAGCTCCGCCACCTCAAGTGGCTGCCGCACGATCATGCGTGCCGTTTCGCGCCCGAAATAACGATCGAGTGGTTGCGAGTTGACGGTGATTTTGCCCGTTCCGGAGCCAATGAAAACCCGTGCCGCGGCGGTCTTGCGCCGGCCGGTACCATAGTTCGTTTCGCTTGCCACGATTGCTCCGTCAGATTTCAATGGGCCGGGGTTGTTGAGCCGCGTGGGGGTGTTGCGGGCCAGCGTAGACCTTCAGTTTACGGAACATGGCGCGCCCCAGCGGATTTCTTGGCAGCATGCCCTTCACCGCTTTTTCGAGGATGCGCTCGGGGTGGGTTTGGCGCAGCCTGTTGAGGCTGGTTGCCTTGATGCCGCCCGGGTAGCCGCTGTGCCGATGGTAGATCTTGCCCATTTCCTTGTTACCGGTAACCCGCACTTTCTCGGCATTGACCACGATGATGTAGTCGCCCGTGTCCACATGCGGGGTATATTCCGGTTTGTGTTTGCCACGCAGCCGATGCGCAATGGCCGTTGCGAGCCGCCCGAGTGTGCGGTTCTCGGCGTCCACGACATACCACGAACGTTGCACGTCCTGGGCGCGCATACTCAGGGTTTTCATGGCTTGGCAACCTCTTGTACGCCGACAGTGGCCGTCAATCAGGCAAACGCCGCTACGTTGCTCTCCGGCGTACCGGATGGTGGCGTCGCTGCCGTTGCGGCCGCGCCGGATTTGCGAAGCCGCGCATGTTAACGATTGGCTATGGTTTTGACAATCTCGGCGAGCCGCTTGTCAAAGCAAAGTAGAAATGTCCCCTTTTCTCCAAAGTAGAGATGTCCCCTTCGGCCTTGCGCGGAGGGAGCGTAGCGACCGGAGCGCAAGGCCGCGCCGCGGCTATCCGGCGGCCGCCCCCGCGCCGGTCTTGAAAGAGCGTCGCCAGGGGTGGTCCGGTGGCGGCTTCCAGTCCGGCCGGGACCGCTGCCGCGCCTTGACCCTGTCCACCCGCGACCGCACGCTCTTCCCATCCTCAACCGGCGGCGGATCCCCGCCCCCGGCAAGCAACTCGACCGGCAGCTCGCGGCCGTCGCGCAGCACAGCCACCGCGCCGTTCCAGCCCTTGCACACCGTCACCGCGGCACCCCGCAGCCGGTAGCCCCGGCCTTGCCCGGTCACCTGGTAGGTGTCGCCCTCGAAGCTGATCGACAGGTTCTTCGCCAGCTTGCGTTCGTGCTGCTCGCACAGGATCAGATCCAGCTCCCGGTCGTTGTGCAACACCGCCCGGTGCGCGTCCGCCGGGTTGCGCGCCGCCACGCCGAAACGCCGGTTGTAGTCCGCCATGAACGCCGGCAGGTAGGCGTTCCCCGCCTCGATGCCGCAGATGCCACGCAGCCGCATCTCCTTCACCAGCCGGTCCTGCAGCGTCCGGTTGGCCCGCTCCACCCGGCCCTTGGCCTGCGGACTGCCGGCGTGGATTGGCGCGATGTCCAGCGTCCCCAGCGCCCGGCCGAACTGCGTCAACCCACCCTCCCGGCCCCGCAGGCTCACCCGGAATATGCTGTGGCGGTCCGAGTAGTACGCCACCGGACGCCCGTGGGCCGCCAGATGCGCCCGCGTCGTCTCCATGTAGGCCTCGGTCGTCTCCGCCGGCCAGAACCCCATCGCCAGCAGCCGCGACGTCGCGTCGTCCACGTACACGATCAGCGCGCACCGCGGCCCCCGGTCCTCGAACCAGTCGTGCGGCGAACCGTCGATCTGCACCAGATCGCCCAGGCAATCCCGGCGCGGCCGGCTCGGATGCGCGCGCGCCTCCCGACGCGCCTTCGGCCGCCACAGCCCGTCTTCGATCATCCAGCCCCGCAGCGTCTCCGCCGACAGCTTGAAACCGTGCGCCTCCACCAGCTTCTCGCAAGCGAGGGTCGGACCGAAATCCGGGTAGCGCCCGCGAACCAGGTCCAGCGCCGCACAGCGCACCGCCGGGTCGATCGCGTTGTTCGACCGCTTGCCCCGCCGCCCCGACACCAGCCCTGCCGCGCCCCGCTCCCGGTAGCGCGCCGCCAGGCGCTTCACCTGGCGCACACTCAACCGCAGCCGCAACGCCGCCTCGCGCTGCGACAGGCGCTTCTCCACCACATCGCGAATCACTCCCGCCCGATCCGACTCCCGCATGCTCAACAACACCTCCGCACTCGACAAGACAGCCCCTCCCCGATGAAAAAGGGGACACTTTAACTTTGCGCAAAGGGGACATTACTGCTTTGGGCTAACATCTCGGCGAGCCGCTGGCAATGAAAGAGCGGCGACCCTGGCCAGCCTGACCTCGGCACACGAGCGGAACTGCTACCGTTGCTCCCTTCCGGGCCTGGCGGGGTTCACAATCTGTCGTTGCGAGGGGACCGGACAGGGCCACCATCGTGGTCGACCGCACAGCTAACGGCCGGGGCGCAAATGTTACGCGATTTGGCGCGCCCTTGTGGGTTTTTTACTGTCGCGCCAAGCGCCAAGCGGGGGCCGGATCACTGCCGGTGGAGCGGTAGGGGTTAATGCCGAGCGTGGACGATGGCGCGGGCTCCGCGGCGATGGAAATGGAAATCGAGCCACTACCGGGCTTATACGAAGATGGGCAACAGGCTAATATGGCGTGAGCATGGGCTCCGACCGATCCGCATCTTGTACGCTTTCCACTTAGCCCGCCCACGTCGGACGATTCAGCCAATGCTGCTCGCGGTGGCGCTAGCCGGTTGTGCGGGCGGCGATGATGCCGAAACAGCAACCGATGCGATACCAACAGCGCCGTCCGCATTGAGCTACCAAGCCGAAATCCGCCGCACCGAATACGGCATTCCCCACATCCGGGCCGACGACTGGGGCAGCCTCGGCTACGGCTACGGCTACGCCTACGCTCAAGACAACTTCTGCGTTGCCATGCGGGCGATTGTCTCCGCCAACAGCCGCACGGCGGAGTTCTTCGGCGCAGGCGCAGAAGAGGGCAATGTCGTTGCGGATTTGGTGCTGCGTCTGATGCTCGGTACCAAGCAAGAATTCCAAGACCGGCTGCTTGCCGACGCGGCGGGCGAGGCACTGCCCCTGGCGGCGGGCTTCGCGGCCGGCATGAACCGCTATCTGCGGGAAACCGGGGTGGCGAATCTGCCTACGGGCGATGTCGGCTGCCGCGATGCACACTGGGTTTATGAAATAGATGCGGTGGACGTATGGATGCACATCGCCCGCGTCTCGCTCGCCGGCAGTTCAGGCTTAGCTATCGTGCGCAACGCCATCTTTGCCGCCAATGGCCCCGACGACATCGCCATGTTCGGCTATGACAGCAACCAGCGGCAAGCGCTGGAGCGCGCCCTGCGCCGCCACGCCGGCGGCTTTGGCCTCGGCGCAACCGGCAGCAACGCCCTAGCCGTGGGCCGAGAGCTAAGCCAAACGGGCAAAGCGCTGCTACTCGGTAACCCCCACCGCGGCTGGAGCGGCGCGGGCGGCTTCCACCAACTGCACCTGACCGTGCCCGGCAACTACGATGTGGCCGGCGTCGCTCTGCACGGCGTGCCTTGGGTGGCTATCGGTTTCAATGGCGACCTGGCCTGGACCCACACCAGTTCCTTTGCCAGCCACTTCACCCTGTACGAGTTGCAATTGAATCCGCGCAACCCGCTGCAATACAACTATGAGGGCGAATGGCGTGACATCAGCACCGAGCAGGAAACCATCAGCGTCCGGCTCGAAGACGGTTCGTTGGAAGAGCGCTCCCATACCTTCTACCGCTCCCACTACGGGCCAATTCTGAATTTGGCGGCAATCAGCCCATTGTTCGGCACCTGGCCGCTGGCCAACGGCAACCTGCTCAGTCTGCGCGACGCGAATCTGCCGCTCGATACCCGGGTCGTCGATCAGTATCTGGACATGGGCCGGGCGCGCACCCTGGAAGCCTTTTCGGAGGCGCTCAAACAGATCGGCAACCCCCTGTTTCACACCTTGGCCGCCCATCGCGGCGGCGAGGTTTTCTACGGCGAGGTTTCCCGCATTCCGCGCGTTACCCAAGCACAGCTTGATGGCTGCCTCAGCGTGCTCGGACGCCTAATCGCCAACGCCACCAACCATGCGGCAATCGCCCTTGACGGCAGCACCACCAGCTGCGAATGGGGCGAAGACGCGGACAGCCCGCCCGGCTCGAATCTCTACGGCTTTGAGGCTCGACCAAAACTGACAACCACCGACTACCTCGGCAACGGCAACGACAGCTATTGGCTGAGCAACGCCGACAACCCCCTTACCGGCTTTCCCATCGTATTCGGCTGGCTTGGGCACGAAAACACCCAACAATCGCTGCGCACCCGCATCGGGCATTTGATGGTGCGGGAGCGACGCGACGCCACCGACGATTTGCACCCCGCCCCCGGTTTCAACCTGGCGTCGATGAAGGCATTCATGTATCAAAACCGGGTTTACGCCGCCGAGATTGTGCTGGACGATGTGCTGCGTATCTGCGCCGGGCTAGCCGGCGCCGATGCCAGCGAAGCGCGTGCCCGGCGCGCCTGCGCGGTGCTCGCCCTTTGGGACCGCAAGGTGGAGTTGGAAAGCCGGGGTGCCCAGCTGTTCATCGAGTTCTGGGGCGGGATACACAAGGAACTCGGCAGTGAGTTCAACCAGATTATTGCAAGGCGCTCGTTCTGGGCGGTGGATTTTGATGCGGCGGACCCGCTCAACACACCCCGCGGCATCGACCGCTCACGCAACCGCAACCTGGTCGTAACCGCGCTAAGCGATGCGGTGATGACGCTGGAGGAAGCCGGTATCGCCCTCGACGCACCCTGGCGGGAAGTGCAGTTCGCCGAGCGCAAAGGCAACCGCATTCCCATCCACGGCGGCGATCCGGTAGCCGGTATCTATGGCGCGATTTCGGCAAAACTCGACATCGACGCAGGCCGCTATATCCCCCGCTCCGGCAACAGCTATCTGCAAGCGGTCACTTGGAACGACGATCACTGCCCGGTGGCGGATACCCTGCTCGTGCCCTCCCAATCAAGCGACCCCGAATCGCCCCACCATGCCGACCAAACCGAACTGTATAGCCGCAAGCAGTGGGTGCGCTTTCCGTATTGCGAGGCGGAGATTGAGGAGCGGCAGATTGGGGAGACGCTGGTTTTGGAGGAGTGATTGCTTGATGGAACACCAGCTAGGAGCCTCGTCCTCGTCTTAGTCCTCCAACTCATAGAGCGCCCCGAACGCCACCTCGTTGCCCGGAGCAATCACGAGCATGAGCGCCTCGTTCATTTCGCCGGGCCTGTCGTCCATGAGGCTCATGACCAACTCCACTTCGCCCTTTTCAAACCGAAGCAAACCACAGTCTATCGTCGGTTCTCCCTGAAACACAGCAAACGCTGGATTTTCCGCGCTTAGGGTTGCCCCAAAATCACAGTTGGCCTGGAAAGAGCCCGCACTAATTTGGATGTCGTCCGCAAAAGAGACCGCATTGTCTATCATGATTTCGGGAAGCACAGTCGCTTCTTCATCCGACGGGCTCCATGCGCGCGAAGCAATGGCCGCGGTCGAGCCGCCACGCCCGAACACCCCAAGTGCCGTGCCTGAAAACTGTCGGGGGCTTGAGTCGCCCTCCGCAGCGTATTCACCCCGAATCCAATCGCCGCTAGCAAAGGTGGCGGCGAAGGTAGTGAGTGGGTCCGCACCGCCTACAACATTGAACCCTTGCAATCCGATCTTGCCGGATTCGTATACATCGCCTTGTCCGGAAATCACGCCGCCACTGGCATGGAAGGTGCCGCGCAGAATGCGGGGCCTTTTCTCGCCGTCAGGGTCTGGCAACCAAGCGTAGAGCCTGCTATCTGGTAGTAGGATGATATAACCCGCATCGCCAGAGTCGTCGGAAAACTCCAGCTCCCATAGACCGGTGGCACCCCGATAACCGCTCCGCGTACCGGATAGATTGGAAAGATAGCCGCCGGGTACGTCCAGCAAGCTCATCACCTGAACGGGTTGGGTGGCAGATAGGCGCAAAGTCCATTTGCCCATTCCGTCACCCAAGCCCCGCTGCTCAAGTTCCACAGCATCTATTGCCATGGCCCCGCCTGGCGGCACCGTACCGCGCACGTTTCCTGCACTGTTCCGCCCCGCATCATCGACCCCGGAAATGGTCACATTAGCCTGGGTATCGCCGAGATTTACCACCCGCAACCAGCTGAGCTGATTGGGATTGCTGCCCGGGTTGAAGATGGCCACGCGATGGTGCATCGCCGCCTCGCTGGCCACATCGTTCAGGCTCGCCAGAAACCCACTACTCCTGTTGCGGAAGTACGCCAAGGGTTCGACATCAAGGAAGCGCCCGTCCGCATCCTTGACAGCGCGAAAAACCAAGCGCCAATAGCCCGTGCCGTTGCCAAGACCCGACGCCAAGCCTTTGCTGGTATTGCCGTTTTCCAAATCGTTCGAGTTGAGATGCTGCGTCTCGCCCGGATCAAGCGTCAACGCAACCGGTCCATGGGACCTTCCCGCATCGTCGTAACCGAAGATCTGAACGACCCCGCGCCGGTCGGAATGGTTGATGACGCGCAGGAAACCCTGACGATCCAGTGCATCATCCGCCGCCATGAACAGAGGAATGATCTGTTCGCGCCCTTCCTGGGCCCATGCGGCGGCTTGGCTTAATCCCAACAAAATCGTCACGGTCAAAAGCTTGCAATGCACTACATCCTCCTTGAATTTGGGAAGTTTCGGATAAGCCGGACGCGCTCTTCAACAACGGCCAGCCAAGGCGCCCGGAACGGCGCGATTGTAACCCATTCCATGTTATGGGCAGGCGGGTGCCCATCCGCAACCAGAAGCGGGCCAAGAGCAACCTGCGCCCGCAACTCATGCTGTATCGCAATGGTCCGCTTGGGCGTTAGGTTCCAGCGGTGTATGACGCGCCCGCCCCGCTACTCAAGGAAGAGATAGCCCCAAACCGCATCAAGCAAGTGCTGGCTTAAGGCAACCGCGGGAGCAATCGATACAAACCAGTAAATTTTCACCCAACTGTTATCGGGGGCATCCCAAATGTAGAAGTCGAAGCCCTTGAAGGGAACGATGAAGGCATGGAAAAAGAAAAATAGGGCGAAAATGGCGGCTATGTTCGCGCTATTTTGACGGATACCCGGAAACATATAGGCAAGCAGGAGGCAGCATGCCACCATTGCCGCGTCCATAATCAAAACCGTCTTCAGACTCAGCTTGTATGACATTTCTGCCTCCCTATCTTAAGGACTAGCGACCAAAAATCGCGCCCATGCCAAAGGCGACCCGAGGCGCGAAATAGGCTCTGACCGCGCCGCCATAGCCGCCAACGATACCAGCGGCCGCGCCGGTAGCCACAGCCCCTCCAAAACCGCCCCAGCTAAACCCACTGCCGGTGGAAGCGCCACCAAGATAGCCAGCGGCACCCGATACGGCGCCGACAGCGGCAGCGGCCGCAATTGGCAGGAATGCCCCACTCACAACCTCTCTTTCCTCAACAGCTAATACTCTCATCAAATCGTCTCCAAATTGGTTAAAGAAAAAACCGCTTGCCGACTACTCTCAAACAGTCTGCGACCCTAACCGCAACACCATGCTCGTGTCAGTCAATCACGCGCCAGACACTTGGCGGAGATCCGCAAAAGGCTGCAAAAAACCTCCGGGATTGTGACGGCAATCCCCAACCCGGGCGGCGTTTGCCAGCGCCGCAAGCCGGTTTGAAAACGACAAGTCGGGGAAGTTTGCATGGGCACAACATCCGAAAATATCGGTTGGTTCGGAAAATGCTGTGAGCAATCGCTGAAGTTGAGCGAGGCGATGTCTGAGGCGCTAGGCTCCCAGGAGCCTCTGCCTGCGGAATGCGCGGCTGCAAAGCCGCTCTCATCCGCCCCGTCGGCCGGTCGATTTCGTTGCATATGGCTCGATATTCGCCTCAATCGACCGGCCAACGGGACGGCGATAGCGAATTTTCGCTTTCGCGACTTCCGCAGGCAGAGGCTCCTAGCCCGAGCTATTCGTGAATGAGCCCGTTTGCCCCCGGTGGCGCAATAGCTGGTCCATCAACACCAAGGCCACCATGGCTTCGGCGATGGGTGTGGCGCGAATGCCAACGCAGGGGTCGTGGCGGCCCTTGGTGACCACCTCGGTTTCGTTGCCGTGGATATCGACGGTTCTACCGGGGGTCGTCAGGCTGGAGGTCGGCTTGAGCGCAATGCGGGCGATAATATCCTGGCCCGAGGAAATGCCGCCCAGCACGCCGCCCGCATGATTGCTGAGGAACCCTTCCCCGGATATCTCATCGCGGTGCTCGGTGCCGCGCTGGCCAACCACCGCGAAGCCGTCGCCGATAGCAACGGCTTTGACCGCATTGATGCCCATGAGGGCACCGGCCAATTCGGCGTCGAGCTTGGCGAACACCGGCTCGCCCAAGCCCACCGGAACGCCGCTGGCCACCACCGTGATTTCAGCGCCGATGGAATCGCCCGCCCGTCGCAGCCGGTCGATCAGCGCGGCAATGGCACCCACCGCGCCCGGGTCCGGGCAGAAAAACGGGTTCTCTTGTACCGCTTGCCAAGACCCGAAGGTTGGCGCAATGTCGCCAATGCGCGAGAGGTAGCCGCGCACGCTGAGACCCGCTTGAGTGCGCAGATACTTTTTGGCAATCGCACCGGCCGCCACGCGCATCACCGTTTCCCGCGCCGAGGCACGCCCACTGCCCCGGTAGTCGCGAATACCGTACTTGTGCAGATAGGTGAAGTCGGCGTGCGCGGGCCGGAACTTGTCTTTAATGTCGTCATAGTCTTTGCTTTTCTGATCGACATTGCGGATCAGGAGCCCGATCGGTGTGCCGGTGGTCTTGCCTTCGAACAGGCCCGAGAGTATCTCCACCCGGTCCGTCTCGCGGCGCTGGCTGGTGTATTTCGAGCCGCCGGGACGGCGACGATCAAGCTCCGGTTGCAGGTCCGCGGCAGACAGGTGCAGGCCAGGCGGGCAACCATCGACGATGGCACCGAGCGCCGCACCGTGGCTTTCGCCGAAGGTGGTCACCGTGAACAGTTGACCGAAGGTGTTACCGGACATGAACGCGACTCGTGGCGGATGCTACTGATCGGCAGTATGGGGCGCGCCGACGCAGAGTCAAACCCGCATGGAGTGGGTGTATGAAAATCAAATTGTCGCAGATATTGCGCGAAATTCACGAACACTTTGCCGCCGCGCCACTGAACTACGGCCAGGGCACCGACAACGGCTGGGATGAAGCGGTGGCGCTCGTTTTGAGCGTTGCCCAATTACCCGACAGCCAATCCTCTCTTGACGCGCCGCTACCGGATGCGCAAGTCGAGGCGATGCGCGAAATCGCCCGACGCCGCACCCAAGAGCGGCAACCTCTGGCCTATCTGCTTGGCAAGGCAACCTACTGCGGTGAGCTGTTTGAAGTGCCTCCGGGGGTCTTGGTGCCGCGCTCGCCCATTGGCCCGCTCTTACTTGGCGACGGTTTGCGGCCTTGGCTAGGCGAACCGCAACGCATACTGGATCTTTGCTGTGGTGCCGGGTGCCTAGGCATTCTCGCCGCCCGGTGTTTCCCGAATGCCGAGGTTGTGTTGGCCGATATCGACGCCCTGGCAGTCGATACCGCAAGGCGCAACATCCTCAAACACGGGCTCGCGGGGGCGGTGCGGGCGGTACATACGGACCTGTTCGCCGGACTTGCGGCCGCTAGCCGTCAGGCGAGTGACGCCTGTGCAAAAGCCTCCATCAAAGCGGATGAGCCGGCAGCCGGCAACAAAGGCTACGACCTGATCCTCTGCAACCCGCCCTATGTCGATGCCGACACCATGGCAAGCTTGCCACCCGAGTTTGCGCACGAACCGGCTCTGGCGCTTGCGGGCGGTGACGATGGGTTGACCTTAATGAATCTTGTGCTGAGCCAAGCCGGCGACTATCTGGCGGATGGCGGTGTTTTAGTTGGCGAGGTGGGCACGGGTCATGGGCTTTTGCGGGCTCGATGGCCAAGCGCACCTTTCCTTTGGCCGGATTTGCCGGACGGCGGCGAGGGGGTTTTTCTGTTGCCAGCCATCGAGGTGCGCCGTCTCAATGCAAAGGATTGATATCGTTAACACCAACGCCCCTCTCCTCATCTACGGTCTGCATGGCCAAGCGGGACGATGCCTCGGGCACGGGGGGCCCTGGATTCCTGCACAAGAGTTGGCCCGTGGGGCTTCCCTTGCGGCCCCGGGCACCATTTTCCCGCTTGTACGATGGGGGGTGGCACAAGCTGAACAGGCCGCAAGGGAAGCCCCACGGGCCAACTCGCTAACGACTGGCGCGTTAAACCAAGCGATGCAAACGGCTCAGTCCCGTTGTTGCCGATGCGGTAACACCAATTCGATACGGGAAGCGGCACCGCCGGGGCGCGGCAGCAACGGGCCGGCGGCAAAGGGAATGAGCTCGGGGCCATTGTCCGAAGCCAGGTGCCGCCCAAGTTCCGCGGCGGCTGTTGCGGCGCACGCTGCGGCGCGCCGCAACAGCGTTTCGCCGGCCTCCGGCCCATAGAGATGACAGACCAAATAGAGCTTCTGACGTTCAAAGATTCTGAGTTGGGGCGCGATCTTGCCCAACTCCCGCATCCCTTCCTCCGGAATGGTTCCGTCCCGCCTCGGCCGCACGCCATCAATCATGAAAAAACCGTCTCCGGCAAGGTTTTCGGTGAGCTGTGCGTTAACCGCCGCGCTGACCGCGGCCTCGGGTTGCAGCACTTCAATATGCGCGTAGATGCGGCGATTGCCACGCTCGATCACATAGGCGGAAACCAGTTGTCCATCCCTGTCCGCCGCCATGTAGAACTGATTGCCGTCCGGGCCGAACAGCACCGGTTGGTCATAGACTTCGCTGGCCCAAGCATTGCTGCGCCCGCAATCGCGGCCCGTGCAGGTAAAGACCGCATCGGCACCAAGTAAACGCCGGTAGTGGTCAATCACTTCCGCGCGGGGTGAACCGGGGGGCATTTGATAGGTCACACGCAACGCCTTGGCGTCGATGCGGAGTTTCTGATCGACGCTCAGTTCGCGCCGAATTTTCTCGACGGCACTGACGATGAACTTGCGCGGCGCCGGATTGTTTTCCTCCTCGAAAAACACAACCCAGGAACGAGGAAACCGCGGGATGTCATCCGGGTCTCTCGCCCCCGGTAAATCCGACTGGGCGTGGACGAAATCAGCCGGCAAAGCGATTTGCATCAACAGAAACAAAAGCGAGGCCTTGCGCAGGCCCGTGCAACGCCCTGTTCGGCTCTGTGCGTTATAGGAGTCGATCACCCAAACCCCGAAAATACGGCCAAAGTTGCCGCCATGCTAATCCGACAGTAGCTCCAGCAGCAAACGGTTGATACGCCCGATATAGGCCGGCACATCGTTCAGGCCACCGCCTTCGGCGAGCGATGCGTGCTCGAACAAGACCAGGACGAGATCGGCAAAACGGTCTTCGTCCGCTTCGTCCCGCAAACGGGCCAGCAGCGGATGTTCCGCGTTGTATTCGAAGTAGGGCTTGGTATTCGGCAGTGTCTGGCCGGACGCTTCCATGACGCGCCGCATCTGCGCCCCCATGGCAAATTCCGGCAATACCAAACAGGCCGGCGAGTCGGTAAGACGTTTTGATCGGCGCACAGCCTCAACACGCTCGCCGAGGGCGCTTTTGATGCGCTCGGCCAGGGGGTCGTCGTCTTGCTTGTCGTCTTCCGTCTCGTCCTTGGACTCACCCGGCATCTTCAGGTCGGCGCGCATCAGATCCTGAAACGTCTTGCCATCGAATTCGTTGAGGTGCGACATGAACCATTCGTCGATGCGGTCGTAGAGCAACAGCACTTCAACGCCCTTATCGCGGAACGCCTCCAGATGCGGGCTGGAACTGGCATTCGCATAGGAATCCGCGACCAAGTAATAGATCGATTCCTGGCCTTCCACCATGCGTTGGATGTATTGCGCCAAACTAACGTTGCTTGTCTCGCCCTCGCCCGCCGTGGATGCGAAACGATACAACTTCAACAGTTGTTCCCGATTGGCGAAATCCTCCCCGGCGCCTTCCTTGAGCACCTCGCCGAACTCATCCCAAAACAACTGATAATCTTCGGGTGCCTGCTCAGCCATGGTTTCCAGGCGCGACAGCACCCGCTTGGTCAGCGCGGTGCGGATGCGGGAGACGCGCGCGTCCTGTTGCAGGATTTCCCGAGAAACATTCAGCGGCAGTTCGTTGGCATCGACCACACCCTTCACAAAGCGCAAATAAAGGGGCAGAAACTGCTCCGCCTCGTCGAGGATGAAAACCCGCTGCACATAGAGTTTGAGGCCGCGTGGCTTCTCACGGTTCCACAGGTCGAAGGGCGCGCGCCGCGGCAGGTAGAGCAGGCTCGTGTATTCGAGCTTGCCCTCCACCCGGTTGTGGCTCCAGGCGAGGGGGTCTTCAAAATCGTGTGAAATATGCTTGTAGAACGCCTTGTAGTCGTCGTCCTCAAGGTCTGAGCGGGAGCGTGTCCACATCGCCTTGGCTTCGTTGACGGTTTCGAGTTCCGGTGCGGGCGCATCAACGTCCTTATTCTCATCGTCATCGGTGGCGGTGCTCTCCTTGAGCATTCGCACCGGCACGGCGATGTGGTCCGAATACTTACGCACAAGGTTGCGCAGACGGTACGCATCGGCGAAATCCAGGGCGTCCTCGCGCAAATGCAGAACCACCCTGGTGCCCCGGGCGGTATCGGCCGCTTCCACCGAGAAGGCGTCTTCGCCTTTCGACACCCAGCGCGTACCCTCTTCCGTGCCGGCACCGCGGGTCAACACCTCAACCTCATCGGCAACGATGAAAGCGCTGTAGAACCCCACACCAAATTGACCGATCAGGGTGGCGTCTTTCTGTTGGTCGCCGGTGAGTTGCGCCAGGAACTCGGCGGTGCCGGATTTGGCGATCGTGCCCAGCTGCTCTATGGCTTCCTGCCGTGTCATGCCGATGCCGTTATCCTCCACCGAGAGCGTCTTGGCCGCTTTGTCAAAGTGAACGGCAATGGCGAAATCCTCGCTCGTTTCAACCAGACCGGGCTCCGCGATGGAGCGGAAACGCAGTTTGTCGATGGCATCTGCGGCGTTGGAGATCAGTTCGCGCAGGAAAATCTCCCGATTGGAATACAGGGAGTGAATCATCAGCTTGAGCAACTGCTTGGCTTCCGTTTGGAAACCGTGGGTTTCAGCTTTTGCGGTCATGGGTCACGATTTTTCCGTTGGCGCTTGGGCGATTGGCCATAAATTGGGCCAAGACCGCGAAAATCAAGCCCCGACCGGGGAACCGATGAGGGCATCCATCACTTCCGGGCGGTTGGTGAGATGGGCGGGCTATCCACAAACACTGGCACTTGGCGGCATCGAGCCGTACATTAGCCGCAACAGTAACAATCCAACAGGGTGAGGACGCATGGATTTCCATTTCGCGACGGCCTGGGAACTCATTGCCGATACCATTGGCCACAAACCCGCGGTGGTTTGCGATGGGCAGACGCTTAGCTGGCGTGCGTTCGATGACCGGGCGGCCCGGTTGGCGGCGGTGTACAGCGCCCATGACTTGGGCGTTGATGCCAAGGTGGGTACTTACCTGCACAACCGCGGCGAATATCTCGAAGCGCAGTACGCCGCGTTCAAGATCGGCGGTTGCCCGATCAACGTGAACTACCGCTACAAGGCCGACGAACTGGTCTATCTGCTCGACAACGCCGATGTCGAAGCGGTGGTTTTCCAGGCTTGCTACGCCGAGCGCCTCTCGGCTATCCGCCACCGCTTGCCGAAGGTCAAGCTCTACATCCAAGTAAACGACGGCACCGCAGCGCCGCTCAACGACACCTTGGATTATGCAAGCGCCATCGGCGCCGCCACACCCATGGCGCGCATCGACCGTGATCCCTCAAGCATCTACATGCTCTACACCGGCGGCACCACGGGCCTGCCGAAGGGCGTTATGTATCAGGGCGGCCCATTCTGCCAAGCACTAATGGGTATGGGTGCCATCGGCCGGGAACTGCCCCCGCCCGGATGCCTTGCCGAGGTGCCCGCCCTGATTGAGGCCATTGGCGAAGCTGCGCCCATCTCTCTGCCCGCCTGTCCGCTCATGCACGGCACCGGCGTGTGGATTGGCGCTTTCGCGCCTCTGTCGGTGGGCGGCGCCGTGGTGCTCTCGCCCCGGCCGGGGCTTGATGCCGACCATCTTTGGGAACTGGTGCAACGCCACCGCGTCACCGATCTCGTCATTGTCGGCGACGCCTTCGCCCGACCCCTGTTGGCGGCGCTGGACGAGGCGGCGCGCCTTGGCAATCCCTACGACCTTGCCAGCCTGCGGCAAATCATCTCCAGCGGCGTTATGTGGAGCACGGAGAATAAGCAGGGCCTGCTAAAGCATCACGACATGGCGCTGGTCGATGTCATCGGCTCCAGCGAAGGCGGCATGGGCAGCAACGTCACGACCCGCGAGGCCAGCTCCGAAACCGCCAAGTTCGTGCTCAACGAGGGCGTGAAAGTCTTTACCGACGATGGCCGCGAAGTCAGACCCGGCTCGGGGGAAATGGGCATGATCGCCGCCAGCGGCAGCGTTCCCGTCGGATACTACAAGGATGCGGAGAAGAGCGCCGCCACTTTCCGTGAAATCGACGGTGTGCGCTACAGTTTTCCGGGCGACTTCGCCACCATTGCAGCCGACGGCACCATCCGGCTTCTGGGGCGGGGCAGTGCCTGTATCAATACGGCGGGCGAAAAGGTGTTCCCGGAAGAAGTGGAGGAGGCGATCAAGCGCCACCCGGAGATCACCGACAGCCTGGTGGTCGGCATCCCCGACGAGCACTTCGGCGAACGGGTGGTGGCGGTGGCTTCGCGCAGCCGGGCGAACACCTTGGCCGAGGCCGACCTCATCGACTTCACCCGCGAACAGCTGGCGGGTTACAAAGTGCCGAAGCAGGTGCTGTTCGTGGACAGCGTCCAGCGGGCGCCGAACGGCAAGGCGGACTACAAATGGGCAAAGCGCACCGCTCTCACCGCACTGGGCATTGCAGAATAAGGATGGCGGGCAGCGGTTAGCCCACCCATCTCGCCGAGGGCCGCGATGGTTGCGGTGGCAATCCCCTAAAGAGGAATCCGGCCCGGCCCGTTGATGAACAGGTCGGGCAACCTGGTTCCAACAGTTTCCAAACCGCTCATGCCCAACCCGTCACCGCCGCCAGTGCATCGCCGATGTCGGCCAAGCTGCGCACTGTTTTGACGCCCGCCGCTTCAAGGGCGGCAAATTTTTCGGCGGCCGTGCCCTTGCCGCCCGCGACGATGGCACCGGCGTGGCCCATGCGTTTGCCCGGTGGCGCGGTGACGCCAGCAATGTAGGCGACGACCGGTTTGGTGACCCGGGTGCGGATGAAAGCCGCCGCTTCCTCTTCCGCGGCACCGCCAATTTCACCGACCATAACGATGGCTTCCGTATCCGCATCTTCCTGGAACAACGCCAGGATATCGGTGAATTGGCTACCGGGTATCGGGTCACCGCCGATGCCGACACAGGTGCTTTGGCCGAAGCCGCGATCGGTGGTTTGCTTGACGGCTTCGTAGGTCAGGGTGCCGGAGCGGGAGACGATGCCCACCTTGCCGGCCAAATGAATTTCGCCGGGCATGATGCCGATCTTGCATTGGTCCGGCGTGATGACGCCCGGGCAGTTAGGGCCAATCAGGCGCGCATTGCCGAGGTCGAGCCGTGCCCTGACCGCGAGCATGTCGAGCGTGGGCACACCCTCGGTGATGCAGACGATAAGTTCGAGGCCGGCATCAAGTGCTTCGAGAATCGAATCCTTGCAGAATGCCGCCGGCACATAGATGACCGAAGCGGTCGCCCCCGTCGCCGCCACCGCCTCGGCAACGGTGTTGAATACCGGCCGTTCGAGGTGGGTGGTACCGCCCTTGCCCGGTGTGACGCCGCCGACCAGTTGGGTTCCGTAGGCGATGGCCTGCTCGCAGTGCAGGGTGCCCTGGGCTCCCGTGAATCCCTGACAAATAACGCGCGTGCTGCTGTTAACCAAGATGCTCATGAATCAAACCCCCTCGCCGGCACGGCGAGCTATCGGCCGGTTGTTCGATGCCAGCCGCCCACATTGCCAATCATCGCGCCCCGCCCGTCGCCACAACCGATTTCCGGGCGGCTTCCTGGAGTGATTCGGCGGCAATGATATTCAAGCCGCTGGCGGCCAGAATCTCGCGCCCGCGCCCGGCGCTGTTGCCCTCGAAGCGAACGATGACGGGTACCCTCACCCCCACTTCCTCGACCGCGCCGATGATGCCTTCGGCAATGACCGCGCAACTGACGATGCCGCCGAAAATATTGATTAAAACGGCCTTCACCGCCGCATCGGAAAGGATGATTTTAAAGGCTTCCGAGACCGCCTGGCGCGTTGCCCCGCCGCCCACGTCAAGAAAATTGGCCGGGCTGCCGCCGTGAATTTTCACTAAATCCATGGTGCCCATGGCAAGGCCGGCACCGTTCACCATGCAGCCGATGTTGCCGTCGAGCGCCACATAATTTAAGCCAAATTCCCCCGCCCGCGCCTCGCGTTCGTCCTCTTGGGAGGGGTCGCGCAGCTCGGCAAGGCGTTGCTGCCGGTGCAGGGCATTGCCGTCAATGTTCATTTTGGCGTCCAGACAATGCACCGTGCCGTCCGTGGTCACCACCAGCGGGTTGATCTCCACCAGCGAACAGTCCAATTCCTGAAACAAACGCGCCAGTTTCACGAAGATGTCGGTGAACTGTTGAATTTGGCCGCCCTTAAGCCCCAGCCGAAATGCCAGCGACCGCCCCTGATAGGGTTGCGCCCCGATATAGGGATCCAGGGTTGCCCGCAAAATCTTCTCCGGGGTCTCTGCCGCCACTTGCTCGATTTCAACGCCGCCTTCGGTCGATGCCATGAAAACGATGCGCCGACTGCTGCGGTCGATCACGGCACCGAGATACAGTTCCCGATCAATACCGACGCAACTCTCCACATAGATGCTCTGTACCGGTTGCCCTTGCGCATCGGTTTGTACCGTGACGAGGCTGCCGCCAATCCAACGTTCGGCAAAGGCCCGCACCTCGTCGAGCGCACCGGCCACCTTGACACCGCCCGCCTTGCCCCGGCCGCCAGCGTGTACCTGTACTTTCAGGGCCCAACGCTCGCCGCCGATTTCTTGGGCCGCGGCCACCGCCGCAGCGGCGCTGTTCGCCACAACCCCGTTCGAAACGGGCAGGCCGTACTCGGCAAACAGGCGCTTGGCCTGATACTCATGCAAATTCATATCCTGACCTATAGAAGCGTTTTAGTGCCGCGAATCCAATCCGCATATCTCAGCAACCCCCGGCCGCGGACGCCGATGCATCGCCTGAGAGCCTGGGGCCCAAGAGCCTGCGTCGTAGGAAGTCGCGAAAGCGAAAATCCGCTCTCATCCGCTGCGGCGGGCCGCATCCAAATGGGGCCAAGATCAGCTCCCGCGCCGCTTGCGGTTCATCATGTGAATGGCATCGCCGGCAACACCCAGGGCCGCCTCGTGTACGGCCTCGGAAAGCGTCGGGTGGGCAAATATCGTCAGCCCCAAGTCTTCGGCGCTGGCATCAAATTCCATGGCTATGACGGCCTGAGCGACCAACTCCGATGCCTGGGGGCCAAGTATGTGGGCACCGAGAATGCGGTCGGTTTGCGCCTCGGCAATGATCTTAACGAACCCGGCCGCATCGTTCGCCGCGAGCGCCCGCCCGCTGGCGGCAAAGGCAAAGGTGCCGGTATTGAAGGCCACACCGCTGGCGGTAAGCTCCTCTTCGGTTTTACCGACCCAGGCAATCTCGGGGTGCGTATAGATAACGTTGGGCACCGTGTCGTAGTTGACGAGCGGTTTGTGGCCAGCGATGCGCTCGACGACCATGACGCCCTCCTCCGCACCCTTGTGCGCCAGCATGGGGCCGCGCACGCAGTCGCCCACAGCGTAAACATTGGCCGCGTCGGTGGCGCAAAGTTCGTTCACGCTGATAAAGCCCCGGGCATCCAGGGCCACGCCGCTGCCGGGGTCGAACAGCCCCTCCGTACAGGGCCGACGACCGACGGCGACAATGAGTTTGTCCACTTTGATGGATTGCGCGCCACCCTCGTCCTCGTAAGCCACCTTGACACCCCGGGCGCCAACTTCCGAAGCGGTGACCCGGGTTCCGAGCCGAATATCCAGGCCCTGGCCACGAAAGATCTTGAGGGCATCCCGGGCAATACGCCGGTCGGCCATGGGCAGAAAGTCCGGCAAGGCTTCCAAGACGACCACTTGCGAACCCAGCCGAGCCCAAACGCTACCGAGTTCCAAACCGATCACGCCAGCGCCAATGACCCCGAGCCGTTGCGGCACTTGCTGGAACTCCAAGGCACCGGTGGAGTCCACCACAGCGGCGCCATCGACCGGCGTTGGCGGTATGTGCGCGGGTATCGACCCCGGGGCAAGCACCACATTGCCGGCCCTGAGCCTGTGCGATTCGCCGTCGTGGCCGCGATATTCCACCCGCGGGCCGGGCAACAGCCGACCAACGCCCGGCAGGCTGGTCACGCCATTGCCCTTGAAGAGCGCCGCAATGCCGCCGGTAAGGCCCGCCACCACCGCGTCTTTGCGGGCAATCATTTTGGGAACATCAATGGATACCCCCTCAACGACGATACCGACATCGCCGAGATGCGCGGACGCCTCCCTGTATTTGTGCGAGGCATCCAGCAACGCCTTCGAGGGAATGCAGCCCCAGTTCAAACAGGTGCCGCCAAGAGCCGGCTTGCCGTCCTTGCCGAGCGACTTGTCGATGCAGGCCGTCGACATCCCCAACTGCGCGGCCCGAATCGCGGCGGCATAGCCCGCTGGCCCGGCACCGATGACGACGACATCAAATTGATCTTCCATCCTTATCTCAAACTCACAATTCCAAAAGAATTCGCGCGGGGTCCTCAAGCAGGCCCTTGATCGTCACCAGAAAACGCACCGCGTCGCTGCCGTCGATAAGACGATGATCGTAGGAGAGCGCCAGATACATCATCGGGCGGGCAACAACTTCTCCGTCTTGAACCACGGGCCGTTCCTGAATCTTGTGCATGCCTAAAATGCCGGTCTGGGGCGGGTTCAGGATGGGTGTCGAGAGCAGGGAGCCGAATATGCCACCATTCGAGAGCGTGAAGGTGCCGCCGGACATTTCCTCGATGGTGAGTTTGCCCGCGCGCGCTTTTTCGCCGTACTCGTTGATCTGGTCTTCAATTTGCGCCATGCCCAGCGCATCGGCATCGCGCACCACCGGCACCACCAACCCCCGATCGGTATTGACCGCCACGCCGATGTCGTAATATCCGTGATAGACGATATCGTTGCCGTCAATGGAGGCGTTGACCGCCGGGAAGCGTTTCAACGCCTCGACCGCGGCGCGCACAAAGAAAGACATGAAGCCAAGGCGGGTGCCGTTGTGCCGGGCCCGGAATTCATCCTGGTATTTGCGCCGCAGCGCCATGACCGGCGACATGTCCACCTCGTTGAAAGTGGTCAGCATGGCGGCGTTGTGCTGGGCTTCGACCAAACGTCGGGCAATGCTGGCGCGCAGCCGGGTCATCGGTACGCGCCGCTCTACCCGTTCCGCTGCGCTCCCGGTGTCAAATTGCGCTGGGCTGGGCGCCGATTGTGGCGGTTCCGGGTCGGCCGGCTTGGGTGCCGTGCCCGGCGGCGGCGTGGGGCGCTCTTCCTCGACGAATTGCGCCACATCATCTTTGGTGATGCGGCCATCGCGGCCCGTGCCTTGCACTCGGGCAATATCGAGCCCCTTTTCCTCCGCCATTTTGCGTGCGGCGGGGCTCGCGCTCACCGTTTCCGGGGCCGAGGGCGCGCTGCCTGTACCCGGCATGGCGGGAAGCGCCGCCTCGCCCGGCTCGAAGGTGGCGAGCAATTCCTCGCTGGCGACGATATCGCCCTCCTGCTTGACCACCTGGGTGAGTTGGCCGTCGGTCGGCGCGACCACTTCTAGAACCACCTTGTCGGTTTCGATATCGACAAGCAAATCATCGCGTCGAATGGACTCGCCGGGCGCCTTGTGCCATACGGCAACGGTGCCTTCGGTGATCGATTCGGGAAACGCCGGGGCTTTGATATCCATCGCTTTATCCGAACAGTGCCGCGTTGACCAATCGTTGTTGCCGATCATTGTGCATTTGCTGGTAGCCTCCGGCGGTTGCGGCGAAAGAATCCCGACCGGCGTATTCCAAGGGCGGAAATGTGCCCAACCCGGCGATCACCTGGCGTATCTGATGTTGCGTCTGATACCAGGCACCCTGATTCTGCGGTTCCTCCTGGCACCAGATCAGCCGCCGTACCCGCGCATAGGGCGCAATGGCCTTTGCCAAAGCTTCTCTCGGGTAGGGGTACAGCTGCTCGATACGCAGGATGGCAATATTTTGCGCCCCCTTGGCGCGGCGCGCCTCAAGCAATTCGTAATACACCTTGCCGCTGCAAAGCACGAGCCGCTCCACGGCCTCGGGGTCGAGATCATCGATTTCCGGCAGCACGGTTTGAAAGGCGCCGTCATGGAGTTCATCCAGCCCGGACACCGCCAGCTTATGCCGCAGCAGGCTCTTGGGTGTCAGCGCAATCAGGGGCTTGCGCAACGGGCGAATCACTTGGCGACGCAGCATGTGGAACGCCTGCGCCGGTGTGGTCGGCACGCACACCTGCATATTGTGTTCCGCGCATAATTGCAGGTAGCGCTCAAGGCGCGCCGACGAATGTTCCGGGCCGGCGCCCTCGTAGCCGTGCGGCAAGAGCATCGTCAGGCCGCAAAGCCGTGCCCATTTGACTTCCCCCGACGAAACGAATTGATCAATCACCACCTGGGCACCGTTGGCAAAGTCGCCAAATTGCGCTTCCCAAACGATCAGTTCCCTGGGCGCGGTGGTGGCATAGCCGTATTCGAAGGCGAGTACCGCCTCCTCGGAGAGCAGCGAGTCGTAGACATCAAAGTTGGTGGACTCGGAAAGATGGTTGAGCGGAATGTAACGCTTGCCGTCGCTTTGGTTGTAGAGGCAGGCGTGGCGATGAGAAAAGGTGCCGACGCCCACATCCTGGCCGGTGAGTCGCACGCCGTGGCCCTCATCAACCAGGGTACCGTAGGCCATGAGCTCCGCATAACCCCAATTCACCGGCATTTCCCCGGCGGTCATGCGGGCGCGTTCATCCATCGCCTTTTGCACCTGACGTTGCAAAACAAAGCCGTCGGGCACCCGGCCAAGCCGCTCGGCGATATCGACAAAGCGCTCTTTGGGCACCCTGGTGTCGGCCGCCGCGGTCCACTCGTGGCCGAGATAGGGGCGCCAATCCACGAACAGGCTGGCATTGGGTTGTTGCACGATGGAAAGCGCCACATGGCCGCCGCTTTCCAGCGTCGTGCGGTACCGGTCCACCATGTCGTTGGCTTCGTTGCGCGTCACCACCTGTTCGGCAACCAACTTCTCCACATAGCGCTCCCGGGTTGTCGGCAGGGCGCGAATCCGCTTGTACATCAGCGGCTGCGTTTTCATGGGTTCTTCGGATTCGTTGTGGCCGCGGCGGCGATAGCAAACCAGGTCGATCACCACATCCTTGCGGAAATACATGCGGTACTCGGCGGCAAGCCGGGTGACGAAGATCACCGCCTCGGGGTCGTCGCCGTTGACGTGGAAAATAGGGGCCTGAACCATTTTGGCGATTTCGGTGCAGTACTCGGTGGAGCGCGCGTCGTCCTGCCGGTGCGTGGTGAAACCAATCTGGTTGTTCAAAATGATGTGGACGGTGCCGCCGGTTTTGAAGCCCCGGGTTTGGGACATCTGCAACGTTTCCATCACCACGCCCTGGCCGGAGAAGGCCGCATCGCCGTGTATGACGATGGGCACCACCAGGTCGCCGCCGTAGTCGCGGCGGCGGTCTTGGCGGGCGCGCACGGAACCGGTCACCACCGGACCGACAATTTCCAAATGCGAGGGGTTGAAGGCGAGCGCCAAGTGCATCTCGCCGTCGGGCGTCATGATATTGGTGGAAAAGCCCTGATGGTATTTCACATCGCCCGTACTGGCCGCATCGTCAATCTTGCCGTCAAATTCGCTGAACAGATCCCAAGGATCCTTGCCCAATATGTTGACGAGCACGTTCAAGCGACCGCGATGTGCCATGCCAACGACGGTTTCGATGACATCGTGGCTGCCGAGCCGACGCAGCAATTCGTGCAAACAGGGAATGAGGGATTCGGCGCCCTCGAGACCAAAACGCTTGGTGCCGGGGTAGCGCCCGTGCAGATACTTCTCCAAACCCTCCGCCGCCGTGAGGCGTTCGAGAATGCGGCGCTTTTGGGCCACGGTCAGTGGTGGGCGGGCACGCACCGATTCCAATTTCTGCTGCACCCAGATCTGCTCGTCCGCCTGTACGATGTGCATGTACTCGGAACCGATACTGCCGCAATAGGTCATCTCCAGGGTTTCAATAATCTCGCGCAGTTTGGCCTTGCCGTCGCCATAGCGCAGCGAGCCCGTATCGAAAATCTCCTCGAACTCAGCAACGGACAGGCCGTGATAGGCGAGATCAAGCACCGGCATCTCGGGCCTTTCCATCAAACCCAGGGGGTCGATGTCCGCTCGTTTGTGGCCCCGATGCCGATAGGCGGCGATGAGCTCCAAAACGCGCATCTGTTTGCGCTGGTGCTCGCTTTCCACCGCCGCGCTCTGTTTCTCCGGCCGCGCCTTGAGGCGGTTGCGGCCAATGCGCTCGAAGTGCTGGACGATGCCGCTATGAGGCACCTCAACCGCCGCTTCGGACGTAACCGGCGGCAGGCCGCGGAAATACTGTCGCCACTCCGGCGGCAGGTCGCCACCAGCGAGATAACTCTCGTACATGGCTTCGATGTACATGGCGTTGGCACCCGCCAGATGGGTACTGCGCAGCTGACGCTGAAAATCGGATTCAGCCATGAACGATGCGGGCTAGGTGCCTTCCGAGAGCATGAGTGTGCGAATCTTGCCGATGGCACGGGTCGGATTGAGATCCTTGGGGCAAACACTCACGCAATTCATGATACCCCGGCAGCGAAAGACGCTAAACGGATCCTCTAAATCGGCAAGGCGCTCGGCGGTGGCGGTATCGCGGCTGTCCGCCAGGAAGCGATAGGCTTGCAACAAACCCGCCGGACCAACGAACTTGTCCGGGTTCCACCAAAAAGACGGGCAGGCGGTGGAACAGCAGGCGCACAGGATGCACTCGTATAGGCCGTCGAGTTGCGCCCGTTGCTCGGGTGATTGCAGCCGCTCCCGGGCGGGTGGCGGCGTATCGTTGATGAGATAGGGCTTGACCTTTTCGTACTGGCTGTAGAATTGCGACATGTCCACCACCAGATCCCGCACCACGGGTAGGCCGGGCAGGGGCCGCAACACCAGTTTGCCGCCGCGCGCGGCCTGCGAAACCGGCGTAATGCAGGCCAGCCCGTTTTTGCCGTTCATGTTCATGCCGTCGGAACCGCAAACCCCCTCGCGGCAACTGCGGCGATAGGCAAGGCTCGGATCCTGCTCCTTCAAGAGCGCCAATACATCAAGCACCATGAGGTCGCGGCCCTCCGGCAGTGCAACGGCCATGTCCTGCATGTGCGGCTTGTCGTCGGATTCGGGGTTATATCGATATACGCTTACCTGCATGGGCACTCCAGAGTAATTAGTACTTCCGCTCCATGGGCTCGAACACCGGAACGGTTTTGGGTGCGAAATTGACGGCGCGCTTGGCGACCCGCCTTTCCGCGGGAAAATACAGGGAATGGCAAAGCCAGTTCTGGTCGTCGCGTTCCTGATAGTCCTCGCGAGCATGGGCACCCCGGCTTTCGCGGCGCGCTTCGGCGACGACGGCGGTGGCTTCGGCCACTTCGAGCAGGTTGTCGAGCTCCAGGGCTTCCAACCGCGCGGTGTTGAAGGCCTTGCTTTTATCGCTCAGATGGGCGGTGCCAATGCGCTCGCGCAATGCCGTCAGTTGCTTGATGCCCGCCCGCATGTTGGTTTCGGAGCGGAATACGCCAAAGCTATTCTGCATAACGGTTTGCAGTTCTTTCCTAAGACCATCCACCGAGTCGCCGGCGGCGGAGCTGTTCCAGCGATTCAGGCGCCGCAGCGAGGTTTCGAGATCCGATGCGCTCGCCTCGCGATGGGCAACGCCTTGCCGCAACGTCTCCTCGATCTGTAAACCGGCCGCCCGGCCAAACACGATGAGGTCGAGCAGCGAGTTGCCGCCAAGCCGATTGGCACCGTGTACCGATACGCAAGCCACCTCGCCGGCGGCGTAAAAGCCCTCCACCAGGGCATCGTTGCCGTCGCCATCCTGGGTGAGCGCCCGCCCGTATCTGTCGGTGGGAATACCGCCCATCATGTAATGGCAGGTGGGCACCACGGGAATGGGCTCCCGCACCGGGTCAACGTGGGCAAAGGTGCGGGATAATTCAAGAATGCCCGGGAGACGGGCGTTAAGCACTTCCTCGCCGAGGTGGTCGAGCTTGAGCAGCACATGATCCGCTTGGGCCCCGCAACCCCGGCCTTCGAGAATTTCGAGAATCATGGAACGGGAAACCACATCGCGACCCGCCAAATCCTTGGCGGTTGGCGCATAGCGTTCCATGAAACGCTCGCCGTCTTTATTAATCAGGTAGCCGCCCTCGCCGCGGCAGCCTTCGGTCACCAGCACCCCGGCACCGGCGATACCGGTCGGATGAAATTGCCACATCTCAATATCCTGCACCGGCAGACCGGCGCGCAGCGCCATGCCGATGCCGTCGCCGGTATTCATCAGCGCATTGGTGGTACTGGCGTAAATACGGCCCGCGCCGCCAGTGGCAAGTACCGTGGCTTTGGCGCAGATATGGACGACTTCGCCCGTTTCGATCTCGATGGCGGTAACGCCAACGACGGCACCGTCCTGATTGCTGACCAGATCGATAGCGAACCACTCATTCAGGAAGGTGGTGCCAGCCTTGAGATTGGCTTGAAAGAGCGTATGCAGCAGGGCATGGCCGGTGCGGTCGGCGGCGGCGCAAGTGCGGGCCGCCTGGCCACCCTTGCCGTAGTCCTTCGACTGGCCGCCGAAGGGGCGCTGATAAATGCGTCCGGTTTCCGTGCGGGAAAACGGCATGCCCATGTGCTCAAGCTCGAATACCGCCTGCGGGCCTTCGCTGCACATGTATTCGATGGCGTCCTGGTCGCCGATGTAGTCGGAACCCTTAACGGTGTCGTACATGTGCCAGCGCCAGTCGTCGTTCGGGTCTTCGCTGGCGATGGCACAGGTGATGCCACCCTGGGCCGATACCGTATGCGAGCGGGTCGGGAATACCTTCGAGATGACGGCGGTTTTTAGGCCGGAACGCGCCAGTTGCAGCGAAGCACAGAGCCCCGCCCCGCCACCACCGACAATGACGCCATCGAAATCCAGTTTACGCGGCAATGTCATCGATAACCCCCGAACAGGGCAATGCCCGGCTTGCCGGCAAAGCCGCACAGGGGGTTTTGCGGGCCATTAGCGGCCGAGTTGGGCCGCGAACCCGCTTGCCTGCCGGTATGGGACGGGCCGGTACAACCAAGGTTTGTGTTAAAGCGCCCAAACAATTGCCAGCCCCCAAAAGAAATAGACGAAGAGCACGAGCGCCATGCCGCCTTGATAGAGGATGCGCAATGTGGCCGCGTGCCGGCCGAAGTAGTGCGGGCGCACATAGTCCGTGCCGATGGTCCACATACCGACCCAACCGTGTGCGACGGTCGCCAACAGCGCCAGGGTGCTGAACAAGCGCATGCCCATGGAGCCGAAGTAGGCGACCAACTGGGCGTGGGTTACGCCATCAATAACGACAAACCAGCCGACCACGCAACTCGCGTACAGCGCCAACACCAAGGCGCTGGCCCGCTGCAATAGAAAGTCGGCCAAGCCGCTGCGGGCCAGGGATGTAACGCTCGTTACCATAGCCAGGCCACCAGGGTGGCCAGCACGGCCGCAGTCAAGGCAAATACCAGCCAGGAGGCCCGCCGCGCCGCCGCCAAGCTGTCGCCCAGATGCCAATCGAGCAGGAGATGCCGGATGCCCGCCAACAGGTGGTAGGCAAGCAACGCCAAGATCGCGAGCAGCGCCGCCTTGGCGATGTGACCCGCAAGCAACGCTTCGGCTCGCACAAAACCGGCGGGCGAGGCCAGCGCCAAGCCGAGCAGGTAGAGCAGCCAGCCGAAGCCCACGAACAGGCCGATGCCGGTAATCCGATGGGCGATGGAGGCCATCGCCGTAACCGGCCAACGAAACTTGGCCGGTGAAAGCGACAAGCTGACCGGACGCGCCGCCTTCATGGCCAATCTCCGCGGCCGCGCAGGAGCTGCATCCGCGCCTCAGTGCGCAGGCGGGCAAGCCCTTTCGGGCCGGCATCGTCCAAGGCGCTCAACTCACACAACATCCACTGTTCCAACTTGGCATAGATCCTCAAAATCCGCACCAAACCAAGCGGGCATTGGGCCACTGCGGCGGCGCGAGACCGCTGGTGTACGGATCAAGTTTGCAAATAGATCGGCTGTCGAGCCGATAGCCGTCATCGCCCTGGTTCGAGGCAAGGCCCGGTTAGTTTAGTCGGCACGTTTGCAAAAACCAAACGATTGTACGGGCTTGGCCGGCAGCCAGGGCGGCACCGGCGGCGATTTTATGTATAATCCGTTTCGCGACGGGGCTCGCCCCCTTCCGCATCCCAGGAGCCTGGGCCGCGGGAAGTCGCGGCTGCGAATCCGCGCGGCCCAGGCTCCCGGGGGGGCGCCATGCAAGGGACATCATGTTCTGGTCAACATTGGCGGTCTCCGGCTTATTCGCTAATTCATTTTTTCTCAACCGCCGCTGCCGCGATGCATTGGCGGCGATTACACAGGGAGGTTCTATGGTGGACGCCAACGGCATGGTTGCCCGGTTGACCGTTGACGGCAAGGAAATTGAGTTGCCCATGCGCAAAGGCAGCGACGGCCCCAACGTGATTGACGTGGGCAAGCTCACCGGCCTCGGCTACTTCACCTACGACCCCGGCTTTGTCTCCACCGCCGCCTGCGATTCCGAGATCACCTACATCGACGGCGATGCGGGCCTCTTACTACACCGCGGTTACCCGATCGAACAGTTGGCGGAACAATCCGACTATCTTGAGCTGGCATACCTGCTGCTGAACGGCGAATTGCCCGATTCCTCCCAAAAAAACACCTTCGTCAATACCATCAAGCGCTACACCATGGTGCATGAGCAACTGCAGTTCCTGTACCGGGGTTTTCGCCGCGATGCCCATCCCATGGCCATTATGTGCGGCGTGGTCGGCGCGCTGTCCGCCTTCTATCACGATTCGCTGAATATCGACGATGCCGAGCATCGGCGCATCACCGCCTACCGCCTCATCGCCAAGATCCCGACCCTGGCGGCCATGAGCTACAAGTACTCGCGCGGTGAACCCTTCATCTATCCGCGCAACGACCTGTGCCATGCGGAGAACTTTCTGCACATGATGTTCGCCACCCCCTGCGAAAACCATGACGTCAACCCCGTGCTCACCCGCGCCATGGATCGCATCCTGCTGCTGCATGCCGACCACGAGCAGAACGCCTCCACCTCCACGGTGCGGCTTGCCGGTTCCACCGGCGCCAATCCATTCGCCTGCATCGCCGCCGGCATCGCCGCGCTTTGGGGGCCGGCCCACGGCGGGGCCAATGAAGCCGTGCTGAACATGCTCGACGAGATTGGCGATGAAAAGCACATCGACCGGTTCGTGAAAAAAGCCAAGGACAAGGACGACCCCTTCCGTCTCATGGGCTTCGGCCACCGCGTTTACAAAAACTACGACCCGCGCGCCAAGGTGATGCAGAAAACCTGCCAAGAGGTGCTTGAGGTGCTCGGCGTGGAGGACAATCCGCAACTGCGCATGGCGCAGCGGCTCGAAAAGATCGCGCTGGAGGACGATTACTTTGTCGAGAAGCGTCTGTATCCCAACGTCGATTTCTACTCCGGCATCATTCTGAAGGCGATTGGCATACCGGTTGAGATGTTCACGGTCATCTTTGCCATCGGGCGCACCCCCGGCTGGATCGCCCATTGGAGCGAGATGATCAGCGGCCCCTACCGGATCGGTCGGCCACGGCAGCTGTATCAGGGCCAGACCCGGCGGGATTATGTGCCGCTGGAAGATCGGTAACGGAGCAACAGTGCGCGTCGCGCAATACAAAAGGGTGCGTTTGCAACGAGGGCATTGATGGCCCGGATAGACGCGAGGGTCCGCATCGCCCGCGGGTGATAAGGGGCACCGCTGTCGTCGCAAACAGCGAATGCATCGCTCACATAAGGATTCAAGGCGGTCAAGCGCACACCGGTCATGCGGGCTAGAAAACTCCCCAGCATCGATAGGCTGCTCAACGCCAAGGCGTTGGCGCCGCTGATCGCCCGGCACGGGCGCACGCTCATCAAAAGCAGTTTGCAAAACCTTCAGGACGAGGTGCGCGCCAAGGGCAAGATACCGCAATGGGCCAGCACCCCGGAGGGTTACACCGCGCCTTTGCGGGAGGCGCTGGCTGGCCAAGGTTATCGCCGCGTCCACAACCTCACCGGCACGGTCATCCATACCAACCTCGGGCGCGCCCCGCTCAGCGGCGAGTTGTGGGATGAAATCAAACCGCTCCTGACCGGGGCGATGAATTTGGAATACGACCTGGGGCGCGGGACGCGCGGGCACCGCGAAGAGAGCGTTGCGGGCCGGCTTAGCCGCTTGACCGGCGCCGAAGCCGCAACGGTCGTGAACAACAACGCGGCCGCTTTGCTCTTGGTGCTCAACACCTTCGCCTTGGGCAAGGCGGTGCCGGTTTCCCGCGGCGAACTCATTGAAATTGGCGGTAGCTTTCGGCTGCCCGACATCATGGCGCGCGCGGGATGCCGACTGTTGGAGGTCGGCACCACCAACCGCACTCATCGCAAGGATTTCTCGGCCGTCGCGGCACAAGCGGCGCTGCTGCTGAAGGTGCATACCAGCAATTACCACATCGAGGGCTTCACCGCCGCGGTGCCCACCCAAGACCTCGCCGCCCTGGCAAACGAGCACGCTATTCCGCTGTGCGTCGATATCGGCAGCGGCACCCTCCTCGATATGACCAAGCTGGGCCTGCCCCCGGAGCCGACACCAACCCGGGTGTTGGCGACCGGCGCCGATTTGGTGACATTCAGCGGCGATAAATTGCTGGGCGGCGTCCAAGCCGGCCTCATCGTCGGCCGCGCCGATTTGATCGCCGAGTTGCAGCGCAATCCACTGAAGCGGGCGCTACGGGCCGATAAGATCACTCTGACGATGCTGGACGCCACGCTCAGGGTTTACGAAGAACCAGACCGGGCGGCATTGCGCATTCCCCTCTTGCGGCTGCTGACCACACCGCTGGCGGTATTGGAGCAACGCGCCGGGCGGTTGCGTGAGTTGCTGGCACCGCGACTGGCCGGATACGAGCTGGAGGTAAGCGCCTCCGACGTACAGATCGGTAGCGGTGCTGTTCCCGACAAAACCCTGTCGAGCCGCGCACTGGTCATCCGCCACGCACGGCCGAAAGCGGTGCGCGAGTTGGAACAACGGCTGCGCCGGTTGCCGCAACCGGTCATTGGCCGCATCCAAAAAGACGCTCTTTGGTTGGATTTGCGGGCGGTCGCAGACTTTGAGGAACTACTCCTCACGCTGCGGAGCCTGTGATTTTTGCTCCCGGGAACCCGTATATTTCACTAAGCCGCTTGATAAGTTTCCAATGACTTTGCTCGATTTTCCGGAAAATTCAGGCTGCCGCTCAATTGACAAACCGCGCCGGTCTTGCGCTCGGGTGTACAAAGCCCGGTGCGCTCATCGCGACCCTTGGTGAGATAGGCGAGCCAGCGGATATCGGTATGATCGTTACACTCGCGGGACACGTTGATCACGGCAAAACGAGTCTGGTTCGGGCCATCACCGGCGTGCAAACCGACCGACTTCCGGAGGAACACCAGCGCGGGCTAACCATCGATCTGGGCTTTGCGTACGCAACCAACGACACCACCGGCGATGTGCTCGGGTTTGTCGATGTACCCGGCCATCACCGCTTCATTCACAACATGGTGGCCGGTGTTGCCGCCATGCAATATGCGCTGCTCGCCGTTGCCGCCGACGACGGCCCCATGCCGCAGAGCCGCGAACATTTGCAAATCCTTGAGCTCACCGGCGTTCGCCAGGGCATGGTGGCGTTAACGAAATGTGACCGGGTAAGCGCCAAGCGAATGGTCGCCGCCGAAAATGCGATTCGCGGCCTCATCGCCGATACCTTTCTGGAAAACGCGCCCATTGTGTACACCTCCGCCCAATCCGGACTGGGCATTGACGAATTGACCCAAGCGCTCTGGCGGGCGCGGCGCAATCAGCATCGGCGGGTTGCCGAGGGGCAATTCCGGCTCGCCGTGGACCGCGCCTTCAACATCAAGGGTGCGGGCCTGGTGGTGACCGGCACGGCTCACGCGGGGCGCGTGGCTCGCAATCAGGAACTCCTGGTGTTTCCCACCGGAGCAAGGGTGCGGGTGCGCGGCCTGCGCGCCCAAGATCGCTCCGTTGACAGCGCCACCGTCGGCGAGCGCACCGCACTGAATCTCACCGGCATCGACCCGGGGCGCATTGGCCGGGGTTCCTGGCTGACCGAAACAACCTGCCCGCAGCAGCATAATTTCGCGGTGGCATTGCAAGTCGTGCGGGATTTCCCGCGCCCGGTTCGGCATTGGCTGCCCGTACACGTCTATCACGCAACGACGCACAGCACGGCGCATTTGGCACTGCTTGATGCCAACCGGTTGGAACCCGGCCAACGGGGCGATGTGGAATTGGTGACGGACGAACCACTTTGCGCCCGACACGGCGACCACATCCTGGTGCGCGACCAAGGCTTGGATCGCACGCTCGGCGGTGGTCTCGTGCTTGCCGACCTGCCGCCGACCGCTCGGCGCCGCAAGCCGGAGCGTCTTGCCCGCATTGCCGCCTACAAAGGCAACGGCAACACGGACATTGTGCGGGCACTACTGAATCTGGGCCCCGTTGAGCTGGCGCCGCTACAGCACAGTCTTGGCCTAAGCGATGCCCAATTGCGGGCACTGACCAGCGCTTTGGATGCACAACGTCGCGGCAGCGCCATCATCGGCCAATCCCATTGGCGGGATTGGCGCACGCTCGCCCTCGATTATCTTGCACGCCACCAGTCGGAACATCCAGAAACGACCGGGGTACGGCCCAATCAACTGCCGACGCAAATTCCCGTTCAATACCGCACCGAATTGCTCAATGAATTGGTTGCCGAACGAGCCCTCGGCCGCACCGCGGGAACCTATCATCTGCCCAAACACGTCGCCACGCTGCCCGCCGCCGAACAAGCTTTGCTGGAACGGGTGCGCGCTCACCTCGACCTGGACCAGGTGCCCAGTGTCGGCGACCTCGCCAAGCAGCTGGGCATGCCCATGGCGCAGCTGGACGCCGGCCTGCAATCCTTGGCTAAGCGGGGCCTGCTAACCCGGGTGTCCGCCAAACGCTTTTACCGGCCGGAGCGCCTCGCCCAAGTCGCCGGCTACGCCACCGAGCTTTCCAAACGGGCACCGTTCAGGGTGCGCGATTTCCGGGATGCAACAGGTATCGGTCGCAACATAGCTATTGAGGTGCTTGAGTATTTCGATGGCCGGGGGTTCACGCGGCGCACGGGGGATACGCGGGTGGTGGTCAAGGCCTTTGAATCCTAACCGCGGTGCCGCTTGGGGCCCGCTAGCCCACCAACGCCATGCGGCGAGCTTTTAGGAATCCTGGGAGCCTGTGTCGTAGGAAATTCAAACTGACACACCGCCGAAATTCGGGTAACCACCGCAAAAAACGGCATGACCGATGGTAGAGTTACAGCCCGGTAACGCCAACTGTGGAAGAGCATCGTCTCCGGTGGGGCGCGCGGCCTTCAAAGCCGTTGAGGCGCGATAACGCGCCTGGTGGGTTCGACTCCTACCTCTTCCGCCACAGAGCGGTTCCCACACAACCTCGCTGGCGCATAAATCCGCGACAAATGGCACACCAGAGCGCAGAACCTCCCATTCAAGACGGGCAAATCCTGACCGGCCCGCAGTTCAGCGAGCCGATGCGAGTAGTGACGGCACAGCCGAACGGCGCCGGTTCCTGGGTCGCGGGCCTGGTTGGAACGCAAACGGAGCGGTTCCGCAGCGTCGTGCTCTCTGCCAACGATGTCGAGGGCCTCACTATCATCGGCTCCGCCCTTTCCTTCGACGGGGACGGCCGATTGCTCAGAATCGGCTTGGAAGCCCACGCGCTCGGCATCGCCCACGAGTTCGATCCGTACTTCGGCCTGAAAAAGCCGAACGAAACGTTTCAGCCTCGCTGAAACGTCTGCCATCAGCCAGCCCGCATATTGCACCAATCTGCGCCAGCTAAAGCCCTTTGCGTTCCCCTCTCGCGGGAGACGCAGTGCGCGCCAAGCCATTGGCGCGCACTGGCTTGGTTCCGCCATCTGTGCGGGTTTGCAGGTGTGCGGGTTCAGATACATGTGGGACTGGTATATAGTTAAGTCCCTTGCTCCTACTAAGGAGCCGTCTGTAGTTACGAACGGAAACCACCTAATGTCAAGAAACGTTACCCCCCCCCCCCCAATTAAAATCGAAATCCGGCAGCTCAGGGTCCGGCAACCGTAGCGGCGAATCCCGCAAACACCCTTGGCGCCCGCCGACAGTCAGGACGGTCGATCTCGGCCAGACACGATCCGCCCCCACCCGTCTGTCTGTTGCAGATGAATCCCCATCATATGACCCGGGGTTTGTGACTGAGACTGAGATGAGCTAGCTCTGTTGCGGGGCACAAGCATGCGCTCCGAGAAAGGCGAAGCGATCTGGAACACCTGCAAGCGTGCCGCGGGACGAACGCGGACCTTGCCGATGCGAACGATGGCTCGCCCTTACGCGCTACAGGTCGAAGGCGGCCAGACGCGAGCCTTGGCCGTCGCATTCCAGCGCCCAGCCGCGGCGGAACCAATCGTCGTCTCGTCCGGCAAGGGACCCGTCAGCCGCAGGCCCGCAAACCGGCGCACCGACTCCACCTCGTAGAGCAGGTCCTCCATCCCCGGATCGCTCAGGTTGTGGAACAGCTGGACGCAGTGAACCCGAAGCATCGTTCCCAACGGGTAAGGCTTCCGGCGCCGACGATGACGTGAACAGCGGCAAGCCGGGTGCCGAAGGCCGGCTGGCGCAGGCCGAAACACGCCACGCGGACACGCTTGCGCGCCGGGACAAGCGCCGGGATGAACTGCGCCGCGAGCGCGCCGTGACGTTGCGGGGCGTGGAGCGGCTGGCGAGCGCGTTGGTCCTGCCGCACCCCGAACGCGAAACGTCCGAACTGAAGCGCCTGCGCCCCGATCCGAACACCGAAATGACCGCAATGCGCGTAGTCATGGAGCACGAGGCAGCGCGCGGCTGCAAAGTCCGCGACGTTCACGAACGGAATCTGGGCTACGACATCACCAGCCTCGACCCCGAATCGGGGGAACTCCGCCTCATCGAAATAAAGGGCCTTGCGTCCTCAACCGGCACCATCATCCTCACGCCGAATGAGCGCCGTGTCGCGGAAGACCGCCCCGACTGCTACTGGCTTTACATTGTCACGGATTGCGCCAGCGAACCGAAGCTCCGCGAACCGCTCCGCAATCCCGCAAAATCCCCGTGGCGCGAAGTCACCAAGGTGCAGCACTACTGGCTGGATGTTGATACGATCACCGATGCTTGAGGGAGCAGATGATGGCGGTGACGTACACGGACCAAGAGATTGAATCGCTTGTGCGGGAGAGCAAATTGCTGCCTGCTGACTGGACGATCCGCGCTCGGATGATGTCCAAACGTGGTCATCAGGAGCGGCACCTCGACATCACCGGTGACTGTGGGAATGAATTTCGCGTGATTCTCAGGCAAAGCGTGGCCAACGCCTTGGATTTCTCCGTCATTCTCGCGGTGTGCGTCCCGCAATCAAATCAAGTGTTCCGGCTCCGCCGCTACAATGGCAAGAGCCACGAGCACACCAATCATATCGAAGGACTCTCTTTCTACGATTTCCATATTCATCTCGCAACCGAGCGTTATCAGAAGCTTGGGGCGCGGGAGGACGCATACGCCGAGCCGACGGGTCGTTACGGCACTTTGCAGGACGCTTTGCTCTGCCTGTTCGACGATGCGAGCTTCAAATTTCCACATCGGCCGCAACGCGATCTTTTCTTGGAGAAATAGTATGTCGATTGAAACGATAGAGCAGGATTTTCACCGCAAGGTGTCGCAGAAAATCCGGTTGTCGGAAGAGGGAATCGACCGCTTTCGGGTATTTACTCCGTTTCTGTTCGAAGATGGCGACCACATGTGCGTCGTCCTCAAAAAGAATGGATCGCGATGGGTGCTCACCGATGAAGGGCATACCTACATGCACCTGACTTATGACGTCGACGAGAAAGATCTGCATCGAGGAACGCGCCAGAAGATCATTTCCAATGCCTTGTCCATCTTCGGCATTGAGGATCAGCAAGGGGAGTTGCTGATCGAAGTGCCTGATGGGCGATATGGAGACGCGCTGTATTCCTTTGTTCAAGGGCTGCTAAAGATCACTGATGTCTCGTTTCTCTCACGCGAGCGCGTTCGATCCACATTTATGGAGGATTTTCGGGCATTTTTGATCGAAGCCATCCCCGAGGAACGAATTAGCTTCGATTGGAGTGATCCAACCCATGATTCTCAAGGAAAATACACTGTCGATTGCCGGGTCAACAGTATGTCCCGGCCACTTCTCGTGCATGGCATTGCAAATGACGACAGAACACGTGATGCCACCATTACCTTGCACCAGTTCGAGAAGTGGGGAATCCCATTCCGTTCCCTCGCCATCTTTGAGGATCAAGAGGCGATCAATCGCAAGGTGCTGGCACGGTTTAGCGATGTTTGCGACAAACAGTTTTCAAGCCTGGCGTTAAACCGTGACCGGATCACGCGCTTTCTGAGCGAGAACATTGCTGAATGATTCCGCGCGAGTGCAAGAGGCTGGCGGAGGTGGATTTTCCGATTGCGGCGGTATCGCGGCACGCGGTGCGGGAAAAGTCGATCCGACATGGCCATCCTTCGACGCTGCATCTGTGGTGGGCGCGGAGGCCGCTGGCATCCTCGCGGGCGGTTCTTTGGGCGCTGCTGCTGCCCGATCCCTGTGATCCGCATTGTCCAGGCGACTTCAAGGAAGCGGCGCGCAAGCTGCTGCCTTCCGTAGGCGGCGGTAAAGGGAAATCCGACACGGATCTGCGCCGCGGGCTCCTAAAGTTCATCGCCGATTTCGCCAATTGGGATAACTCGGCCAACTCGACCTTTCTCGATGTCGGCCGGTCGCTGGTCAAGGCCACCCATGGCGAGGAGGCGCCGCTGGTGGTGGATCCGTTCGCGGGCGGCGGCTCGATTCCGCTGGAGGCGCTTCGGCTGGGCTGCGAGGCTTTTGCCAGCGACCTCAATCCGGTGGCCTGCCTCATTCTTAAGGTGATGCTGGAAGACATTCCGCGCCACGGGCCGGAACTGGCCGACGAAGTGCGGGAAGGGCGCTCCTTCAGCCCCGACGAGTTCGCGATTGCGCTGGAGCAGATGGTGGCCGGCACGGCGCCTGCGGACTACCGCGAGCCGGCACAGTTCTTCTCTCGCACCTGCTTTACCCGCGCCCTCAACGACCACGCCGGCATGGTGCTGCGGCGCCTTGCGGGCGAGACGCAGAACACATTCCCGGTGCTCACGCTGGTCACCTAGTTCGGCGGGGGCAAAACGCACACGCTCACCGCGCTCTATCACTTGGCCAAGGCGGGCCGCGATGCCGCGAGCCTGCCGGGCGTGGCCGATCTGCTGGCCCATGCGGGCATTGCCGATGCGCCGCAGGCGCGGGTGGGGGTGTTCGTGGGCAATGCTTGGGATCCGTCGGAAGGCCGCGAAACGCCATGGATCGATCTTGCCCGCCAACTGGCGGGCGACAAGGGCGTGGCCGCGCTCGGGGCCGCTGCGAAGAGCACGCCGCCGGGCACCGATGCGATCGCCCGCGTCTTCGCGGCTGCGGACGCTCCCGTCTTGCTGCTGTTCGACGAGGTGCTCAATTTCGTCAACCGTCATCGCGACCGCGCCGACAGCTTTCATGCCTTCATTCAGAACCTGACCGTGGCCGTCACCGGCGCGGCGGGCGCCGCCGCGGTCATCAGCCTGCCGCGCAGCCAGGTGGAGATGACCGATTGGGACCGGCAATGGCAGGACCGGATCACCAAGGTGGTGCGGCGCGTGGCCCGCGACCTGATCGCCAACGACGAGGCGGAAATCGGCGATGTGGTCCGGCGGCGGTTGTTCGAGGACTTGGGCAGCGAGCGCGTCCGCAAGCGGGTCTCGAAGATGTACGCGGACTGGCGCTTCGAGCGCACGGCCCGGCTTCCTTCCAAGTAGCACAGCCTGAGCATGGCGAATTTTCGCTTGCGCGACTTCCGCGGGCAGAGGCTCCTAGCCCGCGTATTTCAAGAGCAGGAGTTCAGCAGCCATACGACGACCGCGCCGAGGATCAAAATTGAGACGATGGTGAAGCACCCCGCCAGGGTCTCCCCTAAAATTTTCCTCGCCGTCGCCGAGAAAAACAGCACCGCCGCAATTAGAACCCATTCCATGGCCTAATCCGTGCGTTGCGCTAAGCCGTTAGTTGCTCGGTGCGTCGGCACCGGGTTCAAGAACATTGCCGTCCACATCAAGAGCGACGAGCTTGCCGATATCCAGCTGTTCGATGTCGGCCTCGACACGCGCCCGATCACCCACAACAACCCAAATCAGGCCGTCCGGTCGCACCACATCAACCGCCGCACGGCGAATTTCGGCTTCGCTCAAACCTCGAACCGTATCCGCGTAGGTGTGCCAGTAGTCGTCCGGCAAACCGAAGCGGACGATTTCGGAAAGCGACCCCAAGACGGCGGAGGCTGTTTCCCAGCGCCCCGGCAGCGACAAGGTGCGCCGATCCTTAACCTTGGCAATCTCCTCGGCCTGGGGCGGGCGGCGGTCGCGTATCGCTTCGATTTCATTTTGCAGTTCGGCCATGGCGGCACCGGTTTTGTCGGTTTGTACCGGCGCCACCGCCATGAATGGCCGTTGGCCGCGAGCGGCGACGATGCGCGTATAGGCACCGTAGGACCAGCCCTTGTCTTCGCGGAGATTCATGTTGACCCTGGCGGTGAAATCGCCGCCAAGCACCTGGTTCATAGTGCTGATGGCCATTTCCGCGGCGGTGTTGCGCGGCGGTACGATATGGCCGGCGATAATGACGGATTGCTCGGAATCGGGACGATCCACCAAGTAGACGACGGACGCTTCCCGATGGGCAACGGCGTCGAGGTTCTTGGTGGGCACATCGGCCGCCGTCCAGGCCGCAAACCGTTCCGCAAGCAGCGGCTCAATCTCGGCGCGCGTCGTATCGCCAACAATAATCAGGGTGGCATTGTTCGGTTTGAACCAGGTTGCATGGAAAGCCGCGAGGTCTTCCGGGGTCAGGGTGGCCACCGAAGCCTCATCGCCGGAGCCGGTAAAGGGCAGGCTGTAGGCATGCCCCTCGCCATAGAGCAGGCGCGGAAAGAGCCGCAGCGCCAAGGTTCGGGGTTGTACCTTCTCCTGCTGAATGCCAACGAGTTGCAACTGTTGCAGGCGCTCGAAATCGGCCGTCGGGAAGGAGGGATTCAGGATGACATCCGCATAGAGGTCGAGGGACGCCGCCAGGTTCTCCTTGAGCGCGGACAAGCCCACATAGGACGTATCGAGATCGGAGCCGCCGCTCAAACCGGCGCCCAAACGCAACAACTCATCGCTGATCTGCAACGCATTGCGGGTGGTCGTGCCCTCATCAAGCATGGCAAGCGCCAAATCGGCCGTGCCGGGCGTGGCGAACTGATCGGCCGCATAACCGGCATCGACAACCAAATTCATCTCGACAACGGGAATCGCGCGCCGCTGGGCAAGCATGACCGCCAAGCCGTTATCGAGCGAAAAACGCTCAAACGCATCAAAGGGTGCTGCGGGCGGCGCGCCCGTTGCCGGCAAGCGGGAGCGATCCGCCATGGCCTCGGTAACCGATGTGGATGGGAATGGCAGCACTTCGAGATTGAATTGGCCGCGCTCCATCCAACGCTTGGCGGCCGCTTGCAAATCGGCGGGCGTTGCCGCACGCCAACGGGCCAGGGTGGTCTTGTGGAAGGCGGGGTTGCCCATGTAGGTTTCGTTGCGCGCCAGCTGGTCGCTTTTGCCGCCGAATCCACCCACCCGTTCAATGCCGCGGATAAATGCGGCGCGACGGCTGGTGACCGTGCGGCTCAATTCGTCCGCGGTCGGCCCGTGCTCAATAAAGTTGGCAATCTCTTCGGCGATGGCGGTGTCGAGTGCGGCGAGGCTATGCTCCGGCAAGGCCGTCGCCACGATGCCGAAAATGCCGGCAATCTCCATGGGAAAGGCGAAGGCACTGACATCCGAGGCGAGACGCTCATCGTAAACCAGCCGCTTGTAGAGCCGGGATGTCTTGCCCTCGCTGAGTATGGTCGCCACCAGATCCAGGTGGTTGGCATCAAGCGCACCATAGCGGGGCATGGTCCAAGCCTTGTAGAGGCGTGCTTGCGGCACCCGATCTTGCATGACCAGGCGGCGCACGCCCTGCACTTCCGGTATCCACTGCGCCTGCCGGTGCAGCGGCGGGCCGGCGGCAATGTGGCCGAAATAGTGCTCGACGCGGGCCTTGACCGCTTCGGCTTGCACATCGCCGGCAATGACCAAAACGGCATTGGCCGCGCCGTAATAGCGGTTAAACCAGCCCCGCACATCGTCCAGGGTGGCGGCGTTCAAGTCCGCCATGCTACCGATCACGGGCCAGGAATAGGGGTGCCCTTCGGGAAACAGGTTCTCGAACAGCAAGTTGAAAACGCGCCCGTAGGGCTGGTTCTCGCGCTGACGCTTTTCGTTCTGCACCACGCCGCGCTGTTCGTCGAGGCGCGCCTGATCGACCGCGCCGAGCAGGTGACCCATGCGATCCGATTCCATCCACAGGGCCAGGTCAAGGGCGTTTTTCGGCACCACCTCAAAGTAGTTGGTTCGATCAACGTTGGTGGTGCCGTTCATGCCCGTCGCACCCACCCGCTCGAAGGGCTCAAAGAACTCGCCGGGGTAGTTCTCCGTGCCGTTGAACATCAAATGCTCGAACAGGTGGGCGAAGCCGGTTTTGCCCGGCTGCTCGTTCTTGGAACCGACGTGATACCAGACGTTCACCGCCACCACCGGCGCCTTGTTGTCCTCGTGGACAATGAGCGTTAGGCCGTTGTCGAGCGTGAATTTGCGGAAGGGAATGTCGATGTCCGCCACGGCCGCTGCGGCATCCCGCGCCTGCGTCGCAATGGCGGGGTTGGCCACAACGTCGGTTGCGGCCCGCGGGGCCTCTCCGGTAGCGAAAGCGCGAGCCGCAACCAAGGGCACCACGGCCAAAAGGATCGCCCGGGTCAAATATCGAGCCATAGCAAAGCACTCTTCAACGGATTGGAGACCGCTATGCTACCGCTTTGCCGGGTTCACTCCCACAATCGTTTGCCAACGGTTGATGGCAAAGTCAGCGCGGATTTTCGCTTTCGCGACTTCCGCAGGCAGAGGCTCCCGGACTCTCGTCGAGGCTCAATGCAAACGGCTGTTTCCGGCACTTGCACGAACACCGCGTTGTCAGGCCGACAGCCCTTCTGCTACGGTCGGCCCATGAGCGCACTGCAGCAACTCACCGTAGACGGCACTTTTCAAATGCAGCGCGGATCGCTGTCAAACCCGGTAATCGCCTACGAAACGCTTGGGCGGATGAACCCCGCCAAGGACAACGCGGTGCTGGTTTTTACCGGCCTGTCGCCTTCCGCCCACATCGCCTCCTCGCCCGCGGACCCGACCACCGGCTGGTGGGAGGACATGGTCGGGCCAGACAAACCCATCGACACCAACCGCTACTGCATCATCTGCATCAATTCGCTCGGCAGCTGTTTCGGCTCCACCGGGCCCGCCTCGCCGCATCCGGCCACCGGCCGGCCGTATCGGCTGAACTTTCCCGTCCTCTGCGTGGAAGACATTGCCAACGGCGGTGCCCTGGTACTCGATCACCTGGGTGTGGAGCGGCTGTACGCCGTGGTCGGCGCCTCCATGGGCGGCATGACGGCTCTGGCGTTCGCGCTACAGCATCCCGAACGGAGCCGTGGTCTGGTCTCGATATCCTCCGCCGGCCGCAGCCTGCCCTTCTCCATCGCGCTGCGTTCCCTGCAACGGGAGATGATCCGTACCGACCCGGTCTGGCAAAACGGCCAGTACGATTTCGACCGGGGGCCGATCAGCGGTATGCGATTAGCCCGCAAACTGGGCATGATTACCTATCGCTCGGCGGCGGAGTGGGCGGAACGCTTTGGCCGCGAACGGGCCACCCAGGAACCACCGGCGCAGCACCCGTTCGGCATCGACTTTGAGGTGGAAGCGTACTTGGAAGCCCACGCCAACCGGTTTATCGGCGGATTCGATGCCAATTGCTATCTCTACCTGTCGCGCGCCATGGACCTGTTCGATGCCGCCGACCACGGCGGCAGCCTGGAAGAGGGGTTACGGCGGCTAGGGGTCGAAAGAGCCCTGGTCATCGGGGCGAAGTCGGATTTTCTGTTTCCGCTGCATCAGCAGGAGGAACTGGCCAGGGTGCTTGAATCCTGCGTATCGCAAGTCGCTTTCAAACCACTGAACTCAATCCAGGGGCACGATTCCTTCCTGGTCGATATGGATCGTTTCCGGCCAGCGGTGGCGGGGTTTTTCTAGCATAGGTCGGACGAGGATTTGTGGCTGGATCAGACCGTTTGATCGACGTATACCTTGGGCTGCGCGGGCAACTCGCACGGTTGGTGATGCGCATTGTCCCGCCGAAAGAGGTCGAGGATATCGTCCAGGAAACTTATGTCCGCATATGCCGCGTTGACGATCAGGAGTTCATCGGGGAGCCGCGTTCCTATCTGTTGCGCACGGCGCGCAACCTGGCCCTTGACCATGTGAAGCGTTCGGAATCGCGCTTGACCGCCGGTGCCGATATGGATGCGTTGCCGTTGGCGGAGATACCGGTACCCTCGGAGGCGGACCCCACCTATACGCAGGCCGCGTCCGACGAGGAGTTTGCGCTTTTTTGCGAAGCGGTGCGCTCCCTACCAAGGCAGTGTCGGCGCGCCTTCGTGCTGAAAAAGGTCTACGGCTACACGCTGCGGGAAATCATGGCCGAGATGGGGCTCGCCCAAGCCACCGTCGAGACGCATATCACCAACGGCACCAAGCGGTGTGTGCAGTACATGCGCAAGCGCCAGGAGGGCCGACAACCATCCGCCGGACCGGCTTCGGGGAATACGAACCGTCATTCGTCTATGCAGCGACGAAGAGAGGATGCATGAAAAACGTGGTGTCAATCTCGCGGGATGACGAATTGCTCGAAGCCGCGAGTCGCTGGGTGCTCAAAATGGATGAGGGAGCGTTAAGCGCAAGCGACGAGGCGGCCCTTGGTGCCTGGCTGGACGAGAGCGTCGAACATCGAGAATCCCTAATGGAAGTCGCCTTGGTATGGGACAGGGCCGATACTCTGGAACGGCTGGCCGAGCTGTTTCCACACGAGTCCGAGCATGATCGGGTCAAGCGCGGTCTTGGTTATCGGCCATGGGCCCAGGGTCTTGCTGTCGTCGGCGCCCTGGCGGTGCTGATAACCGTCGGACTCCTGCTACCCACTTCCGGTGGTAATAGAGCGCCGCCAAAGACATCGGCCGAGTACGCAACCGCGATAGGCGAGCAGAAGACCCTGCTGCTTCCCGATAGCAGCGAAGTGGTGTTGAACACCAACACCCAACTGACGGTGGCCTTCACACCGGAGCAACGATTACTGCGTCTGGCGCAAGGCGAGATTCTTGTGCGGGTCGCCGAAGACCGCAGCAGACCATTATCCGTACTTGCCGGCAATCGAATCATTCAAGCGGTTGGCACGGAATTCGTGGTGGCAATGACCGACAACCACCGTGTCGAACTCATGGTGACCGAAGGCAAGGTGGTCATCGGTAAGCAACCAGCGATGGCACCGTCGCCTCGTGTCGGCGACATCGAAGCATTGGACAGCCCAACCTTGCCACCCTTGCTTGAGAAACTAGACGACAACATCGTGGCGACAGGCGAGTCGGTGAGCTTAGGCGCCGCCGAGCCAGTCAAAAAAACGGTTTCGACCGACGAGATTGCGGTCAAACTCTCATGGCGAGACGGTCGCTTGATCTTTCGCTCGGAGCCGCTCGAACAAGCGCTCAAGGAGGTCGAGCGATACACGACAGTCGAATTTGTTTTCCTTGACGAGTCGCTGAAAACCCGCACCCTTTCCGGTCGCTTCCAGGTCGGTGATGTTGAAGCGCTGCTCTCGTCACTTCGCGTTAACTTCAATATCGCACATGAGTTCGATGGCGAAAGTCGCGTGCTCCTCAGCAGTATCTGATCGAACGAATCAGGCCTCCCCACAACGGAGAGGAAATCCTTTTCACTGGTTTTCAGGGAAAAGTTGTTCTGAATCGTCATCCAAGCGAGCGCACACAAAAGGCGCTGCCGGTAGCCAGGCTGGAAGCCCGGGTCTTTTGCTGTTCTTGCTAATTTTAGGCTTTGGCGCGGCGGACGCGGCGGCAGTGGAGTTCGACTTCAATGTGCCGCGGCAGCCGGTTCACAGTGCGCTCATGGAGTTTGCTGAACAGGCCGGCCTGACGCTGGTGTTCCCGGATGACATGGTCCGTGACAAGTCCGCCAACGCCTTGACCGGCAAGTACAGACTGCAAGAGGGTGTTGACATCCTGCTTGCGGGTACCGGGTTGACCCCGATGTTCAGCAACGCAACCGTACTGAGCATTTCGGCTAATGGTCCGTTGATGAACAAGGGGAATGCCATGCAAAAAGACATTACAAAGACAAAAGCACCGCTATTCAAACGCTTAAGCAATGCGTTTGCTGCGGTGTTGCTCGCCGCATCCGGGGCGACCAACCAAGCAACCGCGCAATCGGGTGAAGAAACCGCGCACAACACAGGCGCAAAACCCGTGGTCGAGGAGGTCATCGTCACTGCCTTGAAGCGCAACCAGTCATTACAGGACGCACCGGCGGCGGTCACGGTGTTCTCGCCGGAAACCATTGAACGACAGAACATCAGGCGGCCGGCCGATTTCATCGAGTTGACGCCCAACGTGGTGCTCAGCGATAGCAACCACGCTGGGGAGACGCTGATCACCGTGCGCGGGGATGCCCAGACACGCAATACGGAAGCGCCGGTTGCCGTTGTCGTTGACGGGGTGGTGTTGACGGGGCGCAATCAGTTCAACGGCGAACTGTTCGACATCGAGCAAATCGAGGTGCTCAAAGGGCCTCAAGGATATCTCTACGGCCGCAACGCCATTGCCGGCGCGATTGTGATAACCACCAAAGAACCGACCAACGAGTTCGAGGGCGGCGCCTCGGGTGGTTACGGCGAAGGCGACGAGGCGCGGGCGCGGGTTTCCTTGAGCGGGCCCGTCATCAAGGACAAACTGTATGCGCGTTTCTCCGGCGCCTTTGTGGACCGCGACGGTCATTTCCGCAACATCACGCGCCAAGATTTCGAGGATCCATTCAACGAAAAAGTCGGTCGTTTGCGCTTTTTGTGGACGCCCAGCGAGCCGCTCAGCCTGGACCTGCGGGCATCGTTCAGCCGGGTCACCGGCAGCGCAACGCAGTGGAGTCCGCAGACCTTGATCGGCGATCTGCAGACCTCGCCGCAAACGGCCAATACCAACATCAACGACGTACACGAGATCCCCTTCGTACGCAACGTGGAGGGTCGCAACAAACAAACGAAAGAGTCGTTATCGGTCAAAATCGATTACGAGGCGGTTGCCGGCACGATCACCAGTGTCACCACTTACGACGATGTGCTGGATGTGTTTGCGAGTGACGACTTTCCCTACTACGCAACCGAAAACAGTACGCAGTTCAATGTGGTGTCGCACGAGGCCTTCAGCCAGGAGCTGAGGTTCACGTCACCGACAGACAATCGTCTGCGTTACATTGTCGGGGCATACTTCACCAACATCGATAACGAGCCGAATATCCATGCGGCGCTCGGTAACGACCCCGGGGGTTTTGTCTTGGATGCATTCGAGCCGCTATTGAGCGGGCCGAATCAGACCTTCAGTTTCATTTCCGACAATGTGCAAACCGATGCCTGGGCGGCCTTTGGCATTCTCAGCTACGACCTAAACGACGACCTTGAACTGACCTTGGCCGGGCGCTTCGACCGCGAGGAGAAGGATACCGTCGACGTCTCCCCGCCACAGTTCTCGACAACCTCCGGCTTGTCAAGAGCGCTGAGGTTCGAGCAGTTTCAACCCAAGATCAACCTGACTTGGCGCACCAACGACCAGCTGATGATCTACGGAGGCTATGCCAAGGGTTTTCAGGCCGGTGGCTTCAACGGCGCTCAGACATTCGAGCGCACCGGCGGCACCGTGCCGAACGAATACGGCGACTCCACCGCCGACAATTTCGAGGTCGGTTTCAAGAGCACCCTACTCGACGGGCGGATGGTGCTGAACGGCGCGGCTTTCTTCAACACCAAGAAGAACGCCCAACAGTTCCAATTCATCCCCGCGGGTACGTTGAATGCGGTGACGGTGATCGACGAGATCGAGTTGTTCGGCGCCGAGCTTGAGATCGGTACCAGCCTGACCGAGGGTTTGGAGCTGTCGGCCGGGCTCGGCTGGATCGACGCCGAGATCACCAAACTGGACTCGGACCCGGTGAGCCTGGGCAATCGTGCGCCGTTCGTGGCGAAAGTGACGGCTAATATCTCGCTGACACATGTATGGCGATTGGCCGACGCATTCGGTAGGCCGGACGCCCAGCTCGTCTCCAACCTGTCCTGGGAGCATCGCGGCAATCAACACTTCAATTCGCGTAATTCCGCAGGCTCGCGACGCGATGCGCTGAACTTGCTCGACGCCCGTATCGCTTTGGAAACCGATGGTTGGTCGATTGCCTTGTGGGGCAAGAACCTGACCGACGAGTTGTATCCCGAAGACGTCGTCACGGTGTTCACCGAGGCACCACTGACCACCTATGTGACTTATCGTGCGGCACCAAGGACTTGGGGGTTCGAGGTAAGCGTCAATTTCTAGCCCGCCTAAGGAGCCTGGGCCCCGCTCGGCAGCGAGCGGGGCGATGGTGCTTGCCTTGCGGCACCGGGTAAAATCCGGCGCGATCATCGCGGCCCTTGGTGAAACAGGCGGGCAAGCAAGCTGATGATGCATTAGGCTTCAGTTAGCGGAACAGGGCGTTGAAAAAGTTCTCAAGCGAGCGTGGATGGCGTCCGCCGCAACTCTGTGTGCTCATCGCGCTTGCGGCGCTCGCCGGTTGCGGCGCACCGGCCCGTGAACCGCCCACCGGCACACTGATCCACATCGCCGAGGATGTCCCGGTGGGCTTGGACTACGACGGTCCTGCTGCAGCGATACCAACCAGCCAGACGGGCATGGTCAACCTGCTGGAGCCGCTGGTCGCATACGGACGGCAACCGCCATCCGCGGCCGCACCAGTGGGTCTACCCGACTTTACCCGTATCGAGGGCCGGCTGGCCGAATCCTGGCAATACGATCCGGAACGGCTCGTCTGGACCCTCAAGCTGCGCCGCGGCGTGACTAGCTGCGCCGGCAACACCTTCACGGCGGATGATGTGCTCTACACCTTTGCCCGCGCGAAATCGGTGTCCGGCACCATCCCGGTAGGCTGGTTTTTGTCGTCGGCCGCGTCGATTGACGGCTTTGACGACAGGGTATTATCCGATCCGGCCGCCCGCACATTGGCGGACGAAGTCAAAAGGCTCGACGACTACCGGGTGGAATTCCGCCAGTCCGGGCCAAACCCGTTGTTCCTGCCCGCATTGACGGCTTTCGGGCTGCTGATCTTCGACAGCCGCGAGGCGCTAGCGCACAGTACCGATGAGGATCCCTGGTCCACAGATCACATCAACAATGTGGCCGCTCCGGGATTCGGGCCTTACTGTGTGGAACGCTGGTCGAAGAACAACGAGTTCATCTTGACCGCGAACGACAACTACTACCGTGGACCGCCAGCAATCAAGCGCGTGGTCATCAAGCGCATTCCGCAGAACGCCAATCGTTTCATCCTGGTACGCATGGCTCAGGCCGACATGGTCGAGAAGCTGACGCCGCACGAGTTCGCGGCTCTGGCGGACGTGCCGACGGCACGGGTAAGCGGCGTGACGGGCAACGAGAATCTGTTTGTACACATGAATTTCCTGACGCCGCCCTTCGATAATATTGCGCTACGCAAGGCGGTGGCGCATGCCATCCCTTACCAAGCCATCGTGGCGGGCAGTTACGCCGACAAGGCCAGACGCTGGCATGGCGTCGTCCCCAGCACCTACCCCGGTTACCATGACGGCGATATGGTCTACGACTATGATCCACAAGCGGCGCAACGCTGGTTGGAAACAGCCGGTTTCCCGGGCGGACGGGGGCTCGATCGCTATGCCTCGGCTTTCGAACTCGCCTATGTGAGCGAAAAGGAGGCGGTGCTCGGGCCGATCGCCGTGTTAATTCAGTCGTCCATGCGAGAGTTGGGCTTTCCTGTCAGCCTCGACCCCATGCCGCTGACTCAGTATGGCGACCGGCAGTTGGTCAAAAAGGACCTGCCGTTTGCATTGAACGACCAGGAAAAGCCCGTGATCGTCGATGCCGGTTACGCAATTTCGCTGTTCTTCATTTCGCCCGACCGCGGCGGCATCAACAATATGGTCAACTACGCCAATCCGGACGTCGACCGGCAATGGATGTTGGCGCGTAACGAGGTCGTCCCCGAACGGCGAACGGCGCTGCTCGCCGCCATCCAACGGCAGCTCATTGACGACCTGGCTTGGCTACCGGTGGTCGAATACCAAACCCAGTGGGCGCACAACGCGCGGCTGACGGGCCTGGCCTGGCACCCCGACAACGCGCTGCGTTTTTTCGATCTCGCCTTTGCCGAGCCATGACCCTGTTCGTCCTCAAACGCCTCGGTTTTGTCGCGCTCCAACTCGCGGGAGTGACCGTGGCGGTGTTCTTCCTGATACGTCTGCTGCCGGCGGATCCGGTGGCGCGTTTCGTCGGCTTGAACGCCAGCGATGAGGCCTACACCGCCGCGCGCACCAATCTCGGTCTCGATCAATCCCTGCCGGAACAATTCGCGGCCTTTCTCGGTCTGGCCAATCAACCCGGCCTCTTAGATGGCAGCCTGGGCGAGTCCTGGGTGACAGGCTCACCGGTGACGCAAGAGATTAGGGAAGTGCTGCCCGCAACTCTGGAGTTGATTACCTTTGCATTCTTGCTGGCCGTGCTGATGGGCGTATCGCTCGGTGTGCTTGGCGCCCTGCGATCCGGCGGCAAGGTGGACAAGGGCACCACATTGTTCGGCATGTTGGCCGGCTCGCAACCGGAGTTCGCTTGGGGTCTCATTCTGATCTATGTGTTCTTCTATCAGCTCGGTATCGCTCCCGGCCCGCTCGGCAGACTGTCCCCGCTCGAATCGCCACCGCCGACGTTTACCGGGTTTCTGGCGCTCGATGCCTTACTCCGGGGCGATCTGCGGTTGTTTCGGCAGGCCCTGCATTTTTTGATGCTGCCGGTACTGACGCTCGCGATCGTGGTCGCTGGCCCGATCATTAAGCTGACCCGGGACGGTATGGGCCGGGTACTGAAGACGGACTACATCCTGTACGCACGAGCGGCCGGGCTGCCGTCAATGAAACTCGCTGCCAACGCCTTACGCGCAGCCTTTGCGCCGTCCATGACAATGATCGGCATCCTGTACGGGTTCATGCTCGGTGGTGCGGTACTGGTCGAAACCGTGTTTTCCCTCGGCGGGCTCGGTCAGTATGCGGTACGCTCCATCCTCGCGTTCGACTATCCGGCGATCCAAGGCGTGGTGCTGGTCATCGCCGCCATCTCGTTGCTGGTTTATTTGCTGCTTGATTTGATCCATGCCGCGCTGGACCCACGGATCTTGCAATGAACGCAGCAGCGACTCAACTTGCGCAACGGGTTCACGCACAGCCAGCACCGGCTTTGTTTCGCACCGGTGTCGCCATTGTCGGTCTGGCTGTATTCCTCGCCCTGTTCGGAACCGAGATCGCACCCTACGAGCCGACGGTGACAACCGGAGCGATCTCGGTGCCACCGCCGCCACTGACGGACTGGCTCGGTCTGCTCTGGGCAACATTCTCTGGGCAGATCGACAAACCGGTACATTGGTTCGGTACCGATACGGCGGGCCTTGATGTTTTCAGCCGCACCATCGCGGCACCGAGAGCGGATCTGCTGATCGCGCTATCGGCGACATCGTTGAGCTTCCTGGTCGGCATCGTACTCGGTGCCCTGGCCGGTTTTTTCAGGAACTGGGCCACGGAAACGCTCATGCGAGTATCCGATCTGTTGCAGTCGTTCCCGGTATTCATCTCCGCAATGGTGCTCGTGGCGCTCGCCGGACGCAGCGAGTTGAATCTCGTTTTGGCGATGACCTTGCTCTATACCCCCATATTCACCCGCCTCACCCGTGCCGAGGTGCTGACGCAAAAAAACAATGGCTATGTCGACGCTTCCCGCGCCTTGGGCGTCTCGGAGTTGGCCATTGCCTTCCAACACGTGCTGCCAAACTCGTTGCGGCCGGCCATTGTGCAGATATCGGTGACCATCGGCTTTGCGATCTTGTTGACGGCCGGCCTGAGTTTCGTCGGAGCCGGTCTCAGACCGCCGCAACCGGAATGGGGGTTGATGATCGCCACCGGCGCCAGCCAAATTCTGCTGGGCAACTGGTGGGCCGCGGTGTTCCCCGGCATTGCGGTATCGCTGACGGTATTTGGCTTTGCGGCACTGGGGCAGGCACTGGAGCGACGCTTCGATGACTGAGGCGCGGTTGTCCATTCGCGGGCTATCGGTACAGAGGGCCGATGCGGATGCCACACCGATATTGCAAGACCTGAGCTTCGATCTGCACGGGGGAGAAATCATCGGTCTCACCGGTGCCGCCGGCAGCGGCAAGTCCACACTGGTTCGGGCCTTGCTCGGCTTGACCAAGCCGGGACTTGCGATCAGCGCGGGGCGGCTCCTGTTTCGTGGCCGCGACCTGCTGACGATGGACGAGCGAATGCTCCGAACCTTGCGTGGTGGCGAGATTGCGTTGATCAGCCAACCCGCCCGTAGCGCCCTGCATCCGATGTTGCGAATCGGCGCGCAAATCGAGGCGATCTGGAAGGCGGCTCGCGAACAAACCGCCCCGCCCAAGGACGGCGTGGCGGTGCGCTTGCTTGAGCGTGTCGGCATCAATGATCCGCAACGACGTGTGGCGAATTTTGCGCACGAGCTCTCCGGCGGTATGGCACAGCGGGCATTGATTGCGATGGCGCTGGCGGGCTCGCCGAGCGTACTGGTGGCCGACGAACCGACCAGCGGGCTTGATGTTACGGTCCAAGCCCAGTTCCTGGATTGGCTCTGGGCGGAAACCAGAGAACGCCAGCTGGCCGTCCTGTTGGCCACCCAGGAACCCGGAATACTCGCCAACTACTGCGATCATGTGATCCAGCTCGAACGCGGCACGATCAGCGCCGCTACCGACTGCCGCTCGTATTTCCGGGGTCTTGCCGCCGCGACGGGAAGGTTATCGGCCGATGGGCCACGCCGGGCGGCCCTGGTGCAAGCCCGGCCCTCGGAGCGCCCCATAGCCGATATCGAAGAGCTAACGCGAAGCTTCCCGTTGCGCCGTTCCCGCGACAGCGTAAAAGCGCTCAGCGGCGTGTCGCTGCACATCAATCCCGGCGAAACGCTTGCGCTAATCGGGGAGTCCGGCTCGGGCAAGACGACTGTCGGGCGTTGTCTCGCCGGTCTGGAAACACCGACAACGGGACTTATACGCTTTATGGGCAAACCGCTCGCCGACTACGGCAGACGGGAGCTGCGCCGCCGTTTGCAGTATGTGCGTCAAGACCCGTTCGATAGCTTTGATCCCAGGTGGACGATCGGGCGCAGCGTCGAGGAGGCGGTTCGTCTGCATTCCGGTCTCACCGGCACCGCCGGAGCAAGGGCTGCGGTAGCGATGCTCGAGCGCGTCGGCTGCGACGCCCGGGTATACGGCTTGAAGCCGCGGGAGGTCAGCACCGGCGTACTACAGAAGGCCAACATTGCCAGAGCCCTGGCAGTCGATCCGCTGCTGTTGATCCTTGATGAACCGACAGCGGCTCTGACTCCCGAGGCTCGTCGGGAACTGCTCGATCTGCTGGTGCGTCTTAACGGCGACCGGAAGCTCGCTTGTCTGTTCATCTCTCACGACCTGAGCGCCGTTGCGGCCATTAGCGACAGGCTGGCCGTCATGTATCTCGGCCAGATCGTGGAAATCGGCCCCGGAGCGCGGTTGCTCGGCGACCCGCAACACCCCTATACAAAGGCGCTCATGGAGGCGCATCTCGATATCGAACCCGACCGGCGCCGGCCCGAGCGAGCCTTATCCGCAGTGTTGACGGGCGACATTCCGAGCCCGATCAATCTGCCCACAGGTTGTTTTCTGGCGTCGCGTTGTGGCCGGGCGTTGCCGAGATGCGCGGCGCGGCCTCAGCAGTTACAGGCTTACGGGGAGGATCGGCAGGTTCGTTGTTGGCGGGCCACGGACAAGCTGCCTCGCGCTCTATCGACGACGGTATAGGACGGTATAGATAGTGGTCGGCACAAAGAGATTCGTGGAAGTCGACTTTATCGTCGTCGGCAGTGGCGCGGCGGGCTCGTTGTTGGCCAACCGGCTGTCGGCCTCGGAACACTCTGTGCTGTTGCTGGAGGCGGGCGGGCCTGACTGGAATCCTCTGATCCGTGTGCCGGTCGCGGCTGGTCTGCTGTATTTCATGAAGAGCCTCAATTGGGGATACGAGACGGTTGTGCAACCCGGCTTGCACGGCCGTACCATTCCTTGGCCACGCGGACGGGTGCTCGGCGGCTCCACCGCAATCAACGGCATGATGGCGATTCGCGGCCATCGCAACGACTACGACGGATGGGCGGCGGCCGGGCTTCGGGGTTGGTCCTACGACGAAGTGTTGCCGTATTTCAGGCGCTTCGAAAGCAACGCCAGTCATCCGCAACAACATCACTACCACGGGTTCGATGGCGAGTTGCACACGGAGCAAGCCAGCGGCGACCATCCCATCTACCGGGCCTGGCTAGCGGCGGCGATGGCAGCGGGGTATCCGCGCAACGACGACTTCAATAGTGCGGACCAAGAAGGTGTCGGGCTGTACGATTTCAACATCAAAAACGGACGCCGCGTGACCGCTGCGAGCGCCTTTTTGAAGCCGGTACGGCAACGGCCGAACCTGCGGGTGGCGACCGGTGCCAGGGTGTTGCGTCTACTACTCGAGCAGCGGCGCTGCACCGGTGTCGAGCTGGTACGGGGGCGCGCTGTCGAGATCGTGCGGGCGCGACGCGAGGTGATTGTCAGCGCGGGTGCCGTGAACTCGCCGGCGCTGTTGCAGATATCGGGTATCGGCGACCCTGAGCATCTCGCTTCGGTCGGTGTCGATGTACAGCACGCCTTGCCGACGGTCGGCCAAAATCTCCAAGATCATCTCGGCATCTATGTGCGCTACGAATGCCGCGAGCCCATCACGCTCTATCGGCTAATGCGGGCGGATCGTGCATTTTTTGCGGGTCTGCGAGCCTTGCTTTTTGGCGCCGGGCCGGGTGCCTCGGTACCGCTGGAGGCCGGTGGATTTCTCCGTACCGAGCCGCATCTGGAGAAGCCCGATATGCACATCACGACCGTGCCGGGTTTGTCATTGGAGACCACGCAAAGCGGGCAGATGCAGCATGGTTTTCTAACCAATATCTATCAATTGCGCCCCCGCAGCCGGGGTTCGGTGCTTATCCGTTCGACAGATCCGCTGGAGGCGCCGCTAATCGATCCGCGGTATCTCGACAGCGAGGAGGACCTGGCTTGCCTGCGGCGCGGCGTACATAGGGTGCGGGAAATTAACAGCCATCGTGCGATGGATCCGTTCCGTGGCGCGGAGCTTGCACCCGGTGCGGATGTTAGGACCGACGCGGGTATTGACCACTGGATCAGGGACTCGGCCAATACCATTTTCCATCCGGTTGGAACCTGCCGCATGGGCAGCGATGCGGATGCCGTCGTCGACCACGAACTGCGGGTCAATGGCATTGATGCTCTGCGCGTCGTCGATGCATCAATCATGCCGTCCATCGTCGGCGGCAACACCAGCATCCCGACGATGATGATTGCCGAGAAGGCGGCGGCGATGATCCTGCAACCCCGGTGAGACGGCACCAGCGCGGGGCTTGGCGCTCATTCTTTTGGCCGGGGCCCCCATCGAACGAGGGCAGGGTTTGGACTGCGAGTTCCGCGCCGACGCCGGATGCCCGCAGTATTTCCCCAAGGCGGCCCACCAAGCCGAAGCCGGGAACGTCGGTGCAGGCGCGGGCACCCTGTGTGCGGAGACTTACGGTGCTTGCACAGACCGCGTTGTCAGGCCGACAACCCTTCTGCTACGGTCGGCCCATGAGCGCACTGCGGCAACCCACCGTAAACGGCACTTTTCATTCGGTTTCATATCATTCAATACAGGAGGGCACAGATGTCGCAGGAGAGTTTCAGGGCAGTGGTGTTAGAAGAGGGTGCCGACAGGGCGCTGATCAAGGCGCTGTCACCGGATGATTTTCCCGATAACGAGGTGCTGGTGGAAATCGACTACTCCAGCTTGAACTACAAAGACGGGCTGGCAATCAGCGGCAAAGGCATTTGCCGGCGCTTCCCCATGGTCTGCGGCATCGATCTGGCGGGAACGGTTCTGGAATCGGGCAGGGCGCAGTACAGCCCCGGTGACAAGGTGCTGGTGAACGGCCATGGTCTCTCCGAGACCGCCTGGGGTGGCTACAGCCAGAGACAAAGCCTAAAAAGTGAGTGGCTAACACCCATGCCAGCCAATTTCTCCACCGAACAGGCCATGGCTATTGGCACCGCCGGTTACACTGCAATGCTCTGCGTCAACGCAATCCGCGACAAGGAAATCGGGCCGGAGGACGGCCCTGTGCTGGTGACCGGCGCCGCGGGCGGCGTGGGTTCGGTGGCTGTTATGTTGCTGGCGAGGCTGGGTTACGCTGTTACCGCAGTGACCGGGCGCGTTCGGGATGCGACCGCCTATCTGCATGAACTGGGCGCCAGCACCATCCTCGCCAGGGATGACCTGAATCGGCCGGCAAAGCCGCTTGAGAAGGAATTGTGGGCCGCTGCGGTGGATACGGTCGGCGGCGAGATCCTGGCTACCTCGTTGGCCCAGATGCAATACGAGGGTCTTGTCGCCGCCTGTGGTCTGGCAGCCAGCCCCAAACTGGCAGCTTCGGTGATGCCGTTCATTCTTCGCGGCGTAACCTTGAGAGGAGTAGACTCGGTGCTGGCCGGTCCTGAGGTGCGTGAACGTGCCTGGGCTGATCTGGCGGAACTGCTCGATCCGGATCAGTTGGCGACGGTGTACCGCGTGGAGCCGATGAGCCGGGTCATCGATCTGGGTGTCGAGTTGCTGGCCGGTAACGTCAAAGGTCGTATCGTTATTGATGTCAATGCCTGATGGTCCGGAGCAAAGCGCCTTCAGGCCACCGGACTGCATTGCGAAGCGCTGATGAGATACAACCCGGGTGATTTTCTCGCCCATGGCGAGACGGCCATCCTTGCTGAGCTTCCGGGGCGGTGATGCGCGAGTCCGTCATGCAAGCTATGCGTGAATGATGCGGGCACCCGTCGTTAGGCAACCAATATCGGCGCTGGCGGCGTAGTTGGCGGCGCGCAGTGCCCTTAGGCAATCCGCCGCCGCCGCCGCCGGTACAGAGGCGAGCAATCCCCCGGCGGTCTGCGGATCCGCCAGAAGACAAACCCGCGGATCATCAAAAGCCAGGCCGCGCAACTCAAAATCGGCCAGGGCCCGGGCGTTGCTCGACTGCAACACGCTGCTCGCCCCCCGTTCGAAACAGGCCAGGGCCCCGTCGAACGAGGGTAGGGTTTGCACCGCCAGTTCCGCGCCGACGCCGGATGCCCGCAGCATTTCCCCCAGGTGGCCCACCAAGCCGAAGCCGGTAACGTCGGTGCAGGCGCGGGCGCCCTGTGCGCGGAGAATATCGATCGCGCGGCGGTTGGAGTGGTCCATGCTGGCAATGGCCAGTTCGATTGAGCGGGTGGTTGCCAGGCCGCGCATCTGCGCCGCAAACAACACGCCACTGCCAAGTGGTTTGGTCAAAATCAATCGGTCGCCCGGTTCGCCGCCATCCTTGGCCAACAGTGGCGCCACCGCCCTGCCGGTAATGGCCAATCCCAGCGAGAGTTCGGCACCCTCGGCCGAATGGCCACCGACCAAGGGCACAGCGTCCGCGTTCAATACATCGACCGCGCCCTTGAGCAAATCATAGAGCTCCGCTTCCATCAGCGCCTCGGCCATCAACGGTATCGTGGCAATGGCCAGGGCGCTGGTGGGTAGCGCACCCATGGCATAGATGTCGTTCAGGCTGTGGTGGGCGGTGATGCGGCCAAAACGATAGGGATCATCGATGAGACTACGGAATCCATCCACGGTCAGCAGCAGCGGCTCGCCGTGGCCGCGCAGCACCGCCGCATCTTCACCGATGCCCCGCAGGACATCGGGGTGGCTTTGCTCAGGCAATCGTTGCAGCACACGCAGTAGGGGAGCGCTGGCGAGTTTCGCGCCGCAACCGCCGCAGCGCATCGGGTCGAATGTCGGCTGATCGGTGGTGTCAACCGCGGTTTTGGGGCTTTGCGGCGGCACAATGGCGACCCTTTCCGGTAGTGTCTGATATTTCGTCATGAAGCGCCGGTCGATCCAATCCTTCCAATGCCAGACCCAAGCCCCCCGCAAAGCCAACCCGGAACGGGAGGCAACCGCACGCCCGTCGCCGGTGCCGATTAGGCTCAAAAACCGCTTTTGCGCACGAAATCGCTTGGTTGGACGCCCCTCCATATGGCGGCGCAGATTCGTTGCCAATATCGGGCCGGTCCGCACGGCAATCACGCCGGACTTGGGCCGCGTCTGGCCCGCAAGGCTGGCCGCATCGCCGGCCGCGAACACCTGAGGATGGGACAGCGATTGCAAGCGCCCATCCACTCTGGCGAAGCCCTGCGCATCGGTGGCGAGTTCGCTTTCCCGAAGCCAATCCGGCGCCACCACGCCGGTAACCCAAAACAACCAGTCGAATTCCACAACAGAGCCGTCATCGAGTGTTAGTGTGTTGTCCGCGGTCGCCGTTACCGACGCCAAGCGCAAGCCGATCTGTGCCCGCGCCAGTTCATCGGCAAGCAGCCACTGTGCGCGCCGGCCATGTCCGGGTAACAGGGCGCGCGTCACAATTTGCATCTCGACGGTGCGGGGCAGCGCCTTGCGCGCCGCCAAAGCCAATTCCACACCACCGGCACCGCCGCCCACAAACAGGATGCGGGCACCGGCCCTGGCCTGATCGCGCACTGCCTGCCACTGCGGTAGAAAACGACCAATGGGTTTAACGGGCACACCCACCTCGCCGAACGGCTGCGGCGCGGCACCGCAATTGATCGACAGGGTATCGAAGCGCACCGGTGGCCGCTTGGCGCAGTGAGCGAGGTTATGCCGCAAATCCAGCCCGGTCACCTCGTCAACGATCAGCCGCGCGCTGGCGCACCGGCACAACGGGCCGAGATCAATGTGCAAATCTTCCCAGCCATAATGGCCGGCGACATGGCCGGGCAACATGCCGGAGTAGGGACTGTGCGCCTCGCGGGCCAGTAGTGTGACACGCACACCAGCAAGCGGTGCCATCGCCAATGCCCGAAGCACTTCAATGTGGCTATGGCCGCCGCCGACCAACAGCAGGTCGCTAACCGATGGCCTGGGATTGGGCCGCATGATTTAGTCCGCATATGCCGCCGGGGGCCGCGATGATCGCGGCGGATCTTCGCTTTCGCGACTTCCGCAGGCAGAGGCTCCTAGTATCCTCTGCCTGCGGAAGTCGCGAAAGCGAAAATTCGATGCCGCCGTCCCTTTGGGCGGGCGATTGAGGAGAATATCCAGCCCTATTTGACGAAATCGAACGTTCAAAGGGGCGAGCGGCAGCGGCTTTGCAGCCGTGCATTCCGCAGGCAGAGGCGCCTAGGTGGAGCGAGCATGGACACGCATGGGAGCAAAAGACAAGCCAGCGCAGTTTGCAAATTGAACGGCAGCCTGAATTTTCGGGAAAATCGGGCAAAAACATGGGAAATTCATCAAACAGACAAGCGGCTTGGTGAAACAGCTAAGTTAGGGCGGTATGGCTCGACGGGCCCGGTCAGTCGTCGAGTTCGCCATCCAAGTAATCCAAATCCTGGTCGAGCGCCTTTTGCTCCATGCGACGCTCTATCGCACGACGAATGGCGAAATTGCAACCGGCTTGTTCGCGGCCGGACATCGAAACAACTTTATCAAGATTTTCGCTGTCATCGTCGCCGTGGGCGTCAAACTCCTCGGCGTCTTCCTCAGGCAATGCGGCATCGTCGGCACCCTCAATGCCCTCGCCCTCCGGCATCGCGAAATCTAACGAATTTTCCTCTTCGGATTCCCGCATGACCGTCCCAACCCGTCCCGATTACAGTCGTACAGATACCCCTTTTGCCACGCTTTTTAGGTCGGAAGCCGGGCGCTGTCAAGAAAATTTTTAGGATTTATACAATTAACGCCATCTTCCACTAGATGTTGTGTTCATAAAAGCTGCTTGTCACAATTTGTTGTGGTCGTGGGAGTCAAATAGATAACTCCCAAATTTTTCAGTCGATCAGGGCACGAATCGTCGCCGGTGCCGGCGCACCCGACATGAGCGCCACCACCGCATCGTCAAAACCGGCA